>CBDDKB010000001.1:0-25929 GCA_965229935.1 Alphaproteobacteria bacterium
CTGGAAGGCAAGTACAAAGACAAGCTGCCCCTGTTCGACATCAAGAAAATGGCCAAGCTGCGCCAGACAATCTATGACGATTTGCACGCCGAAAAGGATGACACAAGCTTCCCCATGAAGCCGCAGAAAATCCTGTGCGACGTGCGCGACTATCTTGGCCCGGATGATATTCTGCTGTCAGATGTTGGGCGCGCATAAGATGTGGATTTCGCGCTACTACCAGTGTGACACCCCAAATACCTGCCTGATCTCGAACGGCTTCTGCACGATGGGCTTTGCCCTTCCCGGTGCTATGGGGGCCAAGATTGCCCATCCTGATCGCAAAGTAATGGCGATTTCGGGTGACGCAGGCTTTCTGATGAATGTGCAGGATATTGAAACTGCTGTCCGCTATGGCATCAATTTCGTATGTATTGTATGGGCCGACGAAGAATATGGCCTGATCAAATGGAAACAGCAGGCAGCCTTTGACGGCGATCATTCAGAATTGGCATTTAACAATCCTGATTTTGAGATGCTGGCCAAATCATTTGGCGCCTGGGGCAAGAATGTCTCAAGCCCGGATGAACTGGTTGCTGCAATCGACGAAGGCTTCAAACAGCGCGGCCCCGCCATCATCGGCGTGCCGGTTGATTATGCTGAAAACATGAAGCTGACCAAACGTCTGGGCGATTTGGACCATCACTTCTAGACAATTGGTTCATAAGGCTTTTGTTCGCCTGCCGACAAATGGTAAGACGGTCGTATGACATTCATACGGCCGTTTTCTTTTCAACTGCCGACATATGTGTAGGAGCGCGTTTATGAGCCAAGGATTGCTGCAGGGGATCACCGTCATTGACCTGACCCGCGTGCTGGCTGGCCCTTATTGCACCATGTTGATGGCTGAACTCGGTGCCGACATTATCAAGATCGAACGACCTGAAATCGGCGACGATTCTCGTGCCATTGGCCCGTTTCTTGCAGATCGCTCGGCCTACTTCATGTCGCTAAATAGGGGCAAAAAGTCTATCGCCCTTGATCTCAAAAACCCCGATGACAAGGCTGTTCTGCTGCGCATGTTGGCCCATGCCGATGTGTTGGTGGAAAATTATCGCCCCGGCACCATGCAAAAGCTGGGGCTTGATTGGGATTTTTTACGCCGTGAGTTCCCGCAGTTGATCATCGCCAGCGTTTCTGGGTTTGGCCAAACCGGTCCTTATACGGACAAACCTGCCTATGACATGGTTGTGCAGGCCATGGGTGGGATTATGAGTGTAACGGGCGAAGATGGCGGCAACCCTGTGCGCGTCGGCAGCTCAATCGGCGATATTGTTGCAGGCATGTTTACAGCCGTTGGCGTGAATGCCGCCCTATACCGTCGCAGTCAAACCGGGCATGGCGAACGAATAGATGTCGCGATGCTGGATAGTCAGGTCGCCATTTTGGAAAACGGTATTGCGCGCTATGCCGCGCTTGGGACTGTGCCTGGCCCCATTGGCACACGGCACCCGTCTATCGCACCATTTCAGGCGTTTCAGGCCAAGGACGGCCATGTCATCATCGCAGCAGGCAATGACAAGCTGTTTGCAACCTTATGCAAAACACTGGACCTGAACGAGCTTCCGACCGACCCCCGCTTCAATTCAAACGGCAAGCGGGTTGATCATGTGTTAGAATTACAGGACCTGATGGAAGAAAAGCTGACGGCCAAAACCGTTCAGGAATGGATTGCCATTTTGGAAGGTGTCGGCATCCCCACAGGCCCCATCAATCAAGTCGATCAGGTTTTGGCAGACCCGCAGGTGCTGGCCCGCAATATGGTCGTAACGGCACCTGAAAAAACCATTGGCGAGTTGAAAATGGCAGGAAACCCGATCAAAGTTGACGGTGTAGATGACCCAACCATCCGCCGCCCCGCCCCACTATTGGATGCTGATCGAGATGAGATTATGAATTGGCTTGAAAAATGTGAGGAAGGTGTGGCCTAAATGTCTGACCTTGGCGACGACACAAAGCTTCTGGTCATTCAGGCCGCTAAGGATTTGCGGGCGGCCCTGCGGCCACAACAATTCAAGCTTGCTTTCTTTGCCATCATTGTTGGCGCCATGTCATCTTATGCCGCCATCGGCTTCCGTCTTTGGGTTGAAGGCACACAGTTTCTCAGTTTCGGCATTGGCGGCGAACGTCTGATCGATCATGTACAAACCCTGCCCGCATGGCAGGTGGTTGGCATCCCCACCCTTGGCGGTGTTGTCATTGCCCTATTGCTTTATTTGTTCAGGCGTCCAGATTATCGCGCCCATGGCGTACAGGACGTAATCTCTCATGCTGCCCATGCCGGGGGTCGGCTATCGTTTAAGGATGGTTGGCAAAGCGCGTTGATCAATGCCACAAGCCTTGGGTTTGGTGCCTCAGCCGGGCGTGAAGGCCCGGTGGTTCACCTCGGTGCCAGCCTGTCTGGGTGGCTGTCGGCAAAGCTTGACCTTGACCCCGCTGCGGGCCGCAGCCTTTTGGGCGCAGGGGTTGCTGCTGCTGTCGCCGCCTCATTCAATGCACCGATCGCGGGGGCATTGTTCGCACTTGAGGTTGTGCTTGGCCATTATTCCTTACGTGCCTTTGCGCCGATCACCATCGCAGCCGTTACAGGAACGCTCATCACCCGCATACATCTTGGCGGCAATCCCGCCTTTATCATTCCTGATTATGCGGTGATGTATTTCGGTGAATATCCCCTGTTTATTCTGCTTGGCATCCTATCTGGATTGATGGCAACAGCCTTTATGCGCGGCACGAAATATCTGCAGGACGAGGTGGAACGGTTGCCCCTGCCCCCCTATGCCCTGCCTATTATTGGCGGGCTGCTGTTGGGCATCGTCGCATTGTTCTTGCCGCATGTTCTGGGCGTGGGCTATGACGCCACCGACCGCGCCCTAAAAGGTGAGCTATCGCTTGGCATCTTATTGGCGCTAGTTCTGGCGAAGCCGATTATGACCGGGGTGACACTTGCGACACGATTTGGTGGCGGTGTCTTTTCCCCGTCGCTCTTCATGGGGGCAATGCTCGGCGGTGCTTTCGGCATGATCGCAACCCAGTTCCTGCCTGACCTTGCCAATGCCAACGGCCTGTTTGCCATTGTTGGCATGGGGGCTGTTGCCGCAGCTGTTTTAGGCGCGCCGATTTCAACCATCCTGATTGTGTTTGAGCTGACGGGCGATTACCAAATTGCCACCGCCCTGATGGTGGCGGTCGTCTTTTCATCAATCGTAACCCAGTCACTATTAGGGCGCAGTTTCTTTACTATGCAATTGGCGCGCAAGGGCCTTGATCTAGAGGGCGGCTTTGCCCGCAAACTGGCCCGGACTGAAATGGTCATGTCACAGATCAGGGATGACGTCCCCTCAATTCCCGGCAACCTAACCGGCGAGGAACTGACCACCAGCATGCTGGAACTCGACAGCAATGCCGCAACTGTTGTTGATCAAGACAAACAACCCATCGGCATCCTGACCTATCGCACTATCCGGCACATCACACTGCGTGATGAGGGGGAGGCCAGCGCCGCCGAATTGGCAGACGAAGTACCCATCCTCAAGCCAAATGACACTTTGGAACGCGCCATCGCCGTTATGCGGGCGGGCAATCACATATTCCTGCCTGTTGCCGACAAAACAGGCTATCTGGGCGTTTGCTTTGCCCGCAACGCTTTGGACGCCTATGCCGCCGCCCTGATCGCAGCGGAGGAGGAAGCCGCAGGCGAACGGGGCTGAGACGAGTAGCCTTCCCGCCCCACCCCCGTTATGATGCCTTCTCGATTCGCCGGAAGAGTATTTATGTCGATTGACGATCCGTTTGAGCTTGATGACATGCCACCCCTGACTACTAGTCAGCGGGCGCAAGCCGCCATGCAAAATCAAGCACGGCCGGCACAGGAAGCTACGCCCTGGCTTGATGGACTGAACGACGCCCAACGCGAAGCGATCGAACGCACCGAAGGCCCTCTTTTGGTACTAGCGGGTGCGGGCACAGGCAAAACCCGTGTGCTGACAAGTCGGTTGGCTCACATTCTGTCACGAGGGCTCGCCTACCCCAGTCAGATCCTGTGCGTTACCTTTACGAACAAGGCCGCCCGCGAAATGCGCGAACGGGTGGAGGCTGTGGTCGGGGGTGAGGTTGAAGGCCTGCCATGGCTTGGCACATTTCACGCGGTCGCCAACAAGATGCTGCGCCGCTATGCCGAACTTGTCGGCCTGAAAAATCCGTTCACAATTTTGGACACGGACGATCAGCTACGCATCCTAAAACAATTGCTGGAGGCAGATGGCATCGACACAAAAAGATGGCCGCCCCGTATGCTGGCCAGCCAGATTGATGGCTGGAAAAATCGTGGTCTTGGGCCTGATCGCGTCCCGGGGGATGAAGGCTATCAATTCGCCAATGGGCGCGGCATTGACCTTTATGCTGCTTATCAAGCTCGATTGAAAGAACTGAACGCCGTTGATTTCGGTGATTTATTGCTCTTATCGCTCGACCTATTTCGCGACCACCCCGATGTCCTACAGGAGTATCAGCGCAAATTCCGCTATATCATGGTCGACGAGTATCAAGACACCAACATGGCCCAATATATGTGGCTGCGATTATTGGCGCAGAGCCACAAGAACATTTGTTGCGTTGGGGATGAGGATCAATCCATCTATGGATGGCGCGGGGCAGAGATTGGCAACATCCTACGCTTTGAAAAAGACTTCGAAGGTGCCCACATTGTCAGGCTGGAACGGAACTATCGCTCCACCTCGCACATTCTTGGCGCGGCTTCTGGCCTGATTGCAACCAATGCCAGCCGTTTGGGCAAAACACTTTATACTGAGGATAATGAAGGCGACCCGATTGCCGTTCAGGGCACATGGGATGGCGAGGAAGAGGCACGCCTGATCGGTGAACAGGTCGAAGACTTCCAACGCGAAGGCCACAGCCTTGATCAAATGGCAGTGCTGGTTCGTGCGGGCTTTCAAACCCGCGCCTTTGAAGATCGCTTTTTGACCTTGGGCCTCAATTACCGGGTTATTGGCGGCGCGAAATTCTATGAACGGCAGGAAATTCGCGATGCCCTTGCCTATTTGCGGGTGGTCAACCAACCTGCCGACGATCTGGCCTTTGAACGTATCATTAACAAGCCTCGTCGCGGGATCGGGCAAAAGACCCTGCAAAGCCTCTATGCGACGGCACGGGCAAAGCAAATCCCGCTAACGGGCGCAGTCTATGCCATGCTGGATGATAATCTGCTGAAGGGAAAGGCCCGCACATCGCTTAGCGAATTGATGGCAGACCTTGAACGATGGCGCAGCATGGCCCGCAGCGACAGTCATATTCTGCTGACCGAAACCATTTTGGATGAATCTGGCTACACAAAAATGTGGCAGAACGACAAGTCCCCTGACGCGCCGGGGCGGCTGGAAAATTTGGTCGAGCTTGTGGATGCCATGGATCAGTTTGAAAACCTGCAAGGGTTCTTGGAACATGTTGCCTTGGTGATGGACAATGAAGATGCAGATGATGGCGAGAAAATCAGCCTCATGACGCTTCATGCTGCCAAGGGGCTTGAATTCGATATTGTCTTCCTGCCCGGTTGGGAAGAAGGGCTATTCCCCTCTCAGCGCAGCATGGACGAGAACGGCACCGCCGGATTGGAAGAAGAACGCCGCCTTGCCTATGTCGGCATAACACGGGCACGTAAACACGCGATGATTTGCTTTGCCGCAAACCGCTTTGTGCATGGCCAATGGATTTCTGCGATCCCATCGCGCTTTATTGATGAGATTCCGCCCGATCATGTCGAAGTCAGGGCCGCCGATGGCACATTCGGACAGGGCGAAATGATGCCCCCCAGCTTTGCTGGTGCAGACAAACGCGGCTTTGACAGTGCCTATGAAACCCCCGGGTGGCAGCGGGCGCGGCGACATCAGGAATGGGACAGTACCGCAACGACGGACAACACACGCCTGCCCCGCAGCAGCGGGCCGAACGAAGTTACCCGGCTGACCGTTTCAGAAAATGACAGCGACACGAATTATGAACTCGGCGCCCGCGTCTTTCATCAAAAATTCGGCTATGGCCGCATCAAATTGATTGAAGGCAATAAACTAACCATCGCCTTTGACAAGGCGGGTACGAAAAAGGTCATTGACCGCTTTGTGGAGCCTGCCTGATGTCATCCGAAAGCCCCACCCCCGAAAGCTATAAACTCAGCCTGTTTTGCGCCCAGGATGAGCGCACCCATTACGAAGAACAGGTGGAGGATATGTTGGCCCCCTTTGCCATGGCAAGTTTTGAGGCCCAGCCCGATGGTACCATTTGGCGGATCGAAGCATGGTTTCACGACAAGCCTGACGACGCATTGTGCACGGCCTTGTTCGCAAAACAGGGCTGGACCATTGAACCTGTCATGCCGGAAAACTGGGTTGCGCGCAGCCTTCGCCCGCTTGATCCTATTATATCTGGGCGCTTCTATGTCTATGGCAGCCATGATGATGACACCCCGCCCCCGCTTGATAAAATCAGTTTACGTATTGATGCTGGGTTGGCTTTTGGCACTGGCCACCATGGCACGACCGCAGGCTGTCTTGACGCGCTATCGGGTCTAAAACGACAGATCGCCCCGCAGCACATTCTTGATTTGGGTTGCGGCACAGGATTACTGGGATTTGGCGCGGCGCGACTTTGGCCGGCCGCAAAGGTCACGCTTTCTGATATTGACCAAGACGCCACCGCCTTCACGCGGCGTGCGGCAAGAGACAATGGCTTTGCCAACAGCAGCGCCATGTCAATCGTGACGGCGCCGGGATTGCGCCACCCTACCCTTGCACAGGCCGCGCCGTTTGATCTGGTCATTGCCAATATTCTGGCTGCACCATTGGTGCGCATGGCCCCAACGATCAGCCAGGCGCTGACACGATCAACCAATGCCAGACTGGTTCTGTCGGGCTTGCTAAACCATCAGGAACAGATGATCCTATCCGCCTATCGCAATCATGGCCTGACTTTAGTCCGCCGGATCAGGCGCGGTGAATGGTCAACTCTTGTTTTGGGCTTTGCACGGATTACATAAACGTTATGACCAGCGAATATGACATCAGGCCAGCTAATCCGCAAATCGCAGCAGAACGATTAAGTGCGCTGCGCACGGCAATGGCGCGGCAGGGATTGGACGGGTTTATCGTCCCCCATGCGGACGAATATCAAAACGAATATGTCCCGCCCCACGGCATGCGCCTTTGCTGGCTGACGGGCTTTACAGGCTCTGCCGGGATGGCCGTTGTCGGCCAGTCGCGTGCGGGTATCTTTGTCGATAGCCGGTACACAAGTCAGGGTCGCCAGCAAGTTGATGGCACCTATTTTGATTATCTTGATTACACAGGCGCCGCACTTAAATCCTATTTGGACGAGGCGTTGGGCAAGGGCGCGCAGTTGGGCTTTGACCCACGCCTGCATACGATTGCGGAAGTGCGCGGGCTAGTTAAGGATTGCGAGGCGCTGGGCATTTCTTTAACCGCCATTGCCGACAACCCCCTTGATCTGGTTTGGGATGATCAGCCTGACGAACCATTGTCAGACGCAATACCCCATGACATTGCCTTTGCCGGCGAAAGCAGTGACTCTAAACGTCTACGCATCGGCGCAATCATCAGCGGTCATGGTGCGGATGCCGCCTTGCTGACCGCGCCAGATTCCATTGCTTGGTTACTGAATATTCGCGGCAATGACGTTGCCTGTTGCCCGCTGACATTATCAACGGCACTGCTGCACAAGGACGGCACGGTCGATCTATTCATTGATCATCGGAAACTAACGGACGAAACACGCAACCATTTGGGCAATCAAGTGGCCTGTCATGACCCGGAAGATTTTTCAGATGGGCTAGGCAAACTTAACGGACAGACCGTGTTGATTGACCCTACGCTCGCATCGCAGTTTCACAGAAGCGCGGTTGAAAAGGCGGGCGCAAAAACCGTTTTGCTTGATGACCCTTGCCAGCACCCTAAAGGAACCAAAAACGCGGTCGAGGTTGCAGGGGCACGCAAGGCCCACAGGATCGACGCTGTACCATTGATCCGCTATTTGCGCTGGATGAAAACAGAGGCCGCCGCCGCAGGCGCAACCGAATGGACTGCGGCGCAATATTTGACGAGCTTGCGGCGGGAACATAGCGGTCTGCGCGACCTGTCCTTCCCCGTTATTTCTGGTCAGGGGCCCAATGGCGCCCTGCCCCACTATAGTGTGCGGGAGAACAGCGCCCGCCCGATTAGGGAAGGTGAAATTTACCTTGTTGATTCAGGTGGTCAATATTTTGAAGGCACAACCGATGTCACCCGCACACTTGCCATCGGCACACCAACCGATGAACAAAAGGACCGTTTTACCCGTGTGCTAAAGGGCATGATCGCTGTCAGCCTTGCGCGGTTCCCAAAGGGCACAAAGGGTGCCGCCCTTGACCCCATTGCCCGGTATGCGCTTTGGCAGGCGGGACTAAATTTCGGTCATGGCACAGGCCATGGCGTTGGCGCCTATCTTTCCGTTCATGAGGGGCCCCACGGCATCACACCGGGCCCACGCGGGCAAGTGCCGTTGGAAGCTGGGATGATCGTCTCCAACGAACCGGGCTATTATAAAGAAGGCCATTACGGCATTCGCATTGAGAACCTGATTGTCGTGACAGAAGAAAGCGATGTTGAAGGTGGCGACCAACCTATGCTTGGGTTTGAAACACTAACGCTGGCACCCATTGATCGTGATCTAATTGATGTTGCGTTACTGTCAAACGACGAACGCGATTGGCTGAACCGCTATCACGCCCGCGTATTGGCCGAAATCGGCCCCGCATTGGACGATGAAACGCGCAACTGGCTAGAAACACAAACCGCCGCCTTGTAGCGGATCAGCCTTCGATTTCGGCAAGCATGGCGATCCATGCAGCCTCATCAATAACTTCCACACCCAAATCCTGCGCCTTGGTCAGTTTTGATCCTGCGCCGGGGCCCGCGATCACAAGGTCAGTCTTTTTTGAGATAGAGCCTGAGACCTTGGCCCCAAGTGCCTCTGCCCTTGCTTTGGCTTCGTTCCTGCTCATCTCTTGAAGGGACCCGGTGAAGACCAATGTTTTGCCTGCAACCTTGGTATCGCTACGGGCTGCTTCCATCGGGTTAACTTTAACCTGCGTCAGCAAATCATCAACGATGGCACGGCTTTGGTCTTGCGTAAAAAAGTCGATAAGGAACAAGGCGGCAGTTGCCCCGATACCATCAATATCGATCAGACTTTTATAGGCCTCCCCCTCAGGATCTTTCGCCTCATCAAGCGTGGCGATCAAAGCCTCAATAGATCCATAATGGCGCCCCAATACTCGCGCCGTGGTCAGCCCGATATTCCGAATACCTAGCCCAAACATAAAACGATCAAAGTCGATTGTGCGGCGCGCATCAATAGCCGCAAACAGCTTAGTGACGGACTGGCTGCCCCATCCTTCCCGCGCCTTAAGCGGCGTCAAATTACCTTCACGACCATCATGTTCGGCCAGACGGAAAATATCTGCCGGGGTTTTGATCAACCCCCATTCATAAAAGGCTTCGACCTGTTTTTCACCAAGTCCATCAATGTCAAAGGCATTTCGCGACACGAAATGTTGCAGCCCCTCAACCACTTGGGCCTTGCACGACATGCCGCCTGTACAACGACGCCGTGCATCAACATTGCCATCGCTTGCGTCACGCACCGCGTCCGCGCCACAGACAGGGCAATGATCAGGGAAAACAAAGGGCGCACTATTGGCGTCACGCTTTTCCTTCAGAACGCGCACAATTTGCGGGATGACGTCACCTGCACGCTGAACAATCACGGTATCGCCTTCGCGCGCATCAAGCCGCGCGATTTCATCTTCATTGTGCAGTGTCGCATTCTGGACGACGACACCGCCAACCGTAACGGGCTTTAGCTTTGCCACCGGGGCCAGCGTACCAGTGCGGCCCACCTGAATGTCGATCCGTTCCAAAACAGTCTGGGCCTGTTCTGGCGGAAATTTGTGCGCGATAGCCCAACGCGGCGACCGGGACACAGAACCCAATCGCGACTGCCAATCAAGGCGATTGATCTTGTAAACCACACCGTCAATATCATAGCCAAGCGCGGCACGGGCGGCTTCGATATCACGGTAATGGGCCAACACATCTTCAACGCGATCAAAACTGCGCATCAGATCATTGGTGCTAAAGCCCCAGCTAGCGAAACTGGCAATAGCCTCCATCTGCGATTGCGGGGCAAAGCCTTGCTGTTCCCCCCACCCGTAGGCGAAGTAACGTAGGGGCCGTTCGGCAGTAACGGACGGATCGAGTTGCCGAACGCTCCCCGCGGCAGCATTTCGCGGATTAGCAAAAGGCGGTTTTCCGGCAGCTTGTTGGCGGTCGTTCAGGTCCGCAAAATCCTGATGGGACATGTAAACTTCGCCGCGCACCTCAATTACGTCAGGCCAGTCGGACCCTGACAAGGTTTCGGGAATGTCGCTTACCGTGCGCAGGTTCGCAGTTATGTCTTCCCCCACCTGCCCATCACCACGGGTTGTTCCCGAAACCAACACACCCTTTTCATAGCGCAGATTGGCCGACAGGCCGTCAATCTTGGGTTCCGCGGTCAGGGTGACAATCTCGTCATCCGATAGTTTCAAAAAATTGCGGATGGTTTTAACAAAATCATAGACATCGCCATCATCAAAGGCATTCCCAAGCGACAACATGGGCACACCATGCTTAATCTTGGGAAAGCGACCGGAAGGCGTGGCCCCCACCTTTTCAGAGGGTGAATCCGCCCGTTTTAACGAAGGAAACTTTTTCTCAATGGCCTCATTCCGCAGACGCAAGGCGTCATAGGCAGCGTCATCAATCGTCGGTTCAGCCTTGTCATAATAGGCCTCGTCATGGTCCGCCATTTCCTTTGCAATAGCGGCCAGCTCGTCCTTGGCCTGTGCCTCGGTCAGCGCATCGACATCAATTTCACGCAGCTTGTCAGCCATTTTATCCCTTTAACAATTGCGCTGCGGCCGCGCGGGCCTCGTCAGTTACGGTTGCACCACTAAGCATGCGGGCAATTTCTTCTTCACGCCGGGTAGGATCAAGCAAGGCGACGTCAGACAGGCTATTATCCTTTTTCTGCACCTTGCTGATTTGATAGTGAGCGCGCCCCATGGCAGCAACCTGTGGGGAGTGGGTCACCACAAGAACCTGCGCATCATCTGCCAGTTTGCAAAGACGCGCACCGACCGCTGCCGCTGTTGCACCGCCTATCCCGCGATCAACCTCGTCAAAAATGAGTGTTTCGGCAGACCCTGTTCCAGCCAGTGCCACCTTTAACGCCAATATGAACCGAGCCAATTCACCACCGGAAGCGATTTTGATCAAAGGACCGGGGGCAGAGCCGGGATTGGTCGCCACCTCAAACACGATATGGTCTTGCCCAAACCGCCCGACCTGATCATCGGACAAGGGCGCAACGCGTGTTGCAAACACCGCCTTGTCGAGCTTCAACGGCGGCAGTTCAGCCATAACTGCGGCATCAAGCTTGGCGGCTGCTTTTTCACGGCTTGCTGTCAACTTATCGGCTGCCTTGCCAAAATCCTGACGCGCCTTGGTCGCAGCTTGCTTAAGCTCACCTAAATGACCTTCGCCCTCATCAAGCTCGGTCAAGGCCTGCCGCCACTTGTCAATCAAGCCCGGCAAAGCATCGGCGGAAACCTTGTGTTTACGCGCCGCAGCACGTAATGCAAACAGGCGTTCCTCTGCAACCTCAAGCTGGCCCGGATCATAATCAATATCACGCAGGGCAGCTTCAAGTTGATTGCGCGCCTCTGCCGTTTCATTCAGCGCCTTGTCAAAGGCAGTAGCCAAACCCTCATATGCTCCATTGGTTTTTGAGGAGGCACGCTCAACCAAACGCATCGCCTGCGACAGCCGGCTGTCGACACCATCGCCCCGCGCTGTAAACATATCCATCGCGTCACGAAGGTCTGAGCCAACCTTTTCCGCATTCATCATGGTTTGACGACATGAGGCAAGCTCCTCCTCCTCCCCTTCTTGGGGGGCAAGCCGCTCCAACTCCTCTAACACATGGGTTAGATACTCGCGTTCCTCAGCAGCGTCGGTCAGCTTCTGCTCAAACTCATTTAAGGCAGCATCCGCAGCCTGCATCTTGTCATATAGGCTACTTAAGCTATTCAATTGCTTGTCATGTCCGCCGAAACGATCAAGCAATGCCATATGACCACGCGGGTCAAGCAAGCCGCGTTCATCATGTTGGCCGTGAACCTCAAGCACGACTGCGCCAACTTGTGACATAAGTTTGGCGGAAACAGGCTCGTCATTAATGAAAGCCTTGCTGCGGCCATCGCTTGTTAGTTGGCGGCGCAGGATCAACTCCCCCTCAAAGGGGATATCCTGTTCGGCTAACAGGGCTGCTACTGGATGGGATGTCGGCAAATCAAACACAGCCGTAACGCTGGACTTATCTTGCCCATGACGGATCAGCCCATAATCTGCCCGCGCCCCTGTGGCGAGGCCGAGCGAATCAAGCAATATAGATTTCCCGGCCCCGGTTTCCCCGGTCAGTACCGTGAGACCCGCTGAAAAATCCAAGTTCAGCGCATCGATCAACACGATATTGCGAATGGACAAATGAACGAGCATGTCTTTGTCGTTCCCGCCTTGCCCCTAAATTAAAACGGCCACAGGCGTTGCCAGAAGGAACCTTCTTCGCCCCGCTCCGCCTTACGACGCGCCTGTTCGGCCTGACGTTGCAACTCACGACGCGCTTGGTGCGCCCGTGCCTTTTGCAAAACAGGATCCTCGTTCGTGCCAATCTTATGCACATCAGCAGGCGTACTGACATCTGCAGGCGGCGTAATTGCAGCGGGGTCAGCAGGCGATTGATCAGAGGGGGCGACAGATTTCGCCTCATCACCTGATCCAACCAGATCACGCCACCAATTGGAGATAAACCCACCATCTCCATTCACTGCTCCCTGCGGTGCTGCAGATGGCGCTGTACGAGGTGACTGTGAGGCCGGCGCAGATGGCATGCCTGTCGGCCCCGATGTCACCGGCGCAACAGGTGCAGACGAAGGCACCCGATCATTATTGTTCTTAGGCGCATCAACCTGCTGCCCCAGCAAGGCTGCACGACCAGTGTTTGCAGCTGATTGCCCACCACCTGCCGCGCCTTTGTTGGCCCGCAATTGATCAACCCATGCATTGTTAAGCATTTGGGGCTGCAGATCGACTTCCTGCAACAGCTCATAACTATCCCGGTACCAATCTGAACCCGGATAGTTATAGCCAAGAACAGCGGCGGCGGTCTGCGCCTCGCCCGCCAGACCGATTGTCAGATAGTTTTCCACCAATCTGTGTAAGGCTTCAGGTGCGTGTGTTGTGGTTTGATAGGTCGTTGCAACAATGCGAAACCGATTGATAGAGGCAACATATTGCCCCTTGTTCATATAGTAACGGCCGATTGCCATTTCCTTGCCGGCCAGGTGGTCCCGCGTCAGGTCAATTTTCAAACGGGCATCACGCGCATATTTGGTTTCAGGATAACGACGCGCTACCTCTGTCAAACGCCCCAAGGCAAGCTCTGTCATTTTCTGATCGCGGCCAACATCTGAAATCTGCTCATAATA
Organism: Alphaproteobacteria bacterium; assembly: GCA_965229935.1. Lineage (GTDB taxonomy): Bacteria > Pseudomonadota > Alphaproteobacteria > SPJN01 > SPJN01 > SPJN01. The sequence continues at coordinate 13,694 of CBDDKB010000001.1, forward strand.
GCAAATCGCAACCAGATAGTTTGCATAGGGTGCATTTTTATTCCCGGGATGAAGGGCCAAGAAGCGTTCTGCTGATAGGATCGCCAAATCATAGCTTTCATCCAGATAATGGGCATAGGCACTCATCAACATGGCGCGGCGCGCCCATACTGAATAAGGATGCTGACGCTCCACCTCGTCAAACATGGCAGCGGCCTGACGGTAAATACCGCCCTGCAATTCATCCAAAGCCCGATTGTACAAATCTTCAACAGGGGTTTCGACAAAGGCCGCGCGACGCGCGCCATCGCCATATGATGACGGGGGACCTTCTGCAGCCGGGTCTTCATCACCGGAACAGGCCGCAAGGGTAACCGCCAACAAAGCCATTACCAAAAACCGAGGGTCAAACAATTTGCCACGCATTGAAGTCATATTAGTCAGTTCTTTGCCGATGTCAGGGAATCGGATCAGGAAGGATATGAGAGATTTCCCCCAAGTTTTAGACCAGACGAGCGCCGAAGACCAGCGCTGGAACGCCTGAAATGCGGGAATTTATGACCTGAAATGGCGCAGAACTGCTCGTCAGAAAAACAAAGCCCCCGCACATTCTGTGCAGGGGCTGAATTCAGCCAAAAATCTGACTTAATAAGTTAGCAAAGACCCGGCAGACGCAGACCCAAATCCGCAGTCACAGGCACCAGTTCATAGGCCGTTTCGTCAGCGAACAGGGCATGCAACACACGGTTGTTCATATCATGGCCCGGGCGATTGCCTTCAAACCGGCCCAAAATAGGTGCCCCGGCCAGTGCCAGATCCCCAACCGCGTCCAAAGCCTTGTGACGAACAAATTCATCATCAAAGCGCAGACCGTCTTCATTCATGATTGTATCGTCTTCATCAATCACGATGGCGTTGTCGAGCGAACCGCCCAGCGCCAAACCAATTGACTGCAGCATGTCAACATCCTTGCGGAAGCCGAATGTACGGGCACGGCTAAGTTCTGCACAGAACTGGCCGTTCATCATCGGCATGGTCGCGCGCTGTTTGCCAATCGCTTCGCAGGTAAAATCAATAGCCACATCAACACCGAACATGTCCGCAGGTACAAGCGCGGTGATTTTCTCACCCTCTTCTACCTTGATGGGCTTCAAAATGCGGATCGCATAACGCGGCGCATTCAATTGTTTCAGACCACCACTTGTCAACGCATCAACAAATGCAGCAGAGGAACCATCCATCATCGGCACTTCCGGGCCATCGATTTCGATCAACAGATTGTCAATCGCAAGCCCGGCAATTGCGGCCATCAAATGTTCGATGGTAGCAACGCTGGCCCCATGTTCGTTGCCGATTGTGGTGCACATTGTTGTTTCGGTAACGGTGTCGAACCGGGCAGCAATTGTTGCCTTTTCGATACCAAGTGCATCGACCAGATCAACGCGGCGGAACACAATGCCATGACCTGCAGGCGCAGGATGCATCACCAAGGTAACGGGCGTACCTTTATGCAGGCCGATGCCGTCAACGCGCACAGTCTCTTTAAGTGTGTTTTGACCCAGCACCTGATCGGCCCCGGTCAACTCACTCTTGAACTCACCTGATGTTGGTTGCAGCATGTACATTCTTGGTGTTTCCACAGTTATAAATTCAGCGCGCTTTTTTGGGCGCATTTGTTAGCCTGTGTTTACAAAACGGTTACAGCAATAACAAATAAAGCAATGTTGCTCTTTGTTTCATCATAACATGCTGAAAATAAATGAAAAAAGACGCGCCATCGGCACGTCTTATTTTCAGTGGTCAAGACTGTCGCACCCAAGTAATCACCCTGCAGGGTCGCTCAACCCACAGGGTGATTTCTAGGCCGGTCTGCCCCGTCAGTTAGACTGACGACGCAGGAATGCGGGAAGTTCAATATCTTCCTGTTCTTCAGGTGCCGCAGCAGGTGCAGCAGCAACAGCCGCCTGCGGTTGCGCGGACACGCGCACCTGCGGTTCAGGTGCCGGTGCTGCAGGTGCCGTGTTCATCACAGGCTCCTGACGCGGCGCAGCTTCTTTGCGTTCAGCCTTACGGCCAAGGCCGAAACCAGCGACACGCTCAAGCAGACCGGGCTTGCGCTGCGGTTCCTGCGGTGCTGCGGCCTGCGGCTGTGGTGCCGGATCGGCAGCGACAGGGGCCTGTGCAACGGGAGCCTCAGCCATCGGCTGGCTTTCTTGCTGCGTCGGCTGTGCTTCTGTCATATCACCGAACAAGCTGGGTTCCTGTTCAGGCGCAGCAGCAGTTTCAGCAACCATCCCTGCATCTTCAGGTGAAGCGGCACCAACAACCGGGCGGGCAGGTTCAGGAGCGATGAAGGCATCATCGTCCATTTCTGCCTTAATCTCAGTTGCAGGCCGTGCAGCAGCTGTGGGTGCAGCCTGCGCCATCGGGCGCTGTGCAGGCGCTGCCTGTGCCGCTGGGCGCTGTTGCTGTTGCTGTTGCGGGCTGACGACGCGCAAAGGCGGACGCTGGCCCTGCGGCATGCCTGCTTCAAGTTCAGCCTCAATCCCTGTCGCCACAATAGACACGCGCATGCGGCCTTCCATGGCATCATTGAAGGTTGACCCCACAATGATATTGGCATCGGGATCAACTTCTTCACGAATACGGTTGGCTGCGGCATCAACCTCATACAAAGTCATGTCCATACCGCCGGTGATATTGATCAACACACCGCGTGCGCCCTGCATCGACACATCGTCAAGCAACGGGTTGGAGATAGCCGACTCTGCCGCGTCGATCGCACGGTTCTCGCCTTCTTCTTCGCCTGTGCCCATCATGGCTTTACCCATTTCCGCCATAACGGTTTTAATGTCGGCAAAGTCAAGATTGATCAGCCCCGGCATCACCATCAGGTCAGTGATACCACAAACGCCTGACCGCAGCACATTGTCTGCCATCGCAAAGGCATCGGCGAATGTGGTTTGTTCATTGGCTAGGCGGAACAGATTCTGATTGGGAATAACAATCAGTGTATCCACATATTTCTGAAGCTCAGAAATACCGGCCTCTGCCGATTCCATGCGCCGTTTACCCTCATAGGCAAAGGGTTTGGTGACAACGCCAATGGTCAGGATACCGCGATCTTTCGCAGCCTGCGCAATAATCGGCGCCGCACCTGTTCCGGTGCCACCGCCCATACCGGCGGTGACAAACACCATGTGAGAGCCGTCGAGATGCGCATTGATTTCCTCAATCGCCTCCATCGCGGCCTGGGCACCAACATCAGGGCGCGCGCCCGCACCCAGCCCTTGGGTCAATTCCTGACCAAGCTGGATATGGTTCTGGGCAAGTGATTGGCCCAGCGCCTGTGCATCTGTGTTGGCAACAACGAACTCGACACCTTCGAGCCCGGCATCAATCATATTATTGACCCCGTTACCCCCGGCACCGCCGACCCCGAACACCGTAATGCGGGGCGACAAATCCGAAGGTTGGGGCATACCGATATTGAGCGACATGGTCTGCTTCCTTCCTAATAAACGACAATGGCTTGTGGGTTTGCTTGCATCAAAAGGCCCTCTTCAACCATTGTCCGAAACGGGCAAAGGCAGAATGACCGCCAGCGGCATCCGCGGCGTCCTTCAATTCCAATGCCTCAAGAGGGCTGCGCACTGCATAGCTGAGCAGTCCGCCGCAAGTTGCATAGCCGGGTTGATTGGCAATCTCCGGCAAATTAGTTAGGCGCAATGGCCGATGGGCGAGCCGAACAGACTTGCCCATAATACGGTCGACTAGGCGGTCAACACCCGCCAACTGGCTGGCCCCACCTGTCAAAACAATATTTTGTCCCGCCAGCCTGTGCAGGCCAGCAGCCTTCAGCGTGTCATAGACCGCTTCCAAAGTTTCTTCGACGCGCGGGCCGATAAAGCCGGGCAAGGCAGACGCATCGATCTGATAGGGTGGATGGTGCGGATCATCGCCATCCTGACGATACTCAACCTGTTTGCGCCCATCATTACCAATCAGCTCAGCACTGCCGTGACGAACCTTGATCCGCTCCGCCTCTGCAAGGGAGGTGCGCAAACCATAGGCAAGGTCACTGGTTACATGGGCACCACCGCGCGGGATTGTGGCGGTATAGAGCATGCAATTTTCATAGAACACACCGATGGAGGTTGTCCCCGCACCCATATCAATCAGGGTGGCGCCAAGGTCCATTTCTGTCTCGCTCAAAACGCCCATACCGCTGGCATAGGCAGTTGCGACCAAACCATCAACGCCAAGCGATGCGCTGTGCACCGCGGCCACCAAATTGCGCACAGGCCCTTGGGAGGCAGTGACGATGTGAAGGTTCACCCCAAGCTCGCTAGCGAACATGCCGCGCGGATCGCGCGACCCTGAATGTCCGTCAACAGTATAGCCTGTCGGGATAGAATGAATGATTTGCCGTTCGGTTGTGCTGGCTGCGGCAACCGCATCACGCAAGACGCGGGACAGATCACCATCCCCGATCCTGTGACCACCGACATTCACGCCCACCGAAACTGTGTGGCTGCGAATATCGCCACAGCTTACATTCACAAAAACGGAATCAATCTGCGTGCGGGCCATAACCTCGGCATTATCGACCGCAGCACGAATAGCCATCGCGGTTGCGCCGACATCAACGACAACGCCATTTTTCAGGCCCTGACACATTTGATGACCAACGCCAGTGACACGAATTGACGGACCATGGTCTTCCATCCGCTCACCCGCGATCGCAATGATGCAGGTGACTTTATAGCTTCCCACATCAAGCGCAGCGATCTGTACCGGACGGCCACCGCCACCCTGACCTGCAAGACGCATGTGATATGTGGTTGGGGCGCGGGCCATCAGGCGTCCTCCCCACCGGCTTTAATGACTTCGATCCGGCTTTCCCGTCCGGGTGTCCCATCAGCCTTTTTTGCGCGAATGGTGATGCGAGAATCCTGTCGCAGATCGATCATATCGATATCGCGGCTAAGCAAGTCCTGCTCCTGCTGCAAATCAGACAGGAACGCCCATGCACGGGCCGGGTCAGCCTCAGGCAAGGCAATTGTGACACCGTTCGCCAAACGCACATTCCAACGCCGATTACCAACGCGGACAGCCGCATCAACCTTTGCGCCCAATTGCGGTTCGGCGCGCAACAGATCAAGAATTTCGGCAGCGTGATCAGGTGCACCATCGCCGGCGATAATCGGCAAGGCAGCATGGGGCCCAAGATCTACCCCGGCAATCACAACACCTTCGCGATCAATCAAGCTCAATTTACTCTGGCGCTGCCAAATGGCAAAAGGCTCACGTTCAATCAAAACCACATGTACCGTGTCAGGCAACAAGCGCGCGACCCGCGCCTCTGCCACCCAGGGCAATGCTTCAAGCCGCGCTTTAGACTCTGCAGGGTCTAACGACATAATCGGCATGTCACGCTTGATGCGAAGGGCGGCCATCAACTCTTCCCGGCTGGTGCGATGACGGCCCGCAACTGTTACATCATCGACCACAAACCCAGCACTGACCAAGGTCTGCTGCACTGTCTGCGACACCCACTGTTCCGTGCGATCAGGGATCGTGCTGTTCGCCACCGCGATGCCAAGCGCACCCGCGGTGAACATGGCAAGGCCTGCATAACTGCTGCGACGCAACACTATTGAACGGCCCCAAAGACGAGTAAAGCGCTGCCACAGGCTGGGCCCCTGCACGCCCATACGCTTGCTGCCCGGCGTTGCCACCTTAGCCGCGCGCGCGCCTGCCCGTTGCGGCTTTTGCGGTGCCGTCCGCGCCTTGGATTTATTGCCGCCTATCTTTGGCATGAGGCGTCCTCCACCATCCAGCGGCAAAGATCCGAAAAGCTGTAGCCTTTCGTAACAGCAAGCTCAGGCACCAACGATGTCGGCGTCATACCTGGCTGTGTATTGGTTTCCAACACATAAAGCGCAGGCGTTCCGTCTGTCAGTTCGCCAGCCTCATCAAAGCGGATATCGGTTCGCGTCACGCCGCGACAGCCCAACACCTGATGGGCCTGTTCACCCAGCCGTTCTGCTTCACGATAAGTGTCATCATTAATGGGCGCAGGGATAATATGATCAGACCCGCCTGCTGCATATTTGGCATCAAAATCATAAAATCCCTCAGCCGGGATAATCTCAACCACACCAAGAGACTTGCCGTTCATAACCGCAACAGACAGTTCACGCCCCGGCACGAACTGTTCGACCAACACTTCATCGCCATAATGCCAGTCTGGATCGTTCAAGGCCTTGGCGGCGAAATTATCACCTTCGCGTACAATCATCACACCAACGGATGAGCCTTCGGCGATCGGCTTCACCACATAAGGGGTGGGCATCACATTGTCGTTCGCGAAATCCTCACGGGCGACCGTCTTGCCCTCTGCAACACGAATATTGTTCGCAGCAAAGATCATTCGCGCGCGGGCCTTGTCCATCGCAAGGGCTGAGGCTAACACGCCTGAATGCGTATAAGGAATGCCCAGTGTTTCAAGCAGCCCCTGCACCTGACCGTCTTCGCCCCACGGGCCATGAAGTCCGTTAAAAACAATATCGGGTTGTAGTGAGGTGAGCTGACCGATCACATCATCGGCTGCATCAACCTCGCTAACCTTAAAACCTGCTTGACGCAACCCTTCTGCGCAGGCACGCCCGGTGACCAGCGAAATTTCACGTTCTGACGAAGTGCCACCCATCAACACAGCAATGTGAGACTCAGGGCTGATCATTGTCGATGTATTTGTCATGCCCCCTCCCCTTTTATTGCTGCATCACCGATGCGCTTAATTTCCCAATGAAGATCAACCCCGGACTGGTCCTTCACACGCGCCCGGACGGTCTCTCCCAATTCTTCAAGGTCTGCTGCGGTCGCATCCCCTGTATTGATCAAAAAATTGCAATGTTGAGTGGACACCATTGCGCCCCTGATTCGCAATCCACGACATTGTGCTGCGTCAATCAATTGCCACGCTTTTTTGCCCTTGCTTTCCACCAAATCAGGGTTCTTGAACGTGCTACCCCCGGTGCGTTCGCGAATCGGTTGGCTGTCTTCGCGGGCGGCCATGATTTGGTCCATACGGGCCGTAATCTCATCCGCATTTCCCTGTGTGCCACGCAACAAGGCACGGGTCCAAATCACAGGCATGGGCGGATTTGACTGCCGATAGCTATAGCCCAATTCATCAGGCTGAAACTCATGGATCGTACCGTCAAAATCAATTGCTCGGGCGCTAACCAGTTGATTAGATAGATCATTTTCATAGGCACCTGCATTCATGGTCAGCGCACCACCTATACTGCCTGGGATCCCGCGCAGGAATTCCAACCCGGCAATACCAACTTTTGCCGCCGCCTGCGCCACACGCGCATCAAGCGCCGCGGCACCTGCAGATACCTCTCCCGTCTGGGGGTCACATTCAACCGCTGCAAAGCCCTTACCCAGCCGAATCACCAGGCCGCGAATGCCGCCATCGCGAATAATCACGTTGGAGCCGACGCCCAAAACGGTGATAGGAATATTTTTTGGCGTTGCAGACAAAAGCGCGGCCAACTCATCCTCATTTTGCGGATTGGCAAAAATATCTGCCGGACCACCGACCCGGAACCAAGTGAAGGGTGCGAGATCGACGCCCCGCTCAACACGCGCGCAAACTGCCTGTAAGCGCACAGTCAGATCATCAAGATCAGATTTATGAAGCGGGGCAACCGTCACTTCGCCACCTCTTCCCAGGCACCGGGCAGCGCATAGGCCCATCGCGAAATAGATCCCGCCCCCATCAAAACAACGACATCGGCATCCGCCGCGTGGTCATGCAACGTGGCGGCAAGAGCAGATTCAGCGTCCAAGGCGATGACATTGCGATGGCCGCGCGCTTTCAACCCTTCCACTAAAGACAGCTTGTCATAGCCTTTGATCGGGGCTTCGCCTGCCTCATAAACATCGGCAACAACAACAAGATCAGCGTCATTAAAGGCTGTGCAGAATTCGTCAAACAGATCGCGCAACCGTGTATAGCGATGGGGCTGTACCACTGCTACGACCTTGCCGTCATAGGCCTGTCGGGCCGCACTCAACACCGCCTTAATTTCAACAGGGTGATGGGCGTAATCATCAATAATATCGGTGGTGTTGTGCGTGCCGACCTTGGTGAAACGGCGCTTCACACCGCCAAAGCCTGCTAAGCCTTTTTTGATCGCAGCGATATCAATGCCAAGCTCTAACGCAACGGCAATCGCCCCAGTCGCATTTTGAACATTGTGTTGCCCGGGCATAGGGAATACCAACCCGTCGATTTTGTTTTCTTCGCCAGTGCGAGGGTCACGATGCAACAAATTGAACTGCGCTGCGCCACCAAAAAAAGTCAGATCCTGAATTGCCAGATCAGCCTGCGCCGAAAATCCATATGTCGTGATTTTACGGTCATGCAGCGCGCCCAACATTGTCTGCACATTTTCATCATCAATGCACAATGCTGCGAAACCATAAAACGGAATGGTCGCCACAAAATTGTGAAACGCCTGCTTCAACGCATCAAAGCTGCCATAATGGTCCAGATGTTCAGGATCGATATTGGTCACGATGGCTGCAGTGTGGGGCAAGCGATTAAAAGTGCCGTCAGATTCATCAGCCTCAACCACCATCCATTCGCCCTCGCCCATGCGGGCATTGGTGCCATAGGCATTGATGATGCCGCCATTAATTACTGTGGGGTCAAGGCCGCCTGCTTCCATCAAGGCTGCAACGATTGAGGTCGTTGTGGTTTTGCCATGCGTACCACCAACGGCGACAGACCATTTAAGGCGCATAAGTTCGGCCAACATTTCAGCCCGGCGAATGACAGGAATGTTCCGTTCGCGTGCCGCAACAACTTCTGCATTGTCTGACTTCACCGCGGTTGAGATAACGACAACTTCCGCATCACCAAGATTGTCACCATCATGACCTTGATAGATCGTTGCCCCCAACCCTTCTAAACGCTGGGCATTAGCGTTCCGCGACAGGTCAGACCCCTGCACCTGATAGCCAAGATTTAGCAGCATTTCTGCAATGCCGCTCATCCCTATGCCGCCAATACCGACGAAATGAATGGGCGCAAGATTACGTGGCAATTGCATCATCGGCTCATTCCCATAAATGAAAATCCAGTTGTGCCGATGGGTGAGCTTTGCGCCAACCGACCTGGCAGTCGCCGCCTTGTCAGGGCAAGCAAAAAGCCCATCCCGATTCCCAAGGCCAGCAATGATGATCCGCCATAGGAGATAAAGGGCAGCGTCATCCCTTTCGACGGCACAAGATCAAGATTAACCGCAAGATTGATAGACGCCTGAATGCCAAAGCTGACGACAAGCCCGCCGGTTGCAAGCTGCACAAACAGGTCAGATGAATCATGTGACAAGGACAATCCCCGCAGCATGATCCCCAAATAGACCATCAGAATCAGCAGACACACAATGGCGCCCAACTCCTCCCCCGCTACGGCAAATATATAATCAGTATGCGCATCAGGTAGTTGCGATTTGACAATCCCTTCGCCGGGGCCACGTCCAAATAGGCCCCCGGCAGCAAAGGCATCATAGGCCCTCTCCACCTGGTAATTTTCGCTCGATGGATCTAGGAAGCGATCAATACGCGCCGTCACATGGGGCATAAACATATAGATCAGCACAAGCCCACCCATCGCAGCAATGCCGAGACCGATCACGATCAGGAAAGGCAGGCCCGCCATGAATAGCTGTGCCCCAAAGGCGATTGAGATCAAAACCGTTTGGCCAAAATCCTTTTGCGCCAGCACCAGCCCTGCACACACAAGATAAACCACGCCGATCAACAGATAACCCGCCTTCTCATCCTCGCGCCGCGCGGCTGCCAGCAAGGCCGCGGTGCAGATAATCAGTCCCGGCTTCAACAATTCTGAAGGCTGAAGGGAGAATGGCCCGATAAACAACCAACGTGTTGCGCCGTTGACTTCCGGCGAAAACAAGTGGGTTGCCACCACCAGCATCATGGCACCGACAAGAAGCAACAGCCCAAGGCGCTTGATCTCGCGCACATCCAACATGGATAGTGTCAGCATAACGCCCAATGCGGGGATCAAAAAAATCATCTGCCGAATAACAAAATGCCATGTGCTGAGCCCTAAACGCCCAGCAGCACCTGGCCCGGCTGCAAAAATCATCAATATGCCGATCATAATCAACAAGGTCAGCGCGCCAAGCAGGGGCCGATCAATCGTGCGCCACCATTCGGCAATGCGGCTTGTATCACTACGCAAAAAAGGCGTCATGATGCGGCTCCCATTTCGGAATTCTGAATAGTCTCAACAATGGCGCGGAAGGCGTCTCCGCGTGCCTCAAAACTCTTGAACTGGTCAAAGCTTGCAGCGGCAGGCGACAGCAATACCACCGGGGCGGCAGCGCCGCCTTTGCGTGCAGCATGAAACGCAGCCTGTGTCGCCGTTTCAAGGTCATCAAACATAGCAACCGGTGCCTCAGCCCCGATTTCGTCGCGAAACCGATCTGCATCCTCACCAAACAGAAAGGCCCCGCGCACATCACTCATCAGCCCCGCAAGCGGACCCAGCCCATCCGTCTTGGCGCGCCCGCCAGCAAGCCAATAAATGTCTTTGAAGGCAGCAAGCGCATGCCGGGTCGCCTCAGCATTTGTTGCCTTGGAATCATTAACAAAACGCACACCGTCAATCTCGCACAAAAATTCCAAACGATGCGCAAGACCGGGGAAGCTTTGGATGGCGCTGATGATTGTTGCCTCGCTGACATTCAATGCCTTTGCCACGGCATAGGCCGCCGCGATGTTCTGGCGATTATGGTCGCCCGGCAGGCGTGGCGCGTCGGCAAAGTGCATGACGCAATGTCCGTCGCGATCAAGGTCTATTAGGGCATCACTGTTGGCGCTAACACCATGACCGGCCTGTCGCCGCAAACTTAGCGGAACGATTTTTAGCCGCCCTTCCTGCGCCAAACGGGCCGCAATTGGTGCAACGGGGTCGCTATCCACACCAAGGACTGCCAGCCCGCCATCAGGGGCCATATCGAACAGCCGCTCCTTCGCAAGTGTATAGCCAGCCATATCACCATGACGATCCAAATGATCAGGCGTCAGGTTCAACAGGACTGCAATATCGGCGGCAAAGCCTTGGCACAGGTCAATCTGGTAGGACGACAGTTCCAGTACATAGACATCTGTTTGATCAGGTTCCGGCAGATCAAGGACGGCATGACCGATATTACCGCCAACTGCTGTCCGCAGCCCGGCCTGCGCCAAAATATGCCCGACAAGCGCGGTTGTTGTGGACTTGCCATTCGTGCCAGTAATCGCAACGATTTTGGCCTTGCCCCCAACTGCTTGCGCAAACAATTCCATATCACCGATAACGGGGCACCCCAGCTCTCGCGCTGTCGCGACCAGGGGATGGGGCTCCGGATGGGTCAAAGGCACGCCGGGCGACAGAACCAGCGCGGCAAGCGTCGCCATGCACTCATGATCCAGTGGCTTTACAGTTAGCCCGGCGGCGCGGCCCGCTTCCTGTCCGGCGGTTCCATCATCCCAAACGATCACGTCGGCACCGCCCGCCTGCAAGGCAGCAGCGGCAGCAAGGCCTGTGCGGCCAAGCCCAAAGACGCCGACGCGTCGTCCTTGATATGTGGACACTCGGATCAAGCGGCTACCTCAACTTCAAGGTTGAAAGGCCGATCAATGCCAGCACAACAGCAATGATCCAAAAACGAACAACGATGGTCGATTCAGCCCACCCCTTTTGTTCATAATGATGGTGAAGCGGCGCCATACGGAATACGCGCTTGCCCGTCAGCTTGAACGAGGCGACTTGCACAATCACCGACACGGTTTCGAGCACGAACAGGCCACCAATGATCGCGAGCACAACTTCATGCTTGGTCGCAACACCAACCATGCCGAGCGCACCGCCAAGGGCAAGCGAGCCTGTGTCGCCCATAAACACCATGGCGGGCGGTGCATTATACCAAAGGAAACCAAGCCCCGCGCCAACCAGCGCGCCGCAGAACACTGCAAGCTCACCCGTGCCGGGAACGCCGGGAACCTGCAAGTAGGACACAAAGACTGCATTGCCGACCAGATAGGAGATTACGCCGAAACTTGCGGCGGCAATCATCACAGGAACGATGGCCAGCCCATCAAGTCCGTCTGTCAGATTGACTGAGTTAGAGGCACCGACCACAACAAAGATCGCAATCGGAATA
>CBDDKB010000002.1:0-10000 GCA_965229935.1 Alphaproteobacteria bacterium
TATCGTCAGGTCCTTTTGCAAACTGATGTCGCTGCGGAAAATAATCGTGTGAATGCCCAGCTTGGCTTCCGCGCGCTGCCCTATCAATTGATGGTCAAGGCTGATTATGACCCGGCATTGGGACAAGCCCGTCTTGATAGTTTGACTTTTGCCTCCAACAAATCGCGCCTGTCAGGCACGGCGTTGGTAACTGGTATGAGTGACGGTAAGCGCCCGCAATTCAAGGCCGCTTTGTCCGGGCCTTATCTGGATATGAATGATGTTGTACCTGCAACGGTTGATAGCAAGGGCCGTGCCTCGAACAATAACAGTGCGCCCGCCAATAGTGACCGATGGTCAAGGGAGCCTTTGCCCTTTGCGCCTTTAAGGACGGTTGATGGCACTTTTACGCTGGCACTTGATCGTTTTATCGGTTTTGGCCTCGATATTTCAGACATGAAGGGTGAGGCAAGCCTGAACAAAGGCGTGCTGAAGTTAGAGGACTTCACAGGCGCATTATTCGGTGGCCCGATGCAGGCAAGCGGTACCTTTGATGCCAGTCAGGATCGTTCCACCATGCTGTTTGATTTGGTGGTCAAGAATGCAGACCTTGAAAAGGTCGACCTTGGTTTTTGGCGCAAGGGCCGCTTTGCCGGGTTGGTTGATGGCACAATGACTTTCAACAGCAGTGGCGCATCAATGTTCGATCTTGTTAAGGGATTGAAGGGGGATGTTAAATTTGCCGGCGAAAAGGGTGCCCTGCGCGGCATGGACTTGCGCAAACTTGCCTTTGCCGTGCGGAATTTTGACAAGGGCGGCGCCGCCCAAATCCCCGCTGCGCTGACGAAAGGCGAAACGCCCTTCAATGATCTTGATATGTGGTTGCAATTTGTTGATGGGGTCATGACCTCGAAACAAATCAAGACCGATGTTGGATCAGATGTGCGTATGGCAACAGACTTGATGCTTGATTTGCCCAATTGGCATGCAAACTTTGCCACCGGGTTCTTCTTGGTAGAGAAAAAAGACATGCCGCCGATCAGCCTGTTGTTTAAGGGTCCACCAGATAATTTGAAGCGTAAGCTGGATACCGAGGCGATCAAGAAATATTACCTGAATTCGCTGGTGAAAAAGGGCGTGCAAAAGCTGTTCAAATTTTAAGGCTGTTCCGACAACTCATCCGTCAGCGCCGCCTTCATCAGATAAACCCTGATGTGGGCAGACAGCGAATAGGTGCGAGCAGGGTTGACGGGATCAAGTGCCTGGGCGCGATCTTCGTCGATAGATTTGACCAGCGCGGCAACCGAAACCCCGCGCTGGGCTGCCAGTCGTTGAAGGGCTTGCCAGAACACAGGTTCAAGCGACAGGCTTGTCCTGTGTCCGGCAATGGTAATAGACCGTTTCATCCGGGCTTATTTGGGGCCGATCATTTTGCGCGGATCGACAATCTTGTCGAACTCAGCCTCGGTCACTAGGCCCATGCCAACCGCTTCGTCCTTCAAGGTTGTGCCGTTCTTATGGGCGGTCTTGGCAACCTTGGCGGCATTATCATAACCAATCGTGGGCGCAAGTGCTGTCACCAGCATCAGTGACCGACCCATCAGCCGTTCAATCTCATCCACGTTCGGCTCAATCCCGACAACGCAATTGTCGGTAAAGCTGACTGCGCCATCTGAAACCAGTTGCACTGATTGCAGCAAAGAATAGATCATGACGGGCTTGAACACGTTCAGCTCAAAATGACCGTTGGACCCCGCAACAGATACTGTTGTGTGGTTGCCCATCACCTGTGCGCAGATCATGGTCAGTGCTTCACACTGGGTGGGGTTGACCTTGCCCGGCATGATGGAGGAGCCGGGTTCGTTTTCCGGCAATTGCAATTCGCCCAAACCTGACCGGGGGCCTGAGCCGAGGAAACGAATGTCGTTTGCAATCTTCATCAGGCTGACCGCGATGGTGTTCAGCGCGCCTGATGCTTCAACAATCGCATCATGGGCGGCCAACGCCTCAAACTTATTGGGTGCCGTTTTGAAAGGTAGTCCGGTGAAGGCTGCGATTTCTGCTGCAACTTTTTTATCGAACCCTTTGGGGGCGTTCAGGCCCGTACCAACGGCGGTGCCGCCCTGTGCCAGATTATAAAGCCGCTTCAGCGATTCATTGGCGCGTTGGATGCCATAATCAACTTGTTGGGCATAGCCTGAAAATTCCTGACCAAGGGTCAGTGGTGTCGCGTCTTGCGTATGTGTACGCCCAATTTTGATGATTTTGTTCCATGCCTTTGACTTGGCCTTCAACGCATCGCGCAAATGTGTCAGGGCAGGGATCAACTGATTGCTGATCTGTTCTGCCGCTGCGATATGCATGGCGGTGGGGAAGGTGTCATTTGAAGACTGGCTCATATTCACGTGATCATTGGGATGCACCGGGTCTTTTGAGCCGATTTCACCGCCCAGCATTTCAATGGCGCGGTTAGAGATCACTTCATTGACGTTCATATTGGTCTGCGTGCCAGACCCGGTTTGCCAAACAACAAGAGGGAAGTTTTCATCAAGCTTGCCTGCGATCACTTCGTCCGCAGCTTTCACAATGGTCTTGCCGACCTTTTTGTTCAGACCACCCAATTCCATGTTGGCAACAGCGGCAGACCGTTTCAGGATCGCATAGCCGCGAATAACGGCCATCGGCATGGTTTCCCAACCGATTTTGAAATTCTGGCGGCTGCGCTGGGTTTGTGCGCCCCAATATTTATCCGCTGGAACTTTCAGCGGGCCAAAAGTATCTGATTCTGTGCGTGTCTTTGTCATTATCTGATCCTCGAAAAAGGAAGGGGGGAGCCCATCAGGGCTTTTTTCTGAATTGGTCAAGGGCGATCACTTCGCCTGATTTGGGGGACTTGCCGTCATCATCATCGCCTGCGGCATTGTCTTTGCTGGCACCATCATCGTCAGAGGCGGCAGTTTCAGCGCTATCATCTTCGTCATTGCTGTTGCGTTCAAAGCTTGCAAAAAGTTCTTCATCGCTCAGCTCAGACAGGTCCGCGCCTTCTTCGTCAAAGCTGGCAAGACCGATATGGCTGCGGTCGTCATCGAACTCGTCTTCGTCTTCTTCGTCGCCTTCTTGGAATTGCAGGCCGAACTGAACGGACGGATCGAAGAAGCCGCGCAACGCATCGAAAGGCACCCATAGTTCATAGGGCTTGCGATCGAATTGCAGTGTTACGCCAAAACCATCATCCTTGACGATCAAATCCCAGAACTGATGCTGCAACACGATCGACATTTCCTCGCCAAACTTTTCTTTCAAAAAGTCGGGAACGACTGCTTCGGGATGCTGAGGGTTGAAGGCCAGATAGAAATGATGATCGCCGGGCAGGCCGTGTTCGGCCACAAGCGACAGCGCCTCCTTCACCACGTTGCGCAGCGCGGTTTGCACCATCACGTCATAGCGCAGTTCCTGATCGGTCATAAAGCTGGTCCCAAAAGTCGAATAAATTTGATGAATATCGGGTCGCTACCCTATAGAAGCAAAGACCGTCCGCCAAGCGGGCAAGCGAAGATTCTTTGCTTGAATCCTGCCTGTGGCGTGTTTTTATGCAGTCTGTTGAAATTGTGACCAAATTGGATGGGAATTTGTACCCAATGACTAACGCGCTTAACCTTTTGCATCAAAGACGATCCGTCAAGGCGAAGGATATGGTTGGCCCAGGGCCTGACGATGCTGCGTTGGAAGCCATTCTGCGGGCAGGGCATCGGGTGCCCGATCATGGAAAGCTGGGGCCTTGGCGCTTTATCATTTTTCAGGGCGATGCTCGGATTGCTTTTGGTAAGGCCTTGGTCAAAATCTATGGCGCTGTGAACCCAGAGATGGGGCCGGACACCGCTGCTGCACAGGCGGGCCTGCCGGTGCGGGCACCGTTGATGATTGCGGTGGTCTATAGCCCCTCAGAGGCCAAACCGATTCCTGAGTGGGAGCAGATAATGTCCACAGGGGCAGTCTGTCAGAATATGCTGCTTGCTGCGCATGCCCAAGGCTATGTTGGACAGTGGTTGACAGAATGGATGGCGTTTGAGCCGAAAGTGGCTGACCATCTGGGGTTGGCTGAGGGGGAGCAGATTGCAGGCTTCCTTTATTTTGGATCAGCCGCTGATACACCGGCTGAGCGTGAGCGCCCTGACCTTGAAATGCGGATAAGCCATTATGGCAGCTGACACAAACGAATCTGAAGTCTGGCCGATCTGGCGCTATATCTTAATGATCGCGCTAATCAGCGGGTCTTATGTTGCCTATGCGTGGGCTTTCGATCTGCCGATATTGGCGGGTGACAGTGAATCGATTGTGCCTGTGCAAACCGGCATGTGGGCGGCTGTCATGACAGGTTGTCTTGCCGCACTGGGCCATTGGACCGCACATGCGACGGAGCTGCGAGTTTTCAGGATATTGGGTGATCTTCCTTTTTTACCTGAAAGTGGCGGTATTGATGAGATCAAATCAGAATGGGCAGCCAAATCCACTGAACCAGCTTTAAATGCGCGCGCGCGCCGCATGGAAATAGGTGGTGCGGTTTCAGGTCTTTTGTTTGCTGTTTTAGCAATCGCAATGACGATTGATGCTGTCTCGATTACGGAAAGATTTATCTTTGCGGGCTGGTATATTGTTGTTCTGCCTTATTTATTTGCCTATGTCACAAAGCATGTTTACCGCAATATCGTCGGGTCCCGTTTCATATTAGAGCGGGCGGCCGCCCTTACCGAAATCGATATACTCAGGCCGCAACGACAGA
The DNA here is from genome assembly GCA_965229935.1 of Alphaproteobacteria bacterium. Taxonomy (GTDB): domain Bacteria; phylum Pseudomonadota; class Alphaproteobacteria; order SPJN01; family SPJN01; genus SPJN01. Next base: position 4,760 of record CBDDKB010000002.1, read on the forward strand.
TCGCCTTCGCGCGTTTGGCATTGCGCAACGGCTTGGGCTGGATTGTTGCGTTGACAGTTACGCTATTGCTGACGCTTGGGGATCAGGTGTCAAAACCGGGCATGATCCCACTCTTTCTAGGGACTGGGCTAATGGCTGTTCAGTCTTTTTGGGGGCCAATGCGGGTGATCCACAATAAATTGACGCAAATCAAGAATGACGAGCTTGAGCGTCTGTCTACCCTGATCGCAACGGCGCGGCACGAACTTGAAAAGGGAAATGATGCTGCCGGGTCCAGGCTGTCGGGCCTTATCGCGTGGCGGCAGGCCGTGCATGACGCAAGGGAATGGCCGACCGATACCGGGACGGTTTTGCGTCTTTTCCTTTACCTGGCGATTCCTGTTGGCGGCTGGGTTGGTGCTGCCTTTGTGGAAGCATTGCTGGAACCATTATTTTAGCGCCATTTGTGATGACAGGGCGGGTTGTGCCCGGTATGCTCCCGCGCACTTGATATTCTAAAATTGTGACAGGAACAGAAGATGACGGTCTATTCGCTTGATGATTTGGCCATTCAAACTGATGGGGATGATTATTGGGTGGCACCTAACGCAAGTGTCATCGGCAATGTTGTTTTGAAGAAAGATGCCTCAGTCTGGTTTGGGGTTGTGATCCGTGGCGACATGCCGAACAAAATTGAAATCGGCGAAAACAGCAATATCCAGGATAATTCTGTCTTGCACACTGATCATGGCATTGACCTTGTGATTGGTAAGAATGTCACCGTTGGTCACAAGGCGATGTTGCATGGCTGCACGGTCGGCGACAATAGCCTGATCGGGATCGGCGCCATCATTTTGAACAATGTAAAGATCGGCAGCAATTGCATTATTGGTGCAAACTCGCTGATCCCTGAGGGTAAAGAAATTCCTGACAATTCGCTGGTCATGGGCTCCCCCGGCAAGGTGGTGCGTGAGCTGCCGCCGGAAAATGCGGACTTCCTGAAATTACAGGCAGCGCATTATGTCGAAAACGCAAAAAGATTTAAGGCCGGTTTGAAAAAGCAGGCTGACTGATATTTCCAATTCACATCCTAACTCAACAAATTAAGGAGATTTCAAATGGGTGAATTCACCTCAGTAGAAAAAGACGGCCACTTGACGATTGTCACCATCAATCGTCCCGATGCGCGCAATGCCCTGCATCCCCCGGCAAATGATGAGCTGGCTGCAATCTTTGACGATTTCGCCGCTGACCCTGACCAGTGGGTGGCGATTATCACGGGCGCTGGCGACAAGGCATTTTCCGCTGGGAATGATCTTGTCTGGCAGGCGCAGGGCAATCCGATCACCGTGCCTGAAACAGGGTTTGCAGGCCTGACCGCCCGTTATGACTGTAACAAGCCGATCATCGCCGCCGTAAACGGTTTCGCTATGGGCGGTGGGTTTGAAATCGCATTGGCTTGCGATCTGATCATCGCTGCTGACACGGCAAAATTCGCCCTGCCTGAGCCGAAGGTTGGTCTGGCTGCTCTTGCCGGTGGTATTCATCGCCTGCCGCGCCAAATTGGGTTGAAGCAGGCCATGGGCATGATGTTGACAGGCCGTCAGGTTCCTGCCGCAGAGGGCAAAGAGCTTGGCTTCGTCAACGAGGTTGTGCCCGGTGACCAATTGATGGAAACGGCCAAAAAGTGGGCGGGCATGATTCTTGAATGCGCCCCCTTGTCTGTGCGTGCAACCAAGGAAGCGGCAATGCAGGGGCTTAATCAGGCTGACTATAAAGACGCCTTTGAAGGTAAATACCAGGCGGTTTATGATATGTTCAAATCTGAAGATTTGATGGAGGGGCCCAAGGCCTTTGCAGAAAAACGCAAACCCAATTGGCAGGGCAAATAAGCCTGTTATTTGAGTGATATAGGGCTGCGCCATCCCCGGAATGTTTAGTGAGTGCCTAGATATATAAAAGATGACACTTGCGTCACTTTTGAATCGCGATTATGAAGACGCCATTCAGAATTGATAGAGCATAGGTGCAGCCCCTTAGCTTCCCGGTGTCTTTTGGCATTTGGCAGCAGTCAGGGTACGAGGAAAAGGACACGAAAATGGCCGACGCACAATTTGATTATATCATTGTAGGGGCAGGTTCTGCAGGCTGCGTGCTTGCCAACCGTCTGTCGGAAGACCCCAACAATAAGGTTCTGTTGCTTGAGGCCGGCGGCAAAGACAATAACGTCTTGATCCACATGCCTGCCGGTGTCGGCGGCATGATCAGCGGCAAAAAGGACAATTGGTATTACTATACCGAAGGTCAGTCAGAGCTGAATAATCGCAAGCTATATTGGCCGCGCGGCAAGGTGCTTGGCGGATCATCCTCCATCAATGGGATGATCTATATTCGTGGTCATGCCCGTGACTATGATTTGTGGAGCCAGATGGGCTGCCGTGGCTGGTCATTTGAAAATGTTCTGCCCTATTTCAAACGGTCAGAGTCCAATGAAAATGGCGGTGACGATTTCCACGGTGGTGAAGGTCCGCTGCGGGTTTCAAATCGTGAAGATATGAACGAACTGTTCGATGTCTTTATCGAGGCAGGTAAGCAAGCCGGTCACCCTGTTACTGATGACTTTAACGGTCCGCAGCAAGAAGGCGTTGGTCCATATCAGCTGACCATTCATGATGGTGAGCGCTGGTCGGCTGCAAAAGGGTATCTGACGCCGATCTTGAAACGCCCGAACCTAACGGTAGAGGTTGAGGCGCTGACCAATCGTGTCATCTTTGAAGGCAAGCGCGCTGTCGGTGTTGAATATCAACAAAAGGGTAAGACAGTTACCGCTCGTGCTGGCAAGGAAGTGCTGTTGTCCGGTGGTGCCATCAATTCGCCGCAACTGCTATTGCTGTCAGGTATTGGTGACGGTGCCTATTTGCAGAAATGGGGCCTTGATGTCGTGTCTGATCTGCCCGGTGTCGGTCAGAACTTGCAAGACCATCTTGATGCCTGCCTGCACTATGAATGCACGCAGGATATTACGCTAAACTCGCAGGGCAATATTGCACGCATGTTGTGGACGGGTATGCAGTACACCTTTTTCAAAAAGGGGTTGGGCCGCGGCAATGGTCTTGAAACAGGTGCCTTCCTAAAATCTGATCCGTCCTGCGATGTGCCTGATTTGCAGTTGCACTTTATCCCGGCAATCATGATGGACCATGCGCGCGAAAAATATGATGGCCATGGTTATACATTGCATGTCTGTCAGTTGCGCCCTGAAAGTAAGGGATACATCTCGCTCAAGTCACTCAATCCGCAGGACCATGCTTTGATCCAGCCGAATTATTTGAAAGAGCAGAAAGATGTCGAAGTGATGCGTGCAGGTGTCAAGCTTAGCCGTAACATCATGATGCAACCCGCGTTCGACCCTTATCGCGGTAAGGAAATCAATCCGGGTGAACATATTCAGACCGATGACGAGATTGACGGCTTTATTCGTGAAAAGGCTGAAACCATCTATCATCCGATTGGCACGTGTAAGATGGGTGCAGATACGGACCGGACTGCCGTTGTTGATGATCAACTGCGTGTGAAGGGTGTTGAAGGGCTGCGCGTCATTGATGCGTCTGTCATGCCGACATTGATCGGTGGCAACACCAATGCGCCGACGATCATGATCGCTGAAAAGGCGTCGGACATGATCCTTGGTAAACCGGCGCTTGAGGCGCAATCGGTTGAGATCGCGGCAGAATAATTATGACCAAGGTGGTTGAGTTTTTCTTTGATTGCTCCTCCCCCTGGACATACTTGGCGTTTTCGCAGATTGAGCGTTTGGCCGCTGCTGCTGATGCAGACATAATCTGGAAACCTATCTTGGTTGGCGGTGTTTTTAATGCCGTCAACCAATCCGTTTATGAACAACGTGCAAATCCCCAGCCGCAAAAGGCGCGCTATATGATGAAGGATTTGCGTGACTGGGCACGTGCCTATGATCTTGAAATAAATTGGCCGTCAATTTTTCCGGTGCGGGCCGTTGCGCCGATGCGGGCTGTCGTTGCAGCCGCTGCGTTTGACAAGGTGCCAGAGCTTTCTTGGGCGCTGTTTCATGCCTATTGGGGGCTTGATCAGGATATTGCTGACCCGACTGTTCTGGCGCAGCACTGCGGTGCGGTGGGGCTTGATTGGGATGCTATCGACAAGGCTATGCAGTCGGATGATGTGAAGGCACAGCTTAAGGCCAATACACAAGAATTGATTGAACGTGGCGGTTTCGGCTCTCCAACAATATTCATTGATGGTGAAGACATGTATTTCGGCAATGATCGCTTGTTTTTGGTTGAGCGCGCCTTGGCAGGCTGACAAACTGCCCCCATGACTGATCACTCTTCACAACAAAAGCAACCGATTCTCAATGCGCCATCAATCGTTGTAAATTCCATTGCAGCATTGGCGCTTGTGCATGTTGTGCGCCTATTTTTGGCAGAAGATGCGGAACGGACCTTGCTGATCTGGGGCGCGTTTATTCCCGCTCGTTACGGCGTGGCCTCAGACGGTGTGCTCTATACCTTTCCCGGCGCGCCGCTAACCGATGTGACAAGCTTGCTGACCTATGGGCTGCTGCATGGCGATGCGCTTCATTTGATTATGAACTCAATTTGGTTGTTGGCATTTGGCACACCGGTCGCGCGCCGCTTGTCCCCCGTGCGGTTCTTATTGTTCTGCCTTGTTTGTTCTGTTGCTGGGGCGTTGATGTACCTTGTGTTTAATCAGGGCAGCGTGATCCCGATGATCGGGGCCTCTGCGGCCATATCAGGCCTTATGGGGGCTGTGGGGCGTATTATTACGGCACCTGTAACCTATGGGCAGGTGAATGGCCGTCCGGCGCTGTTTCGCCAACGGCTCGCGGGGTTGGGGGATCGACGCCTGTTGATCTTTGCAGCGATCTGGATTGGCTTTTCTATATTAATTGGGGCGTCTGACATCAATTTTGCCGGGGCGCCCGCACGATCAATCGCGTGGGAGGCGCATTTGGGTGGGTTTATCGCAGGATTGCTTCTGTTTGGCCGATTTGAACGGCCCAACTGGCCTTCATCAAGGTCAAAAAAGCAGTAGGGGCTACTTGTCAGACCGCCATTTGCTACCCACATAAAACGGGTAACAGAAGGAGGGAACAATGTCCCAGACCCAAGATCAAACTGCTTCAACAGCCCAAACAGACGCTATTTGGCTGCGACTTGCCTATATGGCGGGGTATGCGCTGATTGGATATGTCGTGTTTTG
>CBDDKB010000002.1:15000-1660000 GCA_965229935.1 Alphaproteobacteria bacterium
ATGCACAGGCGATGAAGGACGTGACACACTGCGATAAGCGTAGGTTAGCTGTGAGTAAGCTTTGATCCTGCGATTTCCGAATGGGGAAACCCGGCCCGTATGGGTCATTTCTATCTGAATACATAGGGTAGAGAAGCAAACCCGGGGAACTGAAACATCTCAGTACCTGGAGGAAAGGACATCAACCGAGACTCCGTTAGTAGTGGCGAGCGAACGCGGACCAGGCCAGTGCCTTTTAATGAGTGAGCGGAAGCTTCTGGAAAGTAGCGCCATAGTGGGTGACAGCCCCGTACGTGTAAATGAATTAGAAGGACTCGAGTAGGGCGGGACACGTGAAATCCTGTCTGAACATGGGGGGACCACCCTCCAAGCCTAAGTACTCGTGCATGACCGATAGTGAACCAGTACCGTGAGGGAAAGGTGAAAAGCACCCCGACGAGGGGAGTGAAACAGAACCTGAAACCGAATGCTTACAAACAGTTGGAGGGTCTTTATGGCCTGACAGCGTACCTTTTGCATAATGGGTCAGCGAGTTAGTGTATCGTGCAAGCTTAAGCCGTTAGGTGTATGCGTAGGGAAACCGAGTCTTAACCGGCGCTTTAGTACGATGCATTAGACCCGAAACCGAGTGATCTAGGTATGGGCAGGTTGAAGGTGCGGTAACACGCACTGGAGGACCGAACCCACGTATGTTGAAAAATGCGGGGATGACCTGTGCCTAGGGGTGAAAGGCCAATCAAACTCGGAAATAGCTGGTTCTCCGCGAAAACTATTTAGGTAGTGCGTCATGTATTACTGCTGGGGGTAGAGCACTGGATGGGCTAGGGGGGCGCGAGCTTTACCAAACCTAACCAAACTCCGAATACCAGTAAGTATAGCATGGCAGACAGACCACGGGTGCTAAGGTCCGTGGTCGAAAGGGAAACAGCCCTAACCGCCAGTTAAGGTCCCTAAATTATGGCTAAGTGGGAAAGGATGTGGGAAGGCCAAAACAACCAGGAGGTTGGCTTAGAAGCAGCCATCCTTTAAAGAAAGCGTAATAGCTCACTGGTCTAATAGCCGTCCTGCGCCGAAGATGTACCGGGGCTCAAGCCATATACCGAAACTGCGGGTTTATCATTTATGATAAGCGGTAGCGGAGCGTTCTGTAGGCTGATGAAGCTGTGCTGTGAGGCATGGTGGAGGTATCAGAAGTGCGAATGCTGACATGAGTAGCGACAAAGTGTGTGAGAGACACACTCGCCGAAAGTCCAAGGGTTCCTGCGCAATGCTAATCAGCGCAGGGTTAGTCGGCCCCTAAGGCGAGGCCGAAAGGCGTAGTCGATGGGAATGAGGTTAATATTCCTCAACCAGGCAGGAAGTGACGAATTGTGGTGATTGTTCCCTCTTATTGGATTGAGGGGGCGATGAAGCAGTTCCAGGAAATAGCCCTGCCATAGACCGTACCCCAAACCGACACAGGTGGACAGGTAGAGAATACTAAGGCGCTTGAGAGAACGACGTTGAAGGAACTCGGCAAAATCCCCCCGTAACTTCGGGAGAAGGGGGCCCTTTGCGAAGGCAACTTTGTGAAGGGGGCACAGACTAGGGGGTGGCGACTGTTTATTAAAAACACAGGGCTCTGCGAAGCTGCGAAAGCGCAGTATAGGGTCTGACGCCTGCCCGGTGCCGGAAGGTTAAAAGGAGGTGTGAGAGCACCGAATTGAAGCCCCGGTAAACGGCGGCCGTAACTATAACGGTCCTAAGGTAGCGAAATTCCTTGTCGGGTAAGTTCCGACCTGCACGAATGGCGTAACGACTTCCCCACTGTCTCCAACGTCGACTCAGCGAAATTGAATGGCCGGTGAAAATGCCGGCTACCCGTGGTTAGACGGAAAGACCCCGTGCACCTTTACTACAGCTTCACAGTGGTGCTAGGGGCGACATGTGTAGAATAGGTGGTAGGCTTTGAAACTGGAGCGCCAGTTCCAGTGGAGCCGCAATGTGAAATACCACCCTTGTCGTCTCTGGCATCTAACCGCGATCCTTGAAGCAGGATCCGGGACCCTGTGTGGCGGGTAGTTTGACTGGGGCGGTCGCCTCCCAAAGAGTAACGGAGGCGCGCGAAGGTAGGCTCAGACCGGTCGGAAATCGGTTGTTGAGTGCAATGGCATAAGCCTGCCTGACTGCGAGAGTGACAGTTCGAGCAGAGACGAAAGTCGGTCATAGTGATCCGGTGGTCCCGCGTGGAAGGGCCATCGCTCAACGGATAAAAGGTACGCCGGGGATAACAGGCTGATACTGCCCAAGAGTCCATATCGACGGCAGTGTTTGGCACCTCGATGTCGGCTCATCACATCCTGGGGCTGGAGCAGGTCCCAAGGGTTCGGCTGTTCGCCGATTAAAGTGGTACGTGAGCTGGGTTTAGAACGTCGTGAGACAGTTCGGTCCCTATCTGCCATGGGTGTAGGATGATTGAGAGGAGCTGCCCCTAGTACGAGAGGACCGGGGTGGACGAACCTCTGGTGGACCGGTTGTCGCGCCAGCGGCACAGCCGGGTAGCTAAGTTCGGAAGGGATAACCGCTGAAAGCATCTAAGCGGGAAGCCCCCCTTGAAACGAGTCATCCCTGAAGAGGCGTGGAAGACCACCACGTTGATAGGCAACATGTGGAAGCGCAGTAATGTGTGTAGCTAAGTTGTACTAATCCCTCGTTTGGCTTTTGAGCTTCATGTGCAGTGTTAAAATCGCTGCTTTTAATATCTCTTCGCCAGTAACGCGTTGCGTTACGGCTGCGAGGGCCGGCGCTATCGCGCCGCTCCGCCAAGTATGAATTTGGCGGGTTGTTTTGCCCTTATTGAGATTATGTGAATTACATCAGCATCCAATATTAAGCGTTCTTCAGTGAAGCGCGTTAGCGCGGAACGGTAAAAAGAACCGCGCAAAAAGAGGATCAGACATTAAATAGCGCTCGCGACAGATAACCTATCGGTTATCGTCTCCGCGAGGGCGCCCGAAAAGTCGGGCGAGGCTCAATCGCCTAGTTATTTTGTTGTAACTGGAAGATCGGAGAATGCCGTGAGCGCTAAACAGAATAAGCAGGCTTTATTGACCTGGTGGTCATAGCGAGATGGCTGCACCCGATCCCATTCCGAACTCGGCCGTGAAACGTCTCTGCGCCGATGGTACTTTGTCTTAAGGCACGGGAGAGTAGGTCGCTGCCAGGTCTATAAAGTCTGCTTAATCTCAATCATATCCCTCTTCAGTATCTCTTCCCTCAGCATCGCTTATCGATCGCATGTCACTAAGCAAAAACGCTAAGGGACTTGATAGAACCTTTTGCCCTCACGGCAGTTTGCATCTTCGATGCTCACGCCTGCGGCTCTCGGATTATAAGCGTTCTTAAGTGAAGCGCGTTAGCGCGGAACGGTAAAAAGAACCGCGCAAAAACAGACATAACGCGGGGTGGAGCAGCCCCCGTCTTGCACAGCAAGACAAACAATAAATAGGGCTGCGGCTCTTGGCTCAGACATAACGCGGGGTGGAGCAGCCCCCGTCTTGCACAGCAAGACAAACAATAAATAGGGCTGCGGCTCTTGGCTCAAACATAACGCGGGGTGGAGCAGCCCGGTAGCTCGTCAGGCTCATAACCTGAAGGTCGTAGGTTCAAATCCTACCCCCGCAACCAACACTACTTGCTCAAGGTCGTCCGCAGACATGCTGGCGGCCTTTTTGCTTTGAGAACATAGGCTTAAGATGCCTGCCAAGGCTCCGTGCAAGTCTATGGTGAGGCCCTTATCGGCTTCTGTGTCGGGGGTAAGAACAATCTTATCTACAAGTGAGCGGATGATGTTAGCGGATTGGGCGCGCTTATCATCTTCGTTCAAAATGGCAACAAGATCGGTCACTTGCTCCCGATAGCGCTTGCCCATTTCCGGATGGATATAGGTTGGCGCTTCATCGGTCGTGTTAATCAGGCGTTCCAATTCTTCCTTGTGATGCTCCAGTTCCCACATGCGGTCTTTTACCTTGGCCGCAGGCGTTCCGGCGCAAATAGCATCGACCAGCTTGTCGAGTTCTTTGTCTGCCCGTTCCCATTCAGCTTTCCAAGCCTCAAGGGAGGTGTTGCGGTCGATCCGCAGCTTGTTCATATGGGCGGTATATTCTTCTGCAAACAAGGCAGCGAGTTCCGGGTCCATCAAGTGATGTTGAAGCCCGTTCAAAACAGTTTCTTCCAGTACATCACGGCGGATAGACCGGCGATTGGAGCAGGTGCCTTTGTTGCGCGCGGTTGAGCAGCCAAAATGGTCCTTGGAAATCTTGGAGAAGCCGCCACCGCATTCCCCGCAGGTCATAAGGCCGGAGAACAGATATTTGGGGCGACGGCGATCCCAAAGTTTGTCGCCGTCTTGTCTGGATTGCTTTTTGAAGGTCAGGCCTTTTTGACGGGTTTTGATGGCCTGCCATAGTGCTTGGTCAATGATGGCAAGGTCTGGCACGTCCTGAATAATCCAATCAGATTCAGGATTGAGGCGCGATACGCGCTTGCCGGTATCAGGGTCTTTAATATAGCGCAGCCGGTTCCAGACCAGCCGCCCGATATAAAGCTCATTGTTCAAAATGCCGGTGCCGCGTTCGCGATTGCCATTGATGGTGCTTTGCGACCAGCCTTTGCCGGTCGGGCCTTTGATGCCGCGCGTATTGAGATCAGCGGCAATTGCTTTGGGCGATTGCCCATTCGCATAGGCTTCAAATATCTCGGTAACAATGGCGGCTTGGGCGGCGTTGATTTTGCGCTCGCCTTTAACGGCTTCCCCGTTTGCGTCGAACTTCTTGACGACATCATAGCCATAGCATTTTCCGCCGCCGGACTTTCCTGCCTCCACACGTCCGCGCAGACCGCGCCGCGTCTTATCGGCAAGGTCTTTGAGGAAGAGGGCATTCATCGTGCCCTTAAGGCCAATATGAAGATGGGAAATCTCCCCTTCGGATAGGGTGAGAATTTTAACCCCTGCGAAAGACAGGCGCTTATAGATTCCGGCAATGTCTTCCTGATCGCGCGACAAACGATCCAGTGCTTCTGCGATCACTATGTCGAATTTGCCGTCCTGAGCATCCTGCATCAGCGATTGAATACCGGGACGCATCATACTCGCCCCTGAAATCCCGTGATCCATATAGGTTTGGCCAACCTGCCAACCCTCGCGTGTCGCCCGTTCCGAGCACAAGCGCACCTGATCTTCGATAGAGGCTTCACGCTGCATATCGGTGGAATAGCGGGCATAAATGGCAATGCGGGTCATTTGGAATCCTGTTCACCCCGCTGTTTGGCAGGGAGATCACTCTGAGCACTTTGGAATAAGGCATCATCGCGCTCTGCGGCGGCGCGCGCAAGTAGTTTGACGAGCTCTTTGACCGCCTCATGGTGGCCGTTACCGTCTTTCTTCGTATGTTTGAGGGCCTTGTTCATGAAAACGAGGATAGGATGGTTTGGCCAGTCCCAACCTCGTGGTCGCCTCGTGGGCGGAAATTCAGCAGGAATCTTCTACGGGGTATTTTTTAGGCGACCACCGCGCTTGTGAATCTGGCGTTGGGCAGCAACTCGCTCGCAATTACAGGTTTCCAAGTTAAAGGGTATGTTCCTTGGATAAAAACGCTCGAATCTTTACTGCCTGTGGGTTTTTGATATTTACCGGTCAATTGGGATTGAGAAAGCCTTAGTGGTTCGTAAATCCCGCTTTGCTCTCGACCGTCCCAAAATTGAGCGTTGTTTGTCACTAAAATGCACAGGCCTTGATCTGCGATTTCCTGCTGGACAACGGACTCAATAAACGCAATGTCAGCGAAATAATCATACATTGTTTCCGGTACACGTCCTGCAAGGGGGACTTTTAGCTCTATGGCGCAGGTGCGAACACCATCATCAATCAATAGGTCTATATCTCTTTTTTGCCGCTTTGTCTGTTGTGGGTGAGCCGGGACTATTGCTGATGCTTCAAACCGAACGTTGTAGTCTTGGTTACGAAATAGCATCCCAAGCTCTAGCTGTAGGCTCCGCTCGTTTTCGACTAACCCCACTCCATTTGCGGGCGAAGAAAGAAAATCCAGAGCTGAATCGATTATAGACATGGCAAGGGTCGGCAAAATTTCTGATATTGGTGGATAGCCTTAAGGCGAATATTCTTAGAATCCTGCCATTCGGCAAGGAAAGCAATAACTATCGATTCCTGTATACAGAAACCAGTGGACAGTTGATCCATGCGTCGGTTCAAGGTTTAAGGGCTGGCGCTTTGCGCTTAATGGATATTGTTTGGCTGATCTTTTCCAAGTTGGCTTGGGATATGGCCTGTGTGACTTCTGCGCCGTGCAGGGCTTCGGCTTCCTGACGGAACAGGGCCTGCAAGCTGCCAATGCTCAAATGCTGTAAATCTGAAACCGTATATATCTTTCTCATCTTAAGTCTCCTTTCGTTCGAAGACCTTGTCCATCAAGGCCTTTACGCCCTGATCCCCACACCATGTACTGGCTAAGGCCCTTGATGGGCTGATGCGGGTGAGAACGGGTCAAAGGAGACAGAGAAAGGATGTAGTGGATTCGGTGAGGTTTGTGCGGCCAGATTTGTCGGCCTTTCGCAGAAATAAAAGTTCCAAAAGCGCTGTCACAGGTCGATTCCAGCCGGTTTGATAAGAAAAAGTTAATAAATACACCTTATACTTGTAGTATGTGCTGCGGGCACATAGATGGGAGGCGCATGGGGAAGAATGACGACAAAAAGCGTAATCGTAATCCCGGATTGATGATCGAGTACCGAGAACTCGGTACGATATCGATTGATGAACTCGCCCAAGCCATACTCACCGACATCAATGCTTTGAAGGACATTTACAATGTCCGCTATGTCACCGGCGTCCGTATGCGGATACCGGTTACGAATGAGTATGGTGAAGCGATTGTTGTTCGTCGGACCGGCGGCGGCACCTTGCTCAAGATTGATACGCATCACTACCGGCCTCACTGTCTGGATTATGACGGACATTAGGAGGGCGGTGTGACGGGACCACATTACATAGATTTGGATGAAGCGCGGCAGGTGCTGTCCGAAATGGGTGTTGAGTTCAACAAACGGCAGATGAAGCGCGCGGCAGAGCCGGACGCGAATGGCAAACGAAAGCTGCCATTCTTCATCGATCCCATAGACGGCAGGCTGAAAATCGAAAAGCAGTCGCTCATCAATGTTTACAGAAAACGACAGATAGAGGCCGAGAACCATTTTACCTGTGGATAAGGTTCACAGGTTTCTTGATCAAATGACTCGGCATCAGAAATTATGATTCTTAATGGCAGACATAAGAAAGCGGGTAGGCAAGAAAGGCACCACATATCAGGTCCGATACCCCAGCAGCACAACAAAATCAGGCTATGCGTTCAAAACATTTGATACGCTGAAAGAAGCGCGTGAGTTCCGCGAAAATTCAAAAGATTGGAAAGCCGCGAGCACGGCAACCGGTATGACCGTGCCGGATGCGATTGATCAGTGGCCTGAAATCTGTGCCACAGAAGGGCGCGGCGGACGTGAGCCGGTGACGCGATACACATTCCAAAATTACCGATACCTTGCAGATATTATGAAAGGTTTTGATTGGCCTTGTGATTTGGCCGAGCTGAAATCAACTGACGTGGTTGAGTTTCGGTCTTGGCTGTTGCGAACGCAGACACGCTATTTGGCGCGCAAGGTTTTGTCATGCTTTCAATCTGTGCTGAATGAAATGGCCCTTAGAGGCTATATTGAAACCAATGCTGCGTCTGGCGTATCGGTCCAAAATGCGACACGCTATAAAACGCCGGTTGAAATTCCGACCACAGATGAAATTTCAGGAATGCTTCGGGCGGCAGATCGGCTTGCCAACTCGAAGAATGCACAGATTGCTCAATCATGGGAGCGCTACCGCCCCATGATTTATTTGGCTATCGACTCAGGTATGCGCCCGCAAGAGTATCTTGCGCTTGGCGGAGACAGCATCAAAAGCAACGGTATCCAGGTGGAGCGAGCCATCGAGCGTTGCGGCAAGCTCTCTGTGCCCAAAACACGAGCATCGCGCCGTTTTATTGATATTAGTCCTGATGTGCTTGAGATGGTGATGCATTACAGGGATCACCATGCCACACCCAATATGTATGATCTGGTTTTCCCGACCAAAGGGGGGAAATGGCAGTGTATCAACAATTGGAGTAAGCGCTGTTTCGGCGCGCTTAGTGTTGAGGCCGGACTTCTTATGACGGTTGTTAAAAATGGAAAGACGACGGAGCGGCCCAAATATAAACCTTACTCGTTACGTCATTTCTATGCGTCGATGTTGATTGAACAGAGACTTAATCTCAAGCGCATTCAGACGTTGATGGGGCATAGTAATATTTCAACAACATTCGATATCTATGGCCATTTGATCGATAAAGTCGAGCAGGAGCAGCATGGTGATCAAGGAATGTTATCTCGTCTGTTAACCTGATTTTTCATGTGGCAAATCTGTGGCAAGTTCTCGCTAACCCGCAGAAGTAAAGGGATTAAAAACTGACTTTTAATCAGTAGGTCGAGGGTTCGAATCCCTCAGCGGTCACCACTTTCTTTTCAATGACTTAGCGGAATAATACGGAAAGAAACGGCTCTAAAGGGTCGTTTTTGCCACAACTTTTTGCCACATGAAAAACCGCAGGAATCCGCCATTGTCTGAATCGGTCTGAAATTCCTTGTGGCAAGTTTGTGGCAAAAATGATGTGGCGATATCAATCGATATGGTTCAGCGCGTAGCTTGTACTACGTCCGCCGCCGGGCTCTTTAACCAGAATATTCTGATCCATCAAATCATTGATATCACGTGTGGCGGTATCTTGTGAGCATTTGCAAATTTTTGCCCATTTGGACGATGTCAGCTTTCCATCGAAACCGTCAAACAGCCTATTGAGCATTTTTGTTTGCCGGTCATTAAAGTTTCGATTCGCATGGTCTGACCAGAACCGTGCCTTGGCCAAAACATTGGCGGTTATGTCTTCGGCCCCTTCAATGGCTTTTTCCAAGTTGTCGAGGAACCACACAAGCCAAGGGGTGATGTCAAGCCCGCCTTTTTGTGTGGCTTCCAGAATTTCGTAATAGGATTTGTGCTCCCGTTGAATTTGCGCAGACATGCTGTAGAAGCGATGCGGGCTGCCTTCGGCGCGCGCCAGCATCATATCCGCAATTGCGCGCGCGGTTCGGCCATTGCCATCATCAAAGGGATGCAGGGTGACAAACCACAGATGCGCAATGGCGGCCTTAATGTTCATGTCACCGGCATACGAAGCTTCGCACCATGCAAGGAACTGTTTCATCTCATTCGGAATGAGGTCAGCGGCAGGTGCTTCAAAGTGAACGATCTCGCGGCGACCTTTTTGAGAGATGACCTGCATCGGACCTTTTTCATCCGTGCGCCAGTCTCCAACGGTGATTTTATACATGCCGCTGCGTCCTGTCGGGAACAGGGCAGCGTGCCAGCCGAACAGACGGTCTTCTGTCAACGGCTGGTCATAGTTGCGTGTGGCGTCCAGCATCATTTCAACTACGCCTTCAACGGTATGGTCGGGCTTTACCAAGCCGGGAATATCCATTCCCAAACGGCGGGCAATGGATGATCTGACTTGCTGCTTATCGAGGATTTCGCCTTCGATTTCGCTGGAACGCAAAACATCTTCTGTCAGCGTTTGGAGTTCGGCTTCCTGTTGCAGTTCGAAGCCGAGCGCTTCCATGCGCCCCAGCAACCGGCCTTGCCCACGACTGATTGCAGGCAGGCGCTCTCCGACGATTGTCTCGTCGAAGGTAAAATGGGGCCAGTCGCTTTGTTCGTATATATATGTAGGCATAATCTCCGCACCTTATGCGGAGATTATAAGGGTTATTCTCCGCATTCGCAAGAATATTCTCCGCACAATGTGCGGAGAATAAGGGCTGTAATCTCCGCAAAGCGGCATGGATATCCAAATGGATACCCAAAAATATCCAAAAATAAGAGTTCTCTAAGGGCTTTGCCCCCGCGCAGCGCAAGGCATCCAACCGTCTCCACCAGCAAGCTGGCAGACCCTCGGTCGGAGCCTCCTTGCGCTTTGCTACCCCCTTCTCGGCGAAGCACCAAGGTTGCATGACGCAACCCCTGCCTATTGGCGGGAAAAGAGAAGGGACAGACCCATGACCACTTTATACGCCAACCCCTATGACATATCTGCCAGCGGGTTTTATTTTGAATCGGCAGAAGATTATCACGCGAAAGCCAAAGCCTTGCGCAATGACTATGGCGAGCCTGTCGAGGAATTTGAAATCGAATTTATTGACGGCGATGAAATTGATTGCGCCTTGGCGAAAGCATGGGGGCTATATCAGTCAAACTTTTCCAGCTTTTTCGATGCGTGTGACGATTGGGACGAAGAGCAAAAGCGCCGCTTTATCATTGCCGTAGGCGAATGTGGTTATAGCTTTGATCCGGCCAAAGATACGCCAGAAGGGTTCGACGTCGATATTTATGAAAGCGATTGTATGCGCGAGCTTGCCGAAAGTTTTGTGGATGAAGGCCTTTACGGCGATATTCCTGATCATTTGGCGAATTATATCGATTATGACGCTATCGCCCGCGATCTTTCTATGGACTTTACCGAAACTGAAATTGCAGGCGTTCGCCTGATATTTAGGGTTCTATAGTTCATCATCAGGTCCCGCTGACAGACCTCTTATTATTTCCCAAACGGGGAGAAACTTGTCGATTGTATCGTACGCAAACTTTGGCAAATCGTCAGCATAGTAAATGTCATCAAAACCTTCGGGGTAGATGTGCGAAATGTAATCACGGTATACTTGGCTTATCATACCAGTCATGAAAATTTGAAGGTTGTGACATGTGACGGCCTCCAACATAGATTCTTTGAAAGTGCCCCAATGCGGCATCGAAATTTCGATAGGAACACGTTCGTTATCGTTATTCATGAAAGCAAAACCAAGCGCGTCCTGCACGATTTTGATGATCTGGCCATGAACGCAGTTGCTAAGATCTGATATGAAATCATCCGAGTCCCGCAACTGGTTCAGTATTCCCTGAATATCCTGAAATCGTTCGGGATTGCCCGGGCCATATACATCGCCGTCATGAACATAGTGCCGACTGGGGCTAAAGGGATTCATCACGGTTACTACAAAGCTGTTTGGGTTTGGAAAACAGGATGCAACTTCACCCCACAGCTGCCGAGCATAAACCATTCCATGAAAGCCGTTTTGTTCTAATACCTGAGCAATCGTCTGGGAAATCGAGTTCAGTGTATGAACCGTATAGTTCGGCGGACTTCCCTCGCTGTTAATGTCAGTGTCAATCCACCCGTCTACCACCGGGAAAGACGCTACAACAGTTAGAAATGAATCATCATCAAACAGAAGGTTTTCAAACCAACGATAGTAATCTTCCCCTGGGTAGAAAACCTTGAGAGAAAGTTCTGGCGCGCTGAAATCTGGGATGAGAGCAACCTGTCTTTTGTTACTGATAACAACTTCTTGGAAATATGCGTCGCGAACACCTCGGCCTTCCATTGGGGCAACTAGCACCGATGTCAGGTTGGCTTCAGATAGGCCGGGAAACAAGTGGCAAAAATGGGAGGCGTAAGCCAGCAATTCTGTATATGCTTGACGTTCAGTTTGTTGGCTCTTTTTCAATTCGATTATGCAAGCGCCGTAGAACTCGCGGTTCATGCCAAACAGGTCGATTCTGGTAGTCGTATCCCACTGTCTAATCAGCTGTAGTTCCTCAGCCTGAAGTTCTAGAGTCTCAAATTCGGCAACAAGGGAGTTTATCTTTTCTTCTGTGTGTCGCTGAATGAGATGACTGATTGGCGGGAAGGCATCCCTGTTCCACGTCACCGCAGGTCTAGCGCCCGCGATCAATGTATGAAAACTATCTTGGTAGTTTTCAAAAATGTAGCTGCGCATTTCGTTTTCGTTCTTGAACATGACTATTTATATCATGCTGTTGGAACTGGCAAAATGCTGGTGTCAGTGTTGCTAAGTGATTTCTCGGATTCGCGCGCGCCGTTCTGGACGACGCCGCGCGCGATAAAAACTGGCAAGCCTATGAAGAGCAGGCACGCCAGCTTCCTTTGTTTTGATCATTTTTTCGGAAGCAGCTTCACGTCAAAATAAGGGAGGCGTTCCGATTCTTTCGGGCTTTCCAGAGCCGGTCGTGCCTTCTTGCCCGGAAGTGATTTTGCCTTATGTGCGCGAACCTCAAAGCTGTCTTGAAGGGTCTGACCCGTACTTGGGCATCCGGGCGCGCAGGTATAGGTTTTTCGCCCATCGTCATGCCGGACTTTTGTTCCGCCACAATAGGTGACTTGGCAGTGTCCACAATTCACAGTGCCGCTATAGTCGCCACACCAAGGGCAATCCCATTTTGCCAAATTGAACTCGGCAGCATCGAAAGCGGCCTTGGTTCCGCTCCCACCTGAAAAGTGTTTTGCCAGCACACCTTTCTTTGAAGTAGTTGCCGGTGTTTCTGTTGCAATCTTCTCAAGCGTGAAGCGCTTTTCATCGGGCGCGCGTTTGCAAATAATGGCAAACGGCTTCAAGGTTTTGGCACAGCGCATGGGGATGATGCGGTGTTCTACCTTGCCGCTTGCGGCCTTCAAGGCCTGCATTGTGTCTTCGAAACTGCGTTCAGTGGCAGAGGGTGTTTCTTCCCGCGCGACAATTTCATTCTTTTTGTTCCAGATTGTCAGCTTACCCATTATTTCCATCCTTTCGTTTTCAGTATTAAGTCGCGAGCCATGTTGAGGCGGGTGGCAAGGCGTGCATCGCCGCTCACATCGGGATGGGCCTTTTTCATCGCCATTTTGTAACGCGCGCCTAGTTCGGCCTTGGTGAAGGGCTCAGAAAGACCGAGAAGCTTAAGCGCTGCCCGATAGTGATCACGCTTTTCAGTATTCGGCTTTGGCTGTTCTTTCTTTTTGCCGCCACCGGCCCCGCCGCGTTTCTTTCGATTCTGCTGTTCGCGTTTGCGTTGCTCTTCCTGACGGCGGCGCGCTTTGTCGAATTGCTCGCGGTACATCTGTTCACCGATATCGGGATCAGGGTCGCTATTCGGATAGGGCGGCTGTTCACCCCGCTGAAGCGCTTTCCAATATTTCAGGAAGGCACGAAAAGAATGAAAGTCATCGCTATATTCTTCGCGGTATGCGGCTTTCAGTTTGCGGCGCAGTGCCTTCCGCCCATGAACTTTGCTTGCGATCCAGCCAAAGAAATCGGCCATCAGCTCATAGAGGGTGCGAAACGGCCAGCTCGCAATCTCCCAAATCAGGCTGACTATCGTCAGAAATAGCGAAAGAATCCCGCGCACTAGACATTCTATGGCCTCGGCCAATGCTTCGGCGGTGATGACGATCATCTGCCAAACCCATTTGCCGGTGGCAACGAGCGCCACCCAAATGCCTGCGATAGTGAGCAGGGAGACGACACCGGCGACTAAGGTGATAACGCCGCCGGTGATCACAAGCCCGATTTGGAAGGCGAAGGCTGCCCAGCCTTCCCAGCTTTCAGCACGGGCTGCAAGGATATCAAGTTCCGCGCGATAGCCGATCCAGTCGGCGACCCAGAAGGGAACATGCCAACAAGTGGCAATTCCGAATATCAGGCCGACGACATAGACCCATTCTTTATGTTCATAGTCTTCCATTGGGGTGTCCTATTCATCAAGATCACCGGGACCGGTTTTCCAGTCATCCTCGGGGCGAGTGGCAAACCCTTCACCCAAGCCGGATTGCGCGTTCAAAACTTCATCGCAGGCGATCAGGCGCGTGAGAATGCGCAGGGCTTCTTCCTGCCCGTAGATCGTCATCAGGTCATTGCGCTGCCCGAGATAATCGAAAGACAGATGAAAGGAGTTGCCATAGACGGGCAGCTTTGCGATGGCGCGCCCGCGAGCGGCTTCTTTCTGGATGGCAAGGCCGTGTTTGATCTGCTCGAACTTGGCAGAGTCATGGGGCAGCAGCGCGAACTTATGATCGAGCTTGCGATCAAAACGAACCTTGCCCAGAAAACGACCGGCTTTGACGGTTCCCTCGCTCAGCTTGATGCGCTTGGTGCGGCTGAAAATCAGACGAAATGTGCTGAACCAGAGCGACCAAAGCAGCCACGGCGCGATCAACGCCACAAGTATCGACCAGTCGGGGCTTTCCGGATGTTCAGCCAGCCACCAACAGGTAGTAACCATCACGACAAAAGCGGTAGTGTTGCTGCAAAAGCGGGTGAGCTTGAAACGCCACGGTGTCAGATAGCGGGCCTTTACGATAAAGGCACGATGGCCATCTTTGTCCGTAATGATCTTGGTGCGGGGCGCACCTTCAAAAGGGGAACGATATTGCATATTTGCCTCCATTTGTGGGGCCGGAGGCCTTTGCCACCGGCGAATATGGTGCAAATATGCGTGATCACTTTGGTTGGCGGCCTCGCGCCAACCTCGTAGAGGAAAAATGGTTTATGCAGCTAACGGATTGGCAGCTTGCGCGCTTAAGAAATGCGCTTCGGGCCTATCACGCCTATGAAAGCACTTATGATGACGAGCGTTTCACATGGAAGGACGTGACAGAGGCCATTGCCGAATATACCGGTGTGGTGGTGCCACCAGAACGGCTTAGGCAATTTGTCGAAGGCGTCCGCCAAAAGGACGGGACATATAAATATACCGTCCCGAAGGCTGACAGGCTGGAAGCCATTCGTGACTTCGCCACTCATGCCGATCTGAACCTGCTGAGTGAAGATGAGCTGGAAGAACGTGATGTCGATATTCAGGCTGCCATGCGTTTGCTTGATTTTCTCGATCACGACAATGACAGGCGGCATGGCTATCAGCGCATAGGCTTTCCCGATGACATTGAGGGGCGCTATTGGTCCGTTCAGGAAGAAGCGCCCTTTATTAGGCATTTGGAACTCAAGTTCGAAAAACCTCTCGATAAGGGCGTTGCTGTCGTTCATTTGCTGGAACGGGATTTTGATGAAGACCAAGCCCCCGGCTGGATGGAGATATTCACGGCTAAGTGGCCGGACGAATGTGAAAGCCGGACACGGCATTCGGGCTGGGCAATCCTCACGCCGGAAGACAACATCATGATCTTCCTGAAAGAACTTGGTGTTGGCCGCAATCGTTACTATCTGTCATTAGTCAGCACAATGAACCGCGATAATGACGAGCGCGCGCCGTCTTTCACATTGTTGCATCATGATTATCCTGACGATGGTGAAACCTTTCCTGTGTCGGGACAGCAAGACCCAAGCGTGAGTCAGTTTCTTGATAATCGACACCGCTTCCGGCATGTGGGGCAATAAGATATGGCAGGAACAGAACATACCAATTTCACAGACCGTCTGCTTGAAGATGAACAGAATGTGGAACGCCTATCGCGCCTGACAGCCGAGTTAGGTCAAGGGGCAGTGGGCGTGGAAGGTGAGCGCGTGCCGCTGCGCGAACGCTTTATTTTCAAAAGCTGGTTTGAACATCCAGCCTACCGCGCGGCAGAACGCGGAGACGCCATTGCCATGCTGTCATGCCTTCAATCGGGGTTTGATGTGAACCAGCAGCGTGAGCGTTTCGGCGATACGGTTCTGCATATCGCCGCTACCCGCAATGCAAAGAAAGTGGCGATGGTGCTGATTGAATCCGGCAAATGCGATTATCTCCTGCGAGACCGAGCGGGTAGGCTGCCTTCTGAAAAGGCCTATTTGTTTGGTGAAAATCCGGCCCTGGCGCGCCTGCTTGCGATAAAGGAGCGCAAACAGGCTGAGGCGCAAAGGACTAGATTGGCGAGACGACCTTAGTCCAATGCTTGATTGAACAGTTTTGCGAACGGCCCGGCGCGATCAAAATACTCAACGCGTTGCAAGATCATTGGGTGATAGCCCGCCCAGATTACAAGCTGGCGCTTGAGGGGATCTGATCGGGCAAAATGTCGGGTGATCTCTTCCGGTGCCATCAAATCATGTAGTTCCAGTGTTTCGGATTTGCCAGTCAGGCCTTGGCGAGCCTGATCCTGTCCAACTTCGCCACCCCGAATGGCAGCGATCTGGGTTTTGCCAAGACGCTTGGAAATATATTCTGTTGTCGCCACATCATTATTGCCAAAGAGCTGCATGATACCGGCATTGGCGGCAAAGCTTTCCCAGCGCTCTTTGTAAAGCGTTGTGCCTTGCCCCCAATCTTGCAGGATGACCCACAGCTTGACGCCGAAAGAGGCAATCTGCCCTGCGGCGTTTTCAAGCTGGCTCATATGCCCCAGCACCGGAAACTCATCAAGGCAGACCAGAACGGGATGGACGGCTTTTGCCTTTTCCCGCTCCATTGCATCAAGGAGCTGGTTGATGAAGATACGCAGCCAGCGATTGCATAGGCCCATACGGCTGGCTGGCAGGCATAGATAAACGGTGACTGCTTCGCGTTTCAAATCGGCCAGATCAAAATCATGGCCGGAAAGGACAGAGCGCATGGCACTGTATTCGAGCACCTTGGTATGGCGGCGCACGGTAGACAGCACGCTAGCGCGCTCATTCTCGCTTTTTTCAAAGAAATCGAGCGCCGCGCCTTCAATGGCATCTGCAACATCGGCATAGCCGCAGCCATTGGCAAGCCAATCGGCATTGGCCAGCATTTCGGCGCGCAAGGCAAAGTCGCCATCCTCATCGGTGCCAAGCCATTGCAGGGCGTGACGTAGTAGGCGACGAACGGTTACCAGATTACGCTCTCCGTCATGGGTGACGGCGGTGGCGACATGAAGAATGACACCTTCAATAAAGTTGCGGGCGCTTTCATCCCAATGGGGGTCTTTGCCCGCAGCGATGACAAGCGCGTCCCCGATCAGGGCTGCATCCTCAATGATAGTAGGACTATCTAGGGACAGCATGGCCATCGGGTTAAAGCGCGCGCGGTGTTTGGCGGCTTCTCCGGTGGTTTGATTGAAAGGATCAAGCACATAAACTTTTTGGCCAAGAGCTGCGCGGCGCGCAGCCGTGATGTTGGCAAGCTCGCCCTTGGGGTCAGTTGCCAGAACGCTGCCGGGGTAAAAGCACATATTGCCAATGACGGTGACGGACTTACCTGCACGGCTGCCCGCTACGGTCAAGATATGGCGATTGTCTTCTATGCCAATCAGCTTATCGCCGATGGCTCCCATCAGGATTTTCCCCTCAGGGCGCTTGGGGTCATAGGCAAGCGCAGTGCTTTTGCAGATGGCGTCGGGTGATTGCCAGCGCGCTTGCGGTGCCGTTTGTTGCTTGAGCGGACGCGAGGGGATACCACGCGGGATGTCTTGCATAAATTTGTCTAACATATTGGTCATCTCTATGGCGTTCCTCTCACGTCCTTGAGATTGATCGTGCCTGAAGGGGATGGGCGCGGGCCTCGTGCTGTCCTCGTGGCGGCGGTGCGAGAGCGAAATCATCAAGTCAGCCCTAATCATTTGAACCCGTTTTGACTAAATACACGCGAGACCTGACAGGGCACACCAGCCGGTCAACGGGCTGCCCGCTCCATTCGCTTCGCTCCCGTGTTGCCCGTAAACCCTTATAGGGTGACCGGCTGCCTTGAAGCCCTGTCCAATGGGTTCGCGTCGTCAAAACAGATCAAATGAAAGGAGACTTAAGATGACAGAACCTCGCAACCAAACACGCACACATCAGGCACCGGCCTTGATCGCCTATCACGTTTCAGAACGCGGTGATCAATCATACTGGACCCGCATCGGGGCCGCCTGGGATCACGAAGATGCCAAAGGCCTGACAGTTCAGCTCGACCTTGTTCCCGCAAATGGCGGACGCATCGTTTTACGCGAAGCAGGTCAAGAGACCGACGGCGAGCAAGGCTAAACCCTAAAACATACCCACAGCTAAAGCGGGGGCGCGCAAGCGTCCCCGCTTTTCGTTTCGGGTTATCCTGATAAGATCAATAAGCGCGTTCGGATTAGGCAAATGGCTGGGCTGTTTGGTTTATCCGCAACGCTCCGTTTCGACCCGCCATGGTCCGGAAAGTGTGGAAAATCTGCGGCTTTTGGGGCGATTTTAAGGGTTTGATAACCATGTTCTCCGTAGACTGAAGGAAGAGCAGGTGGAAGGCATTAAGATGGAGTACAAGGTGTGCGTGGTACTACCACGCGCACCTTGGGGGGGATGTTCCACTCCCCCGCTAACCCCCCTCGGTTATCGCTAAATTCAATCATCCTTTTGGGATGCTTTCATGAAGCGATAGGTCAGCCAGACACGGGATCGACCCAATCTGGCTGAGGAAAACGTTTCGCCGTTTAATCACGAGCCGGGAAGACTGCGCTCTCCCCTTGCGCCCCATCGCTCAAAGGGCTTTGGATGCCCCTTGAAACCCTCCACAAGGCGTATGCCGCCTTGACCTGCATTCAGGGGACTTCGCCTCCCCTGAAAACCCTGGACCAAACCTTGCAGCTTTGGATGCCGCGAGGACGCCGCGAGGCAGGGCGTGATGCTGCTTCAGTAAGCAGGAGGCATGGAAAACGGAAAAGACAAACAGGAACGCCCCAAGAAAAGAAGTGCGCCGATATCCTATCGGCCACCCGCCGAACTCGAAGCCGAGTTTTGGTTGCGGGTGGAGCGTTCCGGTCTTTCCCGAAATGCCTTTATCACGCAGGCCATATTCGGCGGGGAGGTGCCCCGTGCCTCACGCCGTCCTGTGATTGAGAAGCAACTCATCGCCCATCTGTTGAGCCAGACCGCCCGCCTGCATGATGATCTTCATGAGATCAGTCTTATTGCCGGAACGGATGCCGGTGTGGCGCTCAAACTGGCACAGGCGGTGGCAGAGCTCACTGCCATCCGGCAGGCCTGCTTCCACGCGATGGGGCGGCGATCGTGATCCCCTTTGCCTCTCAACGTGGTGGCGGCAATGACCTTGCAACCCATTTGCAGAACGAAGCGGAAAATGAGCAGGTGGAAGTTGCACATATCCGGGGCGCGGTGGCGCACGATCTGCACGGCGCATTCGCCGAATGGGAATTGCAGGCCGACTGCCTGACCAAATGCCAGAACTATCTTTACAGCCTGTCGATTAATCCGTGGGATAAGATCAACGGCCCGATGAGCCGTGACCAATATATGGATTATATTGGCCGGGTCGAAGATAGTCTGGGGCTGGCCAATCAACCCCGCGCCGTGGTCTTTCATTGCAAAAACGGACGCGAGCACGCTCACGTCGTCTGGTCGCGGATTGATGCGGATGAGGGCAAAGCCATCCAGATGAGCTTTGACCATCAAAAGCTGATGATGGTGACGCGGGAATTTGCCCGTGATCATGATCTGGTCCTGCCAGATGGCTACGAACAATCCCATGATAAAAAGCAGAAGAACCGGCAGAACAGCCTTTACGATCAACATCAGCAGAACAATACAGGTCGCACCAAGGAAGAGCGAATGGCCGAGGTCACGCAGGCTTGGCGCAGCGCAGACAGTCCGCAGGGCTTTGTGAATGCTCTTGCCGATATGGGCTATGTGCTGGCGACGGGGAATCGGCCTTATGTGCTGGTGGACTTGCACGGCCATATGAGCGCCTTGCCCCGTATGATTGATGACAAGTCGGTGCGCTCAAAGGACGTGGTGGCTTTCCTTGAGAAGGATTATCCGGCAGATGCCTTGCCAACGGTGGATGAGGCGCGGGAAGCCGCTGCCCGTTATCGTGACCAGCTCACCCAGCATATGGATTACGAGGCATGGGCGGACAAGGCCGATGTGTTGAAGCAGTCCCATATTGAACGCCGCAAACCGTTGGAGGCCGAAAAAGCCGGTCTCGCGGAACGTATGGCTAAGGAAAAGGCCGCGCTTGTGCAGAAGCAGGCTGCAGAGGCCAAGCGGCTGCAAGACACTATCGCCAAACAAGAACAGGTCATTGCTGACAAGCGTGCGCTGTTTAACCCGAAAGGATTGATGGCGTTTTTGGGGCGTGCGTCCGGTGCCATGTTCGTGCGCCGCGTGCTGCATGACTATCAGGACAAGAAGCGCCATGCGGGACAGGCCAATGACCGGGAGGCACTGGCCTTTGTCCATCAGGAAGAACAGCGCCTTCAGGAACGGAAACATGCTGCCTTGGAGCAGGATATTGAGCGCCGCTTGCGCAACCTAGAAAAGGTTGAAGCCCGCGAATTTGCG
The DNA here is from genome assembly GCA_965229935.1 of Alphaproteobacteria bacterium. Classification (GTDB taxonomy): domain Bacteria; phylum Pseudomonadota; class Alphaproteobacteria; order SPJN01; family SPJN01; genus SPJN01. The sequence continues at coordinate 35,185 of CBDDKB010000002.1, forward strand.
GCGCTTGATCAGAAGTTTGAGCGTGCCCGCCACCAAGGCCTGCGTCAGGAGCTTAACCGCACCAATATTGATAGTCTCAGCAAGCACTTCCGTGACGCTGCCGGTCAGGTGCGAGGTGGCCACGAGGGCGGTGGCCATGCTGGCCATGATATCCCGGACTTAACCCAAGAATTTGATCGCGCCTCCGGTGCCGATCAAGACGAGGGGGATAGCGATGGCGGCGATGAGCGTGATCACCATCCGCGCAGTGAAGAGCATATGCGTAACCGTCGCCGAAAAAAGGATCACGATCGTGGGCGCGATAGGTAAGGAGACAAAGAACATGGCAGAACAGACCGCTGAGATAATTGTGTTGGGCGATATTCACCATTTTCGTGAAGAGTGCGACGAATGCCACAACGGCATAATCACCACCGTGCCTCACAAGGTCTATGAAACCGCCTGCTGTTTTGAAGATATTGAAAAAGTGCTCGGTAAAACAAGCTGGTATTGGGCCGGGCTATATTGCGATTTCTACAGGAACCATGATTGCCCTGAAGAGTATGAGTTTTGGGTACAGGTTGTTGATCTGCTACATGCCATTGAATTTGGCTGCCGTGGGGCAATCCGCATTCTGCCTGATGAAATCGCCGCCCAGTCATTCGATGACAGTCTGCCATTCTGACATTTGTGTTATAAGGAATTGCTATGAAACGGACCTATATTGCCTTGATCAGAAAAGAACCGGAAACCGAATATTGGGTCGATATTCCCGATATTCCGGGCTGCGTGTCCGCTGGCAAGACTATTGATGAAGCGCGGGCCAGTTTTGCCGAAGCTATCGACTTTCATGTAGAAGGGATGCTGCAAGAGGGAGCGCCCATTCCGGAGCCGCGCTTGTTCAACGATGTATTGGCCTCTGAGAAAGACAGCTATGTCGATCACTATGAGATCGAAATCAATCTCACCTTGCACTGACTGTTTTAAGAATCATTCTCAAAAATTGAATTGACCGACGTGAAATATCTGGTAGCTTGAAATTATGACTCGTCGGGTGCCCACATTACTGGTGATCGCTTCGCTCGTGCTGATGGCACTGGCGTCAGGCTTTCACGCGCATGCAAATATTGCGGTCGATGATCATGGAACAATACAGCTTTCGGTGGATGATTCAGTAGATTCCGATCCCTTTGAGGATTGCGATCAATGTGAGTGCCATCTTGGTTGTGGCCACATCATTGGCCATCTTTCTGATCTGACCATTGCAGTGCCGGATGCGTCGGCGATCTCTCTTTCGCGTCACGCCGACCGGGTGCGAGGTTCACCTCACTACCCGATGAATAAACCTCCCAAAACGATAGCGTAAACGCAGACGGAATCCGTTTGCGAGAAGGCAGTTCCTGTTTCGCGCAGGGAAATGAACAGGCTTGTTCTGTTCACAATCGTTTTGAGTGAGGTACATATGAGAAAGGCAATTTTGGTATTATTGGTGGGGCTGATGCCTCTCGGAAGTGTGGGAAGCGCAGCGGCTGAGGAGGCTGTGCCAGCCCGTGCAATTTTGACGCTGGAAGAGGCAACAGATATGGCGATAGCCGTGTCACCCGCCCTAAAGGCATCAATGGCAATGCGGGACGCAGCGATAGGCCGCGAAACACAGGCGGGGTTGTGGCAAAACCCGGAACTGGAGCTAGAGGTAGAGAATTTTGCGGGAACGGGTCCATATGATGGGACGGATTCTGCCGAATATTTTGCAGGTGTCGGTCAGACATTTGAAATAGGCGGTAAGCGGGGTGCTCGGCAAGAACAGGCATCTTTGTTGCGGTCTGCGGCGGATTTGCAAACAGAGGCTATGCGCCTTGAGATAGTGCGCGATGTTCATATCGCATACGAGACTGTCCTAGTTGAACAAGAAGCGCTTCGACTGGCGCAGTCCCAAGAAAGTCTTGCCCGTGAAGTCCATGATATTGTGAAAAAACGGGTTGCGGCGGCAGCGTCGTCTGACATCCAGCTCAGCAAGGCAGAAGTTGCGCTTAGTACCGCTGTTATTGCGCGCGAAAATGCAGAGCGGGAACTTGCCATAGCCAAGGCATCACTCGCGAGCTTGCTCGGCTTAGCTCACCTCAGTCATGTGCTTGACAGCGATCATTTCTACGAGCTTTCACCTCCCAATGATCTGCAATCCTATCAAGCGCGTTTGGCAGATAGCCCCAATCTGCTTGCTATTGCAATGGCGGCATCTGGACAGAAAGCGGCGATAAGGCTTGCCAAGGCGCAGGCCATCCCCGATCCGACCTTTAGAGTTGGTATACGGCGCTTTAACGACACCGACGACAATGCTGTTATTGCAGGTGCTTCAATTCCGTTGCCCGTATTGAACCGTAATCAGGGCGGTGTTGCGGAGGAAGAAGCACTCTACCAGCAACAACTTCGGAATGCGGAGGATGCCAGAAGGCTCGCCGGTCAACAACTTGTTGAAGCATGGCAAAATTGGCAGACAGCCTATCGGGAAGCAAACCGCTTCCAATCCACATTGATACCGGCAGCCGAGAAGGCATACCGCCTGTCCCGTGAAGGTTTTGAAAAAGGCCGGTTCCCATTTTTAGAAGTTCTTGATGCGCAGCGCACTTTGTTTCAGGCGCGCGCCGGGCATCACAACGCACTTAAACGCTACCACGTCTCACGCGCTGACGTTGAGCGTCTTACAACATCATCAGGAGAATAAAAATGACAACAACAAACTCTCTTAAACTTCCACTCGTGCTTTTAGCAGGGCTGCTTCTTGCTCTTGGCTCCGTAACAACATCTGTACTGGCGGAATCTGACGAAGCTGGCCACGCTGCCCATCGGCATGGTGAACATGGTCATGACGAAAATGAATCTGCCGATCATGCCATAGAAGGATCGGATGTTGATCATTCCGGCCATGATCATGAAGACGAAATGAATGGAAATGACCATGATGAGTCTGGCGATAAACATGACGGCCACGATCATGACACTCATAAGCCTGCCCGCGATGAGCATGATGATCATGGTCACGGTGGGCATGATGAACACGAAGAGGGCAGCACGAAAATAAGCCCTGACTCAGCTGCACGCATGGGCGTGGTTGTGGACCAGGCAGGACCGGCCACGATTGCAAAAACCGTCGCGCTGACCGGACGCATTACACTTGATCAAAATCGGAAGGCCGATGTGCGCGCCCGGTTTGCGGGAATTGTTCACTCCGTGAATGTAGAACTGGGTGAGACGGTAAAGAAGGGGCAGTTGCTGGCAGTTGTTGAGGCAAATGAGAGCCTGCGTGACTTTCGCGTGGTAGCCCCGATAGACGGGGTTGTATTAAGCCGGAACACCAATGTCGGTGATGTCACAGGCGTTGATCCGCTGTTCAAAATCGCAGACCTTTCAGAAGTCTGGGCCAAGTTTCATGTTTTCCCGCGTGATGCGGAACGCATTGCGGCTGAGCAAGCAGTCACCATTCATACGCTTGAGCGGGACAAGACCGCGGCGGCTAAAATTACCATGTTGTTTCCGACAGCGGACGCTCTTAGCCAAACGCTTGTCGCGATTGTTCCGCTTGCAAATCAAGAAGGCGCTTGGAAGCCGGGCATGACCGTTGAAGGTGATGTTGCAGTTTCAAGTCGGCAGGTGCAGATCGCTGTCCCGCACAGTGCGGTCCAGAAAATGGAAGAATATGGAGACGTGGTGTTCGTCACTGACGGAAATCGGTTCAAACCAAATCCTGTCAAACTTGGTGTCTCAGATTCGAAGTTTGTTGAGGTTTTGGACGGCCTTACGGCAGGACAAGCCTATGTCGCCAAAGGCAGCTTCATCATCAAATCAGACATTTTGAAAGCCACTGCGGCTCATTCTCACTAAACCCAACAGAAAGCCGCGATCATGTTAGAAAACATCATTTCCTTATCTATTCGTCACCGATGGCTTGTGATGCTCATCGTCGTCGGTATCTGCGCCCTTGGGGCCTATAATTTTACGCGTCTTCCTATTGACGCTGTGCCTGATATCACCAATGTGCAGGTGCAGATTAACACCGAAGCGCCCGGCTATTCACCGCTGGAAGTCGAGCAGCGCGTAACCTTTCCTATTGAAACTGTTCTGTCCGGCATCCCCAATCTTGACCATACGCGTTCTCTTTCACGGTATGGCCTGTCACAGGTGACGGTCATATTTGATGAAGGGACGGATATCTACTTCGCCCGCCAGCTTATTGCTGAGAAGCTGCAGCAAATAAAAGGCGAAATCCCAGACGGACTTGAACCCATTATGGGGCCGGTATCAACAGGCCTTGGTGAGATTTACTTCTATACGGTTGAGGCCGAAAAAGGGGCCTTAAAAGAAGACGGCACGGCATATACGCCAATGGACCTTCTGACCATTCAGGAATGGATTATTGTTCCGCAGCTTCGCACCCTAAAAGGGGTTGTTGAGGTCAACACCATCGGCGGATATGAACAGCAATATCATGTAACGCCATATCCCGCACGGCTTTTGAGTTTTGATCTCAATATCCATGATGTTTTGAACGCGCTTGAAAGAAACAACGCCAATGTGGGGGCCGGGTATATTGAACGCAATGGCGAACAATATCTGGTGCGTGTGCCGGGGCAGGTTAAATCTATTGAGGACATAGGCCGTATCATCGTGGCAAAGCGCGATGAGGTGACAATCCGTATTCGTGATGTGGCAGATGTGAATTTGGGTTCGCCGCTTCGTACCGGCGCGGCAACCGAGAATGGCAAGGAGGTTGTTCTTGGCACGGCGATGATGCTGATGGGAGGAAACTCCCAAGCCGTTGCTCAGCGCGTCGGCAAGAAGTTGGAAGAGATCGCAACTTCCCTACCTGAAGGTGTGATCACCAAGACCGTTTACGACCGCACATCTCTTGTTGAGCGCACGATCAAGACGGTCGAAAAGAATCTACTGGAGGGTGCGCTGCTTGTTATCGCTGTTCTCTTTTTCCTGTTGGGTAATTTGCGGGCAGCGTTGATCACAGCAGTGGTGATCCCGATTTCCATGCTGATGACGATTACAGGTATGGTTGAGAACAAAGTCTCCGGCAATTTGATGAGCCTTGGGGCACTCGATTTTGGCCTGATCGTTGATGGGGCCGTTATCATCATCGAAAACTGTATTCGCCGTTTTGGTATGGAGCAGCACCGGCTTGGCAGATTGCTTGAAAAGGAAGAACGCTATGCCCTTGCTGCGAGTGCAACGGCAGAGGTGATCAAGCCAAGCATATTCGGCGTCATCATTATCACCGTCGTCTATTTGCCGATCTTCACGTTAAGTGGCGTAGAAGGAAAGATGTTCCACCCCATGGCCTTTACGGTGGTAACAGCTTTGCTGTCGGCTTTGGTGCTGTCCATCACCTTTGTGCCTGCCGCTGTTGCGGCCTTTGTAACGGGCAAGGTGGATGAAAAGGAAGGCCGTATCATCGGCGCTGCTAAACGGGGCTATGCGCCGGTTCTGCGCTGGTCAATCCATCATCCTCTGCCGGTTATCGGCTTTGCCATTGTGCTGGTCATCCTAAGCTTATTCGGCGCAAGCCGGATGGGGGCCGAATTTGTACCGTCTCTTGATGAGGGGGATATCGCCATTCAGGCCTTGCGGGCACCCGGCACCTCGCTCACTCAATCCGTTGAGATGGAGTTTGAACTTGAAAAAGAAGTCCTCAAATTTGGTGAGGTGCGCACGGTTATTGCGCGGATCGGAACGGCAGAAGTGGCGACCGATGCTATGCCACCCAATATCGCCGATATCTATGTCTTGTTAAAGTCAAAGGATGAATGGCCAAACCCGGACAAAACCAAGGCAGAACTTATTGAAGAAATGGAAATCGCCCTGGAAGCCATACCGGGTAGTGCCTATGAGTTCTCCCAGCCGATTGAACTCAGGTTTAATGAGCTGATTTCAGGTGTTCGCAGTGATCTCGCTGTCAAAGTGTATGGCGATGATATGGAGCAGCTATTGCGCTCTGCTCAGGAAATCGAGAAGCTCGTCCAGACAGTTCCAGGCGCGGCAGACGTGAAGGTGGAGCAGGTGACCGGACTTCCGACCTTAAGCGTTGTACCCAATCGCAAGCAGCTAGAACGGTATGGACTAAGTGTCGCCGATGTTCAGGAAGTTGTGGAAGTTGCCATAGGCGGGCGCGAAGCGGGCGTATTGTATGAAGGAGATAGGCGCTTTGATATCGTTGTTCGCTTGCCCGAAAAAATGCGGGGTGATATTGATGCGCTTGCCCGGCTGCCCGTTCCCTTGCCGATGGCAGAGCAGGAGGGTGTAGATGAGACGCCTGATTATGTGCCTTTGCAGGAGGTGGCGGCGCTTTCGATTGCCTTTGGACCAGCCCAGATCAGCCGTGAAAATGCCAAGCGCCGCGTGACCGTTACGGCCAATGTGAGGGACCGTGACCTCGCCAGTTTTGTGCAAGAACTCCAGGATAAAGTGGGCGCAGAAGCAAAACTACCTGCTGGCTATTGGGTGGAATATGGCGGCACGTTTGAACAGCTCATATCGGCGCGCCAGCGATTAACCATTGTTGTGCCGATTGCTCTTGCATTGATCTTTGGCCTTTTGTTTATGGCCTTTGATTCAGCGCGTGCTGCGCTCGTGGTCTTTTCCGGTGTGCCGCTCGCGCTTACGGGCGGTATTGCCGCCTTGTTGTTGCGTGATATTCCGCTTTCGATTTCAGCGGGTGTGGGCTTTATTGCGCTTTCCGGTGTGGCCGTTTTGAATGGCGTAGTCATGATCTCATTTATTCGTGATTTGCAAGCAAAGGGCCATTCGGTTGATCAGGCAATCATCGAAGGGGCGCTCACAAGATTAAGACCCGTATTAATGACCGCACTTGTTGCCTCGCTTGGTTTTGTGCCTATGGCATTTAACACCGGGGCGGGGGCAGAGGTTCAAAGGCCACTTGCAACAGTTGTGATCGGCGGGATCATTTCTTCGACGATCCTTACGCTCGTGGTGTTGCCCGCGCTTTACCATTGGTTTCCGGGGCGGGCGTTTTTGAAGCGTGAGAAATCATAATATTTGTTGAAAGAATGGGCCATGGCAGGTGAAATGCTGCCGTGGTGTCTATAGAAGGATTTAACTATGAGTGATTGCGGCTGCGAGTTTGAAGCAAAAGACGAAGCCCAAAAGAAAGTGCTCATCTGGCTTTTGCTAATCAATTTGTCGATGTTTTTTGCAGAATTTGGTGCAGGCATCCTTGTTCAGTCGACTGCCTTGATTTCGGATTCCCTTGATATGTTTGCGGACGCGGCGGTTTATTCCATCGGCTTGTATGCCGTTGGCCGTGCCGCGTCCGTTAAATCAAAAGCGGCTCTATTTAGCGGTATAGCCCAAATACTTCTTGCGCTTTTTGCGATGCAGGAAGTTGTTCGCCGCTTTGTGGAAGGTGGCAGCCCTGATCCAGTTTTTATGATCGGTGTTGGCAGTATGGCACTGGTCGCGAACGTTATTTGTCTCAAGCTTATCTCTAAACATCGAGACGGTGATGTAAATATGAGGGCAAGCTGGATATTTTCCGTTAATGATGTGATTGCCAACACTGGTGTGATCATCGGCGGCATACTGGTGTACCTTCTCGATAATCGCATGCCAGACTTGGTGGTGGGTGCCATTATTGGCTTTATTGTCCTGCGAGGGGGTGTCCGAATTATTCTTGAGGCCCGCAAAGAAATGCGGACTGAATAATCGTGGAACCAAAAGCTGACTATATCCCGGTATTGCGATATCGGTTCCTGACACCCTTATATGATGCTGCCATAGCGCTTTTGACACGGGAGGTGTCTGAGTGACATCGGAGGGCCGACCATTGATACAAATCAATGCGGCGTCATTTGTATCCACCGATCATTATCCCTCTTACAAGATGGGAGGTTTCTATGCTCAATAGTTCTGCTTTGGCCGCTGCATTTGCAGGTGCGGTCGCGATCATATGGTTTATATGTGGTCTTCTGATATGGCTGATGCCTAGCATGATGGTCGGGATGTCCGGTCACATGCTGCACACAGATTTTGGCGACATGTCGTGGCACATGCCCCTGATCGGATTTTTGATCGGGGGGCTTGCCTGGACCGTCGTGGCGGGCGTTACCGGATATCTCATTGGTTGGCTATATAATCGTGTGAATGGTCAGCCGGGCTAACGTCTGGATTTTGAGATCAATTCTAAGAGTTCACCGATCTTCTGGTTTTGCTCTTGTGTGTTGCCAGATTCGATAGCGTCCTGAATGCAGGTTTCTGCATGATGTTTAAGGACGGTTTCTTCAACCCGGGCTAAAGCGGCACGCGCTGCCTGAATCTGATGGATGATATCAATGCAATAGCGGTCATCTTCGACCATTTGCATGATGCCACGCACCTGGCCTTCTATACGCCGCAAGCGCTTTTGTATGTCGGTTTGAGAGCTCATTGACATATACCCTATAGGGGTATATGGTGGGTTTGTGAAGAGGAAATCGTATGGTTGTGGTTCATAAATTTATAGCCTCCATGCTTCTTGTCGCAATGCTTGCGGCGGGACCTCTTTGCACATGCGCTTTGGCGATGGAAGCTAACGCGCCAATGACTATGGCTAGTATGGATGGTGCAGACCATTCTGCTTGCGATGAAAGCGCGGTTGACATTGACGCACATGGCGATTGTCAGGATCAATGCCATGATATGGCGCTTGAAGAGGCGGTGCTGGCCCCTGCCGAAGCGGCGCTTGGGTCACCATCAGATAAAGTCGAATTCGTTGCACTTGCTGTTAATATAGAGCGGCCACGTTATGCGCCATCTATAGAGCGTAAGAGCGGACCGCCGTCGCAGCGAACTTTAAAGCAAGATACACCGGTTTCTCTGCATACACTTTTATTGAACTAGACAAGTTTTTTTGAGTTGCCTTTTTATCGGGCCGCTCGGGCGTTGTCGTTTGTTCAATTGTTAAGTGTAGAAAGAGAAAAACTATGAAATCGCAAAAAGTTGGCAGGAGACAAGTCCTGCAGGGCATGGCCAGCATTGGCCTGGGCATGGGGTTAAACAGCTTGTTACCCTCTTGGGCCTGGCCAGCAAGTAGAGGAAACTCTGGCTTACAAGAACTAAGAGGAACAGAATTTGACCTCAATATCGGAAAATTCAGTTTCCCAATCGGGGGACGCGCCGCTCATGCTGTTGGTGTGAACGGAACGGTTCCTGCCCCGCTAATCCGCTTTCGTGAGGGTGATGAGATCACCTTGCGTGTTCACAATCACCTGATGAAAGACACGTCTATTCATTGGCACGGGCTTTTGGTGCCGTTTCAAATGGACGGCGTGCCGGGCGTGACCTTTCCCGGCATTAAGCCGGGTGAGACCTTTGCCTATAAGTTTGCTGTGCCGCAATCGGGTACCTATTGGTATCATTCCCATTCGGGTTTGCAGGAACAGCTTGGTCATTACGGGCCGCTGATTATCGACCCCAAAGGGGCTGATCCGGTTCATTATGATCGCGAATATGTGTTGGTGCTGGGCGACTGGACATTCGAAAACCCGCACCGCGTGTTCGCGAAGCTCAAGAAAATGAGCGATAACTACAATTACCAGCAACGCGATCTTGGCGACTTTATCGACGATGTGGGTGAAAAAGGGCTAGGTGCGACATTGGAGGACCGGGCCATGTGGGGCGCGATGCGTATGTCGCCTCGTGATATCTCGGATATTGGCGCGCCCGCGTACACCTATTTGATCAATGGTCATTCTACAGCAGATAACTGGAACGGCATTTTTGTGCCGGGGGAACGTGTCCGTCTGCGGATAATCAATGCGGCAGCGATGACATTATTCAATATCCGCATTCCCGGCTTGCCGATGACAATTGTGCAGTCAGATGGGCTGAACGTGCAGCCACTGGAAGTTGATGAATTCCAGATGGGCGTCGCGGAAACTTATGACGTCATCATCGAACCCAAGGAGGACAGGGCTTATGCCTTCGTTGCTGAGTCCATCGATCGGTCGGGACAGGCGGTTGCGACACTCGGGCCAAGACCTGGTATGCGGGCGAAAGAGCCTGCCCTCCGTGCGGTGCCGACACTAACCATGCGCGATATGGGGATGGATCATGGCGCACATGGCGGCGGGGGTGGTCATGGCAGCCATGATATGAACAGTAAAGATAATGCTAGGAAGATGGACCATAGTGCCATGCCACACAATATGGGCGCTTCCGTGGACCATAGCAAAATGGACCACAGCATGCATGCAGGTCATAGCGGAATGATGCCCGATCCGCACGGGCCGCCTGTTCAGGAAGCAAAAATTGAGCGTGGTCCTGGTGTTGTCAATGTGGCTGCAATGCCTGTGAGTCGATTGGATGAACCGGGTATTGGTCTTGATAATGTCCCCCATCGCGTTCTGCGTTATAGCCAGCTTCGCGCGCTGGAGCGTAATCCCGACTTGCGTGAACCGGAGCGGGAGGTTGTCGTTCACCTAACCAGCAATATGGAGCGTTACATGTGGTCGTTTGACGGCGTGAAGTTCTCCGAAGTGATCGAGTCGATAAAGTTTCATGAGGGTGAGCGCGTACGACTGACGATGGTGAACGATACCATGATGCCTCACCCCATCCATTTGCATGGCATGTTCTTTGATCTTGTCAATGGGGGCGGCGAACACAAGCCGCGAAAGCATACGGTGGTCGTTAAACCCGGCGAAAAACTGTCCGTTGATGTCAGCGCGGAGCATGTGGGGGATTGGGCGTTCCACTGCCACCTCATCTACCACATGCATGCAGGCATGATGCAGGTCGTATCTGTTTTGCCGAAGGCCAAAGCGGAGGAGCATGACCATCATCAGATGATGAAGCGCAAGAAAGCGATGCCAAAATCCGGCAGCGATATGCATCAACATCACCACATGCATCATGGAAAGGGAGGCGACCAATGAGACATTTCAGATCAAAAATTCAGGCCGCTTTAGGTGCTGTTTTGTTTTTAACCAGTAGTGCAGTAGCGAATGCAGAAGAGGGAAGCCCCCCTTGGTCGCAGGCCGACAGCTATTGGGGCGCCGAAGCGATGGCGAAATCTCGCGCGGAAGTGCAGTCATCACATGGTTCGATGCCTCATCTGTTCGCAATGGCGGACAGGCTGGAAACGCAATTTTCAGATGGTAATAAAGTTGCTGTTTGGGACGTGCAGGGCTGGTATGGCGGCGACACTGACAAGTTCTGGGTTAAGTCAGAGGGCGAATGGCACCTTGGTGAAGAGGTCGAAGATGCAGAAATGCAGGCCTTATGGTCTCATGCCGTTTCATCCTTTTGGGATGTGCAGGCAGGCATCCGGTATGATTGGGAGCCCGATAGCCGTGCGCATGCCGTGCTAGGTATTCAGGGCTTGGCACCCTACTGGTTCGAGGTGGATGCGGTAGCATTCCTGAGTGATGAGGGTGATCTTACCGCCAGAGTTGAAACTGAATACGAGCTGCTTTTAACGCAGCGTTTGATTCTGCAACCGCGTGCGGAGCTTGAGATGTCCGCGCAGGATGTTTCCGATCGGAATATTGGCGCGGGTTTTACCAATCTCGATCTGGGCTTACGTCTTCGGTACGAATTTGTGCGCGAGGTTGCACCCTATATTGGTGTTGAGTGGCAAAAATCACTCGGAGAAACAGGAAACATGATCGAAGCGACTGGCGGGGATGATGACAATGCCGTCTTTGTACTTGGTATCAGAGCTTGGTTTTAAGGGAGGTAGAAATGTTGTCATTGATTGAACCAAATATTCATCCGGTCCTCGTTCATTTTGCATATGCGCTGAGTGTAACGGCTGCCGGTCTTTATGTGCTGTCCAAGGTTGAGATTGTATCCAGTCGTCTGCCAGCCATCCGGCAGAGCGCTGATCTGATCCTTGGGCTGGCAGTTTTATCTGTAGTCTTGACGGTGGCGGCAGGGTTTCAGGCCTATTTCACGGTCGGGCATGACGGTCCTTCGCATGAAGCGATGACGGTCCACCGTAATTGGGCGCTCGGAGCGGCAGTATTTTTGATGGCCCTTGCGATATGGCGATGGATCAAGCGGGCATCGGAGCCTTCCCTGGCATTTGTGGGCGCAATGCTGATCTCGGCGACTTTGTTTACGACCGCCGCATGGTGGGGTGGTCATATCGTTTATGGCTATGGTCTAGGCGTTAAGCAACTACCGGCAATCAGCGGAGCAGGCCACGACCATCACGGAGATTCCGGTGCTCATGATCATGGAGAGGCAATGGATATGCACGAAACCATGCCCGATGACGAGAACTCTCAAACGCATGGCGAAAGTAGCGCGCCGCATGTTGATAAGCCAAACGTAACGGATGAGCAGCCAACGCAGAGCAAAGATGAAGAGGTAAGTGCCCCGCATGATCATGACGGGCATGCTCATTAGCACCTAATAGCGATAGATCAATCGAGGGCTTTGGTCTGACGTGTATTGAGCGTTTGGTCTGGCAATGAAAACCATAGCTGACACACCACCGCTCTAACAACTTTGTCCCTCACATAATGAAAGGAATGTGCAATGCGCGCTATAAAGAAAACAACTCTATTAATTTCACTGGTTCTGTTGACAGCGACTATGGGCTTGACGGCGTGTAGCGGTAACAGCGGCTATCCGGGACAATATGAACGAAGTGGTGGCGGTGGCCATGGTGGCCATAGTCACTAAGGATGAAGCAAACACCGGAGCTTTCTGAAGGGAACGCTCCGGTGCTACATCACGCGATATGAAACAGATTTCTATCGGCAGCGTGATTGCGTTCGACACCGAATACTGACGCGGAATACTGAAAATGGATCATTCAAATCACAGTAAAGAGACACAGTATCGAAAAAATAGTCTCAGTCTAGTTGGAGCCGTCTCTATGGGGACTGCTGTAATTATAGGCGCGGGCATTTTCGCGCTAACCGGTCAGATTGCAGAGCTTAGCGGACAGTTTTTTCCTGCCGTATTTTTGGTGGCAGCAGTGGTGACCGCCTTTAGCGCCTATTCATATGTGAAAATGTCCAATGCTTTCCCATCAGCCGGTGGCATAGCCATGTTTTTGGAGAAGGCCTATGGCAAGGGGGCTATCACCGCTGCCTCCGGTTTGTTGATGTATTTTTCAATGGTCATTAACGAGAGCCTGGTGGCGCGGACTTTTGGCACCTACACATTGCAACTCTTCGACCAAGGACAGGATAGCTGGCTTGTTCCGGCGCTTGGGGTTGGCCTCTTAGCTTTTGCATTCATGATTAATATCTCTGGCAACCGGACGATTGGAACATTCTCGCTTGTGATGTCATTTCTCAAAATCGCAGGGATAGCCGCCTTTGGCATTGCCGGTTTATGGGCCTCCGGTGCCTCATTCGAAAGCCCTAGCGGCGTTGCCGGTGATGGCGGAAGCGCGATGGGCTTTGTGGCATCAGTGGCGTTAGCCATTCTGGCCTATAAGGGTTTTACGACCATTACGAATAGTGGGTCAGAAATTGTTGACCCACATCGGAACGTCGGCCGGGCAATCATTTGGTCCATTGGGATATGTGTTGTTGTCTATTTCCTGGTTGCCATGGCGGTGGCGATGAATCTATCGCTGCCGCAAATTATCGCCGCGAAGAACTTTGCTTTGGCTGAGGCAGCGCGTCCAGCGTTTGGAGATTTTGGCCTGCGCTTTACTGTAGTGCTCGCCATTTTGGCGACCGTCTCAGGTGTCATTGCCAGCGCATTTGCAGTTTCACGTATGCTTGCAATGCTGACCGATATGAAACTGGTGCCGCATCGCCATTTTGGTATGCCGGGGGTAATCCAAACGCATACTCTCGTTTATACAATTGGGTTAGCTATGGTGCTGACGATCTTTTTTGATTTGAGCCGCATCGCATCACTGGGAGCAATATTTTACCTAGTGATGGACATTGCAGTGCATTGGGGCGTGTTTCGATATTTGCGGCACAAAATCAACGCCAATGCCTTTATCTTGCTCACCGCGATCACCTTTGATGTGGTGGTCTTGGGGGCCTTTTTGTGGATGAAGGCTCAAGCTGACATATTGGTTGTCTACATTTCCATTGCGGCAATTCTTTTTGTCTTCCTCGGCGAACGGTTCTATTTGCGCAAGTACTACCGAGAGGGAGAAAGCTTATGACGGGGTTTTATATAGCCACATACAACCATTGCCGTGACAGCAACTCTGGACAGGAGAATTAGATATGACTTCACATGATCACCACGCATCTGACTCTGAAAATCATTCAGATTGTGCGCACCATGGACATCACGACAATGCCGATGGTCCCCCCGTAAAAGGGGGGAAATACGATGAAGTGCCCGAAGGGTTTACGGGCACTGTGTACACCTGTCCCATGCACCCGGAGGTCCGCAAACCAGAACCGGGGTCATGTCCCCTCTGTGGAATGGGGCTTGAAGTTGAGGCAGTTTCTGTTGCCGATGATGAGGGGCCGAACCCGGAGTTAGTCGATTTTACACGGCGGTTCTGGGTTGGGGTTGTCCTTACCGTTCCGCTTCTAGTACTTTCAATGTCACCCTTCATTGGCATTCATGGTATTCGCGAATTTTTGGGGGAACGCACAACTCTTTGGATTGAGTTCGTGTTGGGGACGCCGGCTATTTTATGGGTCGGCTGGCCGTTTATGGAACGCGGGTATCAGTCTTTTCGGACGATGAATCTAAACATGTTCAGCCTCATCGCTATGGGCACGGGGGCAGCCTATGTCTTTAGCGTTGCGGCTGTGCTGGTGCCGGAGATATTCCCGTCAGGATTCCGGGATGCAGATGGCAATGTGGGGGTTTATTTTGAGGCAGGCGCGGTGATTGTGACCTTAGTTCTTTTGGGGCAAGTCATGGAGTTACGGGCGCGTGAGCGTACCGGCTCAGCCATTAGGTCTTTGCTGGATATGGCGGCTAAGACCGCGCGTGTGATTCGTGACGATGATACCGAAGAAGAAGTTCCTCTGGAGGACGTGCAAGTCGGCGACAAGGTGCGAGTACGCCCCGGCGAGAAAGTACCTGTGGATGGCGCAGTAATTGAGGGACGTTCTGCTGTCGATGAATCGATGATTTCGGGCGAACCAGTGCCAGTGGAAAAGGTGGTTGGGGACCCGGTGACAGGGGCGACCATCAATGGTACCGGCAGCCTTATCATTGAAGCGACGCGTGTTGGGGCCGATACGATGCTGTCGCAGATTGTGGAAATGGTGGCGAACGCACAAAGGTCGCGTGCACCCATCCAAAAGTATGCGGATATGGTGGCTGGGTATTTTGTCCCCGTTGTTATTTTGGTTGCGATGGCTTCTTTTGTCGTATGGGCGATTTGGGGTCCTGATCCCGCTTTGTCGTACGGGCTTGTAGCAGCCGTGGCGGTTTTGATTATCGCATGCCCTTGCGCATTAGGATTGGCGACGCCGATGTCGATTATGACGGCTACCGGGCGTGGTGCGCAAGCCGGGGTATTGATCAAGAATGCTGAATCGCTAGAGCGGTTTGAGAAGGTCGAGATTCTTATGGTGGATAAGACGGGCACCTTGACTGAGGGCAAGCCCAAACTAATCGCTGTGTTGCCCGAGCAAGGCCATGATGAAGCACAAGTTTTGCGGCTGGCCGCTTCACTTGAACGGGGGTCTGAGCATCCGTTGGCCGAAGCGATTGTGAAAGGGGCAGAAGAGCGCGGCGTGGATATGGCTGATGCAACTGACTTTGAAGCGATTACCGGCAAAGGCGTGAAGGGTGTGGTAGATGGCCATGCTGTGGCGCTAGGGAATGCGCGACTGATATCCGATATGGGTTTGGATAGCGGCCCTTTGGTTGATACGGCGAACGCGCGGCGGGATGAAGGTGAAACCGTCATGTTCGTTGTTCTGGATGGTGCCATTTCAGGATTGGTCAGTGTTGCCGATCCGGTTAAGGAAACAACGCCTGCGGCCCTAAAGGCACTCCATGAGCTGGGGTTCCGGATCATCATGGCGACGGGCGACAATGAACGGACAGCGAAGGCGGTGGCAGGGCGGCTTGGTATTGATGAAATTCGGGCGGATGTTCTACCTGAAGACAAATCCCGGATCATCAAAGAGCTCCAAGATCAAGGCTTTAAGGTCGCGATGGCAGGCGATGGGGTGAATGATGCACCAGCCCTTGCGCAAGCAGATGTAGGTATCGCTATGGGAACGGGAGCGGATGTAGCAATTGAAAGTGCGGGCTTTACTCTGGTTAAGGGTAATTTGGATGGCATTGTAAGGGCGCGTCGGCTCTCCCAAGCAACCATGCGGAACATCCGGCAAAACCTGTTCTTTGCTCTCGTCTACAATGCCAGTGGTGTCCCGGTTGCTGCAGGCTTGCTGTTTCCGTTTTTTGGCATTTTGATCAATCCGATGTTTGCGGCCTTCGCCATGAGTGCGTCTTCTATATCCGTTGTTCTTAATGCTCTTAGGTTAAGAAGCGCTCAGGTGTAGCGGCATTTTGTATGGCTGAAGAAGGAGTGGGACAGTGACAAGTCAAGATAAAGACTATGTGCCGGTACTGAGATACCGGTTCTTAACACCTTTATATGACGCTGCTATTGCCCTCCTGACGCGGGAGGGGGCTTGGCGGCAATCAGTTCTGAAAGCCTTAGACCTGCAATCGGGTGAGCGAATATTGGACATTGGTTGTGGCACGGGTTCTTTGCTGTCCTTGATCCATCAACACCAGCCTTATGCGCAATTGTTCGGGATCGATCCCGATCCCCAAATTATTGCACGGGCCAAAGAAAAGCTGGATGCGTCGGGTGACATCGAACTTATCAACGATATGGGGGATGCTTTAGGGCAATATTTTGATCCTGAAAGTCTTGATGTGGTTGTTGTTACACTTGTTCTCCATCAAGTGCCGGTAGCCGGAAAAGAAGCCATCATCAAGGCGGCGTTCAAAGCGCTCAAACCAGGCGGAAGGCTAATGATTGGCGATTATGCCGTTCAGCCGAATTGGCTCATGAAACAATGCTTCAAAATTATTCAGATGCTCGATGGCTATGAGCTAACACAGCCCAATGCGGATGGGATTTTGACTGAGCTTGCCATCAGTTCCGGCTTTTCGGAGATAAGCGTCACAGAGGTTATCCATACGCCAACGGGGGCAATTTCTGTGGTGAGATGTTTGAAGCAATAAGGTTATGGGCGGCGCTCCGAAGTATATCTATTGGCGTGTCGCCCTTTTTGGCCGTATCTCAGCGAGGGGCACAGTTTCATATAACGCTCACGGTAACGGCACAGGCGATAACCAAGATCCACAAAATGGTGCGTCTGCGCACATCTCGCCAAACACTGTAATCTGCAAGCAATCCGCTTAAATCATCCGGAATAGGCATTGGCCTCGTTGCAGATACGTTAGCACCGCCCGTGTTGCCCTTTGGTACCCAGCCAAAAAGAAAGCCGGGAATGACGGCTATCAACCTAATGATCTGTCCCATGATTTCACGGCTATCGCCGCGTCTAACGCCGATTTTCAGCATCCACCAGTGGGACAGCCAGTGAGCTGCGAAAAACTGCTGCCCTATAATATGCGCGCGTTCCAGGTGCGCAAAAGCCGGATCAAATCTCGCTTCATCATAGGCCTGCCTTGCTGCGTACATCTCATCTTGGAAGTCGGCTTTGAGAGGGGATGTCATTTTAGGCCCTTACTGGTCTTGGTCGTTGTCTCCAAATGAAGCATATTATCAGCTTTCACCTTTGCATAGCATTTGGCGCTAGGATGGTGTAGAATATAGTTATGAAATCGATTCTGACGTCATTGGTGATGCTTGTGATGCTCACGCCGGGCTTGGCGTGCGCAAAGACCATGTGCGCCAATATGGACGCAATGGTCGCACAAGCGGAAGATGTGCCGTGCCATGGCGAAATGCCTGAAATGGACAGTGATCCGGCGATGATGATCACCATCGATTGCGCCAAGGTTGATATGGTCGCGGCCGATCCATTGCCGATAATTAAAGCTCCGACAGATACGGTGCAGATTGACTTAGCCATTTGGGTCGCCGAACAGGTCCATGGCTTGCGGATAGTAGATGCCCGCTATATTCGCGGTCCGCCTGATAAGGGCTTTTCGCAGTCTACCTACCCTCCGATCTTTCTGAACACACAGCGCATACGCATATAAGCCGCCTCTTTCTTTGACGCTTAACGCCAAAAGAAAGGAGCATTGCTATGCGCGTATTATTGTTTGTTGTTGCGCTGTTTGCCTTTGTGCCAGCAGCTTATTCCGAAGAAATCTATATTTGCCCCATGCACCCTCATATTGAGGGGGAGGCGGGGGATACTTGCCCGATTTGCGGCATGACACTTGTGCCCAAAGTTGTCGATACATCTCCAATGGATGGTATGGACATGGGGTCTGGGGAGCAGATGAGCGGGATGGTGTCCATCACCCCGCAATTCATTCAGGCCTTGGGTGTCAAAACAGCCGAAGTGAAGAAAGTTCCCTTTGGCAGGAACATAAAGGCTTTTGGCGAGATTGTTCCCAGCAGCCGCAATCAAACTGTGGTGAACATGAGAGCGCCGGGCTGGATCGTCAATCTCGCAACCGATGCCGTGGGCGATACGGTTGCCAAAGGCGATTTGCTCTTTACCTATTACAGCCCTGAGATCATGAGCGCGCAGTCAGATTATCTGATTGGTAAACGTGGCGGCGTGCCGGTTGAGAACCTTGAACGTCGCTTGCGCCTATACGGCATGGATGAAAAGGCGATTGCAGCCTTCAAGGCGGCGGGTGCAATGATGGAGGAAACCCCGTTTTATGCGCCGGTAACGGGCACGGTTGTGTCACTGAACGTGAGTGAAGGAAGCTACCTGAAGCCGGGTGAACAGGCCCTTGCCATGCAGGATTTCTCTCAAGTGTGGGTGAATGCCGATGTGCCGGTGCGGGGCGTGCAGTTCTTACGCGAAGGCCAAAGGGCGATGGTTCATGTGCCGGAAACCGGCAAGAGTTATGAAAGCACTGTCGACTTTATTCATCATGTGGCCGACCTTGAAACCAGAACAGCGACGGTTCGATTGGAGCTACCGCATAGTCACGGCGAGCCTAAGCCGGGTTATCTGGTTGATGTGGCATTCAAGACTGATTCTGCGGAGCGATTGGCCGTGCCAGCAGAGGCCGTGCTGTATGGAGGTTCCGGTGCGCGCCTGATCAAAAGTCTGGGTGATGGACAGTTCCTACCCATTGATGTGGAAGTGGGGATCACCGCAGGCGGCATGACGGAAATCCTGTCAGGTGTTCAAGAAGGCGATGCCATCGTCCGGTCGGGCCAGTTCATGATTGATGCGGAAAGTAATCTGCGCGGCGGTATGGCCAATATGGGCGGTATGGATATGGAAGGCGATAGCTCTTCCATGGAAATGGAGGGTGATCATGTCCATTGAAGCCCACGATCCTTCCAAAAGTGTTGTCGCCAGGATCATTGAATGGTCTGTCCATAATCAGTTTCTGGTGTTGCTCGCGGCAATAGTGCTGCTGGCTGCCGGTTTCCTGTCAGTGTCTCGCACACCGCTTGATGCCATTCCTGATTTGTCAGACACGCAGGTTATCATCAAAACCGAATGGCCGGGGCAAGCCCCGCAAGTTATCGAAGATCAGGTGACGTTCCCGCTGGCAAGCCAGATGCTGAGCTTACCCCGCACCAAAGATGTGCGCGGCTTTTCCATGTTCGGTACATCCTTTCTTTATGTTGTCTTCGAGGATGGCGTTGACATGTATTGGGCGCGCAGCCGCGTGCTGGAATCCCTGTCGCAAATTTCTTCCCAGCTTCCGCAAGGTGCGCGGCCCCAGCTTGGCCCCGATGCCACAGGCGTCGGCTGGGTATTTCAGTATGCCCTATATGACCGGACCGGCGGCCATGATTTGCAGGAACTTCGTAGCTTACAAGACTGGTTTGTCCGATATGAACTCGCCACTGTTGATGGTGTGGCGGAGGTCGCCAGTGTGGGCGGCTTTGTCAAAGAATATCAGGTGCTCGTTGATCCGGTTAAGCTGCGCGCCTACGACCTGCCGATGACAGCGGTGATCGCCGGGGTGCGCAGCGCCAATCAGGAAACGGGCGGACGTACCCTTGAAATGGCGGAGACCGAATATCTGATCCGTTCATTCGGCTATGTCGGAACGCCCGCTGACCTGGAAGCTGTCGTGCTGAAAGCACATAACGGCACGCCGGTAACATTGGGTGATGTGGCGCGCATTATTGAAGGTCCGGCCATTCGGCGCGGGATCACAGAACTAAACGGTGTGGGTGAAGCGGTGGGCGGCATTGTGGTTATGCGCCCCGGTGCCAATGCCATGACGGTGATTGAAGGGGTGAAAGACCGCCTTGAGTCTGTACGCCAAGGCCTGCCTGCTGGCGTTGAGCTGAAGGTCGTTTACGACCGCAGCCAGCTTATTGAAGGATCGGTTGACTATCTTACCGAAAAACTCATCGAGGAAAGTCTTGTCGTTATACTCATTACTTTCCTATTTTTGCTTCACGCCCGCAGTGCCTTTGTCGCGGTGATTACATTGCCGCTCGGCATATTGGCGGCCTTCATCGTAATGTCTGCCCAAGGCATTACAGCAAACATCATGTCTTTAGGCGGTATTGCCATTGCTATTGGGGCAATGGTCGATGCTTCCATTGTGATGGTGGAAAATGCCCATAGAAAGCTTGGTCAGCTCGATGATGCGACGGACAAGAAAAAGCGCAGGCAGGCGCTGATCGCCGCCGCCAAAGAAGTGGGGCCAGGTCTATTCTTTAGCTTGCTGATTATCACGGTTTCTTTTGTGCCGGTCTTTGCTCTAACAGGGCAATCATCACGTTTGTTTGCGCCGCTCGCCTTTACCAAAACCTATGCCATGGCCGCCGCCAGCATTTTGTCGGTCACCGTTGTTCCGGTTCTGATGCTATGGCTCATTCGCGGGAAGATACGAGCGGAACAGAAAAATCCAGTCAATCGGCTGTTTCTTGCGCTTTATAAGCCGGTGCTCAATGCAGCACTTAAGTTCAGGAAAATCACGCTTGCCATCGGGCTCATCGCTTTGGTCAGCACGGCTTATCCCGTTTCCAAAATGGGATCAGAGTTTATGCCGCCGCTCTATGAAGGGGGCATTCTTTATATGCCGATGACCTTACCGGGGGTTTCTACCGCCAAAGCGCGGGAGATTTTGCAGGTCACAAACCGGCAACTTATGACGGTGCCAGAGGTGAAACACGCCTTTGGTAAGGCGGGGCGTTCTAATTCTGCTACCGACCCGGCCCCGCTTTTGATGATCGAAACCTGGGTTGAACTCAGGCCGCGTGATGAATGGCGGGAAGGGCTAACGCCTGAGAAGCTGATTGCGGAGATGGATCAGCGGGTCCGACTGCCCGGCATGATGAATAGTTGGAATTACCCCATCAAAACCCGCATCGAAATGCTGACGACCGGGATCAGAACGCCGGTTGGCATTAAAATATCAGGCCCCGACCTTACCAAGATCGATCAGGTGGCGCGGCAGGTTGAAGAACTTGCGCGAACGGTTCCTGGTACGCGCAGCGCCATTGCTGACCGTGTGCAAGGCGCAAAACATATTGAGATTGTTCCTGACCGCCGTGCGTTGGCGCGTTATGGCGTATCCATAGGCACTTTCCAGATGATCGTGCAAACAGCGCTTGGCGGCACGATGCTGGATGAAGCAATCGAAGGCCGGGAGCGCTATCCCATCATGGTCCGGTATGACAGGCCGGATAGAGAGCATCTGGTGGATTTAGATAATATTCTGGTGCCTAGTACAGAAGGTTTGCAAGTGCCGATGGCTGACATTGCGGAAATTCGTGTGGCAGATGGACCAGCCATGATCCGCTCTGAAGATGCGCGGCTTAACGGCTTTGTGTTTGTGGATATCAAGGACCGCGATTTGGGTTCTTATATTGCTGACTTAAAAGAAACGCTCAAAGAGCTCGATCTGCCAGCCGGATACTCTCTGAAACTCTCCGGGCAGTTTGAGCAGTTGCAGCAGGCGAATGAACGGCTGGCGATTGCCATACCCGCTACACTGCTAATTATATTCACACTGCTTTACCTACATTTTGGCCGCTTTGATCGCACAGCCTTGATCCTTGCGTCACTGCCTTTTGGCATTATTGGTGGCTTCTGGTGGGTTTGGCTTGCCGGTTACAATATGTCGGTCGCTGTGGCTGTCGGCTTTATTGCGCTTGCCGGGATCGCCGTTGAAACAGCAATTATCATGCTGCTCTATATTGACCAGCAAATGCGCGAACATCCGCCAAAGATTTTCGATGGACTTGTACAAAATGTGCGGGACGGGGCGTTGCAGCGCCTGCGTCCCAAACTGATGACGGTCAGCGTGATCATACTGGGCCTCATTCCCATTTTTTTGAGTGAAGGGCCGGGCTCCGACGTCATGCGCCGGATCGCCTTGCCTATGGTGGGCGGGATGGTCAGTACAACCGTGCTGACTCTCATTCTGCTGCCGGTTCTTTACGTTGTTTACATGCAATGGCGACTGCGTTTGCCCACTAGCACCGAAGGAGAAGGATCATGAAGATGATGAAGCGATTTGGAAGTCTTCTGATCATCGGCGTGTTGACGGCTTGTTCGGTAACACCGGACTATGCGCGCTCTCAAATAAGCGCTTCAGACTGGCGCGGTGATCTCACTGCCACCGAAGAGGTGCCACAGGAATGGTGGCGGCTTTATGGAGACAGCCAGCTTGATGATCTTGTAAGCCAAGGTTTGCAAAATAACCATTCCCTGAAGGCTTCGCTTGCCCGCATCGATCAGGCAAGGGCCGATCTGAAAATTGCTGGGGCTTCTCTGCTTCCGTCCGTGTCGCTCAGTGCGAGCGGGTCGAAACGTGCGGTCCTGGAAGATAGCGGCGACAGCCGACCATTCACTCTCACACCGCAGGGCGGCTTTGCCACGCGGGATTGGATCGCGGGCGCAGCAATATCCTATGAGCTTGATCTGTTTGGTAAAAACAGAGCGCGGCAGGAAACCTATGCGGCGCTGTTGAATGAAGAGCAGTATCAGTATGTGGCGTTGCGATTGGTTTTGACCGCCGAGATTGCGCGAACTTACTTTACCGCTTTGGCGCTCGCAGAACGTAGGAGCATAGCCGAACAGCTTCATGAAAATGCGCAAGCTGTGCTCGAAAGCCTGAATGCTGACTTGGCAACCGGGCGCGATGTTGCCCGGCAGTTTGCAGGACAGCGGGCCGTGATTGCCGAGAGAGCGACGACTGTCGCAGCAATATCATTGGCAGAGGCAAAGGCCAGAAACGCATTGGCGGTACTGGTAGGAGATACACCGCAAGACTTCGAGCTTGAAAGAGGTGCGTTGGCAAATGTGAAGATGCCGCCATTGGCCGTCTTGCAACCGGTTCAATTATTGGAACGGCGGCCCGATTTGATGGCGGCAGAGGCCGTGTTGATTGCAGCAAATGCGGATATTGGGAGGGCAAAAGCCGCGCTCTATCCTTCGATCAATTTGGGGGCAGGTCTTGCGGCGGCACAACCGATCATCGGCTCGCCGTCTGCCATAGCGGCTTTGATTGGCTCAATCACTGCGCCCCTGTTTGAAGGGGGCAGGCTACATGGCCAGCTAGATAAGGCGGAGGCGCGCAAACTGGAGTTGACGGAGCTATATATTCAGTCGGTTTTAGAGGCTTATGGGGAAGCCGAAGACAGTCTTGCGGCGGTCAAATGGATTGGCGTGCAAGCCCAACATCGGGCTGGCGGCAAGCAATCCAGATTGCAAACGCTTAAAATTGCCGAGCAGCAATTCGCGAATGGAACGATCTCCTATCGGGATTTGTCGCGCGAAAGTGATGCGTTCTTACAAGCCCAAGACGGCCAGTTGATGACCACGCTTGCTGAGCTTGGCGCGTCTGTCGATCTGATCAAAGCGATGGGCGGCGGCTGGAAGCCATCTCAAGATAGCGGTGAGAGTGACGAATAGAATGTGTGAATGGAATCAAATCGAACGCCTTGACTCTGGACTATGGTCCATAGTTTAGGCTGAAAATAGGAGGTCGAAATGCTGATAGGACAACTGGCAAAAAAAACAGGGTTTTCCGTTGATACCATCCGCTATTACGAGCGGCAGGGATTGCTGGCCCCTACATCAACCCGGCCTTCCGGTTATCGTGAATATTCAGCTTCGGATGTGGACCGATTGACTTTCATCGGAGAGGCAAAAGAGCTTGGCTTTTCTCTTGCAGAAATCGGTGATTTGGCATCGTTGAAAGAGAGCAACAACACAACCTGTCGGCAAGTGAAAGGTCAGGCAGAAAAGAAGTTAGCAGAAGTTCAGGAAAAACTGAAATCGCTTCGGGCACTCGAAGCTGAGCTTAAAAACTTGATCACAAAGTGCGCGGGCGATAGCAGCGGTCTTGAGGATTGTGCGATCATGTCCCGGCTGGACGGGAAGGAAAGGGGAGGCGGTGAAGTTTAGATATTCGGCACTATTAGGAGCTGTTTTGCTGCCGTTGTTTGTCTCAGGTAAGAGTTGGGCTCATGACCCCATCTTTTCCCCTGGTCCCCATGTCCTATACAAAGGAGGGGTCGAGACAGCGTTGCATATAGAACGGTCTGAGCAGGTCGGGGACCGCGAATCTCATACTGCCGCAGAATTGACTTATGGTGTTACCGGCGATTGGGCCATTGGTCTTGAGCTTCCCTATGTCGCCAGAAGTGACGGTGCCGACGGGATCGGTAATCCGTCCATTTTTACGAAGTACAGATTTTGGAGAGATGATCAGTTCAGGGCGCAGGAATCAGCAGCGATCCTTGCAAGGCTTATTTCTGACTTGTCGGGCAGCTCTGTAGGGCCTGACGCAACCGATGCACTTATCGGGCTGACCTATGGATATGAAGGATTGACATGGTATCGCTGGGCTTCAGCACGGTATCGGTATAACGGAAAGACAGATGCGGGTCTTGATCGAGGAGATAAAGGCTTTGCCGATCTCGCAATCGGTTATCGGCCAACGCCTCCTAGCTACTATCGCCCGGACACGGTATTCTTACTAGAACTGAATGGAGAGTGGACTGACCAGTCCACACAAAGTGGCGTAAGCTTGGCCAACTCCGGTGGTCGGGAACTTTTTCTTTCACCCGGCATTTTCTGGACTTTGAGAAACTTTGCAGTCAAGTCCGGCGTGCAAGTACCCGTCTGGTCAAATCTCAACGGAATGCAGGCTAAGAGCGACTATCGTGGGAGCCTGACCCTGGAATTTCACTGGTAACGAAAGGAGAAATCGATGACAAAATCAATCTTAAAACTCGCCGTTCTGGCGGTGTTCTTTTCGGTGCCGACGATGGCATCGGAGGGTCATGAAGGTACGCGCTTTGATATGCGGGTGGATGGCGTAGCGTGCCCCTATTGTGCTTACGGGATTGAAAAAAAGTTCAAGAAAATAGACGGCGTCAAGAACATTGATGTTGATCTGGAGCAGGGAATGGTTTCGGTATGCACATCCGATACGGTAGCGTTCTCAGATGAGCGCCTTACAGAGCTGTTCAATGATGCCGGGTTCACCTATCGCAGCAAGAAGATGGGTAAATGTTGATACGCCCGGTGCTCAACACAATTGTCACTTGTCCGAATTGCGGCGGGCAATTTGAGGAGAAGATGCCGACGGATTCATGCCAGTATTTTTATAATTGTCCAGGCTGTTCAGAACTCTTGAAACCTTCACCCGGTGACTGTTGTGTTTTTTGCTCATATGGGAGCGTCCCTTGCCCGCCCGTTCAAGAATGCAAGGACAGGTGTGATGGTTGAGCCCACGCGTCCAAGGAAATGGGGTTGGCTTATCCTCTTTGCATCAACGACCACACTGGTCTGTTGTGTTATTCCAATCATTTTTGTTGCAGCGGGATTAGGAGCCGTAATTGCCAGCACTTACAGTGCCCTGCCATTTCTTTCGACCTTGGGGCTGTACAAAGAATTGACCTTTGCCATTACTGGCGGCTTGTTGTTATTGGCGGGTTGGCTCTTATATCGTCCGGGTCGGGCATGTCCGGCGGACCCGGAACTTGCCAAAGCTTGCGAGGCGGCAGATCGGATCAACAAACGGCTGTTGAAACTATCGATCACTATATGGCTGCTCAGCATAGGGTCAGCCTATCTTCTATTACCCTTATCTGTGTTGTTCGATTGAATCGTTTCTGTCCGCCCCTAAACCTCTGGTCTAGGATCAGAGGTGTTCCTAAAAGCTCTTTTTATTCAGCTGCTTGATGGGTATGTCGCTCAAGCGCGCCGATAGCAAATAGTGTGGGTTGCACACCCCCGCAACCAAACATGAACCCGGCCTTGTGTCGGGTTTTTGTTTGGTCGTGAGGCAGAATTGATTTTACTGCTTTGGGAAATGAGCCGTAGGCGAATAAATTGAAGGGTTCGGAACGGTCCGCAACGCGGATGAGCAGGCGCACAGGCCGCCTGCTAAAGTGATCGAACGGCAAGCGAGCATCGCTCGCGCGGCAGCACAGTTCAAATCCTACCCCCGTGGGCCAGCGAACAGTCCCCCTTAGGGGCAAAATGGTCCGGGGGACCATTTTGAGGTGAGGCTCACTGAGTCTATCGCAAGACAAAAACTTCTATATTGAAACCCTTGTCCATCGGGCGGGGATTTGTTGGTTCTGGGACGTTGGAATGAAACTCGCAAACAGACAAAAGGTCTGTTTGTAAAGGTTCTCAGGCAAGCGGAGCAACGCGACGCGCAGACGGGCGGAGGAAGGAACGCAACGCGTTCCGACTGACGACAAATCCTACCCCCGCAACCAAACATCGTTTGCGAATTGATCTGTCGACTTCTTGTTGCTTGCTTCACATCCAGCTAAGTGCGGCGGCAAAATTGTATCGTCAATTGCTTGCATCGATTGGGCCCGTTTCACATACGGGTCGTCACCTATAGACCCGCCTTCCTGTACTGCCTAAGCAATGTTTGAAAGTACAGCGTGTTAAGGGCCCAAAGCGTTTTATACCGCGGCTTATCCGGAAGCCGAGCCGCTTTTCTTGATGACGCGTCACGATATTCGGGGAGTTGTCGAACTTCGCGAGGTTCTAAAATTGGCAATAATTGCTACTAGGGAGACAAGGCACCAGGTGCCCTCGAGCACGAAAAATGGAAGATAGGATATTAGCCAGGAGGCATAGGCGGCAAGCCCTGCGCCAATGACATTCATAGCGCTGTATGACAAAGACCGCCGCCCCAGTAGTCCAGATACGTTTAGTGCAAAAGCAAGCAGTAACAATGCTACACCAGCGGTTCCAACCCAGTCCGCGAACTGGAATTGATCAAGCATTGCCGCTCATCCGATCCAGCCACCATTGGTTTAGCTGCCAGATCGATTTTTCTAGCGGCGACAGCCGCCCTTGCTGGGTAAGGGGGGCGTTCAGGCCCTCCCAGACTTTGTCGTTTGCCTCAATGTCTTCACGATGAATGACGTTTACCAGCTCCGCATTTGCTTCGCAGGCTTCTGTAAACCCTTTTAGATCCAAATGAGCACGCGGGTGAAGCAAATGAATCTTCAAAAGCATCCTGTCCGCTGCTGTTGGGAAAACCTGGTACCAGGCCACGCTAGTGCCTTGAAAGGCTAACAGGAAATGGGGGAACAACACCGTCGCGAACAGATCACGTTGTTGCCATTCTTCCAGCCCATCAATTTGCGGCAGGTCTGGTGCTGGACCGTCCTGCGCCGCGACCATGTGCAAAATGGACCATGGGCCAGTATTGTCCGGTATTTTTGAATCTCTTGCGTGAAACAGTGGTTCAATCGTTTGGGCGTGTGTGGCGATGTGGTGATAGGCCTCCATAAAATTTTCTACCAACACCTTCCAGTTCCACGGACTGTCAAATTCCAGTGTTTTCACCACGACCATGTCGTCGAGCCTGAATTTCTCAAAGTAATGCGCATAGTCAGCAACCAGCGGAGCGAAAGGTGCTGCATCTTGGTCTAGATTGGCCATGATGAATCCATTCCAGAATTCAGTTCTGATCTGCGGCAGTGCGCAGCCTTTTTCTGAAAACCCTTCTGCGCCATCCATCAGGGGCGCGCGCACCAACTGGCCCGTCGTATCGTAGCTCCAGGCATGATAGGGGCAGGTGAACAGCTTTCGTTTGCCTGCGCCCTGTGCCAGCGGCGCAGCACGATGCAGGCAAACACGAGACAGAACGCGAAACTCCCCGTCTGTGCCGTGCACAACCATCACAGGTTGGCCGAACAGGTCCAGCGACAAATACTGGCCAGGTTCAGCGACCTGATCCACGCGCGCCAACGGATGCCAGCTTTTCCGCAATATTTCTTTCTGTTCCACAGCGAAAACATCATCGCTCAGATAGGCTTGCGGCGGCAGGGTATAGGCATTGTTCAGTGGCTGACGGGCACGCGCGATCTGTTCCGCGGTCAGGTCAGGGATGTGACTTGGTGATGTCGTCATGACTTCCTCCTGTTGCTGAACAGAAATCTAACATCGGCTGCCGTTTGTGTCAATTAATTTAGATCGATCGATTTAAAATGGACAAGCCGCTTGAGGTCGTATAGCTTTGCCTGATGACCAGCCAAGCTAAAGCCGCATCTGTGAAAAACCGTCGCCCGGTCGGTAGGCCCCGCGGTGATGGCAAGCCGCATCTTACCCGGCAGCGTGTCTTTGAGATTTGCGCGAAACTCATTGCAGAGCATGGCTTTGCGGGCACAAGCATCCGTATGATGGCAACTGCACTGGACTCATCGCCAGCCTCTTTGTTCAATCTTTTCGGCTCCAAGGACGGTTTGCTGAACGCGCTTATTACCCATGCCGCGCAGCTATCCTTGTCGTTCTACGATGAATTGACGTCGCTAGACGCCGAGCCGGGGGTTCTGCTTTACAAAAGCATTTATGAAGAGGTGGTAGCGGTGACCTCAGCAGATCAGGATTTCGTAAGGCTCTTCTATCTGCCTGAGCTCCGCAAACCGGAATATGCAGCCGCACAAGCCATGCGAAAGTCGATGGTGGATCATTATTCGGGCTTGATCGAAGAATGCATCAGTCTGGGTGTATTGCAAACCGCTCATCCTGAACTTGCTGCCGAACAGGTATTCCAACTGACTGAAACCTCCATTCTGGCCCCCCGATTGCTCGAAGTGCTGTCGCCTGAGGAACAGGCAGGCGCAACCGCCGACTTCTGCTTTCGCGCTATGCAGTGCAATGAAGCGAAACTGGAAAACATTCGCCAAAAGGCATCCGGGATCAGCTTGCACATCGCGTTTCCAGAAGGAGCATGAATTAGGAACTGGCGCACCCCACTTCTGTCTAACTGTCTGATGTCAGCACTAAAAAAAACTGAGGCGCTTTTATCTCCGTTTATGCGGGGCAGGGGTGATTTAGATCAGGCTTATCAGCTGTTTTAGGCTTGCTGCCAGCGAGGGTCTGGGCGACTTCAGGTTGGGGCGCCTGAAAGGTCAATGTCAGAACTGAGGCGAGCGTGAAGTAGCCCCGCAATATGCGAAACACCAAGTAAAGTGGAATGAATGGCAGGGCGTCTATCCGACGCCACAACAATGACACGGCAATCGACATGCAAAGCGGCATGCCGAACATAACTGCCAGTATGGGGCCAATATTCAGATTGGTGTAGAGCGGCCCGAACAAAAGATAAACCAACAGGGCAAACAACATCAGCGGTGCTAACATGGCGCGGCGCGCTGCATTCACCAACATAAAGGGCAAGACCACAGACCCGGTGACGAGCCGTGGGTTAAACAGGGATGTGCGATTGTGGGCGGTGATGTGATACAGGCTGCGGAACCAGCGCAGCCTTTGTTCGCGCAGATGGGCATATGTGTCAGGTACTTCAGAATAATATTTGGCCCGCGGATCGACAATAACGTCATAGCCCAAATTGGAAATGCGCAGGACAAGATCAGTATCCTCGCCATTCATGCCTTCTGTTGTGCCGCCAGCTTCATTTACGGCGCTATGGCGGTAAACGGCAAACATGCCGGGCACCCCCAATACGCCGCCAAATCCACCAAGGGCGATCTGATAAAAGCCATGGCGTAGCAATATTTCGATCAAGCGGATCCGATTTAGTACGCCGGTTCTCTTCGCGGGCAGGGGCAGCCCGCCAACCGCGCCGACAGTGGGGCGTGCAAAGTGATTGAGCGCAATATGAAGGCAGTTGTCACCGATTTCTGTATCTGCGTCGATGCGGACGACAAATTCCTCGGTGATTTGATCCAATCCATAGTTGAGAGCGACGGCCTTGCCTGGTGTGCCGCAATAAAATACATCACCCGTTATGTTAGAGGCCTTGGTTAGCGCCTCATGCGCTACCTCCGCAGTTTTATCGCGGGAACAATTGTCAATGATATAGAGTTTTACTTTGCCGTCATAGGTTTGGGCGGCGTGATCCACGCTGGCAATGCAATGTGCGATGCCATGTGCCTCGTTATGGGCAGGAACCAAGATTGCAATATCGGGGCTGAAATCTTGACGGCCTGACCAAATGGTTTTGCTAAGACCGATGGTCGCCATAAAAAAGCCGAACGCCTGTTGAACAAGGAACACCCCCGGCCCAAGACCACCCAGCAAAGCGATGCTGCGCATATAGGTGACTGTGTATTCCAATTTCCATGCCAGCCATATGGCCATCGTAAAGCCAAAAACAAAGGCAGCCCCCAGGATCAAATAGTTGAAGGTCGGAAACTGTCTTGTGATTGGCGATGTGCTTTGTTTAGGCAGATAGGCATTTGACATTATTGTGTGAGGGAATACGGCCAATGCCCCAACGCCTGCAAATAATTGTTGCAGAAAGATGGGTACAATGATGCGTTGTTCTGCCCAAATCAGGTAAACGATCCCATCAATTGTCAGCCAAAGAAGCACACATTTCCCGCAAAGCGAAACGGCCAGCCAAAACTTCATGCGGATGGGCGCATAGGCAAACAGGGCAAATGTCAGGAAAAAGGAAATAAAGAAAAGCCGGATCGGAAGCACGGCAAAATGGGGGCCGGGGTTGTAGAAGATCAAGTCCAGAAACATGTCCGGCATCCAATAGGCCTTGAGCATTAGGTGCGTGCCCAACACAATTGTTGACATGCCAAAGAAAAATAGAAGAAACCCATTCGCCACTGCTGACGGACGTTGCACGGAATAGCCTTTTGGGGCGCTGTCAATTGACCGGAAATGTTCTGCAATCCCGCCAAGTGTCTTGGTGCCCGCTTCGATCACGCGGTTTTGTTTGGGCTTGTTGCCCTTTTCTCCGAACTTGGTCATTGCGATCTTTTTGTGTTGGCGGTTTGTGCCTCTCTTAGTTTGAGTAGTGGGAGGCTTATGTTTAATATGGTGCTAATTTGTGCACTATCTTCGGTAAATTTTTTCTTAATGAACTGCTGATAAATGGCCAAGTCTGATAGGCGTCGGCGCAAGTGTTGATTGATAATTGGAACCAGATGTGAATAAGCACTATTTTAAGACGATACGGCCAGGGACGAGGAAACGGTCGGGCCGCTTTGTCTTGTCTCGCGCGCTTCCCCTCGGGGTCTTTTTCTTTGTGGCGGCGATAGGTTCTGCCACAGCGGCGGATAGGGTTGAGCTGACCTCAGACAATCGGGTGGCGAGAGGGCTGTCATTGTCTGAGGCTGATCAGAATAACCCGGTGCAAAAGCTTGATTTTGAGGATTATTTCCAAACGGATAATTGGGGCCGATACAAAAGTGTACGGTCGCCAACACAGGGGCATGAGCTTGCGTTGCAATTGATTGCGCAGGATTATTTCAGCAGGTCTGATCTGTCCAATTACACAATCATGCCACGGTTTGAATATTGGCAATATGTGACTGACAAGACGCGCTTGCGCGCGCGGGGGGATTTTGCCCATCGAGTGCGCGATGGCGAACGGTATTTCAAAAGACTGCGCGGACAACTTCAACTGCGCCATAGGCCGGGCGATGATCGCCAGTTGTTCGCAACGGCTGAGGTCAGCCGCACTGATTACAATGAGGCGGTGTTAAGGGGTTTTGATCAAATGCGCTACCGACTTGAGGGAGAGCATAGGTGGCCTATTGATGGCTATCGGTCATTCCTTTCTGCAGGGTTTTCCAGCGAATGGACAGATGCAGATGTGGCGCGGTTCAGTTCCGTCCGTTATGGCCCTTCTGTTCGCCTTGAAAAATGGGTGCGCGATAATCTGCGCGTCAGGCTTGATGCTGAATATAGGGTGCAGCGATTTGATGACGCTTTCTCTGCCGCAGAACCTAGAAAGCGCAAAGACAAACGCACAGACCTGTCGTTTGAGATATATCGGGAAATGTCATGGGATGGCGGGTTTTTTGGTGGTGCCGGATGGATCGATAATCAGTCCAATATTTCCATACGCGACACTGATGGCTTCACAGCCTTATTTGGCGTTAAATTTCGCTATCGCACTGACCACTAAGGCTCATGACGACAAGTTGTAGCAAAGCAACCTTGTCGGTGTTTACCTTCGATTAACCCACATTGTGGATTATGTCCCTGTCATTTTTTGTTTGGCGGGGCATCACCTGATTGACCTGCCAGTTACTTGTCGCCGCCTTTCGATGGTTTTGTCCGAAGTCCGGCGCGGCACTTTTTAGGGGTAAGTCAGATGAAGGTAATGGTTCTTGGCGGTGATGGATTTTGTGGCTGGCCCTCGGCTTTGCATCTCTCCGCATCCGGGCATGATGTCCTGATTGTTGATAATCTTGCGCGTCGTAAAATGGATGTAGAGCTGGAAGTAAACTCGCTGACGCCCATTAAATCATTGGGTGAGCGGTTGCAGGCCTGGCATGAGGTTTCTGGCAAGGTGATTGATGTCGCGCATTTTGATGTTGCGCGCGATCCAGAAATTTTGCTGCAGACAATTGTTGATTTTCGCCCTGACACGATCGTTCATTTTGCTGAACAGAGAGCGGCGCCTTATTCCATGAAGTCCGCTTGGCACAAACGCTACACCGTCAACAATAATGTCAACGCAACCCACAATCTAATGGCAGCGATCGTGGAAAGTGATTTGGACATTCATGTTGTTCATCTGGGGACCATGGGCGTTTATGGCTATAATGATGCAGGGCTTGAAATCCCTGAAGGCTATTTGCCCGTGCAATATCAGAATGATGATGGCCAATTGATCGAACAGGAGATTTTGTACCCGACCAATCCGGGCAGTGTCTATCACATGACAAAATCGTTGGATCAGCTTGTCTTTCAGTTTTATGCCAAGAATGACAATCTGCGGATCACCGACCTTCATCAGGGGATTGTGTGGGGCACGCAAACATCTGAAACCGCAATGGATGATCGTCTGATCAATCGGTTTGACTATGACGGTGATTTTGGCACGGTTCTAAACCGTTTTTTGATGCAGGCAATGGTCGGTTATCCGCTAACCGTGCATGGCACAGGCGGGCAAACGCGCGCCTTTATCCATATTCAGGATACGGTGCGCTGTATTCGTTTGGCTGTGGAATCTTCCCCCAAGGCCGGGGCGCGGGTTCGGATTATGAACCAGGTTACCGAAACCCATCGCGTGCGCGATCTTGCCAAGATGATCTCTGCCAAAACAGGCGCCGCCATATCCTATGTCAATAACCCGCGGATTGAGCCGGTGGAAAATGATCTTGTGGTGAATAACCAATCATTGATCAGCCTTGGCCTTAATCCCATTACCTTGGATGAGGGATTGTGTGACGAAGCGATGCTGATCGCAAAACGCTATGCCGACAGATGTGATCGCGGCAAAATTCCTTGTGCGTCATACTGGGCCCATAATGGGCACGGCGATGACGCCCCTGCTGCTGCAGCTTTGCGCATTGCTGCTGAATAAGTTTCGGGCACCAAGAAAAACGGAAGACAAAACGCATGAGCCGCCCTTCGAAATGGATTGTCATTGCCAGCCTCTTTGCAGGCCTTGGCATTTGTATGATCGTTTCCCTGTTCGCATTTGGTGTCGTCGAAGAAAAACCGCGATTTGTTGCGACGACTATGCATCAGATCCGGGCATGGTCTGCGTTTCTACAGCCGACAAGCACTGTGGCATCCAAAGATCCTTTAAAGTTCGATGTCAATATGTTGGACATTGATCATGGTCAGGGCATATGGCTTTCGGGTTTTCCATCTTATGGCTCTATCGAGATACCTTTGCCGCGCGATTCAACCTTGCAGGATTTGACCCTTAACCTTGTGGGTGAAAAGGATGTGTCAGACGATGTGGTCGCGGCCTTGCGCGTTTTTGTGAATGGGCAACGGGTCATGGACCGCTTGTTAGCGCCCGGTCAAGGGACGCTGCAATATGAGTTTATTGTGCCTGAGGAGATGCGTCAGGCCAGCAAGCTGTCTGTGTCGATGCAGCTTCACGGCGATATCTCAGAACATGTCTGTCACAATGAACGATCGTCAGGCGCTGTCTTTACGATTCTGCCGCAAACCGGGGTGAAGGGCGGTTTGAACAGCCCGATCTTTTCCGTTCGAGATGTTGTTGCCGCCCTGCCGACGCGTGTTGATATCGCCTTGCCGGCAGAGCTTGACGATAGTGCCCTTGTAGAAACCGCCTTCCAGCTTGGTCTGCGTTTTGCACAAAATGGGTATGAGGTAAATTATACAAGGCTGGCTGATATCCCGACAGAGATTGAGCGGGGGCGTCGCCCCATTCTAGTTGCACCTGTTGAGGATTTGTTGGCGGCCAAATTCGCTCCTGCGTTTGATGAGGGTATTGCTGGCTTTGATGCTGCGGTCAGCGTGTGGCGCCGTAACGGTATCAGTGTTCTTGCTGTCACAAGATTTGATAGGGTTGCTGCCAGCCGTTTTTTGGCTAGTGCAATAACGCCATTGGCGGCTCAATCCTCCATCGCGCCACAACGGGTGAGGCTGCGGTCATCGCTTGATGGCATAAGGGCGCGGGGGCAGGGACGCCGTGTGCCGCTGGCAGCGCTGGGTGTTGATACACAAATCGCCCGCGTTAGCGAGAAAAAGAGCTGGCGTATCGCCTATAATTTGGCGGATATGCCAGATGGCCGCGTGCCATCAGCGGTTAACCTTAACCTGCAATTGCCTGCCGGGCCTGATAAGGTGACCTACACTCTGCACGCAGACCTAAATGGTGTGATGATTGGCAGTCGTGCGCTTCGCGCTGATGGGTCTAATGAGGTGGTTATTCCGTTGCCGACCCATGCTCATGAGGTCAGCAACAATTTGACGGTAAGTCTGCAACGGCAGGCGCATGATGGGGGCTGCGCCGTGTCGCAGCAAAAATATCCAGTGCAGCTATTACAAAGTTCAGCCCTGCTATTTGATCGGCAAGGCTTAAACTTTCCTGCGGGGTTTGTCGATATGCCGCGCCTGTTGCATGACGGGGTGGAGGTGCGCATCCCCCTTGGTGGATTTGCTGCCCGTACCCGTGAAGCGTTGAATATTTTAACGCCGATTTTAGCTGCATTCTTACCCTTTGGGGTGGAGCCTGACTTGCATTGGAGTGATACAGCAACGGCAGAGAATGAAATCCCAGACAGGCCTTTTGTTGCATTGTGGCATGTGCCGCCGGGAACCAGCAGTCGTGTCACACAGATAGAACAGCGATTGATCGGCGATGCTATTCAAGACCCGACGCTTGCCCTTGATAAGGTGGACAATGTGACGACAATTCAAAAGGTCGCCGCTATGCGCCCTGATCCTGATAGGCCGGGCCGCATGTTGGTTGCGCCGGGGTTGGTTGTGCAATCAGTGGGTGACGCGCCTTCGCCAGCTGGAGTTTCCTATGCGCATCATGATGCCTTGGCAATCTTTGATGATGGCGAGGCGTTGGCGATCGACCCGTCAGGATTGGTGCAAAGGGCAGCGCGTGTCCGCGCCTTTGCCGGGAACGAGTAACGCCCCATATGCAAAAAAGGTCCGGTCTTGCTGACCAGATCGTTGGTCAGGCCTTTAGCGTGTATCGCAAAATTTCAACAACCTGCTCTGGCGTTTGTGCCCAGCCTGCTGCGGCGCCATCAACTTCCTTCAGGGGGTGCACGATGCTTTTGTCATGAAGTGTGATGTATGGCTTGCCCAATGCCGCGCACTGACCAGCATCAAAGGCAGCGTTCCATTGCTTGTACTTATCGCCAAAGCGGATAATCGCCATGTCGCACTTTTGAATGAGCGTGCGAATGCGTAGGGCATTTATTTTCGCAGACTGATGGTCGCGCCAAAAATCATCATCAGGCTTGCCCAATACATCGCCTGCAGCGTCGCTGCTTTCGTGATGGGTGTTGGCGGAGGTGAATGTGATGTCGAGGTCCAGCGATTTCGCGCCGGTAATAATTTGGTCGCGCCAATCTGTGTGAATTTCCCCAGAAAGGTAAACTTGCCAAGACATTGATTCTAATCCTTTGATTTGTTGGTGGGTCGATTGTGATAGGCGGGCTATCAGTAATCGCCTGAATATTCGCGCATGGTTTGCAACACCCTTACCGCAATATCATCCCCGCTGCCAACGCCAAGTTCCGGCTTGTTTTCCGCAACCACAACAACCCCAATGCCCTTGTCCTCAGGTTTGAATTGGACGCTTGCATGAATGGTTTTTTTTGAGGTGCTTAGGGCAAACTGGCCAGCGATTTTGCGGCCATCCTTGTCCACTTTGGTGATAGCGAAGCCGTTCTGCGCAAGGCTGTATTGGGCCACATCAAACAATTTGTCATAGGTGTGGTCGGTGAAAAAATAGGCCCGATAAGACGCAGCAACATCTGATGATACCTGTGCCGCGCTGGTTTCTTCCGTCGGCTGATTTGCGCAGGCGGTGAGCGTCAAAGATAAGAAGAGTGCTGCAATTTTGATTAACGTGCGCATTCGCTATTGTCCTTCGCTTCGCTAGGCTCGTGCTGATTGATCACAAGACTATGGCGAGACGCCGGATGATTCAACAAAGGATGTCTGGTTGCCCCCGCGCGGGGGCGAAATAGGCTCTGGCGCGCCTACCAGCGTTCCTTTCTGAACTGAATAGGGGTCAGCCCTTCACCCTGGGGGTCAAAACGGGTTGGGTCAGCGGCAGCCCAATATTCTGTGTAACCAGAATAGCTATTGTCGCCGAACAACGCCCCCGGTTCGAGCCATGTTAAAGCCTTGTCCGCAGACAGGACAGATCGGGTGCCCTCACGTAAATATATGTGTCGCGGGCGTAGATCTGCTGGTTTGGCAAGACCGATGGATGAAACGAATTCAGCAAGCGCCTTGATCGTGCTTTTGTGAAAATGATAGACGCGTTCTGACTTGTCGCCATGATCAATAGCCTTTTGCCGCCGCGTGTCTTGGGTGGCAACACCAACGGGGCAGCGATTTGTGTGACAGGATTGGGACTGCACACAGCCAAGTGCAAACATGAAACCGCGTGCTGAATTGCACCAATCTGCACCAAGGCTCATCATTGCGGCCATGTCAAAGGCGGAGACGATTTTGCCGCTGGCGCCCAGCTTAATGCCATCACGCAAATTTGCGCCCACCAAAACATTCTGTACAAAGTTAAGGCCCTGCCGCAACGGTGTGCCGAGTGAATCGCTATATTCAATCGGGGCGGCACCTGTGCCACCTTCCGCGCCGTCTACAACGATAAAGTCAGGCTTGATCCCGGTTTCGATCATGGCTTTGCAGATAGCCATAAACTCCCACCTGTGGCCAACACATAGTTTAAAGCCGACAGGTTTGCCCCCCGACAGATCGCGTAATTGTTTGATGAATTGCATCATTTCAATCGGTGTCGAAAATGTGCTGTGCGCGGGCGGGGAGATGCAATCAACGCCAACAGGCACCCCGCGTGCCTCAGCAATTTCGGGGGTGACTTTTGCGGCAGGAAGAACGCCGCCATGGCCGGGTTTTGCTCCTTGCGACAGTTTCAGTTCAATCATCTTGACCTGCGGGTCGGCGGCGGTGCGCGTAAAGGCATCGGGGCAGAAATCGCCCTTGTCATTGCGACAGCCGAAATAGCCTGTGCCGACTTCCAATATAATATCGCCGCCAAATTCACGATGATAGCGGCTGATGCCCCCTTCGCCTGTGTCGTGGGCAAATCCGCCCTTGGCGGCACCAGCGTTCAGGGCGCGTATGGCGTTTGCGCTTAGGGCACCAAAACTCATGGCAGAGATATTGAACAGGGACGCTTCATAAGGCTGGCTGCACTCAGGCCCACCGATAGTGACCCGCATGTCTTCGGGCTTGATATGGGTTGGCATCACCGAATGATTGGCCCAGCGATAGTCAATGTCATAGACATCAAGTTCGGTGCCAAAGGGCAGCTTCGCCTCGATATTTTTGGCGCGCTCATAAACCAGCGTTCTTTGTTCGCGGCTAAAAGGGCGGCCCGACAGGTTGGATTCAAAGAAATATTGCCGAAGCTCCGGGCGCACGCGTTCTGAAATAAAACGTATCAGCGCTGTCAGCGGATAGTTGCGCATCAGGGCATGTTTGGGCTGAAACAGGTTCCATGTGCCGATTACTGCTAGGGGCCCAGTGACCAATAGCGGCCAATACCACCAACTATCAACCTGCCACCCCAAGCCCAGAAAGACGACCGACGCGACGAGGGTCGCGTAATAGGGAAAATAGCGGATCGATTCCATAAAAGGTCCTTTGCGGCTTCTTATCAGTATGGAACCAGAATGTTACCTTGTCATTGCCCCTTTCGGCAATGGGGCGGGTACTGGTTTCAGGCCCGGCCTCGGCCCGGGCTTTGGGCCAAAAGACGATTGAACAGGCGATAACAGCCGTAACTCATCGCCTATATCAATCATATTGTGATGTGCGGGGGTGTAGGTGACTTTACCATCAACAATGGCCTGCCAAATTGCATCACTATCTTCACCACTTCCCGGTCCGGCAAAATCACCAGCAAATTGGTGCCAGATCACGTCCTGATCAGATGTCACTTGGCGGAATGCCTGAAATTGCAAGTGGTCGCCATACTCATCCCCCGTGATCAGGATGATCTCCTCAGGCTCATCAGGGAAAACCTGCCCGACCAAGAAAGCGCATCGCGTGGCAGCGCTAAGGGAACATTGCGCAGGGGTCCAGGTGTCTTGCGTATGTAGATAGCGGGCAAAATTGTCGGGGAAGGGGGTGGCGACAGGCCGAACAATAAAGGCCGCGCGCCATGCGGCTTCGTCATAGTCCTGTTGCGCCGGAACGGGCCGGGGGCGTTCAGACCGCCAGTCATAGCGGTAGGTTGCCTGATCGATTGCGGCCAGCGCCTTGGTCATGTCAGCCCCATCGGGCAAATGCTTCCCATTGCGTATCTCCTCAATCGCTTGTCTGCCCGCGGCGCCAAGCTCAAACTTCAGCAGCCCCAGGTCGAAGTCATCCGGGCTGACTTTGCCGCCTTTTAAACGGGAGAGTTGGTTGGAAAGCGACAGTTGATAAGGATCAGCAATAGGGGTCAGCAGCGCCATGCCGATTACCCCGGCGATGGGTATGATCGCAAAATTAAGCGTGCGAACTTTTTCAGGCCATGTGCGTGAGAATAGGCTGGCGATCCCATAGCCGCCTGCAAACAATCCGGCGGTTAGGGTGATGGCACTCGCCGCGACCCTGTCAGGCGTTAGGCCATATTGGTCGATGCGTAACCAGATTGCAATACAGGCAATCAGGGTGGGGGCGGGCAGCAACAGGCATCCTAATTGCAGCAGGCGGCGTATCGTCGGTCGCTGGTCGATAGAGTTACCTTCGCCTTCGATGCTGGCATTGATCAGCCAGCCGGTTGCAAACACCATGGAAATCAGGATCGCCGCAGCGGCGCGCGTGTCCCATAAAGGGTCAAGCCCAGTAAAGGGCAAGAAGCACAAGAACACCGCAAGAAATATCACAACGATAGGTGACAATATTTTTAACAACACCTGAACAAGTGATCGCGCCGTGTTTACGATGCCGCCCTGTTCCAAGGTGACGCCGATTCCCGTTGCCAACGCGCCGAATATGATGGCGGGGGCAACATAATCATCCGTTAAAATATCCTCAAACAGGGTGATGCCGATCAGTCCGAACAGTGACCACCACAGGAACAACAATAGCCACAACAGTCCCATAAAGATAATGGCAAGGACGGTGCCTAGGAAAAGCGTCCACACATTGTCGTGAACATGCCTATAGCGTTCGGCGTGGGACAGGGTGCCATTGCCTGTCCGCAAGGCGCGGAAATAGATCAGGCTGATAACAGCCGGAACAAGTGCCGCCCAAAAATGCCAGCCGCCGATTGCACTGTCTGTTGATAAAGGGGCACCAAGGGAGAAGCGGTGCTGCCCCCATGTGAACAGGCCAGCAAATAGGGCGCCCGCAACAATGCTGAACAATAGGCTCGACCGTTCGTGCTTGCGTTCATAAGTATAGTAGAAAAAGCTTGGCGCAAGACTGATCAAGGCAAACAGAAATAGCATGAATGATGTTGATTGCGGCGCATCAAGCTTAACCAGATGCGTCAGCGCCAATCCCTGCAATACCCCGATCAGGGGAAAGAGATAAAGCCGTTCTTTCAATTTTGTCATTGTGCTTGCCCGACCTTGAACTGTTTTGGTCAGAACATACTGCAATTGTGCCGAAATTCATGCCTGAATATGGCGCAACAGGGGCAGGCGCTTTACTGGAATGCTTGGCGCCTAGTGCTGATCGACCCAAATGGGGGAGGACCAGGCGCGTTCACCCACAGGGGCAAGGCAATCATCCTGATAGTCCGTATCATTTTCATCCCCATGGCAGGGGTTTACGGCTACACAGTTTCCTTCTGCATCATAGGTGCAGCGCAGATTATTGCCGTTTACCGCATCGCTTGGTGTCTGAATGGCACGGGCATAATAAAGGGCGTTACGACCACCCGCGACAAAATCAGTGTCAGCAAAACTGAATGCGCAGCCCAACTCGTCTGGCGCGCATTTGTGCACAAGCCACGGGTCTTCGATCAAATCATCTACAGCCTCTCCCCGATGGGTTTGGGGTGTGATCTTTACAATTTCGATGCGGTCAATCAGCTTGCGGGTTTCGGATGGGTTGTAGCATTCGTCCCGGCACAGATTATAAAGACGCTCCTCCCCCAATGTGGTCTTGGTGAAGTCGGGGCAGCCGGGCAACTGTTCAAAGGCACCAACGGCCTTGACCTCAAATACCGGGTTGCGGGTCATGTGGGTTTCGCTGCCCATGGGTAGGGGTGTTCCTGCATCTGTGTTGGTCAGATTAAACCAAAGTAAGATACGATCACCGCTGGTGCCATAAACATGGCGTGACTTAATGGCGGACCAAATCTCGTCACGGGCCCGCGCGCCCGCTTGAACGGCAATCAATCCGCCTGTTGTGAAAAAGGATGAAATGCGTGCCCGTTCTGCGCGATCAACAGCGTTCAGGCTGCTGACATCAATCAGATCAGGTTGCGCCAGCTTGGGTCCGGTTGGTGCCATGGATAGGGGGCCCTTGGGGAAGCCCGTAGCCTCCGTCATCTCACGACGGTCACGCTCTTTGAAGCCGGTGCCGGGGCGGGCCTTATGATTGTCGGACGAGCCGATGAAGCCAAACCTGAACTGCAAGGGCTTGTCAGGGTCATCAAAATTGGTCAGCGCCAGCATATATTGTGTCGATCCCATGGGCCGATAATTGAAGGCTGGCAGAAAACAATCGCGGCACTGACCGGCATCAAGCCATTCTTCAACGCCTGCACCCGGTACAATCAAATGCCCTGCATTGCCGCGATCAACATAGGCCTGTCTTGTCAGCGCGGCACGGGCTGCGCAATCATCTGCATCGCTGCCTTCGGCAAGGCAGCGCGTTTCGATGATCTGGCCTGCCCGCCAGCATGATGGCAGATAGGCATCTGTCGGTTCGGGGCACGTTTCGGTTCCGTCTGCTGATTTGGCGGCGGCGCGCCATGGGCGATAGGTTTCGGCACTGCCATGACCTGAATAGATCTCAACCAAATTTTGCAGGGCCTGATTGTGATCGCCCTTGTTCAATTGCTTTTTCCAAGACGACAAAGGCGGCGTGTAATTCCCCCATGTTGTGCCGTGGGGGATGACGATCATGTCAATATCCCATTCGGTCAGTTTGGCAAGCAGATCGGTTGGGGTTGCGGCACTTTCCATGCAATCAGCCGGCAGGTCCTGCACCGGGATATTGTCGGGGCATGT
Organism: Alphaproteobacteria bacterium; assembly: GCA_965229935.1. Classification (GTDB taxonomy): domain Bacteria; phylum Pseudomonadota; class Alphaproteobacteria; order SPJN01; family SPJN01; genus SPJN01. The sequence continues at coordinate 77,297 of CBDDKB010000002.1, forward strand.
GTTTTGTTTGGCCCGCTCAATCTCCGTATAAAAAGTTCCCGCATCAAATGACCGCTTTGTGGGCGAGATCAGTGGCAGGCTACCGCGCATCATTTTCGGCAGGATGCTGTAATTCGGGTCCATCGTTGCAGGCGGGCGGGCGCTGATCGGACGGGTGGGGATGTCCCTTTCTTCAAGCCCGGCAAGGATCACGTTGCGGTGGCCGTAATGATTGGTGGCGTCCGTCCCCATCTGGGTCCATTCCCAGCCCAGAAAGGCCACAGTGTCGGGCTGATCATCATCATTGGTGACCCCATTGCATTGCCTGATTGTTTGGATCGTGTCTTGCCAGCGTTTGGGCGTCAGCTCCTCCGCATGATCATTGATGGACCAAAAGTCGAGCGCAGAACAAAAGCGTGCGAAATCACATGCGTCCGCCTGCGGGTGTGTGCCTTCACCGCCCAGCATTGGCAGGCTCATCATAAATGCGTCGGCTGACAAGGTTGTGTGGACATGAAAATCGCCGAACAGGATTTGCCCGTCAGTGTTGTTGGGGCCTAGCCCCTTTTGTCTAGCAGATTTGTCAGCAACCAGTGCCGCAGGCTGCGCGGTTTGGGTGATGGTGCCGGGCCCCTCGACAGTGCCGAACAGACCGATTGCGGTCAGATAGATAAAGCCAGCCAGCGACAGGGCCAGCAATAAAATAAGGCCGCCACCAAATTTCAGCGATGTCAGCAAGATGCGCTTCATTGGCAGCGGCCCTAATAATTTTTGTTTCAGATTACAGAGTGATTGCAAACTCTGCAGTGATAATGCGCGGCGGGCTCAAGAATCCCATGTGGGAGCCTGTCAGCACCGGCAGGTCGGCAGAGAATGTCTTGATGGTTTCATCGGTGATGTTCTTACCATGCACGATGAACCGCCATGCGCCATCAATATCTGCAACGCCCAACCGTGCATTGAACAGCCAATAGGCATCCTGCGCGTCAATCGGGTCCTGATCAAGATCGAACAGGATATGGCCTTGCCACAAGGCATCGCCACCGATCACAAAGGCCAGGTTCGTATTGCCTAGCGGGATACCGGCATTGAACCCTCCTGAGAAATTATATTCAGGCGCGCGCGGCAATCGTTCGCCCGTGATATCACATTGCGGGGATGAGCCGGGGATGCCGGGGGTCGAGGTTGAGATGCATGGACCATCTTTAAAGTCGTCAAAGGTGGCATCGGTGTAACCGCCGCCTGCATAGACAATAGCCCCATCAAAGGGTAGCCAGTTTGCCTCAATCTCAATCCCTTGTGTGGTGGCGGCGGCTGCATTGCGCACGATAAAGCCGTTACCGATAAAGGACTGAATTTGCATGTCTTCAAACTTGGTATGATAAAGCGCCATGTTAATGGTTGCCGTGCCATCAAGCGCAGTAATTTTTGCGCCAAGTTCATAGGCGGTAGAATATTCCTGATCGAAACTTGATTCCCCTTCATTGCGGGCAATCGGGTTAAACCCGCCTGCCTTAAACCCCTCGCCATAGGTGGCATAAAGCATGATGTCGTCATTCAAGTCATACTTGACGGAGAATTTTGGCGCGACATTGGTTTCGTCACGGCTGGTATCCAGCGTATAGGGCTGAACGCCAAGCGCGCCCTGAAGGATCAGGCCCGTATCCTCATATTGCTGGATCAGGAACACATCCTTGGTTTCCATTGATCCGCGCAGGCCGAACACAAAGGCAAGGTCGGTAATAGGCCGCCACGTCAATTGACCAAAGGCAGCATAGGTTGTGGTTTCCTGTGCAAAGGTCTGGAACAAGGCATCAGACAATGGGGCGGTTAGGATCGGGTTTAAAACACCGCCAAGGGGGTTGAGTATCCCTTGCAGCGCCCCAGAAACAGCGGCGGGCAATGTGTTTGACAACAGTGTGCTGCCCAATTGTTCGTCCGGGAACAGGCGCAACTCCCCCTTGCCGACATAATCAGCATAAAAGCCGAACAGCCCGGCGATATAATCAATCTCACCCAAGAACGTATCGAACGGGGCAGAGACGACGCGGAGTTCACCCATATATTGTTGATAATCATCATTATTGGCCCAGTTGATAATGGGCGCAGATGCAGTGTCACCATCCAGCAGGAAGTTTTCATCCAAACGGCCCCAACCGCCAATAAAGGTCAGTGTGTGCTGGCCCAAATCCCAATTGGCGGTGACGTTTGCCTGCAAGGTGCGCAGGACGGTGATATTCGCCTCGTTCGCGTGACCGACATAGTCAGCCTTGTCTTCCAATGTGGGGTCAAAGGCGCCGTGAACGATCTGGCCTGAGGGGGCCAACAAGAACGGTTCCCACCCCTGGCCATTGTCTTTGCTTTGCCCGGTGTAGAGCGTTAGGGTCAGGTCGATGTCTGACGTTGGCTCAAACAAAAACTTGCCGCGCAGGCCATGCTTATCAACGATCTTTTCATCAACGTCGCGTAGGCTGTTATAAACATAGCCATCGCGTTGGTGGATGGTCCCGGCAACACGAACGGCAATTGCATCCTCTAGAAGGGGCGCGTTGATCATCAGTTGCGCGGACTTGTCCTCTAACTCACCACCGCTGACAGACCCGTCGAACAACCATTCATGGGCAGGCTGCGCGGTATGAATGGCGATGGCGCCTGCAATTGTGTTCTTGCCAAACAAAGTGCCTTGCGGCCCCTTTAGCATTTCTACGCGGCCAATATCCAAAAAGGCGTCCTGCAGGAAGGCGGTCTTGCCGTAGTAGATACCGTCAACGTAAAAGCCGACCGATTGTTCCATGCCATCATTGATCGGGGCGTTCAGGCCGCGCATCCCAACCTGTACATAACCGGGGGTCATGTTGATATTGGTGTTGGGCGTGGCAAGGGCCACATCCTCAAAATCCTGCATGTTGGAATCTTTAAGCCGTTCTGCAGTCATCACAGAAACCGATATCGGTACGTCCTGCACATTTTCAGCGCGCTTTTGTGCGGTGACGACAATCTCGTCCAGCCGTTGCGGCTTTTTCGCGGGCGCAGCTTCTTCGGCGTCTTGTGCAAAAGTGGGCAGGGATAGGGCAAGACTGATGGCGGTCAGACCGCTTGCAAATCCTGTATTGAATTTGGTCATGATGTTTCCTCCGCTTTGGGGGTAGCGGTCGCAATATCAGGGGGGGATAGACGTGACATGTTCCGATAGGCGTAAAAGACAAAGCCGATGGCACAGGCAGCAATTGCAATCATATTCCCTGTGCTGGGCAGTGTGTCTGCATAAAGGTAATGCAGCGCGATAAACGCAGGATAAAGAACGAACAGCACATAAAGGCCAAGGCCGATGGCAATCTTTTTCAGTTGATTGCGGGTGATCTTAAACGGTGTCGCGTCTTTGGGAGCGGGAATGGTTGAGTTCATTGGTCTGCTCCTTCCTTAGAATGGTTTTGTAATCGCCAGCACCAAGGTGCCGATGGCAAAGATTGAGATGATCGGCGTTGTCACGATCAGGAACCACCAATGCCGATGTATGAAAAGCTCATACTCTTTATCCTTTCCGGCAAGGCGCAGCTTTTCCTTGTTCCCGGTAAAGTGGGACAGCCAGTAGTCATAAAGCTCAATAGGGATAAACAGCAGAACAACCAAAACCAATTTGGCGGCAAGCCAGCCATCTGCAGCGGTCCACCCGCCTGCCAGCATTAATAGCGGGCCTGTGATTAATAGAACCGGGAAGGCGATATGTTCCAAGATGACACCTTGGTCAAATCGTTCCATCACCCAGTTGCGCATTTGAATCTCATCCACGCCTTCGGGGTTGCGCAGCCATTTGCGCACCGCGGGCACAAGATAGCTGCCATAGGCAACAGATGTGCTCCACACCCAGATCATGGCAAAGATCATGTGAATGGCTTTGAACCAAATATAATGGTCGCTGATATAGGCGCTGATGGCATCCAGCATTGGCAGTAACCCCCAAAATACAGTCTTGTAATTTCCTGCGATAGAACATACCATAAGGTATGGTATGGAGCAATAGGCGAGAGTCAAATGTCGCAGGCAGCGCAGAAAACAGCGGAAAAAGGCAGTTTAGGCCGGGAAGACTGGTTAAAGGCCAGCCTTGCGCTTATGGCTGAAACGGGCGGGCCGGAAGGTATCCGCATTGATGTGCTGTGCCGTCAGCTTGGTGTAACCAAGGGTAGTTTTTATTGGCATTTTAAAAGCCGCAGCGACCTGATCGACGGGCTGATCGACTATTGGTCGGGCCAGTTCCACCTTGAAGTGCAGGAAGAATTGGGCACGGTGCCCGCCGATCAGCCGATGGAATTTTTGCAGGCCCTGACAGATTATTGGCGGTCAGGCAGCTTTGCCTCAACCGACGCGGCGATGCGGCGTTGGGCAGCGACCGACCCACGCGTTGCCAAGGCAATCGCAAGTGCTGATCACATTATCATGGACCGTATGGTCGACATGTTTCAGGGCTTTGGCAAATCCGCGGAAGAGGCGCGCGACCTTGCCTTTATTTTAATCGCGGTTGGGGTCGCCGCACCGCAATTGGCGCATTTGCGCGATACCAGCGCCACCCTCCCCAAAGATCAGGACATGCGGAATTTCTTGCAGCTGGTGTTGGGCGCAAGTCGGTAACGGAATCACAGACGATGTTGGATGTTTTGGCCATGGTGGCGCTGGGCTTGTTCGGCGTCTTTTTCACCGGCGCTGCGGTTTTGAAGCTTACCCGCCATACCCATATGGTGGAGGAGTTTGAGAAAATGGACCTGCCCTATGGCCTGGCCTATCTATCAGGTGCGGTCGAAATCGTGATGGGCCCGGCGATGATTGTCGGGATTTGGGTGCCGGCTGTGGCGGGCGCAGCAGCATCTGTCATGTTTTGCACAATGTTGGGGGCGGCACTGGTCAATTTGATTGGCCGCAGTGCCGCGATGGCAATCGGGGTTTTGGTCATTTTTGCGACCCCCATGGCATTGCTTTCCTTGGCTTATCTTGGCGACACACGCGGATTTCTGGGCCTGTAGCAGCAATCTTGACAAATATTATCAAGCGATATAAATGTATCGCACGATATAAATTGATCCACAATTGCGAGTGAAGCTCATGGTCGCCATGCACAAAAACCTTTATGCGGATTCTGTTTTGCAGCAGAAAACTGCCATTCCTGCCATTTACGGCAATGTTGATTTTGAGATGGAGCCTGAGCGTTTTACGACAGATCCCGCGAAATCACCCTCATTCCCGAAAAGCCTGGCCGAATTTGAAAAGCGGGCACTGGCTGACCCGGAACGGTTGGAAATTATCCGCAATTACACCATGACAGGTGACAAGGTGGCCGACGCCTATGCGGCCCTGATCCCCGACTATGGCTTCCGCAAGCTGGTTGATATGCTTGAAGACGCCTGTGCCAACGGCGTAGAAAATGTCGAAGGTGCCCCGCAGGAGTTGATCGACTTCATCCAGTCAATGGAAGATACGCCTGATTGGGTTGATATGGAACTGGTGGAAAAAGGTGCCCGTCAGGAACGCATCCCGATGGCAACCATTTCACCCTTTGCGATCCGTGGTGCGTTCATCGCGACCTTTATGAACAAATATTCTGCATTGCCGATGGCGATGACAGGCACATTGGGGGACACAACCTCTGCCAAGCGCGTGTTTGAAACCGCCAGCTTTTTCACCGCCACAACAATGCCCGGTGCGTTGGAACGGTTTGGCAATGGCTTCAAGGCTGCTGCAAAGGTGCGCCTGATGCATTCCATGGTGCGCTTTAACATTATGCGGTCGAACGCATGGGATGTGCGGACCTATGGTATTCCGATCCCGCAGGTTGATCAGATGCCCGCAGGGTTGATCGGCGTCTTCTTGATGTCATTCAAGGTGCTGGCTAAGGGCCGGACAGAGTTTACTGAGGAAGAACGAGCCTTGGTGGAACTGTCACGTTATCGTTGCTTCCTTCTTGGCCTGCCTGAAGATTTGCTGGGTGAAACCCCGCAGGAAATTGCAGACCTGATGATGACGCGCCACGCCACCTTGCGGTCAGAATTTGATGACAAGACTTGCGGTGAATTGGTGCGCGCCACCATGCAGGCTGAATTGTCCTCTGACACATCAGTGGCGGGCCGCATTAATCGCTGGATGGAACGGGGCTTTTCAAAATTCTTCTTCATTCAGAATTTCTGTGAAGGCCGTGTCGAAAAAGCCAACGAAATGGGCGTTTACTACACACTGAATGACAAGCTGGCGACAGCCGTAACAGCCAGTGTCGTCTTTACCCGCATGGGCTTTTACAAATTGGGTGCGCGCATTCCGGGGCTGAACACATTGTTGGACAATCGTTTGACCAAGAAGTTGGCCGGTCTTTTGGACAGCTATGGTCACGCAGATTTCATCACCGACGCCAGCAAATATAAGCTCGACGCGGCGGAGTAGGTATGACAGCCAAACTGCAAGTTGAACCGACACGCTGGCGGCAGGCATCAAGCTATGCCAAGGGCGCTGACACACGACAGGCCATCTTGCAGGCAGCGATCAAGGCGTTTGGTGAGGCAGGGTTTAATGCCGTCACCACGCGCCAGATCGCAACAATGGCGCAGGTGAACCAACCGGCCATTGCCTATTATTTTAAGAATAAAGAGGGACTTTACCTCGCCTGCGCGCAGCAGATCATCGATGGCTATGCAGCGCACCTGTCTGCATCATCATTCGATACGTTTGCGCGCCTTGATAAAGACCTGAGCCCTGATCAGGCGCGCGATCTGTTAAAGGACGTGCTGCGTGCGCTGGCTGACCTGATGATTTCGTCAAAAGACCAATCAGAATCCGCCAGCTTTGTGGAACGGGAAATGCGGGAGCCGGGGCTTGCTCACCAATATTTCTACGATCATTTTTGGGGGCCGGGCATAGATGTCGTAACGCGGTTGATCGGCGTTGCCAAAGGACAGGTAAAAGCTGACGAGGTATGCCGCATACAGGCAGTCATGCTGATTTCGAGCTTTGTTGTCTTTACGCCTAGCCAGTCTGTTGCTCTGCAAGCGATGGGCTGGTCAAGAATCGGTCAGGATGAGGCGGAACAGGTTTTGGCGACACTGGATCAACAAATTGATTTGATGACAGGTGCCCTTTGAAGCGTCGTGACGTGATTTTAGGCGGCGGGGCGCTGTTGGGCGTTGCCGCGCTTGGCTATGCGGGACGCAATAATCTCACCGGCGCGATTCTGCGCAATCGCACAAATGATGGCGTGATCCTGAACGATGCGCTGGGCGTGGGGGAACCGTCTTGTATACTAACCGCCAGACAGGTCGAAGGCCCCTTCTTTTTGAAAGCACCCATACGGCAGGATATTCGGGAGGATCGCAAGGGTCTGCCACTTGGCTTGCAGTTTCAAATCGTCAGTGCCACAGACTGCGCGCCCATTGCCGGCGCGGGGGTTGAGGTTTGGCACTGCGACGCCGCTGGCCGCTATAGTGGCTATCCCGAAAATTTGGCGCGCAAGCCGTTTGACACATTATCCTTGTTGATGGTGAATGGCGGCCCTGACGCCCATGTGCACCATGTGAATGACAAGACCTATCTGCGCGGCGCACAGATTAGCGATGCACAAGGCATGGTGCGCTTTCAAACCATCCTGCCAGGGTGGTACGAACCGCGTGTCACGCATATTCATGTGAAGGTGATTGTGGGTGATCAAGAAATGGTCAGCACCCAGTTCTATTTCGCCGATGATTTTCTGGCCGCAGTGTATGGCAAACATCCGGCCTATAAGCCCTATGGCCTGTCACCCTATCAGGCAAAAAATGATTTGGCCTTTATCGCCGAACCTGATGGCACGGGGCTGATGTTGCAACCGATAGAGGTTGCAGATGGCATTGCTGCCACCTGCAAAATCGGCATCGCCTGATGGACTAGGCTTCGACGGCGAAGCTTAGCCCGGCATGATCCTCTAACCGTTTAATCAGTTCTGGCCCCATGGCGCTGGCTGTGGTCCAGCAGCCGCCACCGGTGCGATCTGCAGCAATATCGCGCGCAAGGCAGACAGCACTTTCAGCCAGCATTTTACTGGTGGATCCATAGCCGGGGTCCATATCGCCCTTCACGCATGTTTGCAGTCGATTGCCCTGATCGTCAGTGCCGACAAAAATAATGTCGTAAAAACCGGCCTCGCGCTCTTCCTTGGTGGGGCCATCACCAGGTTTTAAATCGGCGCTCATCGCAAACGGGTCCTCGGTCGGGCCTGTTTCGGCGGGGTCACCGGGCAGCATCATCATCTCGTCATACTGGAAATCATTGCCATAAGACAGGTCCAGCAAATAGTTGGATCGATGTACAGCCTTTGTATTGATCATGGCCATAAAGAACGGGCCGACCCATGACCCTAATTCGTCATCGAAATAGGGGGCGTTGCCATCGGGTTGGTCAATCCCCTCAAAGCCCGGTGTGTGGGCAAAGGGGGAAAGCAGCAGCGGAATGATCGACGGGTCCTTTTTGGCAGCGGCTGTTGTGGCCGCACCTGACGCGACTGTCCCGCCTGACGCCCATCCCTTCATATCACGCACACGTCCGCGTACACGGGGCAGGGCATGACCTAATTTCGATTGCGCCTGACTTTGTAAAAAGAAAACACCCAAATCAAAAGGGATGGAATCAAAGCCGCAGGAAAACACAATGCGCGCACCGCTTTGTTTCGCCGTGTCGTTAAGCGCGCGGACCTGTGCTGCGATCCAGTTAGGCTCCCCACACAGATCAACATAATCCGTCCCTGCCATGGCGCAGGCGGCAACCGTGGCATCACCATAAAGCTGATAGGGCCCAACGGTTGAGATCAGCACTTTGGTCCGTTCGACCATGGCGGCAATGTCCTCATCCACATCGGCATTGCAGACGACCAAAGGCGTGTCGGCAGGCGCGTCGATCAGATCGCGCACCTCCTGCAGTTTTGACTCTGACCGCCCAGCCATGCCCCATTTGATGGTTGGGCCATAGGTGCGGTTTAAATAGTCAGCGACCAGCCGCCCCGTGTAGCCGGTTGCGCCATAAACCAGAATATCAAATTCGCGTTCGTACATCAGCTTGCCCCTTTTAGTGTGCTGTGGTGATTTGGGGCCAGACTATAGCAGTGAATCGTTAGGAAGATAGGGGATCTAAAAATCCTTGCGGAACTGGACATAGATCAGCCGCGGCTGGTTCTGGCTGCCGATAATGACATCTTCAACCACATCGCCAAGCCGTACATGGGTCACCTCATCCGTCAGGTTTTCACCGATGACGCGCAGGGCCCAGCTATTTGCCTCTGACCCCAGGCCGAAATCAGCCTTGATACGGGTATAGGCGTCTTGGCGTTTGCGGTCATCAAGATCAACGTCAAGCAATTGATCGCTTTCATATTCGATCAATGTGCCTGCCGTGAATTCAACATCCCTCAACAGCTTCCAGCCGCCAAATAAGCGCTGTAGGGGAAAGCGTGTGCGCAAGGACAGGGTGGCACCAATTTCGGGCGCAAAGGGGAAGTTTTTACCCGACTGGTCACAGCGGGGATTGCCATCACCATCCGTGTCCTGATTGCTGGTGCCTGCCGCACATTCGCCATCAACAAAGCTGACAAACTCCGTGTCAAGAATGCCAAGGCTGCCGCCGACGGTCAGCCATTGTGTGGCCAACCATTGCAGGTCTGCTTCAACCCCCTGTGACAGGGCTTCTTCTGCATTGATCACACGCGATGTGCCAAGGCCAACTGTTGCGGGTGGGTTTTCGCGGATCAGGACTTGGAAGTCCTTGGCGGTTTCGCGGAACAGCGACACGTTCAAATACATGGTGTTGTTGAACAGTTTGGATTTGATGTCGAAGCCGATATTGGTCGCCTCCTCATCGCGGAAGGTCAGGTCGTCCGCCTCAAACCCATTGTCGGTAATGGGGTTCGTCCCTTCGCGCATGGCAAAGGCGTTGAAGCCGCCGCCCTTGAACCCCTTTTCCCAATGCAGGAACAGCGAGATATTGTCGGTAGGTGCCCAGTTAAGTGACACTTTGGGTTGGAAGTTCGACATGTCGAGCGAACGTTTGGCCGTGAACGGTTCAACCCCAATGGCGCGCAGGCTTAGATTGGGTTCGGGTGTTGTGAAGAACACGTCCCAGTCGGCGCTTTTTTCTTCTGTGGTGTAGCGACCCGCAAGCTCTAGTCCCCAATCGGGCAGGAATTGCCATTGCAAATGGGCAAAGGCTGACAGCTCATCTGATTCTTGGTTAAAGAACTGATCCATTTCGTCAAATTTGCTGGGTAGGCTGCCGGGATTTAGCGGCAGGCCAAGATCAGCCAACACGGTTGCAACGGGCAGGCCCTGCGCATCGACAATCCCAGCGACGGTCAGGTCCCAAAAGGGGGTGTTGTTGACGCCGAATGTGAAGTGGCTGTCCTGAATTTCGCGGCGGCCTCCTGTAACCCCGATCAAAAAGTCACTTTCGCCGGGCAGGAATTTCAGGCCGAACAGCCCTTCCATCGTGTCGGGCACAAGGCGAATTTCGCCGTACCATTCAGGGCTTGTATCGCTGCCCGTGCCGACAATTGCTTCCGCAGCGGTAAAGTCTGTGTCGATCGCCAAGGATTGCGACATGGTTGAATAGGCACCGATGGCGGTGATGGACAGACCCTTAAAGCTTTTTTCCCACTGAATGCGGGCCCGTTCGATTGTGACATCGCGGAAATCAGGAAAATCTTGCGAGGTCAGCCAGTTGCCCGGTGTGAAGTCATGATTGGGATCATAGCGGCGCAGCGTGTCTTTCATGACCGGACCTGCGCTCATAATCTCAAGCGCGGCACCACCATCATAAAGGTCAAACCGTTCAAACCCGATGGTCAGGCTGGAGTCCCAAAGGTCCGTCAATTCAAATGTCAGGCGCACGCCTGTGCGTTCGCGGTCCTTAAAGTTTTCAGCCGCGCCGGGGATCAGGCCAAAGCTTGTATTGTCGATATACCCGTCACGCGTGTCGTAAAGCCCGGCGAGCCGGAAATTTAAGCCATCCACAATCGGACCACCAACTGCGCCTTCAACCCGATAGCGTTCAAGCTCGCCCCCTTCGGCCGTGATGGATGCTTCCCAGTCGTCTGTCGGGCGGCGTGAAATAAGGTGTATCAGCCCCGCTGTCGTGTTCTTGCCAAAGCTTGTGCCCTGTGGGCCGCGCAACACTTCCATCCTGTCAATGTCAAACAATGCGGCGATGAAATAGGGGATGCGTGTGTGCGGAATAGAATCAAGCACCATGCCCACGGGCGGCTCGAACGACTTATTGTTATTGTTCAGGGTAAAGCCGCGAATACGCGGTGCTGCAAAAAAACCTGCGGCATCAACGGATGCGTTGGGGACAAGTTGCAATGCCTCCCCCACATCGGTGACGCCCTGATCCTTCAACGCCTCGCCAGAAATGGCGGTCATGGAAATCGGCACATTCTGGATCGCCTGTTCACGCTTTTGCGCGGTGACAATAATCTCTTCAAGCTGGCGCGGCTTGGGTGCCTCAACGGTTGCTTCAACTTCTGCTTCTGTTTCAGCGGCATTGTCCTGTGCAACGGCCTGAAATGTGACAAGGCCTGCGATCAATGGCAGGGCAAGCCTTGCCCATCTGGTTGTCATAGTCATAACGATCCCCCTCGTTCGGCTATATGTGTTTTGGGTCGGGGTTGCTTGCACCTAAAATGCGCAGGGCATACTCACCGTAAATTTCTGCAAGACTGTCGATGCTTTGATCAAAATCTGACGTGTACCAATAGGCGATGCGCAGCCCCATCCCGCCAATGGCGGCCATGGCAAGCCATGCATGGGGCACATCAAACGCACCAAGGCCAATGCCCCGTTCAACAACATCGAACAGCAATTGTTCGGAAAATTGCCTTTGCTGAAGCGCTTGCTGGGCAAGCTCATTTTCCAGCATGTGCAGTTCTGCATTCGCAACAATGCAAAGCATCGGATAGGTGGCGTGGGTTTTGACATGCCCACGCACATAGGCAAGGACCTGTTCTTTTGGGTCAGGGTCGCTGGCCAGCAGTTCCGCCCGCACGGCGCGCACCTGTTCATCATGGCCGAGTTTAACAATCTCAGCCAAGATATGCGCCTTGGACGGGAAGTGGGAATAAAGCGTTGCGGGCTTTAGCTCGACCACTTTCGCGATATCGCGCACAGACGTGCCCGCATAGCCATGTTCTGCAAACAGACGCAAGGCCGCTTCCAGCACTGCCACGCGCGTGCCTGACCCCGCCGTACCGGGCAAGGGGGCGGTTTGGGTGGCAGCCAGTCTGCGATTTTGGGCAATGGCGCTTTGCGGCATGGTATCAACCTATCGTTCGTTAGGTAAATTTGATAATGACGCAATATACATACATTTTTGCATTGATCAAGTCCCTAACAAATGTTAGGAAAACTGATCAAAATTTGTATAGGGTAGGGTATGAGCTATCGCACACATGACATTCCGGTAGAGGGTGGGACATTGCATGTCGCCGAATGGGGCAATGCAGACGGGCCGGTTATTCTTTGCTCGCACGGGCTGACGGCGACCCATATTTGCTGGCAACCCCTTGCTGAGATTTTGGGGGATGAGTATCGGCTGATAGCCCCCGATCATCGCGGGCGCGGCAATAGCCGTACTGTCGAGGGGCCCTTTGGCATGCCTGCCCATGCTGCTGATATGGTAGCGATCCTTGATCATTTCGGCATTGCGAAAGCTGATCTGATCATCGGTCATTCGATGGGCGGATTTGTGGCGACGGTGGCGGGCGCGACATATCCCGACCGTTTTGCCAAATTGTTTTTGATCGATGGGGGCCTGCCATCCATCGACAACATGCCAGAAAATGTGTCTGCTGAAGAATTGGCGCTGGCCGTTGTTGGTGCGTCTATGAAGCGGCTCGATATGGAATTTGCCTCATACGAGGCCTATCACGAATTTTGGAAGCAGCATCCTTGCTTTGCAGATGATTGGTCACCCTATGTTGAGGCCTATATTGATTATGACCTTGTGGGGCAGGCACCCCATCTAAAGTCTGGCGTCAACAAGGCAGCGATATTGAAAGACGTCGAAACCCAGTTGATGAGTGATCTGTTGCCCAACGCGCTTGAAACGGTCGCGATGCCTGTCCGCTTTGTGAAAGCACCACGTGGCATGTTGAACGCAGACCCGCTTTATGCTGATGACGCCGTCAGCCATTGGGCGGGCCGGGTGAAGGATTTCACCCATGGTGTGATTGGGAATGTGAACCACTTCACCATCGTGATATCGAAAAAAGGCTCGCAAGCGATAGCAGATGAAATCAGGCAATTGATTGCCTAGCTGATAGCCGTTTCCCGCATCGTCTTTCTGTGCGAAACTTTACACAAGATGATACGGGAAGCCCATCTGATGCTTGAAACCGCATTCTATGACTATTTGGTCCCTGCATTGGAAAATGCAGTGGCGGATCGCGACCTGCCGCCCGAATTGGTCAAATCGCTTGTTGGCGGATTGACGGACCTTCCCGAAGGGAGGCGGGAGGCGCAGATGCTGGACGCCTTTGGCGAATTGGCAAAAGCTGCGAACATGCCTGATCTGGGCTTTGTGGCTGCGCAGGCCATCCCAATCACGGCATTCGGCGTCGTGTCTTTGGTTATTCCTGTTGCGCCGACTTTGGGCGATATGTTGAGCGTGCTGCGCCGCTTTCAACGATTGATTGCGCGGCCCTTGTTGATTGACCTGACGGTTGAAGAAGGCGAAGCCGTGATCGTCATGACAATGCAGGGTATGTCCGGTCCCGGGCTTGACCAATTGGCCTGTGGGTCTTTGCTTGTGATCGACCGGCACATCGAAACCTATACAGGCAAGCCCCATAATTTTACTAAGGTTGAGATGACGACGCCTATGAAGGAGGTCGGCCTTACAACGCGGAAACATTTGGGGATCGACCCGACGTTGGAAAGCCAGCGCATCGCCGCCCATTTCCCCGCCGCGTATTTGGAGATGTCATCGCCTACCGCGGACCCGGTAACTTTCCAGGGCGTGCTGAAGCTGTGCGAACAGGCAGAACAGGCCATGGGCCGTGTGCCCGACATTCCAACGCGCGTGCGTGAGATTATTACAGCCCATGTGGCCGACCCGCCTGAGCTGTCGCAATTGGCGTCGCGTCTTGGGGTATCGGAACGGCAATTGCGGTTTGCCCTGACACGGGCCGAAACATCCTATCAGGCTATTGTGCGCGAAGCGCGCGTTGCGCAGGCAAGTGCCATGTTGCGCAATGCTGACTTGCCTATCAGCACGGTTGCCTATCGCATCGGTTATGCGGACCCGGCAAATTTTTCATCTGCGTTCAAGAAATGGACAGGACAATCGCCCCGAGAAATGAGGGCGCGTTTAAGGGAGACACAAAATGAAACTTGAACACCTTTATCTGCTTTTAACGGTTATAGGCCTTGTGACGCCCTTTGTCCTGCTAATGCCATGGATTGGTGAGCATGGCATGGCCTTAGGGCCCATGTTTGCCGTCATCGGACAAAGCCCCGTGTCACAAACTGTCATGGCAGATTTGTTGATTGCCGCGGTTGCGGGCACTATTTTCATCATCGCAGAAGGGATGCGGGCGCAGGTAAAATTTTGGTGGGTGGCGATCATCGGCACCTATAGCATCGGCTTTTGTTTCGGGCTGCCCTTGTTTTTATATTTACGTCAACGGCAGCTTTCAAAAGCTGTTGCGTAGCGCCTTCATGGTGCGGAACGGTCCTTCAACAATCAACATATTGATGACAAAGGGCGGCACGCCGCGCGGGTCTGTATAACCGATAGAGGTCAGCCTTGTCTTGCTTTCTGACAGGCTTTCAAGGTGCCAGATCAGTTGTGAGTCCAGCACCCGGACCAAGCGGGATTTTTCAGGGATCGCGTCCGGGGCAGCATCCATTGTGATGTGGGTGCTGGTCTTGTCCTGCACCACATTTGTAGTCTGTACTAGATCGCGATCCTTGACCGGAAAAGGCATGGCATAAACGATATAGGACAGCGCGCCATCCTTTAGGGTTTTTGCATCGCGAATATCAGGGGCCCAACTGGCAAAGGCCTCGGCAGTAATAAGTTTATTGACAATCGCCTGCTGGCTAACCGGCAAAATCATCTGGGCCTTATAGGATTCGATCTTGTTGCCCTTTTCAAGGCGGGTCCAAATCTTAATGTCATCCCGGTCCCGTTGCAGGGTCCAGCCATCATCGGCTGATGCGATAGTAACCATCAGAGCAAATAATCCTATCAGGCTGATCAAGCTGATCTGGCGCATCAGAAGTTAAACCGGAAGGTGCCGGAAATCGTGCGCGGCGCATTGGTGCTGGCCCAGTGGGAGCCAAAGAACAAGGGAATGTCGCCGCCGAAAACCTTGGTCAGCTCGTCTGTCAGGTTCTTGGCAACAATGACAAAGGTCCAAGCCTTATCAATGTCAGCTAATCCAAGGCGGGCGTTGAACAGCCAGTGGGCCTCTTGTGCATCGAGCGGATCAAGGTCGGCATCAAGCAGTTCATCATCACGATAGCTGGCATCAAGCGCGACCATCCCGGCGATGGGTAGATTGCCTAATTGGCGCTGATAGGCAATGCGGGCGCTGCCGCTCCATTCCGGTGACCTGTGTAATTGCTTGCCTGAAAGATCACACGCCTTATCCGGGGGCAAGGTGCCGGGCCCTTCGGGGGGCAGACTGCCAAGATCGGTTAGGCTTGCAGCCGGGCAGGGGCCTTCCTTGAAATCTTCGAATGTTGCCTGGTTCCAGGTTATGGCGCCGTTCAGCACCAGCCCTTCGGTGACAAGAAAGGTCAAATCAGCCTCAATACCGCGTGTGCGGGCCTTGGGCGCGTTGGTGACGTTATAGGCGACGGTCTGGAAGGTTGCGATTTGCAGATTGTCGTAATCTGTCCAGTGACCGGCGAGGTTAAAGCGTGACCTGCCGCCGAACAATTCGGTTTTAAGGCCCGCTTCATAACTGTCGGCTTCTTCGGCGTCAAAGCTGACCTGGAAGTCGGCAAGGGCGGCAACATTATAGCTGCCCGCCTTGAACCCCTTGGCATAGGTGGCATAAAGTGTTGCCCATTCAACTGGGTCCCAAGTTGCGGAGAATTTGGGGGACAGGTCAGTGTCCTTGCGTTCGTCAACGACATTATAGCCGCCTTGCACTAACGCGCGCCAAATGACAGAGGTTTGGGATGGTGCACCCCGGGCGCGGTCCGACTTGTCATCATATGTGTAGCGCAAGCCGAGGATGAGCGAGAGATTGTCGAGCACATTCCATTTCGCCTGCCCGAATATAGCAGAGGAATCGATAGTGATGTCGTGGAAGGCATTGACGTCGTCAGGCTCAATCAATTGTATTGTGTTGATCGGCCCCAACAAGGGCGATAGGGCAGAATTCAACAGGTCCGGCAATAGGGGGTCGAGCACAAATCCCGGTGTCAGATTGGGGAAGAAAGGCACGGTCAGTGCCGCTTCATGTTCGGCATGCAAATAGAACAGGCCGACCAGATATTCCAAATCACCGGGTGGGGAGGCAAGGCGTAGTTCCTCGCTCATCTGGGTGTAGGATTGCGTTATGGTCAGCCCCGCCAGATTAGCGCCGCTGGCATCAATATCGCTGCCCGTATAGGCATCATAGGTTGCGAATGAGGAGATGGAGGTAAGGGTATGGTTCCAAATCTCCCAATCAATTTGGAGGGAGCCGATGATGCCATCCCCATCATTGGCCTGCCTGAACCCGGTTTCGGGTGTGCGGCTGCCCTGACGGTCAAGCCGTGTTTCAATGGTCGGATCAAGCGCTTCGAAAACAGGTGCAAATTCGGGCGAGATTTGCGTTGCCTCTGTACCGCCAAAGGGGCCTGCCTCATACTCAAACCATGAAATGGCGGCTGTTGCGGTCAGATTGTCTGTCGCATCCAGTTTCAGCTTTGCGCGGGCAAAGGTGGAATCGCGAGGGTCCATATTTTCGCCGTTTACGCGATTATAGATATAGCCGTCTGAATCCTTGTGCGAGATGGCAAGGCGGAAGGCCAGCCTGTCTTCAATGATCGGGCCTGACAGCGCGCCACGCAGGTCAATGCTTTCACGCTCCCCATAGGTGCCGGAAAAATGCCCGGTCCATTCATAGCTGGGTTGTCCGGTGGTCACAGTGATAACGCCTGCTGACGCATTGCGGCCAAACAAAGTCCCTTGCGGGCCCTTCAACACTTCCAATTGTGCAACATCGACAAAGCCGGGGCGCAAGAATTCAATACGGCCAAGATAAACACCGTCAATGAAATAGCCTACAGCCTGTTCTGAAATCAGGCTATATTCCGCGGTGCCGATACCCCGCACATAAAGCGAAAACCAGTCTGTGTTGATCGACACATTGGGAATATAGGCCGCCAGCTCGTTGAAGCTGGTGATCGCATTGTCGCGCATTTCATCGCCCGACATGACGGACACGGCGATCGGCACATCGCGGACATCTTCTGTACGTTTTTGCGCGGTCACAACAATTTCGTCGAGCGCCAACGGCCTATCTGCCTGCGCGTCTGCAACAGCGGTTTGCGTAGTCCCATCTTGTCCAGCGTCTTGTTGTGCAACGTTTTGGGCGCTGGCGAAAGGTGTCAGCAATGTCAGCGACAGGCTTGCGATCAAGCCTGCCTGCAATCTTGTTGTCGTCATAATGTCCAATGCCCCCTCAGGCGTCCCTAAATTTTATGCTACTCAGCCGCCGGCTGGCTTTCATAGACCCCGCGTTCAAATTCACGTACCAGATCTAGGTCACGCTCATGGAATGTCAGCTTGTAGGTTGGGCTTAGATATTCAAGTAAATTCCACAGCATCAGGCGGAACAGGCCCGGATTGCCGAAGCCATATTTGAACAGGCGCACCCAGTTGCGCCATGTGATTTTCTGATCGCTTTGTTCGATTAAAATCCCCAGTTGATTGCTTAACAGCTTGCGAACCAGTGCAACCGCTGAGAATGCTGTCTTGACCCGGAACCAATATGACTTGCCGCAGAAATAGCGATAGATGTCATGGCTGACCGCGCCATGCTCTGCCTCTTCCATTAAATGATAATCGAACAGGCGTCTTGTAGCCGGGCTCATCGACGCGCGGATGCGTTCATCCTTCATGTAGATCATGGCAAAGGAATAGAGCATATGTTCCCCGGCTGAGACCATGCCGACCATTTCAAGTTGCGTGTAATTGTCGGCAACCCATTCAACGATGCGGTCAATTTCTGCATAGGAATGCGAAATATCCTGTCCCGCAGCTTCCAGCGCGCGATTGAACTTGGCATGGGTTGCCGAATGCAATGCCTCTTGCGCGATCATATTGTCCATATCTTCGCGCAGCTTTTGATCCTTGATCTGTTCTGACAGGGGGCTAAGCGCCTGAATGAAGAACTTTTCAATACCCGGCGCACCTAAGGAAATGCTCATCCACAGGAAGTTGATCAGAATGTCATCATCCAGAATTTTGGCGTCGACATCCGAAAAGTCCCATTTGACGTCACGACGTACCGGAATGTCGAAAGGGGTTTGTGAAATTGTGTCCATACTGGTCATTGGCGTAGCCTCCTAGCCTTATTATGTGGCCAGTTTAAGCGGATGTTAGAAAGAGACCATTTTCATTCTGTGCAAAAACTTGTGCAAAATGACAATCTGCGAATTGAAGGGTGATCAGCCATCCTGCCAAAATTGCGACATTTTGGACGCAATTGCCAAGACCCCGTTTCGTTAACTTTTTGGAAAGCTTAACGGTGCATTTTCCCGTTAACCCTGATGGAAAAAGGGTAGGGAAATCGCGGCGACGACTTTTACAGGGTCTTAACCACAACATCTTTCCTACCTTGACCAGCAGGCAAACAGTTTCATGGCAGCCCAATTCGGGTTGCGTGACTGGGGCCGAACGAAACTCCTCCCAGTCTGTATTTTGGTTCCTAGCAAGAGGTTTAGGGAAATGAATAATCGCGTGTCAAAAATTATCGCTGCCGCAGCACTCGCATCTGTTTTCGCAGGCTCCGCAGTTGCAGCGTCACAAGGCTCATTCGGGCGTAGTTCAAATGGGTCAGTTGATATCCGGGCGCATATCCCCGGCCTGATCAAAATCAGTAATCTGAATGATATTGACCTTGGGACATGGTCCGGCACCGGCGATATGGTGGGCAGTGATGAAAATTGCGTATGGTCCACCACGCGTGGATACAATTTGACCGCCAGCGGATCAGGTGCTGGCAACGCATTCACCCTCACAGACGGGGTCAACACAATTGCCTATTCAGTAGCTTGGGATGATGTAGATACGACCGATCAGGCTGTAACAGCTGGGCAGGCCCTGTCTTCACAGGTGACCAATGCCATCGACGTGAATTGCCGTCTACGCGGTGATACCGCAAATGTTGCTGTCACTTTAGAGGAGGCTGACATCGCAGCAGCCCCGGCAGGAAAATATAGCGGTACGCTGACGCTTATTGTGTCACCAGAATAAGGCTGGGTCTGAATTGTCTGAAAAAGATGAAGGCAGGGTTTTCGCCCTGCCTTTTGCTTTTGGGAAAATCGTGGTGCCGCAAGAGGGCACCTTGTGCCTGTTTCGTTCTGTTTCAGGTTGCTCCGAAATACCAGAAAAAATGGCAGAAATCAGCCGCTAATTCCTTCATACTTGTTCCGTTGTATATCATCTTGTGTCATGCTATCTCATGAGAAAAGGTGGATACAAAGGTGGATAAATTATGGGGGCTCGTCACCGTCTGACAGCTACAAAAGTCAAAAATGCGCCACCCGGCAAATACGCCGATGGCGCTGGCTTGTGGTTGGTGAAACGTTCTGATGGAGGGGGGCAATGGGTCCTTCGCGTTACGGTCAATGGTAAGCGTCGCGAAATGGGCTTGGGCGGTATAGGCGATGTGTCCTTGAGTGAGGCGCGCGATAAGGCTGAGAAGTGGCGCAAGTTAGCAAAGGATGGCCAGGACCCAATCCGTGTGCGTGTTGCAGAACGGCGTGCTGCTAACCGGTCAGACACTAGTTTCAAGTCAATCGGAGAAAAGGCATTCGAAGCCAGAAAAGCTGAGCTCAAAGGCGATGGTACTGCTGGGCGGTGGTTCTCGCCTATCGAACTTCATGTGCTTCCCAAGTTGGGTAGAATCGAGGTTGAGCAGCTTGATGCGCGCGACATTCAGGAAACGTTGAAACCGCTGTGGCATACAAAGGCCGATACTGCCCGCAAAGCAATCAATCGCATAAATGTGATTTTGAAGTATGGCGCGGCGATGGGTTTGAATGTCGATATTCAAGCTGCGCAAAAAGCTAAGGCTTTGCTAGGGAAAACACGCCAAGTTCGCGGAAACATCCCATCAATGCCGTGGAAGGAAGTGCCAGCGTTCTATAAAACGCTTGAAGAGCCATCAATCACGCATTTGGCGCTTCGTTTCCTGATCTTAACTGCGACGCGTTCCAGCGAGGTTCGGTTTTTCAGCTTGTCGGAGTTGGAAGGCAACGTTTGGGTAATCCCGGCTGAACGTATGAAAGCTGGGCAAGAACATAGGGTTCCACTCAGCAAAGAAGCGCACGCAGTCATAGAATTAGCGAAGCCATTTGAGCGTGAAGGCTTTCTTTTTCCGAGCGCAAGAAAAGGCGTGATTAGTGATGCCACAATGAGCGGGTACATGAAGCGCAATGGTTTTGAGGCCCGCCCGCATGGATTCCGGTCTAGCTTCAGAACATGGTGTGCGGAGGCGACGGATACCCCTCGAGAAATAGCTGAGGTTGCGCTGTCCCATAAATCGGGCACAGATGTCGAACTTGCTTACCGTCGGACAGATTTTTTGGAACAACGGCGTGTTCTTATGGAGCGTTGGGCGGATCACGTTACCGGAGGCGCTGGGCAGGTGTTGAGGCTGGCAAAATGAAGAAATCTAATGAGCACAAAGGCGCGTTGTCTTCTGAACAACGCAAAATGGTTTCTGATAAAATTGACCATGTGATGCATAGCTTAAGCTTCAGCAATCGTATCGGCCAGCATAGAGAAATGGCGGAAAATTATACGATTTCTGAAAGCTTGCAGATCGAATATTTGGCCAAAGTGGTGGAAATTGAGATGTCATGGGAAGCAGGTGAGCGAGTACGTGCGAAGAAACAACTACGAAAGCTTGACTTTTTTCGTGAGGGACTTCTGAGGGTGTCTGAGTCCATTGTTGAGGCTGGTGTAAAGGCGATCGAAGGGACCAGTGCTGGAGGACGTGCAACTGCAAATTTGCGGGCTGGGATCACAAGTAAAGTTCTCGAGAAAATGCGATCATATATCGACGCAAACAATTCGATTTCAAACGCTGCTAGGCTTACATTCGAACGCGATGGCCTCGGCTCAAGTGCTGGGGCAAATCGAAGTCTATACTACAATCATCGTAAAAAGTTGTGATGTTGCTAGTGATGTAACAGTCCACTTTGGAACAACCTGACCCCCATTGGATTAAGGAGGGTCAGATGAAGTACCTAACAATTAAAGAACTTTCTGCCAAGCTAGGCGGGCGGAGCCGCAGCACGATCTACCGTGATGTGAAGGCAAGATATTTACCGGCGCCGATTAAGCTGGGTGGGAGAATTTACTGGATTGAATCTGATATTGATCAGTTCATGCGTGGTGAAATTACGCTGGAGGAACTTGCAATCCTCAAGAAAGATCGGTGTTGTGATGATTAGAGACCAAGAGCTCACCACAAATGAACTAGCTAGTTATTTAAAGGTTAGCAAGCGAACGCTTGAGCGTTGGCGAAAGTTAAGGTGCGGTCCCAAGTATGAAAAGCAAGGCCGCTTTATTCGGTATCGATTGTCATCAATCAAAGAATGGCAACAATCCATCGAATTTCTATGACGGAAGTTGATTTGCTTTTTTTGACTTGGAAGACGACATAGAGCGACTTAAGCAGCCACAAAATATTCCGATAGAATGTTTAGGAAAATGTAGTGGCGATGCTGATCGCCGTATTGAATCTGCGAAAATTGGAGTGGCTGAAAGCCACCCATTCCTGAGCAAACACGGTCCTCCCACTTTATATAGTATGAAAGAGCATCGCTCTTTGATGATGCACTATGGCAGTAGCAAAGTTATATCTAGAACGTCATGAAGTTGAGAAGCTGCGCGCAGCAGCCTTCCGTAGTAAAGTGATTGGTTTTCCATTTACGCATTTCGTGACAATTAACTTGGGGAGCTTTGGATATGCCCCACTTGATTGCCCGAAAACTTGGCAAAGTATGCAGCAAGCCATGAGGCGGCTTCATCGCCGAATGAATCTACCTTTCGTAATTGCTTGGGTGTTTGAGCGACAAGAAACAGGTGTACACGTTCACTTCCTTGTTTATCTAGGTAATCGCACTGGCCGTGAGTATCGCCCCCTTCTTCTTAGCATATTGAGGCTTAACCGTCGTCCTGTCGGTGCAATCAATATCAAGCAGTTCTACAGAAGAAGCAGCTGGCAATGGAATATGAACACATTGCTGGATTATATGTGTAAGGGGATACGGCCAGAACATTCAGACATGATAGGAAGAGCAGCTGTGCAGCAGGGGTTCATAATTGGCAAGCGGTACGGATTCACAAGGAACCTAGCACCTTCGAAAGTTCACAAACTTCGCGACGAGGTTCAAACAGGAAATAAGGGCCACAGAGGCTGTGAAATGGACTGCTGTATATCCTAGTGCCCTGACACAACAAGATAGAACTACAGAGAGCGTTACAGGCCCATTGCGCCCCCTGCCCAGTCTTGTGAAGTGCTGTTTAATTCTGTGGAAGCACGAAACAAGGCTGGGCAGGGGGCGGTCGCGAAAAATTTTTGACCCGCGCTACAGCTCCCTTAGTAGTCTGAATTGATGGTCAGGATTTGAGCAAAAAATCGCCCTATATTTTTATAGTGTTCAATTTAGGGCACCACGCCCTAGGGCTTTCAAGGCGTCTTTATTGCGTCTCATTCAATATAAGGCGGAAAGAAAAATGGTGGTTTCTAGGGGTTTCTCGAGAGACGGAGTTAGCTGTGAGTTGACTAGGGGCTGCGGTTCAGTCGCCCGTTTTTTGAACAAAGCAGTCTAGCGCCTGCGTGCGTCAACAGGGGGGGCTGGTTCAATCCAGCGCGGAGAAGCTCAACTTGTGATTGATCATTCTATTTGCTTTAATCTATTGGGGTGGTGACCCGCTGGAATAAATTTACACAATAGGGGGCTAGAAAATGGATACTGATGCTTTGGCTGCGGGAATAGTTTTGCTTATTCCAGTCTTTCTTATTCTTACACTTGTTGGTCTGGTGCTTCTGTTTCGCAAATGGCGAGAGGAAGTCAGAACGCGTAAAGAGCTCGAGAAACGCTTGGAGCCCATTCGGTCATTAGATGATGAGATCGCCAACCTAAATGGCCAGATAGAAAAGCAACGGACTGTACTAGGTGCCGAAAAAGCGGACAAAGAAAATGAAATTCAGACGTTACGTGCGACCTATGCCGAAAAACGTGTCTATCTGGATGAAATCTTAAAAAGAGTCGCAATTTATGATGAGAAGCTCGAATTAGGTGAACTGGGAATTTATGAGCCCCATTTCGACTTCGATGATAGCGAAGCATTTAAGCAGGCGATCAAAGACAACCGTGAAAAGCAAAAAAAGCTTGTTAAGGACAAGCGTGCTGTAGGTGCCAATAACGGATGGACGGTAGATGGGTCAGCCGCAAAAGGGCGGACTATGATCAATCGCCAAATCAGGTTGACTTTGCGCGCTTTCAACAATGAGTGCGCCGCCGCAATCGCAAATGTGCGTTGGAATAATGTTGATACCATGGAAGCGCGCATTGAAAAGGCGGCCGAACAGATCGATAAGCTGAACGAATCTATGTCCATCAAGATCTCTGACGAATACATCCTTGCGAAGCTAAGTGAGTTGCACTTGACCCATGAATATCGGGAAAAGCAAAAGGAAGAAAAGGAGGAGCGTGCGGAGATGAGGGCGGCTGACCGAGAAGAAAAACGTCTGGAAGCTGAAGCGCGTCGCGCTGAAAAGGAAGAACAAAAGTATCAAAAGCTGTTGGAAAAGGCGCGGCAGGAGGCCGGGGCCGATGGTGGAACTGAAGAACTGAAGGCAAAGATCGCTGCGCTTGAAGCTGATCTAGCGGAGGCACATGAAGTCGTGGAACGCGCCCATGCTATGGCAGAACTGACAAAGTGTGGTTATGTCTATGTGATTTCAAATGTTGGTTCATTTGGTGATGAGATTGTGAAAATTGGTATGACGCGCCGTCTTGACCCCAATGATCGGGTGAAGGAGCTAGGCGATGCCAGCGTTCCTTTCACATTCGACACTCATGCAATGATTTACTCTGATGATGCACCCGGTCTTGAAACAGCGTTGCATCAGGAGTTTGCAGAGCAACGTGTGAATATGGCGAATTTCAGGAAAGAATTTTTCCGCGTGTCACTTGATCAGGTGGAAGATGCTGTTGGTCGATTAGCACCGGATGCAAGCTTTTTCAAAGACCGCGAGGCGCAGGAATGGCATGAAACTTTAGCCCGCCGGAAGGAAGCATTGACAGCTTCTGCTGAAAATATCACTGCCGATTTGCCGGATGCGATTTAAGGAGCGGCGATATGGAATGGATTGTCGTGCTCGCGGTAATCGCTGGTCTTTTTTGGTATTGGCGCAGCAAGCGACTGACTGAGGCGCAAGTCGAGGCGCGAATAGCAAAGGCAAAAACGGCTCCTCGGCTGAACGGTTATGTTGCAGAAGAGGGGCGCAAGTTCAATATCGCTGGTATACATTATCGAGGCCGCGCGGTCGGTGGATTTCTGTTGGGCAAAGACTATGGCCTGCGGCTGCGCCGAGCATCTGAAAATGTACACGACAAAAACGCCGTTGCCATTCTTACTATGGATCTGAAGGAAATCGGGTTTGTGCCGCGCAATCAGAACAAAGACATTGCACTGGCAATGGACGAGGACCTGGATGCCTGCCGCGTGGTGCTGGAGCACGTGAAAGTCAAGTCAAGCGGCAAGGGAGTGCATTTCCAAGTTTCGCTTTGGTGGCACGAGGACCACACACCAACAGTTGAACCTTTAAACCTAGATGTTTTGTGAGAATGGACCTACACCCCGTCAAACGTAGTGATCAGGTCCATGATGCGGCTTGTGGCGCGTTTGATGATCGCGCCGCGCTCGCGGATTTTGGGCTTGGTGTGTAGCGCACCGACAATATCATCCCGCAGGGGTTCCATGTTGGTGAAGCGATAGTCTGAGATAATCTTCTCAACCGCGCCTTTGTCCATCTGCTCATCATCGCACAGGCCATTCAGGGCCTTTAGGCGCTCATCCTCCCAATAGGCCCGGAAGGCGGGTTCCACATCCTCTGACCGTTCGATCATTGGCATGTTCTTATCAATGAACTGCTCAATCAGTTCCCGCTTGCTGCGCAATTGCTGTTCAGAACCAAGCAGATCAAGAATATTGGCGCGTAGGCGTGTTGCATTGTCCTGCTGCTCTTGGTCTTCGGACGCTTCTGCATCCTTCACCTTCGCAAGCAGTTGTAGAATATAGGTGACGTTGATTTCATCGCGCTGGATCAGCTCAAGTTCAAAATCCAGATCGTCGAGAATTGAGACCTTCTCTTCCTTCTGCTGATCAGACTTCACCTTGTCGTATAGGTCTAGATACTTGCTCTTAAAGTCCTCAAACTCCTGTTCGGACATGGCAAGGTCGCCCCAGACGAACTGGGTGAAGCTGCGCAAGACGTTGAGTAGGCGCATTAAGCGGCGGAAGCGGACAATGAACTCAGCCTCCGCCTCTTCATCTGGCAGCTTATCCACACTGGTGACAGTGGGGGTCAGGTCCCGCAATTCCACGACAGCAGCGTTAAAGGCGTCCACCTGATCTTCATACGGCTCAACCAAAATGGTCTCGCTGGCGTCCTTATTGGAAAACAGGGCAATCGCCTCATCCGTCTTGTTCTTCAAATTGCGGAAGCAGACAATATTCCCCTGGCTCTTCACCTCGTTAATGATGCGGTTCGTGCGGGAGAAAGCCTGAATAAGGCCGTGATAGCGCAAGTTCTTATCGACATAGAGGGTGTTGAGCTTCCGCGCATCAAACCCGGTCAAGAACATGTTGACGACCAGCAAAATATCAACCCGATCTTTGTCGAGCGCGCCTTTGCGGTCCCGTTCCTTCACCCGCTTGGCAATGTCTTTGTAATAACTGTAAAAGCCGCCCTGCACCCGCGTGCTAAAGCCTGTACCGTATAGGGCGTTATAGTCAGCAATATATTCGTCAAGCTTCTCGCGGCTATGGGGCGTACCGCCCGTGGGGACATTGTCGTCTATATTCGGATCGCCAATTTCGCCATTGGCATCGGCGTCTTCCTCATTGGCGGCAAAGCTAAAGATAGTAGCGATGTTCAAATCATGCTCACCATCATCGCGCTTTTTCTTGAAAGTGTCGTAATAGGTAATAAGGGCGTCAACACTGCTGACGGCCAACATGGCAGTCATGTCACGCTTGTGCGTCTTGCGGTCATGATTGGCGATGATCCAATCAACGATATTGCCGATGCGGTCAGGATCGTCAAAAAATTCCTTCGTGTTGATGCCCGCAACTTCCTCATCAATGAGGGAGCCATCCTTGCGCCGCAGCTTGCCCCAATATTCGACCGAGAATTTCAGGACATTTTCGTCCCGAATGGCGTCCGTAATGACATAGGAATGAAGCTGATCGCCGAACAGGTCTTTGGTTGTCCGCTTGCCCAGATCGTTGCGGCTGGCGTTTTCTTTAAAGATAGGCGTGCCGGTAAAGCCAATCATCTGAGCGCGGCTGAAATGATTGGTAATCGCCTTGTGTGTGTCGCCAAATTGGGATCGGTGACATTCATCAAAGATAAAGACGATGCGTTCATCCTTGAACTGATCCATCACAGGGGCGTGGTGCGCCTTGTTAATGGCATTGTTCAGCTTTTGAATGGTTGTGATGATCAGCTTGTTATTGTCATCGCCAAATTGGTCAACCAATTGTTTGGTGCTGGTCGTCCCGTCAACACTGTCCTTCTTAAAGGCGTTGAATTCCTTCTGCGTTTGGTAATCAAGGTCCGCCCGGTCAACAACAAAGACAGTCTTTTTGATTTTTGGGATCGTCGTTAGGATTTGCGCGGCCTTGAAACTGGTCAGCGTCTTACCTGACCCTGTTGTGTGCCAGATATAACCATTGTGTTTCGGGTTCGTTGTAACCCGTTCAATGATCGCCTCAACCGCATAATATTGATAGGGGCGCAGGACCATCAACACCTTGTCGGTTTCCTGCAACACCGTATAGCGGCAAATCATTTTGGAGATATGGCACGGTTCCAAAAACGCGTCAGCAAACTGGCTTAGCTGTTTGATAGGCTCATTCTCGCGCTTCGCCCAATAAAATGTGTGCTTAAAGCTTTGGTCGCGATTATTGGCGTAATATTTGGTGTTCACACCGTTCGAAATGACGAACAGCTGCACATAATTGAACAGACCGCGGGTGGACCAAAAGCTGTGTCGTTGATAACGATTGATCTGGTTGAAGGCTTCTTTGAGTTCAATCCCGCGCCGCTTCAATTCAATTTGGACGAGGGGCAGACCGTTAATCAGAATCGTCACGTCATAACGATTTTTATAGCTGCCTTCCTGTGTGACCTGATTGGTGACCTGAAATGTGTTCTTGCACCATTCTTCAGTGTTCAGCAGACGCAGGCGCAGGTCGGTCCCGTCATCGCGCTTGATTAGGATGCGGTCGCGCAACATCTTGGCGCGGTCAAACACACTACCCTTGTCGAGCTGTACCAGCACGCGTTCGAATTCACGGTCTGATAAGGGAGGGCAATCATTATGCGTCTCAAGCTGCGTTCTGAAGTTGGCAAGCAGGTCGTCACTATCTTTGATCGTGACACGCTTATAGCCCAGCCCAACAAGCCGTTTGACTAATTTTTCTTCAAGCTGTGCTTCTGATTGCGTCATTCGATTCCTTGGGGCCTACACAAACATCTGTTGCAACAAGCCCTTCTTAAAGGCTTCAGTTTCGCTGATTTGATCGTCAACCGCATTGATCTTGTCATCAATAGCGGACAGAAAATCAGCGATTTTCTTTTGTTCGTCGGGATGGGGAGTGGTGAGTTTAATTCTCGACAACGCGGGAAACTTTAAGTTCCATGTGTCGGAAGTTAGGCCTTGCGAATGTCTTTGGAATAGCTGAATTACGGGTTTGTGTTTGAAGTAGAACCCCCAAAAATCTGGGTTTTGATCCGAAGAAGGGGTCAATACGGTATATGCTGGGCTAACTATTCCTTCGAGTTGTGAAACGCCACTGGCTCCTTGCCACATTCGCATTGAATTGTATGCAATGTCTCCGACGCATACCCGCTTATAATTCGATAAATCTGCCGGCCTGTTGGTTTTTCTGTCTTCTAGATTGGCGATATAGACACCGTTCCTGAGTGAGACAGAAAGCAGTTGAAGTTTAGGAAAATTCTTTTCCGACCGTTCTGAAAAGTGCGCTTCGAGTTTGTCTAGCTTCCAATCTGGATATGCAGAGCCGTCGTCGCGAGTGAAGCGGATTTCTTGATTGAAGATTTTTTGCATTGCGCCGCGTTTATAGTCAGCCAACAAGTCTCGCTTCTTGCGCAGGGCGTCCAAACGCTCATCCACTGCCCCCAAAAACTCCGCAATCTTTTTTTGTTCAGGCGTTGGAGGCATGAAATAAGAAAATTGATCAATTTCCTTGGGGGATATATTGGGTTGTGCGCCTGCAATGACAGTCGCATCAACATCTGATTTGAACTTCTTGGAAAAGACAATCTGGCGAATGAACTCGTTAACGGCGTGTGTTGGATATGGCCTATAAACTCCAACGCGCTGATTTAAGTATGCTTCTTCGGTGAACTCATAAATGCATGCTTTGCCCGTTGTCGCGCCCGAAAGCGCAATTAGTATCTCACCATTCCTGATGATGAATCGGTCTGGAATACTAAGTACAGGCGGATGGCGAACAGCGGTTGTCATTTCGGATTGTCGCTTGTGCGCAGAGATGTTTGAAATTCTAATAATTGGAATACCGGCATTTGTGAAATTTTCGCTCTTAAAGGCGAATCCGGTTATGGTTTTGCCAACTGATCCCAACCTTTCCTCTTTCCACTCGCCCTCAAACTCTGAAAAGCGAAGGGTGGGGACATTCGGCCTATCATCTGTGAGTGCAGTCATAATCGTATCGCTCATACTGGGGCCTTGATGCCGAGTTCATCGCAGAAACTGCGGAGCTTGGCGTCAATGTCTGCCATGTCTGTCTCGATCTTTTCCAGCGCAGCGGCGATGGCGTCGAGCTCGATAGGCTCCTCCTCTTCAAATGTATCGACATAGCGGGGAATGTTCAGGTTGAAGTCGTTTTCTTTAATTTCATCCATATCCGCCTTGTGGCTGAACTTGTCGACTTCCGCCCGGTCACGATAGCAATCTACAATGCGGTCAATGTCTGCCCGCCGTAGGATGTTCTGGTTCTTCACCTTTTCAAAATGGGCGCTGGCGTCAATGAATAGAATATGGTCATCGGCTTGACGGCATTTTTTGAACACCAGAATACAGGCGGGGATTGATGTGCCATAGAAAATATTGGCAGGCAGGCCGATTACGGCATCGAGATAATTCTTCTCCTCAATCAAATAGCGCCGGATATGCCCCTCCGCCGCGCCGCGAAACAGCACGCCATGGGGCAGGATAACGGCCATTGTGCCATTATCATCCAAATGATGGATCATGTGCTGGACAAAGGCGAAATCTGCCTTGCTGCTGGGCGCAAGCTTGCCATATTGGGCAAAGCGGTCGTCGGTTTTGAAGGTTTCCGCCGCGCTCCACTTTGCAGAAAAGGGCGGGTTGGCGACGACAGCCTCAAATTTCATCTCCAGATCATGCTGGGGGTGTTCCAGCACATCGTCCTGCCGAATGTCGAAATGGCGGTAATGTTCGTCATGCATCAGCATATTCATGCGCGCCAAGTTGTAGGTGGTGCGGTTTAACTCCTGCCCATAGATCATACCAACCTCTGCCTCATGCCGGATGCGGAGGAGGAGGGAGCCTGACCCACAAGCCGGGTCATAGACGGACTTGATGCGCTGCTTGCCCGTTGTGACGATCTTGGCAAGGATGGTGGACACTTCGCGCGGGGTATAGAACTCCCCCGCCTTTTTCCCGGCACCCGCCGCAAACTGGCCAATCAGATATTCGTAAGCGTCACCCAGCACGTCTGCGTCTGCTTCGTGTAGTTTGAAGTCGATGCCCTGAAGATGTGTCAGGATTTTGCTGACGAGCGTGTTTTTTGCTTCTTCTGACTTGCCAAGCTTGGAAGAACTGAGGTCGAGGTCCTCAAACAGCTTGTCGAAATCGTCTTCGGAATCGGTGCCAAGGGTGCTTTGTTCAATATTGTTCAGAACACGCTGCAGATCATCCATGATGAACGCGCCATCCTTGCCGCGCTTGGCAAGGGATGAAAACAGCTCAGACGGGGCAAGGAAGTAGCCGAGTGCGTTTAGCGCGTCTTCCTTGACGGCCTCTAGGATATCCTGGCCGTCCTCTGTGTCTTCGTCAATTTCCAGATAGTGGGTGTCGTCTTGGGTTAGGATGCTGTTTGCGTAGTCGTGCAGTTTTTCCGACAGATATTTGTAGAAGATGAAGCCAAGAATATAGTCGCGGAATTCATCCGCGTTCATCTTGCCCCGCAAATCGTTGGCAATGGCCCATAGCTGGGCGTCCAAACGCTTCTTTTGCTCTTCTGTCATGTAAATCCCCTGATCTCGCCCAATGCGGGCGAATGCCTTCTGACCGTTTTACGGTGATTTGGGGGGCTTTGTCACGGGGTTTGGGTGATTAACTATAGAGGTTTGGTGGAGATGTATCGATGCACCAACGCTAATGCTTCGCTGACATCGTTCGTAGAGTTCGCGAAATCAAGTTTCTCCGAGTTTATCGTTATAACCCGCTCGGGAAACGGAAACTCGTCCACAACTTGATCGATTGAGGCATTTAGTGCAGCAAGATAATCCAGATGCATGCTTTCCTCTTCGGGCCGATTTCGGCCCTTCACGCGTTTGAGAGATTCTTCTGCCGAACACTGAATGTGGATAAGAAAATCAGGGTACTTATTGACACTCAGCACGTGATCGTAAACGGTCTGGAATACTGCACGCTCTTCACCTTCAAGATTGAGATTGGCGTAGGCAAGGTCCATTAACAGAGAAGTGTCTAGAGCAAGATGCTCAGCGCTTGTATTCGCATTACGCACTTGGCTGTAATGCTGTAGTAGGAAGGCAAGTTCGGTCTCGAAGCTGAATTGTTGCGGGTTGTCGTAGAACTGTTTGAAAAAGGGATTGGCGCGGAAGTTCTCGTACAAGCAGTTGAAGCCCGCACCTTCTAATCGCTCTGCTAAAGTGGTTTTGCCACTTGCGATACATCCAATAATCTCAGTTCGCATTGTCATTTATTGGAAGTGTTTGCTGCGGGCTTACGTGAATCGAGGTTTTGTGTTTGGTCAACTTGCGTATTATTGGCATTCTGTTTTTTTGTGGTATTGGCTGCGGTTCCCAGGTTAGTTGTTTCGCGTGTGTCAGTATTAGTTTGGGAATCCTTGGCCTGACGTTTTTGAATAATTTTCTCTAACTCGAAAATCTGTTCACGTAGATTTGTGACGTCGTCTTTGACGCTCCCAACTAAATCTAGGTTAGCTTGAATAATGCTGTATATTCCAAAGTATATTCCGAAGGCTCCTGCGATCCCTGCTACGTAGGCAATGCGCCGAGCCCATTTTATGTAAGTGATGGCTTCGTTGGCTTTGTCTGTGGCATCTTTAACGGCGCTGGGGATCGAGCTTCTAATAGAAGAGTGAGCATTCGCTCCATCATGTTGGGCTTTTTTGAAGTAGTCGATTGCATCTCTATATCGCTTTTCTACAGGGAAAGGTGCTAGCTTCGGTTGGTCACTTCTCTTTTCTGTTGCACCACCATCCCACTTGAAGTGGGGGGTGAGTTTTGTAAATTCAGCCCAAATGAAATCGCCGCCTTGTTTGAAAGAGTATTCATTGTTGGTCAGATTGTGAATCGGAACCAACAAACGCCCGGCAAAACCAGGATCGACGAGTGGCCCGGTGCCTAATAGCAAGCCTCTATGCACTAATGTTATGTGAAGATTAAACCTTACAGCGATATATTCTGGCAGCCGAAATGTTTCAGCAGTTTCGACAAATGCGATTGAGTTAGCAGGAAGCGTGAAGAATTCTTCCTTTTCGAGAGGAATTGTTCGCAGCTTTTCCTCCTCGTCCCAATAATGATATCGATCGCCGATTTTGCAGGATATGGAAGCCGATTTCACATCTTTTTCATGATCAAATGGAAATACCATTCCGGTTTGTTTGATGTAGTCGACGAGGTCGGATGAATTTAGGAGACCGGAAGGAATATCGGTAAACGGGTCGGTCGACTCCCTTTCTAAGAAGCGCTTTTCAGCGTCCTTATCATTAGGAGGAAAACAATCTCGCAAGTTCATTGTAAGTGCCTTCATGCCTTGAGCAGGGATACTTTGCTATCCATATTCTCAATGACAATCGCTTTACCTGTGCCGACAAAATCGATTGAGCGTCTAATCTGTTCGGAAAGTATTGTGAGTTCGTTGTAGATGCGATCGCTCAAGTGTAGTTGATTGTGGCAATTATAGTCCAGATAATCGACATGGTTCATGACGAGGGTCGTCGGTCTGTTCGCAATGATTGCTTGTTTCACAACTTCAGCATCAAATTCGGCCACTCGACGGATGTTCTTTGTAACGGTCGTTCTTTCCGTTAATGGCTCTTGGGAGCCGCTTGCAGAGGTGACGTTACCCCAACTTGTTTCATTGGGAAGTGGACCAGAATTGCCCGCAACTCGAATTGGAAATGCGCGGATGACCATAACGATTTCATCAACAGACAATGGACTCAGGCCAACTTCCGATACAAATGCAGCGGCAGTGGTGTCTCTACTGGTTGTGTAGGGAAAGCAATCGGCATGTAGCAAGGAAAGTCCAAACCCTTGCGTGCCCTCAATTAGGATACGTTTGTTGTTGTCCAGAGCATTGTCAAGAATATGGCATGTTTCGCGAACGAATGGTTTTAATGCATCGTGATCCTTTGCGAGGGTAAGCTCAGGGTTTCGCGATACTCTTTCCAACACTGCCGCGCCGGTTCCGCTAGCAGTTGAGCCGATGCGTTTGTTCAAGCCGGTTGAGCGTTCCGCTTCGCGGTGTCGCTCCTCGATTATGACCGCATTGGGGTCGATCATAATATTTTCGGGTGAGCCTCGAACTGAAGTAATTTCATTTAGTAGGATGTCGGGATTGATGTATGAACCAGCGGCCACAACTGAAGTGACGCCATCCAAGAGGGAAGCTGTCGGCAGGTGCTGAAATATGCGCTCTTGGCCCCACTTATCAACAACAGTATGCCCAGAGTTGGGGCCGCCAACGCGCACTGCAAATTTGGCGTTACGTTGACTGGCTAACCAATGAGAAACCTTGCCTTTCCCTTCTGACCCGAATTGTCCACCAACGACTACTGAAACTGGCACGACCTATTTCCCCTCACCCATAGCAGGGCGCAACAGCGCCCTCACTTTGTCTTGCAGTTTATTGATCGTTTGACAATTTTCAATTGTAATGTGTGCAAGTTGCCCCAAATCTGCAGTTTCGGACTCAACTTGAGCTTTGTCTGCTTTGGTGAATTCTTCACTTGAGTAGCCAGCTTTGATGTATCTGAGTTCTCGTGTCGCGGTGGGGGCTGAGATATGGATGTGCTTGAACCCGGGGCCAAAAAGCTCAACCAAGGTACTGTGGTCTTCTCGCCACCGCATGCCGTCTATCACGATTTCGTTGTGATCCTTCAGATCTTGTGCCAGTGCGTTTACAAGCCAGCGCTGCCCCTTTTCAAGATGAATACGGGTACCAATTTCTTGAAGGTTCTCACGATTTACTTCGCGCCCTTCCTCGCGAAGCAGTTTCTCGAGTACGAGGCTAAATCTGTTTGAGACGTAGCCCCTTTTGTTGAGATATTGAGCAGTGGTGGTCTTGCCGGAATAAATTTGCCCGCTAATTCCTACTGCACGTCGAGATGTCCAAAGTGAAGTATCAACTTCAAGGTCCGGAATAATAAGGTATTCTTCATCTTTATTGCCAAGAGCTTCAAACTTTCCAGTCCAAAAGAAAAGGCCCACGACGGCTGCGGTAATGGCATCTAGTTCGTCGTGATTAACATTGCCGTCGATATATGGGCCACGGATCCCAAATCTATGCAGTCCTTGAGCGAGATGGTCTAGTCCCTTCCTCTTCCGGACGATCCCCATAATGTCTTGCGCTGCGCCGGGGTAGCTTTCGATTACAGGAATTCCAACCTTTCGGAGCTCGTTTGCGAGTCGAATACCACGGGCGGTAAGCCTTTGCATGCTGGGAATTAGTGCCGGATAAACGTTTACGCCTCTCCGTTTTAAAGTTCGCTCGCATTGGCGCATGATACCAATTTCCTGACGCATGGGGTCGTCGTCGAAAACGCTGGTTCTTCCGAAAGGAAGGGACAACGGGGAGTCAATAGAAACCAGAGTGGGGTTTGCTCTGATTGTCTCTCCAATGATCTCCGTGTCTGTTGAAAGCACTTTTGTGGAAGCATTTTTGCCTTTGAGTAGGCTCCATCCGGTAGGGCGCTTTTCTGAGCCGGTTAAATCAATGCCGACGATTTTTAGGTCGTTTAGCGGGACGATCTTGTTCAATTGCTTGTATGTAATTGATGGTCCAGTTTTTCCTTTTGGCTTAGGCAGATAATATCTATTGCGACCCTCGGTTGATTTTTTTGTAGCGAATGAAATAGTTGCTTCATTTTGGGCAAATCGATGTTGGTGGAAATTTGGTATTGGCGTTTGGTTTGCTAGTTCAGAAACGCAATGATCCAAGATCGCTTTCATTTTCTCAGTATCGAAATAGTTATATTTTATTAG
This sequence comes from Alphaproteobacteria bacterium, assembly GCA_965229935.1. Taxonomy (GTDB): domain Bacteria; phylum Pseudomonadota; class Alphaproteobacteria; order SPJN01; family SPJN01; genus SPJN01. The sequence continues at coordinate 112,287 of CBDDKB010000002.1, forward strand.
GCGTTTCCCAGCACTCAAATCACCAGAGCGATAATCTTGCCAAAGGACCGGAGCGAACTCCCCTTTGATATCTTGGGTGTCGTCGCTGCGCGAAATGCCTAATGCAAGCTCAATTTCTTTTTGCCCCCCGGTAAGGCCAATTCGCTTGCACAAATAGCGTAAGTCGACATGGCTGTCGGGGAACTTTAAATCTGGAAATTCCTTCTTAAGAAATTTGAGATCAAATTGTTGGCCGTTGAATGTGACCAAGCATTTTGCAGCAGATATTATCCTTTTAAGCTTTTCAGGGTTTTCTCCGGCAATGTGTGGATAAAACTCTCCGTCAAAATTCACACCTACCACAGTTATTGAATCGTAGTAGAGGCTAAGTCCTGTTGTTTCTATATCTAAGAAAACCGTTTCCTTGGGATAGCTTAAAGCTACCCGATAATGTTCCCGGCTATTGAGGCGTTGACCAAAATAGTCAGCATCACCGAGTTTTAGAGCATCAAGCGATGCGGTTGCCTCGTAATATAAATTTTGTGCGTGCTTTGAAAGATGAGATCGAGAACTGAACAAATCTCTCTGAGTAGCTTGTGAATTATGAATTAGATGGTTTCTGAAGGCAGCTAAACTATCTATGCCTTCGGCCCATAGCTTTTGTTCTCGTTCTGCCGAGATACCGCGAATTTGAACAAGGGAACGATCTAGCATGCTTTAGAATCAGTTTTGAGGAGCCTCTTCGTGATCCAAGGTAGGCTACAAAATTGAATTGGTCCAATTTCAAATAAGCGCTATGCCACGACATAGGATGTTGAGCTGCGGTTTAGCGGTCTATCGTGAGCAGGGGGCTAAAGCATCTAAGCATCAAATCCAAATAGGTGGACAAAAAGGTGGATATAAAATCCATCTCAACCACATAATCAAATAATATCAATGCGCTAGATAAAGTAAGTGGTGCCGCAAGAGAGACTTGAACTCCCGACCCCCTGATTACAAATCAGGTGCTCTACCAGCTGAGCTATTGCGGCATCCGGCGCGCAGGGTCCGTGACAGAGTCGCGGGGCGCGCCGAAAAGTGTCGGCACATTATGGTGCTTTTCCGGGCTTCGCAAGGTCATTCCTGCCGCAGGCTGCAGTTTTTTCCATCCTGTGCAAAAACAAGAGAAATCACACTTTTTCAATACGATAGAGCCCCGATAGCGCTTAGTCGGGCAGGGCGGCCAGGAAAAATCGTTGTGCATTCAGTCCCATAACCTTGGCAATATCATCATCGGCCAGTCCGCGGGCCCGCAAGGCGTCTGACACCATGCCAACACCGCTTGTATCAAACCCTGTGCTGACCGCCCCATCAAAGTCAGAGCCTAAGGCAATATGCTCCACCCCGATTAGATTGATGGCATAGATCATCGCGTCGGCAATTTTTTCCGGGCTTTTGCCACAAACAGCCCCTTCAAAATAGCCGATACCGATCAACGCGCCATTCTGCTTCAGCCGCATTAATTGCGCGTCAGACAGGTTGCGATTGCCGCCACAGGTGCCCTTAACCCCGGTGTGAGACACAACAACCGGGCGCGTTGCCATATCCAGCACATCTTCAATCGCTGCGGGCGACGCATGGGCGAGGTCAATAATCATGTTGAGCGTCTCCATACGTTTTATGACCTTGCGGCCAAGTTCTGTCAGGCCATATTTATGTTCCCCGTGGGCTGAACCTGCGACCTCATTATCAAAAAAATGGGCGAGGCCGCCCATGCGGGCGCCAGCCTCAAACAAAAGATCAACAGCGCCGAGCTCATTTTCAATTGGTTGCATGCCTTCAAGGCCTAACAGGCCGCCCATAACAGCTTGACCTGCCGCGCGGTCAGAAACCAGCCTTTGCAGGTCTGCCTTGGTTTTAATAACCCGCAATGTGCCGCCTGATTGGTCTGCAAAGTCATGCAGCTTTCGCATTTGATAAAGCGCGCGGTTCTGTATTGCCCCCTTGCCGAACCAGGCGTTGGTCGGATAACCGCTCGCCATCGTAAGGGGCGGCAACATGTCGGTGTCAGAGGGGTTGGACTCGAAATTCTGACCGACAGGCGTCTTGGTCACAATACCATATACTTGCAGCGCAACCTGCCCTTCGGCGAGGCGGGGCACATCAACCTGCCCATAGCTGTTGCGTGCCAGTAAATCACGGTTCCACAATAAAGGATCGGCGTGAAGGTCGGTTACAAAACTTGTACGGTTTTGCATCCGGCTTTGTTCCGTAATGTCATAGGGGCCGTATTGATCAACTGCGTTCATAAACCTGTCGGCGATCTGGCCGGCCAGTGTGAAAAACAAAATAATGCTGATAACAATCAGTGCACCAACAAGTTTCAGTGCGGTTTTCATGGGGCTCTCCTGCCAGAAATTTATTGGTTGTCGCGCCAGCCGCGGCGGTTTGCATCCCACTTGGCTTGTGCGGCGCGCAGCTTGCCTTCAAGCTCCTGTCGCAATGCGGGATTGCCATCGGTGACGTCATAGGATTCGTAAGGATCGCGGGCAAGGTCGAACAACATGGCGCCGCGTTTGGGCGAATAGGCAAGGTCAAATCCGAATGACATGCCGCCATATAGGGGGAAATCACCCCGGAACTTGTGTGTGCTGGTGCGGATCGCTTCCAGCCTACCTGCTTTTTCCAGCAATAATGTTTCGTGGATGGTTGCGTTAGGGTCCGCAAACAGGGGCGCGAAATTTTTGCCGTCGAGCAGCCTGTCTGACGGTGCGGGCGTGTTTGTCAGTGACAACATGGTGGGCACAAGGTCGGTTCCCATCACCATTTGATCTGATTGGGATTCAGGAATGCGGCCCGGCCATATCAACATAAAGGGGACGCGCATGCCCCCTTCAAGAGTTTCGTTTTTCCGGCCGCGCACGGGTCCTGCTGAACCCTGATACCAAGGCCCATTGTCAGAGGTGATGAGGATCAGCGTATTATCCAATGTGCCTGCTGCTTCCAACGCCTCCATCACGGCACCAACTGATCTGTCGAGGTCTTCGATCACATCACCATAAAGCCCGCCTTCCGACTGGCCCTTATGGGCGGGATCGGCATAAAGCGGTATGTGCGGGAATGTATGGGCGAAATAAAGGAAGAAGGGCGTGTCATGCTGTTCGGCAATAAATTTGGTTGCCGATTGCGTGTACTCCCGCGTCAGGCCTGTCTGATCAAGCGGATGGGGGCGAATGATCTCGCGATTTTGATATAGATGCAGTGGCTGCATATCGTTTGAAAACAGTACACCGAAATAGCTTTCAAAACCGAAACTAAGGGGGTGAACATCCGGTGTGTCACCCAAATGCCATTTGCCGATCATGTGGGTGCGATAACCCCGCGCGTGCAGAATTTCCGCAATCGTAATTTCATCACGTGGCATGGCTGTGCCCGTACCAGACATGCGCATGATCCAGTCAAGCGGCGTGTTATGGGGAAAAGTGACCTGCTGCAGGTTCATCCGGCCTGCCAATCGCCCGGTTAAAAGGCCAGCCCGCGCCGGGGTGCAATAGGGTGCCGATGAAAACCCATTGGTCATCATCAAACCGCGCGCAGCGGCCTTGTCAATATTGGGAGTTTTGATCAACCGATTGCCATAGGCACCAATATCGCCATAACCCATATCGTCAAACAGGATGACCACAAGATTGGGGGCCTCGTTTTTGGATAGCTGAGGCAGGGCCGCAAGCTGATCAAGATAGTTTTGCTTATTTGCCAGATGCTCCTCTGACAATATGTTCTTGTGATTGGCGATTTGCCAGGTCAGATAGCCAAAGCCACTGGCAACCAAAATCAAAAGAATAAGAATAAAGCCCCACAGGTCGCGTAATAAGTGCTTCACGCCCTTGCCCCCATTTATAATCAAACTGTCATCATTATTCCGGTGATAGTGGCATGATGATTTTTTCTGCGCAATCGCCCAATGGCCTGTTATGGTTCAGGAAATCTGCCATGAACAGGGAAAAGAAAGACCGATGAACGAGTATGAGCAATATGATGCGCTGGGCCTTGCTGATCTGGTGCGCCGCCGCGAAGTTTCCGCCGTTGAGCTATTAAACGCCGCCATCAAGCGGGCGGAGGAGCGTAACCCCGCCCTGAACGCCATCACGCATCAATGGTATGACGAGGCATTGGATGAGGTAAAGGCAGGCCTGCCCACCGGACCGTTCACCGGTGTGCCTTTTTTGCTGAAGGACCTGAACCTTTATGTCAAAGGCCGCGTGACAACAAATGGCTGTGCCCTGTTCAAGGATTATGTGGATCAACAGACCTCTTGGTTGGTTGAGCGTTATTACCAATCAGGTCTTGTCCTGTTCGGAAAAACCAACACGCCGGAATTTGGCCTAACCGCCGCGACCGAACCTGCCTTGTTCGGCGCAACCCGCAACCCGTGGAACTTGGATCATACGCCGGGGGGCAGCTCCGGCGGGTCCTCCGCTGCGGTGGCGGCGGGCATCGTGCCGATGGCGAATGCGTCTGATGGCGGTGGGTCGATCCGCATTCCGGCGGCCTGTGCGGGCCTGTTCGGGATGAAACCGACGCGTGCGCGTACGCCATCGGGGCCCCATAATGCAGAAGGGTGGGGCGGTCTATCCATTTCCCATTGTGTTAGCTGGACGGTGCGGGACAGTGCCGCACTGCTTGATGCAACATCAGGACCGGGATTGGGGGACCCTTATGCGGCCCCCGCGCAGACGGAATCCTATCTAGGCGCAACAATGCGCGCGCCCCGACGCCTGCGTATTGCCTATACGACTGAGGCACCATCTGGTGCGCCTGTGGATGCTGAATGTAAGCAGGCCGTAGAAAAGGCTGTGAAACTTTTGGCGGATTTGGGTCATCAGGTTGAAGAAGCCAGCCCGCAATTAGACACAGACGCCATCAGCCAGGCACAATTTATGATTATGGGCGCTTCCGCAAAATTGGCGGTCGAAACGCGCTTGGCCGCATTGGGCCGTGACAGGCAACCTGGCGATGTTGAGATGGTCACAGAAAAAATGATCGAAGTCGGTCAGACCGTCACCGCCGATCAATATATCGCATCACTTAAAACCGTGCATGGGGTTGGCCGTGCCTTTGGGGCGTTCCATGAAACCTATGATATGTGGGTGACGCCGACGCTGGCCAAGCCGCCCCTAAAGATTGGTGATTTGGACATGAATCAGGCAAGCCTTGAAACCTATATCGCCAATGTCACCGGCTTTGTTGCCTTTACCAACCTAATGAATATGAGCGGCGCGCCGTCAATGTCGTTGCCGCTTCATATGTCAGCGGACGGGCTTCCGGTCGGTGTTATGATCAGCGGCCCGGTCGGGGACGAGGCCGAAATGTATGCCCTTGCTGCAGAGGTTGAGCGGGCTGCCCCTTGGATCCATACACGTCCCAAGGGATTTTCAGATATGGCCTGATAGGCCGGGTCGCAGAAATCAATCGTGTCAGGCTAAGCTGGTTAAATGTCAGCTGATCAGCGAACCTTTTCGCCATATTTTTTCATATGGTTGCGGTTCACGACGTCCTGAAAATGTTTGATCCGCTTTTTCTGTTCTGCCTGAAACTTGGCGTAACGTTCCTCAAGCGACCCTTCAATGGCACCCGGTTCGCCTGCGCGGTCATCTGCAACCTTGGCAGGCTGCTTGTTTTTGACTGGCAACGGGCTTGTCAGGTCTTCGGCGAAGGCAACTTTGTCGTGGCCCGCGCGATCTTCGGCAAGGGCAGCACCTACGCTTGCGCTAAAAAACGCAGCGGCAGCAAAGGCCCCAATGGTGAATTTCCGGTTAAGCATTTTCATCTCCTTGTCTATACGCCTTGTGGTGGGCGTTTAGGCAAGTATCCCCCTGCTTGGTAAATTTCACGTTAAGCTACAAATAATTTCAAAAAAGCGCTGTTTGTAGCCGAATCCTCACCCGTTATCCTACGCGGATATCGCTTTTTGCGCCAGTTCCCTGACGTCGCGAGACAGATTATCTTGGTCTAAAATCGTTTGAAGCGCAGCTTTCGCGGCCTTTTGACGGGCCGGGGTGTGCCGTTTCCACTGTCCCAAGGGGGCGATAAACCGCGCCGCTGTTTGCGGATTGATGGGATCAAGCGCAATAATCATTTGGGCCAAAAACTGATAGCCGCTGCCATCTTCGGCGTGGAAATTGACCGGATTACCCATCACAAAGGGGCCGATCAGGGCGCGAAAACGGTTTGGGTTTGTCATGGAAAAGCCGGGATGGTCCATCAGCTTTTTCACGTCGTCAAGCGCGGTAGGTGCCGGTGTTTGGGCAGACAGGCCAAACCATTTATCCAGGGCATTGGCGTCATTTTCATACCGATCATGAAAGGCCTGCATTGCAGTGGCGCGACCGTCGCCGCCAATCCGGTTAAGCGTGCCAAGGGCGATCATCCGGTCTGTCATATTATTGGCAGCTTCATAATGCTGTAGCGCCAAATTTTGGTGGGCCTCAATCCGCGTCACCATCGCGAGCGCCAGCCCGCGCAGCGCCCGTCGCCCGGCTGATGCTGCGTCGGGCGAAAACGGTTCGTTCCCTGACAGGCTGTGATAAAGCGCCAGCAGCGCTTCCTCGTGATCAGTGGCAAGGCGGTTTAGTAGTGACTGCCGCGCATCGTCGATCGCATCGACATCAATGACGCCGTCGCGCGCTGTTAAACGATCTGCTACCATGTCAAAGCTGGGCAGGTTTAACAGTTCAGCTTTATAGGCGGTGTCGATCGTGTCATCCGCCAATGCGGCGCCATAGGCTGCGCTAAAGGGGGCGGGGTCGTGATCCTTGTTATCGACAAGGGCAAACAGATGGCGCAGGGCAAAGTCCTGCCCGGCCTCCCACCGTGCAAAGGGGTCGGGATCATGGCTCATCAACAGGGCGGCATGATCATCATCAAGGGCGCGGATGATGTTGACAGGTGCTGCAAAGCCGCGATTTAGCGACAGGGCAGGGCGTGCCTTCAACCCTTCAAAGCGCAGGGTTTCGGTTTCCCCTTCCATCTGGCCTTGATGCTGGGCGATGGTTGCGCCAGTCGTTACGTCCAAGAGACCAATATCAAGCGGCAGCACAAGTGGCTGTTTTGTCGGCTGGCCCGGTGTCGGCTTGGTCTGTTGTGACAGGTTTACCGTCAATGTTTTGGTTTGATCATCCCAGCTTTCTTCGACTTGTAGGGTTGGCGTGCCAGCCTGCCCATACCAGCGTTTAAAGCGGCCAAGGTCTGTGCCCGTCGCGTCTTCCATCGCGCTGACAAAATCATCGCATGTCACCGCCTGCCCATCATGGCGGTCGAAATAAAGGTCGCTGCCTTTGCGGAAGCCTTCAGGGCCCAACAGCCGATGCAGCATGCGGATCAGCTCTGCGCCTTTTTCATAAACAGTGGCGGTATAGAAATTGTTGATCTCAACAAACTCATCAGGGCGCACGGGATGGGCAAGGGGGCCTCCGTCTTCGGGGAATTGACGCGCGCGCAAGGTGCGGACATCACCGATCCGCTGCACAGGTTCTGACCGCATGTCGGCACTGAATTGCTGATCGCGGAACACGGTAAAGCCTTCTTTCAGGGAAAGCTGGAACCAATCGCGGCAGGTGACACGGTTACCTGACCAATTGTGGAAATATTCATGGGCCACAACGCTTTCGATAAAGGCATAGTCGGTATCGGTCGCGGTATCTTGATCAGCCAGAATATATTTATCGTTAAAGACGTTCAGGCTTTTATTTTCCATCGCCCCCATATTGAAATGGGACACCGCAACAATATTAAACAGGTCAAGGTCATAGGCGCGGCCATAGACTTCTTCGTCCCAGATCATGGATCGTTTGAGCGCGTCCATGGCATAGACCGCCCGGTCAGACTTTCCCTTTTCGGTGTAAAGGCGCAGTGTGACGGCGCGCCCTTCCATCGTGGTTAAACCGTCTTCGATATGGTCAAGATCGCCCGCAACCAGCGCAAACAAATAGCAGGGCTTTGGATGCGGGTCGGACCACACAGCCTCATGCCTGCCATCGTCCAAATTGCGGCTTGATTCAAGATTGCCGTTTGACAATAGGACTGGATAGCGGTCCTTGTCCGCGCGCATGGTAACGCGATAACGGCTCATTACATCGGGACGGTCTGGGAAATAGGTGATGCGGCGAAAGCCTTCTGCCTCGCACTGGGTGCAGAACATGGCAGTGTCTTTAGGGCCGGACATATAAAGCCCTTCAAGCCTTGTATTGTCTGCGGGCACATTGGTGCTGGTGATGACCAGCGTGGCCTTGCCTGTTGCGTCAGTGGGAATGGTCAGACTGTCGTCAGTCAGCGCATAATCGCTTTCAGATAATGTTTGCCCATTCAGACTAACCGATAGAAGCGTCTGCCCCTCCCCATCAAGTGCGATGGGTGCATTTTTGTTGGCGCTGTCCCGATTGCGCCGCAAAGACAGGGTGCTTGTCACCTGTGTCTCCACAGGCGTCAGGTCAAAAGTCAGGTCAACCTGATCAACCAACCATGCCGGGGGGGTATAATCCTCCCGCTTGATCGGTTGGGGGGTGGTTGGTGCTGCACTTTGATCGGCCATCGGATGCTCCGCGAATTGGCAAGAAAAAACCGCCGCCCGCGAAAACAGGCGACGGTTTTGATATAGGGCTTTGTCAGCCCATTCTCAACCTATCTGGGGCTGTCTGGGATTTAATTGCTGCCGAAGACATCGCCACCATTCTGGGTGGCTTCTTGCAATTTGGCGAGCGTGTCTTCATCAGGCCAGCTTGTTTGATCAGCCTCAAGCTCACCCCATTCGGCCAAAATGGCTTCGGTGGCATCATAATCTTCCATCAGTTGATTATAACGGTCCGTGATGGCCTGACGCATGGTCGGGTGGGTAAAGATGTGTAGGCGATTGTCTTCAATGGCACGCACGACAAGGCGGCCCACCAAGGCAGGGTCAATCCCGCCATTCACAAAGGCGGCAAAGATTGCAACTGCTTCAGTACTGGGTTCTGCACCTGCGCCATATTTATCTTCCTGACGGTTACGCCCTGATTCATGGATCTTGGTGCGCACAAACCCCGGACACAGGACGGACGCACCGACATTCGTGCCCGTCACTTCGGCTGACAGGGTTTCTGTGATCGTCACAACTGCATGTTTTGAGGCATTATAGGCCCCCATGCCGGGCGGTGAGGTCATCCCCGCCATTGAGGCTGTGTTGATGATGTGGCTGTCCTCGCCATGTTCAAGCATGTGGGGCAGGAAGGCGCGAATACCATCAACAACGCCAACCAGATTAACGTCCAACACCCATTTCCAGCTTTCCGGGGTTGCTTCGGCCATGGGGCCGCCGCCGCCGACACCAGCATTGTTGAACAGGATATGGACCTTGCCATATTTGGCAATTGCTTCATCCCGTAGGGCTTCGATGGACTGGCGGTCAGACACATCGGTGATGACGCCTGTCACATCTGCGCCCTGTTCGGATTTAAAGCGCGCGACAACACCGTCCAGCGCCTCTTGTTCAATGTCGGCGATGACGACTTTCGCGCCCCGTTCGACTAATACTTCGGTTACTGCAAGGCCAATGCCTGATGCACCGCCTGTTACGACGGCGACTTTATCTGCAAAATCTTTCATTATGCTGCCTGTTTGTTGGTTTCTAAGGAATCAAATTGTGTGATCGTGTCGGCAGTGCCGCCGTCGGCCAATAGCCGGTCGTGGATTGCGGTACGCGTTTCGTCACGTCGCAAATCAAACACGGTGCGTGCATGCCATGTTTTTAAATCTTCCCATACAGGGTCGATAAAGCTTGCGCCCTTGACTTGCGAGCCATCGAGGCACTTGAAGGTTGCGCTGCGTAGTTCTGATATAACCGCCCGCAAATAACCGACATGGACAGCCTCATCGGTGCGGATGCGATTGACCAGCGTCGCAGCATGGTCGGCGACGTCGCGCTTATCTGTGAACAGATCCGGGTTGCGCATGATGCGCTCACAATAGGAGAAAAAGGCTTCTGCGCGCACTTCGATCAGCAGCACATCCATCAGAACGCGAATGATACCCTCAAAATCAGGCGTGATTTGCGGCATCTGATAACCCTGATCGGGCTTTGACACTGAATCAGCAGGTTCTGTCAGGGGATAGGCCCCGGCGCCGAACAGCATATCGCGAACGGCAAACCACATATCATCATGACCACCAAGGCCTGAGTCGGGATCGCCCGCTTCGTCCATCCCATGGGCGCGCAACAATCCCTTGTTCAGGTGCCCGGTTGCCCAGTCAGAAATATCTTCGACAATGATTGATTGGAAATCAGGGGCAGTGACATCGCGTAAGATGCCGCCGCGCGCTTCAACAATCCCAGTGTGGGTCAGTTGGTTCCACAGGGTCTGCCCATCACCGCGCGCAATTAAAAAGGCCGCCTGATCAGCATTGGGATAGTTTTCGCGTTCGAGCAGATCAGTGCTGGTTTCCAGCAGGTCTGCCCCCCGCTCGGCAAGCCCCTCTTCCCATGCATGGATGGCAGGCCAACGGTTCAGGGTTCGTGGCGGGATATAGGTGCCATCCTTGTCAAAGCCGCCATGCAGGCGAAAGCCTGCCTCAACCTGTGGTTCGGCATAAGGATGGTCAGCAAGAATTTCTTCGGTCGTAAAGACGCGTTTGGTCATGAGGGCCCCCAATCTGTTCTGTCGCCCACCGATCCGGCCTGTCTTCTTTTTTATGCCGGCATTTCATTGTGTGGCGTGTTTAGTCTCGTTTACGCATAGCGGCGCGGATAAAGCGCAGCATGTCGCTTTTGGCTTCTTCATAAGGCACATTGTGCTGGCGGCGATAAAAATTCATCGCGGTCAACAGGCTGACAATGGCGTAGCCTGCAAATTGTAAATTCAAGTCCGCACGGATCATGCCATTTTCCACGCCGCGTTCGAATGCAATTGCCCAATCATTGGCCCAAATGTCGATCAGGCCCTGCTTCGGTGCCTCTTCTGCGGCAATGATAGTGGCATCCTGCATGGCAGCACTTAGTAGGCCCGGATTATCGACTTCGAACTGATTGATCACATCGAAGACAACAGAAAAACCTGCCTCAAGATCGACAGGCTCTGTCACGGTTTCACTTGCTTGTTGAACTTTCGCAATTTGCGCCATCAGGGCATTTTGTGCCTCTGCCTGAAAGGCAAGATAGCAATCGCGTTTATCCTTAAAGTGGATATAGAATGTGCCATGGCCCAGCCCCGCTTCTTTTGTTATGTCTTGCGGGCGCGTTGCATGATAGCCCCGCTCTACAAACAAGGCGCGGGCAGCATCCAATAGGCGGCGGCGTGAATCTGTCCGGCGGCTTTGGCGCGCTTTGACAGGTTTGGAATCTTGTGTGGTCTCTACAGTCATGGGGATATGGTTACCACCACTTGACATTCTGTCAACTAAAACGGTTATGAATATTTTCTTATTCAAAAAAATGCGCGTAAATGCGCGGAATCAGCTATAGTTTTTCGATGATGGGTATGATCAAAAATAGTCTTGCAGGGATTTTGGGGCTGGCGGCGGTTTTGTCCGCGCCTTTGGCGTCTGTGTGGGCTGAGGAGCCTTTGGAAAGTATTGCGCCTGCGGAAAGTACTGCGCCTGCCGTTGAAACAGCCGATATTGATTATCAGGTGCTGGAAATTCTGTATCGGCAGGGCCGCGCCGCCCTTAATCAGGCGGATTATTTGACAGCGCAAATGGCTGCCGACGCCTTACTGGCGGAAGACCCCATGTATGTTGACGCGCTGGTACTGCGCGGACAAATCAATCGCGAACAGGGGCAGCAACGCACTGCCTATGATCATTATGATGCCGCGTTGCAGGTTGACCCTGATCATGTGTTGGCCAAGTCTTATCTGGGCCAACTATTCCTCGATATAGGCCGGGTGGACCGGGCCAAGCTTTATCTGACAGAATTGGACGAACAATGTCCATTCGGGTGCGGTCCGGCGCTCATGCTGGAACGGGCGATTACGGATTTTGAAGCCGGCCTCTGGACCTCACCCACGCCAGACGAAAAGCCTGCCGAAGAAACAGAATAAAACAGTAAAGGATCTGTCGATGTCTCGCATTTCTATTCCCCTTTGCGTCGCCCTGTTGGGGACCGCATTTCTGGCCGCCTGTGATGATGGGGGCCAGCAAGCGGCAAGGGCGCCGATTGATCCGAATGCTGACAGTGCAGGCCATGTCGCCCCCAGCGAGGCAACGGCAGCAAAAAATAGGGCGGTCTATGATGAGTTGCCCTTTGCGAATGAGCAGGACTTTGAATTTGCGACCCGTGGCTTGATCGCGAGTGATCCTGATCTTGATATTGTGGCTGACCCGATGGGCTCAATCTGGCGGGTGAAGGATTACGCCTTTATCAAGGGTGATGCGCCAGCCAGCGTCAATCCCAGTCTGTGGCGTCAGGCCAAGCTGAACAATATTCATGGCCTGTTTGAAGTGATGCCGGGCATTTATCAAATTCGCGGTTATGACCTTGCCAATATGTCCTTTATTCGTGGCAAAACCGGGTGGATTGTGGTGGACCCGCTGACCTCGGCTGAAACCGCTGCGGCGGGACTTGCCATGGTGCGCAAGCATTTGGGCGATTTACCAATTGTGGCGGTGATTTTCACCCATTCACATGTTGACCATTTTGGCGGCGTGTTGGGCCTGTTCGATGATGGCAAGATCCCTGAAGGGCTGCCGATCTATGCTCCCGAAGGGTTTATTGAGGAAGCCGTGAGCGAGAATGTGATCGCCGGGGCAGTGATGGGACGCCGTGCATCCTATATGTATGGGATGCAGCTTGAACGGTCTGCGCGCGGTCATGTTGGATCGGGGCTAGGCAAGCACCCTGCGCGCGGCAATGTTGGAATTGCTGCGCCGACAGTGATTATTGATCATACTATTCAGGCCGAAATGATAGATGGCATTGCCTTTGATTTTCAGTTTGTCCCAGAATCGGAAGCGCCCGCCGAATTGGTGTTTTACCTGCCTGAGTTTCAGGCATTCTGTGGGGCAGAGATTGTCTCACGCAATATGCATAATCTGTACACGCTGCGCGGTGCAAAGGTACGTGATGCCCTGAAATGGTCTGCCTATTTGCAAGAAACCGTTGATTTGTTTGCAGGCAAAACCGATGTGATTTTTAATTCCCATCATTGGCCGGTGTTCGGCAAGGGTGCTGCGCGTGATTATCTGACCAAGCAGCGTGATACCTATAAATTCATTCATGACCAGACACTGCGCTATGCTGGCCAAGGCTATACACCCGGTGAAATTGCCGAGATGATTGAGCTGCCGCCGTCGCTGGCAAACAGCTTTGCCAATCGCGGCTATTACGGCACGGTTCGTCACAATTCGCGTGCGGTCTATCAATTCTATTTCGGCTGGTATGATGGCAATCCAGTCAATTTGAATCCCCTGCCGCCTGAGCAGGCCGCGACATTGTATGTCGAGGCTATTGGTGGCCTGGAGGCCGTATTGGATTTGGCCCAGGCAGCCTATGACAAGGGCGAGTATCGGTGGAGTGCAGAACTAGCCCATCGTGCGGTCTTTGCCGCGCCTGACAGTGCTGAGGCAGCCGCCTTGCTAGCGGCAAATTTTGATCAGATGGGCTATCAGGCAGAATCAGGGCCATGGCGTGATGTCTATCTAACCGGCGCTTATGAGCTGCGCCACGGCGCCAAGGGCGAACCGATTGAGGCAACGGGCGGCGGGCTGCTCGACCATATTTCGATGGGCCTGATCTTTGATGCAATGGCAACACGGTTGAAAGCTGAAGAGGCGATTGGCAGTGACTTGCGCATTAACTTCATCTTTTCAGATTCAGGCGAAACCTATCATCTTTGGATTGAAAATGCGGTCTTGCATAACAAGCCCGGCTATACAGACCCTGATGCCGATGTCACAATTACGCTGACCAAAAAATTATGGTTCGGGCTGTTGTCTGGACAGGCCAAGGTGACAGAGCTGATCGGTAATGATGAGTTTGATGTTGAAGGCAGCATGCTGAAACTTGGTGGTTTCTTCACCATGATTGATCAGCCTGATCCCGCCTTCGCAATTGTAACCCCGTAAGGAACAGGCCAATGGCTGAATCGATTGAGTTTTATACAAGTGATATCCGCGACAGGCTGGGTGATGATTCCGGCCTGAATGCGACTATCAAATTTGATTTCAAGGGTGATGGGTTTATCCACGTGGATGGTAAATCAGTGCCAAATCAGGTCACGAATGAGGATAAGCCCGCCGACTGTACCTTGGTGATGAAGTTTACAGATTTTCAAAAATTGTCTGATGGCAAACTGAATGCGGGCAAGGCGTTGTTGTTCGGTAAGATCAAGGTAAAGGGCAACATGCTGGTTGCCCGCAAGCTTGCGCCCATTATGGGCGAAAGCGTTGATTGATCAGCCTTTAGCGGGACACTGTAAAGGTGGATGATGTGCTGCCCGTGGCTGCAAGGGTGAAGCGATAGTCCCCTGCGGGCGTGCTTTCATCTGGCTGCCAAGTCAGCTTCATTGTGCCATCATCATCGTCATAAGTGACTTTCAATGAAAAATCATTGTCGATGGCGATGGTCTGCCATCCCTTATCTGTCTGCCGTTCGACGCTGCCATAGGTATCGTTTTGGCGCAGGTCCTGCCGTGGATTGGCGGCAATGAACGCTGCGACGATCGCGGGACTATCAGAAAGGCTATAGCTGGCAGCAGGGCTGATCGTGACGGTGCCCGGCGTCTGCCCGTCAAAGTGATTTTCTGTATCAGGTTCATGCACAAGGCTTGTGACATGGGTGCGGTATGTGTCGTGATAATGGGCGGGGGCAAGCTCGTTCCCCGGTTTGCGACGGTTCAATTCCCGTCGCGCCAGCATGCTTAATTCCTGTATCACGACATCAAGTTGCCAAGCACCGAAAACGGTCGATCCGCCTTCATAATGTTGCATCGCATATTCCTGCCGTGTCGTCAGATAATGGCTGTAATGGTTAGACAGCCCGGCAACCTGCGCATAGCGCACGCCAAGGGGTTCAAGTTCATCCAGCATGGCTGCCCGAATGCGGCGCGCTGAGGTCGTCGTTACCTCGAAAGGCAGGCCGATTATGGCAAGGTCGCCGATCTGCATGATTTGCAGGGGAATGACGCGGGCTGCGATCGGTTGCGTGTCATCAAAAATCGCGTGGCCTAAAGGGGCTGCAATCGGCTTTTCTGCATGGCAGCCAAAATCGCCAAACTGGTCTTCATTGACAGGGTGGCGACAGCCAACCTTGCTGGCAAGTCCGGTGGGCAGATCAAAGCCCGTCACCACTTGCAACAGTGTCCAAAGACCTGCCTGCCATGCGGTTAGCAGTGCGCCGCTGGTATTATCGCAAGTCATCCCTTCATCAAGGGGCGCGCGACCATCCTCAGCCCCTGCGGGTGCAGACATGCCATAGGCGGGCTCGCACGTGCGCCGCGCACCTGTTTGATCAAGGGCGGCGTCATAGTCCATATGGAACTCAGGCTCCACCGACAGGGCGGTAAAATCCATAAAGGCATGCATATAGCTGATCTGCCCTTGTAAGGGGGATTGCGCCTGATCGAACAATTGCTTGGCAAAGGCAAATTGCTTCAGCCCGGAAATTGATGTGCTTTCAAGGTCATCCTTGCCGCCACCACGACGCTGGAATTCGTCGCTTTCAGGGTCGCGCAAAATTGATTCAGGCAGGGGGGTAATATGAATGTTCGGGCTATTGTCACCTTCATCCCCCTGAAAAAATCCGGCGACAAAGGCGTCATCTTTTTGGAAATAGCGCGGGCCTGCCTCTTGGTTCATGGCGCGTTCAAACCGCCATGCGGCATAGCCCTTATTATCACCAGACAGATGGCGGTTCACATTCGACATGGAAGTGCCGTGAATGCCAAACCAATTCATGGCCCCGACAGCGGTGCCATCAGCGCCCATTAGTTTCAGCAGCAGCATATTGCGGTTGATAGTAACTAAATTGCCTGCCACGTCGCGCCATGCGTTACGCTCATCCTCTGGATTATTGTCATAGGCAGGGCGGGACCTCTGCACAGTTGCGTTCAACAACTCACCTTGTGCCATCAGAATGGCGCCGGGGGCCGCTGCTTCATAATTGGCGTGGGCCTTTTTGATGGCCTGAAATATACCGGTGACTACGGCCTCATGCGCCTGTTCGTCAAATCCGAAGGCAGGCAGATTATACAGGTCATGGTGCGATTGGCCGCCCGCTGTTGCATGTGAATGGGTCGGGGTCACCATGATGTTGTCATAGTCATAATGCCCAGCAAGATCTTTATCGAGCTTGATTAGATCAATCACGCCCTGCTTGATGGCATGGAATGTCAGACCCAAATCAACTGACACAAGGACGATCCGCTTGTCTTCTCCGGTGCAATCGCTGCCGATGATAAAGGCGCGCGCAAACTGACGGTTCAACAAGCCCTCCGACACTTGCACAGGATTGGCGTAACCTGCCATGCCTTGGTCATAGGCAGGCCCGGTCGTGTCATAAAGCGCAGCACCTGACCGGAAGGCCTGATTGTTGGCACATGCGCTGGACAATGGCAGGCGCAATTCGCGGGGACCGTAAAATTCTTCATAGGTTTTGGGGGGCAGGGGCTGGGCCGCATTTGGTTTTGCGGTCAGTGCCACAAATGCCTTTTCCTGATCAGACAGGTCCGCACCTTCATTCCCGATGGCAATCGAGCTCATCAAGCCAAGAATAGTGGCTGTCGTGACGATCAACTGACCGAATTTTTTAAACATAGAATCGCCCTTGCAAATTACGCGTCTTGTCAGAGTGTGCGCATCCTAAGCACCAGTAGGGGCAATTGCAAAGATGCTCACGCTTCAGGGATTGAAAAAGTTTTGGCAATGTGTGTGCTAATAGCCTATATCTTTTGCTATCGACCTGACAGCTAATGGAAGTGGGCCGCCATGCACCTTCAAACCTTTATCCGTTCACAATTCATGCGCCGTTTGGCCTCTGAAAAGCGGTTGGAGAAAGTCAGGGCAAAGGCCCGTGCGCCTCGGCTGAAGGCAGGGGGCAGGCCCACCTTGCATTATTTCCATCATGCGGCTGACCCCTACAGCTATTTGGCCGTACAGGCGCTGCCAAAAATTGTTGAACGCTATGATGTTGATCTTGTCTGCCACCTGACAAACGGCAAGACAGGCGATTATCAAGGCGAAGGGAAGCTTTATTTTGATTGGGCACGCCGGGACGCTGTGGATATTGCCCCCGGCTATGGGCTTGATGCGCCATCACTTGCTGCGCCCGATGGCGGGCGGGTGAAACAGGCCGAACAGGCGCTTGCCGCGCTGGGGACCGGGCCAGAATTTCTTGAGCCAGCAGCCGCTATCTGCCGTGCGCTTTGGCATGGCGAAGATTTGGGCGGTTTTGAAAAAGTTGATGCCAACAAGGCGGCAGAGATTATTGCCGCCGGGTCAAAGCTTCAGGATGCTGAGGGGCATTATAATGGTGCCATGATCAAGTTTGAGGGGGAGTGGTTCTGGGGCGTTGATCGTCTTTATGTGCTGGAGGCACGCTTGGTAGAGGAAGGGCTGTCACGTGCTGCCTCTGCGGCCCTATGTGTGCCGCGCCCTGTCCTGCCCATGACAACTGACAAGGACACATCCGACGTGGTGGTTGAGATTTATCCATCACTGCGCAGCCCCTATACCGCCATCAGCTTTGATCGATCTGTCGAGATGGTGGAGGCATTGGGTGCCAAACTTGTTCTAAAACCTGTGATGCCCATGATGATGCGCGGCATCCCGGCGCCTGCCAAAAAGGGTATGTATATCCTGTTTGATACCTCGCGGGAGGCGCGCGCGATCAATGTGCCTTTCGGGGGAATTGTTGATCCGTTCGGCGATCCTGTTAAGACGGGCTTTTCGCTTTACCCCTATGCCAAACAGGAAGGGAAGGCGAAGGAGTATATCTCAGCCTATTTGAAATGCGCCTTTGCGGACAAGGTTGACATCACCTCAGACAAGGGCCTTGCCGAAGTGTGCCGCCGCGCTGGTCTGGACTGGGAGGGGGCAAAAGCCTTTAAGGACAAGCCCGGCTATATGGATGAGCTTGAGGCCAATGTGGCTGATATGTTGAACTTTGGCCTGTGGGGCGTGCCGTCCTATCGCGTTTTGGGTGGTGCGGATGACCAACCGTGGAGCACATGGGGGCAGGATCGGTTATGGCGGGTTGGACAGGAAGTGTTGCGCCGCGCAAAATGAACTGACGAAAATAGATAATCGCAAAATTGAACAGGGATTTGAGATGACCAAGCAATACAGAATTTTCGGGGCAGAGATGTCGCCCTATTCCATCAAGGTACGGTCCTATTTCCGCTATAAGCAAATCCCCCATCAATGGATTGTGCGCAATGCCGCATCTGAAGAAGAGTATAAAAAATATGCGCGTCTTCCGATTGTGCCTGCCGTTGCAACGCCGGATGATCAGGGCTTGCAGGATTCAACGCCGATTATGGTTGCGGTGGACGAGGCACATCCCACCCCCTCAACCCATCCTGATGATCCGTTGCTGGCCTTCCTGTCGGTGATGATTGAAGAATTCGGTGACGAATGGGGCAATAAGCTGATGTTCCATCACCGCTGGTGGGATGATACGGACATCAACGCAACAGCACGTGTATTGGCGCGCAATATGATGCCGGATGCGGATGCGGAAACCATCGCCAATATTCAGGCCATGATCGCGGAACGTATGTCAGGCCGCCGCCACTTTGTCGGGTCAAGCGAAGACACCGCGCCCCTGATCGCAAAATATTATGATCAGCTTTTGACGGTGCTTGAAGACCATTTGCAGGATCGATCCTATCTGATGGGGGAACGCCCCTGCTTTGGTGATTTTGGCCTGTTTGCACAGCTTTACGAAGCCTATCTTGACCCGACAGCGGGCGGCATCATTCGTGCCCGTGCGCCCCATGTGATGGACTGGTGCCTGCGCATGATCGACCCGGCAGCAAAGGGTGAGTTTGAAGATTGGGCGAGCCTGAGCCACACGTTAGAGCCGTTGGTTGAGATTATCGGCAGCCACTTCCTGCCATGGTCTGTTGCGAATGCAGCAGCGCTTGCGGCGGGGGATGACAGCTTTACCGTTAATCTGGCGGGTGATGACTACACCCAGCCGCCGCAAAAATATCACGCCAAAAGCCTGAATGTTTTGCGGGACAACTACGCCGCCGTCACAGAAAAAGACAAGATCGATCCTGTGCTTGAGCGGACGGGTTGTCTGCAATATCTGGCTGGCTAATTTTTATTTAGCGCATCCATGAATCAAGCCGGGGCAGTTTTTTGTCCGGCATGATCGGCAATTTTTTGGGCGCCACTGTGGGGGCGCAAGGCAAAGGCGCGCGCAATTGATCAGCCGTGCCGCTGCCGACAAGAGCGGTGACCTTAGCCTGATCGTCAGCAGATAATTGCGCGAACTCATCCTTGATTTCGCTATAGCACCACAGGCGGAACGGCTTGGTGAATTCCGCCCAGTCTGTTCCAGCAGTGTGATGGCAGGTTTTCTTGTCGCCTGATGCAACGGCCTGTGCGTTGGCGATCATATAGGGGAAGTAGTCCCGATTGATCATATCAAGCAGCGGCCCAAGATCGTCGGGCACGTCCTCGATCAAGGGACGGTCGGCAAACTGGTCGGGCGTGTTGGCCCACATGCGGGCGCACCATCCGGCAAGGTGGGGCGCACGGGTCTGCAAGATAGGTGCGGGCAGGGGATCATAATAAAAATGCCTGAAGAAGGGCGCGAACAGGCCAAAGTCAGCCTCCGTCGGGCGGTCACCCATAATAAAGGGACGCTTTGCAAATAGCGGGTCGAGTATGTCGAGCAGATCGAGAAAGAGTTGATCTGTCGCCGCCCGTTGTGCCTTGGTACGCACGCCATCGCCCCACACATAAACACCATATTGGCGGGCAGTGATCAGCTTGATTTTCAGCCAACGCGGCAAAGATATATTCGGCAAGAATTGATCCACAATACGCCCAGACGACACTTGCCTACATTCAGGCTTGATCCAGCGGAAATACATGGCGGGTCGCCACAAATATTCATCAGCCCAATCTTCGATTAGTCGCGCGATGAAACGGGCATGGGGTGTGGCAGGGGACAGGCTGGGGCCTGTGTGGTTATCTTCCAGCCAGCGGTGGATCAGGGTTGTGTCTGAATAGATTTTGCCATCCGCTGCTTCAACCGTGGGCATTTGCATGATGCCGGTCAGCGCTGACAGGCGTCGTTGATGCGCAATTGTTGTGCTGACAAGCTGATAATCAACGCCCTTGGCGCGCAATAGCCCTTCAAGCTTGCCCGTGAAAAGTGAACATTCAATACCCCAAACGGTCCATGGTTCAGACATGTGGCGCGCCCCTTTTGTTTCCCTGTCGATCTTTTGTTACGTGTGTTACTGGCCTTGCAAGATTTGACATAGCACATGCCAAAAAGAAAGAATGCATACTTGTTTATATTTTGAATCATGATTCAATTATACTATAATTCGACCAACTCAAAGGGGCGATATATGAAAGTCATTTACGGGCTGGTCGGGCTGTCACTTGCGGCGATTGCGCTGTTTTATGCAGCGCTGGAGTTTGACTATATCGGCGCGCCGCCAAATGCCGGACAGATCAAAGGCGCGGCATTGCCTGCGCATGCCGTAACTACACGCGCGACCGCGCAGGCCGGTGCGCGCAATCAGATCCTGTTTGGTGATATGCATGTGCATACAACTTATTCTACCGACGCCTTTATGTTTTCACTGCCCTTGAATAATGGATCAGGCGCGCATCCCATTGGGGCTGCCTGTGATTATGCGCGCTATTGTTCAGCACTGGATTTCTGGGCGATTACTGACCATGCCTCTGCCCTGACACCACGCAAATGGGATGAAACGCGGGATGCAATTCGCGCCTGCGAAGCTTTGGCTGATCCTGACAACCCTGATTTGATTTCATTGACGGGATTTGAGTGGACGCAGGTCGGCGACACGATTGACAATCATTATGGCCACAAGAATGTGATCTTTCGCGGTTTGGCAGATGATGAGATTGTTAGAAAGCCGATTGGGGCAGGGGGGCTGTCTGCCCTTGCCATGCGCGAGCTGATCCCTGAAATGCCTGCCATTGTCGGCATGTTGGAATTCCCGAATTACCAGCACTATCAGGATATGAACGCCTTTTTGCGCGAAGTGCGCGCCATGCGCCAATGTGATGACAGTGCGCCACGCGAAAGCTGGCCGCGCGATTGTTATGAAGAGGCGAATGATCCGGGCGATCTTGTGCGCCGGTTGGAGGAACAGGGCTTTCACCCCCTGTTGATACCGCATGGCACCACATGGGGCCTTTATACCCCGGCGGGTACAACGCTTGATAAGCAGTTAAAACCCGCAATGCGTCCTGAAAGCTTTGCCATGATTGAGGTCATGTCGGGACATGGTAACTCAGAAGAATATCGGCCTTGGCGCGCAGCGACCGTTGCCGCGGATGGTAGCCGCACCTGCCCCGAACCTGTCGAAGGGTTCTTGCCCCAATGCTGGCAGGCAGGTGAGGTGATCCGTATCAGGTGCGAGGCAGAGCATAATGATGATTGTGACGACCGCGCCCGTTTTGCCCGCAATGCCTTTTTGGAAATGGGGGCGGCGGGCCTCGCTAGTGTGCCGGGGGCCGATTATCTCGACTGGCTTGATTCTGATCAGTGCCAGGATTGTTTCCTGCCCAGCTTCTCCTACCGCCCGGGCGGGTCGGTGCAATATGGCTTGGCGTTAACAGATTTTTCAGATCAGACCAAACGGCGCTTCCGCTGGGCCTTTATTGCCGCGTCAGACACGCATACGGCAAGGCCGGGCACAGGTTACAAGCCTGTTGACCGTCAAAACACGACAGAGGCAAATGGCCCAAGCACCGCCATGTGGGCAACATTCATGAATGGGTCGATAGAAAAATCCAGCCATCCTGTATTGGCGACCCAACAGGAACTGATTGATTCCGGCGCAGGGATGAACCTTGCTGATTTTGAACGCCAGTCGAGCTTTTTTACGACGGGTGGTTTGGCGGCGGTTCATGTATCTGACCGAAATCGCGATGGTCTGTGGCAGGGGCTTGATAGCCGCAATGTCTATGGCACATCGGGTCAACGAACTTTGTTATGGTTTGATTTGCAGGGACAGGACGGGTCGTCAATGCCTATGGGAAGCGAAACGGCACAAACAGATGTACCCCGGTTTAGCGTGCGGGCCGTCGGCTCCTTCAAGCAAAAGCCGGGCTGTCCTGATTATGCGGTGCAAGGGTTGGGACGTGAGCGACTTGCAAAACTGTGTGCGAATGAATGCTACAACCCTTCTGACGAACGGCGCAAAATCACCCGCATCGAAGTTGTGCGCATTAGACCCCAAGCGTTCGAGGGGGAGCCTGTTGAGACTTTGATTGATGACCCGTGGCGCGTTTTACCCTGTAATGATTTAGGCGATGGCTGTGACGTCAGCTTTACGGATGACAGCTTCGTCACCGCCAAGCGCGATACGGTTTATTATGTGCGCGCGATCGAAGAACCTAGCCTGCAAATCAACGGTGCCAATTTACGGTGCGAGCGTGATGGTGAAGGCAATTGCATCAAACCCAATCCCTGTTTCGGTGATTATCGGACGGACAGGGAGGACCCTTGCGCGGTGCCCATTGAACATCGCGCATGGTCATCGCCTATCTTTGTTGACTATGGGAGTTGAGCGCGGGCGTCCTCAAACCATTTAGACGCCAGCTCGTAATAAAGCTCAGCCTGTTGCCAGCGATTGCCTTCCTCGTGGAACGATCCATCGGGCTGACGCACCAAGCGTGCATAATTCACATTCAAGGGCGGGTCGAAAAACCTGAATGATGCTGGAAGCAGCTCTGGCGCGAAGGGTAGATAGTCGCCCGGCTTTGCTTCGCTTAAAAAACCTTGGAAGCAGCGTGTCCACATTTGGCGGAAGTGATCGATAAACTCAACAGGATCGTCCGGGCGGAAGTCCACCTGTAATGACCCGGAACTGCCGATACGGCCATGAAAGAAACGTACACGCTCCAGCACAGGCTCCATAAAGGTGAAGGCATGCTTGAAATTAGCACTGTTTAGCTCGTGTCCGGTGTACCAATGGGACAGATCGGCGTTAAATCGAAGCTCAGGGAATTTTTCTACCAAATCAACCGTGCGCTTGATGTCTTGTGTCATGGTTGCCCGGTGGGTTTCGATATAGACCGCGTGATTATGTTTTTCGGACGCACCTAACAGCAATTCTGCAAAGCGGGCCATATCATCATCAGATTCAAACCCGGTTCCGGCGTGGACAGTTGTGCAGTCAAGATTGCGTGCTTTGTGATCCGCAATTGTTTGATCAATCGGATCATCCAATGTTTTGAAACCGGCCATGCCCGTTACCTGAAACCCTGCTGCGGCGGCCACAGCAGGCGTATAGGACTGAATGCCCTGATAGTCATGTGCCTTTAGGAATTCCAGCACAGGGGTTTGATTTTTGAAGTTAAGCGCAGGCGCCCCACTGCTTTCTGGCAGGTCCATCATGGTGCCAATATTCATGTCTTTGCGTAAATAGGGGGCAGCCTGGGTGCCGTCATTCAGGCGATCTGGATAGGTCATATTTGTCTCCGCATTGCGTTGAGGAACGGTCCCAGAAATTGATTGATCAGTCAATTTTTTAAATTATGATCGGCGCTGTTGAAAGAGGCCAGTTTTGGGGGCAGTGATGACCGTTCATCCGCATAATTTCGATAATGAAGCCGCGGCATTGGTCGCCGAAATGACGTTGGAAGAAAAGGCCGGACTGATGTCTGGCCGCGGCTTTTGGCATTTGAAGGCGATTGAACGATTGGGCCTTGGCAAAATTATGGTCTCAGACGGGCCGCACGGCCTGCGCAAGCAGGGCAAGGCCGCTGACCATGTTGGCCTTAACAAAAGTATTCCGGCAACATGCTTCCCGACGGCTGTTACCCTTGCGTCGTCGTGGGATCGGGCCTTGTTGAAAGAGGTAGGCGATGCCATTGGCGAAGAAGCGCAGGCGCAGGATTTAGCGGTTGTGCTTGGTCCCGGTGTCAATATGAAACGCCACCCCCATTGTGGCCGCAACTTTGAGTATTTCTCGGAAGACCCGCTGTTGGCGGGGGAGTTGGCCGCTGCTTATATTGATGGCGTACAGGGCCGCGGTGTTGGCACCAGCATGAAGCATTTTGCAGCCAACAATCAGGAACATGACCGTCTGGTCATCGACACAATCGTAGATGAACGGACCTTGCGTGAAATTTACCTCCCCGCATTTGAAATTGCCGTTAAGAAGGCGCAGCCCTGGACCATTATGTGTGCCTATAACAAGGTCAATGGCACCTATTGTTCCGAACATGATTGGTTGTTGACCAGCGTGCTGCGGGACGAATGGGGCTTCCAAGGTATGATGGTGACAGATTGGGGTGCTGCTAATGAACGTGTTAAGGGCGTTGGGGCAGGGCTAGATCTTGAGATGCCAAGCTCCGGCGGGATCAATGATCGCAAGGTCGCCGCGGCGATTGAGGAGGGACGGTTGAGTGTCGATCGTCTTGATCAAGCTGCTAAGCGCGTGACATCGCTGATCATGGCGGGACAGGCAGCCAATCAGTCTGATGTGGGGTTTGATGAGGGCGCCCACCACGCCATTGCGCGCAAGGCGGCCAGCCAGTCGGCGGTGCTTCTTAAAAATGATGATGCCTTGCTGCCCCTGCAGGCCCAGGGTAATTTCGCGGTAATTGGCGCCTTTGCGAAAAGACCGCGTTTCCAAGGCGCTGGCAGTTCGCAAGTTAATCCGACAAAAATTGATCTGCCGCTTGATGCGATTACCGACATGATTGGTGATGCGGGCACGGTCACCTATGCACCCGGTTACGATCGGAAAAATTCTGACTTAGATCAAACACTGATTGACGAGGCTGTTGCCGCTGCGAAAGCGGCTGACACAACAATTTTGTTTGTCGGCTTGCCCAGC
The DNA here is from genome assembly GCA_965229935.1 of Alphaproteobacteria bacterium. GTDB lineage: Bacteria > Pseudomonadota > Alphaproteobacteria > SPJN01 > SPJN01 > SPJN01. Next base: position 137,276 of record CBDDKB010000002.1, read on the forward strand.
ATTTTTGAAATGGAAGGCGCCGACCGTCAGCATATGACATTGCCAGCACAGCACAATAAATTGGTCGAGGCTGTGCGTGCAGTTACTGATCGTCTGGTCATTGTGTTGAGCAATGGCAGTCCGGTCGAGTTGCCGTGGGCAGACAATGTGCCCGCTATTCTTGAAATCTATCTTGCCGGACAGGCTGGCGCAGGCGCCACCGCTGATTTGTTGTTTGGTCACGCAAATCCCGCAGGCCGGCTTGCTGAGACGTTTCCGGTGACGCAATCTGATGTGCCGTCGGACCCTCACTTCCCTGGTGTACCAAAACAGGTCGTGTACCGTGAGGGGCTGTATATTGGGTATCGCTATTTCGATAGTTTTGACCGTCCTGTCCAATTCCCGTTTGGGCACGGCCTGTCTTATACCAGCTTTGAATGGACGGATGCGCAGGTTGCGGTGAATGGCTTTGACGTTACTGTTTCTGTCACTGTTGCCAATATTGGTGACAGGGACGGGGCAGAAATTGTGCAGGTCTATGTGCGTGATCCTGAATGCAGTACCTATCGGCCTGTACAGGAATTGAAGGGCTTTGAAAAAATTTGGCTGGCTGCAGGCGAATCGAAACGCATAAATATTTCACTCAGCAAGCGTGCTTTTGCTTTCTGGGATCAAATGCTCGGCGACTGGGTGGTAGAGCCGGGTCGCTTCGACATTATGATTGGCGCGTCTTCACGGGACGAAAGGGCTGTCCTGTCTGTTGAGATTGAGAATCCCGATTTTGAACCACATGCTTATCACATGCCCGACAACCCTGCTGCGCTGACAAATGATGATTTCGCCGCGCTGGGGCAACCGGTGCCTGCGCCTATGCCTGTCAGGCCATATCATCGTAACTCTACCATGGCTGATTTGCAGCAAAGCTTTATGGGGCGGCAGGTGCTGAAGATCGCCTCAAAAAAATTGGGGGGTCTATTTACGAGTGTTGGCGATGAGAATCAGAATGACACGCAAGCGGCGATGAAACAGGCACTTGCGATGGCGATGCCGCTGCGTGTACTGCTGGCTATGGGCGGCGGCGTTGTCAATGATCAGCAACTTGATGGTTTGGTTGATCTGCTTAACCACCGCTATATCGGCGGCATCAGGAAACTTCTTAAAAAATAGGCAAAAAGATATGAGCTATAAGTGGTGGCAGTCAGGAACCGTTTATCAAATCTATCCCCTGTCCTTTATGGACAGTGATGGGGACGGCAAGGGCGACCTGCAAGGCATTCGATCAAAGCTTGATTACCTGCAGGAGTTGGGCGTCGATGCGATTTGGAGCTCGCCTATATTTCCTTCGCCCCTGCATGACTTCGGGTATGATGTTGCAGACTATACCGACATTAACCCCTTGTTCGGTGACCTCGCGGCCTTTGACGAATTGGTCGCGGATGCCCATGCGCGCGGGATGAAGGTCATTCTTGACCTTGTGCCCAATCATACAAGTATCGACCATGACTGGTTTGTTGAGGCCCGCAAATCGCGGGATAACCCAAAGCGGGATTGGTATCATTGGCGTGATCCTAAATTTGATGCAGACGGCAACCGCCTTCCGCCCAATAATTGGCAAAGCTTTTTTGGCGGCGATGCATGGGAATGGGATGAGGCAACGGGACAGTATTATCTGCATCTGTTCGATGTCTCCCAACCTGATCTGAACTGGGACAACCCCGATGTGCGCACAGCCATCTATGACGCCATGCGATTTTGGTTTGAGCGTGGCGTCGATGGGTTCCGCGTTGATGTGATGTGGCTGCTGATCAAGGATCGTGACTATCGGGACGAGCCTGAGAATGAACATTGGAAACCGGGCATTCATTCCTTTGCCAAGCACCATCATATCTACACACAAGACCAACCTGATGTGCAACAGATCGTGCGCGAAATGCGGTCTGTGTCTGACGAGTATCAGGACCGTGTGATCATTGGCGAAATCTATCTGCCGAACGATCGCTTGATGCGCTATTATGGGGAGTTTCCTGACAAGGCGCTGGATGGCGCGCATCTGCCCTTCAATTTCTGCCTGATCACCAATAATTTTGATGCTGAAACCGTCGCGATGTTGGTCAATCAATATGAACAGGACTTGCCGTCAGGCGCGTGGCCCAATTGGGTATTGGGCAATCATGACCGTCCGCGTATCGCGTCAAAGGCGGGGCCTGAACGGGCCGCGCTTGCCATGATGTTGTTGCTGACCTTGCGAGGCACACCGACCATTTATTATGGCGAGGAAATCGGGCTCGAAAATGTTGAACTGCCCGATGAATTTGTGAATGACCCCGCCGCAACAGATGGGAATTTGCGCAATCCGGGCCGCGATCCTGAACGGACGCCAATGCAATGGGATGATAGTGACCATGCAGGCTTTACTATGGGCTCTCCCTGGTTGCCGGTCGGGCCGGATTATGACGTGCGGAATGTCAAAGTGCAGGCTGCCGATCCGGTGTCTCAACTATCATTGACCAAGGCTTTGTTGGCGCTGCGCCGCGCTGAACCTGCGCTTCATGTTGGTGACTATCAGTATGTCAGCTCTGACAAACAGTGCTTTGTCTATGAACGTCAGGACGGCGCGGCCCGTTTTGTCATCGCGCTTAATTTTGATGGCGAGGCGGCTGAGGTTCGGTTGCCCGGCGCTGGTGACATTGTGATGTCAACGCTGGACCCACAAAAAAGGGCCAGCACGGGGGACATGCTGGCCCTTGCGCCCTATGAGGGCATGATTGTGCGCCTTGATTAAGGCGCGCCTAGATCCTTGTGATTAGGGGTGTAGCAGATAGACTGGACGGGGCATCTGCGCGGGATAGGCCGATTTGGTGCGGGGTTGGAATTTCAGCCCTGCGCTTGCCTTGGCAAACATATAAAGTGACGGCACCGCGATAAGGCCCAGCATAATCGGCAGATTATAGGCTGCGATCAGTGCAAAAATCAGCGTGTTGCACAGCATGATGCACAGAAAAACAATGGCTGCGATCACGGCATGTTTGCGGTGGGTGTTTGCTGCTGCAAATACGGCTTCTTTTGTTAGTGCGTTATCTTGATATGTCATCAGTCCAATCCCCTTTGGCCTGTCTTGTTGCGGTCTGTTGTCTTGCCCCTAATTTAGGGGCGCACAACCTTAGGGGCAATGTAACGGTCGACACACAATTGGGGAGGTTCCGCCATTTTTGTGTGATGGACGCCACAGAAAACCGGCTTTAATGAAATGGTTTTTCTTTATTCGGGGTTGTTTTTGCCCGAAATGTCATAGGCAGTGCCCGTTCGGCCTGCGCTTTTGGGGTCTGGATTGGTTTTAAAGACCCGATCACCCAATCCCATTGAAACACCCCACCACTTATTTTCATTGTGAAAATGGTGCCAGCGATGTTCCTGCACCCGGCGCTTGTAATAGCTGCCCGGTGGGCACCATTTGATATGGGCCAGATAGTGGCACCACTCATAATGTAGTGGCATCAGGAAAAAGAATGCCAAAACCCCATGAACTACTGCGGCGGGAAAAAGCAAATAGGGCAGCAAAATAAGGGGGCTGACCAAGGGGAAAACATGTAGGGGGATGAAAATCTGCGGCACATCCCACGGTTCTTTATGATGATCACGGTGCGTTTGCGGCAGCTTGAAATCCCATTTGCGCCCGAACAGCTTGACCGGCCTGTAATGCAGAATATGGACATGAATGCCCCATTCCAGAAAGGGCCAGAATGCGATGATGGCAACGGGGCCTAGCAATTCCCAGGGGTTGAACGCCCCTGCGCTGATGCGCAGCGCAGAAAAAGTCACCACAAGCAATGACAGGATGATTGCTGACGGGTGGGAGAAAAACACACCAAATGCCGTGCCTGCATTGTCAGGCGCGTCATGGGTGAACAGGGGCTTGACCCCTTTGGGCGTGTTTTGGGCGGTGTTGAGATTGGTCATAAGCTGATTTTACCCGCTTTGGGCCTTTTGAAACAAGTCGCGACTTTAAGCGTGAAGGGGCAATGGTGGAGCCGGACGGAATCGAACCGACGACCTCAGCAGTGCGATTGCTGCGCTCTCCCAACTGAGCTACGGCCCCGTTCGGCTGTCATATCCGCCAGCCCCTTGACCGTCAAGTTCAAGAAAAGTGGGGTTTTGGCGGATTAGAGGTTGCAAATCCGTATGGACAATAATATGTAGATATTATAACTATTACACCTATTGAGTGTGTTGGGGGTGGGGTGTCTGCGTGAGTGCATTGAAAAGCAGAAATGTCAGGGTCGGTGCCCGGCGCACCAGCGTCAGGCTGGAGCCTGAATTGTGGGCGGCACTTGAATGGATTGCAAGCCGGGATGGCCGGACTATCAACGCGATCTGTACAGATCTGGCTGCCGCAGGTCCTGCAATGAAGGGGGGATTAACCTCTGCCCTACGGGTTTATATCGTTACGCAGCTACAATCCTATATCCCCATCAAGGCATGACGCTTACGCTGTCCGGTCCGGCACCAGCAATCAATAACAATAGCGGCATCGTCAGAAAGCTCACGGCTGTGCCGATCAATACGGCTGCTGCCACCAATTCTGGCGAGCGGCGATATTGTTCTGCAAAGACATATGTCATCACCGCCGTCGGCATCGACATTTGAATGATAAACGCCCCTTGTTGGGCACCAGTCATCCCAAGTGCTCTAGAAAGCCCAAAACTGATTGCGAGCCCTAATGCCAATCGGCTTACCGCCATTATCAAGCCTTTGCCAATGCTGTTGATGCGCAGCTTTGCGATAGAGACCCCCAAGGTCACAAGCATCAGCGGCACCAACATCTGGCTTAACATGGTGGCACTATTGTCGAGCCATGCGGGCAGGGGTGTTTGTGTAATGGCAAGGGGCAGGGCCAACACAACGGCCCAGATCATCGGCATGCGCGCAAGTGTGCTGAACCTGAATGTGCCTGAGGCGATGGCTACACCCAAAGTATATTGCAGGATCGCAACAGGCACGAATGTGCCGATGGCATAGGCGATACCTGTTTCCCCAAATCCGTAAAGCACAAGGGGCAGTCCCATATTGCCGATATTGGGGAACATCAAAACGGGCAAATAGGTGCGTAAATCTTGACCTGTCAGTTTCAAGCCGATTGCACCGACAAGTGCAAAAAGGCCGATGGCTGCAATGGTTGCAACACTCGTTAGTCCTAATTCGGTGAGAGGGACCGGCAGCGAGGTCAGCGTTACAAAAATCAATGCCGGGGCCGCAACACGGGCCGTCAGCAAAGAGATAAACTCCGAATTATAGTCGTCGCCAAAGCGTGCCCAGCTATAGCCAATTGCAGCGGCGACAAAGACCGGGGCGATGATTGCGAACAAGTGTGAAAAGACCGACAGGTCCATAGCCTAGATGTCTCCAATAGGTCCTGTGTTGTGACAAGTCCGGTCCACGAAGAAAAGAGTGTGGCGCGAATTTTGATTCGAATAACGCGATTCCACTCAATCGATAAAGCGCGCTCTCTGATTAGTTATCAGATTTTCTACTTTGGGGAGAATGGCAAAATTGCAGCTCTGCGCAGAAGTGCGCGATTAAAATAAAACATTGTTTTATTTACTCTTTTTTAACTTTTATGCTCATTTTGGGAGCAAATCATATTGCCAATCTGACGCAGTAGGATAAGAATGCAGGCGCTGTTGGAGTGGCATCTGCAGCTTTTGTTTGTTCTAGGAGATTTTAATATGACAATGTCATTGCGTCACTTTGTGGCTGCTACGGCAGCGCTTGCGGTGGCTCCGGCGATGGTCGGCAGCGCATCTGCACAATCTATCCCTGATGTTCCGGTTATTGCTGATCTGTTGGGTGGTTCTGATATTCCTGATATTGATCTTGGCGGCGTTGTTGTCGTTGATCTGGATGTTCCCGCAGACAATGGCGATCCCATTGATCTGACCATTTTCATTAATAGCCCGACCGGTGAATCTGTCGAGCTGCCCGGCGACGTAACCGTGCCGTTGGTTGAAGCACTGCTTGGCGGTGTTGGTGGTGGTGCCGGCGGCACACCCGACCTTCCTCTTGTCGGCGATCTGCCTGTTGTTGGTGCGTTGCTTGATGGTGGTTTGCCAACTGATCCCTCTGCCATTCCCGTCCTTGGCGACTTGATCGGCGGTGGTGCCGGTGGTCTGCCGACAGATCCGACTGCTTTGCTAGGCTCATTGCCTGTGCTTGGTGACTTGGCTGGCGGCGGTGCCGGCGGTTTGCCGACAGACCCGACTGCCTTGCTTGGCTCATTGCCTGTAGTTGGTGACCTTGTTGGTGGCGGTACAGGTGGCCTGCCCACCGACCCGACTGCCTTGTTGGGATCAATTCCTGTCCTTGGCGATTTAGCCGGTGGCGGCGCTGGTGGCCTGCCCACCGACCCGACAGCATTGCTGGGGTCATTGCCCCTAGGTACAGATACCTTGTTCGCAATCGTCCCTGTTGATCTTACCGATCTGACCAATGCGGTGCCGACTGATTTGACAGCGCTTCCGATTGATGTGACAGGCCTGATTGGTGGTGCCGGTGCTGGCAGCCTGCCGATTGACCCTGCTTCATTGCTTGACCCGGCAGCATTGCTGGGCGGCGGTGGCCTGCCCATAGACCCGACATCCTTGTTGGGCGGTGGCGCAGGTGGTCTACCGTTGGATCTGGGCTCCTTGCCCGTGGTTGGTGATGTGTTGGGTAGCTTGATCTAACCCGGTTATCAGCCATCGTACTGGTCGGCTGAGTTTTCCCCCAAATTTGCGAATCCGATCAGTACGGATTGAGCGGCGGCCCATAAAGCCGCCGCTCTTTTTTGTGTGTTTTCTTTGTGAAACTAGGCTTAGTTTATCGTTAGGTCTGTATTAACCACTTCTACTTACCTTTCTAGGCAACGTCATGATCGTGGTGGCGTCAAAAATGGTCCGTGGCGGGCGGGCTGATAATTAGCCAGAGAGGATAATGAGATGGTTTCTTCCTTCCGTAGTTTTTTAGCAGTTGGGTTGGTGGTGGCAGCCCCGCTAACCGTTGGTGGCGCAATGGCGCAAACCGTGCCGGACCTTGGTGTTGTCATTGATCCGGTTGTTGACATTATTGACCCGGTCGATGTCCTCGACCCGGTTGTTGATTTGGTTGACCCAGTTGTGCCGGGTAATGTGAATGTCGATGTTGATGTTGACGTGGATTTGACAGATTTGTCTGGCGTTACGACGTTGCGCGATATGATCAATACTGCCATCGCCAATCGTGATTTTGATGGCGACGGGGTTCCCGGTGATGTTGCCAATTTGGATGAATTGAAATCCCTGCTGGCGGAGCGGATTGAAAATGGCGAAATCCCAATCGATCAGGATCGCCTTGCTGCCTTCCGCGAACGGTTCGGCGGCCTTGAAGGTGGCATTGGGGGCGAAGGTGCCGGGTCTGTAGACATCTTGGCAATGCGCGAAACCTTTATGGCGCGTTTGGAAGAACGCGGCATCGACACAAGCAGGCTAGAGGCATTGCATGACCGCTTTGCGGGCGGTCTGCTCGGTCATGGTGCCTTGCCGACAGACGGTGCCCTGCCAACAGATGGTGGCGCACTTAACGGTGTACTTGGCGGTGCAATGGGCGCCCGCGGTTTCGACCCGTCGGTTCTGCTGGGTGCCCTAGGCGGTCTGCGTGGTGCAGGCGGTGCTGAAGGTGTCGACCTTGGCAATCTTGGCGGCGGCGCATTAGGCGGTGGTTTTGATCCGTCTGTTCTTCTGGGTGCTCTTGGCGGTCTGCGTGGTGCAGGCGGTGCTGAAGGCGTTGACCTTGGCAGTCTTGGCGGCGGCGCGTTGGGCGGCGGGTTTGATCCGTCTGTTCTTCTGGGTGCCCTCGGCGGTCTGCGCGGTGCAGGCGGTGCTGAAGGCGTTGACCTTGGCAATCTTGGCGGCGGCGCGTTGGGCGGCGGTTTTGATCCGTCGGCGCTGTTAGGTGCTTTAGGTGGCCTTGGTGGTGCTGGCGGTGCTGGCGGCCTTGGTGGCGGCGCAACAGGTGGCAGCTTTGATCCGTCCGCCTTGCTTGGTGCCTTGGGTGGTCTGCAAGGTGCTGGTGCGACAGGCGGTGCAGGGTTTGACCCGTCGACGCTGTTTTCACGTATTCGTCGGCGCTAAGTCTCATCTGACATAATTTAAGGCGGCCCTTACGTGCGTAGGGGCCGTTTTTACGTGCGCGTCAGGTGGAGGAAGATATCCTCAAGGTCTGATTCAACAGTGCTTAGATCCTGAATGCCAACGGCCGCGTTCTGAACCGCGCTTAGGACTTCGCTGACGGAATGATCGCGCGGGCTATAGCGAATGGCCAACTGCCCGTCCGGGCGCAACTCACCCGTAAAAGGGGCAAGCCCATCTGGAACGGCTGTCAGGCTTTCACTTGGGGTGATCAATAATTGCTTTTCATCAATCCGTGAAATCAGATCGCGTGTCGGCTCGCAGGCAATAAGCTCGCCATGATTGATGATGGCGATCTGGTCACACAGCTCTTCTGCCTCTTCCAGATAATGTGTGGTCAGAACGATGGTCGTACCGTGGGCGTGCAGCGCGCGGACATAATCCCAAAGCTGTTGGCGCAGTTCTACGTCAACGCCGGCTGTCGGCTCATCCAACACCAAAATCGGCGGATTGTGCACCATCGCCTTCGCGACCAGCAATCGGCGCCGCATCCCGCCTGACAGGGTGCGGGCATAGGCATCGGCCTTATCATCAAGGGCAAGGGCTTTTAGGATTTCCATACTGCGGCGTTGGGATTTCGGCACCGCATAAAGGCCTGCCTGAATCTCCAAAATGTCAAAGGGGGTAAAGAACGGGTCGATATTCAGCTCTTGCGGCACAATCCCAATAGACGCACGGGCCTGCCGTGGATTGGCGTCAATGTCAAAGCCCCAGATGCGCGCCGACCCTTCTGATTTTGTGACAAGCCCGGCAAGGATGTTGATAAATGTCGACTTCCCGGCCCCATTGGGTCCCAACAGGCCAAAAATCGACCCGCGCGGGATCTGTAGATTAATCCCCTTCAGCGCGTGTTTGGCTGGCTGCCCATTGGCAGCCTTATAGGTTTTTTGCAGGTTTTCCGCCTCAATCGCGAAATCCTGCGCGTTTACTTGCCCGTTTTTCGGCACGTCCCTGTCCTGTTCTTGTCCCGCGCGCATTTGTTGCGTCTGATACGCCTACAAAGCACGTCTGGGGAGTTGCACCATTAATCCACATGGGTATCATCCAGCAACAAAGCGGGTCAATCTGTGATCGCACGGAATTTTCCCGACCAATGCCATTAAGTGTGAGGACACTATGTCAGCCAATCCTGAACAGACTGCGCCTGAAGTCATCGAAACCAATCAGCATCGTGTTGCCTGTAATGGTGGCGGTGGTGCATTAGGGCACCCCAAAGTCTATCTTGAGATGGGCGATGACCATCAGGTCACTTGCCCCTATTGCGGACGTATTTATAAGCTGGCGCATTAAGTCGGATGACGAGTGCTGCTGCGATTCTTGGTCCTGACAAGGCAGGGGCCATCGGCCCAGATGATCATCTGATTCTGGTTGATGGATCTGCCTATATTTTCCGCGCCTATCACGCCTTGCCGCCCCTGACCCGTTCAACCGATGGGTTGCCTGTCGGCGCGGTGTCAGGCTTTTGCACCATGTTGCACAAGCTGGTGGATGATGCCCTGACAGGGAAGGAAGAGCATCGGCCAAGCCACATCGCCGTGATCTTTGACCCGCCCGGCGGTAGTTTCCGTAACGAGATGTATGATCTTTATAAGGCGAACCGCGATGCGCCGCCCGAAGATCTGATCCCGCAATTCCCATTGGTGCGGGATGCAACCCGCGCCTTTTCCTTGCCTGCGGTTGAGCTTAAGGGTTTTGAGGCTGACGATTTGATCGCGACCTATGCCAAGGCGGCAGAGGCGCAAGGCGCCTTTGTCACCATTGTTTCCTCGGACAAGGATCTGATGCAATTGGTGACCGATAAGGTCACGATGCTTGATCCCATGAAGAACAAGCGGATTGATCCTGACGGCGTTGTTGAGAAATTCGGGGTTGGGCCTGACCGGGTGGTGGATGTGCAGGCGCTGGCCGGTGACAGTGCCGATAATGTGCCCGGCGTGCCCGGCATTGGGATTAAAACCGCCGCCTTGTTGATCAATGAATATGGCGATCTTGATACGCTGCTCGAACGGGCAGGAGAGATCAAGCAGCCCAAGCGCCGCGAGAACTTGCTTGAATTCGCAGATCAGGCGCGCCTGTCGCGCGATTTGGTACAGCTTGCGATTGACGCCCCGGTCGATGACAAGATGGACACCTTCCAGGTGGAAAACCCTGACCCTGACACGCTTCTGGGCTTTTTGGCAGAGATGGAGTTTCGCACCCTGTCAAAGCGGATTGCCGGCCTGTTGGGGGTTGAGGCGCCAGAGATCGTTAAAAAGCAAAGCGCCAAGAAAAGTGAGACGCCTGCCACAGAAACCGGCGATGGCGGCCAGCCCGGCGTGCAACATATCGCGGTTGAGGATGAGATTAATCCCGACGTTTATGAATGCGTCACCGACCTTGACCGTTTGCAGCATTGGATAGGCGAGGCAACCAAACAGGGCTATGTCGCCGTTGATACTGAAACCACAGGCCTTGATGCCATGCAGGTTGATCTTGTCGGCGTGTCATTGGCAACAGCGCCCGGTGTCGCCTGCTATATCCCCCTGGCCCATAAGGGCGCGGATGGTGATGGGCTGGCGCTAACCGATGATCGGCCCGACCAAATAGATTTTGATCAGGCAATTGGCCTTCTAAAACCAATGCTAGAGGATGAAAGCATCCTTAAAATCGGTCAAAATCTGAAGTTTGATATGCTGCTGCTGCGCCGCTATGGCATCACAGTTCAGGGCTTTGATGACACGATGCTGCTGTCCTATGCGCTGGATGGGGGCAAGACCAGTCACGGCATGGACACGTTGGCGGGTCGTCATCTTGATCATGCAACGATCCCCTTTAAGGAAGTGGCGGGCACAGGCAAAAAACAACTAACCTTTGATCAGGTGCCGCTTGATGCAGCGACCCGTTATGCGGGCGAGGATGCGGACGTCACCTTGCGCCTATGGGCGATCTTAAAGCCCCGCCTAGCGGGTGAGCATATGGCAAAAGTCTATGAAGGGCTGGAACGCCCGCTGGTTTCTGCCTTGCTTGAGATGGAGGAGGCAGGCGTCAAGGTTGACCGCGAGGTTCTGGCGCGTCTATCCGCCCGTTTTGCGGACAAGATGGCAAGCCTTGAAACTGAAATTCATGACCTTGCCGGGGAACAGTTCAATATTGGCAGCCCCAAACAGCTTGGCGAAATTCTGTTTGATAAGATGGGCATCGAAGGCGGCAAGAAAACCAAGACAGGCGCATGGGCAACGCCCCATGATGTGCTTGAAGGTTTGGCCGCGCAGGGGCATGAACTGCCTGCCAAGGTGCTTGACTGGCGCGGCGTGCAAAAGCTGAAAAGCACTTACACTGATGCGTTGCCCAATTTCATCAACCCAAGTACGGGCCGCATTCACACAAGCTATTCTATGGCAGCGGCAAGTACGGGCCGCCTAGCCTCAACCGATCCGAACTTACAAAACATTCCGATCCGCACCGAAGAAGGCCGCGAAATCCGCACCGCCTTTATTGCAGAGCCGGGCCATGTGTTGATGAGTGCGGATTACAGCCAGATAGAGCTGCGCCTGCTGGCCCATATTGCGGAAATTGAAACCCTGCAACAGGCCTTTAAGGACGGGCTTGATATCCATGCCATGACCGCATCAGAAGTGTTCGGTGTCCCGATTGAGGGGATGGACCCGATGGTGCGCCGCAAGGCCAAGGCGATTAACTTCGGCATCGTCTACGGCATCTCAGCCTTCGGGCTTGCCAATCAGCTTGGCATCGCAAGGGGGGAGGCAAGCGATTATATCGACGCTTACTTTGAAAAGTTCCCCGGCATTCGCGCCTATATGAACGACACAAAGGCTTTTGCGCGCGATCACGGGTTTGTTGAAACCTGTTTTGGTCGCAAGGTGCACCTGCCCGACATCAATTCAAAGAATGGCGCACAGCGCGCCTTTAACGAACGGGCGGCAATTAATGCGCCTATTCAGGGGTCTGCTGCCGATGTGATCCGCCGTGCCATGATCAGGCTGCCAGACGCGTTGCGCGCTGCAAATCTTGACACAAAGATGCTGCTGCAAGTGCATGACGAATTGGTCTTTGAAGTGCCAGAGGCGGAGGTTGATCAGGCAAAGGCGCTGGTCACTGAGATTATGGAACATGCGGCTGAGCCGCTGTTGCACCTGTCTGTTCCCCTGACCGTCGATGCAGGCATTGGCCAGAATTGGCAAGAGGCTCACTAACAAGAGGCGCACTGACAAGGGGCGCACTGACAGCAGGCCGACTAAGCTGACAGATTGATGCGGGAAGGCAAGTTTTGTTGTCTTCTCGACAGGTGTTGCAAAAAATGCTTGATAAATGCAACAAATTGTGCCTATGGTTTATAGGTTGGTACAACATGGTTGGGGTTGAAAATGGCTGATGCAGATTGGGGACGGATGATGCGTCCTTTGTATGGACGTAAACTGGCGATGGATGGTGAGAAGCAACGCCGTAAAAGCTTTGCAGGTTTTGACCTGCCTAGTACATCGTTCGATTGGGATGACGACCAAATTCATGCTTACAAAGGCGCGCGCGATGGGCTGGGCATGGATGCGCTTAAGGCAGAGCAATATGTGAACACCCACACACCACCGTCCAAACCATCAGGGCAAGCCAATCTATTTTATAAGCCTGACGCCCCTACGGCATTTGAGCAGGATCTGTATCAAAAACTGAAAGATCGGCCTAAACCCGCCGGGATGAAACCTGATGATGGCCCGCCTGTTCAGTTTGCCTCCCAATCCGGTCATGTCTTGGGCGATGGTGAGGCCCGCAAGCCGCGCCCTGCCACGCCTGCAATCAGTCCCCTGTTCAAGCAGACAGCGCAACTGGGTAAGCAGGTTCACAATCAGGAACAGTCACGCAAGATCACCGAACGAAATGGCTATCGGGGCGGCGCGAGGATCGATGAGGAAAAACCAACAAAGCCTGTGCAGGAGCCAGTTCAAGAAAAACGTCCCTATAGCGAAATCCGAACTGACCCTATTACCAAAAAGCGGATCGTGACTGCGAAGTTCGGTGACAATACATTTGAATTCAACAAAGTCTTCACTGCAGACGAGATCACTGGCGGTATAGCAAGCATCAAGGCCAAGCTGCGCTCAAATCCCCATGCAATGGGGATGGAGCGAATTGAGGGTGTGTCCGGTGAATATTACATCAACCCTGATGACCGGCCGGAGGGCTATAGGGCCGCACGGGACAAGGCGACGAGCGTCAGATTCGCGAAGGATGTGAACACCGCGGCGACATATGGATCTTTGGTTTTTCCGGCGCTGGGGACTGTCGGGACCGCAACAGCAGGCTATACATATATTATGGAGCCTACGAAAGAAAATGCCGAAAATCTATTGCTCTCCGGATTTGGAAATAAGGTCTTCCCAAGGCGGTGGTTTAGTGAGGACAATGCTGAACGCGGCTCGGCGGCTTTGCAAATAGTCAAAGACGAATATGATAAAAGGAAAAAGTAATTGATCCGTTGGAAGATTTTATACGTCGCCGTCATGGTTGGCTTGGTAATATATGGTGAAACCAATTGTTTGGACTGTACCCCGAACGAGCGGTGGGTTTATTTGTTCGGATATCTAATAGGGAGCGCAAATCTTTGGTTTGTGTTCTTTGGGAAAAAGGTTCCGATAGGAATTTGGGTTTCTCGTGAAAACAAGTGGGCGCTTGGGTGGTCGGCATTTCTGGGGATTGCCACAATTGCTGCGTCATTAAGTTGGATGATGAACGGAAAATTATTCTAGCTGCTTTCTTGATTTTTTTTGCTGGCCTAATGCTATAAAAAGTTCAAAAAATAAACTGTGGGGAATGGCCTATTTGGCGTTTATGTCGACCGTTTTGCTGGTCGTTCAGGTTGCAATTTTCGATGAGATTAATAAGCAACAGCTCGTTTATGCCGCGATCTATATTCTAAGTATGTTTTACTTCGGCAGTGCCTTTTTTGCGAAAGAACCACATGTGCCATATGCTGGACCTTTTTCTAGGCCTTATGATACCTTTGTCGCGATCACACTAGGATTGCTGGGTATGATTTTTTCGTTGAATGAGATGATCTGATGCAGCGTAAGGTTGTGCGCACAGAATCGAAAATATCGATGGCATTCGTGTTGGTTGGCGTGTTCCTATTCGGTCAATTTTGGGCTGGCCAATCCTATGAATGGCATGAGCTGTTGTGGATGCTTTTAATTTATCTGATTGGGGCAGTGGAAATTTGGATGTCTTGCTTCACAGAAACGAGATTGCTGACTAGCGCCAACGGGCGCGATGATTGGTACACAATTACAGCAGAATTTGTGATGGGTAGCATTTTGGTTGGCGGTTATGTGCTGTTTACAGTTTTTGACGACTTACTGTGATCGTCGTCGGCCTAACCACTCATGTTTTCCGACACAAACAAAAAGGCCGACTGCATCAGCAATCGGCCTTTCGTCATTTAAGCTGTAAGAGGCTTAAAGCGAGTCATTGATCCAGTCTGTGATTTTGCCCTTGGGCATGGCACCGACCTTTGTTGCATAAACCTCGCCATCCTTGAAAATCATCATGGTCGGGATGCCGCGCACGCCATATTTTGTCGGCGTGTTGGGGTTATCGTCGATATTGATTTTGGCAATCGTAACTTTTTCGCCCATTTCGTCGGACAATTCTTCCAATGCAGGGGCGATCTGTTTGCACGGGCCGCACCATTCGGCCCAAAAATCCACAAGAACGGGGCCATCGGCCTTTAGTACGGCGGCGTCGAAATCTGCATCGGTGACGGGTTTGGTAGCCATGTCAAAATCCTTATTGGGGGCGGATGACCTGAATTGGTCGTGTATCACTTCGTTAAAATGTAGGTACGCGGTCCGCCATCGTCAAGGTCAGGCAGATAAGCCCGTGATTTTTTTGGCAGCTTGGTCAAGCTGTGCGCTCCCCAATTCGATCAGGGCGCACGAATCAGTGAATAGGAGCGCGGCGCGCACGGTGTGATTGGGGTAAATCCGCCCCAACAGTGCGCGGTAGGACGCCATTTGCACGACATAGGCGGGGGCCACATCTGCTGCCTTTTTGGGCGGTGGCTGGTTGGTTTTATAGTCGATGATCAAGACCTCGTCATCCGTGACGGCAAGCCGGTCTATCTGGCCTGACAGGGCAAGGCTGTTTCCCGCAGCCCCGACCAGCCCGGTCACCGGAACTTCGGCCATTGAGCCTTCGGCAAATAACGGTGCGAAATCAGGATTCTCGAGCACAGCCATAATCTCGTCCGTCCAGCGGGTGATCGTCTCCTCAGTCAAAGCATGCGCGGGCTGGGACAGGATGCGCCTAGCAGCCCCGCGCCGCGCCTTGGGGGCAATATCGGGCAGCACTTCCAACAATAAATGCAGCAATGTTCCGCGTTTGAGGGGGGAGGGGGCGTCCCCCTCCCACTCAGGAGCGCTGGCAAGGGGGGAGTTTGCGGTTGCAGCTTTATCCGCCCCCTCATATGGCAAAAGGGCAGAGGGGGCGAGCGGCCGCACATCAGGCCGTTCGGGCTTCGCCGCACCCAACGCCCAATGGGGTAGGGGCGCAGGCGTCATCGCAGCTTTGCGTGGTTGTGAGGACTTGTCTTGGTCAGCAGGGGCCGGGCTGTCAGTGTCCACCTCGTCCCGATTGATCAGCCGTTCAGCCTCCCCCTCCAAAAAGGGGAATGGTTCAACCGCATCCGCCTCTGGCATTTCCAGATAATCCTGCCACTTTTGTTCGCGGCTGGTTTGCTTGCCTTTGTAGGCACAGAGGTAAAGCTCATCCTCCGCCCGTGTCAGGCCGACATATAACAGGCGGCGATATTCCGCGCGTTCATTTTCTAGATAATGGTCGGCTGCCTTGCGGGTGATGGGATCGCTCTCCGCCTCATTCTTGCGCCACACAGGTGGCGTCAGGTCTGAAGTGTCGATAATAGGCAGCAGCGCCGGAAGCTTTTGTTTTAACGGCGGGCTCATCAAATCGGGCATGATCACAATCGGCGCCTCAAGCCCTTTTGCGCCATGAACCGTCATGATGCGCACGGCATCGTCTGATTTTTCCATATCGCGCTTTAGCTCAGACCGATCCTGCCGCATGGCATGAAGGAAGCTTTGCAGTGAGGCGGTGCGTCCCCGCTCAAAATTCATGGTGCGGGCAAAGAATTCGTTGATGGGGTCGGTGGCTTGCGGTCCCAACCGTCCCAGCAGCCGTTTGCGCCCATCCCTTTGTTCCAGCACAAGGGCGTAAAAATCAAACGGGCGCAATTTGGCAGCCGCTGGGATTAGCGGCGCCAGCCAGTCGCGCGCCATGGCCTCAATCGAACCGGGGCTATTGTCTGCAACCTCGTTCAGCTTGGTCCACAAATCACCCTTGCGGTGGTGGGCCAGCGCGAATAGTTGTTCTTCGGTTAGCCCACAAAACGGCCCCTTTAACAAAGTGGCAAGGCTTAAATCGTCGTGCGGAAACAGGGCCCAGTCGCCCAACGCCATTAAATCCATAATGGCGATCTGATCATTCAGCACCATGCGGTCTGCCCCCGCAACGGGGATAGCGCGAGATTTTAGGGCACGGACAAGCGCATCAAGCTTTGCCCCGCGTGACCGCAACAGAATCAGCACATCGCCGGGACGGACTGGACGATCCTGCCCCGCAAGCTTGCGGCCCGTATCGAACCAATGACGCAGCTCAACTGCAATACGCGTTGCCAACAGGTTAAGCGGGCTGTCCGGGCGTGGTGCATCAACCGGGGTCTGCCACGGGTGCACATCTTCTTGTTCCGGCGGTTCAATGATGGGCCATCGCACCACAAGGCCCGGTGCCTGTTGGCGATAGGCAATATGGGCCGGGGCCGTGTCTGCTGCGGCAAGACCCTTGCGCGCAATATCATTGGCAAACACTGAATCAACAAAGCGCAACACAGCAGGGGTTGAGCGGAAAGACACTTCAAGTTCGATATCGCGCCATGCTTGATCAAGCGCCCGCAGCGTTTCGCCGAACCTGTCAGCCATGCGGGCAAAGCCTGTCGGGTCGGCACCCTGAAAGCTGTAAATGGATTGCTTTTCATCACCAACGGCAAAGATTGTCCGGGCAAGACCGTCTTTATCAGCAGCAGACCCGCTGCCGTCCCCAGCAAAAAACTCTGCCGACAGCGCCTCAATAATGGCCCATTGGTCCGGGCTGGTGTCCTGTGCCTCATCCACCAGAATATGATCAATCCCCTGATCAAGTTTGTAGAGGACCCAGCCAGCCCCGCCATCCCCTTCTAAAAGGGCGCGGGTTTTCAAAATCAGGTCAGCATAATCAAGCGCGCCCCGTTCAGCCTTGGCTTTGGCATAGGCAGACAGAATATGATCAATCACGATTAACAGCGCCGCAGTGCGCCGCCTTGTGCCATAGGATTTTTGCAGATCAAGCAGACGCACAGCTTCGGCCATAGCCTCAACAAGAACAGCTTTGCCGGTTTCGTCAGGATCGCTTGATTTTGTGATCAGCGAACCTTCTTTCAGGGGTGCCCCTGCGCTGGTCAAAAAGCCGTCGCAAAAAAGGGCAAGATTGTCCGCCGATTGATCTTCGCAATAGGGCAGCCATTTGGCGGCACGTTGCTGGTCTCGTTTGCTTCCTTCGGTTGCCATGCGCGCGACGACAGGCCTGATGGCGTTCAGATCGAAGGCGGGGGCAAGCTGGTTCAGTGTGGGCAGGGCAAACGGATCATCATCTGGGTTGAGCGCAAGACTGTTAGACAGGGCGCTGATTGTCCCGTCAGGTCCATTCAGATGGTCAAACAGGCGATTGAACAGCCCGGCCTGATTGAGCGCTTCGTTCAACAGCTTGGCAAAGCCGTGTTCGCCCGCCTCGTCAATCGTGATCTGGACTGCCTGACCCAATAGATCAGTGTCCTGTGCGGCATCGGCGGCAAAGACAGTCGCGAGCAAATCATCCTGCGCCTCTAGCTTCAGCTCCGACGCGTCCTGATCTTCGATAACGCTGAAATTGGCAGGCACGCCCGCCTCGACCGAAAATCGTTCAAGCACTGCTTGGCAAAAGCCATGAATGGTTTGAATTTTAAGCCCGCCGGGTGTTTCAAGCGCAACAGCAAACAGCGCGCGGGCGCGGGACAGATGCTGTGGCTTGGGCGCGGTGCCGGTCAGGTCGGTCAGCGCGGCTTTGAGCGCATCGTCATCGCAACCGGCCCATTGACCCATCACAAGTTGAAGGCGCTCCTTCATCTCGGCAGCGGCGGCCTTGGTAAAGGTAAGGGCAAGGATTTGTGCGGGCGGCACCCCTTCAAGCAAAAGGCGCAACAGACGGTCAACCAGAACGCGCGTCTTGCCAGAGCCTGCATTGGCACGCACCCATGCTGACGCAGCAGGGTCAGCGGCTGCAATCTGCTTTTGACGAACCGCGTGGCTGAGTGTTTCTGCGTTGGTCATGCTCATCCGTCGGCCCCTCCATCCTCGCCGCCGACCAGTGACCATTCGGGCACGCGGGCCAGATGGTCATAGTCGCTATAGTCGGACATGCGGTGGGGGTAGGGGCGTGCGATATAGGGCTCCCATTCATTGCGATAGCGGTTCAACATGCTGTGCAGGTTCTTTTCAACCTCATCCAGCAGATCGGCAAGGGCGATGTCCTTGGGAACCTCTGTGATTTTACATTTTTCGGGTCGCGTGCCGAATTGCCAATAAGACAGGCTGCTGACGTCCCGAGGCTCAAGCGCGACGGACTTGTCATCATTGTGAAATGCCCCTTGGCGCAGCATGATCGCCTCCAGCGGCAATTGGGAGGCAAAGCCCACCTCGACCTGACTGGCGGTTGGTGCTTGGCCAGTTTTATAGTCAATGATCGCATAGCTATTGTCGCGCTTCAGGTCGATGCGATCGGCCCGGCCTGTTAGGGTAAACAGGCTTTTGTCGTCAAGGGTCAGCGTCAACTCGCCGATAAATTCGGCATAGGACTTATGCACGGCACTTTGCTGATCATAGGCCGTCTGAATGACGAAATCTGCCATTGCTTCATAGCGAGGCCACCAAAAGGCGCGAATGCCGGGCAAAGCCAATCGTTCGCCAAAGCGTTCCCGCGCAATCTCATCCAGCATCGCGCGCGCGTCATTAGGATTGGATGGTATGCCATCGGCGCAGGCGATGGTGAACCCTTCCATTATATCATGCAGGATCGTGCCCCGTTCTGCGGCATCGGCATCCTGTTCAATATCATCCAGTTTTTTAAGCTTTAGGATATGGCGCGCATATATGTCGTAAGGGTTGCGCAACAGGGTTTCGATCTGCGTGACGGACAGTCTTTGCGGACGCGCCTCAGCAGGGGGGCAGGGCATGGGCCGCCCGGTTTCATGCTTTACCCCGTCTGTGTGATCAAGCGCATCTGCCCAATCAAGAAGTTCATCACGCATAATGTCGGCTAGCTGACGGTCCGTTGCCGTCAACAGGGTTTCAAGACGACTGACAAAGCGGCTGGGGGCAACTGGCGCCCCATCGCGTTTTTTGGACCATGTTAAAAGGACAGCCTTCCCCGATGCGGCCTGAACAAAGTCATGGGCTGACAGACCCGTTTGCCGTTCAGGTTGCGGCAGACCAAAGGCGCGCCGCATGGGACGGCTTAACCATGGGTCGCTCGCCGCCTGCCGGGGCCAGACACCTTCATTCAGTCCGGCCAGAATGGTCAGGTCGGCCTGTTGCAAACGCGCTTCAAGCGGGCCCAGAATTTGCAGCCTTGGATGGGCGCGCCTGCGGGGGCGGATTGCCTGCCCCGCAAGACAGGACCGTAGCACACCCGGCAGGCCAGATAGGGGCAGGGTGCCAAGCGCGCCCAATTCCTCAATCATAAGCGTCAGGGTTTGGGTCAGCGCTTCGCCATCCTCGTCCATCCACAGGATCGGCTCGTCACTGTCGCGGGTCAGCGCCTCTGCACTGGTGATAAGAGCGCGCAGCATGTCGGGCACTGATTGGCGGTCCGCCGCCAGCAGGGGCGCCAGCATGTCATCAAGATCAGCCAAAAGGGCCTGTGCCTTGGCCGTGCGGTCTATGCCAACATGATCCAGCAGGCTACGCAGGCTTTGCGTTCCTGCAGCGGGTTTTGGGCCACGTAATGCAAACTGTTCCAATTGTTGGACCGCGCGCGGATCAGCAGCGCGGGTCAGAGGATGCTTTAACAGCGCTAACAAGGGAATGGGGGCAAAGCCGCTGGCGGCAAGGTCCGCAACCATCATCAGGAAACGCGCCCTGTCAGTTTCGGTCAGCGGCACACCTGCGGAATCATCAATGTCGATATCCCACCGCCCCAATTCAGCAGCAACCCGCCGCGCCAATTGGCGGTCAGGGGTGATGAGTGTTGCTGTGTTGCCGGGGATTTCCAAAACCTCTCGCATCGCAAGGGCGATGGCCAAAGCTTCGCTTTGCTGATCGGGTGCTTCAAGGCAGGACAGGCCATCAAGCGCCTGATCCAATTGGGAGGCAAGGTTGCTTGCCTCCCGCCGCCATTGATGGGCGGTTTCCGCGGGCCTCATCGCTGCCCGCCAAAAGGGCAGGCGCGCCCGGTTTTCGATCCGTCCCCAGGGCCAATGGGTGACGTCTTGTCGTGACAGGTTGAGTTCACTTAAGAGATGCCGCAGACCAAATTGCGGGTGCGCCTCGCTCAACCCCTCCCAACTTTCCTCATCAAGTCCAAGGTCAAGCCCCGGCAAAATGACAAAACCTTCTGGTAGTGCCGCAACGGTTTTTAACAAGGCGGCAGTTGCTGGGACTGACCCGGTTGAGCCTGCGGCGATCACCGGGCCTTTGGGGGGCGTACGCTCCCACTGGTCTGCGAGCGCGCGGATCAGGGCATCGCGTCTTGTGCCGGCGTCGATGGCCTCGCGCGCGGCAAGCATGGCGGGCCACGCGTCGCGCACAATATTCAGAAATCCCATGACCGACTGCCAGTGGCTGGCAAAGCGTTCATCATCAACCAGATTTGGCAGGGCTGACAGGTCGGCATTTTCCATAGCGACTAAATCAAGAAAGCGGCCAAGCGCAGCGGCAAGATCAAGGCAAAGGGGCAGGGCGGGGTCATCGCCCTGTGCCTCAAACCACGCCTTGATCAGTTGGGCAAGATTGGCCTGCCGATCAAGCGCGCTGATGGCAGGCGGTAGTTCAAGCCCGTGGGCACCGTCGGGGTCGCCTGCGCTGCCAATGATCATGTCCTCGTCATTGACGTCACCAAAGGGGCGCATATGGGGCAGGATCAGGGGCGTGCCGTCGGCAATGCGCAAGAACGCATCGCGCATGGTGCGCACGGCGCGGCGGGTCGGCAGCAACAGTGTAACCCTGCTCATCGCCAGGGGGTCGTCATCGGTGTGGTATAGCGCCAGCAAGCCTTCTGCCAGCGCGCCGGCGAAATCAACACCGGCAGAGATCGTCATAACTGACGACAGGTCTGCCTTGTCTTTTCTGCCTACGCTCATGATCCCCCGATCACTTTGTCCGCGTCGTCGCGGCCCTGTGGTGTGCCGATATGATAGGTCGGCATTGTGGTGCCCAAGGCAAACAGTGTGCCTGCTTGCCGTGCATTGGTCCATGCCTGTTTCACGGAAAAGGGCGTGTCTTCTGTAAAGGGATCAAAGACCTTGCGGGCCAACACTTGCACTCCACAATAATAATAGGGCGCAGATAGGGGCGGCGGGTCCTGTTCAGCCCTAAGGTCAGCAGGTTCAGGCGTGTCGGTTTGATTGATGAACAGGTCCCCCGGTCCGTCATACCCGGTGGCCTGTGCAACCGGGGCACCCATCAACATGACGTCCATGCGCGCTGGATCAAACTTTTGCCACGCGCGTGAAATGATTTGTTCATCTGCCGCCCATAACAGATCGCCATTGACTGACATTACCGGGTCTTGTTCGTCAAAAAGCGGCAATGCCTTTTTTATGCCGCCACCGGAATCCAGCAATTGGTCCTGTTCATCTGAAAACAGGATATCGAGATCATAGGCATGTTGGGCCAGATGTTGGCGCAACATGTCAGCCTTGTAATGCAGATTGACGATGACCCGCTCCACCCCCTCAGCCTCCAGCAGACTAAGCGTATGATCAATCAGGGCGCGGCCTGCGACTGCAACCAACGGCTTGGGGCGATCATCGGTTAGTGGGCGCATCCTCGTGCCAAGCCCGGCGGCAAGGATCATCACTGTTTTGGGGCTGCCCTTCATGACAACGCCCCCATTTCGTTGGGAAAATGCGTGTTGAACCAGTGTTTGATTGCCGTAAGTGCTGGGTGGGTAAGGTCCTGACGTAGATAGGACCAGACCAAAGGTGTCTTGGCGAGATAGCCTTGCTTGCCATCACGATTTTCAAGCCTTGCGAAGATGCCGACAATCTTTGCATTCCGTTGCGCCGCCATCAGGGCAAAATTGTTGTTGAGCGTGTCGCGATCAGCCCCCACAGCGTCAGCATAGCGGTTAATCATCTGCATGCGCAGGTCAGGTGTGATCAGGCGGCGTGCGTCTTCAAGCAGGGAAACAAGGTCATAGACGGGATGGCCTGTCAGCGCATCTTGGTGGTCGATGATGCCAACCCTGTCTTGCGGCTGGTCGCCATCTGGCAACCAAAACAGATTTTCTGCGTGGTAATCACGTAGCACCAACACAGGCTGTTGCGGTGGCCATAGGGGCTGTAACGCATCCTGCCACAGCGCCTGATAGTCCGCCTTCACGGCTTCGGGGCAATCTGCACCCTTGGTGGCGGGCCAGTACCAATCGGGCACCAGCATCACCTCACGCAGCAATTCAGCGTGATCATAATCGGGCAGGTGATAATCAAGTGCCATTGTCTGCGGTGGTTTGATTTGATGCAGCGCGACAAGCGTGTCGATGGCTGCTTCATATAATGCGCGCTCATCCAGCGGTGTTGCGCCTAAATGGCGGGCAAATAAATTGTCGCCAAGGTCTTCCAACAGGACAAAGCCATGCTCTACATCATGGGCAAAGATGTGCGCGGCGCGGAAGCCATGATCTTCCAGCCATTGATTGATTGCCACAAAGGGTCTGCAATCTTCACCCATCTGAGGCGGGGCATCCATCAAAACGGCGGGGCCATGCTCATTATGGGATAGCCTGTCATAGCGCCGGAACGAGGCATCACCAGCAAGCGGCTTGATTTGAGAATCCTGCCAGCCTGCGTCAACCAGAAATGCCTGTTTTAGCTGATTTCGCCCGGTCATGCGCGTTGCCCTGATAAATGGCGAAATTCAGCCAGTTTTTCTATTCTATCCTGCCAATCAGGCCCGGGAACGAGTGTCGCGCGGCGTCCTGTCCCTTCTTCCTCCAGCAGGATGGTCAAGCCTCTCTCAGGGCGATCGCGGCCAGCTTTGTCGGGCCATTCGATCAGGCAAATTGTATCTTCCAAAGCCTCAAAAAAACCGATTTCAAGCAACTCGTCCTCATGCTCCAGCCTATAAAGATCGAAATGGCTGATCGGGCCGCTGCGTCCTTCATAGGTTTGCAGCAGGGCAAAGGTCGGGCTGGGCACAGGCTCAGAATCACTGGTTAAAGCACGGATAAAGTGGCGTGCCAGTAGTGATTTGCCCATCCCTAGTGTCCCTTCAAGACAAAACACATCGCCGGTTCGGGCCACCGGGGCCAGATTTTTGGCAAGGGCGGCGGTGTCATCCTCTGTCGGGAGGGGGATTGTGATGGGCTGTGCAGTCATAGCACTCTCATATCCTTCCCGGGACGCTGCGGCAAGCGCCGCTTCTTGCTAAATTTCGCTATTTTCCAGCTAAACTGTGTGGGTTGGCAGACCTATCCAGACCATGCTATAGACCCGCCCATAAACGGCTGACCGCGCGCCGAGCCCGGTGTTCAAGGTTTCACTCCGAAATCTAGGCACTGGACAATCCAAGCCTGTCAGATAAAAACAAGAATAAGGCGGTTTCCCCCCACTTTGCAGACCGTCCGGAGGTAGAATTTTTATGAGTGAAGCAGCTACAAGCGGCCAAACTGTTGTGATTGTCGGGGCCGGGCACGGCTCTGGTCAGGCAGTTGTAAGCTTGCGTCAGGAAGGCTGGGAAGGCCGGATTGTACTGATCGGCGAAGAACCCTATCTGCCCTATCAGCGTCCGCCTTTGTCCAAGAAATTTCTGGCAGGCGAAATCGGCATTGATCGCGTTGAATTCAAGGCCGAAGAAAGCTATGGCCCGGACAATGCCAATGTTGAGTTGAAGCTGAACACACGGGTTGAAGCAATCGACAGAACCGCCAAGACAGTCACCACCACCGATGGTGAGACAATCAGCTATGACAAGCTGTTGCTGACGACTGGCTCTCGCGTGCGCCGCCTTGATTTCCTGCCCGGTGCTGATGCGGATGGCGTGTGCTATTTGCGCGGCATTGATGATGTGGAAAATATCAAACGCTTTTTCGGGTCAGGCAAAAAGGCCGTGATCGTGGGCGCAGGCTATATCGGGCTTGAGGTTGCAGCGGTTGCCGTCAAAAACGGTGTCGATGTCACCGTGCTTGAAATGGAAGAACGTCCTATGGCCCGCGTGACCGCGCCGTTGGTGTCTGACTTTTATCACAAGGTGCACACCGAAGAAGGCGTCAAAATCTGTTATGGCGTGAAGGTGACCGGGTTTGAAAAGAATGACGCGGGTGAGCTGACAAAGGTTCTGACCGAAGGCGGCGAAACATTTGATGCTGACTTTGCGGTTATCGGCGTTGGCATTATCCCCAATGTCGAACTGGCAGAAGCTGCAGGCCTTCCTTGCGATAATGGCATTCTGGTTGATGACTGTGCCCGTACCGAAGACCCTGATGTCTTTGCAGCAGGCGATTGCACCAATCATCCCAATGGCCATTTGGGCAAAAATATTCGTCTTGAATCAGTGCAGAATGCGCTGGAACAGTCAAAGTCTGCTGCCGCAGCGATTTGCGGTAAGGAAAAACCCTATAATCAGGTGCCTTGGTTCTGGTCAGATCAGTATGATCTGAAGTTGCAGATCGTCGGCCTGTCACAGGGTTACACAGATGTGGTGGTGCGCGGCAATCCTGACGCGCGCGCCTTTGCCGCCTTCTACCTGAAGGATGGTGAGCTTATTGCGGTGGATGCCATTAACGCAGCCCCCGAGTTTTTGATGTCAAAGCGTTTGATTGCGCAAAAAGCGCACCCTGATCCGACACGTTTGGCTGATACGTCTATCCCCATGAAAGAGGTTTTATAATCATGCCTAAGATTACTTATATCGAATTTAATGGTACCGAGCATGTCGTTGACGTGCCTGTCGGAAACACCATCATGGAAGGTGCCGTGAAGAACATGGTTCCCGGTATTGATGGCGACTGCGGTGGCGCTTGCGCTTGTTCAACCTGCCACGTCTATGTGCAGGAGCCTTGGGGCGACAAGGTTGGCAAGGCCGAAGGCATGGAAGTTGACATGCTGGACTTTGCCCATGAGGTTGCAGACAATTCACGCCTTGGCTGCCAGATCAAGGTGACGGACGAACTTGAAGGCATGATCGTGAAAATGCCTGAAAGCCAGTTCTAAGCTTTCTGCCAGAATTGAAGAATTTGGGCTGTTCCGTATGGATCAGCCTTTTTCTTTGTCTGCGCGGGACTGGCTAAAGCGCGATTTCGGGGCGATAGATCTCTGCCGCTTCGTCAATCGCTTGCTGGCGTTCATCTGTCGGCGGGTGGGAGGATAGGAAATTGTCGCCTCGACATTCAGGCGCGCAATCCTCTGTCATTTTGTGCAGGATCGTTCCCAGGGCGCGCGGGTCATAGCCTGCGCGGGCCGCGATTTTGGTGCCGTCCGCGTCCGCTTCGCGTTCAAAGGCACGGCTGTGAGCTGCGCTGATAAACATTGTTGGTGCGTTGATCAGCACATCTGTTGCACCATCAACATCCCCGGTTAGCCACACGATCATCAGCGGCAGGGCGCTTGCTTCCAGCACTTTGCGTGTTCCGTGGCGATTATCGACATGGGCGATTTCATGGGCAAGAACTCCGGCAATTTCATCGGGGCGTTCTGCCAAATGCCACAATTGATCCGTGATGACCAACTGTCCGCCGGGCAGGGCAAAGGCATTCGGGCCGATAGGCCCGCCATCACGAATTGCAAGGCGATAGCTTTGTGCCTTGGGGTGATTGGCCTGCAGCCGCTTGAATATCTGGCGCAGCTTGGTCTGTTCTTCAAGGCTAAGGGCAGATGGCTTGAACACCACCTGATCCAGAAAGGGCAAGGTATCCGCCCCAATCGATTCAACAACAGACTCCGGCAGGGCAAAGGCAACCTGTTTGGAAATCACAGGCACGCCCCACCTAAAGGCCGCAAGAATGGCGCAGAGCGTGAGGACGAGGGCGGCAAATGCCAACTTGCCATGTCCTTCAAGCCACGCAACCTTGCGCATTACTTTGGCGCGCCCAAACCGCGCCAACAGATCGTCAATGGCTTCATTGTCAGGGGTTTCAAAGGCATGACCACTGGGTAGATCAAGGCGGCGTGGAATTGTGCCGATACGGTCCGACACTTTTACTTCCGAAAAAGTGCACAATCGTTGCGGCTGACCACCATCATCCGCTGTGAATGTCAGATGACCATGATCATCTACCAGCAATGCGCCATTAATCGACGCGCTGGATTTGTGATCATAAAGCTTGCCTTGAACTTGCGTCATTAAAAGCCGATCTCCAATCCCATAAAGTCAGCAAACTCTTGACCTGTAGCGCTGGTGTCAGCCTCTTCCTGTGTGGCGATAGCATCAAGCGATCCTGTGGTGATCAGGGCAGTATGTGCAGCGCGATAGCGTGCCATCCTCACCCGCGCCCAAGGGATGGCGAGGCCGAATGTCAGGCCGATCGCTGCCATATTGCTCATCGAAATCCAGCTATAGCGAAAGGGATCAAGTGTGGAGCTAAGCCTATGGCCGCCTTTGACGGTAGTGTTTGATAATGTGTAATTGGTAAGATAGGCGGTTAAAAAGGCGGCAACACCGACATAAAGCAAGATTGAAATATAGGTGATGGGATTAAGCAGGGTTGCCAGAATATCCATTACCTCTGGGTCCATCTCGCTTTCAACACCAGTTGCCCCAAAAAAGGAGATAATGCCGAACGTAAAAATACCACCGATCATCGACACGATTGTAAAGGCCAGCATGCCGACAAGCCCGGCGATGATATAGATTTTATATAGTGGCCATCCCTGCAGCGACAGCGAGAAGGGCAGTCGCCCAAAACGGCTTTTGCCGATGATATAATTCTGCCGCGCGCGATAGCCCAAAGGGGACAGGGTAAAAAAGCTGATCACTGTCAGGATCGGCCACAGCACCATCACATAATAGGCCCCGCCGATTGTGCCGTCGAAGCCAAAGCGGACATTGCGATATTGCGTCATGCGGGCGCGAAAGCGCAGCGACAATAATGTGGCGAACGGGACTAACAAAAGCGGAATGACGATATAATAAAGCGATATGCCGACCAGTAGGTCAAAGGAACTTGCAATTGATGCCCCGGCCAAAACAGCAAAGGCGATCAGCCTGCCGCGCAAAATCACCAGCGGGTCTGCCAAATAGTCAAAGCGGTGACCATCAAGTTCGGTATTGCCATAGAAATAGCGCATGGTGCGCACCTTGGCCCATGCGGAATAGATGCCAAGTGTCACAATGGACAGGGCAATATTGACGATCCAAATGCGGAAAAACTCCATCGCCTGACCATGGAAGGCAAAGCCGTGGCGTGTTTCTGCCGCCTCATCAAGCGGCAGGTCAGCATCAATTGTCTGATCCATCAAAACCCCCTATTTCCAATAGCAGCAACATAACGCGACAGGGGTGAAGTGCCAAAGAAAAACCCCGCTGCCAGATCGGCAACGGGGCTTTCACACGATTGTATATAGCGCCTAGTAGCGATAATGGTCCGACTTGAACGGGCCAGCCTGCGGCACGTTGATATAGTCAGCCTGTTCCTGTGATAGCTGGGTCAGCTTTGCGCCAACCTTGGCCAGATGCAGGGCGGCAACCTTTTCATCCAAATGTTTCGGCAGGACATAGACCTGACGATCATATTTGTCTGAATTGTGCCACAGCTCAATCTGCGCCAAAACCTGATTGGTGAATGAGGCTGACATCACAAAGCTGGGGTGACCTGTGGCGCAGCCAAGGTTCACCAACCGGCCCTCTGCCAAAACGATCAA
Organism: Alphaproteobacteria bacterium; assembly: GCA_965229935.1. Taxonomy (GTDB): domain Bacteria; phylum Pseudomonadota; class Alphaproteobacteria; order SPJN01; family SPJN01; genus SPJN01. Next base: position 165,602 of record CBDDKB010000002.1, read on the forward strand.
ACGCTTGCCATCGGGGAATTCAACTTCATCAACCTGCGGCTTCACATTGTGCCAAGGATAGTTGCGCAGGGCACCGATTTGAATTTCTGAATCAAAGTGACCGATGTTCGAGACAATGGCGCGGTCCTTCATGGCGCGCATATGGTCGATGGTGATCACGTCGATATTGCCTGTGGTTGTCACGAAGATATCGCCGATCGGGGCGGCATCTTCCATCGTTGTAACCTCATAGCCTTCCATTGCGGCCTGTAGCGCGCAGATCGGGTCAATTTCAGTGACCATCACGCGGGCGCCCTGTGAACGCAGTGACGCGGCAGAGCCTTTGCCCACATCGCCATAGCCCGCAACAACCGCAACCTTACCGGCGACCATAACGTCTGTGGCGCGCTTGATGCCATCAACAAGGCTTTCACGGCAGCCATAAAGATTGTCGAACTTTGATTTGGTGACAGAATCATTGACGTTAATGGCGGGGACTTTCAGCTCGCCCTTTTTCGCCATGTCATACAGGCGCAGCACGCCTGTTGTGGTTTCTTCTGAAATACCTTTCACATCATCCAACAGTTCAGGGTATTTTTCGTGCATGATCTGGGTCAGGTCGCCACCATCATCAAGGATGATGTTAGGGGTCCAGCCATCGGGGCCCTTAATGGTTTGTTCAATGCACCACCAAAACTCTTCTTCAGACAGACCCTTCCACGCAAAAACGGGAATTTCAGCGGCTGCCATGGCGGCAGCTGCCTGATCCTGGGTTGAGAAGATGTTGCATGATGACCAGCGCACCGTTGCACCAAGGTCGATCAGTGTTTCCATCAAGACCGCTGTCTGAATGGTCATGTGCAGGCAGCCCGCAATACGTGCGCCGTCCAAAGGCTTTTTACCGGCATATTCTTCGCGCAATGCCATCAGGCCCGGCATTTCGGTTTCTGCAATGGCGATTTCTTTGCGGCCCCAATCGGCCAGGTCCATGTCTTTGACTTTATAGTCTGTAAAGCTGCTCATCTTTGCATCCAGTCTGTCTGCTATTGGCTAAAAGTGCCCCAAAATATGCGCCGTTTTACCAGCCCTCGGCGAGGCTGGCAAGCCATATATAAAGAAATCTTTATGTCTTAATGTCGCGCGTGTTTTGGCGGTTTTTGGGGCTATTCTTCGCCAAATTTGTCGTTGATAAGCTGTTCCAGCGCATCAAGGGCAGCTTCTGCGTCTTCGCCTTCGGCCTCCAGCTTTAGAACCGTGCCCAAGGGAGCGGCAAGCATCATCAGGCTGAGGATAGAGGTGCCCCCGGCAGAATGACCATCATTATGAACGGTGATTTGGGCCTGAAACTGGCCTGCGCATTCCACAAATTTAGCAGAAGCGCGGGCATGTAACCCGCGCTTGTTCTGTAAGGTCATTTCGCGTTTCAGGGGGAGGCTAGCGGTCATTGCCCTTAAGCACCTTGCTGGCGACAGAGATATATTTGCGGCCTGCGTCTTGTGCCGCGTCAACGGCGGCTTCTAGGTCGCTATCGCCGCGTGCACCTGCTAATTTGATCAGCATGGGCAGGTTGATCCCGGCAATCACTTCCACATTGGCGCGATCAAGCAAGGAAATAGACAAGTTAGACGGGGTGCCACCGAACATATCGGTCAGGACAATCACACCCTTGCCATCGTCGACTTCGCCCACAGCGTCCAGAATATCCTGCCGCCTTTGTTCCATATCATCGTCAGGACCGATGGACAGGGCGCGCACTTGTTCTTGCGGGCCAACCACATGTTCCATTGCTGACAGGAATTCGTCGGCAAGACGCCCGTGGGTAACAATGACGAGTCCGATTTGTGACATAGATGCTCTCATCCGCTGGGGGCTGTCCGAAGACAGGCAGACCAAAAATGTTGAACCATGATTGTTTGCATGAGTTTCGGTTGGAGGCAAGCGGGATCGTGCCCGGTGACAATCTGGCCGATCAGCTTTTTAATTCCCGATGGGTGACCAGCGGCGCATAGCCTGCGCCTTCCAGATAGCGTTTCAACTGTTCGGTCACAAAGACGGATCGGTGTTGGCCACCCGTGCAGCCCACCGCAATGGTCAGATAATGTTTGCCTTCATGATTATAACGCGGAAGCAGAATATCGATCAGGTCCTGCAATTGTTGAATGAAGGGGGCATAGGTTGAGTCACCCTTGATGAAGGCGGCAACCGCGTCGTCCTGCCCGGTTAGATCGCGCATGGTTGGGTCGTAATAGGGGTTTTGCAGGAACCGCACATCAAACACCAAATCAGCATGGCGCGGCAGGCCCCGGCGATAGGAAAATGATTGCAGCGACAGGACCAAACGGTCCTCTGGCACAGCATCAAGCCGTGTTTCGATCAGGCGGCGCAGATCATGGATTGACAGGCTGGTTGTGTCGATCAGCATTTCGGCCATATCGCGGACAGGCTGCAACAGGCGCCGTTCTTCCTTGATCCCTTCTTGCACATCCCGGTCAAGCGCCAAGGGATGCGCGCGCCGCGTAACGGCAAACCGTTTCAGAATTTCTTCATCATCACAATCAAGGAAGATCAGTTCAGGGCGCGTGCCGGTCAGGCTTTCGCAGGTTTCGATGGTCGCCATTAATTTTGCTGGATCGAAATCGCGGGTCCGGCAATCAAGGCCAAGGGCAAGGTTGCGCGCACCTTGTTCAGATTCGGCCAATGTTTCCACAAAGCGCAGGGGGATATTGTCAATGGTTTCAAAACCAAGGTCTTCAAGCACGCCCAATGCGGTTGATTTACCTGCGCCGGACATGCCGGTCAGGATCAGCAGGGGGTGAATGGTTTTTGACTTTGGCATGATCGGGTTTCTTGTCGCCTAATAGTGGCCCCTAATCGGATAAAGTTTTGGCCCCTGTTACGACGGCCAAGGCTGCCCTGATCTTGGCCGGGGTTGCGGCGTGACGCAAATCAAATTGCAATTGCGGGACCAGAATGTCGCCGAATGTTGCTTGCATGTCGCGGCTGTTGAGGTCCGGCATACGCACAACCTTGTCTGCATCGCACCCGGCGATCACAAGCCTTAGGGGGGCGTTGTCCACACTATCCCAACGGACAATGCCAAGCCCGCGTATTTCCAACAGCCCCTTAATGCTTTCAGGGGCAGTCGCGGTCAGGCTGTTGCGCACGGTGTCGGGTGTCAGGCAGGTTTGGTCATCGCTGACCAACATCGCGCCATCATCAAGCAGGCGCAGGGCGCAATCAGACTTGCCACTGCCTGAAGGGCCGGTCAGCAAAACGCCGTGGCCACCGATGGCAATGCAAGACCCATGAACGATAAGTGGTGATGGATCAGTCATAGGCTGGCAGCTCCACCACAAATTTGGCGCCGCAAATATCGCCGTTTTTGTCTTTTCTGTTGCGGGCTTCGATTGTGCCGCCATGCACCTCGACAATTTGTTTTGAAATCGCAAGGCCCAGGCCCGAATGACCGCCAAACCCCTCTGAGGCTGGCCGTTCTGTATAAAACCGTTCAAAGATTGATTTCACATTGTCCGGCGGAATGCCCGGCCCTTCGTCGGCAACTGCAAAAACAACTTTGCGGCCATCACGATGGGCGCTGATCGTTATGGTGCCCCCTTCAGGCGAAAAGCTGGTCGCATTTGATAAAAGATTATGCACAACCTGCCCAAGCCGGGATTCAATGCCGGGGACAATCAACTTATCCTTATCGCGTAGGTCGAGCTTCAGTGTCGGGGCGTGGCTGCCATCCGCCTTGCTTTCATTCAAGGTGCGGGTCATGTCTGCAACAGAGGTTAGCAGCGCCTGCAAATCAACCTTGCTCATCTCCTCGCGGGACAGTTCAGCATCAAGGCGGGAGGCATTGGCAATGTCGCTTAACAAACGGTCAATGCGTTCCACATCATGACGGATCACAGCTTCAAGGCGGGCGCGTTGTTCGTCAGTGCGTGCAAGGTCAAGCGTTTCGACCGCACTTTTCAGGCTGGTCAGGGGGTTCTTGATTTCATGGGCGACATCGGCGGCAAAACTTTCGATGGCGTCGATCCGGTTATAAAGCGCCTCCGTCATGTCGTAGAGAGAGCGTGACAGTTCCCCAATCTCATCCCGGCGCGCGGTAAAGCGGGGAATTTCAACCCTGCCGCCAACAACGGTGCGAACGCGGTGTGCGGCATGGGCCAGCCTGCGGATCGGTTGGGCGATGGTGCTTGCCAGCAAGGTGGCGCTGACAAAGGCAATCGAAAGCGCCATCGCAAAGACAAGCAAAAGGCGCGCCCGTTCGGTGCGCACCAGCGCCTCAATATCGCCTGCCTCTGTCGACAGCATAAGCGCACCAAGCACCGCCTTGAACCGTGTAACCGGCACAGCGACAGAAACGATTAACTCGTCTTGCGCATTGCGGCGCACAGCCTGTGTGTTGGTGCCTTCAAGGGCGTTTAGAACTTCGGGATAGTCGCTCGCTTCTTGATCTATACGTTCCTGATAAAGCGGCAGGCCGTCTTCGACAGGGAACATCAGGCGGGTCAGGAATTTCTGACCTTTTTCGATCAAGTTGTTGACCTCACCGACCAAGGAAAAGCCAGCCTCCGGCGGTTCAAGCTCATAACTTAAGACTTGCCCCGCAAACAGGTGCTGACGTGTGTCGGCCAGCAACAGCCCATCACGGTCAAAGATGCGGGCGCGGGTCCCTGTCGGCACGGCAAGCCGCCGCAACAGGGCGCGGGCCTGACGATAATCAATCACCTCAGCATTTTTGCTAATCGCGCCTTGTCCAACCGCACCGGCAATAATTGTGCCTTGGGTGGTCAGCGCATCAATGCGTGCTTCGATCAAATCGTCCCGAAGCGAGGTGACAAAGATCACCCCCGCCAACATGGCGAGCAATACCAGCAGATTGACCGCAATGATGCGGGCTGTAAGTGATCTTAGGCGCATTGTCCGCCTGACTGTGGTTTATCGGTAAAGGCCCTATGCCTTGCCATCATTATAGCGATAGCCGATCCCGTACAGAGTCTCAATGGCGTCAAAATTGTCATCGACCTGTTTGAACTTCTTGCGCAGGCGTTTGATGTGGCTGTCAATGGTGCGATCATCCACATAGACATCATCCTCATAGGCGGCATCCATCAGATTATCGCGGCTTTTCACATGGCCGGGACGAACGGCCAAAGCCTTCAGGATCAGAAATTCGGTTACTGTCAGATTGACCGGCTTGTCATCCCACAGGCAGGCATGCCGGGCGGGGTCCAGCAACAAGGGGCCCCGTTCAATCGGTTTTTCCATATCGCCTGTTTCTGCATCGGCAACGGGATTGGCGCGGCGCAAGATGGCCTTGATCCGTTCGACCAGCAGCCGTTGCGAAAAGGGTTTGCGGATATAGTCATCCGCGCCCATGGAAAGCCCCAACACTTCGTCAATCTCTTCATCTTTTGAGGTAAGGAAGATCACCGGCATATCGGTTTTGGTGCGCAATTGGCGCAACAGGTCCATGCCATCCATGCGCGGCATCTTGATATCGAGCACGGCAAGGTCGGGCGGTGTTGTTGTCAGCGCCTGCAGGGCCGCCACAGAATCTGAATATGTGTTGACTGTGAAGCCTTCCGCTTCCAGTGCAATCTGGACGGAGGTGAGAATGTTGCGGTCATCATCTACCAGCGCGATTGTGGCGTCGGTTACGAGGGATGAGCTGGACATTTGGGTCTCCATATACATTGGTCTGCCTCTTCAATCTTGAACCATGCGGGCATAAGACGAGGCGGTTGAGGCCGAATTGTGTCAGAACCTAGCGTAAAAAATGGCCTGTGTTTAGTGGTTTAGATGACTGTGACAGCGGTCACAGCCTGATTAGGACCGTTTGATTGGGCGGCTTGTGACATGGTGAAAGCGCCAAAGCGCATAGGCGACAACGATCGACAGGCCTGCCGCCAGCCCGGTGACCAGCCCTTCAACCCCGTAGTCAGCGCGGAAGGTCAACCACCATCCAAATGGCAGCGCAATGGCCCACAGGCCCAGAATTTGCGCAATAGCGGCAGGCCAAACATCCCCCGCACCGCGCAGCGCGCCGCGAATAACCCCTAAACTACTATCAAAAATGATTGCCAGTCCGGCTGCCTGAATGGTCACCTGCGCAATGGCAAGCATCTCTTGTTCATCGACGTAAATCAGCGCGATGCCGCGCGGCCAAAGCCAACAGGCAAGGCAGAACGGCAATATCATTGCCCAAAGGCTGATGATGCCGGACCACCCGGCCTTATTGGCGGCACGTTGATCGGCTGCCCCGACAAAGCGGCCAACCCGGATAGCTGCGGCTGCGCCTGTGCCCAAGGCCATCATAAAGGCCAGCGCCACAAGATTGTTGGTGATCTCATAGGCGGCAAGGTGCAGTGGCCCAATGGTGGCCGCCATAAAGGCGATCATGCGGAAGGCACCAACATCAAACCCCTGAACCAAAAACAAGGGGGTGCCAATTTTCAAAAGGCGGGGAATGACACTTGGTTGCGTTGGCGCTTTTTTAAGCCACAAATCAATCTCCATCTCGCGCGCGACGATGGTCAGACCGATAAACCCGGCTATTGTGATCAGCACACGCAATATGGTTGTCGTCAGCACCGCACCTTCTGCGCCCATCGGCGGTATCGGTCCGGCACCAAACACGAACAGGTAATCAAGTCCGACATTCAGGATGACGATGATCAGGGTCAGCCACATGGCGATGCGCGGTCGGCCCAGCGCATCAAGCGTGTTTGTGATGGCTACAAAGACCATCATGGCAAGTAGGCCCGGTGCATATAGATAGGTCAGGGGAACCGCGTTGGCGATCATCTCCTCAGACTGGCCAAACAGTCTGAATATGTCAGCGGCAAAAAAGGCTGACAGGCTAAAGGCCAAGCCAACCCAAAATCCCAACCCCAATGCGGCGCGAAATATGATGCCGATTTGTTTCCGCTCTCCTGCGCCAACTGTTTGGGCGGTCAGCACCGCGGTGCCCTGCATAAGGCCAAAGCCTGCAATCATCAAAACGATCTGTGGTGTGACCCCAAGGCCCATATAGGCCAATTGTTCAGGCGCGAACTGACCAACTGTCATCGTGTCGGCAGTTACCAATAAAACAAAGCCAGCGCGCATCACAATGATGGGCAGGGATAGGGCCATTGTTTCGCGAAAATGTTGGGTCCAGGTCATAAAGCTCTGTGCGCAGATTTCATTGTCGGGCAAGATAGGGCCAGACCCATGGTGAAACAATCTTATTCGGTGATTTGCAGTGACAGACCAAAATGACGATTTGCAGAGTTTAGCGCGACGCATTCTGGATAGTGAGCCGCTTGGCAGCCTGTCCACATTAGCTGCCCAATCAATAGGTGACGCAGCAAAAGGGGCGCCCTATGCCAGTTTGGTGCTTGTCGGTCAGGACCCTGCTGACGGCGCGCCGATTTTGCTTTTGTCCGGATTGGCTAGGCATACACAAAACTTGAAGGCCGATCCGCGCGGCTCGCTGTTGCTGGTGCCCGAACTTGCAGCGGGCGAGGGGCCGTTGGAAGGCGCGCGCCTGACATTGCTGGGGCGATTCTGCGTTGTTGAGGGTGATTCTATGACCGATTCTGTCCGGTCGGCCTATTTGCAGCGTCATGCGGATGCCGAAACTTATGTAGATTTTGCAGATTTTGACTTTTGGCGCATGCAGGTAGAGGGTGCGCATCTGGTTGCGGGATTTGGAAGAATCACTGAAATTCCGGTCAATTCGCTGATTTTACGGCGTGATTAGAGACTGCTGATTAGCTGCTCGACATCGACAGAAAATATACACAAATTCTCGGGAAAAATGCCGCAATTTGCGAGTCGTTATTAGGTTGCCAATAAGCCGTCGGCATGCTTATTTGCAGCCCATCGGAGCGAACGGTCTGGACCTGAAATGGCCCGGGCCTGATCTGCTCCCCATTTTGGAGATGTATGGAAGCAGGCAACCATGCGGGACGAAAGTCCGCTCGCGTGGCGGGCCTGATTTTCAGTTTAGAACAGGCCGCACTGACGCTCCCCCTTATTCAGTCAGGTGCCGCCTTTTATGAAGGATAGATGCCGTGACAAACACTGGCCTTCAGACGCAAGACGATCTTATCCCGACAAAGGGTCTTGATTATTTGGGTATCGCTGTGGACACAGTCCATTGGAATTTGCGTGCGCATTCGCTGTTTCAGGCAGCGATCGAACGCAAGGAAGGCCGTGTAACGGCGCAAGGCGCGTTTGTTGCACAAACCGGTGAACATACTGGCCGTTCCGCACAAGACAAATTCACTGTCCGCGATTCAGAAACCGAAGATCAGGTCTGGTGGGAAAATAACAAGCCCATGACCCCTGAAAACTTCGACACCCTGTATGAAGACTTTATCGCCTTTGCCAATGCGCGCGGCGAACTGTTTGTACAAGATTTGTTGGGTGGCGCTGACCTTGATCACCGTCTGCCGGTTCGTGTTGTTGGCTGTCACGCTTGGCACTCGCTGTTTATTCAGCATCTGTTGATCCAGCCTGAGCCTGCTGAACACAAAGATTTCGATCCGCAATTCACCATCGTGCATATGCCCGAATTCCGCGCCGACCCTGCCAAGCACGGCACGCGCAGCGGTACAGTGATTGCGGTGAACTTCACCAAACGTTTGGTTCTGATCGGCGGCACATCATATGCCGGTGAAATGAAGAAATCAGTCTTCACGATCCTGAACTATCTGCTGCCCGCCAAATCAGTGATGCCGATGCATTGTTCAATCAATGTTGGCGATGAGGGCGATTCAGCAATCTTCTTTGGTCTGTCAGGTACAGGTAAGACCACATTGTCAGCCGATCCCAACCGCGTCTTGGTTGGTGATGACGAACATGGTTGGTCAGAAAATGGCGTCTTCAACTTTGAAGGTGGCTGCTATGCCAAGATGATCAATCTGTCACCGGAAGCAGAACCAGAAATCTACAGCACCACACAGCGTTTCAGCACTGTGCTGGAAAATGTTGTGATGGATGATAATGGCATCATTGATTTTGATGATTCTTCGCTGACAGAAAACACTCGCGGTGCTTATCCCATCAGCTTTATCCCGAATTCTTCGGAAACAGGCCGTGCGGGTCATCCGAACAATATCATCATGCTGACAGCAGATGCGTTCGGTGTGTTGCCCCCCATTGCCAAGCTGACACCCAGCCAGGCCATGTATCACTTCCTGTCAGGTTACACTGCCAAGGTTGCAGGTACAGAAAAGGGCGTGACAGAACCCCAGGCAACATTCTCAACCTGTTTCGGTGGTCCCTTTATGCCCCGTCACCCCAGCGAATATGGCAATCTGCTACGTAAGTTGATTGCAGAACATGGGGTTGATTGCTGGTTGGTCAACACAGGCTGGACCGGCGGTGCCTATGGCGTTGGCTCTCGTATGCCGATCAAGGAAACCCGTGCGCTGTTGAATGCAGCATTGGACGGGTCACTGCGTGACGCCCAATTCCGCATGGACGAGAATTTCGGCTTTGAAGTGCCGGTTTCTGTTCCCGGCGTGAACGACGCATTGCTTGATCCGCGTGGCACATGGTCAGATGGCGCAGCCTATGACGCACAGGCCCAAAAGCTGGTCAGCATGTTCATTGAAAACTTCGGTCAGTATGAAGCCCATGTTGACCCTGATGTGATTGCAGCAGCACCGACCGCCGCTTAATCACCATCAAATCAAGTTTTGGAAGGCCGATGCCCCAGATTGGGTGTCGGCCTTTCTTTTTGCGCGCAGGCCCCTGTTCGGGCAGAATATCAAGAATGAGGAACCTGTTCACGGGGGGTGAAATGAAACGCATTCTACTAGCTGCCCTTTGTGCGCTCCTTATAATTGGGGCACATGGCGCTGTGGCTGCCTCGCCTATTCCGCAAAAATTTCACGGGCAATGGCAGATCATAATCAAGACGGAGAATTGGAACCCATGGTGGGCGGATTACAAATATCCGGTCACGCTTGAGATAAGTGACGAAAAGCGCGCATTCACGGATCAGGCGGGCAATCACTGTGCCCCTGAACTGATCTTTTATGATGAAGCGATAGATGAGCTGATCTTCATCCATTGTCTGCCGACAAAGCATGGGATTTCGTTCAGACCCTTTTATCGCTTCAAGTCTGTTGACGGGCAGTTGATTGGGCATGTCTGGACCTATAAGGCGCTGTTTGGTCTGCAAGGTGCATCGGTCGATGCCAAATAGGGTGTAATGTTAAGCGATTCCCAAAAGCAGGAGTTTGCGGCAACAGGATTATTGCGCCTGCCCGGAATGATTGACCCTGACCTTGTGACCAAGGCGCGGGTATTATTGTGGCGGCATCTGGAACAGCGCTTGATCTGTCGGGATGACCCTGAAACATGGCCGCGAGGGCTGGTCAGTAAGTTGCGCGCGGTGGCAGAGCGGCAGTCTATCCAAGATTTATGTACCGGTCCTGTGCGTGACTGTGTTGAAGAGTTGATGGCGGGCAGGGACCTTGCCACGATCAATGATTATCCGGTGCAATTATTGGTGACATTTCCTGATGCGGATAGCTGGGCCGTCCCTGCAAAAATGTGGCATCTAGATATACCGCGGTTGGCAAACGACGATATGTTGCCCGGTGTGCAGCCCTTTCTTTTTTTGGATGACGTTGCCCCCGGCGGTGGTGGCACGCTGGTTGTTGCAGGCTCCCACCGCTTATTGGTCGGCACTGACAGGCGCATCCCCTCAGCCGATGTGAAGGGCGCGCTCGGCGCCCGGTATGAGTGGTTTGCCGCCCTTATGGATAAGGGTTATGCCGACCGGGACAGGTTCTTGAGGCCTGCTAAAGTTGAACGCGATGTGTCAGTCCAAGTGGTTGAACTGACGGGCAAGCCCGGCGATGTGGTGTTGATGGACATGCGTGCGCTTCACGCGCCGGGCCCCAATGCAAGCGGGCAGCCGCGCTTAATGGCGACTGCCCGTTACATTGATCAGGATTTATTGCCTGCGCTTTATGGCGCTTAGGCAGCAGCGGTTTTCTTTTTCGCTACTTTCTTGACGGTCTTTTTCTTAGGCGCTGTCTTTTTCGCAGCAGGGGCCGTACCTGCCTGATACGCATCGGCCAGCGCCTTGAACGCTTTAAATTCGTCAATGATATAGTCGATAATCACATCAGGGTCCGGCACCACATTGGGGCTTGCGATAATGCCGAAATCAAGCTGCTCAAGATAGGACACGCAAGTGATGTTGATGCCTTGACCATGCGCCAATGCGGAAATCGGATAATTGCCGACCACTTTGCAGCCAGCGATATAAAGCGGGTTCCGCTCGCCCTTCACATTCGACATCACCATGTTAAATGGCGGTGTGATAGAAGACGCGATCTTCGGATTTTTCGCAATCGTAAGCGCGGTTTTTGTCACAAGGTTCGGCAGGGCGCCAAGTTTGCCCAGCTCGTCCGTTGTGTCGATCAATTGTGCGGCCAGTTCCTTGCCCTGATTGGCTGAGGCTTTGACAGCCTCCAACCGTTCAAGCTGGTCTTCAATATCTGTGCAGAATGAAATGTTCATCTGGCTGACATTGTTCAGGCTATGGCGTTTTTGCTTCATCGCGATAGGTGCACCGGCGATAAGGCTTTCTTTGGGCAGGTCGTCCTTGTCCAACAGATAGCGGCGCAGCGCCCCGCCACACAACATGATGGTGACGTCATTGATGGTTGCGCCAAAGACTTTGCCCGCCTCTTTCAATTCCATAAAGGGGATGGAGCCTGCGGCGTAAACACGTTTGGCGACCACGGGCGCGTTAAAGCGGGTGCGCGGTGCAGACATGCTGATCTTATCCTTTTGGATTTTGCGCGCCATGTTCCAGCCCTTTTGGGCAACAACGGCTAATTGCTCAATATCCTTTGTGATCGGACGGGACAGACGGTTCTGCACCATATTGACGACGGTATCGCCCAAAGTGGGGCTGACACGTGTTGTTGTCCGGTCGAAATGCAGCATCGCCAGCAATGAATTTGGCGGTAGCGGCTTGCTTTCAGGAGTTTGGTCAAACATGATCTGTTGAATGATCATCCCGGCCTGACCGTCAATAGCGGCGTGATGCAGCTTTTGATAAAGCGCCACGCGATTGCCCGGCAACCCTTCGATGACGAATGTTTCCCAAAGCGGGCGTGTCATATCAATCGGTTTGATGTGCAATTCCATGCACAGGTCATAAAGCGCCTGATCATCCTTGGGTTCAGGCAGCTCAACCGTTTTGACGTGATGACGCCAGTCGATATGGCTTTCTTCAACCCAGACAGGATAGTCAATGCCAAGGGGGCTTTGTTCAGGGTGCCAGCGGAACATGGGGATCAATTCAGCCCGTTCGCGGATGGCATCAATATAGGTTTCGCGGAACGGCCCTGTCATGCCTTCCGGCTTTTCAAGGATGATCAACCCGGCAACATGCATGGGTGTTTCCGGTGATTCCATATAGTAAAATGTGGAATCCATGCCTGACAATTTCTGCAGCATTATGTGCCCCCTTTCGGCGCCCCAATTGTGTCAAAATGTGAAAAGGTTCCCTAATTCCGGTTGGGTTCCCCCTGACATTTCGCTTATATAAGCATAGACTATCACGAGAAAAAGACAGTACACCGTCACGGATTGACGCTGCGTCACCCTGTCGAATGATGGTTAATTGCTGCTGTTGGGACGCAATCATGTATTGGCCGTGTTAGGCACATTTGACTGACATTTTTGTCATTATTCTGCCTTATTGCCCCTGCATGAAACATCACGACGACCAAGCGGGCCGAAATTGCCGGCTTGTTAAGACATTGTGGCAGCCTGAATTTTGGGGGCGCGCCTTTGTAAAAGAGTATATGCGCGGGAGGATATGATGCGCTTTTGGACACAAATAAGTAAGTTTTTGACGATGATGCTCGTGCTTGTGGGCTTGGGCTCAACCGCGGCACTGGCCGATGCCGGCTATGAAGGCTGGGAATTCGCCAAGGAAAAGAACGGCGTTAAAGTCTTTATGAAGCAGGAAGAGGGCAAGCGCTTTAAATCCTATTTGGTTGAGGCTGTGGTCCCTGGCTCCCCCGCAATCGTTGATAAGGTTGTGCGTGACGTCGAAGGCATGCCCGACTGGTGGGGCAAGATCAAAACCGCCCGCCAATTGAAGCAGATGGGCGACAATGAATATCTGGTTTACATGGTCTACAACATGCCCTTCATCTATTCAGACCGCGATTTCGTGCAGCATGCCAAGGCTGAGTTTGACGAAGAAACCGGCAATGTGACTGTGCGGATTGCCAATGCAGCGGACCAATACCCCGAACAGCGCCGCTTGAAGCGTGTACAGGAATCCTACCAAATTTGGAAAATGACTGCAGTTGATGCCGATAATGTGAAGATTGTTCTGCAGGGCAACACAAATATTGGTGATGATGTCCCGGTCGGCATGGCCAATTCCATGATGCCTGATGAGCAGATCTCGATGGTGTCAGGTCTGATCGATGCTGTGAAAAAAGCCCAGAAATAGCACCTGGCGAAAAATGAATTCAGCAAGGCCCGCTAACTTCGGTTGGCGGGCTTTGTTTTTTGCCGGTTAGAAGATGGTGATCCCGACAGGATTCGAACCTGTGACCTACAGATTAGGAATCTGTCGCTCTATCCAACTGAGCTACGGGACCACGCAAGCGGGTTGATACCGCAATGCTGCGAATTCATCAATCGGTTTTCAACCACCAAGCTATTTTCACCTTGCACATGATTGATCACAGGCACACTATTTCCCAAAATGAAAAGAAAAAGGGGCAGGGGTTTTGTCCGAACCAAATGATGATGCCATAGCGCTTCAAAAAATGATGGCGGAGGCGATGACCCGCCGGGACTTTCCATTCAATGTGTCACCCGTAGGGCCATGGACCACAGGTCTGATCCTATTTGTTTTGTTAGCCGCGCTGACATGGTTGATCACAGCATTTGTAGAAGGCGCACCAAATTCATCTGTTGCATCTATTGAAGTTGCAGACGCATCTATCATCGCTGTTATGGTCTATACATTGACAATGAACGAGGTTGGCAGGCGTGGATTCTTGCGTGACTACGCATTGTTGTCGCCAACGCTTATTATTTCAGATGGTGAAAAATTGGAAATTTTGCGTCCGGTTTTGGAACATCGGGGCAAATCGCGGATCATTGCAGGAATTATTTTTTCCTTCGTCACTTTACCACCCATTATCTTTTTTGTGTTTGTGCAGCGCAATGCTGCAGGTGAATTGATGTCTGTTTCAATATTGTTACTGGCGTTGATGTTAATCGTTGTTGGCAGCGCAATGTTTGATACATTTTTTTCGTACCGGCGTTTGCTTGGTTTGATGAAGTCAGGATTGAAAATTGATCTGTTAGATGTTCGTTCACTTGAAGTGATCGGGCATACCGGCGTGCGAGTTGCGTTGATGATGGCAATGGGCGCTGTGTTTGCAACTCCATTATTGGCAGAGGACAATGCCCTGATCATTACAAGCATCTTCCTGATTGCCTTGCTGGGCGGGGCTTTACTGGTGATGCTGCTGCCATCACTTGAAGCATCGCGCGCCATTCGGGGCGCAAAGGATCGCGAGTTGCGACGCGTCAATAATATGATCAGAGCGGTGCGAGAAGACATGAAAAGTGATGTATCACACAGTGAAAAGATGCAGGGTCTGATTGCCTATCGTTCAATGATTACTGACATCAGTGTGTGGCCTGTTAGTGTGCCAACAGTGTTGCGCGTTGTCGTGATTGCCTTGTTGCCTGTAGCATCTGTGTTCGGTGGTGTTGCACTTGAACAGGTTGTTGAACGCTTCATGTAAGCAAAATTTACGTTCAGAACAGCGTGACTTCATTGCAACGAATTTGTTTCAGTTTAAAGAATTCGGTTTGACAAGGGTTTGTCACATGCTCACTATGCAACTGCTAAATGGCGTGAAAACGAATCATAGTGGCAAGAGAAAAATTTGCTTTTATGAAAATTTAAAACGCATGTCTTTGTTGACATGTAGAACCAACCCAAAAACGACCAGATAGGGAGTGGGGAATGACCGAAACAGTTGAAGGCACAACAATGGCTGCCGCAGCAAAGACAGCACGTAAAACTGCTGCCAAGAAAAAAACCGCCGCCAAGAAAAAAACAGCGGCAAAGAAAAAGACAGTAGCTAAGAAGAAAACTGTCGCTAAGAAAAAGACAGCAGCTAAGAAGAAAACTGCAGCCAAGAAAAAGACAGTCGCTAAGAAAAAGACAGTCGCTAAGAAAAAGACAGTCGCTAAGAAGAAGACTGCGGCTAAGAAGAAAACTGCGGCTAAGAAAAAAACTGCAGCTAAGAAGAAAACTGCAGCCAAGAAAAAGACAGTCGCTAAAAAGCGCCCTGCAGCTAAAAAGAAAACTGCTGCTAAGAAAAAGACAGTCGCTAAAAAGCGTCCCGCAGCTAAAAAGAAAACTGCTGCTAAGAAAAAGACAGTCGCTAAAAAGCGTCCCGCAGCTAAAAAGAAAACTGCTGCTAAAAAGAAAACAGCAGCCAAACGTCCTGCAGCTAAGAAAAAAACTGCAGCAAAGCGTCCCGCAGCTAAGCGGAAGACAGCAGCGCGTCGCAAATAAGGATTTGGCGGTAACGCCACAATCGAAAAAAAGGGGTATCCTCACGGGTGCCCCTTTTATTTTGGCTGAATTGGTATTTTGACCGACTTGGAAACCAAAAGTGTACACCATTCTCAAATCGTTTGTTTTTTGTCTGTGTGCCGCCGCGTCATTGTTAACGACTGCGGCGGGTGTATTGGCATCTGATCAACTTACGCAGCAGGGCCTGACGAAAATCGGCGCACCTGTGCAGGTTGTTGCAATTATTGACGGCGATACGCTTGTTTTACAGGATGGTCGCGAGGTCCGTTTGGTTGGCATTCAGGCGCCAAAATTGCCGCTTGGGCGTAAAGGTTTCAAACCATGGCCTTTGGCTGATGAGGCGAAGGATAGATTGTCAAACTTGACCCTTGGTCGGCAGGTGGAGCTGTTCGCAGGTCCGACACAAGTTGATCGCCATGATAGGCTGTTGGCCCATCTTCTTGTAACTGGTTCTGATGGTGAACCAATTTGGGTGCAGCAGCAATTATTGGCGGATGGATTGGCGCGCGTTTATAGCTTTGCCGACAATCGCGTGGCGCTGGCGCCCTTGTTTGTGGCAGAGGATAAGGCCCGTCTGTCCCGGCGTGGCATATGGGGAAAGGACTATTATCAGGTCTGGTCGGCACAAAAAATTGCCGCCGCCGTCAAATCACGGTCATATTCTGCGGACAGGTTTGAATTGGTCGAAGGGCGCATCGTTGATGTGAGCATATTTCGTGATCGCGCCTATTTGAATTTTGGCCCTGATTGGCGGGATGATTTTTCTGTTATGATCAAGGCAGAAGATCTTCGCCATTTTGGTGATAGTGATAAGCTGGCAGAAACATTTTTGCTATCATTGAAAGGGCGGCAGGTTAGGGTGCGCGGCTGGACCTATTATAAGAATGGGCCGATGATGCGCATTACACACAAAGAACGGCTGACAGTGTTGCCGGAAAACTAAGCAGGTGGAGTGTTTGACATGACCAGAAAAACAAGCTGGACCAAAACTTTATTGATCGGTTTTGTGATTGCGCCGCTCATGACCGCCTGCACACAAAATCCGGCAACGGGGAAAAGCGAATTCACCTTGATGTCGCCTGCGCAAGAAGCGGCAATCGGGAAGGAAAACCACGCCAAGATATTGGAACAGTTTGGCGGTGCCTATGACGACCCGGCTATTGGTGGCTATGTCGCCTCAGTCGGTGGGCGGATGGCGGCTAAATCTGAGCTGCCTGCCAATCAGTTTCATTTCACAGTATTGAATTCCCCTGTGGTGAACGCCTTTGCTCTTCCTGGCGGCTATGTCTATGTCACGCGCGGATTGTTGGCGCTTGCCAAGGATGAATCTGAGCTTGCATCTGTTCTTGGTCATGAAATTGGCCACGTTACCGCGCGCCACGGGGCGCAGCGGCAAACACGCTCAACCCTGATTGGTCTATTGGCCGTTGGCGTATCGGCGGCGGCTGGTAATCAGGCTGTCAGTCAGGCAGCAGGATTGGCCGGACAATATTTCATCGCCAGCTATTCGCGCGAGCAGGAGTTTCAGGCTGATGATCTTGGTTTGCGCTACATTTCGCGTACGCATATGGACCCTTATGGATCGCCCCGCTTTTTAGGACGATTAGGTGATCATAGCGAGTTGCAACAACGCATTGCGGGGGCTGATGGCCGCTCCAGCCTTGCTGACTTTTTTGCGACCCATCCTTCCTCCCCTGATCGGGTTCGGCGTGCTACAGGGCGTGCACAGAAAATTGCGCAGCCGGGCCAAAAGGCACGTGGCGAGGGCGCTTACTTAAGCACCATCGATGGCATGATCTATGGGGATTCGCCCGAACAAGGGTTCATTCGGAACAAACAGTTCTTGCACCCGATTATGAAGCTGGCCTTTAAGGTGCCTGATGGCTTTACCATGATGAATTCGTCTGCTGCTGTGCAGGCACGTCATGATTCAGGACAGGCGATCATTCAATTTGATGGGGCGAAGATGCCCGCTCATGGCAGTTTGCGCCGCTTTCTTGTAGAAGATTGGGGCAAGGGTGTTGAGGTGACGCAAGTTGAATCGATCAAGATCAATGGCATGCGCGCTGAAACCGGGTCCGTGACAACGACCCAGAATGGGCAGCCTGTTACTCATCGTCTGGTGGCAATCCATTATGGCGGTGACAAGATTTACCGTCTGCACATGATGGCACCCCAATCACAGTTCAATAAGTTCGCCACGGGCTTTCAGCGCACGACCTATAGCTTCCGTAAATTGTCAGATCGTGAGGCAAAGGGGCTGAAACCCTATCGACTGCGTATAGTGACCGTTGGGCGCGGGCAAACCGTTGCCAGCCTGGCGCGGAAGATGCCCTATGACACTTTTCAAGAAGAACGCTTCCGCGTCTTGAACGGTTTTGATGCCAATGAGGAAGTTCGTGCAGGGCAAAAGGTCAAGCTTGTGACCGCCAATTAGGTTGGTGGCCATTTTTGTACTGCTCAGTGTTTGGCTGAGGCAACTGAAATAAAGACGCCCAACAAGATCAGGCCCATCATGCTTTCGACGGGCTCAACCAATTGTTCTATGCTGCCAACCGGCAGCGTGCATGTGGCCGATCCTAGCGTGGCGAAATTGGCGGCGGATAAATATAGCGCCTGACCAAAGCTGGGATCATGATTGGTGCCGCATACCATATCGGCGTTGTAATAGACGCTGGCAAACATCAAGATCACCGTTAGGGAATGGATGCCCAAGGATAGTAATCTATGTTGCCGTGTGGACGCATGGCGGTCTGCTGTCAGCAAGACAGCCCAGGTCAATAAGGGTATCGCTACAACATAGGAATGTTGCGCCCATGGGACGACGTTAAAGGCGTCAGGGCCAATCCACGATACGATCATGCTGAATCCAAGCAGGCAAAGTGATAGCCAGACAGGTTCGTGGCGCAGACGGCGTAGACCTTTGGTTGTGGTGTGCCAGAAAGACATAAGGGCGCCCCTTTTTGTGCAGGTGCGCCCTCGTCATTGTCTGAAATGTAGCGGTCGCGTTATGCGGCGGCTTTCAGGCGAACCTTCTGCAGCCCAGCTTCAACCGCTTCGATGGCCTCGTCAAGGCTGACCTTGTCCACAGCAGCCAGTTCACGTGCCAAACGGTCAAGTGCAGCTTCATAAAGCTGACGTTCTGAATAGCTTTGCTCAGGCTGACCTTCACCGCGATAAAGGTCGCGAACAACTTCTGCAATTGCAATCAAATCGCCTGAGTTGATCTTGGCTTCATATTCTTGTGCACGGCGGCTCCACATTGTGCGTTTGATGCGCGCGCGGCCCTTCAGGGTTTGGCGTGCCTTGGCAACAATAGAATCGTCTGACAATTGGCGCATGCCTGTGGCCTTGGCCTTGGCAAGCGGGACCCGCAGGGTCATCTTTTCCTGTTCGAAGTTGATTACGAACAGTTGCAAGGGGAAGCCTGCAACTTCCTGTTCTTCGATATCCGTAATCACGCCAACGCCGTGGGTCGGATAGACAACAAAGTCTTTAACCTTGAACCCATCCTTTTGTTTGGGCAGCGGCTTGCTTTTCTTGGCTACGGGCTTGGGTTCCACCTTCTTTTCGATGGCGGGGGTCGGCGGCACTGTTTCCAACGTCGCCCCACGGCCAGGCTTGCCAGAGGCAGGCTTAGGCTTACGCGCGGGCTTGCGCATTAGCGCTTCTTTAATCGCAGCAGCATTGCCCTTTTTGGTGGCGCCTTTTTTGGCAGCCGGTTTCTTTGCTGCGGTTTTCTTGGCTGCTGGCTTTTTCGCAGCAGGCTTTGTGGCCGCTTTGGTTGCGGTCTTTTTCGCGGCAGTCTTTTTAGCAGCAGGCTTTTTAGCGGCGGTTTTAGTTGCCGTTTTTTTCACAGCCGCTTTTTTAGGGGCAGCCTTTTTTGGTGCAGCTTTTTTAGTCGCAGCTTTCTTGGCTACCGGCTTTTTAGCAGCAGTTTTTTTCGCAGCGGTTTTCTTGGCCACAGGCTTTTTCGCCGCCGTTTTCTTAGCGGCGGGTTTTTTGGCTGTGGTCTTCTTCGGTGCGGATTTCTTTGCAGCGGTCTTCTTTGCGGTTGTCTTTTTTGCAGTTGCTTTCTTCGCGCTTGCCATAATAACCTTTGATCCTGCTGTTGCCGACTGTTTCACGTGAAACAGGCGCGTGGTTTCGTATTCACTTGATCGTTGTAAGTCAGACAAAGCATTTAGTTTCGGCACCAGTTCCGGTGACAAAAATCCGCCCGACCGTCATTTACAACAAGGCAATGCGATCAATGGGCGGTGCAATCCTGACAGTTTTGCACAAAAAAGGCGGCCAACGGTTAGGTGTTAGCCCCCTTTTGACGATCTAAAGGCATATAATACCACAAAAAACTCAAAAAATCAAAGGTAGCGCGCTGTTCCGGCGCAGCTAACGCTATGATTTTGTCATGTTTTTCCGCACGGCACAGTTTTGGACGAAATGCCGCGGTGCAGCAAAGTGGGCGCAAAGGCGCGTGGCGAGGGGCTTTACGGCCCTATAAGGCTTCAAAAACGGGCAAATGGGCCCTTTTAGTCGCCTTCGCCCGGATTTTCGGAGAAATACTTGCTGTATTTGTCGCCTTCTTCGGCGAATTTGTCCGCATCGGGCAGCGCATCACGCTTAATCGTGACATTCGGCCATTTTTCAGCGAATTCGGTGTTTACGGCCAGCATTTGTTCAACACCTTCATTGGTGTCGGGCACAATGGCGTCTACAGGGCATTCAGGTTCGCACACGCCGCAATCAATGCACTCATCCGGGTGGATGACCAGCATGTTTTCACCTTCATAGAAGCAATCAACCGGGCAAACCTCGACACAATCAAGATATTTGCACTTGATGCAGCCTTCCATCACCACATAGGTCATATTTTTCCCGGCCCATGCCGGCCCCTAAAGCAAATTTCTGTCGTGCTGGCCGCTAAAAACGCGCCAGAATGAATTGAAGGTGTCTTAGGCGTCTTGCGCGGTTTCGTCAATTGGCAAGATAGCCTTAAATGCCGCGCCTATTATAATTGGCGCAATTTATGACCCGCGCCGGGCCAGCACACGTTTGCGTGCCTCGCCCCGGTCGCGATCAGACACATAAAGCAGCCCGGCAACCCGGCGTATCAACATGTCTTCAAGCGGGCCAAGCTGGTCATCGGCAAGTACGATTTCCCACATGAGTTCCAAGATCATGTCCCGTTCGTCGTGCGGCACCTCGTCTTTCAGGGTTTGGGTGAAACGCAGCAATTGCACAGAATCGCTGTGCAGGGCTTTTGCCTGTTCGCTTAGTGATGTTGCCTCCCCCTCAGACAATGAAAAGCGATCCTGCAACAGGCGCATAATGGTCTGCCATTCTTCCTCCGCAATGCCATCTTCAACAGCGGCAGCCTCGATCATCAAGACACAAGCGGCGAGCGCCACAGGATCAACAGCTTTGGCCGCAGGGGACAATTGATCATCATTGGAAAAGAGGGATTTGAGCTTATCGAACATGGCCGGACCTTTGTTGAGCGCGGGGGTTAGTTTTGATCGTCTGTTTCAAGATCATCATACAGTAAGGCTGCATCAGGCGCACCACCGCGGCGATTGGCAATAGCGTTGATTTTGATCACGCGCACACGATTGGACAGATAAAATGTTAGAACATCATCGGGGCGGACAAGGCTGCTGGGCTTAATGCCCGTCCGGCCGTTCAGGCGGAAGCGCTTCTTTTCAACCAACTGGGTGGCAGCACCGCGCGTCCGCACAAAGCGGGCGTGCCACAACCATTTGTCGATGCGTTGACTGTCCTGATCCTGATCAGAAACAGAGGGGGTGTTGGACGGTTTTGCTGATCGCCTTGCCAAGCCGGATCAGTCCTTCCCGTCCTTGCCAAGCTGGTCTTTCAGGCCCTGCAATGCTGCAAAGGGTGAGTTTGGATCAGGCCCGCGCCGGGGTGACCCACCACCGCTGGAGAAATTGCGCGGCTTGTTTTGGCGCTGACCATTGCGATCACCGCGCTTGCCGCGCTGGTTGCCTTGGCCGCCCTTGCCGCCGGGTTTGCCCTTGCCGCCACGATTGTTGCGCGCGCCATCATTGCCCCGCCGATCCGAACGGTCAGCATTTTGACGGGCAGGGGCTGCGCTGCCGATATGGCGTGCGCCGCGCTTTAGGCGCCATAGCAGGACTTTATTGGGGTCAATGGCGGGTGCTGCATCATTAGCGGCACCTTGTTCTGTATTCGCTTCAGCGGATTTTTCTGCGTCTTCACCTGCCCCAGCTTCGCCAGTCGCACTCGCTTCGCCAGTCGGACTCGTTTCGCCAGCCTCCGCCGCTGCGCGTTCGCGTTCTTCCTTGGCGATTTGTTCGGGGGCCTTGGGGGCAAGCTGTGCCCCTTCGGGTAGATTATCGCGCATGGCTTCACGGCTGCGATAGCCAAGGGCCAACATGATGGAGGTAAACTCATCACCCGAACAGCCAACAATCGACATGTGATCGGCTGAAATTTCAAATGGGCCTGTCGCATTCAGGGGGCGCAACATGTCCGACAAACGCTCAAGCATATCGATGCGCACAGCTTGACGGCCACACTGGCGGAAGCCGCACATTTCATAAAAACCTTGTGGCGCGTCTTTCAGCGCGGGGGTTGAACATAGGCCCGCCGTTGGTACGTCCGGCAGTGTGTCAATCTCATCCGCCAATTGCCACAAAAGCAGGCGTAGCTGCACCTGACGGGGTTTTAGAATGGCAGGCTGGAACAAGGTCATCTCGCCAAAGCGGACACCATATTGGCGCAGCTCACCGCGGGCGGCCTGATCAAGGTCACGCAATCGTTCGGCAACTTCGCCATCGCGGGGCAATACGCCCAGATTTTCTACCAGCTCAAACGCGATGCCGCGGGCAACGCCTGAATTCAATTCGCCATCGCGCAGTGCGGCGATGGGGGCCAATACCCCGTCAATATGATCCTGCAACCATTTGCCAAGCCGGACTTCGACCTGTGTGGCGATGGCGGGTTCAAGCCAATCATTCGCAAGCATCACTAGTTCGGGGCGCAGCTTGTGCGCGCCTTTTTTCAGACGTGCGATGACAGCACCATCCCAAGTCACTGTGCCGTCACTTTCCAAAGTAACAGGTGCAGGCGGTTCTTTCGGTGCCTTGAATGCTGATGTGGCTGGAGCAGCCTTGTCCCCACCGTCCGCTGTGTCCGCGCTTGCACCGGCGTCTGCGGCTTTGTCCGCTGACTGGGCGATCATGGCATCTGCCTTGGCACCGGCATCAAACAGCGCCAACAGGCGATGGGCGCGGGCAGCAAGTTCGACACTGACGGGGCCGCGTATAGCTTCGGCCAGTGTTTTTTTGGACAGATCATTTCCGGCACTATCGGCAGCGGACTGATCTTCAGCCGCTGTGAATGTAAAGCCGGTTATTGTGCCAACGCGTTCATCTTCGATAATCACGTCGCCTTGTGCGGTGACAGAGCCCATGAGGGGATCCTTTTCCTTTAACTTTCGTAACAGAACGCTTGTGCGCCGATCGACAAATCTTTGTGTCAGACGCTCATGTAGCGCATCTGACAGGGCATCTTCAATCTCTCGTGTGCGTTCTTGCCAATGTTTCGCATCATGCAACCAAGCTGATTTATGTGACAGATAGGTGAAGGTGCGAATATGTGCAATGCGCGCTTGCAGCGCATCAATGTCGCCATTCAGGTTATCTAACGGTCTGACAGCATTTTGCAACCAGTCTTCGCC
Organism: Alphaproteobacteria bacterium; assembly: GCA_965229935.1. Classification (GTDB taxonomy): domain Bacteria; phylum Pseudomonadota; class Alphaproteobacteria; order SPJN01; family SPJN01; genus SPJN01. The sequence continues at coordinate 188,920 of CBDDKB010000002.1, forward strand.
GATATGTTCGCTTTGCCCCGTTAATTGATCAAACAGGGTTTTCAGCAGACGAATATGAACGTCTTCAGGCGCACTGCGGAAATCAGGAATTTGCGCCACTTCCCATAACTGTTTCAGTCTGGCGGGTCCACTTAGCCTGTCGCGCACGTCTTCAAGGTCTGCCAGCGCCCGTAAGCTGCGCTGATCAAGCTGTTCGCGTGCCCTGATAAGGCCCTGAACGGGCGGTGGCCTGTCAAGCGAATGGAGAAGAGAGGGGAGGGAGCCGAATTCCAACGCCGCATGCCGCCACTGGGCGTGGCGCACCGCTTCAAACTCGCTGTTCAGGATTGCTTCGACTATTTCGTCATCCAATAGGGGGGCATCGGCTGTGGTGCCAAAGGTTCCGTCGGTGCGATAGCGTCCCGCACGTCCCGCGATCTGTGCCAATTCATCAGCGCGCAGGCCACGATGGCTGATCCCATCAAATTTCTGTGTCGCGGCGAAGGCCACATGGGTCAGATCCAGGTTAAGCCCCATCCCGATGGCGTCCGTTGCCACCAGAAAGTCAACCTCGCCGCTTTGATACATATCGACCTGCGCGTTGCGTGTGCGCGGGCTAAGGCCGCCCATCACAACAGCCGCGCCGCCGCGCTGGCGGCGGATCAGCTCTGCCATCGCATAGACCTGATCGGCGGAAAAGCCGACAATGGCGCTGCGGCGGGGCAGGCGGGTCAATTTTTTGCTGCCCGCATAATCAAGCGTTGAAAAGCGCGGGCGCGACTGGATATGCGCGTCAGGCAGCAAATGCCTGATCAGCGGGATCATCGTGGCGGACCCCAACAGCATGGTTTCGTCCAGCCCGCGCGCATGCAGCAGCCGATTGGTAAAGACGTGCCCGCGTTCGCGGTCCTGTACCAACTGAATCTCATCAATCGCCAAAAAACGGACGGGGATATCAAGCGGCATCGCCTCTACCGTGGCGACCCAATAGGACGGGTTGGGCGGGACAATCCGTTCTTCGCCTGTAATCAGCGCGACTGAGCGGGGCCCCCGCAGCTTTGCCACACGGTCATAGACCTCGCGCGCAAGCAGGCGCAATGGCAGGCCGATCATGCCGCTTTTATGGGCGACCATACGCTCAATAGCGAGGTGGGTCTTACCGGTATTGGTTGGACCCAGCACCGCCGTTACCCGCGTGCTGTCAGCAAAATCAGTCAAGGAATTGGTCGCTAAATTGGGGGGATCAGCGGCGCGTCAGCCGCGTGGCCTGTGATTGGGGTTAAGAGTGTAGTTGCATTGACTTTGACCAGATTCCGCATGTGACGCAAGCAAAACCGGGGGGATGGTAATGGGCTGGGTTTGGGGCAAAGAATTCGCCTGTCGAATAAATGTCCCCAAACTATCCACACCAAATGGGGCAAATATAGAACAAGCCATGACCGAATCGGAAATTCATCGCATTTCTTGCTTCGTTCACGGCTATATCTGGTGGGCGGGGTCGCGTGGAACGCAAGTCACCTGTGCTTAATGACGTATAAAATTCAATATCTTGGGTGCGGTTTTAGGCGTTTTGATCGTCAATCGCCTCAAGCGCGCGGCGGGTTTCTTCCTGTCTGGCGCGGGTGATGGGGTGATACCACAGCAGCACCGCGTTGATGGCGGATACGACCACGGGGATCGTCACAAAGATGATTGCCAGGCCCTTGATGGCCTCTGGCGTGTTTTCCTGACCCGGCTGATAGCTAAAGCCTTGTTCCAAAATCACATAGACGATCCCGACCGACAGGGCGATACCCAGCTTTTGGGTCATGTTGATAAAGGCATAGAACAGCCCGGTGCGTTCTTCGCCCGTTTTCAGGCGGTCTTCATCCACAAGGTCAGCAGTGATTGCCCGGATCAGAAGGGAGCCTGCACCCAAATTGACGCCCAACAAAACCCATAACATCAGCGCTGCGAAGGGGTCGCCCTTGGGGACGATCAGGACAAGCGGCAGGGTGACAACCGTGACAATAGCGGTGCCTGCCAATGTGCGGTGCTTTTCATATTTATAGGACAGTTTCAGGATCAACGGCACAAAGGCGATGCCTGATCCGAAATAAACCAACAGCATCCATTCAGCATGACTTTCAAGCAGCAAGTAGTCGCTGACCAAAAATAGGTAAAGCGATGTGACAACGCCTGTGGACAGGCCACCAAGAAGGTCGATCAGCAAAATGCGTTGCAGGGGCTTGTTATAGCGTAGTTCGCTGATCGCCACTTGCCATTTGATCGGTGCCGCTGTTGTGCCCGTATGGGTGCGTTCTGGCACCAGCCAAACCGCCAGCAAAACTGTGATAGGTAACAGGATGATAGAGAACCAGCCCATTGATGAGACTTTTTCCCGTTGGCCGATTTCCATATCCGGTAAGAGCGAGGGTAGCAGCGCAGGCATGGTCAAAACGAACAGGGCGCCGAAAATCAAGGCGGCTTCGCGATAGCCTTGAATGCGACTTCGTTGATTGTAGTCGGGTGACAGTTCCGCCCCCCAACTCATGTGGGAGACGGTCAGCATCGTCCAGCCCACATACATAAAGATCATCCACCCCAACAGATAGCCAAAGCTGGCTTGGGTCACGGGGGGCATAAAGATCATGAAAATCGACACCAACATGATCGGCACTGATAGGGCGATCCAATGGCGGCGACGTCCCCAACGGCTGGGAAAACGATCTGACAGGAAGCCCAGAATAGGGTCGGTCACCGTGTCCCAGATCCGCGACAGGGTGAAGGCTAGCCCCACCATGGTCAGTGGCAGGCCAAGCTCGGACGCATAGAAAGGCGGCAGATAAACAGTGATCGGCAGACCAAGGGCAGCAATAGGGACTGCGGGCCCGGCAAAGGCTGAAAGCCGCCAACCGGACATACGCGCCGTCGTTTTGTCGGCTGCTTGGCCTTGACCGGTCTTTTCGGCCGTGCCGTTTGCTGTGACATCTGTCATGCGGTGCCCCCACTCACTAAAATTTCGTCACGCGCCCGCATTGTGCTGCATGTGAGATATTTGACTATTGCTGATCAATCCAATGACTGCCGCTATTTTATTAACGTCCACCACGTGCAGTCGGATTTGTTGACGCTGATTATTTATCAGTTTGTCTTGTTTGTCGAGCCGGACTTAAAGCTGTTTTATTCGGTCAGGCTGGCCTGGGCAGCAGGCATGCTGCGGCGCAGGTCATAGTCGCTTAGATGAACCATAATCGTGCCATAGCCTGTAGCGGCCTGCAATTTGACGGGTAGCAATATCGTTTCGCCTGTTGCGCTGTTCGCCACCGGGATGGGGGCCAGCCAAACCTTTGCAGGTTCGTAAGTTTTCGAACGGCGGCGCAGGCGGTCCTTGCCTGTGGCGGGGGCGATTTCTGTGGCGCTTTCGTCAAAGCCCTTGATCCGTTCAAACACCGCCTCGCACAAAATCGCGTCGCCTTCATAGGCGTTGTAACGGCTTTTGTTCATGCTTGTGGGGCGGATATATTTTGTGTGCAGGTCTGACCGGCGGCGGCCATCAAATATCCGCACGGTTTGCCCGCACGGCTTTTCGGCTGCAGCCAGTGTCAGGTGGAACAAGGCAGCCGATAGGGGGTCAAGCGTATCGAGCTGTTCTGACAGGGGGACGGGCTTGCGCTGCTCATCAGGGCCATAGGCGGGCGTGGCTTCAAGGGTGACGGGCTCGCCATCATGGAAGGTTACTTTTGTTTGCCGATCGATCGCAGTGTCCGTGCCATATTCATAGGCATAGCGTTCAGGCTTTACTGTACCGTCTTTGATCGCGCCCACCGCTTCGACAGTGCCGTGGCGGCCCCCTGTGAACAGATCAGCAAGGCCTGTGCCGCGCCCGGTTGAGACCATCTCGTAGCGATCATCAAACAGGCGGCTCGATAGGTCAGCTGTGCCGATTTGGATGCCGCCGAAATAGAAATCGACGGTCATGGTGGCTTCGATGGCGCTTTTGTTAGAGTCAGCGGCGTTTGTTGCGAAGGGCAGCAGAATCAGTGCCGCGGCAGCGAAGAGTTGCCTGCCAAAAAGGTTTCGACGTAGAATCATCATGAGATACCCTTAATTTTGGGCCCTTTTTTGAGGGGCTTTTCACGGCCAATGCGCCTTGTTTATAGGGTCCATATGCAAGGGCAGTTTGGCAAAAAAGCGGCATAAAGGCGAAAATTTTGCGGATTCAGGCCCATGGGCCGAAAAAGCCGCGACAAATGGGACGTTTATCAGAATATCGCGCTGCAAAGACTTGACCTTAACCCCGCAAGCCGCCTATACAGCGCCTCTATTTTGATGAGGTGCCCGAAGCTGCTGTTTCCGGCGGATTTGGCGTGTGCCCATCAACATAATCAAATGATTGAATTTTGAGGGCAGATTTGATCTGCCACGCCCTGAAAATCAGGGCCAGTAGGAGAAGAGCAATGGCACGTCGTTGCGAACTAAGCGGTAAGGGCCCGATGGTCGGCAATAATGTCAGCCACGCCAACAACAAGACCAAGCGGCGCTTTTTGCCGAACCTGAACAATGTGACTCTGATTTCAGAAGCCCTGGAGCAGAGCTTTCAGTTCCGTGTGTCCATGCATGCGCTGCGTTCGGTAGAACATAATGGCGGTCTGGACAATTATCTGCTGAAAACAAAAGACGAGCAGCTTTCAGACAAGGCGCAAAAAGTAAAGCGCGACCTGAAGAAGAAGCTGGCTTCTGCTGACGCCGCTTAATCGCGCGCGAACATAATTTTTTGAAAGAGCCCTGTCGGATCATCCGGCAGGGCTTTTTCTTTACCTAGTCGGCAAGCGCAAACACCAGCAGCAATGTGCGCTGTAGCGGGGTGTTAAAATTGTCGTCTGACATAATGTAGATAAGCGTGCGCCCATCATCTGTCACGCGCACGTCCATCGCTTCCATATTGTCGATGTTGGCACTGCGGTCGAGCTGTGTCAGAATCTGCCCATCAAGGGTGGCGCCGGGCTTTATGCTGGCACCAGCGATGCGGCGGATCTGCATGCTGACGCCGATGGTCTTGCCATAGCGCCGTTCCAGCACAAGCACATCACCGTTTGGTAGACGTGCCATGTCTGTGGGTTTGAACTCACCGCTTTTGCGCAAGGAAATTGGCAGCGCCTTGGGCCCATCGGCGATCCAGCCGACAATATTGCCTGCCTCGTCGCGGGCATCTTCCGTCAGTGCCATGATGTGACCGTCGGCAAGCTGCACAATCGCCTCCATCCCGCCATTAGAGGGGATCCAAGTGTCAGCAGGGGGCAGGGACAGGGCACCATCCGGGCTGCCATTAATCCGGCGATAATTCAAAATGCGGTGCTTGCGTTCGAAAGAGATTAAGAACGGCCCGGTCAAAGCGCCGTCAGACAGATCAACGATGCCTTCAGCGTCTTGGTTTTTCTTTTTGTCGAGCAGGCCATTCAGCCCCGCAAGACGATCGATCTTGACGCCCTTGACGCGGGTGACTTTACCCGGCGCAGACTCGTCAATCACACCCTTGATATAGCGGCCCTTGTCGGTGATCGCCAAAAAACGCCGCCCGGATTTGTCGATCACAAGCCCTGAGATGCCGCCAAAGTCAGCATGATCGCCCTTAAGTTCAACCCCGCTGATAAAGCGCAGCTTACCCGCATTGGCGCTTTTATTGCCGCTATAGACCGATAAAGGCACCTCAATGGTGCGCACCGTGACCTTTTCAGGTGCAGCATAGGCTGTACCCGTGATGCCAAGTAAACTGGCGCCCAGCAATATCAGAAGGGCGAAGCGGTAAAGTGGGTGAGTGTTTATTTGTCGATACATGTGCGTGCCCCATCAGGCAGGCATGTTTCCAATTCCGTTTGGTAATGTTCAAACACGCCGCCAAAGATAAATCCAGCTAATAGCACATAATTTGTGATGGAAATTTTACGGGGCTGCTGGCGCACACGCCCATAGACCCAATAGCCGACCCAAAACAGGATGGGCATAAACAAAGTCCAGTCCCCAAAATCCCACGGGATATTGGCAAGCGGTGACAGGACATCGGTAATATAGTCCCAAATCTTGCCGATAAATGCACCGACGGAAAGGTCTGTTTCCTGTTCCATTTCAGGTCTCCCTATCTGGCTCGCCTATTGGGTGCCCCTGTGGGGGCCTTTCCATGCGTGTCCTCAAACAGATCAGCTAACTGATCAACCATAGCCCCGCCCAATTGTTCCGCATCGATAATGGTGACAGCGCGTTGATAATATCGCGTCACATCATGACCGATGCCGATGGCAATCAGCTCAACCGGGGATTTGTTTTCGATTTCGTCAATCACTTGGCGCAAATGTTTTTCAAGATAATTACCCTGATTGACGGACAGGGTTGAATCATCAACCGGCGCGCCATCTGAAATCACCATCAGGATGCGGCGATATTCAGGCCGCCCCAGCAGGCGGTCATGCGCCCAAACCAAGGCTTCGCCATCGATGTTTTCTTTCAGCAACCCTTCGCGCATCATCAGGCCCAGATTGCGCCGTGCGCGACGCCATGGGGCGTCTGCGCCCTTATAGATGATGTGGCGCAGATCATTCAGGCGACCGGGGCCTGCGGGTTTGCCATCAGCAAGCCAACGTTCGCGGGCCTGCCCGCCCTTCCAGGCGCGCGTGGTGAAGCCCAAAATTTCGACCTTCACACCGCACCGTTCAAGGGTACGCGCCAGAATATCAGCACACATGGCGGCAACCGATATGGGTCGCCCGCGCATGGAGCCTGAATTGTCCAGCAACAGGGTCACGACCGTATCTTTAAAGTCTGTGTCCTGTTCCATCTTGTAGGACAGCGGATTGGTCGGGTCTGCCACAACGCGGGCAAGCCTTGCTGCGTCCAAAATCCCTTCTTCCAGGTCAAAGTCCCATGACCTGTTTTGCTGCGCCATCAGCTTGCGCTGCAATTTATTGGCCAGCCGCCCGACAACGGACTGCATGCTTTGCAATTGTTGATCAAGATAGGCGCGCAGGCGTGTTAATTCTTCGGCATCGCACAGGTCTTCGGCCAGAATGATTTCGTCAAATTCCTTGGTGAAAACCTTATAGGTTTCGCGATCATTCTGATCGCCTTCCTGATAGTTGGGCCGCCATGGCTGTTCGCCATCGCCTTGTTCGTCGGCCTCATCGGCCATGGCTTCTTCGTCAGTGTCTACCTCGACACTTTCGGCTTCGCCTTCTTCGGCCTCACCTTCGCCTAATTCAACCTCTTGAGTGGAGGCTGCCTGCGGCTCCTCCCCCTGTTCGGATTCGCCATCGCCGCCATCATCATCCTGCTGGTCCTGATCTGAGTCTTCGTCGTCGTTGGAGCCTTCGTCCTGCTCCTCTCCCAACTCGTCACCCAAATCAAGATCGCGGATAATATCGCGCATGGTTTTGGCAAAATCTTCCTGATCGCCAATTGTGTCGGCTAGCCGATCCATGTCATCGCCGGCTTTTTCTTCGATAAAGGGACGCCACGCATCGACCATCGCCTTGGCAGCGTCTGGCACCTTCATCCCGGCAAGCCGTTCGCGCAGCAAATAGCCGACCGTTTCGCCAAGGATCGCCATGTCAGGGTCTGACACCTGATTAAAGCCGCGATCAACCGCGCGCACCTCTTGGGATGCCACAATATTGCTGCGCATCCCAGTCATGCCCTGCGTGCCAACCACATCGATGCGGGCAAGTTCGGCTGCCTCATGTATCGCACGGGCGTGCTTGCCCTCAGGCATGCCAGCGGCGTGTGCTGCTTCGTCATGGTGGCGCAGCTTTAATGAAAAGCTGTCGCCTGTGCCGCGCAGCTCTGCAACCTGTTCGGGGTTTGCTGCACGAGGGGGCAGGGGCATACGGGCACGACCGCCACGCACGCCGGGCGGTTCAGCGCCATAGGTCACTGCCAGTTCAGCATCGCCGGACACGGCCCGCATCGCAGCCGATACGGCGCGCTTTAGCGGTTCTGTCGGGTTGTTTTCGGCCATAAGATCGGTGCCTTACCCTTTATCGGTGCCTTACCCTTTGCGGATTAGCTGTTCAGGGCAAACTGTGCCGCAGATTCGGGCAGGTCTACGCCAAAGCAACGCTGATAATATTCCGCCACATAGGGACGTTCCAGCTCGTCACATTTGTTGAGGAATGTCAGACGGAAGGCAAAGCCAAGATCGCCGCCGAATATCTGGGCATTTTCTGCCCATGTGATAACGGTACGTGGGCTCATCACTGTAGAGATGTCGCCGTTCATGAAGGCAGTACGCGTCAGCTCAGCCACGCGGACCATGCTTTCAATAGTCTGGCGGCCCTCGTCATTATTGTATTGCGGGCACTTGGCAAGCACGATGGCGGCTTCTTCCTCGAACGGAAGATAGTTCAGGGTCGTGACGATGTTCCAACGGTCCATCTGGCCTTGGTTGATCTGCTGTGTGCCGTGATAAAGACCTGATGTGTCACCAAGCCCGATCGTATTGGCGGTTGCAAACAGACGGAAAGCCGAATGCTGTTTGATGACCCGGTTTTGGTCAAGCAGGGTAAAGCGACCTTCATTTTCCAGCACGCGCTGGATCACGAACATCACATCGGGGCGGCCCGCATCATATTCGTCAAACACGATGGCGCAGGCGTGTTGCAGGGCCCAAGGCAGGATGCCTTCTTTAAACTCTGTCACTTGTTGGCCTTCGCGCAGCACGATGGCGTCACGACCGACCAGATCGATACGGCTAATATGGCTATCAAGGTTGACGCGAATACACGGCCAGTTCAGGCGCGCTGCAACCTGTTCAATATGGGTTGATTTACCCGTACCGTGATACCCTTGGATCATCACACGGCGATTGAAGGCAAAGCCTGCAAGGATTGCCATCGTGGTTTGTTCGTCAAACCGATAAGTGTCATCGACCGGAGGGACATAATCATTTGGTTGGCTGAATGCCGGAACCATCATGTCTGAATCAATCCCGAATGCCTCACGCACTGACACTTCGGTATCCGGCGTGGCATCATGGATTGCGCCCGAAAGGGCCTGCACGTCACTGGTCATAGAAAGCTCCGTTATTCGCTAAGTTCTGTTCTAAATGATGAAGACGAGCCTGCCCCATTGCAGATCGCCAAATCTCCTATTTTCCGGCACCAAAATTGACCGCCCGCAAATGATTGAAGGCGTCGATGACTTGTGTCAGCCGTTCTTCGGTTGACCTGTCTCCCCCATTGGTGTCGGGATGAAACCTGATGAGCAATTCTTTATAGCGTGTCTTGATGTCTTGCAAGCTGGCCGTCTCGTCCAAATTCAGGTTTGCAAGCGCTGTACGCGTCTGTTGCGGCAGGCGGGAACCTGCTTTCCACGTCCGATTGGCGGTTTCTGCGCCGGGGCCATCATCAAACAGGTCATAGGGGTCGTAACGCCCGCCAGCGGGATCAAAGCCGCCGGGGTGGTCCTTACCGGGCTTGAAGCCTGCCTTGTCTGATTTTGATCCGTCGGGATTGGTGCCGACCTTCCATGTCGGTCGTTCCCACATGGTTGCATTTTCCATATGATCGCGGATCTGGTCTTCGTCCATGCCTTCGAAGAAGTTCCAGCTTTTATTATATTCGCGGATATGATCCTGACAGAACCAGCGCCATTGGCGTAGCTGGTCGGGGCTTTTGGGGGCCTTATGCTCGCCCAATTCGGTACAGCCGGGCCATTCGCACACGCGCTTTTTCGGCGGTGCGGTACGGGCAGCCTTTTTGCCATTCGGACCTCGACGGGGCTTTACGCGAATGTCATAAATGTCATCAAGAAATTTGCTCACAACCGGGCGATTATGAAGATCGAAACCCGTCGCGGCAAGTGGCGGGGGCTGCCTGCCTCATTATGTCCAAGTGGGCGGGGTGTGGGCAGCACATTTGACAGGATATAGATCATGACAGGCACAGTTGAAGCGGCGATCAGGGATAAGCTCACCACGGCTTTTTCTCCGAAAGCCATTGAAATAATTAATGAAAGCGATGCTCATGCCGGTCATGCAGGCCATGATGGCACGGGTGAGAGCCATTTTAGGGTCTATCTCGTGTCTGACAGTTTTGCCGGGCAAAACCGCGTGGCGCGGCAGCGCGCGATCTATGATGTGTTGGTAGAAGAACTGGCAGGACCGATTCACGCCTTTTCGGTTACCGCACGCACACCTGACGAGGTTGGTTAACCGCACTAGCAGGCGGTCACCTTCGGTCAGGTGCCGCTTTGTCATATTGACTTCATTTGTGCAGTGCGGCATCCAGCAGGCATGATTTCTGCTGTGGGAGCCTGTTTATGAGCCTTGATTCATCACTTGAAGGCGTATTGTCCCTGTTGGACCTTGAACCGTTGGAACAAAATCTGTTCCGCGGGATCAGCCCGAAGGAACGGCTGCAGCGCGTATTTGGTGGACAGGTGATCGGACAGGCGCTTGTGGCGGCACAACGGACTGTGCCTGATGATCGTCTGTGTCATTCATTGCATTGCTATTTCTTGCGTCCCGGCGACACACAAGTGCCGATCATTTACGAGGTTGACCGCATCCGTGATGGCAAAAGCTTTACCACGCGCCGGGTTGTGGCGATCCAGAACGGCAAGGCCATCTTTTCCCTTTCGGCAAGTTTTCAGGTCATCGAAAACGGGCTTGAGCACCAAACCCCCATGCCTGATGTACCGGGGCCAGAAGGACTGATGAGTGAGGTTGAACGTCGTCAGGCCAATGCCGACAAAATCCCCGAAAAATTTAGGGATATGTGGTTGCGGCCCCGCCCGATAGAGACACGCCCGGTTTACCCGCGTGACTTGTTCCGTCCCGAACCGTCCGATCCTGAACAATATATCTGGGTGCGCACCAATGGTGAGCTGCCGAATGATATGGCTTTGCAGCAGGCAATGCTGGCCTATGCGTCCGATATGTCATTGCTTGATACCTGCACCTTGCCCCACGGGGTGTCATGGGGCGATCCGGGTGTTCAGATGGCCAGCCTCGACCATGCTATGTGGTTCCACCGTGAATTCCGTATGGATGAATGGCTGCTGTATGCGCAGGACAGCCCCACATCGTCAGGGTCGCGCGGGATCAATCGCGGCGTCTTCTACCGTCAGGATGGCACTATTGTGGCCACCGTGGCGCAAGAAGGTCTGATGCGTATTCACGAAGAAGAATTCAAGAAGAAGAAATAACCGTCTTCTTCCCGTCGGGCTTTTGTCGGGGCTTATGCCGGGGCAATATAAGGGCGGCCGACGCAATGATAGTCGATGCCCTTTGCGGCCATATCTTCTGGTTCGTAAATATTCCGTAGGTCAATCAGCAAAGGCGCGCTCAATGCCGCCTTCATGGCTGTGAAATCAAGCGCGCGGAATTCATTCCATTCTGTCAGGATGGTGATGGAATCGGCACCTGCCATGACGTCGGCGATACTGTCTTTCCAATCTACATCGCTAAGCATTGATTTCGCTTCTTCCATCCCCTCTGGGTCAAAGGCCTGAATGGTTGCGCCTGCGGCCTGCAAGGCCGGGATAATGTCAAGTGAGGGGGCCTCGCGCATATCATCCGTGTTGGGTTTGAAGGTCACGCCAAGAACACCAATGGTCTTGCCGCTGACATCGCCGCCATGGGCCGCAATAATCTTGTCAGCCATCGCGCGTTTGCGTTCATTGTTTACACGTTCCACCGTTTCAACAATCTGAACCGGTGCGCCGACTTCCTGTGCGGTACGAACCAATGCCAGCGTGTCTTTGGGGAAGCATGACCCGCCATAGCCGGGGCCTGCGTGCAGGAATTTGCGCCCGATACGCCCATCAAGCCCAATGCCTTTTGAGACGGACTGCACGTCCGCGCCGACCTTTTCGCACAGATTTGCAATTTCATTGATGAAGCTGATCTTGGTCGCCAAAAAGGCATTGGCGGCATATTTAATCACCTCAGCCGTTTCACGATTGGTGAACAGCATGGGTGTTTCGGTCAAATATAGCGGCCGATAAAGTTCCCGCATGACCGCTTCAGCGCGTTTTGAATCTGTGCCCACCACAACCCTGTCGGGGCGGGAGAAATCTTCAATGGCAGACCCTTCACGCAAGAATTCGGGGTTGGAGGCAACGGCAAATTCGATGTCTGACCTGCCGCGCGCTTCAAGTGTTTTGGCAATAATCGCGTCAACTTCGGATGCGGTGCCGACGGGGACCGTGCTTTTATCGACTACGACCGTAAAATCTTCGATTGCGTTGGCGATTTCTTCGGCAGCGCCATAAACATAGCTTAGGTCCGCGTGGCCATCACCGCGCCGTGTCGGTGTCCCCACCGCGATAAAGACGCAATCAATACCCGCCAAGGTAGCGCCGAGATCGGTGGTAAAGCTTAACCGGCCAGCTTCGACATTATCTGCCACCAATTGATCAAGGCCCGGTTCGAAAATCGGAATCTCACCATTTTTCAAACGCTCAATCTTGCTTTCATCCTTATCGACACAAATGACCGTGTGACCAAAGTCAGAAAAACAGGCGCCAGACACAAGGCCAACATAACCGGTGCCAATCATCGCTACGCGCATAGTGAAATCCTTTAAGTCAGGTCAAGGGGAAAGATTATAGGGAAAGCTGTTTCAGCCAAGCGGCCAGATCATCACTTAGGCCCGGGTCATTGTCCGCACCACGATCGAGCGCAAAGGCGACATTTGCCTGCAAGAAGCCAAGTTTGTTGCCGCAGTCATACCGGGTTCCTTCATAGCGCAGGCCATGAAAAGGTGACTGGCCGATGCGGCGGGCCATTGAATCCGTCAGTTGAATTTCATTGCCCGCGCCTTTTTGCTGGGTTTCAAGCAGGTCGAACAATTCAGGCTCCAGCACATAACGGCCAATGATAGAAAGGGTAGAGGGGGCATCCTCCGGCGCTGGCTTTTCAACAAGGCCCTTTACCTCAGCTAGGCCGCCGGGGCGATTATCGTCTGCACCAACATCCAAAATGCCGTATTTGCTGGTGTCTTCGCGTGGCACATCCATAACGGCAACCACATTGCCGCCGACTTTGGCATGGGCCTCGACAAGTTGCTTCATCACGCCATTGCCTGATTGGGTCAAAACCAAATCATCAGGCAGCATTACGGCAAAAGGTTCATTCCCGACAAGCTCACGCGCGCACCACACCGCATGACCAAGGCCAAGCGGGGCCTGTTGACGAACTGACGAGATTTGCCCCGCACCGGGCATCGCCGCATGAAGGCGCGCAAGCTCGTCCGTTTTGCCGCGACTTTCCAACGTGGCTTCAAGTTCAAACGCGTGATCAAAATGATCTTCTAGAACCACTTTCCCGCGCCCGGTGACGAAAATCACTTCTTCGATCCCTGCCTCAAACGCTTCTTCGACGGCATATTGGATCAGAGGCTTATCAACAACGGTCAGCATTTCCTTTGGCATGGTTTTTGTTGCCGGTAAAAACCGCGTGCCAAGCCCGGCGACGGGTAAAACCGCCTTGCGTACGCGTTGTATTGTCATAAAGCTCTCCTACTATGTCTGCGGGCGCGACTATGACATGGTGCTTTATCGCCTGTCACTGGTTACCACAAGTCCTGATCATTAAGAAAACGGGATGGATTGACCAGAATCAGTCCTCGGGTGATGATGGTCAAAATTCATATCATTATTGCAACTGTGTGACATTTGGGGCCGGTTGCGGGTTTGGGCGGCCCATCACCTCAATTCAGGACAATATGGCGCTATTTTTCGATAATCAATGGTTCGATGCCCAATTGGCGGCCCTTGGCCTTGATCGCGGTGCAGTTGCAGCGCGATTGTCAATTTCTGCTGCTGAAGTGGACCTTTTGTTTAAAGATCAGCGGGAAATGAGCGCTGAGGACGTGCTGGCCTTGGCTGATTTGTTGGGCCATTCTGCTGAGGAGATCGCCGATCGCGCCGGTGTGTCGACGCCAACCCCGCGTCTAGCCCCAGCAGGCCCCGGCGCTGATACGGCACGGCTTACCGCGTTGGAGGCGCAGGTGACATCATTGCAGGCAGAATTGCTGCGCCTGCGCGATAAGATACAAGGATTGGAATTTGCGTTGCGGTCAAGTGGCACGCAAACGCTGTCAGATAAGGAACTAGATTGATGGATGCATTTGCCGGGATTTTCTTGGCCTTGGTCGCTGCTGCAGGGGCCTTTCGGGTACGCAATAATGAAAGCCCCGAACGGCTTTACTGGTGGGCAGGTTTTGCACCCTATATCCTGATGGGGCTGGTTGGTGCCGCCGTTGCGGCAGGCGTTGAAGACGCCAAAATCATTTATCCGGGCGTGGCGGTTCTGGCAGCAGTATTGGGCAGTGTTGGCATCCTGTTGGGTGGTGTCACGCGGTTCTTGCGCCCCATTCCTGAAATGTGGGCCAATATTTCCTTTGCGCTGGTTTTGGGGATCGTCGTTGCCTCACTCGGTGCGGGTGCTGCGCCTTATGCAGGATTTGTCAGCCTGATCATTTTGCTGGGCATTGTGGCGCTGGGTGTCGGACGGTTCAGCGAGTTGGGCATCGGGGCGGGATTTCTGGCTGGCGGTGCCTTTTTGCTGGCGCTTGCGCCCATGATGGCGCCAAAGTTGGCGCAAACGGTTTTAACAACAATGCCGATTGCCAATATCGGCTATTTGGTAAGCGCCTTGGGCCTTGCCCTGATTGTGGAAGCGGCAAAACGCTAACAGTGGGAAGCATAAGCGATGCGTGACTTTCATCATGCGGGCCGGTCAACGGTTCATGGCGCCAATGGCGCGATTGCAACCTCGCACCCGCAGGCGTCACTTGCCGGGTTGGAGGTGTTGAAGGCAGGCGGCAACGCGATAGATGCTGCCATTGCTGCCAGCGCCGTTCTGTGTGTGGTCGAACCGATGATGACGGGCATCGGGGGCGATTGTTTCGCCCTGATCGCTAAACAAGGCAGGTTGCCTGTGCTGGGCCTGAATGCCTCTGGTCGCAGTCCGGCGTCACTGACTGCAGAAAAAGTCCGCGCCAAGGGACATGACACGATGCCGACGCATACTGTCGATGCGGTGACAATCCCCGGTGCGTTGGCGGGGTGGGATGCTTTGCTAACAGAACATGGCACCATGACACTGGGAGACCTGCTGCAGCCAGCGATCAGGCTGGCCTGTGATGGTTATGTGGTCAGTCCGCGCGTTGGCATGGATTGGATGTTTCTGGCGCCCTTGTTGCAAAAGAATGCGGCGGCGGCAAACCACTTCACAATTGATGGGCAGGCGCCAGCTGTTGGCAGCCTATTTAAGACGCCCGCCTTGGGCCGCACCTTGGAAACCATAGCGGCGGATGGCATCAGCGCCTTTTATGATGGTGCCCTGACAGACGAAATGGTGGCAACTTTGCAGGCCCTTGGCGGCAGTCACGTGCGTGCGGATTTTGCCGCTGCACAGGCCGATTGGGTGACGCCGCTTGCGTCTGACTATCGGGGCTATACGCTGTATGAAATTCCGCCCAACGGGCAGGGTATCGCGGCGCAATTGATCCTGAATATTTTAGAAGGATATGATTTCGCCGACTTAGACCCAGAAGACCCGCTGCGCTATCACCGCGCGATTGAGGCACAGCGTTTTGCCATGCAGGCACGCGACTGCTATGTCGCCGATCAGGATCAGGCTGCTGTGCCGGTCGCAGGACTGCTGGACAAGGATTATGCCGCCGGGTTGCGGGCGCAAATCAGTGATGCGCAGGCCATGAAAGATGTGGCGCTAACTGCGCCTGTCAGTAAGTCAGACACAATCTGCCTGTCGGTGATTGATAAGGACCGTACGTCAGTGTCCTTCATCAACTCAGTCTATATGGGATTTGGCTCAGGCATATGTACGCCTGACAGCGGTATCATGTTTCAAAACCGTGGGGCCGGTTTTACGTTGGAGCAGGGGCATCCGAACGAATTGGCTGGCAGTAAGCGCCCCAAGCACACGATTATTCCTGCCATGTTGGCAAAGGATGGTCGGCCACTTGTCGCCTTTGGGGTGATGGGGGGCGATTATCAGGCCATGGGCCATGCCCATTTCGCGCAAAACCTGATCGACTTTAATCTTGATTTGCAGGAGGCAGCCGATTGCCCGCGCGTCTTTTGGAACCAAGGTGTGATTGAGGTTGAAAACGCTGTCAGTGCTGAGGCGCGCGCGGGGCTGGAGGCACGGGGCCATACGTTGGGCCCAGCGCTTATCCCTCATGGCGGGGCACAGGCTGTACAGATTGATTGGGATCAGGGGACGTTAAGCGCCGCGTCAGACCCACGTAAAGATGGTTTGGCTTTGGCCTACTAGCTATTGCCCGCTGCGCGGTTACTCACCTTTGGCAAGTTCGGCCAGCTTGGCCTGCATCTCAGCAATTTGTTGTTGCAGGGCTGCAATCTCTGCCTCGCGCTCATCTTCCGGTGACGCATCTGTTGCCTCGACTTCTTCTGACGGTTCTTCCCCGTCAGCCTCGTCCTTTTCAGGGGCCAGATTAGGCAGGAACCGTTTCAGCGCCTGATCAAACATAGTGAAGTTTTGGCGCGCCACTTCCTCAAGCTGTTTTAGCCCGGTGCGCTGGCCAAAGGCCTGTTCGATATTTTGCTGAAACTCAGCCTGATTCTTGGCAAAGCTTTCCATGCTGGCTTCAAGATAACGGGGCACCAGTGCCTGAAGATTATCGTCATAAAAGCGGATGATCTGGCGCAGAAAGCGAATGGGCAAAAGGTTTTGGCCTTTGCCTTCTTCTTCAAAGATGATTTGGGTGAGGACAGATCGGGTAATCTCATCACCTGTCTTGGCGTCAAATACGGCAAAATCCTGCCCGTCCTTGACCATTTGGCACAGATAATCAAGCGTCACGTAGCTGCTGGTTGCGGTGTTATATAAACGCCGGTTCGCATACTTCTTAATCGTGATCGGGTCTGACTTTTTTTCGCCCATATCTTCTTTCGACTTTTCCGACACCTGTTCGCCTTCTTATCGCCCCTGATTGTGTATCGGGGGCTATGTTGCGCCTGCTAGCAAATAAGTGCAAGTGCCTGTTGCAATGCAAAATCAGTTAAAAATTGTCTTTTCTTGCGCGTGTTTCGGCAAATATGGCAACCAGATCGCTGCCGTCAAGTCCGATTGTTTGTTGCAGGTTTGCGCTGTCAGCGCGCATGAAGGGGTTTGTGGCGGCCTCAAGCCCGATTGTTGTCGGGACTGTCGGGATATCGTCGGCGCGCATTTTCTTAATCTCTTCCACGCGCGAAAGCAGCGCCTGATTGCCCGGCTCCACAGTCACAGCAAAGGCGGCGTTGCCCATTGTATATTCATGGGCGCAATAGACTTTTGTTTGCGGCGGCAGTTGGCGCAGCCGGGACATGGCATCCCACATTTGTGCGGGGGTGCCTTCAAACAATCGTCCACAGCCAAGGGCAAACAGCGTGTCGCCGATAAACAAGGCCTCGTCCTGTTCAAACCACCAGCCAATATGACCCGCCGTGTGGCCGGGTACATCGAAAATCTGTGCCTCATGACTGCCAAAGGTAAAACAGTCCCCTTCGCCCAGCTCAATATCGATGCCGGGAATTTTTTCAGCTTCGTTTTTGGGGCCTGCGATGGTCAGTCCAAACCGTTCTTTCAGGGCAAGGTTTGCGCCCGTGTGGTCAAAATGATGATGGGTGTTGAAGATATGGGTCAGCGTTAGGCCGCGTTCTTCAAGCCGCTTTAATACTGGTGCTTCTTCTCCCGGATCGACAACTGCCGCAACGCCGTCATCACGGTCATAGGCAAGAAAGATATAATTGTCGTCAAAGGCCGGAACCAGTTCGATTGTCAGCGCTGCCATGTGCTGCCCCTTCATATTCTGTGCAATTGGTGGCATCATAGCAGTACCGACCAACAGGGTATAGAGGCACCTTTTGTGAGACCCGACGCCATTGATCTTCGCGGCTTTTACGGCACTGCCCTTGGGCGGTTTGTTGCCCATCGCCTGACCCGTTCTGTTTTGAACCTGTGGGAAGGTGATCTGCGCGGGATGCGCGTTGGCGGTTATGGCTATGCAACGCCCATACTGGATCAATTGCAGGCGGGAAGCGAAAACGGCCCCGAACGGGTTCTGTCATTTGCGCCGGCGCGGCAGGGGGTGGTGCGCTGGCCAAATCGGCGGCATCAACGAGTGGCGCTGGTACAAGGTGATATGTTGCCCCTGCCTGATGGGGCGCTTGACCGGGTGGTCCTGCTTCATGCGCTGGAGGGCAGTCACGATCCTGCGGCCCTGTTGCAGGAAATGTGGCGGGTGTTGAGCCCGACGGGCAAGCTGATCGCGATTACGCCAAACCGGCTTGGCCTTTGGGCCCGGCTTGAGGCAACGCCCTTTGGTCACGGCAGGCCCTTTTCTGAACAGCAATTGCAAAAGCTGATGCGTGATGGGCTGTTGCAGCCGGAACAATGGGGCCATGCCCTGTTTATCCCGCCCATGTTCGTTAACCCGTCGCGGGGGGCAAAGGGGCCTTTGGCAGCGCCTGTGTGGGAACAGTTGGGCAAGCGGTTCTGGCCCGGCTTTGGCGGCGTTATCGTGATGGAAGCATCAAAGCAAGTGCACGCCCTGACCGGCGCGCGGGAGCCGCAGCGCGTTCGCAGCCGCCGTCTGATCCCCGTTATGCCGGAACCTGCCCGCCAGATCCCGCGCGTGATCGAAGACTGACGCTAAACTTTTGTAAGCTTGTAGATCGCCTGTTCGGCGCGCAAATTCGCCAAGACTGACCCGGGCTTGATCGCCTGAGCCTGACCATTGCTCATCACGCCGATTGCCTCATCAATATGAAAGCCAAGCGAGGCGGCGAGCATTTCAAAGTCGCGCAATGTGCACAGATGAATGTTCGGCGTTGAATGCCATGAATGCACAAGCTTGCCTGTTTCGGGCATGCGGCCCGAGGTTAGCAATTTCCACCTGACCAGCCAGTGCCCGAAATTCGGGAAGGAGACGATGGCATGTTTGCCGATCCGCAGCATCTCAGCCAACACAGTCGCGGGGCGGTGGGTTGCTTGTAATGTTTGTGACAAGACAACAATGTCAAACCCGTCTGTTGGGTAATCCACAAGATCAGTATCTGCGTCACCCTGCACGACCGAAAGTCCCTTGCGCACACAGGCATTCACGCCTGCCTGACTGATTTCGATGCCGCGCGCGTCGGCATGTTTGTCATCGGCAAGGTGAGATAAAAGCGCCCCGTCACCGCACCCGACATCGAGCACGCGTGCGCCATCGGGGATCATTTGGGCAATCAGCTCAAGATCAACGCGAATGCGGTCATTGCGATCAGTGTTCGGGCTCATCTCATGCCTCTCCCTTTTGGGTGGTGGGGGAGGAGGTGGGCAGGCCGCAATCGCGCGCCCGCGCATCAAGAAAGCCATTCAATGTGGCTACCATTTCTGGTTCGTCCAGCAAAAAGGCATCATGGCCTTTGTCGCTTTCAATTTCGACAAAGCTGACATTGCCGCCCGCTGCATTCAACGCCTTGACGATCATCCGTGCCTCTGCCGTTGAATAGAGCCAGTCAGAGGTGAACGAAATCACGCAAAACCGTGTCGGCACCCCTTCAAACGCACTGGCAAGGTGACCATTATGGTCAGCGGCAAGATCGAAATAATCCATCGCCCGCGTGATATACAAATAGGCGTTGGCGTCAAACCGATCGACAAAGGTAATGCCCTGATGGCGCAAATAGCTTTCAACCTGAAAATCAGCGTCAAAGCCGTAAGTGACCTTTTCGCGATCTTGCAGGCTGCGCCCGAATTTGCGGGTCAGGGCTTGCTCTGACAAATAGGTGATGTGCGCGGCCATGCGGGCAACAGCAAGGCCTTTGCGTGGGCCGCCCTCCTCATTGTCGTCAGAAGAGCTGCCTGCATCATAATAGTCACCGCCCCGCCAATCAGGATCAGCCATCACGGCCTGACGCCCAACTTCGTGAAAGGCGATGTTTTGCGCTGAATGGTAGTAGCTGGTGGCGATCGGCACTGCCGCATGAACCCGTGTCGGGTAGTCCACAGCCCATGCCAATACCTGCATGCCGCCCATGGACCCGCCAATGACGGCGAATAGCCGGTCAATGCCCAGATGGTCAATCAGCATGACCTGCGCGCGCACCATATCGTGAATGGTGATGACAGGAAAATCCGTGCCCCACGGCTTGCCTGTTTCTGGGTTGATGCTTGCCGGCCCTGTTGAGCCGCCACACCCGCCCACAACATTGACGCAAAGCACAAAGAAACGATCCGTGTCGATGGTTTTGCCGGGGCCGACCATACTGTTCCACCAACCAGGCTTGCCCGTTGTGGGGTTGTCGCTTGCGACATGTTGATCAAGTGTCAGGGCGTGGCAAATGACAATGGCGTTTGATTTGTCAGCGTTCAGGCTGCCATAGGTTTCAAATGCCAGCGTCAGCGGCGCAAGGGTTTGCCCGCTGTCGAGCACAAGCGGCTGGTCGTCAGGAAATGTCACAAATTTCCTGCCATCCTGTTCGCTGAAATGTGGTGCGCTGGTCGTCACCTGATTGTGCCCCAAATCTATGCCTGTTCGGCAAATGTAAAGAATTGGTCATTAGGAGGGTTAAAGGGCCAGTGTCAAGGTGACTTTATGAACGCAATAGGGTATCAGACGGGCCAAATGGGGCTGGCCTCTGGCCTGTTTTCTGCGCTAACAAGAGCGTCTTGATCTTGATTTGGGCTTTAAATGACCGAAAACCGCACACAGATGACCCTTGCTGAGGTGAGGGAGGAGCTTGATAGGCTCGACGCTGCCATGCATGAACTGCTGATGGCGCGGGCCGAAGTTGTGCGCGGCGTGGCAGAGGCGAAGCGTCAGGCCAATGGCGATGGCAAGGTTGGCTTTGCTGTCCGTCCGGGGCGCGAGGCACAGATGATGCGTGCCTTTTTCCAGCGTCATCAGGGCGATCTGCCGTTCAAGGTCGTCGCCCGCCTGTGGCGCGAAATCATTAACGCCATGACGCGGCTTCAAAATGCGTTGGCTGTCGCTATCGTGGATGAAGACAGTATCGGCCATGATGATTTCGTGCGCCGCTATGATCTGGTCCGGTCACACTGGGGCACGGTAACACCGATTACACGCCATAAGGATGCGGCTGCCATGCTGGCGGCACTTGATGCTGATCAGGGCATTATGGGTGTATTGGATGTTGCAGGGCGTGGCACTGATTGGTGGCGTGCGCTTGTGGCATTTAATTTAGACAATCCTGACAGGCGTCGCTTTATTGTGGCGCCTTTGCCATTTTTTCATGAGCCGGGCGCAGATGACATTGAAGGGTTTGCCATCAGCCCTATGCCGCCCGAAGCCTCAGGCGATGATGTGACTTTGTTGGCGGGCAGCATATCGGATCAGACCTTGGCGCAATGTGATTTACATCGCGCCGCTGATCTGCCTGCGACGGCTGGCCTTGTTGCCCTTGATGGGTTTTTTGACCAGAACCATGAGGCATTGGCACAATTGGCTGAACAAGCCGATGGACCGCTGCATTATTTGGGTGCCTTTGCGCGTCCACTTGAAATCGGCTAAGGCCGGTTCGCAATTCTGTTGAATGAACTGGGAAGATCATGACCGATAAGGGCAACGATCAAAATAGCGGACAAAGTGGCGGTCCTAAGCCTCGCCCGGGTATCCTCGACATCAAACCCTATGTCGGCGGTGCCTCAAGCGTGGTCGGAAAAACCCGCGTGATTAAATTGTCTGGCAATGAATCCGCGCTGGGGGCCAGCCCCAATGCAGTCCGCGCCTTTGAAGAAACAAAGGCACGATTGCACCGTTACCCAGATGGCGGGGCCACAAATTTACGCGCCGCCTTGGCTGATCATTATGGGCTGCACGCTGACCGGATCGTCTGCGGCTCAGGCTCGGACGAATTATTGCACCTGTTGACCCAGGCCTATGTGGGGCCGGGGGACGAGGTTCTTTATTCAGAACATGGGTTCTTGGTCTACAAGATTGCCGCCCTTGCCAATGGCGCGACGCCTATTGCTGCACCTGAAAAAGACAATCGTTCAGACGTTGATGCCCTGCTTGATGCGGTGACGGAACGGACAAAAATTCTGTTTTTGGCAAATCCCAACAACCCGACAGGGACCTATCTGCCGGTAGAAGAATTGCGGCGGTTACAGTCTGGCTTGCCGTCACATGTTCTGTTGGTAATCGATGCGGCCTATGCGGAGTTTGTCCGGCGCAATGATTATGAAGCAGGGATTGAGCTTGTTTCATCATGCAAGAATGTCGTGATGACACGGACCTTTTCAAAGATTTACGGGCTCGCAGGGTTGCGCCTTGGTTGGGCCTATTGCCCGGCTGCCGTTGCCGACGTTTTGAACCGCATTCGCGGGCCCTTTAATGTGTCAGAAGCTGCGCAACAGGCAGGCATTGCCGCGCTACGTGATTCAGCCTTTATCGAAAAAGCCACCAGCCATAATGAACAATGGCGCAAATGGCTTGAAGATAAAATCAGTGCGCTTGGGCTTGGCGTGACACCGTCTGTCAGTAATTTCATCCTTGTTGAATTTCCCGACAAGGATGGGTTCCGCGCGCCTGAGGCTGATAAATTCCTGATGGAAAATGGCGTCATTGTCCGCCGGATGGAAGAATATGGCTTTCCCAATTCTTTGCGGTTAAGCGTCGGGATGGAAGATGAAAACCAGATTTTGGTAGAGGCGCTGGCCGCCTTTATGGATCGCTAACATGTCAGACCAATCTGTCATATTTGATCGCGTGGCGCTGATCGGGGTTGGCCTAATCGGTAGTTCGATCGCGCATGCGGCACGTCGGGCAGACTGTGTCGGCGCGATAACGGCAACAGCACGATCCGCCGAAACGCGCAATCTGGTGGCAGAACTTGGCTTAGTTGATCAGGTGACTGACACAGCGGCTGAGGCTGTGAAGGACGCTGATTGCATCATCCTGTGTTCGCCCGTCGGTGCCTTTGGTGCCATCGGGGCAGAGATTGCCGACCATCTAAAGCCTGGTGCTATCATCACTGATGTCGGCTCCGTCAAGGGCGCTGTGGTTGAGGCCTTGTCGCCCATACTGCCAGAGGGGGTGCACCTTATTCCCGGTCACCCAATTGCAGGCACGGAATATTCCGGCCCAACAGCAGGCTTTGCCAGCCTGTTCGATAAGCGCTGGTGCATTCTAACGCCGCCAGAAGGGGTGGATGGGCACAAGCTGGCGCAGCTTGATCGGTTTTGGACCGCATTGGGGGCCGAGGTTGATGTGATGACCCCTGCCCATCATGACCGTGTGCTGGCGATCACAAGTCACATCCCCCATCTGATCGCCTACAATATCGTCGGGACTGCAGATGACCTTGAAGAGGTCACTCAGGGCGAGGTGATTAAATATTCCGCTGGGGGGTTCCGCGACTTTACGCGTATAGCTGCATCTGACCCGACCATGTGGCGTGATATTTTTCTGGCCAATAAGGACGCGGTGCTGGAAATGTTGGGCCGCTTTTCCGAAGATCTGTCCAATCTGCAACGGGCTATTCGTTGGGGTGATGGCGATGCGCTGTTTGATCATTTCAGCCGCACGCGGTCCATCCGCCAGCAGATCATTGATGCGGGGCAGGAAACTGCTGACCCCGATTTTGGCCGTCATAATGATGATGAGGATTAGGGGATTAGGCGCCTAAAACCCAAGCGCGGGCCCTAAATTCACCGGATCATCAATACGGAACGGCCCCGCCATTACGGCCTTTTCATCTGCAACCAATGTAACGCTGGCCCGTTGATCGGGGCTGCCATCTGCCAGGTCAGCCATGTTCACAAGGCTTTCGATCAGTGATTGATTTTGCCCTGACCAGTTCTGCAACTTGCCCATTTTGGTCAGGAAAGCAGTGGTTTGATCGACTGTCAGGTCAAGCTTTGCGCGCAGAATACCTGCGTTTGATACTGTTGCAGCACCGCGTCCTAATATCGTGAAGCTGCCATTTTTGACGGTCAAATCGATATCTTCTAAAACGCCGCCAACCTCTGCCCAATCGCGGACGGTTAGGCCGTGATATAAAACCTCGCCCTGTTGTGCGGTTGTTTTGGCCCGAATGTCATAGGCCTCAGGCGCAAAGCGGGGCAACACGGCCTTGTCAGCATCAATAAATAGATCAAGTGCGCGGGGGCTGCTGCCGGGCCGCAAGTGAAAGCCGATGCGTGCCGCAGAATAGTCGCCCCTGATATCATCTGTAATTTTTGCCATTGCCCCCTCAAAGGCGATGCGCGGCCCCTGATCTGTTGTCACGACGCTCATATGGGCGCTGTCAAACTGTGCGGTGGTTTGCAGGCGCGCGCCGGGGGTTGCCGGGTCATGCCGATCAATGATGACAGGCGTCGGGAAATCCAAAATCGCATGGTTCAGCCGATAGGGCAGAAAATCAGCGACCAGAGTTTCTGTCATGACAAAGCGCATCTTTTCGCTGCGCACATTCTGGGCATAGGCAATATTGCCAATCTCAACCCGCATGCGGGAGGGGAAACCCGTCACTGACAGGGATTGCCAGTGAAGCTCGTTCCCCTTGGCGTCTTCATCCGCTGCAACTTCCAGCAAGCGGTCTTCAACAGTGTTTGCCATATAGGCCCAAAACGCGGCATAAAGGCCAAAGACACCTAACAATCCTGCAATGATTAGTTTGTAACGCATGACAGCTCCCACACACTCAATAGACGGGCTTATACCGGGCGAGGATAAGGCTGACCAGTCCGATTTATGGGTGTTCGCCTATGGGTCGCTGATTTGGAAGCCGGGCTTTGACGCGGTGGAGCGGGTGCCCGCGCGACTTTACGGATTGCATCGGTCCTTTTGTGTTTGGTCATGGCATTGGCGCGGTACAAAAGAACAGCCGGGTCTTGTGCTTGGGTTGGATTATGGCGGGTCAGTGACCGGGATTGCCTCCCGCGTGCCGGCGAAAGATGCGCGTGAGGTGCGCCACTATTTGCGCGCCCGCGAACAGGTGACGATGGTCTATCGCGAAGGGGACTACCCCATAACCTTGGAAGATGGGCGCAAGGTTACGGCGCTGACCTTTCCTGTCAATCGCGCGCATGAGCAATATGCTGGCAGGCTTGCGCTGTCCCAGCAGGTGGAAATTATGGGCAAGGCGCATGGTTTGGGTGGCCCCAACCGGGAATATTTGGTCGAAACCTGCGCCGCGCTTGAAAAAAACGGCATTAAAGACAAGGCATTAGAAGAAATTTTGCGAAATTTTGCGGCGCAGCATTCCTGATATTGACGTTTACGTAAGGGCACACTAATCTCCCGCCATCTAATTGACGTTTACGGAAACGGCAACCACCCCATTTCAATGCGGTTGCCCGTGATAATTTCGGGAGTGTGAGATGACGGAACAGAATTACACCATTCGCAATTTGGTCGATGAATTTGACGTGACAGCGCGCGCCGTGCGCTTTTATGAGCAAAAGGGCCTATTATCTCCGGCTCGTGTTGCGGGCCAGCGTGTCTATTCTCCCCGTGATCGTGTGCGTCTGTCCCTGATTGTGCGTGGCAAGCGTTTCGGCTTTTCCTTGGCAGAAATTCGCGAATTGCTGGACCTTTATGACCCGCAGGGCAATCAGCGCGGCCAAATCGCCTCCACCCTTGAAGCGGCAGAGGCGCGCATCGCGTCGCTGGAAAGCCAGCGGGCCGAAATTGATCAAACCGTTCATGAGCTGCGTAGTGTTGTTACAACATTGAAACGCACCTTGGATAAACTTGAAGGTTCCTCAGACGCGGATGATCTGCCTGAAGAGCTGCGCAACGATATTAAGACTGAAATGATGGGGCATGGCTCCATATCGAAATCCGGAGAGCAGTTGGCTTGAACCGCTGCCCCGCATCTCTAACAGGGAGGTGCGAACCGTTTCAGCCTAGCAACCTCACGCATGGCTGAAAGACCTCGACACCTAATTGGCGGCCTTTTGACGATGAAGCAGGCCGCCTTTGAAAGGAATGATCATGACAATTTACCGTGCCCCGGTTCGGGATATTGAATTTGTCTTGAATGAAGTGATTGGCTTTGACAAGTTGGCCAACCTTCCCCGTTTTTCTGAAGCCACACCAGATCTGGTGCGTGCGATCCTTGAAGAAGGCGCCAAGATTTCAGAAAATGAACTCCACCCGCTGAATTTTTCCGGCGACAAGGAAGGCTGCACCCGTGATGAAGACGGCAATGTCACGCCGCCTAAGGGGTTTAAAGAAGCCTATAAAATGTATTCCGAAAATGGCTGGAATGCCCTTTCGGGTCCGGTTGAATATGGTGGGCAAGGCCTGCCTGGCACCATTGCGATGGCCTTCAATGAAATGACCATGGCCGCTAATATGGCGTTCAGCATGTATCCGGGCCTTAGCCACGCTGCTGCTGCTGCGATTGAAGCCCATGGGGATGATCGTCAGAAAAACCTG
This sequence comes from Alphaproteobacteria bacterium, assembly GCA_965229935.1. GTDB lineage: Bacteria > Pseudomonadota > Alphaproteobacteria > SPJN01 > SPJN01 > SPJN01. Next base: position 215,295 of record CBDDKB010000002.1, read on the forward strand.
TTCCTGCCGAAACTGTTTTCAGGCGAATGGACAGGCACCATGAACCTGACAGAGCCCCATTGCGGCACCGACCTTGGCATGCTGCGCACAAAGGCTGAACCGCAGGCCGATGGCACTTACAAAATCACAGGCACAAAGATCTTCATCTCAGCCGGTGAACATGACATGTCAGACAATATCATTCATTTGGTATTGGCCCGTCTGCCTGATGCGCCAGAAGGGGTTAAGGGTATTTCACTCTTTATCGTACCGAAATATGCCGTCAGCGAAGATGGCGTTATTGGTGAGCGTAACAGTGTGAAGTGCGGTTCTATTGAAGAGAAGATGGGCATTCACGCAAACTCAACCTGTGTCATGAATTATGATGGCGCGGTGGGTGAGCTGATTGGCGAGCCTCACAAGGGTTTGCGCGCCATGTTCACCATGATGAACGAAGCCCGTATCGGCGTTGCCGTGCAAGGCCTTGGCCAGTCTGAGGTCGCCTATCAGAACGCCGCTGCCTATGCCAATGATCGCATTCAGGGCCGCGCCCTGACCGGGCCGCAGGAAAAGGACAAGCCTGCTGATCCGATTATTGTGCATCCTGATGTGCGCCGCATGCTGCTTGAGCAGCGGGCGTTTAACGAAGGTGCCCGCGCCTTGATCTATCAGGCAACCTTGTGGGCAGACCTGTCGCTGCATCACCCTGATGATGCTGAACGTGAACATGCCGACGATATGCTGGCGCTGATCACGCCTGTGTTGAAGGGTTATTTCACCGACAAGGGGTTTGAAAATACCGTCAATGCCCAACAGATTTTCGGTGGTCATGGCTTTATCCAAGAACATGGCATGGAACAGTTTGTGCGCGATGCCCGTATCTCCATGATTTATGAAGGTGCAAACGGTGTGCAGGCACTTGACCTAGTGGGCCGTAAATTGCCGCTTAAGGGCGGTGCGGTCTTTATGTCTTATGTATCGAAACTGCGTGAGACGATCGAAGCTGCCAAAGCCGTCGAAGGTCTTGCCGATATGGTTGCAGCGCAGGCAGGTGCCGTTGACCGTTTTGAGGAAGGCTTCAAGTGGTTCATGGAAAATGCCCTGAATGATTTCAATCATGCGGGTGCAGGGTCCGTCGACTTTATGCACCTGATGGGCATTGTCGCGCTGGGTGATATGTGGCTGAAAATGGCGCTGGTTGCGTCAGGCAAAAAGGGCGAAGCGTTCTATGATAATAAGTTGCTTGTTGCGGCCTATTTCTTTGCCCGCGTGACGCCAGAAACCGCCTCACGTCTTGCCAAGTTGCAGACAGGTGCGGCGCCGATTATGGCCATGGCTGCTGATCAGTTCTAATCACCTGATTTCAGCCTAAACAATTCCGACTGACATGACGGTTCGTCCCTCTATGATGGGGCGGACCGTTATTTTTTGGGGAGATGGATATGAGCAGCGATCTAAGCGCCATGATGCAACAAAATGATACGCCTTATGGCAAACTGCTCGACATTCAATATGTCGAAGTGTCGAAAGATGTGATCAGGGCCGAACTGCACATCAGGGACGAGCTGGCAACTTCTGCCACACGGATGCATGGCGGGGTGATGATGGGTTTTGCCGACAATCTTGGCGCGGTCGCGACCTTCCTAAACTTGCCTGAAGGGGCAGCAGGTACCACAACACTTGAAAGCAAGACGAATTTTCTGGCGGCTGTGCCCGTTGGTGAAAAGGCGATTGCCGAAACTACGCCCGTTCATCGGGGCCGCACCACGCAAGTTTGGCAGACAGTGCTTTATAACGAGGCTGGCAAGAAAGCCGCCATCATCACCCAGACGCAGTTGATCCTGATGCCGAAATAGCCCCTAAACGACAAAGCCTTTGACGACTTTTTCCTCATAGGCGGCGCGCATTTCAGGTGGCATGGGCAGTGCCTTGCGGGCCTTTAAATCAAACGATACGGCAATGGCGGCGATGGAGGCGAGCGGCTTGCCGTTTTGATCAAAGATCCAATGACCGTGCAGGAAGGTTTTGTTCCCCACCTCGATAAAGCCTGAGCGTGTGATGGTCAGCTCCCCCGCCTCAGGCCTACGGAAATAGAACAATCGATATTCAAGGGCCGCGCCGCCCACGCCATCATTCAGGCGTGCCGCCCGGTCAATGGCGATGGTGGACAAAAAGGCGGGAATACCGTCTGAGATTGTGCCGATAAAAAATTCCGGCGTGACCGCACCATCAGCGGCGATCTTGTCTGTACCAACCTCAAGCCGGGAAATTTCAGCAAGGTCAAGCCGTTCTGCTTCCTGCCAGTTGGGTGTTTGGGTGGGCGTGGGCAAATTAATGCCGCGCGGTGCACCATAGTCGGGCAGCGTACACAACAGCTCCTTTGCCTTGGCCAACACGTCCTTGGGGAAATTGGCGCGTTCCCCATGCAGCCCATGGGTCAGAACATAATCGCCTGTAAAGGTGGCAGAGACGGCCCCGGTGGGGCCATGCAGAATTTCCGTATAGATGCGCAAACAATCAGGCGCGATTGAGATTATGCCTGAGCGGGCATTGATCGGCATCGCCAAATGGCTTTCCTTTAAGAACCGCACATGATGATCAAGCGGGCTGTGAATAAGGCCCAACCGCTTGCGCCGATCGGGCCCCATGCCCAACATATTCAAAAGGTGCCCGGCAGCTTGCCCTGCCTTTTGCACATAATAGCGCACATTCATGTGCCCCATTTCGTCAATCTCTGACGGGGCGACGGTGCCGCGATAGGTAATGGGTAATTTGTCGGCTGAAAGGGTGGGGGTGCCCATCAGGAAATATCCTCAAATCTTAGTTTCTTGGCTTCAAACTTGGCGCGATCATCGTCTGTCAGCGGGCATGCCTTGCGGGCGCTTGTGTCAAACATCACCGCGACCGTGTCGGCGCAAGTGATCGGCTTGCCCGTAACAGCATCCAATATCCACTGGGCTGAGGTAACGCTGGTGCTGCCTGCCTTCCAAAATCCGCCATAGATGGCAAAGGTTTGCCCAAGCCGTGCATGGCTGTGATAGGTCATATGGGTTTGCACCACGGCCCCGCCGACGCCGGTGTCCTCAGGGTTTTCAAGCAGACCCATATGCCGCCACATGATAGAGGCACCGTCGGAATAGCGCCCCATGGAATGGCGCGGCTGCATGCGGCCAAAGGCATCAAGCTGATCTGCCTGAACAACATCACGACAGGTTTCGGTCATGCCGATCTTTTGTGCGGTGTCATAATCGCGTGGTATGTGGGGCGGGGTATGGCCTTGGGGGCGTGGCATGGCTTCTGGATCAGGCTCCTCCACCATGTCGTTTGCACGTGCCAGAACAGCGGCGGGCAGGGGGCGATCCTTATCAGATGTTGTGTCGCGTAACACGATCTCTGACAGGCAGGATGCTGCCATTTCATCCTGATCAAGATTTATCATCTTGTGCAGAACCGTCAGGTGATCATCGGCCACGCCTATGATGGCGCTTTCAACCATGAAATTTACGGCCAGCCGCATTTCACGGGCGTAGACAATTTGGTCCGTCCGGGCAGTCAGGGCTGCGCCTTGATCGACAGCCTCAGCCAATCCGTGCCCCAACATGTCAGATAGATGCGCCAGCGCACTTGAAAAACTGGACACATAGAATTGCACATTCATGTGGCCCATTTCGTCAATGTTCCACGTGTTGACAAAGCTGCGAAAGGTGGGCAGCGGCATGGCTGATCTCTTTATCTAATTGATGCTTGGGTTAGGCGCGCTTGGTCGCGTCGTAAAAATCAATGGCTAGTTCCAGCACATCAATCGTGCCAACCGCGCCGTTAAAGGTTGCCATATGAGCGGTTTGCATATGGGCATCAAGCGCGGTTTGGTCTTCCCAAATTTCGTGAAGCTGGAAAGCGCCGGGCGTCACCAGATCCTCGTAAAAGCCATAGGAGATGCAGCCGGGTTCCTGACGTGTTGCTGTGACCAACGGTTCGATCAGCGCCAGCGCCTTGTCGCGTTCGGATTCTGCAACCTTAATCTTTCCTGAGACGATAACATTGCCCATGGCTTTGCCCTTCGTTTACTTTGAAACGGCCTGCCCCTCATAAGTAAGAGCAGGCCGCGTTTTGTTGTGTTTAGTCTTCAAACTCGCAACGGCCATTGTTCAATACAACAGCGTCGCGGTCTTTCAGGCGGGCGCGGAATGACAGAACATTGCCGTCGCGCCATGTTTCGATGATGATTGTCTCGCCCGGGAATACGGGTGAGGAGAAACGCGCATCAAAGCTTTTCATCTTGGTATTGTCATAGTCGAATTCATTCACAAGAATGCCGCGACAGACAGAGCCATAGGTGCAAAGACCGTGCAGGATCGGTGCAGGGAACCCGGCAGCCGAGGCAAAGTCAGGGTCGCAATGTAGCGGATTGCGGTCGCCTGACAGACGATATAGCAGCGCCTGGTCTTTCAATGTCTCAACTTCAAAGCTGTTATCGGGGTCGCGGTCAGGCAGTTGGTGGGGTTCGGGTGCACCTTCTGCAGGGCCGCCAAAGCCGCCATCACCACGGCAGAACAGGGTCATGCCCTGGGTGAAGTATTTTTCGCCGGTGGCGGCGTCTTCACCTTCGCTTTCGATAACCAGCAATGCGCCCTTGTCAGCGCCCTTGTCATAGGCACCGGCAATACGGCTGTTCAATTTCAGGTTGGCTGCGGGGGGCATGTGTTTGTGAATGGTCAGGCGCTGTTCGCCGTGGACCATCAGCATAAAGTTGATGCCGGTTTCGATCATGATGCCCAGCCCGGCTGTGCCGACAACAGCAGGCAATGTCGGAACGGTCTTCATATCCTTTTCATAGGTATAGGACAGTTCTTTGGCATCAAGCGGGTCGCGGCCAAAGCCAACGCCTAGAGCATAGAGGATGGATTCGCGGTCAGTATAGCTTGCCTCGATCCCTTCAGATTTCAGGGACATGACTTTTTCGTAATCGATTGGCATTGTGATGGTCCTTCTTTGTCAGGGTCAGTTCGATTCTGTGCCCGTAACAAAGCCCATATTCGCCCCTTTGTGAAGCCTTTGCAGGGCATTCACAGGCAAAATCGGGTGAACCTTGGTGGTGATATTCCGCTGACCTTGCGTCAAGCGTGGGTCTGGCCGCTGATCAGTGACCCGGTGCCTTTTGCGCGGCGTTCGGATCATCATGTTGCGCGTGGCGATCAACGATTGTGGCGCTGGCTTCGTTCATGCCCACAAGCTCAACCTCGACACCGTTGCGTCTGAATTTCAGGACAATATCATCCAATGCAGCAACGCCTGAAATATCCCAAATGTGGGCGCGGGACACGTCGATGGTGACTTTCTTGGCAGGCTGTTTGTAATCAAAGGCATGTTTGAAACTATTGGCAGTAGCAAAGAAAATCTGCCCTGTGATCACATAGGTGCAATTTGTGTTGTTGGTCCAGTTGGTTTCCACATGCATCACATCGGCGATTTTCCATGCAAAGAACAGACCGGACAAAAGCACGCCAACCAAAACGCCAAGCGCCAGATTGTGCGTGGTGACAACGGTGATCACTGTTGCAACCATAACGGTGGAAGACCGGCGCGGGTTGCTACGCAATGCCAGAAGTGAGTCCCAATCAAAAGTACTGATGGAAACAAAGATCATAATCGCGACAAGGGCAGGCATGGGGATCATGCTGACCTGATTGCCCAACCCGACGCACAGGATCAGCAAAAAGATGCCTGCGCAGAATGTGGACAGGCGGCCCCGGCCCCCTGATTTTACATTGATCATGGATTGGCCGATCATGGCGCAACCTGCCATGCCGCCGATAAAGCCTGTGGCTGTGTTGGCGACACCTTGGCCGATGCATTCGCGGTTCTTGTCAGACGGTGTGTCGGTCATGTCATCGACGATTGATGCAGTCATTAGTGATTCAAGCAAACCAACCGCAGCAACAGCCGCCGCGTAAGGGAAGATGATCTGTAGTGTTTCGAGCGTTAGGGGCACGTCCGGCAGCAAAAAGATCGGCAGCGTATCAGGCAATGCGCCCATATCGCCGACCGAGCGGACATCCCAGCCGAAACCGATTGTCAGCGCGGTCAGTACCAGAATGCAAACCAACGGGCTGGGGATTGCGGTGGTGAGTTTTGGGAACAGATAAATGATGGCAAGCCCTGCGGCGACCAAGGCATAGGTCAGATGCGGTACGCCGATCAGTTCAGGCAATTGTGCCATGAAAATCAAAATCGCAAGCGCGTTAACAAATCCCGTCATGACGGAGCGGGAGACAAAGCGCATGACATTGCCAAGCTTGAGCAAGCCTGCGCCGATTTGCAAAATCCCCGCCAGAACGGTCGTGGCCAACAGATATTCCAGCCCGTAATCTTTGACGAGCGTGACCATCAAAACGGCGGTTGCTGCGGTAGCTGCAGAAATCATCCCCGGACGGCCACCAACAATGGCGGTCAAAACAGCGATTGAGAACGACGCGTAAAGCCCAACCTTCGGGTCAACCCCGGCAATAATTGAAAAGGCGATAGCCTCAGGAATAAGGGCAAGCGCGACCACAAGCCCGGACAGCAGGTCACCGCGCACATTGCCGAACCATTCGTTGCGCAGATTCTGGGTGAATTGGGTGTTCAAATAAGCGCGCACCGCCAGCTCCAATACGTTAAAAATGCCTAGAAATGCGCCAATTCCAGCCCGAAACCCACATGTGGCGCGCCTCTCTTCTTGATGGGTGGTGTAGCGGGGCATGTTGCGCTGCACAAGTGGCGGCTTGGCACATGTGCGGATACGCGCGGGCGCAGGTTAACCGACGATTTTCCAGCGGCTGGATACGGTCATGAGGATGTCGCCAGCCTCATCCCTGAAAATGCCAGTGATGGTCAGGCTGTCCTCGTCGCGGGCGGTAACGTGGGTCTCGCCAAACATCCATGAATTTTCAGCCGGGCGCTTGGAGATTTCGGCACTAAGGCGGATCGTGGCAATCGGTGTGCCATCCCACGCCGCCCAGCCAAGCGTTGCATCGGCAAGCGTCATCATCGCGCCAGCGGTGGCCAGCCTGTCGGCGCCCGACACATGGCGGTCATCAATGAAATAACAGATGCGAGCATCGCCGCTACCTGCCACATCATCCTTGTGACGATAAAAGGGAGCAAGCTGTGCCTCAAACGGGTCCAGCACTTTTAGATGCGCATAGCCTGCGGGCGGATTATCAACCGCAGGGCGGGCGTCTTGTTGTGGTTCCCACGCCATCAGTCTTACTTGCCGATCAGTTTCCAAATGCCAGAGGCGGTCATGACCGTGCGGTCACCTTGCGACAGCTCGCCCTTAACAAATATGACGGAGCGTGTCTTGCGGGTGATTTCAGCCTTGCCGGAAATAGGCTCGCCCACCTTGCCGCCAGCAACAAAGTCACAATTCAGGGACATGGTTACGCAAGGTTGTTGATCAACAGCTTCCCACACAATCTTGCCCAAGACGTGATCGGCAAAGCTCATCAACATGCCGCCATGAACAGCGCCGCCGCCATTCAGATGACGTTGTTCGGGTGTGAACCAGAATTGCCATTCGGTGTCGCTGATCTGTTTTTGATAAAGCGGGCCGACAAAATCATTGAAGCCATCATCGGTTTCAACTTCACCGTCGCTGAAATTTTGATCGGTCATGGGATGTCCATTGATTGTGGTTGCAATAGCGTTGCTGCTGTCTAGCGCATTTAAGCCGGTCTGCCCATGCTCTATTCCGGCGCAGGCAGAATGGTACTGCTATTCAAGTGTGCCATCACCCAGCATATAGCGGATGACGTCGATGTAATCGATCAACAGCGATATGCCGTTCGATAGCAGCAAAATGCGGATATAGACGCCATAGCCATACCCGCCATAGCCCGCAGTAAAGGGAATGGCAGGTAGACGTCGCCAAATATAGAAAAGCAGCGGCGTCCAGAATATCACATGGCTTAGCCCCAACAGGCGGACATAGCCCACCTCGTCAAACAGCCAATTCATAAAGAACACATTGGCGAACATGGCAAGGACGGCCCAGCGTGCCTCAACCTTCCAGATGATATATGCGATGCCGATCATATTGATCAGCACCAGCCAATTCACCCAGACGCCGACGACACCACCAGTTTGTGCGATATGTTCGGCCAAAGTCATCGGTTTTGCTTCCCTGTTTATTGTTCGGGAAGATTATAGCCCAAGAACAAGCTTGGCCATAATGTTACGCTGCACCTCGTTCGAGCCGCCATAGATCGACGATGCCCGATTGTTGAGATATTCGGCCTGCGCAACATTGGCATAGCCGGGGCCCGACGGGTCGATGTTTGACCCGGGAAGCCTGTAGCCCGGCTCAAACGGGGCGATGTAATATTGAACAGCCTCTACCCCCAGCTCGTTGACCTTTTGCATCAGTTCAGTGCCAGCGCATTTGATCATGGAGGATACTGCGCCGGGGTTTTGACCGCTGGACAATGCTGACATGATACGGAATTCGCTGACTTGCTGCGCTTCGATTTGCATTTCAAGGGCTGAAATTTTTTGCAGGAAGTCGGGATTGTCAATCAATGCGCCGCCTTCGCCATCGGCCTCGGTTGTCGCAATCGTTTTGACTTCTTCAAGGATGGCGCGGGCACGCGGTGCCATGCCTGATCCGCCGCGTTCAAATTCAAGCAGCAGCTTGGCAACGGTCCAGCCATCATTTTCCTGACCGACTATACCGCTTGCCGGGACACGGGCATCATCAAAGAAGACTTGATTAACCTCATGATCCCCGGCAAGGGTGATGATCGGTTCAACCTTGATGCCCGGCGTGTTCATGTCGAGCAATAGGAAGGTAATACCCTGTTGCGGCTTGCCATCTGTGTTGGTGCGGACAAGGCAGAACATGCGATTGGCATAGTGCCCATGCGTGGTCCAAATCTTGGTGCCGTTGATGATATAATCATCACCGTCGCGCACAGCGCGGCATTGCAGTGATGCAAGGTCAGAGCCTGAGCCCGGCTCAGAATAGCCCTGACACCAATAATCTTCGCCAGCCAAAATGCGAGGTAGGAAGAAGTCTTTTTGTTCCTGTGTGCCAAAATGCATGATGCAGGGACCAACCATGGCAAGCCCCATGGGCGACAGGTTCGGCGCGTTACGCTTGGCGCATTCAGATGACCAGATATAGCGTTGCATCACTGACCAGCCGGTGCCGCCATATTCGACCGGCCAAGACGGGGCAACCCATCCCTTTTTGTAAAGAATTTTGTGCCATGTCAGGTTTAGGTCTTTTTCTGAAAAGACACTGGCTGATTTAGCACCATCGCGGCGTAGTTCCGGCGTCAGCTCGGCATCAAGAAATTCGATGACTTCCTGACGGAACGCTTCGTCCGCCGCATTCAAACTCATATCCATGGAATTGATCCCAGTTTTTAAAAATAACAGTGGCCGGAGATTAGGCGGTCCGGCCCTGTGGGATCAAGCGTATTTGCGCGTTTTAGGCTGATTCAAAGTCTAAACCGATGTCCAAAATCGCGGTTGAATGGGTCAAACCACCGACTGAGATCAAATCAACCCCGGTTGCCGCTACGGAAGGTATGCGATCAAGTGACATACGCCCTGACGCCTCAAGAACAGTGTTTTTGTTCGCTGACAGCGCAACAGCCTGCAGCAATTCATCATCGGTCATATTATCAAGCAAGACAGCCTCTACCCCCAGTGCCAAAACACCGTTGAGTTGTTCGAGCGTATCAACCTCAACCTCAATCTTGACCATATGGCCATTGGCGGCCCGCACATTGCGAACAGCTTTTGAAAAAGACCCGGCGATGGCAATGTGATTGTCTTTGATCAACACGCCATCATCCAAACCGAAACGGTGATTGGCACCACCGCCAGCGCGCACAGCATATTTTTCAACCGCGCGCAGGCCGGGTGTGGTTTTCCGCGTGCAGCAAATGCGGGCTTTGTGATCACCAACTGCGGCAACCATTTCTGCCGTTGCTGTTGCGATGCCTGATAGATGCGATGCGAAATTCAGTGCCACACGTTCTGCGGACAGAATTGCGCGGGCAGACCCTGAAATGCGCATCAGGACCGCGCCAGCCTCAACCGCCTCGCCATCCTGTGCAAGGGGGGTGACTTCCAGCGTCGGGTCCATAGTTGTGAAGGCAAGGCGGGCAAGGTCAAGCCCGGCAATGGTGCCCGGCTTGCGTGCTGCCATGACAACGGTTGCTTTTGCATCTGCGGGAACGGCGCTGTTGCTGGTGATATCACCGGCACGGCCCAAATCTTCGCGCAGGGCGCTTTCGACCATGGGCTGTAACAATAGATCGGGAAGGGCTTGCAGCTCGCGCGCTGTGGTTTCGCCTGTCATATTTTACTAGTCCTATGAAGTCTTGCTTAATGCGTGCAATGGGTTTGTTTTTTGTGGGCGATGGACCAGTTGACAGGTCGTGTTGCGGTCGGCTGGCCCGTCGCTTTCGTCGGATAATCGCTGCGGAAATGGCCGCCGATAGAATTGCGGCGTGTCAAGGCTGCCTCTGTCACCAGCCGCGCGGCGTGGCGCATGGTTTGTAGACGCGGATGGCTGACAGGTTCGTGCGCGGCGGGGTCACGTTCCAGCCGCCCAAGCTCTGCCAACATGGAGCTTAGCCCCGCTTCATCACGGACAACGCCGACATGGCGGCTCATCATCTGGCGCAGGTGAAGTTCCAGCGCCTGTGACTGTGGTGTTTTGGGGGCAAGGCCGCCGGGAATGCCTGCGGGGGCAGGCGGGTAGGGCAGGTCTGCGTTCAAAACATCGCGCGCGGCGCGGCGGCCAAACACCAACCCTTCAGCAAGTGAGTTACTGGCAAGTCTGTTGGCACCATGAACGCCTGTGCAGGCAACCTCGCCCACGGCCCACAGACCGGGGATGGAGGTGCGGCCATCAAGGTCTACGGTCAGGCCGCCCATATGGAAATGCGCTGCAGGGGCAACAGGTAGCGGGTCCTTGACCGGATCAATCCCGGCCGACAGCGCTGCCTCATATATAGCGGGGAACTGTTCGGGGAAGGCGTCGCCGACAGCCTCGCGCGGGTCAAGCAGGGCTGCGCCTGTTTCAAGTTTGGCACGGTGAATGGCGCGCGCAACAATATCGCGGGGGGCAAGTTCTGCCAGTTCATGCGCTGCAGGCATAAAGCGGTGGCCCTTGCCATCCAGTAAAATAGCGCCTTCGCCACGTAATGCTTCTGTGGCAAGCGGGGCCGGGTCACGACCAATATCAAGTGCGGTGGGATGGAACTGTACAAATTCCATATCAGACACGGCAGCACCAGCTTGCGCCGCCATAACAAGCCCGCCACCGATCGCGCCCATCGGGTTTGTTGTCACGTGGTACAGGCCGCCAATACCGCCTGTTGCTAGAATAACCGCCCGTGCGGCCTGCCAAAATGGCGCGTCTGCCCGTTCATGTGGCCCATGGGGCCGCGGGGCAAGTGAAACGCCGCTGATTTGTCCATCGCCGACTGACAGCCCGGTGGCGATGTGGTCTTCCAATATCGTGATGGCGGGCAGTGCCTTTGCCTGACGCACCAACACGCGCATCAATTCGCGACCAAACCCGTCATGAGCCGCGGCGCGCAAAACCCTGTTATGGGAATGGGCACCTTCGCGGACGAGGTCAAAGTCACCATCATCATTGCGGGCAAAGTTGATGCCCATGTCAATCAGGCTTTCAACTTCCAGTTTGACGCCATCAACCAAAATGCGCACGGCGGTGCGATTGTTCAGGTTCGCCCCAGCCATCAGCGTATCTTCAAAATGCTGTGTGGCTGAATCCGTGTCGGCGATTGCGGCGGCAATACCCCCTTGCGCCCAGGTGGAGGCGGCTTCTTCTTCAAGGGGAGCTGCGGTGACCAGCAAGACAGGGGCGGGGCGGGGGGATTGGGCAAGGCAAATGGCTGCCTGCAGGCCTGCAAGCCCCGCTCCGACAATGACTATGGGCTGGTCGGTCATAAGGGTGTAATCCGTCAGACGACAGCCAGCATGGCTTCAACAGATGCGCGGGCACCATCAGCAACAGCCTGATCCACATGCACTTCGTGTTGCATGTTTTGTAGCGTGTCGAGGATTTTGGGCAGCGTGATCCGTTTCATATGGGGGCACAGATTACATGGGCGCACAAAATCCACATCGGGGAATTCAACAGCCACATTGTCTGACATTGAACATTCGGTGATCATAACGACCCGTGTGGGGCGTTTTTGATCAACATAATTGATCAGACCAGAGGTGGAGCCTGTGAAATCCGCAGCCTCAATCACATCTGGCGGGCATTCGGGATGGGCCAACACGACGACGCCGGGATGGCTTTTACGATAGGTTGCGATGTCAGCGGCGCTGAACCGTTCATGAACCTCGCAATGGCCTTTCCAAGTCAAAATCTCAACATCGGTCTGGGTGGCCACATATTGCGCCAGATATTCGTCGGGGATCATCAGCACGCGATCTGTGCCAAGGCTTTCCACAATCTGAACGGCGTTGGAACTGGTGCAGCAAATATCGCTTTCCGCCTTCACATCAGCAGATGTGTTCACATAAGTGACAATCGGCACACCGGGATATTTTTCCTTCAACAGGCGCACGTCAGCACCTGTGATGGACGCGGCGAGCGAACAGCCCGCTTCCATGTCGGGGATCAGAACTTTCTTTTCCGGGGCCAGCACTTTTGACGTTTCTGCCATGAAATGAACGCCGCATTGGACAATCACATCGGCATCGCACTGTGCCGCTTCGCGGGCCAGTTGCAGACTGTCGCCTGTAAAGTCGGCAATCGTGTGAAAGATTTCCGGCGTCTGATAATTATGGGCGAGAATGACGGCATTCCGCTCCTTCTTTAGGCGGTTAATCTCATGCACATAGGGCGCAAAGCTGGGCCATTCGATTTCAGGGATAATGTCTGAAACCTTTTCAAACAGCGGGCGGGTAGCCTCGGCAATCGCAGGTGTGTAGGCAGGCGCCGCGCTGGCGGCTGATTGAGCGGTCGTGGCCATGGAAAAGCCCCTTCATTCCGGGTGAGACAAGGTTGGTCCCCCAATCGGACCATTCGGCATTGCCTCTTTGTTTTGCTCAATATGAGCATAATAAACTGCAAAAAGAGACCAGCACAGGCTGGTTGGCCCTTATGCTACATTTGAGCATTAATAAGTCAAGGCCTATTTTGTAAAAAATCTGTCATCTTTTACGTGTGAGGGGTGGGGCTGATCAGCGCCGGGGCATTTTCATGCCGATATCCAGCCGATCACGAATCGCCTCGCGCCTGAACCGGAACTGTTCGGCGGGCCTGCCGCCGGTGCCGCGTATTTTCTTGCCGGTCGGTTCAACCAATCCGGTTTGATCGAGCAGACGGCGGAAATTTTGCTTGTGCAGGGAGGAGCCTGCAATAGCCTCAACCGTTTTTTGCAGTTCAGTCAGGGTGAAGCCTTCGTCCATCAGTTCAAAGATCACAGGGCGGTATTTGATCTTGGCGCGCAGGCGGCTGATTGCGGTCGCCAGCACGCGGCGATGATCAAAGCGCATCGTCGGACCTAAAGGCCGGGAGCCTGTGCGGGTCAGGCCCTGATCTCGCAATGCCTCGCCCACAAGGCCGGCCTCATACAAAAGTTCAAACCGTTCGAGGACCTGTTCGTCATTCCAGCGCGCGCCTTCAAGGCCAAAGCAGACGCGCACCCGTTCTTGTCGTCGCGCCTTGCGGGCCTTGTCCTTTGTGGCGGCGACCCACTTTGCCAATCCCGGTTCGATATGTTGTGCAATAAGGGGGGAGGGGCCGTTGCGCCGATCTTCCCATGGAAAGTAAAGCGACCAGGGGCGCCATGCGCCGCCGCGTGCTTCATCTGCGTTGGAGGCACGGGTCAGGCCCAGATAGCCGACAGATACAAAATGCGGTGCGCCTGCCTCAGGCTTGGTAAAGCGGCCTCTATCCCCAAAGGTATATAGCTGTTCCACATAGCCCAAAGAAAACGGTGTTTGTTCCGCCACAAAGGCGCGCAAGCCCAATTCCAGTGTGCGGTGGTGCACCGGGTCATAGGGGCCAAAGGGCAGGGCGGCATCTTCTGCGGCGGGCAAATTTTGCGGCTGATCAGATGCGGGGAAGGCGTCTGCATCATGGTCGGGCACAGCACGGTCGCCCGAGACGGTAAAGACGCAAGGTTCGCCATCCACAATGGCGGTGATGACGGCATTAATGCCCATGACCAGCGGTGCGGTTTGACTGTCAGCCTTGCGATCGGTCACACTTTTGCCTCAAGAGTTTGTCGTTATGATTTGTGCGATAGGTGCAATCATATAGTCTGTGGGTCATTCCACCATCCGTGTCAATGAGGGGAGCTTCCAAAACCGTGACGCGCGCCAATAATCTGATCAGTTTTGCCGGTGGCGGGTCCGCCGGGCATGTGACGCCGAATCTGCCCCTGATTGAACAATTGCAGGCCGAAGGCTGGGCCGTGCTTTATTACGGCACGCCCAAGGGGATTGAACGTGGGATTATCGAGGGCGCGTCCATTCCCTATCAGCCGATCCCCAGCGGTAAGCTGCGCCGCTATTTCAGTTGGCAAAATTTCCTCGATCCTTTTGTGATTGGCTGGGGTGTTTTGCGCGCAACGGTTAACATGTTTGCCAAACGGCCCCGCCTGCTTTTTTCAAAGGGCGGTTTTGCGGCGGTGCCCCCCGTGATCGGGGCGTGGTTGGCACGGGTGCCGATTATCATTCATGAAAGCGACAGGACGCCGGGATTGGCCAATCGAATTTGTGGCCGTTTCGCTGCTAAAATTTGCGTCAGCTATGCAGATTCGCCCCTGCTTGCGGACCCGCGCGCTGCCCTGACAGGGGCGCCCGTGCGCGAAAGCCTATTTCATGGCGCGCGGGATAAGGCGTTGGCTTTAACAGGATTTGATGGTGCGCGGCCTATCCTGCTTTGTTTTGGCGGCTCGCTAGGGGCAAAGGCGATCAATGCCGCCCTGCGCGCCGGGCTTGATGATCTGAGCAAGACTTATGATGTGGTGCATGTGACGGGGGCGGGTAATCTTGATCCGTCACTTGAAGGCAAGGCCCATTATTGGCAGGCGGAATTTGTGCGTGAGGAGTTTGCCGATCTGCTCGCCGCTGCTGATCTGGCGGTCAGTCGCGCAGGTGCAAACGCCATTGCGGAGCTTGTGGCTCTGACCATTCCGAACCTGTTGATCCCGCTTCCCCTGTCGCAAAGCCGTGGTGACCAGATTGAAAATGCAGCCCTAGCGCGCGCGGATGGTTTGTCAGCGGTTTTGCCTGAGGAAGAGCTGACGGCGCAAAGCCTGTTGGAAGCTGTCGCTGATCTGGAAAGTAAGAAAGATCAATATCGGCAGGCCATGGCGGGGCGGTCCTGTGATCGCGGTGGCGCAAAGGTGCTAGACATTATCCGGGATGTTGCCGGCCCACAGGCTTAGTCGCCTGCGTGGCATCTGGCAGGTTGCGTAGCCAGTCCAGTTGATCGCGCAAATCAACGGTCTTACCGATAATGACCAGCGCTGGCGGCTTGATTTCATGTGTCAGCGCAGTTTGTGAGCAGGCTTGTAGGGTCGTTGTCACGACCTTTTGGTCTGCCGTTGTTGCCTGCGCAATCAGCGCAACAGATTCTAATGGATCGCGCCCACCATTAATCAGCCGTTCTGTGATCAGGCCCAAATGGCGCATCGCCATATAAAGCACGATGACCGGGGCTGTTTTGGCAATCGCCTCCCAATCCACGCTATCGGGCACATCGCCTGCCGCGCTGTGGCCTGTGACGAATGTAACCGCGTGATTGGCATCGCGGTGGGTCACAGGAATGCCAGCATAGGCAGGGCCTGCAATGCCTGCAGTGACGCCGGGCACAAGGCGGAAGGGGATGTTCGCCTCAACAAGCGCCAAGGCCTCCTCCCCGCCGCGACCAAAGACAAAGGGGTCACCCCCCTTTAACCGCAATACACGTTTGCCAAGCTTGGCCTGTTCCACCAATTTTGCGGAAATGTCGGGCTGTTTGAGTGATGGCTTGCCGCCGCGTTTGCCCGCATAGATCAGTTCGACGTCAGGGCGTGCCGCGTTCAGGATTGTTTCGGACACAAGCGCATCATAGATGATGACATCTGCGCTTTTAAGGCCTGCCAAGGCAAGCAGGGTCAATAGACCGGGGTCTCCGGGCCCAGCGCCTGTCAGCCAAACCCATCCGGGCTCTATCTGCGGCAGGTTAAATCCAAAACTGTCTTGTGTGCTGGTCATGGGCCTAACAATCATGCGCCATACTGATCTGCAAGTCCCTAATCTGTTGCGCGACCCTTTGGGCCATTTGTGGGATTTGGGTCAGGGGCGGTAATATCATTGCGGGCGCAGCGCGATCCGTAATGTGCGCAGCAATCTGATCCCACAATTTACCGGGAAAAAGCAGGGTTGGCAGAACCAATAGGGGGCCATCGGGGAGGGACGTCAAAACATCTTCCCATTTTTGATCTGTGGCCCCGACATAGCCGACCTGAACGGCCAGTCCCGTTGCCGCTGTTAACATGGCGGCAAGCCGTTGTGCCTGTTCCTTAAAGGCGGGGCCGTGGCTATCGCGCGCTACCAAGAAAAGCGTTGGCTTTGTAGGCAGTTCCTTCGCCAATTCCAAAGCAAGCGGGGTCATGATTTCGCACAAAAAATTTGGGTCACCCAAAGGTGGCGCAACATCCACATGCCCGGCAAAGCCTGTTAGGGCGTTAGGAATGTCTTGGGTTACATGGCTTGCAGGGGTCAGCATTAGGGGCTGTACGGAAAGAGTGTCGATGCCCTGTGCCGCTAAGTCCGCTAACACCTTCTCGATAGGCGGGTTGCAATAATCCAACCATCCTAACTTGACGGGCTGACCCAAAGTCCGCGCAACTTGATCGGCAAATTCACGCCCCGCCGCCGCTGTGGCTTGGTGGCGGCTGCCGTGACCGATTAAAACTGCGGTTGGGGTGGAGGTTTGCCTAGTCATTCATTTTGCCTATCGAATAAACCTGATTGCCGCAAGTCTGTGCGCGCTGCACAAAAAACCAGCATTTGTCCGCTGTTCAGGGCTGTAGAAGTCCAAAAACGCCGCGATTTCCCTATGATACTAAATTGGCACGGCTTTTGCATAGTATAGGGCGCGAGGCCGACGTGCCGGACAGATTGACCGAACCCCGTGTGTGGTTTTGAAGGGGTTAACGATAGTGAGGGATCGTGGTCTGATCGTCCGGCACGTTTTCTTTTGGGCAGTCTTTATGTGCCTGCTGTGCTTGTTCAGCGATGATTCTTCAGTTACCACCGCATTATGACACGATTTGACCACGACTATGACGCGGATGACCCGCATCCATTTTCAGCCTATTTGGCTGCGCTGGGACGTGGGCCGGGTCGGTCGCGTTCCTTAACCGGGGATGAGGCTTTTGAGGCCATGTCGATGGTGTTGGATGGACGCGCAGACCCGATTCAGGTCGGTGCCTTTTTGTTGTTGCTGCGCTATCGCCACGAAAACCCTGAAGAAGTTGCCGGATTGGCTGAGGCTGTGCGCCAACATGAAGGTTTGCCGCGACTGGTCAGCGGCGGCGACACATATGCTGACCTTGATTGGCCAAGCTATGCGGCGGGCAGGTCACGCGGCGCGCCCTGGTTTTTGCTGTCTGCCTTGTTGCTGGCACAAAACGGTGTGCGTGTGGCGATGCATGGCTATAACTCCCACCTGACAAACGGCACCTTGACGGAACAATGTCTTGCCGCTTTGGGACTGCCTGTTGCTACGACGATTGATGAGGCAAAGTCACAAATCGCGGACCGCAACTTCGCTTATCTGCCGCTGCGGTATCTGTCGCCTGTAACGCAAAGTCTGGTTGGGTTGCGTCCTATGCTGGGGCTGCGCACGGCGGTGAATACGGTTGTGAGAACGTTAAACCCGCTGAATGCACCAGCGAGTTTTGTCGGTATCTTCCATCCACCCTATCTTGATGTGCAATTAGGTGCCGCCCGCCTTTTGGGGACAGCGCGCATCGGTGTGATCAAGGGCGGCGGTGGGGAGGCTGAACGCACACCGTTCAAGCCTGTTCTGCTGTCATTAAATGACACGCAGGAAAACTGGTCACCCCTGCTTGATAAGGCGTTGGGCCCGAAGGTGGAGCCTGCAACGCTTGATCACCTATTGGCGGTGTGGCGCGCTGAAGCAGATGACGAGATTGGCCGTGCGGTCGTGATTGGTACAGCGGCACAGGCGCTAGTGATTGCCGGTCGCGCCACCACCCAAACAGAGGCTGAGGCGCAAGCGGCATCTTATTGGGATGCGAGATCAAAAGCCTGAGAAGCTGGCCCATTCATCCATCGGCGCACGCGGGCTATCTAGGCTGTTGACCACAGCATCGTCGTCGCGATAGCCGATCCCCATGGCGCAGAACACGATGCGGTCTTCGGGAATGTCAAACATCTCCCGAATGGTGCCTTGCCATATTGCCCACGCTTCCTGCGGACAGGTATCAAGGCCATGTTCACGGGCAAGCAACATGATGGACTGAATGAACATCCCCAAGTCTGACCATTGACCTTCGCACATCTGCCGATCAATCGAAAAGATGAAGGCGTTGGGCGCACCAAAAAAGCGGAAATTATTGGCGAACCACATCAGGCGCGCTGCCTTATCCTCGCGCGGAATGCCCAACGTGGCATACATACGCTCACCAATATCGAACCGGCGGGCCTTGTAAGGGTCCTTCAGCTTGCGCGGATAAATGTCATATTCGGCGCCTTGCCCCATCGGGTTCTCTGGCAATTGTTCGGCAACCTTATCGACAAGTTGTTTAACGCCATCAGGGCCAAGAACATGAACATGCCATGGTTGCAAATTCCCACCCGATGCGGTGCGTGATGCGGTTTCCAGAATAGCGGTTAGGACATCTTTGCTGATCGGGTCTGATTTAAAGGCGCGAATTGTTTTCCGGCTTTTCAAAGCCTCTGACACTTTCATAATTGTTCCCTTGTTGATGCTTTTGATTGTGTGAATTTCTGTGCGTCGTTCTTACAATAAACTCTCAGCCTTGGCGAGGTCGTCAGGCGTGTTGATATTGAAAAAGGGATCAGGCGTCTCGTCGCCGAAATCCACCCGGACGGCGCCAATCTGATCGACGAAACGCATAAAGCTGTAATGACCCGATTCAAGCTGTTCTTCCAAAGGGTCCAACAATTGCGGACGCCACAGGCCAATTGTCGGATGATCTTTATTATGACTGCGGGCAATGGCCGCCGCCGCCTCTGTCTGGGTTAGGGCCTGCAACAGAATGGAAACCAAATTGTCTGGCAAAAAGGGTGTGTCGGTTGGCACAGTTAAAAGAAGCGCTGGGGAGGGTAGGGCGCTTAGTCCTGCGAATAGCCCCTCAAGCGGGCCGCGCCGTTCATCTGACAGGTCGCTTAACATGGGTAGACCAAAATCGGATAGGGCAGGTTCATTCCCATTGATTGCCAGTAAATCAACCTGCGGTAATATTCTGTCAATCACATGACGGATCAAAAATTTTCCGTTAAGCTGGCGCAATGGTTTTGAAGGTGCACCTTTGTCAGCCGCTTGTCTGCCAAGGCGTTTGCCTTCTCCACCTGCGATGACAATTCCGTGAATGGGCTGCATTTGCTTGCCTCTTTACCGCCGTTTGAGTAGGCAGAGTCTATGAACTCGTTCCTTGATGCAAGTCTTGATGCATTCCTGTTGCTCCTTTCGGGGGACGGACAGGTGTGGGCGATTGTCGGCCGGTCGCTGTTGATTTCACTTGTCAGTGTCGTGTTGGGTGCCTTGATCGGTGTGCCGTTCGGAACCTTGCTGGCGCTTAAGCAATTTCGCGGACGCGATTTCCTGTCCACATTGACCAATGGGTTTATGGGGCTGCCGCCTGTTGTGATCGGTCTTGGTGTATTTCTGCTGTTGGCGCGCAATGGCCCATTAGGCGTGCTTGATCTGCTTTATACCAAGCAGGCGATGATCATCGCGCAAGTGATTTTGGTCACCCCGATAATTGCTGCCTATACACGCGATGTCATGATCACGCAGTCCGCCCGCTTTGGCATGTTGTTGCGCGCCTATCATGTGCCGCGTCTTGCGGGTGTCGTCACCTTGATGAAAGAAGGGCGGCGCGGCATTATCGGCGGGCTTTTGGCTGGCTTTGGTCGCGCAAGCGCCGAGGTTGGCGCGGTTATGATCGTTGGCGGTAATATTGAAGCCTATACTCGGGTTATGACGACCGCCATCACGCTTGAAACCGCAAAGGGTAATCTGGCGCTGGCTTTGGGGTTGGGCTTTGTTTTGATCGCCATGACGGTGATCGTCAGCGCCTTGCTAAGTGGTCTGACGCGAGAGCGGGGGGCTAAGTCATGATCCGCTTTGATGGTGTTACCTATGCAGGGGTTGGCCCCTATGACGTGGCGCTAGACCCTTCTGCCCTTACAGTGATCATCGGGCCCAATGGCTCGGGGAAGAGCCTTCTGCTGAAATTGCTGCATGGGTTGGTTAAACCGTTGGCGGGCACGATAGCGCGTGATGATGGCGACCCAAGCCTGTCGGAACAAAGCTTTGTTGCCCATGAGCTGGGCTTTCTTGAACGGTCTGTGCGGGACAATCTGGTTTGGCTGATGCGCGTGCATGGCATGAGCAAGCCTGACGCAATAAGTCACGCAAATGGGCTTTTAGCGGGTGCTGGGCTTGACCATTTGGCTGATCGTCCGGCGCTTACCTTATCTGCGGGGGAGCAGGCGATACTTGGCCTTGCCCGTGGATTGGTGATGCAGCCCCGCCTTGTACTGCTTGACGAGCCGACAGCCCATCTTGACCCCCGTGCCACAAAAAGTGTTGAGGAAGTTATCTCAGACATGCGCAAGCGTGGGCTTGGCATTTTGATGACGACCCATGATTTTGGGCAGGCGCGCCGACTGGCTGAACAGGTTGTGATTATGGTTGACGGCAAGGTGGTTGAGGCTGGCCCTGCCGCTGAGGTGCTGACCAATCCCAAATCACAGGAGGCAGCAGCCTTCCTCGCCGGGGAGCTTGTGTCGTGAGGCGATGGCAGCTCATCCTTGCGGTGATATTATGTTGTTTTAGCTTGCCCGCTTTTGCTGCACCCCTGACAGTAATCATGACTACTTCGATGGAAGCGTCAGGGCTTGGGCCCTATTTGCGCGCAGCCTATTTTGAAGATACGGGTGAGGAGGTGCGGGCCATTGTGACCGGATCCGGGCAGGCCTATGCAGCGGTGCGTCATGGAACAATTGATGTCATCATGACCCATGAACCTGACGGCGCGCAGAACCTGTATGACAGCGGATACACAACACGCCCGCGCCCCTTTATGGCAAACCATTTCATTCTAGTTGGACCTTTGGATGATCCGGCAACTGTTGCCGAAGCGTCTAGCCTTGAACAGGCATTTTCATTGATGCGTGAACGCAAGGCACGGTTTGTTTCGCGCGGGGATTTGTCAGGCACTCACAAAGGTGAAGAGGCATTGTGGCAACGCACTGGCGCACTGCCAACCTATACCGATTATATCAAGGCGGGCATTGGCATGGCCGGGGCCTTGCGTATGGCAGACCAGCTTGGGGCCTATACCCTGACTGAGCCTGGCAGTTTCAGCACTGTCGGAGGTAACTTGGCGCTGCGGGTCGTTGTGGGTGATGATGAAAATGTTGAAAATCGGTATGAGATCAGCATGACAAAAGATGCGGATGCGCGAGGTGAGGCATTTGCTGACTGGTTGTTAAGCCCGTTGGGGCAGGCCCGCATCGCAGCATTCACAATCGGGGATACGCACCCCTATCGGCCTGTCAGGGCCCCTTTGCGATAGTAAAGCAATAGCTGCCATCGTCCCGGTCCTCGCGACTTAGCATCGTGTGCCCCTGCTCCTCACAAAAATGGGTGAGGTCGAGGGGGGAGACAGGGTCTGTTGTTTCGATCAACAACACGTCACCGGCGGCGAGCGCGCGCATCGCCTTTTGCACCTTTAGCACGGGCAGGGGGCAGCGCAGACCGCGCGCGTCGATTGATACCTTGATATTGTCGGTGTGTGGGGCAGTCATGCCCCATTGTTTAACCGACCGCGTGGCGTTTCTCAATCACCGTTGTGCGACCAAGGCCCGGTTGTTGATAGGCCTCGGTAAAGGCGCCAATCGCCTCCGCAAAATGATCCGCGTCATAGTCCTTGCGCACGTCAAAGCTGGAAAAGCCTGTGCGCAACATATAGTTCAACTGGTCGAATAGCACATCGCCAACAGCGCGAAGATCGCCTGTCCAGCCCAATTGTTCGCGCAGCAGACGGGCATGGGTAAAGCCGCGACCGTCTTTATATTGCGGAAATTCGACAGCAATCAGGTCAAGCTGCTCGAGATGGTCGGCAATAGCGCGCGTGTCATCGGCAGGGGCCAATAGGACACCAAGCGGTGCAGTGCGCCCGGTCAAGGATCCATCTTCGATTGCCGTCAAAAAGCGGGCAAGCGGCAGAATTTGCGCCTGTGCCTTGTCGAGCGGCGCATCATCGTCCAGCAGGGTGAAGCTGTCATCGACCAGCTTCTGGCCATCCTTATTCAGTATCATAAAGCGCCTCCTTAAAGGGGTCGAGGCCAACGCGGCCAACATAGGACAGGAATGATTCTTCCTTGCTGTCGCGCCCATTCACATAGGTTGTGACAATGGTTTCGACCGCATCGGCAACTTCGTCATAGCCGAATGCACGGCCAACGATTTTGCCGACGGCAGCATTTTCGTCTGCTGAACCACCCAAAGTGATCTGGTAATATTCGGTGCCTTTTTTATCGACACCCAAAATCCCGATATGACCAACATGGTGGTGACCGCAGGCATTGATGCAGCCTGAAATTTTGATCTTCAACTCACCAATATCATGTTGGCGGCTTAGATCAGCAAAGCGCGCATCAATCATCTGCCCCACAGGGATAGAGCGGGCATTGGCAAGGTTGCAGTAATCAAGGCCGGGGCACACGATCATATCGGTGACAAGGCCCAGATTGGCTGTACCAAGATCAAGGTGATCCAGCGCCTGCCAAAGTGCATAAAGGTCATCAAGCTTGACGTGCGGCAGAACAAGGTTTTGTTCGTGCGTGACGCGAATGTCAGAGAAGCTGTAACGATCAGCAAGATCGGCAACCAAATCCATCTGTTCTGATGTTGCGTCGCCCGGAATGCCGCCCGCAGGCTTCAACGAAATATTGGCGATGGCATAGCCCGGCACCTTATGGGTGGCGATATTAGTTGCTGCCCATGCTGCAAAGCGTGTGTCCTTTGCCTTTGCGTCTTCAAAACTTGCGCTTGTCGCCGCCAGATTTTCATAGGCCGGGTCAGTGAAGAAGGCCGCAACGCGTGAAAATTCTTCGTCCCGCAGGCGGAATTGATCATAAGCGTGCTGTTTCACTGCCGCAAATTCTTCGTCCACCAGACGGGTGAATTCTTCAACGCCGGTTTCATTTACCGTGATTTTGATCCGCGCCTTGTAAAGATTATCGCGGCGGCCCAGCATGTTATAGGTGCGCAGTACCGCTTCGAGATAGCAAATCAAATCCTGACGGGGGACAAAGCTGTTCAGCTTTTTCGCGATAACGGGCGTGCGGCCCTGTCCGCCGCCAACCCATACAGCATAGCCGATTTCGCCATCATCATTCTTAACGATTTCGATGCCGATATCATGAAAGCGCATGGCGGCGCGGTCATTTTCCGTTGCGGTGATGGCAATTTTGAACTTGCGCGGCAGGAATGAAAATTCCGGATGGAAGGTTGACCATTGGCGCAAAACCTCACCCGTGATGCGGGGGTCTTCGACCTCTTCTGGTGTCGCACCGGCATACTGGTCAGTTGTGATGTTGCGAATGCAGTTGCCGCTGGTTTGGATGGCGTGCATCTCAACCTCTGAGAGGTCATTCAACAATTCCGGCACGTCATCAAGACGCGGCCAGTTAAACTGAATGTTCTGGCGCGTGGTAAAGTGGCCATAGCCTTTGTCATATTTGCGGGCGCAATCGGCCAGCATGCGCATCTGACCGCCGTTCAACGTGCCATAGGGAACTGCAACACGCAGCATATAGGCATGCAACTGCAGATAAAGGCCGTTCATCAACCGGTGGGGGCGAAACTCTTCTTCCAGCAGCTTGCCTTCGGTGCGCCGTTCAACCTGTCCGCGGAACTGGCTAACCCGTTCGCTTATAAGTCCGTTATCGAATTGATCATATTGATACATGGGGAATATCCTTATGCCGCCTGATCGACAGGTCCGGGGCGCAGGCCCGATTGTTTGCCAAGATCGGTGCGGATGGTCGGGCCCTTGGCGCGAATGATTTCACGCTGGGAGATGGCGCGGATCGTGCCGTCCTCGTCCCGCTCGACCGGAAATAGATAGGGGGCAACAACATCATTGCCGTTTTCTTCGCGTGTCACGCGTTCTTCAAGAGCGGCCAGCTCACCCTCGTCAGCGGCGAGCAGTGCATCCTGCAGGTTCAGGGACCAGTCGCCACGACATGACCAGTAAACCACATCCCCACTAAGCAGTAGGTTGGCTGTCAGCGCCTGCAGCGCGGCATGCTTTGTATTCATGTTGGCCATAATCTTGTCCCTCAAAGAAACTGTGTTCATCGTGGAATATAGGATATTTGGGATATTATTTCAATTATTTGTGTGAAATAAAATAAATAACATATAATTAGTGTTAAATTAGAAAATGGCGGTTTCCAGCCAATTATGCGATTTTGTCGTCGAAATGGTGGGGATTATAGAGTCGCGCAGATTGCCGCAAGGGATGATGATTATCTGTCAGATGCGGCGATTGGGGCGTTTTCAGGCCATTGCGCTTTGAATGATCCCTGTTATTGTGCTGCGCAACAAATAACTGACAATTCTGCAAAAAAGCCCTATGGCGCATTTTGGCCGGGGCTTTTGCATTTATGGGCTGACCTTCAATGAGCCAACCCCTTAAAATTTGCCTGCTTGGCTACCGTTCACAACCATTTTCGGGCGGTCAGGGCATTTATATTCGCTATTTGGCGCATGCCCTTCGTGACTTGGGTCATGAGGTGACTGTGATCTCTGGCGAACCTTACCCTCATCTTGATGATGACATCACGCTGGTTAAGTTGCCGGGCTTGAATCTGTTTGCTGCCGAAAACGCCATGAAGGCGTTGCGTTGGCATCATTTCAAGGACCGCATCGACCTGTTTGAGTGGTGGAGCCATAATACAGGCGGTTTCCCTGAACCCTATACGTTTGGGGAACGGTTGGTCCGCTGGTTTAAAAAGAATAAGCCGGACTTCGACATTATACACGACAATCAGTGTCTGGCCCCCGGTCTGCTAAAGCTTGAAAAGATGGGCTATCCCGTTGTCACAACGATCCATCACCCGATTACGGTTGATCGTGACATCGCTATTAATGTGGCGCCGGATTGGAAATATCGTTTGTTGGCAAAACGCTGGCATTCATTCCTGACCATGCAGATCAAGGTCGCCCGCAAGCTAAAACATATTCTGACAGTTTCAGAATGTTCAAAGCGTGATATTGCGCGCGATTTCAATGTCAGCCCCGATCAGATGACGGTTGTGCTGAACGGTATTGATAGCGAGATTTTCTCGCCCCGCCCGTCAGTCACAAGAAAATCAAATCGGCTGATGACCATTGCAAGCGCGGATCACCCGCTAAAGGGGCTGAACTATCTAATCGATGCGCTGGCCATATTGCGCAAGGACAGGGCTGATCTGGAATTGACAGTTATTGGCGCGCCAAAGCCGGGCGGGCCAACCGAAACCCAGATCAAATCACTCGGGCTTGAGGATGCGATTACCTTCCGCCACGGGCTTAAGCCTGAAGAGATTGTCGATCTGTGGGCAGAGGCGACGATTGCCGTTTCCCCCAGCGTTTATGAGGGCTTTGGCCTGCCAGCGGGTGAAGCAATGGCCTGCGGCGTGCCCTTGGTATCCGCCGCTGGCGGGGCCCTACCCGAAGTGGTGGGGGATGCGGGCATTGTTGTTCCTGTGCGGGATGCAGGTGCCTTGGCACGGGAAATCGGTGGGCTTCTTGATGACCCTGTGCGCCGTGACCACCTTGCCAAAATGGGGCGTGACAGGATATTGAACGCCTTTACATGGAAACGCGCGGCGGAACAAAGCGTCGCGCTATATGAAACAGCAATTAATCAGGCCAGAAACGCGTAACAATGCTGACAGTAAAATTTGACATTATCGGTCTGAAAGACGGTGAACGGATCCTTGATCTTGGCTGTGGCGAGGGGCGTCATACGCACGCCATGTTTGCCGCTGCCAATTGCCATGCAGTCGGTGTTGATCTTGGCTTTGCCGATGTCCACAAAACCCGCCAAGCCTTTTGGGATGCCTATGGTGTGCCGCCGCTTGAAGATCAGCAGTGGTCAGTATCGGTTGCCGATGCGTTGCGCTTACCATTCCCGGATGCAAGCTTTGACAAGGTGATTTGTTCTGAGGTGCTGGAACATATTCCTGACTATGAATCTGCCTTGGACGAAATCTATCGTATCTTGAAGCCGGGCGGCGTGTTCGCAGCATCCGTCCCACGCGAAGGGCCGGAAAAAATTTGCTGGGCCTTGTCTGAAGATTATCACAATGAACCGGGCGGCCATGTGCGCATTTTCACGGCCAAGGGGTTTAAGGCTGATATCGAAAAACGTGGCTTTAGAGCCTATGCCAAACATTGGGCCCATGCCCTGCATTCACCCTATTGGTGGCTGCGTTGCGCATTCTATGACACGCAGGATACCAACAAGGCCGTTGCGCTTTATAAGCGGTTCTTGGAATGGGATCTGCTTGAAGGGCCGTGGCTGACGCGAACCTTGGAAAAAATTCTGAACCCACTGATTGGCAAGTCTGTCGTCTTTTACTTCCGCAAGGCTGGTGAGACAGGCTGATGAAAAACCTCTACCTCTCAAAAGGTGCCTTTCCGGCCAAAATATTTGAACCAACGCTGGATTATATCCGCAAGGTTCAGGCCGCTGATGGTGCCATCGCGTGGGAGGATGGGGCCAAGTTCGACGTTTGGGATCATATTGAATCTGCCATGGGACTGACCATTGGCGGCGACTATGACAATGCGCGGCGGGCCTATGATTGGCTGGTGCGCAATCAAATGTCTGATGGCACATGGTGGGCTGAATATCGCAATGGCATCATTGTTGACGCAACGCGCAAGGAAACAAATTTTTGTGCCTATGTGGCAACTGGCATTTGGCATTATTATCTGGTGACAGATGACAAGGCAGCGGCGCTATCCTATTGGCCCATGGTCAAAAAGGCTGTCGATTTCGTTGTCGGGTTGCAGGAAGAAAGCGGGGTTATCCCCTGGGCGGGGGAGCCTGATGGCGGTCCCTGCGATGATGCGCTGATTACCGGCTGCTCCTCAATTTACAAAAGCTTAGAATGTGCGTGGCAATTGTCTGTCCTTGCGGATGAGCCGCGTCAGGACTGGCTTGAGGCACGCGGTAAGCTTGGTGATGCGTTACGCAATGCACCCGATCAATTTGACCGCACATGGGAAAGCAAGGCGCGTTTTTCCATGGATTGGTTCTACCCAGTTCTGACAGGCGTCTATCGCGGTCAGGCTGCCAAGGCACGCCTTGCCGAACGCTGGGATGAATTTGTCGTTGATGGCATGGGTTGCCGTTGTGTGAATGACGAACCTTGGGTGACATTCGCTGAATCGTGCGAGCTTGTGTTGGCATTGCTAGCCAACGGGCAAACAGACAAAGCGGCCCAAGTCTATAGCTGGTTGCATCAATGGCGCGATGATGATGGTGCCTATTGGATGGGCTATCAATTCGTCGAAGATATTGTCTGGCCTGAGGAACGCCCCACATGGACTGCAGCCGCAATCTTGCTTGCGGCCGATGCCCTGACCCATCACACAGGCGCGGCTGAGCTGTTTACCAGCGTGTCGCTGTCAGAAGATGAAGATGCGTTTGATCCTGCCTATGGCGCGGCTGAGTAATTAGTTCCTGTAACGTCACCCCGGACAAGCGATAGTGCGATCCGGGGTCCATAGTGAATTTCAAATGCTGTAATGGATGCCGGATCAAGTCCGGCATGACGGCGTGGATTGAGGCTTAATGCGCCGTAAGACGCCCAGCGTTTTCACGCGATCCACATCCTCGAATAGTCCTGATGCAATCGCGCTTTCCAGCGTAGGGACCAAATTATTTGGGCCCGAAGCGATAAAGAAAGCCGCGCAAAAATGAAGATTGCGTCAGGGGTTAAACCCGCCGTAAAACGCCCAAGGTTTTTACCCTTGCAATATCCTCGAACAAACCTGATGCAATCGCGCTTTCCAGTGTAGGGACCAAATTATTTGGGCCCGAAGCGATAAAGAAAGCCGCGCAAAAATGAAGATTGCGTCAGGGGTTAAATGCGCCGTAGGACGCCCAGCGTTTTCACGCGATCCACATCCTCGAATAGCCCTGACGCAATCGCGTGTTTATATATCGTATAGGGGGCTTGGCCGCCTTCATCCGGGTTTTCAAAAATATCATGAATGCACAGGGTGCCACCGACACGGACATGATGCGCCCATGAACGCCAGTCGGTCAAAGCCTGTTCCAGTGAATGGCCGCCATCAATAAACAGCATGGAAAGAGGCGTCTGCCAAAACCGCGCCATGGTTCCTGAATCTGCGACCAGCGGCACAACAGTCCCTTCGAGCCCCGCGCGGAATATTGCCCTGCGGAAATAGGGCAGGGAATCCATCCGCTCAATCTCATCATCATAAAGCTCGGCATCGTGATAGCCTTCGCCTTTTTGATGTTCCTCAGACCCGCGATGATGGTCGAGCGCATAGACCTGCCCATTTTGCTGGGCTGCGGCCTTGCCAAGATAGATAGTGCTTTTCCCGCAATAGGACCCAACTTCCAATATCGGCCCAAAAGGCGCGGCGTCATAGGCAGCATTATAAAGTGCCTCGCCCTCTGCTGGGTCAAGAAAGCCTTTTACCTGATCAATGGGATAGTCAAATGGGGTCGGGGCAGCCATGGGGGCCTCACACAAAATTAAGAAAGCTGGATCGCATGTAGCGGTCCAGCCTTCCAAGGTCAAGCGGTGGTGTGAGGAGTGGGGAGATTACCGCTCGTCCGGATTGCGCCAAACGCTGATTTCTTCGTCAATATCGGCTTCAAAGTCGCTATGCCCGCGCAGATCGGTCGGCGCGCCGTAATCATAGTCGCCATACTGATAATTATTGTCATAGCTGTGATTATAACTTGCCTTGGCGCTGCCAGAGGCGCGGATTGACCGGCGGATTTCGTCGCGATCCAGCTTGTCATCATTGTTTGTGTCGGTGCGGTTGAAGCGCGCCCATTGGGCATTGACGAATTCTAGACGCGACAGGCTGCCATCGCGGTTCCTATCTGCTTTTTTAAGGGCCCGCTTTGCCATGGCATAGTGGCGGTCTTCATCATCATGGTTCGCCTTGTGATGATTGTGATTGGTCAGAAACTCGTCCTTGCTGAGGTATCCATCACCATTGCCATCCAGTGTTTCAAAATGGTTGAGCAGTTTGCGGTCGCGTTTGTCGTGTGTCATGTCTTTGTCGTGATGGCGCGTGTGCTTTCCATCCAGAAACTCGCCCCTGTCGATCATGTCGTCGCGATTATAGTCAAGATCGTCAAAGTGATCGCGCATGCGATTGCGCATGTCACGTTTCTCTTTTTTCATTTTTTTGGCGGCCAGTTTTTGCGGGCCCTTAACAAGGTCCTCGACCGAGATGCCGGGTTCATCATCGGTAAATTCCAGCTTGCGATATAGTTTGTCATAAAAATCTTTCGCCTCTGCACGCGTAATAACGGCGTCGCGATTATCGTCCATCGCTTCAAGCTGTGCATTGACGGAGCCATAGGCACCAAGCGAAGCGCCGCCATTATTGCTTCCAGCGTGGGCGACGCTCATGCTTGCTACCAAAATGGCTGATGCGCTGATTAGGCTGCCTGCAAGATTATTCATTCTCTTTCTCCTTAATCGCGCAGGGATGCGCTTTAGTCATCGGCCATTGTCTGTCGCATTCGGGCAAGAATGGGGCAAGTTCAGGACAAAGATAAGATTGGAGTAAGATTGACAGCTTTCAGGGGGCGCGCACTTACGGGCGGTAATAATAGGTGCGGGGACCCAGATCACGGGCGAGCTGCGGGACAATGCGGTCAATCCAGCCACACAAATAGGGCCGCGTTTCCGCAGGATCGATTAACTCGTGGAAGCCAAACGCCTCTGCCCTTGGGAAGGGTGACTGTCTTGCTGCCAGCATGGCTTCTAGTTCGGCCCGTTTGGCTTCTGGATCGTCGGCTTGTGCAATCAATTTGCCAAAGGCGATGGCAACGCCGCCTTCGACAGGAAGGGCGCCCATTTCTGCGCTGGGCCAGGCGAGGGTGTAGGCTTTGCGCCCAAAATGGGCAGCACCCGCAACCCCGAAAACTTTGCGGACAATGACACTCGCCCATGGCACTTTTGCCTGCATCACAGCGGCGATGGCCGCCGCGCCATAGCGGATCGTGCTGGCCTGTTCGGCATCCGGGCCAATCATAAAGCCCGGTTCATCAACAAAGCTGATGATGGGCAAGTGGAATGTGTCACACAGATCGACAAAACGGCGTACTTTTTGGGCGCCGTCAGCTGTCATTGACCCTGCATAAAAATGGCAATCATTCGCCAATATGCCGACCGGCTGACCGTTTAGGCGGGCAAGGCCTGTGATTTGGCCCGGGCCATATTTGCGGGTCATTTCAAACCAACTGTCTTGATCGACAATGGCCTTGATCATGGCGCGCGCGTCATAGGGTTGGCGGCGATCGCGCGGAATCAGTGTTTGCAGGCTGTCTTCCATCCGATCAGGCGAATCACCTGATTCGATTCGGGGTGCCAATTCGTGGATATTTGCAGGCAAATAGGACAAAAACCGGCGAACTTGATTGATTGCGTCCTCTTCATCCTTGGCAACATTGTCGACCGTTCCGGCCTTCAGATGAACTTTTGCGCCGCCCAATTCTTCCTTTGTCAGCTCACGACCAAGGGCGCGAGAGACGACCTGCGGGCCTGCAACAAGCACCTGTGCGGTCTTGCGCGTCATAACTGAAAAGTGGCTAGCGGCCAGTCTGGCAGCGGGAAATCCGGCGACGGGCCCAAGCGCGGCAGAGGCGACCGGCACCTCTCCCAACACCTGCGTGATCGACAAAAAGCGCGGGTCTGTAAAAACAGGATCGCCGCCGCTGGGCCGTGGGGGCGGGCCCTTGCCACTGCCGGATTGGTTCGCCGCAGCACCCCCAACAGATCCGCCGCCGCCTTCCAATAGGCGCACCAATGGCAACTGGTAATCGAGTGCAAGTTGTTCAGAATAAACGCTTTTTCGCAAACCTGACGGCGTGGGGGAGCCGCCCTTGATTGTGAAATCTTCTCCGCCGACCACAACCGGGCGACCATTCATGCGGCCAAAACCCAGCACATAATTGGGCGGAGTAAAGCCGATTTGATTGCCATCTTCATCAAATTCAGGCGCGCCTGCGCCTTCGCCAACTTCCGCAAAACTGTCCTGATCGACCGCAAGATTAATTCGTTCCCGAATGGTCAGCCGCCCTTTTGCGTGATGCTTCTCAATCGCCTCAGGCCCGCCCTGACCCTTTGCCAAATTGCGGCGGTTTTTGATTTCGGCAATGTCTTCGGACCAGTCTTTTGCGTCGCTCATGATGCTTGTGTCTCATTCAGAATTGGTGATTGAGTGGCATCATAACGGCTGAAAAAAACCTGTCGCGAAAAAAGATCAGATCGCAGCATTTTGTAGATTTTTACAGGCAATTAGGCTATATATAGGCCTCCACACAAGATATGGGGAATAAAAATGAGCAAGGCAGAATTTATTGAAAATGTCGCCAAAAAGGGCAAGGTCTCCAAGGCAGAAGCCAAGCGGATGGTCGATCTCGTTTTTGGTGAAATCGAAGCTGGTTTGAAGCGCAGCAAGAAAGAAGGTCGTTACCAGATCGGTACATTCGGCACCTTCACAATTTCAAAGCGCGCTGCACGTAAGGGTCGTAACCCGCAGACCGGTGAAGAGATTAAAATTAAGGCAAGCAAGGTGCTGCGGTTCCGTCCGTCAGCCCAGTTGAAGAAATCAGCCGGCTGCTAATCAGCCCTGTTTTCAGCCTATCTATGTAACGCCCTGCGCTGTCCAGCGTGGGGCGTTTCTTTTTGTGGCGGGCGTTAGGCGGCAAACAGGATCATGATCCACGCCGCAAGACATAGGGCAGGGCCGAATGGCTGTTCCTGTCTGATTTTTCCCGACCCGAATAAAAGCGTCATGATTCCGATCAGCGCCTGTAGCAAGCTTGCAGCCAGTAAGACCAGCAACATACCTTGGGCGCCCACTAGAAGCCCCAAGGCCCCGGCAATTTTAACATCGCCCATTCCCAAGCCCGATTGGCGACGCAGAAGTTTGTAGAGCGCGCCTGTCATCCCCATCAGGACAAGGCCCAACACGGCCCCTGATAAGGCGTCGGGCAGGGCGGGGCCGATATTAAGCGCACTCATCCCCAAGCCGAGCGCGGCGAGCGCAAGAACAAGGGGGTTTGGCAGGCGCAGGACAGCAAGGTCGATTAGGCTGGCAAGAAACAAAAGCAGGCTAACCAACAAGGTGGCGATGCCCGCATTGTCTGAATGTATCCCGCCCAAGCCATAGCCGATCGCGGCGGTGATCGCGCCACCTGCGACCAAGATCTGTAGTGACGGGCTTGCCTCATACCGTTGGGCAATCATTTGCATTGGCAGGGCGGCTATTGCGCCAAACAGCATCGCCAGCGCGATTTCATATAGCGGCGGCAATAAAGCGAAATCTGGAAATGCGAGCGGCAAAGACATGGATGGGGGAACGGCCTTAAACTGTGTCATCAGGTCGGCTGTCATTACCGACAGGCCTATGGTTAATCATGTAAACGATTAAGTGGAAGTAAATCTTTGATCGAAATGGGGGCATCATATGCCATTGACCGACCTGCCGTTTGAACCCGCACCATTGAATGAGGGCGGGCAATACCCAAAGCCGGGGCTAAGTTCCGCCTGCTTTTTGCCTGTAAAGGGCGGGGCCAAGGTTAGGGTGGCGCAGTTTCTGTCCGGTTCGCCCGACACAAGATATGAGCGGCATTTAGCGTTGCTCTTAAGCGGGCGAAGCGAGTTTATCGAAAAATATTACGAGCCGATCAATGAATTGCTGACACGCGGCTATGATGTGCTGACCCTTGATTGGCGCGGGCAGGGCTTGTCGAGCCGTTTATTGCCTGATCGGTTTCGCGGCCATATCGACCATTTCGACACCTATTTGGATGATCTTGAACGGGTGCTGACATCTGTTGCGTTGGTCGATCGTCGTGTGACCCAGCCAAAAATGCTGATGGGCCATTCAATGGGCGGGGCCCTGTCATTATTGTATGCCGCACGTCACACCCAGCGGGTAAAGGCCGTTGCCCTGTCAGCGCCGATGGTGGGGATGCGTCTGCCGACCAATCAATTGTTTTTTGAGGTCGCTCTGCGATTCAATCTGTTGCTGGGCAGATCCGCTGCCTATCCCTTGGGGGGCGAATCTGATCCCACTCCCCATAGTTTTGAGGAGCAGAAGGTCACCCGTGACCCGCAACGCTATGCGAATGATTCAGGGTTTTACGCCATTGATCCTGATTTGTTGGTTAAGGGGCCGACCAATGGCTGGTTGGCCGCTGCTTGTGAAGCAATTCGCGCCCTTCATTGGCGGACCACCTTGCGCACACTGTCTATGCCGATATTGATTCAAACGGCTGTTGGTGATCGTTTGGTCCCGACCGAAGCGCATGAGAAATATGTGAAACGTCTATCTAACGCCACACTTTGCGCCATCCCTGACGCCCAACATGAATTGATGCGCGAAATAGACGAGGTGGTTGAAACTTATTGGCGCAACTTTGATGATTGGCGCGCTGGGTTCTAGCCTGCAGCCGCAGGGGCAAGCAGCTTCAGGGCCGCTTCATGTAACTCCGGCGTTGCTGCAGCGATGATCTGCCCGCCTTGGCTTGCATCATTACCGGACCAATCAGTGATGACGCCACCTGCTGCGCGCACGACAGGGATTAGCGCCTGCACGTCAAAGGGTTGCAGGCTTGATTCAATCACAAGGTCAACTGTGCCGAGCGCGAGCAGCCCATATTGATAGCAATCGCCGCCCCAGCGGACCTGACGACAGGCGCTTTCGACCTTTTGGAAACAATCCCATTCACCCGGCTCGGCAAAGATTGCAGGATGCGTTGCCATAATGGTGGCCTGATCAAGCTGCGTGCAGCCGCTTGTGGTCAGGGGGCGTGTGCCGGAACGGTCAGTAAACTGTCCGCCTGATGGGCCTGCTGCCCACCGTTCGCCGATATAGGGTTGGGCAATCACGCCGATTTTCGGCCCCTCATCATCGCCAAGGGCGATCAGTGTGCCCCAAACAGGCATCCCGGCAACAAAGGCGCGGGTACCATCAATTGGGTCCAGCACCCAATTAAGGCCGTTTTGGCTTGGTACATCATCATGTTCTTCACCGATAATGCCATGATCGGGATAGGTGCTGGTGATCAGGGCGCGCATGGCAGTTTCGGCTGCCTTGTCTGCCTCTGTCACGGGGTCGAAATCGCCGGGCGCGGCTTTGTTTTCGATGGCAGCAAGGTTGCGGAATAGGGGCAGGGCGGCTGCGGCCGCAGCATCTGCCAACCTGTCTGCAAAACCCATCAATTCGGATTCAATGTCGGTAATCAAACTCATGATCTTGGCTTACCCTATCACGCCGCACAGGTCAGCCAAAAAATTGGCCCCGCCTCATTGGGGGAAAGGCGGGGCCGAAGACGCGGGTATTGGAGGATTGGGGGATGTCAGCCCGCGTCTCCCATCGTTTTGGCGAGTTCAAGGAACTGCCGCCGTTTCGATTCGGGAATTGTGTAATAGGCACGGACCAGGTCCGCGGTTTCGCGCCGTCCTAAAATATCGGATGGCATGTCATTATCATTATGGGCACCATTCATGGCAGTGCCATTAATCGGGGTGTCACCATGGGCGATTGCGCCCTGAAACTGATCGTCGTCTTGCGCGGCGCTGTTCAGGCCTTCAAAGAAAAAGGCCACGGGTACCTCAAGCACTTGCGAGATGTCCCACAAACGGCTGGCGCTGACGCGATTTGCGCCACTTTCATATTTCTGAATCTGTTGGAACCGGATTCCGACAGCGGAACCCAGCTCTTGCTGTGTCATACCCATCAGCCAGCGGCGTTGCCGCAGCCTTTGGCCGACATGACTGTCAACTGGATGTGCCATAGCGCATCTCTCCTTCCCGACCAATCTGCATGCAAAGCAACGCAGATGCACCTAAAGCAGCGATGGTCAAATAGTCGGAGAGCGCATTACCTAGGTGCCGTTGCGATTATCCATGCCAGTTACCACACCGACGACAGATACAGATTTCACGCCCAAAACCCACAAGGACGCAAAGACCAGATACGCAATTTCGGCTTTCGCCACTCTATCCAACAGTCTTTGACCGACTGCCACTGTCAAAACAGGGCCAACCACGACTTGTTTCAACAGGCTGAATAGTTCTCTTTCCGATTAGCTGCCGCTTATTTGTGCAGCAGTCCAACTGAAAAGCTAACTGTTCAGTAACCAAGAATTATCACAGATTCCCTTTTTGTCAAAGCCAAATGCGACAAAAGGGCAGGTTTTGTCCCAAAATGGATCAACCGCCGGTAGCTTCGCGTGCCTTGGCCTTTTTCCGTTCATGGGGATCAAGATGAACTTTGCGCAAACGGACATGGTTTGGTGTTACCTCAACCAGTTCATCCGATTCGATATAGGCGATGGCCTCTTCCAAGGACAGGCGTTTGGGCGGCGTTAGCCGCACTGCATCATCCTTGCCTGAGGCACGGACATTGGTCAGCTTTTTGCCCTTAAGCGGGTTCACGATCAGATCGTCACCGCGTGCATTTTCGCCCAGCACCATGCCTTCATAGACCTGCTCGCCAGACCCGATGAACAATGTCCCGCGTTCTTCAAGGTTCCACAGGGCATAGGCAACAGACTTGCCTGTTTCGTTCGAAACGATCACTCCGTTGCGGCGGCTATCAACCTTGCCGCGCCACGGACCATATTCAAGGAACAGACGGTTCATGATGCCAGTGCCGCGCGTATCGGTTAGGAATTCACCATGATAGCCGATCAGGCCACGGGCAGGGGCATGAAACACAACGCGTGACTTGCCGCCGCCTGAGGGGCGCATTTCAACCAGATCGCCTTTGCGTGCGGCCATCTTTTCAACCACGACGCCGGTATAGGCTTCGTCCACATCGACGACGACTTCTTCAATCGGCTCCAACACTTTACCCGTGTCGGGGTCTTCTTTCGTCAATACGCGGGGACGAGAAATGGAAAGTTCGAACCCCTCGCGGCGCATGGTTTCGATCAAAACACCAAGCTGCAATTCACCGCGACCGGCCACTTCGAAACTGTCTTTGTCTTCGGTGTCGCTGATCTTGATAGCGACATTGCCCTCGGCCTCGCGCATCAGGCGGTCACGAATGACGCGTGACTGCACCTTGTCACCATCCTGACCCGATAGGGGCGAGGTGTTGATGGAGAAGGTCATGGCAAGGGTGGGTGGATCAATCGCGGGGGCGTCCATCGCTTCATCGATTGAGGGGTCGCACAGCGTGTCTGCAACTGTTGCCTCGGTCAAACCGGCGACAGCCACAATGTCACCCGCGCTTGCTTCATCAAGGGCGATACGTTCGAGGCCACGGAAGGCAAGAATTTTTGTCAGACGGCCTTGTTCGATCAGCTTGCCATCGCGGCTAAGCGCCTTGATGGGCAGGTTCGGCTTTGCGATGCCAGATTCAATGCGGCCTGTTAGGATGCGGCCCAAATAGGGGTCAGCCTCAACCGTGGTGGCCAACATGCAGAACGGTTCGTCCTTTTTATTCTCGCGGACGGGCTTGGGTTCCGGCACATGGCTTTTGATCATGTCGAACAGGGCAACAAGGTTTTCGCGCGGCCCTTCGAGTGAATCGTCAGCCCAGCCATCACGACCACAAGCAAACAGCATGGGGAAATCAAGCTGGTCTTCATCGGCATCAAGCGCCGCAAACAGGTCGAAAATTTCTTCGTGTACTTCGTCAAAGCGGGCATCGGGGCGATCAGCCTTGTTAATGACCACAATGGGGCGCAGGCCAAGTGACAGCGCCTTGCCAAGCACAAACTTGGTTTGCGGCATGGGCCCTTCGGCGGCATCGACCAACAGGATCACACCATCAACCATAGACAAGATACGCTCAACCTCGCCGCCAAAGTCGGCATGGCCCGGTGTGTCCACAACATTGATACGTGTGCCATCAACTAGAATAGATGTGCATTTTGCCAAAATTGTAATGCCGCGTTCTTTTTCAAGGTCGTTGGCATCCATTGCACGCTCATCCACCTGTTGGTGAGCCTGAAAAGTGCCACTTTGGGCAAGCATTTGGTCCACAAGTGTGGTTTTGCCGTGGTCAACATGCGCGATGATGGCGATGTTGCGCAAAGAGGTATGGGCGGCTTGCGTCATGAAGGTGGCCTTGAAACAGAGAAATGCAAAAGCGCGGCTTGTTAGCGCGGTCGCAGCTATCACGCCATTAAGGGGGCGACAAGCCTGTCCCTAAGTGGCAAATAGTCTCGCATGTCCCAGAAATCCTCACAAACACAGCAGCAAAATCTGACCCAGCCCGCAAAAGGGGCATGGGCATTATTCTGGATTTTGGCATTAGGCTATGTTTTCAGCCAATTTATCCGTAATACGATTGGGGTGATCACACCTGATTTGATGGCTGAGCTGTCATTAAGTGCAGCGGATGTCGGCCTGTTATCCGGCCTGTTTTTTCTCGCTTTTGCGGCGATGCAAATCCCCGCAGGCATGGCGTTGGACAGTTTGGGGCCGCGCAAGACCATGGCCGGGCTGGTTTTGATCGGCGCTGGGGGGATGTTCCTGTTTGCTGGTGCTGATGGGTATAGCGGGCTGGTGGTTGGCCGGATCCTGACCGGGATCGGTACCGCAGCCTTATTGATGGGCCCGATGGTATTATTCACGCGTTGGTTCCCAGCCTCTCGTTTTGCGGAGATGAGCGGGCTTGTGATCGCTTGCGGCGGGGCGGGGACATTGCTTGCCACCGCGCCGTTTGAAATGGCGGTTGCCAATTTCGGTTGGCGCGAAAGCCTGTTCGGTGTCGCGATTGCGATGATTATCATGTCTATAGTGTTGGCCCTTAGGGTGAAGGATATGCCAGAAGGGCGCATAATTCCTGAAGCGGAGCAAGCCCATGAAGCAGGGTTATGGCCGGGGCTGAAG
Source organism: Alphaproteobacteria bacterium (assembly GCA_965229935.1). Lineage (GTDB taxonomy): Bacteria > Pseudomonadota > Alphaproteobacteria > SPJN01 > SPJN01 > SPJN01. The sequence continues at coordinate 253,671 of CBDDKB010000002.1, forward strand.
GCTGTGTTTAAGCACAAGCAGCTTCCCTATCTAATTGCCATCCAGCTTATGGGCTATTCGTCTGTTGTGACCTTACTGGGTCTTTGGGGGCTGCCTTATTTGCAGGATGTACACGGCCTCGCCAAGGATGATGCGGCCAATATCTTGTTCGTTATGGCGCTGGTCGTGATGATCGGCCAGGTCGGGTGGGGCAGGCTTGACCGCTTGGTGGGAAGTCGCCGTCGCCCGGTATTGTGGGGGGCATCGCTGTGTTTTGTGCAGTTTTTGGTGCTGGCCCTTTATCGAGACCCGCCCTTGTTTGTCGTGATTGGCCTTTTTTGGGGGCTTGGCCTGTCGTCGGGCTTTTTCTCTGTCGCATTGGCACATGGCCGTGCCTTGTTCCCGGATCATCTGGTCGGTCGGGGGATCACGACATTGAACGTCGCCAATATGGGGGGCGTCTTTATCCTGCAAAGCGTCACGGGCTGGATTATCGACCTGAACGGTGGACGCACAGACGGCCCAATTGACGAATCAGCCTTCCGAATCGTGTTTATGACGATTGCTTTCGGTGTTTTGGCGGCACTGGTGATCTATTCCTGGTCAGAAGATCGGCCCCCGCACTAACCCTTACATACAAGTGAATCCTTGCGTTTCAGCGCGGCCTGCGACCGTATGACGGGGCATTTTGGCTGTTTTCGGCAGATTGCCCCTTGCAATCCTGAGTTAGAATGACAATAAGTCATTTAGCGTCTTTTTTGATTAGTCAATCAAGATGCTGGTGCCCTTCTGGGCGTTTCCTCCCTGACTTATTACCCGGGCCATTTGGTCCGGGTATTTTTTTCTTTGGGGGAAGGGGGTCTTAAAGGGCGCGCTGATAATAAGCGACGTTAAGCCATTGATCGAATTTATGGCCCGTATTTGCGAATAAACCAGCCTGCTTAAACCCAAGACTTTCATGCAAGGCAACTGACGCGCGTCCAACATCCGGATTGTGGTCAGCCGTTGCGATACCGGCGATCAATTGTTTTATGGGGGCCCGGTTCTCTTTAAGGCGGGCAATCAATTCAGTCATCAATGCCTTTCCCATGCCCATGCCGCGTGCATCAGGGGCAAGATAAATCGAGGTTTCGACTGTGTGGCGATAGGCAGGCCGGTCGCGATATTGCACGGCGTAGCAATAGCCCAACAAAGTGCCATCATCATTCTCGGCAACAATAAAGGGATGTGTTGCTGCGCTTATTTTGCTTTCAAAATAGGTTACAGGCGGCGCAACTTCGTCAAAGGTGGCGAGGTCATTATCCACATAAAATGCATAGATGGCGGCGATTGCAGGCGCATCATCAAGTGTGACATCACGTATTGTGACCACAGGTGCCTCTACAGACCTTTAAGCTCGTTCGCAGGCAGGTCGCCCAACCGATCCACAATTGCAGTTAAGACCTGCCCCAATGTATCCAGCAGGGGGAAGGGTTCAAGCGTGCGTTCATTCATGTATAGCGCGCGGTTGATTTCGATCTGCACAGCATGTTGGCCGCGATTGGGCCGTCCATAATGTTCGGTGATATAGCCACCGGCATAAGGTGCATTCCGGCCCACATCAAACCCTGCATCTGTAAAGGCTTTCTCAACCTCCCGAATGATCGGGCGGCGACAGGCACGTCCGAAACGATCACCTAAAACAATATCTGCGGCATGGCCTTCTAAAGCTTTTTGGCGCGCAATGGCGCTTGAGGGCATGGAATGGCAGTCGATCAAAATGGCATAGCCGAACTGTCGGCGCGTTGTGGCGAGCAAATCTTCAAGCGCACTGTGGTAGGCACGGTAGAATGTGTCGATCCGCCATTCTGCTTCGTCATAATGCAGCCGCTCCCGATAGATGGGTTGGCCATCGGCGACGATGCGGGCGATTGTACCAAGGCCGCCTCGCGCGCGGGCTGAGCCGATTTTGATATGCGACGGTGCCCGGCCACGGAACATGGTGGGATCAAGCTCGTAAGCCTCGCGATTCGGATCAACGAAAGCGCGCGGAAAGCGTGCTGATAGGACCGGAACATCGGCAACAGCGGCAGCGCAGGCGATTTGGTGGACATGGCAATCTTCTGATTTGCGCAATGTCTGTTCATCGAGCGCGGCAGTTTCGATGAAGCTGGGCGGATAAATATCCCCGGAATGGGGCGAACTGATCACAATGGGCAGCTTTTGGGTTTCGGGTAAAAGCACCTCGACCGGATCGGCAGCAAGTGATGCCAATACAGGATCAAAGGCTGCAAGATCGCCATCAAATAGCGCCTCACCCACATCCCCGTAGGTAAAATCAATTTGTTCACGATCCATTTGCCGTACCCAGCCTTAATCGTTTCTCTTTCCCCATAAGGGTGAAGAGTAGACTATAAGCGCCCGCTTGGCGAGCCCCGGCTTGTCCCGATCCGGGGGTTTTGCGTCGCAATTTGGGGGCTAAACCTGATCAAAACCCTTGCGTTCCAGCCATTCTGTGCATTTTTGCGCGGCTTGTGCGACCAAATCGGGTTGCATTGCGTAATAGTGGGTTGCGCCCTTAACCTCAAAAAATTCTTTGTCTTCATGGGAAACCGCATCGAACAAGCGCTTGGCGTGGGAGGGGCTGCAGGCGCTGTCTGCGGAATTTTGAATGACCAGAACAGGAACGCTGATACGCGCGGCATTGCCTGTTCCGTCGGCGTTGGTTTCATCATATGACCATTGGGACAACCATGACCTTAGTGTGCAAAAACGCGCCAGCCCAACCGGACCGTTGTTCACAGTTTTCGGGTCGCCCAGATAACAAATCCCCGGCTCGCGATCATTGGCGTCAATTGTCGGATCAAGCCAAAGGGGGGCTGCCATCGTGCCATGAACAACAAAGCCATATTCTTCATTGTCGAGGCCCTTGGCGCGCAGGTCAGCCAGCTTGTCCTTCACCCATTTGGTGATGCGGCGATTGCGTGCGACCTGCGCTTCAAAATAGCGTTGCTGGAATTCTTCGGTGTAGGGCGGCTGGTTAGGATTGTCAGGGTTGTAGAGGTCAAGCTCAAGGTCACGCTCGTCCGGTTTGCTTTCATCAAGGATTGAGGCATCCATCCATTCTGTCAGCGTAACCGCGCGGCTGACATGGGCGGCGATCAACATAATCCCGTCTGCTGCTTCAAGGCCTGCCTGTGTCAGGTCGGGGCCATCACCGGCGGGGGTTGCCGTCACTGTCGGATTTTCCGCCTGATCCTGCAGGTAAAGCGATAGGGAGCCGCCGCCCGACCAGCCGCCAAGGATGACAGTCTCATACCCATATTTCTTTTTCAGGTCTTTGATCCCGGCATTCAGATCAAACACACATTTTTCCATCGTCAGCGCGGTATCATTGCCGCGATACCGCGTGTTGATATAGGCAACATGGTGACCCTGTTCTGCTAAAGCGCCAGTGATAGGCAAAAAGGCACCACCGCCGATCGGGTGGGAAAAGACAATCAGTGTTTTGGATGCGCGATCAACCGGGCGGACCAACTGCCCTTCAATGACGACAAAGCCTGCCTCGCCCCCATAGGTGTCTTTAAAGCCTGCCTGTTCGGTGAAAACGGACACATAGGGTAGGCGGGTATATTTGAATTTCTTTTGGTCGGCAGACATGGTTGCCCCTTACTGATGCTTGGTGGCTGATGCTTGGTGGTTTGTCAATTTTTATGACAAGACCCTAAGCGATCAGGGCGCGGTCAAACAAGTGGGCAAGTGATATAGAATTGTCTTGCAAGGCAGCCATAACAGCACCGCGTAACCAGCCATCAATGCCGCGATCTGAAAAGCGAACCTCCAACCTGTCTGCCTGATCAGGCGACAGCCGATCCTGGATGAGGGCGATGATGGCGTTTTGATAAACCTCGTCCAAGGTCCCCAGTGCACCTGTCAGCACAATATGGTCGGGGTCCAAAAGGTTGACCAGCCATGAAATGCCAAGCGCGAGATAGACACCGGATTCAACCAGTACATTGATGGCGTCTTGATCTTGATCGCTGACGGCATTCAGAACCAGTCGAACGGATTTGCTGGTGTCGATCTGGTCGGGGCGCTTTTCCATGTAGCGGTCATACATGCCCTGGGTTGAGGCATAGTAATCTATGGTCCGGCGCGGCGGTTCAGGGTCACCCCATTTGTGATCAAGATTGATCACTGGAATTTGGCAGGCACCTAAATGACCGGCCAAGCCGTTTGCGCCATTTGTGATGCGGCCATTTTGAATGATCGCAGCGGATATTGTAGCGCCGACATCGACGACAATCACATTGCGCAGGCTGTGGGCCTTGCCTTCGGTCGCTTCTGCAACGGCAACGGCGCGACCTGCATCTATGACATGAATAGGCACATTGCCAAGCAGCCCGGCAAAATCATCAGCCAGTAAATCGCGCAGCGGCACGTCGGTCCACCCAAGGCGGGGCGCAGACGCAACATGCCCGGTTGACCCATCAACAGCGCCACCAATGGTTACGCCGACAGCGCTTATTTGATCAGCATTGATATTTGCATCTGACATTAAAAGGACGATCAGGCGCCTTAGCGTGGCAATCACCGCTTGGGGGGTGGCATCGTCAAAATCTTCGATAGTGCGCCGGGCGATCTCGTTCCCCAGCGCGTCAGCGACCATGATTTGTGTATGGACCCGGTTCAGGCTGATCGCAACCACATAGCGTGAGTTTGCCAAAAACTCGACAATCACGGGCGGGCGGCCCCGGCCCCCATCGGCGCGCGGATCGCGATGTTCGATCACTATACCTTCGTCGACCAAGCCTTGTGTGATCGAAGAAATGGCAGGTAGCGTGAGCGATGTTGCATCGGCTAGCTCAGCGCGTGTTGCCTTGCCTTTTGAGCGCAAGACATCAAGCACCAGCCGTTCGTTTTTGCGAGCGGATATTTGCCGGGCGCGAGGCGCGACCGCGTAAGGAGGGGGAGTTTGCCGATTCGTTATCAGTCATTATGTTTATGCATACCCATTTAGCCGTCCCAAAACTCGTTTAGGCGCAACTTGTGGCAAAAGCAAGGCTTTACCCCGGATCACAAGCCCCCTAGAACAAGGCAAACTGAAATCAGCAGCTTGCGAGGATGACCATGCCGCTTAACCCCATCAATGATGCCGCCCTTGATCAAATCTTTCGGAATGCAAGAACCCAGAACGGTTTTTTGGACGAACCTGTCAGTGATGACACCCTAAAGGCGCTTTATGATTTGTTTATCTGGGGGCCGACCAGCGCCAATTGCGAACCTGCGCGCATTATTTTCGTCCGCACGGATGAGGCGAAGGAACGGCTTTATCCTCACCTGATGGAATCAAATCAGCAAAAGGTGAAAGAGGCACCTGTCACAGCCATTATCGGCTTTGACACATTGTTCTATAATCATCTGCCTGACCTGTTTCACGATGAAACCGCCAAAAGCTGGTTTGAGGGGGAGGAGAAGACAGGCAATGTCACCGCCTTCCGTAACTCAACCCTACAGGGTGCCTATTTCATGATTGCGGCTCGTGCCCTTGGGCTTGATTGCGGTCCCATGTCTGGGTTTGACAATGCGGGGGTTGATCAGGAATTTTGGCCGGAAGGGCAAATTAAATCAAATTTCCTATGCACCATCGGGCACGGTGACCCCAGCAAAGTTTTTGAGCGTCATGCCCGCTTGCCCTATGAAACCGTTTGTGAGTTGATCTAAACAAACAAACGCCATTTCAGCGCGAGGGGAAAGTTGATGAGCGCCAAGCCGATGACGAACCGTCCGGGCCTTTTCGGCATGGTCAAATCTATGACAGCAGAAGAACGCCGTGTTGTTCTGCTGGTCAGTATCGCCTTTATCCTCATTCAATATGACCATGCCCTGTATGGTATCGCGTTGGCGCAAATTCAGCAGGATTTGGGCTGGTCGGATGATAATGTCGGCGCGGGGTTGAGTATTATCAGGCTGGGTGCCATTCCGGCAATCATACTGGCGGCCATGGCTGATAAGGTGGGGCGGCGCATGTTGTTGATCGCTACCATGATCCTTAGCGCCCTTGCCACCTTGGGCACATCATTGGTCCAGACGCCTGAACAATTCGTCATGGCGCAATTCTGGACCAAAAGCTTTGCCTTTGCAGAAGAGGCGCTGTCGATTGTTGTGGTTGCTGAATCCGTGCGCCCCCATATGCGTGGCTGGGCAGTTGGGTTCCTTGCCTCTATGGGGGGCTTAGGCTCAGGCCTTGCGTCCATCGCCTTTGGGTTTGTCGATGTGCTGCCCTATGGCTGGCGGGCGCTTTATGTATTGGGCATTGGCCCCCTATTGCTGGTGGCGTGGTTGCGTCGGTCATTGCCCGAAACTGCAAAATTTGCTGCTGAACACCCAGATGCCGAAAAACCCAAAGGGGGGCTGTTCGCCCAGTTACAGCCTGTCATCCGGCTGGTCCGGGATTATCCGGGGCGGGCTGCTGCATTGGCGGCTTGTGTGGCGCCATTTGGTTTGGCAGTAACGCCCGCGGTTCTATTCATGTCGAAATATTTGCAGGAAGGTCACGGCTTCACCCCTGATCAGGTGGGCACGACCTATCTGTTGGGCGGCGCGTTTGCGATCTTCGGCAATCTGTTGGCGGGCTGGTTGTCTGACCGTGTTGGGCGCAAACCAACCGTGACATTCTCCTTATTCGTTACGACGATCGGCTTTTTCCTGCTTTATGGCCTGTCCGACATTCCCATTCTTGGCGTATCTGTAATTTGGATGTTTGCCATCTTTGGCTATTTCTCGGGCGAGATTATGTACAACGCCCTGGGGTCTGAACTGTTTCCGACATCCTATCGGTCAACCGCATCAACCTTCCGCCTGATTGTTTACACAGTCTCAGGCTCAATCGGGTTGTTGCTGCAAAGCGTGCTTTACACGCAGTTTGGGTTAGAAACGCAGGAAACATTGATGATCCTGCTGCTTGGCACACCCATTTCGATCTTTGTGACGTGGTTGTTGCTGCCTGAAACTGCGAATCGCGACCTTGATGACATCGCGCCAGAGGTTGCCAAAGGGCTGTAACGGGACTGCGATTATATTTTCCGCCCCATTCTGACGTCGGGGCAACTGACAAACTTGTTGACAATATGTCAGTGGGCCATAGAGTCCCTGCCGAGCTTGAACCTAAAACCAATAAAGGGAGCCGGTGGGGATGATAGATTTCAGCCTGACTGAAGAGCAGGAGATGATCCGCGATGCGGCGCGTAATTTCGCGCAGAATGAGCTGGTGGATCGTGCCCGTGATGCAGATGAAGACTTTAACTTACCTGAAGAAGTAACCGAAGGTGCGTGGGCAATGGGCTTTGTTGCCAGCGCCATTCCAGAGGCCAATGGCGGCGTGGGCATGGAACGGTCCCCCACCACCAACGTGCTGGTGCTTGAAGAATTGGGCGCAGGCTGCCCGTCGCTAGCCTCCGCAGCGATGAGCCCCAGCCTGTTCGTCAATCCGCTAATCGATTTCGGCACGGAAGAGCAAAAGGCAGCTTACCTGCCTGCCTTTACAGGTGACAGCTTCACAGCAGGCACCCTTGCCATGCAGGAACCTGATTTTAGCTTTGACCCGGCAAATATCCAAACTACAGCGACGCTTTCAAATGGCGAATATACGTTGAATGGCGTGAAACGTTTGGTGCCCTTGGCAGAAAGCAGTGACCATATTCTGGTGCTGGCCAAAACGGGCGAGGGGATCGGCCTTGATACGCTGGATGCCTTCATCGTGCCGCGTGATGCATCGGGTCTTTCAATCAGTAATGAGCGTGAGCGGACAATCGGTTTTCAGGCTGTGCCGCATTACACTGTAACGCTCGACAATGTGAAGGTTGGTGCCAGCCAGCGCCTTGGCGGTGAAGATGGCATTGATGGCGCGCGCCTCGTCAACTCAATCCGTATTGGCGCCGCTGCGCTTGCTGTTGGGTGTGCACGTGCTGCAACCGAATATTCAATCGACTATGCCAAGGAACGGCATGCTTTTGGTAAGCCGATTGCGCAGAAACAGGCAATCGCCTTTATGATTGCCGATATGTATACCGAGGTTGATGCCATGCGCTGGATGGTGTGGAAGGCTGCTGCCCTGTTGGAGCAGAACCACCCCGACGCCACCAAGGCAACAACCTTGGCGCAGAACTATGTGCAGCGTAAGGCCATGAAAGTTGCCGATGATGGCATTCAGGTCTTTGGCGGGCACGGCTTTATCCGTGAACTGCCGGTTGAAATGTGGTTCCGCCACATGCGTACACTCACCATTATCGAAGGCCCGGTTGCGGCTTAATCAAAGGGAGGACACTAAAATGGATTTCACATATTCCCCCGGCGAACAGGCCATGATCGCTGAATATAAACGCCAAGGGCAAATCCTGCGCCAGCATGCGCGCTATTGGGAAGAACGCGAGTCTGAAATTCCGCCAGAGGAGTTGCCTGAATCTGCTGAAAACCCAACGCCGCTGTTGAAGCTTGCGGTTGATAAAGAAGGCGACGGTTCAGGTATCGTCATGGGTATGATGGTCACCATCTATAATAGTTGGGGTGACACGCTTTCTATGAAGATTGGGCCCGGTGCGCTTGGTAATGCGGCGCTTGCTGCGGCTGGTACGCCGGAACAAAAGGAACGGTGGGGCAAAACCCGCCTTGCCATGTCCATCACTGAACCCGGTTGCGGTTCAGATTCCAAGGCTGTGCAGACAACAGCCGTGCTTGATGGTGACGAATGGGTCCTGAACGGTGACAAAATTTTTGTGACGACAGGCGTGCGTGCTGATGGGGTTGTGGTTTGGGCCACGATTGACAAGTCAGCGGGTCGTGCCGGGATCAAAAGCTTTATCGTCATGAAGGGCACACCCGGCTTTGAACTTGTCCGCAAGGAGAAGAAGCTGGGTATCCGCGCCGATGACACGGCGGCGCTGCGCTTTGATAATTGCCGCATTCCTCGTGACCACTTGCTGGGTGGTGACGAAACTGTGCCCAAGGCAGGTTCAGGCGGTTTTAAGGGTGTGATGAAGACCTTTAACATGACCCGTCCTGCCGTTGGTGCGGGCGGTATCGGCAAGGCGCTTGCCTCGCACGATCATGTGACCGAACAATTGGCAGAGCAGGGCTTTGAAGTTGATTGGGAAAAAGGTCGTCAGAACCGTTCAGCGATTGAGCAGACCATGCTCGAAACCGAAGCGGATATCGAGGCGGCAACGCTGACTGTTTATCGCGCCGCGTGGTTGAGCGGTCAGAAAAAGCCCAACAATCTTGAAGCATCTGTTGCGAAGTCAAAGGGTGGCGAAGTTGCCCGTACGGCTCCGCAGCGCATGATCGAAGTGTTGGGTGCCATGGGTATCACCCATGACCATCTGGTTGAAAAATGGCTGCGCGATGGCCGTATCTCGGACATTTATGAAGGCACAGGCCAGATTCAACGCCTGATCATTGCCCGCGAGATATTTGAGTATACCTCAGCCGAGCTTGACTAGTTTTCGGATCAGTCAAAATGAATTGAAGAAAGGGGGCCTTTCGGTCCCCTTTTTTTTTAACTCAACGCCCGCCACGCAAGTCCGGCGCCAATGATCAGTAACAGACCGAAGGTAATCGGTTTGTAGTTTCCTTCGCCATACTTGTTAAAGGCACGGGTGCCGATGATGTTGCCGATAATCAGCACAGGCAAAAAGATAGCGGCGCGGGTGACAGTATCAACAATATCTGCCCCGGCAATGAACTGTGCCGCAACGGCCAAAGTGTCGATAAAGAAGAAATAGACCAGCAGGGTCGCGCGCTGTACATCCGGCGTCAAATTGGTTCCCAACAGGTAGGACAGAACAGGTGGCCCCGGAATGCCTGATAGCCCCGCCATAAAGCCGCCGCCTGCACCTGCAACCAATGATCCGCCGCCACCGGGTTGTTGATCTGCATTGGCGCGTTGGGCGGACCAAGCGAACAAGATGACGGACAATGCCAAAACGCCAACAAGCAATAGGCGCATTTGGTCATCAGTGATGGAGCCAAGCACATACACCCCGGCCGGAATCAACAGGATAGACCCAAGCACCATGCCCTTTAGGGCGGGGCGGTTGGCAATGGGCCACGCAGAGGGTGTCAGCTGAATGCCTGTGACGATTTCAAGGGTCAGAATGATAGGCACAACTTCTTGCGGCGGCATAACCAGCCCCAACACAGGCACGGCAATCATGGCAAAACCGAATCCTGTGAAACTGCGCATAAAGGCAGCGCCCAAAATGGCGGTCATATTGGCGATCCAGTGCCAAACCGCCAACCCGCCGATTTCCTGACCTAAAAATTCCATGATATCAATAACTTCCCCCGAAATGGCGGCCTATGCCCGAATAGGTCTTCGGATCACTGGAAACCCGCCCCGCTTCATGGCATAAGAGCGCCACCTGAATTATTATTGCAACCACAAATGCGCATCAAAGCGCATGAAACTGAGGAAAACCCTATGGCACAAGACGCTGAGGGCTTGGCACTGGCGGCAGAATTCCCTGCTGTAACCGAAGCAGACTGGCTTGCCAAGGTCGATGCCGCCTTAAAAGGCGCACCGATTGAAAAGCTGGTGAGCAAAACCTATGATGGGATTGCGCTAAAGCCGCTATATACGCCCGCTGATTGGGATCACCAGGCCGACCAAAATGGCATACCCGGTGCGGCCCCCTTTACCCGTGGTGGCGCGTGGCGCGATCCGCTTGGCCCCCCGTGGCATGTGCGGGCACGTTTGACAAAGGCTGATCCGTCCGCCGCCAATAAGGATGCGCTGACAGATCTTGTGAATGGCGCAACGGCGTTGGAACTTGTGATTGATGCTGACGGTACAGGAAATAATGATGCCGGTATCGTTGTACAGGATGTCGCTGACCTTGAAACAGTTCTGAACGACGTCTTGCTTGATCTAGCACCTATTTCGATCAAGGCAGGGGCGCACGCTGTTGCTGTTGCAAGTGCCTTATTGATTGTATGGGAAAACCGCAATGTGCCCGCCGATCAGGCGGTTGCCAGCTTGAACATTGACCCGCTTGGCACGCTTGCTCGTGATGGCAATTTGCCGGGCAGCCTGCGGAATTTGTTCGAGCAGATTGCGGTTATGATCGGCTATGTCGATGGCAAGTGGGACAAGGCGCGTCTGCTGGGGGTAGATGCTGCGATCTATCATGACGCTGGCGCGTCAGAGGCGCAGGAGCTTGGGGCCGCAATGGCAACGGCTGTCGCCTATTTGCGCGCGTTGGAAGCGTTGGGGATTGACCCTGCGGTTGCTGCAAAGCACATGGTGTTCAATCTGGCGCTTGATGCTGATGTTTTCCTTGGTATCGTAAAGCTTCGGTCGGCACGCCGCCTTTGGGCGCGGGTGCTGGAAGCGGCTGGCATTGACCCCATCCCTATGCTGATCGAGGCGGAAACAGCATCGCGTATGATGACCGCCTATGATCCGTGGGTGAATATGTTGCGCACCACTGCGGCTGGTTTTGCCGGTGCCGTTGGCGGCGCAGATTCAATTGCCATTCGTGGATATGATGCAGCCCAAGGCGGTGACAGCAATCTTGCGCGCCGCAATGCCCGCAATATTCAGATCATTCTTGCCGAAGAAAGCCATCTTGGCCGGGTTCATGATCCTGCTGGTGGTGCGGGCTTGTTTGAAAGCCTGACGGACGAGCTGTGTGTGGCAGCATGGGAAACATTCCAATCAATTGAAGCGCGCGGCGGCATGATCGATGTAATCAAATCAGGCGCGTGGGCGGCTGATATTGGCCGTACTGCCGAAGCACGCGCGGTCAATGTTGCGCGCCGGAAAGAACAGATCACCGGATTGAACGAGTTTCCGAATATTTTTGACGAAACAGACGCACACGAACAGGTTGCCCGCCCGGCTCCCAAGAAAGGCGCGATCCAATTTGATGGACCGCCACAGGGTGTTGCGCCAGCATTGGAAATGTTGAAGCAAGGGGCCCTGTTAAAGGATTTGACGCAGGTTCTTAATTCCGATGATGCAGAGACAGCGCCGGTGATTGCCCCCCGTCCTGTCGGGGAGGATTTTGAGGCCTTGCGGAAACGGTCAGATGCGATCAAGGCAGCATCAGGCACACGCCCGCAAATCTTCCTTGCCAATCTTGGTCCTGTTGCCAAGCACACGGCGCGCGCGACATTTGCCAAAAACTTTTTTGAAGCTGGTGGTGTCGAAGCGATCAGCACAGATGGGTTTGACGATATGGCCGCTTTGGGTGCCGCGTTCAAATCATCCGGTGCAAAGCTGGCTGTGATCTGTGGTGCCGATGATCAATATGGGTCAATGGGTGCCGACGCTGCCGCTGCACTGAAGGATGCAGGCGCTGTGCAAATTTTCCTTGCCGGAAAGGGTGGGGAAAATGAAGCAGCACTCAACAATGCGGGTGTAACGGATTATATTTTCATGGGCGCGAACCTGCTGGATATACTCAGCGCTGCCTATGACCGCCTGACGGAGGCGAAGTAATGAGCAAGCTACCTGATTTCTCAACCATCGCGTTTAATGCTGGCGCGGCTGCATCTGCTGACGATTGGTCAGCAAGTTATGAGGCCGCAACGGGCCTGAAAAACGGTCACCAGTCCGTTGAAACGCCTGAGGGGATTGCGGTTCAGCCGCTTTACACCAACAAGGATGTTGAGGGACTCGACTTTTTGGGCACCTTTCCCGGTGTGCCGCCCTATCTGCGTGGGCCGTATCCCACCATGTATGTGAACAAGCCTTGGACGGTTCGCCAATATGCGGGCTTTTCAACGGCAACCGCATCAAACGCCTTTTACCGCCGCAATTTGGCTGCGGGTCAAAAGGGCCTGTCGGTTGCGTTCGATCTTGCTACCCATCGCGGCTATGATTCCGATCATCCGCGTGTTGCGGGTGACGTCGGCATGGCCGGTGTGGCGATCGATTCCATCCTTGATATGGAAGTGTTATTCGCAGGCATCCCGCTTGATGAAATGTCTGTATCCATGACCATGAATGGCGCGGTGTTGCCCATTATGGCGCTTTATATTCTTGCTGCAGAAGAGCAGGGCGTCCCACCAGAAAAGCTTGCGGGCACCATTCAGAACGACATTCTGAAGGAGTTCATGGTCCGCAACACCTATATCTATCCGCCGACCCCGTCGATGCGGATCATCTCTGACATATTTGCCTATACGTCTGAAAAGATGCCCAAGTTCAACTCCATCTCCATCTCCGGCTATCACATGCAGGAAGCGGGCGCGACAGCAGACCTTGAGCTTGCCTATACGCTCGCTGACGGGGTTGAGTATGTTCGTGCGGGGCTAGAGGCCGGGCTTGATATTGATAAGTTTGCCCCGCGCCTCAGCTTTTTTTGGGCCATCGGCATGAACTTCTTTATGGAAGTTGCCAAGATGCGTGCAGCCCGTTTGTTGTGGGCCAAGCTGATCAAACAGTTTGATCCCAATAATGACAAATCATTGTCGCTGCGTACGCACAGCCAGACAAGCGGTTGGTCTTTGACGGCGCAGGATGTTTATAACAATGTGACCCGCACAGCGGTTGAGGCTATGGCCGCAACCCAAGGTCATACACAAAGCCTGCACACAAATGCGCTTGATGAAGCTTTGGCCTTGCCAACAGACTTTTCTGCCCGTATTGCGCGGAATACCCAATTGTTCCTGCAACAGGAAAGCGGCACTTGTCGTGTGATCGACCCTTGGGGCGGTTCTTACTATGTTGAAAAACTCACGCATGAGATTGCCAACAAAGCATGGGCGCATATTAAGGAAGTTGAAGAGCTGGGCGGAATGGCCAAGGCGATTGAAGCTGGCATCCCCAAAATGCGTATCGAAGAAGCTGCGGCACGTACACAGGCCCGTATCGATTCAGGCGCACAAACCGTTGTGGGCGTGAACAAGTATCAGCCTGAGACACCTGATGATATTGAGGTGTTGAAAGTTGAAAACGCAGCAGTGCGCGCAGAACAGATTGCCAAGCTGAAACAGTTGCGTGAAAACCGTGATGAGGCGGCATGTCAGGCCACGCTTGAGGCACTGACCAAATCAGCAGAAACAGGCGAAGGCAACTTGCTGGAACTTGCTGTGAATGCGGCACGCGCGCGTGCCTCTGTCGGTGAAATCTCAGAAGCCTTGGTAAAGGTTTATGGCCGTCATGTTGCGACGGTGAAATCTATCAGCGGCGTTTATAAAAGCGAGGTTGGCAAAATGTCTGACGCTGTGAAGAAAGTGCAAGATCGGGTCAACCAGTTTGCCGAGGATGAGGGGCGTCGCCCCCGTATCCTCATCGCCAAGATGGGGCAGGATGGTCATGACCGTGGTCAAAAGGTTGTTGCAACAGCCTTTGCTGATATGGGCTTTGATGTTGATATCGGTCCCCTGTTCCAGACACCGGAAGAAGCTGCGAAGCAGGCAGTTGAAAATGACGCCCATATTGTGGCGGCAAGTTCATTGGCTGCCGGGCATCTGACCCTGGTGCCTGAATTGCGTGAGGAGCTGAAGAAGCTTGGCCGTGATGACATCTTGATCGTTGTCGGCGGGGTGATCCCGCCGCAGGATTTTGATGCGCTTTATGATGCCGGGGCCGCTGCGATCTTCCCGCCCGGTACCGTGATTGCCGATTCAGCTAACCTCTTGCTCGACAAGCTAGCAGAAGTCAGCTAGTGGCGCGCGGATTTCCCCCTGCTGAAGAGCTAGCCGCCGGGCTATTGTCCGGCGACAGGACCGCACTGTCGCGGGCCATTACCCTGATTGAATCTACGGCGCGCAAGCATCGGCCACTGGCGCACGATTTGTTGCAACGGATTTTGCCTCATACAGGCAAGGCGCACCGGGTTGGGATCACGGGCGTGCCGGGGGTTGGCAAATCGACCACGATTGATCAGCTTGGCTCGAACCTGACGGCGATGGGCCATAAGGTGGCTGTGTTGGCTGTTGATCCGTCATCAGCGCGGTCCGGTGGGTCGATCTTGGGTGATAAAACCCGCATGGCCCAGCTTGTTACCGATGCCAATGCCTTTATCCGTCCATCGCCTTCGTCAGGGACATTGGGCGGCGTTACCCGCGTGACACGCGAAACCATGCTGTTATGTGAAGCAGCGGGCTTTGACGTCATTCTGGTCGAAACCGTGGGTGTCGGACAGTCAGAAACCATCGTGGCAGAGATGGTGGACTTTTTTCTGGTGCTGATGTTGCCCGGTGCCGGGGATGAGCTTCAAGGTATTAAAAAGGGCGTGCTGGAACTGGCTGATCTTATCGCGGTCAATAAGGCTGATGGCGATAACGAAGCGCGCGCCAATCGCGCTGCGGCTGAATATAAGGCGGCGATCCACATCATGAACCACAAGGAACCTGACTGGGAACCACCAGTGATTACTGTGTCAGGGCTTGCCAATCTGCGCCTTGATGACATGTGGGACAAGGTTTGCCAGCACCGTGATTTATTGGCTGCTGACGGGCGGCTTGATAGCTTGCGTCAAGAACAGCAGATCCGCTGGATGTGGTCTATGTTGCGCGATCAATTGATGGCCGATCTAAAGGCTGATCAGGCGGTTGCAGATTTGCTGCCAAGGCTTGAACAAGCAGTGCGTGACGGGGCCGAAACCCCGTCAGCAGCGGTTGCAAAAATCCTTCAGGCCTTTGAACGGTCAGCTTAGATCGCGCCGATCTGATCCAGAATAAGATCAAGGGGCGTGCCCGTCAGGCCGCCGCCTGTCCCCGGCGTTGTCAGGCCGGTAAGCAGGTTGACCAAGTTCGCATCCAAAGACCTGTTCAACGCACCGTCGCCTAACAGCAGATTTTGCAGATCATTTTGCAAATCGTCGCCACCACCTTGTAAATCAGTCAAGGTTGTCGCTAGGACATGGCCGCTTGGATTCGGGTTCGCAAGTTCATTGACTAGCAATATTGCGGCGATTGTCAGATTGTTTGACAAGTCAGTCTGGTTTTGGCTTGCGCCAAGAATTTCAGTTGTGTCGTCAAGTGATCCGACAATTGTCCGGTCGGGCGCGCCGGGTTGGCCGCCATCATCCCCGGCAACAAGATCAACAACCGGGCCAAGCACAAGATCAAGCGGTGTGCCAGTAGGTGCGGCACCGCCACCTGCGCCATCGGGCGTGGTCAGGCCAACAAGGATGTTTTCCAAGTCGGTTGCCAGGTCATTGTTTAGCGCCCCTTCGCCCAGAAGCAAGCGGCCCAGATCAGCTTGTAAATCATCGCCACCGCCTTGCAGGTCAGCAAGTGTTGTTGCAAGGACGTGAGAGTCTGTATCAGCATTTGTCAGCTCTGCGAGCAATAGCAGGACTGCCAATTGCAGATTGTTGGTAAAGTCGGTTTGATTATTGGCTTGGTCACCGTTCGTGTCGCCAGCGCCCAACGTGTCAACAGTTGTGTCAAGCGTGCCGACAATGGTGCGTTCGCCCTGGCCGGGGGGATTGTCATCACCACCGTCAGGTGTTGTCAGTCCGCCAAGAATATTCTGCAGATCAGTTGCGAGGTCATTGTTTTGTCGGCCATCACCGATCAATAGCCGCGCCAAATCAAGTTGCAGCCCTGGGCCGCCTTCTTGTAGGTCGGCCAATGTTGTAGCCAGAACATGATTTTCGACATCTGAATTTGTCAATTCAGCCAGCAACAATGTGACAGCCAGTTGCAAATTATTGGTCAGGTCGGTTTGGTCATTGTCATTGTCACGATCTGTGTCGCCCGCGCCCAATGTGTCAACAGTTGTATCGAGTGAGCCGACAATGGTGCGGTTGTCACCTGCGGGCGGTGCGTCATCACCGGCGATAGCGCCTGCAATGGGGCCAAGCACGACATCTAAAGGCGTCCCTGTCGGCCCGTCGGTTGCACCATCGTCACCGCCTACTGCGTCAACAATGGGGCCAAGCACGACATCTAAAGGTGTGCCTGTCGGCCCTTCGGTCGCGCCGTCGTCACCGCCTACTGCGCCGGCGACCGGATCGATTATGACATCTAGTGGAGTTCCGGTTGTACCCGCGCCTACATTGCCGCTTTCAATACCTGCGGCCTCAGCAATCGGGTCAAGAATTATATCAAGGGGCGTGCCTGTCAGGCCTGATGGGGCTGCAGGCGGGACAACGCTTGAATCAATCGGGTCGGCTGGCTGGCGTGTCTTTGCGCTTTCGTCCTCTGCTGCGGCTATCAGCTCGCAACGCCCTGATTCAAGATTACCGTCGAGGGAGGAATCGCCGTCCTGTTCAAGATCGATGCTGCAGCCGTTAAGCGATGCCATGGGTAGGGCGTTTGCGGGAATTACACCAGTTGCCATTCCTGCGGTGCTGCTTTGCTGGCTTGCCATGGTGCCGTTCAAAAAGGCTTCCATATCGGCATCGGTCACTTCGCCTGTAGTTGGCGGGGTATAGCTTGACGCTTGCGCCGGGCGCGGTGTTGGTGCTGTTTGCGCCGGGGCAGCGCCACCATAAAATACATCCCAATCCGCTTGGCTGATGCGGTCTTCTGCCTGTGCCGCAAAGCTACTGCTGATAAGGATCAGACCTGCTGCCAAGGCAGTGGTTGAAATCGTGTTTTTTAAGTGCACATTTTTGATTGAACGCAACATGTTTCCGCAACCTCCATATAGTTACCAATATCTTAATGGGGCGGGGCGGGTGCGGCAAATCAAATTACCAGCAAATTGGTGCAATTGTGCAGAATACCAGTTGTGGGGCGATTTTGCTTTGCTATTCCAACGCGAATGTGAACGGTGAAACGCCGCGCACATGATCATGCACCGTCAGGCGGCGGTTTAGGGGCGGAAATGCCCTTTGTGTGCAATCTGCGCGGTCGCACAAGCGGCACGTGACACCAATGGGCGTAGGCAAATTGGGGTTTTCGAGGTCCATTCCATCGGCATAACAAAGCCGTTTGGCGTAATCGAGCTCGCAGCCCAGTCCCACCACAAATTGCTGGTTGGGGATCGCGGTATCGCCGCCAACCCGATCAACCGTGCGGGAGATGGAGAAATATTCTGTGCCGTCTGACAGTTCAATCGCCTGGGTGAATATTTGCCCCGGTAGGCGGAATGCCTCGTGCAGGTTCCATCGCGGGCAGGTGCCGCCTTGCCGGGCAAAGTGAAAACCGCCTGCGGAAAACCGCTTTGACACATTGCCTGCCGTATCAACCCTGATCAAAAAGAAGGGAATGCCCCGGTCACCGCGCCGCTGCATGGTTGTCAGCCGATGCGCGACCTGTTCAAAGCCTGCGGAAAAGCGATCGCATAACGCCTCAACATCATAGCGCAAGATTTTCGCCGCATTGTGAAAGCGGGAATAAGGCATCATCAATGCAGCCCCGGCATAGTTGGCAAGCCCAACCCGAAACAGCGGCGCAGCGCTGATCGGGTCAAGATTGCTGGCGGCGACCTCAGCCTCAATCAAATCATTGTGGGCCAACAAAAACGCCCGGTTGGCAAGCTGGAACACGCGCGCCGAATAGGGCAAGCGCTCAGACAGATAGATGGTTTTGTTGTGCTGGTCATAGCGGCGCAAGGTGGCGGACATGACATCAACCGGCATGACGCGCACATTTGTGTTGTGCGCAGATTTCAGATAATCGCGCAGGGCAAAATAGGGCTCGTCCTTATGAAACTTCGCGTCTTCATAAAGCGCCTCTGCCGCATCGTCGATATCGGCGAAATGATTGCGCTTGGCATGGAAGTGATCACGCACCTCCTCAACAGGAAATTGAAGTCCCTCACCGCGTTGTAGATCATCGCCAACGACTGCCGGGGGTTCAAGGTCACGGTCGGCAAAATGTTCTGCCATGGCGTTGGCACTGGCAAGGGCGTCCTGATAGGCCCTGTGCAGTCGCGCAACCGCTTGCACGGCTGTCGGGCTGGCAGCAGCAAGATCGCGCAATTCTTGTTGCATGACGTCAGCGCCGGCCAGTACAGGATCAGAAAACACTTCCTGCAATTGGGCGATGGCTTGTTGTTCCTCGTCCCCGGCAAGGCTTTTCAGGTCAATGTCATAGGTTTCTGCCAGCCGTAAAAGGATTTGCGCCGTCAGCGGGCGCTGGTTACGTTCGATCAGGTTTAGGTAGCTTGTTGAAACGCCCAGCTCCTCAGCCATGCGGACTTGCGTTAGGCCAAGTTCGCGCCGTAAGCGGCGAATGGCGGGCCCGGCAAAGATTTTGCGGCCATCGCCCTTGGATTCTGCCATTTTCTGCTCCTGAACGGCCAGTATCAAAATTTTACAAGTTTTACAAATTTACAGAGGATTTTTGTCAACCTCAATACAAATCGACCCTTTTTTAGGGGGGTGCGGCGTGTTGCGACTCGTAAATCCCTATTTTGTGGGCCATAAGCCGCTTGACTTGTCGAAAGACAGGGCCACGACCCCTGGCGGTTGCGGGCTTGTTTTCTTGGCAGTTTGACAAATTTTGGTATGACTTGCCCCGGTTGAGGGGGCTTGTTTGGACCTGCTCCTTGGCTGCGCGACCTGATTAGGGCACTCCCTGACAGCGCCGGTCAGATCAGGGGGCCATTTAAGGAGAAACTGGCAATGACCACGTTCTACGATCTTGTCCCCGGCGCGCCTAAAGGCCGCTTTGATAATGTTGAGCGCAACTACACCCCCGAGGATGTTGAAAAGCTGCGCGGCTCTTTCCGTATCGACTACACGCTTGCTGAGCGTGGCGCGAACAAGCTGTGGGATCTGATCCACTCAGAAGACTATGTGCATTCACTGGGCGCCCTTTCAGGCAACCAGGCCATGCAGATGGCACGCGCTGGCCTGAAGGCCATCTATCTGTCAGGTTGGCAGGTTGCTGCGGACAACAACACCGCCGGCACAACCTATCCTGACCAGTCACTGTACCCGGCCAACTCAGGCCCGGAACTGGCTAAGAAAATCAACAAGACCCTACAGCGTGCCGACCAGGTTGAGCATTCTGAAGGTGGCGCAAAGCGCGACTGGTTCCTGCCGATCGTTGCTGACGCCGAAGCTGGTTTCGGCGGCCCGCTGAACTGCTTTGAAATCATGAAAGCTTACATCGAAGCTGGCGCCGCTGGCGTCCACTACGAAGACCAGCTTGCTTCTGAAAAGAAATGCGGTCACTTGGGCGGTAAAGTTTTGATCCCGACCAAACAGCATGAGCGTAACCTGAACGCTGCCCGTCTTGGCGCAGACGTGATGGGCACGCCCACACTGATCATGGCCCGTACAGATGCCGAATCAGCCAAGCTGATCACGTCAGACATTGACGAGCGTGACCACGACTTCATCGACTTCGATGCAGGCCGTACCGCAGAAGGTTTCTACCGCCTGAAAGAAGGCACCGGCGTTGATCATTGTATCGCTCGCGGTAAAGAGTTCGCAAAATATGCTGACTTGCTGTGGTGGGAAACATCTGTTCCGAACCTGGACGATGCCCGTCGCTTCGCTGAAGAAGTTCGTAAAGAACATCCTGATCAGCTTCTTGCTTACAACTGCTCACCCTCATTCAACTGGGAAGCAAACCTCGACAAAGACACGATCGCCAAGTACCAGCGTGAGCTGGGTGCCATGGGCTACAAGTACCAGTTCGTGACACTGGCCGGTTTCCACCAGTTGAACTACGGCATGTTCCAGTTGGCTTCAGGCTACCGCGATCGCGGCATGGCTGCATACTCAGATCTGCAGCAGGCCGAATTCGGTGCCGAGAAAGACGGTTACACCGCAACACGCCATCAGCGTGAAGTTGGTACCGGCTACTTCGACATGGTTGCAACCGCAGCAGCAGGTGGCGAAAGCTCAACCACTGCTTTGGGTGAATCAACCGAATCAGCCCAGTTCTAATCAGAACCGGCGTAACGGCAAGAATGGAGTAAGACCATGGCTGGCAAGAAATTCTGGGTTGTTGGTGGCGAATACACCAATACGAATTTCGATACGATCAAACCTGAAACAGGTTTGGTGGCCGGGCCTTACTTCCGCCGTGACGAAGCCATGGCAGAGTGGAAGCGCCTGACAGAGGCACCCCATGCCGCCTTGGTTCGCTACACAATTGCTGAAGAGTTGATGATCGGCTAATTGCAGATCGCCAATAGAATGCGAAAAGGCCTGCACCAACTGGTGCGGGCCTTTTTTTGTTGGTATGAAGGGGCATGAAAATAAGGAGACCCCAATGACTTACGCAGTTACCGATCTTTGTGATGACCACGGCGATGACGTCCGCGTGCTTGAATGTGAGATGATTATGCTTGGTGGCGCAAAGACATTTCACGGGCCGATCAAAACCCTGAAAACGTTTGAGGACAACACAAAAGTCCGCGCATTGGTCGAAACACCGGGCGAGGGGCGGGTGCTTGTGGTTGATGGCGGTGCGTCCCGCCGCTGCGCGCTTTTCGGCGGCAATCTTGCTGTGCTGGCTGCCAATAATGGCTGGGCGGGCGTTGTCATAAATGGTTGCGCGCGCGATGCAGACGAGATTGATGCCGAACATGTTGGCGTCCGGGCGATTGGCCTGTGTCCGCGTAAGAGTGTGAAGGCCAACCTCGGCACAGAGGATGTGACGGTGCGGTTTGGCGGCCTGACCATCAATCCGGGCGATTGGCTTTATGCCGACCGTGACGGCATCATTATTTCATCAAAACCGGTGCACGAAGGGTAAGTTTATGTCTGGGGGACAAAAGTCAATTTTTATCACTGGGGCGGCCAGCGGCATGGGCCGCGCGGCGGCGAAACTGTTTGCCGATGCAGGCTGGTTCGTTGGCGGCTTTGACGTGAATGAGGCAGGCCTTGGCACACTGGCGGATGAGCTGGGTCATAATCAGTGCATGACAGGTGTCCTTGATGTGCGTGACATGGCTGCCTTTGAGGCGGCGGTGCAAGCCTTTGGCGAAAAAACCGGCGGCACGATGGATGTCATGTTCAACAATGCGGGTATTGGTGAAACGGGAAAGTTTGAAGATGTGCCCTACGACCGCGCGATGAATGTTGTCGATATCAATTTGCGCGGCGTCATCAACGGGGTTTATGCCAGCCTGCCGTTACTGAAGAATACGCCTGACGCCTTGCTGTTCAACAACTCGTCCTCCTCAGCAACCTATGGCATGCCGGGATTGGCGGTTTATTCAGCAACCAAACATGGCGTGAAAGGACTGACTGAGGCACTGTCAATTGAGTTTGCAGAATATGATGTGCGCGTTGCTGACTCCTTGCCGGGGCTGATCAACACCCCCTTGCTGTTGAATACGCCGAACCATTCCGCGGAAGGGGATGAAGCTGGCAATATGACAAAGGAATTGTTGGAAGCAAGCGCACCCAAAAAAGGCGCCTTTCGCCTTGTTGAACCTGTTGAGGTCGCGCAGGCAGTTTGGGATGCTTATCACACTGATAAAAAACGCCTGCATTGGTATGTGCCCAAAGGTATCGGCATGATTGATCGCTTGAAAGCCTTGAAGCCCGAATGGGTTCGCAGTCTGGTTGCAAAGCAAACCGCAAACGGTCTAGTCAGCACCGATGAAAAGTGATCGCATGTAAGGCGTTAAAAAGCGGCCTTCTGGGTCCAGCTTTTCTCGCAACGCGCAAAATGCATCGAACTTTGGCAGGCGGTCTGATAGGTCCGCCTGTTTTAGTGTGTGCAGCTTGCCCCAATGGGGGCGACCATCTGCTGCCTGCAGAACAGGTTCAGCCACGTCAAACAATGGCTCTGGCTTAACCGGGCCATATTGATGGACCGAGATTGTGGCGCTGTCGCGCCCATAGGCGGGCGATAACCAAATCCCATCCCCGCAAAGCGTGCGAAATTCCAACGGCCA
Source organism: Alphaproteobacteria bacterium (assembly GCA_965229935.1). Classification (GTDB taxonomy): domain Bacteria; phylum Pseudomonadota; class Alphaproteobacteria; order SPJN01; family SPJN01; genus SPJN01. Next base: position 276,400 of record CBDDKB010000002.1, read on the forward strand.
TAGGACGGGAATGTCTGCGGCGCGGATTGCCTTGATCGTGTCTTTCAGCGCGTCGACCCCCGCCGCAGCAGGAACCGCATATTCCATTTCGGTAAAGCGGGCATTGCGTGGGCTGGGGTAGATTAGGTGGGCGGGGCCGCGCCGTTTTTCGCTGCCACCTTCCAGATTATCCATCAAGGCGTTTTGGATCGGTTGTTTGACCGCTGGGAAAAAGCGGATGGTGGTGGCAGCAGCTTCAAACATCACATCTTCGCCCGTTTGGGTGTCGATAGGGGGCAGGGGCTTTGCCTCAGGCCAATCGCTGTGCTTGTCCGTGGCAAGGTCCAGCGTTTTTAGGATCACGCGATCATCATAGGGAAACCAAAACAATTCAGCATGCCGATGGGTGTTGGCAATCTCGTCCCATTGTTCAAAGGCTTCGTCTGCGCGCAGAACCCGGCTTTCTTCAGCAAGGTCAAATGCCTGATCACAGCACAGCGTCATGTCGGTCATGACGCCCAGCACACCTAGATTGACCCGCACTGCATTCAACAGATCATCAGGCGTGTCCTGATCAATCGTAAGCGTGCTGCCATCTGCCAGCGTAAGCGTCATGGCTTGCACAAATGTAGACAGGTTGCCGTGGCCGCGCCCTGTGCCGTGGGTGCCCGTGCCGATTGCCCCTGCAAGCGTTTGGTGATCAATGTCGCCCTGATTGGGAAGATTTAGACCTTTATCACGTAATAGGGGGCCAAGGCTGCGCAACTGTGTGCCGGCGTGAACTTTGGCTATGCCTGATTTGCTGTTTGCGCTGATGATGCCGGATAGAGCGCTGATATCAATGATGGTCCCATCTGTGGGGATCAGGGGCGTAAAGGAATGGCCAGACCCTGTTGGCCTGATCGGGCTTTTTAGTGCCTTGATCTGCGCGCCAAGGTCTTGCGCATCCTGTGGCGCAAAGAGCGTTGCATCCGGTGCCTGTTGCCTGCCTGACCAGTTTTGCCAGCTCATACTCTTTGTCCCTGTTTGATTTTCTTTGTCCCTGTTTGATTTATTGGCTTTTGCCGCGTGCTTCTATGGGCCAAATATCGACCAATTGTCCGTTCTGAACAATATGGATCTGGTCGTAAAGATTCACTGTCGGGTCGCAATGGGGAACTGTGATCGCGGCGCGAGACCCAAGCGGCAGCCCGTTTGCACCATCGGGTAATTTGATGCCGCCATGTTCATCGCCCATGAAGAAATATTTTGATCCATCAGGGGCACCTTCATGAATGACGGGTTTAGGACCATCAGTGGCAAAGCTTTTAAAGCCGCCATCGGTGGTGACATAGCCGTCCTGATTGGCACTGATAATGGTGACGTCAACGAATAGCGCCGGATCAAATGTAGCCACTGGGTCGGCGGGGCCGTGCAGGTCCAAATATTCACGATCCATGACGCAATAGCTGCCAGCCTGAAGTTCAGTAATCATGCCAAGTGATGGTTCGATGTCAAAGGTGCCAGTGCCCCCGCCTGATACAATGTCGATGGTCAGCCCCGCTTCGGCTGCAGCATCAAGTGCAGTGCGCATCATTGCAGCAGATTGCGCGGCAGCTTCCTTCCGGTCGTCAAAATATTCGATATGCATGACATGACCTGCATAGGCCTGAAACCCCCGCAGTGACAGGTTGCTGGATTGGTCAACCATCAACGCCAAATCTGTTGATGCCTTGCCGACATTGGCCCCCGTCCGACCTGTGCCGACATTCAGATCAACCATGACAGTTAGGGTGAAATCAGCTGCCGCGCAGGCCTTGTTCAGCCTTGCAACACAATCAGGGTGATCGACAACCAAACACAGATGATCAATTGTTTTTGCCAATGCGATGGCGCGGGCAAAGGCACTATCTGTGACCTGTGGGGAGGTGACCAAAATATCGGTAATGCCTTCGGCGGCCAGCGCTTCTGCTTCGCCTAATTTTGCAGTGCAAATGCCTTGTGCGCCTCGTTTCAGCTGCGCTTTGGCAATCGTGCTGCATTTGTGGGTTTTAGCGTGGGGCCGCAAGATTAGGTTATTGGAGGCACAATGGGCGGCCATGCGGTCCAGATTCGCCTCAAACCGATCAAGGTTAAGGATAAGCGCAGGCGTGCTGATGTCTTCGCGGCGCATTTTGTCAGCTGTCATCGGTCAATTTCCCCTTATTTTCAGTCACATAGTCGGGGTTTGTCGGCACAAGTTCAAGAAGTTTCCACAGCTAACTATTTGTTAAATCTTCCCCGCCATGATGCAGGTCATGACTGGCGAGGCGTCGCTGGTCGGTGGACACAAGCCCGGTTCGGGCATTTTGGGAGTGGAGTAGGAACTATGTCGAAGTTCTTTTCGAAAAAATTGGCAACAGCGACCGCCGCATTTGCGCTCGGGGCAGTTGGCCTGACAAGTTCCGGCGTACAAGCAGGCTCAGGAAATGATTCATTTTCTGTAACGGCGAACGTCGTGGACACATGTACAATTTCAGCAGCAGATATGGACTTTGGTGATTATGACCCATTGTCCGTCGTGCCGACCGTTGGGACATCTGACCTGACAGTCTCTTGCACACTTTTGGCCCCCTATACGATTGAGCTTGATGCCGGCATCGGTGATGGCGCAACGACGACTTCACGTCAGATGGAAAATGCCGGCGGCGACCAGCTGGAATATTCCATCTTTAAAGACGTGACGCACTTGCTGCTGTGGGGGCTGGCAATTGACACGCTCGAAGTGAGCGGAATTGGGACCGGACTGCCAGTCCCCACCACCATGTTTGGACAAATCGTTGCGAACCAACAGGTCGCATCAGGTGCCTATTCAGACACCGTTACCGCAACGATTAATTTCTGATCTCACTACGGTCTGAAGCTGCCCCACCTGACGGGTGGGGCTTTTTCAGGCCCAGCGCACTATGGTTAATAAGCGATAAGGAAGTGGTTATGAGTATTTGGTCTCACGCTTGGTTGAAAGCAGCCGCGATAGCAGCCGTGACGATCCTCATCAGCAGCTTGGCACGTGCTGGGGCACCTGTTCAGGTTACCCCGGTCCAATATGTCATCGACAAGGGCCGCCCTATCGTTTCCATGACTATCAAAAGCAGCGGCAATGAACGACAATTGTTTCAGGTTGATCTGCGCGAATGGCATGTGGTTGATGGTGTGGCCCAACTAAGCCCCGTGACACGCGATATGATCGTAACGCCGCCCGTATTTGAAATTAATGGCGGCGAGGTGCAGATCGTGCGCCTTGGTCTGACAAGGCCGGTTGATACAAGTCAGCAGGAAAAAACCTGGCGCGTGATTTTGCGCGATATCTCCCCCCAACCTGATACGGGTGGGTCGACCATGTTTGTGCGGATGAATATTTCAATGCCGGTATTTTTGCCCGCCGATTCACCCCAGCCGATGAACATCGCAACTTCTGCTGATTGGGTCGATGGCAATAGTTTAAAGCTGGCCTGCGCAAATCTTGGAAATCGTCATGGTCATATTGTTGATGCCACATTGCTTGACGCCGATGGCGAGACAATCGTCAGCCGCAACATTTCCCATTATGTGCTGCCGGGCGAACAGAACGAAACGCTGATAACAATCCCGACCGAAGATCAGGAGCAGGCAGCAGCACTGCGCCGTGCAACCCATGTCAGCTTGACGGTTCGTAACCATGTGTCGAAAGAGGTGACAGACATTGTTGTCCCGCTTGGTCACATATAAAACCCGCCTTTGGATTACGCTGACAGCCTGTTGCATGCTTTCGCTTTCTGTTAAAGCGCAAGAGGGGGAGGCGTTTGAGCAAGACGCCAATGACGGCTTGCAGGTATTGGCGCTGCTTGATGATGGTGGCGCCATTGACCCTGCTCCCCCTGATGAGCTTGCTGCCTTTTGGGGGAACGATGTGCCTGATGACAAATCGCTTTTGTTGTCGGGCCCTGAAAGTTTGTTGCTGTCCTTTTCCGTCAATGGCAGTGCGCTAAATCACTTTGACCTTGTCTATGTGGCGCGCGATGGACGCGCCTTTGTGCGCGCACAAGTGCTTGAGGCTATGCGTATCGTGCCGCCGCCATCAGGCCGCTTGCCGCAAGGCATTGAAAGCGGGTTTCACCCCATTCATTTGGTGCCCGGCCTTGCCTATGAGATTGATCGCAAGGCGCTAAAGCTGGACATTCAATGCGCGCCATCATGCTTTAAGGTGACAGAAATTTCGGCGCGCTATAGTGCGATTACCGCAACGCCGTCAACAATCGGTGTGGGCGGGTTTGTGAATTATGATGCGAATGTCGAATATCGTGATTTTGAATTCGATGTCACCAGTCTGTTTGAGCTGGGCTATTCAGATCAGAACGGATCGTTTCACACAACATTTGCAGGGCTTGATCTAGCCAATGATGCAACGGCCCTGCGCCTTGAAACAAGCTTTACCATAGACGATCAGGCAAATAGAAGGCGGCTTGTTCTAGGGGATTCCATTTCGCGCAATGCGGTTTGGAGCCAGCCTGTCAGGTTTGCAGGCATCCGGTATGGGAACGAGTTTTCGATGACACCGGGCTTTGTCACCTTGCCATCGCCGGATTTTGCGGGCGAGGCAGCCTTGCCATCAACGATTGATGTATTTGTAGACGGGGTGCGCCGCTTTACATCAGAAGTGCCTGCAGGGCCCTATCAGGTGCGTGATCTGCCGGTGCTAAGCGGAACGGGAGAGGCGCAAATCATTGTCCGTGATGTTTTGGGGCGCGAACAGGTCTATACAGAATCTTACGCCTTGGGGCGGGCGATGTTGCGTCCGGGCCTGTCGGATTGGTCAATCTCAGCAGGTGTGCTGCGAGAGGAATTTGCCGTCCGGTCTGGCACTTATGGTGATGGATTTGTCGATGCAATCTATGCTGAAGGCCTGACCGATCAGATGACATTGGAGCTGCAGGGGCAATTGTCATCCGACGTTAGCGGGGCGGGGGTCGGGGTCACCTATGCTAACCCTCATTTAGGTGTGTTCTCGCTGACTGCGGCTGCGTCCAAAACAGCAGAAGATATTGGTGGTTATTTTGGCGCGGGTTGGGAATGGTCGTCCGGGCCGCTCTCCTTCTCGACCAATTTTGAATCGTCAAGCGCGCCTTTTCGCGCCTTGGGGCAGGATTTAACGCGCGATGCAGACAAATATCGGTGGCGCGTTCGTGGCGGTTTGCGCCTTGGGCAAAGCAATATGTCAGCCAGCTATGTTGATTTGAAACGGCGCGGGCGGTCTGATTTCCGGTCCTTCAGTTTGGGGCTGACCACGCGGTTGACGCGTAAGCTGTCACTGTCGGTCAACGGATTTCGGCAGATCAAGCCCAGCCGTTCCGACACGGTGTTGCTGTCATTAACAACATCGTTTGGTGGCGGCAAGGTTGGTGGATTGTCAGCCAAAAAGGATCGTGCCGGGCAGTATAGCGTGTCGGCATCAACGCAAAAATCCGCGCCGGTTGAAGGTGGCTTTGGTTATCGGTTGCGCGTTGGTCAGGATGACCGGGCACGCTTTTCCGACGGAAGCTTAAGCTATCGTGGGCAGATTATAGAATCGACGATCGGCTGGTCGGATGCACAACGTCAAACCCAGTTACGTGGGACGGCGCGCGGCGGTATGGTCATGGCAGACGGGCATGTGCGTCTGTCGCGCTACGTCACCGCAAGTTTTGCGATTGTTGATGTCGCTGACATTGAAGGTGTGCGTGTCTATGCCGACCGCCGCTTGGCCGGGCGAACCGGGCCTGACGGCACAATCGCAGTGACCCAGTTGCGCGCCTGGGAGAAAAACGTCATCAGCATCGAAGGGGCGGACCTGCCGCTTGATTGGCCTGTGACGCAATTTGATTTTGATATCGTCCCTGCCAATCGCACCGGTCACTTCCTGTATATCGAAGGGGGTGTAGGGCGATCAGCGGTGATGAGTTTTGTTCGTATAGACGGCACGCCGCCGCCTGTTGGTGCGCGAATTACACTGGCAGGAAGTGACGAAGCCTATTTTGTGGGCGAGGATGGCTATTCCTTTGTTGCGGGGTTGGGGGCCGATCCGGTTGTCACAATTTCCTGGTCAAATGGGTCATGCGAAGCTGCGCTTGACCTGCCGGACAGTGACGTGCCGCAAATCATGTTGGGAGAGGTGCTATGTCGATAACGCGTTTGCTATTTACGGGCCTGCTTTTTGTTGTGGCTGCGTTTCTTTGGACGGGCCGCGCCAATGCAGCCTGCACAGGTCTTGCCTGTAGCTGTGGGGTATCGGTTGGCACTATGTCTTTCGGTACCTATGATCCACAAAGCCTGTCGCCCCATGATGGTGTGGGCACAGTGACTGTGACTTGTACCGTGCTTTTGTTGGGCGGCAATGTTTCTTATGAGATTGATATCGATCAGGGCTCATCGTCCAGCTTTGATCCGCGCACGATGGAAAGCGGCGCAAACACGATGAACTACAATCTGTTTGCAGATGCCTCACGCACGCAAATTTGGGGGGATGGTGGCAGCGGCACCGTAACAGTCTCTGACGGTTATTCGTTTTTGATTGGCCTTGCTGTCATTCGCAATTACACGATTTATGGCCGTATCCCGGCAAGCCAGATCACACCTGCCGGAAGTTACAGCGATACGCTGACTGTCACCGTTACTTTTTAGGGCAGGGCGGTGCCGCGCGGCACCTCAACCCTGAAGCTGATCAGCTTGCCGGTGCGCGCCTGCGTTTTGGCGGGGTCAGAGTCTGTCGCAACCAACACCAGCAGGTCGCGGCCATCACCGCCGCCCAACATGCAGGCAAAGGGCGTCATGCCATCATCATCTGATGGAATATCTATAAGGTCCAAGATTTCTCCACCTTCCGCCACGCGCGCTACGTTGCGCGACCCGGGAGAGGTGATCCAGATCGTCCCTTCGGCATCCATACAAATACCGTCTGGGGTGTATCCGGGTAAATCAGCCCAAATACGCTTGTAAGTCAGGCTGCCATCATCTGCGACGGTAAAGGCGGTTAGCTTTTGGCCAAAGCTTTCGCCGACGATCAGTGTTTTGCCATCGGCAGTCATGACGGTGCCATTGGGGAAAAACACATCATCATCGACCTTGCGTGCCTGACCGTCAGGAGTGACCAGTATCAAGCATGTTGATTTGGGTTTGATCGGGTGATCATGAAGGTCAAAACCGAAATTGCCGACATAGGCATTGCCTTTATTATCGACCAGCATGTCATTGCAAATATGATCGGCGAGATCTGACAGGTCTGCATGGACCACAAGGCTGCCATCAGCCTCCTGCCGCATCACTTTTTGATCATGCATGGAAACGATCAGCAGGCGCCCATCAGGCAACCAGCCCAGACCGGACGGGTCTTGCGGCACTTCTGCGACCAGGTCAAGCGGCGCGCCCGGCGCGGTGATGCGCCAGACCTTGCCATCATGCATGTCAGAGAAATAAAGGCTGTCATCGAGCCAGCGTGGCCCCTCACCAAAGCGAAGCCCGTCAGCCCAAAGTGTAGCGTCTTTCCATCCAGCCATTGTTCTGCCCCTTTAAATTATGTTGGGGCAGAATAGACAGGTCGGGGCTAGGCGGCCATCCCTTTATTGGCGCGTTTGCCCATGGCGCCAAGAATGCGGAAGTAAAGGTTCGGGAACCAGCGCACCATGCGTGTCACAATATGGGCATCAAGGCCGATCATGACGCGCTTTTTGTTTTTCTCGACACCGTTCAGGATGACATTTGCAGCCTCAGCCGGTGTGGTGCGGGCAATCTTTTCAAACTCAGCACCCGGGTCGCGGCCTTCTGCGGCGGCAACTGACGCGGCGCTGTCTTCCATGCGGGCATTGCGCGCGATGTTTGTTTTGATGCCGCCGGGATGAACCGTTGTGACATTCACGCCCTTGCCTTCAACTTCGTGGACAAGGCTTTCGTTAAAGCCGCGCACCGCAAATTTTGAGGCGCAATAGGCTGATTGGGTCGGCACGCCGATAAAGCCAAAGATGGATGAGATGTTGATGATATGCCCGTGATCTTTTGCAAGCATATGGGGCAGGGACGCTTTCGTGCCATGCACGACGCCCCAGAAATTGATGTTCATCAACCATTCCATGTTTTCATAGGACATGGAGTCTGTATTGGCGCCAAGGGCAACACCAGCATTGTTGAAAACCAGATCAACACCGCCCTGTGTTTGAATGGTTTCGTCCATCAGGGATTCAACTGCGTCACGGTCAGCCACATCCAGCTTGCGGGAAATGACATTCACCTGCTTGGCCCGCACCATCTGCGCGGTTTCTTCAAGGCCTTCTTCATTCACGTCAGAAATAACAACGGCCTTTGCGCCACGATTGGCAAGTTCCAACGCCAATGCGCGACCAATACCTGAACCTGCGCCGGTCACAAAGGCGACCTGATCTTTAATCTGTGTCATGATTTGCCCTCAATATTTTATGGCCCTGCGTGAAGGTGGGCCGAGCGGTTTCACAAATTTTATCCCACCCCCGGATGCGGGTGGGATAAGTTTAGTGATTATTTGTCATCCAACTACTTCAAGTGACCCTCACAGTCAATGTGACGGCTGGTAAAGTTTGCGGGCTGACATCCCATTTGTGCGCAGGCTGTTCCCTGCTCCTCCAAATTATGTCATTTACAGTAATGTAAATAGCTGGCAAATAAAAGGCGACAAATTCGCCGCTGGTTCCGGTTTGGGTAAAAACCGCCTATAAAGGGGCGAAATCGACTTATTTTATTGAGGTTGGAGGCAAGAAAATGAGCTTTGGGGCCTTTATGGTGCGCGGATTTATGCGCCTGTTCCTACGTCCGCAAATTCACAAGGATGCCGAGATTGATCCTGTGGCGCTGCGTAATCAGATCGACAAACAATCAGGCCGTATGAAATGGCCGGACTTTATCGATGTACAGGAAGTTGACGCCAATGGCGCGCGGTGCCTGTGGATCACCCCTCCAGACGCGCACCCAGACAAAGTCTTCTATTATTTGCATGGCGGCGGCTACATTTTTGGCCATCCCGACACGACCCATAAGGATTTGTTGTGGCGTCTGGCCGTGGCTTGCGGGTGTAAGGTCTTTGCCCTTGATTATCGGTTGGCACCTGAACATCCATTCCCCGCAGCAATCGAAGACAGTGTTGCAGGCTATCGCTACCTTCTTGATCAGGGCTATGACGCCAATGCCATCGGGATCGGTGGTGACAGTGCCGGTGGCGGTTTGACCTTTGGCACTTTGTTCCAGTTAAAGGATGAGCATTTGCCGCTTCCCGCCTGTGCGGTTGGCCTGTCGCCTTGGACAGATTTGCTTGGCACGGGTGAGACCCTGCGCACAAATCTTGATACAGACTATATGATCCCCGGCGAGAAAATTGCCGAGACTGCCAAGCTTTACTATGGCGATGCAGATCCGATGGTGCCGCAAGCCTCGCCCCTTTATGGTGATTATACAGGTATGCCGCCGACCCTGATCCAGTGCAGCAAGACAGAAGTTCTGTATGATGACAGTCGCCGTTTGGCTGCCAAGATTGATGCGGCGGGCGTGCCGGTCGTTCTCGACCCCTATGACAAGCTTCCCCATGTGTGGCAGGCCTTGGCCCGCTTTATCCCTGAGGGACGCAAGGCAATTCATGAAATTGGCCTGTTTGTACGCGGTCATCAGCGCGCCAAACCGCGCGCGTTGGAAGATCAAAACGCAGCGGCCAAGCTTTTGCCGCAGGCGGCTGAATAGCGCCTTATGACGAAACAAAGCCGGGCGCTGGTGCTTTTTTCAGGCGGGCAGGACAGTGCGACCTGCCTTGCCTGGGCGCTCGACCGTTATGATTATGTGGAAACCGTCGGCTTTGACTATGGTCAACGTCATAGGATTGAGCTGACGGCCCGCAATCAGGTGCGTGATGCACTTGTTAAGGCCTTTCCAGAATGGGCAATTCATCTGGGCCCTGATCACATGTTGGATGCAACTGTGCTGGGGGCCTTGGGCGACACGGCCCTGACCCATGATGCAGAAATCCGCATGGGCGAGGACGGGCTGCCCAATACATTTGTTCCGGGTCGTAATCTTTTGTTCTTGGTGTTGGCAGGCGCGCTTGGCTATCGGCGCGATATCGACGTGTTGGTTGGCGGCATGTGTGAAACGGATTATTCGGGCTACCCGGATTGTCGCGACGCCACAATGGCAGCGATGGAAGGGGCCTTGGGCGCAGGCATGGCCCGACCGACTGAGATAAAGACCCCCCTGATGTTCCTGACCAAGGCGCAGACATGGGCGTTGGCTCATGATTTGGGCGGCATGATGCTGGTCGATCTGATCCGCGAGGAAAGCCACACCTGTTACAATGGTGTGCGTGATGAGTTGCAGGAATGGGGTTATGGCTGCGGGACCTGCCCCGCCTGTGAGTTGCGGGCCAAAGGCTTCCGCGAGTGGGTTGACGCGGTTTAATAGGCTGATTTTACCCCGTGCGGCCCCCGTGCGCCCCCCCGCGCGGCTTCGTCCCATTGCCTTTTGCCCCCAAAACAGGCTTTAAGCGCAGACATTTATCGAAAAATCCGGATTTCCGCGCATGCCAGTCGTTGAAATATATAAAGAATTCCGCTTTGAAGCGGCGCATTACCTGCCCCACGCACCCAAGGGGCACCCTAATGCGCGTCTGCACGGCCATTCTTTTCGGGCGGTTGTGACCCTGCGTGGCGAGGTTGATCCCGACAAGGGATGGATTCGCGACTTTGCTGCGATTGAGCAAGCCATGGCTGATATGCGCGACTTGCTTGACCACAATATGCTGAACGAAATTGACGGGCTGGCAACCCCAACGCTGGAGCGGTTGGCGATCTTTATCTATGATGGGTTAAAGCCCACCGTGCCTGAGGTGGCAGCAGTTGGCGTGCATCGCGATTCGTGCAATGAAGGCGCGACCTATCGGGGGGATATGGTGTGAGCGAAAAGACCTATCAGGATCTGGGTCAGTTAGGTGGCAGCGGCACAATTCCGACGAGCCCTGATGAGGCTGTGCTGGAATGTGTCGGTAATCCGCACCCTGATACTGATTATGTGATCCGCTTTTCCTGCCCCGAATTTACCAGCCTGTGCCCGGTGACGGGTCAGCCTGACTTTGCCCATTTGATGATCGATTATGTGCCCGGACCGCGCATTGTTGAATCAAAGTCGCTGAAACTATTTCTCCATTCCTTCCGCAATCATGCGGGCTTTCACGAAGCCTGCACTGTTGGGATTGCCAAACGCCTGTTTGAGGCGACAGACGCCAAATATCTTCGGATTGGCGGCTATTGGTATCCGCGCGGCGGTATCCCCATTGACGTGTTTTGTGCGTTGGGCACGCTACCTGATGGGGTTTCGCTCCCCGATCAGAACGTGCCAAACTACCGGGGACGGGGATAACGAATCACTTAATTAAGAAAGCACGGCAAAGGCAATCATGTCGGAAGCACCCAAAAAACGGATCCGCCGCACAGCGGAAGAGGCGCGCAAGCTGATCCTTGACGCAGCAGAGGAACGGTTGGCCAATGGCGGACCTGAAGCCTTGCGCCTGCAAGATATTGCAGCAGATGTCGGCATTTCGCATCCGGCCATCTTGCATCATTTTGAAAGCCGCGATGGGCTGGTCCTGGCGTTGACGGTTCGCACCCTGCAAAGCCTTCGCGATGGCCTGTTGGATGTGTTGGCTGAGGTTGATTTGCAAAACCCGAATGTTGAGGCTGTTTTGGCCAGCGTCTTCGGTGTGTTGTCAGACCGAGGCTTGGCACGCCTGATCGCATGGGTGGTGCTTTCTGGCCGACTTGTCCCGGACGAAGTGGGGAATTCCGACGAAGTGGACCTTTTGAAGGAAATCTCGGACGCGATCCACGCGCTGCGCATGCGCGCGGCAGAGGATCATGATATTCCCGCCGGAACCCCGCAGGATACAATGTTTATTGTCTATCTTGTCGCCGCTGCAGCATTTGGTGATGCCGTGTTCGGCCTGCCCTTGATCGACGGATTCGGGGTTGCGCGCGAAGATCAACCGCAAGTGCAGCGTGATTTCCGGACATGGTTTGCAAGTTTGATCAGCGGCCATCTGACCGGCGGCTTGACGACGGACGGGGAACAGGCCTAAAAACCCCGCAATTCGGGCCTTTTTGCGGTGGACGCTATGCCGCACAAAAGGGCAAAAAACAGCCAAAAAGGACGGTTGACAGCGCCCCCCTTGGCCCATATTGTCCGCGCCACGCTCATTTAGACAGGTGTTGATCCACTGTCGCGCCGCAAGCGACAGCGTGACCGCCTGTAGTAAAAGGAATAAGTCGATGAAAGTCGTCAACTCACTCAAGTCCGCAAAAAAGCGTGACCGTAACTGCCGCGTTGTCCGTCGTAAGGGCCGCGTTTATGTGATCAACAAGCGTAACCCCCGCCTTAAGGCACGTCAGGGTTAATCCTTGGGCTTATTGCTCTATTAGGGTAATCGCCGTTGCATAACTGTGCTAAGAAGCCGTCCATAAGGGCGGCTTTTTTGTTTTGGGCTGTGTTTGAGGGCGGGCAATGATCAAGGGTGTCATATTTGATTTGGGGAATGTGCTGGTCGACTGGGACCCGCGCCACCTTTATCGCAAATTGATCGAAGATGAGCAGGAGCGGGAGCATTTCTTAAACACCGTCTGCACCTTGCAATGGCACAAGGCGCATGACCTTGGTGTGCCGTTTAAGGACAATGCAGATGCGTTGGTCACTCGCTTCCCAGAACATGAAGATTTGATCCGTGCATGGGGCGACAGGTGGCTTGAAACCATTGGGGGACGGATTGACGGGTCTGTCGCGCTTGCAGGACGCCTGAAAGCCAATGGCTATAAGTTGATCGGCCTTACGAATTGTCCGGCAGAACAGTTTGACGAGATTTGTAATCAGTTCGGCGTGTTTGACGGCTTTGACGATATTGTCGTGTCAGGCGTCGAAAGGCTCGCCAAGCCTGACCCGGCGATTTATGAGTTGACGATCGCGCGTGCTGGACTGGCGGGGCATGAGCTCGCCTTTCTGGATGATATGCCCCACAATATTGCAGCGGCAGAAGCGTTCGGTATTCATGGGGTCTTGTTTGAAAATCCTGAACAAGCCACGGCTATGCTTGATTCCAAAGGCGTAGCAACGGCATAATCCCGCAACATTTTTTTAGATAGTTTAGTGAGCATTATGACAGCGCAAAAAACGATTATGATCTATGGGGCCACGGGCTACACCGGGCAACTGATAGCCAAGGAAGCCGCACGGCAGGGCGAGACCGTTATCCTTGCAGGACGCAGCGCCGAAAAGGTGAAAGCAGTGGCTGAGCCTTTGGGCCTGCCCCATCGCGCGTTCGACCTGTCCGACCATCAGACGATTGTCAGCAACATTAGTGATTGCGCGGTTGTCCTTCATATTGCCGGGCCGTTTTCAGCAACAAGTGACCCGATGGTTAAAGCCTGTATTGAGGCAAAGGTCCATTATCTGGACATTACGGGCGAAATCGCAGTCTTTGAAAATTGCGCTGCGCAGGATCAGGCCGCAAAAGATGCGGGGATTATGGTGATGCCGGGTACCGGGTTTGATGTCATCCCCTCCGACTGTTTGGCGAAATATGTCGGCGAACAAATGCCTGACGCCACTGACCTGAAGCTCTTTATCTCCGGCCTTGGCAGTGCCTCCCAAGGAACGATGAAGTCTGGCGTTGAATCATTGGGTAAGAAAACTTTGGTTCGCCGTGGCGGCAAGATTGTTGAAACCGATTATCTGTCTGCCAAGCGTGATTTCGGGCAAGGGGAAAAGGACTGCGCCGCGATCAGTTGGGGCGATGTTTCAACCGCCTATTACTCAACCGGTATTCCCGACATTGAAGTTTATTTTGAGGCGCAGGGGCCCATCGCGAGTATGAGCAAGCTTGGCCCCGTGTCGCGATCCATCCTGCGTCGTAAATTCGTGCAGAATCTGATCAAGAAACAGATTGATAAAATGCCCGCAGGCCCAACCGACGAAGAACGGGCCGCAGGCTATACAGTGTTGTTGGGCGAGGCGATAAATGCCAAGGGTGATAAATTCACTGCGCGGTTGAGCACGCCTGATGGCTATACGCTGACGATGTATTCAGGGCTTGAGGTTGCCAAGCGGGCGCGCGACGGTAATTTCACGCCGGGGTTCCAGACACCATCAAATGTATATGGTGCTGATTTTATCCTTGAGTTTGAGAACACCAAACGCGACATTCCCAATCAATAGTTCTGCACAAGAAGGAGCAAGCAAATGGCTATTAAAGTAGGCGACAAACTGCCCGAAACCGTATTGATGGAAATGACAGACAAGGGCCCGGCCCCTGTGCCGTCAGCCGATTTCTTTGCCGGCAAGAAAGTTGTTTTGTTTGCACTGCCCGGTGCGTTCACACCCACATGCTCTAACCAGCATTTGCCGGGCTATGTGAAAAATGCAGATGCTCTAAAGGCCAAGGGCGTGGACGAGATTGCCTGCCTGTCCGTCAATGATGCCTTTGTCATGGGCGCATGGGGCCAAGATCAGGGCGTTGGCGATACGGTGCGTATGCTTGGCGATGGCAATGCAGACTTTACCAAGGCTGTCGGCCTTGAGATGGATGGGTCAAGCTTTGGCATGGGCACACGGTCGCTGCGTTATTCCATGCTGGTCGAAGATGGCGTTTTGAAAAGCCTGAATATCGAAAGCAATCCCGGTGGCGCAGAAGAATCCGGCGCGGAAAAAATGCTGGGCGATCTTTAAGGATTACTGGTCAAGGTTGCGTCGTCTGCAAAGGGCAGGCGGCGCAATCACTCTTCCGTTTTCAGGCGGGTCACTACAGCAGCACGCATTTCAGCGGTCACTGCCAAAAGCTCGTCCAATTCCTGCAGCAGGATGGGCGCTTCTTTTTCATCAATGTCATTATCATCTTCCAAGAAGGTATGGCTGCGTGCAAAAACTTCGCCCGCTTCCTTGCCGATCTTGGTTAGGTGCAATGTCCATTCATAGTCAATTTCAGCTTCAGGCAATTTCAGGATCAGGCAGTTTTGCGCCGCTGCCAGAAATTCCGTCACGGGCATTGCGCCAGTTGCCTTTTCCAATTGCGAGACCACATCAATAGGCATGTGGGTCTTTTCATGATTGGGATTGGCATAATCAGACAGCATTGATTTGCCGACGCGGCATTTTTCAGCCGCTGCCTTTTCACCACCCGCAGCACCGATCAGTGCCGCGACCGCAGCCTTGATAGAGCCATAGTCACGCGGAAAAAAAGAATGAATGCGTGTCTGCTTGGTATCGCGTGCCATGCCGCCTCCCGCCTATAAAATGTTTGCCCCGCTGCCTGTTCTGGGCGGCTGTTCTAAGTATCTATAATAGCTTTACTTTGTATAGGGGGCCAGCCCCGCGCGCGCAAGGGCGTCAGCGCGTTCATTGCCCGGGTGCCCTGCATGCCCCTTCACCCATTGCCAGGTCACTTGATGCCCTGAGTCATAGGTCAGACGGTCCAGTTCCTGCCAAAGATCAGCGTTTTTGACGGGTTTTTTGGCAGCATTCTTCCAGCCCTTTTTCTTCCACCCGATGATCCAGTCGGTAATGCCCTGCTTTACATAGGTGGAATCGGTCACGATCGTAATCTCTGCGGGCCGCTTCATGGCCTTCAATGCTTCAATCGCGGCCATCAACTCCATGCGGTTATTGGTGGTTTCAGCCTCGCCACCCATCAGTTCTTTTTCAACCTCACCAGCGGTCAGCAACACCCCCCAGCCGCCGGGGCCGGGATTGCCTGAACAGGCACCATCCGTATAGGCAATGACCGATTGCGCCATTGATCAAAGCCCGTAATCTGCGGGGCCGGTGACGGCCTGATGAAAGCGCAGCTTGCGCATATATTCGAGTGGGTCTTTCTTGCGCACCAAGGCACCATCGTGGCTGGCGAACCAATCATGCAAACGGGTCAGCAGAAACCGCATGGCGGCACCGCGCGCCAATAAGGGCAGGGCGGCAATTTCATCCTTGCTTAAATCACGATGCGCAAGATACCCGGCAAGCAGGCGACCTGCCTTTGTCACGTTAAAGCTGCCATCAGCCTCAAAGCACCAGGCGTTCAGGCAAACGCCGATGTCATAGACAAGAATGTCGGTGGCGGCGAAATAAAAGTCGATCAAACCGCTAAGCTTTTGGCCCTTGAAAAACACATTGTCGGGGAAGAGATCAGCATGAACAATCCCGCGCGGCAGCGCGTCCAGCGACGGCCATGCTGATTTTAGGTGCGCAAGTTCATCCCTGATAATGTCAGGCAGGTCAGGGCGCACCCGATCAGCCATCGGCAAAATGTCATCGGCAAGTTCTGCCCACCCATCAAGTGACAGATCATTGGTGCGGGTCAGTGCAAAATCAGCAGTGGCCTTGTGCATATCCGCCAAGGCTGCGCCCAGTTCTTCGCAATGATTGGGTTGCGGGGTGCGCACCGAAACCCCCTGCAGGAACGAGACCATGGCCGCAGGCCGACCATTCAGATTTTGCAGGGCATTGCCGCCCTGATCCTTGATCGGGACAGGGCAGGGCAGACCCTTGGCTGCCAAATGGTCCAGCAATGCCAAAAAGAAAGGCAGCTCATCACTATTGGTGCGCGCTTCATATAGGGTCAGGATGAATTGGTGGGTGCTGCCATCAGTTGTTTCGGTGCCGAGCAGGTAGTTGGAATTTTGCACCCCTTCGGCAATCCCTTTCAGGCTGACCAAATTACCAACATCATAGCGCGCCAGAAAGGCGGCAATCTCGTCATCGCTAACCTCAGTATAGACGGCCATGGTCAGCCCCCTGCCGTTAGGATGCGGGGTAGCTTGAATTGGACATTTTCCTTACCGATCGCTTCTTCGCGCACAGTGACGGCAAAGCGGTCGCGGAAGGCGTCAATAACCTCCTCAACCAGTACTTCGGGGGCAGATGCCCCGGCGGTAATGCCGACAACTGGCACACGGTCCGTGATCGCGTTCAGGGCTGGCAACAGCCGATCCCATTCAATCTCATCCCCGCGCTGTACCAGCATGGAATCTGCTGCGCCGTGGCGTTCGCCAACCTCAACCAATCGCATGGAGTTTGAGGAGTTGGGCGCGCCGATCACCAACATAATATCAGCCTCATCGGCGATGGCCTTCACCGCTTGTTGGCGATTGGTGGTCGCATAGCAAATATCATCCTTGCGCGGCTCAACAATTTGGGGAAAGCGCGCCTTGAGCACTTTCACAATGTCGGCAGTATCATCAACGGACAAAGTGGTTTGGGTGACATAGGCGAGGTTTTGATCAGATGCAGGGGCAAATTGTTCAGCATCGCGGACGGTTTCAATCAGGCTCATGCTGCCATCGGGCAATTGACCCATAGTGCCGATCACTTCTGGGTGGCCTTCGTGACCGATCAACAAAATGTGCAGGCCGTTATTAAAGTGACGCTCCGCCTCCACATGGACTTTTGACACCAGCGGGCAGGTTGCATCGACATAGACCATCTCGCGCGCTTCAGCAGCAGCGGGGACTGATTTGGGTACGCCGTGGGCTGAAAAGACAACGGGCTTGTCTGTGGGGATCTCATCAAGCTCATCCACAAAAATCGCACCCTTTGCCTCAAGCGATTCGACGACAAAGCGGTTGTGAACGATTTCATGACGCACATAGACGGGCGGCCCGAATTTGTCGAGCGCGGCATCAACAATCTGAATGGCCCGATCCACCCCGGCGCAAAAGCCCCGTGGTGCGGCAAGTAGAATGGTCAATGGTGATTTTTCAAGCCCGTCAGTCATGGCGGCAGCATAGTTTATTCAGCCACGGGGGGCGAGCCTTACTTGACGGGAATTACATGGGCAGACTGTCGCAAAATTCTGGGCTGATTCCGGCCCGCGCCAGCCTGCCTGCCGTGAAGGCTTGGCAGGCATAGGCGGGCGCGCTATAAGCGGACAGCTTCTTTTGACTGGTTTGTTTTATGAAACTGATTCTGCGTATTTCAGCACTGACCTTAGGGCTTTTGGTTTTGGCGGCGTGCAGCCCCAACAGTACAGGCCCGGGAACTTTGATCGGCGAGTTGCGAGGCGATGCCCGCGGTTGCCCTGCCATCGGTGCGCTTGAACATGCTGTGGATATTACGGTGTTTCAACCCGGCAAGGGCCGCGATTTGACCGATATTGAATATGAGGGCGAGTTTCGCGGGTTAGGAACCAGTTGCGATTATGACGAAGATGTCCGCTTGGTCGAAGCTGTGGCAGATTTCAAGATTTTGGCGCGCCGTGGCCCTGCTGCGCGCAATAGGCAGGTTGAGCTGCCGATCTTTGTCGCCATCGTCGGTGCAGGCGGTGAAATCATCGACAAGCGTCAATATCCGGTCCTTTTGAAGTTTGAGGACGGGACAGATGTGACACAGGTCGCGGATACGCTGGAAGACATCAAAATCTATTTAGAGGGCGGTGATTCGACCCGGTCTTACGAGATTCTGGTCGGTTTCCAATTATCCGAAAGCCAGCTGGCCTATAACCGCTCTCGCCAGCGGTAAAACACCCTGATTTCAACCTGAACAATCCCCTAAACTGCGCCAAAGCAGCGCTTTTGGCCTGTGCGTCCGACTCCGTCGTTGACTCTGTTGGGGCTGGCTCTACACTCGCCCTATCACCTGTCCCCGTCGTGAGACGCAGATCGGTGGCCATCAATTGATTTTGGCGGGAGAGCATGGTCCAAAAACGGATCATCGCCGAAGGAGCAACCGACCCCGGAAACTCTCAGGCCCCAAGGACCGCTGAATGATGAAACTCTGGTGAGTGGGTATTGCCGCAAACACAGGCAGACCCCACCGAAGGGCGCAAGTCAGCCCGTTCCCCACATTCTGTGTGGACGGTTGATGAAATCTCTCAGGTCCAGGACAGAGGGGGTCAGTCAGAACCATCGCTTGCAAAGTGACTCTGACAAGACTCGGACTCAATGTCCTGTTTGAAACCTGAGATTTGCGGAGCGCCCATGGCATCCCCGACCGATACAGAACAGCTTTTCAAAACCCCGCTTTTTGCGTTGCACGAAGCTTTGGGCGCCAAAATCGTGCCCTTTGCAGGCTATGCCATGCCGGTGCAATATAAGTTGGGCGTGATGAAGGAACATCAATGGACGCGTGAGCATGCGGGCCTGTTTGATGTGTCCCATATGGGGCAGGCCGTGCTTGAGGCTGGTGAGGGCGAAGATGCTGCCCAATTGCTCGAAACCCTGACCCCAAGCGCCTTGCAGGAGTTGAAGCCGGGGCGACAACGCTATTCAATGTTGTTGAATGACCAAGGCGGCATCTTGGATGATTTGATGGTCGCCCGTACCCTCAATCCACTACCTGACACAAGCTCAGACAATCAGCTTTACCTTGTCGTGAATGCAGCCTGTAAGGCGCAGGATTTTGCCCTGATCGATGCTGCGATTGAGGGGAAGGGGACATTGACCCAATTGACGGACCGTGCCTTGTTGGCGTTACAAGGGCCTGAGGCTGAGGGGGCGCTGGCCGCCCTTGTCCCTGATGTGGCCCAGATGGTCTTTATGCAATCGCGCGTGTTTGATTGGAATGGGGTGACGTTGTTTATCTCCCGTTCCGGCTATACGGGCGAGGACGGATTTGAAATTTCAGTGCCAGCAGAAGTTGCGGAAGAATTAGCAAAAGCCTTGCTGGCGGATGAGCGGGTGGAGGCTATTGGTCTTGGCGCGCGCGATTCCCTGCGGTTGGAGGCAGGCTTGCCGCTTTATGGTCATGACCTTGACCCCCAAACCAACCCGGTTGAGGCGAGCCTGACATTTGCAATTGGAAAACGCCGTAAAATCGATAAGGATTTTCCCGGTGCAGAAAAAATTATGTCTGACCTGTTTGACGGCCCATCACGCCGCCGGGTTGGTCTATTACCTGAGGGTCGGGCGCCCGCCCGCGAAGGCACCAAGGTTCTGTCACCCGATGGTGATGAAATCGGCGTGATTTGTTCGGGCGGCTTTGGCCCCAGCGTCGGCGGCCCGGTCGCAATGGCCTATCTAGCAACAGAATTTTCTGAGGAGGGCACAGATGTCCTTCTTGAAATCAGGGGCAAACAGCATCAGGCGAAAGTGGCGCCCATGCCCTTTACCCCCCACACCTATAAGCGCGCCAGCGCCTAACGTCTTAACCAGTCTGAAAAAGGGATCAGTAAGATGGCTGACAAGAAATTTACCGAAGATCATGAATGGATCGAAATGGATGGCGACACAGGCCGGGTCGGCATTTCTGCCTATGCGCAGGAACAGCTTGGCGACATTGTGTTTGTCGAATTGCCAGAGGTCGGCGCAACCGTCGCCAAGGGCGACGAGGTTGCGGTGGTTGAATCGGTCAAGGCCGCATCAGAAGTCTATGCCCCTGTCGGTGGCGAGATTGTTGCCGTGAACGGATCCCTTGAAGGGGAACCGGGTCTGGTCAATGAAAGTGCCGAAGATGATGGCTGGTTCTTTGAAATCAAACCTGCTGATGCGGGTGAGCTTAACGAGCTGATGGATCAGGCCGCTTACAACGATCATATCGCTGACTAAGCCAGATTATTTCCAACCAAACGATAGGCGATATTTCCTATGCGCTATTTGCCCCTGACAGATGATGATCGTCGCGCCATGCTGGCGACAATCGGCGTTCGTTCCATTGATGATCTGTTCGTTGATGTCCCAGAAGCTGCCCGGCTTGATGGATTGATTGATCTGCCGCGCCATCAGGGCGAAATGGCAGTGGAACGGGATATGGCAGGGCTTGCCGCAAGGTCAGTTGCCGCCGGGTCCGTACCGTTTTTCTGTGGCGCGGGGGCCTATCGTCATCATGTACCTGCAACGGTTGATCATTTGATCCAGCGATCAGAATTTTTGACCGCCTACACGCCCTATCAGCCCGAAATCGCACAGGGCACCTTGCAATATTTGTACGAATTTCAAAGTCAGGTCGCCCTGCTGACCGGGATGGAGGTGGCCAATGCCTCTCTCTATGACGGGTCAACCGGCACGGCAGAGGCTGTCATCATGGCGAACCGTGTGACACGCCGGAAAAAGGCTCTGTTATCGGGTGCGCTGCACCCCCATTATGCGGAGGTTGTGAAGACCACCCTGCAATTTGATGGGTCCGAGATTATTGAGGCACCGCTGGTTGCCGATGGCAGCGAAGATATTGCTGCCATGATTGATGAGGACACGTCCTGCGTTGTGGTGCAGACACCTGATCTGTTTGGCCATTTGCATGATTATGCAGCCCTTGCGGATGCCGCCCATGCAAAGGGGGCATTGCTGATCATTGTCGTGACAGAAATTGTCTCGCTTGGTGCTTTGAAATCACCCGGCGCAATGGGTGCCGATATTGTGGTGGCAGAGGGGCAGTCGCTGGGTGTTGGGTTGCAATTTGGTGGCCCTTATGTGGGGCTGTTCGCGACCAGACAAAAACTTGTCCGGCAAATGCCGGGGCGTGTTGCAGGCGAAACCCTAGATGCCGATGGCAAGCGCGGCTATGTGCTAACGCTGTCGACGCGCGAACAACATATTCGACGCGAAAAAGCGACTAGTAATATTTGCACGAATGCGGGGCTTTGTTCCTTGGCGTTTTCGATCCACTTGTCCTTGCTGGGTGAAACGGGGTTGAAGAAACTGGCTGCGTTTAATCACGCGATGGCAAGTCGTGCTGCGGATCAGTTGGCGGCAGTGCCCGGTGTGACGGTGTTGAATGACACATTCTTTAATGAATTTACGGTGAAATTGCCTGTCAGTGCCGCCGCCTTGGTTGATCAGCTTGCAACGCAAAACATTATTGCAGGCGTGCCCGTCAGCCGCCTTGCCCCCGGACAGGCAGAAGACCTGTTGCTGATTGCCGTTACTGAAACGACAAGCGATGCGGATATTGAGGCGCTGGTGCAGGCCATTGGATCCTATGTGGAAGGAGCGTCATCATGATGAACAAACAAGGACGCCCCACCGACACAGGCGATATGACAAGCGCAGCGCGGATCGAAACGGCGACGGGTCATTATGGCCTTGATCACAATGAACCGCTGATCTTTGAACAGGGTGTGCCGGGCCGCAGCGGCGTTGACCTGCCTGATGCGCCTGAGGCAACCAATCGTCTGGGCGGGCTCGACCGCGCTGGTGATATTGGCCTGCCTGACCTGACAGAACCTGACGTGATGCGCCACTATGTGCGCCTGTCACGCAAGAACTACGCCATTGATATGGGCCTGTTCCCGCTCGGCTCCTGCACGATGAAACATAACCCCCGCCTGAATGAAAAGATGGCGCGGTCACCCGGCTTTATTGATGTGCATCCCTTGCAACCAGAAAGCACCGTGCAAGGTGCGCTGGCCGTGATGGATGAGCTGTCCCACTGGCTGACCACATTAACCGGCATGCCAGCCGTTGCGCTTAGCCCCAAGGCAGGCGCACATGGCGAGTTTTGCGGCATGATGGCGATCCGCGCCGCCCATGAGGCAAAGGGCGAGGGAGCCACGCGCACGCGTGTGCTGGTGCCCGAAAGCGCGCATGGAACCAATCCTGCAACCGCAGCCCAATTGGGCTTGAAGGTGGATGCGATCCCCGCAACCGAAGACGGGCGCGTAGATCTTGAAGCCTTCCGCGCTAAACTCGGCCCCGATGTGGCTGGGATCATGCTGACCAACCCCAATACTTGCGGCCTGTTTGAACGTGACATTCGTGCGATCGCCGATGCAATCCACGAGGTTGGCGGCTATTTTTACTGTGATGGCGCGAACTTCAACGCGATTGTTGGCCGGGTACGCCCGGGTGATCTGGGCGTTGATGCCATGCATATCAATTTGCACAAGACATTCTCCACCCCCCATGGCGGTGGTGGTCCCGGTGCTGGCCCTGTTGTCCTGTCCGAAGCCTTGGCACCCTATGCGCCCCATCCTTGGGTCGTGGGGGACAAGGATGGCTTGCGCCTTGTGGAACATGATGGCGACAAGGGGGATGACGCCCCCGCCTTTGGTCGCTTGACGGCCTTTCATGGCCAGATGGGCATGTATTCCCGCGCACTGACCTATATGAAAAGTCATGGGTCTGACGGGCTGCGCCAAGTGTCAGAAGATTCGGTGCTGGCGGCCAATTATGTGCTGGCGCGCCTGAAGGATCACATGTCTGCACCCTTTGAGGGGCCGTGTATGCATGAAGCGCTGTTTGATGATCGCTTTTTGGAAGGGACGGGTGTCACAACGCTCGACTTCGCAAAGGCCATGATTGACGAAGGCTTCCACCCCATGACCATGTATTTCCCGCTGGTGGTGCATGGGGCCATGTTGATCGAACCGACAGAGACGGAAAGCAAACAAAGCCTCGACATCTTCTGTGATGCGCTATTGGCATTGGCCGAAGGGGCAAAGGGCAATGACAAAGAACGGTTCACCGCAGCCCCGCATTTTGCGCCGACACGTCGTTTGGACGAGACGCTGGCTGCACGCAAGCCGAACTTGCGTTGGTCTGTTGTTGAAGAGCCGAAGGAAGCAGCGGAATAGATCGCGCAGCTAGCTGGTTGATTGCGCGCCGCCAGACGAAAAAGTCTGCAACTTTTTCTGGCGGTCGCTTGAAAGCTGCACGCAAGCCCAGCCTGCGTTGGTCCGTTGTTGAAGAACCGAAAGAAGCTGCGGAATAAAGTACAAAACCGTCATCCCGGAAAGGCGATAGCCTTATCCGGGATTCATTGTAGCTTTTGGGCAGCTCTGTATGGACTCCGGATGAAGTCCGGGGTGACGGATGAAACAGATTGAAATGCGATCCAATAAAAGGCCTGCCTTGATTGAGGCGATGTCATCGTCAACTAGGCTCGGCGTAGACCTAACTTTTGACAGGCACCCAAATCTCTATGTCGCCTGATAATGTGACGGGATTAAACTGCGGCCCATAATGTTCAATCAGGATGAGGTCGCCTTCATTGTTGATATTCAACTCTGTTTTCGCGCGCCAGACCTTGTCAATCTCATCACAGGTTGCATCGATAGTTGAAACGTCGCCCTCATGCACAAAGACAGCATATTGCTGTTCGGCAAGGGTGCGGATCTCCATGCCCTCGGGCGCCTCAGCAAATTCTGATACCTGTAGGGAAATGAAATAGCGGAACCCTTCGCTGCCATCAGGCTTTTTCGTACAGACCCCATATGAATGGGGCAGGGCATTTTTGATTAGATGCGCTTTGGTTCCAAATTGGCCCCATTGGTCTGCGGCGGTGGACCGTTCCCCAAAAACTTGGTCCCCGACGACCCCCACCAGTTGCAATGGCCCAGCCGTTTTAATCGTTGGTGCCTGCATTTCTTCCTCCCCTTACAATAATGACAAGGAAAGTATGGCTCAAAGTGAGGCAACAAAAAAGCCCGCTCGATTGAGCGGGCTTTCGTGCGATCTGAGATTGATCAGTAATTTAGTGCAGATTGGCCTTGATTGAGGCGATGCCGTTATCAATCAGGCTGGCAGCCTTGTCATCGGTCATGCTGCTTGTCACGACAGCGCGAGAGGCTGACACGGCAGCATCGATAGCCACATTGCGAACTTCGGCAACGGCCTGTGCTTCGGCCTGCGCGATTTTCTGCTCTACCAATTTTGTGCGACGTTCGGCCAATTCTTCAAGCTGAACCCGTGTCTGCTCGGCCAGTGCTTTTGCTTCCTTGCTTGCCTGTTCGACAATGGCTTCGGCTTCTTTTTCAGCTTCGGCCTGTGCCTTCTGATATTTGGCAAGAAGGGCCTGTGCCTCTGACCGGATGCGGGCAGCTTCGTCAAGCTCGTTCCGGATGGCGTCGGCTTTTTCGTCCAGCGCGCCCAAAACCAGTTGAGGAACCTTTTTCCAAATCAACAGGCCAACAAAGACCAAAAATGCAATGGCGACCCAATCTGTATCTGACAGATGCATTGTCTATCCCTCCGGTCTTAGTTGCGTGAGCTGAGCGCGTCGGCAACAGCAGTGTCGATGGCGGCCTGATCAGCAGCCTGACCTGTCAGCTTGGTCACCAATTCGGCGGTAACGTCTGCGGCGACAGTACGAACATTGTTCATGGCTTCATCGCGCACCGCTGTGATGCGTGCTTCGGCTTCGGCCAATTGTGCCTCCAGCTTTTCTTCAAGTGCCGCGCGTTCCTTGGCGGATTCGGCAGCAAGCTTGTCGCGCGTCTGGGCGGCGATTGTGTGGGCATCGGCGCGGGCCTGGGCCAAGGCGGCCTCATAGGCGGTCAATGCTTCTTCTGCTTCGCGCTTCAAACGGTCGGCACTGTCAAGATCGTCGGCGATCTTGGTGCGACGTTCTTCAAGGACGCGGCCAATGCGGGGCAGCGCCACGCGTGACATGGCGATGTAAAGCAGGATGAAGGTGATGGCGAGCCAGATAAGCTGCGGGGCAAAATCGCCAAACTCTAACTGAGGCATAAGCCTGTTCCTTCAGTTTTGCGGAACCCTAAAAGGTGAGGGGTCCTGAACGAGAAATCTTGTCGGTTCAATGCTCCGACCAGCAGGGGGTGAGAGGGGGGCATGCCCAAAAGCACGCCCCCACACTCAACTAATCCAACCGGGGTCGATTAGACCACGAAGATCAGGATCAGCGCGACCACCAGGCCGAACAGGCCGGTAGCTTCCGCCAGCGCGAAGCCCAGAAGCAAGTTAGCAAACTGGCTCTGTGCGGCTGAGGGGTTGCGCATGGCAGCGGTCAAGTAGCTGCCGAAAATGTTACCGATGGCGATACCAGCACCGGCTAGTGCGACGGTTGCGGCAATGCCGGCACCGATGAACTTACCCAACTGGGTTGCTGCTTCGACTTCCATGATATGCTCCTTTAAGCTTTGGCGTATGCGTTAAGTCGATAAGTGAAAATCACTGTGGCGCTGAATGCCTTAGTGATCGTGGAGGTGAAGTGCATCATTAAGATAGATGCACGACAGGACGGCGAACACATAGGCCTGAAGAAATGCCACAAGCACTTCAAGGCCAGTCAGCGCCACCGCAAAAAAGAACGGCAGAAAACCACCGCCGATAAAACCAAGGCTGACGATAAAGCCAGCAAAAACTTTCAACATTGTGTGACCCGCAAGCATGTTGGCGAACAAACGCACAGACAGGCTGATCGGACGTGAGAGGTATGAGATGACCTCGATCACGGAAATCAACGGCAGCAGCCATACCGGCACGCCGCTGGGGATAAACAATGTGACAAATTTAAAGCCATGCTTGAAAATACCCACCAAGGTCACGCCGATAAAGACAACGGATGCCAAGGCAAAAGTCACAATGATGTGGCTTGTGGGGGTAAAGGCATAGGGCAGCATGCCGAACAGGTTACACAGCAGAATAAAGATAAAGAGTGTAAAGATGATCGGGAAGAATTTCTGGCCTGAGGGGCCAACAATATCGCGCATGATACCGGCAATGAACTCATAGGCCATTTCGGAAACAAGCTGTGCGCGGGAAGGGACAAGGGCACGTGATTTTGAAGCGCCCATAGAAAGCGTAAGGAACAAGGTGGCTGTTACGGCCACAATCACCATCCAAAGGGCGGAATTGGTGAAGGAGGCATCAATGCCACCGATTTCGAGCGGGATAATCCGGGAAATCTCGAACTGGTGCATCGGGTCGATTTGGAACCCACCTTCTGCTGCAGCTGCGCCATGATCAGGTGCTGACACGCCAACTTTCCTTCTTGTTTGGCCACAAGGTGCGAGACCTTAGGACCGATTATCTGTCCCGTCGTCGGCGGCTGTGTGTTGGGCCGCGTCGGACTCTTGATTCATTCTATTGGCCGTGCGGAAAACATTGACGATCCCCGCAGCCACACCCAATGGAAAAAAGACCAGAAGCAGAACCGGTTTCGTGCCCAACCAATCGTCAAGCATCCAACCAATAAAGCCCCCGACCAAAACAGCCGCCACCAGATCAGTGGACAACCGCATTGCCATGCCGAATGCGTTTTGACGCGGTGCGTCTTCAACATCATCATCGGCCTGACCATTGGGTCCGGTCGCGTGCGGATCGGGGGTTTGTGCTTTTAACCCCGCCTCTACACGGGCCTTGCGCAGTTTGTCTGCAAAGCTGTCCAACCCTTCGGGTCGCGCGGTTTTGCCGGAAATCTGCTCCGGCTTGTCGCGCCCAGCGCGCTTATCAGTATCATCATGCATCGGCGTAACCAATTATCTGACCAATATGACGGCAACCGCCCAAACGGCAGCCTGATCAAATCGGATACTTTCGGATGCAGATGGGTCCTGAAAGGCACCATCAATAGACATGCAAACACCCCACTAACAAGGCGCTGGCAACCTAGCTTTTACCGCGCCAAAGGGTCAAGCAAACACCATGTCGCATCGGGGCCTTAAGTGTATGTTTTTATTGAAAAAACATACTCCGCGTCGATCCGCCGCGCTGTCTGACTGACCCTTTTGCCAAGCTATTCGGCTGCGATCAATTCTTCAGCATGTTCCAAGCTGACAGAAACCAGTTGCGACACACCCCGTTCGGCCATGGTAACACCGAACAGACGGTGCATTTTCGCCATTGTTACCGCGTGATGGGTGATAATCAGGAAGCGTGTGCCGGTTTCCTTGGCGATTGTCTCGACCAAATTGGTAAACCGTTCCACATTGGCGTCATCAAGCGGGGCATCAACCTCATCGAGGACGCAAATCGGCGACGGATTGGTCAAGAACACCGCGAAAATCAGCGCCAAAGCGGTCAATGCCTGTTCGCCACCGGACAACAGCGTCATGACCTGCAGCTTTTTACCGGGCGGGGAGGCATAGATTTCAAGGCCTGCAGACAAGGGATCGTCTGATTCGATCAGCTCAAGATGGGCGGTGCCGCCACCGAACAGAACGCCGAACAGGCGGGTGAATTTTTCATTCACCGAATCAAACGCAGCAAGCAACCGTTCGCGGCCTTCCTTGTTCAGGCTTTGAATGCCCCCGCGCAGGCGAGAGATGGCCCCTTCAAGGTCGGCTTTTTCAGCCTCCATCCCTTCAAGCTGTTCTGTCAGCTCGCGGCTTTCTTCTTCGGCGCGCAGGTTCACGGCGCCCATGCCTTCGCGTTCGCGCTTCAGCTTTTCAAGCTTTTCTTCCACATCATTAGCCGGAGGCGGTGTCTCGCCCTCCTTCAATTCAGCCAGCTCGAGTGCCTTTTGGGGGGCGCATTGCAACACTTCGTGGATGCGTGCAGCCGAATCGGCCAAC
Source organism: Alphaproteobacteria bacterium (assembly GCA_965229935.1). Classification (GTDB taxonomy): domain Bacteria; phylum Pseudomonadota; class Alphaproteobacteria; order SPJN01; family SPJN01; genus SPJN01. Next base: position 304,571 of record CBDDKB010000002.1, read on the forward strand.
CGCTCCTCGGCCCCTTCAAGGTGACCGCTGATCTTGGCGCGGTCCTCGCGATGGGTGCCAAGCGCCTCATTCACGGCGCGGGCCCATTTGCCAGCCTCTGCCAGCAGTGAGTCGGCTTCGGCCAGCTTGTCGGCGGCATCGCGGCGGTTTTGTTCCGCTTCACCGATTTTGTCGAGCAGTAAGGTCCGCTTTGCCTTTAGATGTTCGGGCAGGTTTTGCAATTCTTCCTGCTGCGCCAAAGCGTTTTTCTTTCGATTGTTCAACGCTTCGATCTGTTTGATGGAATTGCCCGACCGATCAACCCAACCTTGGCGTTCGCGCGCGATGGTAGACAGTCGCGTCGCGCGAACCTGCGCTTCTTGTTGCAGGCCTGATTGGTGAGAGCGTGCTTCGGCAAGGCCAGCGCGCAAGCCATCCACATGGGCGCGCTTGGCAGAAATTTCGCCATCCAGCGTCTCTTGCGGTTCCAGCCTACCCAGACCGTCCTTTGCCTCTGTCAGGCGTGTTTCCGAATCGGTGCGGTCCTGCGTCAGCCGTTCGGCATTGTCGATCAGGCTTTGCAGGCGTGTTTGGCGCTTGGCCTCAACCTGTTCAAATTCTGCCAGCTTGCGGCGCGCATTGGACAGGCTGTCTTCGGCGCTGCGGCGGGCTTTGCGGGCGTTTTGGTCAGCCATTTTGGCAGCGTCCAAAACTTCCTTTTGGCCTTCATGTTGTTTCAGGGCATCGTCCGCTGTGCGCTCGGCCACTTCCCGTTCCATGATCAGGTCGGACAGGCGGTTGCGCTGTTCAAGCCGCTTCGCAGCAGCAGAAGGGGCGTCAGCCGCAGCGGTCAAACCATCCCACCGCCACAGGTCCCCGTCGCGGGTCACGATGCGTTGCCCCGGCTTTAACAGCCCATGCAGGCGACCACCATCGGCGCGGTCTTCGACCAGGCCGATATGGCTTAACCGTCGTTTCAGTGCCGCGGGTGCCTGCACAAAATCTGAAAGGGGCACAACGCCATCGGGCAGCAATTCCGTGTCGGCATATTCGTCAAGCTTGGCCCAGTGGGCGGGGGCATCAGGATCGAACGATGCTTCAAGGTCATCACCCAGCGCGGCGCCCAATGCCTTTTCATAGCCCGGTTCAACAGACATTTCGTCAACCATGGGCGGGTAGTCGCCCGTTGCCCCGGTGTCGAGCAGGTTGGTCAGTGCCTGTTCTTCGGCCTTGATCCGATGGGCGACATTGCGTGCCTCATTCATGCGATCACGGGCAGCGCTTTCATTTTGTTCTGCCGTGCGGGTCGCCTCTTCGGCGGCAGCCTGCGCATCCTGTGCAGCGGTCAGCGCCGCTTCTGCCTCGGCAAGGCGGGTGCGGGCAGCGGCCAGCGCCTCATCCTCGCGCAGTTCGCGTTCGATCTGTGCCTTTTCCTGATCGATTGAGGAAAGCTGGGCAATCAAACGTTCCAACCGTCCACCCGTTTCGCGGATTTCACGTTCAAAGCCGCTGCGCCGCGCAGCAAGGGCGGCGGCCCGTTCGGTTAGAACATGCAAAGCATCTTCGTCGGTACGCAAGGTTTCCTGCGCTTGGGTGACAGCGGCTTGCGCCTCTGCAATGCGGTCAGCTTCCCCAGCGCGCGCAGCGTCGAGCGTTTCTTTTTCAGCGTCGAGCCGTTCGAGGGCGGAGGCAGCATCCTTTGCCAAGGTGCCTTCGCGTTCAAGGTCAGTGTCGATCTGGGCAAGCTGGCCTTCAAGCTCTGCCATTTTTTGGCGGGCGCGTTCTTCTTCCTTGGCAAGGCCGTCACGTTCAACAGACAGGCGGTGCAGGGCGGCGGCCATCTCAGCCTCTTTCTCGCGCAGGGGCGGCAGCGCATGTTGTGCCAATGCCTCAACACGTGCAGCTTCGGCGGCGGCCTGTGTTGCTGTCGCAACCTCAGCCTCTGTCTTTTTCAGACGCTCACGATTCTCTTCGACTTGCAGGCGTGCCTCTGTCCATTTCAGATGCAGCAGCAAGGCTTCGTGGCGACGGATATGGCCTTGCAAATTGCGGTAGCGTGTTGCCTGCCGTGCCTGGCGTTTTAGGCTGGCCAATTGGGTTTCAATTTGCGCCATCACATCGTCAAGGCGGGTTAGATTGGTTTCGGCAGCGCGCAGACGCAATTCTGCTTCATGGCGGCGTGAGTGCAGCCCGGTGATCCCGGCTGCTTCTTCAAGGATTGATCGGCGATCCTTTGGTTTGGCTGAAATCAGGGCGCCAACGCGGCCTTGGCTGACAAGCGCGGGGGAATGCGCACCTGTTGAGCTGTCCGCAAATAAAAGCTGCACATCGCGGGCGCGCACATCATTGCCGTTAATCCGATAGCCTGACCCTGCGCCCCGTTCGATGCGGCGCGAAATTTCAAGATCATCACTGTCGTTAAAGGCGGCTGGGGCCGTGCGGTCGCTATTGCCCAGCGCCAAGGTCACTTCTGCCATATTGCGGGCCGGCCGATTAGTGGTGCCAGAGAAAATGACATCTTCCATGCCTGTGCCGCGCATGGATTTGGGGCTGGTCTCACCCATCGCCCAACGCAGGGCTTCGACAAGGTTTGACTTGCCGCAACCATTGGGGCCAATCACACCGGTCAGGCCCGGTTCAATCAACAATTCGGTCGGCTCGACGAAGCTTTTAAAGCCACTTAACCTAAGCGCATTGAATTCAACCATGTGATGTTCCCCTACATAACATTATATTTGTTACTGCGTTACTTGGTGCTGTGCGGGCCTAGTCGGCCAACACCTCGTCGAATGTTGATTTGGTAAAGGGCTGCGTCAGCAATTTGCCATTGACGACAAAGCTGGGCGTGCCTTGAATGTCGTAATTGGCCTGGGCGTCATAGCGTGCCTTGACGATTGAGTTGAACAAGGCTTCATCTGCCATGCATGTGTCAAAGTCTGCGCGGGCCATGCCGCCCAGTTGTGCGATCTGGGCCAATGCCTCAATCGGGTCACCTGCCGTTGCCCATTGCCGTTGCTGGGCAAACAGGACTTGGGTAAAGGCCGCATTTTTTGAACCGCCACAGGCCGCCAGCATGGTTGCCTTTGCTGCCAACATATCAAGCGGGAAGGGGTGCAATTCCAGATAGACCTTGCCCGTGTCGATATATTCAGCCTTTAGGACGGGCAGATCATCCTTGTGAAAGGTTGCGCAATGGGGGCAGGTCAGGGAGGCAAATTCCACGATCTTGATCGGCGCGTCCGGGTCGCCATAGGCCACAATGGTCTGATACCCTGCAGCAGATGTCGGCAATGTGCCTTCTGTCAGGTTGGATGTTCCAGAATTGCCGCCATTTGTGGCGCTGCCTGAGCTGCCAGATTGTCCGGTTGCATAAAAAATAGCGCCCCCGGCGAGCAAAATAAGCGCAACAAGGCCAATCACAAGATTTCGGTTCATATACCTATCCCCTACTACATATTGGGGGTCATTATAGGTCGAACCACAACATCTCTCAATTCCTGATCAAACAGAATCCCTACTTATCCACAAGAATCTTCTCGCCCAGTCCAGCTAATGCCTCGCGAAGCTCCGGGTCTTCTATGTCTTTGAGTCTGTTGCTCAATTCAGTTTTCTTGGCCTCAGACAGGGTGGGATTTGCGGGTTTTTCATCACCAAACAGGCTGGCCAGACCCGTTTTGGCCGGGCCTGACGGTGCCGATTTTCGGGCTGATTGGGTGATTTTCAGCCGCGCAATGGCGTTATAGCCATAAAATTGGTTTATCCTGTCGATCAGGCGCGGGGCCTCCATATCAATAAGTGGTGCGGCTGCGCCACTGGCGCGAAGGGTCAAGATCCCCTCCCGCGCGGCCAAACCGGGAAAGCGGATTTCGACGGGTTGGCACAGGGGCCCCAGTTCTGGCCCGGCAATATCCTGCCATTGGCGAATAATCTCAGCCTTTACAAAGCCGCGCTTGCGCAGGACCTGATCTGTCAGCCCGGGCAGGCGGTCGGCCACACGTTCAAACCCCCGGGCACGGCGCAGCTTGCGCGGCGTGACGGGCTTGATCTCTGGATCATCATTTTTGTCCGACGGTTTGGCCATTTTCACCTTGCTTGGTTCCCGGTCGCGGGGCACACACAGGGTAGACTTTTTCAACAGGTTTGTCGCGTGTCCAGTAAGAAACTAGCAGCCAAGACCGAAACACTGCATCAAGATTTGCTAAGCTGGTATGATCGGCATGCGCGCAGCCTGCCTTGGCGTGTCAGTCCCGCAGATCGCAAGGCGGGTGTTGTGCCTGACCCTTATCGCGTCTGGTTGTCTGAGATTATGTTGCAGCAAACCGTGGTGAAGGCTGCGGCCCCCTATTTTGAAAAGTTCACAACCACATGGCCGACGGTTGGCGATCTTGCTGCCGCGCGTATTGAGGATGTCATGGCAGCATGGGCAGGGCTTGGCTATTACAGTCGCGCGCGGAACCTGCATGCCTGCGCAGTTCAGATTGTTGACGACTGGCAGGGCAAATTTCCTGAGGATGAGCAGGATTTGTTGAGCCTGCCCGGGATTGGCCCCTATACCGCTGCTGCTATTTCGACCATCGCCTTTAACAGGCCGGCCAATGTGGTTGATGGGAATGTAGAACGTGTCATGGCGCGCCTGTTCAATAGTGATGCGCCGATCCCGACGGGAAAAAAGGAATTGGCAGCCTTGGCCGCTCCCTTGGTTCATGGTGACAGGCCCGGCGATTATGCACAGGCGTTGATGGATTTGGGGGCAACGATTTGCACGCCGCGCAACCCGGCCTGTTCTTTATGTCCATGGATGGGTCATTGCGCCGGGCGCAAGGCGGGGCGGGCCGCCGATCTGCCCCTGCGCGAAAAGAAAAAGCCAAAGCCTGTCCGCCGCGGCACAGCCTATTGGTTGCGCGATGGACGCGGGAAGATCCTGTTGGTGCGCCGCCCTGATAAAGGTCTGTTGGCCAAGATGATGGGTCTGCCGACGATGGGCTGGGAAACCGCAAGCGCGGACGGTAGCGCTAACCCTGGAAAGCTTGGTCTGCCCAAAAGTGGCTGGCGCACTCTGGATGGTGAGGTGCGCCACGTCTTTACGCATTTTGAACTGCACCTGACAATAAAGGCCGCGCGTCTGAAGACGACAGGCGACAAAGGTCTGGGTCAGTGGATTACTGAGGATGATTTGGCGGATGCAGGTCTGCCAAGCGTGATGCGCAAGGTGGCGCGCCACGCCCTGTCAGAAGGGGCTTAGCTGTTCAGCTCTGCCCTGATTTGTTGACGGAACAGGTCAATCGGGACCCGCTTTCCTTTTTGACTGACATGCCAAAAGGTCCAGCCATTGCAGGCTTCTGCCCCCTGAACATGGGCACCGATTTTGTGGATTGATCCTGTGGCGTCCCGCGCCGCCAGTGTGCCGTCGGCGCGCACCTTTGCTGATAGTTTGCCGCGCGCATCGGTTAGGACGCTGCCCGGTTTGATCATGCCGCGTTCAACCACATTGCCAAAGGGCACACGCGGTAGGGCGCGTTTCGATTGGGTGGTGGTCAGGCTTTCTGGATCAATTTGTTTGACCTTGGCGATGCGCTTTTTTGCGCCTTCGATATAAGTGTCATCGCGTTCAATGCCGATATAGTGACGGCCCAATTGTTTGGCGACCGCACCTGTCGTGCCTGTGCCAAAGAACGGGTCAAGAATGACATCGCCGGGATTGGTGGATGACAGGATCACCCGGTGCAGCAGGCTTTCAGGTTTTTGGGTTGGGTGCAGCTTTTGACCGTCATCACCCTTCAACCGTTCACCCCCCGTGCAAAGCGGCAAGGTCCAGTCAGACCGCATCTGCAGATCATCATTCAGGGCCTTCATCGCCTCATAATTAAAAGTGACGTTTTTGGCGTTTTCATCGCGGCTGGCCCAGATCATGGTTTCGTGGGCGTTGGTGAAACGCTTGCCCCGGAAGTTCGGCATGGGATTGGTTTTGCGCCAGATAATATCGTTCAAAATCCAATAGCCAAGATCCTGCAAGATCGCGCCGACGCGGAAAATATTGTGGTAGGAGCCGATGACCCAAATCGTCCCCCTGGGCTTGAGGACGCGCTTGGCCTCTTTCAGCCAATCATGGGTGAATTTGTCATAAACGGCAAAGCTGGCGAACTTGTCCCAGTCATCATCAACCGCATCGACGGTGCTGTTGTTGGGACGCTTCAACTCGCCGGACAATTGCAAATTATAGGGCGGGTCAGCAAAGATCACATCGACTGACTCATCGGGCAGGCTGCGCAATGTTTCGATCGAGTCGCCTTGCAAAATCACATCTGTTGCAAGATCGGTCGTTTTTGTATCGGATTTGCGCGCCATTTTCGCCGCTCCCCAGCCTGAGTGCCTTAATTCAAAGGCGCGCATCGTGAGTCAAGCGGGAGTCGCCGTCAATAGTTATTTTGAATCAATGGGTTAATTGGATTCGCAGCTACTAGATATTGTGGCTGCGGCGGCGACAGGCGCAAAACTGAGTCTGTGGTGCGGGGTCACCCCATGGGTTTTCAACGCCTCAATATGCTGTTTTGAGCCATATCCGGCATTAGTGTGCCATCCATAATGGGGAAATTCCCCTGCAAGATCGGTCATGATCCGGTCACGGGTGACTTTTGCGATGATTGAGGCTGCCGCGATGGAGAGGGAGCGGGCATCCCCCTTCACCAAAGCCTCAGCCGGGCAGGGCAGATCGGGAATGAAGCGCCCATCAACCAAGGCCCCCTTGGGGCTTGCGGTTTTACACAGCGCATCAAAGGCGCGGCGCATGGCAAGCAGGCTTGCCTTGTGGATATTGTTGATGCGGTCAAGCTCTGCCACCTCAATCACGCCAAGGCCGAATTGTGCTGTTTCCATTAGCGCGGTGAATAATGTTTCGCGCCGTTTAGGTGTCAGCTTTTTGGAATCATGCAGGCCATCAGGGCATGTCGTGGGATCGATAATGGCTGCCGCCGCGATCAACGGACCGGCAAGGGGCCCGCGCCCCACCTCATCAATTCCCGCTACGGGTATGACGCCATGACGGTCTATCAATGCCTGTTCATGGGTGAAGTCTGGACGGTAATCCGGTGTGGCTTTGGGCATTTAGTCATCGGCAAATAGGGACAGTTGGTCCGACGGTACAGAAAACAGGTCAGAGCGCAAGTCCAGTATCTGTCGATTTAGGTCAAGCCGTTTGCAGGCCAGCACAAACCGTTGGCGCAAAGTCTGTGCCAGCGGGCCTGACCCACGTGCCCGTTTATGGAAGGTGGCGTCATAATCCTTGCCATCGCGCATTTGCCGGATCAATGACATAACCCGTTCGGCCCTGTCGGGAACAGCGGTGTGCAACCAGTCCACAAACAGGTCGCGCACTTCAAGCGGCAGGCGCAACAGGATGAAGCTGGCATAGATCGCGCCATTGTCCGCCGCGGCTGTCAAAATAGCCTCAAGCTCATGATCGTTCAGGCCCGGGATCATCGGGCTTGCCATCACGACACTTGGTATGCCCGCGTCCGACAGCGCCTTGATGGTCGCAAGGCGGCGTTCAGGGGTTGCGGCGCGCGGTTCCATGGCGCGGCTGAGTTTGCGGTCAAGCGTGGTGACGGAAACCGCCACTTTCGCCAGGCCTTTTTCAGCCATAGGGGCCAAAATATCTATATCGCGTCCGACCAGTGCCGATTTTGTGACGATGGCGACCGGATGATTATGGGCTGCCAAAACCTCTAACAACTGCCGTGTGATTTTTTGCTCACGCTCAATAGGTTGATAGGGGTCGGTATTGGTGCCCATGGCGATGACACGGGGCTGATAGTTTGGCTTTGCCAATTCTTTTTCAAGCAGGCGCGGGGCGTCAGGCTTGGCAAATAGTTTGGTTTCAAAATCAAGCCCGGCTGACAGACCCTGATAGGTGTGGGTTGGGCGCGCAAAACAATAGGTGCAGCCATGCTCGCACCCCCGATAGGGATTGATGGACCGATCAAAGCTTAAATCCGGGCTTTGATTTTTGGTGATGATGCTGCGCGGCTTTTCCAAGGTGACTTCGGTTTTCAGGGGCAGGGCAAACGGGTCTGAAATCCAGCCATCATCTACCAGCTCACGCTTTTCAGCCTCAAACCGCCCGGTTTGATTGGATAGCGTGCCGCGCCCGCGCCGCATATCAGGGGGGCGGTATCCTTTGGGGCGGAAGGCATAGGGGGCGGGGTCCACCCGATCAATCAGCTTGATCGCGCGCGTGTTAGGCGGCGTCCGCACAGCGGTTGCGTGGGCGCCAAGCTGGCCTGTTTCTGAATCGCGGCGTTTTTGAGCGGTATTGAGCGCCATGAGCTTGCCTTCCTCCCTCATCGAAATGAGAACATAATAGGAACATTATGATGAGTCGGATGATTAGTCAAGCGCGGCAAAGCCGCCCGAATTGCAGGAAAACGGCTAGATTTTGGGCTTTTTTCTGAATGGATAGTTTGGTATCGGGGGCTTGTATGCTAGGAGGGGATTGAATTCATGTGCAATTTAGGTGGGTGATCACATGCCTTTGCGATTGACGATTCAATTATTGAAAAGGGCAGTCCTGCCCGTTCTGACAGGTCTGGTATTTAGTGGGTCCATCACAATGTCAGCGCAGGCTGATGGCACTGCACAGGACGAAACCTTTGATATTTTTCAATCACGGATGAACCAACAAACGGTAACCCGTTCTGCGCCGCCTGTACTTGCCCCGCCGCCGGTTGCAACTGCGCCGATGATGCAATCAGCGCCGCAGCAACAGGCCGCCCCCGCACCAATGCAACAATCCCGCATGCCTGAGCCTATGCCCCGCCCTGTGGGTGCCAAATCGATGGAACCGATGGCCCCAGCAGAACAAATGTCACCTGCGATCTATGACCCCTATGATGATGGCGGTGATTTCCTGGCGCTTGATCCGGTTTGGGCAGCGGTTGGGACGGGTCTGTTGGTGGTTTTGGGTTTGGTGCTGGTTCTCTAGCATTTTGGCAATCTCATGATCAGCGTCGTTATTCCGACATATAATGCAGCGTCCCAAATCGGACCGTGCCTTGCTGCCCTTGTGCCCGGTGCTGTTGCGGGGCAAGTGCGTGAGTTGATCCTGTCTGATGGCGGATCAAGCGATGACATTGCCAAAATCGCAGATGGCAGCGGTGCGCAATTCATTGCAGGCGACAAGGGCCGCGGTGGTCAGTTGGCGCGCGGCGCAGCCAGTGCGAAAGGACCGTGGCTGCTATTCCTGCATGCCGACACGGTTTTGAGTGATGGCTGGATTGATGCGGTGGGACGGTTTGTGTCCGAAGCCCATCAGGGACAGGTTGCGAGTTTCACATTTGCATTGGCTGATCCTGATCCACGCGCCCGGCGTGTCGAAAAATGGGCCCGCCGCCGTGCCCGCTGGTTTGGCCTGCCCTATGGCGATCAGGGGCTATTGATTCACAAGCAACATTATCAGGAGATTGGCGGCTTTCCCGATCAGCCATTGATGGAGGATGTTGCCTTGGTCCGCCGCATCAAAAAGCGCGACTTGACCATTTTACCGGTCGAAGCACGGACTAGCGCCATACGCTATCGCAATGATGGTTATTGGTTGCGGCCCCTAAAAAATATCGGGCTGCTGGCGCTTTATTTGATCGGTGTTCCGGCCCGACGCCTGTCACGCCTTTATGCCTAGGCTTTAACTATTTGCGCAGTGTGACCGGGACTAGGCCGATAACGCTGTTCGACAGATAGATTTCGTCGGCATTTTCAAGATCAGCAAGGGTCAATACCTGTTCGCGGGCTGTTTTGTCTTTGATAATGCGTGCGCGCATGGTGCCAGCCAAAATCCCGCTCGATAGGGGTGGGGTCAACCATGTTCCGTCCTGCACGATAAACAGATTGGTTTTGGACCCTTCGGCAATCTCGTCCCGTTCATTCAACACAATATAGTCGGTCAAGCCATCATTGGCCGCCTGCGCCATAAGCTGATCGTAAAGGGGCCGCAGGCTTGTCTTATGATGTTGAAAGACATTGCTTGCCTGAATGCGCTGATCAGCGATGGCAATGCTGCCTGATTGGGGGAAGGCGCTGTCGTCGAGGGGGACGGTGCGCAGGTCAATCGGACCATAGCGATTGATCGCAAAACGAACGCGATGGCGCTGCGGGGCAAAACCTTTCGCTGCACCCTCCAAAGTTTGGCTTATTGCAGCACGGTCAAAATGATAGCCGAAATATCGCGCTGACCCTTCAAGCCGTTCCAAATGTTCATCGACCAGAAAGAAACCTGTATCAGGATGCCAGACAGTTGTTTCAAATAACTCAAACGCAGGTAAAGGGTCTGTCAAGAAACGGCCCTTCAGATGACATTCATCATACTCGTCGGCGGCAACAGAATCGGCGACAATGCCCGACCCAAGGCCGATCACCCCCTTGCCGTCTGGAAACAGGATCGGTGTGCGAATCGCAACATTGAAGCTGAATGTGCCATCGGGGCTCAGCAAGCCGATCGCGCCCGTATAGGGGCCGCGTGCTGTATGCTCAAGCTCGTGAATGATTTCCATCGCCCGTTTTTTCGGGGCGCCTGTCACGGACCCGCAGGGGAATAGGGCGGCCATAATCTCAGTTAATGTTTGACCGTCATTCAAATCACCGCTGATGGTGGAGGTCATGGTGTTCAGTGTCGGGTAGTGTTCAACCTTGAACAAATTATCCACTGTGACTGAGCCTGCCTGCGTCACCCGCGCCAAATCATTGCGCAACAAATCAACAATCATCAGATTTTCAGCCCGGCTTTTCGGGTCTTCATACAGGGCTTTGGCTGCCTGTTGATCAGCCTCTAAAGTCAGGCCTCGCGGCGCAGTCCCTTTCATGGGGCGCGTTGTCAGTTGATCACCCTCAAGCTCAAGAAACAGTTCCGGTGACAGGGACAGGATGGCCCAATCATCAGTTTCAATCATGGCGCTGTGTGCGGTGCGCTGTCCTGTGCGCAGGTGCCGATATAGCCCCTTTGCGCTGCCCTGCCAGTCAAATTCTGCCTGCATGGTGAAATTGATTTGATAGGCATCCCCGGCTGCAAGATAGTCGTGAATACGGCCTATCGCGGCATCATACCTGTCAGCATCCAACGGTAGGGACAGATTTTGTGCGCAGCTTTCAGGTTCATCCTGCCATAAATTGTCGGCGTCTTGCGGTGATAGAGTTTGCGGCGCGGAAAAAACAGCGAACCAAATCAGCGGTAACTGGCTGTCATGGTCATGACAGGTGAAGGCCGGGTCAAATGCGGGCGCAGCCTCATAGGCGATAAAGCCTGCAACCCATTTGCCATCACGTGCGGCCTGCTGTGCCGCGCTTAGGATCGCAGGAACTTGTTCGAGAGCGGATGTTGTCAGAATAGCCTCAGGCGACGAGAACAAGTGTGTTCCGCTTTCGTCTAGTGCAAGACTGTCATCTATAAGGACTGTGATGCCGTCAAGGGCTGCCAAACCAGACCAATCCCTAGACCAGCCCTTTGGGCACGATAAAGCGTTGCAGCGTGCCGCTATGGGGTTTTATGTCCGCCCAGCTTGCGCAATCAAATTGAAAGATGGCAAGGCCGGCAGTTGGGAATTTCATCATAGCCTGCTGCGCAGCCTCGCTCGTCATCGCGTCTTCTGTCAGCGCTAGGGCAACAAAGTCTGCCATGCTGGGATTGTGGCCGATGATCATCATGGGGCTGGGGGCGTCGCCCAGTCCTGTAACTCGTTCCAACACGGTTTCGGCGGTGGCCATATAAAGGTCAGGCAGGCCGATTGTGTCTGGTTGATTGGTAAGCTGGGCTGCAACGCGCTTGGCCGTTTGTTCGGCGCGCACTGCGGTTGAACATATGATGCCGCGCGGCAGCAATTCTTTTTGCGTCATGTAAACGCCCATCAGGCTTGCTGCCCGTTCGCCCCGATTATTCAGGGGACGGTCGAAATCATCCTGGCGTTCATCGGTCCAGTCAGATTTTGCATGTCGCATGAGATAAAGTGTTCTCACGATTGATCAGCCTTTGTCCCGGCCCAGCCAAAACGGCAAGGTCACCATATTCAGATACAGCGTGTCGTCTAGTTCCGGTGCCTCGTCAAGCCCCAAGACCATATTTTCATGATCCTGTAATGGTTGTGCCCGGTAGGTGCCGAACAGTTTATCCCAGAAACTTAACCAAAATCCGTAATTTGTATCGGTTTCGATGATATTCGGTGAATGATGGACCCGGTGCATGTCGGGCGTCACGATCACCATCCGTAAAATGCGATCAACGCCCTGTGGCAGTTTCAAATTCGCATGATTGAAGATGGCGGAGGCATTTAGAATAACCTCAAACAACATTACAGCGACAGCGGCAGGGCCAAGTAAGATGACAATGCCAAGTTTAAACAGCATGGATAGTAGGATTTCGATCGGATGAAACCGGACACCACTGGTGGCATCAAGGTCACGGTCAACATGATGCATGGCATGCAGCTTCCATAAAAGCGGCACCTTGTGGAAGATCACATGCTGGGCCCATATCGCGAAATCGAGCAATATGATGGCGAGAATGACCTCAACCCAGTGCGGTGCCTCAATCATATTAAACAGGCCCCAGCCATGCTCCTGCGCAATCATGGCCATAGCAACTGCCAAGACGGGCACCAATAATCCCAACAGAACAGAATTAAGGGCGGCGATCCCCAAATTATTGACCCAGCGGTGCAGCCGTGGTGCCGTGCGCTTGCGTCGTGCAAACAGCGCCTCAAGCACTAGCATCAGACCCATCACGCCGCCATAGGCGACAAGCCTGATCGTCTGTTCATTGGATAGCAGCCAGTTTTCCATTTGCGGTCTTAGTACCTGTTTATACGCAGCGGTTTTAGGCCCTAGTCTATGGCAAGAAAGGCGCGAACACCACTGACAGCCTCGGCCAAACCGACCCGTTCTACGATCACATTTTCGGGAAAAGCTGTGAGAAGCCGTGATGGCGTGCTGCGGTCCAGCATGACAAAACAGCCATGATCATCCTGTCGCCGGATCAGGCGGCCAAAGGCTTGTTTCAGTTTTAGGCGGGTCAGCATTTCCTCATAAGCACGGCCACCGAAATGATTGCGTCGGCCTTTGTGCAGCAGGCTGGGGCGCGGCCACGGCACCCGGTCAAACACAATCAGACGCAACGCATTACCCGGCACGTCCACACCGTCACGCATCGCATCTGTGCCAAGCAAACAGGCATGTTCGCGGGCGCGGAACATATCGATTAACGCACTATTGTCGAGCGCATCGACATGTTGTGCCAAAAGCTCAAGCCCCGCATTTGTCAGCGGGTCTTCAATGCGTTTATGAACTTCGCGCAGGCGGGCGATGGCGGTGAACAGGCCAAGCGCGCCGCCATTCGCGGCAAAAAACAATTCGCGATAGGCTGCCGCCATTTGATCTGCGCTGTTCTTGTCCACATCCGTCACGATAAAGACCCGCGCCTGCTTGCCATAATCGAAGGGTGAGGGGACGGATAAATGATCTGCCGGGTGGATTAGATGACGGGCACCAGTGCGCACCTCGGCAACCTGCCAATCATCAGCCTCATCCTCAATCGTATGGTCGGACAAGGTGGCTGACGCGATCAAGACGCCGTGTGCGGGCTTGTATAAAACTTCTGCAAGGGAACGCGTGGGGTCTATTGCATGGCGGTGCAGGCCAATGTCAAAGACCCGGCGGTCTGACCGTTCAACACCCGCCCAATCAATCGTCGCAAACTCAGTTCCCTCAGCAACATCAGGATGGTTGTTGGTTTGATCAATCAGGTGCATCAGCATGGCGCGCCATGCGGGCAGGGTCATTTTACTGCGTTGCTCAATCCCCTGTAGCGATCCTTCAATGCCGGAGCGGACAACGGAATCTAGCGTATCGGCCTCGCCATCCAGCCGCGCAGCCAAGCCATTGGCTAGTCGGGTCATGGCCTGTTCCAGTTGGTGCAAATGAACGGCCAGCGTCTTGGCGGTTTCGACCAATTCCTGTGCAGGGTCGTTGATCGGGGCTTCAAGGTCGTGACCGTGGCGTTCATCGGCGGTTCGTGCCTTGACGTGGGCATAAAGGCGCGCGAGGAAAATCTCACCCGGCCCATTGGCGCGATCCTCACCGATGCGTGGCAGCCATCCTTCTGATGGTAGCCCTTGTGCAAGATGCTCTGCCTCTAACAGCCCATCGCGCGCGTCGCCGACAATGGCAGCAAGTTTTTCATGCGCGGCCTTTGCCTCATCATCTGCATCCTCGGGTAGCTCATTTGTGACCAGCCAATCCATGACCCGCTCAGACAGGCCGCGCCCGCGCCGCTTGCTGCTTTTTTCGCGGCCCCTGATCCAGCGCCGCATCATAGACATTTCAATACCGGTCAGATGGGCGGAAAAGGCGCTGTCTGCGGCATCAAACAAGTGATGCCCCTCGTCCAAGACAAAACGGGTGGGCGGGGCCATATTGCCCGACGACACGCCGAAATGGCCCTGTGCCGCCCGGATCATAACCAACGCATGATTGGCCACCACCAGCCGCGCATATTTTGATCTGCGGTTGGCAATTTCGACATAGCAGCGCCGATAATGGGGGCAGGCAGATTGAATACACTCCCCCCTGCGGTCGGTCAGGTTGCTGGCACTGCCGGGCGGGAAAAGATGCGGCACATGGGGGGGGAAGTCGCCGCCGACCATCGCGCCATCGCGGCTTTCAGTGGCCCAACGCGCGACCAAGCCAAGCCCAATCAACCCTGTAAAGCCGCTGCCCAGTCCCCCCTGCATCGCGCCACCTACAGCGTCCTGATAATTCAGCAGGCACATATAATTTTCGCGTCCCTTGCGGATCACTGCTTTTTCGGCGCGAATTTTGTCATCGGGGTAAAGCTTGATCAGTTCCTCATCCAATTGCCGTTGCAAGTTTTTTGTATAGGTGGATAGCCAAACCGTCCCTTCATTCATTTCTGCCCACAGGCTGGCGGGCGCGACATAGCCAAGGGTCTTGCCGGTCCCGGTCCCAGCCTCCGCCAAGACCATATTGGGCATGTCTTCAAGTTGGCGCGGGGTGAAGGCGAGCGTGCCGCGCGATGTAAACTCAATCTGTTCGCGGCGTTCTTCTGCGTTCGGTCCTAAAAGCCCGCGTAATTGTTCAACCGCCGCCTCAGCCGTTACGGCATCGTCTGTAGGGGGCAGGGGTGGGGCGCGGTCTTCCCACTCTGGCACTTGGTTCCAAATATCATAGCCCTGATGGATGCCGCCCCGACGCTTGGGCAGTCCGAGCGCCGCCATCACAGACGGGCCCCAATGCCAGCCCCCTTCCATCATGGATTTGGCGATCCGGCTTGCCTGCTCCCGCTTTTCACCCTGCCAGCTTGACAGGGTGGCAAGCAGATCGGTCGCCGCATCGACCAGCAAAAGCGGTGCCGATTCAGGATCAGGATCGACATGAAGCCCCAAGGCGCCAGCCACCCCATCAGGGGTGGGCAGGCAAAATCGGGTCGGGTAGGTAAAGGAAAACAGCTCAATAATATCGTAAAGCGGGATGCGATCAGGCTCCCGCGGGTCGAGGTGAAGCCGCCGCATAGTTTGTAATGTGTGGCAGATGACCAGCCCGCGCGCGCCTTCGTGGCTGATATAATTTGGCAGATCATCGCGGGGTATGAATTCCAACGACCCTGCATCATCCAGCACATGCGCACCCCTGGGCCCCGCGACGAGCGCAGGCACCGGCGGCAATTGGATTTGCCGCCCGTTTTGGGGTGCGTCGGGCGCCGGGGTCGAATCAGCATTGGTCATGCCTTACTATAGCCCCCACATGCGGCGTCTGACACCGTTGACGGGGGCGGGGCTAGTCCATAATGTCGCCCGACCTTTTTTATGGATTTATGGATCAATGACAGACCTTCGTGACATCGCAATGGACTCTAACGCCTGGCCCTTTGTTGAGGCGCGTAAGATCCTGAAACGGATCGAACAATCCGGCGTGCCCGAAAAAGGCTATGTCCTGTTTGAAACAGGCTATGGCCCATCAGGTCTGCCGCATATCGGCACGTTTCAGGAAGTGGCTCGCACGACTATGGTCCGTCATGCCTTTGAAACCCTGTCGGACGTGCCGACCAAGCTGATTGCCTTTTCTGACGATATGGACGGCATGCGCAAGGTGCCGGACAATATTCCCGAACAGGAGATGATGGCAGGCCATTTGAACAAGGCGCTGACCTCTGTCCCTGATCCGTTCGGTACGCACCCAAGCTTTGGTGAGCATAATAATGCGCGCCTGCAGGCCTTTTTGGACCAGTATGGCTTTGACTATGAGTTCAAAAGCTCAACAGCGACTTATCAGGCTGGTGAGTTTGATGAGATGCTCATGCGTGTGCTTGAACGGTTTGACGCCATTTTGAATGTTGTCTTGCCAACATTGGGTGAAGAACGCCGCAAGACCTATAGCCCCTTCTTTCCGGTTGACCCTGATACGCGCGAAGTGTTGCAGGTGCCCACCGTTGAACGGAATGTGGAAAAAGGCACGATCGTTTACGAACTGCCTGACGGGACGCGCCGCGAAACCAGCGTGCTGGGCGGTGCCTGCAAGCTGCAATGGAAGGCGGATTGGGGCATGCGCTGGGCCGCCCTTGGCGTTGATTATGAGATGGCCGGTAAGGACCTGACAGACTCGATTAAGCTTGGCAGCCGCATCACGCAAATTCTGGGCGTGACGCCGCCTGAGGGGCTGATCTATGAAATGTTCCTCGACGAAAAGGGCGAGAAGATTTCAAAGTCCAAGGGCAATGGCATTTCGATGGATGACTTCCTGCGTTATTCAACACAGGAAGGCTTGGCAACCTATGTCTATCAAAGCCCGCGCAAGGCCAAGCGGCTTTATTTCGATGTGATCCCCAAGGCGGTCGATGAATATATCTCATTCAGTGAGAAATATGTTGATGAAGCGCCTGAAAAGCAGTTGCAGAACCCTGTCTGGCATATTCACAACGGCAACCCGCCCAAGGTTGATGTGCCTGTCAGCTTTGGTCTGTTGCTGAATCTGGTGTCGGCTGCGAATACAGAAGATGAAGACACATTGTGGGGCTTTATCAATCGCTATGCCGAAGGTGTGTCGCCCGAAACCCATCCCATGTTGGCGGCGATGGTGACGAACGCAATTGCCTATTTCGATGATTTCGTTAAGCCGACCAAATCATTCCGCGCCCCGACCGAGGGTGAGGCGAAGGCAATGGCTGATCTGCGTGATCGGTTGCTGGGGCTTGACACGAATGAACATGACGGCAAGGCGTTGCAGGATATGGTCTTTGCCGTTGGCAAGGAACATGGCTTTGAAAATCTGCGCGACTGGTTTAAGGCGCTTTACGAAACCATGCTGGGTCAGTCTCAAGGTCCGCGCATGGGCGGCTTCATCGCCATTTATGGTGTTGAGAATTCTGCGGCCCTGATCGACAAGGCACTAACGGGAGAGTTGGTGGCTTGATTGGCCCCAAGATGGTTATGATCTACAAAATCGTGCCGTGCGAGCTGTGGGAAGAGGCCTTGCGTGAAGGTACCTTCCACGGTGCGCCGGTCGATTTGGCAGATGGTTTCATCCATTTTTCTACAGCCGACCAGGTGCAGGAAACCTGCGACAAGCATTTTGCGGGCCAGCGCAATCTGTTGTTGGTAGCGATTGACGAAGACAAGTTGGGCGAGGACCTAAAGTGGGAGGTCAGTCGCGGTGGCGCGCTGTTCCCGCACTATTATGGGACGTTCAGCCCGGCCATTGCCGAATCTGTCACTCTGATCAAAGATATGACCCATGTTATCTAGTGTCGGGACAAAATTGGTGCGGATGCTGTCGCCTGAGGCAGCGCATAAGGCAACGTTGCGCGCGCTGTCACTGGGGCTTGCGGGCAGGAGTAAAACACCGTCCGACCCGATCCTGAAGACGAACGTTTTCGGCATTCCCTTTATGAACCCGGTCGGACTAGCTGCCGGGTTTGACAAGGATGCGCTGGTCCCGGACGCCATGTTGCGACTTGGCCTTGGCTTTGTAGAGGTGGGGACACTGACCCCCCTTGCGCAGCCCGGCAATCCCAAGCCGCGTATTTTCCGCCTGCCCGAAGATGGCGCGGTGATCAATCGGCTGGGCTTTAATAATGGCGGTCACGCGTCTGCATTGAAGCGGTTGGAACGGCGCGCCGGACGGCTTGGCATTGTTGGTGTGAATATCGGCGCCAATAAGGACTCTGATGATCGCATCAACGATTATGTGCTGGGGGTGGAGCGGTTTAAGCATCTGGCCGATTTTTTCACCGTCAATATTTCCAGCCCCAATACGCCGGGCCTGCGTGGCTTGCAAGACAAGGATCAGCTTGCTGCCCTGCTCGCGCTGACCGCAGATGCGCGCGGTGATGAGGGCCCACCGCTTTTGTTGAAGGTTGCGCCTGATTTGGATGAACAGGCGGTGGCTGATATTGCGGACCTGCTGAAGCAAAGTGCGTTTGACGGGCTGATCGTCTCCAACACCACAATTGCGCGCCCTGACAGTTTGCAAAGCGCAGCAAGAGCGGAGACGGGTGGTCTTTCGGGCAAGCCCTTGTTTGAGCCCAGCACACAAATGCTGCGCAACTTTTATCAGGCGCTTGATGGCGCCATGCCATTGGTTGGCGTTGGTGGCATCGCATCTGGCCAAGATGCCTATACCAAGATTAAGGCGGGCGCGTCGTTGGTGGAGCTTTATTCCGCTTTGACTTATGGCGGCCCGCCCCTGATTGACGAGATTATTGCCGACCTTGCCGCACTGTTGAAGGCCGATGGCTTTGCCAGCGTTTCAGATGCGGTCGGCGCCGATTTTAAATAGGAGCCTGACATGAGCGACGTTACAATTCTTCATAATCCCCGCTGTTCAAAATCACGCCAGACTTTGGCGCTGTTGGAAGAACAGGGGATCACGCCCACAGTCCGGCTTTATCTTGACGATGCATTATCTGTTGCTGAGCTCAAAACACTTCAGGGGCAGCTTGGCTTTGATGATGTGCGCAAGATGATGCGCACCAAAGAGGACGAATATAAAGAACAGGGCTTGGCAGACGCGGATGATGCTGCGCTTTTGGGTGCGATTGCTGCGACGCCTAAACTATTGGAACGGCCCGTTGTGATTAAGAATGGGCAGGCGCGTTTGGGTCGCCCGCCGGAACAGGTTTTAGAGATTCTGTAATCGTCCGCTTGAGCCATAAGCCAAGCGACATCGCGCGCAATCCAAAAAAGATTGTGAAGGCCGCCCACAGGCCCTGATTGCCGTAATGCGGATCAAGCAGGGCCCACAGGCCGATATATCCCGCAAAACAGATCACCATGGCGTTGCGCATGATGCGCGTGCCGCCAAGGCCGATATAAATACCATCAAGTTGGAAGCACCACAGGGTGACCAGCGGCATGATCACGGCCCAGTGCCACAGATCGGTTGTGGCGGCCTGTACCTCATCAACATTGGTCATCAGTGACAGGAATAGGTCGCGTCCGATCAACCATAATATGGCGATGATAACGCCAGCGCCGATTGCCCAGATAAAAGTGCGCCGAATGGCAAGGCGCAGCTTGGCTTCGTCGCGCTTGCCAATGGCCTGACCGATCAGGCTTTCTGCGGCAATGGCAAAGCCGTCCTGTCCGTGGGCGCTGATGGTCAGGACGTGCAGCATCAGGGCGTTGGCAGCCAGTACAATGTCGCCTGCCTTGGCGCCCTGAATGGTGATCCAGACAAAGGCGGTGGTTAGGAACATGGCGCGAATGAACAGGTCGCTATTGACGATGCCAACCTCGCGCCATTTCGCGGCGTCCCAAAATCCTGTGATTGTATCGTGACGCGGCAGATGGGGGATGCGGCCCCTGATCAAGATCAGGCCAAGGCCCAGCGTTGTCCATTCGGCAACAGTGCTGGCAATGCCCACGCCCCACACGCCCCAATCAAGTCCCATGACAAACCAAAAATCGAGCAGCATGTTAAACCCGTTGAGGAACAGTTGCAGGCCCAGTACGGCGCGGGTGCGGCCCTGTCCCATGAACCAGCCCAGAATGGCAAAGTTTGCTAATTGCGCTGGGGTGCCCCAAAAACGGGCGGTGATATAATCTTGGGCGAGCGCTTTGACAGGCGCACTGGCATCAACCGCGCGGTCGGCTATCGCCCAAATCAAATCCTGTGCAAGAAATAGGATGACACCGATGGTGATGCCCAGCAGCATGGCGCGGCCCAATTGGGCGATAACTTCGCCGCCATCATCAGCGCCAAGGGCGCGGGCGCTTAACCCCGCAGTGCCGGAACGTAAAAAGCCCAAGGCCCATACAACATAGGTAAAAACCAGTGCGCCAACCGCAACGGCACCAATAGGTTCTGCCGTGCCCAGATGCCCGACAACGGCGGTATCGACCGCGCCCAGCAAAGGCACCATGGCATTGGACAGCAGGATCGGGCCTGCAATCCCGGCTATATGGCGATGGCTGACGTCAAGCGTGTGTGTTGTTGCGCTGGCCGTAGCCATGTCTGTCAGCCAGCTTGCTGCATGGTCAGGAAATTGCCGATGCCGACGGCTGTCAGCTTGTCAGGGTCAGACTGCCAACATTCAACACGTACATTGGACAGACGCCGCCCCAGCTTTGACACGATGGCCCGACCATAAAGCGGCTCAGCCCGGCCAGACCGCATATAATCAACCGTGATATTGACGGTGCGCGGCATAAATTGCGCCTGACCGATCCAGATCAGTTGCACAATGGCAGTAATCTCCAAAAAACTGCCGATCACGCCGCCATGAATGGCGGGCAGTTGGGCATTGCCCACCAGATGATCCTGAAAGGGCAGGGTGGTCAGGACGGTGCCATCCGCTTGCGGGTTGGTCTCAATGCCCAGAAATTTCAGATAGGGTAGGCTTTCAATCAATGCCTTGCCCGATCCGTCTTGGGGTGCGCCGCGTTCAAAATAATCAATCAGGTCTTGATGAAGGCTGCTCATGACGCGTCCCCATCTTTTTTATTCATCATGTCGCCGATCATGCTGGCTGTCGTGTTGGCCCCGATGGGGTCAGTGCGATTGGCGGCAAGCATGAAGCTGCCCGCGCAATGGGCAATCGGTTTATCGGGACTATCCGTATAGGCAACCCCGCGCACAAAGGCGACGGCGCTGGTCAGCCTGTAACATTCCGTCTCACAGAAAATATCCTTCCCCGCCTCAGCCGGGCGCATATAGTCAATCCGCAGATCAATGGTGGCAATGGCCATCGGTTCGGGCAAGGCAGATATAACGGACGAACCGCAAACATTATCCAGCATGGCAGTAATCACCCCGCCATGAACGATCCCGGTATCAGGGTCACCCACTAAATGGTCGGTATAGGGAACCTTTGCCGTAACCTTGCCCTTTTCGGCGCTGATGATGTGAATGCCAAGGGCGTTGGCAAACGGCACGTGGGAGATCAGTTGCCCGGCAGCCTCTTCAATGACGGGGGGTTCGCTCATAATCTTACTATCAATCAGTCTGAATTGTTGACGGGGCGTCAACTTTGGTCCACATCTTACGTGATACTCTTTATAACATGAAAGAATCGAAAGTGGCTGAGCCAAAACGTCTTAAAAAAGAAGAGCTTACCTCTTCTGCGACACAACCGGGCAAGCGTGAGCGGACAAAACAGGCGAATCGGGAAGCAATATTGCTCGCCGCCGCCAAGGTGTTCGCCGAGCTTGGCTACGGTGCCACAACTGTGCGCGACATTATCCGTCAAACGGATCTCGCCGCGGGAACATTCTATAATTACTTCAAAAGCAAGGAGGAGGTGTTCGAGGCACTGTCCGACCAATCCGCCTTGCGTGTGCGTCCCCGTTTGCGTGATGAACGTGTGAAGGCGCAAAATTTTGAAGATTTCATCATCGGTAGCTTCCGTACATTCTTTGAATATGCCGAAAGTGACCGCGACTATTTCAATGTCATGCGTCGCAACACAGGTGCCTTGCGGGTGCGTATGGATACGCCAGAGATCGTTGCCGGATTTGATGAGCTGGAGCAGGATATTCGCGATGGTATCGCACAGGGGCTGTTGCCTGATGTTGATCCCAGCTATTTGACCGGGGCGATGATCGGCGTGGCGTTTGAAGTGTGTGACCGCATGCTGCAACGCAACCCTATTGATGTGGACAATGCTGCCAAATTTGCCTCTGACCTATTTCTGGGCGGCTTGCGCAGCATGACGGGCAATTCCTAAATCTTGAATAATCTAATTGTGGGGGAGGGCTGATCAATCATGGCCTTTGTTACAAAACTTATTTTAATGTTGCCGGGCTTCATCCTGAATTGGTTCGCCGGTGGCAAGACTGTTATCCGTGACCGCGTGCTTGATCCGCGCATGAACTTCTTGTCATCAATGGCAAAGAAGATGGCAGCAAACGGACCCGCAAACCCAAGCGTGCAAGAACGGCGGGAGGCAGCCAATCAGGGCCTTGCCATGCTGGAAGGCAAACCCCGCAAGATGAAGGCGATTGAACATCGCACCATCCCCGGCCCTTTCGGGGAAACACCTATTCGCATTTATACACCCAATGGCGGGTCCGGCCCCTTGCCCCTGATGGTCTATTATCATCAGGGCGGTTGCGTTATCGGCAATCCGCAATGGTGCGAAACCTTCTGCACCTATATTGCTGATGAGGCAAAGGCCGTTGTCGTGTCGGTTGATTATCAAAAGGCACCGGAACATGTTTTCCCCGCCTCGTTCGAAGATGCGCTCAACGCCTATGACTGGGCCTATAACAATGCAGAAAGCCTTGGCGCAGATCAAACCCGCATGGGCATTGGCGGGGACAGCGCAGGGGGTAATCTGTCAGCAGCCATTACGCATGAGTTGAAGAAGCAAAATCGCGCCCAGCCATTGGTGCAATTGTTGGTCTATCCGTGGACCACAACCGTGCAGGAGCCGCCGTCACGTGAAGAGTTTGGTGCCTGCTATCCGCTCGACAAGCCGACAATGGATTTCTTTAAGGAACAATATTTGCCGGATGCTGAAACGATGGTGATGGATCACCGCTGCTCTCCCCTTGATGAGGATGATTGTTCAGGCCTTGCCCCCGCTGTGATTGCCACGGCAGGCTTTGACCCGATCAGTGATGAGGGCGAGCTATATGCTGATAAGCTGAAGGCAGCAGGCGTGCCTGTTGAGTTCAAATGCTATACCAGCCTGTCTCACTCCTTCACCGCTATGTCCGGCGTGTTGCCCGCCGCAAAGCAGGCGATCACAGTGCTTGCCCAGCAGACTGCGGCGCGGCTGAATCAATGACCGACCCGATGATTCGCGCCGCCCAAGTTGCGGCGTTGAGTGAGGATTTCTCTACCGTTCACATTGTCGATTTGCCGCTGGAAAATCCGGCAGCGGGCGACGTGCGCGTGACCATGAAGGCGGTGGCAATCAACTATCCTGATGTGTTGATGGTCAAGGGCGGTTATCAGTTCAAACCGCCATTGCCCTACATTGTTGGCATGGAAGGCAGCGGCATCATCAATGCAGTTGGCGCCGATGTTTCAGGCTGGCAAGTCGGGGATGAAGTGATTGTCGGTGGCCGCGCCGGTTTGATGGCGGAACAGCTTTGCGTGCCTGCGGCGGGCTTGCGAAAGAAGCCATCTGCCCTGAGTTTTGAGGAAGCTGCGGGCTATACCACCGTTGCCCTAACCGCCTATGTCGCGCTTGTGCCCCGTGGCCATTTGGAGGCGGGGGAGACCTTGCTGGTTCATGGTGCAGCAGGCGGCGTCGGGATTGCAGCGGTAGAGCTTGGCAAACATTTGGGTGCAACTGTGATCGCAACAGCATCATCAGAAGAAAAACGCGCCCTGTGCCTATCTAAAGGCGCAGACCATGTGCTTGACCCCGCTGTCGGGTTTCGTGATCAGGTGAAGGACTTGACCGATGGACGTGGCGCGGACGTGATCTATGACCCCGTCGGCGGCGATGTGTTTGATGAATCGGTTCGCTGTATCAATTGGGGTGGCCGCCTGTTGGTGATCGGTTTTGCCGGGGGGCGTATCCCGTCAGTGTCAGCCAATATGCCCTTGATCAAGGGGTTTTCGGTTGTCGGTGTGCGGGCCGGGGAATATGGCCGCCGCAATCCTGAAAAGGGTGCTGCTGCCATGCAGGCCATTATGCAGTTGGCAGAACAGGGCGTGATCAGGCCGCCCGTCGGCGCCAGCTTTCCGCTTGATGACGCGGTTGGGGCATTGCGTAATCTTGATCAACGCCAAGCGTTGGGCAAAACGGTGGTAACGCTGAACGGTTAAAGCCAGCGCAGCCATTTCAGCAAAGTCAGGAACACAAAGATCAGTCCCGGCACCATCGCCAGAATGACCCAAAAGCCGTAATTGCTGTCCACCATCGGCATGCCGCCGACATTGATGCCGAACAGGCCTGTCAGAAGTGACGGGGGCAGCAACAGGATCGACACCAGCGCCAGCATATACATGGTGCGATTCATCCGCTCATTCACATCTGCGATTAGGTCATCATGAATGACGGTTGTGCGTTCCTTCAACTCCTCCAACACCTCGACAATGCGGACAGTGTTTTGCGCCTGTTCGCGAATATGATCGCGGTGGGCATCGTCTAACCAATCGACCTTTAGTGCCGCAAGCTCAAACAGGGCATCGCGCTGTGGTGCCATATAACGGCGCAGCCCCGCAATGACATGACGGGTGGAGACGACCTGCTCGCGCAAATTGGATGGGCCGCCATCTTCGGCCTGTTCTTCAAGACCGTCGACCTTCACCTCCAACTCATCCACCAACTCACGCAGACGTTCGGTGAGGCCAGAGACAGTGTGGACAAGAAAGTCAGCGGCGGTTTGCGGACCCTTCCCCTCACTCAAATCCTGCCTTATGCCGTTGATGGTGCGCACGGGTCGCAATCGAACGGTAACAAGGGAGTCTTCTGTCAGCCAAAGGCGCAATCCAATCAAATCATGGGGGGCGTCGCCTTCATTGGTGTTGGCACCGCGCAATACAATCAAAGCATGACCGTCAACCAGATCGGCACGGGGGCGGGCGGCATCCTCGACCATTACAGGCACATAAAGTGGCGGCAGCTCAGCCTCGTCCTTCAGCCAGCTGCGCAGATTGTCGTGTCCCCGTTCAAGATGAACCCAATGGGGGCCGCTATTATTCAGCGGGCCTGCATAGATCAAACCATGATCCTCAGGGGGTAGGGGGGTTGACGATGTAATTGCCATGCCTGTTTCCTTTTGGGCGCTTCCGGTTTGTGCGGATTTTTCGGTGCGCCGACGCGCAGCCTCATGCTAGAACAGGGTATGAACAAAAGGGAAGCCCCAACAGCACCGGAAATCGCCTTACCGTCTGTTATCCATAATTGGTTTATGGGGCGGGGTTGGGCGCCGCGTGCCCACCAGATGGACATGCTGGTCCATGGGCAGGCGGGCAATTCGGCCCTGTTGATTGCACCCACAGGGGCGGGCAAAACCCTGGCTGGATTTTTGCCCAGCCTGACGGACCTTGTTGAAACAGTGTCCGTCGCGCGGGGGTTAAAGGAACGGCCCCACAAACTGCACACGATTTATATTTCGCCCCTAAAGGCCTTGGCGGTTGATGTGCGCCGTAACCTGATTGACCCCGTAACTGAAATGGGCCTCGACCTCAGGATCGAAACCCGCACGGGTGACACGCCGCAATCGCGCCGCCAACGGCAAAGGCGCTATCCACCCGATATATTGCTGACAACGCCGGAACAATTGGCGTTGCTTTTGTCTTACCCGGATGCTGACCGTTTCTTTGGCGATCTTAAATGCATTGTGCTGGATGAATTGCACGCGATTGAGAACACAAAACGCGGTGATTTGTTGGCGCTGGACCTTGCGCGGCTAACGCATTTTTCCCCCAGTGCAAGACGGGTCGGCCTGTCAGCAACTGTGGCGGAGCCTGATCGGTTGCGCCGTTATCTTGTGCCGCAAAGTGCAGGAAAGGATCGGCTTGCCGAACTGGTGCGCGGGCAGGCGGGCGCGGTCCCCGAAGTGACTATCCTGAAATCTGCAAATGACTTGCCATGGGCGGGCCATTCGTCGGTCTATGCGGTTGAAGACATTCTCGACATGATTGACAGCGCCACGGTTGCGTTGGTTTTCGTCAATACGCGTAGTCAGGCCGAACGCATGTTTCAGGAATTATGGTCTGCAAATACAAACAATCTGCCGATTGCGCTTCATCACGGTTCGCTATCTGTTGAACAACGGCGCAAGGTCGAACAGGCAATGATCAATGGCAGCTTGCGCGGCGTCGTTTGTACATCGACGCTTGATCTGGGGATCGACTGGGGCGCGGTTGATCTTGTCATTCAGGTCGGCGCCCCCAAGGGTGCCAGCCGTATGATGCAACGCATTGGGCGCGCCAATCACCGCCTTGATGAGCCTAGCCAGGCTGTCTTCATCCCCTCAAACAGGTTTGAGGCGTTGGAATGTCAGGCCGCAGTCTCTGCGATTGAGGCTGGGCGTCTTGACGGTGCCGCAGAAAAAACAGGCGCGCTTGATGTGTTGGCCCAGCATGTGATGGGCGTGGCCGTACATGGGCCGTTCAGCCCTGATGCCCTTTATCAGGAGGTGATCAGCGCCGCACCCTATCGCGGTCTGGCGCGGGACAAGTTTGACAGGATCATCGATTTTGTGGCAACGGGCGGCTATGCGCTGCGTGCCTATGATCGCTATAAACGCCTGACGCCCATCGGCAAGGAAGGCTGGCTGCGCCTGTCACATCCCAATCATGCGCAAAGTTACCGACAGAATTTGGGAACGATCATCGAAGCGCCTATGTTAAAGGTGCGGCTTGTAAAACAGGCGAGTAACACGGCACGTCGCGGCCAAGGTAGGGGACGCGGGCGTTATTTGGGCGAGATCGAAGAAATGTTTATCGAACAAATGGCGGCGGGCGACACTTTTTTGTTCGCAGGCCATGTCCTGCAATATGAGGGGATGTTTGAAACCGATGTGATCGTCACAAAGGGGCAAACGAACGAACCGCGTATCCCATCCTATTATGGGGGTAAGTTTCCCCTGTCGACCTTTTTGGCCGAAGGGGTTCGCAGCCTGCTGGCCACGCCATCGCGATGGCCCCAATTGCAGGGGCAGGTGCGTGATTGGTTGACGCAACAACAATGGCGATCCGTCTTACCGCGCGTTGATCAAATGCTGATCGAAACATTTCCGCGCGGCAATCGGCACTACATGGTGTGCTATCCGTTTGAGGGGCGATTGGCACATCAAACTTTGGGTATGTTATTGACCCGGCGGCTAGAACGGATGCGATATCGTCCGCTTGGCTTTGTGGCGTCAGACTATGCCATTGCTGTATGGGCCTTGCGCGATATGGAGGATGTGGATTTCGCAGCCTTGTTTGACGAAGACATGTTGGGGGATGATCTGGAAAGCTGGCTGGCAGAATCCTATTTGATGAAGCGTACCTTCAGGGATTGCGCCATCATCGCCGGATTGATTGAACGCAAGCGCGCGGGACAGGAAAAGACCGGGCGTCAAATGACGGTCTCGTCCGATTTGATCTATGACGTCCTGCAGGCTGAGGAGCCTGAGCATATTTTGCTGGAGGCAACATGGGCCACAGCAGGCAGTGGCTTGATTGATCTGGAACGGTTGGCGGACCTGTTGCGCCGCCTTAACGCCGACAATCGGATTTTGCATCGCAGCCTGTCGCGTGTTTCCCCCCTTGCTGTGCCCGTATTGCTCGACATCGGGAAAGAACCTGTGTTCGGTGAGGCGACAGACGATTTGTTGGGGGAGGCGGCTGACGCCCTGATTGAAGAAGCGATGGGCACAGATCTTGAAACAGGTGTGCTGCCCCTATGACCGCGCCAGCCTACACAATCTCAGTCGCCGGGACGCGCCTAACGCTTGACCGTTTGGGCGCAATTTGGTGGCCTGACAAGAAGACGCTTGTTGCAGGCGATCTTCATTTTGAAAAGGCCAGCAGCTTTGCCCAACGCCGGGGGCAGCTATTGCCGCCCTATGATACGGCGCGGACCTTGGGCCACATAACACGGTTGATTAATCACTATCAGCCAGATCGGTTCATTGCGCTTGGTGACAGTTTTCATGATGCTGCGGCAGCGGATCGGCTGGCGGACAAGGATCGTGACGCCATCAAATCGTTGGCGGAGCGGGTTGAGCTTGTGTGGATTGAGGGGAATCATGACCCCCATCCGCCGCAAGACCTTGGTGGCCAAGTCATGAGCGAGCTGCGTGACGGGCCGCTGACCTTTCGCCATGAACCGCAGGCAGGCCCCCAAGCGGGCGAGGTGGCGGGCCATCTGCACCCTGTGGGGATGGTGCGGGTGCGGGGACGGGCGTTGCGGCGGCGGGCCTTTGCCTCAGACGGGCAGCGTTTGATTCTGCCAGCCTTTGGTGCCTTTACAGGCGGGTTGGAGGTAACGGATCAGGCCTTTGCGCCCCTGTTCGGCGGGCCGTTTCACGCCCACATGATTGGGCGGGACAGGATTGTGCCAGTTAAATCGACACGCCTGTTAAAGCGTTAGCCGAGTTCGGCCAGTGCAGGGAAATACTCAATCAACCAAAATGACAGGGTTTGGAGTGTGCCGAAGCTGATCAAAACACCTGTCAGCACCAACAAGCCGCCTGTGATTTTTTCCAGCGTGCCGGTATGGCCACGAAACCGTTTTGCGAAACCCATGAAATGGCGCATGCCATAGGCAGACAATAAAAATGGCAGGCCAAGCCCGGCGGAATAGACGCTTAGCAACAGCACCCCTTCACTTACGGAATTGTGGCCTGCTGCAATCGCCAAGATCGCGGCTAAAATCGGGCCGATACAGGGGGTCCAACCAAAGCCGAAGGCAAGCCCAACTACATAGCCGCCAATAAGGCTGGCCGGGCGGGACTGCGTTTGAACGCGTGCCTCACGATCCAGAAAGGGAATGCGGATTATGTGCATATAATGCAGCCCAAACAGGGCAATCAGCACGCCTGCAATGGGCGACAGGATATGCAGATTAGGCGCAATCAAGGCATTCAGGGCAGAGGCGCTGGCCCCCAAGGCGATAAAGACCGTCGAAAAACCAAGCACAAAGAATAGCGCCGCCATCATCACCCGGTTGCGAACCATATTGCCGCTATCGGCATTGTCCTCCGTCAGCTCATCAAGGCTGGTGCCGCCGACAAAGCATAAATAGCCCGGCACCAACGGCAGCACGCAAGGGGATAAAAAGCTGATCAGCCCGCCCAGAAAGGCAGCGGTATAGGAAAGTTCAGATGTCATGTTTGGTTTATGCCCTGTCAGGGGCTGTGTGCCAAGACGCGTTCTGTCACGATCGTGTGACCCGCATGATTTGAGCTAGCGTTCCCTGAACAGAACGGCAGTGCCCCACCCGGCAGCAACGGCCAGCAACACCGCCATCAGCCCATAAAGCCATGGCAGATTATGGGCAAGCCGATAGATCTGAAGCTCAACCCCCACCTTATCGACGAATAGGGGTGAAAATTGCGCCCCGGCGACCTGACCATCACGGATCAGGAATGCCTGTACCTTATAGGTGCCGACAGGCACGTTGGCGGGCAATGAGATGCGGGCGCGAAACAGCTTGCCCCCAACAAAGCGAAAGCCCTGATGATCCTCAAGAAACAAACCATCTTTTGTGCGTGTGCGGACAAGGGCGCTGCGGAAGTCTTGATGGGCCTCGTCAATTTTGATGCTGCCCAATACACGATCTATCCCCAGTTCATGCCGCCGCAACAATGCGGTGGGGGCGATCTGGTCAAGCGGACGCGTTGATAAAAGCGCATAGAAACCGGGGATGTTTTTAAAATCCACCGCCTCAGTATTCACCCAAATCGGGCCGACGCGGCTTTTCTTGCGGACGGTCACGTCACTTTGTGGGCCGCGCACAACAATGACGACATCACCACGTTCATCGGCGGACAGGCTTTTGCCCGGTGCCGCTTCGATCGCGCCAAACAACAACAACTCAGTCCCTGTGAAGGTGGATCGGATGGCGATTTGATGTTGATCAAGGTCAGCCACCAATGGCTGCTGTGTTTGGGCATACGCGCCTGTTACAAAGCCCATCATTAACAGGCAAAGCCATATGGGAAGGGTGGGGCGCATCATTTTCCGACCGCCAGTGAATAAAGGTCGGCAGGGGTAAGAACAAGATCAAGCCCAAGCTTAAAGCAGACCACAACCACCAAAAGCGCAAGCAGGGCGCGCAGCTGTTCAGCCTTCATCCGAAGGCCGACCCGCGTGCCGAATTGCGCGCCGATGACCGCGCCCACCACCAGCAATAGGGCAAGTACCACATCAACTGTTTGGTTTGTGCCTGCATGCAACAGGCCCGCAATGGCGGCAACAAAGATGATTTGAAATAGCGAGGTGCCGATCACCACATTGGTGGGCATCCCCAGAATATAGATCATGGCAGGGACCATGATAAAACCGCCGCCCACCCCCATAATGGCTGACAGGATGCCAACCGCAAGGCCCAACAGGACGGGCGGAATGGCAGAGATATAAAGCCGGGATTTGCGGAACCGCATTTTCAGCGGCCATGTGTGAACCCAGTCACGCCGACGCCTGTTCACTTTGGGGGGTGTGCCCGCGCGTGATTTGCGCAGCGTGTTGAAACTTTCGACCAGCATCAAGCCGCCAACAACGCCAAGAAAGATGACATAGGAAAGCGAGATCAACAGATCAACCTGCCCAAGCGAGCGTAACCATTTAAAGACAAAGACACCGATAAAGGCACCTGCCGCACCGCCGCCCAGCAGCAGAAACCCCATCTTGAAATCAACGGTACCGCGCCGCCAATGGGCCATGACCCCGGTTACGGATGAGGCAATGATCTGATTGGATTGTGTGCCGACCGCGACGGCAGGGGGCACACCCGCAAAGATCAAAAGCGGCGTCATCAAAAAGCCGCCGCCAACCCCGAACATGCCGGATAAGAAGCCAACGCCCGCACCCATGCCCAGCAGCAAAAAAATGCTGACGGACATTTCGGCAATGGGCAGATAGATTTGCATATAATCCGAACTTGAATGTAGCGAGTCAGCGCGATTGTGCGCCTGCCGCCTTTTATATGCAAGTCAGCAGAATGGCTTTCCCCTTACCCGCACTTGCTGTGACCGCAGGACAGGCACTTGTCACATCCTTCGCTGCGGATCAGGCTGGGTGCGCCGCATTTGGGGCAGCTTTGCATCCCGGTGACCGGGGCCTGATCATCGTTCACCGCACGGGGCAATTCCTGCTGTTCGCTTTCGCGGTCCAGCAGGGGCGCGTCTTCGTCCTTGATAAAGCCGATATCGACCATGTGGCGGCCTATGACATCACCGATTGCAGCCAGCAATGAGGGAACATATTTCCCCTTCATCCATGTGCCGCCACGGGGGTCAAAGACCTCCTTCAACTCATCGACGACAAAGCTGACATCGCCGCCACGACGGAACACGGCAGAGATCATGCGTGTCAGCGCAACGATCCATGCAAAGTGGTCAACATTTTTGGTATTGATGAAAATTTCAAACGGGCGGCGGCGACCATCCTTAATGATGTCGTTCACGGTGATATACATGGCATGTTCTGAATCTGGCCAGCGGATCTTATAGGTCGTGCCGGGCAACACACCGGGGCGATCCAATGGTTGGGTCATATAGACAACCGCGCCGCCATCCAGTTCGTCTTCGGGTCGTGTTTCAGGTTCATCCAAAGGCAGGCTTGACTGGTCATCATTTGCAGCCTCAGCCTTTTTCTTGTCCTCGTCCGTTGACAGAACCGATCCTGTGATGTCGTTGGGCCGATAGGTGGTGCAGCCCTTGCAGCCTGTTTCATAGGCCATCTCATACACTTTTTCGAAGGCTTCAAAGCTGATGTCTTCGGGGCAATTAATGGTCTTAGAGATTGAGCTGTCGACATGCGCCTGCACAGCGGCCTGCATCTTGACGTGGTCTGTCGGGGTCAATGTCATAGCATTGACGAAATAGGCGGGCAGTTCGGCCTGCTCCCCATATTTTTTGCGGAACAGCCGATAGGCATAGTCGCTGACCCGTTCTTCCTGATGGGTCCCATCGGGCAGCAACACTTTGCGCGTATAGCTATAGGCGAACACAGGTTCCAGCCCGCTGGACACATTATCGGCAAAGAGCGAGATTGTCCCGGTCGGCGCGATAGAGGTTAGAAGCGCATTGCGGACGCCTTTTTCCGCAATGGCGGCGCGCACATCATCATCCAGCCCCTCAATATGAAGGCCAGCTAAATAGGCCTGTTTATCAAACAGGGGAAAGGCGCCCTTTTCCGCAGCCAAATCGGCTGAGGCTAGATAGGCCGCCCGCTCAATCACTTTCAACCAACGCTTGGCCAATGCGGCAGCCTGATCGGAGCCATAGCGGGACCGGCACATGATCAACGCATCACCAAGGCCAGTGACGCCAAGGCCGATCCGGCGTTTCGCCTGTGCCTCATGCGCCTGTTCTTCAAGTGGAAAGCCTGAGACATCAACCACATTGTCAAGCATGCGCACAGCGGTCCGCGTCAGTGCTGACAGGGCCGCCTCGTCAATTGTGGCGCTTTCCTCAAAAGGATCGGTCACAAGCCGCGCCAGATTGATGGACCCCAAAAGGCACGCCCCATAGGGCGGCAATGGTTGTTCACCGCAAGGGTTCGTCGCCGAGATTGATTCACAATAATAGAGATTGTTCTGCTGGTTGATCCGGTCGATGAAAATCACGCCCGGTTCTGCATAGGCGAATGTTGACCGCATGATGCTGGCCCACAGGTCACGCGCCTGAACGGTTTTATAGACCGTGCCTTCAAAGGTCAGGTCCCAAGGCTCATCCGCCTTGACCGCTGCCATAAACGCGTCTGTGACCAGCACAGACAGGTTGAACATGCGCAGCCGCCCCGGCTCACGCTTAACAGTGATAAATTCTTCAATGTCCGGGTGGTCACAACGCATGGTCGCCATCATGGCGCCACGGCGGGACCCTGCGGACATAATGGTACGGCACATGCTGTCCCACACATCCATAAAGGTCAGCGGGCCTGAGGCATCGGCCCCCACGCCCTTAACCGGGGCCCCCTTGGGCCGCAATGTGGAAAAGTCATAACCGATGCCGCCACCCTGCTGCATGGTCAGGGCCGCTTCTTTCAAATGATCGAAAATGCCGCCCATGTCGTCCGGCACCGTGCCCATGACGAAACAGTTAAACAGGGTGACTTTGCGCTTTGTCCCCGCGCCAGAAAGAATGCGGCCCGCGGGCAGAAACTTGAAATCATCAAGCGCGTTGAAAAATTCTTCTTCATACGCGGCACGCTTGTCCTCAGGTTCCGCTGCGGCCAATGCCGCCGCCACGCGGCGCCACGACTCTTCAATGCCCTGATCGATCGGGGTGCCGTCAGGGGCCTTGAAACGGTATTTCATGTCCCAGATTTGGCGGGAAATCGGGGCAATCGCAGCGCTGGTCATAAATCGGGTCCGCTTGTTCAGGTCTAAATCAGAGGGCAGCCAGTGTAACAGAAAGGCGCCCAAATTGAAGTAAAAGTTCTTATTATGTACTCATAGCTTATGTGCAGATCAGTGCACAATGATCCAGATCATAAGTCACGAAAATGACAGGAAAATTTAACTTATCCCCATTTTGCACAGGGGGGGTCAGCGATTGGCCTTTGCCTCTGCGACCAAAATTTCTGTCGCTGACTCAATCTCATCCACAAGCCGCTTCATAAAGGCCTTGCGTTTTAGGCCCGGTTCGATGGGCGGCAAAACCTCAACCACAATCGTGCCGGTATATTTGGTGAAGCTGCGGCGTCCCCAATAAAGGCCTGAATTCAGGGCAACGGGTACACAATCAACATCAAGCTTTTTGTATAGCGCTGCGATGCCCGGCTTGTAGTCTGGTGCCTCACCCGGTTCTGCCCGCGTGCCTTCGGGGAAGATGGCGATGGGCTGGCCCCGATCGATCCTGTCTTTGGCCTGCCGCACCATTTTTTTAAGGGCCGATGCCCCCGAATCGCGATCAACGGCAATCATCCCGGTGCGGATGGCAATCCAGCCATAGACCGGAATGGCGGCAAGCTCCTTTTTCAGGACGATGGCAGGGTCTTTGAGCAGCAGGTGCAGGATGATCGTATCCCACATGGATTGATGCTTAAGCGCGATCAGTGCAGGCCCGTCAGGCAGATTTTCCCGCCCCCTGATTTCATAGCGAATGCCCGAAACATAGCGCAGCAGGACCATGACGCCTGCGGCCCAAATTTCCATGGCCCGCACTAATGTGGCGCGCGGGGCAACCATAAATGGCAGGGCCAAAATCGCCGCTGTGGCGGTCCAAAGCCACATCAGCCCATTGAAGGTGAGGGATCGTAGGATGCGCAGGATCAGCATGATGGCACCGCCATACAAGCAGCAGGGCCGGGCCGAGATTCAGATTTGCACATATTGTTCTTTCCCAGCCAACCAATCACCAATCCATTAGATAGACTGTGAGCGGGGCTTTGCCAACCTTAGCGCTTTGTCACATCTGCAAAAAGCGTAGGCTTGGCGCTATGCAGTCTTCGAAAGGCCCAATGCTTCTTCGGCCTCGGCCCGCAGGATGAGGGAGCGTGTTTCGATCCTGTCTTGCAGCACCGCCATAAACTCATCCTTCTCAAGGCCCGGTTCGATAATGGGCAGAATCTCAACCTTGATCGTGCCGGGGTTCTTGATGAAGCTGCGGCGCGCCCAATACATGCCGGAGTTCAGGGCGATAGGCACGCAAGGCACGTTCAAATTGGCATACATTTCCCCGATGCCGATTTTATAGTGCGGCTCGTCATAGGGGTCCTTGCGGGTGCCTTCAGGAAAGATCGCCAAGGAATAATCATTGTCCAAACGGTCCTGCGCATCATCCAGCATTTTTTGCATGGTCTCGCGCCCCTTGCCGCGTTTCACCGCGATGGACCCAACGCGCATCACCAGCCAGCCAAAGCCGGGGATAAGTGACAATTCATGCTTTAGGATGATGGCCGGGTGTTTTGTGACAAGGCACAACAGCATCGTCTCCCACATGGATTGATGCTTAAAGGCATAGATCGCCGGGCCATCGGGCAGGTTTTCCTGACCCGTCACCTCATACTTGATGCCGACCAGAATCTTCAGCCAGAAATAATTTACGTGCCCCCAGATGCGGGCAATCAAAAATATATTTTTTCGCGGGCCAAGCATGACCGGCAATCCAAGAATGATCAGAACAATCGTGGTTGTCCAAAGTGCGATGTTAAACAGGAATGAGCGTACTGCCTGCATGGCTTCAATCCCCCAAAATGAGTCGTTGTTGAATATCTAACCACGTTATCAGCGTTTTGGCGAATTCGCGGCCAAGAAACAATGTAGTCCTTGGGTGTAGCCACCATTCATGGGCGGGGACAGCACCAACTGCAACGGGATCGCCGATAAAGTCGGTTTCGGGCATTTTTGCCCGGAAAATCAATAGCGTGCGCGGCAATTGATGGGCCGTGGTGACCAGTATGACCCGGTTAAATTCATGCTGCGTCAGCCACAAACGGGCCGCTTCGGCATGGCCTTCAAGGTCATGAGCCTCCCGATCGACATCGACGCAGCAATTGAAACGGTCAACCGCCGCGTCTGTACCCTCGCCGCCCATGATGTGGCGAATGCCTTCCTTTGTAATGCAGACGCCAACACCACTGACCAAAAGCCGTCCGGCCTTGTCATGCAGCAACAGATCAAAGCTGCGCTCAACAATCTGTTGACCGTCTGCCATCACAATAATGCCATCGGCCTGCGCCATGGCGCTGCGTTCAATCGCGGGGCTGCCAACCTTGTTCGCAAATAGGATAAAGCCGGCAAGGGCGCTGCCGATCACAACAAGACAAAGGCCAGAGAATAGCCAGAGCCATACGGGGCGGATGACGCTTTTTGTGCCGACAATTAGATCATCATCGTCAAGCATAGGTCACTGACCGATAAGGTCTTGCCATTGAAGCTTGGCCCAAACCGCGATGGTCTTGACATATTCGCCACCGATCAACAAAGCGGTGCGGGGCTTTTTATACCAGTCCTGCGTCGGGACAGATGGGCTAATCACCGGATGGGGGTGAAGGGCAACAGATGGCATCTCATGGCGCGCGAGCAACATTGTGCGCGGCATATGATAGGCAGAGGTGACGATGATGACGTCGGTATAGTTATTGGCCGCCACCCATTTTGCCATCGCAGCGGCATTGCCGATTGTGTCCTGCGCCTCTTTTTCAATATCAACGCAACAGGTAAAGCGTTTCATGCTAGCCTGATCAGTGTCGGCAATGCCCAGATAATCAATCAGGTTTTCGGGGGTCAGCTCGGCGTCCGCACCAGTAACAAGCAGGCGTTGCGCCCTGTCCGCAAGCAACAGGTCAAACGCGGTAGCCAGGCGGCTTTGCCCGCCTGTAGGGGCAACAATGCCATCGGCTTTAGAGACCTGCGCAATCGCAATTGTCTGTGTTGCAATTGATTGCGCAAACCAGACATAGCCGCCCAAAAAGCTGCCGAGCCCTAGTAAAATGAGCGCAAGCGCCAACCGCCGCCAAAAGGGGCGAACAACGGTCTTGGTGCCGACTATCAGGTCATCATCATCAAGCATGTGGGTATCGTGTCTGGTTCCGGTTTGTGTCGAATGTTTTAGGCGGGCAAATGGTTCAAAACAAGGGTTAAACCATGTCGGCCAGTTGGTGTTTAACCTCCCTGCGCGCCATGAAAAGCGCAAGCCCCGCCATAATCAGCGGCGTTGCCACCACAAGCCATAGACCAGATGCGCCAAGCCCCGCCCAAAGACTGTCGACACCCAGCGATGTGTTGCGCGCTAACACAACGGCAACCAGCGCAGCGATGCCCATGCCGAACGTACCGCCGGATAATGTTTGGATGACAAAATGCGTGCCGAACATGCGGATGATCCGCCGATCAGATGTACCCATTAGATGCACCAAATTAACGGTCGGACGATGGGCGACAAAGCTTGTGCGGGTGGCAAAGCTGATGATCATCGCCGTTGCAAACCCGACCAGCCCAATCAGGCCCAGCGCCAGCCATGACAGGCTGCGCGCCAGTCTGACTTGTTTTGCGATCATGGCCTGATAATCATCGGCGCGAATTTCAGGGTGAAGTTTGCCAAGGTCCGCATTCAATGCAGCTATATCAAGCCTGTCAGGGTGGGCAAGTTTCACATCTATCAGTTGCGGCAGGGGCAGGGCTGTCACCGTGTCGGCATCGGGGAACCATGGCGCAAGCAGGGCGGCCATCGCCTCATCCGTTAGGGGGGTGGCGGCGCCGATTGCGGGATGATCCTCCAACAAGGCGACGACGACCGGGGTCAGCGGCTGATTATGTTCGGCTTGATAGGCATCCAAAGCCTCCGCCGTGATTTCAACGGTTAGCGTCCCTTCAAGGCCGCGCGCCCAATCGCGCGCCATTGTGTTCAGCGCCAGCCCGCCGATCAGGGCCAAGGTGGCAAGAAACCCCATCACCGCCATGACAAGCGGCAGGGCGGTTGCCTGCTCGTGAATAAAAAACAAGGTCGGGGCGTGTGGCTTGGTACTCATGAAGGATGGTCATCCTCATGCACGTCAAGCGGCAGGCTAAAAGGCTCAGGCCCATCATTGGTGGAGGGCGTCGCGGCGGCTGGTTCCGGGTCCGGTTTCCTGTCAGGCGATGTTTTTTCAAGCCTCATGCGCCCATTATCGAGCGCGATGATTTGTTCGCCAAACGTATGCGCCAGATGTTCGTCATGGGTGGCGATGACCACAGTGGTGCCGATTTTGTTCATGGCCTCGAACAGGGAAAAAATGTCATGGCCCATTTTGGCGTCAACATTCCCCGTCGGTTCGTCAGCGATCAACAATTTGGGGCGAGTGACGACAGCGCGGGCGATGGCGACACGCTGCTGCTCACCACCTGATAGAACAGGGGGCAGGGCATGGGCCCGGCTTTTTAAGCCGATCCAGTCCAGCATTTCCATCACATCATCTTGATAGTGTTTCGGCTGCTTGCCCTTCATGTAAAGCGGCAGGGCGATATTGTCGAACAGGCTAAGGTGATTGAGCAGGCGGAAATCCTGAAACACGATGCCGATCTGTTGCCGCAGGGCAGGCAGATCCTCGCGCGACAGGGTGGCAATGTCCCTGTCCATAAGCGTAACAAGCCCTCGAGACGCCCGCTCTGCCAAATATATCAGCTTTAGCAGGGATGTTTTGCCCGCACCTGACGGTCCGGTCAGGGCCGTAAAGCTCCCCGCCGCCAGATTGAATGACAGGTCAGACAGGCATTCTGCCCCCGCCCCATATCGTAGGCCAACATTTTCAAAGCGAATCATGGGCGCAGCATAGTCAAAATTCGCGTGGCGCGCAGGGGATAATTGCAAAAAGCCCCTTTTCAGGGTAAGCCCCTAAGGACTATTTGCAGCCGCCAATCGGACCGCCCCTATGATTATCACCTGCCCTGACTGCGAAACCCAGTTTCTGGTCAATAATGCGGATATTGCCCCTGATGGGCGCGATGTGCGGTGCAGCCGCTGTGACTATCAATGGTATGTTGCCCCTGATCCAAATGAAGATGTGGCACCTGAGGCCCCAGATGAAACAGAGGCCGCCGAAGAGGCGCCGAAGGAAGATGAGCAGCCCGCCGTGCCCCCGGTAGGGGAGGCCGCCATTGAAGAATCGGTTTCGGCTGCGGCACCCGCACAAACAGTGCGCGATATGGTGCCTGATGCCAGCGCAGCAATAACGCCGGATGATGATTATCAAAGCCGCTTGCCTGTGCCTGTGTCAGTCCGTGGGCCGGGCTGGCGATTGCTTGTCTCACTGATTCTGTTGTTGGCAGTCGCTGCAGTCAGTGGCGGGCTTTTTATGGAACGGGCGCGCGTGATCGACGCTTGGCCCCCTGCGCGTGCGGTGTATGAAAAACTGAACTTGATTGATCCGCTGCCCCAACAATCAGCGCAACCCAACGCGCCAGCGGTTCAACTGCGCGATGTGCGCCTGTCAGGGTCAGAAGACGCGCTTATGCTGACAGGGTTGATCATCGGTCAGCCTGATTACGTGCTGACTGCACAGCTTTCCCTTCGGGTCGAAGATGCCGAAGGCAATGGCCTTTATCAGGCAGTAGTGGGCAGGTCTGATTTGGTTGATGACCCGCAAGGCATGCGGTTTTCTGTTCAGCTACCCGCATTGCCAGCAACGGCCCACGGGCTAGTCGTTTCACTAGACTAAGTAAGCCAAGCCTATTGCTGCTGCGGCGGCAGGGCTTGGTTTTGCGCCATCGGTGACGATGATTGCGGCAGAATATCTGTGTAGTTCATCGCTTGGGTAAATTGCGCGCCGATCGCGGCGTGGTCTTCGTTTGCGGCGCCTTGTGCGGTGGCGGTGAAGTCGCGATGGGCTGACAATAATGACAAGAACCGATCATAATCATCTGCGTTCAAGGCGCGGCCCTGCCGAACTGCGACGGGGGTGGGGGGCAGGTTGGTTGCCTGTGCAAGCATGCTGTTGATCGCAGATTGTGTCAGCGCCGCCATATGTTTTCCGGCCTGCCCCAAATAGGAAATGGCGTTGCTTGTCCTGCCTTTTGCGAAAGCAGATTGCGCCTGATCAAGCGCATGGCGCGCCTGAATGTGCGCGCCCTTGTCATTTTCGGCCATAATGGGCAATAGCGCGCTGATACGGGCGTCTGACAGGCGGCGATTGGCGCGGTAATACAGTGCCTCGGCCCGTGCAATGGCAGATGTTTTCGTCAATGGCTTGAACGGCAGCACGGTCACGGCATCTGAATTTTTGTTTGCAGACCGATTGGCAAGGCGTGAGACATCGCCCATCGCCTCTTTCTGAAGCTGTTTTGTCTGTGCCAGCAGAGCACCTGTTTCTGCGATCAAGCCCAACAAGTCAGACCGTTCAACTGTGATTGTGCCTGCCTGGGCATTGTGGATGATGTCGCGAATAACTGCCTGCCGTGCGCGGGCGCGTTGCCAATCACTTTGGGCAATATCCTGCCCGATTTCCTTTGCAAGCCTATCAATGGCGATCATTGCCTGTTTCGGGTTAGACCCCAAAGGCGCAGGCAGGAAAGCCCGGTGCTGGCCCAGACTTGTCAGCAACAAGGATGGTAAGTGGCGTGACAGGGCATAGCGATATTGCCACAGCGCAACTTCCTGATCCTCAGGCGCTGCATCTGGGCCAAGCTTGTCTTGCAGTCCCCTGTCAGCCGTCATGAACAGGGGGTCGGTTTCGGCAAGCTTGCCATCCTCAATCTCGGTGGCGAGTGCCATGATCAGCGGGCTTGCCTCGTCAATCTGTTGTTTGCTGGCTGGGATCATGGGCGGGCGGAACGCGCGATCAGTTAAAAGCGGCAGTCCCGTCAGCCGCTTATAGGCGACTGCAAAGCCAAGGAATTGGCCTGCATCAATATTGTCATCTTCCATATGACGTGACGCGATGGTGTGCAGGATGGTTGCAACCTCTGCCGTTTTGCCGGGATTAGTGCGCAGCTTGCCCGGTTGGGAGGCTAAAATGCGCGCCTCCGCCATGCTGTAGCGCCGCTCTGGCAGGCGCATAAACAATGGCTCAGACAGGCTTTTTTGTCCGCGACGGTCTGTGGCGGTCAGCCAAACCCGCGCCATGTCACCCGCCAAGGGGTGATCGCGCAAATCCGTATAAACCGTGTCGCGGAATGGCCCGTTTAGGTCGGCGGGGGACAGGGCAATGCTGATCGGTTCAATATCGCCTAAATCAGTGTCGGAGGCAGGGGCAATTGTCAGCTCTAACCCGGCGAGGCCGAAATCATCCTCTGCCGCGATATCAAAGCGCAGCATTTGCCGCGCAGTGACAAAGGGTTTGCCGACAAAGCCTGCGCGTGGGGGATCATCAGGGGTGAGGGAGACGAGCCAGTCATGGCCCACCCCATTGCCTTGGCGTAATGACAGCACACCCGGATCATCAATCGTCAGTGTCAGCCAATAGGTGCCGTCTTCGGCGTGGCTGAATTTTTGGTCAGTGTCGCGCCAGACAAGTTGCGGTGCGTCGGGCGCATTTTTGATGCGTAGCATCAGGCGGGCACCCGGTTCCAGCGTCAGAATTCTGGGTGGGTCAGCGGGTAGATTGCCTGCCTGTGTCAGCGGGAACAGGGCCCCATTTGTGTATAGCGGCGGGGCGATCAGGGCATCAATCTCAAGCGGTTCTGTCGGCCCTTGGTTCATAGAGAACCAGCCGACAATCCCTGCAAGCACCGCACCGACAAGGCCGAACTTCACCATCCGGCCGCTACGTGCGGACGCTTCTTTTCTGTCCAATGGATGTAGTGCCTGTTGCGGCATAACATCTTGCCCCTTACCGTTCGGGCAAGCGCATGTTGGGTCAGTCTTTCAACCAATCCGGGATGCGATCAAGCCCGATCAAATCCTCGATAGCCGGGCGTGGGCGGATCACAGCATACTGATCACCATTAACCAAAACCTCGGGTATCAATGGACGAGCATTATAGGTCGAAGACATAACCGCGCCATAGGCCCCCGCTGACAAAAAGGCGACCAAGTCACCTTCTTGCAACACTGGCATTTTGCGGCTTTTGGCAAAGGTGTCACCTGTTTCGCAGACCGGGCCAACCAGGTCGTAGGTCTCATAAGCCGTTGAACTATCAGGCGCTTTTACCGGAATGATGCCGTGGTGGGCGTCATAAAGCGATGGGCGGATCAAATCATTCATCGCCGCGTCAAGAATGACGAAACGACGATTTTCGCCCTGTTTCACATATATCACATCGGACACTAGGATCCCGGCGTTTCCGGCGATCATCCGGCCCGGTTCAAAAATCAATTGGCAACCAAGGTTACCGACGACTTGGGCAACCATATGGGCATAATCATCCGGGTGGGGCGGGGTCAGCTCGTCATAGGGAATGCCAAGTCCGCCACCAAGATCCAGCCTGTCGATTGTGTGCCCGTCATCGCGCAGGGTTTGCACCAGTTCAGCAACCCGGCGGAATGCAGCGGCAAAAGGATCAAGGCTGGTCAGTTGGCTGCCGATATGCACATCGACGCCGACAATCTGGATGTTTTCCATCTTGCCTGCGCGCGCATAGACATCGCGGGCCCAGCCCCAAGATATGCCGAACTTGTTTTCAGCCTTCCCCGTCGCGATTTTTTCATGGGTTTGGGCGTCCACATCCGGGTTCACGCGGATGGTGATCGGGGCCTTTACATTCATTGACCCCGCAACCTCGTTCAATGCTTCAAGCTCAGGCTCGCTTTCGACATTGAACTGGTAAATGCCTGCTTCAAGGGCGGCACGCATTTCCGCACGTGTCTTACCGACACCTGAAAAGACGATGCGTTCCCCCGGCACACCTGCGGCCAGCGCACGGGCAAGCTCACCCCCCGATACGACGTCAATGCCTGCGCCTTCGCGCGCAAGGGTGGTCAGGACCGCCTGGTTGCCATTGGCCTTGGCCGAAAAACATACCAGCGGCTTGTCCTGTGCAGCATGATTCTCAAACGCACCTGCAAAGACATTATAGTGCCGGACAAGTGTGGCGGTGGAATAGCAATAAAACGGCGTGCCAACCTCTGCCGCGATTTTGCTCAAAGGCACATCTTCGGCATAAAGCTCGCCATTTTGATATTCAAAATGATGCATTACTGCGCCCCGCCATCAAATTGCGAAAAGGCAAGGCCCGGACGGTCCAACTTACCTTTCTTGCCGCAAGCAGATAGGGGGGCAAGCATAGTGACAGTCACAAAGGTTAGAATGACAAAGCGGGTCATCATTGCGGCAATTCCTTTTCCACAGCATCAAGGGCGGCCTTGGCCTGTTCTGCAACGCGCAGCGGCGATGCCCCGCCATAGCTTTGTCTGCTCATGGCGCTGGCTTCAACCGTTAAGATGTCAAAGACGCTTTCGGTGATGGCGCTGTTGACGGCCTGCATTTCGGCAAGCGACAGATCAGCAAGATCACAGCCCTTGTCCTCTGCCAGTTTCACAAGCGTCCCTGTAACGTGATGGGCATCGCGGAAGGGCAAGTTGGCTTCCCGTACCAGCCAGTCAGCCAGGTCTGTTGCGGTGGTAAAGCCTGCGCCAGCAGCGTCCCGCAACCGTTCCTTTACGGGGACCATATCGTCGATCATGCCCGTCATGGTCTGGATCACAATCAGCAAGGTTTCAGCGGCGTCAAACACAGGTTCCTTGTCTTCCTGCATATCCTTTGAATAGGCCAGCGGCAGCCCCTTCATGACGGTCAGCAGCCCGACGAGCGAACCAATGACCCGCCCCGCCTTGGCGCGGGAAAGTTCGGCGGCGTCCGGGTTTTTCTTTTGCGGCATGATAGAGCTGCCGGTGGTGAACT
The DNA here is from genome assembly GCA_965229935.1 of Alphaproteobacteria bacterium. Classification (GTDB taxonomy): domain Bacteria; phylum Pseudomonadota; class Alphaproteobacteria; order SPJN01; family SPJN01; genus SPJN01. Next base: position 347,915 of record CBDDKB010000002.1, read on the forward strand.
GGTCTGACAATTGCACGAAGTTAAATTGCGCGGATGACCAGATCACAATTTCTTCAGCCAGCCTTGTCAGGTGGGTGGCGCAGATGGCGGCGGCGCTTAAAAACTCAAGCGCGAAATCCCGCGAAGACACGGCGTCGATACTGTTCGCCATTGGCCGATCAAAGCCCAATGCTTCGGCAGTCATGTGCCGGTCAATGGGAAAGCCTGTACCCGCCAACGCCGCCGCGCCTAACGGGCTTTCGTTTAACCGCTTCCGGCTGTCGATAAAGCGTGACCGATCCCGGCCTGCCATTTCAAAATAGGCAAGCATGTGATGGCCGAATGTGACGGGTTGCGCGGCCTGCAAATGGGTAAAGCCGGGCATGACCGTATCGGCATTCGCTGCTGCCTGCCGGGCAAGCGCGCCCCGCAGCCGGGCCAGCGCGTCAATAATCTCGTCCGTTTCGGCCCGCACCCACAGGCGGAAATCTGTGGCGACCTGATCATTCCGGCTCCGCGCCGTGTGCAGCCGCCCGGCAGCATCGCCTGCGATTTCCCGCAAACGGCTTTCCACATTCATATGGATATCTTCAAGGGCGGCAGAAAAAGTAAAGCTGCCCCCTTCAATTTCCTGTTCAACCTGATCAAGCCCCTGCAGGATCGCATCCTTGTCACCATCTGTGATGATCCCGGTTGCGGCCAGCATGGTGGCATGGGCGCGCGATCCGGCAATATCCTGCTTGTACAGTTTCTTGTCGAAACTGATTGACGCATTGATCGCTTCCATCAAGGCTGAAGGACCGGCGGCAAAACGGCCACCCCAGATCGTGCTGGTTTGATTGGCCTTTTCATCCTGATTGCCGCTATTATCCGCGCTGCTCATATCCTGTCTCATTCTTCAATAGTGTCGGAGACCCAAGACCAATGCGCAAAGCCGCACCTTTATTGATCCTGTTTCTGGCCCTAAGTGCTGGTCTATACGCCATATTTGACGTTGATGGCAATAATGGCGACCGTGAAGCCAGCGCGACCAATGGCGCTTCGCAAGATGTGATTGGGTTGTCAGCGCGCTATTCGGTTGATGATATGATCGGCTTTGTCTTTGCAGACAGGCTTGACCCCGCGCCTAATAGCACCTTTCAGGGGCCAGATGGGCGGACCTATGGGGTGGAATCATTTCAGGGCAAGGTCGTGCTGCTGAACTTTTGGGCCACATGGTGCGCCCCCTGCAGACATGAAATGCCCAGCCTGAATGCGCTGCAATTGGCGCAGGCGGGCGAGGGGGTCGAGATTGTGACCATCAATGTTGACCGCGATGGGGGCACACGGGCCGATGGCTTTATGCAGGAGGTCGGCGCAACCGCGCTGACCGTCTATCGGGAGCCGACGAACCGCATGGCTGGGGCCTATCGCGTGATTGCCATGCCGACGACTGTTCTGCTCGACCGTAAGGGCCGAGAGGTCGGTCGCCTGTTGGGCGCCACCGATTGGAACAGCGACGCCGCGCATAAATTGCTTGAGTGGGCAAAGGCGAATTAGCGTGTCGGCACAGGCGCATCGCCTGAATAGTCATAAAAGCCGCGTCCGGCTTTGCGGCCCAGCCACCCGGCCTCGACATATTTGACCAAAAGCGGGCAGGGGCGGTATTTGCTGTCAGCAAAGCCATCATACAACACCTGCATGATGGCAAGACAGGTATCAAGCCCGATGAAGTCTGCCAGCTCAAGCGGGCCCATCGGGTGATTGGCACCCAGTTTCAGGCTCATATCAATTGCTTCAACGCCGCCGACACCTTCATAAAGCGTGTAAATCGCCTCGTTGATCATGGGGACCAAAATACGGTTGACGATAAAGGCGGGGAAATCCTGTGCGAAAGTCGCTGTCTTGTTCAGCTGTTTGACCATTTGGGTCACCGCATCAAACGTTTCGTCTGACGTTGCGATGCCGCGGATCAGTTCAACCAACTGCATAACCGGGACCGGGTTCATGAAGTGCATCCCGACAAAGCGGTCCTGCCGATCCGTTGCCGCACCAAGCCGCGTGACAGAGATAGAGCTTGTGTTGGTCGCGATGATCGCCTCAGGCTTTAGGTGGGGGTAAAGCGATTTGAAGATAGCGGTCTTGATCTCTTCATTTTCAATTGCAGCTTCAATGACAATATCGGCATCGGCAAAGCCCGCATAATCGCTTGTGGTGTTGATGCGTCCCAAAAGGGCGTCCCGGCCAGCTTCATCAAGCTTGCCCTTGGCGATCATCCGGTCCAGGCCTTTTGAGATTGTGGCTGAAACAGAATTCAGCACATCTTCGTTTACGTCAGAGACGATGACCTGATAGCCCGCATCTGCGCAAACCTGCACAATGCCGCGTCCCATCTGCCCCGCGCCGATAACACCAACTGTTCCGATATTTGTCATCTTACTGCTCCTGAATTTGCTGCGTTATAGACCGCCTGATCAGGGCTGCCAAGGTTCAAGCTGGTGTGGTGTCCATGCCTAATGACGCATCATAAAGGTCGATTGAATCAACAACAGCGTCAGAATCGTCAAATCCGGCGATGTGAAACAGTGCATCCCCATTATTGACAAGCGGCAGCAAGCTTTGTCCGATTATGATGCCGCTGGTATTGGCCAGCACGGTCATCTTGTTGGACCCGAACGGATCAGATATCACCGCCAATCGGTCGCCTTTTTTGACGGCGGCGCCAATGGCCTTATAGCTGCGGAGACAGCCGCTTTGGGGCGCGCGTACCCATTTTGACGATCGGGCGATATGTGTGTCATGTTCCTTGTGTCGTCCTTTAGTGGGCGTGGGGCGTAACATGTTGATCTTTTCCATAACGGTAAAGATCCCGGCAAGCCCGGTGCGGACAACCTTGTCTTCAAACCGATGGGCTTGTCCCCCTTCAAATACCAGCATTGGGATGCCCTGTTCCATCGCAACCGCGCGTAAGGAGCCATCGCGTAACGTCGAATTGATCATGACAGGAACATTGAAAGCATGCGCAAGGTCGGCTGTTGCTGCATCATCCAGACAGGCGCGAATTTGTGGCAAATTGGTGCGATGGTTAGCGCCTGTGTGAAGGTCAATGCCATGCGTTGCCTTATTCACAATTTCGGTAGTGAGTATATGCGCGAACTGACCTGCGAGTGACCCGGTGGCTGAGCCGGGGAAACAGCGGTTCAAATCACGACGGTCCGGCAGATAGCGTGATTGCCTATTGAAACCGAATACATTGACGACGGGCACAGCAATCAGTGTGCCGCAAAGTTGCTTGGGATTGATCCGGCGGCTGACCAAAAGGCGACGAATAATCTCTACCCCATTAATCTCATCGCCGTGGATTGCGGCGGTAACGAACAAGGTAGGGCCGGGGTTTTTACCATGCACCACTTCGACCGGCATAGTGACATCCATATGGTCATAGGTCTTAGCGACCGGGATTTCCAATTGCCGTCGCCTGCCCGGTGGGATGCGGGTGTTGTAGATATGAAAATCAGCCTGATCAGCAGGGGCGGGTGATTGCGTGGTCATCTTGGTCTGTCATCCAGAACATAAAAAACGCCGCCGCAAAATTTGCGACGGCGTTAATCTTTATCGCTGTTTTGAATTAGTTAAAGAACTTTTTTCAGCTCTTCTTCCAGTTCCGGAACAGCATTGAACAGGTCAGCGACCAGGCCATAATCAGCGACAGAGAAGATCGGTGCTTCTTCGTCCTTATTGATGGCGACGATGACCTTTGAGTCCTTCATACCGGCCAGATGCTGGATCGCGCCGGAAATACCGACAGCGATGTAAAGCTCGGGCGCAACAACCTTACCGGTCTGACCGACCTGATAGTCATTGGGCACAAAGCCTGCATCAACAGCGGCGCGTGAGGCACCAACGCCTGCGCCCAGCAGGTCAGCAACTTTTTCCAGCATGGGGAAGTTGTCGCCTGACTGCATGCCGCGACCGCCTGAAACGACGATCTTGGCTGAGGTCAGCTCAGGACGTTCGGACTTGCTCAACTCTTCACCAATGAAGGTTGAAAGGCCGGGGTCGCCAGCAGCAGCAACAGCTTCAACAGCGGCAGAGCCACCTTCGGCAGCAGTTGCGCCAAAGGCTGTTGTGCGGACTGTGATGACCTTTTTAGCGTCAGATGACTGCACCTTGGCCATAGCGTTACCGGCATAAATCGGACGCACGAATGTATCTGCGCTTTCAACGGCAGTGATTTCAGAAATCTGCATCACGTCCAAAAGGGCAGCAACACGCGGCATCACGTTTTTGCCTGATGTTGTGGCGGGTGCCACGATGGCGTCATAGTCGCCAGCCAGTGAAACAACCAGGTCAGCTTTAGGTTCTGCCAGACGGTTTGCATAGATCGCATCGTCAGCCAGAAGAACCTTGCCGCAACCGTCGATTTTTGCAGCGGCATCTGCTGCGCCCTGGCAGCCAGAGCCGGTGACCAGCACATGCACGTCACCGCCCAGTGCTTTCGCAGCGGTGAAGGCTTTCAGCGTGGAATCGTTTAGACCATCGCCATGATGATCGGCAATCAATAGGGTCGTCATCCGATCACTCCTGCTTCATTTTTCAGTTTGTCGACCAGTTCGGCGACGGTTTCAACCTTGATACCGGCTTCGCGTGCGGGCGGTTCTGTCACTTCCAGAACGCTCAAACGCGGGGCAACATCAACGCCAAGCTCTTCAACGGTTTTTTCGTCGATGGGCTTTTTCTTGGCCTTCATGATGTTGGGCAGTGAGGCATAGCGCGGCTCGTTCAGGCGCAGGTCGGTGGTGACGACTGCGGGCATTGCGACTTCAATCGTCTGCAAACCGCCGTCGATTTCACGGGTGACTTTTGCCTTGCCGTCTGCGATTTCAAGCTCAGAGGCAAATGTAGCCTGGCTCCACCCCAAAAGGGCGGCCAGCATCTGACCTGTCTGGTTTGAATCATCGTCAATGGCCTGCTTGCCAACGATCACAAGATCGGGGCTTTCAGCAGCAACGAGTTCTTTCAGGATTTTCGCAACGCCGAGAGGTTCAACCTCTGCATCGGTCTTGACCAGAATGCCGCGATCGGCACCCATGGCAAGGGCGGTACGAATGGTTTCTTGCGCCTGCTGCGGGCCGACGGAAACGGCGATAACTTCAGTTGCGACACCGGCTTCTTTAAGGCGGACTGCCTCTTCAACCGAGATTTCGTCAAACGGATTCATCGACATTTTTACATTGGCAAGATCAACGCCAGTCTTGTCAGACTTGACGCGAATTTTGACATTGTAGTCAACGACCCGCTTCACAGGGACCAGTACTTTCATGGACTGTCGTCTCCGTAATTGTGGGGTGAACTTTTTAGACGGGGCGGAGACTACTTGCCGTGCGCGTAAGGGTCAATGTGCCCGTTCACTGAATCTGTGCGGCACCCTGTCTCTTTTTCGGACGGAATGTCGCAGATTGCACCGATTCAGACCTGAATCAGCCCTGATTGCCGCCGGGCACCCATTTTACGTCACCTGCACCACTTTTCAGATTGACCCAGCGGGAAGCGACAAACAACAGGTCAGACAATCGGTTCAGGTAGCGAATCGCCGCCTGATTGACGTCTTCAGGTGCCTGTTCGGCAAGCAAAGTAGCCTGCCGTTCGGCCCGCCTGACCACGGTGCGCGCCTGATGCAGATAGGCGGCGGCGGGATGACCGCCGGGCAGCACAAAACTATCAAGGGGGGCAAGTTCCCCATTCAGGCGATCAATATCGCTTTCCAGGCGGTCAACTTGCGCATCTGTCGTGCGCAAGGGTGTCCAGCCAAGGTCAGGGCTGTCAGGGGTGGCAAGGTCTGCGCCCAGATCGAACAGATCGTTCTGGATCATGCCCATCATCTCGTCCAATGGGGGCCAATCAGTCAGGTGAAGCCGTACAATACCCAATATGGCGTTGGCTTCATCACATGTGCCATAGGCATCAATGCGCGGGTCATGCTTTGCCACCCGGTCGCCTGTGGCAAGGGCGGTTGTGCCCTTATCCCCGGTCTTAGTGTAGATTTTCGTCAGCTTGACCATATGTCCCCGCAAAAAGCCTTGCTCTAAACACCCTTGATATAAAGCAGTGTCATCAACAGGACGACTGCAACAAACTGGGCGATGATGCGTAACCGCATCAACTTGTTGGAACGTGTCCGTGCCTCTGCATTATTGTTGAACATATTCAACACGCCAATACCCAACACAATCAATGTGATGGCCATAGCAACGGGGATCAGATAATTAAGGGCGGTTTCCATCTAGTTATTACCTTCCAGAACACGGCGCGCAATGACTTGCGCCTGAATTTCAGCGGCCCCCTCGAATATATTCAGAATACGCGCGTCGGCGAGCAAGCGCGATGCGGCAAATTCCATGGAAAAGCCATTGCCGCCATGAATTTGCAGCGCATTGTCAGCATTGGCCCAGGCGATGCGCGCGCCCAAAAGCTTTGCCATGCCAGCCTCAAGATCACAGCGCTTGCCTTCATCCTTGGCGCGGGCCGCGAAATAGGTCAACTGACGGGCGATCATGGTTTCAACCGCCATCATGCACAGCTTATGCGCCACGCGGGGGAAGCCGAAAATCGCCTTGCCAAACTGTTTACGGTCCAGCGCATAGGCAAGACCGTTTTCCATCGCCGCTTGGGCAACGCCAACGGCGCGGGCTGCGGTTTGAATGCGGGCGCTTTCAAACGTCCGCATCAATTGTTTGAAGCCTTGGCCCTGCTCACCGCCTAGCAGACCTGAGTCAGGCACAAAAAAGCCTTCAAAGCGCAGATCATATTCCTTCATGCCGCGATAGCCGATGACGCCGATTTCGCCGCCCTCCATGCCATCAGCGGGAAAGTCATTATCGTCGGTGCCGCGCGGCTTTTCACCCAACAACATGCTTAGGCCTTTATAGCCCGGTGCATCCGGATTGGTGCGAACCAGCATGGTCATCATATTGGCGCGGGCGGCATGGGTGATCCATGTCTTGTTGCCGGTCACTGACCAGCCGCCTTCGACCTTGTTGGCGCGGGTTTTCAAATTGGCAAGGTCGGACCCGGTGTCAGGTTCAGTAAAGACGGCGGTGGGCAAAATCTCACCGCTAGCGATCTTGGGCAGGTAATGTGCCTTTTGGTCGTCAGTGCCGCCGCCCAAAATCAGCTCTGCCGCAATTTCTGAGCGTGTGCCAAGCGAGCCTACGCCGATATAGCCGCGGCTGAGTTCTTCGGACACAACGCACATGGCCATTTTGCCAAGGCCTGCGCCGCCAAACTGTTCCGGGATGGTTAGGCCAAAGACGCCAAGGGCGCACATATCGTCAACCACGTCCATGGGGATCAACTCGTCCCGCAAGTGCCAGCCATGGGCATAAGGCGCGACCTTATCGTCGGCAAAGCGGCGGAATTGCTGCTGCACCATGCCCATCGTGTCATCAAGGGCGAGGGAGCCGAAATCGTGCCGCTCCAACGCGGGCGCAAGGTTGATCACCTTGTCAGGATATGTGCCTTCTGCAATCAGCCGTTCAATCGCGCCTGTTTTAAAGGCGGCCAGGTCATCCTCTGTCAGGCCCAATTGATGGGGGCGGATCACCTCGTTCTGGCTCATCATCACGCCGTGGGCGAATTGATTGAGATACTCGCCAAAGCCGATCTCGAGCAGCAGCGCATCTGTTTCATTCAGGCTGGGCAGTCCTGTGGCCCAGTTATGAAGCTGGCGCAGACTTTCGGCATAGGTCGCAACCCAGGCAAAGCCGTGAATGGTGAATTGATTGGCGTCGATTGTTTTCGCACTTATGGTTCCTTCATCACCAAAGCGCGCAATCAGGGCCGCCCGCGCACGGGCCACATAGTCATCAACGGCGTTGAGCGCCGCTGCACAATCCTGCAAAAGCTGTGCGGTCATTTGTTAGACCCGCTCCAACACCATGGCGATACCTTGACCGACACCGATGCACATTGTGGTCAGTGCATATTTGCCGCCATTATGTTGCAGCTCACGCGCCGCAGTCATGACAAGCCGTGTGCCTGATGCGCCAAGCGGATGGCCCAACGCAATGGCGCCGCCATTAGGATTGATGCGCGGGTCATCATCCGCAACACCAAGTGAGCGGGTAACGGCCAGCGCTTGGGCGGCAAATGCCTCGTTCAACTCAAGCACATCCATATCATCCATGGTCAGGCCAAGCCGACCGAGCAGACGATCGGTTGCGGGGGCAGGGCCGATGCCCATGACGCGCGGCAACACACCGATTGAGGTCATGGCCACAATGCGGGCAATGGGGGTGAGTGAGTGTTCTTTGATGGCGGCTTCAGATGCCACCAACGCGGCGGCGGCCCCATCATTCACGCCTGATGCGTTGCCAGCCGTGACCGTGCCGCCCTCGCGGAAGGGTGTCGGCAGCTTGGCTAGCTGTTCGAGTGTGGTTTCGGGCCGGGGGTGTTCGTCCCGGTCCACAATGATCGGATCTTTTTTCCGCTGCGGGATGGTGACGGGGACAATCTCCTCAGCCAGACGTCCGCTTTCCATTGCGCGGCCAGCCTTTTGCTGAGACCAATGGGCGAACTTGTCCTGATCGTCGCGGGACACCTGATAATCCTCTGCCACGTTCTCGGCAGTTTCGGGCATAGCCTCGGTGCCGAATTGTTTGTGCATGACGGGGTTGGGGAAACGCCAGCCAATCGTCGTGTCATACATTTTCACATTGCGGTCAAAGGCATTGTTTGCCTTGGCCATCACATAGGGCGCGCGCGACATGCTTTCGACGCCGCCAGCCAAAATAAAGTCAGCCTCGTCCGCCTTAATCGCGCGGGCGGCCAAGCCAACAGATTCCATGCCTGAACCGCACAGCCGGTTCACGGTTGCACCCGGCACGTCGGGCGAAATGCCGGCAAGCAGCGCGCCCATGCGGGCGACATTGCGATTGTCTTCGCCTGCCTGATTGGTATTGCCATAGATCACATCATCAAGGCGGCTGAAGTCAGCGCCCTTGTTGCGTTCCATCAATGCCTTCATCGGCACGGCGGCAAGATCGTCCGCGCGTACCGCAGACAAAGACCCGCCAAAGCGGCCAATGGCCGTCCGCGCGGTATCACAGATAAATGCGTCAGCCATTGGCTTTCTCCTTTAAATCGTAAAAGCGTTACGCGACCATGCCGCCAAGGCGGGCCTGAATCAGCTCTTCCGCTTCGGACATGATGCCGTCAATCAATTGCTTACAGGTCGGGATGTCATCAATGATGCCTTGGACCAGACCTGCAGTCCAAATGCCGAAATCAGTATCGCCATCCTCAAACACTTTGCGGCCACGGACGCCTGCAACCAAATCCTTGATGTCTTCGAATTGGGCATTGCCGCGCTTTTCAATATCAACCACCTGGGCCGATACTTCGTTCTTGGCAACGCGGGCGGTGTTGTGCAGCGTGCGGAAAATCAGGTTGGTTGACCGTTCGTCATTTTCAACCATTTTCAGCTTCACATTATTATGAACCGGGGCTTCTTGTGTGCACATAAAGCGTGTGCCCATATTGATCCCCTCTGCCCCAAGGGCGAGGGCGGCAACAAGGCCGCGCCCATCACCAAAACCGCCTGAGGCGATCATGGGAATGGAAACCTTGTTGGCAGCGGCGGGGATCAGGATCAGGCCGGGAATGTCATCTTCGCCCGGATGGCCTGCACATTCAAACCCGTCGATAGAGATGGCGTCGGCACCGATTTTTTCTGCTTTAACAGCGTGACGAACGGCGGTGCATTTGTGAATGACCTTCACGCCAGCCTCTTTAAAGACGGCGATATGTTCAGCGGGATTGTTGCCTGCGGTTTCAACAATCTTGATGCCTGCATCAATGATAGCAGAGCGATATTCCGCATAAGGGGGCGGGTTGATGGCAGGCAGGAAGGTCAGGTTCACACCAAAGGGCTGGTCTGTCATGTCCTTGGTGCGAGCGATTTCTTTGGAGAGGTCCTCAGGCGTCGGCTGTGTCAGCGCGGTCAACAGGCCCAAACCGCCTGCGTTTGAGACGGCGGAGACAAGCTCTGCCCGGCCCACCCATTGCATGCCGCCCTGCACGATGGGGTATTTGATGCCGAATTCCTTGGTGAAACGTGTTTCGATCATGGGAAGGTTCCTCTTTAGATTAGGTCGAAATAGCAGTGGGCGGGATTATGAGGATTTGGCGAGCCTGTTCAAGGCTTCTTCCATGATCTTGTTCCGGTCCCAACCAGATTGACGGAGGGTCAGCAAAGCCACGTCATCTGCCCGTTTGGCAAGACGGCGGCCCTGATCGTCCACAATCAACCCGTGATGGGCATATTTAGGGGCCGGTAGATCAAGTAATGCCTGTAACAGGCGGTGCAGGCCCGTTGCCTCGAAAATATCCTGTCCACGTGTGACGAGCGTGATTCCATCTGCGGCGTCATCCACAACAACCGCCAAATTATAGGACGTGCCGATATCCTTGCGCGCCAGCACAACATCGTCGATCGCACCATAATCCACTTGGTATGTGGCAGGTCTATAGGCCAATTCTTCAAATTGCAGAGGGCCCGCCATATCAGCAGCTTCTTTGGTGTTGAGGCGCAGGGCATAGGGCTCTGCCGCCATGCGGGCTTGGCGCTCATCCTCTGACAGGTGCCTGCATGTGCCGGGGTAGAAATTGCCATCAGGGCCGTGTGGCGCAGTGACGGAACGGGCAATATCCTTCCGCGTACAAAAACAGGGATAGAGCAAGCCCCGGTCCTGCAATTGCCTGAGCGCCGCCTGATAGGCTGGCATGCGTGTCGATTGGGCCGGGGTTTCGCGGTCTGGTGTTAGCTCAAGGAAAGCCAGATCTTCGCGGATCGCGTCATAAAATTCCGGGCGGCAGCGCGTATGGTCGGTATCTTCGATCCTGAGCAGATAGGTGCCATCCGTGGCGTGGGCGCATTGCTGCACAAATAAGGCCGAATAGGCATGGCCCAGATGTAATCGCCCGGTGGGAGAGGGGGCAAAGCGCGTGACTTGCGGCGGCAGGTCCAGAATTGATTTTGGCAGGCTCATCATTGTGGGGGGCAGCAAAACACCATAATGTCCATTTTTACAAGGGGGATGAGATGCCACAAATACCTGAGCCGCCACGACGCTTTAAAACAGACGCAGATTTGAAGCCGGGCCTTGTTTGGCTTTCGGGGCAGCATACAATGTTTGATAAGGCGCTGCAGGAGACGGGCGGCGTGCAATTGCGCCTGCGTCCGGGCGGCTTTTCCGCCCTTGTGGGGATGATTGTCCACCAGCAAGTGTCACTGGCTGCTGCGGCCTCCATCCTTAAAAAAGTCAGGGCAGGGGTGCGCCCCATGACACCTGAACGGGTGCTTGAGCTGACTGAGGATGAGTTGCGGGCCTGCGGACTTAGCCGGCCCAAAATCAAAAGCCTGCGCGGCATGTCTGCTATGCTGGTCAGGGGGGAGGTACGGCTGGGTGGACTTCAGCGTAAGTCGGATGATGATGCGCGCGCGGCGCTTGTGTCCCTGCCCGGGATTGGCCCCTGGACGGCTGAGGTTTATTTGCTGTCCTGTTTGGGGCGGCCTGATGCCTTCCCCGACAATGATGTGGGCCTGCAGGAATCGGTACGCCTGTTGACGGGGGACCGTCCCTCCACCAAGGAACTGGCCGCAATGGCAGAAGACTGGCGACCTTGGCGCGGCGTCGCGGCGCGGGTGTTATGGACCTATATCAATCATGTCCGCTCCAAGGACTATCAGTCAGCCTAAAACCACGCCCTACCAGATGATGCGGTCAGGCCACAAAAAAATGCATCATCTTGTGGACTTTTTCTGAAGATTGACTAAATTCGGTAACATGTTCGGGTTAGAGCTTACCTCGTTACCGCTCTAACACACTGCCAAAGGGAGACCCCGATGGACGTCGCGTTACCGCGTCTGGAACAATGTCACGCCTTAGTGCTCAATGCCGATTACAAGCCATTGAGCTATTATCCCTTGTCCTTGTGGCCCTGGCAGGAAGCTGTCAAATCGGTCTTTTTGGACAGGGTGAATGTTCTTGCCGAATATGAAAAGACGGTCGCAAGCCCCAGCTTTGAAATGAGGCTGCCTTCCGTCATCTCTCTGAAATCTTATGTAAAGCCGGCCCGTGTGCCGGCTTTTACGCGTTTTAACCTGTTTTTGCGCGATCGGTTCCAATGCCAGTATTGCGGCAGCGGGCAGGATTTAACCTTTGATCATGTCATTCCACGCTCAAAAGGCGGGGTCACAAGCTGGGAAAATATCACAACCGCCTGCGCGCCGTGCAATTTGAAAAAGGGCGGGCGCATGCCGCAAGAGGCACAGATGATCCCGCGTCAAAAGCCCTATCGTCCGGGCATGATGCAGCTGCATAATAATGGGCGCAAATTCCCGCCCAACTATCTGCATGAAAGCTGGTACGACTTCCTTTACTGGGATATCGAGCTGGAGAAATAATTACCCAGCAGGCCAGACAAGCCCAACCTGTTGATCGGTCATGGCGATAGACAGCGGCAGCGTGCCTGCATCATCGCCATCCACCTGCACCGGGTCGGCATGGTCGCTGTCAATCTCAACCCGGTTGGCCTTGCGGATCACAATAGGCGGCTGATGATCAAGGCGGCTTGTCAGGATGCCCCACGCATATTGCAAGAGCGCGATCAGGCCGCCCTTCATAAACATCACGACATAAAGCCCGTCTTGTTCAAGCCCCGCATCGGGCGCGATGGTGAAGGGGCCGCCATATTTACGGGCGCGTGTGACGATGACGGTGACGGGCTCAAAAACCTCAGCCCCGCTATCAAGGCGCACGCGATATTTTAACTTGCCCGAAAAATAAAGGTTCAGCGCCTTTGCCCCGCTGACAATATAGGCGAGGGGGCCGATCTTGTCCTTCACCTTGCTGTCAACACCCGCAACCGCATAGGCATCAAGCCCGACACTGGCCATCAACATAAAGGCGCGATTATTGGCGCGCGCCAGCCGGACAGGGCGGACCTTTCCGGTTAGAATAGCCTTGGCACGGGCCTTGAACCCCTTGGGGTAGGCTAGTTCATGCGCCAGCACATTGGCGGTGCCAAAGGGGGCAAAACCGATGGGGGGGCTGTCTTCGGTCAGCCCATTCAACACCTCGTTCACGGTGCCATCGCCGCCTGCCACAATCAGCCGATGGGCCGCGTCTGCGGCGTCCGACCCGGCAAGGTCAGTGGCGTGGCCTGCCTGTTCGGTCTTGGCCAAGGTGACGGTGAAATCATGATCCTGCGCAAGGTCTACCAGCGCATCAAGCTTGTCGCGATGCCGCCCGCCTGCCTTGGGGTTATAGATCAGGTAAAGCGACTTCGGATGAGACATGGGAGTAGCCTAGTCTGTTTGCGCGAGGCGTAGAACCACAAGCCCCTTGATCGGGGCATGGGGATCTACGGGTTGTCCCTTCCGCAATATCTCAATCGCCCCGGTGCGGGCAAGGAATTTCGCCTGCTGACGGACCGCCATCATGTAGCGGCGCCACAAATCGGGCGGGTCTTTTTTGGTGCGACGGGCATCAGCCAAAAATTCAGCGACCGCCTTGGGCTGCGCCTTATTGTCGGGCGCAGCTTCAAGGACAGTCAAAATAGCCTCTGCCACCGGGTCAAGCTGGTCTTGTGTGTCGTCGCTCATCACCCGATCCGCCGATTGCGCGTGCCCAGCAGGCGCAGCCGCAGGGCATTCAGCTTGATAAAGCCTTCTGCGTCCTGCTGGTCATAAACCGTGTCTTCTTCAAACGTCACATGTTCTTCGGAATAAAGGCTGTTGGGGCTGGACCGTCCGATCAGATGCACGCCGCCTTTATAAAGCTTGAGCGTCACCGAACCTGTCACATGTTCCTGCGACTTGTCGATCATGGCTTGCAGCATCTCACGCTCAGGACTGAACCAGAAGCCGTTATAAATCAGCTCTGCATAGCGGGGCATAAACTCATCCTTCAGATGGGCTGCACCCCGATCAAGTGTCAGGCTTTCAATGCCGCGATGGGCGGTCAGCAAAATTGTGCCGCCAGGGGTTTCGTAAATCCCGCGGCTTTTCATGCCGACGTAACGGTTTTCAACCAGATCAAGCCGCCCGATGCCATTGTCGCGGCCAAGCTCATTCAACCGTGTCAGGATGCTGGCAGGGGACATGGCCACGCCATTGATCGAAACCGCATCACCCTTTTCAAAGCCGATTTCGATGATGGTCGGTGTGTCCGGCGCATCTTCGGGTGAAACGGTCCGTTGATGCACAAATTCGGGTGCTTCAACGGCGGGGTCTTCCAGCAGCTTGCCTTCCGACGATGTGTGCAGCAGGTTCGCATCACAGCTAAAGGGGGCTTCGCCGCGCTTGTCTTTTGCAATCGGGATCTGATGCTTTTCAGCAAAGTCGATCAGCTTGGTCCGGCTGTCCAAATCCCATTCCCGCCACGGGGCAATCACTTTGATTTCAGGATTGCAGGCATAATAGCCAAGCTCGAACCTGATTTGGTCATTGCCCTTGCCGGTTGCGCCATGGCTGACTGCATCGGCGCCCGTTTCGGCGGCAATCTCAATCTGCCGTTTGGCGATCAAGGGCCGGGCGATAGACGTGCCGAGCAGGTAAACGCCCTCATACAAGGCATTGGCGCGGAACATGGGGAACACATAATCGCGGACAAATTCTTCGCGCAGATCTTCGATATAGATTTCCTTGATGCCAGCCATTTCGGCTTTTTGCCGGGCAGGCTCCAACTCCTCACCCTGACCAAGGTCAGCGGTGAAGGTGACGACTTCTGCCTGATATTCTTCCTGCAGCCATTTCAAAATGATGGAGGTATCAAGCCCGCCTGAATAGGCAAGCACCACCTTTTTGACAGAGGATTTATCGATCTGGGCCATGTTGGCACCCTTTCTGCGGTCAGATTTTTGAAAAACTGCCGCACTATAGGGGGGTTAGGGCAAGATTCAAGCGGTCTGACAGTCGCATCTTTTGAAATTGGTGATAAACTTCATAAGAATGTGGGCGACAATATCAGTGGTTAGGGGATTTGCATCGGCAGGCAATCGCCGATGGCCCCGTTTTGGGAGGGGCTTATGGCCGACGATCTGAAAAGCATGGCTTTGGACTATCACCGTTTTCCGCAACCGGGGAAATTGGAGATTACGCCAACCAAAAAGATGGCGAACCAGCGTGACTTGGCGCTGGCCTATTCGCCGGGTGTTGCCGATGCTTGTACCTTGATTGCGGATGATCCAAGCGAAGCTGCCAATATGACAGCGCGCGGCAATCTGGTTGCTGTGATTTCAAACGGCACCGCCGTTCTGGGGCTTGGCAATATCGGCGCGCTTGCCTCCAAACCTGTGATGGAAGGCAAGGCGGTTTTGTTCAAAAAATTCGCCGGTGTTGATGTCTTTGATATTGAGGTTGATGAAACAGACCCTGACAAAATGGTCGACATTGTCCGTGCGTTAGAGCCGACCTTTGGCGGCGTGAATCTTGAGGATATCAAGGCCCCTGAATGTTTTATTATTGAGGCCAAGTGCCGCGAGATTATGAATATCCCGGTCTTCCATGATGACCAGCACGGCACAGCCATCTGTGTGGCAGCGGCGATTTATAACGCTTTGCGTCTGGTTGAAAAAAAGATTGAGGATGTGAAGGTTGTGATATCTGGCGCAGGTGCCGCGGCACAGGCCTGCACCATGCAAATCCTGTCACTGGGGGCAAAGCCTGAAAATATCCGCATGTGTGACCGAAAAGGCGTGATCTATCAGGGCCGGGATGGGGTGGACCAGTTCAAGTCCCGCTTTGCCGTAGAAACCGATGAACGCACACTTGATGATGCGGTTGCGGACGCCGACGTCTTTTTGGGTGTGTCGGGGCCAGGCACCATGACGGGCGATATGGTCAAGAAAATGGCCAAGGACCCGATTGTGCTGGCGCTTGCCAATCCTGTGCCCGAAATTCTGCCCGAAGAAGCAAAAGCCGCCCGCGATGACGTGATCATGGCAACCGGGCGGTCAGACTACCCCAATCAGGTAAACAATGTTCTGTGCTTCCCTTTCATTTTCCGTGGCGCGCTTGATTGCGGAGCCAGCACCATTAATGAAGAGATGAAGATCGCAACAGTGAAGGCGATTGCCGACCTTGCACTGGCAGAACCATCAGAGGTGGTCGCCAGTGCCTATCAGGGTGAAAAGCTGACCTATGGGCGGGACTATTTGATCCCCAAACCGTTTGACCCGCGCCTGATCGTTCATATTGCGCCCGCAGTGGCGCAAGCGGCGATGGATACAGGCGTTGCCACCCGTCCGATTGAGGATATGGACGCCTATATCAAAAAGCTTGAGCAGTTCATCTATGAAAGCGGTCAGGCCATGCGCCCGATCTTTGAACGTGCCAAGGAAAGCCCCAAGCGGGTTATCTATGCAGAGGGTGAAGACCCCCGCGTGCTGCGCGCTGCCCAGATCGTGGTAGAGGACGGCTATGCCGAACCTGTGCTGATCGGCAATGTCGAGACCATCTATGTGCTGATACAAGAGCTGGGCCTGACCGGACTGGAAGATAAGATCGGGATTGTTGATCCCGGCCTGCTCAAGGAAACCGACCTCGATTATTTTGTTGAGGCTTTGCACCACAAGCTGGGCCGCAAGGGCGTGTCGCCATCGACCGCGCGGAACATGTTGAAGCAAAACGGAACTGTGCTTGCGTCTGTGCTTGTCTCTATCGGTCATGCCGATGCCATGTTGTGTGGCACGGTGGGCAGCTTCTCCGACCATTTGCGCAATGTGTTTGACGTTGTTGGGCTTGATGACGGGGCGGACCGCTACAGCGCCGTGCAAATGGTGCTGACACAGCATGACACGATTTTCATTACCGATAGCCACGCTAATCTCGATCCAAGCGCAGACCAGCTTGCGACCATCGTTCCGCAGGCTGCCAAGGTTGTTGAACGGTTCGGCCTGACGCCCAAAATTGCCATGTGCAGCCACGCTAATTTCGGGACAGAGAATGATGCCAGCGCCCGCAAGATGCGGCAGGCAACAGCCTTGATTAAGGCGGCGGCCCCTGATCTTGAAATTGATGGCGAGATGCAGGTTGATGCGGCGCTGAATGAAAATATCCGCAGGCGGTTAATGCCTGCCTCGTCCCTTGAAGGGCGCGCCAATCTGTTGGTGATGCCGGATATTGATGCCGCCAATATCAGCTTTAACCTTGTGAAGCAGGTCACCCAAGGCCTGTCCGTCGGGCCGATCCTGACGGGCCTCGCCAAGCCTGCCCATGTGGTTGCCACCGCAATCTCAACCCGTGGGCTGGTGAACATGACAGCAATGGCTGTCGTGGATGCGCAAGATCGGTAGAGGATAGGTAACTGCTACCCCGTCACCCCGGACTTGGAGCGACAAGCAGGAAAAGTTGCAGACTTTTCCGTCCGCTTGCGCGACCAAAAATGATCCGGGGTCCATACGGACGATCAACCGCTACAATGGATCCCGGATAAGGCTGACGCCTTTCCGGGATGACTTTTAAGGGGAGTTCGGCTTATTCCCCGGCTTGTTCCCCAACGGGATTATGTAATTCCCTTGACCGCATTTCGGCGAGAATTTCAGACTTGCGCTTTTTCTGGCTTTCGGACTTTAGCTGCCCACAGGCGGCCATAATATCGCGTCCGCGCGGGGTGCGGATCGGGCTGGCATAGCCTGCGCGGTTCACATAGGCGCCGAACTTTTCAATCCGGTCCCAATCAGAACATTCATAAGGTGCGCCGGGCCATGGGTTAAACGGGATCAGATTGATCTTGGCCGGAATGCCCTTCAGCAATTGCACCAATCGCTTGGCATCTTCGTCCGTGTCATTCACGCCCTTCAACATCACATATTCAAAGGTGATGCGCCGCGCATTGGACAGGCCGGGATAGCGGCGGCAGGCGGATAGCAATTCATCAAGATTATATTTCTTGTTGATCGGCACAAGTCTGTCGCGAATATCGTCGCGCACCGCGTGGAGAGAGATGGCGAGGTTCACCCCAATTTCGTCCCCGCAACGATCCATCATCGGCACAATGCCTGAGGTAGACAGCGTGATGCGGCGGCGTGACAGGCTGATACCTTCTTCGTCCGCCATGATCTTCATCGCCGCTTTGACATTATCGAAATTATACAGCGGCTCACCCATGCCCATCAGCACGATGTTGGTCAGCTTGCGACCCTGTGCTGGCGTGGGCCATTCGCCCAGCCGATCACGAGCGACCATCATTTGGCCGACAATCTCACCCGGCGTCAGATTGCGCACCAGCTTTTGCGTGCCTGTATGACAGAAAGTGCAGTTGAGCGTGCAGCCAACCTGCGAAGAAACGCACAGCGTGCCGCGATCTGTTTCGGGGATATAGACGGTTTCAGCTTCCTGCCCGTCGGCAAAGCGCAGCAACCATTTGATCGTGCCATCCTCAGATATTTCTTCGGTGACGATTTCAGGGCGGCCCACAATAAAGTTTTCGGCCAATGCGGCACGCAGTGCCTTTGACAGGTTCGTCATGTCGGCAAATTCGGTGGCACCTTGGTGATACAGCCAATGCCAAACCTGCTGCACACGCATTTTGATGCTTTTGGGTCCAGCCTCAATCTGGCTAAGCGCTTCGGCCAGTTCTTCCCGGCTCATCCCTACAAGCTGTGGGCGCGTGTCGGCACCGACCTTACCGGGGGTAAAATCGTCCAGACCGGGCGCGTCATCGGCCAGCCAATCTTTTACATTGGGGTTGGGCTTTGTCATGCCCGGACATGTATTACAACTTGCAGGCTTTGGAAATAGCGTTATACGCCGCAGTAAAACCGCTTAGGGAATAGACATCTGTGGTGTTAGTGCCCCGACGGCTTTTCCCTTTTACTGTCATTTTTGAGCCCTTTTTCATCGCCTTGACCAAGGCGGCAACCTTGTTTGAGGGGGCCCAGCCATCCTGATGCTGGGTGGTAAAGCCGACATCGGTACTGCCGATCCGCGCAGAAAGGGAGGAGCCTGAGGCCTTTTCCGCCAAGGGATAGCCCATTTGCACATTGATTTCGGTCTGTTTTGAACTTGGTACTTTTGAGACAAAGAAATTGATCGCGCCGCGACGCACGCCCTTGGGGTTCGTGTCCTTGGGGGCAGAAATCATATAGCAATAGGTTTGGCCATTTTCGGTAACCTTTACCGCGGTCCAATCCTTATGCGTGCCCAAATCTGTTTCTGTCGCTGATGCGCCCATTGTCAGGCCCGGCAGCAACAAAGCGGCCAGGGCGAGGGCTTTTAACGGGGTGATGGCTTGCAAGGTCCGGGTCATGGCTCTCATTTAAGTCTAACGGTTGCGCCAGCGCTGAATCATTGGGGTACAGATTGCCTTTCTGGCGGTCAAAGTAAACAGGCAAGCGGTACTTTCATCTATCAAAACCAATGTTTTGCTGTTTAAAGCTTGCTTGGGCCGATCATGGGGCGGAAATTTGTCGGTAATTTGACCGGACACCATCTGTCCGCCAACCGGGGCGCTGACCGATCTTGTGATTGTCATGTTATGACAATATAAGTGTCAATATATTGAGTGGAGTGGGGGGTGTCGCGCGCGGGGGGTAATGTACCCTCAATCAATCAGGCTGAAAGCCGGCATGAAATCCAGATGATATATTGTGTTGGGCACCAAGGCTGCTATCATCGCGCTACGAAATTTCCCATTTATCGTTACGTTAAGGAGAGAAGTCGATGAAAGCTGTCGTGTGTCGCGAATATGGTCCCCCTGAAAGCCTGAAGGTTGAAGAACTGCCGGATCCTGAGCCCAAGGAAGGTCAGGTCATCATTGATGTGGCGGCATGTGGGGTGAACTTTCCCGATACGCTGATCATTCAGGGCAAGTATCAGTTCCAACCGCCTTTCCCGTTTTCGCCCGGTGGCGAAGTATCCGGCACGGTGTCAAAGGTCGGCGAAGGCGTGACCAACCTAAAGGTCGGGGACCAGATCGTCTCCGGCACAGGCTGGGGCGGCATGGCTGAAAAGATTGCTGTGAATGCAGCAACCGCCATCCGCGTGCCCAAGGGGCTTGATCTTGTGCAGGCGGCAGGCTCCATGATGACTTATGGCACCTCGCACCATGCGCTGAAGGACCGTGCCAAATTGCAGGCCGGTGAAACCGTGCTTGTCATGGGCGCAGCAGGCGGCGTTGGTATTGCTGCCGTTGATCTGGCAAAGGCTGCGGGCGCAAAGGTGATCGCTGCGGCCTCATCCGATGAAAAGCTGGCAGTCTGTAAGGATTATGGCGCGGACGAGCTGATCAATTATGAAACCGAAGATTTGAAAGAACGGATCAAGGAAATCACAGGCGGCAAGGGTGTCGATGTGGTCTATGACCCGGTTGGTGATCGCTTTGCCGAACCTGCCGTGCGGTCGATGGCGTGGAACGGGCGATATTTGATCGTCGGTTTCGCCGCCGGTGACATTCCGAAAATTCCGTTGAACCTTGCCTTGCTTAAGGGCTGTTCGCTCATGGGTGTGTTCTGGGGCCGCTTTAATGGCGAAGAACCTGCCGCAAGTGCTGAAAATCTGGCAGAGCTGCAGGCCATGTTTGAAGACGGCACCTTGAAGCCGCTGGTGTCAAAAACCTATCCGTTTGAAGACGCCCCGCAGGCGATCCGTGATTTGATGGAACGGCGTGCCAAGGGCAAAATCTGCCTCGTAACAGGGTAAGTCGATCAGGTCCTAACAGACCATTTTGCGAAACAGGGGAGCGTCGCATGAAAAAGCTATTGGGTATTATTGTCGGTCTTTTGTTGGTCATTGTGGCCATCGGTGTGGCGATGCGGGAAACGATTGTTGAACGCATGATGCCCAATATCATTGCGCAGAATATGACGCGCGATGTGGTCGGCGATTTGCCTGATGGCTTGCATGTATTTGTGTGCGGCGCAGGCTCCCCAATGCCGAACCCGAATGCGGGCGGTCCCTGCCTTGTTGTGATCGCTGGGCAGGATATTTACGTCGTTGATTCAGGCACGGGCGGGTCCCGCACCATGACATTGGGCGGCGTTAATCCCGGCGCTGTGAAAGGGCTGTTCCTGACGCATTTCCACTCAGACCATATTGATGGTTTGGGTGAGATGATGTTGCAGCGTTGGGTTGGCGGTTCCCACACTGCGCCCTTGCCTGTTTATGGCCCCGTGGGGGTTGAGGCAATTGTGGCAGGCTTCAACATGGCCTACACACAGGACTTTACCTATCGCGTTGCCCATCATGGCGAAGGGGTCGTGCCCCGGTCTGGCGCAGGTGGCAAGCCTATAGCCTTCGGCATTCCCCGCGCGGGGGAGGCTGTGCCGGTTCTTGAAGAAGATGACCTAACCGTCATCGCCTTTGCCGTTGATCACAGCCCGGTCAGCCCCGCTGTCGGCTATCGTTTTGATTATAAGGGCCGTTCCGTCACCATTTCGGGCGATACCTCAAAATCTGAAAATCTGGAAAAATTTGCCAAGGGCACTGACCTGTTGATGCATGAAGGTCTGGCCGCCCATATGGTGAAAATCATGGGTGAAACGGCCAAACAGGTTGGTCGCGATAATATCGCGACGATTATGCATGACATTCAGGATTATCACGCCACCCCGGTTGAGGCTGCGCAGTCAGCACAAACCGCAGGAGCCAAAATGCTGGGCTTTTATCATATTGTCCCGCCGCTTTTGGTTGCCCCTATGGAGGGGATTTTCCTGCGCGGCGTGGACGAGGCCTATAGCGGCCCGGTTGTCGTGTCAAAAGACGGCACCTTTTATCATATTCCGGTTGGCACAGATGACGTCTATGTCGACTAAACCGAATTATTAACTAACGGGGCCGCCTTTGCATCTGTGAAGGTGGCCTCTTTCATAGTGGGAAGGAACATGTCGATGGGCATCCTTAGGGAAGTAAAATATCTGCGCGATATGGGTCGCGCTGTGCTGTCGATTTCAAAATTCGACGTCAACAAGGAAGAAACGGTTGCAGACCATTTTGAACAGATTGTTGATCGGCGCAAAGGCGCGACACTGTTTTTTTACGAGGATGAAACCTATACCTATCAACAGATGGATGATTGGGCCAATCAGTTTGCTCACTATCTGACGTCGCAAAATATTGGCAAGGGCGACGTGATTGCCATCAATATGGAAAACCGTCCTGCCTATGTCGCGGCGTGGGTTGGCGCGGCGAAAGTTGGCGCAACCTCAGCATTGATCAACACAAATTTGGGTGGCGCGCAGCTTGCCCATTGCCTGAATGTGGCCAAGGCAAAGTTGCTGGTTTTGGGGGGCGAACTTTCAGACCAGTTTGAAAGCGCACGCGATGCGCTTGACCCCATGCCGACCGTGTTGGTTGATGGTGATGGGGCGGTAGCGGGCAGCTATCCCAATTTGGCGGATGCGATTGCTGATCAGCCGACCAGCCGCCCTGATCGGTCAGGCCGCGCGGGCATGACATTGGGCAATAGTGATCTGTTTTACATCTATACCTCAGGCACCACAGGGCTGCCTAAGGCTGCGCATTTTTCCCATTTGCGTTTCATGATGACCGCGACAGGCGCAGGCACTGCGTTGAAGCTGGGCCCGCGTGATCGGCAATATATTTGTCTGCCGCTATATCACACAGCAGGCGGCGTGATGGCGCTTGGTGCTGCGCTGACAATGGGCGCGGCTGCCGTGTTGGTGCCGAAATTTTCTGCCAGCCGCTTCTTTAAAGATGCGGTGAAATACGACGTTACCAGCTTCCAATATATTGGGGAGCTGTTGCGATACCTTGTAAACAGCCCTGAGGTGCCGGAGGAAAAGCAACACAAGATCACGCGCTGCATCGGTAATGGCCTGCGTCCTGAGATTTGGGAAACGGTCGAAACCCGCTTTGGCATCAACAAAGTGATTGAGTTTTACGGCGCAACTGAAGGCAATGTGGCCCTGATGAACCTTGAAGGCAAACGCGGCACGGTTGGTCGTTTGCCCGGCTATTTGCGCAAGGCAACGGGTGTGACTTGCATCAAGTATGATGTTGAAAATGACGAAGTGGTGCGCGGCCCCGACGGGCTTTGCATCGAATGCAAACCGGGCGAACCGGGCGAGGCAGTGGGTCGTTTGCCCACATCATCAGATGCCAAGACCGGACGGTTCGAAGGCTATTCAGATGAATCGGCAACCAAAAAGAAAATCCTGAATGACGTGTTTGAAAAGGGCGATGCCTTTTTCCGCACAGGTGACCTGCTGCGCTTTGACAAGGACGGCTATTGGTATTTCGTTGACCGCATCGGTGACACGTTCCGCTGGAAGGGCGAGAATGTGGCAACATCCGAAGTGGCAGAGGTTATCGCCGTTATGGATCACGTCGAAGAAGTGAATATTTACGGCGTGCAAATTCCCGGCGCTGATGGGCGTGCGGGCATGGCATCCATCGTTGCCGGTTCCGGCTTTGACATGGCTGCTTTCTATGCACAAACCGAAAAGGATCTGGCAGCCTATGCCCGGCCGTTATTTGTGCGGATGCAGCCTGAAATCGAAATCACAGGTACATTCAAACACCGTAAGGTGGAGCTTGTGAAAGATGGCTTTGACCCCGACAATATTGACGAGCCATTGTTCTTCCGCGACAGCGAAACCAAATCATATGTACCGCTTGATAAGGCGCTTTATGAAAAAATCATAAGTGGTGGTGTGCGCATCTAGCGACGGTCACCATTTCACTATTAAGGCAAAGAAAAAGCCGCCCTCAAAACTATTGGGGGCGGCAACCGTGTCTCGTTCGTTGTGCTCTATTCGTACGGTGGCAGGTTGGCTGCAGCGCGCTCGATGTTAGCGGGGATGCTTTCATCGCTTTTTATCGCTAACTCGGGACAATGCTTAGTAGTAAATTCATTGATGCAAGTTGTCAGAGTGCTTGCTGCGGTTCGCGCCCATTTCAACTGATCTTGAATTTCAGCTTGGCTTCGCTGAGCGCCTTTTTGGTGCAGGTAGTGATGCCCAGATATGCTGCGCCGTAAATTAGATAGTCGCAGCTTTAGTGCCATATAGGAAGCTAGTATATCATCGTTCTGCGGCTCAAGTGAGTAAACGGTTTTCTCTGCAACATCTAGCGTTTCCAATACATTGCCGATTCGAACGGCAATTTCCATTATGCGACTTGCTCGCTCGGCACGGATTGGAATCAATGTGTCTTTGATGTCGTTTTCGATCTGCACTAACTGATATGCAAGACTTGTTACAAATTGGCTTGAGGCAATAATTGCTTTTTTATTTCTATCCTTTTTGTCGCGAAGTTGATCCTCAAAACGATATTGTTCGTTAATTGTAAGCGAAAGAAAAATTGCAAAGAAACCTATGATTCCGGCGACGTAGCTTCCATACTCCTCGAAATAGACCTCATATTCAGTCCCTTTGGCCACACGCGGCAGTGCAAGTAAGGCTGCGACCACTATCAGTGATATAAAGTAAGTAAGTCTGGATCGCATATTATTCCAGTTGAAACTCGACTTTTTTCCGTTTGCCAAGGTCAAAGTGGCCATAAATCCAATTATCCCAAAATAAGCGCCAAGTCCGAATAGCAGGAAGTGCATCAAATAAGATCTCTATGCAAAAAATAACAACTTATGAGAGTGTTAAGCCGACTTGTATGACTGTCAACAGAAAAAGCCGCCCTCAAAACGAATTGGGGGCGGCTTGATTTTGTTTCGTTGAAGGGGCGCTTATTCAGCGGCGATCAAGAACCCTTCAGGAGCTTCATCTTTTGAGTTTGCCTCGGCATCCCATTTTTCGATGTACTCGCGATTGTCAAAGTCCCAAGGATGGAAACCATCTTTGAAGAAGGCTTTAAACTCAGGCCACATTTTGCGGAAAATGCCGGGCTTGCCCCATGCATATTTTACTGTGGACCAATGGGCCTTGAAGTTGAACAGGTTGCCTGACGCATACATCAAACGGGTGTAGTAGATGAATGTGCGTGCCATGAAGGGGATAGACACCATACGCAGGGCGCGCTTGCGGGCCTTTTCAAATTCTTTCTCGTCCTCGATGGCAACACGCATCAGGTCAAAGCAAACAGCCTTATGTTCGCTTTCTTCAACCGCGTGCCACAGCCATACGTTACGCATAGCAGGATGCGCGCCATCCAAAGCGCCGGGGTTGGACAGAAGACCATTTGCCAAAACGGCGGTCCAATGTTCCAGCGCAACGGTAACGCCAAGCTGCTGATATTTGTTCAGCACTTTTTGGCCCATGCCAAGATCGCGCCAGACTTCCTGTTCGATCTTTTTGGCGGGCAGGCCATCACGTTCCAGCATTTCGTTATAGGCTTCATGTTCGCGGGTATGAATGGCTTCCTGCGTCATGAAGTTTTTGATCTCTTTCTTCAGCTTCGGATCCGTCACGTCCTTAATGAACGGGCGGGTTGAATCGATGAAGAAAGTTTCCCCTGCCGGGAACAGCAATGACATGGCGTTCAGCAGGTTGGATTTACCCGGGCAGCCATCAAGCCAATCGTAATGCACGGTTTCGTCAAAGCCGAAATCGATATTGCGCGGGATAATGTCCTTCGCGGAATGGCTTTGGCTTGAGGTTGCTTCTTCAGGAGCGGTGGTTTGTGTCATCTCAGACATTTCGTTTCCACATAATCATTAAGGGCAGGAATCGCTGCCCAGTCACGATCCTTATATGGCCTTATTGACATGATTGTCAAGTACTGCTGACAGATTTGTCAAAATAACGCAATATTAGGTTTTTTATGAAGTTGTTTCAGTGGGTTGGCTTTGCTCATCATCGCCGATCGGTGTGCGGGTGAGCGCTTTTTTGGCGCGATCCTTATGGGCCGGGGTCATGGCACCCCTGACAGAGGATAAAGCCAGCATCAGGACAGAGGCATCATCCACATAGCCAAGCCCGACCAGAAAATCAGGGATCAGGTCGGTCGGCAGGATGAAATAGGCAAGTGCGCCAAACAAAGTGCCCTTGACCGACAGGGGGGTCGCCTTGTCTGTCGCGCAGTAATAGGCGGCAACGGCATCTTCGGCAAAGGGCACGCGAGAGACAGCGCCGCGCATTTTGGGCCAGAATCCCTTGCGCACATTCGCTTCTTTTTCATTGATGGTTTGCTGCTCGCTCATCGAAGTCTCACCTTTTATCCTGCTTGACGTTACGACATCTGCCGTTTGCATCAAATTGTTCTTTTCATATGGGATTTTTACAAAAAATCACAAGACGTGCCCGAAACGCTTTGATAGGGTGCCGCCGTTTCGAATTTCAGTTGAACCATAAAGGGAGCAATCTCATGGAAATTACCAAAGATACAGCCGCCATCGTCACCGGCGGTGCCTCAGGCCTTGGTGAAGCCACCGTTCGCGCGCTGGTTGCCAAGGGCGCAAAAGTTGCCGTCTTTGACATGAACGAAGACCGCGGTAACGCCATTGCTGAAGAGCTGGGCGTGACGTTCTGCAATGTAAACGTGACAGACGAAGACTCTGTCGTGGCCGGTTTTGAAAAGGCCCGCGCTGCCAACGGTCAGGAACGGATCGTTGTGAACTGCGCCGGTACAGGTGCTGCCATGAAAACCCAGTCAAAGGGTGTGCCGCACGACATCAAAATCTTTGACCTGATTTGCCAGATCAATCTGGTTGGTTCATTCCGCGTGCTGTCAAAGGCTGCTGCCGAAATTTCAAAGCTTGAGCCTGTGAATGAGTCAGGTGAGCGCGGCGTGATCATCAACACCGCATCTGTTGCTGCCTTTGATGGCCAGATCGGTCAGGCATCCTACTCAGCCTCAAAGGGCGGTGTTGTCGGCATGACATTGCCGATCGCCCGTGACTTGTCACGTGATGGTATCCGCTGCTGCACCATTGCGCCGGGTATCTTTGAAACCCCGCTATTGGCCGGTGCACCTGACAATGTGAAACAGGCACTTGAAGCATCTGTGCCGTTCCCGTCACGTCTTGGTAAGCCTGACGAATATGCCTCATTGGCTGTTCAGATCATGGAAAACACCATGTTGAACGGTGAAACCATCCGTCTTGATGGCGCCATCCGTATGGCACCTCGTTGATTCTGGGTTGATTCTGGGTTGATCTTGGGTTGATCCCAAGAACTGCGAAAATCAAACGATCGAAGCCCGATCCGCAGCCAATGCGGGTCGGGTTTTTGTCAAAAATGGGGCAGGTTTGCACGATTTTGTGAGGGCAGCGGCCCTTGTTTCGCCGCGATCCCCGGATTACATTATAGGTACAAGTAAAATTGAACGGGGCGTAGGCGGGGGTCTACACAAGGAGTGACAGCCATGTCACCGGATCGCCCCAAAAAGGGGATAAGGATGAGAAGCACAATCGGTGCCGCCCTTGGCACCTTGATGATGGCATCTTACACGTTCGCGGATTTTATCATTCCGCCGGATGATCTTGTGATTTGCAAGATCAACGCCTATTCAGTTTATCAGGTGGCCCGTAAACAGGGCTATACCTTCCGTTGCCTGTCGGAAACCGGCAATGGCACCGCAATGTTTGTCACAGAAAAATCAATGCGCCGCATCGGTTGCGAAGGGCAGGTTCGCCAAACTTTTGGGCAACCGCGCGTGACCCACAGGGTTAACAGCCTGATACTGGGCCGCGCCAATAATCTTGAGCCGCAGCTTTATAATGGGTGGAGCTTGACGAGCTATAGCGTCGATGGCGGCCATTACAACGCCCATCTGAAGTCAGAAAAGGCATTGATTGACTACAGCTTTGAAATGACGGGCGAAGATGCCAGCGGCCGCCGGCTGTTGGAATTTATCCGCATCGAAAAACCGGGCGGTGATTGCAACGAGGCTTTGAGCCAGGCCTTTACCCGCCGCACGCTATCCACCGCCTCTCTTTAGGTCTCGGTGGTTAGAGGGCTTGGTGGTTAGCCTGCCAATTCGTTCATCTTGGTTGCCATTTTCACGTCAAGTTCTGACACACCGTCGGCATCATGGGTCGTCAGGGTCACTTCCACGCGATTATAGACATTGAACCATTCAGGGTGATGGTCCATCTGTTCCGCAATAAGCGCAATGCGCGCCATAAAACCGAATGCCTCGTTAAAGTCGGCAAACTGAAACTTTTTGAAGATGGCGTCTTTGCCCTCAACCTCTGACCAGCCATCAAGTCCGGCAATTGTGTCAGCGCGTGTTGCGGGATCAAGTTTTTGCGGCATGGTCTTTTCCTTTAGTCGTCAAACGCGGGCATGGCTGCCCCGGTCAATAGATGTTTCACATAGGCTGGCACAACCGCACTTGCAAGGCCGTAATGCCCTTCAAGGAACATGGTGGCGCCGTCTGATGGTTCCAAATTCAGCTCAACAGTATGCGCGCCATTGCGGCGTGCCTCCATCACAAAGCCTGCAGCAGGGTAGACATTCCCCGATGTGCCGATGGAGATAAAGAGATCACATCGCGCCAACGCCTCGTATATTTGGTCCATATAAAGCGGCATTTCCCCAAACCAGACCACATGGGGGCGCAGACCGCCATCTTGACCGCAATGACCGCACGCCATGTCGATGTGAAGCGCGTCCCAATGATCCTGCACATGGCCGCAATGATTACATTGAATTTTGCCGACCTCACCATGCATGTGCAGCACGTCTGTTGCGCCGCCCTTTTCATGCAGATGATCAATGTTCTGCGTGACCAGTGTCAGGCTGCCTGCAAAATTCTGTTGCAAGGTGCCCAAAGCCTCATGCGCGGGATTGGGTTGTGCATTGCGCACTCCATCGCGGCGGTCATTATAAAAGTTCAGCACCGTTACAGGATCGCGCGCGAACCCTTCGGGGGTGGCGACATCCTCGATCGGGATGTCCTCCCATAACCCCTCCGGCCCGCGAAACGTGCCAAGCCCGGATTCCTGACTGATGCCCGCGCCTGTCAAAATGACGATGTTCTTGAATGCAGTTTGTGTCATGATGGCCATGCTATGAAAGTTCTGTTCGTTTGTCTTGGAAATATCTGCCGCTCCCCCAGTGCTGAGGGGGTGGCCCGTGCCCGTGCCATCAAGGATGGGGTGATTGACCGCTTTACCTTTGATTCTGCAGGCACGGGCGATTGGCATGTGGGCAAGTCCCCAGACACGCGCGCGCAGGCCGCTGCCAAGGCGCGGGGCTATGACATTGCTTATCTAAGGGCGCGCCAAGTCACGGTCAGCGATTTTTACGAGTTTGATTTGATCCTGGCGATGGACAAAGACAATCTGGCTGATTTGCAATCTATTGCGCCCCATGATGGCCGTTCAGAATTGCGCCTGATGCTGGATTATGCGCCGCAATTTGATGTGCGCGAGGTGCCTGATCCCTATTATGGCGGCGATCGGGGCTTTGATCAGGTGTTGGACATGCTGGAGGAGGCGGTTGACGGGCTGTTGTCCACTGCCAAGTAGGGTCCCGTTTTAAAGTGGTGGTCCGCCGCCACGACGCCATTGGCAATATCATTCTCACCACCAAATTCGCAGACTGGATCATAGACAGCGCCTGTGTGCGCCAG
Organism: Alphaproteobacteria bacterium; assembly: GCA_965229935.1. Classification (GTDB taxonomy): domain Bacteria; phylum Pseudomonadota; class Alphaproteobacteria; order SPJN01; family SPJN01; genus SPJN01. Next base: position 377,367 of record CBDDKB010000002.1, read on the forward strand.
ATGGCTTTCAAACAGGGTATAGCCGCGAATTTTGATAGGCGGTAGGTCAAGCGGGCTCATCGCTTCGACATAGCGGGCGACCGAAAGCGGATCAGTTGTTTTAAGCCGCGCGAGTGTGACGTGGGGCACGAAACGGCGTGCCTCAATCTCAAAGCCCACCTGCCGCATGGCGTGGCTGATGGATCGTTGCAGGACCTTCAGCTCCTCCGTCATGGTCAGGCGGATATGCAGGTTGCGCAGTTTCTTGTCGCCGAACGTGTTGAAGCCTTCAAAGTTCAACACCATCTCAGGGCATTTTATGGGGGCAAGGGCGGCGACCACATCGCTAAGCTGCGGCGGCGGTGCGTCGCCCAAAAAACACAATGTCATGTGATGGCTGCTGGGGCTGACCCATTTTGCACCGGGTAACCCGCTGGCAATCATGTCCAGCCGATGTTTGATAAGTGGGGGCAAATCGCAAGCGATAAACAGTCGAGCCATAATAAAGCCTCCCGAATCAATGATGTTATGAATCTAACCCGGAATTATGACAATTGGAATCTCTGATTGTTTGCTGGCGTGAAGCCGCTGATTTGGCTCAGCAAAATCTATGCCGTCATGCCGTACCCGAAGATGCAGGATAGTCCTGCGGAAATCCGGCACGACGACAGTGATTAATTTGACGGGTTCGGATTTTGGATATGAACGGCATTCACCGCCTTGTTCATTTCGTCGGTCCATTCAAGGTCAAAGGCGTCGATGTCTTCTTTCAACTGCTCCATCGTCGTTGCGCCGATGATGGTGGAATCGACAAAATCCTTGGAGTCGCAGAACTTGATGGCAAGCTTGGCCAGCGTCGTATCAAACTCACGGGCAACGGCTAAATACTGGTCAATCACACCTTCCATCGCATCAGCTTCATAGCGTTGCAGGCGATTGAACAGCGCCTTGCGCGACCCTTCGGGCAGTGCGCCGCGCTGATACTTGCCTGTCAGATAGCCCTGCCCAAGGGGGGAATAGGCAAGCAGGCCAACCCCTTCGCGCAGGTAAACTTCAGCCAGCCCCATTTCGTCCGACCGATTCACCAAATTATAGGCATTCTGAACGGTTTCAACGCGCGGCAAGTTCTTGGATTCTGAATGGTGCAGGAACTTCATCGTGCCCCACGGGGTTTCGTTCGACAGGCCGATATGGCGGACCTTGCCCGATGTCACCAAATTTTCCATGGCGCGCAATGTTTCATCAATCGGCACAATCTCGCCACCCATATCCTTATAGGTGTTGGGGATCGCCCCAAACAGCGCGATGGGCCGATCAGGCCAATGCATTTGGTAAAGGTCGATATAGTCGGTCTGCAGCCGCTTTAAGCTTTGTTCAACCGCATATTCGATATTTTGGGCGTCAAGCGCCGTGGTGCCATCCCACGGGCGCAGCCAATCCATCGGCGCACGTCCCGCAACCTTGGTGGCAAGCACAATCTTGTCCCGGTTTTTGCGTTCCGCAAACCAAGTGCCGATGATGGTTTCTGTTGACCCTTGGGTATCAGCCTTGGGCGGCACTGAATACATTTCGGCGGTGTCGAAAAAATTGATGCCACGGTCAAGGGCATAATCCATTTGTTCATGGCCTTCAGCTTCGGTGTTTTGCTGACCCCATGTCATGGTGCCAAGGCAGCAACGTGTCACCTGAATGCCGGTGCGGCCAAGTTCTGTCATCTGCATGGAAATGCCCCCTTAATAGAAATGCAGTGAAATCGAATAGGTTTTATTGATTTTTATGGGATTGATGCCGATTGGGCAAGCGCGCCTTTCACAAAGGGTAGGATCTTGCCAATGATAATCGCAACACCTTGTTTGTTTGGGTGGATGCCATCAGGCTGGTTAAGCGCTGGGTCGGCGGCCACACCGTCCAAAAAAAACGGATAGAGCGCGACGTTAAAATCATCGGCCAATTGTTGATAAAGCGGATTGAACTCATCCGCATAATCCTCGCCCAAATTAGGGGGGGCCATCATGCCTGTCAGCAAAATGGGCAAATCGGGCAATTGGTCCCGCGCCTGCGTGATAATGGCGGCAAGGTTCTTATAGGTCTGCTCAGGCGGCAGGGCGCGCAGCACATCATTGCCGCCCAAGGTGATAATCATCAGGTCAATCTGGTCGTCCAAGACCCAGCCCAGCCGTGCAAGGCCGCCTGCGGATGTGTCGCCCGACACCCCGGCATTGATGATCGAGACGGCCACGCCATCGGCGAGCAAGGCGTCTTCAAGCTGGTCGGTAAAGCCATCCCCCGGCGGCAGGCCATAGCCCGCCACCAGCGAATCCCCCAGCGCGAGGATGGTGGTTTGTTGATCTGTTTGCGCCTCGCTCGCGTAAGAAGCAAAACTGATCAATCCGAAAAGCACTAAAATCAGGTGTTTCATGCAGGTCCTGCACTGGTTATTGGGCCGTTCCCTCCCTATATAAGAGGCTATTGATGAATTGCAAAACATTGCGGCGAAATTTGGGGGCATTTGATGATTGAGCTTTCGGGCGTAACCCTGACCCTTCCGTCTGAGGCGGGGCCGGTGGATATTCTGCGCGGCGTTGACCTTTCCGTTGGCGCGGGCGAACAGGTGGCGGTTATCGGCCCATCAGGGTCGGGGAAATCCACATTGTTGATGGTGATGGCCGGGCTTGAGCTGCCGACAGGGGGCCGCGTCAGCCTTTCGGGGACTGATATCGGCGCGCTTGATGAAGATGGCCGTGCTCGCTTCCGCCGCGATCATGTCGGCATTATTTTTCAAAGCTTTCACCTGATCCCAACCATGACGGCGCTTGAAAACATCGCTATCCCGCTTGAACTCGCCGGGGCGACCGATGCCCATGACAAAGCACAGGCTGAGCTTGAGGCTGTGGGTCTCGCCCATCGGGGCAGCCATTATCCTTCGCAACTATCAGGCGGTGAACAGCAGCGCGTGGCAATTGCCCGTGCGCTGGTTTCAGATCCGGCGATCCTGTTGGCGGATGAACCGACCGGGAACCTTGACGGCAAAACGGGGGAGGCGATTGTTGATTTGATGATGGGCCTTCATGAAAGCCGCAACACGACCATGATCCTGATCACCCATGATGAGGGGTTGGCACGATCTTGCGAACGTATGGTGTCGATCCGCGATGGATTGATCGCCCATGATCAACGCAATGTTGCGTAATGGTGCGGGTGGTCTGATTAATGAGTAGTTGGCGACTTGCCCTGAATTATGCGCTGCGTGATTTGCGTCACGGGCTGCGTGGGTTTCGTATATTTCTTGCCGCTTTATTGTTGGGCGTTGCCGCCATTGCGGGCGTCGGCTCATTATCCGCTGCTTTGCTTGCGGGGATCAGCGAACAGGGGCAGGCCATTTTGGGCGGAGAGCTTGAGGCACGGTTAAGCTATCGCACCATCAGCGATGATGAGCTTACCTTCCTGAAACAGGATGCTGACCGTTTCGGGGTCATCGCCACCATGCGGGCAATGGGCAAGTCCCCGCGCACTGACAAGCGCACACCGATTGAATTGAAGGCAGTTGATAATGCCTATCCGCTTTATGGCGAGATGCTGCTTGAGGATGGCGGCGCGGCCACGCTGGATGAGGCGATGGGCGTAGATGGTAATTGGGGCGCAGTAGTTGACGAGTCGCTGATGATCAGGCTGGGCCTGGAACTTGGTGATATTGTGGCGGTGAACCGCCTGCAGGTTCCTGTCCGCGCTGTCATTAAGTTTGAACCCGACCGCGCCGCAGAAGGCTTTTCCGTCGGCCCGCGTGTGATGATCCCGATGGCGGCGCTTGCTGAAACCGGGCTCGTACAGCTTGGGTCAATGGTGCGCTATCATTACCGTGTTGATTTGGCAGAAGGTGTGAACCCGGATGACAAGGCAGCCCTGGCCCTTGAACAGTTTCCTGAGGCGGGGTGGCGCATCCAGACCAGCAGCAATGCGGCCCCGGGGCTGAAAGTCTTTGTCCTGCGCACGGCGACCTTTCTGACATTAGTCGGTTTGACGGCATTGATCATTGGCGGTGTCGGTGTGTCGAACGCGGTGCGCAGTTGGCTTGACCGCCAGCGCGATACGATTGCCACCATGAAATGTATGGGCGCGTCCGGCGGTTTTATCTTCGCGGTTTATTTGTCTGAGATTTTTGTGATTGCCGGTATCGGTATTGCGGGCGGGCTGGCGTTGGGGGCGCTTGTGCCCATCGGTGCGGGTGCGGCGCTTGAAGGTGTGTTGCCTGTCCCGGCCAAAATAGGGCTTTATCCGCTGCCATTGATTGCAGCGGCGCTGTACGGATTTCTGATCGCCTTTTTGTTTGCCATTTGGCCCTTGGCCAAGGCGCGGGATATTCCCGCCGCGCGCCTGTTCCGTGCGCTTGTCTCGCCTGACCGGACATGGCCGCGTTTGCGTTATCAACTGTTGGCGGCGCTTGCCTTCGCTGCGCTGTTGGCGCTGGCGCTCTTTACGGCTGAGAATATGTTGTTCGCTGCGATGTTTGCGGGCGGTGTGCTTGCCGCCTTTGTTATCCTGCGCTTGGCAGGGCAGGGGATCACATGGTTGGCACAACGCGCGCCGCGATCAAACAATGTGATCATGCGCTTGGCGGTCAGCAATCTCTATCGGCCCGGCGCTCCAACGGCGAGCATTGTGCTGTCTATGGGCTTGGGGCTGACATTGTTAAGCACCGTTGCGCTGCTTGAAGGGAATATCAACAGCCAGATCGCCAATGAAGTGCCTGATACCGCACCATCATTCTTCTTTATTGATATTCAGGCCGGGCAGGTCGATGCGTTTGATGCGTTGGTTGCCGGGGTGCCCGGGACCGCTGATCTGACGCGCGTCCCGTCGCTGCGGGGTAAGATTGTGTCGATCAAGGGTGTGCCCGCCGAAGACGCCCCTGTCGCGGCAGAGGCACAGTGGGCCCTGCGTGGTGATCGTGGCCTGACCTATGCGGCGACGCCGCCTGCAAATTCATCAATCGTGCAGGGTGAGTGGTGGGATGAGGACTGGGAAAGCTATGACGGCCCGCCCCTTGTGTCTTTTGACGAGGAACTCGCGCTCGGCATGGGTATGCAGATCGGGGACGAGATTACCTTCAATGTGCTGGGACGGAACGTGACCGCACAGCTTGCCAATATGCGCCGCATTAACTGGAGCGGTATGGGCATCAATTTTTCTACTGTGTTCCATCCCAAGGTTCTTGTCCGTGCGCCGCACACACACCTTGCCACTGTCAGAGCAACTGACGAGGCTGAGGAGGTTTTGTATCGCGAGATGACCGACCGGTTCCCCAATATCACCACCGTCAGGGTGAAGGAGGCGATAGCCGCCGCCAACGACCTGCTGCAAAGCCTGTCGATTGCAGTGCGCGCAACCGGGCTGGTCACATTGCTGGCTGGTGTGTTGGTGCTGGGTGGCGCGGTTGCGGCGGGTCATCAGGCGCGGGTCTATGATGCGGTGATGCTGAAAGTGCTTGGTGCGTCGCGCCGGGATGTGATGGCGGCCTATCTGTTGGAATATGTTTTGCTGGGAACAGCCACCGCATTGGTTGCCGCTGCCTGCGGGACGATAGGGGCCTTTTTCATTGTGACAGAGGTGATGGATGCGCCATTCCGATTCTTGCCCGTCACCTTGTTGAGCACGATGGTAGGGGCGATTTTGTTCACCACCTTGTTCGGACTGGGCGCGACCTTGATGGCATTGCGTGTGCCCAGCGCAGGGGTGCTGCGAACCGCTTGATTTTGTTTCTAAAATTATATCTGCAACACCGGATGACAATTCTGTTATTCCGGCCCGGATTTGCTTGAAAAGCAGGGAAACTGCACCCATATTAAGGCCAAGGATGGCCTTCCATGCGGGAGGGCCAACCCTTTGTGATGGATGACATGACCTTATGGAGGAATGAATGTCTGATCTTGAGATGATGCGTGCGCGCCAGCGGGCGATTGAGGCGGATGCCGTCGCTGCCCAAACAGGCGAGATGGACCAAGGTCTGCGCGCTTATATGCTCAACGTATATAATTACATGACCATCGGCTTGGCGTTGACAGGTGCGGTGGCGTTTGGTGTTGCCCAATCACCCGCCTTGCTTGAGTTGATTTTTACAACGCCGCTGCAATGGGTGCTGATCTTTGGCACATTGGGCATGGTGTTCTTTTTTGCGGCCAAGGTTCACACGCTGAAACCGGCAACAGCACAGGCAATCTTCTGGGCCTATGCGGCGCTGAACGGCGTGACCCTATCGTCGCTGTTTGTGATCTATACCGGGGAAAGCCTGACGCGGGTCTTTTTGATCACCGCGATCATGTTCGGCTCGCTCAGCATTTATGGCTATACGACCAAGCGTGACCTTAGCGGCTTTGGCAAATTCCTGTTCATGGGCCTGATCGGCCTTGTGGTTGCCATGGTGGTGAATATCTTCGTTGCCTCAACCATGTTGCAGTTGGGCGTGTCCATGATCGGTGTGCTGATCTTTGCCGGTTTGACGGTCTATGACACACAGATGATCAAGTCGGAATATTGGTATCATGCCAATGCCGAAGATGCACAGCGCGGCGCAATCCGTGGCGCCTTGCACCTTTACCTCGACTTCATCAACATGTTCTTGATGTTGGTCCAGCTGTTTGCTCAGCGCGATTAAAGTTTAGCTACAGACTAAAAAACGAACCCCGCTTCGGTTGAGGCGGGGTTTTGTTTTGCCAATTCGCTACGCAGGTAGATTAAGATTTACCCATCAATCAGCTTAAGCGCCTTGCGTTCCAGTACTTTCAAAGTTTGGGCAAGGTCATGACCTCGCCGCAACACTTGGCCTGATTGTCCCAGCACAACATATTGCCCCTGTTTGCGGGCAAGCTTGGGGTGTTTTTCAATCCGATAGAGCGGCTGTTCGCTGGCGCGTTGATGAATGGCAAAGCAAGCCATATCCGCATCATTGCCAATGGCATAATCGCGCCATTCCCCGGCAGCGACCATCACGCCATAAAGGCGCAATATGATGTCGAGTTCCTGCCGGGTGAAGAAGGTTTGCCGGGGCGTCCGGTCCTTATCCCGCAAATAGCCATTACCGACCTTGCGAATGGTGTGATCCGCCCCGCGCGAATCGCTGTTTGAAAGCGATACGATTTTGTTCATAGCCGAATTGTGACCTTTCCGCCGCTTGAGCGCAAGTCCGCTCTATAGCCGTGCTGTGACGGGGTGGCTGGTGGTGCGGGCAGGGGGCGTTTCAACCCCTGAAAAACCGCAACTTTCCAACAGTTTGACGGTTTGGGCCTGCTCCGCCCCTGATTTGCTTATGGGGTTGGGCAGCCAATCTGGCGGGCGCTTGTCATGATCGCGCAATAACAAGGTAAGTGTGCCGCCGGGTTTCATTGCGCGCTTGATCTCGTTCAGGCAATGGGCGGGGTCTGCCCAAAACTGAAAGGAATGAAGCGCCACCACATGGTCGAATGCGCCATCGGGCCAGTTGAGGTGATCGGCTGTCCCGATGCGTAGATCCGCATTTGCCAGCCCCTTCTGCGCCTTGGCCCGCGCTACCATGGTGTCTGCCGGATCAATCCCGGCAAGGGTCAGCGTCGGCTCATGCTCATTAAGAAGTGACAAAAGCTTTCCTGTGCCGAAACCGATTTCCAGCACCGCCTGATGGGACTGCGGTGTCATTAGATCAATCGCGTGGTGATAGTCTGTCCGGTTCATGCGTTCCATGATGGACCCGAACAAACGCCCCATCAGCCCTTGCGGGCGCATGGGTAAAGGTGCCTTTTTGGGCGTGTTGGAATTGGTCACGTGATGTGCCCCCTATGCTTTACTGCCAGCCCCATTAGCATCCGTTCCTTAAACTGATATGGGCGTGGAATAAGCGTTAACAAGAGGAGACAATAAAAAACGGCCTGCCGAATCATTCGGCAGGCCGCAAGTTTGATCTGTCTTGTTGGTGTGTGCCTATGTACGGGAGGGGCCCGACATAAAAACAGGCGGGAAACCTATTAAAGGCAAAGCGCCATCATCAACAGACCGAAATGGCCGACACCCCAGACCAGGGTGCGAAGTCCGATAATGCCTGATGCATAGGCGGGGACGTATAAGATGCGTGCAATCAAAAAGACCAGGGCGCCAGTCATAGCTTGATCAGGAATGTCGCCATTCACCTGATGCAAAATGGCCAACGGCAGGAACAGCAATAGTGCTTCGATCATATTGTTTTTTGCCCGTTCTAGACGCGCATTGATCGGGCTGCAGTCGGACAGGCTATCACGGCCACCCAAACCATCGGCGAAAGAACTGGTGCCCATGGGACCAAAGCGGGTCAGGGTGCCGGAAAATAGTTGGACAACGAACAATATCATTGCGGCGTAAATATAAGTGAGCATGTGGTTGTTCCCCATTTGACATACATTGATGTATGTATGTATATTGCCGCAATGGAAAATTGTCAAGAACAAGAATTGCCTGCCCCGAAAACACAGGCACAGCGGACCGAGGCGATGAAACATCGCCTGATCGAAGCGGCGGTGTCGTCACTTGTTGATCAGGGCTATGCGCGCACCACTGCGGTTGAGGTTTGTCGCCGCGCAGGGGTCACGCGGGGGGCGCTGCTTCATCATTATGACGGGGTGCCGGATTTGCTTGCAGATGCGTTGAGCGCGCAATTTGATGGCCTGTTTCAGGCCTTTGCGTCATTGCCAGAAAATGCCCGCCTGGCAGATTGGCTGCAGGCCTTTTGGGTGAGCATTCAGTCACCCAAATTCAAGGCAGTGCTGGAGATTTGGTTGGCCGCCCGCAATGACCCTGATGCAACGGCGCCATTGCAACATGTCATGGACCAGATGGGCACCTATATTGATCCGCAGCACCACCCGGCGCTGATGAGGCAGCTAACCAATAATAATCAAGCATTGGCATTTTATCGAACCGCGATGGAAGCCATGTTTGGCCTTGTGTTAGGCCGGGCGACCAGTCCTGATTACCAGCCCCTGGGCCATGAACAGCTCGTGATTGATTTTCTGATGGGGCAGGCAGCCAGCTTTGATACTGTCTAAATGACAGTTCGTCAGCGTTAACACAATCGTGCCGCAATTCGGCCCCGGTCCCGCCATACGGCCCGCTAATATAACCATTGTTAGGTCGGTGCCCCGGAACATGATTCGATGTTTTTCAGCCCCCCAGCCCCCCACATTGGATCACTGGATCCGGGGCCGATCTAATACGACATGATAAGGCTACGGTCAGCCTGTCATGTTCCGATAGCACAGACGGAAGAAAGCGCCGTTCTGGATCGTCGCCTCCCTCCCTCCCCCCCAAGGTGAGGCACTAGCGACCCAGAGCGGCGTTTTTTTTGTGCTGTAGGCGGGGCGGCGGCGACTTACTGCAAGATCATATAATCTGCGCCGATGATGCGCCCTGTGCTGCGATCCTGCACCAACACGGCACAGCCTTGTGACCCATCAAGCCATTGATCAATCGCCCCTAGGGATTGCGCAAGCTCGTTGCCATCATAAGCGCCGATCATTTTCATATCGCGCACAACATTTGTATAGGTCAGCGCCCGTCCGGCATTTTCACCACGGCCCACATCAACAATGTGCCGTGGGTCAAAGCGGACAAGGATGATGTCTGCCATACGGTTTTGATAGGAGGGCGCGGCACTGATGGTCAGGCCCGTGTTACTGCTAGCGCCCGTGCCAGCACCGCTGTTTGTCAGGGCGACCCGAAGCCGTGCCAGCCTGTCTTTGTCGCTGTCCCGGCGGTGATTGATCAGGCCAAGCACTTCGGCATCACGGCTGCCCACTGCATCGGCCCAGCCATCCACAACCATTTGCGGTGTATAGACCTGATGGGCACCAAGGTGACGCGCATAGGCGTGTTGGCGTTTTGTATGGGCCTCACGCCCCAGCGTGTCTTTCCACCCAAGATAATCCCAATAGGTCACGGGCAAGGATAGGGCGAGGACGTCATCGCGCTTGGCCAGACTGCCTAAGAAACGGTCCGCAGGCGGGCAGGAGCTACAGCCCTGACTTGTGAACAGCTCCACAACAACGAGGTTGCTATTGGCGAAGGCGGGGCTTAGGGGGCTGGACAGGCCAAGGCCGAACAGCGCATAAGCAAAATATGTCAGTGTGCGTTTGATCATGGGGGCAGTTTATCCCCGTTCGGCGCTCACTTAAAAGTCACGCTTTAGTGAGGGGTGAATGGTGTTCGAGGCAAAGCTGAAAGCGTCCATCTGGGTCAGTGCCTATCGGCGGCAATGCGAATTGCGCCATGTGCCCTGTATGGTGGTGGCGCGCGGTGATGATACTGCCGGGGCCGTTTTGCTGAAAATGAACGGGCTTGATGATCGTGTGATCGTGTTGGGGCAGGCAACGGCACTTGATGGCGCGCGTATTTGGCGGGCGCTGACAGGCCCTGTGCCTGTGACCGAATCAGATGCTGATGCACTTATCGCGCGTGAGCGGGGCCGTGACCCAGATATTTGGGTGCTGGAAATTGAAGACTCGCGTATGGATTTTCAGCTTGATGAGGTGATTGAGGGTCTGGAATAGGCAAAATCATCCAATTTTTCATAGGCTTGTCGGATTTTCTGCCAATTTGACACAGCGACCCCTACACCTCTTTAAATATTGCACTGCAACATCAATATTGGTGGGGAGTGGAAGCGTGGAGTGAGAGGACTTATTATGTCCATCATGATTATGATAGCGCCTGTTGGCATTCTGTTTTTGATCGGCCTGACTTGGGTGTTGGGCGGTATGAAGGAAGCTGCGTTTACAGCACCTGAAGAAGCGCTGGAGCGTTTCCGTCAGGATTTCTTTGGGTTTGAAGCGACAGACATTGCCGTGTCCGACGATGGCGGGCATGCAGCATTGTTGCATTCGTCTGACCGCGATCAAATCGGCGTCTGTTTTTCCATGGGTGATAATTTCGCGACCCGTCTGTTACGCGCAGGCGATGTCGCGGATTTGGAACATGACGGTACCGCCGTTAAGTTTCGGCTGCACGAATTTACAGGCCGCAAGGTTGCGCTTAGCTTTGATGATGTAGAGCAGGCAGCGGCATGGGCGGGGCGGTTAACGCCGCTCGCCTAACAGCGGTCTTTTGTTTTCGAGGGGGATGACACATGACTGAGGTCAGTTTTCCGGACGTGGTGCTTTACGCCATTCCCGGGTTTGTCGGTTTTGTATTGCTGGAAATTATTTTGTGGAAAGCGGGGCGTAAAAACCCGTTTGGCAAAAAGGTGCGCTTTAACACAAAGGACGCCGCTGCCAGTTTGGCGATGGGTGGCGGGAATGTTGTTGTTGGCCTGATATTTGGCGGCGCGATTGCAGCCACATATGCCTTCATCTATCAGTTCCGCATGTTTGATATACCGATCACCTGGTGGATGATCGCCATTGTCTTCGTCATCGACGATTTTCTGTACTACGTTTTTCACCGCCTTGCCCATGAACATCGTTGGTTTTGGGCAAGTCACATTATCCATCATTCGTCACAACATTATAATTTGACCACGGCTTTGCGGCAGACATGGACCGGGTTCTTTGCCGGCAGCTTCCTGTTTTCAGCCCCCATGCTGTTGGTCGGTGTTCATCCGGCGGTGATCGGTTTTGTCGGCGGGATTAACCTGGTCTATCAATTCTGGATCCATACAGAGGCGATTGATCGTTTCCCCCGTTGGTTTGAAGCGGTGATGAACACGCCTGCCCATCATCGGGTGCATCACGCCACCAATCCTGACTATCTGGATTCCAATTATGCCGGTGTCTTCATTGTGTGGGACCGCATGTTTGGCACTTTTGTGGATGAACGTAAGGACGAGCCGCCCCGTTACGGCATTGTCCGTAATCTTGGCACATTCAACCCGCTGAAAATCGCCATTCATGAATGGCTGGGCATCTTTAATGATGTGCGCAAGGCAAAATCATTGCGCGAGGTTTGGGGCTATACGTTCGGCCCGCCCGGTTGGTCGCCTGATGGATCGCGCCGTACCTCTGCCATGATTAAGCAGGCATGGGCGGAGGAAAATGCCAAACAGGACCGGCCCCCCGTCGCGGCGGAATAGCCGATTTTGCTTGGTTAAGTTGCCGTTGCGGCGTTAGACTCCCACTCATAATAAAGTGGGAGGTTATTATGCACGGACGATTGATCAAATTTCATGTCAAGTTCGGCAAGGCGGATGAGTTCCTGCGCCTTTACGAAGATCAAGTGATCCCGGCCCTGAAAAGCCAGTCCGGGTTTACGGAAATCAGCATCGGTGTAAATGAAGATCACGGCCGGGCTGTATCGCTTGTCATGTTTGAAAGCCAAGAAGCCCTAATCGCGACAGAGCGTGACGGATGGCTGGCGGAACAGGTGTCAAAGGCGATGCCCTTGCTCGACTATCCGCCGCAAATAGAACATTACACAATGTCATTAAGGGCTTAGTCGGCATTAAACTGTCGGACGAAAATGGTACGTGATAGGACCATTTTGCGAACGCGAATTTTTGGCACAAACCAAGCCGCTTGTTACGCTGCATTGCACGACAAGTGGCTTGATTCTTTTTCGGATCAGGCGCACAATTTTCCCACGTGGCTAGGACATACGCTAGTGACGATAACGACGCCGTAATGCCTGTACGGCGCCCTTTGTTAAGACCCTGAGCTAATCATCCATGGACCGGGTCTGCTTAAACAGAGACTAAAGCGGGTCCGTCTGAAACATGGCGCGACCCGCAAGTCATTTGTGACTTGTTACCAGAAATGAGTAGTCCGGCTTTTATAACCAAACAGGGGCGAAACCTCATTTCAGGTAAATTATTTATATGCCGATGCGCGCCCCAGTCAGCTTTACCCAACGTCAGGCAATATTCACGAAAATCCACTTGGACTCGCGGGTCTGATCTGCCAATGTTCGGCCTCTAAAATTTTCGCGACCACTTTTTATCTGGAGGCTCAAATGGCCAAGAATATTCCCGTCGTCGGCGTTGGCATGATCGAATTCACCAAACCCGGCGCTTCTGAACAATATCCTGACATGGGTGCCAAGGCGGCCCGTGCCGCACTGGAAGATGCAGGCATCGACTATAATTTGGTTGAGCAGGCCTATGTTGGCTATTGCTATGGCGACAGCACCTGCGGTCAGTCAGCACTTTATGAAGTTGGCTTGACAGGTATTCCGATTATCAATGTGAACAATAACTGTTCTACAGGCTCGTCCGCATTGTATTTGGCTCGTCAGGCTGTTGAAAGCGGTCAGGTTGACTGCGCTCTCGCGCTTGGGTTTGAGCAGATGGTGCCCGGCGCACTTGGGTCAAACTTCTCTGACCGTGCACCTGTTTGCGGCAAGCATGGCATGATGATGTTTGACGTGCAGGGCTTTGACCCCAAGGCACCCGGTGCTGCCCAATTCTTTGGCGGTGCCGGTGTTGAATATGCCAAGAAACATGGCACCAAGGATGAAACCTTTGCCAAGATTTCTGAAAAGGCACGCCAGCATGCATCAGTGAACCCGTTCGCAATCTTTAAGGACAAACTGTCTGTGGAAGAGATTATGGCAGCGCCGCATATCTTTGGCCCGCTGACCCGCTTCCAATGCTGCCCGCCCACATGCGGCGCTGCGGCTGCGGTTCTGTGTACGCCTGAATTCGCCAAGAAGCATGGCCTGAACGACACGGTGAAAATTGTGGGCCAGTCCATGACCACCGACACACCTGCATCATTCGATGAAAAGAGCATGATGAAAGTTGTTGGCTATGACATGGCAAAAGAAGCCGCCCGTCAGGTTTACGAACAGGCCGGTATCGGCTCAGACGATGTCGATGTGGTTGAACTGCATGACTGCTTCACCGCCAATGAATTGATCACCTATGAAGCACTTGGCCTGACCCCGGAAGGCACAGCCGAGAAATTCATTTGGGATGGCGACAATACCTATGGCGGCAAGGTTGTGACCAATCCATCAGGCGGTCTGCTGTCAAAGGGTCATCCGCTGGGTGCTACAGGCCTTGCCCAATGTACCGAGCTTGTCTGGCAATTGCGCGGTCAGGCTGACAAACGTCAGGTTGAAGGTGCGAAAACCGCCCTGCAGCACAATCTGGGTCTGGGCGGCGCCTGCGTCGTCACCATGTATCAGGCCTAAGCGGCTTTTTAGGATTAGAGGAGATGGCCGACCGGGAAGCCGGTTGGCCATTTTTTTAAAATGACTGATTACACTGAAAATTATAAAGCCATTACTGTTGAAGAACGCGGCAAGGTCACGTGGCTGACGCTGAACCGCCCTGACGAATTCAACACGATTACGCCACAACTGACATCTGAGCTGCTGGATTTTTTTGGGCGTCAATATGATGACAATCTTAATCGCAACCCGCGCAGCCAGGTCATCATCATGCGGGCAGAGGGCAAGCATTTTAGTGCCGGGCTTGATCTTTCCGGGTCAAACAGTGGCAGCGATGGCAAATCATCGGTTGCAAATTCCTTGCGTGGACAAAGGGCCATTGCCGAAATCGTTATTCGGATGCGCCGCGCGCCCCAGCCGATCATTGCGTTGGTGCAGGGCGCTGCCTCAGGCGGGGGCATGGCCTTTGCCTTGGCTGCAGATGTGTTGATCGTGGCCGATGATGCCCGCATGAATGTGGCAATGGCACGGATCGGCATGACAGGGAATGATATCGGCCTCAGCTATTTTATCACGAGGGCTTTGCCCAGCTCTGTCGGGAATGAATTGATGATGACGGGCCGTTTTTTGACGGCGGATCGCGCCTATCAGTTGGGCGTGGCCTCAGAAATTCATCCGCGCGACAAGCTTGATGAGGCGGGCGAGGCAATGGCCAATGATATGCTGCGCCTGCCGCCGCTTGGCTCTCGCCTGACAAAGGAAGGGGCAAATATCGCCCGCGATGCCAATTCTTTGGAAGCTGTGGTGGCGATGGAAGATCGGCAGCAGATATTGATGACCCGCACAGGCGATATGGCCGAAGGGGTCAAGGCCTTCATGGAAAAGCGTTTGCCCGATTTTGACACCGACTGATTTTGGTTGTGATGCCGCCGCTGCGCGATGGGTGCGGCGGCTGTCAAGCAATGATTCAGGTGGGTTAGCAACAATTGTGACTTGCAGTCGACAGGCTGCTGGTCTACCAGTAGCGTTCTGCTATGCGAATTTTGGGTTTTTGCGTGGCGGAACTTGGACAGGCTAGGGATCGCTTGTCTGAACCATTGCCGGGATCGATCCGACGGGATCGTAGACAGCGGCAAGGTAACAGCGGGGATAGGGTATCTATCACCACATAGAATTTTCGGTGACGCGACGGTCTGAGACAGTCGCTGACCTGAATCAGAGCCGGAACGAAAAGAATTTTTTTATTTTCGGCTGTTGATTGTTGCGCCGGTTTGGTTGAGGCTACAGCCATAGACCGTTCAAACGGCGTAAGAAAATGGTCCGAGGTTATTTTAACCAAGGACGTTCATGGTTCTGACAGACACTGTTCTGTGTGTCGGGGCCGCACCTGAAGCAGGCAGGCTTTCAGGGGGCAAATGGTCAAGGCGATAGTTTATCGCCCCGTCATGGGTCCGCCGACAGTCTGTTTCATTAAAAATGTACTGTACTTTGTACGAGGTAAAGGACGAGGGGAATGACGCGCAAATCAATGACAGGACGGACCAAGATGTCCGCACTCGCCATTGCGGCGGCGTTGGGCTTCACTGGCCTTATGGCAAGTGGACCTGCGCAAGCTGGTAAGGAGCTCGACAACCTTATCAAATATCGGGATCTGACACTGCAGCGGCACGCGCAGTCACAGGGCCGGGTTGATACATATGACGACCAGCGCTCAGAAGCGTTGACCGAATATAAGGCCACGCTGAAAAAACTGGCTGCATTGAAAGAATATAACACGCAGCTCGAAGGCTTTATCGCCGATCAGGAGCGTCAGCTTGTTTCTTTGGAAGAACAGATTGAGCGTGTGACCGGCATTAACCGGGAAATCCAACCCTTGATGACACGTATGCTTGATGGCCTGAAAGCCTTTGTCGAGCTGGACGTGCCCTTCCTGCCTGACGAACGTGCAGAACGTTTGAACACGCTGGACGCCATCATGGAAAATTCAAATCTGAGCCCGGCTGAACGTTACCGTAAGGTGGCAGAAGCCTATCAGATTGAAAATGAATATGGCCGTACCATTGAAGCCTATCAGGGCGATATCGAAATCGACGGCACGACCAAGACAATGGACTTCCTTCGTATTGGTCGTATCGTCTTTATCGCAAAGGCGCTGGACAATTCAGAATATAAGCTGTGGAACCAAAAAGACGGTAAGTGGGATGACCTGGATGACGGTTATGCATCACAGGTTCTGCGTGCCTTCCGTATTGCACGCAAGCAGGAAGCACCTGATCTTATGATCTTGCCCGTCGCAGCACCGGAGACAGCAAAATGACCATGATGTTTAAGTCAATTAAGCTGGCCGTCGGGGGCGCACTGATCGCTGGCGGTATGTCTTTTGCCGCGCCGTCTATTGCGCAGGATGCAGAAGCCGCACCCTTGACCTTGGACGATTTGCTGGACCGTGTGAAACGCGGCCGCGTGATCGAAAATCGTGAAAACAAGCAACGTGAAGCCCGCTTTAAGCGCGAGCGTGATAATCAGGTTGCTTTGTTGAAGGAAGCTCAGGATG
This sequence comes from Alphaproteobacteria bacterium, assembly GCA_965229935.1. GTDB lineage: Bacteria > Pseudomonadota > Alphaproteobacteria > SPJN01 > SPJN01 > SPJN01. The sequence continues at coordinate 393,997 of CBDDKB010000002.1, forward strand.
AAGTGGCTCGCGAAGAAAAGCGGTCAGATCAGCTTGAGAAGAAGTTCAACGAAAATGACATTCGTATCGGCGACAAGGAACAGCAACTTGCCGATCGTATGGGTGAATTTGGCGAATTGTTCGGTGTTGTCCGTACAGTTGCCGGTGACACCGAAGCCCAGATCAACAACTCTTTGATCAGCTCGCAATATCCGGGCCGCACCGCGTTCCTGCGTGAACTGGCTGCCCGCAAGGAATTGCCGCGCATTGAAGAGCTGGAGCAGCTTTGGGCATCATTGCACGAACAGATGACCCTGCAGGGGCAGAATGTACGCTATACAGCAACCATCCTGACACCTGATGGGGAAGCAACAACTGGCGAGGCTGTCCGCCTTGGTCCGTTTGTTGCCATCAATGACGAAGGCAAATATCTGCGTTATATTTCAGCAGGTTCACAGCTAGCAGAACTTGGCCGCCAGCCCGGTAGCCGTTATCTGTCAGCCGCCGCAGAAGTTGAAGCAGCCGATGAAGGGGATGTCGTGCCTGCCGCGATTGACCCGTCACGTGGCGCCATTCTGTCATTGCTGGTTCAGGCACCTTCATTGCGTGAGCGTATCGATTTTGGTGGCACCATCGGTTACATCATTATTGCTCTTGCCATCGTCGGTATTCTGCTCGCACTTGAGCGTATCGTCACCTTGTCACTCGTTGGCGCGAAAGTGTCCAGCCAGATTAAGAAGACAGACCAGCCAAACGAAAACAATCCGCTTGGCCGCGTTCTGAACGCTTACAAGGAAAACGAATCGGTTGATGTTGAGACGCTGGAACTCAAGCTTGATGAGGCTGTTTTGAAAGAAACACCGAAGCTTGAAGCACGCCTTGCTACCTTGAAGACATTGGCTGCGGTTGCACCGCTGCTGGGTCTGCTTGGTACGGTTACCGGTATGATCGAAACCTTCCAGGCCATCACCTTGTTCGGTACAGGTGACCCCAAATTGATGGCTGGCGGTATTTCACAGGCCTTGATCACCACGGTGTTGGGTCTTGTGGCTGCTATTCCGATTATCCTGCTGCACTCTTTGGCCAATGCCCGCTCTCGCGGTGTGGTTGCGGTTCTTGAAGAACAGTCAGCCGGTATGATCGCGCGGCATGCCGAAGATCATCCGCATCATGGCCCGCAGGGCTGATCGTAAGTGAACGACGAACCTAAAAGGGGACAGTCCTATGGGTGGATTTGAAGCCTGGTTCGAAGTCCAAGCATTCCTGGAAAGGGGTGGCGACGTTCTGTTTGCCATTATGCTCGCCACCTTTCTTCTCTGGTCGCTGATCATTGAACGGTACTGGTATTTTTATCAGCATCATAAAATGGTCGTTAAGTCGGCTATCGGGGCTTGGGAATCACGAACCGATCATACAAGCTGGTATGCGCATCGTATTCGCGAACAAATGATTTCCGAAGTGCGGTCGCAAGCTACAGCGGGTCTTGGTATGATCCAGACAATGGTGGCCGTTGCGCCGCTGCTGGGTCTGCTGGGCACCGTGACGGGCATGATTGAAGTGTTTGATGTTATGGCGGCAACGGGGTCTTCAAACGCCCGCGCTATGGCATCTGGTGTGTCCAAGGCGACAATCCCGACAATGGCTGGCATGGTCGCCGCTATTTCCGGGGTCTATTTCAGCGCCGTTCTTGTCCGTAAGGCCCAGAACGAAGTTGATAAAGTTGCCGACCGGTTGGAGCTGAAATAATGAGGCGTAGATCAGAGCAAAGCGGGGAAGAAGAACCCGAACTTGATATGACGCCGATGCTCGACGTTGTGTTCATCATGTTGATCTTCTTCATTGTGACCGCAACTTTCGTGAAAGAGGCTGGTATCGAAGTTATCAGTCCTCAGGCGGAAACCGGCGAGGAGCAGAAACGGGTAGGGATCCTGATCGCGATTAACGAACAGGGCCATGTCTGGATCAACAAGCGTAAGGTCGATATTCGCGCTGTCCGCGTGAATGTTGAACGTCTGCTGGCGGAAAACCCGCAGGGCACTGTGGTCATTCAGGCCGATAAAGAAGCAGTGTTTGAAGTTCTGGTTCAGGTGATGGATCAGGCAAATGCGGCCGGCGCGCCCGCTGTTGCTGTGGCAACAGATGAGCAAGGAGGCTAAGCGTGAGTAGAACGAGGAAAAAGCGCGGAGATGATGATTCAGATCTCGATATGACGCCGATGCTCGACATCGTGTTCATTATGTTGATCTTCTTCATCGTGACCGCAACTTTCGTTAAAGAGCAGGGTCTTGATGTGACCCGGCCCGATAATCAGGAAACCCAGGTCAAAAAAGACCGTCCCGGTATTCTGATTTCCATCAATGGGCAGGGTCAGGTCTGGGTGAACAAACGTAAGATTGATGTGCGTTCCGTGCGTCCGAATGTCGAACGTTTGTTGGCCGAAAACCCTGAGGGCAGTGTTGTCATCCGCGCAGAAAACGAGACCGAGGTCGACGTTCTGGTGCAGGTGATGGACCAGGCCCGTGCTGCTGGCGCATCTGTGTCGATTGCGTCTAACGAATAGATAATTCAGGCGGGCGTGGCCCTAAAATCGCGTCCGTCTGACCATTAACCGCAGAATTCAGCGGATTTTGGGCCATCACAATCTCGCGATTGCCCTATAATCGGCAAGATTCTGGGTTATCATTGGACAAGGTTACAGGGCGGTTCGCCTTTGGCGACAGACCTGAAAGCGCACAATGCGCAATGTGTATGCCTTGCACCAAGGGGCGAGCGCGTAAAGCCCGCCCGGTGCGAGCAATAAGGGAGACTGACGATGCCTATAGTGGTCCGTCAATTGATATCAGCCAGTGTTGCCGTGGTGGTTACCTTCGGCCTATTCTGGGGCATGCAGAAATTGATTGCGATCGGCAGTGGCGGGCCAAAGGAAGTTGTCCCCACAGCCTCGATCGAATTTGTGCGCGTGAAGCGTGACGAAACCATCAATGATAAGGAGCGTAAGCTTCAGCGTCCTGACAAGGTTGATACACCGCCGCCGCCGCCGCCGATGGCTGCTGCGAAAAGCAAGCCGACCAACAATAATCTTGAAGGCGGCATGCCTGACCTTGGCGAAGGTGTGCAGGTTGCCGGTGGTACCGATCTTTCTGGTGGCTCTGACGGTGACATCATGCCGATGGTGCGTGTGGCACCGCAATATCCGCGGCGCGCACTAAGCCGAGGTATTGAAGGGTGGGTTGAAGTTGAATTCACCATTTCTAAGGTGGGCACTGTTGAAAATGCGACGGTGCGGGATGCTGATCCGCCCTCAATCTTTAACCGTGCTGCACTGAAGGCTGTGTCCAAGTGGAAATATAAGCCGAAGATCGAAGATGGCCAGGCTGTCGAACGTCACGGTGTCCGCGTGGTGCTGACATTTGAACTTGATAAATAGGCTCACTTTATAAGTAAGGGTTGATGCCAATGAGTAAGACTGACAATCATCGTTCACGGATGCTTTTGCGCACCGGCCTTAGCGGGCTTGCGCTGGCATTTGCGCTTAACCTTGCGCCGGTCAGCATGAATGGGCTGACAGGTCTTGCGGGCTTGCCTGCAATTGATCAGGCCGCCGCCCAGGATAAGAAAGAACGTCGCAAGCCGCCGACCAAAAAGGCGCAAACTCTTTCCAAGAAAGTGTTTGAACGTTTGCAGAAAGCCCAGGAAGCTTTGGGTGAAGGCAAGCATGCGGAGGCTTTGGAGCATCTGAACGCGATTTTGGCCCGTGGCAGCCGCCTGAAAGAATATGAAGTTGCGGTGACCGAACAAACAATCGGTTATGTCTATGCGGATCAGGAAGATTACCGTAATGCCGCCGTTCACTTCAAAAAGGCGATTGATGTCGGTGAAAAAGGTCTGCCCGAACAGGCACAAAAGGACCTGATGTATAATCTGGGCCAGCTCTATATGGCGCTGGAAGATTATGATGCAGCCATCAAACAGCTAACCGAATGGTTCAATATTGTCGGTGATGATGCTGCGCCACGCGCCTATATCTTGTTGGGCAATGCCTATTATCAAAAAGATAATATTGATATGGCTCGCAAGCTTGCGGAAAAGGCCATCATCAAGGGCAAGGATCGTGCCAAGGAAAATTGGTACCGCTTCCTGCTCGCGCTTTATTTCCAGCAGGACAAATATAAGCGTGGCGAAAAATTGCTGGAAGTCATGATCACCAAGTTCCCGGATAATGGCATTTACTGGCGTCAATTGTCAGCCGTGTCTGCGGAAAACAAGAAGGAGCGACGCTCCTTCGTGATTGCGGAATTGGCCTATCAGCAGGACATGTTGGATCGTGGTACGCAATATACCAATCTGGCCCAGCTCTATACCTATTATGACATTCCCTATATGGGTGCCAAGGTGATGGTCCGTGGCTTCAAAAAAGGTCTGATTGAAGAAACAGCAGACAATTATGAAGTGTTGGCCAACGCCTATATGGGTGCGCGTGAGCATGAGAGAGTGATCGCCCCCCTGACCAAGGCTGCCAGCCTTGCCGAGGATGGTGAGCTTTATGTCAAACTGGGGCAGGCCTATGCGTCTACAGATGATTGGGGCAAGGCAAAGGTTGCGCTTGAAAAAGCAATGGCCAAGGGTGGTTTGAAACAACCGCACAACGCTCTTAGCCTGTTGGGCAACGCCTATTACAATGAAAACCAGCTTGATAAAGCCTTGGTGACATTCAAGAAGATGGAAAAACTGGAAAAAGGCAAAAAGATTGCCCGTCAGTGGATTGCCTTCCTGGAGCGTCAGAAAAACAGCTAATCAAATCAGATCATTTGATTTGATCCTTGCATTGAAAAAGGGAGCTTTCGGTAAGCTCCCTTTTTTATTTGGGCACTGGCCTGCAAACAATGTTGTTTAGGCTGTGATGGTGAACTCATCCCAATTGGGATTCCGGCACATGGCCCAATAATCAACAATGCGCCACGGCATCACCGAATAAACCCGCCCGGCCTTATTGCGGTAATAGGTTGTCATGCCCTTATGCTGCCAGATCAGGTCTTTATGTTCCTCATCAAGGCGGGTGATATAGTCATCAAAGGCAGATTGTTTAACCTCAAATCGGCGCGCACCCTGTTCTGCCATCCCGGCAATGGTGGCGGCGATATAGCGGGCCTGAATTTCCGCCTGTGTGATTGTGCTACCCCCATGACCCAGCCCCGTATTGGGGCCTAGCATCATCATCATGTTGGGAAAGCCGGGGACGGTCATGCCAAGATGCGCCTTGGGGTCAGTGCCGTCTGTCCATGCCTCTTCCAACCTTTGGCCGTTTTTGCCCGTGATGTTCAGTTGGCACGCCATGGCGGCCACATCAAACCCGGTGGACCAGATCAGGACATCAACTTCATGTTCGCTGCCATCATCGGTGCAAACCCCATTGTCTGTGACCTTGCTGACTGCGCCTGTCACCAGTGACACCTTCGGATTGCACAGTGCGTCGTACCAGCCATTTTCCAATAGGATACGCTTGCCAAACGGGGGATAGTCGGGAATGCATTTTGCCAACAGGTCCAGGCGGTCCTTTAGCTTGGCCTCAATATGATTTGTCATCTCAATCCGGTGCCGTTCATTGCCACGGTTGAGGGAGCGGCTTGGATCATGCCAGTCCGGATCAATGCGCAGATAGGGCAACAGCCCATCGCCATAGCGCCACATCATGGTAAAGCGGAACCACGCATTATAAAACGGCATATGTTCCAGCAGATATTGCGCCTCCTCCGAAATCACGTCGTGAAAGCGGTCGACTGGGCGCACCCATTGCGGTGTACGTTGAATGATCGTCAGCTTGGCAACCTCGTCCACTATGGACGGGACGATCTGCATGGCAGATGCGCCTGTGCCGACAATGGCGACACGCTTGCCCTTAAGGTCCAGCCCATCAGGCCAACGGGCAGTGTGGAATTGCGTGCCCTTGAACCGCGCCATCCCGTCAATGTCGGGGATGCGGGGGACATTGAAATGGCCGACGCAAGAAATCAGATAGGGCGCCCTTTTAGTGGTTTGCTGCCCGTCTGGCCCTTGGGCCCTCACGACCCAAACACCCGCATCATCATCCCAATCAGCTTGGGTCACCCGCGTGTTAAAACTGATGTGATCGCGCAACGCCATCTGATTGGCAAAGCCCATTGAATAGTCGATCAGGTCAGACCGGGGCGAAAAATAGCTCGTCCAGCGATAGGGCTTGGCGTAGGAGAATGAATAGGCATGGTTTGGTGTATCGACACCGCAACCGGGATAGCGGTTATACCACCATGTGCCGCCCACTTCGGGGGCCGCTTCAATAATCTCAAACGGAATGTTCAGCTTTTTAAGGGCAACGCCCAGCGCCATGCCGCTGATCCCCGCGCCAACGATCAGGACGGGTTGGTCAGGTGCATTCGTGGCGGTGATGGCGGAAATATCATCCAGCAGCGGGGTAAGGCCCAACTGGTCCTGCATCATGGGGCCATATTCGGGGGCAACCTCTTCGCCCAGACAATGGCTCATCATCCGGACCAACAGATCATCGTTAGGCCGGGGGATGGCAGGTGTTTTGTCGGGCCCGGACAAATAGGCATGGGCAGCTTGCTTAATCTCAGCAATCTGGTCGTCCGAAAAGCCTGCCCGTTCGTCTGATATCAGCCGCACGTCTCGTTTTGGCGCAAAGCGTGGGCTAAGCCATTTGTCATCGCCCGTCGCCTGATAAAGCGCCATGACCAGAATCCGCATATCTGCGGCGTCTAGGATCTGGCTCAGGCTAGCGGGCGATGAACTCATAATGGGGCCTATGCAGCGGGGGTAAAGATGTTGCGACCGTCTTGATGCGCAACGCTGCCCGCCGCGCCCATAAAGTCGGATTGGGTCATGCGGGTCAGCAACGCCTGATCTGCATTTACCAGCGCGAGGAAGCGGGGGGCATCATCCGTTACAGCATCGCCTAGGCGGCCTATGACAATCGCAGCCTCAGCCTCGTTTGAACGGCCAAACAACACTGTATAGGTTTCGATCACGGCATGGCCATTGGCTTCCTCAACCACTGTCGGGCGGGGCATGGCGTCGATCTTGGCCTGATAGGTGGCCGGGTCAACGCGCTGCCATTCCCCTTCAGTGGGGGTGGTTGAATAAAGTCCCGCAGCATGTTTGGTCAGATAGCCGCCATTGGCGGTCACAAGCCCCATGCTGCCCGGCTTTTCGCGCACCTTGTCCACCATCGCCGCGATTGAGTTCATGACGTAATTGTTCCCCGCCCCGCCGTGGAAAGGCAGGCCCCCGGTGACGGTCAAGCCGCGCGGGTCATCCTTGGCGATCCCCAATTCGTCACAGGCGATTTCAACTGCAACGGGGAAGCAGGAATAAATGTCGATGAAATCAACATCATCAACGCTGATTCCAGCCATATCGAATGTCTGTTTGCCGATCTCACGAATAGCGGGGGAGGAATGGTAGTTCACCCGGTCCTGCACATTCCAGATTTCTGCGGCATCGGCACAGCCATGCAGATAGACGAAATTGTCCTCTGCGATGCCCATCTTGCGCGCCTCACCCACGCTGGTCATCAGGATCGCGGCTGACTGGTTAATCTGGTTCATAGCATTCATGAACTTGGTATAGGGCCAGCCGACATAGCGGTTTTTGTCGGTCGCGGTGGCGATTTCTTCGGCGCTGCGTTCGATGGGATACCAAGCATGGGGCGAGGTTGCCGCAACCTTGGTAAAGCCTGCAAACAGCTTGCCCAATTCCATCTGATGATCATTGATGGCGCGGCCATAATGCTGGCGCAGTGCATTTTCAAACATCGGATAGATGCTGGCGGGGGGAAAAACGCCGTGCGCCTTTTCATAATCATTTGACATGTCAACGTCCGGGAACAGATAGGTCGCATCCTCATCATCCGGTTCGTTCCAGTCGGGGGTGCCGCCTTCCTTGATGATGCGGCGGCCCGTGTCCATTGCCTCAGACCCGGCAAAGAGGACAAAGCGGTTCTGACCCTTTGTAATCGCCTCTGCATAGCGATTGACCAGATATTGCGGTGTGTTGCCGCCATGGGGTGTCAGAAATGCCTGCGCCTTGCTGGCGCCGATACGGCGCTGAATGACAGCGGGGGAATTTTTCGTCGGCTCACGAAAGCCGCGCACGATCACCAGCGTATCAAGATCGGCCAATGCGTCTTTGGCAAGGCCCGCATCTTCTGCGGCGGCATAGGCAGCCTGTTCGATCAAATCAAGGGGGGAGGATGCTTCGGCCAGCGGTGCACCTTTTTCGGTCACCTGGCCGACGCCGACCAGAATGGGGGTATTGTCTTGGATCATGGTTTGGTCCGTTAGATTGTTTCAGTTTCAATAAATGGTTCGGAAAAATAAATCTTAATCAAGCGGCGCGCCGATGGCGGCATAGGCGGCGTTCACTAGCGATTGGCCGCGCGTATTCAGCATCAGGCCAGCGCCCATTTGGTTCATGGTGTAACCGATGGCAAGCCCGTGGCGCGGGTCTGCCAATCCGATGGAGCCGCCCGCACCCACATGGCCAAAGGCGCGCACGCCCATAATGGCGCTGTCTGTCATTCCAAAGCGATTATTGCGATTGTCCATTGATTTCATAAAGCCCATGGAAAAACGTGTTGGCATATACAGTGTTTCATCACGCCCGGTAGCGGCGGAAACTTGCGTCATCCCGCGCAGGACTTTTTCGCTAACAAATGTTTTGCCGTTATATGCGCCCCCCAATGCAAAGGGCGTATAGGCCCCGGCCAACCCGCGCGCATTTGTGATGCCGTTGGCTGAGGGGATTTCGGCTTCATGAGCCTCACGGCTGTTGACGCCCGCTGCAAAGCCGCCATCATTGAACAGGAATTTGTGGGGCACACTTTCGGCATCGCTTAACGCCTTGGCGATAAAGGGCGACAGATTTTCCGGGTCAACCCCATCCAGCTTGGCAGTTTGCATCGGGGCGATGCGCGGCTCCACCTCCTCTGGCGTGCCGCAATGAAGATCAAGCCCAAGCGGGTCAGCCAAATAGTCTTTGATGATGGTGCCGGGGGTCTTGCCTGTCACGCGGCGGATCAACTCCCCCACGGTCCATGCAAAGGTTACGGCGTGATAGCCCTGATTGCTGCCCGGTTCCCAATAGGGGGCCTGCGCTGCCAGTTGGGCGCATACCTTGTCCCAATCATAGAACAGCCCCTCAGCAACGGGGTCGCGGAACACAGGCACACCAACCGTATGGTTCAGCATCATGCGCACAGTGGCCTGTTCTTTGCCATTCACGGCAAATTCGGGCCAGATCTCTGCAACAGGTTGGTCGGGGTCAAGCTTGCCTTCTTCGATCAGCATATGGGCGGTCAGGGCCATGACCCCTTTAGTAGACGAAAAGACGATGGAAACCGTGTCCTCTTCCCACGGAGCCTTTGTCGCAGGGTCAGCAATGCCGCCCCACAGATCAACCTTGGTATCGCCGCCATGGCGAACACAGAAGCTTGCGCCCAATTCTTCGTCTTCGTTAAAATTGGCTACGAACTGGTCAACACAGGCTTCAAAGCCCGGCTCTACAAAGCCGCTGACTTTGCCTTTTTCGCCCAAATCTATTGCGATCTTATCGGCCATATTATGCTCTTTCTTAATGAGTGAATTTCGATGGCCGCAGTATGGTGTCCGCAAAGGTTAGACGCAAGCGGCAGACGCAAACAGGTGGGCGATTTTTTGTCAAATTCCGCTGCCACCCGCGCGCGCCTGTGATATGGTCCTGCCCATACTAAGATGATCAAAAAAGGGTAGATATTTCATGAGCATGAGCGTGACCATGACTGGGGCAGATCTTTTGTTGCAAAGCCTGCATGGCATGGGGGTTGAGGCGTGTTTTGCCAATCCCGGTACGTCTGAAATGCAATTGGTGACTGCGATCGACCGAATTGACGGGATGCGGTCGGTTTTGGCCCTGTTTGAAGGGGTCGCAACAGGCGCCGCAGACGGCTATGCCCGGATTGCGGGCAAGCCTGCCGCCACCTTGCTGCATTTGGGCCCCGGCGTCGGAAACGGCTGGGCCAACCTTCATAATGCGCGCCGGGCAGGGGTGCCGCTGATTAATCTGATTGGTGACCATGCGGTAGATCATTTGGCGCTTGATGCGCCCTTGACCTCAGACCTTGATGGGGTTGCGGGCAGCGTCTCCCACACGCTGATCAGGGCAGATAGCGCGGCAGGCTTGGGCGATGCCGCAGCGCAGGCCTATGCCGCAGCGATGACACCGCCCGGTCAGATCACGTCACTTGTATTGCCCGCCGACCTTGCCTGGACTGAGGTTGAGGGGGCGTCCCTTGCTCCCATGCCGCCCTTGCCCGCGCCAAAAGCGGTTGAGGATAAGGCGATAGATCAGGCCGTCACCGCACTGAAGGCAAGCGGACGGCGGGTCATATTGATCGGCAGCCCCGTCACGGGGGATGAGGCAAAGCTCGCCAAATTGGGTCTGATCGCACAGGCGACGGGCGCAGAAATTATTGCCGATACATTTGTGACTAAAACTGCGCGCGGTGCCGGGCGTGTGCCCATTGGCAAGTTGCAATATTTCGCCGAAATGGCGCTTGAACAGCTCAACGGCACTGAACAGATGATCGTGCTGGGCACGAAAGCCCCGGTGTCATTCTTTGCCTACCCGAATGTGTCGAGCTGTTTGGTGCCAGAAGGGTGCGCCGTCACAGATTTGGCGCGGCCCGAACAGGATGTGGATATGGCGATTGATGGCCTATTGTCCGGTTTGGGGATCGATGCGTCCGCCGCGCCCTCAATTGCTGAACGGGTGATGCCCGATGCACCTGAAGGGGCGCTTGATGCCGTCAAGTGCTGGCAATCTATCGGGCGGCATATGCCGGACAATGCCATCCTGTCTGAAGAGGCTGCCACCAGCTCCTTCGGGGCGGAGGCGTTTTTGCCGACCGCTGCCCCCTTTGATCATTTGCAGTTGACCGGCGGGTCTATTGGACAGGGCTTGCCCGTGGCTGTTGGTGCCGCTGTTGCAGGGCCTGACCGCAAGACAATTTGTGCCCATGGCGATGGTGGGGCAATGTACACAATCCAAAGCCTGTGGACTATGGCGCGCGAAAATCTGGATGTGGTAACAGTGATATTCGCCAACCGATCCTACGCTATTTTGAATGTGGAACTTGGCCGCGTTGGCGCGGGCAATCCGGGGCGCAAGGCGCTCGACATGTTGGACATCAGCCGCCCCGATCTTGATTTTACCCAGATCGCCAAAGGCATGGGGGTTGAGGCAGCCAAGGCCACAACAGGTGAAGAATTTGAAGATCTGATGAAGGCGGCGTGCAACAGGCGCGGCCCCTTCCTGATCGAAGCAGTTATTTAATCAAAGAACAGGAGAGTGTGATGACACTGACAATTTATGGGATGAGCGGCAGCCCCTTTGTGCGCAAGGCATTGATCGTGGCGGAAGAAGCGGGCGTTGATTGCGCGTTGGAGGTGGTCAATGTATTCGCCGCCCCGGACTGGTATGTCGAACAAAACCCGCTAAAGCGGATGCCGCTTGCCAAACTGAACGAAACCTACATTCCTGATTCATCGGCAATTTGCGGCGCCATCAGCCGCCTTGCCCCCGATAGTGATCTGTTCCCCAAGGATGCGGAAAGCTATGGCCGGGCGCTGTGGATCGAAGAATATGCGGATTCAGATGTGGCGGCGAAAATCGGCCTTGGTATCTTCCGTCCCATCATCTTTGCACCGATGAGCGGCAAGGAACCTGATGTGGCAACAGCTGACAAGACAATGACGGAAGTCTTGCCCCCGATCTTTGATTATTTTGAGGCGCAGTTAAATGGCGGTCTGCATTTTGTTGGCGACAGTTTCACCATCGCCGATGTGTCTGTCCTGTGTCAGATGATCAATCTGCGTCACGCGGGCTATACCCCTGATGCGGAAAAATGGCCGGGCCTTTCTAAATTTATTGAGACGCATTCAGCGCGCCCTATTGTGCGCAAGTGGATTGATGCTGATAAGCCTGTCTTCAAAACCTCAATCGCTTAGCAGAACTCACGGCAGTAGCCTGCGGATGCAGGCTACGCCTCCGTTATGGCGCGCAAAAAGTTGCGCCCCGAAACCAACATCTCAGTCGCCTAGTAGCTGTTATTTTTAATTAGTAAGGATTTTCCAATATGCGTGGAACAATGGTCAGCTTGACCGCTGCTGACGGTCATGAATTCAAGGCCTATGAAACAGGCCCAGCAGATGGTGTGCCAGTTAAGGGTGGGCTGGTGCTGGTGCAGGAAATATTCGGCGTCACCGATCATATCAAGCAATTATGCGACAGCTTTGCCGATGAAGGGTATCGGGTTCTGTCGCCACAGCTTTATGATCGCGACACACGCGATTATCAAACAGGCTATACGGCAGAGGATGTGCAGAACGCCATCGCCATGCGCGCCCGTATTGACTATGACGACACGGTGCTTGATGTGCAGGCCAGTGTTGATGCGTTGCAGGGGGCGGGGCCCGTCTTTTGCACCGGGTTCTGCTATGGCGGGTCTGTTACCTGGGTTGCCGCTGCGCGGGTCAGCGGCTTGGCCGCCTGTGCCGGCTATTATGGTGGGCAGATCAAGCAGTTCATCGAGCTAGAGCCCAAATGCCCTACCATGCTGCATTTCGGTGCGCGCGATGCCTCAATCCCAGAAGAAGATGTGGAGCAGATCCGCGCCATGCATCCTGATGTGATCATTCATATGTATGATGCTGATCATGGCTTCCAGTCAGATCGGCCGCAACATTATGATGAAGCAGCGGCAAAACAGGCGCGGGACCGTACCTTTGCCCATTTTGCCGCCGCCGCTGCTGCCACGTCAGCTTAAGCGGATTGTTCAACCGTTGTCGGGGCGCTGGTGATGGCCGTGTTATCGGACCTGACCAGCGGCCAGACCAATTGTTCGGCGGCGGTGACGGGGGGCAAATCCTCCACCCCGAATGCGGGTGGCACCTGACGGGTGATTTTGGCCGTGCCGAAAATCACATCCCACAGGAATAACATGTTCCCGAAATTACCCTTATAATTCGTGACCCCATCGGCGGTGTGCTTGCCGTGATGGGCCGCATGGGTTGTGGGGGTAGAGATCAGCCGTTCCACCACCCACATAACCGGGTGCAAGGCCTTGATCTTATAAAGCGGTTGGTCCCATCTGACCGACGAATGGGCGGCGATAATGATCGTCAACTTGGCAACGATAAAGACGGCATAAACCTCACCCAAGCCCATAAACAGCATAGCACCAGACAGCCATAGACCCGGCATCAACAAATAGTAAAAGACATTGTTGCGATAGACCATGCGCACGCTCATATACTCGGCATTGTGATGTGACCGATGCAGATTATAAAGCCAAGGCAAAGTGTGGCTTAACCGATGCCACCAATATTGTGTCAGATCATCAAGCAGGATCAGCAGACCGAACGCCGCCCAAAAGGGCAGGCTTGCCAAACTGTCCTTGGTTTCAGGAAAGACAAGCCCAACCAGCGCGGCAGAGGTGAAAAGAACCAATGGTTGGGTCATGAACAGCAATATAGGGCCGCCGATCAGCTCAACCTTCAGGTCATCCTTTACCTCGCCTTTCAGGTTCAACAGGCCGTGACGCCACGCTTCAAGCGCGGCAAAACCTGCAAAAATCAGCATCAATGTTACCTGATAGGGCATGGGTCTCTCCTCCCGCTTTTTGTTATGGGTTTGGGAGTAGCAGAAAGGCTTGCGGTTGAATGTCAAAAATTTTACATTCCATCTATGGGTGATTTGATCGGATTTGGCACTATCGGGCTTGTTGATGCCTTGCCGGAGGAGTTGCGCAAGGCACTGTTCTCTGCGGGGACACCTGTGACTTATCAGGATGGGGAGACGATCCACCATCGCGGGGATGCGGAGCCGGGCCTGTCAGTGGTGCGCAAGGGCGTTGTGCGCATGGGCAATTACACTGTGGATGGGGATTATATCGTCACTGTCCATCTCACGCCCGGTGACTGCTTTGGGGAGTTTACCCTGTTCGCCGGGGTGCCACGCACCCATCACGCGCAGGCGATGGGGGTGACTGTGGTCGATCAGATCAGTAAAGCAGCCTTTGACCGTGTGTTGGGCAGCAATCCCGAATTTCGGCAAAGCCTGCTGGCCGTTGTGACGACCCGTCTTTATGCCTCGCTTGAGTTTATAGAGGAGATGCGGTCGCTGCCCCTTGATGTACGGGCTGCGAAAATGTTGCTGCGCGCTGTGCCGCCAGAAGCGTCATCGGCGCAGGTGACGCTAACGCAGGACCAGTTGGCGGGCGCCTTGGGTGTCACGCGCGTGTCGGTCAATAAATGTTTGCGGGAGTTTGAGCAGCTCGACCTGATTGAGCGGCACTATGGCAAGATTAATGTGCCGGATGTCGCGGCGCTGACCGATTGGGTCACGCAACGTATGCAGATCGAACCGCTGCCACTGCCGACATTGGGAATCGAAGCCTAGGTATTGAACCTGAACAGCATTACATCCCCGTCATTGACGATATAGTCTTTGCCCTCAAGCCGCACCTTGCCCGCGTCTTTTGCGGCAGCTTCACCACCAAGGCCAACATAATCGTCATAGGCAGTTGTCTCTGCGCGGATGAAACCTTTTTCAAAATCCGTATGGATGACACCGGCGGCTTGGGGGGCCTTGGTTCCCTCAGTCACAGTCCAGGCGCGGGTTTCTTTCGGCCCACAGGTGAAATAGGTGATGAGACCCAGCAAGTCATAGCCTGCGCGAATGATACGGGCGAGGCCGGTTTCACTTAACCCCAGCTCTTCAAGGAATAGGGGCTGTTCATCGGCGGGCAGGCCAGCAACCTCAGCCTCAATCGCGGCTGAGATGACGACGCTGATCGCGCCTTTTTCAGCGGCCATTTTGGCAACGGCCTCAGAAAAGCTATTGCCTGTTGCAGCGGCATCTTCTTCGACATTGCAGACATATAAAACAGGTTTGGAGGATAGAAGCTGCAAACCTTCAAACAGCTTTTTCTCTTCCTTGTCGATATCGGCAACGCGGGCAGGCTGGCCATCGCGCAGGACCGCTAGCACCTTGTCCATCAGGGCGACCATGATCTTGGCGTCCTTGTCGCCTGTCTTGGCCTGCTTTTCCAAACGGGTATAGCGTTTTTCAAGGCTTTCAAGATCAGCCAGCATCAGTTCGGTTTCAACCGTGTCCGCATCGGCGACAGGGTCAACCTTGCCATCAACATGGGTGATGTCGTCATCTTCAAAGCAGCGCAGCACATGGCAGATCGCGTCAACTTCGCGAATATTGGCAAGGAACTGATTGCCCAGCCCTTCGCCCTTTGACGCGCCGCGGACCAGCCCGGCAATATCCACAAAGGTCAATTGCGTCGGGATGATGCTGGCAGACGCGGCAGTGGCCGCCAGCGTGTCGAGCCGTTCGTCAGGCACGGCAACATTGCCGACATTCGGTTCGATTGTGCAAAAAGGATAGTTCGCCGCCTGCGCTGCCACTGTTTGTGTCAATGCGTTGAACAGGGTGGACTTGCCCACATTGGGCAGCCCGACAATGCCGCATTTGAAACCCATCGGTTAATCCTCGCTTCGCGTGGCGAGAGCCACTTTATTCATAAATCCTGCTTGATCGCCCGCAGCCAACAGGTCTGCATTATCGGCGATGGCGTCAATCATATAGGGCAACCAATCTTGATCGGCTTTGGAAAAATCACCCAATACATGTCCATGGACCCGTGCCTTGTCGCCCGGATGGCCGATGCCGATCCGCACGCGGGTAAAGTCTGCGCCGATATGATTGGAGATAGAGCGGATGCCATTATGCCCCGCTGCACCACCACCAGTTTTGACGCGCAGTTTGCCTGCCGCCAAATCCAGTTCATCATAAAGCACCGTTACATTTTCAGGGCCCAGCTTGTAAAAGCGCATGGCTTCGCCCACCGCGCGGCCTGATTCATTCATATAGGTTTGCGGCAGCATGATCAGGCATTTGGTGTTGCCCAATCGGCCTTCGCTGACCAATGCTTGAAAGCGCTTTTTCGGGGCCGGAAATGCATGACGGCGAAGGATAGCCTCCGCCGCCATAAAGCCGACATTGTGCCGATGGTTCTGATATTTGCTGCCGGGGTTCCCTAGGCCAGCCAAAATCATCATGGCACGTCTCCGTTACTTGTCAGATGGGCAGTCCCTGATTACGGGACCGTCCCCAGACGGGCGGAAGATCAGTCTTCGCCGCCTTCGTCACCACCTTCTTCGCCGCCTTCTTCGCCTTCGGCTGCTTCTGCGTCTTCGGCTGCTTCATCTTCGGCAGACTTGACAGCAGACGGTGCTGCGATGGTTGCGACTGTGAAGTCACGGTCTGTAATGGTCGGTTCCACACCATCAGGCAGCGCCACGGCTGAGATATGAATGGAATCGCCAATGTCGTACTGTGACACGTCAATTTCGATGGTGTCAGGAATTGCCGTAGCAGGGGCGTTAACTTCAACCGTATGACGAACGATGTTCAGAACACCGCCGCGCTTGAGGCCCGGGCTGTCTTCTTCATTGACGAAGTGGACAGGAACTTCAACCGCGATGGTTGCGTTCTTGGCAAGACGCAGGAAGTCAACATGCATCGGACGGTCGGTCACGGGATGGAACTGCACATCACGGGGCAGTGCGCTTTCCTTGGTGCCGTCAGCGTCGATGTCAACCATTGTTGAGAAGAAGCCGCCAGCGCCCAAAAGCTTGACGAGTGCTTTCTCTTCAATAGAGATTGAAAGGGGTTCCTTGTTGTCGCCATAGACAACAGCCGGTACACGACCTTCGCGGCGTGCTGCCCGTGCGGCCCCCTTGCCGGCACGGTCCCGGATCGTGGCAGTGAGGGTGTTGTTCCCGCTCATAGCTCAGTCTCCTGAAAAATCAGTTATGTATTGGCTGTGTTGCAGCATGCAAACATAGCCTCGATAGCCTTCCTCCAAGGGTGTAGGGCCTATCGAACGGGTCTTGTAACGGAGCGGACGGGGACGCGCAAGCCAAGAAATCGCTGTTTCCGGCTTGAAACTGCGGCAAATCAGACCTGTTTTGGTCTATTTCACGGCCTCAACAAGGGCGTGGACAGCCATATGGATGGCGCCTTTGCTGCCATCATCAGTGAAATTGCCCTCTGCATCCATTTTTTCGTGGATGGCAGACAATGACATTGTGTTGGGCAGCACGGTCACGCCGATATTGCCCAGCAACATGCGCAGGGGCACAAGCGCGCGCATACCGCCAAACCCGCCGGGGCTGGCAGATACGACTACTGCCTGCTTGCCTGCAAAGGCGCGCAGCATGAAATCACCCTCAACAGTGGGGTCAGGACGTGAAATCCAGTCAATCGTGTTTTTGAGGAGGGCGGGGTAACCAGAATTATATTCAGGGCAGGCAATGAACAGCCCAGCGGCGCTGGCAAAAATCTCTTTCAGTTCCTTGGCCTTTTCCGGCAACCCGTCAGCAGCTTCCAGATCACCATCATATAGCGGCATGGGATAGTCAGCCAAGTCGATGAAGAGCGCGTCTGCATCCATCGACGCAGCCATCTCGCTGGCGGCCTTGGCCAGCCTTTTATTGAACGAGTCTTTGCGGGCAGAGCCTGCGAAAAATATGATCTGATTGCTCATTATCGCTCAGCTCCTAGTCAAACAGGCTTGAAACAGAATGTTCCTCGGAAATCCGGTGGATCGCCTCGCCCAACAGGGGCGCCATTGAAATGCGGCGGATATTCCGTGCCGACTTAACTTCATCCGTCGGGGCAATCGTGTCAGTGATCACAAGCTCTTTCAGGACGGAATTGCCGACACGTTCAACTGCCTTGCCGGACAAAACGCCATGCGTGATATAGGCGGTCACGTCTTTTGCGCCCGCATTCATCAGCGCCTCTGCCGCGTTACACAATGTGCCACCTGAATCGACGATATCATCGACCATGATGCAGCTACGGCCCTTAACGTCACCGATGATGTTCATCACTTCGGATACGCCCGCCCGTTCGCGGCGCTTGTCAACGATGGCTAGGTCACCATCAAAGCGTTTTGCCAATGCGCGCGTGCGGACCACGCCGCCCACATCGGGGGAGACGAACAGCAAATTATCCGTATCGCAATTTTCGCGAATGTCGGCTGCCATTACAGGTTCGGCGATTAGATTGTCGAGCGGGATGTCGAAAAAGCCCTGAATTTGCCCTGCATGCAGATCAACCGTGACAACACGGTCGGCGCCAGCGGTGGTGATCAGGTTGGCCACCAGCTTGGCAGAGATCGGCGTGCGCGGTCCGGGTTTACGGTCCTGACGGGCATAGCCGAAATAGGGAATGACAGCGGTAATCCGCTTGGCACTGGCGCGGCGCAACGCGTCGATACAGACCAGCAATTCCATCAAATGGTCATTGGCCGGGAAATGGGTCGGCTGGACGACAAAGACATCCTCGCCACGTACATTTTCAAGGATCTCAACCCAGACTTCATTATCCGCAAAACGCCGAATATTCGCCTTGGTCTGATTGATGCCAAGCGTATCGCAAATGGCATTGACCAGTTGAGGGTTGGCATTACCGCCAAGAATTTTCATGGATGAGCCCCTTCCCACGTCTCAAGCTGCTCGCGACTCATACCAATGAGTCACCGACCTGTAAACAAAAGCAAATGCCATTTACGTGCGATTTTCAGATAACAATGACGCAGGCGCCCAGCATCATGACCACGAAAAACAGCATCAACATGATGAAATAGGGCATAGGCTGCAAAAACTCCGGTTCAGGTCAGGCAAATGGCGGCGATCATGCGGCCATAATCGGCCTCATTCTGATGGGTATTATAACGGAATGAGAAATAGTCCTGCGGGCGCGCATAGGTTGACCGGGCACAGTCCAGATCAACCCGCCCGACGCCTAATTTGATCAGCCGCGCGCCGATATAGCCGGGCAGATCGAAATGGGGTTTGGGCCAACTGTCGTCCGTCACGATATAATCAGCGGCATTGTCATCAGCGTCTGTAACAGCGGTGATAAAATCCGCGCCCACCTCATAATCCTCCGGTCCGATTGTGGGGCCAAGTGCGGCATGGATATTGTCAGCAGATGCCCCCAGCGAGATCATGGTCTTGATGGTGTTGTCGAGCACGCCGCCAGTTGCGCCGCGCCAGCCCGCATGGGCCGCGCCGATAATGCCCGCCTGACGATCCGCCAGCAGAACCGGGCCGCAATCGGCGGTTAAAATGCCCAATATCACGCCGGGCCGGTCGGTCACCATCGCGTCGGCCTTGGGGTGATGGGATGGGTCATCATTCGCGCCGATCAGTTTGCAATCTGCGGAATGATGCTGGTGCAGGGTGTAAAGCGGCCCGCCGCCCAGCGCTGTTGCAACGCGGCTTCGATTTTCGGTGACATGGGCCTTGTCGTCGTGGGAGCCGGGGCCGCAGTTCAAACTGGCATATAACCCGGTTGAGACGCCGCCCGCCCGTCCGAAAAAGCCATGCTGGCAGCGACCAGATTTCAGCGCATCGCTGGTTGCGATCAGCATGCTCATGTCAGCCCGTCCGTGTTCATAGGCAGGCCCGCAAGGCCGGGAAGGTCAGGGCCCGACAGGCCCAAAACCTTAAACAGCTCTCCCATCTGGTCGTCATCCACCAGCCTTTTGCGGGCCGCTTCGATGCTGGCGGCTGCGCCTGTTTTCTTTAGGGCGTTGGCCCGGTAGTTAATGCCCAATGCTTCAAGAAACTGACCTTGGGTGGCGATGGGATAGGCCTGTGCCCCGGCCTTGTTCGCGATCATGCCAAGCCGTTCAAAGTCCACATGGGCGGTCAAGTCAGCCTGTCCCGGCGTGGTCAGAACATTGCAGAATTTATGATCCTTCACCGCCTGTAATGTATCGCCCAAGCCGCTTTGGGCGGGGCCATAATCAATAAACAAAGCCGCGCCATTTTGCGTCGCAAGGCGGTGGCCGACAGCTTCAACCAATGCTTCGCCTGACGGGCAGGTTTCAGCAATCGCACCGGGCAGCGCACCACGCACCCGCGCGCCCAACAAGCCAATCGGGTCGGGCACTGTTTCATTCAACAGGGCAAAGCACAGGCTGGGGGCGTCAGGCTTTGGCAGGCCGGGCAGGGTTGGCTTGCGGTCAAGGCCAACCAGCCGTTCGCACCAGCCCTTGCCGGTTTTCTGATATTGCCGGATCGGCAAGGCGTCCAGAAATTCATTGGCAATCAGGATCAGGGGCGCATCTGTTGGCACATCGTCAAAGCGATCATGATGCTGGATCGTGTGGGCGATCTTAGTGCTCTGCATGACGCGCAGGGGGCCGCTTGCCTCAACCATATGAAGGCGCATGGCGGTGAGGAAGGGACGGACCGCTCCTGCGGCGCGCAAGGCATCAACCATCAGCGTGCCGCGCCCCGGCCCAAGCTCTACAAGGTAGAACGGGTCAGGACAGCCAAGCCGCTGCCACGTATCAACCGCCCATAGGCCTAAAAGTTCGCCAAACATCTGACTGATTTCAGGGGCGGTGATGAAGTCGCCCTCCGCGCCGATGGGGGCACCTGTGCTGTAATAGCCATGATCAGGGTCAGTCATTGCCATGGCCATAAACTGATCAACCCTCAACGGACCTGACAGGTCAATCTCGCGGGCAAGCTTTTCCAAAAGGGGTGGCAGGTCAGACATGCGCGTCTGCCTGTTTCGGGCGCGCCATCAAAAAGCCGATACCGATTATGATCAATGGCAGGGACAGCAGCATCCCCATGGTCAATCCACCATTGCCAAAGCTGATCAGGAAACCGATATGGGCATCAGGCTCGCGGAAAAATTCAACGAACGTGCGGGCAGCGCCATAACCGATAAAGAACAGGCCCACCAATGTGCCGGGCCGTTTCAATGCATTGCCATAGCGGCCCAAGCCATACAGCACCAAGAACAGGACCAGCCCTTCAAGCCCTGCCTCATATAGTTGGCTGGGATGGCGCGGCAGGGGGCCAGCGCCAGGGAAGACCATCGTCCAGGGCAGGTCGGCTGTGCGGCCCCAAAGCTCCCCATTAATAAAGTTGGCAAGCCGCCCGAACAGCAGCCCGATGGGCGCGACCATGGCCAGCGTGTCGGCAAAGCTCATCAACGGGATATTGCGGCGGCGGCAAAACAGGATGGTGACAACCACAATGCCTGCAAGACCGCCATGAAAGGCCATGCCCCCTTCCCAAACGCGGAAAATGCGCGATGGGTCGGCAATGAAATGATCGAAATTGTAAAACAGGATATAGCCAAGCCGCCCGCCAAGCACGATACCCAGCGTTGCCCATAACACATAATCATCAACGCCCTGTTTGTCAGTCGGTGCCTTGTTGGCGGGCCACAGGCTTTGTTGCGCCATTAAACGATTGACCAGCCACCAGCCAATTAGAATCCCGCCCAGATAGGCCAGCGCGTACCAGCGAATGACCAGCGGGCCAAGCTCTATCAGTACCGGGTCAATTTGCGGGAACGGGATGGCAAGCATGGAAATCTCACATTTGGCAAGCAGATGGGGATTGCTTACTCTGAAAAGGGCGCAATCTCAATAAAGCTGTTCAAGCTGTCGCCGGAAAATGTGGTGATTTTATGTGATGCGTCATTCACGCTCTTGAGTAGGGGCGGGCTTGGGCCTAGTCTCTCCACAACGTGCGCGATCTGGCGCCATAATGATAAGCAGGACCGACCTTCCATGCAGAATGATAACCGTCTGTTTGATGATTTGACCAAACTTGTGACCAATGCCGCCGGTGCTTTGACGGGCGTGCGCGACGAGTTTGAGGTGCTGATGCGCCAACAGGCCGAACGGCTGATTGCGCAGATGGATCTGGTCCCGCGTGAGGATTTCGACGTGGTACGCGAAATGGCGCAAAAGGCCCGTGAAGAGAATGAGGCTTTGAAGGCCCGCATCGACGCGCTTGAGGCAAAATTGGGCGCAAATCAGTAAGGCCTGATCATCGGCCTTTGCCGCCAAAAACCCCGAAAAAACCAGCTTGATTCGTGACTTATCCATGACAGTGGGCATATTAAGCCTGTGCGCTGTCGCGTGCGCCTTTGCTAACATGTTGAAAAACTGCACTTTTTAAAATAGTTGTGCTTACCCCATTGCAGGCCCCAAGGACTGGTGTACGCTATCAATGCTTGTGTAAAGCGTTGGGCCATATACCAGATATTGGGGTGCCTTCCGGGGCCGGGATACTGGTAGACAGCCACCATATCTGAGGGGAGCGCACCAAATGCCCACTGTTTCGGGACAGACCATCAATCCAAGTGCCGCCGACCCGCTTGATCTTGTTGAAGCTATTGTAGAATCCCATGAGTGGCCGTTTGACCGCTCAGACGGGGAGCTTGTGGTTTCGGTCAGCGGCAATTGGTGTGATTATCATCTCTGCTTCAGTGCATTGACGGATATTAATGCGCTGCATGTGACCTGTGCCCCTGACCTGCGCGTAGCCAAAAACCGCTATGGCGAGATTTATGAGCTGTTGGGCCTGATGAATGAAAAGCTGATTCTGGGCCATTTCGACCTGTGGTCAGAAGATGGTGTGCCCCTGTTCCGGTTAAGCCAGTTTATGCCCAATCATTCTGAACGCTGCCTATTGGTGGCCGAACATTTGATCGAGATCGCCTTGACCGAATGCGAACGGTTCTATCCGGCGCTGCAATTCCTGTTGTGGGGTGGGATGACGCCTTCTGATGCGCTGGATGGGGCGTTGCTGGAAACCCAGGGGACTGCCTGATTTTCCGCCATTGGCGGCTTTTGGGCCGCAGAAGTTTCACAAGACAATCCTGAATTGTCCTGCTAAATCAGTCTCATCACACTTTATTGTTGGGGCTGGACGGTGATGGCACAGGACACAAAGCAGACAGGCGGGCGTAAAAAGGCCCCTGCCTTGGCGTTGATCGGCGCGGGCCGTATGGGTGGCGCGATGATGCGCGGCTGGCTTGGCTCCGGCCTGGTGCGCCCCACCAAAGCGCATATTTTTGAACCGACACCGCAGGATGATCTGACCGCGCTCGGGGCGGATTATAATCTGAAGCTGAACCCTACGCTCGATAAAGTCGCGAAAAAGGGCGTCGATATTGCCGTTCTTGCGGTCAAGCCACAGGTCATGGCGCAGGTGCTGCCGACCTATCAGCCCCTATGGGATGATGAAGATAATCTACCCCTAACAATCTCAATCGCGGCGGGGGTCTCTCTCAAGACATTGGGCGCGCTTTTGCCTGAGGGGACGCCGATCATTCGCGCCATGCCCAACACGCCTGCTGCCATCGGCCAAGGGGTCACGGCGCTGATCGGGAATGATCATGTTGGCGAGGCAGCCTATGAATTGGCTGAGGCTTTGTTGGAAGCTGTGGGCAGTGTTGTCAGGCTTGATAGTGAAAGCCAGATGGATGCGGTGACGGCTGTATCAGGATCAGGCCCGGCCTATCTGTTCCATATGGCGGAATGTTTGACCGCTGCTGGGGTCCGTGCCGGTCTGCCTGAACAGATGGCGGCCCAACTTGCCAGCGGCACGATTGTGGGGGCCGCAAATCTGCTTGATCAATCAGATGATGATCCTGCGGCGCTGCGCCAAATGGTGACCAGTCCCAACGGGACAACTGCTGCGGCGCTTGATGTGCTGATGGGCGAAAAGGGCCTGCGCGATTTGATGAGCAGGGCGGTCGCGGCTGCGGCTGAGCGGTCCAAAGAACTGGACCAAAAAGGCTAAATTTTCAGTATCTTACCGCAAAAAATGCTGCACCTGCGAAATAAGCTGGTGCGACAAGATGAATTGCGCTTATACTCCTGACACTCGCAAAAAAATGAGCGCCCCAAAACTAAGAAGGGGCCGTAACCGGTTAGGAGATGCCCCAATGTCCGATAAGAAAACTGCACTGCAAGATGCCGCCAAATCCTTGATTGCGCGCAAAGGCTGGGTCCGCTCAACCGTTCCTGAAATCGCGACAGAGGCAGGCATATCAATTGTCGATGCATTGCGCATCGCGCCGAACAAGGCGGTGCTGGTTGCAGGCACGTTGGATGAGGTTGATGCCCGCCTTGGTGCCGATCCTGATCGTGCGCAGGCCGGATCAGACATGCGCGACGCGATTTTTGCCGCCATCATGGCCTATGTCGATCAATTGCAGTCCGAGCGTGAGTATTTTGCAGCGGTGGTGCAGGGGTTGCGGTTTGATCCCATCGGCTCTGCCATTATTGCTGCCCGGTTTGAACAATCGCTTGATGCGATTTTGGATCATGCCGGTCTGTCGGCCAATCTGGTTGCAGGCTTTGCCCGCCGCCGCGCGGTTGGCGTCTTGATGCTGGAAGTGTTGCGCGTCTGGGCCGATGATGACAGCGAAGACCTGTCCGGCACCATGGCTGCACTGAATAACCGTCTGACCCAAATCGAAGGGTTGATCCAGTCGGCGCTGGGTGCTGCCCTAACTGTTGCTGCCAAGGTGCAGGAAATTCGTGGCGGCGCCGGTGCTGATGCCGGTGGTGCAGCAGCGGCTGATCAGGATGGCTGATCATGGCAAAGGATCCGTCTGAAGGAACCGTACAGGTTCAGGAATTCCCGTTTGGTCATTTAGGATCGGTGCGCCTGATCAATGATTTGAAGACCGAGGCGGAAAAGGTCGAGAATGTCGATCTGACGCCGTTGGTCGAAGAACATCGTAAAAGCGTGTCAGCCTTTAAGAATGCTGCCAAGGCAACGAAACAGGACGTCAAGGCGCTGAAACAGGCTGAGCTTGATGCCCTGAAACAGGCTGCCGAAGAATTGCAGGACGCGGCCCATAAGGCGGTTGCCGGATTGCGCGCCCACAAGGATGAAAAGCGTGACCAATTGCAGGCCGCCAAGGCCGATGCAGAAGCTGTGCTTGATGGCGTGTTCGATCATTTGCGTGAATTGGCGGACTATGCCAACGGCAAACGCAAGGAGGCAGCGTCGCTTTTATCAGCCCGTGCCCGCGCCTATGCGGACGAGGTAAAGCGGCTAGGCAAACCAACCGATCCTAAGGGCGACGACTAACCGTCTTTTCCTGACGCGCAATTCAGACAGGTGGCAACCGCCGGATCATGGCTGAGCCGCGCCGGGGCAATATCATCACCGCATAGGGTGCAATAGCCATATTCCCCCTCATCAAGTCTGATCAGGGCGGCATCAATGGCCTTTTGCTCGCCCAAGCGGCGGCGTGCTGTTGCCTCTTCCATCGCCTGTTGTTGCATGGCGTCCATGCGTGTTAGTCGCCCATTGCGCGTTTGATCAAGTTCGACTGCAGCACGAGCACCCTTAGATTGGGCAATCGCGTCCTGCAACGCAGCTTTGCGCGTCAGTAATCGCTGGCGAATCTGATCATCTGAATTGGTCATAGGGGTTTATATCACCCGGCAGCAGGCAATGCCCGAAAAAGTGCGACCGCCCGTCGCGGTAAAGTGGGGTGCTATTCCATGGGGGTGCGCCCGGATGTGTCCTTGTTCACGCAAATATATCAGCCATATAGATAAGGGTATGAGAGAGGCAGGCAGCACAGCCCGCCAACACAGAAATTGCGTTTAAGGAAAGGAATGCGTTGTGGCTTATAGGTTGCAGTCTATCGTTGCATTTGCCGGACTGGTTTTGACTGCGGTGGGCCTGTCATCAGGAACCATTGCGGCCTATGACGCGTTCTTTTTCGCCTCTGCCATTTTGACCTTGTTGGTGGTGCGTGAATTTATGGCCCGTTCCAACATGAAGCTGCGCGCTGCTGTGGAGGATATTATGGGCGCGATCAGTTCAGGTACCGCCCGCCGCCAGGTCGCTGCATTTGTCGTGCTGGCAGTTTTCAGCCTTGGCCTGATGGCATCAGGTGTGCTGATGGGGCTTGAGCCTGTGACCCAAACAATGGCTGTCGCAGCACATTAAATAATCGGGAATAAACCGATCCCTACAAAAAAGTGGCCCGGCTGCGTTTTGCGACCGGGCCTTTTTCTTTGTTGATGATCACCAGATCAAAAGATGGAATAGCCGCCATCAATGACGAAGGTATCGCCTGTGTGGAAGCTTGATGCGTCGGAGGCAAGATAGACCGCAATGCCTGCAAAATCTTCCGGCTCCCCCCAGCGGCGGATTGGGACGCGGGAAATCACCTTGTCATTAAACTTGTCGGAATTTTGTGACCCCGCCGTCATGTCCGTTGCGATCCAGCCCGGTGCAATCGTGTTGGCGCGAATGCCCCAACGGGCATGTTCAACAGAAATCGCCCGGATCATTGAGGCGACGGCCCCTTTTGAGGCACCGTAATGTTCGTTAAAGCCTGCCCCTTCAAGGGCGGCAAGGCTTGCCACCGCGACGAGTGACCCGCCGCCGGGCCGTTCGGTCATATGGCGGCAGGCGGCGCGCATGGTGAAGAACACACCATCCACATTGACCGCCATCACCTTGCGATAGGCGTCTGTTTCAAGCTTGGTGAATTGATTGGCGCCATAGCCGATCCCGGCATTGGCAAAAACAGAATCAATTTGGCCGAATGTTTCAATGTCTTGTGCAAAGGCATCATCGACCGCCGCCTCGTTCGACACATCAACCTTCTGCGCGCTGGCCTTAATGCCCTTTGCCTGCAGGGTGGCAAGGGCGGCCTTGTTCTTATCTTCATTGGTGCCCCAAATTGAGATGTTGGCGCCCGCATCGGCAAGCGCGGTGGCAAAGGCAAGGCCGATGCCGCCATTGCCGCCGGTGATCAGGGCTGTTTTGCCTGTCAGGTCAAAAAGTTTGCTCATCAAAAAGCTCCTTCGTGTTGGATTGAAAAACGGTGTGATTGCTGTGTTAGCTTGAGTGTGCGATGCCATCCGTTTCGTCAACAGGCAAACGGATCGTGGCGCGTAGGCCGCCCAGTGAGGAGCGGTTCAATATCAAGTCGCCACCATGGGCGCGGGCCATGTCGCGGGCAATGGCAAGCCCAAGGCCTGACCCAAGATTGTCACTGTCCTGATTGCGGCTTTCGTCCAGGCGGCTAAAGGGTTTCAGCGCCTCGTCATACTTGTCCTCAGGGATGCCGGGACCATTGTCATCGACGATAATCTCTAGATGCCTGCCATTGCGGGCCAGCGTAACTGCAACCGTGTCGCCGTAACGGCAGCCATTATTGATTAGATTTTCGACCGCACGGCGCATATGGATCGGGCGGACATGCACCTCCAACCCCTGTGTGTCAGGCGCAATCGTCAGGGCAACAGGCTTGCCCATCGTGTCAAAGCGGCTGACCAGATCGGTTAGAAGCGCGCTTAGGTCCGTTGGTTCCGTACTTGTGTCTGCCTGTCCCTTAGCGAATTCCAGATAGGCGTGCAACATCGCCTCCATATCCTGAAGGTCCGCCCGCATGTGATTGATCGCGTCTGATGGCGGCAACATGGCAAGTTCAAGCCGCAGGCGCGTCAACGGGGTTTTCAAGTCATGGCTGATCCCGGCCAGCATATCAGTGCGTTGATTGATTTGCCGTTCAATGCGCTGCTTCATACGGATGAAGGCGCGGGCAGCGGTGCGCACTTCTGTGGCGCCACTTGGTTTAAAGCCAACTGGATCAAGCCCGCGCCCGAACTGATTGGCAGCATCAGCCAGTTGCGCAATCGGGCGAATTTGATTGCGCAGAAACAGGATAGCAACCACGGTCAGCAAGATGGTCAGACCCATCATCCATAACAGCAGGATTTGCGCGGTTGGTGTGCTGATCCGCTTGATCGGCACAAGAAACCGCAACACGGTCCCGGTGCCGGGGTCTGACAGATCATCAGGCAGCATGATTCTTATGTCGGCCTGTTCAGGGAATGCGTAAAGATCGACCCATAGCGGATAGGACAGACGCTTTCTTAATTCATGGCCGATAATGCGGTGATGGGCATCAAACCGCGCCAATGGCGCACCATTCATTTCAGGTAATGTCGCATCATAGGTGATGGTCAGGATCAGTCCGAAATTTGCGGCAGAGAAATCTGTGACAAGGGCACGGTTTGCCTCTGTCATGCCGTCGGCAGTGCGCTGATTGTAAAGGTCAATGACGGCAGAGATATCACCTGCCACCAAATTGCCAAGCCGTGAGGTCACCGTATCCCAATGACGATCATAAAAGATAAAGGCGATGGCCCCCTGCAATAGAATGACAGGAATGACAAAGATCAGCAGCGCGCGGGGCAACAGGCCGCGCGGGGTGAATTGCTTCATCAGTTTGGCGATGTTGCTGCCAAACTCATTCAGGTTGCGCCAGTTCAGGGGCGGGTTGGGCGCGCCAAGCCCGCGCTGCTGTTCTTGGGACAGGGGCGAATGGGGCGCAGTGAATCCATCCATCGCCTTTTGATCCGCAGCGGGTTGGGGCCTATGTTTATTGCCTGATGCCATCAATCTGCCCTGTCTGTTTCAGGCTCATCAGGCAGCAGGGCATAGCCTAACCCGCGAATGGTTTTCAGATATTGCGGGTCGCGTGTGTTGGGTTCGATTTTACGGCGCAGGCGGGTGATCTGCACATCAACAGATCTGTCCTGCCCGGTGCCCAACTGGGCGGCAAGTTCGCTGCGCGGGATGGGCAGGGGGGCACGCGCCACCAACATGCTCAACAAATTGGCTTCGCTTTCGGTCAGCTTGACAGGCTTGTCCTGTTTGGTCAGACGCTGACGGGCAGGGTCATACTGGCATTGGCCCAAACTGATCGGGCCTATCTTCTTGTCGCTAATGGTTGCGCCTGCGCCGGTATTTGAGGTGGCTTCATTCATACTGGTGGCGCGGCGCAGGATCGCGCGAATGCGCAATGTCAGCTCTTCAGGTTCAAACGGCTTGTTCAGATAATCATCAACGCCTGTATTTAGGCCTGCGATGCGGTCCGCAGCCTCGCCCATGGCGGTCAGCATCAGAATGGGAATTTGATTGCCCGCCTTGCGTAGTCGCGTTGCGTAATCGCGGCCATTTTCCCCCGGCATCATCACATCCAAAACGATCAGGTCGAAGGCAAGGCTTTGTTGCAGGCGGTCAGCTTCTTGTGTGTCAGCGGCGGTCGAGACGCGAAACTGCGCGCCAGACAAAAACCGTTTGAGCAAATCGCGCAACCGTTGGTCATCATCAACCACAAGAATATGGTGCGGGTCTGTTGCCGTCTGGTTTGTCATGTCTGCCCGTCCGGTTTGCGCAAGGTCGTGGCAGGTCACCCTACCATTGTGAGAATGCTGCCAGTATGCGCGCCCGGTCATCTTCGTCAATAAGGCCCAGCAGAACTTGTCGGAATCCGGCGACCGCTTCGGGGCCTGCTTCGCGATAGGCGCGGGCCATCCGGTCGCGTTGGGGGGCGGATAGGGCGCGTTCAAAAGCCTCGCCCTTGTCGGTCAGGTAAAGCAGCCTTTGGCGGCGATCAACTGTGCCTTCCTTTTGTTCGATATAGCCGTCATCCACCAATTGCTTCAACACGCGGCTAAGGCTTTGTTTGGTGATGCGCAGAATGTTCAACAGGTCCGCGACCGTCATGCCCGGATTGCGCCCGACAAAATGAATGGCCCGGTGATGGGCACGGCCCAACCCTTCTGCTGCCAAAATCTCATCAGGGTCAGAGATAAAGTCGCGATAGGCATAGAACAAAAGCTCTATCCCCTGGCGTAATTCTTCTTCGCGCAGGAATAGAAGCGGACTGCCCGCCGCTGTGGGGCCCGCGAGGGGACGGGCAGGCGACTGCCCGTCATCTTTTGCCCCGAAACCCTGTGTTGCTTGCTTTTTTATGTCAGCCATGTTGACATAATAAGCTTATAATGTTACCTGATGCAAGAGATTTGAGACATAATCGAAAAGAAAAACCTCATAAGGCCCGGAAAAACCGGGTTTTTTGCGCTTATTGACCCTTTTAGACTTTTGGGACCTAGTACCATGACCACGGCAAGCTTTGACGATCGTGACGGCAAGATCTGGATGAACGGCGAGATGATCGACTGGCGTGACGCGCGGGTGCATGTTTTGACCCATGCCATGCATTATGCCTCGTCCGTGTTTGAAGGGGCCCGCGCCTATGAGGGGGAGATTTTCAAGCTGCAAGAACATACTGAGCGTTTGTTCCGTTCTGCCGAACTGCTCGATATGGACATTCCCTATACGATTGAGGAGGTCAATCAGGCCCAGATCGACGCCGTGCGCGTCAATGGCCTGACAGACGCCTATTTGCGCCCGGTTGTTTGGCGCGGCTCTGAAATGATGGGCGTGTCGGCGCAGACTACCAAGATCAATGTCGCCGTCGCCACATGGGCTTGGCCGAGCTATTTCTCGCCTGAGGAGCGTTTGCAGGGCATCCGCATGGAAATGTCGGATTGGAAACGTCCGTCGCCTGAGACCATTCCGTGCGAGGCAAAGGCCGCGGGGCTTTATATGATTTGCACCCTGTCCAAGCATAAGGCGGAAAAGAATGGCTATGCCGATTCCCTGATGCTGGACTATCGCGGCTATGTGGCTGAGGCAACCGGGGCAAACGTCTTCTTTGAAAAGGACGGCAAGCTGCACACGCCGATCCCTGATTGCATTTTGGACGGGATTACCCGCCAGACCGTCATTGGTCTTGCCAAGGCGCGCGGGATTGAGGTGATTGAGCGGCGCATCCTGCCCGAAGAAATGGCAGGCTTTGACCAGTGCTTTATCACTGGCACTGCCGCAGAGGTGACGCCCGTGTCTGAAATTGGGCCTTATAGCTTTACCGTTGGTGACATCACTCAGTCGCTAATGACTGATTATGATCAGCTGGTGCGCCGTCAGCTCGCCGCCTGATCTTTCCTGATCGCCTGAAGTTTTGAAGCCGGTTGTCCTGATCAGGGCAGCCGGTTTTCTTGGCGCTGAGTGTTGCAAAATAATATACATATCCTATATAGCAATATATGCAACAATGTGAGCATGTTGCAGGCAGTTTGAAAATAGGAGGGAGACTGACATGGCAATTAATCCAGATGCGATTTGGCCGAACCCGGGACCAAAAAAGAAGACAGGGCAATCTTTTGGCGCGGAAAATGATGACCTTGATCGGCTAACCGCCCGGTTGGACCGGGGTGTGCTCGGCAAAACGCCTGAGGGGCAAGAGGTGCCCTTGCCACAAAGAATGGGGGCAATTTCAGGCGCGATAGACCGTCCCCGCTTTGATGAGGCAAGGCAAAAGGGACAGTACAGCACGCAGCGCATCGCCAATATTATGGAGGCGGGCATTAACGAGATGGCGGGGCAGGAGGCCAATTGGGACTTTCCCAGAGAAGACGCCTTCTTTGATGCCAAACCCGGTTTGCTGGGCGACCTAAAGGTGAAGGCACGGGACGCGGTCGCGCGCGGCAAGCAGCCGCTTGATCAGCCTGTGACCCAGCTTGCCGCC
The DNA here is from genome assembly GCA_965229935.1 of Alphaproteobacteria bacterium. GTDB lineage: Bacteria > Pseudomonadota > Alphaproteobacteria > SPJN01 > SPJN01 > SPJN01. Next base: position 425,338 of record CBDDKB010000002.1, read on the forward strand.
AATAGTGCTGCTATGCAGATGTCGGATGCTGACCCGGCCATTCCGCTCAAGACAGAAACCGCAGAAGCAAAAACCGACCCAGACCGCGCAGGCAGCGCCTCCTGGCTATAGTTTCGGCAAAACACCCGGTGCTTTCGGCGCGCTTGAGCAGGCAGGCAAGCAGGTTGAACAAGCAGGGAAGTTGATCGGAGATGACGCGCGACAGGTGCAACATAATGCAGTGTCACTCGCCCGCGAGACAAAGGATGGCGTTGTAAGATTTTCCGTCGCGGCAGGCGAAAACTCAAGCTACACCATCAACCAGAAAGTGGGCACCTACAATAACGGGCTGCACGTTGTCGGGCTTGGCGCTGGTGATCAGGCTGAGGCGTTAAGACGGGCTGTTGAGCTGAAAAAGGCAGGCCAACCCAAAGGCGATGGGTCCGCTGCAGACAGTGCCGGGCGCGCATTCGGTAGTATCGGGACGGAAATCGGTGTGGAAGCGACCAAGGAAATTTCGCTCGCCGCACTTAATGCCATTCCCTATGGCGGACGTTTTATTGCACAGGGGGCGAATGCGGGAACCGATTTTCTTGAAGGTGCTGGCGAAATTAGAGTTGATATAGAAATTGCGCTTGAAGGTAAGGGTGAAAATGTATCGCCACAAACCCGCAATGAAATTGCACAAGTCGGTGGCTTGCTACATGCGATGGTAGGTCGATTAGGCGGTGAATCGCGGATCAAAAAGATAGATCAAGTTTTAACATCACAGACCTTTCTTGATGCCGCTGCTGATGTGCTAGGTGTTTCCACGGGTAATGGCGGGCGAACCGACCAGCTTCAGAAAATAGGCAAAGAAGCGATCAATGATATTCTTGTGCTGATCGCTGGCGGGTTGGCGAGTAAAGTTGACGGCGATAAGAAAATTTCATCTGATGCATTGCATGGCAAAGGGGTGGCGGCCTTATTTGGCAAAGAAGGCTATGAAGCGATAAGCTCGCAGTTGAAGCAGCTTAATGCTGTTCGTGATTTGGGGAAATAGAACGGAAAACCATGCGCCAAGCATTGCTGCTAAGTTTGATCTGGGTGGGATTGATTGTAGTCGTCTTGTGGTCATTTGTGGGCGACGTGAAGTTCAACGAATGCACCAGCCTGCCCGGCTATTACGAATGGCAATGTAATGATTGGCGTAAACAAAACGCGGAGGACGGGTTTTTTGAACCTGCCTATAATCATCCCCGATTACAGGATTTTCCCAATCTTGTTGATGACAATGGGTGGAAGCCGTTGGGCGATGGCTTCCATCATAAACCCGGCCCGTTGAAGCTGCCGGGACTTGATTTGACGCTCACCTTGCGAGAGGGGGAGCGGGCTGCGCTCAAGCCTGATTTGCGGTGGATGAGGCGTCAACTGCTTCACCGCTGCCGGGAATGGGAGCCGGAAGCCATGATCTATGCGCGCGAAGGCGCGCGTCTGAAGGATGTGACTTTCGTCTATTACAGAGTGGAAAACAGAGACACTGCCAAATTTATCTATGGCGATGATGTCGAATATTATTCGGGCGTGTTTTGGGACGACATCAATGATATCAACAAGGATGCATTTGAGGCCGAGTTGAGTCGGCAGAATGACTTGTCACGCTATGATCGCAACGGGGATTGGCCGACAGTGGACCGTTACGCCCATATCGAAATGCTCGACTATCCCCAATCATTAGGTGAAGAAACAGGTGTGCCGTTCAGCTTCACCTATGCGCGCCGTGTCACAGCAATGAACAGTAATGAGGAGCCGGAGCTGCATGCAACGATCCGAACCATAGTTTTTCCCGTGGGTCGGGGGCGTATCACAATGGATTCAGTCATTACCAGTTTTGATGATGATAGGCCGGAACCTGCAAGCTGGCAGCATGTTTGGCGAAATGCACAGACTTCACATCTGGTGCCCGAATGGCCACCACGTGATGCGGTGCCCGGTGCAACATATCGCAGCCCGACGCTGGATGGTCACATGGGTACTTTGGTGGAATGTAATTCGCTTGACAGAATTCCACCCCGCTGGGCATGGCCCAAGCTTCAATCTCGCTATTGGTGAGGGGAAAAGTTATGCGCTGGCGAATTATGTGGGCCGGAATTGTGCTGCTTCTTGTCGGCGCAGCTTTCGGTGTTTGGCGGCTGAACTGGGATGACAGGCTGGCCGCAGTGATCCGGCAAGATGATTGTACAGGACTACCTTCACCTTACCATGAACGGTGTTCAAATTTTAGAACAGTTCTCTCAGACTTGGGCTTCACAGAGCGGGTTTATAATCACCCAAATTTAAGCGACTTTCCCAATTTGGTTGATCGATGGGGTTGGAAATATTTGGGGCATGGTACCATTGCGGGGCCACATACTCTAACCATCCCTGATTTGGGTTTAGAGTTTAAACTGCGTGAAGGCGAACGTGCCATGATGGGGCGGGATGCTGAATGGCTTTCTACTAATTTTCCGTATCATTGCTCTCAAAGCCTTCCATTTCTCGTGGTTTATGGCCGTAAAGGCAATGAGCTGGAAGATATTTCACGATATGCATATATTCCCTTGAATGATCCTGCTGAGAAAAATGTCGTATCTCCAGTCAGGCTAAATTGGGATGAAGATCTGTTGGCTCTTTCAGTCCAATTGGGCGCCACCTTGGAGCAACGTAGCGCTATCGGTTATGGCCTACAGAAAAATTTTGAAGCTATGCCGCGCCGCGTTGAGGTTTTCTACTTGGAAATGCCGCGTTCGTTGAGCGTAGAGACCAGCATAGAAAATATTTTGACCTATGCTTATGTGGTAAAGCTTATTAATCAGGATGAGCAGGTCGAGTTATCATCCGCTGTGCGTACAATTTTGTTGCCCTATCGGGATGGAACGCTTCAATTTGATTCTGCCATTGTTCGATTTGATGGTGAGGCCGCTGTTCCAAAGTCGTGGGAAAATTTGTGGCGTGATATGACCGCGTGGGCGGGCACACCTGCCGCCAAGCCGGTGCGCAACCCCACAATGTCGCCTTTGAAAGACTATATTCTCCAACATAGCACATGCTGGTCGGCGGATTACCTGCCCCCTCGTTGGGCATGGCCGAAAGACCTGCCTCGCTATTGGGAAGAGTAACAATGCGCCAAACAGTGATATTAGTGGGCCTATGGCTAGCAATTTTCGGATTGCTGTTTGGCGTGTTTGTTTTCGACCTTGATGATTGGGCGACCGAAAAAATATCTCAAATTGATGAGGCGCTGACGCCAAATGAATGCGCCGGGATGCCGGAACCTTACCTGGCGCGATGCGAACAAGATCGGGAAACATTTGGGGAAGTGTTTCATAGACCTGTATATAACTCACAACAATTGAAGAACTTTCCGAATCTTGTCGATAAGTACGGCTGGAAGGGGCTGGGCGAGGAATTTTTTACGGGTCCGTTGGTACTTCATTCCGAATTGGTTGGGTTTTCTTTTGATCTGCGGGACAGCGAGCGGGCCGTCGTCGACGCCGATGCCATGTGGTATTATTTCGAATATCGATTTAGCTGTTCCACTAGTTTCCCTCGGGCGGTCATTTACGCCCGTGATGGAACCAAGTTGGATGATGTTTCAATCTATTATTTCCTTCCGGCAGGCAAGCTCGATGGCACGGATGAATTTGGCGACCTGCCGATTGATATGACATTAACGCCTTGGCCTGACATGCAGGACTTGAAAGCATATCAGCAAGAAGCGCGGGACTATGACAAAAGTGCTATGGAGGAAGACAGTTCAATAAAACGTTGGCGTGATATTGAATTTTTGGAGGCTCCCCGCTCGTTAGCGGCAGAAACTGGAATAGAAGAGATTGTTACTTATGCCTTCCGCATTAGCTTCATAAATAATGCGGGTGTGGTTGAGGTGTCGTCAACCAATCGCGTCATCGTGGTTCCCTACCGGGATGGCAATTTGCAAATGGTGTCTATGATTACGCGCTTTGATGATAGCAAGCCGGACCCAAAAGGTTGGCAACATTTGTGGCGAATCTTAAAGCTTGAGGATGGCTCGCCAACAGGTAAGTCGATCATGACAGAAGAAGGCGAAGTCGTTCCTTATCGATCATTGGCAGACTTCATGTATGAAAATAGCCATTGCCAAAAAGTGCATGAACTGCCTCCCCGCTGGGCATGGCCAAAAGACCTGCCTCGCTATTGGGAAGAGTAACCATGCGCCAAACAGTGCTGTTAAGTTTGATCTGGGTGGGATTGATTGTAGTCGTCTTGTGGTCATTTGTCGGCGACGTCAAATTCAATGAATGCACCAGCCTGCCCGGCTATTACGAATGGCAATGTAATGATTGGCGCAAACAAAATGCGGAGGACGGGTTTTTTGAACCTGCCTACAATCATCCCCGATTACAGAATTTTCCCAATCTTGTTGATGAAAATGGGTGGAAGCCGTTGGGCGATGGCTTCCATCACAAGCCCGGCCCGTTGAAGCTGCCGGGGCTTGACCTAACGCTCACCTTGCGCGAGGGGGAACGGGCTGCGCTTAAACCTGATTTGCGGTGGATGAGGCGTCAACTGCTTCACCGCTGCCGGGAATGGGAGCCGGAAGCCATGATCTATGCGCGTGAGGGCGCGCGCCTGAAGGATGTGACTTTCGTTTACATATCTTCTCCTGACAGGAAGTTGTTGGAAAGCGACCCAGACGCCAACTATGGGCTATATTGGGATGACATTGAAAATTTCGACAAAGAGGCCTTTGAAGTGGAGTTAAGTCGACAGAATGATTTGTCACGCTATGACCGCAACGGAGATTGGCCAACCGTAGACCGTTACGCCTATATTGAAATGCTCGACTACCCTCGATCACTGGTTGAAGAAACCGGTGTTCCATTCAGCTTCACCTTTGCGCGTCGCGTGACGGCAATGAACAGTAATGAGGAACCAGAGCTGCATGCAACGATCCGCACAGTGGTTTTCCCAAGTGGGCGCAGTCATGTAAAAATGGACTCTGTCATCACCAGTTTTGATTATGACAGGCCGGAACCTGCAAGCTGGCAGCATGTCTGGCGCAATCTGCAATCGCCAGATAGTTCGCTTGATCGGTTATCTCCCGAAGCAAGGCCAGAGATTGAAAAGCCAACAGGGGCCATTGGCCACTATATGGAAAGATACCATTTGAAATGCAATTCGCTTGATAGAATTCCACCCCGCTGGGCGTGGCCTAAGCTTCAATCTCGCTATTGGTGAGGGGCAAGCGCCGCTAGTTGCGCGCGGCTTTGTTATGAAGCGCAAACCGTTCACGCCAATAGGCGCAATAATTTGATTCATAATTGACAGAAATTGAGCAGACCACGTCAAAGTCGCGCTTGGCAACAGTGCGCCCCTTCACACATTCACGGTCAAATGTTTTTAAAAGCGGGGGCAGATTTTGGGCCTGACGGTCCAGCGCCTGTTCGGTGCGGACTTCTTCAATATCAGATCTTAGGTAGATGCATTCCTGCAATTCGTTCCAGTTCAGATTTCTGGCCTGTGCCGTGCTGCCAACGCCCATGACCAAGCTGATTGACAATGTGGTTACCATTGTCAGGGTCATTGACATTGCAATGTTGAATGCACGTTTCAATTTGGCCCTCATCACTGTAGGGAGCGAATCACCTTCGCTTACAGTAACAGCAAATTGACTTTGGACCCAAGGGCGAAGCGTCCCATATTGGGGTAAAGGGCTGGAATAATTCAGTTTAAGTACGAAAATATTCTGCTTTTCGGACCTTGACAGGTTTTATTCCGATAAGATTTGCCTGAATGCAATCAGGCGATGAATGAGTTGGCGCGCCTTACAGCTTCTGATCGTACTTACCGATCTCGCCTGTGGCTTTATTTGCGCTCACGCAATCGCACTGCGCTTTTGCTTTGTGCGATGCTGCGCGGGCGCGCCAAAAAAGTTTGGCGAGCCTCAATCGGCTGGTTGGCCATTGCGCAGCAATTAAAGCTTCTGGTCATATTCGCCAATTTCACCTGTGGCCTGTAGTGCATCGTCAATCAGCGTGAACATATCGCGCATCATTTGTTCTGATGTTGGGCTTTCGACCACGACCACCAATGACGGCTTGTTGGAGCTGGCGCGGATCAGGCCCCATGTCCCATCCTCAAGATGAATGCGGATGCCATTAACGGTCACAACTTCTGTCACTGTCTGACCCAGCAGTTTTTCGCCGTCTTCAAACCGTTTTGTAAACTGGGCGATCATCTGATCAACGACCTGATATTTCCGCTCGTCCGGGCAGAAGGGGGCCATGGTGGGAGATGACCATGTGTGGCCCAGGTCGCGCTTAAGGTCAGAGAATTTTTTGTCCGGGTTACGGTCCATCAATTGACACAGGCGGATGGCGGTCAAAACCCCATCATCATAGCCGCGCCCAATCGGGTCATTCAAAAAATAATGGCCTGACTTTTCAAAACCGGCGAGCGCGCCGAGCGCATTCACCCGCCGCTTCATATAGGAATGGCCCGTCTTCCAATAATCGGTCGTGGCATTATTGGCCTTCAACACTGGATCTGTCAGGAACAGGCCGGTTGATTTCACATCAACTACGAATTGCGCATCCTTGTGAAGCTGGCACAGATCGCGCGCCATGATCAGCCCGACCTTATCGGCAAAGATTTCCTCACCCTCGTCATCAATCACACCGCACCGATCGCCATCCCCATCGAACCCCAGCGCCATATCCGCGCCATGTTCTTTCACCGCGTCTGCCATGGCATGCAGCATGGTCATGTCTTCAGGGTTCGGGTTGTGGTGGGGGAAGGTGTAATCAAGCGCAGTATGCAGCGGGATCACCTCGCACCCAATGGCCTCAAGCGCAGCGGGAGCAAAGGCACCGGCGGTGCCGTTGCCGCAGGCCGCAACGACCTTCAGCTTGCGGGAAAGTTTGACGCCCTTGGTCACGTCCGCAAGATAGCGTTCCTTCATGTCAGGGACATGGGTATAGCTGCCGCCATCTTTCAGTTGGAACTCCCCATTCAGAACAATATCGCGCAGCCTTGCCATTTCATCGGGGCCGTGGGTCAGGGGCCGTTCGGCACCGATCTTCACCCCGGTCCAACCATTTTCATTGTGGCTGGCGGTCACCATCGCCACGGCGGGCAGGTCCAACTCAAACTGGGCAAAGTAAGCAACGGGGCTGAGGGCAAGGCCGATGTCGAACACATCAACACCCGCACTCATCAACCCGGTCATCAGGGCCTGTTTGATGCTGGCCGAATAGGCGCGGTAATCATGCGCCACCACAATGGCGGGCTTATTGTTCGGACCCTTGATGCCCATCTCCCACAATTGTGTGCCGAGCCCGAGGCCAAGCGCCTGAATGCCCATCAGGTTGATGTCCTGTTCGAACACCCAGCGCGCATCATATTCGCGAAAGCCTGTCGGTTTGACATAGGGCAGACGCTCATAATCTTCGCTATTGGCGGTCAGGTCTTGGCGAGGTGTCGGGAACATAGGGGTGATCCGTAGTGAAAGGGTGGGGGGTCAGGATGTGGCGCTGTTGGCGTTACGCCGTGCCATATAGTCTTTTCGTTTTTGTGACGCTTCTTCTTTGCGGGCGTCATATTTTGTCATCGCGTCGGCCCGTTCAGCGTCGGTCATCGTTGTCCAGCGTTCAACTTCTGGGCGCGAGCGATAACAGCCAAGGCAATAGCCTGTCAGCCCGTCAATTGTGCAAACATAGATGCAGGGCGTTTCGATCCCGGTTCTGGGGTCGCGCCTGATTTTCTGTCCGCCTTGTTGATCCGGTGCCTTGGGTATCATGGGCCGGGTTTACCCCGTCTACAGGGTGTGGGCAAGTGCGCTTTGCGTGTGGTGGTGGGTTGTGATATTGCCACGCGCAGCAATAAAGGATGGTTTTATGACTGATCACGCCCCCAACCCGACCGGGCTGCCCTTTGATGATTTCCGCGCGCTGGTGAAAACCATGCCAACCCCCAGTGTGGGCGAGGCGTCTGATTGCGGCGCGGGAGAGCTGGTCAATTGGATCGGTGCCTGGCAGGGCAGGCCCCGTCCGGCCCTGTCCATGCCGACGGTCTGCCTGTTTGCTGCCAGCCATGAAAGCGGGCTGGGCGACAGGGTGGATGACGCGATGAAGGCAGTACAAAGCCTGTTGGAAATGACAGCGGCGGGCGGCGCCCCGGTCAATCCCGTGTGTCTTGAGGTGAATGCAGGGCTAAAGGCCTTTGACCTTGCCATCGATATGCCCGTGCCGGACATTTTGGTTGAGGACGCCCATGATGAGGCAGGCGCCGCAGCCACCATCGCCTTTGGGATGGAGGCGATAGCGGGCGGGTCTGACCTGTTGGGCCTGTCCGCGATTGAGGTTGGCGGTAAGCTCAGCGCGCTTACCGTTGCAACGGCCCTGATGGGCGAGGATGGCATGATCCTGTCAGAGCAGGAGGGGCGCTTTGTCGACGCGGTTTTTGCGCGTAAGGGGCAGGTGCCAACAGATTCGCTAGAGGTTATGCGCACCTTTGCGGGGCGCGAGGTGATCGCGCTGGTTGGTGCTATGATGGCCGCCCGTCATGAACAGGTCCCCGTCATTATTGATGGTCTGCCCGCGCTGGTTGCGGCACTTATTTTGCATCGGCTGGACCGGGCAACGATTGCCCATGTGCGGCTTGCGTCCGTTGCTGGGCCGCAGGAAGCTGCGATTGCGGAGGCGATTGGCCTGACGCCCGTCTTGAATTTGGCGGTTACCGCCGGGCCGGGCGTTGCGTCTGCGATGGTCATCGGCCTTGCCCGCGCTGCTGTCGGCATGCTGCGTTAGTCTATCAGCGTCATCCCGGAATAGCGGCGCTATATCCGGGATCCATTGTAGCGGTTGATCGTCACTATGGGCCCCGGATAGCGCTTCGCACTTCCGGGGTGACGAGATTGCTGATTGTTAAAGGTCACAATCAACCGCCCCTCCACAGCGTCACCCCGGACTTGATCCGGGGTCTTCGGGTAGGCCTTGGTGTTGCTTATCAAAACAAGCACGTCACGAGGATACCAAAGATGCCGAAGCCGCCAACTGATCTGGCGTGAGCGATATTATTGAGAATCGTTCGCAAAAACTATTGACACGCGACTCGCTTTCCCTCATATTGCTTTTGCAAATCATTCGCAATTAAGGGCGAGGGCGCCACGACACTGCGGATGATGGTGATTGGTTTTGGGGAGAGAAAGCCATGACTGTCAGAACTGCACGAGGCCGGGTCGTCACCGGCATCAGGCCGCAAACACCACCGTCTGAGGTGGCGAGCCACTTCCGATTTGGCATGTATTGCAGCGCGGGTGAGGCTGATTGCGATCTGCTTGAACTTCATGGCACACCCTTTCTGAACCTGATCCGTAATTGGGGCCAGCATGGCTGAGCCCACAAATTAGTCAAAAACGGCACTACTGCCGCTTGTCTGTCGTCCAACGGGCAAGTGGTTCTGCGGCCCTGTCTGACCCATCCGTCCCTCTTTCGTCCCGGTCAGGCAGGGCTGCTATCTTTTGTCCTGCCCGCAAAATTCAGATGTTGACGCCGCGTCTTCTGCGGCGCGAGGGGGGCAACAGGGTCTGTTCCGGCTATTCGAGGCGAAATTCCACATATATATGCCCTTAATCGCTTGTCAGGCGGGGTCCCCTTGGCTATTTTCTGCGCCAATCATTGATCTGACGAAAAGTCATGAAGACAAGTCCACCACCTGTGGTGGGCCGTAACTGGATGGGGGCCGGGCGGTTCTAGCGCCGCCCCAAGCCGATGGAGAAAATAATGGACACAAGTTTCAGCCCAGAAGAATTGGCGTTCCGTGACGAAGTTCGCGCCTTTATCGCCGAAAACTATCCCGAAGATATCAAAGCCAAGATGGAAGCGGGTGTTGAGCTCAACAAAGAAGAAACCCTGCGTTGGCACAATATCCTTGCCAAAAAAGGCTGGGTTGCGCCCGGCTGGCCCGAAGAATGGGGCGGCACCAATTGGACACCCGGTCAGAAGTTCCTGTTCGATCAGGCCTGTGCCGAGGCTGGCACCCCCGGCGTTCTGCCGTTCGGTATCTCAATGGTTGCGCCCGTGATCTACACGTTCGGTACCGAAGAACAAAAGCAGCAGCATTTGCCGCCGATCTATAATGGCGATCTGTGGTGGTGTCAGGGCTATTCTGAGCCGGGCTCAGGTTCTGACCTTGCGTCTTTGAAGACCAAGGCTGTGCGTGATGGTGACGAGTATATCGTCAATGGTTCCAAAACTTGGACCACGCTTGCACAGCATGCTGACTGGATCTTCTGCCTTGTGAAAACAGACACAGAAGTGAAGGCACAGGAAGGTATCTCATTCCTGCTGATCGACATGAAAACGCCGGGCATCACCGTGCGCCCGATCATCACCATGGATGGCGGTCATGAGGTGAACGAAGTCTTCCTTGAAGATGTTCGCGTTCCGGTTGCCAATCGCATCGGTGAAGAAAACAAAGGCTGGACCTATGCCAAATTCCTGCTGACCCATGAACGTACCGGTATTGCCGGTGTGGCTCGTTCCAAAAAGGGTCTGGCGCGTTTGAAAGAAATCGCCAAGGCAGAATATATTGATGGCCGTCCGCTGTTTGAAGATCAGGACTTTGCCCGCAAGATTGCGGAACTGGAAATTGATCTGACCGCGCTTGAATATACTGATCTGCGCGTGCTTGCCGAACTGCGTAAGGGCAATCACCCCGGTCCTGAAAGTTCTATCCTGAAGATTAAAGGGACGGAAATTCAGCAGCGCCTGACAGAGCTGACGCTTGAAGCGGTTGGCACCTATGCGGCGCCGTTCTATCGCGGTCTGGATGATCGTTGGAATGAATTCCCCGTTGGTCCCGATTATGCTGTCGGGTCTGCGCCGAAATATTTCAATATGCGCAAAACCTCCATCTATGGCGGTTCAAACGAAATTCAACGCAATATCATCGCCAAGGCCGTTCTGGGCCTTTAAGCGCAACAACATTCTCTATCTGGCGCGCATCGGTTTAAGGTGCGCGCCGCAACCCATTAAAGGACAGTCTGATGGACTTTTCATTTACAGAAGAACAAACATTGCTGCGCAACACGGTTGAGCGTTTCGTGCTTGATAATTACGAGTTTGAAACCCGCCGCAAAATGACCGCCACAGAAGAAGGTCGGGATGCAGCGAACTGGGCACAGCTTGCTGAGCTGGGTGTGCTTGCTGCGCCCTTCTCAGAAGATCATGGCGGCTTGGGCTATGGCCCGACGGAAACCATGGTTGTCATGGAAGAATTGGGCAAGGGTCTGGTGGTTGATCCTTACTTCCCGTCAATCGTTTTGGGCGGTGGCTTGCTGCGCAATGCAGGCGGCGCGATCGCAGAAGAAGTGATCCCGCAGGTTGCTATGGGCGAAGACATTCTTGCCTTTGCCTACGCAGAACCCAAGGGTCGCTTTAACCTTGCAGACCTTGAAACCACTGCAAAAGCAGATGGCGGCGATTATGTCATTAATGGTCATAAGGCTGTTGTGATCGGCGCGCCTTTTGCGACCAAACTGTTGGTGTCTACCCGTACATCAGGCGGTGTGCGCGATGCAGGTGGTGTGACCGTGTTCTTGGTCGATGCCAAGGCAGATGGCGTTTCCATCCGCTCCTACCCGACAGTTGACGGTCTGCGTGCCGGTGAAGTCTATTTCGAAAATGTCAAAGTGCCCGCAAGCAATATTGTTGGTGAGCTTGATAATGGCCTGCCTTTGATTGAGCAGGTTGCGGACGAAGCCATCGCTGCGCTTTGTGCCGAAGCAATCGGTGCCATGAAGGTGCTGACAGATGCGACCGTGGAATATTCCAAGACCCGCGTTCAGTTCGGTCAGCCTATCGGCAAGTTCCAGGTGCTGCAGCACCGCATGGCCGACATGTTCATGGCGCATGAACAGTCCACCTCAATGACCTATATGGTCACCATGAAGCTGGGTGAAGATGCCAAGACACGCGGCATGGCTGCATCCGCTGCGAAAGTGCAAATCGGCAAAGCAGGTCGCGAAGTTGGCCAGTCAGCCGTTCAAATTCACGGCGGCATGGGCATGACGGACGAATTGAATGTCGGTCACTACTTCAAGCGTTTGACCATGATCGACGCCCAGTTCGGTAATGTCGATTATCATCTGAAGCGTTACGCGACTTTGTCAAAATCATAAGATTTTTTGACACTACTGGATTACGGTGCCCGGTCTTGTATAAAGGCCGGGTACTTTCTTTTTGGGAACCTCATCATGTCAGAAGAGATTATTTACGACCAAACAGGTCATGTCGTTACCTTGACGCTGAACCGCCCCGATACGCGCAACCCGTTGGGTGCGCCTGACAGTGTTGCAGCCTTTGTCGATGCCGCTGCGCGGATCAATGCCGACCGTTCGGTGCGCGCCGTTGTTCTGACAGGCGCGGGCAAGGCCTTTTCCGCAGGTGGCGACGTCAAAGCCATGCGCGACAAGGATGGCATGTTCGCAGGCGGTTCTGCTGCCTTGCGCGAAAGCTATCGGCAGACCATTCACAAAATGGTCCGCGCGGTCTGGTCAATCGAAGTGCCTGTGGTTGCGGCGGTCAACGGCCCGGCAATCGGCGCTGGCTGTGATCTTGCCTGTCTTGCCGACACACGCATCGCGTCGGACACGGCAAAGTTTGGCGTGACGTTCCTAAAGCTTGGTCTGATCCCCGGCGATGGCGGGGCATGGTTATTGCCGCGTATTATCGGCATGGCGCGGGCTTCTGAACTGTTTTACACGGGCGATGTGATTGGCGCGGATGAGGCAAAGCAGATCGGCCTTGTCAGCCGCGTTGTGCCCCATGATGATTTGATGAGTGAAGCCATCGCAACAGCAGAAAAAATGGCGGTGCAAGCGCCTGATGTATTGCGCATGACCAAGCGTCTGTTGCGCGCGGGCATGGTCTCAGACTTTGATACGGTGATGGAAATGTCCGCGTCCTATCAGGCTGTTGCGCATCTGACCGACGATCATGCGGAGGCAGTCAACGCCTTCTTCGACAAGCGTGATCCGCAATTTCAAGGAAAGTAATTACGCCGAACAGGCCCCGCCACCCAACACGCAGAACTTGGCGCAGTGCGGGTGGTTAAGCGCAATGGGGCCGCTGGCATCTTTTAAGGTGCGGCCCATATTGAATTGCGGGTCATAGGGCAACAAGGTACAGGCGATGACGCTGGGGGCGCTGTCCCCCTTATGCTTTACGATCATGCGCGACGTGGCGCACATCATGTCGTTTGGATCGACATGCAATATGCCCCAGCAGGCGGTCGTGATCTCGGGCACTTCGGCCTCGACATCCATTTCAGGGAACAGCATCAACTGTTTTGGGTCCTGTGCATCAACCGGAATGTTGCAGGCGGCAAAAAAGGCGGCAAAGCCGTCGCGCATTTCCTGTTCATCATCGTTCCAGCGCAGGCGTCCCGCAATGTCGATGGTAAACTTGTTGGCGGCCAACCATTTCATGCCCAGCATCATCGGGTCCCACGACCGGGGGCCGCGCTCTTCCTCGTGCAGGGCCTTGTCATAATGATCAATTGAAACCCGCATGGTGATCTTGCCCGGATAGCGATTATGAAGATCAAGCAGCGGTGCTGACAATTTCATCATGGGCCGCATGGCGTTTGTCAGCATCAAAAGGCGAAAGCCGCGTTTCAGGCTTTCTTCCATGATCGGAATTATGTCCGGGTTCATAAAGGGTTCGCCCCCGGTGATGCCAATCTCCTCGGTCGGTAGATTGTCGGCAGCGATTTCATCAAGATAGCTGACCGCCTCGTCAAGGCTAAGATAGCTGAGCGCATCATTGGTCGGCGTGCTTTCGATATAGCAATGCTCGCACGCCAAGTTGCACAGGGTGCCTGTGTTGAACCAAAGGGTTTTCAGGGCTGATTGAGCGACCTCGGCGCGGGTTTCACCCTTGGCTGTCAGGTGCGGGTCCGTAAAGCGGGGCGGGAATGTTGGCTCTGTCGTCATGGGGGGAAGATAGTCTGTGCGAGGCCCTTGCGCAAACAGCTTTGGTTCACAAGTTGGTGATTGCTTTCGCATGTCTATCCGCTATGGTTGCGCGTTACTATTCAACGAAAGGAAATGATTATGGCAATCGGTCTTGTTGTGACTTTGCCCATTCAGGAAGGCAAAGGCGAAGAATTCGAAGGCGTGTTCAAGGCATTGCGCGACCAAGTGCTGGCCAATGAAGATGGCTGCGAGATGTATGACCTTTATAAGCAGGATGATACCACCTACATCATCATGGAACGTTATAAGGATCAGGACGCCTTGAACGCCCACGGCGCAACTGAGTATTTCAAGGCGGCCCAACCTGCAATGGGTGCCTGCATCGGCGGGGCACCGGACATGAAAGTCCTGCAAAGCGTTTAAGTGAAGCTGCTACTAACCGAAATCAAAACCCCGCTGCGGCTGCGGCGGGGTTTTCTTTTTCTCAAACGCGGTTTCGCCCCTGTATGGTTATAAAAGCCTGACTACGCGTTTGAGATAATATTAATGACACGCTTTGCCAAGTGCCTTTAGGCGCCAGTAATTATAGGGCAGGGGCGTGATAAAGCCCGCCAGCAGCATGAACGGGATGACCCACCAGACAAGTTGTGCGCCACCTACAAGCCAGAAGTCTACAAGGTTCATGGCGACTTCCATGCTGATCATTGAAATCAGCGACATGCCGATGGCAGTTTTAAAGGCCAGCTTCAATTCCATCTGCCGCGACATGATATAGGTTTCAAGCGCGATACTGGTCAGGATGCCATTCACAATGGCAAGCGCCATAACAAGCATTAACGGCGCATCGGGGGCAAACTGGCTGAACGCCCAAATGGTGCCCATATCACCTATAGAACAACCCAGCAGACACCATGCCGTATTCTTGGCGGCGCGCGTCCACGAATGTTTGCAGCGCCATGAAATGGCCCATGGTGCGGTCGATGGCTGTGTGGTGAGCTCGGACATATCGGCTTCCTCAATCGTCATTCCGGACAAGCACTTTTACAAGTGCGCGATCCGGAATCCAGAACGGCGGTTGATGCCTAGTTCAGACTGGATGCCGGATCAAGTCCGGCATGACGTATCAGGTTGGTTTAACAGAAACAGGCTGCAGGATTTCTCCCACAGCCTGTCATGTTTTGTCAAAAGAACTTCATAGGCACTGTTCCGCCCTATCAGAAGTCCAAATTAACTGGCCGACTGAGGCCCGTTATTGTTTGGTCGCGCCGCTCGACGAAAAGTCTACAACTTTTCTGGCGGTCGCTCCTCAATTACGCGTTAGCTTTGCCAACCAGCTCGAACACTTTGCCGGTCTGCTCGCCGCCCATAAACAGGGGCTTGGCACCATCAAAGTTGGTGATCTCGTCCCACTTGGCTTCCACAGCTTCGGCTGAGATATCGGCCATCGCGATTGCCGTGCCGGGGGCTTCCATCAGCTGGGTTGCTGCGAAGAAGCCTGCGCCTGCGCACAGGATGGTGCCTGTCGGGGCATCTTCCTTGACCAGGTTCATGACGCCCGGCGTCACGAATTCCGGCTTCAGCATGGATTCTGCTTCCGGCGGCATCAGGTTTTCGGTCATGCGGGTAAAGGCAATCGGGGCCAATGCGTTTGTGCGGATATTGTCTTTCTGACCTTCCAGCTTCAACGTGTTCATCAGGCCGATAACAGCCATCTTGGCGGCGCCATAGTTGGTCTGACCGAAGTTACCGTACAGACCTGAAGATGAGGTCGTCACAACGATACGGCCATATTGCTGTTCTTTCATGATCGGCCAAACAGCTTTGGTCGGCAGCACGGTGCCCATCAGGTGAACTTCAACAACCAGACGGAAGTCTTCGATAGACACTTTGGCAAAGCTTTTGTCGCGCAGAATGCCCGCATTGTTGATCAGAATGTCGATGCGGCCAAATTCGTCCATTGTCTGCTGAACAAGGTTGGCAACGCCGGTTTCGTCGGTCACGGAAGAGCCGTTAGAGATGGCTTGGCCGCCACCGTCTACGATTTCTTTCACAACGGCATTGGCCATGTCTGACCCGCCGCCTGAACCGTCCATGGAACCGCCCAGATCGTTTACAACGACTTTGGCGCCACGGCGGGCCAATTCCAGCGCATGTTGACGGCCCAAACCGCCACCGGCACCTGTCACAATTGCAACTTTACCATCAAAATTGATCGACATAATTGTCTCCTGTTCACATTGGTAAGTGATCTAAAATGATCCGTTTGGCAAACTGGGTGCGTAATCCCCATATGCCGGGTATTGAGTGCCGGAAAAATAGCCCGCAATACCGCTAAATCCGGCGCTATTACTGGCCCATATAGGGTCCAGAATCAAGGTTTAATAAGGCTGTTTGCTTGCCCCCGGGTAAAGGGGGCGAAGTCCACCGCCGGGAGGAACAGATATGAAGCTTCACGAATTCGCCCTCGCCCCCAGTCCGCGCCGGGTACGTATGTTTTTGGCCGAAAAAGGCGTCGAAATTGAACGCGTCCCCATTGATATGCTGGGTGGGGCGCACAAATCCCCTGAATTTCTTGAAAAAAGCCCCTTGGCGCAGCTTCCGGTTTTGGAATTGGATGATGGCACCTTTCTGACCGAATCGATGGCGATATGTCGTTATGTTGAGGCGTTGCACCCCACGCCCAGTCTATTCGGTGCTGATGCCAAGGATATGGCGCTGATTGAAATGTGGAATCGCCGGGTTGAGTTTGGCGTATTTTTGCCGGCAGTAATGTTGTTCCGCCATACCAGCCCCCTACTTGCGGAACTGCAAAATCAAGACGCAGATGCCGCGGCAGCCGAAAAGGCAAAATTGCTAGAGCGGCTGGCTTTCTTGGAGCAGGAACTGGAGGGCCGCGATTTTATCGCGCCGACGGGATTCTCCGTCGCTGATATCACGGCCTTTGCCGGACTGGATTTCACTCTGCATGGCGATTTTGAAATTCCTGCCGACATGGTGGCGGTCAGGCGCTGGTATGACGGGATGACGGCACGCCCTTCAGCAGATGCCTAGCACCGCATCTGCTTGAGTTTGCAGCCAAGTTCTGGCTAACTGCCCCTAACGAAAAAATTTACATTAGGGGCAGATATGGGGCAGGCAGCAAAGCTGACCAATGGGTTAATGGCGCGTTATGGCGCGCCGAATATATTCCTGTCATTGGCGGCATTTCCACTGGCGGTGCATCTGCCGACATTCTTTTCTAAATATCACGGTATCGCGTTCGGCACGGTGGGGACGCTGATCTTTCTATCGCGTTTGACAGATGTGGTAACCGACCCGTTGATCGGTACGTGGTCTGATAAGATGCGCAGCCGTTTTGGTCGCCGCAAGCCTTTCATCCTTGCCGGTGTGCCGCTATTCCTTATCGGCATTTGGTTTCTGTTCGTCCCGGTTGATGGCATGGTCACCGAAGGCTATGTACTGTTCTTTATCATCCTGCTTTATTTCTCCTATACGCTTGCGGACCTGCCCTATAAGGCATGGGGGGCTGAGCTGTCGCACAATTATGAAGAACGCAGCCGCGTCACAGGCTGGCGCGAAGGGTCCGGCCTTGCCGGGCTGATCATGGCGCTTGCCATTCCGGTTGTGGTTGATGTCCTCTTTCCCGCAGCAGAGGGGGAGGCGGCGATGCCGCGCTGGATGTTCGCCATTGCGGTTGTCACGGTGGTTGGCACGCCCTTTTTGTTTTTTATGACGCTTAAAACAGTGCCTGAACCAGCCCCAGATCAATTGGCGCAAAAACGCGTTAGTTGGGGGGAGGGGCTGCGTATCGTCTGGCAGAACAAGGCGTTTATGAAAATGCTGGTCGGGCTGATCGCGATTGTGATCGGCGGTACGATGACGGCGACCTTGGGTCTGCCGTTTGTGACCAATGTGCTGGGACTGCCGGAAACCACCTATCCCTTTATCATTCTGGGTTATTATGCAGGGGCAACATTGTGTGTGCCGCTTTGGGTGAAGATGAGCGATAGGATCGGCAAGCATAAAGCGGTTGTTGTCGCGTTGGCGTGGCTGTCTTTGTGGAGCGCGCCGATCCCCTTTTTACCCGAAGGGGCCACAACCCTGTTCATGGTGTGCATGATCTTGAAGGGGACAACCGTGGGTGCCTTGGCATTATTGCCGCCCAGTATGGGGGCTGACATTATCGACCATGATACGGTCCAAACGGGGGAGCAACGGTCGGGCCTTTACTTCTCGCTTTGGGGGATGGTCTATAAACTATCAGTTGCCATCGGTGTGTTGTTGGCAACGACGATCCCTGCCAGCTTTGGCTTTAACCCTGCGCTTGAGCACAATAGTGGGGAGGCGATGTTTGCCGTCGCGCTTTGTTATTCGCTTGGCCCGGCATTAATCGCATTGTTGGCACTGCCATCAATCTGGACTTTTCCGATTACCCGCGAAGTGCAACAAGGTTTGCGTGCCCAAATTGAAGATGGTGCCGACGTCAGACCCGTGGTGTAAGCCCGTACGCGTCCGCCAATAATTCGTAGGAGCGGCGGCGCACCTGATGGTCATAGGTGATGGTGACAATGATCATTTCATCAAGCCCGTAAAGCGTCGCCATGTTATCAAGCCGTGCCTTGACTTGTTCGGGTGTGCCGACAATGCCGCGCTGTTCAATCTGCTCAAGCATGGCGTTCTGTTCAGGTGTCAGCGTCCGTGCGTCCACCGCAGCGGGGGAGGGGAAGGGCCCGCCCTTGCCGCTTAAAAAATCCAGCACCCAAATATTGCGGATGCGGGCTTCACGTGCGGCGGCGTCTTCATCATCGCAGGCAAGCGCGAAAATCCCCATCGCCACATAGGGTTCTGACAGTGTGGCGGATGGTTTGAAATTCGCGCGGTAAAAATCAACGGCCTCGCGTGCCTGTTCGGGGCTGATGAAATGAGCTTGCGCAAAGGGCAACCCCAAATGCGCTGCGATTGACGCCGATGACGCGCCGGAGCCAAGCATCCATGCCTCAGGCGCGGTTTGGGGGATCGGCGTTGCGTAAATGCCGTGAAACGGATGATCCTCAGGAAAGCCATTCTTGAAATAGTCGAGCGTTAGTTGGACCTGCGCGGGAAACGCGTCGAGCGAGAATTTTTTTGGTCCTGCTTGCAAGGCTGCGGTGGTGCGTTCGTCTGCGCCGGGCGCACGACCTATCCCAAGATCAATGCGGCCGGGATAAAGGCTTTCCAGCATGTGGAAGTTTTCAGCGACTTTCAGCGGGCTGTAATGGGTCATCATCACCCCGCCTGAACCAATACGGATCCCGTCTGTGATGCTGGCAAGCCGCCCCATCAACACTTCTGGGGTGGAGCCTGCGAAACTGCGGCTATTGTGATGTTCTGCCACCCAATAACGGTGGTATCCTAACCGATCGGTTAGCTGCGCCAGATCTTGCGTGTTCGCCAAGGCATCAGCATAGGTGCTGTCGATGGTCAGCGGGCTTTGGTCCAAGACTGAAAGTTTTATGGTCATACTCGTCCCCCCGGGGACTTTAAGCGACCGCCAGCAAAAGTGGGAACCGGTTTTGCGTCCGGCGGCGCGCCAAGAATAAAATCCGGGGTCCATTAAAGCGGTTGCGAATTCTCTATGGATACCGGATAGCTGGTTTTTCTGATCAAATCAAAGATTTGAACAAAAATCGCTTCCGGTATGACGAGCGGATTTTCCGCCCTAATTCATGTTCTTGGGGGCTTTCAACTTTTTAACAATGCCGGAAAAAGACAGAAGTGTGCGTTCTTCGCCATTATCTTCGTCAAAGATACGCCCTTGCACAAACACAAGCCCGCGCGTTGCCTTCATTACCTGTCCGTCAGCGTAGATCATCCGGCCTTTTGGCGCAGCTGCGGTGAAATCGCCTGATAGGTTCAGCGTCACGGACGGGCCGTTCAGATGCTCCCCCCCGATATTGAACAGGGCCGTGTCGGCAAAGGTCATAAGCAAGCCGCCATGCAAAAAGCCGCCGCCGTTCAAATGTTTTTCTTCGGCGTAAAAGGCGGTCAGGCTGGTGCCGTCTTCGCGCACCTTATAGCCGAAGGGGCCCGCCAAATCTTCATAAGGGTCCATGCCCGGATGACAGAAATAGCCTTTCAACGGCCCTTCGGTAATCTCGGCCTTGGCCGCTTCCCACGGCCATTCAGCGTCAGGCTGCACCAGCTTGAATTTCAGGGACTTGTCTACAAAGGTCATGTCAGGCTTTTTAAAGCCGGGTTGATCAGCCATGGTCGGTCTCGCTTAACAGTCAAATATCGTAGGCGCGGGTATAGCTGATCGATCCGGCGAATCTAATCGGACATTTTGTGTCATGCTTCGATTGTTGGTCACCCTAAATGCGTAGTCCGGCTTTTATAACCAAACAGGGGCGAAACCGCATTTAGGGATGACTATTATCTTACCTTCTTTGATCAAACCGACGACCAACCATGGCGGCGGCGATGTTCACCTTCTGAATATCGACCGCGCCGCCCGCAATGCCCCAGCCCCAGCTATCACGCAGGCGCCGCTCCATGGGGTATTGCTTGGAATAGCCGTAACCACCCATCAATTGCACCGCCGCACCGCAGACTTCGCGCGCCATTTCGTTTGAGAAACATTTGCCAAGCGATGAATCAAAGATTGAGGGGAGGCCATCTGTGGCATTCACAGCCGCGCGATGGATCAACAGGCGCGCCGCCTCCACCCGCATGGCCATTTCTGCAATCTTGATTTGCACTGCCTGAAACTCGATCAGGTTTTTGCCGAACTGTTCGCGTTCCTGCACATAATCAAGCACATCATCAAGCGCGCCTGATGCCTGCCCCAGCGCCATCGTAGCATTGCCGCATCGTTCGATATCGAACGCTTCCATCAGCTTTTTAAAGCCGCCCGCTGGCACAATCATATTGCCAACGGGTACGGTGCAGTCATCAAAATATATGTCTGCAGAGGGGACGCCGCGAAAGCCCATCAGCTCCTCATTCTCGCCAAAGCTGATGCCCGGCGTGTCTTTGCTGACCAAAACCGCACCAATACCTTTGGGGCCGGGGTCATCGGACAGGCGGCAATAGACGACATAATAATCGGAATGCCCGCCGCCTGAGCACCAGCGCTTTGTCCCGTTCAGGGTGATCGTGTCCCCGTCAATAACAGCGCGGGTTTTAAGGTCGGTCAGCGCGGTGCCGGCGCTTGGCTCGGACATAGACACGGCAACGATAGCCTCGCCCGCCGTAACTTGCGGGATGATTTCATGTTTCAGCGCGTCGGGCGCAAAATGTTCAATGGCGCGCACGGGGCCGACATTCGCCTCAAAAATCGGGAAGGCAACGGCAGAGCTGATTTTGGCAAATTCTTCCAAAACCAACAGTGCCTCAAGATTCCCGAGGCCAAGCCCGCCATACTCTTCGGCAATGTTGATGCCCAAAAAGCCCATCTCCGCATAGCGCTTTAACCATGCCTTGGGGACGGGCTTTGCATCGCGCTCAAGTTCAGCGGCAAGGTCAGGCAATTCGTTCTGGGCGAATTGGCGCGCAGCATCCTGCAGGGCACGTTGATCGTCGGTCAATTGGAAGTCCATAATGGTCTCCTTAAATTCTTAATGATTGCAATTGGCGCGGACCTTAGGGCATGTTGCCCCCCTATTAAAAGACGGATTTTCGAAAAAGACTGAGAGGTTCCAATGGCGCTTGATCTTGAAACGCGTGGCCAACTGCTCGACACCATTCGGCGCTTTGTGCGTGAACGGCTGGTGCCGCTGGAAGCCAAAGTGGCAGAGGATGATGAGGTTCCCGCCGAAATCGTACAGGAAATGCGGGAATTGGGCCTGTTCGGCCTAAGCATTGATCCTGAACATGGCGGCCTTGGCCTCAATATGGAAGAAGAATGCCTGGTCGGGTTGGAGCTTGGCTGGACATCACCTGCCTTCCGCTCCGTCTTCGGGACGAATGTGGGCATCGGCTCCCAAGGGTTGATCATGGATGGGCGCGAGGATCAAAAGGCCCATTGGCTGCCTCTATTGGCGTCGGGCGAAAAGATTGCGAGCTTTGCCCTGACAGAGCCTGAGGCCGGGTCAGATGCAGGTTCTGTCCGCACAACGGCAATTCGCGATGGTGATCATTATATTATGAACGGCACCAAACGCTTTATCACTAATGCGGATAAGGCCAGCGTCTTTACCGTTATGGCGCGGACCAATCCTGACATTAAGGGTGCAGCCGGCATTTCAGCCTTTTTCGTGCCGGTCGAAACCCCCGGCGTGTCGGTGGGGCAGCCTGAAAAGAAAATGGGCCAGCATGGCGCCCATGTGTGCGACGTGATCTTTGAAGATGCGAAAGTCCCCGCTGAATGTTTGATCGGCGATCAGGAAGGCGTTGGTTTTAAAACCGCGATGAAGGTGCTTGATCGTGGTCGGTTGCATATTTCTTCAGTCTGCACAGGTGTTGCAGAACGGCTGATCGATGAGATGACCCGCTATGCTGCCGAACGCAAGCAGTTCGGACAGGCTATTGGCGACTTTCAGCTTATTCAGGCCATGTTGGCCGATTCGAAGATGGAGGCCTATGCCGCCCGCTGCATGATCCTTGATGCTGCGAAAAAGCGGGATGCGGGTGAAAATGTCAGCGTCGAAGGGTCATGCTGCAAGCTGTTTGCCTCAGAAATGGTGGGGCGTGTGGCTGACCGTGCGGTGCAGGTATTTGGCGGTGCAGGCTATATCGCAGACTTTGGTATTGAACGCTTTTATCGTGATGTGCGGCTGTTCCGCATTTATGAAGGAACCAGTCAGGTGCAACAGACCATTATCGGCAAGGCAATGTTGCGCGCCGTGCGAGATTAACCCCAATATCTCAAAAAAATGCAATAAAGATCACAATTTAGGCCCTCTATGAGGGCCTTCTTTGTTGACAGGCCCCCCGCTTGTTTTTAGCCTTTCTGATAGGGCGGACATATAGGGTAAGAGGGCGGAAGCGTGGCTGATCATTTTAAGGTCGCAATTGTCGGTTCAGGGCCGGGGGGTCTATCAGCAGCAGCACATGCAGCAGCAGTTGGTATGGACCATGTTCTGTTGGAAAAAACAGATCATATCGCCGATACACTGTTCAAATTCCAAAAAGGCAAACATGTGATGTCCACACCGGATGTCCTGCCACTGCGGGCCGATATTGAATTCGGTGCCGGAAGGCGCGAGGATGTTCTTGAAAAGTGGAACAATGCGGTCGGCCAGCACAATATCAATGTGCGCTATAAGGCCGAAGTCACCGCTATTGCCAAAGAAGGCGACAGGTTTTCGATCACTGTTTCAGGCGGCGATACTGTTACCGCCGACAGTGTGATCCTTGGCATCGGGATGCAGGGTAATCTGCGCAAAATGGGTGTGCCGGGCGAAGACTGGGAAGGCGTGCAGTATCAATTGGACGACCCTGATGCTTATGAAGATGAAAACATTGTGGTTGTCGGTGCCGGTGATGCGGCCATTGAAAATGCTGTCGCGCTTGCCAAGCAGAACAAGGTTTATATCGTCAACCGTCGTGACGAATTTGCCCGCGCCAAACAGGGCAATCTGGACTTGATTCAGGAACATATCGAGTCAGGCAAAATCGACTGTTTCTATTCATCAAACCCCGCCAAAGTTGAACCGGGCGTCTTGACCCTGACCACACCTGACGGCGAAGCGGACGTGCCGGTCAATCGCGTGATTGCGCGTTTGGGGGCGATCCCGCCGCGTAAATTTGTTGAAAGCTGCGGCATCGAATTCCCCTCAGACGCGCCGGGTGCTTTGCCCGAAGTGTCGCCCACTTATGAATCAAATGTGCCGGGACTTTATATTGTTGGGTCCCTTGGCGGTTTTCCGCTGATCAAGCAGGCTATCAACCAAGGTTGGGAAGTGATCGA
Source organism: Alphaproteobacteria bacterium (assembly GCA_965229935.1). Taxonomy (GTDB): domain Bacteria; phylum Pseudomonadota; class Alphaproteobacteria; order SPJN01; family SPJN01; genus SPJN01. The sequence continues at coordinate 449,184 of CBDDKB010000002.1, forward strand.
AACCCTGCGGGGCAATTCGGTTAAACCCGCCGATGAACCCTTGATTGAAGAAAAGCTGACCGGGCTACCCGGCGTGTCAGTCGATGATTTCATCGCGCAGGTTCGTGACAAAATCCCGCTATATCATGATGTGCAAACGCTGATGTTGCGCGAAATGATGCTTGATTCAAACGTGCATGTGCTGAACCCCGGCGATGTGGTGTTTGAAAAGGATGATTATTCAAACTCCTTCTACACCATCCTTGATGGGGAAGTGTCCATTCAGGTGGTGCCTGATAATCCCAATATCACTGTCGACCTTGGTTCCGGCCAGTTTTTTGGCGAAATGGGCTTGATCTCAGGGCGTCGCCGTACTGCAACCGTTGTTGCGAAAAGCCGCTGTATTTTGCTGGAAACCAATCGCCGGACGATGATCAAGCTGATCAACTCTGTCGATGCGGTGAAGGATGTGATGGATAAGACGGCGCTGACCCGTCAGATCCAGACCTATATGGTGCCCAATGCTTCCGCTGACCAGCTTGAAGACGTGGTCGCCTCTGCCACTATTCATGTTCACAATTCAGGTGACGTCCTGTTTGGGGAAGGTGACCCCGGTGACAGTGTGCATCTGGTTCGTCGTGGGTCTTTGACCGTCTCCAAAATGATTGGGGGTCGCGATATAACCATCGCCTATGTGGCGGCGGGTAATTATGTCGGTGAAATGGCGCTGCTTCATGATGCGCCCCGTAGCGCAACGATTAAGGCCGCGGTCAATAATACCGAAGTGATCCGCCTTGATGGTGATCAGTTCAATGCCATGTTGGCCAATCATCCACAATTGCGCACCCAGTTTGACGAGGTGGCGCAAAAACGCACGGCACAGAATGTGCGTGCTGAGCAGATGGATGATGCAGGCTCGTTGATTGAGTTTTTGATCCAGCAGGGCGGTGGTGAAGCGACCGACATTCTGCTGATTGATGAAAGCCTGTGTATCCGTTGCGATAATTGCGAGCGGGCCTGTGCCGAAACACATAATGGCAATTCGCGCCTGAATCGTGAGGCTGGTCCAACCTATGCCACGATCCATGTGCCAACGTCCTGTCGCCATTGCGAGCATCCCCATTGTATGAAGGAATGCCCGCCAGATGCGATCCATCGTGCACCTGATGGCGAAGTCTTTATGGATTCAAGCTGTATCGGGTGTGGGAACTGTTCACGCAATTGCCCCTATGGGGTGATCCATATGGCACCTGCGGAAGAACATAAAAAGCCGGGCCTGCTGCAGTGGTTGCTGTTCGGGCGCGGGCCGGGGCCGGGGGCCGATATGTCACCCTTTGCCACCTCAGACAAAAAGGTCGCCACCAAATGCGACATGTGCAAGGACATCCCCGGTGGGGCGTCTTGTGTACGGGCCTGCCCGACGGGCGCGGCCATGCGCGTGCGGCCTGAAGAGTTTTTCCAAGTGGCCATCAGCGGCGGCAAATAGGGTAAGGGGAGCAGCAGTCCAATGGCAGCACATGAATCAATGCTGGTCTATCGCGGTTTCCGCTATATGCGGTTCTCATTGCTTTTGATCGCGATTTCCATCACCGCCTATCTCATTCACGAACCATTGCCGCGGCCCTATGGTGGCTCATGGCTTGGCTATACGCTGGGCGGCATTTCCGCCTTGTTGGTGGTTTGGTTGATGTGGTTCGGCATCAAAAAGCGCAAATATGGCAAGGGTGGTCTGACCAAGGCATGGTTGTCAGCGCATGTTTATCTTGGCGCGGCGCTTGTGGTGACAACGACATTGCATGCCGGTTTCCAGTTTTCATGGAACCTGCACACCTTCACCTACATTCTATGTAACCTGACGATTCTAAGCGGGATTTTCGGCGTTTACACCTATGCGCGCTATCCCAGCCTGATCACGTCAAATCGCAAGGGCGCGTCATCAGAAGACATGCTGCGCCGGATGACGGAACTTGATGAAGAGGCGCGCATGCTGGCAGCGAATATGCCAGACCGTGTGACCCGCGTGGTGAACGAGGCGGCGGAAAAAACCGTGATCGGCGGATCGGTTTTGACGCAATTGCGCGCCAACACGAAAAATTCCCCGGCGCGCAAGGCATTCCAGCAAATGACTGACCTCGCAGGGGTCGCCACCTCGGAAGAGGCGGGGCAGTTCGCAGCGCTTGTCACCATTATGGGCCAGAAGGCTGAACTGGTGGACCGTGTGGCGAAAGATATTCGATTTAAAGCGATTATGGAGCTTTGGCTTTATCTCCATGTGCCGTTGGCCTTTGGTCTTTTGGCGGCACTGATCGCCCATGTCTTTGTCGTGTTCTACATGACGTAATGTGGGAGTGATGATGATGACAAGCATAGCCGCATATAATCATGGGATGGTGAACCGATGAAAGCCTGCGTGACGACACTCAACCGCCGCCGTTCAGGCTCTATCGCCCGGACAGAGCAGGTCTTAAGCACCGACGTGCTGCGCCTTGGCCGCGCCACCGATTGCGAGGTCTTTTTGGATGATATGCGCGTGTCGCTTTATGCGGCGCGGGTGCATGTCAATAATGGCAATATCCTGATCGAGGCGAGCGGTGAATCAACCATCATCGTCAATGGCCAGCCCGTGCGCGTTGCCAATTTGCGGATCGGCGATACATTCCAGATCGGCCCCTATGATTTTGAGATTGTTCAGGGCGCAGCCGATGTGGATGTTGCCATAGATTTTGAACATGTCCGCGCGATGGATAATGCGCTGGCGGATTTGAAGGCGCGGTCCAAAACCCGTCTTGGCCAAACATGGATGAGCCGTCGGCTGTTCGCCTGGGCCGCCTTTGTTACTGTTTTCGCCGTGTTGTTTGTCGCCCCGCTTGTGATGATTTCAGACGGCTTTGTTGGGCCGGACGCTGCGGTTGCGCCGGGCAGTCAAATGCGGACACAGGACAATATTGCCGCCAATCAGGGTTTCAAACTTGAAACCATGTGGACCAGTGGGGAATTGTCGGACGCGCATAAATTCCTGTCCGACAGTTGCGACAGTTGCCATAAGGGACCCTTTTCCGGGATCGACAATACGGCCTGTTTCTCATGTCACACGGATGTCGAAAATCACGCTGACCCCTTATTGTTTGCGTCCGCATCACCCTTGGCGCGCGGCTGTGTCAGCTGTCACCGCGAACATCATGGCGGCGATGGCATCACGCCAACCGCGCAGGCCCTGTGCACCACTTGCCATGCAGATATGAAGGCGACGGAACCAAGCTCTGGCGTGTTCAACGTATCTGACTTTGGCAAGCATCATCCTGAATTCCGCCCGACCGTGATTGCCAATGGCGTAACGGGGGCAACCATGCGCCTGCATGTGGATGAGGCAGGAAGGATGGGCGAACAGTCCAACCTGAAATTCTCACACGCTATGCATCTGCGTGGCGACATGTATATGCCGGGGTCTGCCAAGACGCTGGAATGCGGCTCCTGCCATATGCCAGAGGTTGGCAGTCAGGCGCATCTGCCGATCCGCATGGAAACGGTGTGCGCCAAATGTCATAAGCTGAATTTTGATAGCAACGCACCGGGCCGTGCCTTGCCCCATGGCGATGTTGAGGGTGTGCGCACTGCCCTGCGCGAATTTTATCAGTCTGCTGCCCTGACCGGGACCTATAAGGAACAGACCGCAGAATATCACGGCAGCCGTCGTCGCGGCATCGGCACATCGAATGGCAGCGGCAGCACCACAGGCGCTGCAACCGGGTCGGCGCAGGTCTCAGGCTCCCCCACGACGTTAAAGTGGGCAACGGCCAAGTCAAAGGCGATGGAACGTCTGGTCTTTGGCGGGGCGGTTTGCGCCACCTGTCATGAGGTCCGCGAAAGCGGCACGCCGGATGATCCTGAATGGCATGTTTTGCCGGTCAAGCTGTCAAACCGCTTCTTGTTGAAGGGCGCGTTTGATCACGGCCTGCATAAGACTATGGAATGTGGCTCATGCCATGCAGCGAAAACCTCGCAAAAATCAACGGACCTGTTGTTGCCGGGGATTGAAACCTGCCGCACCTGTCATGCGGGCGAAGACGCGGTTGATAAAGTGCCCTCCACCTGTGTGGATTGCCACGATTATCACGTCCACGGCCTGTCACCGATGGCTGGGCACAATGGCATGATGCAACCCTTTGGCGCCCCCGGATCTGGGGCAGCTCCGGGCGCAGCACCGGCAATGCCGGCACCACAATCCGCGGGCGGCATGTAGGCGCCAAGCACAAAATTGAAAAGCCAGTTAGCAGCGGTTGGGGACAGTCCCTGATCGCCGCTTTCATTTGTGGTTTGAAGATAGGGTGGGGGCGGTTTATGTCCGGCTGCGCGACCACAATCAATGATCCGGGGTCTATAGTGAATCCCAACCGCTACAATGGATCCCGGATATAGCTTTGCTATTCCGGGATGACGCGTTTGAATTTCCGTCGCTCCGGGATTAACCCTCTGTCAGTCCATTGCCCTTGGCGATGTCTGTCGGCATCCCGTCAATACTGGCTTGATTATTGTCTCGCCAATAGGCGGCAATCCCGTCTTCGCCCTTGCGGTCGGCCCAGCCATTTAGCGTGTCGCGTTCGCCGACAAACTCATAATAGGGCACCGCATAGCCGCAGCTTGTCTGCACCATCTCAATATCGAGGTCAAAGATTTGCCGCGCACCGGGCAGGGCGGGCAGTTGTGATGCCAACTCGTCCCAATCATCATCCATGCGATGGACCGCCCGCGCGGTCCCGTAAAGGCGCAGGATCAATGGCTTTGCCTCAAAGCCTGCAAACATGATGGTCATGCGCGGGATCTGCAAAATATGGGCGGCGGTTTCATTGCCGCTGCCCGTCACGTTCAACCAGATCACCCGATTGGGCGACAGCACACGCAGCGAATCCATCCCCTTGGGTGAGATATTAACCCGCCCCTCTGCGGCGGCGGTGGCAACAAAGAAAATCTGCTGCGCCTCGATAAAGCGTGTCAGTTCCGGGGTCAGTCCGGGCAATTGTTCAGCCATGGCAGCACCTGTCATTTGCGTCGTTAGGGGGGCAGTCCATCACGCTATGCAATGGCATGCAAGCATTAGAAAGCGCCACGATCCTCTAAAAGAAAAACCCGCCGCGCGTGGGGCGCGACGGGCAGCAATAGCAAAGTTTGGTGCTATCGTTCTTTTGTGCGTGTAGCCCCGTTACAGGCTGGCGGGCGTTGCCGCCTTGATCTTATTCACCGCGCTGCGGAAGCGGGTCGGTGAATAGTTGGCCGGGTTTTCAACCGTCTGGAACAAGTCGCCCAAGGCAGCGTCCAGCTTGTCATAGGCGTCATTGGTCAAATAACCCCCATCACCCATGGCAGCAATCACGGCACCAAAGGCCATTGATGCCTGTTCTGCCGTGGCAAAGCTGTTGAAGTTGCCGGCCCGCGCTTCTTTCGTCAGGGTCTTAAGCAGGCTTAGCATCTGGGTGCTGCCGAACTTTGCTCCGGCCACTTTTTGTGCCGCCGCATGGGCGGTACGTGACAGGTTCTTGGCAGCGGTTTCCATAGCCTCAACCCCCTGGGTGCCGCTGCGATGCAGGGCCTGACCCTTGGTCTTCAACTCCTGCCCCAGTGCCGGGTCAACCGCAGAAACAGCGATGCGCAGCATGGTCAGGTTCGATGTGTTGACCCGCGGTACACCCGGGCCGCCATCACCTGCTGTCCGCTCATAACGCGGTTTTTCAAGCGGGTGGTGACAGGAATGACAGTCAAAATTGGTGAATTCAGGGAACACGCCCATGCGGTTGCGGCGCGGATCGGCAATGGCTGCGGCCCGGCGCTTCAACGCAATGGCTTGGCCCACCGCCCACACTTTGACGCCGTTTGCGACTTCCTTACGGGTGTAATAATCCCGGTCGATCACATAATGTGCCGGTTGCACGGCGGTAAAGGTATCAAGCTCAAACGACAGGCGGGGATGGCCTGCACCCTGAATCTGATGGTTCAGGCGACGATTGGTTTCCGTCCCCATATGGCAGGTCAGGCAAAGCTCAGCCCGTTTTACCGGGTCTTCGGTGGGGTACATGCCCTTGCCGATGATCCGTTCGCGGTCAGCCTTTGTCCGCACACCGGTCATATGAACGCCCAGCCAGTTTTCAGCAGCGCCATGACACGCCTCACACCCGACGCCTTCGCTGCGGGTAAAGCGGGGACCGTGCCGTTCTTTTGGGATATTGAATGTGTGACAGGCAAGGCATTGTTCGGCCCGATGGGGGGCGCCAATGCCCAGATTGTTGGCGATCCGTTTGGCCTTGTCAGACAGTAGAACCTTATAGGCCTGTGAATGTTTATCCTGATTTTTCCAGGTGATATATTCATTCTGCAGCACAGAGGCACCATCCCAAGGGGTGATTGCCCCGTGGCAGGTGCTGGCCCCACAGCTTTCTGACCCTAAAACAGTTTCATTTGCGGCATTGGCCTGTCCGACCGTGCCTAACAACAGCATCGCGGCCCCAACGCCAAAGCTGCCCAATAAGGCACGCGCAGTGCGTGTAAACGAATGGATGCTATATGAAGTTTTTGCGAACATTGACTTGACCGTCCCCTGCCTGATCTGATTGCCGTATTCCCAGTGGTCATTATGGGTGCTTTGCCTGTAAGTTCAAACAATTATTCGGAGAATCTTGCCCTTTTGTGACCGATAATAGGCATGATTGGGGCAGCGAAAGGGGGCGGATTATGGCGCAAAGTGACGAAATCGACGCCTTATGGGACCGGATCAGGGCCTGTCGCCACTGTGCAGATAAGCTTCCGCATGAGCCGCGGCCCGTGTTGCGTCCTTCCTCCACCGCGCGGATTTGCGTGGCAGGACAGGCACCGGGCACCCGCGTTCATAAAAGCGGCATGCCTTTTACTGACCCCTCAGGCGATCGCTTGCGTGACTGGATGGGCGTGGATGAGGATGTGTTTTACGATCAAAGCCGGGTCGCTATTCTGCCAATGGGCTTTTGCTTTCCCGGACTTGATGCCAAGGGCGGGGACAAGCCGCCCCTGAAAGCATGCGCAAAACTGTGGCGGGAGGAGGTGATGGCCGCCCACCCGCAGGTGGAGCTGTTTATCCTGATCGGCAAATATGCGCAGGATTGGCATTTGGGGAAGGGTGAAAACGGGGCCAAGCCGCGCCTGTTTGATACAGTTGCCGCGTGGCGCGATTATGGCCCGCTTTATATGCCACTGCCGCATCCGTCATGGCGCAACAATGCGTGGCTGAATAAAAACCCGTGGTTTGCGGATGAGGTTCTGCCCGTCCTGCGCAAACGGGTGCAGGAATTGGTTTAGGGGGGCAAGCTTGCTGCGGCGGTATAGCCCGCGTTTTGGGCCTGTTCATGGCCTTGGCAAGTTGCGGGCAGGGCGGCACAATGGGGCCAAGATCGATTCTGCCTGCCGATTCCCTCACATCACTTTCGGCGCTGGTGGGGTCGGGGCTAAATAGGGGCTTTGCACCATGGGACCATTTCCCTTTCCACCGCTGATGCATGACGGCGCAGATGATATTCGCCTGTTCTTTTTGGGCCTGTCCTTTGTGACGGGCGTTGGCTATTTCTTCATGCGTAGTGTGGAAAACGGCTTGCCGCGCACGCTGGTGAAGACCGCCTGTGTCAGTGCGCTTGCGGTCTATACCGCCATTTCCTTGCCTGAAGGATTGTCTGGCCCGCTTTATTATGCCGGGCTGTTGTTGGTGGTCGGGCTGGTGTTTTCAGCGGCGGGCGACTTCTTTTTGGCCAATGACCGGGACAATCAATTTGTGTTGGGGCTCGGCTCCTTCCTGATTGGGCATGTGTGTTACATCGCCTGCTTTGCCTGTTTCGTCACGGCAGAAAGCATCGGTATGCCCACGAAAATCGCCGGGGGCTTGTTCGTATTGCTGTTCGCAGCGGGGGAGTTTTCGTGGTTCCGCCCCGGGCTTGGCAAGATGCTGGTGCCCGTTGCGGCCTATGTCACCGTCATTGCGGTGATGGGGGCGATGTCGATTATGGCGCCCTTTGTGGGTGGTTGGGTTGTCGTCGGGGCGATCCTGTTCATGCTGTCAGATTCGCTGATTGCAGCGGAAAAGTTCAAGGATCCCTTGCCCTATATCGCGCCATACATAGGCCAGATGATTTGGGCGACCTATGTGCTGGCGCAATATCTGATTGCGTTTGGCGTGCTGCGGGAGCTTGCGATTTTAGCCGGCTGAGGTGAGGCTGACGGTAAAGCCTAGATGCCTGACCCGTCCGCATGTTCATCCTTGTCGAGCCATTCGTGACGCATATCACGGGCGGGCTGTTTAGACCCGGCGCAGCCGACAATCTTGGCAGGCACGCCTGCGGCGGTGCATTCAGCGGGCACATTGATCAGCACCACTGACCCTGCGCCAACGCGGGCGCGGGCGCCAACCTCGACATTACCCAGCACTTGTGCGCCAACCGAGATTAGCGCGCCTTCGCGGATTTTCGGATGACGGTCGCCATCTTCCTTGCCCGTGCCGCCCAGCGTTACGCCATGTAGCATTGAGACATTGTTCTCGATCACAGCGGTTTCGCCGATGACGATCCCGGTGGCATGGTCGATCATGATGCCCTTGCCGATGCGGGCCGCGGGGTGACTATCGACGCCAAACTCAACAGAGTTGCGGTGCTGGAAATAATAGGCCAGCGACGTCCGCCCGTTGGTCCACAGCCAATGGGCGATGCGGTGCCCCTGCAGGGCGTGGAAGCCCTTATAGTACAAGAACGGCGTCATCAAATCGTGGCATGCCGGGTCGCGATCCAAAAAGGCGCTAAGGTCGGCACGCGCCGCCTCGCCAATCGCTTGGTCGTCTTCCATCGCCTCTTCAGTGATGTCGCGAATTTGCAGCGGCGACAATTCTTCTGAGCCTAGTTTTTGTGACAGCGTGTGTGCCAGCGCGCATTCAAAGCGGCCATGATTTAGAATATTGGCATGAAGCAGACCTGCCAAACCCGGCTCACGCGCTTCGACGGTCATCGCCTCATCACGGATGGCGGCCCAGACCGGATCGCATGTCGCTAATTTTTCCTGCGGCTGCACCATAGCCTGTGCCTCCAAATCAACTCTGTCGAAAACCCCCATTTTAGGGGTACTGGACCCCTAAATAGGAATCCTAGAAAATGAATGCAAACGGAAAAAGGTTAAAATTCCCCGTATTGGCCTGCTTTTGCCCCTATTTGGTCACAGGTTTTGCGCAGTTTTCGCGACACTTGATTTTGCCCGTCTTTTTAAAACACGGGCAAAGCCGCCGAAAATACGGGTTTTGCTGGTTATTCTCAGGGCACTGGGCCATGATCCGCAAGAACTGAACGGTGATTCACAGCTTGCACCCCCAAAATAAGGTGGGGGAGGCAAATTTGGGAGGATTGGATGAAGATTTCTGCTGGCAAATGGATTGCCGCCGCCCTCATCGGGGGTGTGTTGGCAACCACAGGAAGTTTCGGCATGGCCGATAAGGACGAGGCACAGGCCGTTGATGCCCATCAGGTTGAGGATGCTTTTGGCATGCCAGACAAGCTGACAGCCTCGCAAATCGGTCCTGACGGGGTGAAGGTGATCGTTACCTTGGCGAGCCGTTTGGGCGGCAATATCGGCCCTGCCGCTATCGCGCAATTGCAGGATACGGCGATCCGGGTTCTTGGCCTTGGTAAAATCGAAGACCTGACCCGCATGAAATATACGCCCAATCTGGCCTTTACCGTTGATCGGGAGCTGTTTCGTCTGTTGGAGCGCAGCCCCCTGATCGAACGGGTGGAGCCTGACCGTCTGAACCTGCCGAACCTAAGCCAATCCACCGACAGGGTTGAGGCGGACATGGCATGGCAGGCCGGATCAGAAGGTGCAGGCATGACGGTCGCCGTGCTTGATACCGGCGTTGACACAACCCACCGCGCCTTTAAAGGCCGCATCGTGGGGGAGGCATGCTATTCCTCAAACGGGTCATTTCAGGGCAACCGCGTCAGCTCAGCCTGTCCGGGCGGTAAGAAAAGCGCCACAGGGCGCGGCGCGGGCCGTGAATGCCCCAGCGCCTATGAATGTTCACACGGCACCCATGTTGCCGGTATCGTTGCGGGCAATGATGGTCGCCGTAAGGGCGTTGCGCCCAAGGCCAATCTGTTGGCAGTGCAAGTCTTTTCAAAGGTTGATGGCAGTGCCTGTGGCCGTAGTGGCAAGTGCGTCACCGCCTATACCTCTGACATTATGAAGGGGCTTGAGTGGGTGTATGACCAACGCAAAAAACACAATATCGCCGCTGCCAATCTGTCATTGGGTGGTGGTCGTTATAAAGGATCATGCGACCGCGACGCGTTGGCCCGCACTGTTAGCCTGCTGACACGCGCTGGTATCGCTGTTGTCGCCGCGGCTGGTAACGAAAGCTATACCGACTCTGTGGCAAGCCCGGCATGTATCACCGATGTTGTGACCGTTGGTGCAACTGACAAGCGTGATGGCGTCGCCAACTATTCCAATTCGAACAAGATGATCGATCTGTGGGCAACGGGCAGCAGCATCAGCGCTGCGGTGCCCGGCGGCGGGTATGGCACCAAGTCAGGCACCTCAATGGCTGCGCCCCATGTGGCTGGCGCCATTGCAATTATGAAGGCGCGCTATCCCAAGGCAACGACGGATCAGCTTGTTTCTATCATGAAGGCGCAAGGCCCCACCGTGCGCGACCGTCGCAATGGGCTTGAGCGTCGGCGTCTAGACCTGGGTAAGGACATGGCAGCAGCCGACGCAAAATATGGTGCCCCCGATGGGGAGGAAGGGGCGCCCGCCCCGGAACAGCCTGACGATGACGGCGAAGGCGGCGGCTTGCTTGATGTTGTTCCAGACCTAGTAGATGGCCTGCTTGGTGGCAAATAGGCCGATCCATAAGGCAATGATCGTGGGGCTCGCCATCTTGATTGGTGGCGGGCTTTCAGCATGTGAGGATGAGAAAGGCCAGGCAGAGATCGGGCCTGATCACCCGACCTTGCAGCGGGAGGGGTGTATTGCCCCGCCGCCGGGGCATGGCCCCAAAATTATCGCCGCTAAGGTTTGGCAAAAGATGCAGGCCAATGGAACGGCATGGTCGGTGCTTATTTTGCGCCCAGTACCGAAACTGCCCAATGGTGCGGCTGATACCAAGGCAGTGGCGCAACTGGTACAGCGGGCCCTGCATGATTTGGATGCAGGCGAAAATGAAAAAATCTATGCCAGCGAAACACAAGCGGTCATTAGTATGGAGCTTGATACAAGGCGTGCCAAATACATGGCCTCGCTAGACTATGTTTGCGCCATTACCGATGACCGGGGGCTTTGGCCAACGGACTGAACAGTCATACAGCCTCAATTCATGCCTTTGGTGATGTGCCATCAGCGGGGAAGCTGATCCATAACCATGTGCCTAAAAACAGATGCACGATGGCACTGTAAAGGCCGGGATAATACCAGCCATCATCCGCAAATATCACTGCCAGCAATGGATGGGCGACACCGTTGACAAAACCGATCATCGCCATGAACCATGCCGCATAGGTGCCGATCCGCGTGCCTTTTTGCAGGAAGTACAGGCCTGATGACACAACGATTAAATTCGCCCCTGTCAGAATCATATAATTAGGCAGCGAGGATGGGGCGTATCCAAGTGAACTTGGGAATGTTTCAGCGAACCCTGTGGTCCACTTTTCGTAAAGGTGCACAAATTGCCAAGCGAGTGTAATGCAAAAGGGCAAGGCGATCTGGCGGAAATGATAGACCGTATTGCCTGATGGCATCGCCAAAAGCGTGATCAGCGCAACAAAGCCAATCCCCACGCCCGGCAGGCCCATTGACCAGCCGGAAATGGCGAAAAGTGAAAATGCGATGATGTAGGGACCATAATGATCCAGCTTTTGTAACGTCAACTCAGTCTAAAACCTGCCATATGCGCGAACTGTCCAGACCGGCCGCCCTTCGACCGAAACGTGTGCAATCGTATCAGTAAAGACGGGCACATCAAAGCCCCCTGACACGGCATGTCCGTTACAATTTGAACAAGCAAGGTAAACATTCCATAAACCATCTGGGTCCTGCAGGCCAATTCGTGCGACGGTAGCCTTGATTTCCCTTGTCCGCACGCGCGGGTCCTGATCGTCCTGTCCGGTGCTTTCGGTGTTATAGACATAGGAGCCCTGCAGGTTCAGGTCGATGCCCCAGTTAAACAGGGGCGCGGTATAGGTTAACCCAATTGCGCCTGAAAAGGGTGTGTGCCCGCCCTTAGGATTGCCGGACTGATCGCATGAGCCTGATACCCCCGCCATGCAGGGGCCGTTTTTATATTCAATAAACTCAACATTCACAGTGGACCATTGGGTGCCTAGGTTCAGACCCTCAATCGAGAAAAGATTTTCCATCCCGAACTCAAGCTCAAACCCTTGCGTAAAGGCACTACCCGCGTTTGAAACGATGAATTTTTCCCCATTATAGGTTTCGGTTTGCAGGTCCTGAAACTCACCATAATAGAATGTCATGTTGAAGCCTGCAGTGTCGTCAAAGAAACGCGCCTTCCAGCCAAGCTCTACTGTCCATGAGGTCTCAGGTTCAAACTGCAACTCGTCAGCAATGCCTGCTGCTGTGTTGAAGCCGCCTGCCTTCCAGCCGCGTGTTGCAGTGAAGTAGATATTGGAATGATCACCGGGCGGGAACCATTGCAGCGAGAAGCGCCCAGACCAGCCAGACTGGCGGAAGCTGCGCGTGGCTGAGAAGTTCTGCGTGTCCGGGATCAGATAGGTCCACAGGTTCAACTCATCACTGGGGGGTAATGTGCGGGTGGCGGCAACTTCCTTACGTTCAACCGTGTAGCGCCCGCCAAGCGTAAACAAGGTGCGCGGGACGATAAAGGTAGGCAAGGTCATTTCAAAAAAGCCTGCATAGCTGTCATTTGATTGATCAAAATCATACAGATTGTCATTTCGGCCCGCAGGCCCTATAGGCAGCAGCGCCAGAACGTCAGCGGCGCAATTTGCAGCTAAACACAGGTCAAGCGGTGTTAGGCCGATGGCCCCTTCGGGCAGAAGCGGTGTCGTGTTGTGCAGGTCCATATCGGAATGATAATAGAACAGCCCTGCGATCCAGCCGGGCAGGCCGTCTTCAATCCCCTCAGCACCGCCGGAATAGAAATCCTGACTGACATTGAGTTCGAGGGAGTGTTGCTCAAACAAAGTTGTGGTTTCGGTCACGATGACGGGGGCGGGGCCCCAGTCTGCGTCAAGCGCGACGAAATTTTCCTGATCGGCATAGCCTGCGATCACTTTTGTTTTCAGCTCACCAAACTTTTTGTCGATTTGAAGTGAAGTGATGGTGCTGTCGCGATCCACCTCACCGGGATAATCGCGCGCTGTGCGGCGGTCAAACTGATCATCCTCCACCGTGCCGTAGGGCGACATCACAACGCGGAATGTATCACCGACAAAGGCGATGTCGTGATTGGGGCCGTTCTCTGACACGTTGGACATTTTGTGGGACAGGTTGAATTCCCAATCATCAAGAACCAGCAACAGCGCGCCACGGGCGGCCCAATTGTCTTTCTTGGCTTCAAACCTGTTCAGCGTTTCATTGTAAAGACTGCCATCAACATCCTTTTTGGAATAGGCAACGCGGAAGGCAAGCACGTCTTCGACAATCGGGCCTGTAAAGACGCCTTGCGCTTCATAGCCTTCGGGGTCGGCGTCAATATCCTCAATACCGATATCGAACTTGCCGCCCCATTCAAAGGTGGGCTTGCCAGACGTGACGACATAGGCACCGGCAACCGCGTTTTTGCCTGTCACCGTGCCCTGCGGGCCGCGCAGCACTTCAAGCTGTTGGGTGTCGATCAGCGGGTCATTCATAAAGGTCGGGCGGCCCATATTGATGCCGTCATACACAATACCGACAGATTGTTCGAACCCGCCATTCAGGCCAGAGCCCATGCCGCGAATTGAGATAAAGCTCCAGGTCGGTTCATTGTAAATGCCAAGCGACGGCATGTAGAATGCTGTCACTGCCGTGTTGTTCACCCCACCATTGTCGAGCGTGTCTTCATCAAGGGCAGAGACAGAGACGGGCAGATCAACCGCATCAATGTTCCGCTTCGTAGCGCTGACAATCACTTCATCAACGACTGAGCCTGTAGCAGCACCGCCGCCGCGTTTTTCTTTCCGGGCCGGGTTTTCGGCCTGTGCATCACTATCAGCTTCGGCCTGTGTTCCGGCGTTTGCATCAGCGTCTATTTCTGCCGCAGCTTCGACCTGTGCGCCATTGTCGATAGTCAGCGTGTCTTGGTCTTCGGCAAAGGCAGCAAAAGCTGACACTGAAAAGGCGATTGAAAAAGCGAAAAGGATTTTCGCCCGGGCATGGGTGCCCAAGCGGATAGGTGTAGCGACAGTCATCTGATCCCCCGATTTGATGCGTCTATGATTTTATCCCTGCTCAGTCATTTTTGACTGATTATTTATCAGAGTTTGAAGCAGGTTGACAAAATGTCAAGGGGCAACCGGAATGATTGTAGAGATTTTTTCTTTTCCCATTTTGCTTGTGTAAAACTTGGTCTGTTTGGCTGTGATGCTTTGGCTTGCTACGCGGCAAGTGGGGTTGCAAACTGGCGTTAAAATTGAGTGGTGAGGGGATGATGAGAAAGTGGCTTGTCGGCATTGCGCTGATTTTGGCGGGTTTGTTTGTGTGGGGCTGGACGCCCCTGCCGGGCAGCAGCGCGCGGGAGGCCATTGGCACGCAGGTCGTTATTGATCATCAGGGGCGCAGTCTGTCCTTTTATGAGCGCGGCGCGGGGGCAAAGCGTATCCTGCTGTTCGCCAGTGCCGGGCGGGAGGCAAGCGATTTTAACGAGCTGGTCATCGCCCTGAATGATGCGGGCTATCGCACTCTGGCGTTTGAGGCGCAGGGCATTGGCGCAACCGACCTTGCAGATGGTGATGCCGTATCGCTGGCAGAGCTGGCGCGTGATGTGCTTGCTATGCTCGACCATGACGATGCCATCAACGGCGTGCAGCCAACGGTGATGATCGGCCATGCCTTTGGCAATCGCGTCACGCGCACGGTGGCCCATCTTGCGCCTGAAAGAATTGCAGCGGTTGCCCTGATCGCAGCAGGGGGGCCACGCCCGATTGAAACGCGCGCCGCAACAGCCCTAAAGGATTGCTTTAACCCGTTGCTCTTATCCTCCAAACGGGTGGAACAAGTGCGCTATGGCTTTTTTGCGGATGGCAATATGATCCCCGATCATTGGGTGACGGGCTGGCATCTGCAAACGGCGCTGCAACAGGGTAAGGCATCAGCCAATATGCCTGATCAGGCGTGGTTGGCCGCAGGCGGGCGCCCCATGCTGGTCCTGCAAGCGACAGAGGACAAGATCGCCCCACTACAGGATGCAGGCGAGCTGTTGAAACAAACATTGGGCGATCAGGTCACGCTGGTCATGGTGCCCCAGGCGGGCCATGCGCTTTTGCCCGAACAGCCTGATATGATTGCGGCTGAAATTCAGTCCTATTTCGGAACTGTTTTTTAGGCGCTTTCCCGCTGGCCTTTGCCAAGCAGCGTGCTACAACACAGGCCATATTTGACACCAAAACATAGACAGAATTGTCAGTGAGGGACTATGAGCGAGAAGATCATTCGCATCGGTGGGGCCAGTGGCTATTGGGGCGAAAGCGATATGGCAACGCCTCAGCTTTTAAAGGCAGGCGGGCTTGACTATATCGTCTATGATTATCTGGCAGAGATTACCATGTCGATCATGGCCCGCGCCCGCGCCGCTGATCCTGACAAGGGCTATGCGCTCGACTTCGTCTCAAATGTTTTAAAGAACAATCTGCCTGAAATTGCCAAACAGGGGGTCAAAATCCTGTCCAACGCCGGCGGCGTCAACCCTGTTGCCTGTGGTAAGGCGATTGAGGCTGTGGTGGCTGACCTTGGGCTAGACCTGAAGGTTGCCGTTATCACTGGCGACGATGTGCTTGACGCTGTGCGTGCTGAAAGTTTCGGGCCCTTGACCGAAATGTTCACAGGAGCGGCCATGCCGCCCGCTGACAAGTTTATGAGCGCCAATGCCTATCTGGGTGCCTTCCCGATTGCTGCTGCGCTTGATGCAGGGGCGGACATTGTGGTGACAGGCCGCTGCGTTGACAGTGCCGTAACGCTTGGCGCGGCGATACATGAGTTTGGCTGGACCGCAGATGATCTTGATCAACTATCGGGCGGCTCCCTCGCTGGGCATGTGATAGAATGCGGCCCCCAATGTTGCGGCGGCAACTTCACCGATTGGGAGGAGGTTGCAGACGGTATCGCCGATATCGGCTACCCCATCGCAGAAATGCGTGCGGATGGCAGCTTTGCCATTACCAAGCCTGCAGGGACGGGCGGTAAAGTGTCTGTCGGCACTGTTTCTGAACAGATCGTTTATGAGATTGGCGACCCCCAGGCCTATATGCTGCCTGACGTGATTTGTGATTTCAGCACAGTTACCGTTACACAGGATGGCACCGACCGCGTTGTTGTGTCAGGCGCAAAGGGGCACACGGCCCCATCAACCTATAAGGTCAGCGCCACCTATGCGGACGGGTTCCGCGGGGTGCAGTTGATGACCTTTGCCGGCTTTGATGCCAAGAAAAAGGCTGAGACCTATGCCGCTGCGGGCCTGAAACGGGCGCGCCAAAAACTGCATGATATGAATGGGCCTGATTATGAAGAAGTCTCGCTAGAGATTTTGGGCAGCGAAAGCCAGTTCGGCGACTTCGCCAATGCTGATTTGGCCCCCCGCGAAGTGATGCTGAAGCTGGGCGTTAAACATGTGGATCAAAAGGCCATTGGCCTCTTGTTCAAGGAAATGATGGGTATGGCGCTCGCCACCCCTGCCGGATTGGCAGGTGTTGGTGGGGGGCGGCCTAAACCGTCGCCCGTCGTGCGCCTGTTCTCAACCACCCTTAATAAAGACAAGCTGTCCGTCAAAATGACGATGGGTGGTAACACGCAAGATATCGCCGTCGCGCCGGGCGCCGCCTTTGATGCCGCCAGCTTGCCCCGTCCTGCAGAACCTGCCGCAGCACCAACAGGCGACACGGTTGAGGTGCCCTTGGTGGCGCTTGCCTGGGGCCGTTCAGGGGATAAGGGTGATAAGGCCAATATTGGCATCATCGCGCGCCAGCCTGACTATTTCCCCTATATTGCCGCTGCAATGACCGCGGATGTGGTTGCGGCCCGCTTTGCCCATTTCTCCCAAGGGCGGGTTGACCGCTTTGTCATGCCGGGCATGAATGCGCTGAACTTCCTGATTGATGAGGCTTTGGGCGGTGGCGGCATCGCGTCCTTGCGTGCCGACCCGCAGGCCAAGACCTATGGTCAGATCTTGCTGGCAACGCCTGTGAAAGTGCCTGCTGATCTTGCTGCCAAGCTTTCTGCATAAATCCTATAAAACCATCGGGGGCGAACCATATGAATAATCGCATTTGCGACATGCTGGGTATTGAATTTCCCCTTGTCGCCTTTACCCATTGCCGCGACGTCGTTGTGGCCGTGTCAAAGGCTGGCGGCATGGGCGTGCTGGGGGCGGCGGGCCTGCCGCCATCGCGTTTGGAAGAAGAGCTGAAGTGGATCGACGACCATATTGATGGAAAGCCTTACGGTGTTGATCTGATCGTGCCGAACAAAATGGTAGGACGTAATGAAAAATTAAGCCGCGCCGATTTGGTCAAAATGGTCCCGGAGGAGCATTTGGCTTTCGCTCACCATATTTTGGAGGAGCACGGCGTCGATACTGAGGACCTGAAGGATAAGGGCAACCTTGAAAGTCAGGCCCAGTTCGGCACCAACTTGGCCGTGTCTGGGGCGACCGATCTGCTCGACATCGCGTTCAAACATCCAATCAAATTGATCGCCAATGCCTTGGGCGTACCCCCCAAAGTGATGCTGGAACGGGGCAAGGCTGCGGGCGTGCCCGTCGCGGCCCTGTTGGGGACAAAGCAACATGCCATCGCCCAGGTCCAAGCGGGTGTTGATATTCTGGTGGTCGCCGGTGGCGAAGCGGGCGGCCACACAGGGCAAGTGTCGACCATGGTGCTGGTCCCTGAAGTGTACGAGGCTATTCAGCCCCATGGTGACGTGCCGATCCTTGCTGCGGGTGGTATCGCAACGGGGTCACAAATGGCAGCTGCCATGGCAATGGGTGCAGAAGGGGCGTGGTGTGGCTCCGTCTGGCTGACAACGACAGAGGCTGAGACAAGCCCCATCGTGAAAGAAAAAATGGTGGCGGCAAGCTCGTCCGACACGGTGCGGTCTCGCAGCCGAACGGGCAAACATTCGCGGCAATTGCGCAGCCCTTGGACCGATGCGTGGGAAGCATCAGGCGCGCCTGATCCCTTGCCCATGCCGCTGCAATCGATTGTGTCGGAACCTGCCTTGCGCAAGGTTGAAAAGCTGTCAACCGGTGGTCATGAAGGGGCGCAGGTGCTGGACACCTATTGGGTCGGGCAGGGGGTTGGCTTGATGAATGTCAGCCAATCCGCCAGCCAGACCGTGCAGGATTTTAAAGAAGATTTTCTTACCGCGTATGAGCGGTTGGCCGGATTTATTGAAGGGGCGTAGTTATGAGTTTTACACAGCCGATAGATTTTTGTGATGAAAGCGATGCGCTATACGCCCTGTTGAAGGATGCGGATGACAGCACCTTTGACAAGACAACCCAGTTCAAGGATTGGACCATCACAGATGTGCTGGGCCATTTGCATTTCTGGAATTACATGGCTGACCTCAGCATGGTGGATGAAGAAAAATTCACCAGTGTTCTGAAGGACGTGATGGCTGAAACCAAGGTCAGCGGTACCTTGCGCACGTTTGAGGTAAAGTGGCGCGATGGCCTGTCGGGCCGGGCGCTGCTTAAAACATGGCACGAATTTTATGGCGGGATGGCTGACCGCTTTGCCGCTGCTGATCCGAAAATGCGGTTAAAATGGGCGGGGCCTGATATGTCTGCCCGCTCCTCCATCACGGCGCGCCTGATGGAAACATGGGCCCATGGGCAGGAAGTCTATGATGCGCTTGGTGTGGTGCGTAAGGATGCCGACCGCATCAAGAATATCGCCGTGTTGGGCGTGAACACGTTCAAGTTCAATCATGTGATCAATAAAATTGATGTGCCTGAAACGGTTCCCTATGTGCGCTTAACCGCGCCGTCGGGTGAGGTGTGGGAATTTGGTGAGCCGTCCGATGACGAACGGATCGAAGGCAGCGCGACAGAATTTTGTCAGACCGTCACCCAGACGCGCAATATTGCTGACACCTCATTGCAAGTGACAGGGCTGATTGCAACGCGCTGGATGGCGATGGCGCAATGTTTTGCTGGCGCCGCTACGCCGCCACCCGCACCGGGAACGCGTAAGACAGCAGCTTAGTATTGTTTGTCGGTCGCAAGGCCTAGTTTTAGGTAAATATTATGCCGTCATGCCGGACTTGATCCGGCATCCATTGTAGCGGTTGATCGTCAGTATGGACCCCGGATCGCGCTGGCGCTTGTCCGGGGTGACGGTCTATTTTTCGCGCGATTGGACTCTTTGCCCAAAATTCCGCCTTGCCTCATTGCCCTATTGGTTGCAAAATGCAACCTAAATTCAAGTTGGCTGGGAGGCTGCAATGACTGACAAAAAGACATGCCTGATCATCGGGGCTGGGGATGCCACCGGGGCAGGGATCGCGAAACGGTTCGCCAAGGGCGGCTATCATGTCTGTCTGACAAGGCGGCCCCGTCACCTAGATAAATTGCAGGCGCTTGCGGATGAGATTATCGCAGATGGCGGTGCGGCCTCAGCCCACGGTGTTGATGCCCGCGAAGAAGATGCGATGATCGCCCTGTTTGACGAAATTGAACGAGACATCGGCCCGCTTGAAGTCGTGATCTTCAATGTCGGGGCCAATGTGTTCTTCCCCATTCGCGACACGACTTCGCGCGTTTTCACTAAGGTTTGGCAAATGGCCTGTTTTGCAGGCTTTATTGCCGGGCGTGAGGCTGCGCGTGTAATGGTGCCGCGCGGGCAAGGGACGATCCTGTTTACGGGGGCAACAGCCTCAGTCCGGGGTGGGTCGGGTTTTTCCGCCTTTGCCGCCGCCAAGCATGGCTTGCGCGCCGTTGCGCAATCCTGCGCGCGGGAATTGGCCCCTGAAGGGATCCATGTTGCCCACCTTGTTATTGACGGGCCGATCAACACGGAATGGACGTCTGAGCGGATTCCCAATTTTCAGGAACGATTGGCAGATGATGCTGTTTTGCAGCCTGCCTCCATTGCAGAAACCTATTGGGCAGTGCACTCTCAACCCAAGGACACGTGGACGTTCGAGCTTGATGTCCGTCCATGGAAAGAAAATTGGTGAAAGAACTATGGTGAACGAAAATTGGTGAGGAAAATTATTGATGGTTAAGGCAGAATTTTTATTCGATTTCGGCAGCCCCAATGCCTATCTCAGCGGGCGTGTCATTCCTGAGATTGAGGCGCGGACCGGCGTCAGCTTTGATTATGTACCCGTGCTGTTGGGCGGTATCTTCAAGGCGACAGGCAATAAAAGCCCGATGGAAGCTTACGGCCATATTAGTGCCAAGTTCGCCTATGACCAGCTTGAGACTCAGCGCTTTATCACGCGGCACGGGCTGGCTGACTTTGCCTTTAACCCGCATTTTCCGGTCAATACTGTGATGTTGATGCGCGGCGCAGTCTATGCCCAGCGCGAGGGGTTTTTGCCCGCCTATTTCGATGTGGCTGCTGCTGCCATGTGGGAAAAGGGGCTAAAGATGGATGACCCCGACGTGTTTATGGCGGCGTTGACTGATGGCGGCCTTGATGGGCAGGCCATATTGGCGGCAACGCAGGATCAGGCCATCAAGGACGCGCTGAAGTCAGCGACAGAAGATGCGGTGGCGCGCGGCGTGTTCGGCATCCCCACCTTTTTTGTCGGCGACGAGATGTTTTTTGGCAAGGACAAGCTGCGCGATGTCGAAGATGAGATAAATCGGCACAAATAGTGCCATAATTTTGAAATTGGGACTTGCTTGCGGGCGCGTTGGTCATGACAATGCGCCCGACATTTATTCTAACGATCTAAATCAAGTGGGAGAGGGTTATGAAAACCAAAATCACTGAAATGCTGAATATTGAACACCCGATTGTTCAGGGCGGCATGCATTATGTTGGCTTTGCAGAGATGGCCGCCGCTGTGTCCAATGCTGGCGGGCTTGGCATTATCACAGGCTTGACGCAACCAAGCGCCGCTGATCTTGCCAATGAAATTGCCCGTTGTAAGGACATGACGGACAAGCCGTTCGGCGTCAATGTCACCTTCCTGCCTGTTGTGAATGCCCCTGATTATCCGGGTATCATGGATGTGATCATCAAGGGCGGCGTGACCGTTGTTGAAACCGCCGGGAACAATCCCAGCCAGTGGTTGCCCATGCTGAAAGATGCGGGGATCAAGGTCATTCACAAATGTACCTCTGTCCGTCATTCATTGAAGGCGCAATCAATCGGTTGTGATGCCGTGTCTGTGGACGGCTTTGAATGTGGTGGTCATCCCGGTGAAGATGACATTCCCAACATGATCCTGCTGCCCCGTGCGGCTGAGGAGCTTGAGATTCCCTTCATCGCCTCAGGCGGGATGGGGAATGCACAGCAATTGGTTGCTGCGCTCGCCATGGGTGCCGAAGGCATCAATATGGGCACACGCTTTATCGCCACCAAGGAAGCACCCGTGCATGAAAATGTGAAGCAGGCCATCCTTGCTGCGTCTGAGCTTGATACCCGTTTGATCATGCGCCCCTTGCGGAATACAGAACGCGTGTTGAACAACGAGGCTGTTGAACGCTTGCTCGAAAAAGAAAAAGAGCTGGGCGACAAGATCAGCTTTATGGACATTGCCGAAGAGGTGGCGGGCGTCTATCCGCGTATCATGACCGAAGGTGATATGGACGCGGGCGGCTGGTCTTGCGGCATGGTTGCGGGTCTGATCCACGACATTCCCACATGTCAGGAATTGATTGACCGCATTATGAAAGAGGCGGACGAGATCATCTCTGGCCGTCTTGCCAAGTTCGCCAGCTAATAAGGCGTACCTGATGCACATATTGATTGTTGGCGCAGGAGCGGTCGGTCTGACCTATGGCCATGCCTTTCATAAGGGCGGCGCGCGGGTCAGCTATCTCGTTAAGCCGGCACATGTTGCCGGCTTAAAAGACGGGGTGACGATGCTGCGTCACAATCTTTTATTGCCGGGATTAAGTGAAGACCGCTTTGTCGACTTCAACCTGTTTGATGATGTGGCCACTGCGCCCATTGGTGAGTTTGACCAGATCTGGTTGACCGTTGCGTCCGACGCCCTGTCAGATGATTGGCTGGGCGTTTTGCGCGATGGGTTGAATGAAGATGCGGCGGTTATCGGCCTGCAACCGGGTCCCAAGGATGATGCGCGACTGCGCAGCTTTTTCGGGGATAGGTTGGTCAAGGGCGTGATCGGTTTTCTTGCCTATCAATATCCCCTGCCGGGCCAACCAAACCCCAAGGGGCGCAGCGGCATTGCCTATTTATTGCCGCCACAGGCAGGGGGGCTGGGCCCCACGGATTCGTCCGCCGCTTATGCTGCCAAAGATCTGCTGGCAAAGGGTGGGCTTGATATCAACCTGTCCGACAATTTGGCGGAACAATATGGCCGGGTGTCGGCCCTGTCCCTGACCAACATGGCAGGGCTTGAACTTGCAGGCTGGTCGTTCAAGGGGTTTCGCGCAGGGAAGGGCAATGGCAAGGCGCTTGCCAAGGCCGCCGCAATCGAAGCCCTGGCGTTGGTCGATCATCAATTCGGCCTGCCGCACAACCCCAAACGCGATGCGCGCCTTGCCGGGCTTGGCCCGCTTGTCAGCATGATCGCGCCACTGGTGCCGTCGCTGCGGCTTGAGCCCTATTTGGCCTTTCATTTCGGCAAGGTCAGCGGCCAAACCCGATCTGTTATGCGTGACTATATCGACATGGCGCGGGAGGCAAATATGTCCAGCAGTGCCATACAAGAGCTATTGACCGCGCTGGAACAGCTCGACAAGGCTGACTAGGCGCGATTTAAGCCCAGCGATACTCATCGCAAATCTGTTTGACCCACGCCGTGCCGGGATGATCGTCCCAGCGTGATGACCAGTCCTCAAATATCCGCCGTGCCTCATCCGGGATGTCAAAGGATAAGGACCGGGGCCAGCATGTGCCGCACAACAGACACGCCGCCGTCAAATCAGCCTTGGTAAAGCGGTCACCAACCAAAAAGCCTGTATCGCCATTCCTGACCATCACCTCGTCCAATGCCGTGTCCATATTGGCATAACCTTCGGCGATTGTGTCTGGGGTGATATTGTCCGCCGCACGCAATAGGCGGTTCATCACAGGCTCAAACAGGCGCATGCCCAGTTTCGTGCCTGTTCCGCGATCAAGCGTGAACATGCGCGTCAAAAGACCGGGATAATTTTTTAAAACATAGTCGAAATAGGCACGTCGAAAAGGCGCGCCGACCAATGTCTCAAACAGGTTGGTCACCTCCTCAACCTCCGCAGCGAGGGCAGGGTCTTCATAAGTCAGCGGCTTGTCAGCAATTTCGCGGTCAAGCCATAACATGATTGCATCTGACCCGGCGATCACCTCGTCCCCTGCAACCAATATGGGCGTCGATGTGCTGGCCCCCTTTGTCAGCTTGCGCGTCACGGGGATATGCATGCCGGGGATCAGGACCTGTGGCTCTACGGCAAGCCCCTTGTAATCGCAGGCCCAGCGCGCCCGTTCATTGAAGTGCGAAAAATGAAATTGATAAAGAACAGGCTTTGTCGCTGGCTCGGTCATGGCGCGGACCGATTAGGGCGCAACGGGTTTTGACATGCTGGCATAGGTGAACCCGGCCAGCCCGCCGATCAAAACCTGCGCGAATAACCCGCCAAGGGACCGCGCGCCGGGGATTAGGGGCACGCCGAAGAAAACTTGTTCCATCGCGACTAGCATCACCAGCATGGCGATCATGCCTGCCGCGGTGTAAATCACCTTGCGTTCAAGCTTGATCAGGCGCGCTGTGCGGTCAGCAGCGAAAAAGGCGATGCCAAGCCCCAAAAGAATAAAGACGGCGTAAAGCGGGCCCATGCCGACAATATCAAATCCCGTCATGGACAGGCGGTCTGCCATTGAAACCTCTGCCCCGACGCTGATCAGGCCGTTCAGCACAAATTGCGTCGACATGGCGGTGGCCAAGGCTGCCGTCAAAATAACGGTGATGACAAAGCGGATCATGCGTGACATGCGGGTCATGAGATGGCCTTTATTTGTAATTCTTTGGGTGGGCAGCGCGCCCAACTGTCCTATAATGGCCCTATAATGGAGCGTCACGACGCGAATTACAACAAGCCTGAACGGGAATGATCATGCGCCTGCTTACACGTTTTGCCCTTTTGTCCAGCCTTGCACTGGCACCGTTTGGTGCTGTGGCAACCCCGCCTGTTATCGACAGCCAGACAGTGGATGGCTATCAGCTTGATACGGTGGCAGAGGGGCTGGATTTTCCGTGGTGTGTGGCGTTCTTGCCGAATGGTGATTTGTTGGTCACACAGCGCAACGGGGAAATGGTGCGCGTTGACACTGCGGGCAAAAAGCATGTGGTTCATGGCACCCCCGCCGTTTATCACGCCGGTCAGGGCGGCTTGTTCGATGTGATGCTGTCGCCTGATTTTGCACAGACGGGCATAGTGTATCTGTCATATGCCGCAGGAACGCCCAGTGCCAATCATACCAGTGTGATGAAGGCGCGGCTTGAAGGGAATAATATTCTGGATGGCGAAGTGATTTTTGCCGCCAGCCCAACAAAAGCAACGGCAGTACATTATGGTGGCCGCATGGTCACGTTGCCGGACGGGTCGATCGTGCTGACCTTGGGCGATGGCTTTCGTTATCGGGAGGAGGCACAGAAACTGTCCTCCCACCTTGGGACGATAGTGCGCTTTATGCCTGACGGATCAGCGCCTGCGGATAATCCCTTCACAGGGCGGTCGGGGGCCAAGCCCGAAATCTTTACCTATGGCCATCGCAGCGTGCAGGGGTTGGTTTATGATGCGCAAACTGGCACTTTATGGGCGCATGAACATGGCGCGCAGGGCGGGGATGAGCTGAACATGCTAACACCCGGCGCTAATTATGGTTGGCCGCTTGCAACAACCGGGATTGATTATACGGGCGCGAAAATCACCCCGTTTAAAGAGTATCCGGGCACAGAAAAATACAAGCATGATTGGACCCCCTCAATTGCGCCATCGGGCATGGTCCTTTATCGCGGCAGCTTGATGCCTGCCCTTGATGGTGATGTCTTGATTGGCGGCTTGGCGTCTATGGATGTGCGCCATTTGGAGATGGAGGGCAACGAGGTCACCAAAGAACATGTACTGTTTGAGGAGTTGGAAGAGCGGATACGTGATCTGCGCACGGGTCCTGATGGTGCGATCTATTTGCTGACCGATACGGATGAAGGCCGCGTTATTCGCATTTCTCCGGCGCCTTGAACGGCCTGATGCTATCATTTGCTCGCGCAACAAAGCCTTGACAAAGCTGCATAAATTGGCAGTTTAAATGCCATAATTTTTGATGCGGCATGCTTATGCTGTCGCAATAAATGATGTTTCAGGACCTTGATTAGTGGCAAGTGAAAAAGAAAAGACGCAGACGGTAAATGCTGATCAACCTGTAGAAGAACGGGATGGCCGCCGCCGCCGCCGGGCAACGTCGCGCCGGGCAATCACAGATGCCATGGTCAAGCTGATCGGCGATGGTGTGTTTGAACCGACAGCAGCCCAAGTGTCAGAGGTTGCGAATGTCGGCATGCGCACAGTGTTCCGCCACTTTAAAGATATGGAAAGCCTGTTTGCCGAAACACGGCTTGTGTTGGTTGGCCGTGTGCAGGTCTATTTTGATTTTGTCAGTGATGCTGAAACGGTTGAAGAACGGCTGACAGCCCTGATCGATAATCGTGCCGATTTATGCGAAATTATATCCAACTTTAAGTTGGCTGAACGGACATGGCTGCACCGGTCCAAATTCCTGCGCCAAGACGATATGCAGGTGCGCAAAACCTTGCGCCGGAACATGAAACAAAACCTGCCAGAGGCACAGGCACTTGATCCTGAAACGCTGGCTGCACTTGATATGGCGCTGGGTATTGATTGTTGGCTGTCACTGCGCCACGGCGCGGGCCTTAGTGTGGCGCAGGCGAAAAAGGCGGTTTATGCGCTTGCTGCGCCACTGATCCTGCCAGATTGACAGTTTGCCTGACAGGCCGTTTAGCCCTCGACAATTTCATAGGAATGGCTGACAGCGCAGCCTGCCTTTTCCATCATGATAGAGGCAGAGCAATATTTTTCTGCTGACAGTTCTACGGCGCGTTTGACCATGGGTTCTTTCAGGTCAGTGCCCGTCACCACAAAATGCATATTGATTTTGGTAAAGACAGCGGGAACAGCGTCTGCCCGTTCTGCCTGAAGCTGGGCCGCGCAGCCGGAAATATTTTGGCGGCTTTTCTTCAGGATCGTCACAACATCATAGGACGCGCAACCACCCATGCCCATTAATAGCATTTCCATCGGGCGGGGGCCGCGATTTTGACCGCCGCTGTCTGCGGGGCCATCCATGCGGACCTTGTGTGCAGTTTCTGATTCAGCCTCAAAGCAGACTTCATCGACCCAAGTGACGGTGGCTTTCATAGTTCGGTATCCCGGGAAAAGAAATTTGGGCGACCATATAGGGGGGCGGGACGCTTGTAAATCCACCACAATAAAGGCCGCGCGCTATGTTATCTCAAATGCGAATGCCTCCTTTCGCTGGCGGATTGATCTAAACCGCATTTGAGAAAAAGGCCGCCCCTGTCGGGACGGCCTTGTGAATTGGTTACTACCGTGAGCGCAATCTAGAAGAAATAGCGTGCCTGCAATTTGAACACACGGCCATTGCCTAAAATGCCTTCATGGGCTTCGTCCTGTGCCGGTGTGTCGTTGAAGATTTGATAGCGGCGATTATCAAACAGGTTCTCACCGAACGCCATCAAGGACCATGTGCCTTCAAGGCTGCGAATGCCGATACGCGCATTCATGTTCCATTCTTCGGGCCGCATATTGATCGGATCATTATCGGTGTTGATGAAACTTTCGGTCTCATACATCGTGTCCGCGCCGATATGGAAAATGAAGGGGGAGTTAAATACCGGGCCATCATAAACGGCAGAGAAATTCAGCTGCCATTCGGGGGAGCCTGTCAATTGTTCACCTGACAGGTCGCACACCGTTGCCTGATAGGTGTCAACTGTACACGGGCCGCCCGTGAACGTGTCATAGGTAGCGTTGGTATAGGCACCCGATGCGGTCAGCAACACGCTTTCAAGCGGAACGAGCATGGCTTCCCATTCAACGCCATAGACGGTTGCGTCGGCGGCATTGTCGACAACAAATTCAACACCGTTAAAGGCAGAAACTTGCAGTCCCTGGAACGAGGTGTGGAAGCCAGACACATTCAAACGGCCAGCCCCTTCAAACCATTCTGATTTGAAGCCCAGCTCATAGGTTTGTGAGGTTTCTTCTTCAAACTCCAGATTGTTGGGGCGGTTGGGTTGGGCATTGTAGCCGCCGCCCTTAAAGCCCTTGGCCCATGTGAAATAGGCCATGAAGTCATCGCTGGTGCGATATTGCAGCGATACTTTTGGTGAAATATCAAATTCATCGCGGCTTAAAGATTCTTCAAACTGGGTGATGCCGGGGGTGAAGAATTGCAGGGTGACAATGCCCAAAGGGTTGTCGTCAAACTCAATCGGCAAGTCTGAATCAGGGTCCTGCACAAAGACTTGTCCATCCTGTCCGGTCCGGTGGTTGGTTAGCGTATGCTTGATATAAACGGATTTTTCTTCGTATGAGGCACGGGCCCCGGCGGTCAATGCAAACCGTTCTGTGATCTCCCACTGGAACTGTCCAAAAGCGGCGAAGCTGTCTGATTCTTGGGCGAAAATGCGGTTTGAACTTTCGATGGGCGCGACGCCTTCAAGCTGTTGGCGCACCTGAATGAGGTTGCCTGCCAACTGACCTGCCAGTTCATTGTTCAAAGTCACATCGCGGCATTGTTTGAACGCGTCTTCGGTCGGCAGGTTGTCACACAGGATCAACTCACCCGCGCCGGAGAATGCCAAAGCCTCTTCAATCGTGATAAAGGTTGAATAGTCATAGGTCGCATCAACTTCATTGTGCAGATAGTAGACACCTGCCACATATTCGAATGTGCCCGGTTCTGACGTAAAGCGCAGCTCGGTCGAATATTGGGTATAGTCTTCATTATTATCCAGCTTCAGGACCGGCATGGGGCCGAAGTCAGCATCCAAAAAGACCAATTCTTCAAACTGGGCATAGTTTGTGACGGATGTGATTGTGCCAAGATTGGTTTCAAATTCAGCATGCAGTGTCGTGTCATAAAAATCGCGCTTGGCGAAATCGTCAAAATCCTTGTGCGTGATGTAATCTTCATTAGCGACATATTTGGGGTCGAACACGCGGAACCCGGCGGCAAAGCGCGGCTTGTCCAAAATCGGTTGGGAACCATTGCCCAACTGGTCGATCGACCCGCCATTGAAGGTCAACAGAATATTAAGATCGGCGCTCGGCTCATAACGCAGCTTTGCGCGGTAGTTCAGATTATCAAGATTATTATCTTCATTGCCCGTCGTTGTGTTGAACATGATCCCGTCGCGGGTTTCGGTCATCACGGCAACGCGGAAACTTAAATCTTCGCTAAGCAGCGGGCCGCCAACAGCGCCGCGCAGGCGAATGTAATTGTCTTCGCCATAGGTGGCATCAAGATCGGCAGTCCACTCATTCTCAGGCAGGGCCGTGCGCAGATGCATCACACCCGCCACAGCATTCTTGCCAAACAATGTCCCTTGCGGGCCGCGCAACACTTCGATACCTGCCAAGTCAAGCTGACCGTTCGACAGATAGGCGGGGCGGCCATAATAGACTTCATCAATAATGATGGCGACGGACTGTTCAAAGCCGCGGTTCCAGCCTGAGCCAAGGCCACGCATTGAGATGAAGTTAAAGGTCGGTGAATAGGTGATGTTCATGTTCGGGGTCTGCGCCGCAACAGATGACAGGTCCGACATGTCTTTTTCTTTGATGTCATCACCGCTGATGGCTGTTACAGACAGGGGCACGTCCTGCACATCTTCGGCGCGCTTTTGGGCGGTCACGATAATTTCGTCAAGCTTGGGGCCGCTGCTTTTTACGGGTTCTGTTACAGCGTCGTTTACGGGCGCGGTATCTGCCGCGGCGGTTGCGGTTTGGTCTGCCGCTTCTGCTTCAACAGTCGCTTCTGCTTCAAAGAACAAAGTGTCGTCGTCGGTCGCTGCGTCTTGCGCATAGGTGTGGCCCGCCATACCGGTTGAGGCCAAAATGACAGCCAATAGCGAACGGCGCGCCGCAAGGCGCGTGAACTTGAATTCCATTCCGGAAATCCCCCAATAAAAAATTCAGACCCGGTTCCCCGCCGTTTCTGAATTTATGAATAATCTTTATATATTCAGACGCACTTAAACCAGCCCTGACCCTTGGGGTCAAGACTGACACATGCGTCATATTTGATTTATTGGTAAATCGCCATCGATGTATTTTCTAGATTGTTGGCGAATTTTGCCGCAAATCAGGCGTTTTTAATGGTCACACCGCCATCAACGGGGATCGCTGCCCCCGTCAGGAACGAGGCTGCGGGCAATACGACAGACAGTGTGATATTCGCCACCTCCTCAGGAATGCCATAGCGTTTCAGCGCCACCCGCCGCTTGGCGAAAATGGTCTTATGCTCGTCCGGGATGGCTTCGGTAATGCCTGTGTGGATCGGGCCGGGGCAAATGGCGTTGACGGTAATCCCTTCAGGACCAAGGTCTACGGCCAGCGCACGGGTCAGGCCGATCACACCATGTTTTGCGGCAACATAGGCGCTGTTGGCCTTTGTGGCGCCCAGCCCCTCGGTCGAGGCGACATTGACGATGCGGGCATTTTCCGATTGGCGCAGATAGGGCAGGGCCGCCTGCACAAATGTTTTCTGTGCGGTCAGCATGACGGCAAGGCTTAGGTCCCAAACATCGTCGTAAGTGTCCATGTCGAGCATAGCGGGCAGGGCAAAGCCTGCATTATTGACGATGATGTCGATGCGGCCCAATTCTTTGGCGGCAATTTCAACTGACTTGCGGATTTCAGCCTGATCGCGCAAATCCTGCGCAAAGGTCACGACGTTCACACCGCGAGTGCGGGCTTCTTCGGCAACAGCCTCCAGCGCCTCTGCCTGCAAATCAAACAGGGCAAGGTCGCAGCCTTCATCGGCAAACAGAATGGCTGTGGCGCGGCCCATGCCGCTTGCCGCGCCCGTGACGATAGCCGCCGACCCTTTGATGGAGCGGCTGAGTTTTTGATAAGTACTCATATAGACTAGTCCCGGTAAGACGGATCGCGGCGATCAAGGAAGCGCAGCAGACCCGGCCATGCCAAGAAGTTGCCGCCGCCATTAAAAGCAGGGGCGGTCTGTTCTTCAACTCGGTCCTGCATATCGGTGTCGAGCAGGCGGATCGCATCCTTACCACCAGCGCTTAGCGCCTTAACCTGCATCGTGCAGGCACGTTCAAGGAAGAACATACGCAGCCATGCGTCACCTGCGGTTGCGCCCACGGTCAATGTGCCGTGATTGTACAGCATCATGAATTTCTTATCGCCCATATCGGCGACCAAACGCTCACGCTCATCCAAGTCAAGCGCAACGCCTTCATAATCATGATAGGCAAGGTCATTATAAACACCCAAAGCGGTCTGGCAGAAGGGCAATAGGCCATGTTTCTGACAGGACACAGCAACACCATCATCGGTGTGCAGGTGAATGATATAGTGGGCGTCTTCGACATTCATGTGAACAGCAGAATGAATGGTGAAGCCTGCCGGGTTCACAAAGAACGGGCTTTCTTCAACAATATTGCCTTCAACGTCGATCTTGACGAGGGAGGAGGCGGTAATCTCTTCAAACAACATCCCATAGGGATTAATCAGGAAGTGATGATCCGGCCCCGGTACGCGTGCAGATATATGGGTAAAGACCATATCGTCCCAGCCATGATAGGCCACCAAACGATATAGCGCAGCGAGATTGACGCGGGCTTCCCACTCTTCGGGGGAGCAACGGTCCTTCACGGACGGAATTTCTAGCATTTCAACAGCGGCCATTTTCGCCTCCTCTTATTCAATCTGGCGGGGATTTTGCTCTTTTTTAACCCGGGGAGTCAAACCGCACTGTCAAATTTTACTCATTTGGTCAGAATTCTTTGCACGGCATCGGTCCAGCCTTTCAGGCGCATGGTGCGTTCATCGGTGCCCATTTTCGGCTCAAACAACCGATCCCGGGCCCAATCGCGGCTGACTTGATCCTTGCTTTCGATCAAACCTGCGCCCAATGCAGCCAAATAGGCCGCGCCGAGTGCTGTGGTTTCGATGATCTTGGGTCGTTCCACAACCTGCCCGGTCAGATCAGCCAGCCGCTGCATGGCCCAGTCATTCGCAACCATGCCGCCATCAACGCGCAAGGGCGCTTCGCCAGTTGTGCCGCGATCAGCGGCCATGGCGGTCATCAAATCGCAGGTCTGGTAGCACACGCTTTCAATTGCGGCGCGGACAATTTCCTTGATCCCGCTGTCCCGCGTCAGGCCCAAAATAGCACCGCGCGCATCCGCGTCCCAATGGGGCGCACCAAGTCCGACAAAGGCAGGCACCATATAGACGCCACTATCCGGGTTGGCATCGCGGGCCAGCGCCTCTGAATCAGCGGCGTCTTCGATCAACTTCAACCCATCACGCACCCATTGAATGGTTGCCCCTGCCATAAAGATCGACCCTTCAAGGGCATAGTGGGTCACGCCGTCAATCTGATAGGCGATGGTAGACAGCAGGCGGTTTTGCGATGGCGCGCGGGTTTCGCCCACATTCATCAGGGCAAAGCAGCCCGTGCCATAAGTACTTTTCATCATGCCCGGTTCAAAGCAGGCCTGCCCGATCCCGGCGGCCTGTTGATCACCCGCCATCCCCGTAATGGGAATGGCACGGCCCAGCAATTTTGCCTCCGTCGTGCCGAATGCGGCGGCATTGCCCATCACCTCTGGCAGGATCGCCATGGGAATATCAAGCAGGTCACACAGGTCCTCATCCCACGCCAGCGTGTCGATATTGAATAATAATGTGCGGCAGGCATTTGTGACATCGGTGACGTGGGAAGCGCCCCCCGTCAATTGCCAGACAAGCCATGTGTCGATAGTGCCAAAGGCAAGCTTGCCAGCCGCAGCCCTGTCGCGCGCGCCCTCAACAGTGTCGAGGATATATTTCAGTTTGGTGCCGGAAAAATAGGGGTCGAGCAGCAGGCCCGTTTTTTCTTGCACGAGCGCTTCTTTACCATCGGCCTTTAGCTGATCACACAGGGCGGCGGTGCGCCTGTCTTGCCACACAATCGCATTGTGGATGGGTGCGCCAGTGTCCCGATCCCACACCACAACTGTTTCGCGCTGGTTGGTGATGCCGATAGCGGCGATTTCATCGGCGCTGATGCGGGCGTTTTGGATCGCCTGTTTGCAGGTCGTCAGGACCGATCGCCAAATTTCCATCGCATCATGTTCAACCCAGCCATCGGCGGGGAAAATCTGGGTAAATTCCTGTTGCGCGCTGGCGGTGGGACGCATTTGGGCGTCAAAGACAATGGCGCGGCTGGAGGTTGTGCCCTGATCAATCGCGAGAATGTGAGGCGCTGTGCTGGATTGTGACATTGGATGCCCTTTAGAAACAAACGAAAGCTATGCTAGATAGGGGTATGACTATTCCGCAAACGCAGCAACAAATCCAGTCCGATGGGACCGGGCCGCAATTGGTGGATGGCTTTGGCCGCCATATCACCTATGTGCGCCTGTCTGTGACGGACCGCTGCGACTTCCGCTGCACCTATTGCATGGCAGAACAGATGAACTTCCTGCCGCGCAAGGAGTTGCTGACGCTGGAGGAGTTGGACCTCGTTGCCTCCACCCTCATCACACGGGGGGTACGCAAGTTGCGGATCACCGGGGGTGAACCCTTGGTGCGCAAGGGGGTCATCGGCCTGTTTGACAGGCTGGGTCGTCATCTTGATATGGGCGCGCTTGATGAATTGACGTTGACCACCAATGGCTCCCAATTGCCGCGCCATGCCAAGGCACTTTATCAGGCGGGAGTGCGGCGGGTGAACATATCGCTCGACACGCTAAACGCTGACAAGTTTGCCGAAATCACGCGGTGGGGCACGCTGGACCAACCCTTGGATGGGATGAAGGCGGCGCAGGATGCTGGCCTGAAAGTCAAGCTGAATTGCGTTGCAATGACCGGCGTTAACGATGGAGAGCTGGCCCAGCTTGCCAGCTTTGCCCATGAAAATGGTGCCGACATCACCTTTATCGAAACCATGCCACTTGGCGCGGTTGACACCGACCGGGCGCAGGATTTCTTATCGCTTCAGACCGTGCGTGATCAGCTGGCGCAGCACTGGACGCTGACAGACCTGACAGAGACAACGGGTGGTCCGGCGCGCTATGTGCGCTGTGAAGAAACAGGCGGCAAGATCGGCTTTGTCACGCCGATGAGCCATAATTTCTGCGCCACTTGCAACCGGGTGCGCCTGACATGCACCGGGCAGCTTTATATGTGTTTGGGCCATGATAGCCGCGTGGATTTGCGTGCCGCAGTGCGCAGCGACGCGCCAGAGGCTGCTTTAGACCACGCATTGGCCCTTGCGATGCGGCAAAAGCCTGAAAAGCATGACTTTTCTATTGATCCCAATGACCCGAAGCCTGCACTATCACGTCATATGTCAGTCACAGGTGGCTGACAGGGCTTAAACGCAGGGAAGGTGGGTCCTGTGCACAACAACCTTAAGGGTTGAGGGGTTTTTATGGGACAGCGCAAATTTGCGATCATGTCCAGCAATTCGCCGAAAGCAATGCTGGCGAAAGCTGATCTTGAAGAAAAATATGATTTTGTGCCGATTGATGATGCGGACGGTATCGTCGCCCTTGGCGGTGATGGGTTCTTGTTGCAAGCCATGCATATGACCATGACCCGTGATTTGCCGATCTATGGCATGAACCGTGGCTCTGTTGGGTTTTTGATGAACGAGTTTGACCCGGAAAATCTGTGGGACCGGATTGATGCAGCGAACGAATTTGTCATTCATCCCTTGCGCATGAAGGCGCGCCAAATTTCTGGGTATGAGCAAGAGGCGCTGGCGATTAACGAAGTGTCGATCCTGCGCGAGACACGGCAGGCGGCCAAGCTGCGCATTTCAATTGATGGCAAAGAACGGTTGAGCGAGCTGATCTGCGATGGCGTGCTTGTGTGCACGTCTGTCGGGTCAACCGCCTATAACCTGTCTGCCAATGGGCCGATCATTCCCATCGGTGCAGGTGTGATGGCGCTGACGCCGATCAGCCCGTTCCGCCCGCGTCAATGGCGCGGGGCATTGTTGCCGCATGATTGCAAGGTGACGTTCGAGGTTTTGGAACAGGCAAAACGCCCGGTTAGCGGCGTGGCAGACCAGACCGAAGTGCGCGATGTGGAATATGTCTCTGTTGAAGAAGACCGTTCCATCAATTTGCGGATGCTGTTTGATCCGGGTCATGACTTGCATGAACGCATCATGCTGGAACAGTTTTACGAGAAGTAATCCAAAGCACGTCGCGCGGATAACAAAGATGCCGGATCAAGTCCGGCATGACGACTTAATTTCAAGGCCAATGTCCACCCCTTCACCGTCACTCCGGGCTTGACCCGGAGTCCAGTCCGAAAATGCATTCAATTGCTGCTCTGGATGCCGGATCATTAATGCGCGCCGCTCGACGCAAAAGTCTGCAACTTTTGCTGGCGGTCGCTTTTAGTCCGGCATGACGAGCCCACATCAAACGTCACCCCGCACTTGATGCGGGGTCTTTGCGTAGGGCTGCTGTTTCCTATCAGGATAAGCACGTCGCGCGGATAACAAAGATGCCGGATCAAGTCCGGCATGACGAAACTATTTGCGCGCTCCAGATTTCCTAGCGGTCGCAAATTATATTGTGGTCGCGCCGCGTGACGGAAAAGTCCTCAACTTTTCCTAGCGGTCGCTCCGAATAACATTCCAGCCATCGCAAGCTCTACCCCGATAAACAGTATGGGGAAGCTGGTGGTTGTCGGCTCAATCATCAGCGAAATCACGCGCCCCAAAGCCATCCCGATTAGCGACAGCGCAATGGCCGCTCTTATCCCAGCGGCAAGGGGGGAGGGCTTCAGGCTGTAAAACAGCATGCTGCCAACCAACAGGCCAAAGCCGCCATAAACGGCGCGCACTTCGTTGCGCATGTCGGGGCCAAGCTCTCCGGCACCAAAAAAGCCGAGCGTATAGGTCGGGTCAACAAGGGCAACAAGGCCCATGCCTGTGAAGAACAGGGCGACAGGGACGGTCAGTAAAAGCTGCATCATGGTGCCTTTCTAGTAAAGTGCTGTAAAACCCTAGATGAGCTGACATAAGTAGTGAACCGGAATAACAGGCGGGGACTTCGTGGGTAGAGATGAGATCAAGCCGTTTTTGCTAACCTTGCTGGTTGCAGGGCTGGGCGGGTTGTTGTTTGCAATGATCCGCTTTCCGCTCGCATGGCTGATGGGCGCTATGCTTGCCACAACGGTGGCGTCAATTGCGGGCATGCGTGTTTGGGTGCCGCAATGGCTGCGCGTGGCGATGATCGCTGTGCTGGGTATTATGCTTGGCTCCGCCTTCTCGCCAGAGATGATTGCTGATATGCGCCGCTGGGTCATGCCGTTGGTCGTGTTGGCGCTATTCGTATTGTTGGTAACGCTTGTTGGCGCGACCTATTTCAACAAAGTCGCCGGGTATGATCCTGTAACGTCCTATTTTTCCGCCACGCCCGGCGGCATGACGGAAATGGCCTTGGTCGGCGAACAATATGGGGCAGACATTCGCGTGATCAGTTTGGGGCATGCGACCCGCGTGTTGATCACGGTCGGGACAATTCCGGTTTGGTTCCGCTTTGTCGAAGGGTTAGACATGCCTGTTATGCCCGCGACGGGCACAGGCTTCGCCGACTTGATGTGGGTTGATGTGCTGGTGCTGTTGGGCTGTGGCATCATCGGGGTGCCGCTGGGTGAACTGCTTAAGATTCCTGCGGGGCGTTTGGTTGGGCCGATGCTGTTATCAGCGCTGGTTCACATGACCGGACTGGTTCATGTGGGGCCGCCACCATCAGTCGTTGCGGTTGCACAGATCGTAGTAGGGGCATCTATCGGCATGCGCTTTGTTGGCCTGACCATGAAGGAGCTGCGCGGCATCACCTTTCACGCCGCGGTCATCTCAATCATCTTTGTCTTGCTGGCCGCATTAGTCGGCAGCCAGGTTGGGCCGCTGGTCGATATGCAGCCTATCGCCATGATCTTGGCGCTGGCGCCGGGCGGGCTGTCTGAAATGTCATTGGTGGCGCTTGCGATCGGGATTGAGACGGCCTTCGTCTCCTCCATGCATATTGCGCGGATCATCATGATTGTGATCGCGGGACCATTTGTGTTCCGGTTCAGTCACCGCGATGCAAAGATGATTGGGAAATAGCTATCTGCGGCCCGCAATAGCCTCCAAAGGCTCAAACACTTCGCCATAGCCTGCTTCTGTCGGGATGCGCAGCACGGGCTTGCCATCAACCTTTTCAGTCCATGGTTCGACCATCACGATTGTGTCGTTGCGCGCAGCCTCAATCGCCTCAGCAACAGAGTTTGAGCGTCCCAATTTCACAAGCTGCATGCGTGTGGGGAAGATGATGGTGGCGCGGCCCTGTTCAGCTTCTTCAATGGCTTTAAGTGGATTGATCCACAATGTGTCAACCGCCTCGCTGCCATCATGGGCGGCATGCTGGCCGGCAAGGTCAGCGGCAAGGTAAAAGCGCGTGTCGAACCGTTTGGGCATGATCGGCGGCGTGACCCAATGGGCGAACGGGGTCAACAGATCCAGACCAAGCTCAATCCCGTTATTGCGGGCAATCTCTGCCATTGTGGTCTGGCGATTATTCAGCGCGTCGCGATCCTTGTCCATATCGTCCAGCATATCGGCGCTGACTATGGCGCCATCCTTGCGGGCAAAGATCAAATCGGCTTCTTCAAAGGCTTCGCGGATTGCGGCGACACGGAACGCAAGTTCAAGGTCATCAAATTCTGTTGAGGCACTGCAAAGCGGACGAACCTCATCCGCGTTGGTCAACCCGTCGGCGTCATCAACCTTGCCGCCGGGGAAAACATAGGCGCCTGAGGCAAAGTCGATTTGGTGATGGCGTTTGACCATCAACACTTCAAGGCCTGTGTCGCCATCGCGCAGCATCAAAATGGTTGAGGCCGGTCTGATCGGCACATCGTCTTTATCGGTCATGTCAGTCCCTGTGATTATGTTTTGCGTATTTTGATTTAAAGCTATTCGCCTGCTGCTTGCCGCATAGGGGCAACCCGCAATTGCGTGATCTGATTGCGCTGGCGCTTCAACACTTCGAACTTAAAGCCGTGAAAGTTAAACGCCTGTCCCACCTCGGGGATGGTGCGTGCCTCATGGATCACAAGCCCGGCAATGGTCGTTGCCTCATCATCTGGCAGGCGCCAATCAAGCTCGCGGTTCAGATCGCGAATGGTGACGATACCATCAACAAGAAAGCTGCCATTGTCTTGCGGGCGCACGCCCTTCACAACATGGTCATGTTCATCGGAAATGTCGCCGACAATCTCCTCAAGAATATCTTCCAGCGTCAGAACGCCCATCAAGGTGCCATATTCATCGACCACGATGGCAAAATGCGCATGGCGGCGTTTAAAGCTTTCAAGCTGGTGGTTCAGCCCGCGTGTTTCAGGCACGAACCAAGGTTCAGCGGCAATGTTCAGCAGGGCATTTTTCAGTTCGTCATCGCTGCGTTCGGCGGGCAGGGCTGCTACGGCGCGCAACACATCCTTGGCATGAAAGACGCCGATGATATTTTCCTGCTCATCCCGGTAAAGCGGAATGCGTGTAAACGGGCTGGTGATCACCGCGTTCAGCATCGCTTCGCCCGTTTCGTCGGCATCAATCATAAACATGTTGCGCCGATGGGTCATGACCTCGCCCACCTCAAGATCGCGTAGATCGAGGATAGAGCCAAGCATGTCGCGATAGCCCTTTTTCACGCGGCCTTCTGAATGGTGCAGGTCAATCGCGCCGCGAATTTCCTCAAGGGCTGATCCTGTCCATTCCGCTTCGATTTTGCTGCCAAACAGGCGGAAGACGCCGCGCACGATTAACTGGACAAAGGCTGCTATGGGCGCAAAGACCAGCACGATGATGCGGATCAGCGGCGCAACGAACAAGGCGCCCCGTTCAGGGTTTTGAATGGCATAGGTTTTGGGCAGCACCTCGGCAAAGATCACGACCAAGGCTGTCATGATCAGCGTGGCATAGGCCACACCTGAATCGCCGAACAGCGTTAGGAACAGGCTGGTCGCAAGGGCAGAGGCAAGGATGTTGACCAGATTATTGCCCAGCAAAATCGCGCCGATCAGCCGTTCCTGATCTTGAATCAGTTTTTCAACGCCCTTGGCCCGTTTATTGCCCTGTTTTGACAATTGATGAATACGGGCGCGGCTGGTTGCCGTCAGCGCCGTTTCAGAACCTGAGAAAAATCCCGACAAAACCAAAAGAATCGAAATGGCACCCAGTGTGAGTGCTGTGGTCATGCTCATGGCTGTTATTTGCCGTCCTTCGTTTGATCATCGATTAACACGTCGCGAACATCATTGATCGCAACATCTTGGGTTATGAAAGCATCTCCGATCCCGCGCGCCAAGATGAAAGTCAATTTGTCGTCCACGACTTTCTTGTCCTGTTTCATGTGGGCCAGCAGTTGGTCCACATCAAAGGGCGCGCCTTTTATGTCGAGCAGGCTGGATTTCAGGCCCGTCGCCTTGAAATGCGCCTGAACCCGCCCAGCGTCCTGCCCTGACACAAGCCCCATTTTGGCGCTGAGTGCAAAGGCAAGTGCCATGCCAACCGCAACACCCTCGCCATGCAGCAAGGTGGCGCTATAGCCTGTTTCAGCTTCAAGTGCGTGGCCGAATGTGTGCCCCAGATTAAGAAGGGCGCGGCGGCCCTGTTCGGTTTCATCTTCGGCAACAATAGCAGCCTTCATCGCGACTGATGTTTTGATCGCGTGCAGCCGGGCAGACAGATCACCCGACAGAACCTTGCTGCCATTTTGTTCAAGCCATTCAAAAAAGGCGCGGTCGCCCAACAGGCCATATTTCACAATTTCGGCATAGCCTGCCTGCAATTCGCGCGGGGGCAACGTGTCGAGAATAGACGTGTCTGCCAGCACAAGTACGGGCTGGTGGAACGCGCCGATCAGGTTCTTGCCCTGCGGGACATTCACGGCGGTCTTGCCGCCAACAGAACTGTCAACCTGGGCAAGTAGGCTGGTCGGGATTTGGATAAAGCCGACGCCACGCCGCAAAATCGCGGCGGCAAAGCCGACAAGATCACCGATCACACCACCGCCAAGGGCGATGATGCGGTCATTCCGTTCAACCTTGGCGTCCAGCAGATCGCCACACAATGTTGCGAGCTGGTCAAAGTTTTTGGTGCCTTCCCCGGCGGGCAAGACAATTGCCTGATGGCTGATCCCAGCAGTATCAAGTGCAGCTTCAAGTGATGAAAGGTGATGGTCTGCAACATTGGCATCAGTGACGATCACCGTCCGGTCCCGCTTCATCACAGGTTTCAGCAGTGCGCCCAGATCATCGAACAGGCCGGGGCCGATCACAACATCATAGGCGCGTTCACCAAGGCCGACGCGGACAATTTCACGCTGGACAGATTCAGGGGCAGTCATGAGGCGTCTCCGTCTTTCAGGGCCGCCACAATCGTGTCCACAACCTCGTCATGGGGCACGTCTGCTGTGTCGATGGTCACATTCGCCTCCGCGTAGATCGGGTAGCGTTCATCAATCAGCTTTTGCAAAATCTCGCGCGGATTACCCTGTCGTAACAAGGGGCGTGTGTTGCGCTTTGAGGTGCGCTTGACCAACAGATCAAGATCGGCACGCAGCCAAACTGACAGGCCCTGTTCGCCGATCAGGGCGCGGGTCTCATCATCCATAAAGGCGCCGCCGCCGGTGGCAAGCACGCAACGGTCGCTTTCGATCAACAGGCGGCGAATAACTTTCCGCTCCCCCTCGCGAAAGGCAGGTTCGCCATATTGTTCGAAATAGTCTGCGACGCTCATCCCCGCGGCTTCTTCGATAGCTTCGTCCGCATCGACGAAATCAAGCCCTAGCCGTTTGGCAAGGCGCCGTCCCACAGTGGTCTTGCCTGCACCCATCAGGCCGACAAGCACAATGGTCCGTTCCCCCACAGGGCGCGGTGCGGGGATTGGTGCGTCTAGGTCTGATGTGGCCGACAGGCTCATATTATCTCACAAAATTCTTCATATTCGGCGCAATTTGCGGGTTGCGCACATAAGCACAGCCTGTTTTGTCCCCAAAGGGGCATAAAGACGCGAAAAAATCCGCTGCCCCCATCGTCTTTAGGCCATATTTTCGCTATAGCGGTGTCAGACACTATAGTGCAAGTCAAGAGTCGCCCCCAATAGGGCGCGACAGGTTATTTAGCGTAAGGGGTAAGAATGCCACGTTTTTCCGTAATTCTGCTGTTGCTGATTCTGGGCGGTGTCGGTGCCGGGGCCGTATTTTTAGCCACATGGGATATTCCGGCACCAAGCCAAACGGTAGAGCAGGTGTTGCCCGATGATCGTTTCGAACGTTAGAGCATCCGGCGCGCGGATCATAACTGCTGCGCTGCTGTGTGGTGGCATGTTTGGCGCCTCTGCAGGCACAGCCAATGCGCAATCCTTTAATACGGTCATTGCTGTCGAACAACGCAGTGCCCAGCCTGATTATGGGGCTGTGGGAATCAAGGTGGATTTGGGCGCGAACAGCACCCTAGTCTCAGAAGGTATGTGGGAGGGGATGACCCGCCGCCGTGCCGCAACCTTGATGACAATGGCAGATCGTCAGACAGGCATTGCCGCGCTTGATACGCTTTATATGCAGACATTGGCAGTCGCCGCAGGATCGCCCCGTCGTGATGATGACCGGGAAGAGGCTGAGGATGGCAATTCATGGCTGGAGGCACGGGTCAGTTCTCTTGTGGCGCGCGGTCATTATGATACCGCCATTCAATTGGGGGAACGGCTTGGTACCGCCGGGCGCAGCGCCAACCCAAATGTGGAGCGCAGCCTGCTTGATGCGGTTCTGTGGGGACAAGGGCTTGGCCCTGCCTGTGCGGTGTCGTGGCGGCTGGAGGCGCAGTCGCGCCCCGATGCGGACCCTGACCTGCAATTGCTGGATGCAGCCTGCAAGGCGATGAAGGATGACCGGGCCGGGGCAGAATTCTCGGCTGATCTTGCGCGCGAATTCGGGGCCGATAACAAAATCGGCTTTGCCTTGTTGGATCATATGGTCGGCCTGCGCCGTGACAGGCCCAAGCCGAAATTATTGAAATTGGCAGCGGGTGATGCGCTTGGCTTCGCGATGGCTGGCGCGCTTGAAATGTCATGGCCTGTTGCGCTGTACAATGCGTTGCCCCCCGCAGTTCTTGCAGGACTGGCGGGGCGTGAAGACTTGACCCTACCCGACAGGATTGTTGCCGCTGAAACTGCGCGCGCGGCCGGGTTTGGGTCGCGCAAGCAATTGCGTGAGTTATATTTGGCAGGT
This sequence comes from Alphaproteobacteria bacterium, assembly GCA_965229935.1. Taxonomy (GTDB): domain Bacteria; phylum Pseudomonadota; class Alphaproteobacteria; order SPJN01; family SPJN01; genus SPJN01. The sequence continues at coordinate 491,082 of CBDDKB010000002.1, forward strand.
GCTGCAGCCCTGCGCAGCGGGCAGATCGCACCGACTGATGCAACGGCACCGATCCTGGATCGCGCCAATGCGTTTGCGACATGGCGGGCCGCCCAAGACCCAGTAATCGCCGCTGACCAATTGGCTGATTTGCTGACGCGGGCGCAAGCCGAAGGCCGCTTTGATGTGGTGGCGGATTTGTTCCTGCATGATTTAAGTTTCCCGCAGGCCGACCCGACCCTTGCCCGTCATGCAGGCATATTTGCCCGCGCGGCGATGGCAGCCAATATGCCCAACCGGGCAGGCACATGGCTTGCCATATTGTTAAAGGGGCAGGAGGCTGGCGTCTTCTTCCTTGATCCTAATGTGCGGGCGGTTTGGCCCTTGTTGATCCTGTCGGCCCTGCCCGTGAATGAGATGGTTGAAAATGGCGCGCTGCCCTGGTTGGCAAGCCTGTCAGATAAGGACCGCGCCAATGCGGCACTTGTCTTTTCAATGGCAGAAGCCTTGGGCCGCCGCATTCCTGAACCTGCATGGCTGACATTGCAGGATGGCAAGACAAAGGATGCGTCTGCCGCACCCTTACCCCCGTTGCCCTATTGGCGCGGTATTGCCGCCGCTGCAGGCCGTGGTAGCAGGGCAGAGGTGATTATCTTTGCCAATCTATTGTTGCAGGCCAATCAGGACCAGTTGGTGCACCCGGCCATAATCTCCTCAGTCCTATCGGGGTTGCGGGGGATTGGCGCGACTGACATTGCCCATCAGATCGCCGTTGAAACGGCGTTGAAGGTGGGGTTTTAGGCTTAGATGCGGGGATAGGGCAGGATGGCGGGCTGGCGTCAAGCGATAGACCTGTTTCTCGACATGATGATTGCCGAACGGGACGCCGCTGCGCTGACCATCAGCGCCTATGGCCGTGACTTGACGCATTATGCAGATCATTGCGGCGCTGCTGGCCCCGATCAAGTCACGCGGGCAGTGATCAGCACCTATCTTGAGGGGCTGGAGGCTGAGGGCAAGTCAGCCAAAACCGCCGCCCGCTATTTGTCGGCTATACGTCAGTTTCACAAGTTTTGCGTTGATGAGGGGCTGGCCGAGGATGACCCCTCGCGCCTCGTTGCCTCCCCCAAGCTGCCGCGCAGCCTGCCTAAATATTTGAGTGAGGACGAGGTGGGCCGATTGCTTGAGGTCGCGCGCGCCCAGGGCGGTGCCGATGGCAAGCGGCTGCTATGTTTGGTTGAGATGTTTTATGCCACCGGTATGCGCGTGTCGGAACTTGTCAGCCTGCCGATTGCGCCGCTGCGGTCTTTACCTGACGCGTTGATCGTGACGGGCAAGGGGCGCAAGGAACGTATGGTCCCGATGGGGGAGCCAGCGCGGGATGCCTTGCGCGATTATCTGGACGTGCGCGATGCCCATTTGCGCAAGTCGAAAGGAAAGCCTGAACCGTCGCCCTTTTTGTTCCCTTCAAAAAGTGTGGATGGTCATTGGACACGGCAGCAGGCTGGGCGCGCCCTGAAGGAATTGGCGGCAGGCGCGGGGATAGACCCCAAGCGCGTTTCCCCCCATGTGTTGCGGCATGCCTTTGCCTCCCACCTATTGGCTAATGGGGCCGATCTGCGCGTGGTGCAGTCGCTGCTGGGCCATGCGGATATTTCGACGACAGAAATTTACACCCATGTGTTGGCGGCCCGGCGTGAAGCCTTGGTGAAGCAGCATCACCCGCTTTCCAAGTAGACTGGCTAAGTAGGCTGGATAAATAGGATGCGCCGCTATAAAGTGCCGCCAAAGATTTTACGGAGATTGCTATGAGCTTTACGATTGTTGAGCAGACCACCCCGCGCCTGAACCGTTGTGAATTGTCGGTCCCCGGCTCGCGCCCTGAAATGTTTGAAAAGGCGGCTGCCTCTGCCGCGGATGTGATCTTCCTTGATTTGGAAGATGCGGTTGCCCCCGATGATAAGGAACAGGCGCGCAAGAATATCATTCAGGCGTTGCATGATGTTGATTGGGGCGACAAAACAATCTCTGTCCGCATCAATGGGCTTGATACCCATTATTGCTATCGCGATGTGGTGGACGTGGTTGAGCAGGGCGGGGAACGTCTTGACCTGATCATGATCCCTAAGGCGGGCAATGCGAAAGACATCTACGCCATCGACATGATGGTGACACAGATCGAAGCTGCCATCGGGCGGAAAAAGCGCATCGGGTTTGAGATGATTATCGAAACCGCGCTCGGCATGGCCAATGTGGATGAGATTGCAGCCGCGTCCCCGCGTAACGAATCGCTTCATTTCGGTGTGGCGGACTATGCCGCCTCCACCAAGGCGCGGACAACGCAAATTGGCGGGCCGAACCCGGCCTATGCGGTGCTGACCGATCCCTTGGCTGATGGTTCACGTGAAACCCATTGGGGGGATATGTGGCACTATGCGGTGGCGCGTATGGTGGTTGCCGCCCGCGCCAATGGGTTGCGCCCCATTGATGGTCCGTTTGGCGATTTTTCTGACCCTGACGGGTTTAAGGCACAGGCATCACGCGCGGCGGTGCTGGGCTGTGAAGGCAAATGGGCCATCCACCCCAAGCAGATCCCGCTTGCGAACGAGGTCTTTACCCCCGCCGAGGCTGAGGTTGAAAAGGCCCGCCGCATTTTGGTGGCGATGGAAGAGGCGCAGAAAAGCGGCGCTGGTGCTGTCGCCCTTGATGGCCGCCTGATCGACATCGCGTCGGTTCGTCAGGCAGAGGCTTTGGTCGCGCAAGCTGACGCAATTTCACAAGGTTGATTAAGTTGCGGCGAACCGTTTTTTGTGGTCGCGCCGCGTGACGGAAAAGTCAGCAACTTTTCCTAGCGGTCGCTCCGGTCGCCAAGCAGAGGCGTTGGTTGCGCAAGCTGACGCAATTTCGAATGGTTGATAAAAATCCGTCACCCCGCACTTGATGCGGGGTCTTTGCGTAAGGCTTCTGTTTCCTATCCGGATAAACACGTTGCGCGGATAACAAAGATGCCGGATCAAGTCCGGCATGACGGCATTTCCTTCTTTGCCGCCGATTTGATTGTGGTCGCGCAGCCGGAAGCAGAACCGATACCCGCTTTTTCTTAGCGGTCGCTTTTGTCTGGCGTGACGGTTGGTGTGGTGAGGCTAAACCAAACCCGCCAGCTTATCCGGGTTGCGGACAATGTGGATATGCGTGACCGCCCGGTCAGATAGGGTCAATAAAACGGCGGACAGTACGCCGTCATTCTTATCTTTGATCAGCAGCGCCGGTTGATTGTTCAAACGGGCAGGCGTCATCTCGACATAGCCTTGCTGCTTTTCTGAAACCGATGCCCAGACCGTCAGCACATCTTCAATGCCATGAAGTGGCCTGTAGGAGGCGCGGACCTTTCCCCCGCCATCAGAAATCATCGTAATGTCAGGCGCCATCAAGGCCATCAACCGTTCGCGATTGCCGGACAGGCTTGCCTCCACAAAGGCGGACAATAGGCTCTTGGCCTGATCATCCAGCGGGTGGGGGCGCGGGGTGCCAGCGCGCAGCCGCTTGCGCGCCCGGCTGGCCAGTTGACGCACGGCGCTGTCTGATTTGCCCAAGGCGTCGGCAACCGACTTAAAGTCCATGTCGAAGACATCATGCAACAAAAGCGCAACCCGTTCTTCGGGGCCAAGTTCGTCCATCAGGGTCATGATCGCCATCGAAAGCGATTCTGCCCGATCAAGCCGTTCGTCAGCCGCTGGCGCGGCAGACAGGCTGTCTTCATCGCTGTCAATCGGTTCGGGCAGCCACGGACCCACATAGGTTTCGCGAGACCGATAGGCCCGGCGAAGCTGATCAATGGCAAGGCGGCTCGCCACCTTCAACAGCCAAGCTTTGGGATTGTCGATCTGGTGCCAGTTATCTTGTTTGGCCCAGCGCAAGGCAACTTCCTGCACAATATCGTCGGCATCAGCACGGGCACCCATCATGCGATAGGCCAGCCCGTGGATGGCGCCCTTTTGATCAAGGAATAGTTGCGTTTTGGGGTCGGTCATGTGGCAGCGGCCTGAATGTGCGGCGGATGATAGGCACCGTCGGTCATATCAATCAGCTCAGGCGCGATACGCACGCGCGAACAACTGACAGCAAGCCCAAGACCGCGTTTCGCCATTGGGTAGACCTGTGATGTGGCAACCGCCAAGGCAAGCTCAACCAGCCCTTCATTGCCCCAACGATCTCGCACCTGTTCGACATAGTCGATGATGGCAGGATCATTTTCCGCAATCGCCTTGCCATATTTGTAGGCCAGCAAATCATCGCCTGTCAGTGACGTGCCACCATCAAGGCAGGCTTCAATCGTTTGCGTGGGCACCTTGGACAATACCGCAAAATTCACCACAATCTGCGTGCAGGGGCCGCAATCAAGCACCTGGGCGCTGGCGATACGTGCCACGAACCAAGGGGACAGCGGCACAGCCTTGTTGTGTTGGCTGACCGGGGCGAACAGGCCGAACTTGGCGATAAGGCTGCCTGACCCTTTGCCGATTTCGCGCATCAGCATCATGTCGGTTTTGGTTTGCTGCTCCATCTTGTCGGCAGTGCGGTTGATATACCAGCGCATGAAACGATTAAACATTTGCTTGCTCCTTCGGGTGGGGGAGAAGTGCGAGCACGATAAGAACCGCAGCGGGCAAAATAACGCCCGGCGCATCGGTCATGAACTGGTCAAAGGTGCAAACCCCTGCCAGCCATTCCCAGATGTGGAACAGCCCATGTCCTGTAATCCAAATGGCGGCGATCGCCGTTAGGAACCGTCTTTGCGCAGGGCGGGCAAATGCCAGTGCCAACAATCCGGCGACCATCACATATATCAGACCAATATCGCGAATGAAGTGGCTGTTTGGCGGCCCGGTGCGGCTGACGCCGGGAACGGTGTCGTACCAGCTAATCGGGTCCCACAGCATGAAAAGCCCGTTCAGCCCCAATGAAACTGCCATCAAAATCAGCAATAGTGGTTCGAGTTTTTGCGTCATGGCCCCGTTCTCCCTTATTTGGTGCAGCATAGGCCCATCCCATGCCATCACTCAATAAGACGGGGCAGCTATCTGATTTGTGACAAAAAAGGCGAAACAATTGACATGGGGGCCGAACAGCGCCATCTATGTGCTTAAATATTAAAGCGTTTATGACCTTAGACGAGTTTTGCGAGACCATGCGATGAGCACAGCCTATCTCGACTTTGAAAAGCCGATTGCCGATCTTGAGGCGAAGATTGCCGACCTGAAAACCCTGCCCGGCGAGGGCGAGGATGGCGCGGTCAATGTGAAGGACGAAATCGTCCGCCTTGAATCAAAGGCTGCCGCCCAGTTGAATGACCTTTATAAGCGTCTGACCCCTTGGCAGAAGACACAGGTGGCACGGCATCCTGACCGGCCCCATTTTGTTGATTATGTCCGCGATTTGATCGACGAATTCACGCCACTTGCCGGGGATCGTAGTTTTTCTGATGATCATGCCATTGTTGGCGGGCTGGGCCGGTTCAAGGGTGAATCGGTTCTGGTTATGGGTCATGAAAAGGGCGATGATACGCAAAGCCGATTGAAACATAATTTCGGCATGGCCCGGCCAGAAGGCTATCGCAAGGCCGTGCGCCTGATGGATTTGGCTGACAGGTTCGGCCTGCCCATCATCACCCTTGTTGACACGGCAGGCGCCTATCCCGGTCTTGGTGCCGAAGAACGCGGCCAGGCCGAGGCGATTGCCCGGTCCACAGAAAAATGCCTGACTATTTCAGTCCCCATGATTTCCGTGGTGATAGGCGAGGGCGGCTCAGGCGGGGCGATATCTATCGCGTCGGCCAATGCCATCGGCATGCTTGAACATTCCACCTATGCAGTGATTTCACCAGAAGGCTGTGCGTCTATTTTGTGGCGAGATTCAGCTCGCGCGGCCGATGCTGCTGCGGCTATGAAGGTGACGGCGCAGGATTTGAAATCCCTGAAGATTATCGACCAAATTATTGCGGAGCCGATTGGCGGTGCCCATCGCGACCCGATGCGCACAATTGCTGACACGGGGCGCTTTATCGAACGGGCGCTTGCGGCCCAGCACAATAAATCCCCGCAGGAGTTGAAGGCCGAACGGCGGCAAAAATTCCTTGAAATGGGTCGCAATCTGCAAATTGCCTAGTTTTGCACGTTTTTCGTGTCCTTAGCCTTCGACAAGCCTCTAAATCCCCGCTAAGCTGAAAAGAAAGAAGGGGTTAGGGCTGATCAGATGATCGTCTGGTCACTGCATTGTAGGGGAGGCAGTTGTGGCTGAACTCAAAGACAAGTCATTGCTTGAAGAACGCTGTCTGATAGACGGCGAATGGGTCGGTGCCGATTCCGGTGAAACGATCGAGGTGACGAACCCCGCCACGGGGGAGGTTTTGGGCACGATCCCGAAAATGGGCACAGCCGAAACCCGCCGCGCTATTGAGGCGGCTGAAAAAGCCATGAAAGGCTGGCGCAAGAAAACCGCGAAAGAGCGGGCGCAAATTCTGCGTCGTTGGTTTGACCTTTGCATGGAAAATGAAGACGACCTTGCCCTGATCATGACGTGGGAACAGGGCAAGCCGCTGGCTGAATCGCGTGGTGAGGTTGCTTATGCAGCAGGCTTCATCGAATGGTTCGGCGAAGAAGCAAAGCGTGTTTATGGCGATACGATCCCGGCCCATGCCCCTGATAAACGGATCATTGTCACAAAAGAACCTATCGGGGTCGTGGCTGCCATCACGCCGTGGAACTTCCCCGCTGCGATGGTGACGCGCAAGGCTGCGCCCGCACTTGCTGCTGGCTGCACAGTTGTGTTGAAACCTGCAACCCAAACACCCTATTCGGCCATTGCCCTTGTGAAGCTGGCCGAACGGGCAGGCGTGCCCCGGGGCTGTTTCTCTATCGTGACGGGGTCTGCGGGCCAAATCGGTGGCGAGATGACGTCAAACCCGATTGTGCAAAAGGTGACCTTCACAGGCTCTACCCCCATTGGCAAATTGCTGATGGAACAATGCGCGGCAACGGTGAAAAAGACATCAATGGAACTGGGCGGCAATGCCCCTTTCATTGTGTTTGACGATGCCGACCTTGATGAGGCTGTCGAGGGTGCGATCCTCAGCAAGTTTCGCAACACAGGCCAGACCTGCGTTTGCGCCAACCGCCTGTTGGTGCAGGACGGGGTCTATGATGCCTTTGCAGAAAAGCTGCGCGTTGCGGTTGACGCGTTGAAGCCGGGTAACGGGCTGGACCCATCCTCTACCCAAGGGCCGCTGATTGATATGAAGGCGGTCGCCAAGGTTGAAGAACATATTGCCGATGCCACGGGCAAGGGCGCGCGCGTGCTTTCCGGTGGCAAGCGGTCTGACCTTGGGTTCAGCTTTTTTGAACCGACCCTGCTGGCCGATGTAACGCCAGAGATGATGGTGGCGCGGGATGAAACCTTTGGCCCGCTAGCCCCCATGTTCCGCTTTAAAACCGAGGAAGAGGCCATCCACATGGCCAATGACACGGAATTCGGCCTTGCCTCCTATTTCTATGCCCGTGATCTGGGGCGCGTGTTCCGCGTTGCAGAGGAGCTGGAATATGGCATTGTCGGCGTGAACACAGGCCTGATCTCGACCGAGGTTGCACCCTTTGGGGGCGTCAAAGAGTCAGGGGAGGGCCGTGAGGGGTCGAAATACGGCATCGAAGACTATATGGAGATTAAGTACACCTGCCTTGGCGGTATTTAGGTCTTCTTCACCGTCATCCCGGAATTGCGGAGCACTATCCGGGATCCATAACAGCTTTTGGGCAGCGACTAAGATTCACTATGGACCCCGGATCAAGTCCGGGGTGACGACTAATGGGTTTGATATATGAGCGCAGATGACGAAAAACGTGCCGCAGGGTGGCGCGCCCTTGATTTTGTTTCAGATGGAATGGTGATCGGGCTTGGTACCGGCTCTACCGCCGCGCATTTTGTGGATGCCGTGGGTGCAAAAGTTGCCGAAGGCTGGAAAGTCACGTGCGTCCCCACATCAGAACAAACCGCCACACAGGCGCGTGGGTTGAACATCCCCCTCGCCACGTTGGAGGAGGTTGGCCATATCGACGTCACCGTTGATGGTGCTGACGAAGCGGACCCCCAATTACGTTTGATCAAGGGTGGTGGCGGCGCGCTGCTGCGTGAAAAGATTGTTGCCAGCCAGTCCAGCAAGATGGTCGTCATCTCAGACAGTTCCAAACTGGTGCCGACGCTGGGCAAGTTCAAACTGCCTGTCGAAATTGTGCCCTTTGGCGCTGGTCTGACCGCGCAAGTGATCGAACAGAACATTGCGCAATTTTGTGCGCCTGACAGCGTGCCGTTGAGTTTCCGCGGTGGTGACGGTGCTGACCGCTTTATCACCGATGGCGGGCATTTTATTGTTGATTGTGCCTGTGAGGAAATCACCGACCCCGAAGGGTTGGCAGACTTCCTTGTTTCTGTGCCCGGCGTTGTCGATCACGGATTGTTTATCGGCCTTGCCTCTTTAATTATTGTCGGTGAAGGTACAGATACACGGATAGTAGATTAGATAATAAGGCGGGCTCGACATGGCTGTTCATTATGATTTGTTTGTTATTGGTGCAGGATCAGGTGGTGTGCGCGCCGCGCGCATGGCTGCCGCTGCGGGACAACGCGTCGGAATAGCCGAAGAATATCGCGTTGGCGGCACCTGCGTGATCCGTGGTTGCGTGCCGAAAAAATTGTTCGTCTATGCCTCCCACTATGCCGAAGAGTTTCGCGATGCCGCTGGCTTTGGTCACACGGTTGGCGAAACCAGTTTCGATTGGCCGACGCTGATTGCCAATAAGGATAAGGAAATTGACCGTCTGAACGGGATTTATATCCGCAATCTCGAAAACTCCGGCGTTGTGGTTCACCACTCACGGGCAGAGTTTAAGGACGCACACACAATCACGCTGACCCAAACGGGTGAAGAGGTAACCGCCGACACAATCTTGATCGCCACAGGCGGCGCGCCGACAAAGCCCAATGATTTTGAAGGTGCAGAACACACCATCACCTCGAACGAGGCATTTCATCTTGAGGAACTGCCCAAGCGCGTGATCGTTGTAGGCGGCGGCTATATCGCGGTTGAATTTGCGGGCATCTTTAACGGGCTTGGCAGTCAGACCAGCCTGATCTACCGCAAGGACCGGGTGCTGCGCGGCTTTGATGATGATGTGCGTGCGCTCCTTAATGAATCGCTTGTTGAACGGGGCATTGACCTTCATCTGCACAGCACGATTGAAAAGGTTGAAACTGTGCCCAACGGGTTGAAAGCCACACTCAACACAGGTGATGTGATCGAGGCAGACGTGATCATGTGTGCGACAGGCCGTACGCCGCTGACGAATGGTCTTGGCTGTGACAAGGCAGCCGTGGCGCTTGCCAAAAATGGTGCCGTAATCGTGGATGACTATTCGCGCACCAATGTTGATCATATTTATGCTGTGGGTGACGTGACGGACCGGGTGCAATTGACCCCTGTCGCAATCAAGGAAGGCATGGCCTTTGTCGATACGGTCTATAAGGACACACCGACCAAGCCTGACCATATGTTGATCCCGACCGCTGTCTTTTCGCAGCCCCAGATCGGTACTGTTGGCATGACCGAAGAAGAGGCGATGGCAGCTTCCGGCGGTGCGCTGGATGTTTACAAGTCTACCTTCCGTCCTATGAAGGCGACGCTGTCAGGCAATCCTGAAAAAATGCTGATGAAGATTCTGGTGGACCGCAACAATGATAAAGTATTGGGCGTGCATATTGTTGGCACTGAAGCGGGCGAGATGATCCAGTGCGTCGGCATTGCGGTGAAGATGGGCGCAACCAAAGCCGACTTTGATTCAACTGTTGCCGTGCATCCCACAGCCGCCGAAGAACTGGTGACAATGCGGGAGCCGACCATCCGCCATAATTTCAGCGAAGCTGCGGAGTAGGGGGCTAGTATTTGGCTGACGCTTAATCTTGAGCTGCGCCTCTTCTCGCCATTTCAAGAACAAGAAAAGCGTTCGGCGCCCCCATTCAATTGAAAAAGCCGATTTCTGCGGTTCAAAATGCCTATTTGCATGCCCATATGAATAGGCGTATAAGGCCCGCTCATTTCCTGTTGTTCAAATTATGTTCGTCAGCAGGAAGCGTGCTAACTATTTGATTTTGTTGAGGAGGCCAAAATGGCCAGGAATTGGAGCCCGGAAAGCTGGAGGTCAAAGCCGATCTTGCAGGTGCCCGACTATGAAGACCAAGCGGCATTGGAACGTGTAGAAGGCACGCTACGTTCATATCCGCCCTTGGTTTTTGCAGGCGAGGCGCGCCGGCTCAAACAACAATTGGGTGAAGTGGCCGAAGGCCGTGCATTCCTGCTGCAGGGCGGTGATTGCGCTGAAAGCTTTGCCGAATTCCATCCTGATAAAATCCGCGACACGTTCCGTGTGTTGCTGCAGATGGCCGTTGTCCTGACATGGGGTGCGAAAGTCCCTGTGGTTAAGGTGGGCCGCATGGCGGGCCAGTTTGCCAAGCCCCGTTCTGCCGACACTGAAACCATTGATGGTGTGGAGCTGCCCTCCTACCGTGGTGATATCGTCAACGGGATCGAGTTTGAGGGCGAGGCCCGCGTGCCCGACCCAGACCGGATGGTCAAGGCCTATGGTCAGGCTGCTGCGACGCTGAACCTGCTGCGCGCCTTTGCGCAGGGCGGCTTTGCTGATCTGCATCAGGTCCATAAATGGAATTTGAGCTTTGCCGGAAATGGCGAAGGCTCCCAATATCGTCATATTGCCGACCAGATTTCTGAGGCGCTTGATTTCATGCAGGCCTGCGGGATTGATGCGTCGACCGCCTCATCGCTCGGCAAGACAGACTTCTACACATCGCACGAAGCATTGCTGCTGCGTTATGAAGAAGCTTTGACCCGTGTGGATTCGCTGACAGGTTCCTACGTTGATACATCGGCGCATATGCTGTGGATCGGTGACCGGACACGTCAGCTTGATCATGCTCATGTTGAGTTCCTGTCGGGTGTTGAAAATCCCATTGGGATGAAGTGCGGCCCCTCCATCGACCCTGATGACATGCTGCGCATCATCGACAAGCTGAACCCGGAAAATGAAGCAGGCCGCATGACCCTGATTGCCCGTTTCGGTGCAGGCAATGTTGAAGAACATTTGCCCAAGCTGATCCGCGCGGTTGAGCGTGAGGGCAAGAAAGTCGTTTGGTCTTGCGATCCCATGCATGGCAATACGATCAAAAGCTCAACCGGGTACAAGACCCGTCCGTTTGATCGTGTCCTGTCTGAGGTGCGTGAGTTCTTTGCCGTTCATCAGGCCGAAGGCACCTATGCGGGCGGTGTGCATTTTGAAATGACAGGGCAGGACGTGACCGAGTGTACAGGTGGTGCACAGGCCATTTCCGATACTGACCTGCAGGATCGCTATCACACCCATTGCGACCCGCGCCTTAACGCCAATCAGGCGCTTGAGCTGTCATTCCTGATTGCCGAGGGCATCAAGGCAGAGCGGGCAAAGGCTGCGGCTTAAACTGCGCTCACGGCAATGGCCCCTTTTGGGGGCCATGCCTCCCCAGAATTCGAAATTGGGGCGCGCAAAAAGTTGCGCGAGCCACAATTGGCTAGTCTTGCTTCAATAAACGTCACCCCGGAAAGGCAATAGCCTTATCCGGGGACCATTGCAGCGGTTGCGCTTTCCGATGGATGCCGGATCAAGTCCGGCATGACGGCTTTGGGCAAATTCAAACCTTGACAATCCGCCGCCCGAAGGTGGGTGAGCCATCAAACAGGGCGGCAAAGGCGGCGGGCGCATTGTCTAACCCGTCGATAATCTCTTCCTTATAGGTCAGCGCGCCAGACATGATCCATCCGGCCATGTCCATCTGCGCCTTGGGGAATTCACGTGCATAGTCAAATACGACCAGCCCTTCCATGCGCAGACGCTTTGATATGAAATCCAGCGTATTGCGAATGCCAACAGGCTTGGCCCGGTTATATTCGGATACAGCGCCGGAGATGATCAAACGGCCATTCTGGTTCATGCACCCGATGGCTGTGTCCAGCATCTCGCCACCCACATTGTCGAGATAGATGTCGACCCCATCGGGGCAGGCGGCCCTGATCTGGTCTTTCAGGCGGGTGTCGTCCTTGTAATTGATGGCGGCATCAAAGCCGATCTCAAGCAGCCAATCGCATTTTTCTTTGCTGCCAGCGATACCAACGGCGCGCAGGCCCTTAATCTTGGCAATCTGACCTGTTGCGGCCCCGACCGTGCCTGCGGCTGATGACACAAGCACAGTCTCCCCCTCTTTCGGGGCGCCAAGGTCCAGCAAACCGAAATAGGCGGTCATGCCCGGAATGCCCAAAATACCGATGGCGGCGGTGGGCGTCAGCGGGCCTTGGAACATGTTGGGATCCAGCTTCACAAACGCCTTTGCAGGCAAATGAACATGGCTGGTCCAGCCTGATCCGGTCATGACCAGATCACCGACCGCCAGCCTGTCAGAGGCGGAGGCGACAATCGTGCCAATCCCGGCGCTTTCCACCACCTCCCCCAACTCCATGACAGCGGCGTATGAATCGCCCGACAGGCGTGACCGCATGCCCGGATCAATGGAAATATGGCTCATTTCTGCGATTGCCCAGCCATCCTGTACGGGGCCAAGGGCCGCCTCCTCCAGCGCAAAACAATCTGGGGTGGGGATGCCATCGGGCCGTTTTGCCAATGTCCAGCGGCGGGCCTGAAAAGTCTCTGTCATTGTGGTTTCCTGTGATTCTTCGAATGGCGACAGCCTAACGCACCCCCCTTAAAGGGCAAGGCTTCTTGTCCTTTTGCTGCGAAGTCGATAGAAAATTCTATCACTTATTTGGATCTTCTATGACTGATCAGTTTTCCATCGCGCTTGCCCAGTTAAACCCGATTGTGGGGGACGTGGCAGGCAATCTAGACAAGGCCCGGGCGGCGCTGAAACATGCGGCGGCTGATGGGGCTGATGTGCTGGTTTTCCCTGAATTATTTATGTCAGGCTATCCGCCCGAAGACCTTGTGATGAAGGATGCGTTTCTGCGCGCCTGTAAGGAGGCGGTGGAGGCTTTGGCGCAAGAGGTGACCGCCGATGGTCCTGCCGTTTTGATCACCAGCCCGTGGCGGGACGAGGCAGGCCAGCGCATTAATGCGGTCCTCGCGCTTGACAATGGCCAGATCGAAGCAGTGCGGGCCAAGGTCCACTTGCCCAATTATGGCGTGTTTGATGAAGTGCGCGTGTTTGAACCGGGCCCCATGCCGGGGCCGATTGCCGTGCGCGGTGTGCGTCTCGGTGTGCCGATCTGCGAAGATATCTGGTTTGACGATGTGGTTGAATGTTTGACCGAAACCGGGGCGGAGATGATTGTGGTGCCCAATGGCAGCCCGTGGGATCGGCAAAAGCTTGATCGTCGTTTTGCGGTTGCTGCCGCCCGCGCGGCAGAGGCGCAGTTGCCACTGGTCTATGTCAATCAGGTCGGTGGACAGGACGAGCTTGTGTTTGATGGCGGCAGTTTCGTGCTGACCAAAAATGGCCGCATGGTCCAGGGGCTTCCCTATTGGGAGGAGGCGGTCGCTATCGCCACGCTAACCCGTGGGGAGGATGGTTTCGTGCCCGTTACAGCCGATGTCCCCACGCCGCCTGAGGGATTGGGCGCTGTCTATCAGGCTATGATGCTTGGTCTGAGGGATTATGTGGAAAAGAACCGCTTCCCCGGTGTGGTGCTTGGCCTTAGCGGCGGGATTGATTCTGCGCTGACCGCCGCTGTCGCCGTTGATGCGCTTGGCGCTGACCGGGTGCGTACGGTCATGATGCCGTACCGCTACACCAGTTCGGAAAGTCTGACTGATGCTGAACAATGCGCCAAGGCATTGGGCGTCAATTGCAGTTCCATCGCGATTGAGCCTGCGGTCAAAGGCTTTATGGACATGTTGGAAGATCAGTTCAGCGGCACCAACCAAGATACGACCGAAGAAAATCTGCAAAGCCGCTCGCGCGGGTTGACCTTGATGGCGCTCAGCAACAAGTTCGGCGACATGGTTTTGACGACCGGGAACAAATCCGAAGTCTCAGTCGGTTATGCGACTTTGTATGGCGATATGGTCGGCGGCTATAATGTGTTGAAGGATGTCTATAAGACAGAGGTGTTTGCCCTATGCCGTTGGCGGAATGAAAACCTGCCCCTTGGCGCTAAAGGCCCGGCAGGTGAAGTGATCCCCGATAATATCATCGTGAAGCCGCCAACTGCCGAACTGCGTGAAGACCAGAAGGATGAAGATAGTCTGCCGCCCTATGACGTGCTGGACGATATTCTTGATCGGCTGGTGGAAAAGGAACAATCCGTCGCCGAGATTATCAAGGCAGGCCATGATGTTGATACGGTCATGCGTATCGAACATCTGCTTTACATCGCAGAATATAAGCGGCGTCAGGCCGCCCCCGGCGTCAAGATCAGCCCGCGTAATTTCGGGCGCGACCGCCGTTATCCCATCACGAACGGGTTCCGCGATGCCCGCTTTCGCGTTACCGAAGAAGGCTAGAGCATGAGTGTCACTGTCCGTTTTGCCCCGTCACCAACGGGTTATATTCATGTGGGGAATTTGCGTCCCGCCGTGTTGAACGCGCTTTATGCGCGCGCCAATGGCGGCACCTTCATCCTGCGTCTTGATGATACGGATGAGGAACGGTCCACCCCCGAATATGCCGCTGCGATTAAGGAAGATCTGGCGTGGCTTGGCCTGAATTGGGATCGGTTGGAAACGCAATCATCACGCAAGGCCCGTTATGACGAGATGAAGCAGGCCCTGATTGGTGAAGGCTTGCTTTACCCCTGTTATGAAACCCCTGAAGAGTTGGATTTGAAGCGTAAAATCGCGCTCAATGCCGGGCGCCCGCCCGTCTATGATCGCGCGGCGCTGTCGCTGACTGACGAGGATAGAACGGCGCTGGAGGGGGAGGGGCGCAAACCCCATTTCCGCTTTAAATTACCTGCGATCACAGCCGAATGGGATGACGGTATTTTGGGGCACAAGGCAGTGGACCTGACCACCCAGTCTGACCCGGTGCTGATCCGGGCTGATGGCACCATGCTCTATACTTTGCCGTCGGTGACGGATGATCTTGATTTCGGTGTCACCCACATCATTCGCGGTGATGACCACACAACCAACACTGCCGTGCAATTGGCGATCTTTTCTGCGGTTGCCAAGATCATGGGCAAGTCAGATGACGCCATTCCCGGCTTTGCCCATCACGCATTGATTGTTGGATCAGATGGGGAGGGGTTGTCAAAACGCCTAGGCTCATTAGCGGTGCGCAATTATCGCGACCGGGGGTATGAGCCGATTGCCCTGTTAAGCCTGATGGCGCGCATCGGTACCTCAGACGCGGTAGAGCTTGCCACAAATTTAGATGAGCTTGCGTCGGGCTTCACCTTCGATAAGGTCAGCCATTCACAGGCGCGCTTTGACGAGGTTGAGCTTGATCACCTAAACGCCCGCTTTGTGCATGAACAGGATTTTGCTGCGGTGGCAGATCAACTTGCCGCGCTTGGGATTACAGGCGATCAGGCGGCAGGGTTCTGGGATGCGGTGAAAGCCAACCTCACCCGCGTGCAACAGGCTGCTGATTGGTGGCCGGTGGTGGCTGAGCAAATCGCGCCTGTTATCGCCGATGATGATCGTGAGTTTATCGCCGGGGCCGCAGACCATTTGCCAGAAACGTTGGATGAAGCGGCGTGGGGCATTTGGACCAAGGCCCTGAAAGAGGCAACAGGCCGTAAGGGCAAGCAATTGTTTATGCCACTGCGACAAGCGCTCACGGCAAAAGACCATGGACCGGAATTGAAAAACCTGCTACCTCTCATCCCACGGGACGAGGTTTTGCGCCGTTTACAGGGCTAAACCCCCGCAAAAATGGGATTTTTCGCTGATGTTGATGTCAACATTCTGCATTATTGATTGGATTATTTGCGACCAGTAAAGCTGGCCGCGCCCGATCCCCATTGTCTTTTTCCTGACTGGTCATTTCGAGCGCGGCTTTCCGCGAAACGCAAAATTTGCGTGCGCAAAAATGATTTGAAGGATGGATGAAGGCTGTGAGTTTGCGCTTTTACAACACCAAGACCCGCTCGAAAGACGATTTCGTGCCCATAGACCCAAACAATGTCCGCATGTATGTGTGCGGACCGACGGTCTATGATTTTGCGCATATCGGCAATGCCCGTCCTGCTGTCGTGTTTGATGTGCTGTTCCGCTTGCTGCGTCATGTCTATGGCGAAGATCACGTCACCTATGCGCGCAACATCACCGATGTTGAAGACAAGATCATTGAACGGGCCGCGAAAGAGGGCCGCACAATCGCCGATCTGACGGGTCAGACCGCGAAACAATATCAGGATGATATGGCGGCGTTGGGCAATCTTGCCCCCACTGTTGAGCCACGTGCGACAGGCCATATTCAGGAGATGCAGGATATTATCAGCACCCTGATCGATAAGGGCCTGGCCTATGAAGCTGAAGGTCATGTCCTGTTCGATGTGGTTGCCAAGGAAGATTATGGACAGATGTCCAATCGGTCGGTTGAAGACATGATCGCCGGCGCACGGGTTGAGGTTGCCCCCTATAAGAAGAACCCGATGGATTTCGTATTGTGGAAGCCTTCCACCGACGATATGCCCGGCTGGGACTCGCCCTGGGGCTATGGTCGTCCGGGCTGGCACATTGAATGTTCTGCCATGTCGCACAAGCATTTGGGTGAACATTTCGATATTCATGGTGGCGGGCGCGACCTGACATTCCCCCATCATGAAAATGAAGTGGCCCAATCTACCGGCGCGTTTGGCGGGGACTATGTTACCTTCTGGATGCATAATGGTTATTTGACGGTTGAGGGCGAGAAAATGTCCAAATCATTGGGCAATTTCTTTACCGCTCATGAACTGTTGGAAGACCATCCGGGGGAGGCGATCCGCCTTGCCATGTTGTCGACCCATTACCGCCAACCGCTCGACTGGACAGAGCAGGGCGTGACCGACGCCAAAACAGTGCTCGACCGCTGGTATCGTCAGGTTGCTGGGGTCGCCGCCGGGAAGGTTCCGCAGGCTGTTTTGGATGCGCTGGGGGATGATTTGAACACGCCCGGCGCTATCGCTGCGCTCCATCAGGAAAAAGACCCCGCCGCCCTGAAGGCCGGGGCTGAACTGCTTGGCCTGTTGCAAGGCGATGCAGAAGACTGGTTCCGTGGCGGTGATGATGTGGACACGGCGGCCATTGACACCCTGGTTGAAGAACGCACACAGGCAAAGGCGAATAAGGATTTCGCACGCGCTGATGAAATTCGCGATCAACTCGCGGCGCAGAATATTGTTTTGGAAGACGGACCCGGCGGTACAAGCTGGCGGAAGGAGTAAGAGCGATGTCTAAAGATCGGCTCTATCTTTTTGATACAACCTTGCGCGACGGGGCCCAGACCCGTGGCGTAGACTTTTCAGTGGCTGATAAGCAGTTGATCGCCAGCGCCCTGGATGAGTTGGGCGTGGATTATATCGAAGGCGGCTGGCCCGGTGCCAACCCGACCGACACGGCCTTTTTCGGCAGCCCGCCAAGTTTAAAGCGCGCGACCTTTACCGCCTTTGGCATGACAAAGCGGGCAGGTCGTTCGGCGGATAATGATCCGGGCCTGCGCGATTTGATCGACGCCAATACGCCTGCGGTTTGTATTGTGGGCAAGTCTTGGGACTTTCATGTTGATGTCGCGCTAGGTATCAGTAACGAAGAAAATGTTGACGGTATCGCTGATTCCATTGCGTCGCTTGTTAAAGCAGGGCGCGAGGCGATGTATGACGCCGAACATTTCTTTGATGGCTATAAGGCCAATCGGGACTATGCCTTGCAATGTTTGACCGCCGCCTATGAAGCGGGCGCTCGCTGGATGGTGCTGTGTGACACAAATGGCGGCACGTTGCCCCATGAGGTCTATGACATCGTTAAAGAAGTCAGCAAACATGTGCCCGGTGACCGATTGGGCATTCATGCCCATAATGATACTGAAAATGCGGTGGCAAATTCCCTTGCTGCGGTAAAGGCAGGTGTGCGTCAGGTGCAAGGCACATTGAACGGGCTTGGTGAACGGTGCGGCAATGCCAATATGGTCTCGCTCATCCCCTCATTCCTGATGAAGCCAGGCTTTGCTGATAAGCTTGAAACAGGTATCAGCCAGAAACAGCTTGCCAGCCTGACCCGTGTGTCACGCCTGTTGGACGAGATTTTGACACGCGCCCCCAATCGCCATCAGGCCTATGTGGGGGAGGCTGCCTTTGCCCATAAGGGCGGGCTGCATGTGTCTGCGGTCGAAAAAGACCCGCGCACCTATGAACATGTGCCGCCCGAAACTGTCGGCAATCATAGGCAGATACTTGTGTCCAATCAGGCGGGGCGGTCCAACATTCTATCGCGCCTGTCAGGTGTGGGGATCGAGATTGACCCCAAAGACCCGCGCATCAACAAGCTGCTTGATGTTGTGAAGCAACGCGAGTTTGAAGGCTGGTCCTATGATGGGGCCGAAGCATCGTTCGAGCTGTTGGCGCGCCGCAGCTTTGACGAGGTGCCGGATTATTTCAATGTTGAAAAGTTTAAGGTCGAGGTTGAGCGCCGCTATGACGCCACCGGAAAGCTTGTCACCAGCTCGCAAGCAACGGTGAAGCTGAATGTGGCGGGCGAGACGATCCATTCTGTGTCTGACGGCCATTCAGGTCCGATCAACGCGCTGGATGAAGCCTTGCGCAAAGACCTTGGCGTTTATGCCGATGCCATCGCGGATCTTGAGCTTGTCGATTATAAAGTGCGCATCATCCAAACCGAAGGGGCGGCAGGCACAGCCTCTGTCACGCGGGTGATGATCGAAAGCAAGGACGGGCAGGGCAATCGCTGGTTCACCGTTGGTGTGTCCGAAAATATTGTTGATGCCAGTTTCCAGGCGCTGACGGATTCAATTACCTATAAGCTCTTCAAGGCAGGCCGGAAGGTCTGACGGGGGTGAGTACGCCTGCATATGATAAATCAGGCTGGGCCTATGCTTTGGGCGGATTTCTGATCTGGGGCGCGCAGCCGCTTGCCTTCAAACCATTGTCGGATGTGCCACCTGACACAATCATCGCGCACCGGATTTTGTGGACCTTGTTGGCGGTTGCCATGTTGATCATTGCGACTGGACAATGGCGTACCTTGCGCCAGACGGCGTTCCAATTGATGCGGTCGCGGCGTGAGCTGGGCCTGATCGTTCTGTCTGCCTTGATGGTGGGCACGAACTGGTTCTTATTTGTTTATTGTGTGGTGACGGAACAGGCGCTTGCCGCCTCGCTCGGTTACTTTATCAATCCATTGGGCAGTGTGCTGTTGGGCTTTTTGATATTGGGCGAACGGTTGAACAGGTTACAGACCATTGCTGTTTCTTTGGCTGCTGTCGGCATACTTGTGCAATTTGTCATGATGGGCACCGTCCCGGTTTTATCCTTGGTGATTGCGGGCACTTTTGCGGCCTATGGCCTGTTCCGCAAATTGGCGGCCATGCCCAGCCTGCCCGGCCTGTTTTTGGAGGTGCTGTTCTGGACCCCCTTGGCCCTGTTGTGGATCGGGCTTGACCTTGATGGGCGGCTTGGTCTGCCCTATCAGGCCAATGACGGGATCGGCATTTGGTTGTTGCCCTTTATCGGTTTGGTGATGACCGCCATCCCCCTGCATGGCTTTGCCGAAGGGGCCAAGCGCCTGCCGCTTGGCTATGTTGGGCTTAGCCAATATATCACCCCCAGCCTGCAATTCCTGACCGCGCTGCTGATCTTTGGCGAGGCGCTGGAGGCAGGCCGCCTTGCTGCCTTTGGCCTTGTGTGGGTGGGATTGATTGTATTTGCCACAGACCTGATCAGACAGGAAAGGAAGCGAGCCTGATGGCCGGAACAGATAAAAGCCGCACAGATGAAGCTGCCGATTTTCTAGCAGATAAAGGCACGCCCCCTGTTGTCATTCTGGTCAATCCCCAATTGGGCGAGAATATTGGTGCCTGCGCGCGCGCCATGTTGAATTTCGGCCTAA
This sequence comes from Alphaproteobacteria bacterium, assembly GCA_965229935.1. GTDB lineage: Bacteria > Pseudomonadota > Alphaproteobacteria > SPJN01 > SPJN01 > SPJN01. The sequence continues at coordinate 511,214 of CBDDKB010000002.1, forward strand.
CCGAAATGCGCATTGTTGATCCGCGCGATGGCTGGCCGAATGACAAGGCCTTGTCTGCATCATCCGGCGCGGTTGAGGTGATCGAAAATGCCAAATTATTTGACACAGTTGAAGAAGCGGTCGGCGACCTGACGCATATTTATGCGACTACGGCGCGGACGCGCGAACTTGTGAAACCGATCCTGTCGCCGGGCGCTGCTGCGGCTGAGATTAAGGCGCTGGACAGTGCCACGGAAGGCGGCGCAAAAACCGGTGTCATGTTTGGTCGCGAACGGTGGGGCCTGAATAATGAGGAAGTCTCCCTTGCGGACAGTATCATCACCTATCCGGTGAACCCGGCCTTTTCCTCCCTCAATCTGGGGCAGGCAGTGTTGCTGTTTGCCTATGAATGGTTTGCAGGCGGCGACGGGCGTTACACGGTCGAGATGCCGGAAACTCGTGCGGGACGTGCTGACAAGAAAGACCTGATCCATCTGTTTGACCATCTGGAAAGGGAGTTGGAAACCTCAGGCTTTTTGTTCCCGCCGGAAAAAGTGCCGGGCATGGTGCGGAACCTGCGAGCCATTTTTACCCGAGCAGACCTGATGCACCACGAAGTACTGACACTGCGCGGCATCATCCGATCGCTCGTCCGATCTGGAACGGCGGAACATCAAAGGCGGCGTGACGACAATGACAGCTGAACCGATCCGCCGCGGCTTTGTTGAGGCGAACAGCCTGCGCTTTCATTATGCGGCTATGGGGTATGAACGGGGCGAACCCGTTCTGTGTGCCCACGGCTTTCCCGAAAACTGGACCTGTTGGGCCAAGGTGATGCCGCAGCTTGCCCGGGCGGGTGCCTATGTCGTCGCCCCAGATCAGCGCGGCTATAACCTGTCTGACAAACCTGATGGGGTTGAGCATTATCGGCCCAAACATCTGGTCAAGGACCTTGATCAAATCGCTGACGCATTATTTGGCGAAGATGTGCCCTTTACCTTGGTGGCGCATGATTGGGGTGGGGCGGTGGCCTGGGCCCTTGCCATTCAGCGCCCCGAACGGTTAAAGCGTCTGATCGTCATCAACGCGACCCATCCGGGTGCCTTCCAGCGTGAAATGGCGCGCAATCCTGATCAGGCCGCGCGCAGCCAGTATATGAACTTGTTTCGCAGTGATGATGCCGAACAAATCTATGGCGCGAACGGGCATGAAAAAATGCATGAGAATTTCACAGCGCTTTATCAGGAAGGCATTCTGTCTGATCAGGATCGCGCAGCCTATGACAGGGCGTGGGCAGAACCGGGTGCGCTGACAGGTATGTTTAACTGGTATCGTGCCATGCGGATCACCCCGCCGCAATCGGCAGACAAAGACGCGGTTGAACAGAATGACAAGGCCATCGCCTTTGATGACAGCGCACTAAAGGTTCATGTCCCCGTGCGTGTCCTGTGGGGGATGGAGGATCATGCCTTTTCCCCGAAATTGCTGGAACATTTGCCGGAATTTTGTGCTGACCTTGAGATTGTCGAAATTGCCGAGGGCAGCCATTGGGTTATCCATGAACAGCCTGATTTGATCGCGGACCGGATCACAAGCTGGATCAGGTCGTAAAAATACGTCAGCATTCCTGACGGACAGCAGCGTTCCTTTTCCGGACGACAATAGGTGTATAGCGCGCCAAGCTTTCATTCGTGGGCTGCAGCGATGCAACCATGGGGCTTCCCGAGGGGGTTTGGGAGGGCTGTTGATGAAACAGTTGGTACGTCAGATTTCTACAGCAATTTTTGGTGCCGCTTTGGCGGGCACTTTGTCGGTTAGCGCGGCCTTGGGGGCTGACCAGCCGGAAATAGACTCCATCAATGTACCGCGAGATATTGGCGCGGGCTTTATCGAGGCTGGCTTGGTCAGGCTGGATGGCCCTGCTGGTAAGGATGGGGTTATCGTCTATATTGCCAATGACCATCCGCATATGATTAGCCATCCGGGGCGGATATTTATCAAGCCCGGTCATGATAGTGGCCGTTTTCCCATTCGCGCCTCACAACAGGCAAAGTCGCGGATTGTGAAGTTTGGGGCCAGCACGGGTGATGACGGGGCGGTTGATAAAATGTATGTCCGCGCCGCGCCTGCGCAATCCCGCACCTTGATGCAGCGCAATGTTCCCATCCGCCATCGCGTACCTTACTGATCATAAGACGGATAGCAGTTGCTGCTGGTCATAAAGCGTTTTTGCGGTGATACTGTTCCCAAAACAAGGTGGGGACAGCAAGGTGCGAACTGGGGGCATGTCCGGCAATTTTTGGCTGAAAAGCGGGCTGATTCTGGCATTGGCGCTTGGTCTGGCATCATGTGCCGGTGCTGATCAGCGATTAGATTCTGTGAAAAATGACAGGGCCAAAAGCGCGGCGCAGGCGAGTGCTAGTGCCGTCCCTTCCTCACCAGTGATCGCAGCACCGTCGCAGCCTGCATCGTCAGGCGATTTAGTGGTGGACCCCGCAATTGGCGCTGTCGCACAGTCCTGCGCCTATATCATTGAAATATATGAAGAATATAGATCTGCGCCTGTGCAGGGGGTGGAGCGGGAGGTGACAGCCTGCCTCAACCAAATGGCGTTGGCATCTATGTAGGTGCAGACCCACCAAAACCCAGAGAAAACGCCCATTTTGCCGCAATTTGGGTGATTGACGGGCGGATTTTGATGGGTATAGTGCGCGCTCCACTCGGTTACGGCCTGTCAGACCTTAGGCCAGCCGTTTATTTTTTGCCGGAGTAACGGGTTTTGCGGTCCGAACGGTCTGCCGCCGCCCGCCAGTCAGAAAGAGCTGACCTATGTCTAAGCGCCAAAGCGCCAAGTATAAAATCGACCGCCGCATGGGTGAAAACCTGTGGGGTCGCCCGAAAAGCCCCCTGAATTCTCGCGATTATGGCCCCGGCCAGCACGGCCAGCGCCGTAAGGCCAAGCTGTCAGACTTTGGTCTGCAGTTGCGCGCCAAGCAGAAGCTGAAGGGCTATTACGGTAACATCACCGAAAAGCAGTTCCGCCGTACTTATGACGAAGCTGTGAAAAAGCGCGGTGACACCGTGGAAAACCTTATCGGCCTGTTGGAGCGTCGTTTGGATGCGGTTGTGTACCGTGCCAAATTCGTGCCGACCGTTTTTGCCGCCCGCCAATTTGTCAATCACGGCCACGTGCTGGTGAACGGCAAGAAAGTGAACATTCCGTCATTCCGCGTCAGCCCCGGCGACGTGATCGAAGTACGCGAAAAATCACGCCAGATGGGTCTTGTGCTTGAAGCACAGGAAAGCGCAGAACGCGATGTGCCTGATTATGTCGATCTGGACCCCAAGGCTTTGAAAGCGACCTACGTGCGCGTTCCGGCCTTCTCAGACGTGCCTTATCCGGTGGTAATGGAACCGAACCTCGTGATTGAGTTCTATTCTCGCTGATTGTTGCGAGACGAACCCAGTCTACCGAAAAGGCCGCTTCCTCAAGCGGCCTTTTTTTGTGGATCGGTCGCAAGGTGCTGGCGCACCGCTCCCTCCGGGCACTCTCATTGCGCGCCGCACAACGAAAAATCTAAGATTTTTCTGGCGGTCGCTTTAGTAGCCCGAGGTCCGCTTTGGCCTAGTTGGTTTTGCGTATCGGCACGAAGTGGAGACGGACCGAAACCTCATTTTGCGTGGGTTGCGCTAGCGTGAAACCTTGGGCACAAAGCTGCGATTGTCCTGGATGCGGTGCCCGTCCGCCGCGATTGGGTGGGTTAGCCCTGCGACTTTGAGCACAGCCATCACGCCCGCCCCAAAGATAAAGCCGCCAATATGCGCCATCCACGCAACGCCTGCTTCCTGATCACCCAATGACAGAAATTGCAATATGATCCAAAGGCCGATCATTGCCGCTGCGGGCACTTTCAGGGGGATGATTTTGGCAAGCAGGGCCCATAGCCACACTTTGGGATAAAGCACCAGATAGCCGCCCATCACGCCTGCAATGGCGCCACTGGCCCCGATCAGCACCGTGTTCACATCTGCGTTGGTGACCGCAAAGGCAAGGGCCGCTGCAATGCCGCTGGCAAGATAGAACAGCAGATATTTCATATGCCCCAGCGCGTCTTCAACATTGTCGCCAAAGATCCACAGGAACAGCATATTGCCTGCAAAATGCCAAAAGCCGCCATGAATGAACATGCTGGCAAATATGGACAATAGGGGGGGCAATGCCCCTTCATCAACGGGTCTGCCGTTTAACAATGTGCCGGGGTGAAAGCCGCCAACAGCCGCCGCATAGGACAGCATATCTTCTTCAACGCCGATGACCCAAAAGTCGACCAGATAGACCAACGTGCAAAGCGCGATGATTGTGATGGTGACATATTGGAAGGAGACAAACTCAACCGGATTGTCGTCCTTAACCGGCAGCAACATGGCGCGACACGTCCTTTAGCTGGGGGAGCTGAGGGCAGGCCGCAATCAGGCGGTTGCCATGCCGCGAACGGGGACACCCTTGTCGGCCAGATAGGCGTGCAATTCGCCTTCTTCAAACATCTCTTTAATGATGTCGCAACCGCCGACAAATTCACCCTTTACATAAAGCTGGGGAATGGTGGGCCAGTTGGAAAAATCCTTGATGCCCTGACGGATGTCATCATCCTCCAGCACATTCACGCCCTCAAACGGGACTTCCATATGGGTCAGTACCTGCACCACCAAATTGGAAAAACCGCATTGGGGGAATAGGGGCGTGCCCTTCATGAACAGCACAACATCATTGGCGTCGATCGCAGATTTGATCGTGTCGAAAGCGGGATTATCGCTCATGGTTTCGATCCTTTTTAGAACAGCTTATGCATCATCGGGGATTGTGGTCTGTAAGGCAAGGGCATGTAGCTCGCCGCCCATTTTGCCTTTCAGCGCCGCATAGACCATTTGGTGCTGCTGCACCCGTGTTTTGCCCTTAAAGGCAGCAGACACGATATGGGCAGCGAAATGATCATTGTCACCCGCCAGATCCGTGATTGTGACCTCAGCGTCAGGCAGGGCCTCGCGGATCATGGATTCAATTACGCTTGCTTCCATTGCCATGGCTGGGGTCCTTATACTTCACTTATTCCGGGCCTATTCGGGGCTTATGCTTAACCGGCCATAAAGGTTGGCAGCCAACCTTCAAACGCCTCGTTCAGCTCTTTCAGAGATATGGTGTTGGTATCGCCGATTGTCAATTGATCCCCGGCGGTTTTCCCAATGCGCGTCACCGGCACTTTTGCCTTGAGCGCGCTTGTGATGACCTTATCTGCATTGTCAGCATTAAGGGCAACCACATAGCGGCCCTGATCTTCACCATACCAGAAGGCGTGGGGATGATCGCATTCCTTGGGCTCGCACAGGGCAACGCCCTTTTTGCCAGCCAGCGCCATCTCTGCCACGGCGACCAACAGGCCGCCATCTGAAATGTCATGCACGGCAAGTGCGATACCATCATGGATCAGGTCGCGAACGAAATCGCCATTGCGCTGTTCGGCTTCAAGATCGACGGCGGGCGGGGCGCCTTCTTCCTTGCCTGCCACTTCGCGCAAATAGATAGACTGGCCCAAATGACCCTTACCATCGCCGATAACGATCAGAACAAGATCGTCTTCGTCGGGCAGGGCAAGCGTCATGCGCTTATCAAGATCGCCGATCAAGCCAACGCCGCCAATGGCGGGGGTGGGCAACACGCCAACGCCGTTGGTTTCATTGTAAAGCGATACATTGCCTGACACGATCGGGAAGTCGAGCGCGCGGGCAGCCTCGCCAATGCCTGTTACGCATCCTGCAAACTGGCCCATGATGCGCGGCTTGGTCGGGTTGCCAAAGTTCAGGCAGTTGGTGATCGCCAGCGGCTTGGCGCCTGATGCGGTCAGGTTACGCCATGCTTCGGCCACGGCCTGCTTGCCGCCTTCAACAGGATCAGCAAAGCAATAACGCGGTGTCACATCGGTTGTTGCGGCAATGCCCTTATTGGTGCCATGCACACGTACAACCGCAGCGTCTGAACCGGGGCGGATTACCGTGTCACCCATAACCATATGGTCATATTGTTCCCACACCCAACGGCGTGAGCACAGATCAGGGCTCGCCATCAACTGTTTTAGCGTGCCCAGCATATCGTCGGTGCCCGGCACTTCATGGGCACGAAGGCGTGCCTGCTTGGGCGTTTCTTCCCAAGGGCGTTCATATTCAGGTGCCTCTTCCCCGATGGGGTCAAGCGGCAGGTCGCACACAACGCCGCCATCATGGCGCAGCACCAACCGTTCCGTATCGGTCAGCTCGCCGATTACGGCAAAGTCGAGATCCCATTTTTCAAAGATGGCGCGGGCTTCGTCTTCGCGGCCCGGCTCAAGGATCATCAACATCCGTTCCTGTGATTCCGACAGCATGATTTCATAGGCGTTCATCGCCTGCTCACGCGTGGGGACAAGATCAAGATTAATGTCGATGCCGACACCGCCCTTTGACGCCATTTCAACGGCGGAGGAGGTGAGGCCAGCCGCCCCCATATCCTGAATGGCAACAATGGCGTCAGACGCCATCAATTCAAGACAGGCCTCAACCAGCAGCTTTTCAGTGAACGGGTCACCAACCTGCACGGTGGGGCGTTTTTCTTCGGACTGATCATCAAATTCGGCTGAGGCCATGGTGGCCCCGTGAATACCGTCGCGCCCGGTTTTGGAGCCGACATAAACAACCGGATTGCCGATGCCCGCAGCGGCGGAATAGAAAATCTTGTTGGTTTGCGCAACGCCGATGGTCATGGCGTTCACAAGGATATTGCCATTATAGGCAGGGTGGAAATTCACTTCCCCGCCAATTGTCGGCACACCGATGCAGTTGCCGTAACCGCCAATGCCCGCAACCACACCGCCAACCAGATGGCGTGTCTTGGGGTGGTCAGGTTCGCCAAAGCGCAGCGCATTCAGGTTGGCAACCGGGCGTGCGCCCATTGTAAAGACGTCGCGCAAAATTCCGCCAACGCCTGTAGCCGCACCCTGATAAGGTTCGATAAAGCTGGGATGGTTGTGGCTTTCCATCTTAAAGATCGCGGCCTGCCCGTCACCAATATCGACGACACCGGCATTTTCGCCCGGCCCTTGAATGACCTGCGGGCCTTCTGTGGGCAGGGTCTTCAGCCATACTTTTGAACTTTTGTAAGAACAATGTTCCGACCACATAGCGGAAAAGATGCCAAGCTCAGTCCCGCTGGGTTCGCGGTTCAGCGCGCGCAGGATGGTGGCATATTCTTCTTCTGACAGGCCATGTTCTGCGACAAGCTCAGGCGTAATCTCGGTATAGGGATTAAGCGGGGTGGCTTCTGGTTTGTCTACAACGGGTTTGGTCATGACAATGCCTCCACAATAGAGGTAAAGAGCGCCTTGCCATCTGTGCCGCCCAGCAGCGGGTCTGCGCAGCGTTCAGGATGGGGCATCATGCCAAGCACGCGTTTGTTTTCAGACAGGATGCCCGCAATATCGCGGGCTGATCCGTTGGGATTATCGGCATAGCGGAAGGCAACACGGCCGTCGCCTTCAAGGCGGTCAAGCGTGTCTTCATCGGCGCGGAAATTGCCATCATGATGGGCGACGGGCACTGAAATGGTTGCGCCTTGTTTGTATCCCTTGGTGAAGGGGGTGTCCGTTGTTTCAACGGTCAGCGGCGCATCCTTGCAGATGAATTTCAGATTGGCATTGCGCATCAAGGCACCGGGCAAAAGACCCGTTTCGGTCAACACCTGAAACCCGTTGCAGATGCCAAGGACCATGGCGCCTTTTTCAGCCGCTTCCTTCACCGGGCGGATGATGTGGGCATTGCCCGCAATCGCGCCGCAACGCAGATAATCGCCATAGGAAAAGCCGCCGGGAATGACGATTAGGTCAGACGGGGGCAGCTCGCTATCCGCATGCCAAACCATGTTGGGTTTTTGGCCCATCGCCTGTTCAAGCGATACTGCAACATCGCGGTCGCAGTTGGAGCCGGGAAAGACAATGACACTTGCTTTCATCAGTCTATGACCTGCCTTAATCCGTCAGTTCAATGTCGTAGCGTTCGATCACCGTGTTGGCGAGCAGCTTCTCGCACATATCGGTAACCCGGGCGCGGGCCTTGTCCTGATCGGTTTCAGACAGGTCCAGTTCGATGATTTTGCCTTGGCGGGCCTCTGTTACGCCGTCAAAGTCAAGGGCGGTCAGCGCATGCTCAATCGCCTTGCCTTGGGGGTCCAGAACACCTTGTTTCAACATAATGGTGACGCGCGCTTTCATAGGTGAAATCCTGTGATGTGCGTTAATAGAAATTAGGCTGAAAACTGTTCCAGCCTATTGAACCAGTTCGGGTTCCTTGTGATCGACGGGGCCGCCTTCGGGTAGAATGCCCAAACGGCGGGCAACTTCCTGATAGGCTTCGGACACGCCGCCCATATCGCGGCGGAAGCGGTCCTTGTCCAACTTTTCATTGGTCTTGACGTCCCACAGGCGGCATGAATCGGGGCTGATTTCATCAGCCAGCACGATGCGCAGTTGGTCATTTTCCCAAAGACGCCCAAATTCGATTTTAAAGTCGATCAGGCGGATGCCGATGGCGGCAAACATGCCGACCATGAAATCATTGACCCGCATGGCAAGGCCCATAATCTCTTCAACTTCCTGGGGGTGGGCCCAGTTAAAGGCGTTGATATGTTCTTCTGTGACCAACGGATCGCCCAAGCTGTCATCTTTCAAGCAAAACTCGATCAATGTGCGGGGCAATTGGGTGCCTTCTTCGATCCCCAACCGTTTGGAGAGGGAGCCTGCAGCCACATTCCGCACAATTACCTCAAGCGGCACAATCTCGACCTGCCGGACCAATTGTTCGCGCATATTCAGGCGGCGAATAAAGTGTGTAGGCACGCCCATGCCGTTCAGGTGGGTCATGATATGTTCGGAGATGCGGTTGTTCAGAACACCCTTGCCGGTAATCGTTCCGCGCTTTTCATTGTTGAAAGCGGTGGCATCATCCTTGAAATATTGAACAAGCGTTCCAGGTTCCGGGCCTTCATAAAGAATTTTGGCCTTACCTTCATAAACGCGGCGGCGCCGTGACATGGCGGGTTCCTTTGTGATCTGTTGACCTGATTTCAGGCCGATCCGAAAGCAAAACCGGCGCCTTGCCCAGCCCGAAATTCAGCCGGGGTCGATCCCCCGATTCGGGCGCCGCAGCACCGGTCCAGTGAGGATCAGACTCTAGACAATCGCCGCAAATTGGCAAGGGGGCACCAGTGCGCGCACGGGGCCTTAATGACGCATGAATGGAGGGGGTGAGATTCGCAAAAAATCGGTCAAAACGGTGTGAAATCAGGCCGTTGGCGGAAAAACATTGATCAAGGTCAATTGCAAATCGCCCCCTTGTGTGGTCCACTTTAAAAAAATACAGGCTTGGGGCCAATTTTAAGGAAGGGAACTCTTGTGACAGACCAGATGCAAAAACGCGGAAAAGATTTCGAAGCCAAATTCGCCCATGATCAGGATTTGGCCTTTAAGGCAACCGCTCGCCGCAATCATTTGCTGGCCATGTGGGCGGTCGGTCAGCTTGATGTCGAAGATGTCGATGGTTATGTCGAATCCTTGATCTCAGCCGGTCTGCATGGTGATGAGGCGGTCGCCAAACGCTTGCGCGCCGATTTTGACGCTGCTGGCGTTGATGTGTCCGATCACCAGATCGAACGGGAAATGGCCGATCTAATGACCAAGGCAAAAGAACAGATCAATACAGAGGTTTGATGATTAAGCTCTGTCATTCCGGACAGCACCTATAGGTGCGTGATCCGGGGGCTATAGTGCACTTCATCCGCTACAATGGATCCCGGATATGGCTGATGCCATTCCGGGATGACTTTTAGGGAAAGTTACTCGCCAAACGCAGCTTTTACTGATTGTGTGTTTGGCTCTTATTACGCGCAACCGGACGCAAAACCGCTTCACACTTTTGCTGGTTGACGCTTACTCGCCAAACACAGCTTTTACTGTTTGTGTGTTTGAGTATTACCCAAACACACGGGCGAAAATCGTTTCAACATGCTTGGTGTGATAGCCAAGGTCGAACAGCTCTTCCAATTCATCATCTGACAGGATGACCTCTTCGTCGGCTTTCAGCAGGGACAGGAAGTCCTTCCCCTCTAGCCAGACGGGCATGGCATTGCGCTGGACAAGGCGATAGCTGTCCTCACGGCTGCAACCCTTTTGCGTCAGCGCCAACAATACGCGCTGCGAAAAGACGAGGCCGCCCAGCTTGTTCATATTGTCCATCATGTGATCAGGATAGACGACCAGCTTTTCAACCACGCCTGCAAGACGGATCAGCGCGAAGTCGAGCGTAACGGTCGCGTCAGGCGCAATACCGCGTTCGACAGATGAATGGGAAATGTCCCGTTCATGCCACAGGGCAACATTTTCCATGGCCGGGATCACGGCAGAGCGGACCAACCGTGCAAGGCCTGTCAGGTTCTCTGTCAGTACCGGGTTGCGCTTATGCGGCATGGCTGATGAGCCCTTTTGCCCGGCAGAAAAATATTCCTCAGCCTCCAGCACTTCGGTGCGTTGCAGGTGACGGATTTCGGTGGCAAGCCGTTCGATGGAGCTGGCGATCACGCCCAATGTTGCAAAGAACATGGCGTGACGGTCGCGCGGGATCACCTGGGTTGAGACTGGCTCAATCGCAAGGCCCATTTGCTTTGCCACATGTTCTTCAACGCTGGGGTCGATATTGGCGAAGGTGCCGACCGCGCCTGAAATGGCGCAGGTGGCAATTTCCTTGCGGGCGGCTTCAAGCCGTTCCTTGTTACGCTGGAATTCAGCGTAATAGCCTGCAAGCTTCAAACCAAAAGTGACGGGCTCCGCATGGATGCCGTGGCTGCGCCCGATGGTAACAGTATCCTTATGCTCAAGCGCGCGGGTCTTTAGGGCGGCGAGCACCTTATCAAGGTCTTCGAGCAGCAGGTCGGCGGCACGGGTCAATTGCACATTCAGGCAGGTGTCGAGCACGTCGGAACTGGTCATGCCCTGATGGACAAAGCGTGCCTCTTCCCCCACATGTTCAGCCAGATTGGTTAGGAAGGCGATAACGTCATGTTTGACTTCGCGCTCAATCTCGTCAATCCGCTCCACATCAAATGCGCCGCGATCCCAAACTGCTTTCGCTACGCCTTCGGGGATAACGCCCAGCTCTTCCAACCGTTCGGCGGCATAGGCTTCTATTTCCATCCAGATTTGGAAGCGGGACTCAGGCTCCCAGATTTGAGCCATTTCTTGACGTGTATAGCGAGGGATCATGCGGATCGGCTTTCTGATGAGTGAAATGATAGGCAGGGGTTAGCGCAACGGGGCCCGGGCGGCAAGTCTGTATTATGTCGCCCAGTCGGGCTCAGACTTATGCGTATGGTCAAACGGTTCGTCCAACAGGGCGATGGCGCGGAATTGCCCGACAATCGCCGCAGTGGGTGCGTGGATCTGATAGCGGCCAAGGCGTAGGCGCTGCACCCCTTGTGGCGTCTCAAACCCCTTGGGCCGTGCCAGATGAGCTAGGCAAAAGCGGTGGATTTTGCGCACTTCGACAGGATCGGGCGTCAGGTGGGGCCGCGTGCCTGCCCAGAACACAAAGGGATGGATGGCAAACCCTGTATGGGTCAAATAGGGATCAAGCGCGCCGATTTGGCTGTCGGGGGTGAGGGTGAGGCCAATCTCCTCCTCCGTCTCACGCAAGGCAGCCTCAAGTGGGGTTTCGCCTGCATCCAGCCTGCCGCCGGGCAGGGCCCATTGTCCCGCATGGCGGCGCAATCCACGGGCGCGCTGGGTCAGGAAAAAGCGAAGGTGCGCCCCATCCTGTTCAAGGATGATGGCAACGGCGGCTTCTCGCTCAGGTGTTTGGGTTAGCGGTAACGCCGCATAATCGGCAAGGCGCCCCCGAATAGTGTCGATCGTGGGCATATCAGATCAGGTCCAATGCCTTGAAGCTGGCATGCATCCCTTTGCCGATAATCACATGATCATGCACCTGAATACCAAGGGAGGCACCGGCGTCGATAATCTCCTTCGTCATGGCGATATCAGCGCGGGAAGGGGTCGGGTCACCAGATGGGTGATTGTGCACAAGAATGATCGCTGCGGCGTTCAGGGCGACAGCACGCTTCATCACCTCGCGCACATAGACCGGGGCGTGATCGACCGTGCCTTTGGATTGTAGCTCGTCCGCGATCAGGCGGTTTTTCTTATCGAGGAACAGGATGCGGAATTGTTCGACAGGCTCATGCGCCATGATGGTTTGGCAGTAATCAAGCAAGGCCCGCCAGCTTGACAGAGCCGGGCGGTTCATCACCTTGCCTTGCGCCAATTTCTGCGCGGTGGCCTGCACGATACGGAATTCGGTGACGGCAGCGTCGCCCAATCCCTTGATCTGTTTCAGCCGATCAGGGTCGGCGCTGATCACATCGGCAAAGCTGCCAAATGTGTCGATCAGTTTTTTGGCAAGCGGTTTGACATCGCCGCGCGGATTGGCGCGAAACAAGACAAGCTCAAGCAATTCATAGTCTGCCAGCGCGTCTGTCCCGCCTTCTAAAAAGCGTTCCCGCAACCGTTGGCGGTGACCATGAAAATGCGGTGCGTCTTTCGAGGCGTCCGTCATAAGGCGGCTGTCCGATCAACTGGTATAGGGCGGCCTGTCCAGCCCCGCTGGGGATTTGGTGAAAATCTCCACTCCGTCTGCGGTGACGCCGATAGAATGTTCAAACTGGGCAGACAGGCTGCGGTCGCGCGACACGGCGGTCCAGCCATCACGCAGAATTTTCGCGTGCGGCTTGCCCTGATTGACCATCGGTTCAATGGTAAAGAACATGCCTTCTTTCAGCACAAGCCCTTCGCCCGGCTTGCCATAATGCAGCACATTGGGATTGTCGTGGAACACACGGCCAAGGCCATGGCCACAAAAATCCGTCACAATGGAATAGCGTTGCGCTTCGGCATAGGACTGGATCGCGTGGCCGATATCGCCAAGGGTGGCACCGGGCTTCACAACCTCGATCCCGCGCATCATGGCTTCATAGGTGCAATCAACCAGCTTGGTCGCCTTCAAGGGTACATCGCCGATTAAATACATGCGGCTTGTGTCGCCATGCCAGCCATCGACAATCACGGTTACATCGATATTGACGATCTGGCCGCTTTTTAGCGGCTTGTCATCGGGGATGCCGTGACAGATCACATGATTGATAGAGGTGCAGACGGTTTTCGGATAGCCGCGATAATTCAGACAGGCGGGCACAGCCTTATGATCCAAAATGAAATCATAGCACAGCTTGTCAATCTGGTTCGTTGTGATCCCCGGCTTGACGTGGGGCACCAACATATCAAGACAGGCGGCTGCCAGCTTACCTGCAGCGCGCATGCCTTCAAAATCTGCGGGCCCGTGCAATCTGACCGCATTGGTCTTTGTCAGGGGCATGTCGTCGGCGTCCATGTAACTCATCTTACTTCTGTCTTGTCTGTCCTGCCTGAACGAGCCTCACTGTGTTGGCTAGTCAGTTATGGCAGGGTGTGTCTGTGCCAGTTTGATCGCATCGGGGCTAGGGGACCATGCATAGCATAATCGTTCAACCCCTGTGTTCAGGGCATCTTTTAAGCCCTTATCATAGGCGGGATCAATGTCTGCGGCTATGCAAAATCCGTCGCAGTCTGCCCGCATGACGGCGTAAAACATTACCGCGCGATGGCTTTTTGCCACCTCATTCTGTAATTCCACCAAATGTTTGGCCCCACGGGCGGTTTTGGAATCGGGGAATTCAGCCAAACCGGGTTTCCGGGACAGGGTGACAGACTTGACCTCGACATAGCAGGGCGGTTTGCCGTCCCCCTCTAAAAGCAGGTCGATCCGGCTGTTTTCGCCATATTTCACCTCCCGCCTGATTGTGTCATAGCCGGCAAGTTCGGGGATTTGCCCTGCTGCAATCGCCGCCTCTACCAGCCCATTGGCAAAGCCTGTATTGACCACCACCGGGGCGTCTTGTTGACCACTGGCGAGTTGCCATGACCAGCGTAGTTTGCGCTTGGGATTGCCTGAATCTTCGATCCAGATGGTGCTACCCGGTTCCGCAAGACCCATCATACTGCCGGGATTGGCGACATGGACCGTCATCTCCTGCCCGTCATCAAGGCGCACATCAGCCATGAAGCGCTTATACCGTTTCAACAGTGTGGCGCGGGTCAGGGGTGGGGAGAATTCAGTCATGGTCTGGACGGGCTTCTATGCTAGAGTTTCGTCAGTAACGAATAGGCGATTCATGACCCACAAAGCAAATCCAACCGCGGCAATCATTGTGATCGGGGATGAAATCCTGTCAGGCCGCACGCAGGACACGAATACGAACACGATCGCGACCTTTCTGACGGAACGGGGCATCGACCTGCGTGAAACGCGCACCATCCCGGACGAGATCGACGTGATTGTCCGCCATGTGAATGAACTGCGCGGTGCCTATGATCATGTGTTTACCACGGGCGGCATCGGCCCGACCCATGATGATATTACCGCCGATGCGGTCGCCAAGGCGTTCGGTGTTGATCTGCCGATTGATGACCGCGCATGGGCGATATTGGATGATCACTATCCCCCCGGCGAATTTACCGAGGCACGCCAACGCATGGCCCGCATCCCCGTGGGGGGTGAGTTGATTGATAATCCAGTTAGCCGCGCGCCGGGCATTCGGATGGGCAATGTCTATGTGATGGCCGGGGTGCCCGCAATCATGACCGCCATGCTTGCCTCCTTGGAGCCATTGTTGGATGGCGGCCCGCCCATGCTCTCCGCCACTGTGACGGTCGATGGCCCTGAAGGGCATATCGGCATGGGGCTGAAGGATATCGCGGCAGAGTTTCCCGATGTCTCCATCGGCTCCTATCCCTATTATCGGGAGGCACGCTATGGCACCAATCTGGTCGCCCGCAGCCGGGAACAAGCAAGGCTTGATCAGGCGGTGGCGGCAGTAAAAGCCATGCTGACAGAAATGGGGATAGGTTTTTCTTGAGAATCCTTGGCAGGGGGGCTATCCCTCTGTCACATTTTCCGGCCCGCTCCCATTTTGGTGAAGCGCGCCGCGCCGTGCGGGCGTGATGGAATGGTAGACATAACAGACTTAAAATCTGTGGGCCGTATGGCCGTGGGGGTTCAAGTCCCCCCGCCCGCACCAAATAAAATCACTATAGTCCACTCCAATAAAATCCATGACAGGCGCGTGGCGGCGCGTTAGTCTGCGGCTTCTGATATTTTGATAGTCACAAACTGACAGAAATAGGGGGACGCAATGTCTGTAGATCGTTTGAAATTCGGGGCCTTTATGGCGCCATTCCATCCCACCGAAGAAAATCCCATGCTGTGCCTTGAGCGCGATTTGGAACTGACCGAATGGATGGACAAGCTTGGCTATGACGAAATCTGGTTTGGGGAGCATCATTCCGCAGGCTATGAAATCATTGCCAGCCCGGAAATCATGATTGCCATGGCGGCCCCGCGCACCAAGCATATCAAGCTGGGCACAGGCGTCAGCTCGCTGCCCTATCATCATCCCTTGATGCTTGCTGACCGGATCATGCAGCTTGATTATTACACCCGTGGCCGTGTCATGTTCGGCATGGGCCCCGGCGCGCTGCCCTCTGACGCCTTTATGATGGGCATCAACCCGCAGAACCAGCGTGACATGATGGACGAGGCGGTTGAGGCGATTGTGCCCCTGCTACGCGGTGAAACTGTGACCATGAAAACCGATTGGTTTGAGTTGAACGAAGCGCGCTTGCAGCTTGTCCCTTACAATCGCGACGGGATCGACATGTGCGTGGCCAGCCAGGTGTCACCGACAGGGGCAACGGCTGCGGGGCGTCACGGCATCGGGCTTTTGTCAATTGGCGCGACCAATGCGGGCGGCTTTAACTCTCTGGCACCCAACTGGGCAATTGCCGAAAAGACAGCGGCAGAACATGGCCAAACCGTTGATCGCGACAAGTGGCGCTTGGTCGGCCCGATGCATATTGCCGAAACACGGGAAAAGGCGCGCGAGAATGTCCGCTTTGGCGTTGAAAAATGGTTGAGCTATTTTAACGATGTGGCGGCACTGCCGCTGGCCCCGCAGGATGGGTCAGACCCGGTAGATGCCCTGATTGACAGCGGCATGGCGGTTATCGGCACACCCGAAGACGCGATTGCGCAGATCGAACGGTTGCAGGAACAGTCCGGCGGCTTTGGTGCCTTTTTGCAGATGGCGCAGAACTGGGCCGACTTTGAGGAGACCAAGCGGTCCTATGAATTGATGGCCCGCTATGTCTTCCCGCATTTCCAAAATCTGAATGTGAACCGGAAAGCC
This sequence comes from Alphaproteobacteria bacterium, assembly GCA_965229935.1. GTDB lineage: Bacteria > Pseudomonadota > Alphaproteobacteria > SPJN01 > SPJN01 > SPJN01. The sequence goes on from CBDDKB010000002.1 coordinate 527,601, forward strand.
AGCTATGACTGGGCTGCAGAAAATCGCCCGGTCTTTATTGGTGAAGTGCAGAAGGCAATTGAAAAACGCGTCATGGACTATGCTGTTGACCGTATGGGCAAGGGCGATGCAGAGAATGACGAGTATCTGCAAAACATGGCCAAGATGGCAGCAGACAATGCAGCGAAGGAAGCAGGCGAATAGGCTGCTTTCTTCCCTGACGCAGACATGATTAAGGCCGGTGCACTGTCACCGGCCTTTTTATTTGTTGGTGTCTGATGCGCCGCTAGGCAAAGCGGGCAGAGATCCGCGTTTGCATTTTTTGGATGCGCCGTTCAAGCCGCGCGGCATTGTTTGCATGCTTCATATAAAGACGCGGGTGGGAGATGCCAAACTGCCCGCGCACTTCGTCCACGGGCCGTTCCATCATGCTTTCCCAATCTTCGGCCAACAACCAATTGGCGGTGGCGCCGTTTAAATAAGCCTCCATCAAAACGCGATAGGCAGGGACGTCGCGGTCCACCAGCTTAGCCACCGTCGCAGCGGTGATGGAGATAAAGGCAAAGCCGGGATTGCGGATTTGCGCGAATGAAAAGAACAGGATGCTCATCTCCCCCAGCACATCGCGGCCATAGCCTGTTGTGACATGCCATAGGTCATGCAGGTCGCGGAAGCGAGCAGACAGCGCGGCGACCTCAGGCAATTTTTCAATATCTTCGACGCGGTGTTTGGTGCCTTCGTTTACCGCGTCGACCAACCCATCAGCGCTGAGATTTTCTTGATAAACAAACTCGTAATAGCTGCGGCCCAAACTGCCTTCGGGGCATTGGGAGAGATAGTCGCGATCCTGCAAAATGCGTAGCAGGCCATCACGGTCGGCAAGGGCGCGTTCACCTATCGGGGTTTTGGCAAAGCGGCGCGCGGCCTTGTCATTCGCGTTTGCGCCCAATGCGGCGATGATTTTGACGATGCCGCCGGTATTTTCCTTGGACTTGGCAACTTCAACAATGCCTTGTGCCAGAAGGTCGATACGTTCCCGTGCCTCGCCAAAGCGTGCCGTGATTGAAAGGGCCATTGGTCTCACTCCCAAATTTGGTGCCTACAGGGTCACCTTGCCTGCAGGTCAGTTATTACTTGGCGGTAAGGTTAGGGCTGATAGAAGCGCTTTGTAAACCGGAAATATCACAAAAAAAGGCCCGGTCCGTGAGGGCCGAGCCTTGAATTCATTAAATAATTTTGGATTTAGTTGCCAACTTCATCGGTTTTAGGCCGATTATCCGGGGGTGTTTCGCCCAAAATGTGGAAGTGGATTTCCTCTGCAATATTGGTGCAGTGATCGCCGATTCGTTCAAAGTTTTTGGCAATCATCAGGATATGGGCAGCATCTTCCAAATGGTCAGGGTTCTTGCGCATGAATTTCAGAATGCGGGCATGCGCCTCGGTATGAAGCTCATCAAGCTCAGCATCCGCCTCCCACACCGTCAGGGCAAGGGCCGGGTCACGTTTCAACCGCGCCTCCATCACAGACCGCAGCAGGCTTTCGGCCATCATGCCCATTTCAACCAGCGCCTTGCGTACCTTGCCGGACGTGTCGGGGGCATCCAACGTGCGCGTACGGCGGGCGATATTTTTGGCGTAATCCCCGATCCGCTCAAGATAGGTGGAGATTTGCAGGCTTGAGATCAGTTCACGCAAATCAACCGCCATGGGCTGACGGCGGGCGATCACTTCAACGATCAGGTCGTGAACTTCTTTTTCCAGTCCATCAACCATCGCGTCGGCGTCGATCACTGTTTTTGCGGCCGCAAGGTCACCAGTATCAAAGGCGCGGGTGGCCATTGATAATTGTTCTGCGGCGGTGGCGGCCATGCGTTGCAGCAACTTGTTGATGGCCTCAAGGTCATCATCAAATGCCTGTGCAATATGGCCTTCTGCTGTTGTGCCGGTCATATCCGGTTATCTCCCTTAACAGGCGCTATCTATTAGCCGAAGCGGCCTGTGATGTAATCCTGTGTCCGCTGATCTTGCGGATTGGTAAAGATATCACTTGTCGGACCTTGTTCCACCAGATCACCCAAATGGAAGAAGGCGGTTTTTTGCGAGACGCGCGCTGCCTGCTGCATGGAGTGGGTCACGATCACAATTGTGTAATTCTCACGCAGCTCGTCAATCAGTTCTTCGACCTTTGCGGTGGCGATGGGGTCAAGGGCCGAACATGGTTCGTCCATCAGGATCACATCTGGGTTCACCGCTATGGCGCGGGCTATGCACAGGCGCTGTTGCTGACCACCAGAAAGACCTGTGCCCGGCTCATGCAAGCGGTCCTTCACCTCGTTCCACAGCCCAGCGCGTTCGAGCGAGCTTTCAACAATGCTCTCTAGTTCTGCCTTGTCTTTGAACAAGCCATGGATCTTGGGGCCATAGGCGATATTTTCAAAGATTGACTTGGGGAAGGGGTTGGGCTTTTGGAACACCATGCCAACGCGGGCACGCAACTGCACAACATCCATGTTGGATTTATAGATGTCCTCGCCATCAAGCAGGATGTCGCCTTCGACACGGCAAATATCAATCGTGTCGTTCATGCGGTTCAGGCAACGCAGGAATGTTGACTTGCCGCAACCGGACGGGCCAATCAGGGCCGTCACTGTACGGGCGGGGATGTTGATGTCCACGCCGTGCAAGGCTTCATTGTCACCATAAAAGACTTTTACGTCTTGGGCAGTGATCTTGATATCTGAATTTATAGAATCTGCGCCAGCCATACGTGCCTCAATCGGTTTAACCACTGCATCCATTTGATTTGTCCTATTCATAGGAATACCTACTCTTTAAGCCGGGGTCCACAGTTGCCGTGCAAACCCCACGCGGATTAAAACCCGCAATTACCAGCGCCGCTCCAGACGCTTACGCAAAATTGTTGCTGCTGCGTTCATGGTGATCAGGAACAGCAATAGGATAATGATGGCCCCTGATGTTTTTTCCACAAAGGCACGTTCGGGGCTGTCTGCCCACAAATAAATCTGCACCGGCAGGGCTGACGCAGGGTCAGTAATGCCGCCGGGAATATCGACGATAAAGGCCACCATGCCGATCATCAGCAAGGGGGCGGTTTCGCCCAATGCCTGTGCCAGACCCAAAATCGTGCCGGTCAAAATACCGGGCATTGCCAAGGGCAAGACATGTTGGAACACCGCCTGCATGGGGCTGGCACCGACGCCAAGGGCTGCTTCGCGGATTGAGGGGGGCACAGCTTTCAACGCGGCACGCGCGGCGATAATGATGGTGGGAACCGTCATCAGCGCCAACACCATCCCGCCAACAAGGGGCGCAGACCGTGGCAATTCAAAAAAGTTTAGGAAGATCGCAAGGCCAAGCAAACCAAACACGATAGAGGGGACGGCGGCCAAATTATTGATGTTCACTTCCACAAGGTCTGTAAAGCGGTTCTTGACGGCGAATTCTTCCAGATAGATTGCTGCACCAACCGCGATGGGGAAGGACAATAACAAGGTCACAACCATTGTGTAGAAGGAGCCTTTGACGGCCCCCCAAATACCAGCCAATTCCGGCTCCCGACTGTCGCCTTGTGTAAAGAAATAGGTATTGAGGCCGCTTTTGATGATGCCACGTTCTACCAGGTCATCGGTCCACGCGACTTGACGGTCATTCACCCGACGCAATTTTTCGTCAACATGCCGGTCAATATGCCCTTTTAGAAGCATATCAATATCGTCTGAAACAGGGGCGGTGATGGTGATCGTCGTGCCGATAACCTCAGGGTCGTCCAGCACAGCTTCGCGGAGTGCATCAACCGCGCCGTTTGAAATCAGGGCGCTGACCGCACGCTTATCCCGGCGCGTTTTCACATCGTCAAACAGGTCATAGACAGTGTTTTTGACCAGTTTGCGATAATTCGCGCGGGCCAGAATGTCTGGGTCTTTTGTGCCGCGTGGATCGATGACGCTGGCATCAAGCTCGACCGTCAGGTCCATCGTGTGGGTGTAAAAGGCTGAATAGCCCTGAACCACCAATGTGCTGAGCAGCATGACCAGCGCCGCGATGGCGATGACCACCCCCGCAAGGCCATAACCTTTAAAGCGTGTGTTCGCTGCCTTACGCCGGTTCAGACGCTTTTGCGCTTCATCGGTGGCGTGAACAGATGTGGTGGTAGATGTGCTCAGATCAGTCATATTGCTCACGATATTTCTGGACCACACGCAGGGCGATCACGTTTAGGGCAAGGGTGATGATGAACAGAAGCAGGCCAAGCGCGAACGCGGCCAGCGTCTTGGCGCTGTCAAATTCTTGGTCACCAACCAACAGGGTTACGATCTGCACCGTGACGGTCGTTACCATTTGCAGCGGGTTAGCGGTAAGGTTCGCGGCAAGCCCGGCGGCCATCACCACAATCATGGTTTCACCAATCGCGCGTGAGATGGCGAGCAGCATTGCCGACACAATACCGGGCAGGGCGGCGGGCAGGACGACCTGCCGAATGGTTTCTGCCTGCGTGGCGCCAAGGGCATAGGCCCCATCGCGCAATGTTTGGGGAACAGCGTTCATCACATCATCGGACAGGGATGACACAAGCGGGATGATCATCATCCCCATCACCACACCTGCGGCGAGTGCCGAATGTGCTGCCACATCAAGGCCAAGGGTCATGCCCGCCTCCCGCATCAGGGGGGCCACTGTCAGCGCGGCGAAGAAGCCGTAAACAACGGTGGGGATGCCGGCCAACACTTCAAGCAGGGGTTTGACCGCACCGCGAATGCGGTTGTTGGAAAATTCAGACAGGAAGATTGCTGACAACAGACCGACGGGGGCAGCCACAAACATGGCGATGACGGTGATCAACATTGTCCCGGCGAAAAGCGGGATCGCGCCAAATGCCCCGGATGAGCCGACCTGATCTTCGCGAATCGCAGTCTGGGGCGACCATTGCAGGCCGAACAAAAACTCTGTGACCGATACTTTTTCAAAGAACCGGAAAGTTTCAAAGATCAGTGACATCACAATGCCGAATGTGGTCAGCACCGCGATCAACGCACACATGATCAAAAAGGCATAGACAATACGTTCAATGGCAACACGTGCAGGGAACTGCGCATGCAAAAGCTGGCGCGAGGTGACAAGCCCGATGATCCCCAGAACGATTGCAGCGCTATAGAACTTGATGGACCAGTTGGCGCTGACCTCACCCATGGTGACGGCGATTTGCGCCAGCTCGTCAGTATAGTCGCGCAGCACTTCGCCACCTGCAGCCAAGGTCCGTGCGTCTTCGAGGTACAGCAGCAATTGTCCCTGTTCCAGCGCCTGAAGGTCAGCGGGCAGGGTCGCAATCACATCTGCGTTTACAAGGCCCGGACCATACAGCCCCCAAAGAACGGACAGCGCAATGATCGGCGCTGCTGTGCAAAAGGCGACAAAGGCACCGTGAAAGCGGGGCTGGGCGCGCAGGGCATAGGGGCCGTCAGGGGCGATGCCGTTAATGCGGCTTAGGCCGACGAAATAACCGCCTGCCAAAGCAACCAAAATCAGAATGGCTGTAATCACTCTTCAACCCTTTCATGTGCCGGTCCGATGCCGGTATGACCGTCCCCGTTGCCTAGGGAACTTGCGGCCTTGATCTTACATATCATTGCAAGGCGATGCATATTGCCTTGGAATGATAGGTAAGGGGGACCCTTGTTGCTCCTCCTCTAGGTATTTAAGCCATTGGTCAGCTTGATGACAATGGTGTCGAAACGCCCCGGTTTTATAGCTTTTTCAGCCGATTGGGCGGTTTGGACGCAGCTAATATACCTTGTGAGGATGAAAAAGGGCGGACCAACAAATGTCGGACCGCCCCTTCAGATCAGTTATGCCAACTGGCTTACTTCAGGACGGAGGCGTCAAAAGTTGCCAAGGCGTTGGCGTCAGAGCGGACCTGCTCACGGGTTTCTTCGGGTGAGGGGATCAGGCCTTTTTCTGACAGGTAGCCATCTTCGCCGAATGCCTTTTCTGAGGTGAACTCAGCAAGATATTCTTTGATGCCGGGTACTGTGTCGACATGGGCTTTCTTCACATAGAAGAACAGTGACCGTGACACGCCATATTCACCACCTGCGATATTGTCGAAGGTCGGTGCAACGCCGCCAATGGTGGCGCCCTTAATGGCGTCAGCATTTTGGTCAAGGAATGAGAAGCCGAACACACCCAGGGCTGTCGGGCGGTCTGCCAGCTTTTTAACGATCAGATTGTCGTTTTCGCCTGCTTCTTCATAAACGCCATCTTCACGAACAGAATGGGCGATTTTCTTGAACTTCTTTTTGTTTTCCTTGCGCAATGCTTTCAGGAAGGGGAACTTCTTGGCGCCGCCTTCAAGGGCCAGCTCAGAAAACGCGTCGCGTGTGCCTGAGGTGGGGGGCGGGCCCAGAACCTCAATCTTCACAGCAGGAAGATCGGGGTTGATTTCGTTCCACATTGTGTAGGGGTTTTCTTTAAGTGCGATACCGCCACCGACGGGAACTTCTTTGGCCAGGGCCAGGAAGATGTCTTTCTTGGTCAGGTTGAAGACCGGGCCGTTAATGGCGTTTGCCATCACGATGCCGTCAAAGCCAACCATGACTTCGGTGATTTCGGTCACGCCGTTCTTGGCGCACAAAGCAACTTCTTTGCTTTTGATGCGGCGAGATGCGTTGGTGATGTCAGGATGCTGTGTGCCGACGCCGGCGCAGAACAATTTCAGACCGCCGCCGGAACCGGTTGATTCAACAACGGGGGTTTTGAATTTTGTTGTTTTACCGAACTGCTCGGCAACGGCCGTTGCGAACGGGAAAACGGTTGATGAACCGACGATCTGAATTTGATCGCGTGCTACGGCGCCTGTTGTGGCGGTAGCGACGGTCACCATGGAAAGTGCACCTAGTGCAAGGGCCTTGAGCTTCATGATTACAAGTCCTGTGGTTGCCTAATTTCAAAATTTCGTGCCTGCCAGTTGCAGCAGACGGCCCTCATATGGGCCTGCTATGTTACAGCTTTGTGACTCACTGATGCCTCGTGCCCACACTTGCTGTGACTCTTTGGTCGCATGGCTTGATGGGGTGGCAGTGGCGCGACTGAAAAATCCCGTGAATCCGCGTGTTTAAGCGAAAAAGCAGGAGTTTTGCCCGATTTGGGGCTTTCGCGTCACATGGCGCGCGGCTTTATGACAAAGGCGGCAATCGGGGAGCTGGTTGCCGATTCGGGGCCTAGCCCAGCAGATTTTGGCCTGTGACGGCTTTGATCGCGCAGGGCAACTCGTCAAAGCTGTCGATAACTATGTCAGCGCCCAGCTTGTGGGGCGGCTCTGACGTATAGCCGTATGAGACAATGATGACAGGGATGCCCGCAGCTTGCGCCGCCGCAGAATCATTCTTGGAATCACCCACCATCACCGCATGATCAAGGCTGCCGCCCAAACGGCGCACGGTTTCAGTGATATGCAGCGGATCAGGCTTGCGCACCGACAGGGCATTGCCGCCAAGTACCGTGGGAAAATAATGGGTCAAATCAAGCTCTGCCAACAGACCGTCAGCGCCGGTTTGGAACTTGTTCGTGCAAATCCCCTGTTTCACGCCCGCCTTGTGAAAGGCATCCACCGTGTCAACAACATGAGGATAGGGGGTTGAACCGTGGCGGGTCAGATTATCGACGTAATGGTTCAGGAACTCATCAAACAGGCGGCTGATCAACTCCGGGTCCTGCGGCTTGCCGATTAATTGCAGCGCCCGTTCCAGCATGGCCTTGGCCCCATGACCGACCAGATTGCCAATTTCGTCAGGGTTGGCGTGAGGATAGTCAAATCTGTCAAGCACGGTATTCAGCGTGTGCAACAGGTCAGGCGCGGTATCCACCAATGTCCCGTCAAGGTCGTAAACGATCGTAAAATGGTCTGACATATAAATATATACTGTAACGAAGGGTGATGGATCAGGCGGTGCAATTACTGTGATCAGTCTTGGCATCCCTATGCGGTCTGGTCTAGACCTTTATTACGATTCGTGACCTATGAGAGGACGCCATGACGCAAGCTGCCCCCGCACAAAAGCTGGCCGCCATCATATTGGCAGCAGGCAAAGGCACGCGGATGAAATCTGCGACCCCGAAAGTGCTTCACAAGGTGGCGGGGCTTGCCATGTTGGGCCATGCGGTTAAGGCGCTCGACGGGCTTGGCCTTGAAAAGCTGGTGCTGGTGCTGGCCCCTGATCAGGACAATGTGGCAGATGCCGCCCGCGACTGGGTGCAGAACCCGTCGATTGTCGCCCATGCAGTGCAAGACCCACCAAAGGGCACGGGTCACGCGGTTATGGCGGCGATGCCCGCGCTTGACGGTGTAACGGGTGACGTCATTGTTGCCTTTGGTGATACGCCCCTGGTGCGTCCTGAGACTTATGAGGCATTGTTGGCACCGCGTCGGGCGGGCGCCGATATCGTCGTGTCCGGTTTTCGGGCAAAGGGGCCGCATATGTATGGCCGTTTGGTGCTTGACGATAAGGGGGATTTGGCCCGCATCGTCGAACATAAGGATGCAAGCGAAGAAGAACGCGCCATTGATCTGTGCAATGGCGGTATCATGCTGATCGCGGGCAATCATTTGGCTGACTTGCTGGCCATGTTGTCTGACGATAATGCGCAGGGTGAATATTATCTAACCGATCTGATCGGCCATGCCCGTTCAAAAGGGCTGACTTGCGCAGTTGCCGAAGGCAATGCCGAAGACGTGCTGGGCGTCAATTCACGGGTCGAGCTTGCCGGGGTTGAAGCCATCATGCAGGACCGCTTGCGTCGCCGTGCAATGGAAGGGGGCGCAACGCTTGCCGATCCCCCCTCAACCTATTTTTCATGGGACACAAAATTGGGTCAGGATGTTGAGGTTGGCCCCCATGTCACATTCGGTTTGGATGTGCAGGTCGCTGATAATGTGACTATTCATGCCTATTCCCATTTAGAAGGCTGTATCGTCCATGAAAAGGCACAGATCGGTCCCTATGCGCGCTTGCGTCCGGGGGCAGAATTGATGGCAGGGTCCAAGGTCGGCAACTTTGTTGAATTGAAAAAGACCCGCCTTGGTCCCGGTGCCAAGGCCAACCACCTTGCCTATCTGGGTGATGCCGATATTGGGGCGGAGGCGAATGTGGGTGCAGGCACCATCACCTGTAATTATGATGGGTATGACAAATTCCCCACCAAGATCGGCGCGCGCGCCTTTGTCGGGTCAAACTCAACCTTGGTTGCGCCTGTGACGATTGAAGATGACGCGTTCACTGGTGCAGGCAGCACGATCACCAAAACTGTTGATGCCGGTGCCTTGGGTGTCGGGCGCGCCAAGCAAAGCAATATTGCAGGCTGGGTCGCGCGTTTCCGCAATCAAAAGAAAAAAGCACAAGACAAGAAAAAAACATAATTCGGTCCCGTCCCTGCCTTTTATAGGGCATAGCACCTGTTCCGGGTCTGGGTGGCACGGAACAGAGGGATCATTTCTACATGTCATATATGCCTGTCTATGGGGGGCAGGAGTTTTCTTTTTCAAAAATCAGCCTCAATCGCCTGATGCGCGTGCTTGCGCTTATTGTGGCGACCTGCCTTGCGGCCCTGCCGTTGCAAGCGCGGGCGGAGAGCACATCATCATCCGAACGCTACGGGCTGTTCTTGTCGGAGATGGACCAGCAGGGCGCAATGCCCAATAGGGCACCTACCTTATCAAGTGCCTATAGTCTGACCATTGAAGGCCCATTTGCCCGGGCGACGGTCGTTCAATCCTTTACCAACACATCTGATCACTGGCAGGAAGCTGTCTATAAATTTCCCATCCCGTCAGGCGCGGCGGTCGATCAATTGCGCGTGCGCATTGGGGAACGGGAAATAGTCGGCGTCATCGACAAGAAAGAACAGGCGCAACAACGGTATGAGGCTGCGCGTGATAATGGTCAGGTCGCGGCGCTTTTGTCTGCGGTACGCGAGAATATGTTTGCGCTCAACATCGCGAATATCCCGCCCAAAGAACAGATCAGCGTCACTGTCGGCTTTGATGCCCCCATTGATCGGCAAGGTATGACCTACCGTTTGTTGCTGCCTTTGGTTTTGGCGCCCCGCTACCATCAAGGCGGCGGTGAGGGCGTTGCCGTACCAAGGGGGGAGGCATTGTTGCTGCGCCCACCTGCTGCTGATGGCGATGGCAACAAAGTCACCATTGATGTCAGTCTTGATGCGGGGGTTGCGCCCAATTTTATCCGCAGCACAAGCCATAATGTGCAGATCAGCGAGACGAATGACAAATGGCAGATCAGCCTTGATGGTCCTGCCAATGCGGACCGCATGTTCTCGCTTGAATGGCAATTGCCTGCTGCCGATGCGCCGCGCCCCGCTTTGTTTACCGATGCGCAGAACCATACATTGCTGACCCTGTTGCCGCCCGACCGGGATGGCGCGTGGGCAAATGCAGCCCCCTTGCCGCCGCGCGAGGTGATCTTGGTGCTTGACCGCTCAGGCTCAATGGATGGCAGTCCGATCAGGCAGGCGCGCAATGCGCTGCGCAGGGCGCTTGATAGCTTAAGGCCCATCGACAGGGTGAATGTCATCAGCTTTGATGATCGGCTTGAGGTCCTGTTTGATGAACCGCAATTGGCGACCGACAGTGTTCTTAGACAGGCGCACCACTTCATCAAGAACACGGATGCCCGTGGCGGGACAGAGATGCTGCCCGCTATGGTCGCCGCACTGTCTGGCAACGCTGCTGAGGGCATGGTCAGACAGGTAGTGCTCGCCACCGATGCGCTGATCGGGTACGAGGATCATTTGCTACGCGATATTGCCAAGCTGCGTGGCGAAGCCCGTATTTTTCCAATTGCTATTGGCGCTGCGCCCAATGATATGTTGATCAGATGGGCTGCCGATGTGGGCCAAGGCGCGGCTGTGTTTATCAGTCATGGCGATCCGATTGAAGAACGCATGAATGAGTTGTTGGCACGTCTGTCCCGCCCGGCACTGACGGATATCCGGCTTGACTGGCACGGCGTTACAGAGGGGGAGGGCGTGGAAACACTGCCCATAGCCATCCCTGATCTGTTTTATGGGGAGCCTTTGGTCATCTCAGCCCGTCTTGATCACGCCCCTGCAGGTGTCACAATTCGTGGCCGGTTGGGCGCGCGTGACTGGTCATACGACCTGACGCGGGCGCAGATGGTGCAGGCCAAGGAGGACGGCGTCATCGGGCGTGCCTTTGGCAAGGCCAAACTTGCGGCAATGCGGCGGCAGATTTTGGGCCTTTCGCGGTCTGATCAAAACAGGCGGGCGGAGGCGATCAATATCGCCACCGACCACGCCATTGGTTACGGGCTTGTCAGTCCCTATACCAGCCTGATTGCGATAGAGCAGACGGTGACCCGTCCGGCTGATCAGGGATTGGTTTCAACGGATGTGCCGCTTGATCCCCCTGCGGGTGCGGACCTGTTCAGTCAGCAAAGCCAGCCAAGCCAGCCAAGCCAGCAGAGCGCGCGCATGATGATGGCCCGCCCGGCGATGGTGCAGATCGGCCTGCCGCAAACCGCAACGCCTGCGCCCTTATTGATGCTGATCGGGGCATTGATTATGGGGATCGGCCTGTTGCTGCTGATGCGCTTGCGGGTGATATGACGGCGCATCCCAAAAAGCTTATGGCCTGTGCCCTTCTGCTTTGCGGCGGGGCGCTGGTCCTGTGGGGCGCTTATATGCCTGCCAAGGCAAAGCTGGCGCAAATTCTGCTGGAACGATCGTGGCAGGCCGCGCAGCAAAGTGGTACGCCGCAACCGCCATGGCCGTGGGCGGCGGCATCGTCAGTCGCTTCATTGACATTTACAACAGGCGAACGGTTCATTGTGCTTGATCAGGCCCATGGCAAGGCCTTGGCCTTTGCCCCCGGTCTGGTGACAGGCAGCGATCATCCTGACAAGGTGGCGCAGGCTGGTGGCAGTCATGTGATCATAGCCGCCCATCGCGACACCCAATTTCAAGGTTTGGGCAACCTTGCGCCCGGTGCGCTGGTGCGGGTTGAGGCCCCCTCAGGTGCGCTATTGACCTATCGGGTTGAGGGGCAGGTGATCGCTAACAAGGATAGTGCGCACTTTGTTCAGGACAGCGCCGACAGGCTAAGTCTTGTGACCTGTTGGCCCCTAAACGGATTGCGGCCCAATGGGCCGGAACGGCTGATCATCTCTGCCCGGCGTGTAAACCTGCCTAAAATGGCGTCAGGCAGGCCCTAAGTTATGGCAATTTATCGCAAATCACGGGTTCAGATTTGTTCTGGAATAGGCTATCACACTTGTCTGTAATTCACGCCAAGTTGGACACAAGCCGGACAGGATAAGCGAGTATGAAACTGGTAAGCTATGTACGCGCAGGCTCAGAACGTTGGGGCTTCATGATTGAAGACGGCGTTATCGTTGATGCTGCCATTGCCTATGACGCCGCAGGATCATCCGGGCCGCCCCATTCGGTGCTGGAACTTGTCGAAGGTGGTCCCGCTGCGTGGGGCAAGGCAGAAGAAGCTGCCAAGATCGCACCAAGCTGTCCGCCGCTTGATATGAAAGGCGTCAGCTTCCGTCCGCCCGTGCGTCGTCCGGGCAAGGTTGTTGGCGTGGCGCTGAACAATTCAGCCTTTATCCCGATGGCCTATCGCTATTTTGAAGAGCCTGCCTATTTCTTAAAAGCCCCCTCCAGCCTTATCGGTCATGGGGAGCCGATTGAAATTCGCGAAGAATATGGCCTGACCCATCCTGAGCCTGAATTGGCCTGCGTGATGGGTGAACGGTTAAGCCGCGCCCAAACAGAGGTGGAGGCTATGGCCGCCGTGTTCGGCTATACGATCATGAACGACATCAACTCACCAGGGTTGAAAGAGCGTGACTCAATCCACATTGAAACCCCTGCCGGGCAGGGCGGGGATGCGCCGCGCTGGCGTCGGTTGCGTGACCGTGCCGACCGCGACCTTTATTTGAGTTATAATCTAAAATCAAACTCAACCGATACGTTCGGCCCGATGGGTCCCTGCATTGTCAGTGCGCAGCATATCAAGAACCCGGATCGTTTGCGCGTTCGGTCATGGTTGGGTGATCAACAGATTACCGAAGATAGCACAGAAAATCTCAGCTTCTCTATCGGGCGGGTGTTGAAGCATCTGTCCAACTATATGACGCTGGAGCCGGGCGATGTTGTGCATTTCGGCTCTGCGGCCAAGCCTGTGAAGATGAGCTTGCGTGACGCCAATCTGAATGAATATGACGGTCCTGTGCGGATCGAAATTGATCAGATCGGCGTGCTGGAAAATCCGGTTGTCAAAAGCTGATCAACATCATCTGATCATTTTTGCCAAGCAGCCACGCGCCGGGACTGTGAAAACCCGGCTGGCCGCTGCTATTGGTTCGGCGCGCGCGACCCAAATTTATCGCGGGTTGCTTGCGCGCACCATCGAACAGGTGGCGGGTGATCCGCGCTGGACCACTTGGCTGGCGCTTAGCCCTGACTCTGCTGTCTTTGATCACGCGCCATGGCATGGTGCTGTTGACGGGCTGGTAAGGCAAGGCGGTGGCGATCTGGGGGACCGGATGGGACGCATGTTTCAGAAGATGCCGCAAGGCCCGGTCGTGATCATTGGCTCAGACCTGCCTGGATTGCGTCGCACCCATGTGGCGCAGGCGTTCAGGGCGCTTGGTCGTCATGACATGGTGATCGGCCCGGCAGATGATGGCGGCTATTGGTTGATCGGCCACAGGCGGCGACCCTATCGGCGGGGGCTGTTTGATCAGGTTAGATGGTCAAGCCCGACAACGCTTGATGGCACACTGGTGAGCGCCAAGGGGCAATCTGTTGCGATGCTGGAAACATTGCGCGACCTTGATACGGTCGTCGATCTTGATCTACTGCTCTAGCAAGCGGGGCATCAACTCAACAAAGTTACAGGGCTTGTGCCGACTATCGAGCTGATACTGCAAAATGCCGTCCCAGCCATCCTTAACCGCCCCGGTTGATCCGGGCAGGCAGAAAATGAATGTATCTTGCGCAAGGCCCGCGCAGGCACGGCTTTGCAATGTGGATGTGCCGACGGTGGTCATGCTGATCTGGTGAAAGATCACTGAAAATCCGTCTATTTCCTTGTCGAATAGGGGTTTAATCGCCTCCACCGTAACGTCGCGCCCGGTCAGGCCGGTGCCGCCCGTTGTGATAATGGCGTCAACGCCGGGGTCGGCGATCCAGCTTGTAATCTTTGCCCGAATGGCAGCCTTGTCATCACGAACAAGCGCGCGGTCTGCCAAGCTATGGCCTGCTTTTTCCAACCGGTCCTGCAAGGTTGCGCCGGATGTATCTTCGTCCAGCGAGCGTGTGTCAGATATGGTCAGCACAGCAATGCGAACGGGCTTGAAAGATAGGCTTTCATCAATACCGGGCATAGTTTCAGGTCCTGTTGGAGAGTTGCGTAGGTTAGTTGCGATTGGCGGTCCGCACGCGCGTTTTATCACGGCGGCGGTCACTGCCATAGCCTTCATATTGCGGCCATTGACCTGCCACCAATTCATCAAGCGAGGGCGTGTCCTGTTCCAGGCGCAGGCGATAAATCCAATAATTGGTCATGACCCGTTCGATAAAGTTGCGGGTCTGGCGCGATGGCAGGCTTTCGATAAACAATAATGGATCGTCGCCGAATTTCACGCGCCTTGACCATTTGCGCAGATTGCCCGGCCCACCATTATAGGCCGCCGCCATGCGGAACAGATCGCCATCATAATAGCGCGGGCCCAAAAGCTGGCTTAAATAAGTCTGCCCAACCTCAAGATTAAAGGCAGGGTCATTCAGCAAATGGCTGCGATTACCGCTAAGACTGTCATCCTTCATGATAAAGCTGGCGGTTTGCGGCATGATTTGCATAAGGCCGCGTGCGCCATCACCGCTTCTCGCTTCGGTACGGAAACGGCTTTCCTGCCTGACAAAGGCATAGACCAGTGCCGGATTGACGTCGAAGCCTTCTGTGGGTTTGAACCGGGGCAGGGGATATAAGGCGCCATCATAAAAACGGATTTGCAGATCGTCTGGCAGAACATCTGCCCGCTCGTCACTTTCAAGGGCAAGCATGACATAGTTTTCTGCGCCTCGCCCGATGCGGTATTGCAGGGCAGGCAGGTCTAGTGCGACCGCAAGCGCAACAAGGTCATTGTCCCACGCCCAACTGGTGCGCCCATAAACCAGCGCCATTTCATCTTCGGCGCGATCATCCATCCCAAGTTCTGTCAGGGCGATGGCGCGGCGTACACCGGGCAGACCCAATAGCCGCGATACGCCCTTGTCCGTCAGTCGGGGAAGGTCCCAGCGGAATACGATATCTTGACCGAGTGCGCGCAGGGCCAGCAACCCGTACAAGGTGCGGGGATAGGCGGCGGCGATATTCAGCATCGTCACCACATTGTCTGACCGCAACAGAATAAGGCTTGCCCGCGCGGCCCAATAGGCACCCGCAGCACGGGTCCATGGGCCAGCGGATTTGGAATGGGCGACCTGTTCAAAATGATAGGCGGCCCGTTCAATGTTGCCCTTTTGCCACCAGCTAAGACCTGCATACCAATGTCCCAACGGGACCTTTTGGCCAGAGCGGCCAGCAGCCTGTTCAGATAGATCAAGCGCCTGATCAATCTGGCCCCAATGATAATAGCCGGCCGCTATTTTGGCGCGCTGCTGGTCGGTCTCGACAGCATCTAGATAGCGGTCCACATCGGGCTGTTTCAGGTAATCAAGTGCCTTGGTGACATAGCCGCCATCAACCAGCGCAGATATTCTGTTTTGAATGGCGCGAACCTGTGCCGCCTTTTCCTTGTTTCTGATCGCGCGGGACCGATAAATATCGGGGGCATCTACATCAGGAATGCGGGATCGTAAGGACACCGCCCGTGGCCGCTTGGGTGCGGCGGCGCGTTTGGGCTGTTTCTTTTTAGCAAGGCGGTAAATCCGATAGGCGTCCGGCAAATCGTAATAGGCAATCAACCAATCAGACAGTTCGGTATAGCTTGACCGATAGGCATTGGGATGAAGATAGCGGTCGCGCAAAATATGCCCAACCAGCAAGGGGTCATCCAACCGCTTGATCAACCGATCAGCCTGTCCCCATTTGGCGTCATCCTGATAGGCGAAAATCTGTTTATAAAGCCCCCGGTCCCGCGCCGTTAAAACAGTCAGCGGCAGGTCACGCGCGGGGGGGAATGGCGTGATGCCTGTTTCAGGCTCAGGCTCAAAATGGGGGCGGGGTGTTTCGGCGATAGCAACACTGGCGCCGACAAGCAGGCCCAAGGCAAGCGCAACGCGGCCAAACCGTTTGGTCGGCAGCTTTTGTGCTTTGCCCTTTAGGCCGGTCAATGTGCCTGCCGTCCACTTCACGTCGGTCTTCTACTCCGGTATTTGCCCCACACAATAATATGGCGGATTTGACCTGTAAAAGGCAATGACATGATCGCCCTCAAAATCGCGGCAAAAAGGGGGTGTTTGTCACAAAATGTCTAGTTAATACGGCTCTTTATCGCCAATAGATCAGCCCAAGTTTCACGTTTGCGGGCAGGGGTGCGCAGCAAAAAGGCAGGGTGCAGGATCGGCATGGCGTCAATTTGCGCCCCCGCCTTGGTCTGATAGGTCTGCCACCGACCGCGCAGGCGTGTGATCCCTTCTTTGGTATCCAGTAAAGTTTGGGTCGGCGTGCCACCGATAAAGATCAGCAAGGACGGGTTCGCAAGCTCAATCTGGCGTTCGATAAAGGGCTGGCACATGGCCTTTTCAGCCTCAGTCGGTTTACGGTTTCCCGGTGGTCGCCAGGGGACGCAATTGCCGATATAGACCGACGTCCGGTCAAGGCCGATGGCCGCCAGCATCTTATCCAGCAATTGCCCTGATGGCCCAACAAAGGGTTTGCCCACGCGATCTTCATCGCGGCCCGGCGCTTCGCCCACCAGCATGATTGATGCCTCTGGGTTGCCGTCCTCAAACACCAATTGGTGGGCAGTTGATTTCAGCGGGCATTGGTCGAACCGTTCGATTGCCAGACGCAACTCGTCCAGCGTATTTGCCTCCCGTGCCAGCATCCGCGCTGTTTGTACAAAATCCTCTGTCGGTCCGGCGGTGCTGCTGGGCCTTGATCCGGTGGCGGCAGCCGCTGGATTGCTGGGCTGTTCGGGTGGCGGAATGCGTGAGGGGCGCTGCTGTTCTGCGGCGGTCGTGGCAGTGGCGTCAGCCTGTTGCGGTGCCGCTTGTGGTGCCACTTGTGGTGCCGTTTGCGGAGTGTGTTTGGTCCAGTCCGTTGGCGTATCGGTCAGCGCCTCGTCCGCGCCGGCCTCAACCAGCCAGTTTAGGGCGGCAAGTGCCTCTTCAGGGGATAATGATGTGCCGGACGGTTCCATAGATTTTTTATACTGGTCCGATGGGCCCCCCGCAATCATGGAATGTGCGGAAAATATCAAATTTCCCTTGCGTTAACAGAGGCAAGCCGCCACACCGAAAATGCGGCTGTAAAATTGACGATTCTACTTGTTTATGTGCATATGGGGGCAATTTTCCGGGCGAGTATCGTCTTTGGGGCTGAATGAGGGTCGTTGGACTGGGCCGTGCAGGCTGCGGTCAGCGACAAATGGATGGAGAAACTTATGACGGAAGAAACCGTGGAACGGGAATTTACGGAATATGACGTTGTGATCGTAGGTGGTGGCCCCGCTGGCCTATCCGCTGCGATTCGGCTGAAGCAGTTGGCCAATGACAAGGGCGAAGAGCTGAACGTCGTTGTGCTGGAAAAAGGTGCCGAGGTTGGTGCCCACATTCTGTCTGGTGCGGTGATCGACACGGTTGCCCTTGATGAGCTTTTGCCCAATTGGAAAGAGCTTGGCGCCCCGATCGAAGATGAGGTCAAGCATGACCAGTTTTGGTTCCTGGGTGAAGCTGGCGACCTGACGATCCCCCATGCCTTGTTCCCGCCTTTGATGTCCAACAAGGGCAACTATATTGTCAGCCTTGGCAATGTGGTGCGCTGGTTGGGTGAACAGGCCGAAGCGTTGGGCGTTGAAATCTATCCCGGCTTTGCCGGTGCCGAAGTCGTCTATGACGAAAATGGCGCTGTGAAGGGCGTGGCCACCGGCGATATGGGTATCGCCAAGGATGGCAGCAAGAAAGATCATTTTGAGCCGGGCTTTGAACTGCATGGCAAGTACACCATCTTTACCGAAGGTGCGCGCGGTCATCTGACCAAGC
Organism: Alphaproteobacteria bacterium; assembly: GCA_965229935.1. Taxonomy (GTDB): domain Bacteria; phylum Pseudomonadota; class Alphaproteobacteria; order SPJN01; family SPJN01; genus SPJN01. Next base: position 545,850 of record CBDDKB010000002.1, read on the forward strand.
AGCTAATCGCCAAGTATAATCTTGACGAAGGCAAAGAGCCGGGCAAATTCGGCATCGGCGTCAAGGAATTGTGGGAAATCCCCGCAGACCAGCACAAAAAGGGTCTGGTCGCCCATACGGTCGGTTGGCCGCTTGATATGAAGACAGGCGGTGGCGGATTCATGTATCATTGGGGCGATAATTTGGTGTCTATCGGGTTCGTGGTTCATTTGAACTACACGAACCCGCATCTGTCGCCGTTTGAAGAAATGCAGCGCATGAAAACGCACCCCAAGGTCCGTGCGATCCTTGAAGGCGGCAAGCGCATCGGTTACGGCGCCCGCGTCATTACCGAAGGCGGGTTGCAGTCTGTGCCGAAAATGACATTCCCCGGCGGTATTCTTGCCGGTTGTTCAGCAGGCCTTGTGAACGTGCCGCGTATTAAGGGCACACACAACGCCATGCATTCAGGCATGATGGTGGCAGAGACGATTTTCGGTGCCATCGGTGAAGGCCGCGCCCGTGATGAGTTGAGCGAATATGCCGACACCTTCAAAAACAGCGCAGTCTATAAAGACCTGTATAAGGTGCGGAATGCGAAGCCGTGGCTCAGCAAGCTGGGGACATTCTTCGGTGCCGCTGTCGGCACGATTGATATGTGGATGAACAATCTGGGTATCGGTCTGCCTTACACGCTGAAGCACGGCAAAGCTGATCACGAAACATTGTTGCCCGCATCAGAAGCGCCGATGATCGACTACCCCAAGCCTGACGGGGTGTTGACCTTTGATCGTCTGTCTTCAGTGTTCTTGTCAAACACGAACCATGAAGAAGACCAGCCGGTCCATCTGACCTTGAAAGATGCGTCGATTCCGATTGAGCAGAACCTGCCCATGTTTGACGAACCTGCACAGCGTTATTGCCCGGCAGGCGTTTACGAAGTGACGCGCGATGATGACGGGTCAAACCCGCGCTTTGTCATCAATGCGCAAAACTGCGTCCATTGTAAAACATGCGATGTGAAAGACCCGGCCCAGAATATCAACTGGGTCACCCCCGAAGGGACAGGCGGTCCGGTTTACACCAGCATGTAAGCGCCGAACGGTGATCAGAATTCAGGCAGGCGGTCCCTCTTTGGTGGCCGCCTGTTTTGTTTTATTGGCTTTGTCTTTATTGCGCCTTATTGCCTTTCTAGGCTGCCCCTGTCTTAATGGGACTGAATAGTAACTAGCGTTGGGCACTATGATCCTGCACCGAAAATTTTTCAGCACAGCAGCCATTGTTGGCATAACCGCATCACTATTGTCTGCCTGCACCACCGTCGATGGCGCGCGGACCAGCAATGACTCAGATGTTCTGCGGTTTGTGCAGGTGTTTGACACGGAAAAGCGGCTGGCCGATCAGGACTATGAAGTGTTCGGCCCTTATCTTTCTGCCCGCCACGCTGCGGTTCAGCGTGATTATGCCAAGGCCGCCGATCTGTATCAGACGGTTTTGGACAAGCACCCGACTAGCACCACAATTCTGTCTCGCGCCTTTATGAACGCCTTGCAGGCGGGTGATAAGGACGAAACCTTGAAACTTGCGGGCGCTTTGATTTCAGCGTCTGAAAGCGCGGGGATTTCCCGGTTTGTCGTTGCGAATGATGCCATCAGCCGTAAGGAATTTGACCAGGCTTTGGCAATGGTGGCTGACACGGACGAAGGGCACGGCATGTTGCTGGAACCTTTTGTGGCGGCATGGGCCCATGCGGGCAAGGGCGACATCGCTGCAGCAGTTGCCTCGCTTGACGTGATGACGCGCGATGCGGAAGGCAACTTTTTTGCCGGACTGGCGCTATACCAACAGGCATTGATCCTGTCCTATGGCGGTCAGCCCGGCGCGACCGAAAAATTCAGCGCAGCAATAGATCTGTTTGGCGGGTCATTCCGCATGACGCGCGCCTTGGCGCGGCATTTGGCCGTGACCGCTTCTGTGGATGAGGCGATAAAGGTTCTGGATGGCTTTGCCGATCATTTTGGGGCCGAAGATCTGGTGGCCGAAGAAAAGCGCCATTTGCAAACGGTTGCTGAACAGGCCCTGTTGATCAACACCCCCGTCGAAGGTTTGACAGAGGCGCTTTATATGTCAGCGGCAAGCTTGCTGGCAGAACGGGCCTATGGCCCCGCATCGCTTTACCTGAAGCTCGTTTTGTTCGGCTGGCCTGATCATGACCTTGCCTTGTTGATGTTGGGCAATCTAGAGAACTTGGCAGAAAATTACAGCGCAGCACATCTTGCCTTTGCGGCAGTGCCTGAAAGCTCCCCCGCCTTTCTTGAAGCGCAGATCAAGGCAGCCTATGCCCTGTCTGATATGAAACAGGTCCCTCAGGCGATTGCCATGCTCGATAAAAGCTTGGCCAAGGCCAAGGGGCGCTATGATGAAGACGCCTTCCAAACAGAAGTTTTGTTGGCCAAGGCGGGCCTGTTGCGCAGTGAAGAAGAATTTGGCCCCGCGCAAAAGCTATATGCCGATCTGATCAAAGCTGCTGAGGCAAGCGAGGCTGATCCACGCAGCTATTGGTCGCTTTACTACATGAACGGCATGTGTCTTGAACGTTTGGGCCGCTGGCCTGAGGCCGAGGCTGACTTGCTGCGCGCGCTGGAACTTAATCCGGGCAACCCGCTGGTCATGAATTATCTTGGCTATTCATGGGTTGATAAGGGCGAACGGCTTGAGGAAGGCCGCAACATGATTGAGCAGGCGGTGAAGAAACGCCCGCAGGATGGCTTTATCGTCGATAGTTTGGGTTGGGTGCATTACAAGCTGGGCAATTTTGAAGAGGCGGCAAAACATTTGCAGCGTGCCGTAAAGCTGGAACCGGGCGACCCGGTTGTTGCGGATCATTATGGTGACGCCCTATGGCGGTCAAACCGTAAAATTGAGGCGCGGTTCCAATGGCGTCACGCGCTGGAGCTTGAGCCGACGGATGAATTGCGCGCCAAACTGATGCTGAAACTCAGCCTTGGGCTTGACCATGCAGAACGGGTCGAAAAATCTATGGGCTATGACAGCTAGTCTTATGACGCCGCAAACCCGTTTCGCCCCGGCCAAGGTTAATCTGGCCCTGCATGTGACAGGGCGACGGGCCGATGGTTATCATTTGCTTGAGTCGATTGTTGTGTTTCCCGCTGTCGGCGATCAACTGACATTGAAGGCGCGTGAACCGGGGCAGGGCTTGATCGCAGTCACTGGGCCATTTGCCCACCGCCTGTCAGCCGATGGTGACAATCTGATTGCGCGGGCAGCCTATCTGTTGGCGGATGCTGTCGATAGGCCGCTTGATGGTCTGAGCTTCTTGTTAGAGAAAAATCTGCCGGTAGAGGCGGGGATTGGCGGCGGGTCTGCGGATGCGGCGGCGGCGCTGCATCTATTGAATGATCATTGGGACAACCCGATGGCAGCCGATGACTTGGCAACGCTTGGCCTGACCTTGGGGGCCGATGTCCCGGTTTGTTTGGCCGGGGTGCCCGCACTTATGTCTGGCATTGGGGAGGAGATTGCCCCCCTGCCAACCGAAATCGGTGGCGCGCTGGTCTTGCTTAATCCCGGTGTTGCCGTGCGAACCGGGCCCGTGTTCAAGGGGCTGGACGGTGTGTTCGGCAAAGGGTTCGGTGATTTGCCGCCAAAGATTGATGTGGCGTGGCTGTCGGAACAGCGCAATGACCTGGAACGGCCCGCAATCAGTGTTGCGCCCGTCATAGCCTCAGCCCTGACGGCATTGGGCGCAACAGCAGACTGCCAGCTTGCCCGCATGTCCGGGTCAGGCGCGACAATGTTTGGGCTATATCCCGATCTTGCAAGTGCGGAACAGGCAGCAGCAGCCCTCAGGGCAGCCTATCCTGATTGGTGGATTGTGGCCGCTGGGCTTTAACCTTAGTGACAGCCCACCATGCCGTTCTTTTCAAAATAGCGTTGGTGATATTCTTCAGCCCGATAAAATGTTGGGGCGTCTTTAATCTCTGTCACGATGGGTGCGCGGTGCCGGCCTGATGCGTCCTCTGCGTCGCGAGAGGCTGTGGCGACCTGTTTTTGCGCATCGCTGGTTGTATAGATGGCGGACCGATATTGGGTGCCGATGTCTGGGCCCTGACGGTTCAGGGTTGTCGGGTCATGCATGGCCCAAAAGGCAGCCAATAAGTCCTGAAATGAAATTTCTCTCGGGTCGTACGTGACCTCCACAACCTCTGCATGATGGGTGCGGCCAGTGCACACCTGTTCATAGGTGGGGAAAGCCACCGTGCCGCCAGCATAGCCGCAAGGGGCATCTATCACGCCGGGCAATTCACGAAAGCGACTTTCAACACCCCAGAAACATCCGGCACCGAACATCACCTTTTCGTAATCTGCTGCTGGCATTTGCATACTCCCTTAACGCGTTGCTAATTCCTTGTTGCATATATCTGTTGATTTTACGCTCATTCTGTAGGATCAGGGAAGACTATTTGCAGCCTTGATGCGCCATTAAGAGCGCCCGGGCGCAGACCTAACCAAGTGGGGACACATGACAGACGCAACGAAGCCTGCTGAAGAAGGTGGGTTTAAGGTAACAGATGGCTATCGCCGCTATGTGCTGGGCATATTGCTGGTGGTTTATACGTTCAACTATCTTGATCGGCAGATCCTGTCGATCTTGCTTGAGCCTATCAAAACCGATCTGGGCCTGACCGATACGGCCATGGGTTTTTTGACCGGGTTTGTGTTCGCGCTGTTCTACGCCACTTTGGGTGTGCCGATTGCCATGCTGGCAGACCGCGCCAATCGTAAGAAGATCATTGCCGTGTCCTTGGCGATTTGGTCAGGCATGACAGCGTTAAGCGGCACAGCAACAAGTTTTGTTCAATTGACCTTGTTCCGCATCGGTGTCGGCGTGGGCGAAGCAGGCGGCAGCCCGCCCGCCCATTCCCTGATTGCGGACTATTTCCCGCCAGAGAAACGCTCAACCGCGCTGGGGATTTATTCGTTGGGCGTGCCATTTGGCATTCTGTTCGGCTTTTTAATCGGCAGCCAAGTGTATGAGTTGATCGGCTGGCGCGCGGCATTCTTTGTCGTTGGCCTTCCCGGCCTGCTGCTTGCCGTTGTGATGTGGTTGACCGTGAGGGAACCGCCGCGTGGTCACACAGAAGTATCAGTTAGTGATGGGGACGCGCCATCTTTGATGAGTGTTGTGCGCTTTATGATGGGCAGCAAAACCCTGCGCCATGTATTGATCGGCAGCACGCTTATTGCCTTTACCGGCTATGGGTTTGTGACTTGGGGGGCGACTTTCCTGATCCGCAGTCATGGCATGTCGGTGGGGGATGTGGGCATTGCCTTGGCGCTGATCATCGGCACTTTCGGGGGATTGGGCACATTCTTTGGCGGCTACCTTGCTGATAAATTGCAGGAGCGCGATCCACGCTGGCAAAGCTGGGTTGTGGCAGTGCCGTCATTCGTTGTGGCGATACCCGGCATTGTGATGTTCTTGGTCGATTCAACGACGCTGACCTTGGTGCTGTTCACCTTGCCAGCTATCACAGGGTCGCTGTTTTTGGGCCCCAGTCTTGCCATGGTGCAGAACCTTGTGCATTTGCGTATGCGCGCGGTGGCCAGTGCCTTTTATCTGTTCGTATTGAACCTGATTGCCATGGGGGGCGGCCCGCAGTTTGTCGGCCTTGTGTCGGACATGCTGGCACCGACCTATGGAGATGATTCCCTGCGCTATGCCCTGTTGATCGGATCACTGTTTGCGATTTGGGGCGCGTGCCATTACATCATCGCCGCCAAAACATTGGTGGCTGATCGCAAGCGCGTCGAAGTAGGGTAAGTAGGCAATTACAGCCGGGCGAGGTTTTCTGCCCCGTCCGGTGCTTCACCTTCTGGATCAAGATCGGTTAGATCGGCCACAGCTTCATAGGCCCCGGCTAGGGCCTCCATACGGATTTGCATGTCCGGGTTCTCGGCGGCAATAGCGCGGAATATCCGGCCTGCCTCGCGTAGCATCAGCACGGCAAGATCAGTATTGGTCGCGGGGGGATCATAGTCGGGAGCTTCGGCCGCATCAATTCCGCCATTATCATTGGATTGCGCGTCAGCGTCTGCGCCTGCATGATCCTTGCGTGACCTGCCAAACGGTCTTGGAAATCGTGCCATAAGCCTATCTATCCTATTAGGTCAGCCAGCCGCAAAGGGTGCTGCGGCTGGCCATTGATCGAATCTTGCCTTATGGGATAGCCCAAAAAACTGTCAATGAACAGGTGCGGCCTACCAGTGAACACCCTTGGTGAGGGCGGCGAAGGCAACGGCCTCTGTGCTTGGTGCTTCTTCACCCGTCTTATCGCCCTTGGCCGCCGCAGAATCGGGGAACAGGCGGTATGAGGTGTTGAAGATCACATCCATGACATTCGGTGTTGCAGCCCAAACAAGCTGGGCAAAGGTGCCAAGGCGGGTTGAAACGCGCTTGGGTTTCGTGCGCATAGCGGTGCAGACCATATCCGCAGCCTCTTCCGGGCTTAGGGTCGGTACATGGTCATACATTTTGGTTGGCGCAATCATCGGCGTGCGCACAAGGGGCATATAAACAGCCGTAAACTTTACATTGCGGTCCAGATATTCCGGCTGGGCGCAGCGTGAAAACGCATCAAGTGCCGCCTTTGACGCGACATAGGCGGAAAAGCGCGGCTGGTTCACCTGTACCCCGATGGAGGAGATATTGATGATCTGCCCACTTTTCTGTGCCGCCATTGACGGCAGCACATTCATGATCAAACGCAGCGCGCCGAAATAATTCAGCTGCATGGTCCGTTCATAATCATGGAACCGATCATAGCTAAGATTGACGGAACGGCGGATCGACCGACCTGCATTATTGACCAGAATATCAACCCGGCCATGATCCTTCAGGACCGATGCGACCAGCTTGTCACAACCTTCCACGTCGGCAACGTCGGCGGCATACACGCTCGACTTGCCGCCAAAGGCTTTGATCTTGGCCTGAACCTCAGCCAGTTTTTCAGGTGTGCGGGCAGCGAGAATGACGTGACCGCCAGCCTCTGCCACCTTTAGGGCGGTAGCCTCACCAATACCGGATGAGGCGCCGGTGATCAGCACAATCTTGTCCTTAACCGCGCTGTTCAGACTGCGATCCTTATAAAGGTCCTCGTCAAGATTGCGTGCCCAGTAATCCCACAGTTTGCCTGCATATTCATTCAAGGGCGGGCATTTGATGCCGCTGCCCTTAAGGGCGCGTTTCGTGTCGCGATTATCAAACAGGGTGGGATAGTTGGCGAATTTGAAAATCGCGCGCGGGATACCGAAATCGTCCAGCACGCTATCAATGATACGCTTGATCGGCGGCAATGATGTGATCATCCCTGTCAGACCCGATGGCATAAAGCCAAGCAGACTTGCATCAAGGCGCATCACGAATTTCGGCGCCCCTGCGGCCTGTGCAAATGTGTTCAACACTTCACCAACACGCGGGTGATCATCTGACGTTAAGTGAAAGGCCTGCCCGTCAAGCCCCGGTTGATGGGCGATATGATCCATTGCTTGGCTGACATAATCGACAGGCACAATATTCATATAGCCGCCTTCAATACCGATAAGCGGCATCCATGCGGGCATCATATTGCGCAGACGTTTTAAGGTTTTGAAGAAATAGTAAGGCCCGTCCACTTTATCGATTGCGCCCGTGTCGGAGCGGCCCATGACCATCGCCGGGCGATAGATGCGATAGGGAATTTTGGCTTCTTCGCGGACCAGCTTTTCTGAATCATGTTTGGTGCGATAATAAGGGTGGTCATTTTCCTCCCACTCATCAAACATGTCTTCACGCCAATGGCCCTTATAAAGGCCCGCCGCAGCGATTGAACTGGTGTGATGGAAGCACTTGGCCTTAAGCGCCTCTGCCAGGTTCAGGGCGTTGCGTGTGCCATCAATATTGGTTTTGATCTGCACCGCGTCATCGCCATGTTCCATGTCGTAAATGGCGGCAAGGTGGAAGAAATGCTTGATCTTGCCCTTCAGCTCACCTTGTTTGGCAGCCGCGACGCCGAGATTTTTCTTGGTCAAATCGCCTGTGATGGCGACCAGCCTGTCTGTGCCATCAAACTCTTCTACTAATTTTTTGAATTTTTGTTTGGAGCCTGAACGGACAAGCACATAGATCTTGCCCTTGCGTTTTTCCAGCAACTCACCGATTAGATTGCGGCCCAGAAAGCCTGTGGCACCGGTTACGAAATAGGTCATATATCCCCCCAAATCTGTTGTTCGGTCGGACAGATAGCCTAGCACATTGAATGGGCTTGTCAGCCCTTTTGACCATCAGGCAAAAGAAAAGGCGCACCCGCATTAGGGGCGCGCCAATTCAAAATCAATATTGTGTGGCTGATTAATTAGCCGACATACAAAATGGTCAGTGTTTCGGCGACCATTGCGGGGCGGTCCTGACCTTCGATTTCCATTGTCACTTCATTGGTGACCTGAATGCCGCCGCCTTTTTCCTGAACGTCTTTCAGGACAGAACGGGCGCGCACTTTTGAGTTCACCGGAACCATATTTGTGAAGCGGATTTTGTTGGCGCCATAATTGATGCCGCGTGTCACGCCTTCCAAATAGTACATTGAGCCTGTCAGCATCGGCAGCAATGACAAGGTAAGGTAACCATGGGCAATGGTTGACCCGACAAAGCCTTTGGCCTTTTCTTCGTCAACATGGATCCACTGGTGATCGCCTGTTGCGTCGGCAAACAGGTTGATCTGTGCCTGATCGATCTGGTGCCAATCTGAAACACCGAGTTCTGAGCCGATGAGGCCTTTCAATTCGTCAATATCTTTGATGACCTTTGTCATAACGTGATCTCCTGAAAAAATGATGGGGGCACCATACCGGGCAGCCCCAGAAATGGAAAGGGCAAAGCCCTCACCTAAAAGGGCAAAGCCCCCCTTAAACGATGCGGCTGTCCTTATTGCCCCAATAACGATCCTTGATCAGACGTTTATACAGTTTGCCTGTGGGGTGGCGGGGTAGCTCATCCTCAAAATCCACGCTGCGCGGGCATTTGATTTTGGATAGGTTTTCCAAACAAAACTCAATCAACTCTGCCGCTGTGTCGTCTGACTTGTCAGCCGCGTTGGCAAGCTGGACAACGGCCTTGACCTCTTCGCCAAATTCTTCATTGGGCACGCCGATCACGGCGACGTCAGCAACCTTGGGGTGGGTGATCAGCAGGTTTTCTGCTTCCTGCGGATAGATGTTCACCCCGCCTGAAATGATCATATTGGCCTTGCGGTCGGTCAGGAACAGATAGCCTTCTTCGTTCACCATGCCGATATCGCCAAGGGTGGACCAGCCTTTTTCGTTCCGGCTTTCTTTGGTTTTCTCTTCATCATTGTGATAGGTGAATTCCCCACCACCACCGAAATAGATGGTGCCAGCCTCGCCGGGGGGTAGTTCCTCCCCCTCGTCATCCAGAATGTGGATTTCGCCCAGCAGCGCCTTGCCGACAGAGCCGGGATTGGCCAGCCATTCTTCTGATGTGATGGCGCAAAAGCCATTGCCTTCGGTCCCGGCATAATATTCATAGATCACGGGGCCCCACCAATCGATCATCTGATGCTTGACGGGTTTGGGGCAGGGCGCAGCGGCGTGGATTGCCACCTGAATTGAGCTGACGTCATATTTGTTGCGTACCTCTTCAGGCAGTTTCAACATTTTGACGAACATGGTCGGCACCCATTGGGAATGTGTGACCTTGTGTTTTTCGATCAGCGCCAACGCCCCTTCAGGGTCGAAATTTTCCATCGCAATAATCGTGCCGCCAACGCGCATCATCGACATGCAATAGCGTAAGGGGGCTGCGTGATAGAAGGGGGCGGGGGATAGATAAACAGAATTGCTGTCAAAGCCATAAAGCGCCTGCACCAACATAATCAGCGCCGGCGCCTCATCCAGCGGTCCTTCGGGCAGGGCAACCTTGATGCCCTTGGGGCGACCCGTCGTGCCTGAGGAATAAAGCATATCGGCCCCATTGCTTTCATCGGCAATCCGTTCAGCAGGTTGGGCGTCGCGTGCCTCTTCATAGGGTTCGAACCCGTCTATGCCGCCGCCAACAGAATAGGCTGCCTTTACATTGCTGCACATGGCGGGAATTTGTTGGGCAACCTCGGCCTTTTCTTTTGATGAGAATAAGACAGACGCGCCGCAATCATTGACGATATAGGCTACTTCTTCGGCGGTCAGGCGGCTTGAGATACAGGTGTAATAAAGCCCGGCACGCTGTGCGCCCCAGCAAATTTCGAAATAGCGCGGGGTGTTTTCCATGAAAATGGCGATGACATCGCCGCGTTTCAGGCCGTTTTTGCGTAGTAGCTGCGCCACCTGATTTGAGCGGTCTTCCAATTGACCATAGGTGACGATCTCGCCCGAATTGCCCATGATATAGGCGGGTTGATCAGGATTATTGGCAGCATGAACTGTCGGATGCATAACGGCCCCCTTAGTTTTGTTTTATGGGAATATGAATAGCAAGTTGGGGCAGTTTAGCGATTGACCAGCCCCGCGCAATCAGGAATTTCAGCCCCTTTGCTTTCTGGCAGTTTTCCCCTAACGTCCCGTCACCAACATTCAAGTTTCACAATTCTTACTGAGGGGAGGCCTTAATGGCTTACGAAACAATTACCACCGAACTCGACAAGGGCGTGCTGGTCCTGACCTTGAACCGTCCTGACAGGATGAATGCCTTCAATGTCAAAATGGCAATGGAATTGGAAGAATTCTTCACCAAGGTGAATGATGATGACGAGGTAAAGGCCATCATCGTAACCGGGGCAGGGGACCGGGCCTTTTGCGCAGGTGCCGACCTTGAAAGCGGCGGCGACACGTTCAACGCCAAGGCGCATACAGGCAAAAGCGAGCCCATTGACTGGTCGATGGACAAGACAGATACGCGTATCCGCGACACAGGCGGGCGGGTGTCTTTGTCGATCTATAATTGTATGAAGCCTGTGATCGGTGCCATTAACGGCGCAGCGGTTGGCATTGGTGCCACTATGCAATTGCCGATGGATATCCGCATCGCCAGCGACAATGCCCGGTTTGGCTTTGTCTTCTCACGCCGTGGGATTGTCCCCGAAGCGGCATCAAGCTGGTTCCTGCCGCGTCTGGTGGGGCCGCAGCAGGCACTTGATTGGATGCTGTCTGGCCGTGTCTTCGGTGCAGAAGAAGCCCTGGCAGGCCGATTGGTGCATTCTGTTGTGCCGCAAGCTGACCTGATGGATGTTGCGATGGAAAAGGCACGCGACATAGCTGACAATTGTTCGGCAGTGTCGGTCAGCATGATCCGCGCAATGGTTTGGCAGATGCTGGCAACAGATCACCCGATGGAGGCGCATATTGTGGATTCACGTGGGGTTGCAGCGACAGGGCAATCCGCTGATGCCAAGGAAGGGGTTATGTCTTTCCTTGAAAAACGCGCGCCTGACTTCACGCTGAAACCATCGACCGATATGCCGAGTTTCTATCCCTGGTGGGAAAAGCGCGAGTATCGTTAGTCAGAATTTGGGGCCGCCAATTTGGCGGCCTCATTTTTGGTTACCAGTTAGTCGCCTTCGCGTTGCTCCGGCATGGGCATCTGCCAAATTTCAGTGAACAGCAACACGATGACAAATACTGACACGGTTGCGATGGGCGGGATAATCATGCTTTCAATGACGCCCATGCGCGCAATGGCAAAGCCCATGATCATCGCCCCGATGGGGCCCGCGCCCATAAAGGTGGTCTGAAACACCGCCAGCATCCGTGCCCGATGGCTGGGCCGTGCAGACAGTTGGATAACCGAACGGGTCATAGGCATAGACACGCCAGCCCCCAATCCCCACGCAAAGATGCAAAAGGCTGTGCCATAAAATGGCAAGCCAACAGCGATCAGCGTCAGGAATGTTGCCGCGCTGAGGGAGGAGAGCATCATCAAGCGCCCCGGCCGGTGGATCGGGCCAATTCGGATTGAGATCATGGACCCGATGACGGTTCCCGCCATAAACGACATTTGAATGATCCCGATTTCAAGGCTGCCGCCATTATAGACGTCGCGCACCATCACAGGCAGGTTCACCATGAACGCACCCATATAGAATATGCCGCCGCTTAAGGAATAAAGCGTCAGGGTCAGGATCCGGCGGTCATTGACCACCTCCGTCACGCCTTCCCATGCATCCTTAATGGCACTGTTGCGCGGCCCTTCGGGCAGGGCCCTTTTGACCGGGTTCAATCGTGTCATCATCAATGCGCAGGCAAGGATCAAAGTCCCTTGGGCCACCAATAGGGGGATGGCGCCGAAATCATCGGCCCGTGTGCCGAACAAAATCCCGACCATCTGGCCGCCAAATTGCAGCATATTGACAGTGGCGATCGCCTTTTGAATTTGCCCCGGCTGGGTGACATTGGTCAGCATTGTGTCGCGGGCAGGGATGATAAAGGCTGCAAAGGCTGACCCTATCACGGCCATTGCGACCATGATCCAGTATCCCAACATGTCCATGCCGTAAAACACGGCAACAGTTGTGATCGGGATCAGGTTCAGTGTTTGCAGGGTGATCAGAATGGTGCGTGGGTCGCGCCTGTCCGCAACCGTACCGCCAACCAACAGCAATAATGTAGAGGGCAACATGGATGCCATCTGCATAAAGCCGATCCGTTCCGGCGTTTCGTGCAAGAACACGGTGACAAGCCAAGTGTTCAACACTTGGCCGATGCCGACAGAAACAAAGAAGACCCCAACCCCGGCAATGTACCAGCGATATTGCAGGGCCTTTTGCGCATCCGTCATGTTATTTGCCAATCATGTCAGAAAGCGCGCTTTCCACATCTTTTTTAAAGCCGACCAAGACTTGACCTTCCGCCTCAATGATGGGGCGCTTGATCAGGGTTGGCTGATCAGCCATCAGGGCAATCAGCTTTGCCTGATCCGTTTCGGCCTTTTCTACATCACTTAGCTGCCGCCATGTTGTGCCCCGTTTGTTGAGCACAAGGTCAATTCCCGCCTGATCGACCCAGCCTGTGATTTGCTGAACGGTCACGCCATCGGCGCGAAAATCCACAAAGCTATAGTCAGCCCCCGCAGCGTCGAGCCATTTGCGGGCCTTTTTGACCGTGTCGCAGTTCTTGATTCCGTAAAGTTTCATAATCTGATTCCCCAATGGCCTATCTACATAGGCCCCCCAGCCCCTTCGGGCAAGCGGGTGATTTGTAGCCAAACTAAACTGTTCTGGGCTTGTTGTCAGACCCGGATCGGCCTAATCTGCGCGCGTTAAAAATTTATCTATTAATAATAAGGAAAAATCCAATGACTGAACTTCCGACACTTGATCGGTCTACCCCCGGCTCAACCGCCGAATGGGCCGGTGTCCGTCAGCGCGTGGTCGACTTCGTTGAAAATGAATGCTACCCGGCAGAAATTGAAATGAAGAAGTCTGACGACCCCCGCGCCGTGATGAAGCGTTTGCAGGACAAGGCAAAGGCTGCCGGTCTGTGGGCGCTGGGTCATCCCGTGGAAATTGGCGGCCAGGGCATGCCCTTTATGGATTATGTCTATGTGAATGAGGTGATCGGCAGGTCTGAGCTTGCCATGGTCGCCCTAGGCACCCATACGCTGCAGGATTCCATCATGTTGAACCTGTATGCTGACCCGATCTGGCGTGACCGCTATTTGGCCCCCCTTGTGGCTGGCGAAATCCATCCGTCCTTTGCCATGACGGAGCCGAACGTAGCATCCTCTGACCCGACACAGATCGAAACTGTTGCTGTGCAAGAAGGGGACGAGTGGGTGATCAATGGCCATAAATGGTTCATCACCGGGGCGCTGACCGCTGAATATTGCACCGTTATGTGTAAGACAGACAATGATGCGCCGCCCCACAAGGCGTTCACGATGATCATCGTGCCGACCGACACACCCGGTTTTGAGATTGTGCGTGATGTTGAAGTCATGGGCGAAAAGCATAATCATTGCGAGATCAAGCTGACAGATGTGCGTGTGCCCCTGTCCAATACGCTTGGCCCCCGTGGTGAGGCCTTTGTGATCTCACAGCGTCGTTTGGGCCCGGGCCGTATTTTCCACTGCATGCGTTGGCTTGGTCAGGCACAGCGTGCCTTTGACCTGATGTGTAACCGCTTGCTGGAACGTCGTGCCTTTGGTGAGCGTTTGGCTGACAAGCAATTGATGCAGGCTCATGTGTTTGAGGCTGCCGCCGAAATTCAGGCCAACCGTCTGCTGACCATTGATGCGGCCCGCAAGATGGATATGGGTTCTGACGCGCGCATTGAAATTGCGCTGGTCAAGGTTGCAGGTGCCCGCATGGTGCACAATGTGATCGACCGATCCATTCAGGTTCATGGTGCCAAGGGCGTGTCAGAGGATACGCCGCTTGAAAACATGTATCGTCAGGCACGCTTTGCCCGTATCTATGACGGTCCTGATGAAGTGCACATGCAATCAACCGCCCGCCGCATCCTGCGCGAGTTTGAAAAAGGTCGTGGTTGGGACTTTGGTGAGCGTGATTTGACCGCCTATGAGGCTTCTAATCATTGATGATTATCTCAAATGCGTAGTCCGGTTTTGATAACCGAACAGGGGCTAAACCGCATTTGAGAAAATAAGAATAAGGCAGGCTGCTGGCAGATTATTCTGCGGCGGCCTGTTCTTCTTCGGGGTGGATCACCCGGTCATTGGCGATCAGGTCCATCATTTCAGCATATTGATGGTTATAGACGCCTTCATCGGTCAGCACGGCGGCTGCTGTCATGGCATGGGCCACTTCATCAGCGCCGATGGCTTTATAACGGCTTAGGGGACCTGCCATAAACGGGTTCATCAGCGGCAACAACGCCTTGCCGATTTCTTCTGAGGTGCGGTTTTCATCCCGTTCCCCCAACAGCAGGCCGGGACGGAAAATATCAATCCGTTCATAGCCCAGTGCTTTGACCGCGTGGTCAGCCTCGCCCTTTGTTTTCATGTAAAAGCTGGGGCTGCGGGCATCGGCACCGACAGCGGACACCATCATCAGATGATCTGCGCCGCCGCGATGGGCCCCATCGGCAAAGGATACGACCATATCGCGGTCGATCTTGCGAAAGGCTTCGCGGCTGCCAGCCTGTTTTTGTGTCGTGCCCAGTGTTGAAATGGCAATATCGGCACCGACGTCTTTTGCTTCGTCATGCAGATCGGCAAAGTCGATAACGCGCGTATCAAGCTTGTCATGGGAAAAGCGCATGGGCCGACGCGTCAGCACCGTCACCCGTTCAACTTCCGGGCGATGGCACAATGTCTGCGCCAGCAGCGTACCCACCAAACCGGTGGCACCAATCATGACTACATGCAGTTGCGGCATGAAAAACCCTAAAAAGCGGCCCCAAAAAACTTAATCCCGTTGGTCCGCGCCTTCGTGCCTGTGCAGCAGACATCGGCGCGGACATAGCGTTAATGGTGACGCTCTTGAGCGGATTTGTATGCTGCCAAAACCGTCGCATGGCTGCTTGTCGCGGCGGATTTCGGCATTATTTCACAGTGCTGTAGTGGGGTTAAGCGCCTGTACAGGCTGTAAGATTTCAGGCTAGGGGCGCGTAATTGCTTATTTTTTTCATATACCCCTGAAATAGGGGGAAATAGAATAATCCCGCAGGCGTAAGGTATTTCCGCGTCAATATGACCGCTCACCCATCAGTCTATCTGGTCTGCGATGCGGCCCGTCATATTGGTTTTAAAGCTTTTGCTGTCATCGGACAGAATTTTGCAAATGCCGTTGGCGCGCATGACAGGCCCATCAGGCCCCATCAGATAGCCTGATGCAAAACCCATGGACCGGCGCGGTTCGGTAAAGTCGATCTTGCTTTCTAGCCAAGCGCCCAATGGGGCAGGCTTGAGAAAATCGAAGGTTAGGTTAACTGACGGTACAAATTTCTTGGTGCCGGAGCTGAAGACCACGCCCATACCCACCGCCATATCCATGACGGTCATCATCATGCCGCCATGGCAGATCATGGCGGGGTTACAGTGCCGTTCTTCGACCCTGAACCCGATGGTGGGTACGTCACCCTTCATCGCGATATAAAGCGGGCCGACCAGATTGGCGAACCCTTCAGGGGGGCTGAAAAGTGAGAAGCCCTCCGGGACTTGTTGATCATCAATTTTTGCTTGATCATCAGAGGATGCAGAATTTGACATATTGATTTGTCCTTCGGATGGGCACATATGGAATGATAATTAGTCATCATCTAATCACCCCCATCTGATTTGTCGAGGGGGCGGAGAACCACACCATGCTTTACGCGCTTGCTGCCCTTTTATTGCTGGGTCTTGGCTATACCTTGTTCCGCAAGTGGCGGGTGGAACGTCAGCACCCACCTCGCGGTAAATTTGTTGAGGTAGACGGGCACCGCATTCATGCGATTACGGGCGGTACACCATCGGCGACCAAGCCAACCATTGTGTTGATTCATGGGGCGTCGGGGAATGCTTGCGACACGGCTGAGGCTTTGATGATCCCCCTGATCGACAAGGGGCACAGGGTGGTTGCCTTTGACAGGCCCGGCTATGGCTATTCGCAGCGCCGTCGCGGCGGCTGGATGGACCCTGCGGAACAGGCCTGCACCTTATCAGACGCATTGCGGAAAATGGGCGAACAGGGGCCCTTTATCATTGTCGGCCATTCATTGGGTGGCGCGGTCGCGCTTGCGTGGGGGTTAACCCGGGCAGAGGATTGCGCGGCGGTCGTCTCACTATCAGGGGCGTCCCATCCGTTCCCCGGTGGCGTCGCGCTCTATCGTAAGATCATAACATTCCCTGTTTTGGGCCGCCTGATCGGGTGGACATTGATAGTGCCCCTCGCGGATCTGTTGTTCAGCAAGGCGGTGGCAAGCACCTTCCGCCCCGGCGACCCTGTTGACAATTATGCGGCCCGCTGCGCCATCGCGCTTCACCTGCGTCCCAATCAGATGATCCCCGATGCGCAGGATGTGTCGCGACTGCGTGGCTACCTGAAACATCAGGCGGTGGCCTATCCTGATTTCGTAACGCCCCTGACGGTGCTGACAGGTAATCGTGATTATACGGTTGGGGCGAAAATTCACTCCTACCCCCTGGCGCGCAAAGTGGGCCACGCCAAACTGGTCAAGCTGGAAAATTGCGGACACATGCCCCACCACCACCGCACGGATGAAGTGGTAAAGGCCATTACCGAAGCGGTTGCCTGATTAATCGACCGTCGCAATTCTCAGGATGTTGGTGGCTCCGGGCGTCCCAAAGGGCACGCCGGCGGTAATCACCACCTGATCGCCCTTTTGTGCGATGCCGTTTTTGGGTGCCTGTTCAGACACGCGCGACACCATATCGGCAAAGCTGTGCGCATCTTCGGTAACAACACAATGCAATCCCCACACAAGCGTCAACCAACGCGCGGTTTCAATGCGCGGTGTGAAGGCATAGGGGTGAACGCGGCTGCGGCCACGGGCAACGCGCAATGCGGTAGAGCCTGAGGTCGTGTAACAGATAATGCCGCTGGCATCGATTGTGTCGGCAACCTGCGATGCGGCGGCGGCGATGGCATCTTCCGATGTTTTTTCCCGCTGTAATGCCGCCTGATCCATCGAGGCGCGATAGGCAGGGTCAAGCTCTGTCTCGATCCCGACCTTGTTCATGGTGGCGACAGCCTCTATCGGGAAATCACCAACTGCGGTTTCTGCTGACAGCATAACGGCATCGGCCCCCTCCAAAACGGCAAGGGCGATATCGGTCACCTCAGCACGTGTGGGAACGGGGGCCTTGATCATGCTTTCCAGCATTTGGGTGGCAACCACAACGGGCTTGCCTGCCATGCGGCTGGTAATCACGATGCGCCGCTGTGCGCCGGGCACTTTCTCGACCGGCAGCTCGACGCCAAGGTCACCGCGCGCGACCATGACGCCGTCCGTTGCCTCGACAATCGCTGGCAGATCAACTAGGGCCGCGGGCTTTTCAATCTTGGCCATCAATTTGGCGCGGCCATTAATAATTTTTTTGGTGTTGGTCACATCATCGGCGCGCTGAACAAAACTTAGGGCGATCCAGTCAACATCCTTGGACAGAGCCATTTCCAGATCAGCCTGATCTTTCTCGGTCAGGGCCGGGATCGGCAACAGGCTGTCGGGCAGGTTCACGCCCTTGCGATCTGAAAGCGGGCCGCCAACTTCAACCACTGTCTCAGCACTTGTTTTACTGACGCTCTTAACGCGCAGGCGCAGCTTGCCATCATCCAGAAGGATGGTTTGGTCGGGGGCAATCGCGTCAAATATTTCCTGATGGGGCAGGGGGGCCCGTTCGCTGGTGCCCGGCTCGTCCACATTCATATCAAGTGTGAAATTTTGGCCAACTTTCAAAACCGGCACATCGCCATCTGCATCGCGCATCATGGTGCCGACGCGAAGTTTGGGGCCCTGTAAGTCTGCCAGCACCGCAATCGGTGTTCCCAATTCCTGTTCAGCCGCGCGGATAGCGTTTAACTGCTTGGTAAATGTTTCCTCATCCGCATGGGACAGGTTCAGCCGGAATGCGTCTGCCCCTGCCTCAACAAGGGCTTTAATACGTTCAGGGGTGGAGGTGGCAGGCCCAAGGGTCGCCAAAATCTTGATATGTCGCTGTCTGATCATGGTCCCCACATTATTCCCCTTCTATTGCCGTTCAATGACCTGATTGTCGCGGGCGCACTTTTTGTGGTTGAGCGGACGGGCCCCCTATGGTCCTGTCTGCCCATGCTTGCGACCGATGAACAACCTTATACCGTGATCAGCGCGCGGGAAGACACCGCGCTTTTGCTATTATGCGATCATGCGTCAAACCATGTGCCGCCTGACTATGACGGGTTGGGGCTCGACCCCGCTTTGTTTGAACGTCACATCGCCTATGATATTGGCGCAGCAGACGTGACCCGCTCCCTTGCAGAACTAAGCGGGGCGGGGGCTGTCCTTGCAGGGTTTTCGCGCCTGTTGATTGATCCCAACCGTGGCGCGGATGACCCGACATTGGTGATGAAACTGTCTGATGGCGCGATCATCCCGGGCAATCGCCACGCAGATGCGGGTGAGGTCGCGGACCGGGTGGCGCGCTTTTACGGGCCCTATCATGATCAGGTGGCCGCCGCATTGGCAGCGATTCGGACCCGTGGGCAGGTGCCCATCATCGTCTCAATCCACAGTTTTACGCCGCATTTCCAGAACAAGGGCCGCGAATGGCCCATTGCGCTGTTGTGGGATAAGGATGACCGGCTCGCCGCGCCGCTGAAATCAGCGCTTGAGGCTGCGTTTTCACCTGTCGGGGATAATCAACCCTATGACGGGGCGTTGAAAAATGACTGTATGTACAAGCACGGCACGGCAAACGGCTATCCCCATGTGCTGATCGAAATCCGGCAAGACCTGATCGACCAGCCTGATAAGGCCGCCGTCATCAGTGAAAAAATCTGGTCAGTTTTGCGCCCCTTGCTTGACCTGCCCGCCCTTGCGCGTGTAGAGCATGTCGGCTCTCGCACCGATGATATTTCTTTCTGAACGGAACCATTTGCCATGAATGAGTCAGCAACCATTGCCGCCGATCAACTGCGCAGCTTTATTGAGCGTATCGAGCGTCTAGAAGAAGAAAAAAAGACCATTGCTGACGACATTAAGGAGGTCTTTGCAGAAGCCAAAGGCTATGGCTATGACGTCAAGACCCTGCGCCAAGTGCTGAAAATCCGCAAAATGGAAGAACATGACCGCGCCGAACAAGAAGCCCTGCTTGATACCTATCTTGCTGCGCTTGGCATGGCGAGCTAGGCAAAAAACGGCAGAAATCGGCGCAAAATTTCATGTGATCTGGCCTTGAAATGGCCCCATTCACGCCCCATATACCCTATGGGAGTGGAGGAGAACACATGACCACCAAACAAAAAAAGACCTGCCACGATGCAGCAGGTTTCACCAAAAGCAAGTTGGCAAGCCGTTTGGGTTTGACCACGGCTTTTGTTGTGTCCATGGGCTTTGGCACGGCAACCGCCTCAGCGTCTGATCAGGCAACGGCGGGCGAAAAGCTTGACCGCGCCTTACGTGACGCCGGCAAGGCCGCAGAACAGATTGCCCGCGATTCAGCCGTTTTGGCCGAAGATATCGTGGAAAGCGCCCAAGACGCTTTGGGAGAGGCATTGGACGCGGTTGATCGCGCGCTTGAAAATATGCCCCAGTTTGAACAGCCTGAGCTGGATGACGAAGGCAATATCATCATTCGCCGCAAATCATCGGAAAAGGCAGGGACAGAAATCTGATTTTCCTGTTTCCGCCACTGGAAATTAGCCGTTAAAGCAGTCATATCATTATGGCTGCTTTTTTGTTTTAGGAGTGTTTATGTCCGCTGCATCCGCCCCGCTGCCCCGTTGGGACCTGTCCGACCTTTATCCCGGCTATGACAGTCCGGCCTTTCAGGGTGATCTTGCGCGCGCGGCAAAGGACGCGGCGGCGTTTGAGGCAGCCTATAAAGGCAAAATCACAACGCTTGATGCGGCGGGTCTGGTCCGCTTGATACAGGATTTTGAGGCGCTGGAAGAATTGATCGGGCGGCTGGGCAGTTTTGCAGGGTTGGCCTATGCGTCTGACATGGCCGATGAAAAGGCGGTACAGCATTACGGCAATACCCAAGGGGCGTTGAACGATCTTGGCACCCATTTGATCTTTCTTGATCTTGAATTGAACGAGATTGAGGATGATGTGCTGGCAGGCTTTTACAATGAAAGCGCTGAACTTGCGCGCTATCGCCCCTGGCTTGATCATATTCGCGCGATGAAGCCCTATCAGCTTGATGAACGGCTTGAGACCCTGTTGCACGAAAAATCAGCGACCGGGCGTCAGGCGATGATGCGCCTGTTTGATGAAACCACAGCGAACATGACCGTGCCGCTTGGCGGCAAAGACGTGCCGATGGAAGAGGCGCTGAACCAGACGATGGAGGCGGACGGTAAGAAACGCGCAGCCGCTGCCAAGGCGCTGTCACAGGTGTTTGAAGACAATCAACGTCTGTTCACGCTGATCACCAATACGCTGGCGAAAGACAAGGCGATTGAGGATAAGTGGCGCGGCCTGCCTGCGCCCAATAGTGGACGCCACCTTGCCAATCAGGTTGAACCCGAGGTTGTCGAGGCCCTGCGGCAGGCGGTGCAGAGTTCCTACAAAAATATCTCCCACCGCTATTACGCGTTAAAGGCCAAATGGCTGGGCGTTGACCAGTTGAATTTTTGGGACCGTAACGCGCCGCTTCCCGACGCGGATGATCGCAAGATCGCATGGCCTGATGCGCAATCAACGGTGCTGGATGCCTATGGTGGTTTCGCCCCGCGAATGGCAGAGCTTGCCCAGAACTTTTTTGACAAGCCGTGGATTGATGCAGAATTGCGGGTCGGCAAGTCGCCGGGTGCATTCTCGCATCCCACTGTGCCGTCTGCCCATCCTTATGTGCTGCTGAACTATCAGGGTAGTGTGCGTGATGTGATGACCTTGGCGCATGAGCTGGGCCATGGTGTGCATCAATTGCTGGCCGCCGAACAGGGCGCACTTTTGGCTGATACACCGCTGACATTGGCTGAGACAGCCTCAGTCTTTGGGGAAATGCTGACCTTCCGTTCCATGTTGAACAAGACGGATGATCCAAAGGTCCGCCGCATCATGCTCGCCAACAAGGTCGAAGACATGATCAACACCGTTGTCCGTCAGATCGCGTTTTATGAATTTGAATTGCGTCTGCATGATGCCCGCAAACAAGGTGAGTTAAGCGCTGCTGACATTGGACAAATCTGGATGGGCGTGCAAGGTGAAAGCCTTGGCCCCGCGATCAAGCTGAATGAAGGGTATGAAAGCTGGTGGTGCTATATTCCGCATTTCATCCATTCACCCTTTTACGTGTACGCCTATGCGTTTGGCGATTGTTTGGTCAATGCGCTTTACCAAACCTATGAGCAGGCCGAAGATGGCTTTGCCGCCCGCTATTTTGATATGTTGCGGGCAGGGGGCACCAAACGTCATAAGGAGCTTTTGGCGCCCTTTGGGCTTGATGCGTCTGACCGGGCCTTTTGGCATCGTGGCCTGAACCTGATTTCAGGCTTTATTGACGAGCTTGAGGAAACGATTTGAGGCACAGCGAATGAGCGATGATGAGCTAACGGACGAGCCTTATACGGACAAGCAGGCGCGCAAGGATGAAAAGCGCCGGGCGCGTGAATCCCGTGCCGGCACTCGTGATCAGATTAAGCGTACCGCAAAGGTTGCCGGGCGCATGGGCGGCTTTGGTGCGCGCCTTGCGGGCAAGGCCTTGTTGAATGTTGGTGGCGATCATGATGTGCAGGCTGCGGCACTGTCAAAGGCACTGGGCAATCTGAAAGGGCCGCTGGTCAAGATTGCGCAAATGTTGGCAACAGTGCCGGATGTAGTGGGCGAAGACTACGCGAAGGAACTTGCCAAACTGCAGGCCAATGCCCCGCCTATGGGCGCAGCATTTGTGAAACGCCGCATGCGCACAGAGCTTGGCCCAGACTGGCGCGATAAGTTCGATAGTTTTGAGATTGAGGCGGCAGCCGCAGCCTCGCTCGGGCAGGTGCATCGTGCTGCGATTGAAGGCGACCGCCAGGTGGCGGTGAAGCTGCAATATCCTGACATGATGGCGGCGGTCGAGGCTGACCTGAAACAGTTAAAGGTTATATTGCAGCTTGCGCGGGTTATCGAAAACAGTGTCGATTTTTCCCAAATCGGGCAGGAGGTCGCTGATCGCTTGCGTGAGGAGCTGGACTATGTGCGCGAGATGAAGCACATGCAGCTTTACGGGAACATATTCGCCGATCATGCCGAAATTCATGTGCCCAGCCCTGTGCCTGATCTGACGACCGGGCGCTTGCTGACGATGGATTGGCTGGATGGGCATCCGCTGCTGCATTTTGCAGATCACCCGCTTGAGGTGCGGAATGATATTGCCAAGCGCATGATGGTGACTTGGTGGCATCCCTTTGTCAGCCATGGCGTCATTCATGGCGACCCCCATCTGGGTAATTACACGATCCGCGATGATCACAGTATCAATCTGCTCGATTATGGCTGCATCCGCATCTTCACACCGCGTTTTGTCACCGGGGTGATAGATCTGTTTTACGGATTCAACAATAATGACATGGATCTGGTGGCCGACGCCTATGTCCGCTGGGGCTTTGACGATCTATCTAAAGAGATGATGGAGGTCATGAATATGTGGGCGCGCTTTATCTTTGCGCCCTTGTTGGATGACCGGGTCCGCACGATCGCCGATGGGGTCAAGCCTGTTGAATATGGCCGCAAGGAAGCCATGACTGTTAGGGCAGAGCTTAAAAAGCTGGGCCGCCTGACAGTGCCAAAGGAATTTGTCTTTATGGATCGCGCGGCCATCGGCCTTGGGGCGATCTATCTGCATCTGGGGGCAGAGGTGAATTGGCACCGCGTCTTTATGGATACGCTTGATCAATATGCCCCCGATACGCTGGAGGCGCGGCAGGCTGCGGCCTTGGCGCAGGTTGATCTGACCCACCCGGACCTTTAAGGCTATCCCCAATAGCTATTTGGGGGTGTCTTGATGGACGGACATTATACGCATCGTTGGGATCGGTTGAACGCCGAAGAACCGGAAGGGTACAGGCGGCTCGACTGGATTCAGGGGTTTGGCGGGCAGATGGGGCCGATATTCGGCAAATCTGACGACACTGACTCAGTGCGCGGCTTTCGCGTCATGGAACATCATCTGAATGGCGGCGGTATCTGTCATGGTGGCATGCTGATGGCCTTTGCCGACATTGCCTTTGGACATGTGGCGGGGATTGACGCCAATGGCTGGTTTATGACTGTGCGCCTGCTGACAGACTTTGTTGCCCCCGCAGAACATCGCGATTGGGTTGAAGGGTCCGGCAAGATCGTTGCCAAGGATGGGTCGCTCTATACTGTTGAGGGACGCTTGTGGGTTGGCGACAAGACCATCATGACCGGGCAGGGAATCTTTAAGACTCGCCCCGCACCAGAAGGCAGCCATGTTGCCGCCCGGTTGAAGGCGCAGGACATTCCCGCCAAATAGGGCTTCTGGCAGCCGATGAAAAACTTGTCAAAATGGCCAATTTCCGGGCTTTTTGCGGCATTCGCGCGCGCTGGCTGACAAAAAGTCGATCTGGACTTGTGCCTTATGGCGGCTCTGCTATAGTCCCGCCCGATTACGCGGAATCATGGGCGTTCTGCCCATACACATTCTAGCTGACAGTACCACACTGACTGGCGAAAGGGTCAATGATGACTGAGAATGCGACACACGAAGAATTCGTCCCTGGCGAAATGGATATTTCCGAGCACGAGCGCACTTATGCTGGCTTTATGACCCTATCAAAATGGGCCACAGGCGGCGTTGTTGTTTTGCTCGTGATTATGGCTGCGACTTTGCTGTAGATCATACAGCACGCACCTGAACCAGCTTTTACTCACAAACCAGAGATTGCTTAATGAAACTGGCTGTTTTGAAAGAGCGGCACGAGGGGGAAACCCGCGTTGCCGCCACGCCTGATACCGTCAAGAAATTGACGGGCTTGGGTTTTGAAGTCGTCATCGAAACGGGGGCGGGCCTTGGCTCATCCTTTATGGATGGCGCGTATGAAGAAGTTGGCGCGAAAATCGCTGCTTCTGCTGACGAGGCGCTTGATAATGCCGATGTGATCTTCAAGATCCGTCGTCCTACGGATGACGAACTTGGCAAGATCAAAAAGGGCGCAAAGGTCATCGCTTCGCTGAATCCTTATCAGGATGCAGAAGGTATCAAGGCCTATGCCGATGCAGGTGTCGAAGCCTATGCCATGGAATTGATGCCCCGCATCACCCGTGCGCAAAGCATGGATATTCTGTCATCACAGTCAAACCTGTCAGGTTACAAATCCGTGCTGGTAGCTGCTAATGAATATGGCCGCGGCTTTCCGATGATGATGACCGCTGCGGGCACCGTTGCCCCGGCACGTGTCATGGTCTTTGGTGCCGGTGTTGCCGGCTTGCAGGCAATCGCAACAGCAAAACGTCTTGGCGCGATTGTGTCAGCCACCGACGTGCGCGCTGCTGCTGCTGAACAGGTTGAATCACTTGGCGGTGAGTTCGTCATGGTCGAAAGTGAAGAGACCGAAGACGCAGAAACCGCAGGCGGCTATGCCAAGGAAATGTCTGACGAGTATAAGGCCAAGCAGGCTGAGCTGATTGCAAAGACCCTGACCAAACAGGACATTGCGATCACAACGGCGCTGATCCCGGGCCGTGCTGCACCGACATTGATTACCAAGGAACATATTGCCAGCATGAAGCCGGGCAGTGTGATTGTTGACCTTGCGGTTGAACAGGGCGGTAACGTCGAAGGGTCAGTGGCTGGTGAAAATGTTGTCACCGAAAATGGCGTGACGATTGTTGGTCCGGTCAATATGCCCGGCCAGTTGGCGGCTGACGCGTCATCGCTGTTTGCGAAAAACCTGCTGAACTTCATCTCTGCCTTTATGGATGAAGAAAATGGCGGTTTGGCAATTGATTATGAAGATGAGGTTATCACAGGCATTCTGTTGACCCGTGATGGTGCCATCATTCATCCGAACTTTGCAGGAGGGTCTGAATAATGGCTGAAGTAGCTGTAATTGATCCGTTTATCTTCCGTCTCGCGATTTTCGTGCTGGCGATCTTTGTTGGCTATTACGTGGTGTGGTCTGTGACCCCCGCGCTTCATACGCCGCTTATGTCTGTGACCAATGCGGTCTCCTCAGTGATTATTGTTGGGGCGCTGCTGGCTGTGGGTGTTGATGTTGATGCCAATCAACTGGGCACACAGGGTCTGGTTTCAAAATGGTTGGGCTTTGCTGCTGTGATTTTGGCCAGCGTCAATATTTTTGGCGGCTTCCTTGTCACCCAGCGCATGCTGGCCATGTACAAGAAAAAAGATAAGTAAGGAGGGCTGTCGATGTCTGCAAATCTAGCTGCCGTCGCCTATTTGGCCTCCGGCGTATTGTTCATTCTGGCCCTGCGTGGCCTGTCCAGCCCTGAAACCTCCCGCCAAGGGAACATGTACGGCATGATCGGTATGGCAATTGCCATCGTCGTGACGCTGATCAAGGCTGATATTTCTGATCCCATGACGTGGGCCATGATTGCTGCTGCATTGGCAATCGGTGGCGGTATCGGTGCTGTGACAGCCCGCAAGATCGCCATGACCGACATGCCCCAGCTTGTTGCCGCCTTCCATTCATTGGTCGGTTTGGCTGCTGTGCTGGTTGCCTGGTCAGCCTATCTGGCACCTTCAGCCTATGGCATTGGTGATGTGGGGCATATCCACACCGCGAGCCTAGTTGAAATGTCATTGGGTCTTGCTATTGGTGCGATCACCTTCTCAGGTTCCATCATCGCCTTTGCCAAGCTGCAGGGCATTATGTCAGGTGCGCCGATCATGCTGCCGGGTCGTCATGTTGTGAACGGCACGATGGCTGCGGCGATCATCGGGTGTGTGGTTTGGTTCTGCTTTGATCAATCACTTGAAGCATTCCTGATCATCTCAGCTTTGAGCTTCATTATCGGCTTCCTGATCATTATCCCGATCGGCGGCGCTGATATGCCTGTTGTTGTGTCCATGCTGAATTCATATTCAGGTTGGGCCGCCGCGGGTATTGGCTTCACGCTTGAAAACACGGCCCTGATCATCACTGGTGCCTTGGTTGGCTCGTCAGGTGCGATCCTGTCCTACATCATGTGTGTGGGTATGAACCGGTCCTTCTTCTCAGTGATTTTGGGCGGCTTTGGTGCCGACGATGCAGCCGCTGGCGGCGGGCAGGTGGAAACACGCCCCGTCAAGCGCGGTTCTGCTGACGATGCAGCCTTCATCATGAAGAATGCAGGCTCTGTCATCATTGTGCCCGGTTACGGCATGGCGGTGGCACAGGCCCAGCATGCGCTGAAGGAAATGGCTGATATGCTGAAGGAAGAAGGCGTGAAGGTTTCTTACGCCATTCATCCGGTGGCAGGTCGTATGCCGGGGCACATGAACGTGCTCTTGGCCGAAGCGAATGTGCCTTATGACGAAGTGTTCGAACTTGAAGACATTAACAGCCAGTTTGCACAGGCTGACGTTGCCTTCGTGATCGGCGCGAACGATGTGACCAACCCGTCTGCGAAAACAGATCCGCAAAGCCCGATTTTCGGCATGCCGGTTCTCGACGTCGAAAAGGCCAATACGGTTCTGTTCGTCAAGCGCGGCATGGGCTCAGGCTATGCCGGTGTGGAGAACGAACTGTTCTTCCGTGACAATACAATGATGTTGTTTGCCGACGCCAAGAAGATGGTCGAGGATATCGTCAAAGGTCTGTAAAACACAGACTTATCAGTAATTTAGCAGGCCGTCTGGGGGTTCTCAGGCGGCCTGTTTTCTGTTGGGGCCGGGCATGAAATGCCGCAGGCCTGTCACGGCGCTGTCACATCCCTGTCACCCATCTGTCCCATGACTCACATACCGCTTTAGGCATGATGAAGCAGATGGATGGTCTGAACATGTCGTTTGAACAACCTGTTGAAAAAGGTTTCGGCACCGCCGATTTGCCGCCGAACAGTGTCGACACACCGAAAAAGAAAAAGCCGACGGTGAAGCATCACCGCACGATCTGGATTTCAGATGTGCATTTGGGCACCAAGGGGTGTCAGGCTGAATTCTTGTTGGACTTTATGCGCCATAATGAAAGCGAGCAGCTTTATCTTGTTGGCGACATTATTGATTGCTGGTCATTGACCCGATCATGGTACTGGCATCAAACGCATAATGATGTGGTGCAAAAGATTTTGCGCAAGGCCCGTAAGGGGACAGAGGTGATCTTTGTCCCTGGCAATCATGATGAACCCTTGCGCAACTATCACGACCTGCAGGTCGGTGATGTCAAAATCGCGCGCGAGATTGTTCATACCGCAGCAAATGGTAAGCGTTATCTTGTCATTCATGGGACGAGTTTGACGGTGTTGTCCGCTATGCCAAGTGGCTGGCTGTGCTGGGTGACCGGTCCTATCAATTGCTGATGCGCCTGAACCGTTATCTAAACGCGGTCCGCAAATGGATGGGCAAGCCCTACTGGTCATTGTCTGCCCATTTGAAACATCGCGTGAAGGAAGCCGTGCAGTTCATGGGTGATTATGAGCAAGCCGTTGCAGACGAGGCACGCTCACGAGGGCTGGACGGTGTGATCTGCGGTCATATTCATCACGCAGAGATTAAGGATTTTGACGGCATTGCCTATATGAATGATGGTGATTGGGTCGAAAGCTGCACTGCATTGGTAGAGGATTTTGAGGGCAACTTTGAAATCCTGAAATGGACCCGCATCGATCATGAACCGGCCCGCAAAAGGGCGCGTGCCAGCCAGCGGCAACGCGCTGAGGCCGCATTAAAAGAAGGGGCGACGGTTTGACTGGGGCCACACCGATGGCCGTATCGCAGAACGGCGTTGCATTGGATGCTGCTGACTATCCGGGTCGTCCAATCCTGATTGTGACGGACGCATGGAAGCCGCAGGTCAACGGTGTTGTACGCACCCTTGAAACATTGGGTGAGGAATTGCGCGAACGCGGCTTTTCAGTCGAGTATATCACGCCGCTTGATTACAAGACGATCCCGACGCCAAGCTATCCTGAAATCCGCCTGTCGATGACGCACTGGTTTTCGCTGGGCGCACGGATCAAGGCGATGAAGCCCCTAGCGGTTCATATCGCTACCGAAGGGCCGCTGGGTGTTGCCGCCCGTGCCTTTTGTGTCCGGCGCGGTATTCCCTTTACGACATCGTTCCACACAAAGTTCCCTGAATATGTAACTGCCCGCACAGGCCTGCCGTGTCGTGGGGCTATGCGGTGATCCGCTGGTTCCATGGCCCGTCAAAGGGTGTGTTGGTTGCCACCAAAAGCCTGCGGGAAGAGCTGCGTGGCTGGGGGCTGTTCAACCTGACCCCTTGGACGCGCGGTGTGAAAAATGATCTGTTTGCCCCTGAAAAGGCGCAGGCGGTTGGGGAGCCACTTGATCTACCCCGACCCATCTATCTTTATGTCGGACGCATTGCGGTTGAGAAGAATTTAGAAGCGTTCTTGGCGCTTGATTTGCCGGGTTCAAAACTCATTGTCGGGGATGGTCCGGCAAGGGTCGGGCTTGCCAAGAAATTTCCCGATGCGCATTTTGTAGGTGCAAAATATGGGGACGAGCTGTCGGCCCATTATGCGGGTGCTGACGTGTTTGTCTTCCCCTCCAAAACCGATACGTTTGGCCTTGTGGTGATTGAGGCGTTGGCAAGCGGCTTGCCTGTTGCCGCCTATCCCGTGCCAGGACCAAAAGACATTCTGGAAGACGCGCCTGAGGCTGGTGTGCTTGACGATGATCTGGGGGCTGCTGCATTACATGCCGTGGACCTAAGTAAGGATCAGGCGCGTGCCCATGCGCTGAATTTCACGTGGGAACAATGTTGCGGCATGTTCCTGAATAATCTTGCGGTCCTGCCTGATGAGTGGGTGGCGCAGGGTTTGCCGCGCCGCCGTCCGTCATTATTGCGCCGCATTATGGGTGCGCGGGCTTTGCCTCAAGAATAGTAAAGCCGTCGCCTTTATGGGCGACCACATAAGTTCCCATAAATTCTGCAAGTGCAGGGAAGTCTGCCGCCGTGTCGTGCCCTGTCGGCAACAGGCCATGTTTTATCTTAATCAGATAACGCGGCCTGTTGGCTTTTAGCTGTTGGATAAAGTCCGCCCGTAGCTCGGCAATGAACGGGTCGGATACATGATGATAGAAGTGATAATCATACATGTAACGCGTGGCGATGGGCGCACGGGCCAACAACATGCCGTGAATGGCCCCTTCGGTCCAATCAATCGGCTGCACAATGTCACCCGGATTTAGATTGGCTTTCAGATAGGCGGCAATGGCATCGGGTTTACCCTGTTTGGGGATCATATTGTCGATGCCCTTTGCAGCAATACCGACAAGTGGGCGCGGTTGCGCCTGCCACGCCAGACTGGCAAGGCCAAGCAAGAGGATGAGTGCCTTAGCGGGTATATGGGCAAGGCCCGGGCGCTGATCTGCCATAGCATGCGCCGTTAACAGACAGGCGAAATAGGTCATGGGCATCCAGTGATAGTCCCAGAACTTTCCCGCGACCCACGTGTAAAGCGCGTATAATGCTGCCAAGGCGACAAGGTAAAGCGCGCGTTTATGTTGTGCCAAAACCGGGCGCGCCGGGCCGAAATAAAGGAATAGGGCACCCCCCGCAGGCACGACCCAGAACGCCATTTCCACGCCAAACCGCAGGACTTTGCCGATTAAAAGCGCGCCACCGTCAAGAACCTCATACTGCCCATTCATGGATTGGTGCAGCGGCAGATATTGCGTCAGCATATCCCAAAAGGCTGGGAATCCGCCTTGATCCCATAACCATAAAAGCGGCAGGCCGAAACTGATGGTGAAACCGATAATCGCCACAGTGATCTCTATCGCGATTGCAGGCAATTGTTTTGCCCATTGATTTTGTCGTTTGTCGATAGCGGTGAACAAAACGACCAAGGGGGCTGCGATTGCCAAATGCGGCTTGATCGATGCAGCGCAACCGAACAGAAAACCGATGGCAGCCTGGCGCCATAGGCTGCCTGCGCCTTGCTGTAATGATAATAGGACCGCAAGCGCAATTGGCAGAATGCCCAAATAATCACGTTGCAGGATGATGCTGGGACCGTGGCCCAAATAAACGGCGGCGAATAGCGCGATGGCGAACAGGGCGGCCTGCCGCCCGAACGGCTTCATCAAATGCCATGTGATCAGGCCAAGCAGCGCCAGATTGGCAAGATTGTCTAACATGAAGGCGAAATCGCCATAGCCGAACAGGCGGGTGAACCCGGCATGGATTAGGAAGGTGCCGACCCAACTTGTTTCAAAGAAATCACGATAGGGAACGGCACCATGCTCGTTCATTAGAAAGGCAGCATAATGGATCAGCGGCGTGTCATGGCGCATGCGCCAAAACAGGGAAAAGACCAGCATGAAACCGGCCCACCCACAGGTCAGCCAAAGAATTAATTTTGTCAGTCTGTTTTGAAGGGTCATTTCGGCAAAAGCTGTAAGGCTTCGTCAGGGAACTTGTCTGGCATGACCGTCACATTATAGGTGGCCGAAACTTTTCCGATAATTTGCCCGACCAGTGCGGGATTGTCTGGGTTTTCTTTCTTGATCTGGGCCACAACCGCATCAAAAAACGTCTCAAACCTTGACGGTGTGATGGCGAATAGCAGGCTGCCCGGCCTGTCTGAGATATTCCAAAACCCGTGCAGCTTACCGCGGGGCAGGGCGGCGACCATTCCTTCGGTGGCGGTAACCGGGCCACCCTCTGTCAAAAAGCGAAACTCCCCCTCTATCACATAGGCATATTCGTCTTCGTCCTGATGAATATGTGGCGGTGCGCCAAGGGTGCGCGCAGGTAAATCAAATTGCATAAAGGCGACATCGCCAATACTGTCTGCGCCGTTTAGCAAGGGGATCGCAGAATGGCCGGGAAAAGGAATGGTGCGTTGGTCAGAAGGCGACACAAGCTTTACTGGTTTTGGGGCAGCAGAGGCTCCATCCCTTGACGACATTGCAATCGCGGCGCTGACCGCTGTCGCGGCACAAATTGCGCTGATGAACAGGGTTTTACTATTGATCATGGTCGCGTCACTCCTCGGTCAGGCAGCTTTTCAGCCAATCAGCTTTCCCGTCAAACATAGGCGTTGCAGCAGGCTGGGAAAAGCATAAAGGCAAATGGCCAAAAAGAAAGGCTACTCCGGTTAAGGAGCAGCCTTTCAGGCCCATAAACTGCCTATGCGCCTGCCCCGGTCAGGACACGCGCGATGAGAGAGAGGTCAGGCAGCAATCAGGCCATTAGACGCGTGGCGCTGCTGACAAAAAAGACAATGATGGTTCAACATAACACTACCCTTCTTCTCAACAAGCGCCGGACCCTGCTATCGGGTTGCAAATTAATCGGGTAGGGTGCGATGACACACGGTCCATCAGGCTGGTTTTGGGGGCTATGGGGGGTAGCCATCAAGACACGTGTGTCACCGTTCCCTATTTACGCTGCTTATGTCCTGATGGATCACGTGCAGCGAAATTTTGTTTTTCTGGCCTATTTTTCAAGCAGTGCGCGCAACATCCATGCTGTTTTTTCATGGATCGTCATGCGATCAGTCACAAGACCTGCGGTTACTTCATCATCAGCCGCGCCGGCGATCTTGATCACCTCGCGCGCTGTCCGCACGACTGTTTCATGATCAGCAGCAAGGTGGGCAACCATATCCATTGCGGCGGGTACGCCATCGGCTTCTTCAACCGTAGACAGAATGGCAAAGTCCTTATAGCTGCCGGGGGCAAACGCGCCCAATGCCCGGATGCGTTCGGCGATATCGTCCACTGCTGTGGCAAGTTCGGTATAATGTTCTTCAAACATCAAATGCAGCGTCGTGAACATCGGACCTGTCACATTCCAGTGATAATTATGGGTCTTCAGGTAAAGCGTGTAGCTGTCTGCCAACAAGCGAGACAAGCCGTCGGCAATTGCCTTGCGATCTTCGTCGGAAATGCCAATATTGATTTGCTGGCTCATTTTCTGTCCCTTTCTCTCTCTCGTTTGTCAGTCGTTCGTTTCGTCTGACAAAAACAAGATAGGCCATTGCCAATTTGCAGTGAAATGAATTATATCTAATTAAGTAATAGGAAAAAGCGATTGTAATGGCAGCTCAACCAACATTAAGGCAGTTACGGTTTTTGGTCGCCTTGGCGGACCATTTGCATTTCGGCAAGGCAGCAGACGCGTGCTTTGTCACCCAGTCGACCCTGTCTAGCGGGTTGATGGACCTTGAAGATTTGCTGGATGCACAACTGGTCGAACGGACCAAGCGCAAGGTAATGATGACCCCCCTCGGCCTTGAGGTCGTGGACCGCGCGCGCCGCATTCTACAGGATGTTGACGCCTTGGCTGAGGTGGCGTCCGAAGGGCATGACCCTTTGGATGGCAAACTGACATTGGGCGTTATTCCCACCATTGGCCCTTATCTTTTGCCGGGCCTATTGGGGCGCAGCAAAAAGGTCTTCCCTGATCTAAGGCTATATCTAAGAGAGGAGCAGACAACAGACGCAATCGATCACCTTGTTAAGGGCGTGCTTGATCTGGCGGTGTTGGCTTTCCCTATCGATTTTCCTGACACACTTGAATGGGTGGAAATCGGCTATGACCCGTTCCACCTTGTCTGTTCGCGCAGCCATCCTATGGCAGCGGACGAGCCTGTCGCCCGCAGCGCCATCAGTGGTGAGGACCTGTTGCTGCTGGAGGATGGCCATTGCCTGCGTGACCATGCCCTTGGTGCCTGTTCATTGGCGGCAGGGCAAAAGGCGCAGAGCACGAATTTTCAGGCAACCAGTCTGCCGACCCTGATACAGATGGTCGATGCGGGGCTGGGTTTTACCTTGGTGCCGGATATGGCGGTACGCGCCGGTGCGATTGACCGCCGGCGTCTGTGCGTTCGCGATATAGCGGGCAGTGAGAAGGCCAAAAATCTGGGCCGGACTGTCGGGCTGGTGTGGCGCAAAACGGATCATCGGGCGACAAGCTTTGCCCGCATTGCCGATTTGATGGGCGAGGTTTTGTCAGGCGACAAGCCCTAGGTCGCAGCGAAATATTTAGCCCTTAATGTCTGGCTTTCGACCCGCTTGGTGCTGGCTGGAAACTTCTCCAACAATGCTGCTGCACGTGTCGGGCGTGGCGCAAGTTGGCCGCCGCAATTAGGGCATTTTCCTTTCAAATGCGCATCGTTGCAGTTTAGGCAAAACGTGCATTCAAAGCTGCAAATCACCGCGCCTTCCTCGTCAGGCGCTAAATCCTGATGACAACATTCGCAAGATGGCCGCATTTCCAACATGGCGATTTCCCCCGATTCTGATTGGGTTTCCCCAATTATGTTTGTGTTTCAATGGGCAAAAAGTTACGATTTAGCCATCATAATTTTATAAGCGAGGAAACTCAAAATGGCTGATCGTCTTTCAGGTATTCACCATATTGCCATGATGTCTGCGGATATCAAAAAACATATCGATTTCTTTTGCGACGTGATGGGCTGCAAATTATCTGCCCTGTTCCATATGCATGGCGTTCCGGGGGGCTTGCATGCCTTTTTGGAGCTAAACCCCCATTGCTATTTTTCAATCGTTCAGACTGATGGGGCAAAGGATGTGCCGATTGAAATCGGTAAAACCCATTCAGGGTCTGGTGCCGCAAGTTGCGCGCCGGGCACGATGCAACATCTTGCCTTTAACGTCGATACGCTGGATGACCTGCTGGCTATGCGCGATCGGTTGCGCTCAAAAGGACTGAATGTGATAGGCCCAATGGATCACGGCATGTGCCATTCTATCTATTTCGGTGGGCCGGATAACATGACGTTGGAAATCGCCACCTCGTCAGAGGCTGTTGCCGCAGAAGAATGGATTGACCCTGAGGTGGTTGACCTTGCCGGTATCTCTGCAGAAGAATTGGCACGCTATAAGGACCCGGCGGCCTATGATGGTCCGTCAGGTGTTGCGCAGCCTGCCTACGATCCAGACATGCCGCATCAGACCTATCCTGACGAAATGTATAAGGCGATGCTGGCCATGCCTGACGAGGCGATTCTGGAAGCGTCAAAACAATTCTCAGAACCGCCTGTCAAGGTCGCTTAGTCTGGCTGGCTGTTAACTAACCTTCGACGCCAAGGCTTTTGGCAATGGCGTCGATATAGGGTTGGCGGATCAGCAATTTATTCCCTGCATAGGCAGCACCGGGAAAGGCTGTTGCCTGCGCAGCAAGCGCCAATGCCTCCTCAACCACTTTTTCAGGTGCTGTCACGCGGTCCACATAGCCGACGGGGACAGCTTCTTCGGGTGTGTAAAGACGTGCTTGCACAAACGCCTCTGTCAGGCGGTGGGGGGCGATGCGTGCCTTGGCAAGCTCTAACCCATAATGCGGCAGCACCATGCCGATTGCGGTTTCGTTCAGCCCAATCTTGAAGCTGCCCTCAGCGGCAATGCGCGTGTCGCAGGACATGGCCAATAGAATACCTGCAGCCATGGCGTGACCGGTCATTGCTGCCACGGTTGGCAAGGGGTGCTGGAACAGGCGCAGGAACAGCTTGCCGCCATTGCCCACAAGTTCGATGGCGCGTTCAGGTTCGTTCTGCATAACCTTCAGGTCAAACCCGGCAGAGAACATTCCGGCGCGACCTGAAATGACAATGGCTTTTGCTTTACCATCGGCATCAATTTGGTCCAGCGTTTCATTGAACCCGTCAATTACGGCAAAGCTGACAGCATTTGCCTTGCCATCATCAATGGCAATATGGGCTACTTCATCGTGATAGTGCAGGTCGATCATCGGTCGGTCCTTAGGTCCAAAGGGAAAAGGTTTTAATTACGAACCGAACTTGTCGCCTGAATTGGGGTTGTGATCAAGGCTGATCAGGCCAGTTGAGGCAGTTTTTTGTGCTGCTTGCGCTTGACCGTCAGCGCCGCATGACAGGCACTTTTATCACAGGGGCGGTGGTCATTTGGGGAATTGCCGCCCAAACAAGTGTTGGAGAGCGCTGCAACCAATGCGGCGGGCAGTCCTGCCAGTGCGGGGTCTGGCTGGTCTGTTTCGCCATAAAATGGCAGGCCGCCAAGGATAAAGCTGCTCAATATCAATGCATGAAGCAGGGGATTGCGTGTCCGTAGTTTCATGGCAGCGGCCCATCATCATCCAGCAGAATACGGGTCGCGGCCCCATCAGGGTCGTCGAACTGCCCATTCTGCAAGGCCCATAAAAACGCTCCAAGACCGATCAGGCCAAGCGCGATTGCCAGCGGAACCATAAAGACCAACACACTCATGACTTGATCCCCCTAGTGATGCGGAAACTGTTTAAGGTGACGATGATAGAGCTTGAGGACATTGCAAGTGCCGCAATAAGCGGCGTGACCTCGCCCGCCATGGCAAGGGGCACGGCCACCAGATTGTAACAAATGGCAAAGGTCACGTTCTGGCGGGCAAGGGTTGCTGCCTTTTTTGCGACCGATAGTAGGTGCGTGATGGCGCGCATGCTTTTGCCCTGAAATACAACGTCAGCAGCATTTTGCGCCAAGTCCGTCGCGGTGGAGGGGGAGAGCGATACATGCGCCCCGGCAAGGGCAGGACCATCATTCAACCCATCCCCGACCATCATCATATGATGGCCGTCTGTTTGCGCACTTTCCAGCCAGCTAAGTTTGTCCTTTGGCCTGATGGCGGCATGCCAATCAGTGATGCCAACCTCGTCCGCGATGCGTTTGACGGCCTGTTTATGATCGCCGGACAATAGGGCGAGCTGGTAGCCATCCTGCTTCAATGACTTGATCGTGCGGGCCGCATCGGGGCGCAACATATCTTCGAACGGAATTAGTTGTGGAGCTTCGCTTGGCAATTTTAGCCAAAGGCGGGGGCGCGGGTCATCACCGGGTGAGGTGCCCCCGACCCAATCCCAGCGGCCCAATTTGGCCTCGCCTTCGGGTAGCATGGCGGACATGCCTGCACCGGGGGCTTCCATCACGTCTTTTAAGGGGGTGACTGAGGGCAAGGTTGCTGCCAAGGCCGCAGACAGGGAACGGGCAAGGGGATGCATACTGCTGGCGGCAAGGCCTGCGGCAATTTCTTTAGCGCGATCACTTAAGTTGCTGATGTCGGGAACCGGCATCGGTTCGGTCAGCGTACCGGTCTTGTCAAAGGCGATCATGTCAACCTCTGCCAACCGTTCAAGGGCGGTCGGCGACTTGATAAACAGGCCAGCCTTCATCAATTGGGTTGAGGATAAGACCTGCACCACCGGGACAGCCAATGCCAACGCGCAAGGGCAGGTGATGACCAATACGGCGATCGTTATCTCCAGCGCCTCGGTCAGGGTGGCATTGCCCAGGGTCAGCCAGAAGGTCAGCGATAGTAGGGCAAGGGCATGCACAACAGGCACATAGGCGCGCGCGATCCTATCCGCCAATACAACGATACGCCCGCGCTTTTGTTCGGCCAATTCCATCAGTCTGGTGATCTCGGCCAGTAATGTGTCGTCCTTGACCAATGTTGCGGTCATGGTAACAGGGCTGCCCAGATTGATTGTCCCGGCATGGATTTTGTCACCCTGATCAACCATGCGCGGCGTCCGTTCGCCTGTGATCAATGAACAGTCGAGTTCGGTTGCCCCGGTGTCTATTGTGCCATCGACGGGGATTTTTCCTCCCGCGGGCACCATCAGCCGCATGCCCGGTTCAACCTGATCAGCAGGGATGATTGACATTGCGCCATCCGCCCCGATGACATGGGCGCTTTCATGGCGCAGGGCAAGCAGGCGACTGACTGTGCTGCGTGCCTTGCCGCGCGCCCGCGTATCCAGCAAGCGGCCGATCAGCAGGAAGAACAGCAACATGGTTGCCGATTCAAACCAGACATGGGCCTGACCTTGTGTGATTTGCACAAGGCTAAGGCCGACAGCCAAGATGACCGCCAGCGAGATTGGCACATCCATATTGGTGCTGCGATTTTTCAGCACTGCCCATGCAGATTTGAAAAAGGGCATACCCGCATAGGCCGTGACAGGCACAGCAATAACAGCAGACAAAAGGTTGAATAAGTGCCGCGTCGCGTCCTTATCCGCTGCCCCTGACCACATGGCGACAGACATCAGCATGATGTTGGCGGCGCCAAAACCCGCCACGGCCAATGCGCGCAGCAGGCTTTTTTCATGGGCCTTGTCGTGTTCCAACGGATCGGCTTGATCAAAAGGGGCGACGGGATAGCCCATCCCTTCGACCAGGGCAGCAAGCTGATTAATGCGGTCCCGCTTACCGGTCCAAGACAGGGCCAGACGGCCCGTTGTTAGATTGACCCGTGCATTTGTCACGTCAGGTTCGGCGGTCAAGGCACGCTCAATCCTGCCGATGCAGTTGGCGCAGTGCACCCCCTCCACCAACAGGGTCAGGCTGTGCTGATTGCCTGATCGGTCATCATCATGGACATAGGGGACAAAGTCCCGATCAAGCATGCCGCCGTTTACCGCGATGTCAGTCATTAGCGTGGACGGTCTCATACTCTGTTGAAAAACCGGGGAAGCTTTCCATGGCAACGCCGATCATAATGCCATTGGCGGCAAAGACCGCGACAAAGGCCAGAACGAACAGCCAGGGGATCATGCTTTTTTGGGCTTCAGGTTTGATTGGTTCTGTTGAAGGCATGGAACCTACTCTCTATTAACGGGCCGGGCGTCTAAAGACGGCGGGCTCTTCGACGATTTTACCGCTGTCGAGATCGGTAAGACGCATCGTAAATTGTTGCGCCGGGGGGCCGACCGCTGCAGCGATCACATGAGTGTGGATTGTGGTGACTTTGTCGGCTTGTGCATTGATCTCTATCAAGCCGCTTACCTTTCCTTCGTAAAGGCCTGAAACTTCTAGAGAAAAGCGTTTTTCTTCATGCGCCTTATTCATCAGCTTCAAGGTATAGCCATTGCGAATCGTGCCATCGGACAAGGTGACATAAAGCGGGGCGCGATCTGCCAAAATGTCGAAGGCTACGGGCGCGCGCGTGACAAGTCCAGCAAGCAGCAAGCTGCCAGTTACAAACAGTAACATTGCATAGATCACTGTGCGCGGACGCAGGATCTTCCACGTGCGGGCAATGCCGTCGCGTAACAGGGTGCGGTTCCGTTCCGTGTCATGGCGGATCAGATAGTTTGGCCGATCAAGCTTTGCCATGACCCCATTACAGGCATCGACACACAGGCCGCAATTAATGCATTCAAGCTGTATGCCGTCGCGAATATCAATGCCTGTTGGGCAAACCTCAACACACAGGTTGCAGTCAACGCAGTCGCCAACAGGTTCACCCGCGGCGAGCGCGCGTTTGGCGTGGCGTGTGCGTGGTTCGCCCCGCCAGTCTTCGTAACTGACAGTTAATGTGTCTTCATCAAGCATGGCGGCCTGAAAACGCGGCCACGGGCACATATAGGTGCAGACTTGTTCACGGGCCCAGCCACCAAGTAGGTAGGTCGTGGTGGTAAACATGCCAATTGTGAAATAGGTGCCGCTGCCTGCCTGTCCGGTTAGAATGGCGGGCAGGGCAGTGGGCGCATCGGCGAAATAGAAAATCCATGCGCCGCCTGTTGCTACCGCGATTAAAAGCCAGACGGAATGTTTGGCAATTTTTCTAAACGCCTTATCGAATGTAAAGGGGCCCTCATCGCGTTTGCGGCGCTTGGGGCCATCCCCTTCGATACGCCGTTCAATCAGCATGAACAAATCGGTCCAGACTGTTTGCGGGCAGGCATAGGCGCACCAAACACGCCCCACCAATGAGGTGACGAAGAATAGGCCAAGGGCGGCAAAGACCAGCAACCCGGTCAGCAGGTAAATGTCCTGCGGCCAGATATCGATGAAGAAGAAATAGGCCTTGCGGTGAGCCATATCGATCAGAATAGCCTGATCAGGCAGATTTTCGCCCCTGTCCCAACGCAGCCAAGGCGCGGTGTAATAGATCGTCAGGGTGATGATCAACATCGCCCATTTGATGCGCCGGAATGTACCTTGAACAGCGCGGGGATAGGGTTTTTTGCGTTTTTCGAAATATTTCAGATGATGGTTTTCATCCAAACCTGTTTCGAGCTGGGCGGTCATAGACCTGCGTCCTCCTGTAAACCACCCCCCAGATTGTGAACATAGATGGCAAGCATCTTGATCGTGACGGGATCAAGGCGGCCCTCCCAAGCCGGCATAACCCCATGTTGCGGTTTGCTGATCTGCTTCAAGATTGCAGCAGTGTCATTGCCATAGATCCAGATGGCGTCATTAAGGGATGGCGCACCTGTATCTTCGATTGCGGTGCCGTCTTCTCCATGACAGCTTGCGCAATTGTCTTGATAGAGTGTCTCACCCATTGCGGCCTTTGCGACGTCGCCCTTGCCGGTGAAGCTTGCAACATAATGGGCAATGGCAATCCGCTCTTTTTGCGGCAGTATTTCGCCATAGGCAGGCATTTCAGCGTAACGCTCATCTTCATGGCCTGACCGGATGCCGACGCGGATGGTTTCGTGGATGGCAGTTAATGTGCCGCCCCAAATCCAATCATCATCTGCCAGCACGGGGTAACCGGGCCGACCGCCGCCGCCATTGCCATGACAGGGGGCGCAGTTTTCAGCAAAGGATGCAGCCCCACCGCGCAATGCAAAAGTGCGCAGGGTTTCATCCTGCTCTACCTTTGCTGCATCCGCATCCGCGATTTGCTGCATAATGTCGGCGCGGCCTTCCTCGCGCAGTGCCAATTCAGTGGCAAGTGATTCCCGTTGGTCCCACCCCAAAACGCCTTGAGTTGCCCCCTCGCTAAGGGGGATGGCGGGGTAAAGGATGACATAGACGATGCTGTAAACAATGCTGGCGACAAAGACCCAAACCCACCATGAGGGGATGGGCGTGTTCAATTCACGAATGCCATCCCATTCATGGCCTGTTGTTTCAGTGCCAGTGTAGCTGTCTTTTTCTATTTTTGTCGGCATGGATCAATCCTCAGCGTCGGGAAGACGGTCATCATTAAGGGGAATGCGGCCATGTTCTTCCATCCGGCTTTTGTTCATCGGATGGTAAGCAAACACGATCACGATCAGGAACAGCAGCATCAACCATGCGCCCCAATAATCGCGGGCATGAAAGCTGAGCATGTCAAAAAATTCTGCCATGATACGCTCCTATTGTTTTAGCTGTTCAGGCGTGACGGTTGAAAAATCAACCATGCGGCCCAGAATTTGCATATAGGCGATCAGCGCATCCATTTCGGTTACCTGATCTGGATTGCCGTCAAAATCGCCTGTTGCGGCATTGGGGTAGCGCGCCAGCAAATCGTCCCAATCAGCATCGGGATTGGCCTGCAACAACAAGTCTGCCCGTGCCATTTCAATCTGTTCGTCAGTGTAGGGAACGCCGACGGTACGGTTCGCTTTCAGGTGATCGGCAATTTCCCAATCGCGCAGGCCTTTCCCTGCAAGAAAGCTGTAGGCAGGCATAATGCTTTCAGGCACAACTTCGCGCGGGTTTAGAAAATGGGCGGCATGCCATTGGTTGGAATATTTGCCGCCAACCCGGGCAAGGTCAGGCCCTGTCCGTTTTGACCCCCACTGAAACGGGTGGTCATAGCGGCTTTCCGCAGCCAGTGAATAATGGCCATAGCGGTCAACTTCATCGCGGAACGGACGGATCTGTTGTGAATGACAGGTATAGCAACCTTCACGGATATAGATATTACGACCCGTCAGCTCCAGCGGGGAGTAGGGGCGCACCCCTTCCACCCGCTCAAGCGTTTTATCGATAGTGAACAGGGGCACAATTTCCACAAGTCCACCGATAGAGATGGTGAGAACTGTCAGGATCGCCAAAAGGCCGACAGACCGTTCAATCTTGGAATGGTTCAGGATGCTCATTATCCAATCTCCACAGGTTTGATGCTTGCGGCTTTGGTTTCACGCGGCGGATTGATGGTCAGATACAGATTGCCGACCATAATCAATGCGCCGATCAGGAAGCAGGCGCCGCCAGCAGCACGAATGACATAGAAGGGGAACATCGCCTCGACCGTTTCGATGAAGCTATATTCAAGGAAGCCCAGCGCATCATAGGTGCGCCACATCAGGCCTTGCATGATGCCAGATACCCACATGGCGGTGATGTAAAGCACGATGCCCACAGTGGCGATCCAGAAGTGCCATGACACAGCGCGCGTGGAATAAAGGCCTGCGCGGTTCCACAGTTTCGGCACCAGATGATAGATCGCGCCAAAGCTGACAAAGGCAACCCAGCCAAGTGCGCCGGAATGCACATGCCCGATGGTCCAGTCGGTGTAATGGCTCAACGCATTGACAGGCTTAATCGACATGACGGGGCCTTCAAATGTGCTCATCCCATAGAACCCGACAGAGGCAACGAGGAAGCGCAGCACAGGATCAGTGCGCAGCTTGTGCCAGGCGCCTGACAGGGTCATCAACCCGTTGATCATGCCGCCCCAGCTAGGCATCCACAGCATGACTGAAAAGACCATGCCGAGCGTTTGTGCCCATTCGGGGAGAGAGGTGTAGTGCAGATGATGCGGGCCAGCCCAGATATACAGGAAGATCAAGGCCCAAAAATGCACGATAGACAGAC
Organism: Alphaproteobacteria bacterium; assembly: GCA_965229935.1. Classification (GTDB taxonomy): domain Bacteria; phylum Pseudomonadota; class Alphaproteobacteria; order SPJN01; family SPJN01; genus SPJN01. Next base: position 588,165 of record CBDDKB010000002.1, read on the forward strand.
GATAGGAATAGACCGGACGGTCTGCCTGTTTCGGTACGAAGTAATACATGATGGCGAGGAAGCCAGCGGTCAGGAAGAAGCCCACTGCATTATGGCCGTACCACCACTGGATCAGCGCACCCTGTACCCCGGCAAAAACGGAGTAGGAGTGAACACCGTTGATTGCCACCGGAACGGATAGGTTGTTCACGATATGCAGGACGGCAATCGTCAGGATGAAGGCAAGGTAGAACCAGTTGGCGACATAAATATGCGGTTCGCGCCGCTTTATCAGCGTCCCTGCAAAGGCAACTAGATAAACCACCCACACAATGGTCAGCCACAGATCGGCATACCATTCTGGTTCGGCATATTCCTTGCCCTGCGTGATGCCCATCAAATAGCCGGTTGCAGCCATGACGATAAAGGCCTGGTAGCCCCAGAACACAAACATGGCGAGCGATTCGCCACCAAACAGACGGGCGCGGCAGGTCCGCTGCACCACATAAAAGGATGTCGCCATCAGCGCATTACCGCCAAAGGCAAAAATAGCAGCCGATGTATGGACAGGGCGCATGCGCCCAAAACTTAGCCACGCGATATCAAAATTCAGCGCGGGCCATGCCAGTTGGCAGGCAATCAAAAGCCCCACCAAAAAGGCTGCGATGCCCCAAAATACTGTGGCGATGGTAAACAGGCGCACTGCATTGTCCGCATAGGTTAGCGGCGCGGCCTGATCATTAGGAATGGCATGTGACACGTTTCCGGTCTCCCCTCATGTCGCGGTTCCGACTCAAGCGTCGGATCGCGGCTATGAGACCGAATTGCAGCAGTCGATGCGTTGATCCAAATCAAGTGCGACCCTATGGCCGCATTCTACTAAGGTATGAAAGGCCTTGTTGCGGATACAGGTTTTGTCGCCATCACTGTTCAGGCTCAACCACGCCTGCGGCACAATGCACGTGCCTTCCTGGCTGCGGACAATATTCACATCAGCGTCGGAGGCATCATTGTTTCGTTCAGCAACCCGGTTAACCCGCAGTTGCAGCGGCGCGCTAAGCCAAATGCCTGTAAATGGCACGTCACAGTCGGTTGCCAAATCATGTGCGGCCTTCCGCTCAGCCTCGTCCGCGAACACAGCATCCATGATGACAGCCATGCCAGCCTTTAGTGCGGCCCGTGCTTGGTCGATCATGGTTTGATAAACCACTTGCGACGCCTCTTTCGTATAGGCGCTGGGGGGCAGGGGTGTCAGCGGGTCAATATTGTGCAGCCGTTTGCGCACCACATCAGATCTGATGTGTACCGCGCCAGCAGCGCCGCCAATATGGGGTGCCAGATTGCGCGCCAATGTTGTTTTGCCAGATCCTGACAGCCCGCCGACAATGATCAAAGACGGTTTTGCTTGGTTCAAGCACTGTTCGGCCAGATCAAGATAATGCCGCGCCTCGCGCCGGGCTGCTTGCTTTTCGTCCGGTTGGTCTACGATCGCCAGCCGCGTATAGGCTACGCGCGCCCTGATCAGGGCCCTTGCTGCCATATAAAGCCCGATCAGGCCGCAATCTTCATATCGATTGAAAAAGGGCAGATAGGTGTTCATGGCATTGTTAGCGAGGTCTGTGTGCCCGCGGGCAATCAGGTCCATCCACAAAAAGGCGACATCATATAGGCAGTCAATATTGCTGATGGTTTGGTTGAACTCTACCGCGTCAAACAATGTGGGCTTGCCATCAAACAGGCAAATATTGGCAAGGTGCAGATCGCCATGGCAATGCCTGACCAAACTGTCAGTCAGCCGCGCGTCCAACCGTGATTCAAAGCCGGTGATCTGTGCTGCCATAATCGTGGCGATGCGGGTTAGCTGCATAATTGTGTCTGGGTCATGCTGACGGGATAGGGCGGCTATAGTCTCGCTCACCATCTCGTTAAACCGCCTGCAACCACCGCCATGCGCTTCATTTGCAGCAACAGGCTGTGCCGCACCATGCGTGGCGGCGATCAGGCGACTTGTTTCTTCAATCAGCGTGCGTGACAGGCTGTCCTGTTCGGCCATATGAGACAATAGGGCGTCATCGTCAAAGCGATGCATGACAACCGCCCAATCGCAAACTGTGCTTGGGTCAACAGTGTCACAGTCAGCCAGTTTGACCTGACCGTCCTTGGTTTTGACAAGCGGTGCGCACCGATCATAAAGCGCCGGAGACAAGGTTCGGTTGATTTCGAATTCGCGCTGACAGGCGGTTTCACGTTTGGCCAGCGTCGAATAGTCCAGATAAGGATAGCGGACAGCGCGCTTGACCTTAAAGGCATGATCGCCTGCAAGAAAAATCACGGACGCGTGGGTGTCTATACGTGTCACTTGACCTGACAGCTCCTGAGACAGCTCCTCTGGCAGCCCTTCGGCAAATTTCCGCAAATTATCGGCCTGCGCGGCAAGTTCACGCGCCAATTTTTCGGGGAATTTTGTGATGGCTGACTGGTCCATAATCGGTGCTTCTGTGCAGTTTCGGGACGAATTGATGATGCCAGTCATGACTGTTTTTTGACACCAATGCATTGATCAAGATCAACAATTTGCGATTGATTAACGATCAGCGTGCAAAATGGCGGGGTGCGGCAAGCCGCGCATGACAAACGGCTGGCAGGGGATTAAGCTATGACCCATCTAGGTAAGGCTGAAACGGCCTTCATCATGTCGCAACTGCTGGGGCGCGCACTTGAAATGAATGTTACGGCGAAAGAAACGTCTTGCGGGTTTTCCTGTGATGACAATGGGGTGCCGACACAGGTCGAACATTGCATGGAATGCCCCGTGCGCGATTTGGCGGTTTGTTCAAGCCTAAACAATGATGAAATCGGCCAATTGGCGCAGTTCGTGGTCGGGCAAGAGTTTTCCTCCGGGCATGACTTGTTCGTTGAAGGTGACGATGCCAGCGCGGTTTACACCGTGACCGAAGGGGCCGTTAAAACTCATAAATTGATGCCTGATGGCCGCCGGCAGATCACCGGATTTTTCTTTGCCGGTGACTTTGTCGGGTTGGCTCACGGTGACACCTGCGCCTATTCGGCAGAGGCGGCTGGCCCCATTCGTGTGTGCCGGTTTGATCGGAAACGATTCGATCACGTGTTGGATGAATTTCCCAAAATGCGCAGCCGTTTGTTAAGCGAGGCGTCCGATGAACTGGCCGCCGCACATAATCAAATGTTGTTATTGGGCCGTAAAACCGCGAAGGAGCGTCTGGCGACCTTTTTGCTGATGGTTGATCAGCGCACCGCCCAATGGCGGCAGAATGACGATATTCTTGAGCTGCCCATGACGCGCGGGGATATTGCCGATTATCTTGGCCTGACCACAGAAACCGTCAGCCGGACCTTTACCCAATTCAGGTCAGCCGGACTGATCGCAGCCCATGGCACGCAGGATGTAAAAGTGCTTGACCGCGAAGGGCTGGAAGACGCCGCAGAAGGCTAGTCTTCGCTGAAAGTTAACCCGGCTTAACCAACAATTTTCAAAATATTTTTGGCCATTGATCGAGATCAATGCTGACTTGCCGATTCGCCATCATGATCTGACCGTCCACTAAATGGAGTGTCGATCATGACCGTTTCAAGGCTACTTGCTGTTATCAACGGAACCCCCGAAAGCCGCGCTGTTATGCGCGCAGCCGTATCGCTTGGCAAAAAGCGTCCCTGTTTAATTGATGGGCTTCACGTCCGTTCAGACAAGGATGTTGTCAGCTGGTCAGCAAGTCCCTTTTATGCCGGTCCCATTCCCGCAGACATCGTAACTCAGCTACGCGAGCAACAAGACGAGTTACGCCGGGCAGCGAAATCCATCTTTGAGGTCGAAGCAAATGGTTTGCCGCACCTTGACAATGGATCGCTGCCCGCTCCGGACCAAACCTCTGTCCGGTGGCAGGATGCGTTTGGTGATCAGTGGGACGTTATTTCTGAACAGGGTCGGACCCATGACTTGATCTTGGTCTCTCGCCCAACTGCGGAACATTGGGAATCTGAAAGTTATGAGGCTGAGGCAGCCCTGTTTGATTCAGGTCGCGGTGTTCTGGTTGTGCCGCAGGACAAAACTGACATTGCGGCCAAGCACGTAGCGATCGCGTGGGCGGATACGCCGGAAGCGGCGCGCAGTGTAACAGCGGCAGAACCGTTTTTGGATGATGCCGAACGTGTGAGCATTATCACTGTAACGAAAAATGGTGCAGAGGAAAAAGGCGTCGATGGCCTGATCGAATCTCTGCAACATAAAGGATTGGATGTTGAGATTATTCATCAAATCGACAATGGCGAACCTGTCGCTGATCAAATTCTGGATTGCGTCAATGATGTTGAAGCGGACCTTTTGATCATGGGTGCCTATGGCCATAGCAGACTGCGTGAGCTGCTGTTGGGTGGTGCCACACGCGGTATTCTTCGTCATGCCGAGGTGCCTGTATTAATGGCCCACTGATGAACAACCCTATTCTGCCCTTCGATCTTAGAGACGCCACGCAAATAGTCCCGACCCCACATATTTCCGGGACATGTGGCGAACCTCTTGCCCCCCAGCCCCCACAGCGTAAGATCGAAGGGCGGAACCTCATTTTGGAGACAAATGTGGAAGAACATTGCGGGGGCAGGCTGGGCGCCCTTGACCTAAGCAGAAAAGTTTCAACATCAGCATATGAAATTGCGTGGCCGCGCGTGAAAACACGGCTTCATCGTGCGCTCTGTGACCATATGGATAGCGGCCGCGGCCTTGTGGTGGTGCTCGAAGGGTGGGACGCCGGCGGTAAAACGGGTGCTGCGACACGCCTTTTTGAAGGGGTAGCGCCTGCGCATTTCACCATGTCTCACACAGGTGCGCCGACAAAGGCTGAAAAAATGCACCATTTTTTGTGGCGCTTTCGGCAGTTAGACCCGCGCAATCGCCATATATGCGTGTTTGATCGTAGCTGGTATGGGCGTGTCTTGTTTGAACGGGTCGAGGAAAATTTGCCAAAGGCACTTTGGATGTCTGCCTATGATGACATTAATCAGTATGAAGCGGGTTTGGTTGATCGCCATGTTGATGTCATCAAATTCTGGCTGCACATAGATTTTGAGACACAGAAAAAACGATTGCGCGACAGGTTGTTTTCAGCGGATAAGGCCGCGAAGCTAACGGATGATGATTTCAGGAATTATTGCCTGCGCGGCCCTTACTGCGACGCCGCGAATGACATGCTTGCCCATACCGACAATGATTTGGCGCCGTGGATTTTGGTGCCGGGCAACAATAAACGCCATGCCCGATTGGTTATGGCGCGGGCGCTAACCAAGTTTCTGCAAGCGCGCCAGAAAGCTAACGAGCAAGACAAACAGCAACCTGAACCGCAACCCGAACAGCTAGAAGGAGCGATGCCATGCTGACTTCAATTTTCCGTAAGCGAACTGCTGATATTGTGCCTGTCGATGCAGCGAATGACGATCAGGATGCTGAAGATATTTTGGTGCTGATAAAGGCTGAACATCGCCATGTCATGACACTGTTGCCCATGCTGATCAATCAGGCAGAGGCGATAGAACAGGCGGGTAACGTGGATTATGAACTTATTGGTGAGCTGTTGGCCTATTTCGCCGGGCCGCTGGACAAAGCGCATCATGAGAAAGAGGATCATATCTATCGGTGGATGCGCAAGAATGTGCCGTCACAGGCCGCCGGTCTGGATGATATTGAGGATGACCATAAAGCATTCGCGGTACAGTTAAGCCAGTTGCGTCAACAGATAGAGGCGATCTTGCTTGATCAGGATGTGCCGCGCGACAAAGTGGCGGCTGCGTTGAAGGAATTTGCTGAACGCGAAATTAACCATATCAGAGCGGAGGAGGCAGGCTTTTTGCCCCTAGCTGATATGTTGCTGCCGACGGAAATTCGTCGCGAGATGTCTCGCAGGGTGTGTCACCACTAACCAAACCTGCCCCGGCTTAACCGGTCATTTACCCCTTTTCTTCATTATGAAGGAAAGGGAGTAAACAAAGATGACCAGCACCATCCGGGAAAAGCTATCGCCCACATTTATCGGCGCACTTGTTAGCCTTTCTATTGGAACTTCTGGCACAGCAGCGGTTGGGCAAACTTTGTTGGACCCTTTGCTGGAACCTGTGGCCAATATTGTGGCTGATCCTGAATTCCAAACCGGCAAGGCGAATGAAATTATAGGTGCCCAGCACCTTTATGCGCGCGGCATTGATGGCAGCGGTATACGGGTCGCGGTTGCTGACACTGGCATAATGCCGTGGTGGACCTGGCATGTTGAATTGCCCCACACCCGCTTTAAAAAGCATATCGACTTTTTTGGCCTGAACGAAGGGCAGAAAAAATATAAGTTGGATGAGTTCATTCACGGCCATGCAATCGCTTCAATTATTGGGGCGGAGAAAAACGGGCTTGGCGCCCATGGCATCGCCTATGGCGTTGACCTGTATAATTACAAAATCTCATCATCCCGTCGCAACCTGGCACCCCGTAGCCCCGATCATGTTGCAGCCATGTTCAATCAGGCGCGCCGCGATCGGATAGACGTCATGTCTGGCGCGTGGGGCTGGTGGAACTACTTGGCGCCGACCGATTGGGATTCAGATTGGATGCGCGGGGCCATGCAACCCTTTGTCGATGAAATACGCCTGATGAAGCCGGGCAATGCTGGCTATCGCGGTACGGCGCTTGTGTTTGCTGCGGGTAATCAGGCGATGCCTGACCCGTCTAACCTGATGGCTATGGTTCCTTATTGGTTTCCTGATGTGCAGTCGCAAATGCTGGCTGTCGTCGCGCTGGATGTAACCGACTGGGAAAGCGGTGATCCGGTTACGGATTTACAACCGGCTTCCTATTCATCCTATTGCGGCGTTGCAAAAGATTGGTGTCTTGCTGCGCCGGCACATGGGGTGCGGGTGTTATGGTTTAATGACTATCTTGGTGTTGCAGGTGGCACGTCTGCGGCAACGGCGGTGACAACTGGTGCGCTAGCACTTTTGATGGACGCGTTCCCTGAGATCAGTGCCGAAGATGCGATTGCCATTGTGCTGGAAACAGCAACGGATATTGGTGCCCTCGGCGTGGATGAGGTGTTCGGGCATGGCCTGTTGAACCTTGAAGCTGCACTGCAGCCCTTGGGTGAGCCGGTGATCACTATTGGCGAGACCAGTGCCACCGCGAGCGCAAGTTTTGTCGAAACCTCCAACCTATTGGGTGATGGGTTCGACAGTGTGTTGGGTGACCAGACCTATGTGTTTCAGGACAAATATGGCCGGTTCTATACATCAAGTTTCGGGACCGTATCCCTTGGTGATCAAACGGGCGATAATGTGTCAGAGCAAACTGACCCGTCACCGACAACTTCATTTGCCATGTTGGGCGATACCGGCCTTGGTTTCTCCGCGCTTGGTGGTCTTGCCTACCAAGGCGCGGAAGAGGGGGTGAGCATTCACTTTGCAGTTGGTCAAAAGGGTGATCGCGCGGTGATGCGCGATGGTTTGCTGCCCTTTGACCATATTGATGAAGACGCGGTTGCCGGAATGATGCGGGTTGGCCCGTGGGATGGTGGCGGCATGTCACTTGGCTTTGTTGTTGAGAACAATGCCCCGACAGCCTTTGCAACCTTCCAAACAGGGTTGACTGATGCAGTTTCCTGGCAGCTTGGTTTGATGGCTGAACAGGATATGCTTCACGGTGCTGAGGGTGGCGGTGTCTTTGCATGGCGTGGCCAGACCCTGACCGGGTGGACCGGGCTTAATGCCCACTGGTCACTTGCCGACAATATGTGGATCAGCGCCGATGGCCTGATCGGTCAGGTGTCCTATCATAGCGATGATGATGTCGTCGTAACGGACCTGACAGGCGTGATGGTCAAGGCTGGCGTGCAATTCACCATGGATGACGGTTTGGTGCGCGGTGATCGGCTGCAAATTACAGCGTCTGTTCCTGCCACCATTCTGGATGGGCAGGCACAATTGCAATTGCCGACACGGGCGGGCCTAAAGGCGCAGCGTATGGCCTTTAGTAACGAGCCTGCCTATGAGTTGAAGGCAAGCTGGTCACTTAAATTCTAACCGTCTGGATGCGCTTATCGTTTCACCGCATGCCAATATTCTGCGATGCCATCCCCTTGTAAGGGGCCGCCTTCGAGGCCGTTCAGCGTAAAGCTTGCCAAACCCTCATTCACAAAGGTTGCGCCACCGGGCGAGGGGATCTTGGTCGGGCAAATTGTCAGCACAGTGCCGTCAATATCGATCTTTGTCCCGTCTTGTGCTGTGCCTGTAAATTTCAAAGTCTTGTGCAGGATAGAGTCAGGCTCGTAGGTGCTTTCCACACGAATGTCTTTCAGGTCCATCAGTTGACCGTCTTTCAAGATCCAGCCTTCGCCGCGCATCCCGTCGCCCTTGTCAAAGCAGGAACAGCCAATTGCGGCCTTGTCCCCAAAGGTCATTGAGAACCAGTTGACAAAGGGGTGGGGGGTTGACGCGCCGCTTGTCGGGCTTTCGCCGCCGCTTGATCCATCAGAACCGGACCATGACCGTGGCCCCCAGCTTTTGTCACGCACGCCAAAGCCGGACACTGCCCAGCATGTATCGTCGATGCAGATTTCACCTTCGACCTTGCCGGTCTGTTCAAAATGGCCATGGTCGCCCTTGGCGGCATAATGGGGTTCAATCAGGCTTTCAAACGTCACTTCCATCTTGAGCGTTGCGGGCTTGAACCAGCCATCAGGACGTTCTTTTGATGGCGTGATCATAATTGCGGCGTCTTCAATATCCTGTGCGGGGCCGTCATAGGTGACGCGCCAACGCTTCATAGGCTCGTCCATATGAAGGGTCAGGCCGCCGACTGTCAGTTCCTGTTCGGTGCCGTCAAATTCCTTGCGGCCATAGGTGAAAGCAACCCGGTCGCCACCCAGATACATGACATGCAGGCCATCGGCCCAACCATCCTTGGCGCGAAATCCCATGCGGGTGAACATGCCGATCTTGCTGACAGGATCAACAAAGTTGAAATAATAGCTTTCGCTCCATGCCGCATCATCGCCGATAGGGTGGGGATATTCGTCCTGAATGCTCATAAGGATGGTCTCATCTTATTGTTTTATAAACAAAAAATATAATTAATGTGGTAAGCTACATTTAATGTGCCAGATATAGCGCCGTGGGGGTAGTGGTCAAATCCGCTCATTCGATTGACAAAAAGTCACAATGGTGGGACGGTCTGAAAAACGAAAACAAATGGGGCAATATGAGCATCGCCGGACAGCATTTTGCGCGGCACCAGACCCGTGTGGGCCCGGTGCCGACCTCGACTCGTTTTTGGCAGGCTATCGGGTCGTGGCCTGAAACTTTCAAAAATATCGCGTTCAATACCTATCTGCTTTTCTATTACAGCCAGTTGCTTGGCCTATCGGCGAGCATGGCGTCACTTGCCTTGGCTTTGGCGCTGGTGGTGGATGCGGTTACTGATCCATTGGCAGGCTCTTTATCTGATAATTTGTCCACCCGGTTAGGGCGGCGGCATCCATTAATGTATCTGTCCATCCTGCCTTTGGGTATCAGCCTTTGGTTGGTCTTTACGCCGCCGACAGGGTTGGAAGGTGCGGGCCTGTTTACATGGTTGCTTGTGACTGTGATTGCTGCGCGGGTGTCGCTGACGTTCTTTGTCGTGCCGTGGAATGCGCTGTTTTATGAGTTCACGGATGATTATGAAGAACGCACCCAAATCCTGACATGGCGCTATGCGATCGGCTGGATTGGTGGGCTGATATTTGTATTGGCAGGGTGGACCTTTATCTTTCCCAGCAGTGCCGCATTTGAATTCGGCCAATTTAATATTGATGCCTATAAGGTCTATGGTCCTGTCTTGGGCGGCGTGGTGGCATTGGCCGCATTCATTACGACCCATAAGACGCGCAAGGAATTGCCCTATCTTTATGTCAATCATCAACCAGAACGGTTCGGCTTTAAGAAAGCTGTTACAGATGTTTTGTGGGCGCTGCGCAACCGCAATTTTATGCGGCTGTTTTTTGGCATATTGCTGGGTGCGATTGTTGCCGGTACGGGCGAGGCGCTGAACCTTTATATGAACACATATTTTTGGGAATTGAAGCCTGAAGATATGCGCTGGTTTGGCTTTGCAATTGGCGGTGCCATATTGGCCTTTGTTTTTATCCCCGTGTTGCAACAGCGGTTTGACAAGAAACATATCCTGTTTGTGACGATCCTGTTTCTGTGGGTGAATGGTGCAGCCTTTGTTGGTCTGCGCCTGCTGGACCTGCTGCCCGCAAACGGCAGCGACCTGTTATTGTGGTTGCTGGTGGGGAATGTCACACTTCGGGCAGGTGTTGCCACCGCTATGGGCATCATCTTTGGATCAATGGTTGCAGATATCTTGGATGAGCAGCAATTGATTACAGGACAAAGGCAGGAAGGGGTCTTTAGCGCCGCCTTGGCCTTTTCGGGCAAGCTGACAAGTGCTGTTGGGGTCATGGTTGGCGGCCTTGTGTTGGACTATTTGGTGAAAATTCCAACTGGCACCGCCCCGACTGAGGCGGATCATAATGCCGTAATCACACTTGGTGTTGTCGATGCATTGATAGTACCATTATTGCTGATCATCGTGTTGTGGCTGATCAGCGGTTATACGCTGACACGTAAGCGACATGGCGAAATACGCGCTGCATTGATCAGTGCGCTTCCTGAAAACGAACAAGAAAAACAAAAAGAACAGGAGACAGCAGCATGACCGAACATACCGCGTGGCGCGCCTGTGTTATGGGTGCCTTGGCCGTTATCGTGATTGGGTTAATCACGATGGCACAGTTTCCAACTGAAGGTGCTGGCTATGACCCGGGGTTGGGCTCACCCATCTATGCTTTTGAAATGGCAAGAACGCAATCTGATTTGATCGCTGTTTTTGGCGCTGCAGATGATCCTGCGCGGGCAGACCGTATCGCGGCTATGGATGCGGGCAATCTATGGGATTATCCGTTTATGGTCGCCTATGGCCTGTTCATTGCGCTGTTCTTTGTTGCCGGAGCCAAGAAAAGCGGCCGCCCCGTTTGGTTACTGTTCGGTGCATTGGGTGTGATCGCGGCGTTAAGCGATGCGGTAGAAAACCAGATTTTGTTGGGCATCACCGCTGATCTTGAAGCCGCACCCAATCTTGCCCTGTTGGCCTATCCGGTTTGGATCAAGTTCTTTTGCCTGATGGGCGCAGGGATCGGTGCGGGCCTGTTTTTAATGGCTGAAAATGACAATTGGGCGTGGAAAGTGGTGGGCGCCATTGTGGCGATTGCATCGCTTGGCGTGATGGCGGGCTTTTGGTCGCCAAACCATTATGCCGTCCTGATGGGGAACGGGCTGACAATCTGTTGGGTTTTGCAATTGGTCTATGCTGCGCGCCGCAGTTGGGCGGCCTAAATACAAGCAGCTAGCCGAATTTGCGTTTGTGCTTGGCCAGCGTGCCGCGCGTGCGCCTTAGCGCTTGGCGCATGTCTTCGCCAGCCTCACCTTCATTCAGGTTCAGTTTTGCCCCTGTGTGTGCGGCACAAATATGCGCCGCGCTGCCCCAGCGAGTGGCAATATTTGTGGCCCAAGCTTCAAAATCGTCAGTAGCGCCCGTGCGTTTTTCAAGCGCCTGTGCCAAGGTCGGGTGAAAGCTTAACCGATACGACATGCCCATCACTTTAAGGGGGCGGGGCATGTTGATGACCATCAGCGTATCATCCACATGAAGTGCGCGGCTGGGGACGTGAAACGCCATCACAGATGAAAAGTGAATGGCCTCATTCTCTGAAATAAAGTCCACGCCCTCAGGAATTGAAAACTCCAGCTCCCCCTCAAACTGCTGATGCAGGATGGGGTCGTCAACGCGTAAATCACGCCAGGGCAGGTTCGGGAACATCTCGACATGGCGGTCTGACCCGTAAAGCGCAGCGCCCGGGAAATCCTTGTGCATTTGTTGGCAATGAACAGTGTGAAATGGGTGCAGGTTCAAAATGGCGTCAACCGCGCGGCCCTGATCTGTCAGGGACAGTACGGCATCGCGCACCTTGCCCTTCAGCCCATAGGAATCGAGAAGGACAAACCGGCCTGAATTCAACCTGACGAGGGAAGCTTGCGTGCCGATATCGACCAAACCGCCAATACGGAAACTGCCGCGAATATTCCAGAAGTCGCTATCGACCTGAATAAGTTGATCTGCCATTGGTGAGACTCCCCTACCACTGCCGTTTTTTACCATGAAGCGGCGGGTCTGCACAGCAATCTGTAGGTTAAGTTCACACATTGGTGAACAGTGCGGGCTTGACCATTCGTAGGCAAACCAAGCACACTGCCGCCCGACTTGAAACTGGCTTAAACATGGGGGCCCATAATGAGCAATGATACCTACACACCGCCCAAAATCTGGGAATGGGATGCTGAAAGTGGCGGGCGTTTCGCCAGCATCAACAGGCCGATTGCAGGGCCTACCCACGAGAAAGACCTGCCCGTTGGGGAGCATCCCTTCCAGCTTTATTCACTGGCGACACCCAATGGCGTCAAAGTCACCATCATGTTTGAGGAGCTTTTGGCAGCAGGCGTGAAGGAAGCTGAATATGACGCCTGGCTGATCAATATTCAGGACGGCACACAGTTTTCCAGCGGCTTCGTCGATGTAAACCCGAATTCAAAAATTCCAGCCCTGCTGGACCGCAGCGGGGATGAGCCGATCCGCGTTTTTGAATCCGGCGCGATCCTGCTGCATCTGGCTGAAAAGTTTGACATGTTCATCCCGACACAGGCCAAGGCCCGTGCTGAATGCTATTCATGGCTGATGTGGCTGATGGGCAGCGCGCCGTTCCTCGGCGGCGGCTTTGGTCATTTCTATGCCTATGCGCCTGAAAAATACGAATATCCCATCAATCGTTACGCGATGGAGGTGAAGCGTCAGCTTGATGTGTTGGATCGTCACTTGGCAGACAATCGCTACTTGGCAGGTGACGACTATTCCATCGCCGATATGGCAACCTGCCCCTGGTATGGCGCAATGGTCAGAGGTGTCCTGTATGAGGCCGCTGAGTTCTTGCAGGTCCACACCTATGAAAATGTTCTGCGCTGGACAACTGAGATTTTTGAACGGGACGCGGTGAAACGCGGTTCAATGGTCAATCGCGCATGGGGTGAGCCTAGCTCGCAATTGTTGGAGCGTCACAACGCATCAGATTTTGACACGAACACGATGGACAAATTGATGGCTGCCGCCTCTAACGAATAGGCGCAAGGAACATCCTATTAAAAGAAAACCCGCCGGGCACAATCGCCGGGCGGGTTTTTTGTTTGTGCGGTCGCCGTGGATCAGGGCGTGTACCAGATCGGGCTGGAATAGGCGCGTTCCTGAATGGTTGCCGGACCTGCAATCTCCTCATTATGCACTTGTTTAAGCGCGATCGTATCATACAGGCTGTGACGCGGTGTCGGGATCTGAATCACACGGACATAGTAGAACGCTTTTTGCGACGGATCGAAATCAGGGTCTGTCCAAACAGTGGCAAGCTCAGCCGCGCCGATTGTGTTGGTGTAGCGTGCAGTCGTAACATCAACCGTGTTGCCAACCGGGGGCAGGCTGCCATCGGCATTGCGGGTGCGATCACCACTCCACGCGACGTCATAAATTTTCTCGTGCGTTTCGCCATTGGCATCAAGCCAGCCTTTGATGACTTGCAGGCGATCAAGATTGCCGTCGCGCGGGTCTTTGACAGCGCGGATCAATAGTTGGGGTGCATCGGTGCTGTCTGTGCCTGTTAGGTCGCCACCCATCGGCACACCCTTGGCATAGCCGATCTCTGCCATGTTTTCTGCCAAAGCATCGTCCATGTCATAGCCGTGACCGCCGAACACGCGCAGGGTGATGCGCGGCCCTGTGGTGGCATAAACCTCGCGCCGTTTAAAGGCTGCGAACAAAGCTTCGCGCGTATTTTCTGTCGCCCAAACACCGGCATAGCCTGATGCTGACATGCCCCAGCCCGTGACACCGATGCCCTTATCGTCATGTTTGTTTTTCGGCGTCGAATCGAGCGCCATCTTACCGCCGAACTGTTTTTCAACAACGGTGCTTAAGCCCGTATGAGAATCGGATGCGCCAATAAGGCCAAGCTTGAACGGGTTGGTGCCAAGCTCCTCCCCCAATTTCAGGCCACGGCGCAAGGTGGGGCGCAAAAACTCAGCCCGCATGGGCTTATACTCATGCATCGCGTGGTTGAGATATTGGCTATAGGGTTCAAACGCTGCGAACTCATCGGTCGGGGAAAAGGCCGGGTGTGTCTCGCTATCACCCTTGATCTGGGTCATTTCCGCGACGGTTTCAAATTCTGTCCGCAGTGCCAGATAGTCCGGCGTCATATTTTCGCCGCGCAGGGTTTTATCGTCAAACATATAGCCCATAGACACGTTCGAATTATGCGGGATCGACATAAAGTTCGCGCCGGTTTTGGCGGTTTGGTCTTTTAAGAATTTCCAAAGATCGTCCGGGTATTGACTTTGGTCCGACCCAAAGGGAGAGAATGTCTTGGCCTGTTCGGCGTTCGCCGTACTCATCACTACGCGGTGTTGATTGGCCCCGCCGGGGGTTGAGGTCCATTCCCATCCGATAAAGGCAGTGAACTTGCCAGGATCATTGTGCCGGTCGGCGGTTTCAACAATGTCTTTCCATGCTGAATTTTCAACGTCGATCAAGCCATCAAAGGGCGATTCAGGCATCGGCTCCTTTGCCATGGCGCGCGGTTCACCGACGGGCAGTTGATGGGTCAGCTCGCGAAAGGTTTGGCCGCCTTGGTCCTGGTCGATGGCTGATCGGATAACACGGCGGAAAAACCAGCGCTGGATATCTTTGATAATGCCGCCACTGGGCAGGTCCTGCCCCTCATATAGTGCGGGCAAAACGCCCATCAATTCGGCATGATCTGAGACAACCAAAAAATCCAGCGGTTGATCAAGTTGCATCCATGTCTTGTGATAGGGGTGAATGACCGACTGGCCCTTAGCAAAGCGATAGGCCGTGTCCGGGTCGGCGCTTAGATTGCCGTTCAAAAACGCATCAAAGCTGTACCGTGTGTGAAGATGGGTATCGCCCCAGTAAAGCTGGGTCTGTTCACCCGCTTGCGCAGCGCCAGCAAGGCCGCTGATGACAAGCGCCAAGGCCAATGATTTCCGCATTTTTCGTCTCCCCCAAATCTGGATGCGTCTGTCTATAGCAGCGCCTATATCCATCAATTTGTATACTTGTTTACATTCTATTTGGCTAATTTGGCCAAATCAGGTGCCTTAAAGGGCCCTGTTACCTGTTCAACCGCTGCGCCAACGGCCAGGGCTGTTTGGTCCTCCAAATAGGCTGACATGATTTGGACATTGATCGGCATGCCATCTGCGGATTGGCCAGCGGGAATTGATGCAGCAGGGAATGTCAGCAAGATTGATGGTGCAGTCCATGCAATGAAATTGTGATAGGGGTGCAGCTTCCCATCAAATTCAACTGTTCGCGCCGGGAACGGCGTTTCAAAATTGTGCGGAAAGGCGCAATGCGGAGAATTAGGCATCAAGATTGCGTCATAATCTGACAGAAATTCTTCCCAGGCAGCACGCATTTGCAGGCGCATATCCTGATACATCATGCGTTGGCCGGCGGTCATCATCGCGCCTTTGCCTTGTAAAGTCTGAAAACTTGTGTCGCCATCGGGGGCCTGCTCTGCCGCATTGGCCAAATTCTGCAGAACCTCGATTGGCATGGCCGCCAGAACAATTGAAGACAACATCGGCGTATAAACGGCGCAGATTTCTTCCAGACTGTTGGGCAGTTTGGGATTGCGATCTATCGTTGCGCCTGCCGCCTCCAGCTTATCGGCAAGTTCGTTCAGCACGCGCTGTGTGTCTGAAGACGTTGGTGAGTAGGGGGCATCGGTCCAAAGCGCCAGCTTCATTTTCGTGATGTCATTGGTGCGCGCTGCGGGCAGGTCAAGTTTGTATCCCTTGGCATTGACGCCAACAGGTCCGGCAAGTAGCGGCAGCATAAGTTCAAGGTCACGAACTGACCGGGCCATGGGGCCAATCACAGACATATCATTGCGCACCAACGCACCGGGAGGGCCGGGGATATGGCCGCGACCGGGTACGATGTCGAGCGTGGGTTTCAGGCCGCAAACGCCGCAATAATGGGCAGGACATCGAATAGACCCGCCAATGTCTGAGCCGATTTCTAGCGTCGTCATGCCGGTGGCAAGAGACACGGCCGCCCCGCCAGAGGAGCCGCCTGAAATTTTTGATGTGTCCCAAGGGTTATTTGTGTGGCCATAGACATCATTGTAGGTTTGCAGATCGCCGCTCATATAAGGAACATTGGTCTTGCCGATAATGATGGCGCCTGCATCAACAGCGCGCTGAACAACATCCGCATTAGACCCGGGAATGTGATCCTTATATTCAGGGCCGCCACCTGTTGTGACAAGGCCTTCGACCTCAAGCGCGTCTTTGATGGTCATAGGCAGCCCATGAAGCGGCCCCCAGCTTTCGCCATTGGCGCGGGCCTTGTCAGCCGCATCCGCGCGCTGGCGGGCGCGGTCGAAATCAAAGGCGACGACAGCGTTCAGGGCGGGGTTCACATCCTCTATCTGTTTGATATGCAGCTCCAGCAAATCGCGTGCTGAAATGGCGCCGCTGTCCAATCGTTCAAGCCATGCGGTTGCATCCATCTGTTGTAGTTCAGCCAGTGCCATGATTAGCCCCCTAAATCTTGTTTGTATCGAAATTCTTGTTTCTGTTCAGAGCAGCCTATCGCCCAAAACAATTTGATGGAACCATCAAAAGGGTGCTGGCACAGCGAATTTGACCATGTATAGTTCGGACGCTGATATTTCAAAATCACCATTTCCAAACTGAAATAGGGAGTAAGTCATGGAGTTTGACTTTAACGAAGACCAGAAAATGTTGCGGGACACAGCCCGTAAATTTCTGGAAGCAGAATGCCCGCCCACGAAAGTGCGTGCCGTTCTGGATGATGCCGACAAAACCTATGACGAGGCGCTTTATGCCAAGCTGGTAGAGATGGGCTTCACCGGGGCAGCAGTTCCCGAAGAATTTGGCGGCCTAGGCCTTGGCCATCTAGAGCTTTGCGTTATTGCAGAGGAGCTGGGCCGCGCCTTGGCACCTGTGCCTTTCGCCTCGTCAATCTTTTTGGCTGCAGAGGCATTGATGATCGCAGGGTCTGACGCCCAAAAGGCAGCGTGGCTGCCCAAGCTGGTTTCGGGCGAGGTGATTGGCACCCTTGCGATGAGCGAGGGGAACGGTGCCCCGTCCGCCCGTAATGTTGATACGCGCTTTGATGGCGGCAAGGTCACGGGCACCAAGTCTGTCGTACCTGACGGTGCTGCTGCCGGATTGGTTGTCGCCCTTGTCCGTACTGGCTCTGGTGATGGCGCACAGTCATTATCATTGGCGTTGGTCGATGCCTCCGCAAGCGTCACGGCCACAGTACAAGAGACTGTTGATCCGTCGCGCAAGATGGCTGACCTAAGTTTTAATGGGGCGTCTGCCGAACTGTTGGGCGATGAGGGTGAGGGGCTGTTGCTGCTTGACCGGATTTTGGATCGCGCCGCAGTGCTGACAGGTTTTGAACAATTGGGCGGGGCCACCCGCGCGCTTGAAATGGCTGTTGACTATGCAAAGGAACGTTATGCCTTTGGTCGTCAAATCGGCTCATACCAGGCGATCAAGCATATGCTGGCTGATATGTATGTCAGTCAGGAGCTGGCCCGATCCAACGCCTATTATGGTGCTTGGGCCCTGTCGACTGACGCGCCTGAATTACCGCTTGCTGCTGCAACCTCGCGCGTTGCAAGCACACAAGCGTTTCAGCATTGTGCCAAGAACAACATCCAGACCCATGGCGGCATGGGTTTCACTTGGGAGGTTGATGCGCATTTATACTATCGGCGCTCCAACCATTTGGCATTGACGCTTGGCTCTCTGCGCCAATGGAAAGACAAGCTTGCCACCCAACTTGAAAAACAAAATCAGGCCGCCTAAGGGGGACATAGACATGAATTTCGACGATACACCCGAAGAAGCAACATTCCGTGCCGAGGTCCGCGCATGGATCGACGCCAACGCCCCCAAACATCTTGACGAGATGTTGAGCGGGTCAACCATGGGGCGCAGTAATCTAGACGCCGAAACATTCCGCGCTGAATCAAAAGCGTGGCAAAAGAAAAAGCAGGAAGCAGGCTGGGCCTGCCTGCATTGGCCCAAGGAATTTGGTGGCCGTGATGCCTCACCCATTGAGCGTGTGATCTGGTCCCAAGAAGAAGGCCATTACGGCATTCTTAGCGGTATTTTCCTGATCGGGCAGGGCATGTGCGGCCCCACCATGATGGCGTTTGCCAGCAAGGAACAGAATGAGGAGCTGATGCCCCGCCTCGCCTCCGGTGAAGATATTTGGTGCCAAATGTTCTCAGAACCTGCATCAGGGTCTGATCTTGCCGGGCTTCGTACCCGTGCTGAGAAGGATGGGGATGAGTGGGTCATTAACGGTCAGAAAATCTGGACCTCAGGCGCGCATTATTGCGACTGGGGCATTTTGCTGACCCGTACTGACCCTAATGTGCCCAAGCATAAAGGCCTGACCATGTTCTTTGTGAATATGAAAAGCCCGGGCATTGAAGTGCGCCCAATTAAACAGGTGAACGGCAATTCAGACTTTAACGAAGTGTTCTTTACTGATCTTCGTGTGCCGGATAGCCAGCGTTTGGGTGATGTCGGCAATGGCTGGAATGTCGGCCTTGTCACGCTGATGAATGAACGTTTGGCCATTGGCGGCGGCATGGCGACAGGCTTCCCTGAGTTTTTGGAGTTTGTGCAGGGCCTTGATTTTGATGGTGCGCCTGCCATCAAGGATGGTGCCGTGCGCGAACGGCTTGCCGATTGGCATGTGAAAGCTGCTGGTCTGAAGCATACAGCCTCCCGCATGATTTCTGCCGTGTCGCAGGGCGGTGTGCCGGGACCTGAAGCGTCCATTGGGAAGCTGGTGGCAGGTTCGCTCATGCAGGAAATCTCGCTTTATGCGGCAGAACTGCAGGAGCAGACTGGTGCTATCATCGATACTGATAATGCAGCCTTTGGCGGTAAGTTTCAGGCCATGATGTTGCGGTCCCCCGCAACCCGCATTGAGGGGGGCACAGACGAAATTCTGCGCAACATTATTGCAGAACGCGTACTTGGCCTGCCTGCCGATGTGCGTGTTGATAAGGATGTTGCCTTTAAGGATGTGCCCAAAGGCGCGTAATCGCTTTCAATCGACGAACAAGGCCGCGTGGGGAAACTCGCGCGGCCTTTTTATGTGGGGAATTGTTGGTCCAGCCAGTCCAGCATGACTTGCGCCATCACCTTCCACTTTGATCCAAACATCAGATCATGCGGTCCTGGCACCATAACTAGCGGCGCATCATGTAATGCTGCGACGGGGACAAGTTTCTTTTTGGGGATAGACCAATCGCCTTCACCGCCGATGACCAGAAAAGGCACATCTGGAATTTGATCGGGTGTGAGAATGGGTCTGCCGAAAAGCTCTGCCATCGCTTGGCGCGACTCATAGCCGATCATGGCTTCTGCCGCCTGTCTGTCTGCGGTGGGCATGTCGGGTTCAAAAAATGACTCGATAAAGACTTTGCGCAACGCATCATCATCGCCCATGAATTGCCCTTTGATCAAAAGTATGGGGTGAGTGAACAAAAGGCGCGCAACAACGCTCAAAGCAGGGCGGCGAGGGGAAGGGGCCATCATGATAACCCCCTTCACTGCATCATGTGTTGGCGCGACAAGTTCTGCCATCGCGCCACCCATGGAATGGCCCACCAGAATAACCGGGCCGTTAATGTGATCAATCGCGGTTATGATATCGCTCATCAACTCGCTGAGTGATGGGTCGTCTGCAATGATATCACCGGGGCTGTTGCCATGACCGCGCAGACTGACGGCGATTGAGTGCCAGCCCTTGTCTGCAAACCATGGCATCAGGTGCACATCCCAACAGCGGGCGTCGTGAAATGCGCCATGAATGAACAACAGGGTTGGCCGGGATGAGGCTTGGCCCCGTTCAATCAATTCCAACTCCACCCGGTTTATCCCCTTTGCGCCTCGCCCTTGCCCCTACGGCATTCGCGGATTTTGGTTCAGATGTTCTGATTCTGATTATGGCCCATTGTTCGGTGGTTTTTCATCCTTTAAAGTGCGGCCATCTATAAAATTCATAACCGCAATTTAGGGGAATTATTATGAGCATCGACCCGCAGGAACGGGCCGCGTTCACCGCAGAAGTGAAGGCATGGTTCGACGAAAACTCACCCGAAGATCCGGGCTTTTTATTGCCGCAAAGCTTTATGGAAGTCGGCACAGACCAACAGTTTGAATTTCTGAAGGCGTGGCAGCGCAAAGTCTATGACGCGGGCTATTTGGGTATGGCATGGCCGAAAGAATATGGCGGCCATTCCAAACCGCAATGGATGCAGGATATTGTCACCGCCGAAATGACAAAGCGGAAATTGCCCTTCATGGTCAATACGATCGGCTTGAACTGGGCCGGGCCGTTGATCCTGAACATGGGCAGCGAGGAACAAAAGAAAGCCTATATCAAGGGTATTCTGACGGCGGATGATATTTGGTGTCAGGGCTTTTCAGAACCTGATCATGGCTCTGACCTCGGTAATGCGCAGCTAAAGGCCGAAAAAGACGGTAATGAATATGTGCTGAACGGGTCCAAGATTTGGACGTCATTGGGCGCACACGCAAAATATATGATCCTGCTGGCCCGTACCGATCAGGGCGCACCGAATAAATATGCGGGCCTTAGCTTCTTTTTGATTCCGATGAAAATTGACGGGATTGATCCTGTCCCGATTAAAAAGATGACGGGCGAATATGGCTTTTGCCAAACATTCTTTGATGATGCGCGCATCGCCCCGTCTTGCCTGATTGGTGAAGAAGGCGGCGGTTGGCAGGTTGCGATGGCAACGCTGGCCTTTGAACGTGGTGCAGCGGGTGGTCAAGCCGGTGGTCATTCCATGAACAGCCAAAGCGTGCATGAGGTTGTCGATCTTGCCCGCCGCGTGAAAAAGAATGGCAAGCCCGCCATTGATGATCCGTTGGTGCGCCAGCAATTGGCCCAGTTTGTGATCGATCAAAAGGGGCTGCACCTAAATGGTGCCCGTGCAAAACACAAACCACTGACTGAGGATCGGCCCGCAGCAGTGCCGCTGATGGGCAAATTGCTTGGCTCAGAATTTCAGCGCCGCATGAATGAATTTGCCATTCTGCTTTTGGGGCAGAACGCGAATTATTATGTGGGGGATGAAGACGCTATTGATGGCGGGTTGTGGACACGCTCCTACCTTAATTCCTTTTCCGCAACGATTGGTGGCGGCACCACGCAAGTTCAGAAGAATATTCTGGGCGAACGTGTGCTTGGCCTGCCGAAATCTTAATTTGGAAAGGAATGACTATTATGTTGATGGAAACACTTGCCAATCGCCAGATCGCCTTTTCAGATGAACAGGCCATGATGCTGGATGCCGCCAAACGCTTTGTGGCGGATAAATCGCCAACCGATAAGGTCCGTAAGCTGATCGAGGAAGAAGCTGGCTTTGATGCCGATGTTTGGGCCGAATGCGCGGCATTGGGATGGACAGGCATGGCGCTTGATGAAGAATTCGGTGGCTCTGGCCTTGGATTCGGGGCGCTGGTCCCTGTCGTTGAACAGATGGGGCGGGGCCTGATGGCCACGCCTTTGGTGCCAACAGTTTTGGCGGGCGGTGTGCTGCAGCATGCCGGAACAGATGCACAGCGCGCCGCTTACCTGCCCAAAATTGCAGAGGGTGGCGTGGCCACACTTGCCTTGGGTGAACGTGACGGCGGTTGGGGGCTTGCTGACTGCACAGCATCCGCAACACGCAGCGGCGATCAAATAACCTTGTCAGGGGCAAAGGTTCTGGTCGAACATGCCAATATTGCGGATGTCGTTCTGGTCTCCGTCGCGCTTGATGGGGCAACTGCGCTTGTTCTGCTTGAAGGTGGTGAGTTGGGTGAGCTGACCCGCGAAACCGTGATTGATGAGACGCGCCGTGTGTTCCGCTTCTCGCTAGACGGGATTTCGGTTCCGGCAGATCGCTTGTTGGAGCCGGGCAAGACCGCAGATGCATTGCGCTTTGTTGAGCTTGCCTCTGGTCTGTTGTGTGCAGCAGATGCACTGGGTGGTGCGGATAGCTGCCTTGGTGTGATCGTTGAATATCTCAACACGCGCAAACAGTTTGGCAAGCTCATCGGCTCCTATCAGGCCCTGAAGCATCCTGCGTCCGATATCCTTACGGGGATAGAGCAGGGCCGATCACTGCTTTATCACGCGGCAACCATGTTTGATGAGGGTTGGTCAGCCCCTGCCGCTGAAATCGCTGTGCGTATGGCAAAGGCGGCGGCTGATGATGTCGCCATGTTTGCAGGTGACCGTGCGATCCAATTCCATGGCGGGTTTGGCTTCACCTATGAATGTGATGCACAGCTATATCGCAGACGGTCAATCTGGAATGGGGCCCATTTTGGTGACCCTGCCTATCAAAAAGAAAAACTGGCCGACCTGTTGTTCTAATGTTAAAGCCCCGCAAGATGCGGGGCTTTTTCTTCTGTCGTCGATGGTTTCTTAGGTGAGCGTGTCGAGAAATTTCAAGATCAACCTGTTGGTTTCCTCTGGCGCTTCTTGCTGGGTCCAGTGTCCGGCACCGGGTATCAGTTCATTCACCCGCAGGTCGGTCACAGAATTCGGCATTGCCTTTAAGGCTTCCGCCGCCATGATGATAACGCCATCCTTCGCCCCAGCAATGAACATGGCCGGTTGATCGACAATCTGGCGGGCATCCTTGGTCATTTCCCAAGTCAGGTCCTGATTGCGATAATAGTTCAACGGCCCGCGCATGCCGGAGCTTGCGAATTCGTCGGCATAAAATTGCAAATCGTCTTCGCTGATCCAGTCGGGAAGCGTGTCGGGATTGGGAAGGCCTGTAAACATATCATCATCCGGGCCCTTTTTGGGCATGTCGTTCCAGTCGGTTTCGCCTGCGCCCCAAATCAAGAACTTTTTAATCGCTGTGCGGATGTCTGCTTCAAACTCAGCCTCTGCCACGCCGGGTTCCTGGAAATATAGCTGATAGAAGAACTGGTCCTTAAAGACCATCCGCATAACGTCCATCGGCGGCACTGGTGAGCGAGGCATAAACGGTACTGAAAGGGCACCCATGGCCTTAACCTTATCCGGGTGGTCAAGCGCGGCCCGCCACGTGATCAATGCGCCCCAATCATGACCAATAACAATTGCATCATCATAACCAAGCGAGGGGATGAGCCCGACGACATCATTGGCAAGCTCAACCGTATTATAAGCCTCAATCTCATGGGGCTTGTCACTTTTGCCATAGCCGCGCATATCCGGCGCAACAACATGATAGCCCGCTGCAACCAAAGGGGCGAACTGATGCCGCCAAGAATACCAGCTTTCAGGAAAGCCATGGACCAGAATGATCAGTGGTCCGTCGGCAGGGCCCTGTTCTGCTATATTTAACTCAATCCCATTGGTTGCCACGCACCGTTGCGTGATCCCGCTAAGGTCGGCTTTCATACCTGCTCCCTTTGATCAGTTCAGTTTTGTTTGCCTGTGCTTGTTACAGCGTCAGGCGCAATTCAGCGGTCCAGAATCGGCCCGGCGCTATGATGCCGAAATAGGCACCTTCTTGCAGCGGCACGTCAGTGATCCCGCCAATAACCTGTGTGTCTGTAACATTGTGGCCATTGATAGAGAAAACCCATGATTGATCCTCGGCGCCGATACCAACACGCGTGTTCAGAAGGTAATAGGTTTTCTGTTGTGTGTTGATGTCATTGTCCTGATCGGTGAAGTGTTTGGTCTGCATTGCTGTGTCAAACCCGACAAAGGCACCAAAGGGCAGGTTGCCAAGGGGGATCAGCTGGGTCATAGACGCCATAATGTCCCATTTGGGCGCACGGACCATCCGCTCGCCGCTCATGTCACAAAAGCCTTCGGCATTGCCTTCTTCACCTGCCTGACAGGGGCCCTTTTCGAAGTCATCGTAATAGGCGTGAAGGAAACCACCTGCGAAGGTAACGGTGTTGCCTGCCCATGGAATGCCCTTGAACTCCCACTCAAACCCTTGAACGGTTGATGAGGCGGCATTGTCAACAAAGAATGCCTCGCCTGCGCCGCTGAGCACGGAAATCTGCATATCTGTAAACTCGGTACGGAACAGGGCAAAATTAGCAGTCATGCGCCCGTCAAACCATTCAGATTTCAGGCCTGCTTCATAGGTCCAGCTTGTTTCTTCATCAAAGACAGCCTTTGACGGATCAGGCGCTGTGGGGTTAAAGCCACCAGCCTTATATCCCTTACCAACGGTGGCATAGATATTGATGTCGTCGTTCACCAGATAGCGGAAGGCGATTTTTGGCGTGATGTTCTTTTCGGTTTTGTCGCCTGTGAAATCATATTCGACAGTGCCGAATGCGGCGTTCAAGACAATGCCGGTTTTTTCAAACTCCTGCGAAATCGTTGCTTCTTTTTGTTCATAATGGCCGCGAACACCCGCGATAACCTCCAGCCATGACCAGGGGCGGTAGGTGATCTGACCATAAAGGGCCAGTGTCTCAGTTGACTGACTGAAATTTGCAAACAAACCATCGGCCGTGATGATGTCGGTCAATGGGGCAACGCCGCCTGTCAGGGGGTCAAAAACCGCCTCCAACGCAGTTGTGAATTCCGGGCCGAGCACGCCGCTTAATAGCGAGCCGGGTACATTCGGGTCATCAAACTGACGGAATTCAGTAAAGGCATCATATTGGTTGCCGAAATAAAATAGCCCGCCGACATATTCAAACTTGCCGGGAGGGGAAACCAGCCGCAGTTCAGCCTGCCATTGGGTGTAATCATCATCATTGTCCCAAGTCAGGATCGGAATGGGGCTGGCATCAGAGTCATATTTCAAGATTTCTGTGAAATCATTATAACCGGCAATCAACGCGATTTCGTGACCACCAAGATCCCAGAAAATATTGAAGTTGCCGCCGACGGTTTCGCGTTCTGAATAGCTTTCCGCATCAAGGTGGCTGACGCGATCAGGCTTTTCCTCATAAGTAGGATCGAAAGGCGAGAATAGGATTTCTGTCTGCCCATTCCCCTTAATCAATTCAAAACCCGGACCATTGTCCTTGACCAGCGAATATTCTGCAGCGGCGGTTAGGTAAATATCTGGGGTCAAGTCAACGCGCGCTTTTAGGCGTGCGCCATCCTTGTCAGTCCGCAGTACTTTTACACCACGCTTTCTATTGTGAATGGCGCCATCTGACTTGTGATGTTGTGCTGTTAATCGCAGAGCGAATTTATCATCCCATACAGGTGCATTGCCGGCAAAGCTGATGCGGCGGTTATTCCCGTCGCCGCGCATGACATCAAGAGTCATGCCCCATTCATAGTTTGGGATCGTGTTGGTGAAGGATAGGGCACCGGCAACTGTGTTCTTGCCAAACAAAGTACCCTGCGGGCCGCGCAGCAATTCCACAACCTCAATATCCATCAAGGCGTCATTCAAATAGCTTTGACGACCCATATAGATATTATCGACGTATAGCCCAACGGATGGTTCGAACCCGTCATTCAGGCCCGTGCCGATGCCGCGAATATAAATGGTAGAGAATGAGGGGGAAACCGCCAAAGTCGCGTTCGGCATCGCAATGGTCAGTTCGGTAACACCCTGAATATTCATTTCGCGCAACGCTTCGCCGCTAAGTGCGGTAACGGAAATCGGCACTTCCTGAACATCCTGCGCGCGCTTTTGCGCCGTAACCACAATTTCCTCAAGGCGCAAATTGCGTTCGCGCGGTTCGGCTGCGGTTTCTGCTTCTGTTTCTGCAGCGGCTTCTGCGTCGTCTGTTGAGGCGGATGCCTCAGCTTCAATGGCCGGTGCGTCTTGGTTTTCTTGCGAAAAACTGCTTGGCGCAAAAGCAAAAAGTGCAGCGCCTGTCATCAAAACGGATTTGTGGCGTTGCGTGAATGATATAATTGAAGACAGCATGTCTTCTCCCCCATTTAGTTTGGCGATTGCCATATCCCCATATCCGGCTAGTGTTATTTTTATGCCGGGTGCCGCTAGCGCGGCGGTTTCAAAACTTAATATCCCTTGTTCCTGTGGTGCAAGCTGCTTGTGCCTGCTTGCGTAACATTTTCAAATTTACCCCATATTCATTGCGGGCTCATAGCGGGCATGCCGCTAAGCCTATTTGTTTGTCGTTGTGGAAGGCTATTCTCCCGCTTGGGGAACCGCCGCTCCCGCCTTTGCCAGAATACGTTCCCGCTCTGCCTTTGACTTCCAGGCAAAGCTTGCGGGCAGCCCCAAGCGGACCGCAGCCTGCGCAGGGGGGGAGCCGGGAACCGGAATCGAATCTGCAATCCGTCCTAACAGCTTCAACAGCCAGCGATCGAATGATGACAGTTCATATTCGGCCCCAAGTTCCAGTTTTTCGCGAACAACCGGTGGCAGAATATCAACAGCAGCGTTCACAACAGACCGGCGCAGGAATTTTGGAACACCTGTCAGCTTGGCGCGCCCTGCCATAATCTCAAGAAATTCTGTGTTGATGGGGTGGGGCTCAAACCGGGGCGAGAGCCTGTCCATCATTGTGTAGAAATCATCAAGCGAGTTGATTTCTGCGGTTGCGCCATACATGTGGGCAACTTCGTTGCCTTCTTGGAAGAAGGTGTTTTTGTCTTCATCACTGACGGGGCGGACAAAACGGTCATAGGCAATCAGAAACCCATAGCCTGCAGTGATACCAACCCAGTCGAGCAATTCTTCATCTAGGGCGCGATATTCTTCGCCTGACGGTGTTGAACCGTTCACCTTGGCATGCATGTTTGTGACGCCCTGTATGACGCGGCGCGCGGCGCTTTGCGGGCCATAGACGCCAACCATAGCGGCTGTTCCGGTGCGTTGGGCGCGGCCAACAGGATCAGACTTGAAAGTGGAGTGGTCCCAAACACCTGACCTGATACGGGCATCTGCAAATTCCAGCAAGACCGCACAGATCCCACCAATGCCCAAGGCGACAGGGTTTTTAAAAACCTGCCAGGAAATGGAATTTGGATCATTAAACGCCGGTTCCCCGGCCGGAACGGAATAGTCAACTTTCCACCCAAGATAGGTTTTTGGCCCAAGCATTTTTATCGTCCCTTAAAACTAGTACTTGATAGATGCGAGCATAATTGTTTTTATAACAAGATCAAGGAAAAAATAAACATGTTTAGTTTTGTGCAACGGAAGGTTGATCAGGCGTGTCGAGCAAGCCGATTGGTAAACGTGAAGAGGCGAAGAACCGGAATAAGGATCGGATTATTGCAGCAGCGCGTGAGTTGATGCAGGCCCCCGACGGTTCTTTGTCTATGCGCGAGCTGGCAGAGATGGCAGGCGTGTCCGTTGCGACCCCCTATAATTTGTTCGGGTCCAAACAGGATGTCATTGCAGCAGTGCTGGACGATGATTTGGACGCCCTGCAAGAGTCAGTCGGCGATATAGAAGGCGATCCAATCGATGGCTTTTTCGGTGTGATAGAGGTGACAGCAGCGATGCTTGCCTCATCCCCGGCCTTTTATCGTACTGGCGCGCGCGCTGTTCAAGCCGACATCATGAATGAAGATTTGCAGCACCGTATGCGGGAACCACGGCATACAGTCCTGCGCCATCTGGTGCAGCGGGCTGTCCAACTAGGCTATGTCAGTCACAAGATCAGCGTTGATATTTTTGCGGTGCAGTTGGGCCAGACTTTGATGATTTGGATTCAAAGTTGGGCCAATGACCATGTGACGCTGGAACAATGGTCGGACTATGTGACCTATGGGTTTGCCCTGTCTTTGGCAGGGGTGGTAACAGAAGATTATAAGGCGCGGGTTCTTGAAATTGGGCTGGCGGCCCAAACCCGCCTGCAGAACGATTGGCCCGTTGCCGGGCAATTGCCAATTTCAGTCGTAGGCTAGGGGGAACAGGGTTAAGGCACTTGTCTTTGCGGCTTTAGATGATTAAATGTCACTTAACGAGGATTTAAATAGGGGATGGTGTGCGCCTGTGTAATTGCGGGCGTGCTTTGACTGTCTTCCAAAACGACTACACAACCAAATAAACAGGATGGCGACATGACTGCTCAAGCAATCACAATTGATAAGGACGCTTTAAAGCGCAAATATCTTGAAGAGCGTGACAAGCGTTTGCGCAATGACGGGAACGAACAATATGTGGAAATCAAAACACATTTCCCGGAACTGCTAGAAGACCCTTATGTGCCAGTGGCGGAACGCGCACCCAAAACAGATCATGTGAAATTCACATTTATCGGTGGCGGCTTTGCCGGCTTGGTCGTTGGTGCGCGCGTCAAGGAAGCGGGCATTGATGATGTGCGTATCATTGAAAAGGGCGGCGATTTTGGCGGTACATGGTATTGGAACCGCTATCCCGGTGCGCAATGCGATACGGCAGCCATGATCTATATGCCCTTGTTGGAAGAAACCGGGCACATGCCGACAGAAAAATATGTCCACGCGCCGGAAATTCTTGAACAGTGCCAACGTATCGGCAAGCAGTATGATCTGTACAACAATGCCTTATTCCATACTGAGGTTAAAGAACTGACATGGGATGAAGAAAAAGGCGTCTGGCATGTGCGCACCAATCGCGGTGATGATTTCACCACGCAATATATTGGTATGGGCACAGGGCCGCTTCATGTGCCGAAGCTGCCGGGTATTCCGGGGCTTGAGAAATTCAAGGGCCATGCATTCCACACCAGCCGTTGGGACTATGACTATACAGGCGGTGATCCCAAGGGTGCCTTGATGGAGAACCTGAAAGACAAGCGCGTTGTGATTATTGGCACGGGCGCAACATCTGTTCAGGCCGTTCCCCATTTGGCCAAGGCTTGCGGCAAGCTTTATGTCGTGCAGCGCACCCCGTCATCTGTCGATGTGCGCGCCAACGGTCCGATTGATGCTGATTGGTTCAAGTCTATTGCAGAGCCGGGGTGGCAGCAAAAATGGCTGATGAACTTCACCGCCAACCAGACAGGCCAGTGGGCGGAAGAAGATTTGGTTCAGGATGGCTGGACTGATCTGTCGAAGCGCATCTGGTCAAAGATCAAGGCGCTGCCTGAAGACAAGCGCACGCCGCAGGGCATGATGGATGCGTGGGAAGATTCCGACAATGAAAAGATGGAAGAAATCCGCGCCCGCGTTGATACGATTGTTGACGACAGCGAAACAGCGCAAAAGCTAAAAGCCTGGTATCGCCAGCTTTGCAAACGTCCCTGTTTCCACGACCAATATTTGCAGGCCTTCAATAACCCCTGCACAGAACTGCTTGATACAGACGGTAAGGGCGTTGAAAGCATTGACGAGACGGGTTTCACCGTTAACGGCAAGCATTATGAGGTTGATTGCATCATCTATGCCTCTGGCTTTGAGGTTGGCACGTCACATGAACGACGCGCGGGCTTTGACATGGAAGGGCGCGATGGCCTGAAATTATCTGAACATTGGAAGGATGGCATGCGGACCAAACATGGTATTCACATGCATGGTTTCCCCAATGCCTTTATCGTGCAGCCGACGCAGGGCGCGAACCTGATTTCAAACGTGCCGCATAATATTGCAGATTCAGGTCTGACAATTGCTGCTGTTCTTGCCCATGCTGAAAAGACTGGTGCAAGCCGTATTGAAGTCACTGAAGAAGCTGAAAAGGCTTGGTACGATTTGCTGGCGACAGGTGCAGGGCGCATGTTGGGCAGTCAGGAATGCACTCCCGGCTATTATAATAATGAGGGGCAGGATCCAGGTTCAGCCGCGGCGATGAATGTCGGTTATCCTGCCGGGGCGTTGGCCTATTTCCATTATATTGATGGCTGGCGCAATGATGGGAAGTTTGACGGCCTGTCATTTACCTGATCAGGCCTATAGCTATTTGCGTATGAAAACCCGGCGGCATGATGCTACCGGGTTTTCTTTTTTTGCGGTCAGATTTCCGCAGCAAGATAGCTGGCCTGATTAATGGCCCGCTTGGCATCAAGCTCCGCCGCTAGGTCAGCGCCACCGATCAGGTGTAATGGCTTGCCGCAATCCTGTAGCTCATCATACAGCGTGCGCAATTCGGTTTGTCCGGCGCAGATGATAACCGTGTCTACAGGTATGCTCATCGGTTCATTGTGGACAGTGATGTGAATGCCATCATCGTCGATGCGCTTATACTCGACGCCATTCATCATCTTGACTTGACGACGGGCAAGGGCCAACCGATGGGTCCACCCGGTGGTTTTGCCAAGCCCCTTACCAACGCCGCTGGTCTTGCGCTGCATCAGAAAGATGTCGCGATCTGCGCGTTCGACCACAGGCTCTACCCCTGTAACGCCGCCACGGGGATGGTTTTTGAAGTCGATGCCCCATTCCCTGGCGAATATATCGATGTCGAGCGATGCGGACTTGCCCTTGTGGGAAATTAGTTCGGCGACGTCAAAGCCGATGCCGCCTGCGCCGATAATGGCGACGGATTTGCCAATCTCGCGCTTGCCCAAAATCGCGTCGATATAGGGCATGACCATAGGATGGTCGATCCCGTCAATTGGCGGTGTGCGCGGGCTGATACCTGTCGCGACAACCACCTCGTCAAAATCACCATCGCGCAACATAGCTGCATCAACGCGCGTGTTCAGGTTCAGTGTAACGCCTGTCACCTCAATACGTTTTTGGAAATAGCGTAGGGTTTCGTAAAATTCCTCTTTGCCGGGGATGCGTTTGGCATAGTTGAATTGGCCGCCGATTTCGTCGGCAGAATCAAACAGGGTGACCTTGTGGCCTCGTTCGGCAGCGATGGTTGAAAAGGCAAGCCCGGCAGGCCCTGCGCCCACAACGGCAATCTTTTTCGGGGAAGTTGTGGCGGGGTAATTCAACTGTGTTTCATGACAGGCGCGGGCATTTACAAGGCAGCTTGTGATCTTGCCCGTAAAAGTATGATCAAGGCAGGCTTGGTTACAGCCGATACAGGTGTTGATCTCGTCCTCGCGGCCTTCTAGTGCCTTGTTGGCAAGCTCAGCATCAGCCAGCATGGGCCGCGCCATTGAGACGATATCGGCATAGCCCTGTTCAAGCACGTCTTCTGCCGTGTCGGGCATATTGATGCGGTTCGACGTGATGCAAGGAATGGAAACTTCCTTTTTCAGCCGCCCGGTGACAGAGGCAAAGGCCGCACGGGGCACCATTGTCGCAATGGTTGGCACGGCGCTTTCATGCCAAGTGAAGTGGGTTGAGATGATGGAAACGCCGACAGCCTCAAGTGCCTTGGCGAGTGTCACAATCTCCTCCCACGACATGCCGCCTTGCAGCATATCCATCGCAGCAATACGGAAGATAACGATAAAGTCCGGGCCAACCGCTTCGCGGCAACGACGCGCAACCTCTACCGGGAAGCGCATGCGGTTTTCAAATGACCCGCCATACTCGTCTGTGCGTTGATTGGTTTTCTCAACCAAAAAGGTGCTAAGCAGATAGCCCGCAGACCCGATGATCTCTACCCCGTCATAGCCTGCCTCTTTGGCGCGGGCGGCGCAGTTGGCGAAATCGTTTAACTGCTTTTCAATGCCTTCTGCATCAAGCTCATGCGGGACATGTCTCGCGATGGGTGACCGAACGGGAGAGGGGGCGACGCACCCTTCATGTCCGGCAAGTGGCCCCGTGTGCAGTATCTGCATGCAGATTTTCGCATCTGGCGCAGCGGCATGAACCGCATCCGTTACCATTTTATGTTGGGTTGCCTCTTCTGCGGTGCTGAGCTTGGTGCCCATGCCGCCTTCACTGTTGGGTGAAATGCCGCCTGTGATGATCATGCCCACGCCGCCCGCAGCGCGTTCAGCGAAATAGGCCGCCATGCGCTCAAAGCCATTTTCCGCTTCCTCTAGCCCGGTATGCATCGACCCCATCAAAATGCGGTTTTTAATGGTGGTATGATCAAGTTCGAGCGGTGAAAATAGCTTGGGGTAACGTGTTACACCCACATAGGTTGCAGCTTGTGCTGACATTGCTGGAACTCCCTTTTCGTAATATTTGTCCTGATTGGATAGCCGAAATTCTTCGCGAAAGGAAGATTGACCCAAGGTCAGCGCCGTAAACGCCGGAAACGAAGGGCGTTTTGTCATGTGTAGTGGAAGGGGGATATGGCCTAAAACAGGTCCCAACTAATCAGGGGCACTATGTCAAACTCCACCTCAAAATTGGCGCAGCACTGGCAAACTAATCGCGTGATCTACATCACCCTCGTTGGGATGATGGCGACGGGGTTTCCGTTCACGATCCTGACGGTGGCGCTAAAGCCTATTGCGGAAGAGTTTGCCGTGACGGAGGCCTTGGCCACTTGGACCGTATCAGCGCCCATGTTGATCAGCGCCGTTTGCTTTCCCTTGATGGGTAAAGTCGGCGACACTTATGGGCATCGGCGCGTGTTTCTTATTGGTATCAGTCTATCGACAGTTTTCGCCGCCTGCTGCTTTTTCGCCTGGGATATTTGGTCCCTGATTATCTTCCGCGTGTTGTCCATGCTATTTGCCGGGGCGACGACCCCGTCTGGCATGGCGATCCTGTTTCACCAGTATGAGGGGGATGAGCGGGCGCGGGCTGTCGGCTGGTGGGCAATGGGTGGGCCGGGCTCTGCCGCATTGGGCCTAATCGCAGGTGGCCCGATGGTTGATATTTGGGGCTGGCGATCAGTCTTTATGTTTCAAATTTTGTGCGGTGCGCTTGCGTGGATCATTGCGCTGACGTCGTTGCCAGAGACAAACAAACGACCCGCAGCATTTGACCATATCGGCAATTTGATCCTGATCGTGGCGTTGTTGTGTCTATTGTTTGCGATCAGCTCAGTCAGTGATCAAGATATTGCGGCTTTGACAAAATGGGGCGTCGCCCTGATCGGGATTGTGGGGCTTGTCGCTTTCTTGAAATATGAGAATTTTGCCGCCGACCCAATTGTGCCGCAGGGATTGTTGACCACCCGCAATTTTGCCAATCCGTCATGGGCGTCCTTTATGTTACAGGCGGCCTATTTGGGGGCGCTTGTGGTGACGCCGATTACGTTGATCGATATATTCGGCTATTCAATTTCTGTTGCTGCGGGCTTGATGTTGCTTCGAACTGCAAGTTTGACCATTGCGACCCCCTTTGGTGGGCGTCTTGCGACAGCATTGTCTGAACGGGTTGCGGCCATGATTGGTATATCGCTTCAAGCGGTCGGGATCGCGATTATGGCTGCGGGTGTTTATGTGCTGCGGATCGAGCTGTTGTTAGTAGGTCTGGTCATACAGGGCGTTGGCCACGGCTTGGCCTTCCCACCCCTAACGGCGATTATTGCAACGGCGGTGGAACCGGGCCTGTTTGGCACGGCATCGGGGCTTAACCGCCTGATCAGTCAAATCGGCTCCTCACTGGGTTTAAGCCTGTTCGGTGCGCTGCTTGCCATACCGCCAGAATCCCTCAACCTGCCGATGATCTTTCTGATCGGCAGCGGATTGACGGTGATTGGGCTGGTGCCTGCCGCACTGATTAAACGGCCAACAGGCTGATCTTTGTTTTGACAAATCTGTTCCGCTGCGGCTTGATTGCGTCAAAGCAATTAAACTAAGGCGGGGCAGATATGACGACGATCAACACAGTGACCGGCACGATCAATTCAGACACTATGGGCCGGACCCTTATCCATGAACATGCGTTGATCGGCTTTCCCGGCTGGTTTCTTGACAATCGCCAACCCAAGTTTAAACGCGACGAGGCGCTGGCACGTGTTATCGGTGCGTTTGAAGAGTTGAAGGATCATGGTGTCGACACTGTGGTTGACCCTTGTCCGTCAGATTTGGGCCGGGATGTCGAATTTAATGCCGAAGTTTCGCAGGCAACAGGGGTCAATCTTGTTGCCGCAACAGGCGTCTATTACGAAGCGGCAGGCATGCCCTATACGCTTGGTCATTTGGAACAGGCTGAGATTACTGACATCTTCATTAAGGAGATCGAAGATGGCGTCGGTGACAGCGGCATCAAGCCGGGCATCGTCAAAATTGCGACGGGCGACGGGTTAGTCACCGACTATGAAAAGAAGATTGTAGCGGCTGCCGCAGCAGCGGCTAAGGCGACCAATATTCCGGTCCTGTCCCATACGGAAAATTGCACGTGCGGGCATGACCAAATTGATATTGTGACCGGGCAGGGCGTGTCCGCTGATCATCTTTTGGTTGGCCATTCAGATGGCACTGACGATATGGCCTATCAGGAATCGCTGGCAGCGCGTGGTGTTTATGTCGGCTTTGACCGTTTCGGGATTGAGGTGATTGTGCCTGACGAAACCCGGATGACCTGCCTGAAAAACCTAGTTGATAAAGGCTATCGGGATCAATTGATGATGTCCCACGATACTGTGAACTGCCTGATGGGCGGGCTTGCCGGTGTGCCGCTCGGCACCAACCCGGAAGATATTCTTCCGAATTGGCGCATGACGCATATTTTTGAACGGATTATCCCCGAGCTGAAGTCTCGCGGTATGACGGACGAAGATTTCGACGTCATCTTGAAAGATAATCCCAGCCGCTTTTTCACGATCGGCTAGGGCTAGTCTTTCGTAACCGTCAACACATAGCCTTGATCGGGTGAGATTTTGTTGGCAACAAACTCATTCATGACCTGTAGGGCAGCGTTGCCGCCCGTCACTTCATTGATGGTCAGCCAATCGCTTGCACCTGCAATGATTTTATAGACCTTTTCATCGCGTCGACGTGTGGCTTCTTCTGGCCCCAATTCTGCAACCTTCTTTGCGATTTCTGTCGGTGCAAAGAACATTGTGGGCGGCGGGCCGGGAAGCTCCCCCTCTGCACGGTCCTGATCCCAATGGGTCATGCCGACGATGCAGCTATCTTTCAGATTGTCTTTCAAGTGATTGTGAATGCCTGCCACCACATTGCCATTACCGCTCATATCAACAAAGGCGCTTGGCGCATCAGGGATTGAGGTGATCTCGTCATAGGTCATGACCTGATCATAAAAGCCCAGTCCTTCGACAAAGGCTTTGTTCGTTGAAGATGTCAGGCCAATCACTTTAACCTGGCGGTCCTTGTCCTCTGACAACATTTGGGCAAGCCCAATTGCCGTTTTGGAGGAGGCAGAGGCGATGATGATCTGTTCTGCCCCAAAAAACCCAGCGTCATTTTCATAATCATACAAAACGTAAGATGTAATGATGACAGGCGACAGCAGCATCCGTGCCGGTTCAATAGCGCTCCAGTCCGTGGTTTCGTTTTTCACGCGGACATATTGATTGTAAACAGGGGGCAGATTGGCGCGGTGAGGGGCCATGTCAAACATGGCCATCTCGCTGATATTGCCGGGAGTCAAAATAACCTCAGCCCCCATGGGGAAATAGCCGAACAAGCGTTCCCCCAAACGGACATCATCATTGGCGCTTTCAATGACCTTGCCATAGCCCCAGACGGGGATAATCCCGCGCTCAGGCTCGTTCGCAGGAAAAAATTGCCAGTAGCCAAGAAAATCGCCCGCAACGCCATAGGTGATGTTGTTGGCTGAAAAGCCGAACCGTTCAACCTTCACGCGAACCTGACCGTCATTGATTTCATAAAGCTCAATAAAGGACAGTTTTGTATCAGAAGGATCAGCTTTATTGACTGTGATTGTTGGTGTGGACATGGGTTTTACCTTTTTATTTTTCTGTGTAAATAGTCTGCTTATTGTGAAGGCTTTGTGTCATAAGACAATGACAAAATGACTTCTGGCAGTTCGTTTTTCAATATTGTGGAGTGGTCATGGGAGCGGCATTAAAACCTGTATTTGCGCTGTTGCTTGCCGGGTCCATATTTTTGATCGGTAATGGGTTACAGACCAGTTTGGTCCCCCTGTCAGCAGAGCTGCATGGCATTGCAAAGCCAGTAATCGGGGTCATCGGCGCACTCTATTTCGTGGGGTTTGGTGCAGGCTGTCTTGTCGGGCCAAGCATGCTGCAACGTGTTGGCCATGTTAAGGTGTATGGCGCGATGACAGCGCTGGGCGGCGGTGCGGCGGCCTTTTACGTACTGTCTGCTGATCCGGTGATGTGGGCCGTGTTGCGCATGATCACAGGTTTTGCCTTTGCCATACTTTATATGGTGATTGAAAGCTGGTTGAACGAGATTGCCACGAACGAGAATCGCGGCACAATTTTTTCAACCTACACTTTTTTGAACTTAACCGTTGTGACAGCGGGGCAGAGTATGATTGTCTTGGCTGACCCGACCGCACCGACGCTGTTTGCCATCAATGCTGGGCTGGTCACCTTTGCAGCCTTGCCGCTTTTATTGTCGAATACGGCCCAGCCATCCATGGTGGAAACCAGCAAGCTGCGCATGAAGCTGCTGTTTCAAAAGTCGCCCGCAGGGGTGATGGGCGGGCTTGCTGTTGGGCTGGGCAATGGCGCGTTTTGGAGCCTTGCACCCAATTTCGGCCTTGGGGTTGGCCTTGATGTGAACGGCATCGCAATCTTTATGGCGTTGGGCGTATTGGCTGGCGCTTTGGGGCAGGTGCCCTTGGGCCGCCTGTCTGACAAGCTTGATCGGCGTTTGGTTATCATGGGGGCATCGGCCATAACCGCCGCTGCCTGTTTATTTATGGGGCTGGTTGCCGCGCCGGGGGTAACGATCATGGCAGGCATGGTCTGGTTCGGCCTGTTTGCCTTTCCTGTTTATGGGCTTTGTGTTGCCCATGTGAATGATCGTGTTGCGCCCGGGCAGTTTGTCGGTGCCGCCAGCGCCATGCTTTTGCTCTATGCTGTTGGCGCCGTTGCTGGCCCGATCATTGCTGCCTTTGTCATGCAGTTAATGGGGGCATCTGCACTGTTTTTGTACATAGGCACGGTTTATGCAGCTTTAGTTGTTCTAGTGCTGGTCCGCGTTGGTTTCAGGCGTCCGGTCGATGAGGGTGAGCGCGAAGATTACCTCCCCGTGCCGCGCCCGTCACCTGCGGCGGCCATGCTTGACCCCCGTGGTGATGATGGCAAAAGCGAGGAGGTTGACCTGCCTATCTTGGACGCTGAGGAGGCGAGCTGATCAGACCTTGGTAAAGGGCAGCATGCGCTGTAGCCCCTTATCCTTGTCGATCACCAAATGTTTGATCGCTGCTGCGATGTGAACCACGACAAGGATCATAAACAGCACCATGCCAATCGCATGCATCACGTGAAACACTTGTGTAATGGCCGATGGTGCAACAGACAGGTTAAAAAGCTGCAACGGCTCCACCACCGTATCTTGATATGTGATCGCGTGGGCTAGCCCGACAATCGGCATATAGAAAAACAGAAAGTAAAAGCCGTGAGTCACGCCCTTGGCTGCCTTGACCTGCCAGTCAGCCATTGTGTCGGGATAAGCGGGCGGCGGGTTTTTGCGACGCCACCACAGGCGGACTATCGCGAGCGTCAGCGCGAAGAGGCCGTTGAAGCTGTGCCCGGCCAGTGTTTCACGCCGCAGTTCAGGTGGCATGTCTTCCATGCCCGGCCCCAAAATCAATGCGACCAAAATTGAAAGCGCCATAAGCCAATGCAACGTCATGGCAACGCCATCATATTTTGTTTTTGTGGATGGTGTTTGATCGGTCATTTGTCCCTTCCGATTCACTGGTTTTACTTATCTTTTTGCGCTCTGTCAGTGGAATCACCCATAGAATATCCCGGTTGCCGTAGGGTTACAGTGGTTTTTTGCAAAAAAGTGCCTCGCAATGCTTGCGAAATGGCTTCAGACGTAGAAAATGGCGGCATCCGACCGCAATTGGCCGGTCAAAGACATTTCATCGGCCCTGTCTGAACATAGGATAGGGCACCAAAGCTTAAGGACATTAGACATGACCAATGCATATATTGTAGCCGCAAAGCGGACTGCAGGTGGCCGCCGTGGTGGCGCGCTTGCTGAATGGCATCCCGCCAATCTTGCCGCGCAAACCCTGAACGCGCTTGTTAAAGAAACAGGCATTGACCCCACCGCGCTTGAAGACGTGATCATGGGTTGTGTCTCGCAGGCCGGTGAACAGGCAGGGCAGGTTGGCCGTACAGCGGTTCTGGCATCAGACCTTCCCGATTCAGTGCCTGCCGTGACGATTGACCGTCAGTGCGGTTCTTCTCAGCAGTCAATTCAATTTGCTGCGCAGGCTGTTATGTCAGGCACGCAGGATCTGGTGATCGCTGCGGGTGTTGAAAGCATGACCCGTTGCCCGATGGGTATTAATGCCCGTGCAGGTAAGCTGTTCGACATTCCGACAGACCCGACACCGCAAAATGTGAAAGAGCATTTTGGCATCAAGCACTTTAACCAGTTCACTGGTGCCGAGATGATTGCCAAGAAGCATGGCCATACAAAGGAGATGATTGACGCATTCTCTGTTGAAAGCCACAAGCGCGCTGCAGCAGCAACAGAGGCTGGCGCATTTGATGCCGAGATTGTTCCCGTCATGGGCCGTACCCCCGATGGTGGCGAAGCCATGCACACAAAGGATGAAGGCATTCGCTATGACGCCAGCATGGAAGGCATGGCATCACTGAAAATCCTGATGGATGACGGTGTTATGACTGCTGCCAATGCCAGCCAGATTTGCGACGGCTCCTCAGGTGTGATGATCGCATCAGAACAGGCGCTAAAGGATCATAATCTGACCCCGCTGGCACGCATTCACAATGTAACCGTGACCGCCG
Source organism: Alphaproteobacteria bacterium (assembly GCA_965229935.1). Taxonomy (GTDB): domain Bacteria; phylum Pseudomonadota; class Alphaproteobacteria; order SPJN01; family SPJN01; genus SPJN01. The sequence goes on from CBDDKB010000002.1 coordinate 627,032, forward strand.
GTGATCCTGTTATCATGTTGGAAGAGCCTTTGTTCGCAACCGACAAAGCATTGCAGCGCGCAGGCATGAAGATTGACGATATCGACCTTTATGAAGTGAACGAAGCCTTCGCCCCCGTGCCGATTGCATGGCTGGCCCATACTGGCGGTGATCATGCGAAGCTGAATGTGAATGGCGGCGCGATTTCCCTTGGCCATCCGCTTGGCGCATCAGGCACAAAATTGATGACGACACTGGTTCACGCCCTGCGTGCCCGCAACCTGAAATGGGGTCTGCAAACCATGTGTGAAGGCGGCGGTGTCGCCAATGTGACCATCGTCGAGGCGATGTAAGTCACACTTTCGCTTAGATTTAGGAAGGCCCCTGCCATTTGGTTGGCGGGGGCTTTTTCTTGCTGGATGGGGCTAGAAATTCATTTCTAACGTCACGCCAATGCGCCTTGGGTAGATGATGCCGAAATCACGAATATAGCGTGCGCCTGATGCAGGCTGTGTGACATAGCCCAGCGCGGTTGCCTGATCATGGCCATCTTCGTCCAACAGATTCTTTGCTGTCAGGATCAACCGATAGCGCTGATCATGGGTCGTCCAGATGCCGCGCAGGTCAAACTGGAAATAAGATTCCAGCCGATAATAATCACGGCTGAAAATGCTGGCATACATATCATCTTGCCAAGTCATATTGCCTGAGAGGATTAAGATGCCCTTGGTGAAGATGGTGCTGTGATTGACGTTCAACGAAAATTTGTGACGGGGAAGCTGGTTCAGCTCATTCCCATTCAGACTTTGCGCCACAACAGTTCCATCGCCGGGAGTAGGCACGGGTTGTGCATCCTTGTCCAGTGCTGCGGGGTCGGCAGTATCGACATAGCAGCATGATGTGATTTCAGAATCTGAATAGGCATAACTTGACCGAATTTGTAGGCTGTCATTGACCTGCCATGTTGCCTCAAGCTCAAGCCCATAGGCATAGGCGCTGTCAAGATTAGCGAATTCCGTCAGGTTGATGCCGCTTGCCTGTGGAACGGTTAGGGGAATTTGCAACCCTTCATAGTCATTAAAGAATAGCGATGTGTTCAGTATGAATGTGCCTTCATAGCCGAACTTGCTGCCTAATTCATATGCTAGAATGTATTCAGGATCAGTCTGCGGCAGCGGTGTTAAGCCACCAGCATTGAAGCCGCCGGATTTATAGCCCCGACTGATTTTCGCATAGGCCATCCAATCATCATTCGGCGTCCATTGTAGCCCGACCGTGCCTGACCCTTCGGCCCAATCATTTTTCAGGCGTCGATTGGCAAGCCCGTTCGCTTTGAAAGTGACGTCTGAATCGACGCCTTCTGCCTTGTCGTAGGATACAGCGATGGCTGTGACATCAAGCGCGGGAAATCCCGGCTGGATAAGCGTAGGTTCGCCACAACCAAAGCATACCACACGCAGATTTTCGTCAGCTTCCTTGAAATCGATTGTATAGCGCAGGCCCAATGTCGCTTTCAGCGTATCTGTCACTTCATAATCAACCTGTCCGAACAGGGCATAGGATTGCACCTTCAAATAGGTGTCGACAGTAACAACATCACCTGATGGGTTGGCGGGTGCCGGGCCTTGCGGCATGACATCGCCTAACCCCAAATCAGGAAGGCCAAGCAGGCCGAGGCCAGAGGCTACGATGCTGCCCGGATCGTTCTGGTCAACAAAATAGAATGGTGACCGCATTTCAGGTTGATCGGGGGTTGTAAAGTGCACCCCCTGGTTCATGCTTTCCCAATAATAGTAAAGCCCGCCAATCCACTGCAAAGGGCCATCACCTGTTGAGGTGAAGTCAATTTCAATGCTGGCATAATCGCGGTCTTCTAAATAACCGAATGTGAAATTGGGGAAGATAGTGACGCAAACAGCCGGAGCATCGCAGGGCAGGGACGGGTCACCCAACAGCGGGTAGTTATATGACACCACATCTGTCTGGTCCAAATCCTTTAGGCTGTTGTAGGTATAGCTGCGGCGGCTGGCGATCAGCTTGATGTCGTAATTGTCGCGCTTCCAAACCGTGTGATTGATCAGCGCGTAATAATCACCAATATCTGCCGTGCTTTCCGTGTTTACATTGATTTTAAAGGGGTCAGCCACGCCGGGATTTTCTTTCGCGGACCCCAGCTGCACAAGCGATGGCTGGGAATAGCCAAGCGCGCTACCGGGCGTTAGATAGCCTGAGGGGAAGGCAGCAGTGTCATAAGGGTCAATCGTATTGGTTGCCCGGGGCCGCATATCTGCTGCCCCTGTGAACAGGCGAAACCAAGTTGTAACGCTTTCTGAAATATCAATTTCGACCTGCAGTTCGGCTAGGCCGCCTTCAACCGCGCTGCCTTCATCATTGCCGGTTGCGACGTTCTTGAAATAGCCATCCTGCTGCACGCCAATTGACCCGCCAATGCTGGCGCGAATGGTGTCGCTGATGGGTTGATTGTAAATGAATGACAAGGACCACGCATTATAATCGGCATAGCCTAAGCGTGCATCAAGCCCAACTTCTTGCTTTGGCCGTTTTGAGATGGCATTGATCGCACCCCCGATCGAGTTGCGGCCATAAAGCGTGCCTTGCGGACCGCGCAAAACTTCGACCCGCTGCACAAAAAAGTCCGACCCGTTAATGGATACAGTGCTGGAATCATACGCCCCATCCCCATAGGAGGCGACGCCCGGTTCTGACCCTGCTGTGTTGGTTTGCCGGCCAATGCCACGAACAAACACGCGGTCGTCAGAACTTGAATAAGATAGACCGGGCGTATGTTTTGCAAAATCTGTCAGCGTATCAAGGCCGATGATCTGCCGTGTTTCAGATGTGAAAACACTGACCGCAACGGGGACATCTTGCAAATTGGCGTCGCGCCGTTCTGCTGAAACGATAATCTCTTCAATCAGTTTTTTGGTTTCTTCAGCGGAGGCAGGGGTTTGTGCTGTTTGGCTGTCTACCTGAGCGTTTTGTGCAGTCGTGTCTTGGGCAAGTACGCTGCTGGCCGCAAAAATAAAAGATAGACTGGCCCCGCACAGGCGGACCTTTCCCAATAAAGTCATGATGTTGCCCCCAATAGCGCCAACCAGCGGCTGGCGCATATCAATATCGTTAGCTACAATAATAAAGTAGTCTTTATCGAATGACAATGGTGCGGAGGGGTGGTGCCGTTGATAAAAAATGACGCCTGCGTCACGAATTGATGCAGATCAATGTCCCGCTGGCAATAGTCTGTCATGGTCCATCTTGCAATCAAGGTGGAGATAATAACCATGCTAAAACTAGACACCGTTGAAGCGGCCCCCCGCGAGGTACAATATTACTCAAAAGAATGGCTGCACGAAAATGATCCCGGCGAAATGGCGGACAAGCTGACAGGCGAAGATGTTGCCCGCATTCGTGAAATTTTCAATACGCCGTTAACCGGGTCCTATAACTGGGACTATACTGAGGCGAACAAGCGCATTAAGCGGCTGTACGAATTGGGCAAACAGCACAATTGGAATGCTGAGCTTGATGTCGATTGGTCACTTGACTATCCGCACACTGAACATCCCTCAGACCCGAACATCAATCCCTTTGCAGGGTATGAACCGTTTGAGCGGATGAGCGAAGATGAAAAGCTTGAGTTTGCCTGGCACAATTTCGCCTGGACCTTGAGCCAGTTTTTGCATGGGGAGCAGGGCGCCCTGTTGGTCGCAAGTCAACTTGTGTCCTGTGCACCGACCCATGATGCAAAGCTTTATGCCGGTAGCCAAACCTTTGATGAGGCACGGCACGTCGAAGTCTTTGCCAAGTATATCAAGGAAAAGCTGGGGATCATGTATCCGGTCAGCCCGAACTTGAAGCTGTTGCTCGATAAAGTTTTGACAGACCCGCGTTGGGATCTGAAATTCATCGGTATGCAGTTGATCATCGAAGGGTTGGCCCTTGCTGCCTTTAACACGATGCGGATGACGACCTACGAACCGCTTTGCAAAAATATTGTTGAGCTTGTCATTCGTGACGAAGGTCGCCACGTCGCCTTTGGTGTCAATTATTTGGAAGATTATATCCGGACATTGCCGCAAGAGGAGATTGAGGAACGCGCCGAGTTTGCCTATGAGGCCTGCGTTGTCATGCGCGAACGGTTGATCCCCGTTGATGTGTTTGAACATTTCGGTTGGGATGTGGAAGAGGCACGCAAGCGCACGCTTGACGGTGAAGTGATGCAAATGTTCCGCAATCTACTGTTCGAACGCATCATCCCGAATCTCAAGCGTGTTGGGCTGTTGACTGACAATGTCCGTCCGAAGTTTGAAGCCTTGGGTCTGCTGGAATATGAAAACCTATCCGGCGATGGTCTGATTGATTGGGCAGAACTTGAAAAGCCCTTGCCGATCCATGTAGCGGAAGCAGCTGAATAATCGGCTTTAAAGACAATGATGACGCCGCTGGACTTTGCGTCTGGCGGCGTTTTATTTTGTGGTCGCCACCAATTCTTTCGCCTGTGCCTTTGCTTGCCAAGCGGACATCACAACCACAATAGCAGACAAGATAAAGGTGGCAATGCAGGTTCCCGCCCAGCCGCCAATATCATAGGAAATGGTGGCGATCCAGCTGCCGATGCCGCCACCGATAAACATGACGGTGACATAGATTGTCATCAGGCGTGTGCGGGTTTCGCCCGCCTGGTTCAGGGCCGTCATCCTGCCGGTAATGTCGATCATGGGACCGGCGGTGCTGGTGATGGTGAGCGGGATCAAGATCAACCAATAGGAATCGCCCACAAATGGCAGCAGACAAATGCCGAAGAACTGCACGATGGCGACGTAAAGGCGTGTGCGCCGTGCGCCCAGCCGATCCGCCAATCGTCCTAGTCGCGGGGTCGTAATCAGGCTAAGTGCTGAAACGCCCGCCAGATAACCGACCTTATCTGTGCCCATGCCGATTTCAGGGCTTGTTAAGTGCAGGCCGATGCCAAGCCAAACGGTCAGAAAAATAGCAAAGCTGATACCTTGGATGGATCCTGAAATAATGGTCTGTGGATATTGCCGCGCCAGTGGAAAGAGCGAACCTATTAGCTGCGGATAAGATGGCAGATCACGCGGGGTCTGTTCCTCCCGTTCCTCCAGCAAAAACGGCAGAATGGCGGTGGCCATTGTCATTAGTGCCAAGGCCATCCAATAGACTGTGCGCCAGCCAAACAGCTCCGCGATCAGCCCGCTGCCAGTGCGCGACAGCAAAAGGCCAGCAACAACCCCCGTTGAGATCATGGCGGTTGCGTGGCCCAATTTATCGGGTGCAACGCGTTTTGAGGTGTAGGCAGGCAGCAGATAAGGCGTGATTGTAAAAAAACCCAATATGGTGGAGCCTGCGACGAACAACCAAAAATCAGTCGCCAATGCCATGATGAACAGGCCGAAAAGCTGCGCAGACAGGCAGACAAGTACAAGCCTGCGGTTACTGATCCGGTCACCCAAAGGCATGATTAAAAATATGCCCAGGGCCAATGCGATTTGATTAAAGGCAGGCACGGCACCGACAATCGCCTGATCAACACCGAATTCAACCGCAACCCGTCCGATGATCGGATGAACATAATAGGCATTTGCCGCAACGATCGCAGCCGCGATGGTCAGCATAAACAATGTCGAACCTGACATGTATTGCTTGGGCATTGATTGTGGTCCGTAGCGAAGGTGACGCAGTGCGTTGGCGGTTCAGTGATAGCTGTCTGCGTATCATGTATGTTGGCGCACAGCCAGACCTGATACCAACAAGGCTTCGATGACAGAAAATAAGCGCCAATAGTATCATTGCATTCAGGCGGCACAAATGATGTAAATGCGGTAATGAAACAGTGCAAATCAGGCGTCGATTCGCGTGCAATGTTGGAAGGTTATCTAGGATGGGTGTTGCTTTAGTCGGCTTTGATTATGAAGCGTTTGCAACCTTGCATGATCATGGCATGCCCGTCAGCACATTTATCTATAATCATCGGCTTCCGACATCGCCTGTTGAAGGCGTCACCTATATCCCCGTCGATAAGGTTCACCACATGTTTGAGGGCGCCTTTGCCCCCGACCTTGATCCTGTGATTGAACAACAAGTCACGGACGATGCGCTGATCTATTTTGAGCGGACTCACTATCGCACTTTCAAGCGGCGCACCTACGGCACTTACAATTGGGATGATGTCGTCAATCATTTCAAAAATGCACTGCAATTTTATTGGACGCTGTTGCGGCGCGATGGGGTCGATACTGTTATATTCCAAAATGTGCCGCATGGCGGATCTACAATTATCCTCTATCATCTGGCGAAGGCGATGGGGATCAGGGTCCTTGTCCTGTTTCAGTCGCAATGGCCGAATCTGTTTTGGGCCGCGCCATCAATTGAAGAATTGGGCATTGCCGGGTATTCAACGGGCGAACAAAAACATATCCCGATTAATCCAGACCCTGCTGTGCCGTTCTATATGAAGGGGGCAGGGCAAAAATCGGCATCCCGCTTCCGCTATCAACGCTGGCGCGAGCGGGGCAACTACCTGTTCAAGACGATAGCTGGTCTACATTTTTGGAACCGGAAGTCAGTTATCAAGACAGCGGCCAAATTGAAATGGCTGCGGCTTGAAGAGGCGTTGCAACAGGGCATTGCTGATCTGTCAGAACCTTACGACGCTGGTAAAAAGTTCGTATATTTTCCCTTGCATCTACAACCTGAAATGTCGACCGACATTTTGGGCGGCCCCTATGCAGATCAGTTGCGCGCGATCGAAGAATTGTCACGCGCTTTACCAGACGATGTGATGATTTATGTGAAAGAAAACCCCAAACAATCGGCCTATATGCGGGGGAGCAGCTTTTTTAGCCGCCTTGCAGCGATTCCGCGCGTCAAAATGATGGAATTTTCCACCCCTTCCATCATGTTGGTTCGCGATTCTATCGCCGTTGGGACGATAACGGGTACGGCGGGGTGGGAAGCCCTGCAAATGGATAAGCCTGCCATTGTGTTCGGCAAAATTTGGTATCGTGATCTGCCCGGGGCTATGAAGTGGGAGGATCGCCCCCAAAACCTGTTTGATGCCCCGGCATTCACTGACAGGGATTCAAATCAACTACGTACCGGTGTAGACCGGAAATCACATCTGCTTTGGCCGGGTGTTTTGCAAAAAGATTACGCAAAAATTGTGCCGGATTATGACAAGGCAGAAAACAGTAAGACACTTGGCAAGTCGATAATGGCGATTTACCGTCAGGATAATGATGCCAAGTAAACAGCAAGAATTTTGAATGAAGGGTTGGGCATAACAATGCATCAATCAAAGATACTGGTGACAGGCGCGGATGGCTTTATCGGGTCCCACTTGACGGAACTACTCGTTAAGGAGGGGTATGATGTCCGCGCGCTGGGAATTTACAATTCCAATGGCCAGTTCGGTTGGCTCGATAACAGTGATTGCCGCGATCAGGTTGATCTTGTATTGGGCGATGTCCGCGACCCCGGCTTTTGCATGGAATTGGTCAAGGGCGTTGATGTGGTCCTTCATCTCGCCGCGCTGATCGCTATCCCTTATTCCTATGTCGCCCCTGACAGTTATGTCGCGACCAATGTCACGGGCACTTTGAATATGTGTCAGGCGGCAAAGGCACATGGCGTGTCCCGCTTTATCCACACCTCAACCAGCGAGGTTTATGGCACCGCACAATATGTGCCGATTGATGAGGTGCATCCCTTGCAGGCGCAGTCGCCATACAGTGCGTCGAAAATCGGCGCGGACGCCATAGCCACCAGCTTTCACACAAGTTTTGAATTGCCGCTGACAATCGCGCGCCCCTTCAACACCTATGGCCCGCGCCAGTCAGCCCGTGCCGTGATCCCGACCATCATCACGCAAATCGCTGCAGGCGCAAAAAGCATCAAGCTGGGCGATGTCAGCCCGACCCGCGACTTCAACTATGTTGAAGATACGGCGCGTGGCTTCCTCGCGTTGATGAATTGCGATGCCGCTATCGGCGAAACGGTGAATATCGGCTCTGGCACCGAAATTTCGGTCGGCGACACCGTCAATTTGATCCGCGATATTATGGGCAGCGATGTCACCATCGAAACGGACGAGGCCCGCTTGCGCCCCGAAAATTCGGAAGTGTTCCGCCTGTGCTGTGACAATCGCAAGATCGGCGGCCTGACGGATTTCGCGCCGCAGAATGATCTGCGCGCCGGATTAACCAAAACGATTGAATGGTTTACCGACCCGGCCAATCTCGCCCAGTATGATGCCGGGCGTTATAATATCTAACTGATGAGACACTGGTGATTGAAAAACTGATCACACATATTCGGGATACCTACCAGACACAGGACTTCATCCCGCTGCATGCGCCGCAATTTGCGCAGGCTGATCGCGATTATTTGATGGACGCGATTGACTCAACCTTTGTGTCGAGCGTTGGGGCCTATGTTGATCAGTTCGAAGCCCAGCTAAAGCAAATTACCGAAGCGCCCGCGGTCGTCGCCACTATGAATGGCACCGCGGGGCTTCATGCTGTGCTGCATTTGGCGGGCGTCGGGGCAGGGGATTATGTCATCACCCAGCCCTTAAGCTTTATCGCCACTTGCAACGCCATTGCCTATACTGGCGCGTCCCCCATTTTTGTCGATATTGACCGGGGCCGCTACAGCATGTGCCCTGAGGCGTTGGGCGCTTGGCTTGCCGACAATGCGGAATTGGATGGTGATGGTCAGTGCCGCAACAAGGCTGATGGCCGCCCGATCAAGGCATGTGTGCCGGTGCACATTCTTGGACATCCTGCTCGCATGAGTGACATTGCGTCTGTCTGTGCAGACTGGAACCTAACCCTGATTGAAGACGCGGCAGAGGCGCTGGGCACCTATGACCAGGGACGCCACGCGGGCCTGACGGGCCGCTATGGCGTCCTAAGCTTTAACGGCAACAAGATTGTGACGACGGGCGGCGGCGGGGCGATCCTGTGTGGCGAAGAAGATGGCAAGCGCGCCAAGCACATCACCACGACCGCAAAGCAGCCCCATCCTTATGAGTTCATTCATGACGAACTCGGCTTTAATTACCGCATGCCGAACTTGAATGCCGCGCTGGGCTGTGCACAGCTTGAACGGCTCGACACCTATCTTGAAAGCAAGCGGGCCATGGCGGCGGGCTACCGCGCGCTGTTTGCAGGCAGCGATTATGCATTTTGTGATGAACCAAGCGAAAATGGCAGCAGGTCAAACTTCTGGCTGTGCGCTGTTGCCTGCCCCAGCCAAGAGCAGAAGCAAGCATTGATCGAACGGACTAATAGCGCAGGTGTGATGACCCGCCCCTTCTGGCAGCTAATGACGCAGACACCCATGTATGGCGCGGCCCCATCCGGCCCGACACCCAATGCGCAATGGGCGCATGATCATGTGGTGATGCTGCCATCCAGCCCGGCGGCGCTATCCTCATGACAGGCGCACCGAAAAAGATTGCAGTCTTTACCGGGACGCGAGCGGAATATGGCTTGTTGAAGCCTCTATTATCAGGGCTTCAAGAACGGTCTGAGTTTGATTTACAACTGATTGTGTCGGGCGCGCATCTATCAGCCGATCACGGCAACACATGGCAGGAGATCGAGGCCGACGGCTTCGCTATTTGCGTCAAGGTGGATATGGACCTTGACGGGGATGACCCGCGATCCATCACGCGCGCGCTTGGCAAGGGTGTGCAGGGGTTTGCTGACGCGCTGGCCGACCTAAAGCCTGATGCACTGGTGCTGGTCGGCGATCGTTATGAGCTGTTGGGCATGGCGAGCGCAGCCCTGATTGCCAATATCGCCATTATCCATGTTCATGGCGGTGAAGTAACCGAAGGCGCGATTGATGACGCGATCCGCCATGCGGTCAGCAAGATGGCGCGACTTCATTTCGTGGCGGCAGAGCCGTTCCGTCAGCGCCTGCTGCAAATGGGCGAAGCCGCAGACACCGTTTGGACTGTTGGCAGCCTCGGGCTTGACAATATCAGTGCTCTCGACCCCGTGCCGCTCGATACGATTTGTGCCGATTTGGGGGTCAAGGCAGATGGTCCCATCTTTTTACTGACCTTCCATCCTGTCACAGCACTGGGCCAAGCGGGCCTTGATGAATTAACCGCGCTTCTTGGGGCGATTGATAGCTTTGATGCGTCTGTTATCGTCACCGGAACGAATGCAGATACGGGCAATCAAGCTGTGCATGACCAACTGTCTGCCTTTATCGCAGCAAAACAGGATCGCCGCGCCTTAGTTCAATCACTAGGCATGCGTCGTTATCTAAGCGCTGTGCAGCAGGCTGATCTAGTACTTGGCAATTCATCCAGCGGCTTGCTTGAGGCACCTGCATTGGGCACGCCAACCGTAAATGTCGGTCATCGCCAAAGCGGACGACCGCTCGCCCCGTCAGTTTTGTCGGTTGAGGGGGATTGCGACGCCATCAAAGACGCGATCGCGCAGGCCCTGTCACAGGATCACCAGGCGCTGAGCACCGCCTGCGACACGCCCTATGGCACGCCGGGGGCCGCCGGACGAATTCTAGATGTGCTCGCAGACATTGATTTCGCTTCCATCGGACCGAAACAATTTGTTGATCGGGTGGTGACTGATGGCTGATCAAGAACATGTCTTCATCATCGCAGAAGCGGGCGTCAATCATAATGGCGAATTGGCACTTGCGGAACAATTGGTTGACGCTGCCGCTGCTGCTGGGGCCGATGCGGTCAAATTTCAAACCTTCAACGCTGATCGGTTGGCCGGGCTGGACGCGGGGCTAGCCTCCTATCAGGCGGACAATCTGGGCGAGCAGATCAGCCAGCGTGACATGCTTGCCGCGCTTGAGTTGAAGGAGGAGTGGCACGAACCGCTTAAGGCGCGCGCAGAAGCGGCAGGTATCGAGTTTCTGTCCACTGCCTTTGATCTGCAAAGCCTTGCCTTCCTGCAACAGCTTAACTTGTCGCGTTATAAGGTGCCGTCGGGGGAGCTGACGAACGCCCCATTATTGTGGGCCTTTGCCAAATCTGGCCGCCCCTTGATCCTGTCGACGGGCATGGCCGATACGGATGAGATTGAGTTTGCCTTGGCTGTTGTGCATCACGCACGAACCCATGATCAGCCGCCAGCAAGCAATGACGAGTTGTGGGACGCATGGCCCGGCACCGAACAGGCTGTGTCTGGGGCGTTGGCAGGTACGGTCAGCCTGCTTCACTGCACATCTGACTATCCCGCCGCGCCGCAGGCTGTGAACCTACGCGCTATGGATCACATGACAGAGGTGTTTGGGCTGCCCGTCGGCTATTCCGACCACACGGCAGGAATTGCCGTATCGCTTGCCGCTGTCGCGCGTGGTGCAACCATTATTGAAAAGCACTTCACGCTCGACCGTGATTTGCCGGGGCCTGATCACAAAGCCTCTCTCACTGTTCCAGAATTGACCCAGTTGGTTGCGGGTATTCGGGCGGTCAGCGCATCATTGGGTGATGGGATCAAGCGTCCGCAGGCGGTGGAGCTTTCCACGCGGGAACTTGTCCGCCAGCGCATCATTGCCGTGCGCGACCTGCCAGCAGGACATATCGTTACGACTGATGATGTGCGCACCGCCCGCAGTTCTACAGGTCTGTTCGCGGCAGATTTTTGGGATTGCATTGGCGCGCGCTTGACGGAAGCTGTCGGTGCTGGCATGCCGATTGTGTCGATCAATAAAGAAGGGGCAAATTAGCGATGAGCGATCAGCCGCAAAAATTTGTTCTGTTTGGAGCTGGCGGTCACGGCACAGTCGTGGCTGCCCTGTTGCGTGCCTGCGGGCATGAGGTTGTGGGCGTTGCCGACCCAGCCCTATCTAATGCCGGACAAAAGGTTTGGCAGGGCGTACCTGTTTTGGCCGACGATGAAATCCGCGCCGAGTTTGATCCCAAAGATACACACGCGGCTATTGGTGTCGGATTGTTACCCGATCAAACCAGCTTACGCCCCCGCCTGTATGACGAGGCACGCGCAGCAGGCTTTTCCGTGCCGTCTCTGGTTCACCCATCGGCTATTATTGATCCTAGTGTTGCAATTGCCGATGGGGCACAGATCATGGCTGGGGTAACTATACAAGTTGGTGTCAGTATTGGCATGAATGCGATTATCAATACAGGTGCGATTGTTGATCATGACAGTGTGGTCGGTGATCTTGCTCATATTGCTCCGGGTGCCGTTTTATGCGGTGGCGCGGCAGTGGGAATAGGGGCCTTTGTCGGCGCAGGCGCTTGTTTGATTCAGTCTGTTCAGGTTGGCGATCATGCTATTGTCGGCGCAGGATGCACGCTGCGGCACGATCTTGCTGTCAATGGCAAACACGTCGGGGAATAGGAGAGCGGGATGCAAGAAAGCTTCGGTGAATCTTGGCGCGCGGCCCTTCTGCCGCGTGACGCGACATTGAAACAGGCAATACAGAACCTGTCTGACAGCTCACTTCAAATCGTGATGGTTGTTGATGATAATGGTCATCTTGCGGGAACTGTAACAGATGGGGATGTGCGGCGCGGGTTGATCCGCGACGTGGCATTAACCGATCCGGTATCGGTCGTGATGAACGACAATCCATTTGTTGTACCGCCCGATATGCCGATCGGGCAGGTCAAGGCGATCATGCGGGCCAATCGATTTCACCAAATTCCAGTGGTTGAAGAAGGGCGCAAATTATGTGGCCTGCACCTGTGGGATGATCTGGAAAGTTCCAGCGCGCTTGATAATCAATTTGTGATCATGGCAGGTGGCGAGGGCAAGCGGCTGCGTCCGTTTACCGAATCTTGCCCCAAGCCCATGTTGGAAGTCGCAGGTAAGCCGATGCTGGCCCATATTGTTGAACGGGCGGTGGCAGAGGGGTTTACCAACATCACCATGTGCTTGAACTATTTGGGTCACATGATTGTTGACTATTTCGGCGATGGGGCCGCGTGGGGGGCGACCATCACCTATGTGCACGAAGAAGAAAAACTAGGCACAGCAGGTGCGCTTGGCTTACTTGACCCTGTGCCTAACCTACCATTCATCGTCACCAATGGCGATGTGATGACAGATATTGCCTATTTGGATTTGCTCAACTTCCACAATTCCCACCGGGCAGATGCGACCATGGCTGTCCGCCAGATGGAGTGGCGGAATCCTTATGGGGTCGTCAAAACCAATGGGCTGACTATTACAGGTTTTGAGGAAAAGCCCGTGCAACGCCACCATGTTAATGCTGGTATTTATGCGCTTGAGCCATCGGCGCTGTGTCATCTTAAGGCCGGTGACTTTTGCGACATGCCCACATTGTTCACTGATGTCAGCAAGGCAGGCGGGGCGGCCATTGTTTTTCCCATGCATGAACCTTGGATGGATGTGGGGCGTCCTGACGATCTGGAAAAAGCGCATGACTTTCAGCGATAGACAGATGCGGGCATTGATTGTCGGCTTTGGGTCTATCGGGCAACGTCATGCCGACATACTGACGTCGCTGGGTTTACAAGTTTCGGCTGTAACCGGGAATCAAGAGGCGGCAGTTCCCCGCTTTGCGTCTATTGCCGATGCAATCGCGGGCGGCCCGTTTGACTATACGGTGATTGCCTCATCGACAGCGCGACATATGTCAGATATTCAGGCTTTGGCAGGCGCAGGATTTGAAGGCGCTGTGTTGGTTGAAAAGCCCATCAATGAAAATGGCCAAGAGCTGCCGGATAATAAGTTCCGTCAGGTTTGCGTTGGCTATAATTTGCGCTTTCATCCCCTGTTACAGGAATTGCGTCATAGCCTGTCTGGTGAGGCGGTACAGCAAATCACCATACATTGCGGGCAGCATTTAGCAGATTGGCGTCCGGGCCGCGACTTCAGGACAACATATTCAGCAGATCAGGCGCAAGGCGGCGGTGTGCTGCGGGATTTGAGCCATGAACTTGACTATCTGTTATGGTTATTTGGGCCTTGGAAGCGTGTTGCTGCGATTGGCGGGAATTTGGGGGTGCTGGATATTGATGCTGATGAAGCATGGTCGATCCTACTAGAAATGGAAAGCGGTGCGGTCGCGACCGTCACCGTGAACTATTTCGACAGACCTGCAAAACGATCACTGCAAGTGACAACGGCAAACAACACATTATGCGTGGATATGATCCAAAACTCATTTGCCGTAGGGGGAGAACCGCCGAGAGACTATGTGGTCGATCGCAATATGACTTATCAGTCGATGCATACTGCGATTTTGTCAGGGGATAGGGATCATATTGCAACTGCGCGTGACGGACAGGCTGTGATGGGCCTGATCAATGCCATTGAACAAGCGGCGCAAAAGGGCGAATGGGTTAAAACATGTCTATGATTTGTACAATCTGTGCGCGGGGCGGGTCAAAGGGTGTGCCGGGCAAAAATGTCAAGGACCTGAACGGTCAACCGGTCATCGCCTGGACCATTGCGCAGGCCAAACAAAGCCAGCTTTTTGAACTTATAGCGGTTAGTAGTGACAGCCAGGAGATTTTGGATGTGGCGTCGGCAAGCGGCGCCGATCATTTGGTTCGACGGCCAGATGAAATGGCTACAGATACTGCGGGTAAACTGCCGGCAATCGCGCATTGTCTAAAAAGTGCTGAAGCCTATCTTGGCAATACAGTATCGGCATTTGTAGATTTGGATGCGACCTCACCCTTGCGGAAGGTTGACGATATAGTGGGGGCAGTGAATCTGTTTAATCAAACAGGAGCCACCAATGTGATTACTGGCAGTCCGGCGCGCCGGTCACCCTATTTTAATTTGGTCGAACAAGGTGAAGGCGGCACAGTTCATCTCTCTAAGCCTATGGAAAGTGTGTTGCGGCGGCAGGATGCGCCTGTTTGTTTTGATATGAACGCGTCGATTTATGTTTGGCGTCGTGATGAGTTTTTAAAAGACCCCAAGGTGTTTTATCCGGATACTAGATTATTCGAAATGCCGGAGGATCGCTCCTTCGATATTGATACGCCGCTTGATTTTGAGATTGTGAAATTACTGCACGCGAGACAATTGCGTGGAAAGGAAGGCTGACCATGACGGATATGTTGGAAAAGGGTCATTTCAGCCGCGCGCAGTTCGATTTGTCCGGCAAGGTTGCGCTTGTTACAGGGGCGGCGGGCATATTGGGACCCTATTTCTGCCATGCTTTGGCAGATCATGGCGCCACCATCGCTGTCATCGATATCGATCAGGCGAAGGCCAAGCAATTGGCAACGGATTTGGAGCGGACATACAAATGTCGTGCCGCTGCATTTGATGTCGATGTCTCTGACGCAGGCGCGGTGCGTCAGCTTGTTGAGGCGGTGGAAAGCGAATTGGGGCCTGTTGATATTTTGCACAATAATGCGGCGTCAAAGGGAAAGGCCTTAGATGCCTTTTTTGAAACGACAGAGTTATTTGATGCTGCTACCTGGAAAGAGATTATGGCCGTCAATCTGGACGGTGCATTCTTTATGGCGCGAGAAATTGGCGGGCGCATGGCACAGCGCGGCGGCGGCAGCATCATTCAAACAGCGTCTATCTATGGTGTTGTCGGGCCTGACCAGCGGATTTACGAAGGATCAGACTATCTTGGTCGGCAGATCAACACACCCGCAGTCTATAGCGCATCAAAGGCAGGCATTGTGGGGCTGACGAGGTATCTTGCAACCTATTGGGGGGATAAGGGCGTGCGGGTGAACACACTAACGCCCGGTGGTGTCTCAAGCGGCCAAAATGATGTGTTCGAGGCCAAATATTCTGCCCGCATTCCCTTGGGGCGCATGGCACAACCTGATGATATGACGGGTGCGTTGATCTTTTTGGCCTCTGACGCCAGCCGTTATGTTACGGGGCAAAATATCATTGTTGACGGCGGCTTGACCGCGTGGTGATCAGTGGCGGTGATAAACCGTTAACATGGTTTCAACCGCCTGTTTCCATGCGCGATCACGATGCGGAAATTCCTTGTCATCCAAGTTGAGAATGGGATCGACAAGGCCGGGCCATAATAGGTGTTCTTTTTTTGCGACGGCAGCTACCAATTTATCGTGGTCATAGTCGAAAGCAAAAAAGCGCTGCATGACATCGGCATGATCGGCCGTCCATTCAAATGCGCCAGGCAGGTCGCGATACCATGCTAAGCCGAATGTGATTGTTGGTTTGCGGGCTTGCAAACACTCCCATCCAGCGGTGCCGCAAATATTGGCAACGCCGACAGAATTTTTGATCAGCGCATGTGAGCTATATTCCGATCTGATTAATTTGACCGAAGGGATAGACAAGATACGCTTGTAAAAACTTGCATCCCGCATATAGGCGGTCTGCAATGGGTTTTCCTTGATATAGATGGAAAAGTCATCTGGCAGGTGTCGGGCCAATTGTTCGACCGCCAGCGCCTGATCTACAAACAGATCGCCGCCTGTGATGTCGGTTGTCATCTCAGGCTGCAGGTGAAGGGGGACATAGATAAACTTTTCACCCTCAACCGGGTCACTGTAATAATGGTCCGGTAAATTGTGAACTTTGTACACACGGTAAATGCGCGTCAATTTATTGTAGGATTTGCGTGCGCCATTCCAGTTCCCGGTGAGGGGGGCGATCAAATATTTCAGGCTTGTGTTTAGAATGCGGCTTGCGATCTGTCCTACCAGCTTTGTCTTGCTGACGCGTTTTAGATTGCGAAATAGAAACGGAATTTCCAGATCATATTTGATTTCCAGCGTGCCGTGATCATCTGTTTCTGGGCCGCGAATACCTAGATCTTCTATCGATTCAGCAATCCACATATAGTCTGAAAACATCGTGGTTGAGGGCACGATAGTCCTGATTCCCATCGCCTTGCATAGGTGATAAAGAATTTGGGTCGAGCCAATATGCGGCACATTGTTGAACAGTACGGTCGAGATGCGATCTTCGTTCAGAACCTTCCAGAAATATTGCAGCCCCGCCTCAAAGTGATTTTCTACATCAAGCCAGCTTTCCCGGCGACTGACGGTGCGGCTGAACAGGCGGAAATGCGTGCGCCTGAAATAGCGAAAACCAGTTTCGCGTGCCTTCGCGGCAATCGCTTCGTCCAATGTCGGGGCGAATACGTCATCGTCTGCGATGCCCGTTAAAACCCTAAAAGGGGTGAAGGTGACGCCTTCTACAGGTTTCTTGGGCTGCGCGGCACCCAGCAGATACACGCGCTTGACAGGCATGCCGCCTTCAATCAGTTCGTGAACCTGTTGTTCATAGAACCCCATCAATAAAACTGACACGGGCTATCCCCTTTGTCCGAAAACCATACTTGTTAGATAAACTGAATCGGGGGGAGGGGGCAAGCAACCTCGCCAGTGGGTGAGTTTGGGGGAATTGCCGCATGATTTCCCGCAGAAATTCCCGATGAAGGACCAGATACACCGTTGCAAATACACGGTGATTCGGACCATATTGACATAGTTTAACTATGATTTGACCTGACTTGTTACGAGATGCCGATGCTATATCCCAGCCGCCGCGAGATCGATTTTGCCTCCTTCACGACGGACAATCCGAATGAAGCGAAGTATGGCCTGCCGACCGAGGTGCGCTATTGCAGCCGCTGTGTGATTTCCAATCAACGGCCTAATTCCGCGGTTGAATATGCCCACACCAAGGAAAGCAAGAAAGAGACCATCAATTTCGATGATGAGAATATTTGCGATGCCTGCAAGGTGGCGGAACAGAAGCACAAAATAATCAATTGGGACGAACGGCGCGCCCAATTGGAGGAGCTTTGCGCAAAGCATCGTCGTACTGACGGCCATTATGATTGTGTTGTGCCCGGGTCGGGCGGCAAGGACAGTTTTTATGCTGCCCATATGTTGAAGCATGAATTTGGGATGCACCCGCTGACGGTCACCTGGGCACCCCATATCTATACGGATTGGGGTTGGAAAAATTTCCAATCATGGATTCACGCAGGTTTTGACAATCTTTTGACAACACCAAATGGGCGTGTGCACAGGCTGTTGACGCGGCTTGCCGTTGAAAACCTGTTTCATCCGTTTCAGGCCTTTATGTTTGGGCAAAAATCATTGGCGCCCAAAATGGCTATTTTGCATGACATTCCGCTGGTCTTTTTTGGGGAAAATGAGGCTGAATATGGCAATCCTGTCGGCGACACCGAAACGGCCAAACGCGATTGGCGCTATTTTACAGCGGATGACAAATCAAAAATCTTTTTGGGCGGCACGTCCATTGAAAGTCTGACCAATGATTTCGGGGTGGAGCCTTATGACCTTCAACCCTATTTGCCTGCGGACCCTGCCCAGATCGAAGAAAAGAATGTCGAGGTTCATTATCTTGGCTACTATCTGAAATGGCATCCGCAAAGCTGCTATTACTACTCTGTCGAACATGGCGGGTTTCAGGCATCACCAGAAAGAACGCCGGGTACCTATAGTAAATATAATTCAATCGATGACCGAATTGATGACTTTCACTATTACACGACCATGATTAAGTTCGGGATCGGACGGGCAACCTATGACGCGGCGCAGGAGATCCGGTCAGGCGATATTGATCGAGATGAAGGGGTGGCCCTTGCGCGGCGCTTTGATGGAGAGTTCCCCGAACGGTTCGCGGATGAAATTTTTGCCTATCTTAGCCTGCCGAAAAAAGAATTTCCCGAGGCATCAAAAATGTTTGAACAGCCGATTATTGATCGAGCCTATTTTGACAATTTGACAGATTCATTCCGGTCGCCCCATTTGTGGAAGTATGAGGACGGCAAGTGGTCCTTGCGCCATTCGGTTTGGGAGGGGCAGGATTGAAACCCAATGTCCGTCTGATTGCACGGCTTGATGTTAAAGGGCCGAACCTGATCAAAGGTGTCCATCTTGAAGGGTTGCGCGTGTTGGGTGATCCGCAAGAGTTTGCGCACCGTTACTATGATCAAGGCGCGGATGAGTTGATCTATATCGACTTGGTTGCCAGTCTATATGGCCGTTCTAAACTAACCGAAATTGTCCGTAAAACCGCTTATGATGTGTTTGTGCCCTTGACAGTGGGTGGGGGTATTCGGTCGGTGGACGATGTGCGCGAATTGCTGATGGCTGGTGCGGATAAGGTGGCGATCAACACCGCGGGTGTGCAGCGCCCTGACTTGCTGAACGAAGTTGCCACCAAATTTGGCAGCCAGTGCCTTGTCCTGTCGGTCGAGGCCAAGCACCAGACTGGTGATCATTGGGAAGTTTATACTGATTGTGGTCGCGAACGATCCGGCCGCGATGTGGTTGATTGGGTGAAGGAGGCCGTTGATCGCGGTATCGGCGAAATCCTTCTGACCTCAATCGACAATGAAGGTACAGGCAAGGGTTATGACCTTGACTTGATTGCGCGTGTCGCAGAGGTTGCGCCCGTGCCTTTGATAGTTAGTGGCGGGTTTTCCAAGACATCACATATTGTGGATGCCGTCTCGAACGGGGCGGATGCCTGCGCCGTTGCCGATGCACTGCATTACAATAAAATGGAACTGGGTGAGATCAGATCTGAAATGCTTGCTGCCAATATCCCGACAAGGGTGACGTCATGAATATTGTGATTGTTGATTATGGCATGGGCAATCTGTTCAGTGTGGAACGCGCTTTGCAAAGCATCGGGGTGGAGCGGCCCAAAACAACCAGTGATCCTGACAGGCTGGCCGAAGCTGAATTTGTTATTCTGCCGGGTGTCGGCGCCTTTGGCGATGGGATGGCGGGGCTGACCCAAAACGGTATGGCAGATGCGCTGCGCGACCATTGTAATCAAGGCAAGCCATTGCTTGGTATCTGTCTGGGCATGCAAATGCTTGTTGAGGCTAGTGAAGAAAGTCCCGGTGTCGCTGGCCTTGGATTGATCAGGGGACAGGTCAGGCGGATTGATTCAACAACTGAAAATGGCGCCATGCGTAAGGTGCCTTATGTCGGTTGGGCTAAAATGGCAGTCAATCCATCATGGGGCGGTTCAGATTTTGCGTGGCCTACAGAAATGATTGCGGGCGAAAGCTTCTATTGCGTCCATTCATTTCAGACTAAGCCTGTAGACGAAAGCTGCACATTATCGAGTTATGATTATGACGGGCTTTCTGTTACAGCCGCAATTGCACGAGACAATATTATCGGCACACAGTTCCACCCCGAAAAAAGCGGCAAAAAAGGTTTGGCACTTTTGCGAGAGGTGTTGGTCACTGCGGGGGTGAGCCTGTCATGAGGCAGTTTCTTCGTAATCTGTTTTATAAGACCGACGAAACGGAACACTTAATAGGCGCCTTGGCAGACAAAACGGGCGTGTCAGTGCCGTTTTCCAAAGTCGATGAGGTCATTAAATCCCATCCGCAGCCAGCCCTGTTTGTAGATCGTTTGAACGCGGTTTTGTCGAGCGAACTGAAGGGGTCATACAAAAAGCTATCAGAGGTCGAGTTAAAGGGGCCACTTGGGCTGCCCAGTTTCGGTTCCGAAGATCTTGACCGGATGAGCGCCATATTGGCCTTGCTATTTCCCAAGACTGCGCAGAAGCGGTCAACCCTGTTTGATGACGCGTTGGTGAATGATACCTGCGCGCGCCTTGAGGAACAGGGTTATGCTGTCCTGCCGGCAGTGATTAGTGATGAAAAGATTCATTCCTTGATCGACATGTTGGGTAGTTCTAAGCATCGTTTTTTGGAGCTTGAAACCAAGGCTGTTCATCTTGGTTATGATCCCGAAGATGCCTTGGCATCGAAGTCCAACACAGTTTTGATCGAAAGTCATGATCTGTTGAATGCGGAAGAAGCTGTGCGGGATATCGCCTATGATCCCGGAATGCTTGAAATTGCGCAGACCTATCTGGGGGCAGCGCCGATCCATGTGCACACGAATGCGTGGTGGAGTGTTAACCACAGGCAAGATTATCAGGCGCTTGCAGCGTCGGCGCAGCAATTTCACCAAGACCGCGGTTTCGTTAAATTTCTGAAAGTGTTCTTGTACTTGACCGATGTTGGTGAAGAAAATGGTCCTCATGAATATGTGGCAGGATCAGTAAAAGATTTTCGAAAAGCAGTAAAACGACGGCATAAATCCGGAAAACGCTATACGCGCGAGCATATGGTCAAAACATTTGGCGAGGAACGCGTTGTCAGTATGGTTGCGCCAAAGGGTACGATGATTTTTGAAGATACTTATGGCTTTCATCGTGGCGTGCCGGTGCAATCAGGGCATAGGTTCGTCATGGAACTGATTTACGCGAATTCGCTTTTTTGCAGCCAAGTTGTACGCTTTACAGATGCGCCTACAAACGTCCCCGTTGACAAGGCGCAAGCCAGCCGTCTTTTGGCAAATTATGATTAAGGGGCAAGACGATGGCTGAACCTCTATTTATTTTGGGCTATCCGAAGACGGCGAGTTCCAACTTGGTCGGCATCTTGAACTGTCATCCCGACATTTTCATGCTTTATGAAACCAACTTACGGTCATCGGCAATGTCACGTTATGCGCAGCAATTGGTTGATGCGTGGCCTGAAACCCGAGGGCTTGTCTATGCGGAGCAGCCGATTGGCAAGCCATATGAGAAGCTTGGCGGCATGCTGCGTGAGAAATATGGGCGCGATTACCGCTATGTCGGCGACAAGTTTGCAGGAGAACCTGCCGCAGATTTTACCGGCCTGCCAGGTAAGGTGATGTTCAGCTTGCGGGATATCCGAACATGGCTTGCGAAATCGTCTGTGCAATCCATCTACCAGATTGAAATGGACATCGTTCCGATTGCAATAGATTTTACGGCATTCTTGATGCGCACGCATTTGATGCCCCACGGCATGCGGGTCAAGATGGAAGACCTGCTGGCTGATGACACAAGCCTGTTTAAGAAGATTGACGATTTTCTCGATCTAGATTTATCCGGTCATGCCGCCCGGTGGTGGCAGGATGTGGGGAAATATAAATCATCTGATCCTAAATCATTGCAAAATTGGGCAAAAGGCCACCCATCATCAACGACTAAACCAGCGGGCGAGGACACTGCCGCGGAGTTGGCTGATCACCCCTTTTGGGACGAAATTCTTCCCTTGTTTGACAAATATTATCAGGCGGACAACTGTTTCAGCGCCGCTGACGTTGAGGGGGATCTAAAGGCGCTAAGGGGGATAGGCGCAATGTCTCCCGTTCGGCTTGACGAAGCCTTTGTCGAAATCACATCCCATTCAATTGCGAAAAAATCAAAGAGCCGCCTGTTTAAATGGAAATGATTATTCCATTTCCTGTTCGTTGCGGCGGTTGATCGGCGTCTTATCGGTAAAGCTAAGGGGCCAGGTGCTGTACTGCGCCTGATCAGCTCGGATGATAGCGCATGATCAAGTGCCTGTGGGATTGCCGCGATTGGCGGCCTCGTTCGGGGGATAGCCAAAATAGCCTTTAAAGGCCTGCGTAAAGTTTGCGGGCTGTTGATAGCCGACACGATATGCGATTTGGGCAATCTGGATATCACCCGCCTTTAACAGGCGCATCGCCTCCTCCATGCGTAGTTTCAGGGTAAAGTTCATCGGACTGATGCCATATTCCTGCCGGAACCCGGCTGTCAGCTTTCGGCGGCTGACGCCAACGGCGCGCGCAATTTCGTCAAGGTTGGGTGGTTTGCGATGTCTAACGTCAGGCCCTATGGAACAGTCTTAGGGTAATTGTATCAGGAGGATTTCTGGCTCATCGTAACGACGTAGGGGGTGAGCAGGCAGCGCGCCATTGGTTCGAGCGCAACTGCGAACAATGAGACAGAAATCCAACAATCATAAAGATGCCGCCGAACGGACCGTGAAGGACATTCGCAGGCGGACCCGTAAAACCTATTCAGCCGAAGAGAAGATCAGGATCGTATTGGCCGGTCTGCGCGGTGAAGAAAGCATCGCTAGCCTGTGCAGGCAGGAAGGCATTGCCGAGAGCCTGTACTATTCCTGGTCAAAGGAGTTCCTTGAGGCTGGAAAGCAGCGTCTGGCAGGTGATACAGCCCGTCAGGCCAGCTCCCCTGAGGTGAAGGCGTTGAAGTCAGAAGCATCCGCCTTGAAAGAGGCTGTTGCGGACCTGACGCTTGAGAACCGTTCGTCGGGAAAATGGTCCCCCGGACCATTTTCTGATCCTCCTCACCCCAAAAAAAGCATGCTGGGGGGTGAGGCCGACAGCGCGCCACTGGTTCGAGCGCAAGGCCGAACGAGTACGACGAATGAGATATTCCGCATCAGAAAAGCTAGAGATCATCAGAACAGTGGATAACAGCCATTTGCCCGCCAAGCGGACGCTGGACATGCTGGGAATACCCAGAACCACCTTCTATCGCTGGTATGATAAGTATCTGACATTGGGGGCGGATGGGCTGGAAGACCGCTCTCCCACACCCGGTCATGTCTGGAACCGTATTCCTGACACTATCCGTGGTGAAGTCGTTGATATGGCCCTGGAAGAAGATGCGCAGGACCTATCACCAAGGGAACTGGCAACGCGGTTTACCGACCAAAAAGCCTATTATGTCTCGGGATCAAGTGTTTACCGCATTCTCAAGGCCCATGACCTGATCACCAGCCCCGCTCACACGGTTATCAAGGCTGCTGATGAGTTCAGGGACAAGACCACTGCGATCAACCAGCTTTGGCAGACGGAATTTACCTACTTCAAAATCACAGGCTGGGGCTGGTATTACCTCAGCACCATTCTTGATGATTATTCCCGCTATATCATCTCATGGCGCCAAGTTGACAGAAGAGGGCAGCACGATGAAGGCAGGTGATGTCATGAACACATTGGATGATGCCATTGCCGCATCAGGCTGTGACAAGGTTCATATTGCCCACAAACCCACCTTGCTCAGCGACAATGGCAGTTCCTACATCTCGGGACAGCTGGCTGATTATCTCAGGGCCAATCACATGCGCCACATTCGGGGTGCGCCGCATCACCCTCAAACACAGGGCAAGATTGAACGCTGGCATCAAACCCTGAAGAACAAGATCCTGCTCAACAATTATTACCTACCCGGTGATCTGGAACAGGAAATCGGTAACTTCATCAATTACTACAATCATCAGCGCTATCACGAGAGCCTGAACAATGTGACACCGGCTGACGTGTACTTCGGGCGTCACCACGCCATTCTGAAACGAAGAAAGGAGATTAAAGACAAGACCATCAAAGCACGCCGCTTGATCCATCAGACAAAAGCGACTTAACATCAATCAACAGAGCCAGAACCCTCCTGATCAGACACAGATAATCTGTCCCAATTTATATGAAAACGGACACCTCTTTAAGGGGCTTGATATTCTGGTAAGGGTTCACAAAGTCATAGCGGCTCGCAGCTTCAGTCATCACCATACGTAGGGGCGTCATGATGTGATTGACCCGCGTTGCTGGTAACTGTTTGCCTGTTTCCGGGTTTTCCGCAGCAATGCTTGCTCGAAACTTCAATATATCCGTTTTATTGATTGCAATGACGGGTACACCACCAAATCGGCTCAACAGATACTTCTGGAAGTTGATCGTGGTCGTATCGATATATGACTGCCGCCACTCGACTTTCTTCTCGTCTATCTATTGCTGGGCAAAGTCAGAGAAGAGGGGAGCATCTGCATTCAATGCAGCTGCACGTTGGTCGAGTTTATGGAATTCCTCGGCACGACGACTGTTCGGGAAGTATTTACCGTAGTCAAACGTTCCCAGAACAATCTCGGCTTCAAGACGCTTTAGGATTGTTTGCAGGCGCCGACGATGCTGAGGTAAGTCGTTGAGACCAGTAGCCTCACGACAGCGTTGCTTCTTATACCTGAAGTCAACGTGAAGCATGTCACCGCGTTTGGTAATTGAAGCCATGACGTAATCTGTTAAGCGGTGGCCATAGGCAACATGGCAGGCGCGCAAGATTCCATGTCCTGTTCAATCTGTTCCCAGATATAAGGGACTTGCGACCGCCAAAGGGGTGGATGTAATGAACGCCTTCAATCAGCACGGAATCTTTAAGTGAGTTGCGGATGGTCCGCGGGGCATACTTGATGCGGGCTGCTAGAGCACTGGTAAGAATGTCTCAAGATGAACTGGTAGAACTCTCTGGCGTATCAATCGCAACAATAAGACGATTAGAGGCCAGGGATGGACCGTTACCCAGAAGGTCATCAAGCGGACAAAGAATTATCGAAGTGCTCGAGGGAGCCGGGGTTGTCTTCACGCCGAGTGACAAGCAAAAGGGGCAGGGCGTTCGCCTAGCAAAGCGAGGCCAATCTCCAAGCGCGTGGCGTCAAAACCTGTAAACAAAATCCAGGTGCATCGGCGATTTTGAGAAAGGGTGCGCAGAACGGCACTATCAATCTTGGGCGGTCAAACTACAGAATGTCACCGTCTGCATTTCTATAAACTGAATTTATTGATTGCTGTTTAATTTGCATGAGGTCACCAAAACTGGATTTGTTGGTGTCTGTTCTGCAGAGCACAAGACTACGAATCTGGGGTCAAGAAAAAGCGATTCGTCAGACGAGGCGTGCAGCGCCGAAGGCAGGCGGAGGAAGCCCCCGAAATCTATATTGGGGCCGACCGACGACAATTCTCCCCGGTGCGCCACTTCCGTTCAAAACTGCGAGCTTCTTCCGGGCTTGCTGATTGCCCTTGTATTGCTGCGGCTGCAAGGGCTGCTTTTGACCCTGCGCCCTTGATGCGTGCCTGTGGCTGGGGAACGGGTTTTGGTGCACAGAACCCGTCGCATGACGGGCTAGTGGCAGAAATCAGTGAAAATCGGAGGCTCAACAACCTGCATCGTTGCTATTCATGTATTTTGTACCCCCCGTGTTACTAATCACGGGGGCAACAATTATTGATATTTGTTTCGACAATGATATTGCTGAATTTAATGTGCATTTAACAATCGAGTTTCACTAATTGTATTGCCGAGTGATACAATATAACATCATAAAATCTGAGTTTCTTGAAGTGTAACCAATGCCTGCTTCCAACAATCCGCAACCATGCAAAGATCGCAATTGCCGGACCGAGCACAAACCGGAAGAGCGTATTGCGCTCGCCTCATCATTATGTGACGAACGCGGCACCAAGCTAACCAAAACACGAAGGCAGGTGCTGGAACTGCTGTGGCGAAGTGATCAGCCGATGGGTGCTTACGATCTTATAGATGCGCTTCGTGTCGAAACCGGCAAGACTGTTGCCCCGCCAACTGTATATCGCGCATTGGATTTCCTGATGACGCAAAATTTGGTCACCAAAATCGAAAGCCTCAACAGCTATATCCCCTGCACCCACCCTGAACGCCCCCATGATTGCATGTTCTTTTTGTGCAATAGCTGCGGCACGACAATCGAATTGGAAGATCATCGGGTCGAGAAACGCCTTGCTGATGATGCCGCCGCGCTTGGTTTCCAGGTGACGCGCCGGACGGTCGAAGTCGAAGGCGTGTGCCATGAATGTGCACCTCCCGCCACATAATCGCCCTAAAAACCTAGAAGTATGTGCCACCTTTCCACTTTGGCTGCGTTTCAAATGACCAAACTATCAGTTCCCACCGCCTCAATTCTTGCCATCGCAATTTTGGCGTTGCCTTGGTCCTTATCTGCGCAAGATCACGTCCATAATCATGATCACGACGATCATTACACTGAACGACAACATGAAGCGCACATACACGGCCATGCAGAATTGGGCATTGCTGTGGAAGGTCATTCTGTTGAGCTTTCACTTGGATCGCCGCTCGCAAATTTTCTGGGGTTTGAGCATACACCGC
The DNA here is from genome assembly GCA_965229935.1 of Alphaproteobacteria bacterium. Classification (GTDB taxonomy): domain Bacteria; phylum Pseudomonadota; class Alphaproteobacteria; order SPJN01; family SPJN01; genus SPJN01. The sequence continues at coordinate 653,779 of CBDDKB010000002.1, forward strand.
AAAATGATGATGAGATTGCGGCCCTGAACGACCTGAAATCACAAATGGCTAGGCCTGGCGACCTATTCAAACTCAGCCCGGCTGCGCAATGCAGCTCCCAATCTGTTGAGATAGAAATTGACGGGCATGAGGGTCGTGACGAGCATGAAGAACATGGGCATGACGAGCATGGACACGAGGACGCGCATGCAGAATTGCTGGCCGCCTATCGCTTTGCCTGTGCGGCTCCTCAGGCGCTTAATGATGTTAAGGTAATGCTGTTCACTCTTTTCCCACATTTCGAGGAAATCGACGCCGTTATCCTGACAGACAATGGTCAGACGGCACAAACCCTGTCTGCGGGCAGCTACGCAATTTCCCTGAAATAGCGCATGAGTGAAACCGCGATCGATATAGAGGGACTGCGTTTCTCATGGGACCGAGGCGCCCTCCTGCTTAACATCAAGAAAATGACTGTTAAGCCAGGTGAACGTGTGTTTCTTTATGGCCCCAGCGGCAGTGGCAAAAGTACATTGCTTGGGTTGATAGCGGGCGTGATCGCCCCCCAATCCGGCCAACTGAATATTCTTGGCAATGATCTTGCTGCCATGACGCAAAGCCAGCGTGATCGATTTAGGGCCGATCATATCGGTGTCATATTTCAAACCTTCAATCTGCTGCCCTACCTTTCGGTGATCGAAAACATTTTGCTGGGGTGCGAGTTTTCAAATGCACGCCGCCATAAAGCAGAACAACACAAGGGCGGCGCAGAGGGGGCAGCATCTGAACTACTCGTGCAACTGGGACTTAGCGATGACGTTCGCGACCGCCCCGTGACCGCGCTTAGTATTGGTCAACAGCAAAGGGTTGCCGTCGCACGCGCTCTTATCGGCGGTCCTGATATTGTGATCGCGGACGAACCGACCTCTGCCCTTGATACCGCGTCGCGTCTGCGTTTTTTGGACCTGTTAAATGCTGCCTGCGATGCATCCGGCACAACATTACTGTTTGTCAGCCATGACATGACGTTGGCGGCACAATTTGATCGGCAAGTGGAATTAAATGAGCTTAACAAAAAAACAGCACAATTTGCCGAACAGGGTATGAGCCGATGAGATTGGGCATCATTCCAAAGCTAGCGTACAAAAGCCTGATCAATCGGCGGGTATCGGTGGCACTGACTATATTGTCGATTGCGATCAGCGTTACCTTGTATCTTGGCGTTGATCAAATCCGCAAAAGCGCCCGTACCAGTTTTGAAACCGCGCTATCGGGAACAGACCTTTTGGTGGGCGCACGCAGCGGTGAAACCAATCTACTCCTCTATGCAGTGTTTCACTTGGGGGAACCTGTCGCCAATCTGGACTGGCAAACCTATCAGGAATTTGCTGACCACAAAGATGTTGCGTGGACCATTCCGATTTCACTTGGGGATTCATTTCAGGGATACCGGGTAATCGGCACAAGCGACGCCTATTTTGATCACTTTCAATATGGCGCAAAGCAAAAGCTTGCCTTCGCGACCGGCGCACCATTCGATGATCTTTTTGATGCGGTACTAGGGGCAGAGGTTGCCAAAGCTCTTAACCTGTCGGTTGGTGACAAGGTCGCCCTGTCCCACGGCATTGGTGCCACCAGCTTTTCAAAGCATGACGACAAGCCCTTTATCGTGTCAGGCATTTTGCAGCCGACCGGTACACCCGTTGATCGCGTCGTTCATGTCAGCCTGGCCGGGATTGAGGCGATACATCTAGGCTGGCAGGGTGGTGTGGCAAGCCCCGCGGCAAGACGATTGTCACAGGATGATGTGCGTGCCATGTCGTTTACCCCCAAGTCGATCACAGCTTTCCTTGTCGGTATGAAATCGCGGGTTAAGACCTTGCGCCTGCAACGCACCATCAACCTATATAGGAAAGAGCCGCTGACCGCGATCTTGCCGGGGGTCGCCCTAACACGTCTTTGGCAAGTGGTTGGCGTTGTTGAAACGGCAATGAAAATCATTGCAGGTTTCGTCATTGCGACGGGTCTGATCGGCATGTTGACGGCAATCTTAAGCGGCTTGAATGAACGACGGCGCGAAATGGCGTTGTTGCGTGCTGTGGGCGCCCATCCAGTACATATTTCCAGCCTTATGATTTGCGAGGCTGTTGCCATTGCCTTTACAGGTGCCATGATCGGGGCAGCGTTTGCCGGGATCGGGACGGCGCTGGCCACCCCCCTTATTCAATCATCTTTCGGCATTGTGATGGCACCGATTGTTTTCGGGCTTAGCGAGCTGATAATTCTAATGTTCATTGTTGGACTTGCAGCCATATTGGGCTGTTTCCCCGCCTGGGCCGCCTATCGGCGAACAGTGGCAGATGGATTGACCGTTTCGCAATGATTTCTGGAACGACAAGGAACGCAGCATGCGACTTTTTCTAATATCCTTAATGTCTATCTTGCTTGTCGGCACTGCATTTGCGGCTGACCAAGGCACGGAATACCAAACACTGTCTTGGGATGACCTGATGCCCAAAGGGGAATGGGAAAATTATGACCGATTATTCCAATCCTTGTTTGAGGCCGGGAATGTCGCAGAAGGCGGCCCGCAGGATCGGATGATCCAACTTGGCACGTTTAAAACCGTGCCTGAACTTGATGGCAAAAAGGTCCGCATGCCCGGCCTTGTCCTGCCGTTTGAGTTTAATTCGGAAAATCTCATTACTGAATTCTTACTGGTTCCTTATTTCGGCGCGTGTATTCACGCGCCACCGCCACCTCCAAACCAAATTGTCTATGTCAAAAGCGAATTGGGCATTGTGGTAGAAAGGCTGTGGATGCCAGTTTGGGCGTCTGGGACCCTTCACACCACAAAAAAGGAAAACGAGCTTGGCGACGCAGCCTATACGTTAACGCTTGATTGGGCTGAACCTTTTGAGGAATAAGGCGCAGCTTGACCATTCCCCCCGCCTTCGGTAGATATGTTATAATATAACGTTATCAGGGTAATTATCATGTCTACCGAACAGATTCGGCCCTATATTGGCGCTGAATCCAGTTTTCAATCTGGCCAAACAGCCAACGACCATACCTTCATGCAGGTTGGCCGCGCTGCCGATCTGTCTGCGGTCAATCAGGCTGACATAGGGCTTGTTTTATGGCGCAGATCACCAGACACACAATTGGCACAGTTCGTCAGCTCACTCGACGTCGAAGACATTCCTCATGAACGGCTGCTTGTGCAGATCACCGATGTCAGACAGGCCCTGACCAATATTCTGAATGCGCAGGCCGTTGGTGACTATGATGGCGTTGACGCCTTTATCGACGACATTGTGATCCAGTGCGAGACCTTCAGCACAATCAGCGGCTCCCCCATTGTTGATATTCGCATCGATCATATTCGCGGCAATGCCTGCCGAAAATTTCATCGCGATAATGTTCCCCTGCGCATGATTTGCACCTATCGCGGCCCCGGCACCCAAATTGTGCCTGACGATCACGCGGCTGAGGCTATTAAATCACAAGCCGACTATACCGGCCCGGTGTTTGAGTTGCCGCAATTTTCTGTCGCTTTATTTAAGGGTGCGTGGCAGTCCGCAAACGGTACCGTGCACCGCTCCCCACCTATTGAGGGGCAAGATATTTCCCGTCTGGTTGTTTGTCTAAACACGCCATCAATTGTTTCGCCAGAGCTAACCCTGCTCTGACTGGTTACGGAACCTCACAAATGACTGCAAAATCAGCAACGTTGGATGCGGGCGCCATTGCCCTTTCGGCACTGTGTTTGGTCCACTGCCTAGCCCTGCCCCTATTTGCTTCTACCCTGCCGGTACTGGGCACTTTGGCAGAGGCTGAGTGGGTCCATCGCCTTTTGGTTTTTCTAGCGGCCCCGATACCGATTATCGCTGTGGTCACAGACCCCAAAGGACGGCGTTTGGTAGAGTTTGCGATACTTGCCTTTCTGGGCATCGGCATGTTGCTATCAGCCGCCTTTATAGAGGCGCTCCACGACCATGAGACAGCTATAACAGTGGTCGGGGCATGCATCTTATCTGTGGCCCATATCCGGCGCTGGGCCTTTGGGCACAAGCCAATTGAGGGTTGAGCGAGAAGATGGAAGACGCAGTTCTTAAAAATGCCGCAACACAATTTCCTGTGTCTGTCCTGACAGGCTTTCTTGGCAGCGGCAAAACAACGGTACTTAGTCACCTCATTCAACAGCCCGCATTTAGCAAAACATTGGTCCTGATCAATGAGTTTGGCGAAATCGGGCTGGATCATGATCTGGTGACATCCAGCAATGATGACACGGTCATTGAAATGTCCAGCGGCTGCCTATGCTGCACCATTCGGGGGGATCTTGCCAAAACCCTGCGCGAAGCACCTCATCGATTTTCCAGAAATGGGGAGACTTGGTTTGACCGCGTTGTCATTGAAACAACCGGACTGGCAGATCCTGCGCCCATTCTACATACATTGATGAACGAACCAGGTCTTGCCAAACACTATCGCCTAGATGGTGTCATTACCGCAATTGATGCCGTGAATGGCAGCGACACGCTTGATCGGCAGATTGAGTCGGTTAAGCAGGTTGCTTTGGCAGATCGCTTGCTGATCACAAAAACAGATCTAGCTGAAGATGACGCATTACAAAGCTTACAGGGTCGGTTGCGTGCCTTGAACCCGGCTGCGTCGCAGATCAAAGCGGACAATGGCAAGGTAGACCCGGACCAGCTTTTTGGTGCTGGCATGTATGACCCAAAATCCAAGACATTGGACGCACAGAACTGGCTAAATGCCGAGGCCTATAGTGACTCGCATGACCATGGTCACAGCCACGACCACAATCACGGGCATGATCACCATCACGATCATGACCACAATGATGTTAATCGTCATGATGACCATATCAAGGCATTGTGCCTGACAATTGACGACCCAATCAATGGCGAAGCATTTGACCTATGGCTCAAAGGGTTGTTGTTGCTTAGAGGGGCCGACCTTCTACGCGTCAAAGGCATTTTGAACATAATCGGCTTTGATGGGCCAGTCATCGTTCACGGTGTTCAACACATCTTCCACCCCGCTATTGCGCTTGATGAATGGCCAAGTGAAGACCGTCGATCTCGCATTGTATTTATTACGCGCGATATGGACGAAGCCACGCTACGCGACACCTTGAAAATGTTTGATTCAACCGAGGTAGAGCCCGACGAGTTCATTGCAAAAGTTATGGGTGACGCTGGCTCGTCTGCGTGATCTGTACCCCCAATAGCCTTTTGTAAAATTTGCTGTTTTCCGCCTATGAAGACGGGTCGTGGCCGAGGAACAATGAAAGCGGCCGATTGTGGAATGGTCTAGATGTCCATGCAAATCCACCAGTTCGCGCTTTCATCTTCCCCGGTGCGCTACTTCCGTTCAAAACTGCGAACGTCCTTCTTGTGATGGTGATTTGTCCGTGTACAGTGTCGACATGAAGAGCTGCTTTTGACGCAAATCAGTGGAGCTATGCAGCTAATACCTTAGAAGTTCGGACAGCAGTGCCGTAGGCTATCTCAGCTGTGAATTCGCTGGCGGCTTGATGACACAATAGATAACGAGAGCCCCTTGACACATTAGGGCAGCGGTCAATATTAACGCCGATTCATATTGCCAAAATTGACGTAGTCACATGATGGACACAAAATGGTCACAGCGCATATCTTGTAAAACTGCCACTCTTGTAATATGCTGGTTTTTAATGATTATTTGGCGCACCCGACACGATTCGAACGTGTGACCTCTGCCTTCGGAGGGCAGCGCTCTATCCAGCTGAGCTACGGGTGCCAATGCCAAAATATGGGGACAAAACAGTGCCCATCAGTGCGCGGACACTAGCCTAACCGCTGCGTGACCTCAATCACTAATTACGCCAGACAAAAGGGACGGCTGGTCGCATGATGCGCTTATTTTTTGGGGGGCGGCGCGGCGGGTGGCGGGACGCTATTTCAGTTTGTTGTGTTTTGGTGGCGGGAACCTCAGCAAACAAAAAGGCCCCGCCAAATGGCTGGGCCTTCGTAAAATTATTAGAAATTTTGCTTAGAAGCGATAGCGTGCTTCGATTTCAAATTCCGTTGTTGGGATGCGGCCACCAAAGTGTGACCCGGTAAAGGTGGGAACGTCATTGTTACCGGCCAATTCTTTGACATCCAGTACATTTGTGACAAAGCCCATGATATGCCAGTTTTCATCAAGACCACGGATACCAATACGGGCCCCATGGGTCCAATAGGCATTCCGTACATCCAACGGATCAAGGTCGCGTGCTAGATGTACTTCTGATGCATAGACCGCTGTCCAGCCCGCATGAACACGGAACGGCAGATTGAAAATCTGGTCGTCAAATGTTGCGTTCAATGTCACCTGAACCTCGGGAATATTGTTCAGCTTTTCGCCGGTCAGGTCACAAGGCGGATCCTGTTCGACATCTTCAACAGAACAGGGGCCCGTTGTGAAGTTGTCATATGTACCTTCTGTAAAGGCACCATTTGCTGTCAGGAACAATCCCATAAAGGGTACCAACATTGCTTCCCATTCAATGCCGCTGATGGTTGCGCTTGCAGCGTTTGACACAACAAAGCTCACGCCATCAAATGCTGACACCTGAATGTCATCAAATTTGGTATAGAAGGCTGAAATGTTCAGGCGTGCAGCGCCTTCAAGCCATTCAGATTTCATCCCAATTTCGAATGCATTGGAAATTTCTTCTTCATATTCCAATTGGTCTGGGTTCAGAGGCTGGGCATTAAATCCGCCAGACTTATACCCCTGCGCCAATGTGATGTAGGTCATCAGATCATCTGTCCAATTGACCTGCGTTGATACCTTAGGCGCAATGTTGAATTCGGTCCGTTCCCGTTCTTCGATAAAGCTGGTGTTGCCGCTTTGAATAACAGGGAATGAAACCACACCGCCGGGCGTGCCTTCTTGCAGGGAGCCGCGCGTACCAGTGCCGCCACCTGTGCCAAGGCCAAGGGGGTCAAAGTTGAAAAGTCCGTGATCTACGAAAATCTCTTTCTTTTCATAACCAATGCGTAGGCCGGGGGTAACTGACCAAGTATCAGTAATGTGCCAGGTTGCCTGACCAAATAGTGCATAAGAGGTGGTTTTTTGGTCAAACAATGTGGCTGAACGTTCCAATAATGGCGTTCCCAGTCCGTCTTGTCGTGCCTTGGTTTCTTGGGCGGCGAGCGTGCTGGTGGCAATACCGGCAGGCCCATTATAGTTTTCGTCAAAGAAAGCTCGACGCAATGCAGGGTCTGTAGTGGCTGCATTGAACGCGATGATTTCACCAGCACCCGTCAGCGCCAGAATTTCTGGCAGTGTCACGAAAGCATCGACATCATATGTCGCAAGGATATTGTTCTGATAGTAGAACAGACCCATGATCCATTCCAATTCACCCGGTGCTGATGTCCAACGCAGTTCCTGACTGACTTGGTCATAGAACTCGTTATTGTCCAAGGTGATAAACGGAATGGGCGAGAAGTCAGCGTCAAAGAACACCAGTTCGTCGAACTCTGCATAGTTGGTGACACTGGTCAATGTGTGTTCGCCAATGTCCCATTCGACTTTGGCGGTAAAGTCCATGACCTCACGCTCAACAAAGCCTGGTGCATCTTGGTGGGTTTTATCATCAAAGACATCTGCTGTAGTTTCTGGGTCGAAAACTTCAAACGCGGCAAGGTGGCGTGATTTCGCAGCAGTTAGCTGCGTACCTGAACCACCTTGGTCAACCGTGCTGTAATTGGCGGTGAACTGTGCATACAGGCTGGGAGTGATTTCCCATTTTACTTTCGCGCGGAAATTCTGGTTGTCCAGATTCCGTTCCATTCGACCGTTCAGCGTTGTGTTTTCAATGTCGCCATCCTGTTCTTCGTCAAGAAAGGCGAGACGGAACGATAGTTTGTCGCTGAATAAGGGGCCGCCGCCAGCCAGACGGACACGGTGATGGCCGTTTGACCCATAAAGAGCATCGCCATCAATTGACCATTCTGGTTCAGGATCAGCCGTTTTCAGGTGAAGCGCACCTGCGGCTGAGTTCTTGCCATACAAAGTGCCTTGCGGGCCGCGCAACACTTCAACTGCAGAAAGGTCGAGCAAGCCGTTGGAGACATAGGAAGGCCGACCATAAAAGACTTCGTCAATGATGATGCCGACTGATTGTTCAAAGCCGCGGTTATAGTCTGACCCAACGCCGCGCATATAAATAAAGTTAAAGGTCGGCGTTGCCAGAATGCTCATGTTAGGGGCGTGACTTGCAACATCGTTTAAGTCTGACATGTTCTTTTCTTTGATTGCCTCGCCGCCGATGGCAGTCACGGACAAAGGCACATCCTGAATGTCTTCAGCACGCTTTTGCGCGGTCACGATAATTTCGTCCAACTGTGCGCGGCGTGGTTTCGGCGCAGGGGCGCTTGCCTCAACCTCTGCATCGGCTTCAGCGCCAGCGGCTTCTGCTACCGCAGCCGCTTCCATGTTTGTTTCTTCGGCAGGGGCGGGTGTGTCATCAAAGACTAATACATCGTCTTCAGATGATGTTGCGGTATCATCCGCCATCGTCATCGGTTCTTCTTCGGCCATTGCTGGTTCATCGGCCATTGCAGGCTCATCAGCAGTTGATTCGTCTTCGGCCGGATCGTTGGCAGGCTCGTCCTCAGCCATTGCCATATCATCGCTTGATGAAGCTTGGTCTGCGGGTTCTTGGTCTTCACCGGCAGAACTGTCCTCTTCGGCCATTGCCATTTCCGTGTCTTCGGAATCGAAATCGTCAAACAGGAATTCTTCGTCGACATCACTTGTGTCATCACCGAACAGACCTGAATCGTCTGAATTGTCTTCAGCCATAAAGTCCAGCTCATCCTGTGCATAGGCAGGTGAGTGATAAATAATAGTCCCTGAAGACAGTGCTGTCGCAACAGCAAGGCCAAACAGCCCATGGCGCAATTCTTTACGCATGCGAAAGGTCCCCCGTAATGTTGTCCACCTAATCGGAAACAAGAAAGACATCGCTGTTTTCAGCCATGCCTTTGACTATCCCCGACTTCCCCTAGGCGCATATTTTCATATGCAGGGTCAATTTAGCCGAGAATGAGGGGGGATGAAAAGGGAAATATCACGAATTTACAAATTGCTGTTGGTTAATAGGTGATAGGGGGTTTGCAGACTCGTGTCATAGGAGTAAGAGTTTCCTGAAATATCCGCACAAAATTGGCATGACAATTATGACCGATGGACAGATAGCAAAACGAATTGATGGCAAGGTTTTTGCCCAGAATCTGCGCGATAGGCTTGCCAGTGCAGTAGCATCAACCAAGGAGCAGCATGGGTTTACACCTGGCCTTGCTGTTGTGCTGGTTGGTGATGATCCGGCCAGTGACATTTATGTGACGTCAAAGGGTAAACAAACCAAAGAAGTCGGCATGAATTCCTATGAATATCGGTTGCCCGATACCGCCTCGCAGGATGAGGTGCTGGCCTTGGTTGGTGAGTTGAATGCCAACCCGGATGTGCATGGCATTTTGGTGCAGTTCCCGGTACCTGACCAGATTTCGCAAGAAGCTGTGATATTGGCGATTGACCCTGAAAAGGATGTGGATGGTCTGCACCCGATTAATGCAGGGCGACTTGCCAGCGGCTTTGCAGCCATGGCGCCTTGTACGCCCCTTGGCACCTTGATGCTGGCGCGCGATCAATTTGGTGATCTGTCAGGTAAACATGCTGTCATTATCGGGCGGTCCAATTTGGTGGGCAAGCCCATCGCGCAATTATTGCTGCGAGAAAATTGCACTGTCACGATCGCCCATTCCCGCACCGTTGATCTGCCTGCACTGTGCCGTCAGGCAGATATTTTGGTTGCAGCCGTTGGGCGTGACCGGATGGTTCGGGGGGATTGGGTCAAACCCGGTGCCCTTGTGCTTGATGTGGGGATCAATCGTATACCGGCCCCTGAACGGGGGGAGGGGAAGACGCGTGTCGTCGGTGATGTCGCCTATGATGAGGCGGTAGAGGTTGCGAGTGCAATAACCCCGGTGCCCGGCGGGATCGGGCCGATGACAATTGCCTGTCTGTTGTGCAACACGCTGACGACATCATATCAGCTCCACGGGCTGGAACCTATTGCAGAATTTACGATCTGATTGTCATTTATGACTGCGCCTGCCTATGACTATGCGGTTATCGGCGCCGGGATCGGCGGCGTGTCAATCGCCTATGAGTTGGCGCGCGCGGGCGCAACTGTTCTGATATTGGAGCAGGAGGAGCGCCCCGCATTTCACACGACTGGGCGGTCGGCTGCCATGTATGCGCGGGGCTATGGCAATCACGCCGTGCGTGCGCTGACAACGGCATCGCAGAACTTTTACTTTGACCCGGAGCCGGGATTTGATGCGAACCCGATGATCGGCCCAGCGGTTGGCTGCCTGTTTATTGCACGTGAAGACCAGCTTGACCGCCTGACGCAGCATGAGCGTGAGTTGCGGCAGGATATAGATGATGTCAGATGGCTCGATACACAGGCGGCATGTGCTACGGTCCCTGTGCTGGATCCGGCCTATGTTGCTGCGGCTGTTTACGAGCCTTACTCAGCCAGCCTTGATGTTGCAGAAATTCATGGCAACTATTTGCGGCAGGCAAAAAAACATGGCGCTATGCTTGTCACGAATGCAGCACTTAAAAGTGCATCTTTTAACAGTGGTGAAGGCTGGCGCCTATCAGCCGGGGGCGAATGCTATAAGGCAGCGAACCTTGTAAACGCCGCGGGCGCGTGGGCCGACCATGTCGCAAAAGTGGCTGGCGTGAAGTCTGTTGGCATTCAGCCCATGCGCCGTACAGCGATGATATTCGACGCGCCTATTCTGGACGATATTGCTGACAAACCTTTGGCAGAATGGCCCTTATTGCTTGATGTGGATGACGCATTTTATTTCAAGCCTGAGGCTGGGAAAATTTTGGCCAGCCCATGCGATGAAACGCCGATGGAACCGCATGACGTTGCCCCCGATGAATTGGATGTTGCTATCTGTGCCGACAGGGTTATGGCCGCAACAAAGTTTGACATAAGGCACATCGGGCACAAGTGGGCCGGGCTGCGCAGCTTTGCGCCTGACCGGTCGCCGGTGATTGGGCCAGACCCTGACAATGCTGCCTTTATTTGGATGGCGGGGCAGGGCGGATACGGCATCCAAATGGGGCCAGCCCTGGCGCGCGCTTGCGCCGGGCTTGCCCTTCAAGGTGTTGTGCCGCAGGACATATGTGATTGTGGGCTTGATCCACAGGCTGTACGCGCTGACCGCTTCCGCCTTTAGTCGGTCTGTTTTGCCTGATAAGATGCGAACAGGGCCGTGCGATGATCATCGGTTATAGGGGCATTGCCGACAACTTCCGGTCTGATTGTATCGACCTGATGAAACAAGCCTTCTGTGATAAAGGGCTGTTCTTCTAATCGCGCGAACCAATCTTCCATAAAGGGCAGGGGGCGGTCAGGTTCATACCGCATGCCGAACAGCTTCACCCATGGGTAGATGGCAAAGTCAGCGATGCTCATTTGATCGCCAGCAATAAAAGCCCGGTTTTCCAGTGTGTCGTTTAAAAGCGCGCGCAGGCGGTGCACCTCGCTCATATAACGGTCGATGGCATATGGCACCTCTTCGGGGGCATACATCACGAAATGATGTAACTGGCCCATCATCGGGCCAAGATAGCTCATCTGCCACATGACCCATTTGATAGTCTCTGCCCGGATGGCTGGGTCGGATGAAAGATATTGCCCTGACTTTTCGGCAAGGTGGATCAATATGGCGCCCGATTCCCAAATCACCAGCGGTTTGCCATCAAGCCCCGTATAGTCCTCATCAATCAACACAGGTACTTTTTTGTTTGGGCAAATTGAGACGAATTCGGGCTGGTTTTGGTCACCTGCAAGAATGTCGATCTTGCGTGTTTCGAATTCTGCGTTGATTGCCTTCAACATGATTGTCACTTTTTGACAATTGGGGGTCGGGCAAAAATAGAGCGTTAGCATGGTTAAGCCTTTTAGAAATTGTGGAAAATTGCGCGTCCGTGCAATTCGGCACAGTTTTGCCAGATTTTCCAGTACAAAGATCACAATAATGTGTGACGGGATTGAGTTTGCGATTGATGTTCGTCATGCTTATCCGAAACGTCGCTATTGAAACCCATGTAGCTCAACAGGGGAGATGGACATGAAGGCCAATGGATCAAAACTGTTCGGTATCGCCGCAATGATTGCGGGTCTCAGCGCCTGTGCTGCTACAACTGATCAGACGGAAACAGCTGACGAGGTTAAGGCGCGCGAAACCATGGCGGTTGAGGCGGCCCGCAAACCGTCTGACCGGGGCACGGCGGGCCAGCCCAAATTCCAAACTGCTGAGGAGCGTGAGGCACTGCAGCGTACATTGACAGCTTGTATTGCCTCTGTTGATGCGGAACTTGCGGCACTGCCTGCTGAAACCCCATTGGCTGACCGTGAAGCTGTATTGCAAAAACAGCGTGAACTGGCAAAGTTGAGAAGCCATTATGCAGCGATAGATGCGCGTCGCCGGGCCAATATAGACCGCCTACAGGATCGCAATGCATCTTTCGGTGCGCCTTTCAGTGACCCAGCTTTAAACAGCCGGGCTGGTCTCGTGGCGCATTACGGCCCCTATGCCGAAAATGAGTCGACGCAGTTACCGGGCGTGCCATCCTATTGCCTGACAACTATCGCGCCGGAAGCTGCCCCGGAGAATGAGCAGACGCCAGAAAGCAATTAGGTGCTCTTCATCTCTTCATAGCGGGCAAGCGCTTGGGCGCGGCTGGCTTTAAGGTCAACTAATGGGGCGGTCTGTCTGGTCCGCCAGTTGGGGCCAAGCCAGCGAGAGCGGTAAATGCCCTCGGGGTCAAATTTTTTGGCCTGCGTGTCAGGGTTGAATATCCTGAAATAGGGGGCAGCATCCGTGCCGCAACCTGCCACCCATTGCCATCCCAAACTATTGTTGGCAGTGTCTGCATCAACCAGCGTATGCATAAACCAGCTTGCACCCATCCGCCAATCAATGCCCAGATTTTTGGTTAGATAGGATGCGGCAATCATCCGTGCGCGATTATGCATTGTGCCGCTTCGCCATAATTCCTGCATGGCCGCGTCAACCAAATCTTGTCCGGTTTCGCCCGTTCGCCATTTGTCAAAATCAGCTTGAGCCGCATCGTCATCGCGCCAAGGGAACTTCGCGTATGACTGGTTCATCGGCTGGTTCTGTGTATGGGGAAAATGATGCAAAACATGCGCCGCAAATTCACGCCACGCCAATTGCCTGATAAAGCTTTCCGATGCTGCACTGTCAGGGTCTGCCATGCGGCAAGCATAAATGATTTGTCTGGGAGTGATCTCACCATGGTGTAGCGAGGGCGACAGGCGGGAGGTGGCAGTGCAATCCAACATATCGCGCCCGGCTTTATATCCTGTCAAACTATGATCCAAAAAGTCTGTAAGCTGATCCTGCGCTCCCGCCTCACCGGGTTGACCGTTCCAATGGGTGTTGAGAGAGTTTGTCCATTTGGGTTCTGGCGCAACGAGGTCATGCCCATACCCTTGCAGTTTGTTTGCGGGCATGAACTTTGTCTGTGATGGGGCGGGTAAAGGGGCCTGAAGCGCTTCCTCGACAGCAGATCGCCATTGTTTGTAAAAGGGGGTGAAAACGCGATAGGGATTGCCATCTGGCTTGATAATGCTGCCGGACGCGCAGACCAAATTTTCAGATGTTCCTTCGATTATCTTGTCGGCAGAAAGTGCCTTTGCCAAATCGGCAAGCTCGCCCTCCTGCGCGATCACAAGCCGTGATCCAATGGCGACCAATTGAGCGGCAAGGGCCTTAAGGCTTTGACCCCGCCACCAATCTGATGCTGAACAGCGGGTGAGGGGCGCAGGCGCGATTGCCACCGGAATAATCTGATCAGCCGCACTACATGCCGCTGTCAGACCCTGATTGTCTGACAGCCTTAAATCATCCCGAAATATGTATATGGCGCGTTGCACAATAATCCCTCTTCATTTTAGGGTTTTACGGTTTTCAGGGATGATTGGATCAAGAATGATTTGTCATGGACTGAATTATAGGTAGACTGATTTCCGAAGAGTAACACTGGGCGGCAGCATCGCTGACCAGCCCACATTTGAAAGGAAATCGCGTGTCTGAGGCTTCGGACGCGGCCCCGCAAGAGGGACGCCGCCGACGCCGTAGACGCCGCGGAGGACGCCGCCGCAGGAAATCATCAGCCGCGCAGTCGGGCGAGGACGCACAACAGGCACAAAATGCCGATGTGCAGAACCCACAAAGCCCCGAAAATGCAACGGCACAGGATGATAGCGGTGCGCAGGGCCAACAAACCCGCGAGGGGGGCCTTAAGGAGGAATCCCGTCCGCCGCAGGGTCGCAACCGACCCGGTAGGCCACAGGGTCAGGCGCACAAGAATAAGCGTCGATCAGGCCAAAAGCCGGGCCAGGGTAGCGGGCCACGATCAAAGCGCAAGAACCGCTTTGATCATGTCTATGGGGTCATCGACCTGGGAACCAATAATTGCCGCCTTTTGGTTGCTGAACCGGAAGGCGACGGTTTCCGTGTGGTTGATGCTTTTTCTCGCATTGTCCGCTTAGGCGAAGGGTTGGGCCAGACCGGGCGCCTGTCTGACGAGGCGATGGACCGCGCGATCGACGCCCTCAAAATCTGTGCTGACAAGATGCGTCGACGGCGCGTGACACGATCATGGTCAATTGCGACGCAGGCATGCCGCCTTGCCGACAATGGTCAGGCCTTTCGTGACCGTGTGAAGCGGGAAACGGGGCTGGCGCTTGAGATTATCAGTCCCGGTCAGGAAGCAAAGCTGGCTGTGTCAGGCTGTTTGCCATTGATCGACAAGGATGTAGATCGCGCCATTGTGTTTGATATTGGTGGCGGGTCGACTGAAATGATTTGGCTGGATGTGTCGTCAATGCCGCCTAAGATCATCGATTGGACTTCGCTCGATATCGGTGTGGTTACCTTGGCTGAGGCTTTTGGCGGTCATGATGTCACCATGGCTGACTATGATCGTATGGTCGCCGATGTAGAGGGGCGCATGGCCCCCTTCGCAGAAAAATATGCTGCGGTTGATGGTGGGGCCGATGTACCCCTGTCGCGTATTCAGGTTCTGGGAACGTCGGGTACGGTGACGACTTTGGCGGGGATATATCTTGGCTTGCCGCGCTATGATCGGGCCAAGGTTGATGGGCTTTGGATGAAGCGCGAGGATGTCTTGCTGATTTCCCATAAGCTTGCAAAAATGACCTATGAGCAACGCGTGGCCCAGCCTTGTATTGGGAAAGAACGTGGCGATCTTGTTGTGGCAGGCTGTGCCATTCTAGAAGCGATCAGCGATGCTTGGCCGCATGAAAAAATGCGCGTTGCAGACAGGGGGCTGCGAGAGGGTATGCTGCTGCAGCTAATGGAAGATGCAGACAGGCCGAAAGGCCCGCGCGGATCGCGGCGCAATCGCGGCCATCGCAACAGGCGGCGACGCAGGTCTGATGCACGACAAAATAACCGTGGCGGGGCGCCGTCACAAAAGGCTGAATGATGACCAAAGGTGGCTCAAATAAAGGTGGTGGTGGCCGTGGCGGCAAAGCGAAAGGCACGTCAGGGCGTGGCGAACGCGCGCTGAAAGTTCGGGTCAAAACTGCCAAGGGGCGCAGACTGTCGTCAACGCGCTGGCTTGAACGGCAGTTGAACGACCCTTATGTGCAACGCGCCAAGGCCGAAGGCTATCGTTCTCGCGCAGCCTATAAACTGCTGGAAATGGATGAAAAGCACGGCTTTTTGCAGCGGGGCCAGACGGTGATTGATTTGGGGGCAGCGCCCGGCGGGTGGTGTCAGGTTGCCAAGAAAAAGGTTGGCCCGGAAGGCAAGGTCATCGGCATCGATATTCAGGAGGTAGAGTCGATCCCTGATGTTGATCTGATTTGTCTTGATTTCATGGATGACACGGCCCCGGATGTGTTAAAAAAAATGGCTGGTGGTCCCGTTGATGTGGTGATGTCAGATATGGCGGCCTTTGCAACCGGGCACAAACAAACTGACCATTTGCGCATCATGTCGTTGTGCGAGGCAGCGCTTTATTTCGCGGTTGAGGTGTTGAGCCCAGATGGCTCATTCTTCTGTAAGATATTGCAAGGCGGGGCAGATCATGACCTGTTGACCATGTTGAAGCAGAACTTCAAAACGGTGAAGCATGTGAAGCCTGCTGCGTCCCGTGCCGATTCGGCAGAAATGTATCTAGTTGCCCAAGGCTTTAAAGGTGGCAGCCATTAATTGGCGGATTGCCGCATCGGTAGGAAAGCCGCCGCCACGCAGTTGACATCCTAAAGAATCGTGGCATAGTCCGCCGCCAAATCGCTGGCTGGAGGGTGTCCCGTGGAAATTAAAGAAGCCCTGACATTTGATGATGTCCTACTCAAACCGCGGGCGTCGAATGTCCTGCCCGGACAGGTCGATGTGGGCACACGATTAACCCGCAATCTTCGCCTCGGCATTCCCTTGATTTCGTCCGCAATGGACACTGTAACAGAGGCTAATCTGGCCATCGCTATGGCGCAGGCTGGCGGCATCGGGATTATCCACAAAAACCTAGATATTGACGTGCAGGCCGATCAGGTCACGCAGGTTAAAAAGTTTGAAAGCGGTATGGTGGTCAATCCGGTTACGATTGGCCCGGATGCAACACTTGCCGATGCGCTGAACCTGATGCAGGTCCACCGTATTTCGGGCATTCCCGTGGTTGCCAAGGACGATACGCTTGTTGGTATTTTGACCAACCGCGATGTGCGCTTTGCCGCCAACCCGGAAGAGCCAGTTTCTAACCTGATGACCAAGCAAGATTTGATCACGGTTCGCGATACTGTTGATATGGAACAGGCCAAGGCGCTGCTGCATCAACATCGTATTGAAAAACTGCTGGTCGTTGATGACGCCTATCGTTGTGTTGGCTTGATTACGGTCAAGGACATTGAAAAAGCCAAGCTGAACCCCAACGCCATGAAGGACGGGCAGGGCCGTTTGCGTGTTGGTGCCGCAACATCTGTCGGGGACGAAGGGTTGGCACGTTCCGCTGCCTTGATCGACGCGGGCGTTGATGTGCTGGTTGTTGATACGGCGCATGGCCATTCCCAGCGTGTGATTGATGCGGTGGGCGAGGTGAAGCGTCTTTCCAGTGCGGTTGATGTGATTGCAGGCAATGTCGCCACGCCGGAGGCTGCGCGCGCCTTGATTGATGCAGGTGCTGACGCGATCAAGGTTGGTATCGGGCCGGGGTCTATCTGCACGACCCGGATCGTCGCCGGGGTTGGTGTGCCGCAATTGACAGCCGTGATGGATGTCGCTGAAGAGGCACGGAAAGACAATATTCCCGTGATTGCAGATGGCGGCATCAAATTCTCTGGTGATTTTGCCAAGGCGCTGGCCGCGGGCGCAGATTGCGCCATGATTGGCTCACTCCTTGCTGGGACGGACGAAAGCCCGGGCGAGGTTTTCCTTTATCAGGGCCGTTCCTACAAATCCTATCGCGGCATGGGCTCAGTCGGGGCGATGGCGCGTGGCTCTGCTGATCGCTACTTCCAAGAAGAAGTGACAGACAGCCTGAAATTGGTGCCTGAGGGGATTGAAGGGCGCGTGCCTTACAAAGGCCCGGTCAACAAGATCCTGCACCAGCTTGTCGGCGGCCTGCGTGCTGCCATGGGCTATACAGGCGCAGAATCGATTGCGGCCTTTCAGGAACGGGCGCAATTCGTTAAAATTACCGGGTCAGGCCTTCGTGAAAGTCACGTCCATGATGTGTCCATCACGCGCGAGCCGCCGAACTACCCGATTTCGTCCGCTTGAGTGGGTAGTCGATGACCCCGCAAGCCCGCATCGCGGCAGCCATTTCCATTTTGGACCAGCTTAGTGTCGAATCGACACCGGTTGACCGCGCGTTGAAGTCTTGGGCGCGGACAAACCGCTATGCCGGATCCAAAGACCGCCGCGCCATTGCCGACCATGTGTATCACGCAATCCGCCATGCCCATCAGGCCGCGTCCCTGATGGCAACAGATGTGACCGATGGCCGGTCTGTCATGCTGGGCAGTTTGGTCATTGACGGTCAAAGCGCTGATCAAATCGCCGCCCTGTTTGATGGCGGGAAATTCGGCCCTGATGAGCTGACGAGCCGTGAGCGTGACGTGCTGGAGCAGGGGCGGACAAGTGACTTACTGACAGGCCTGCCTGACGAGATTAAGGCTGCGCTAACACTGCGTGCAGCGGGGCAGGAACAGGCTGCAATGGCTGCCTTGCTTGACCGGGCACCGCTCGATATTCGTATCAATACGCTCTCAGGAAAGTCTGATAAGGCATTGTCTTTGTTGGAAAACGATGGACTGTCGAGCGAGGTGGTTGCTGGCCTTCCAAGCGCGCTGCGATTGAATGAGGCACCGCGCCTGAAGGACAGCGAGACCTATAAATCCGGCCTTATTGAGATACAGGATGCAGGCAGCCAAATTGCCTCAACACTGGTCCCTGCCAAGGTGGGTGAGGCAGTGGTTGACTATTGCGCTGGGGGCGGCGGCAAGTCGTTGGCAATTGCGGCGATGTTGGATGGTAAGGGGCAAGTTTTTGCCCATGACATTGCGCCCAAACGGTTGGAAAGTTTGGCGCGGCGTGCTGAACGGGCGAAGGCGCGCAATATCCAGATTTTCGCCGATACGGATAAGCTGCGGTCTCAAATTAATGAGATGAAGGGCGCAGATCATGTCGTTTTGGATGTGCCTTGCTCAGGCAGTGGGGCATGGCGGCGCAATCCTGAGACCTTGTGGCGGTTTTCGTCGGAACGTTTGGCAGAGCTTTCGGCTACCCAGCGGCAAATTTTGAGCGAGGCGGCCCCCTTGGTAAAAGCTGGGGGCGCGCTGACCTATATCACCTGTTCGTTTTTGCCCGATGAGAATGAACAGTCGATTGACTGGTTTTTGGCAGAAAACCCTGACTTTACGATCGAGGCGCTGGAAGGGGATTGGCCGCAAGGGCAGATTCCCGGCACAGTGCAGTTGATGCCGCACCTGACCCAAACAGACGGGTTCTTTATAGCGCGCCTGCGGCGGGCGTGTTAGCAAAGGGCAGGAGGAAACCGACATGATCAGACGCGCAGGTCTTTGCTTTGGCTTAATTATATCCCTAGTGAGCATTGGAGTTATTGGCGGCAGTTTTGCCACCCCTGCCGTGGCGCAGGATGCCAGCGCGGAAGATGATCGGCTTGGCCTCGTTTCCTATTGGCTTGATCGGGGCAACATGGCGCTTGAGGCTGAAGAGCTGGACCAGGCGCGTATGGCCTATGAACGGGCAATGCTTGCGGACCCGCGCCAATCGGCAACCCATGCTAATTTGGGGCGGGCCCACCTTGCGATGGGCAACGGCACGGCAGCGGCGAAATATTTGCGCACCGCGCTTGATATCGACCCGCAAAATCTGGATGCGCTTCATTGGGCAGGACTTGTTGATCTGTTGCGTGATGATGTTGACGCCGCCAAAAAACGCAGGGACAAACTTTTGACCTTGTGCTCATCCGACTGCCAGCAATATCGCGCCTTATCAAAGGCTGTAAAAGACTATGCCGATGCCAAGGTTGAGGAAGAGGCGGCGGCTCTTGCCTCAGACCCCAGCAATTAAGGCGATCAATTCGTTAGTTCAAATTCACGTAAAGACATATGACAGACAGAATTCTTATTATTGATTTCGGATCGCAGGTGACCCAATTGATTGCGCGCCGGGTCCGTGAATCAGGCGTTTATTGCGAAATTGTGCCTTTCAACAATGCTGAACAGGCGCTGGACAGTTTTGGGCCTAAAGCAATTATCCTGTCAGGTGGCCCGGCCAGCGTGACCCATGCCGATACACCGCGTGCCCCTGAAAAAGTGTTTGAGATGGGCGTCCCGGTTTTGGGCATTTGTTATGGCGAACAAACTTTGGTCAGCCAATTGGGTGGCCGGGTTGAAAATGCCGATCATCGTGAATTTGGCCGCGCCCATATTGAAATTATTGACGATTGTCTGTTGTTTGATGGCTTGTGGTCAAAGGGTGATACCCAACAAGTATGGATGAGCCATGGTGATCGCGTCATAGATATTCCTGACGGGTTCCGCCCAGTTGCTGTCACGCAATCTGCCCCCTTTGCGGCCATTGCGAATGACGAGAAACGCTTTTACGGCGTGCAGTTCCATCCCGAAGTTGTTCACACTTTGGAAGGGGCCAAACTGCTCAACAACTTCACGCACAAGGTTGCTGGCTGTTCGGGCGACTGGACCATGGCGGCATTCCGCGACACTGAAATTGCTCGCATTCGTGAACAGGTCGGCGATGGCAAAGTTATTTGCGGCCTGTCCGGCGGTGTTGATTCTGCAGTGACTGCTGTGCTGATCCATGAAGCGATTGGCGATCAACTGACTTGTGTTTTTGTCGATACAGGTTTGCTGCGCGCAGGCGAGGCAGAACAGGTCGTCAGCCTATTCAAGGAACATTACAATATTCCGCTGATCCACGTGGATGCTGAAGAAACCTTTATGGGGCAGCTTGAGGGCGTTTCCGACCCTGAAAAGAAGCGCAAGATTATCGGCGCAGCCTTTATCGACATTTTCGATGAAGAGGCCGGTAAGGTTGAAGGCGCAGAATTCTTGGCCCAAGGCACGCTTTATCCCGATGTGATCGAAAGCGTGTCATTCACTGGCGGCCCGTCAGTCACGATCAAGTCACACCATAATGTTGGCGGTTTGCCCGAACGGATGAACCTTAATTTGGTTGAACCCTTGCGTGAGCTGTTTAAGGACGAAGTGCGCGAATTAGGGCGCGAACTTGGCCTGCCTGAAGTGTTTGTGGGCCGCCATCCATTCCCCGGTCCGGGACTTGCGATACGTATTCCGGGCGAGGTGTCGAAGGAAAAGGCCGATATCCTCCGTCAGGCGGATGCCATTTACCTTGACGAAATTCGGAATGAGGGGCTGTACGATGAAATCTGGCAGGCCTTTGCCGTTTTGCTGCCCGTGCGCACCGTCGGGGTGATGGGCGATGAACGGTCCTATGATTATGTGTGTGCTTTGCGGGCTGTCACCAGTACCGATGGCATGACCGCTGATTTTTACCCGTTTGAAATGGATTTTCTGGGCCGTGTTGCGACGCGTATCATCAATCAGGTTAAGGGCATTAACCGTGTGACCTATGATATTACGTCAAAACCTCCCGGAACGATTGAGTGGGAATAGGGCACCAAACCATCACCCTTTGGCGGGATATTTTTCGCTAAGGGGTTGAGAATTTGCTCTTTCACCCCCACATTAATGCCGAAAGTTGTTCGGTGGTGTCGTTGATTGGGGCTGGTGTCGTTGAGTGAAGTTCTTGAACAATTAAGCCTGTGGCTGAACGCCAATGAAGGCGTGCTGGAAGGCATTGCCGTGATGATCGCTGTCATCGCGATTGTGATGCCGCGCTTTGGCTTGCGTATGTTTCGGCAGAACAACACACCGGATCTTAGCAAGGTTGACCCTCGTAACCTGCCTGTTCACCCTGCGTATTTGGCGGCCTATACAGGTGTGATGGACAAGCCTGAAGGGGCGAGCGTTTTTGCGCCCAAATTTGGTAAGGGCAAAAAGGCGGAGGCAGGCCAATCCGGCATTGCTGACGAGTTGGTGGAGCCTATGGGCCGCCCAGTCATCGCTGTGTTCGCCCCCGAATGCCCACCGGGCTTGGAATCGCGTGCAGACTTTCAGGGGCTTGCGGCTATTTTGGCCGAAGAAATAGCAACCGGCCTTGATGCAATTCAATCTTATGATGTGATTGCCGGGCGTGTGACGCGCGGCTTTACTGGGCATGTCTCTGACCTTGGGGCCCGTTATTTGGTCGAAGGGTCATTGCGTGAGGGCGCGCTTGAAGACGGTGCCCAATCAATACGCCTGATATTGCGTCTGGTGGATGTCGGCTCTGGCCGTCATATATGGTCGAACCGCTATACCCTTGCTGCCGAAGAATTTTATGCGCAGGAAGACGAGCTTGTCGCCCAAGTCACGGCGGCTGTGTTTGAGCGCATGCAGGAGGCTGAGGCAGAGCGTGCCAGCAGGTCGGACCCTGACAGATTGGACGCCTGGTCCCTATCTGTTTTGGCGTTCTCTTCCGTCGCCGGGACGGACCATACGGGAAAATTGAATGCTGAGGCCTTGGCCCGCAAGGCGGTGGAGCAGGAGCCGGAGTCGGGCTATGCCCACGCTGTTCTTGCGGCAACCTTGGTGCAAAAGCTGGGGTTTGATCGTGCAAAGTTCGATCCCAAGGATATCGAAGATATTCGCCACGCCGTTTCTGCCGCGCGGGTCTTTTCTTCCAATGATTCCCTTGTGCTTTCCATCATCGGGTTTGTGCTGACAAATCTGGGTGATTATGGCGAGGCGCAAGATATTCTTGAACGGTCGATTGAGTTGAACCCCTCCAACGCGCGTGGCTGGGCGGGGCTTGGCCGTGCCTTGCGTAACCAAGGGCGCGTCGATGAAGCCGTAACCAAGCTTGAACGGGCGTTGCGTTTGGCGCCCCGCGATTCTCTAGCTTTCCTTTGGTGGTACTGGATCGGCACTTGCTATCTGGTCCAGAAGGATTTTTCAGCCGCGATTGAAGCATGCCGCCATGTGATTGCAATTAACCGCAATATGTTCTGGGCCTGGTTGGCGCTGGCAGCAGCTTTGGCGCAGCAGGGCCGTCAGGTTGAGGCTGAAGATGCACTGCGTGAGGCGCTGTCACTGAATAGCGACGTGAACCTTGGTAATATTGATCTGTGGATCGAAGATTCGATGGGCAAGACCGTTGATTCGTCCAACTTCAAAGACGGGCTGATCAAAGCCGGGTTAAAGTAGCCGGACTGATCAGGCTAAGTCGACGCCTTGGCCGAGATGCGATCCTGCGCAGCCTTTGTTTCTTCTCGTTTGACGCCGATACTGTCGGCTATACGTCCGATCAGGGATGCTTCAAACGGATCAAGCGAGCTGTCAGCATAGGCCACCTCCCACAACATTTCGACAATGTTGACCCGGTCTTCCGGCGGGAAACCGCTTCTGATTTTTTCGCGGAACATCCAATCGTCCCATGCCTCTTCTTGTTCATGGGCAGCCTGATCGATCAACGCGTCAGCATCCTGATCAGACAGCTCAAACCGTTCCCTGACAATGCGCACAATAGTCTGGCGTTCATCCTCGTCAAAGCTGGTGTCTTGCCGTGCCAGTTCGATCAGCAAGGCTGCCGCTGCGATTTGCACACGGTCAAAGCCATGTTCTGTTTGCGGCGCTTGGGGGCGGGCATCCAGAAATTCCAAAAATCTGGTCAAGATCGACATGGCGTTTCCTGTTCTGACTTGGCGGCAGCAAACTGACTGACGCGGGTTTGTTCTATTTATCAGATAGGGATTGTCCGAAAAATGTAAAGGTCGAATCGGGCTTTCCCTTTGCCTAAAACCTTGCCAGCACATATGATCGGGCACAAATGAATTGTCGGCGGTGGGTTCTGGGTAGGGCTCGCGCCAATTTCGTCGTGAAAAAGGGAGTGGACCTATGAAACGAGGAATTTTAATCGGTGGTGGCGCCGTCGTGGCGGCCATTGTTATTGCGGCTGTCGTGTTGTTGGCTGGCCTTGATACAATCATCAAAAATGCCATTGAATCCTATGGCCCCGACATGACCCAATCAGATGTCAGCGTGGATGAGGTGTCGGTCTCCTCCAGCGGCGAAGGGTCGATCAAGGGCATGTCGGTAGATAACCCTGAGGGCTTTGAGTCCCAAAAGGCATTTAGCCTTGGCAGTATTGAGCTGGCGCTTGATACGGCAACCGTTACCGAAGATGTTATTACGATTAAGTCGATCGCAATTCGTCAGCCAAGTATCACTTATGAGATTCAAAAGGGTGGGCGGACCAATTTCGATGCCTTGATGGAAAATGTGAATGCCTATGTAGAGGCTTTGACAGGCGGCGCAGGCGATGATGGTGCTGGCGATACATCAGGTGAAACGGCGGAAGCAGAAGGTGAAGGTAAGAAATTTATTATCGAAGACTTCTTGCTTGAAGGCGGCGAGGTTGCCGTAGTGGCCCAAGGTTTGGGCCTTGGCGAAATTTCAGCCAGCCTGCCACGTATTCACATGACCAATATCGGCAAGAACAAGGGCGGTGCCGATGCTGGCGAAATTGTTCAGATCGTTCTGGCCAAAGTGCAAAATGGGGCCTTGGGCGCCATGCAGGCGCTGGATATCAATCAGCTGAACAACCTGTTGAAAGACCCGAAAGCACTGCTTGATAAGGGCCTAGACGCCCTGAATGTAAGGGGCGAAAAAGGACAAGCGGTAAGGGATGCCGAAAAGGCCTATAAGGGCTTTAAGTCCATGTTCGGCAAATAGGCCAAATTTGCCGCCGCCATCCTGTCCACAGCGGCGGCGGCTTGCTGTCATATGATGGTCATTTAATTTGCTGCAAAGCAACATTTCCCCTTGCAATTGATAGGGCAAGGGTGCCAAATGCCGTTTCGACATGACGCTGGGTCAACTGGTTGGTTCGACTGCAGCTTTGCCCCCCAATTCAAGGCGTGAGGAGCGCTTAACATGTCAGCACAACCTACTGATAAAAAGGCGAAATCGGCTTCAGGCCGTCGCACGACAATCACGCAGATCAAGGGCCGCAAAGGCGGTGACCCGATTGTTTGTTTGACGGCTTATTCTGCGCCTATGGCGCGCCTGGTTGATGCCCATGCGGATCTGATTTTGGTGGGCGATTCATTGGGCATGGTGGTGCATGGGCTGGACAGTACTGTGCCTGTCACGCGTGACATGATGATTATGCATGGCAAGGCGGTTATGCGCGGTACTGAAAAGGCCTGCGTGATTGTGGATATGCCCTTTGGTTCCTATGAAGAAAGCAAGGAAGCAGCCTATCGCAACGCTGCTGAAATCATGCAGCGGACCCGGTGTACTGGCATCAAGCTTGAAGGTGGGCAATCCATGGCTGACACGATTGCCTTTCTAACCGAACGGGGCATTCCTGTGATGGGCCACATTGGCTTGCAGCCGCAATCTGTGAATGCGCGGGGCGGCTATCAGGCAGCAGGCCGCAGCCGTAGCGAGTGGGGCGCCATTTTGGCAGATGCCCTCGCCGTTCAGGAGGCGGGTGCTTTTGCAGTCGTAATCGAAGGCGTGGCAGCGCCTTTGGCTGACAAACTAACGCGAGAGCTTGAGATTCCGACAATCGGCATTGGCGCGTCTGCCAATTGCGATGGGCAGATTCTGGTGCTGGATGATATGCTGGGATTGGGTGAGCGAGTTCCCAAATTTGTTAAGAAATATGCCGATTTGGCCGGCGTCATCGATGACGCTATCGCCACCTATGCCGCCGAAGTGAAGGACCGCAGCTTCCCAGCAGAAGAGCACACCTATAAGATGCGCGAAGGCGATAAGGTGGAGCCTGCCGCCGCCAAAACCAAGGCGAAACCGGTAGAAGATGTGCCGTGGCTGTCATTGGTCGCTGAAGACTAAAGGGCGCCCTGAGGCAGTAAGTGGCGGTAAGCGGCGATAAGGGCGCTTATCTCGCTTTTTTCGCGTGATTTAGGGTGGCAACAGCGCCAAGATTCTGCCATATCCTTAGAGAATAGTCAGGTTGCGTCCGTGCAAAAGCATGTGGCGCAACACTTCACATTTGGCAATTGGGCTTTGGAGGCCTCTACGTGTCCGATATTTTTCAAGAGGTTGAGGAAGAGCTGCGTCAGGATCAGATGCGGGTTCTTTGGCAACGCTATGGCGCCTATGTCATTGGCGCGGCTGTCGCCATTGTGGTGGCAACGTTCGGTAACCAGCTTTGGCAGGGCTATGTTGCGGGGAAGAATGACAGCGCATCTGCTGCATTCGCAACCGCGGCCGCATCTGCTGCGTCCGGTGATATGTCAGCCTATGATGCGTTGATTGATGGCAACCATGCGGGCTACGCAGCCCTTGCCGGATTTTCCAAGGCGGATGTTTTGATGGCCGAAGGCGACCGTGCCGGCGCTATCGCAATTCTTGATAATATTGCTGGCAAGTCTGGCCTGCCTTGGTCCTTGCGCGATCTTGCCGGTTTGAAGGCTGCTTTGGCATCGATGGAAACCGGGTCAGCAGACGATGTGGCTATCCGTTTGGCGCCTTTGTTGGGTGATGATCGGCCTTATCGGCATGCAGCGACAGAGGCTGCTGCTGTGAATGCCTATCGCAGTGATGATACTGATAAGGCTCGAAAACTGTTTGCGTCTCTGGCCGGTGATTTTGAAGCCCCCCAAAGTATCCGCGCCCGTGCGGCTGAAATGTTGCTCATACTTGGTCCGGCCCCAGAAGATGTGGCTGTAGATGCAGCCCCTGCTGGGGCGGACGACAGCGCCAGTGGCCCTGCCAGTGGCATTGATAGTGATGGGGCAGAATGAAGATGATGACCCAATTGATACAATTAAAGCAAAAGGCTGCTTGGCTGGGATTGGCCGGGCTGTTGGCGCTGACCGCCTGTGCCGAAGACGAACAGCCCCTAACACCCGGACAGTTGACAGGTGAGCGGATTTCCGTTCTGGCCTTTGAAAGTAAGATTGAAGCTGACCCGCGCATTCAGTCTGTCAAAGTCAGCTTGCCTGCCCCCTATGTGAACGAGGCATGGCCCACTGCTGGCGGCTATCCGTCCCATGCGATGCATCATTTGTCATTGCCTGGGCCGTTGCGCAAACAATGGAAAGCGACCATCGGTGTCGGGTCATGGGATTTCGGTCAACTTTTGGCCCCGCCCATCATCGTCGGTTCTATCGTGTTTGCGATGGATGCAGAAGGGCGTGTGTCCGCGCTCGACCTATCTGACGGCAGTGTCTATTGGACCATGAACCTGTCGCGCAAGGGTGAACAGGCGGATGAAAATTTCGGCGGCGGTATGGCCTATGACAATGGTCGGCTGTTCGTCAGCACTGGCCTTGGCCGTGTTGTGGCGATTGACCCGCTGCGGGCACAGGTGATCTGGGAACAGGATTTCAAACTACCATTCCGGGCAGCACCAAGTGCGTCTGACGGGCGTGTGTTTGTCATTACCCATGACAACCAGCTATTCGCACTGGATTCGACCACTGGTGAAACACTGTGGGACCATCAAGTTATTGTTGAAGGTGCAGGCCTGCTGGGCAACTCAAGCCCGGCTGTTCAGGATGATACGCTGGTTGCACCCTTTACCTCTGGCGAGTTGGTGGCGATACGCGTCCAGAACGGCCGTGTTGCATGGCAGGATATCTTGACCCGCACAGGACGTTTAACATCCCTTTCCACTCTGTCCGACATTGCCGGTCGTCCTGTGATCGACCGTGGCCGGGTCTTTGCTGTCAGCCATTCAGGCCGGATGGTTTCTATCGACCTGACAACGGGTGAACGTGTTTGGACGCGAAACATTGCTTCCACCCAGACACCTTGGATCGCCGGGGATTATGTCTATGTCGTGACGTCTGAGGCTGAGGTGGTTTGCCTGAACTGGTCTGACGGTCGCGTGCGGTGGGTAACCAGCCTTGATCGTTGGGAAGACCCGGAAGACCAGGACGGTTTGATTGTTTGGTCAGGCCCGGTATTGGGTAGCGATCGGTTGATTGTCGCTTCCAGCACTGGTGAGCTTGTTGCCCTGTCACCTTATACAGGTGCTAAACTGGGAACGCTCGATACTGACAATGGGACCTATGTGCCGCCGATTGTTGCGCAGGGCATGTTGTTGGTTCTTGATGAAGAGGGTGACTTGACCGCCTATCGCTAGGGGTCAGGTCGCGCACGCGCACGCGGATGCGGTTATGAGTTTTAAGCTCGCCATTATTGGCCGACCCAATGTCGGCAAATCCACATTGTTCAATCGTCTGGTTGGGCGGCGGCTTGCTTTGGTTGATGATCAACCGGGCGTTACCCGTGATCGCCGTGAAGGCGAGGGACGTCTGCTTGACCTGACCATGACGGTTGTCGATACCGCCGGGCTTGAGGACGCAACAGATGATCGGCTTGAAGCGCGGATGCGGCGACAAACCGAACAGGCAATTGCGGAGGCAGATGTTTGCCTGTTTCTGATTGATGCCCGTGCCGGTGTTACCCCGCTTGATTCCTATTTTGCTGATCTGCTGCGCAAAAGCCCGACGCCGACAATCCTTGTTGCCAATAAATGTGAAGGCAAGGCGGGGGAGCCGGGCCTTTATGAAAGTTACAGCCTTGGCCTTGGTGAGCCATTAGCGCTGTCTGCAGAACATGGCGAAGGCATGGGCGATTTGCATGAGGTGTTGTTGCCCTTTGCAGATCTGCGCGGCGAGGAATTGCCTGACGCTGAATTGCCGGATGACGAGTTTCTGAAAGCAGAAGATGGGTCTGAAATCGCGCTGGCTGGCCTGCGCTATGACAAGCCTTTGCGTATTGCCATTGTTGGGCGGCCCAATGCGGGCAAGTCCACCCTGATCAACAAAATCATCGGTGATGATCGGTTGTTGACCGGGCCAGAGGCAGGGATCACTCGCGATTCCATCTCTGTCGAATGGGAATGGCAAAAGAATGAAGGGTCCAAGCCGTTTCGCGATCATACTGACCTGCCTGAACGGCGGAACCTGAAACTGTTTGATACAGCAGGTATGCGCAAGCGTGCGCGAGTAAAGACAAAGTTGGAGAAGCTGTCGGTCGCTGATGGTTTGCGCGCTGTGCGCTTTGCAGAAATTGTTATTGTGATGATGGATGCGACCATGCCGTTTGAAAAGCAGGATTTGCATATTGCGGATCTTGTGGCGCGCGAAGGTCGTGGCCTGATCATGGCCCTGAACAAATGGGACCTTGTTGAAGACAAGCAGGCCACATTGCACGAGATGCGTCTGAAACTTGGTGAGTTGCTGCCACAAATTAAGGGTGTGCCGATGGTGACCCTATCTGCCCTGACAGGGAAGGGGATTGAACGGCTGATCCCTGCTGTGCTGTGGGTGGAGCAACAATGGTGCACGCGTGTCGGCACCTCTGCGCTTAATCGTTGGCTGGAGGAAGCTATTGCACGTCATCCGCCGCCAGCTCCTTCCGGGCGCCGGATCAAGATCCGCTACATGACACAGGTGCGTACACGCCCGCCGACCTTTATTGCCTTTGTCAGCAAGCCTGACGATCTGTCCGACAGTTATAAACGCTATATGATTAATGGGCTGCGTGATCGGTTTGGCATTGATGGGGTGCCGATCCGCCTGTTCTTCCGCGGCGGCAGAAATCCCTATGCGCCGAAGGATAAATAGGCGCGGCGGACTTTAGAGTCATACTGTTAATTATTGCGCGGCTGTTTCCGTTTCGCTCTTCACAAGCTCAGCCAAGTCGCGCCCTGCCTCGATGAAGGGGCGGGGGTCGCGGCTGTTGGGGCCGAACCACACTTCATAATGAAGGTGATTGCCGGTGCTACGTCCTGTTGTGCCTATTGCGCCCAATGGCGTGCCGACAGCCACAAGATCGCCGACCTTGACGTCAACGCGGGACAGATGGGCATAGCGTGTCTTCAAACCATAACCATGGCTGATCGCAACAAGATTGCCATAGGCACCCTTGGGACCTGCATGGACGACAATACCTTCAGCCGCTGCGATAACAGGAACGCCGCGCTGACCTGCAAGGTCCATACCTGAATGAAAGGCGCGACGCTTGGTAAAGGCATCGCGGCGATAGCCATAATGGCTGGACATCCAGACACGATTTTCGATTGTTGGAAAGCGAATGGGCAGGGCCATCAAAATATCGTTAAGCGCGGCCAGCTCTTCAAGTGCGCTTTCATTGTCAGCAAGGGCAGTGCCTGCATTCCAGTTCCGCGCAGGTTCGGAACCCAATACACTTGAATTCATCGGGGTTGTGTCTGTTGCTGCATCCAACAGGGGGCCACCGACTTGCTGGGTGTTTTTACTCAAATCGCTTTGGGCAAACTGTTTGCTATCAAGACCAGACGCATTGGCAAACACATCCTCGTCCGCCAAACCTGTTTTGGCCAATATGGCGCGGCGCGCTGCAATCGCCTTTTCAATGGTTTCGTGTAACCAGATCAGTGCATCAGCCTGATTGGCCTCAACCTGATCAAGGTCGCTCGCAATGTCCGCATCGCGATCAAACTGCCATGAAAGGGCCTGGCCGTTTTGGGTTTTGTTGGCCGTTGTGACAGGGCCGAACAAAGTTTCAATCTGTTCAATATCCTGATTGAGCAGCATTTGCTGGGTAAGGTCTGTTGCCGCGGTGTCTGAGTGGGTCGAAACAGTGCCAAGCTGTGTCGCGGTCGGTCGCCAATGCGGGCGCGGTGTGCCAGTTGTTTGTTCTGCAACCAGCGGGCCACCCATAGATGCATAGCCGGTGTAGCCGCTTTCCGCAGCTTGGCCTAACATTTGCAAAATCATGTGCCGTTCAAGAATAGGCGGAGCGGCGGGGTCTTCGCTGACTAAAAGGTCAAGCCGACGCTTTTGGTCTGCAATTGTCATGGCGCGTTGATCAAGATCGATGGCGCGCGCTATGGCCTGGGTTTGTGCCTGTTCAGTCGTAAACTGGCTGGCAAGTATCTGGCGTGATTGGTTTTCAGGTGTGCTGGCGGTTTGCCAAGCGGCCAAGCCACCAGAGACCGCTGTCCATAAGGCAATGGTCAGGCTTGCGCGCGCAACGCTGCTTTTCAGCCCCAATTTATGTGTCAGACGAAACGCCAAGCGACACACCTCCAATTCTGACTGCTGACCAAATCGACTGCCATTGTTTTGGCAGGCTTTGTCAGCCCCTCCCGGTTTTGCCCATACTTTTTAAAGTGTGCAGGTCGTCACAAAAATAACGAATTCAAAACCGAATCACCCAAATTTCACTTTACACAGGCTTAGTGTAGGCTGCTAGGTATCACGTCGATTCTGTGTATAAAAGTCCCTAATTGACGCGCATTGGGGCGATGGGCTGCCAAAATATCCTTAATAGATCATTTATGGATGAAAATTTTTAGTCAGGCGCATAAAGTGTTGCAGGAAAATCCGCAAGTGCGCGAGCGTCGTCATTAAATGGCGGTTTCAGTCCGCCCCGCATATGTTGAGCAACCTGTTTTTGAAAAAAACTTGCAATATCAATTTGTTGCGCTGCACAATAGTGGGTCAGCCACTTCATCCCTATACGCACATGATTGATTTCATCATTGTAAATTATTGTTAGAAGGGCGGCAGAAGCTGCATCACCATGGGTTTCCAGCCGGGCGACGGTGGGCGGTGTGACATCAAGTCCTCGTGCCTCATGAACGAGTGGTACAATCGCCAGACGGGCCCCTAAATCATAGCGTGTGTCATAGGCTGCCTGCCACAACCCATCATGGGCAGAAAGTGCACCATAGCTGCATTCAAGCTCATGCAATCGGTTCTCGAGCATAAGAAAATGCCGTGCTTCGTCATCCAGAACAAACAGCCAATCACTGGTGAATTCAGTGGGTAAATCAGCGCCAAAGCGCACAATGATATCGGCGGCGAGGTCGATGGCATTCAGCTCAATATGCGCCAGTGCGTGAAGCAGCCCTTGGCGTCCCTTGAGGCCGCCTGTGCCTCGACGAGGCATCTTGTTGGGCGGAACCAGGGCTGGTTTTTCAGGGCGTGCAGGGCGGTCGGGCGCAATGGCGCTGCCGAATTCTAAAGACTGCGCGGTGATTTCCTTGAAAACGACACGGGCATGATTGGCCTTTTCCACCGCATTTGCTGTGTCCAACACTTCAAGCAACAGGCTGCTGATGGTCTTTTTCTGCGTGTTTTCAATGGTCATAGCAACGCCATATCAGTCTAGGGCCGATGTGCCAATGGGGCATTGAGTGACGCAAGGTGCCTGTGCCTGCCCACATTTCGATTTTGAAAGAAAGTTGACACCCGTGTCAGGGGGCGTAAGCTTTTAATGCTGCACCTGCACAATTACTGTTGGGTAGGAATTTTAGGCGATTAACAGGTCAACAAATAGACCGGGAGGAAACAATGCCAACATTTCAAGAGTGGATGAATTTTGCCAAGGCAACGGTTCGTGATCAGCGCTTTGCTATAAAACGGGCGATTCAATTGAACAATCCTATTCAGGATCGGTTTATGAAGGACCCTGCCTATGAGGCGAATAATCCTGATCATTTTGTCCCGCTGATCGAAGTTGATCGCTATAAAACGCGCACACCGCATTTTGACAAAATCATCTCGGCGACCCACAGCCATTTTTGGGATCCGTTTGACGAAGACTATATCGACTATACAGAACCGTTCGATATGGAAAACGAGATGATGGTCGAACCCGACGTGTTTGCCATTGAGTTGCGCGTGCCTGCCATTGCAGACCGACTGGATGACAAACAAAAGGTCAAGTTTGTGAACGAGAGTTTGCGCTGGACCTTGTCGAATATTCTACATGGTGAACAGGGCGCTTTGAGCCTGTCTGCATCATTGTGCCATGTGTTGAAGGACCCCGGTGCGCAGGAATATGCAGCCAATCAGGCACGGGAAGAGGGGCGCCACGTTGCAGGCTTTGCCCGCTATATTGAGGCGCGATGGGGTGATCCCTTGCCCGCTTCTGACACGCTTGCCCGTGTGTTGGATGACATTGTGACATCACCCATTGTTTATAAAAAGATTGTTGGGATGCAGATGCTGGTCGAAGGGCTCGCCATGGGTGCCTTTGCCATGATTTTTGCAGATACGAAAGACCCGCTGTTGCGTAACCTTATTCAGCTCGTCATGACGGATGAAGCATTCCATCACAAGTTCGGTAAAATCTGGGCAGACAAAACAATCCCGCATTTGTCAGAGCGTGAGCGCGAGAAAGTCGAAGACTGGGCCGTCGATGTGTTCCAGGATCTGCTGTTTAACCTTGTCAATCCGGCGCAGAAGAAACTGGTCTATCAATCTGTTGGTTTGGATTGGCGCTGGGTGCAAAAAACACTGCTGACAGAGTTGAATCAGAATGATGTGATGATCGAAGAAATGCGGAAGGACAATAATATCTTCCGCGTGTTGATCAAAACCATGTTGAAGGCCGGTATCATCACGGACCGCACGCGCAACATCTATGCCCAGTGGGTTGATATGGAAGAGCTGCGGGATGAAAGCGATGAAATGGTCGGTGATGCCATCGCAGAAGAAGGCATCAAGCGTATTGAAAAAATCAATTTCAACAAGGCTGCTTAACCCTTTATTTTCTAATCCAAAAGAGAACCCGCCCAGTTTATTTGGGCGGGTTTTTTCTTTCCAGCGTAAGTGATGCGCGGCTAAAGCTGTTTGGCAGCTTCCAACACCTCTTCCACATGTGTTTTGACCTTTACCTTGTCCCATATGGCGGCGATGGTTCCGTCTGCCTTGATCAGAAATGTTGATCTGACAATTCCCATATAGGTGCGGCCATAATTTTTCTTTTCCTGCCACACGCCATAATCTTCGCACAGACTGCCTTCTTCATCTGAAACAAGGGGGTTCTTTAGGTCTTGCTTGGCGATGAAATTATCGTGACGTTTTACAGAATCTTTTGAGGCACCAACAAGTACGACGCCAAGCTTTTCAAACTGCTTTTTGTGTTCGGTGAAACCGATATTTTCCGTCGTGCAGCCGGGCGTGCTGTCCTTTGGATAGAAGAACAGGACCAGACCCTTTTGGCCTTTTAATGAAGAAAGTGCCTCCTTCAAAGATAGAGTGCCGCCGCCATCGCGCGGCAAATCAAAGTCGGGGGCCTTATCGCCAACAGATAATGTGGTCATCATTTGCTCCGTCAATGGTCGTGTGAGGTGGATATGGGAAAGGTGGTACCATGTTTGGCCGATTGCCGCTACAGGGCTGGCATCTCATCCGCCGGGGGTGTGTCGTCCCGGTTAGTTTGCGAAAGCCCGCCAAACTGCTTATCAAATAGAGCCTTGATGACGGATTGTTGTTGAACAAGCGCGTCAGTGATGATTTCCAGTCTTGCTTCATGGCTGTCATTTTCATCCAAATCCATGATAGCGCAAAGCTGCTTTGACAATTGCGTGGGCAGCGAGGCCAAAAGGCCACCGCTGATTTGATCTGGGTCCAAATTGCTGCGAACGGCCATTAGCATTTTCCGGTAAAGGGCCAGCGCGTCCGCGATGTCTTGCTTGTCATGTTTGGAAAGCGGTTGTGGTGTCGTGCCGGTCAGCGCCTCTGCCTGCTGCAGGAATTCAATATCGACCAGCCCGCCCCGCACCAGCTTTACATCTGTCGGCAGCGGCGTTGCCCCTGATGCCTTATCCATTCTGTCGCGCATCATACCGATCTGGGCATGAACGTCAGCGGCAGGTAAATTGTGATGATGGACTGCCTTGTCAATAATCTCCTCAAGCTCAGCCCTGAAGTCATCAGGCGCAGCGATGACCCGCGCTTTGCAAAGGGCCTGCCGCTCAAATATCCAGGCGTCTTTTTCATAATATGTGGCAAAGCTTTCAAGGCTTGAGGCTATGGGGCCTTTCTTGCCTTGCGGACGCATACGCATATCAACTTCGTACAGGTGGCCTTCCGCGGTTGGGGCACCTAGGGCATTAATGATGCGTTGTGTTAGGCGATGGAAATAAAGGCCGACCGTTAGGGGCTTGTCACCATCGGACGCGCCCGCATCGGGGTCAGCCTTATAGACAAAAATTAGATCGAGGTCAGATTGCGGCGTCATTTGTTCTTCGCCCAATCGTCCAACCGCGATGATGGCAAGTGCGCCCCCTGCGACATTGCCATGTTTCAAGGCAAACTCAGCCTCGACCAGTGGTTTGAGTGTTTGGATTGTTGCGTCTGCAAGATGGGTCAGGTCTGTGGTTGCGCTGGGGGTCGGCAGGCGCGCTGACATGTGACGCGATGCGATCAAAAACTCCAACTCGCCTTTCCATTGCCGTGTAATATCCAACTGTTCCTCATATGAACGCGCTGCGCCCAAACGGAAATGCAGGTCTTTGCGTGCCTCTTCAGTGTCATCAAGGATCGACAAAAGATGATCATCGATGAAAATATCGAGCAGGGAGGGGCGCCGCTCCAATTGGCGGCATAGGCGCGGGCTTGCTGCGATCAGCAATGCCAGCTCCTCCAGGACCCAAGGGTGCGCCCGGATCAGTGAAAAGAATTGAACCCCTGCAGGCAGTCGCGATAAAAAATCATCAAAGCGGACAAGGGCTAGATTGGGCGCATCCGCCTTTGCCAATTCAGTAAGAATGGTGGGGGCAAGGTCTTTCGCTAGCAGGCGCGCGCGTTCTGATCGAAGGGCGCGATATGTGGCAGATTGCCAACGGTCCACAATCTCGCGCGCTGCATTTGGGTCGCTATAGCCAAGCTCAACCAACCAATCATCCGCCTGTGCGCTGCTGGCAGGCTCGCTACTTTCCTTGCCCGTACTCAATAGGGTGTCGTAGGCTCGTCGCACGTTCGTGTCGTGAATGGCAAAAGCTGTATTGAAGTCGTCCGGACAGGAAAACCCGCAAAATTGAGCAAAGGTGGCCAGTGCGTCCGCTTGTTTCGGCAATGTCTGTGTTTGTTCGTCATTCAGCATTTGCAGACGATGTTCAACTTCGCGCAGGAATATATAGGCTGCTGTCAAGTTCTGTTGGTCGTCGCGACTGATTATCTCTTCGTCCGCAAGCGTTTTTAGATTCTGCAGCGTTTCTCGCCCACGGAATTGCAGGTTTCTGCCGCCCAAAATCATCTGATAGGTTTGAACAAAAAATTCGATTTCGCGAATACCGCCCCGTCCCAGTTTGACATTGTGACCGATCAGATCAAGCGGCCCCTGACCATGTTGTCGCCGGATGCGGTTTGTCATTTCCTGCACATCATCGATCGCGGCAAAATCAAGCGCGCGTCGCCAGACGAACGGGCGAATATCCATTAGAAACTGTTCCCCCAACGCAAGGTCACCGCCGATGGGCCGTGCCTTGATCATGGCAGCGCGCTCCCAATTCAAACCAGTTGATTCATAATAGCTGATCGCGGCACCCAGTGGGACAGCAAGCGGGGTTAGGCTTGAATCTGGCCGCAAACGCAAGTCTGTGCGGAAGACATAGCCATCCTCCGTCATGGACTGGATAACTTTCACAAGATCGCGGGTCAGGGCGACAAAAAACTCAGCCGAGGTTTTGCGCCCCTGATAGGGCGTGGTTTCATCGTCATAAAGAACGATTAGGTCAATGTCGGATGAATAGTTCAGTTCATGGGCGCCGAGCTTGCCCATGGCGAGAATTATCAGGCCTGAGCCTTGAACGGGGTTGCTAGGGTCGGGCAGGGCGATGTCGCCCTTTTCATGGGCCTGTTTTAACAGAAATGTTGCGGCGGCCTGCACGCTGGCATCGGCCTGATCAGAAAGGGCCCGTGTGATGCGACCAACGGGCCAAGTGCCGCTTAAATCGGCGAGGCTAAGGCACAAGGATAGATCAGATTTTGCCTGACGAAGTGCAGCCATCAAGGCGGACAGGCTTTCCGCATCGGCGGCACCCCAGGCGCGATTAAGACAGTCTTCGCGAAGCGCCTCGAACGCTGATGCATCTGATGATTGGGCCGACAGGTCAGGTGCTAATTGCGCTATGATATGGGGGCGGGTCCGTGCAAGGCGGGCCAGAAAGCTGCTGTGCGCCATGATTGTGCCAAGTTCCTTCAGCACGGTAGCATCAGGCACAGGCAGTGATGCAGCCTCCAATGCCTTCACCAAATCGTCGCGCATCATGGCAACCCGGTTGGGGTCGGTGGCGATTGGACGGTCTAAGACTGTTGAACTTGCAGGCATTTCGGCAGGAGAATCTTTTGTCATGATAGGGCTATTTGTGCCATAGAATCGTCAATAGCCTAAACAATATTAGGCCGGTCGCGCCACACTCAGTTTTATCCAACCGGAAGGATCACTTTTGCCCCGTCGTCTCATCAAGCCTGTTTCTGCGCTTTTGACCGGCAGTTTTGCCGTCTTAAGTCTCGGGCTGGTGTTGCTGGGTTGGCGC
Organism: Alphaproteobacteria bacterium; assembly: GCA_965229935.1. Classification (GTDB taxonomy): domain Bacteria; phylum Pseudomonadota; class Alphaproteobacteria; order SPJN01; family SPJN01; genus SPJN01. The sequence continues at coordinate 690,819 of CBDDKB010000002.1, forward strand.
TTGTCTCAGGGGCCAATAGCGTTGACCGGGGCGGAAACCTATATCGCAGCGGCGCTAAATCAACAGCGGGATGATCTGTCCATCGCCTTGGATGAGGTTGTTATTGCCTGGAACCCCAAGGCGCTTTCGCTTGATGTGCAGCTTCACAATGTGGTTGTAACCGATCAGGAAGGCGAAGCGATTAGCATACCGCAGGCTAATGTCGGACTAAGTGGTCGGGCGTTGTTAAACGGCATGATTGCTCCCCTTCGGGTTTCCGTCAGTGATATCGCCGTGACTTTGGTCATTTATGATGATGGGCGTTTTGCGCTTACAGGATCAGCGCCGGGAACCACTGCTGCGACGGCGCCGACACTGCCAGTTCCGGCTGAGGAACGTCAGCCTTTGTCGCCCGTGCTTTTGGCGCTTTTGTCGCCGCCTGATCGTAGCAGCCCCATCGGGTTTCTGGAGGAGTTCGAGCTGCGCAATAGTTTGTTGCTTGTCGAAAATCGGCAGACTGGTTCCAATTGGGCACTTAACTCCTCACAGATCGTGGTCAACCGCGACGATGATGGCGCGCATAGTCTGGCTGTCGGGGAGGTGTCGCGCCTGAGCTTTGCTGGCATTGCTGGCACACCGACGCCCATTGCCTGGTCAAGTAGGTTTGATCGGGATAGTGGACGGCTTGGTCTGACCCTATCGTTCGATAATTTGTCCTTGGGTGATCTTGTTGCGCAATTTACAGGGATTGACTTTCTAAGCGGGTCAGACGCGCCTGTGACCGGCAGGATGACTGGTTCTCTGTTGTTGGACCCTGAGACAGGTGCGCGATTTACAGAGCAGGAAGAAGGAATCAGCTTTGCCTTTGACTTAGGCGCGGGCCAGATTTTGGCAGGCGGCGGTCTGTTCGAAGCGCCTTTCGATATTTACGAAGGGCGTTTGGCCGGAACGATCAGCCCAGATTTTAAAACTCTAAGTGTGGATCAACTGCTTTTATCTCGTGATCCCTTTGTGATTGAGGGGACTGCCGCCGCAATAAGCCGATCAGAAGATGAAGTCGGCTCGCTTGCTAATCCAGCGGAGTGGGAGGTGAACGCCGCTCTATCGTTAGAGGGGTTGAGCGTCCAACAGCTAAGGCAATTGTGGCCCGCGCGCGATACCGATGGCGCGCGCAAATGGGTTGCCGCCAATATGGAGGAAGGCCAGATCAGCAATGGGCGGTTCCGACTTGCCATTCCTGCCGGGTTTTTTGGGTCGGGGGCACCCCTACCGAAAGAGGCACTTGATCTAACCTTTGATCTTAATGGCGGCGTCGCACATGTTTTCCGCCCCTTGCCGCCCTTAACCAATGCAATAGGGCGCGGGCACCTGACTGCGCGCAGCTTTACGATGAGTGGCATTGCAGGTGACATAGACAATCTGTCGATGACCCAAGGCAGCTTTGCCATCAATGATTTTTCGGTAAAGGGCGGGCCTGCCGAAATTGCACTGACCCTATCGGGTGACTTGGCCCCGATGATGCATTTCCTGAATAAAGACCCTTTCGGTTACCCGGGCAAGGCAGGGCTAGACCCGGATGATTTTTCGGGCAAGGCAATCGCAAATGCCATGATCTCAGTCCCCTTAACCAAAAGCGTCTCCTTTTCCGATGTCTCGCTGGACATTAAGGGGGAGGTGAGGGAGGCGACCTTGCCAAGCTTTGTTAATGGAATGGTGTTCACTGATGCTGCAATAGACATTGCTGTGACGGAAACCGGGCTAAAGGCGACGGGGCCGTTGAAGGTCAATGATGTTCCAGTAAGGGCGACTTGGACTGAAAAGTTTAACGAAGACCAAGAAAGCGGTGGCGGCACGCATATATTTGTCATGGGTGATACGGACGAGGATGCCCGTGCCCGGCTGGGCTATGACCTAATGCCCTATGTCAAAGGGTCTGTTCCTTTGGTTGCAGACATCAGGCTCGTCCGTGGGGAAGGGGTGCGCCTGTTGCTTGATGGTGATTTCCTGAATGCGACGGTCGATGCACCGCTCATCAACTGGCAAAAATCCCCGGGTAACTCATTGCGCGGATCTGTGGCGCTGTTCATCCCCAATGATGGCGACGGATTTTTTGTTGAGCGGGCGGAGTTCTCAGGCGATGGCGCGAGCCTGAAGGGCAATGCTCAATTCGGTGCCGGGACAGATCCAGAAGAATTGAACATTACAGAGCTAAAAGCTGGCACGACAACGGACCTTAGCATCATTACGGTGAAGGAGCCCGATGGCAGCGGCACATTGAAGATCGAGGCTGCGAAGCTTGATCTGGCGAAAGATTGGCTGTCAGAGGGGTTGGAGCTTTTCCGGTCAGAAAAAATTGCCGAGGCTGAAGCCGCAGACGGTGAAGCGGGTTCGGATAAGGAACCGGCAATCCGTCAGTTTGATTGGTGGATTGCACAGCTTTATCATGATGGCGCGCCAATTCTTGACGCTGTTGCCGGGCGCTTTACCCCCAAATCAGCCGAGGATGGGACGCAAGCCTATGCAGGCACATTAACAGCACGCATGGCCTCGAACTCTGAGCCGGAGCCGGGGTCGCCCTTGATCGTCTCGCTGAAGGCATTGCCTAAAAACGCACAATATATTCATGCCGAAACCAAGGATGGCGGTGCGCTGTTGCGCCTGTTGGGGTTGGTCGATCAGGCGCGTGAAGGCGACCTGCTGCTTGAAGGGGTAATCCCGGACTTTGCCAGTACGGATGAGGGAGAGGGGCGATTGCGTGTCAAAGGCGTGCGCATCGTGAAATTACCGGTGCTGGCGCAGCTTATTAATGTCAGTTCTATGGCGGGCCTTGGCAATGCGCTGCAGGGCGAGGGGCTTGTCTTTGATGATATTACCGTGCCGTTCACCGTTGTTAACGGTCAGGTGCGGTTCAAAGATGGCCGCGCAATCGGCCCATCCGTTGGTATTAAGGCGCGTGGGGTGATCGGCTTTGACGGGGCGATGGATGTGGATGGCACTATTGCGCCTGCCTATACGTTGAATGCAGCAATCGGCAAAATCCCCGTTATTGGGGAGTTGCTTGTCGGGGGGGAGGGGGAGGGCCTGTTTGCCGCTAACTTTGCAATCGACAGCAATGGCGATGGCAAGCCAGCGAAAATTACAGTGAATCCACTTTCGGCACTGACGCCCGGGTTCTTGCGTGGGATTTTTGGCGATACTAATCCGGCCACAAACCCCGACGCCGAAAAGAAAAAGACACTGCCCGAAAAAATGCCAGAGCTTCAGCCCGATGAATTGCCTGCACCGGGCAAGCCAGCGCCACCAGCCCCGCCGCAACCATCTGCGCCGGGGGAATAGCTTAGGCTTCGATCAATGCGTGGCGTTTCTTGCCTGCGGACAGTTTGACGACACCGTCTGTCACCTCAGCCTCGCCGATCATGACTTGATCATCTTGGATTGGGCCATCATTCAACTTGGCACCATTTTGTTTGATCAAACGGCGTGCCTCGCCCTTTGATTTGGCAAGGCCAGTTTCAACCAAGGCATCAAGGATGTTGATCCCGGCAGACAATCGGTCTGCGCCCACACTAATGCGCGGCAGATCATCACCGATTGCGCCCTGTTCAAAGGTTTTTTGCGCGGTTTGTTCTGCTATCTGTGCGGCGTCGCGACCGTGAACCAAGGCAGTGATTTCATTCGCCAGTACTTTTTTGGCGTCATTAATCTCGGCACCTTCAAGCGCTTCAAGCCGGGTAACCTCGTCCATGGGCATATCAGTCAATAGACGCAGGAAGCGGCCGACATCAGCGTCATCCACATTGCGCCAATATTGCCAGAAGTCATAGGGAGCCAGCATGTCGCCATTCATCCAAACAGCGCCATCGGCGGTCTTGCCCATCTTTGCCCCGGTTGAGGTGGTGAGCAAAGGAATGGTCAGGCCGAACAGGTCAGCGCTTGTCATGCGGCGACCAAGGTCGATCCCGCTGACGATATTGCCCCATTGGTCAGACCCGCCCATCTGCAAGCTACAACCGAACCGCTTATGCAATTCAACAAAGTCATAGGATTGCAGGATGATGTAATTGAACTCAAGGAAAGACAAAGGCTGATCACGATCAAGCCGTTGTTTAACCGATTCAAATGTCAGCATTCGGTTGATGGAAAAATGCTTCCCAACATCACGCAGCAGATCGATATAGTTTAGATCAAGCAGCCAGTCCGCATTATCAACCAAGACCGCATCGGTCGGCCCGTCACCAAATGTGATCAGGTTCTCAAAATTTTTGCGGATGCCTGCCTTGTTCTCTTCAATCTTTTCGGGCGTCAAAATCTGGCGCGCTGAATCCTTGCCAGACGGGTCGCCGATCCGTGTCGTGCCGCCACCCAACAGAATAATTGGCTTGTGCCCGGCCTGTTGCAGGCGTCGCATGGCCATGATTGCCATCATCGACCCGGCGTGAAGCGACGGGGCCGTACAATCAAACCCCATATAGGCTGTAAGCGTGCCTGTAGCTGCCTTGTCATCCAAAGCATCAGCATCCGTGACCTGATTTAGGTAGCCACGTTCGTCCATCACCTTTAAAAAGTCTGACTTGTAATTTGTCATAGTCTGTCCATCCGAATTTGGATTGGCGGTCTAACACAGGGGCTTGCCGAATGGAAGCGTTGCAGCAACTGAAAGACGGGCGACCAATTCGCGCGATTGGCTTGATGAGCGGCACGTCGCTCGATGGGGTTGATGGGGCTTTGCTCGAAACAGATGGGCAGGGTCATGTTGAACCGATTTCCGCCCAGTCTCGCCCCTATACCGGCGAGGAGCGCGCAATCCTACAGGACGCCGTGGCGACAGTTCTTGCGTGGGATGAGGTGCGCGAGGGTGAACAGGTGATAGTGCAAGCGGAACAGGTATTGCATCAAAGTCATCTGGAGATCGTTCAGGCATTGGCGGCGCAAGGGGCTGATTTGATTGGCTTTCATGGTCAAACGGTTCTGCACCGTCCGGATCGGGGTCTAACATGGCAGATAGGCGATGGGGCGCGGCTGGCGCGGGAAACAGGACTGCCGACTGTGTTTGATTTTCGCACAGCAGACATGGCAGCAGGCGGGCAGGGGGCACCCTTCGCACCGCTATACCATGCTGCCTTGGTGGCAAAGGCGGGGCTGACCGGGCCTATTGGCATCCTCAATCTCGGGGGTGTTGCCAATATCACGATTGTCGATGGGAACAGTCTGCTTGCCTTTGATACAGGGCCCGCCAACGGGTTGTTGGATCAGTGGGTGGAGCGTGGCGGTTATGGCCGCTTTGACATGGATGGGCAGTTGGCCGCGAAGGGCGCTGTCGATCAAACGGCGTTGGCGCGATTGATGGCGCATCCTTATTTTGCACAAACGCCGCCTAAAAGCCTTGATCGGTATGATTTTGATCTGTCTGCGGTTGCTGGGCTGTCATTGCCCGATGGCGCTGCGACACTCACCGCCTTTACCGCTGCAACAATTGCTCAGGCGATCAGCCAATTGTCTGCGCCCCCGCGGCAACTGGTGGCATCAGGTGGCGGCAGTAACAATCCGGTTATGCTGGAGATGATCAGCCAGCGCACCGGGTGTGCAATCACTTCAGCGAGTTCGCTGGGCTGGAATGCCGACGCGGTAGAGGCGCAATGCTTTGCCTATTTGGCAGCCCGTTCCGTGCGGGGTTTGCCCCTGTCAGTGCCGGGGACAACAGGGGTGTCCGCCGCCCAAACAGGTGGGCGGTTGGTGCTACCCTAAAATCAACCTGTTGTTTGTTCTATTTGCCGCCTGCGGCGTCAATTTCAGGCATCCGCCGATCAAGATAGGTATCTATCTGGGTGCGGACGTCAGCGATGTTGGCTTCAAAGAAATGATTGGCACCATCGACCAGCACATGATCAATGGTGATATCTTTCTGCGCCGTTAGCCGTTCTGCCAAAGCGGCCGCGTCTGCGGGGGGCACAACCTTGTCTTCCGTGCCAGAGATAAACAGCCCGGATGACGGGCAGGGGGCCAGGAAGGTGAAGTCATACAGGTTTGCAGGCGGCGCGATTGAGATGAAGCCTGAGATTTCCGGGCGGCGCATCAACAATTGCATACCGATCCATGCGCCAAAGGAAAAACCTGTGACCCAGCATTGACGGGCGTTGGGGTTTTCCTGCTGCAACCAATCAAGGGCTGAGGCAGCATCAGATAGTTCGCCGACGCCTTCATCAAATTCGCCCTGACTGCGGCCTACACCGCGAAAGTTAAAGCGCAGGACAGAAAAGCCACGCTTTACAAAGGTTTCATAGGCCTGAAATACAACCTTATTGTTCATGGAGCCGCCAAAACGCGGATGCGGGTGCAAAATAATCGCGATCGGCGGGTTGTCGCCGGGGCCACGCTGGTAACGTCCATCTAGGCGGCCTTCAGGGCCGGGAAAAATCACCTCAGGCATGGGAAACTCCAATCAGGCAGCGATTTAGCTGAGTAAATTTGTCGCCTATTTCAGAAAAACCGCAGAATTAAACCATTTTGACCCGGTTATATTCTTGACTATTTTAGTCGTGAATTGTTAAATCTGGGCTAGATGGTAGGCAATTTGCGGCAATTTGATTTATTTAGTCGCGGTTATAGCTTTGTCTGCCATGTTTTCTCAAGAGACAAAGCATCGCGGGGCTTCAGCTTTTGATGCAGGATGGACTGACATGAAATTGAGCACAAAGGGACAATATGCGGTTTTGGCGCTGGTTGACCTTGCCAAGCATGGCAATCATGGTCCTGTGTCTTTGTCAGATATCGCAATCCGTCAGGATATTTCCCAAACCTATTTAGAGCAGTTATTCGGAAAATTGCGCCGCAATGGCGTTGTCAGTTCTGTTCGTGGTCCCGGTGGCGGCTACTTGCTGGCACGCCCGGCGGATGAAGTATGCGTCGCTGATGTGATCCGCGCGGTGGATGAGCCTATCCAGACCACACGATGCGCCAGCGATTCAGCAATTGGCTGCACAGGTAGCTCAACCCGTTGTTTGACCCATGATCTGTGGGATGAGTTGGCCCGTCAAATCAATGTGTTCCTTGCGTCCATCACTTTGGCTGATGTGGTTGACCGGAATGTCATAGGCAAGGCCGGGCTGATGGGCGATGCGCCATTGCAGGAGCGTGCGCTGTGACCAACGCAAAGATGATCTATCTTGATTATCATGCAACGGCACCTTTGCTGGATGAGGCAAAGTTGGCGACGATCGCTGCGCTTGACCATGTGGGTAACCCATCCTCAATCCACGGAGCGGGGCGATCAGCGAAAGCTTTGGCAGATCAGGCGCGCGAGCAGGTTTTGGATTTGGTTGCTGGTTGTGCGGGGCGGCTTGTCTTTACCTCCGGCGGGACAGAGGCGAACAATCTAGCCCTACGTGGTGGGGCTGCTGCGAATGGTGTTGAGCGTTTGATCATTGGCGGCACCGAACATGATGCGGTCACCGCGGTTGCGCAATCAATGGAGCTGCCGCTGACCATATTGCCTTGTGACAAAAATGGTGTTGTTGCGTTGGCTACGCTCGAACAAGCATTGCAACAGGATGGTAATGCGCTGGTCAGCATCATGGCTGTTAATAATGAGGTTGGCACCATTCAGCCGATAGAACAGGTTGCCGCGCTTTGTCAGCAATATAGCGCCTTGCTTCATGTTGATGCTGTACAGGCGCTTGGCAAGGTTGAGCTAACGCCGCTTGCGTTCGCTGCGGACTTCCTGTCGCTTGGCGCGCATAAAATTGGCGGGCCTATGGGCGTTGGCGCGCTGCATATTCGCAATGGTATTGACCTTGCCCCTATACAGTTTGGTGGTGGGCAGGAACAAGGCGCAAGAGGCGGCAGTGAAAATCTGCTTGGCATTATTGGTTTTGGTGCAGCGGCTACGCAGGTAGAGCGCATGCTAGATGATCAGCCGCGTTTGCGCACCTTGCAGCAGCGCCTTGAAAAAGAGCTTGTGGCATCTGGCGCACAGATTATTGGTGCGGGCGCTGATCGCGTCGCAACTTGCAGCGCGGTTGAAATGCCGGGGGTGGAGGCTGCGACCCAATTAATGAATTTTGATCTGGCGGGCATATGTGTCTCGTCAGGTGCGGCCTGTTCATCGGGTAAGGTAGGCACCTCAACCGTATTACAGGCGATGGGCGTGGATGAGGCCCGGGCAAAATGTGTAATCCGCGTCAGCACCGGATTACGTACAACAGAAGATGAGATTGACCGCTTTATAGCTGAATGGCAGGCCATATACGGACGGCTTGGCCAGCCTTCATCAGCGGCGTAACGGCGGACGATAGGGACGGAACATGGTAGCAGTAGACAAAACGAAAGAGCAGGTCGCAGCTCTTGCTGAAAAGTATGAGCATGGCTGGGCCACCGACATTGAATCTGATTACGCGCCCAAGGGCCTGAATGAAGATATTGTCCGCTTTATCTCAGCAAAGAAGAACGAACCTGACTGGATGCTGGATTGGCGGCTTGATGCCTATCGCCGTTGGTTGAGCATGGACGAGCCGAATTGGGCCCGTGTGGAACATCCCAAGATCGATTATCAGGACGCCTATTATTACGCCCAACCAAAAAGCATGGCAGAAAAACCCAAAAGCCTTGATGAGGTTGATCCAGAATTGCTGCGCACCTATGAAAAGCTTGGCATCCCGCTAGAGGAACAGAAAATCCTAGCGGGTGTTGAGGGGTATGAGCGTAAGGTCGCCGTTGATGCGGTGTTTGATTCTGTGTCTGTCGGCACAACCTTTAAAAAAGAGCTGGCCGATGCTGGCGTGATCTTCTGTTCTATATCTGAAGCTATTCAGGACTATCCTGATTTGGTGAAGAAATATCTCGGCTCCGTCGTGCCGGTGACCGATAACTTCCATGCAACACTGAATTCGGCAGTCTTCTCTGATGGCTCATTCGTTTATGTACCTGAAGGGGTGCGTTGCCCTATGGAGTTGTCCACCTATTTCCGGATCAATGCGGAAAATACAGGCCAGTTTGAACGGACGCTGATCATCGCGGATAAAGGCTCATACGTGTCGTATTTGGAAGGCTGCACAGCCCCGATGCGGGACGAGAACCAGCTTCACGCAGCCGTGGTTGAGCTGATCGCGCTTGATGATGCAGAGATTAAATATTCCACCGTTCAAAATTGGTATCCCGGTGACGAAGACGGCAAGGGCGGCATTTATAATTTCGTGACGAAACGTGGCCTGTGCGCCGGGCGCAACTCCAAAATTTCGTGGACCCAGGTTGAAACTGGTTCTGCCATTACATGGAAATATCCGTCTTGTGTGTTGCGTGGTGATAATTCAGTGGGGGAGTTTTACTCCATCGCCATTACCAATAATCGCCAGCAGGCAGATACCGGGACCAAGATGATCCATCTTGGCAATAATACGCGGTCGCGCATCATCTCAAAGGGGATTTCAGCGGGCCGTTCTGACCAGACCTATCGTGGGCTTGTCTCCATGCACCCGAATGCATCAGGCGCGCGGAACTATACCCAGTGTGACAGTCTGCTGATCGGCAAGACCTGCGGCGCCCATACGGTGCCTTACATCGAATCGCGCAATCCCGATGCGCAGATAGAACATGAGGCTACGACCTCTACCATTTCAGAAGATCAATTATTTTACTGCCGTCAGCGCGGCATCCCCGAGGAAGAGGCCGTGACACTGATCGTCAATGGCTTTTGTCGGGAGGTGTTGCAGCAATTGCCGATGGAATTTGCGGTCGAAGCGCAAAAACTTGTCGGTATTTCCCTTGAAGGCAGCGTCGGTTAGGAGCCTATGTCAGTGAGTACCCCTCTTTTAGAAATCAATGATCTTCATGCCCGTGTTGAAGACAAGCCCATTTTGAAGGGCCTGTCCCTGACCATTAATGATGGTGAGGTTCACGCCATTATGGGCCCCAATGGCGCGGGCAAGTCCACGCTGTCCTATGTGATTGCAGGACGTGACGGGTATGAGATTACCGGCGGGTCGATCAAATTCCGTGGTCAGGACATTACTGAGATGGAGCCTGAGGAGCGTGCCGCGCTGGGCCTGTTTCTTGCCTTTCAATATCCGATTGCAATCCCGGGTGTCGGCACAGCGACGTTCCTGCGCACAGCGGTGAATGAACAGCGTAAGGCGCGCGGTGAGGATGAGCTTGATGCCATCGGCTTTTTGAAGGCTATGCGTGCGGCTGCCAAGCCCCTGAATATCACGGATGACATGTTGAAGCGCGCAGTTAATGTCGGCTTTTCAGGTGGTGAGAAAAAGCGGAATGAAGTGCTGCAAATGACCATGCTGGAACCCAGCATGTGTGTGCTTGATGAAACAGATTCAGGGCTCGACATCGATGCCCTGCGTGTTGTGGCCGATGGCGTGAATGCCCTGCGCGGGCCCGACAAAAGCTTTTTGGTGATTACCCATTACCAGCGGTTGCTGGATTATATCGTGCCTGATTTTGTGCATGTTTTGGCTGATGGGAAAATCGTCAAGTCAGGCGATAAGTCTCTGGCGCTTGAGCTTGAGCAGACAGGCTATGCCGAAATCCAACAGGGGCTTTCTGCGTAATGGCTGACCTAACCACATTTGTTGATGAAGGCATCGCCTGGCTAAAGGCAAATGCGCCGCAGGATAGTGGTGTGGTGGATGCCCGTTCGGCTGGTGCTAAGGCGCTGGCTGTTTTTGGTCTGCCGTCAAAGCGGGTTGAGGCATGGAAATATACTGACCTGCGCCGTTTTCTTGCTGCCTCGAACAGTAATGCGAAATCGTCCTGTTTGGCGGATATGGTTGCTCCGCAAATCACCTTGTCGCGGGCCGGTGTTGCGGTTTGTGAATTGCCCGCGGGTATTCAGCGCCTTGAGGATGTACCCTTTGCGGTTACAGATGGCATTTCTGCGTTGCGCGCTGGCGCGGCGACAGGATCCCTCACATTAGAAATTGGTGAGGGCGCCGAAGGCCCTGTGCACATTTTGAACGAGGGTGGCGCAAACCAGATCACAATTACGGTGAAGAAGTTTGCCAGCCTGACTTTGCTGGAGTCAGTTGTGGGTGATGGGCTGTCTCAAACGCGGCTGTTAATTATGGCGGAGGATGGTGCCACTGTACGCCATGTGCGGCTGAAGGATAGCCCCGCTGACAGTGCTGAATTGACTGAGCTTAGTGTGAAGCTGGGGCGAGATGCCACCTATGAGCAGGTCGGGGTTGTTCTGAACGCAGGTCAAACGCGCTTATCTATCGATGCTGATCTATCGGCAAGCGGGTGTCATATGCGTTTGAATGGTGCAGCCTTACTGGATGGGCAAGACCATTTTGATTTGGCCGCGCGCACCAATCACGCTGTGCCCCATTGTGACAGCCATCAATTGTACAAGATGGTGGCGGCAGACAAGGCCCACGGCATTATGCAGGGTTTGATTAATGTTGCAGAGGGGGCGGATCAAACGGATGCGCATCTTCTGTCAAAAAGCTTGTTACTGGATGCCACCGCAACCATTCATCAAAAACCGGAACTGACAATTTTTGCAGACGAAGTTGTGTGCAGCCACGGTGCAACATGCGGTGCCCTTGATGCCGATGCCTTGTTTTATCTGCGGTCTCGCGGTGTGCCGGAACGTCAGGCGCGGGCCTTGTTGGTTGCGGCTTTTTTGGATGATGTGTTGGAGCCTCTCGAAGCATGGAGCGATGGTGAAAAACTGACAAACATTCTGCGCACCGCGATGCAATCGCGCTTTGATGCTATTGTGCAGGGACATGGCTGATGACTGCTTTTGATCCTTATAAGGCGCGCGAAGATTTTCCCATTCTGGCAACAGAAGCCCACGGCAAACCGCTGGTCTATCTTGACAGCGCTGCATCGGCGCAAAAGCCACGCGCTGTAATGGATGCGATGGTTGATGTGATGGAAAGCTCGTACGCCAATGTGCATCGGGGCATCCATTATCTGTCCAACAAGGCGACCGATTTGATGGAAGCATCGCGGGCGCGTGTCGCTGACTTTCTTGGGGCTGGGCATCCCAATGAAGTGATCTTTACGCGCGGCGCGACCGAAGCTGTGAACTTGGTAGCCTATGGCTGGGCCATGGAGCGGCTGGGTGAGGGGGATGAAATCATCCTGTCAGTCGCCGAACATCATGCCAATATTGTGCCTTGGCATTTCTTGCGAGAGCGGAATGGTGTTGTTCTAAGGTGGGTGCCCCTGCGCGAGGATCATAGCCTTGATATGGAGGCCTATGCGGCAGCCTTTTCACCAAAAACCAAATTGGTGGCGATGGGGCATATGTCGAATGCGTTGGGCACAATCAATCCCGCGCAACAGATTGTTGATATCGCCAAGGGGCACAATGTTCCTGTTCTGCTTGATGGGTGTCAGGCCGTGCCGCACTTCCCTGTGAATGTGCAGGAGCTTGGCTGTGACTTTTACGTCTTTTCTGCGCACAAGCTGTATGGGCCGACAGGCGTCGGCTGCTTGTGGGCTAAACCTGAACTGTTGGAAGGCATGGCCCCCTTCCAAGGTGGTGGTGAGATGATTGATCAGGTAACAGAGGAGGCTGTCACCTATGGCAAGCCCCCACATCGGTTTGAGGCTGGCACGCCCGCTATCGTCGAGATTATCAGCCTGACTGCTGCAATCGATTATGTCGAAAGCTTTGATCGGGCAGCGATTATGGCGCATGAGCGTGCCTTGCTGGACAGGGCGATGGCAGGTCTTGCCAATCTGCAATCAGTTGAAACCTACGGCAATGTGCAGGACAAGGGCGCGATTGTGTCTTTCAATGTTAGGGGGGCGCACGCTTCTGACGTTGCGGTTCTGCTTGATCGGCAGGGGGTTGCCGTCCGCTCCGGCCATCACTGCGCGCAGCCCTTGATGACGCGTTTGGGGGTAACGGCAACGGCGCGTGCCTCATTCGGGTTATATAACACGGTCGAGGATGTGGATGCGTTCTTAGCCGCGCTCGAAAAAGCAGAAGGTATGCTGCTATGAGCGGCAGCCTGTTTGATCTTGTTGAAAGTGCAAAGGCCGGTCAGGGCAGCCTGATCGACCCTGAACAATTGCGCGACGATGTGATCGCAGGCATCAAAACTGTTTACGATCCAGAAATCCCTGTTGATGTATGGGAATTAGGCCTGATCTATCGGCTTGACGTCGATCAGGATGGCAAGGTCGATGTGGATATGACATTGACAGCCCCCAATTGCCCGGTTGCTGATTTGATCCCGCGCAATGTCGCCAAGGCGATTGAACAGGTTGATGGCGTGTCAGAGGTGGCAGTTGATCTTGTCTGGTCACCTGCATGGGACAAATCCCGCATGTCAGAAGAAGCGCGGCTGCTTCTTGATATGTTCTAGGGGAATGCTTATTTTAGGATTATGGGAATGAAAGAACGACCACAGGCGATTACACTGACGCAATCAGCGACAGACCATGTACGGTCCATCATGGATGGGGCGGACAAGGACTATATTGGCCTGCGTCTTGGCCTGAAATCGGGCGGTTGCGCCGGGTTTACCTATTCCATGGATTATGCCGAAGAAGTTAACCCAATGGATGAGGTGATTGAGGATAAGGGCGTCCGCGTTCTGATCGACCCAAAGGCGATCCTGTATCTTTTGGGCACAGAAATGGATTGGGAAGAAAGCAAGTTTGAAAGCGGCTTTGTTTTCACCAACCCGAATGAGGCCAGCCGTTGCGGCTGTGGCGAAAGCGTGTCTTTTTCAATTGATGGCAAGACACCGCAGACCTTGGAAGAAATGGGTGTGATCCCGCCGCCGCTTCCTGGCACTAAATCCTGATATTGTTCAGGCGGTTTGCTTGGCAATCTCTCCCCAATATGCAACCTATCTGGTTGAACTGTTTGAGCCTGTTGGTGCCATCAAGGTGCGCCGCATGTTTGGCGGCGCGGGGCTATTCTATCAAAATGTGATGATTGCGCTTTATGCCGGGGACACGATCTATCTGAAGGTCGATGCCGAAAGCGACCCAGTATTTGAGGGTGAGGGGTTAGAGCCATTTGTTTACGAAACACAGAATGGCAGGCGCGCGGTGATGTCGTTCCGGCAAATGCCCGAAAGCTGTTTTGATGACCCGGATGAATTGTCTGATTGGGCGCGACTTGCCATTGATGCTGCCTTCCGCGAAGATGCCAAGAAACCGGCATCAAAGCGTAAGCGGAAGGATGTGTTATGAAACCCCGGTATTTCCAGATGATGGCGCGCTATCATTCACGGGCCAATGATGCGATCTATGATGCGTGTGCTCAATTATCTGATGATGACCGGCGCAAGGATATGGGGGCTTTTTTCGGGTCTGTTCACAACACGCTAAACCATATCTATGTCATTGATATTATCTGGCATGATCGCTTTGTCGGTAAACCTGACAAAGGATATGCAACCGGTACGATACTGCATGATGAGTTTGATGCCCTGCGGTCGGCACACAAAGCCCATGATGACTATATGCTGTCTTGGGCAAATGATCTGACGAAAGACAATATCATGTCGCCCCTATCATGGAACAGGATCGACGGTACCCCGATGGAGGTGCCTCATCGTGTGATGGTTTACACGCAGCTTTTCAATCATGCGACGCATCACCGGGGGCAGGTTCCTTGCCTGTTGACCCAGTTGGGGCAGGACGGACCGGTGCTAGATGTGCCGCCGATTTTGATGGATGAGCTTTTCGATGCGTATCATTGAAGTAACGGCCCCGGCAGGGCATGAAGATTCCATTCGTGCTATCGGCGAAAAACATGGTGCGCGAGATGTTTGGACCAATGTGGACGAAGGCAATAGCCGCTGCATTGTTCGTCTACTTGTCGACCGTCACAAACAACAGGCGATTATCGATGCCTGCCAGACCCTGTTTGGCGGCACAGATACGTGGCGCTTGGTCCTTATCCCAGTTGAAGGAGTTGTAACCGCAATTCCCACATCGGTTGCCGCGAAAATTGAATCCCGTCCGACATTTCGAAAAAGCGCCACCGTCACGCGGGAGGAGCTTTACCTCGATATGGTGGATGGGGGTCAGTTGACCTCCAACTACTTATTGTTCGTTGTGTTGTCGACCATTGTCGCGGGGATAGGGCTCGTTACAAATTCCGTTGCAGTCATCATTGGGGCGATGGTAATCGCGCCCCTGTTGGGGCCGACATTGGCGTTCTCCTTCGGGTCAGTTCTGGGGGACAAGGCGGTGATCTGGCGGTCAGGGGTGACGCTGACGATCGGGCTGGGCCTTGCTATCGGCCTTGCTACCCTGTGGGCCTATCTGTTTGGCGTTGATGCGTCAGGTTATGAATTGCAGGCGCGCACCTTAGTTGGGTTTGATGCCTTTGTTCTGGCATTGGCGTCAGGTGCCGCAGCTGTTCTGTCTATCTCATCAGGTGCGGCAAGTGCGCTGGTGGGGGTGATGGTCGCCGTTGCCCTGTTGCCGCCTGCTGTTGTGTGTGGGTTTTTGTTGGGCTTGGGCTATGTGGACGCGGCGATTAAGGCGGCGACATTGCTGGCGGTCAACCTTGCCTCTGTCGGGTTCGCCGCACAGGTCGTGTTTCTTTATCGCGGGTTGCGGCCCCGTACATTGAAAGAACAAAAGGGTGCCCGCGGCGTCAATCTGGTGACGCTGGTCGCATGGCTGATTTTGATCGGCGCGCTGGTTGTGCTGATTGGATTTTCAGAACCTTACAATTTCTTTGGTCAGGCGGGGTCTATGCTGGGTCAATAGGCCAATTGTCGATCAGGCGGGCCTTGCCCACCTGTGTGGCGATAAAGGCGCGGGCGGGGCGGGTGACGTCGCCTTCGACGATTTGTAGATCCGCAGCATCCCGCACCTCGAAATAATCCCATTCTGTGATGCCTGCCTCCGCAAGAATAGACGCGCTTGCTGCAATGGCTTCCGCGGCGGTTTTCCCACTCTTTACAAGCGTCGCCACATTTGACAGTGCCTTGTGCAAGGACAGGCCCTGCTGACGATCCTCTGCAGTTAGATATTTGTTGCGGGATGATGTGGCAAGCCCGTCTTTATCGCGCACCAGCGGGGCGCCGATTACCTCAACCGGGATGTTCAGGTCTGCCACCATACGTTTGATGACCTGTAATTGTTGATAGTCTTTTTCGCCAAAGATGGCGACATCGGGCAAGGCCTGTAGCAATAGCTTGGACACGACGATCGCGACGCCACCGAAAAAATGTGGACGACTTTCGCCACACAGGCCGCTGGTGATGCCGGTGATAGAGATGCTGGTGGAAAAGCCGTCAGGATACATTTCCGATCCAGACGGGGCATAGATCAGATGGCCGCCATGATCTTTCACAAGTTCAGCATCTGTCGTTTGGGTGCGTGGGTAGGCGTCAAAATCCTCATGCGGGGCAAACTGCGTCGGGTTCACGAAGATGGACACGATGATTTTGTCAGCGTGCTTCTTTGCCTCTTCAATCAGTGACATGTGACCGATGTGGAGCGCGCCCATCGTTGGTACGAGGGCGATGCGCAAGCCATTGTCACGCCACGATTTCACCTGATCGCGCAAATCCGCGACGGTGCGAGCGGTTGGCAGGCAATTGCTGTCTAGGTCAAGGGCCATAATGCGTGTCCTTTTGGCAAGAAGTGGGGGCATGATGCCCCGTTTTGTGATCATTGCAAGCGGCAACCATGTCGCGACCCGATTGGGCCTGTGATGCTTGACCCGGCTGGTCAGCCTGCCCATGATCCGGCACACTTTTTCTGTGATTCTTTTGCGGGGTTTTATGTCCAATCCGATCAGCGGTGCCATTCCCAATGCGCCTAAGGGCTATGCGACCGGCCGGGTGACCGACCGGGCCCATTTCATTGTACTGGGCAATGAAAAAGGCGGGTCTGGCAAGTCTACCACGGCGATGCATGTGGTGACGGCCTTGCTGACCATCGGGCATAAGGTGGCGACCATTGATCTTGATGGGCGTCAACGGTCTTTGACGCGCTATATGGAAAATCGAAAGACGTTTTGCGAGGCAAATGGGGTGACCCTGCCTTGCGCAGATTTCCATACGCTTACATTGTCAGAGGCACCGACACGTGCGGAGGCTGAGAAAGAGGAAATTGCCGCCTTCCAAGCCTTGCTTGATCAACATTTGCACACAAAAGACTTCATCGTGATTGACTGCCCCGGTTCCGACACACATTTGGCGCGGCTGGGGCATTCCATTGCCGATACGCTTATTACGCCGATGAATGATTCCTTTGTGGATTTTGACCTGTTGGGGCGGATCAACCCTGAAACCTATGACGTGTTGGAGCCCAGCCTTTATGCAGAGCTTGTCTGGGACAGCCGCAAACGTCGTATGATGCGAGACAGGCGGTCTATTGACTGGATTGTCATGCGCAACCGTTTGCAGCAATTCGACGCCAAAAACAAACAACGCGTGGGGGAGGCACTGAATATCCTGTCAGAACGGATCGGGTTTCGTGTTGCCCCCGGCTTTAACGAGCGGGTGATTTATCGCGAGCTTTTTCCCAAGGGGTTGACTCTGCTTGACCTGAAAAACAGCAGCGCTGGCATCAAAATGTCGATGAGCCATGTTGCAGCGCGCAACGAGGTGCGCGAACTTTTAACCTGTCTTGAGCTTGAGGGCGTGTCGGATCGTTCCTATATGATCTAAAGACGATCAGGGAGGCGGATATGATCTGGCTGGCCATAGGCTTTATTATTTTGGCGCTATTGATGTTGATGGGCGAACGCAGCGCCAATGCGGACGTTCACAAATTGGCGGGGCAATTACGACTTGCCGGAGGCTTGGGCGCTTTGGGTCTTTCAGGGTTTTTCATTATTACTGGCAGAGTGGTGCCCGGATTGGTGCTGGGCGGGGCAGGGCTTGCCCTGCTGGCGCGTCGGCGTCAGAAATTGCAACACAGCGCAACGGGCCCCCGTCCCAACGCAGGTCGTCCGTCAGGGGGCCAAAATAACAGCCCGCCACCGTCACCGGACAAGGATGCTGTGACAAGGGCGGAGGCGATTTTGCTGCTGGGACTGCAGGAACCCTTCACCCCTGATGAGGTGCGTCAGGCCCATCGCAAGCTGATGATGCAACATCACCCGGATCAGGGCGGGGATACGAAATTGGCTGCTCGGCTGAATGCAGCGAAGGCCTGTCTTATCGGCGATTGAAACACCTCATCGCAAACTTGACATCGGCGTCACCTTCCGGCAAACCATACAGTTATGGTGCGGTGCAACATTAGGTGGGTATGCTGTGAAGATACGTTTTAAGCTGGATGATGAAGTTGTTTCTGAAATTAAGAAGCCAACTGTTCTATCTGATTTAATTGAAAAAATTCCTGTTAATGATGAGGCTTCATCAGGGTTGGAGGTTCTAAAGCAGGGCGCAGTTGTCCTGACAGAAGGAACAACCGAACTTGCCCGACTCAATCAGGAATTTGTCCGTGATGCCCTGTCTGATGCGGTGGCGATTGCGCAATCTTTTGGCCGTATTCGCTCGCCTTTGGACTTTATTGAACATCAGGTTGGGGTGGGTGTGATGGTTGTTAGCGGCACCGTAACTCAGATTGAGCGTGTTCGTGACACGATGGAAGTGACAGGCCAGACCCTGCAACAGGTTCTTCAGGGATCGCAGGTTGATCAGTCGGAAAAGGCGCAGAATTAGCCCGCTGACCTTGTTGTCCGCACATACGGTTCTTATATAATCTTCAACAGCTTATTAGATGTCTGCTCCCATGCTATAGTGGCAGGGACAGAATGTTGGAGAATCGTTGATGCTGGATTTCGCACTGCTGGAACTAACGGAAAAACCAAATCAATATTTGGTTTGCCCGCCGGATTATTGTCAAAAGGCCGCTGCCCATCGTGAGGCCCCTGTTTTTGATGTGCCGGCGGCAAAATTACGTGATGCATGGGCGAAGGTGCTGGCAGATCAGCCCCGCACAAAGACGCTGGAAGAAGACGGCGCCAGCCTGTCCTATGAATATGTGCAGCGCAGCGCCCTGTTCCGCTACCCGGATTTCATATCGGTGCAATTTGTTCCCTTGAATGAGGCTAGGTCTACGATGGCGATCTATTCCCGTTCAAAATATGGCTATTCGGATTTGGGCGTGAATAAAAAGCGGATCGACACATGGCTTGATCTGCTTGAGGCGGAGCTTGCTGCCCAATGATCGCGGACCCCAAACAGTTTAATCTGACTATGCAGGATGACCCGTCGGATGATGATGCTGATGGGCGTGGTGATACTGCGGTTCTGACAAGGCCCAAGGAAAAAACGCAGCGGCCTGATCTTTATAAGGTTCTGCTGTTGAATGATGACTACACGCCGATGGAATTTGTCGTGCATATCCTTGAACGTTTTTTTGGGATGGGCATTGAAAAGGCAACGCAGGTGATGCTGATGGTCCATCAACAGGGCGTTGGTGTCTGCGGCGTGTTCACGCGCGATGTTGCGGAAACAAAAGTAACGCAAGTGATGGACTTTGCGCGCAAGAACCAGCACCCACTGCAATGTACATTAGAAAAAGAATAGAGCAGAAGCCGCCCGGGAATAGCTAGTAAATAGCTTGAAAGTAGGAAACAAAGATTATGCCAGCATTCAGCAGAGATTTGGAATTGACCCTGCATCGTGCCTTATCCCATGCGCGGGAGCGGCGGCACGAATATGCCACGCTTGAACATTTATTGCTGGCGCTGACCGAAGATGCTGATGCGGTTGCTGTTCTGAATGCCTGTGAAGTCAACTTGACGGAGCTGCGTCAGGCCCTTGTCAGCTTTATAGATGATGAACTTGAAAATCTGGTCCGTGATATGGACGACCAGTATGACCCCGAACCGACAACCGGGTTCCATCGGGTCATACACCGCGCGGCAATTCACGTGCAAAGTTCAGGGCGGGATGATGTCACCGGGGCCAATGTTTTGGTTGCCTTGTTTGCAGAGCGAGACAGCCATGCAGCCTTTTTCCTGTCAGAGCAAAACATGACCCGTTTTGATGCTGTGCGCTTTGTTTCACACGGCATCGCCAAGGCAGAAGGTCTGTCAGAAACCCGTCCAGTGCGTGGCGCTGATGAAGATGATCCAGAGTTTGCAGGCGCACAAGCGGCAGAAGGGGGCGAGACAAAGAAATCCGCCCTTGAAACCTATTGCGTGAACCTGAACCAAAAGGCGGCAGATGGTAAGATTGACCCTGTGATCGGACGCGAGGCCGAGATTGAGCGGGCAATCCAAATTCTATGTCGCCGGACTAAAAACAACCCCTTGTTTGTTGGTGACCCCGGTGTTGGTAAAACCGCAATAGCCGAAGGGTTGGCGCGCAAAGTTTCGGAAGGCGATGTGCCTGAAGTGTTGCAGGACGCCACTATTTATTCGCTTGATATGGGCGTTCTGTTGGCCGGGACGCGCTATCGTGGAGATTTTGAAGAACGCCTGAAAGCGGTTGTGAAAGAGATTGAGGAGCTTGAAGGCGCCATCCTGTTCATTGATGAAATTCACACAGTGGTAGGTGCTGGCGCAACCTCTGGCGGGTCGATGGACGCATCGAACCTGTTAAAGCCTGCTTTGCAGTCGGGTGCGCTTCGCTGTATGGGGTCTACGACCTATAAAGAATTCCGCAATCATTTTGAAAAGGACCGCGCCCTGCTGCGCCGGTTCCAGAAAATTGATGTGATGGAACCGACGGTTGATGATGCGATCAAGATCATGAAGGGCCTGAAATCCTATTTTGAGGATTTCCATGAGGTTCGTTACACCAATGACGCTATCAAGGCGTCTGTTGATTTGTCGGCCAAATATATCAATGACCGCAAATTGCCGGATAAGGCGATTGACGTGATTGACGAGGTTGGGGCGGCGCAGCGTTTGGTACCTGAAAGCAAGCGGCGCAAAACCATCGGCGTCAAGGATGTTGAAAATGTGGTCGCCAAGATTGCGCGCATCCCCCCGAAATCGGTGTCGAAAAATGATAAAGAAGCGTTGAAAGATCTTGAGCGGAACTTGAAACGCGTTGTGTTCGGTCAGGATGAGGCGATTGAGGCTTTGTCCTCTGCCATCAAGCTGGCGCGCGCCGGGTTGCGTGACGCCGAAAAGCCTGTCGGCTCTTATCTGTTCTCTGGCCCCACGGGTGTCGGTAAAACAGAGGTGACACGCCAGCTTGCCTCCGTCATGGGGTTGGAACTGCTGCGTTTCGACATGTCTGAATATATGGAACGGCATGCAGTGTCGCGCCTAATTGGGGCGCCGCCCGGCTATGTTGGCTATGATCAGGGCGGCTTGCTGACCGATGGGGTCGATAAGAACCCCCATTGCGTCCTGTTGCTTGACGAAATCGAAAAGGCCCATCCTGATGTCTTTAACATTCTGTTGCAGGTGATGGATCACGGCAAGTTAACCGACCATTCCGGTAAGACCGTTGATTTCCGCAACGTGATTATTGTGATGACCACGAATGCAGGGGCGGCTGAACTTGCCAAATCTGCAATCGGCTTTGGTCGCACCACGCGCGAAGGGTCAGACGAGGAAGCGATCAATAAGCTATTCGCGCCTGAATTCAGAAACAGGCTCGACGCGATAATTCCGTTCGCCTCGCTGGGTGAAAATGTGATCAAGCGCGTTGTCGAAAAATTCGTGCTTGAGCTTGAGGCCCAGTTGGCTGACCGCGATGTCGTGTTTGAGCTGACGGACGAAGCTTATCGCTGGATTGCAGATCGCGGCTATGACAAGGCGATGGGCGCACGGCCCTTGGCGCGGGTCATACAAGACCATATCAAGAAACCGCTGGCTGACGAAATTCTGTTCGGTGCCTTGGCGAAGGGTGGTCTGGTGCGTGTGTTTGTGAAGGATGATGTGCTTGGCTTTGACATCATCAATGATGGCAAAACGCAAAAGCAGATTACCGGCAACGCGCTGAAGGGGCTGCCGAAACCTGACCCTGAAAAGGTTTAATGGACGGTTAGGCGCCTGCTGACGGGCGGGCGCTGACCGCAGCGTGCCAGCGGGTGACGTTGGCTTGTTCGTCTGTCGGGACGACCTTGACCCATTTCGCAAACTCAACCGTGACAAAGGCTGTGATGTCGGCATAGGAAAAAGTGTCGATGGCGATGAAGTCCCGGCCTTCCAAGCGGTCATTCAGCATCGCCATGAAATTGACCAGCCGTTCACGACCCCGTTCGGCCAATTCGGGGATCTGCGCATAATTATGCGGGCCTGTCGTAGCCCGATCCTTCATGCCCGGTGTGCTGTTGCGAAAGGCTTCTGCAACAGCCAAAAGCCCTTCTTGTTCTGCGCGCAGGCTCCAATTCATGACGATGCCGCGTTCTTCTGCTGTGTCGCCCAGCATGTGCGGTGTGTCGGGGAAGGCGTCCTCTAGGTAAAGGGTGATCGCATTATTTTCCGTGAGGACAGTGCCGGTATCCAGCTTCAACGCTGGAATGGTGCAGGTCGGGCTGATCTTGCGATACTCATCCGATAATTGTTCGCCCTTCATCATGTCGATCTGAACCGTCTCAACCTCGATGCCTTTTTCAGCAAGCAGGATACGGGTGCGGCGCGGGCTGGGGGCCGGGGTGCAATCATAAAAAGTTGGGGCCATTGTCTGTTCCGTTCGTTGCGAGGTCGATTGTGTTGAGGCGACTTTGAGCTAGGCGGTCTGGCCCCACATTTCCAAATTATCCTGTCGTTCAATGCGGCGGCTGACGCGAGCAGTTAGAATATCGCCAAGCCCTGCTTTGTCCAGTAGGGCTGAAACCTCGGCCTTGCCTGTGTCATCCAGCCCATCAAAACGGTCCTGAATACGTTGCAGCAGCCACTGACGATAGGGTAGGACGCCAACGGGTATGGTCACGCCACGATAGGAAAATTCTGTTCTGCCGATACCGCGTCTGTCAGGGCGGTCACCACCGATGACATCGCCTTCTGCAACCTGATTGTCTGCTAGATACTGATTTGTGAAATCAACAAAGGCGCGAATTTCAGGCAGGTAATCGTCAGCGACAAACTTTAGAAGGTCCATCAGGGTTTGGGGCAGATCGTCAAAGCTGAACAGCCCATCGCCATAATTGACATATTCCGTCTGATCAGCGTTTGGACGGTTCATACGTTCCACCCACCGATACACATAGGGTGCCTTCGTTACCATAATGTTCAGCGGGAAGGGGTCGCGTCCCAAATGCGCGAACATGGCAGTGATCAAGCCATAGTCACCGATTGTTGGCTTGCCGCCCAACAAATAGGGGTGATTAACGAAATGTTCGTTCAGCAGGTCCAAAAATTCTTCATAGTGTGTTTCGATTAAATCGAAGACAGGCTCCAACACGCCAAACATGCGCCCGGCATTGCGCATTTTATCCATCAGCTTTTCGATGGTTTGTGCCTGCACATCACGGGGCTGGCCCACTGCGGCGGCAGTGCCGAAGCCCAGTTCCAATGTGGCCTTGTTCGCCTCGAACTTATTCCAGCGATAATGCATGGCGGGACGCAGCAGCCCTTCACCGCCAAACAGTTCAAATATCAGGCTGATAACATTCAGGCGCTCATCATCGGCATAGGCACTAAGGGTGGCTTTGCCATTATCCTCGAACCAATCAATGATGCCTGTCCCGTCCTGAACGATCTGCCCATCGGGTGTCTTGATCACGGGCATGATGATGCGCTTGGTGGCCGGAAACGCGCTTTCAAAAAAGTCCGGGTTTGAGGTTGAAACCTCGTCAAACGGTACGCGCTGTTTGGTCATGTAAGACCGTGCCTTGCCGGCGTAAAGCGACAGGGGAACTGCATAAAGTGTATAATTGCTGCCAGACATGGTGCGCCATCCTTGATTGAATTGGAATGGCGCAACCTCTCACTCTATAATGGCACTGTCAATGCCAATTAATTCGCGGTTTGACGAAATCAGCTACCGCTCAGATAGCCTAGCTGTTCAAGATAGGCGACGATTTGCGTGGCGGCTTCTTCAGCGCTTAGGCTGCCGGTATCAACCTCGATTTCGGGGTTTTCAGGCGCTTCATACGCAGAATCGATCCCGGTGAAATTCTTAATCTCTCCGGCGCGTGCCTTTTTGTACAGGCCCTTGGGATCGCGTTGTTCGCACACTTCCAGGGGCGTGTTGATGAAGATTTCAATGAACTCTTCTTCTTCCACCAACTGGCGCGCCAACTCGCGTTCATCCCGGAAGGGGGAGATAAAGGACACCAGCGTCAATAGGCCAGCCTCGACCATCAGCTTGCTAGCCTCTGCCACGCGGCGAATATTCTCCACACGGTCCGCATCGGTAAAACCAAGGTCGCGGTTCAGTCCATGACGAACATTGTCGCCATCAAGAATGACTGTGTGACGGCCAAGGTCATGCAGCTTTTGTTCAACCAGATTGGCAACGGTCGATTTGCCTGATCCTGACAGGCCGGTAAACCACAGGACAGCGGGGCGCTGATGTTTTTGCCGCGCGCGGGCTGTCTTATCAACTTTCAAATCCTGCCAAACAATGTTGGATGCGCGGCGCAATGAGAAGTCAATCAGGCCAACACCAACAGTGTTGTTGGTGTGTCGATCGATGAGGATAAAGCTGCCAAGCCCGCGATTGTCTTTGTAGGGGGTAAAGGCTATGCGCTGATCAAAGCTGATGTTGCAAACGCCGATTTCATTCAGCTCCAGCGTTTTGCCAGCCTGATGCTCACCCGTATTAATATCAATCTTATGTTTGATGTCTGTCACGGTTGCGGACACTGTTTTGTTCTGCGTCTTGGCATAATATTGCCGACCGGGCAGCAGGGCATTGCTGTCCATCCAAACCATGTGCACACCAAACTGGTCAGATGAATCGACAGGGTCATCGGCGGCGCAGATCACGTCCCCGCGGCTGATATCAATCTCGTCTGTCAGGGTGATGGTTATCGCCTGATCAGTGCTGGCGGTATCAAGATCGCCACCATGAACAACGATGCGGTCAACCGTGCTGCGCATGCCTGATGGGATGGCAATGACGTCTGTTCCCGGCGTGACGGCGCCAGACACGATAGTGCCTGCAAAGCCGCGGAAGTCGAGATTAGGACGGTTTACCCACTGAACCGGCATACGGAAACTATCTGCCGTGCGATCCTCTGTAATGTCTGTCTCATCAAGGGCCTGCATGATGGAAGGCCCATCATACCAAGGGGTGCGATCAGACCCGGTAATCATATTGTCGCCTTCAAGCGCGGAAAGCGGGATGCACTGGATTGTCTTGAAGTCGAGCCGTTCGGCAAAGGCGCGATAATCAGCCTCGATCTCGTTGAACTTGGCCTGATCAAAATCAACCAGGTCCATTTTGTTCACAGCGACGATAACGTGGCGAATGCCAAGCATTGATGCGATCAGGCTGTGCCGCCTTGTTTGCGGCAGGACGCCCTTGCGCCCATCAATAAGGATAATGGCGATATCAGCGGTTGACGCGCCTGTTGCCATGTTACGTGTATATTGTTCATGGCCCGGCGTATCGGCGACAATGAACTTGCGCTTTTCAGATGCAAAGAACCGATAGGCGACATCAATCGTGATGCCCTGTTCGCGTTCTGCAGCGAGACCATCAACCAAAAGGGCAAAGTCGATTTCACCGCCCTGTGTGCCGACCTTTTTGGAGTCGCTTTCAAGCGCATCCATCTGATCTTCAAAAATGGTTTTTGAATCGTAAAGCAGCCGACCGATCAGTGTGCTCTTGCCGTCATCCACGCTACCGCATGTGATAAAGCGAACAAGTTCCTTCTGCTCTTGATTGTGCAGATAGGCGTCGATTGCGTCTTTGGCTTCTTGTTGTTGGAGAGTTAGATCTGACATTAGAAATAGCCCTCCTGCTTTTTCTGCTCCATCGAGGCGGAGGCATCCTTGTCAATCACCCGGCCTTGGCGTTCTGATGTGCGGCTGACCAGCATTTCTTGAATGATTTCAGCCAAGGTGGACGCATTTGATTCCACCGCGCCGGTTAGCGGATAGCACCCCAATGTACGGAACCGGATCAACTTCATCTCGGGCGATTCGCCCGGCTCCAGCGGCAGGCGGTCATCATCAACCATGATCAACTGGCCATCGCGGGTTACAACGGGGCGTTCGGCGGCCAGATATAGCGGCACAATCGGGATGTTCTCCCGATAGATATATTGCCAGATATCAAGCTCCGTCCAGTTGCTAAGGGGGAAGACGCGAATGCTTTCGCCCTTGTTGATGCGGGTATTGTAGATATTCCACAATTCAGGGCGTTGGTTCTTGGGGTCCCAGCGATGCTGCGGTGTGCGGAAGGAAAAGACGCGTTCCTTGGCGCGTGACTTTTCTTCGTCTCGGCGCGCGCCGCCGAATGCGGCATCAAACTGATACTTATCCAACGCCTGTTTCAGGGCCTGCGTCTTCATGATTTCAGTATGCAGTGCGGAACCGTGGGTGAACGGTCCAACGCCCTGTTCAACCCCTTCCTGATTGGTGTGAACAATCAGGTCCATGCCGATTTCGGCAGCCATCTTATCCCGAAAACTGATCATCTCGCGGAACTTCCACGTCGTATCAACATGCATCAGCGGGAAGGGAGGGGGTGACGGATAGAACGCCTTCATCGCAAGGTGCAGCATGACCGCAGAATCCTTGCCAACCGAATAAAGCATAACCGGATTTGATGCTTCTGCTGCCACTTCACGGATGATGTGGATGCTTTCAGCTTCAAGCCGATCAAGATGGGTCATGGATAGATGTGTCGGCGCAACGGCGCCAGCGGAAGAAGACATAGAATTGTAGATCCGACCAAGGCAACTAGATTGATCTTTCACATGGCCTAATGCTGGACCTCTGTCAATGTTCGCAGACAGTGAAAATGGCAGCTTTGTGAGGTAATCCAACATGTTATCGCAATTTTCGCGGCTAGGTTGTTGCTAAATTTCAAGAAAAACAACAGTTTAGGTGTGAAATATAATAATAAACACATATAAACTGTAAAATTGGTCATATTTGACGCGGGTGCAAATTATGGGAGCCGCCCAAAGTGCCGCGCCGATTCTTTTGAATTGATGCTTGTCAGCTTTCACCGCGTCCGTTAAACAGCATGCTCACTCGTGGGGCCACATGGCGGAGTGGTGACGCAGCGGATTGCAAATCCGTGCACCCCGGTTCGATTCCGGGTGTGGCCTCCAAATTTCTCCTTTTATTTTGAAGATTTGCCGAATCGGGCATAGGCTCTGCTCCAATATTTTTTTGGGGCCGGATTTTCTTTTAGGAGCGCGCATTGTGATTTGGCGAATTTTGGTAGGTATTATTGCTGTCGGCGGTACATTGAACGGTATCGCGATTATGCTGAATTTGGGTGATGCCTGGGCAACATTCAGTTTAACGCCTGATACAATCGAAGGGATGAGCACCATCCGGAGTGATCTGGGCGGCTTGTTTCTAACGTTCGGTATCGGGTCTGGTTTGGCTCTGTTCCAGAAAAAGCCTGACTATCTTGTCATTTTGGCGCTGTTGATGGCGCTGATAGGTTTTGGTCGCCTGTTCGGTTTTGCGCTGGATGGGATTGCTGACAAGCCCGTTGTCTATTTGGTCGTGGAAATTGTCAGCGCCGCTATCTTTTTGATGGCTGCAAAGTCGATGCGCACCAGCCAATAGGGACTTATCTTGCGCCGAACCCTGTTGCAATGGTCTGCAGGGTTCGGATGACGACAAGCAGGTCCAGCCAAGGCGAGAAGTATTTGATAAAATACAGGTCGTGGTGCAGTTTCAGGCGTAGGTCATCGACATCAAAAACATGGCCTTGTTGCACCTGCGCCCATCCTGTGATGCCGGGTTTTACAATATAGCGATAGCGAAAGAAGGGGATTTCCGCCTCATACTTTTCGTTCAGGGCAAGCGCTTCGGGCCTAGGTCCAATCCAGCTCATCTCACCTTTTAGAATGTTGATTACTTGTGGCAGTTCATCAATACGGTAGCGCCGCAACAGGGCGCCGAATTTTGTAATGCGGGGGTCGCTGTCAGTCGTATGCGCAGGACCATTATCGTCATGCGTCATTGTACGGAATTTGTAGATTTTGAACGGTCTGCCGCGATAGCCCATGCGTTGCTGGGTAAATAATGCCGGCCCCTTACTGTCGAGCTTGATCAATAGTGCCACCAACAGCATGACGGGGATCAGTATGGGCAATATCAAGATAGAGCCAAAGAAGTCCAAAGCAGGGCGCAGCCTGGAATAAATGGGGGAGGGCTGCAAAGAGCCGATAGGTGTTTCTGACAAGGTGTTGATCTCAACCGTGCCGGTCAAAGATTCATTGACCTGCTTTGCGTTGAAAACCGGGATGCCGGCAAGGGCAGCCTCTGTCAAAAACTCCAACCACTCGTCAGACAAGTCAGCCCGAAAATCGGCGATAATACCATTGGCCGCCTCAGGCATTGTTGGCTGATGCAAAGGTTCAGTTAGAATTTGCGAAAATCCCAATGTCATCTCAGCCCGGCCAAAGGGCAGCACTGCAAATCGCATTGGATTGCGCCGTTCGTCCAAATAGATATTTAGCAGGAACCATAGGCAGGTGAAAACATAGGTACCAATAAGCTGGTAGCGGGAGAATTCAATACGGCCTAGCAAAATCAGGATTGCAATGACACCAAATCCGATTGTGACAGCAGGTATGACATAGGCTGTGCGGCGCGTGCCCGGAAACCGGCCCAAACGCTGAATCGCATAAAAACTGATCAACACGGCAACCATATTGGCGACCGTACTTATGCTGGCGTCCGTATCGCGAATCGCTTCATTAAGATTTTCTGGGTTCCAGGCCACAATCGCAGGAATAGAAAATGTCAGTAAAATAGGGACTGCAGACGTCAGTATCCGGAAAAACCCTCGCCCATAGGCATGTTTGGCGGCCTGCGCCGGGAAATCTACCGTCGTTTGGAAGTCAGCACTCATAAAGCCAATCCGGTCAGGATGCGTCACTATTGAAGCGGTCTTATCAGATAGTAGCATGGGGCTCAATTCCAGTATGTGACGCACGCCACATCTTGTTGCTCTAATGTCATTATGTCCGAGGTTGGGCGTGTATTCCTCGGTTGAGTATGGTAGTCGGCGCTGGTAAGAGTAGCTTTAAATATTCAGCCTTAACGCAGGCTTAACCCACTATCGACAAAACGAGGGGCGTACGTGCCCTGTGTCCGTGCGCGGTTAAGTCTGTAAGTTATTATTATTAAAGGTCTTTGCGGTATGGCAGACACAATATCTGGCGGCAACCAACCTGTTGGGCCGATCGGCACAAGTTTTCCGGCAGCTGGAAACATCATTTCGGCCGATTTGGATATTATGGCAATTTTGCGGGCTATTTGGTTGCGCAAATGGCTGATTGTTGCCATTGCTGTTTCAACCATCGGGGCCAGTTATTTTTACGCGAACCAATTGCCCGCTCGGTATGCCGCAAGCGTCAGCATTGTACTGTCTGCTGATCGCGACATGATTCAAGGCGCAGGTATGTTTTTTGATCAGCGCCGGGTCAGCAAATTTGCAGCCGCGCAAGAAGGTATAATCATCAAATCCGACAAGGTGTTGGGCCGTGTGGTTGATTCGTTGGAGCTTGATAGCTATCCCGAGTTTAATCCTAATCTGCAAAAGCCGTCTTTAAAGGCTCGCGCAAAAGGCTTGCTGCGTGAAACACTTGCATTTGTAGGATTAATGGAACCTGCTGCGAATGCTGGGAAGCGAACGATCTCTGATAAAGTGCTGCGTCGTATCCAGCTAAAACGGATCGCAGGCGGGTTGGTCGTTGCGTCTGACACGTCTGCGTGGTCAATCCTGCGCCTGACCTATTATTCATCTGACAGCGAATTGGCGGCCATGGTCGTGAATAAGGTTGCGGACGAATATTTGAATGAACAGCTTGAAGCAAAATTCGAGGCGACGGAGCGAGCTACCTCGTGGCTGAATGAACGGTTGAATGACCTGCGCAAGCAGGTTGAAATCGCTGAGGCAGCAGTTGTTGCATACAAATCGCAGCAGGCGGAGGAGCTTGGCCACAGCACTGACCTGCTAGAAGATCAGGTTACCAACCTGAATGGTCAACTGATTACCGCACAGGCAGAACTTGCTGGGATAAAAATTAGAAAACGTCAGCTCGACGCGTTGGTTGCGGCGGGCAACAATGATGCCGTAGCAGATTTCCTGAATACCCAATCTGTGTTGGCTGTTCGTCAGGAAATAGCGACCCTTAAACGGCGCGAAGCTGAACTGTCGACGAACTACGGCGATAGGCACCCTAAAATGGTGTCTATTCGTGCGGAAATCGCTGATGCTGAACGCCAGTATGATGTTGCTATTCGTAAAGAAGTGCAGGCAATCAATAACGAGTTGAATATTGCGCAGGCTAAGGTTGATACAATTAGCGAGGCGCTAAGGAAGCTTGAAGGCACATCAAACAAGATGGGCCGCGCTTCAATTCAGTTGCGCCAGTATGAGCGTGAAGCACAAGCCAGCCGCATGGTCTATGAAAATTTCCTGGCGCGGTTCAAGGAAACGTCAGGACAGGAACAGCTGGACGAAGAAGGCGCGCGCATTATTAGTTACGCCAAGCGCGGATCGCAAATAGGGCCCAACGTTTCGGGTATTCTTGGCGCAGGTACATTGCTTGGTGTCTTTCTTGGGTTTGGCGTCGCTGCATTGTTAGCTTTTTTTGAAGTCGGTTATCGATCGGCGCCGCAATTAGAAGAATCTCTTGGCTTGCCTGTGCTGGGGCAAATACCTGCTTTGAAGGATGCAGATACCGGTTCAAGCCGTTCGGTAACACTACGCTATGCGGCTGAGAATCCAACATCTGCCCTTGCGGAGTCGGTCAGGGGACTGCGTATCGCTGTTGCGCGCTCTAACATTGATAAGCCGCCGCAAGTCATCATGACGACGAGTGCAGTGCCCCAAGAAGCAAAATCCATGACCTCTGCGCTGTTGGCGCATACCAATGTCCAATATAAAAAATCCGTTATCATCGTTGATGCTGATTTGCGTCGTCCATCCGTCCATGATTCGTTTGACGTCAGTTCAGATATTTCTGTCGTTGACGTTCTCTCTGGCGAGGGGACGTTGGATGATGCGATTGTGCGCAGTCCGATAACAGGCGTTGACGTATTGGTGGGTAAAGATATTGCAGCAAATGCGAATGCTGTGATCGCATCAACCGCGTTTGGCGAATTGATCGAAGAACTGCGTAACCGTTACGATGTTGTCGTGATTGACGTGCCACCAGTTTTGGCTGTGTCAGACGCATTGTTGGCGGCCGCTCATGTCGATGCGGTTCTGTTTGCTGTGCATTGGGCTTCAACACCGGCTGATGCCGTGAAAAGCGGTATCAAGGCCCTGCGGGATGCTGGGGTTGAGGTTGCGGGCACTGTTTTGACGCGCGTCGATTTCAAGAAACAATCGCGTTATGCTTATGGCTATGGAGATTACGGCTATTATTATGGTCACTATGGCGAATATGGCAGCGAGAAGCAGGACAGCTAGTCACAGCGCCGTGGGTCAACCCGGTCGCTCGCTGAGTTTCTAAATGGGTCTGTTCTCGCGCATTTTTGGCAAAGCCAATGATGCCCCCGAAACGTTTCGCGGGCCAGCCGACAGACGTATTTATGCGATTGGAGATGTGCATGGGCGCGCGGATCTATTAGAGCTTCTTTTAGAGCGCATTGATGAAGACCGCAGGGCTGCTGACAGGCCTTCTGAAATAGTCTTTTTGGGGGACTATGTTGACAGAGGCGAAAATTCAAAAGGGGTAATAGACCTTTGCCTGTCAACGAAGCGCCGTGTCAAAGAAGACCCGCGGCTTGCCAATGTCGTATGTTTGCGCGGCAATCACGAAGCGGCAATGCAAAGCTTTTTAAATGACCCGGTTGCCGGTTCTGTGTGGCTTTCCTATGGCGGTTTGGCGACGATCGACAGTTACGGGGCGCAAGGGCCCGCTAACCCTGTTCAGCCCGATGACTATATTGCATTGGCGCAGGGCTTGCAGGACGTTCTGCCAAAGGATCACATTCAGTTCTTGGATATGTTATCTGCCTTTTATCAGGCCGGGGATTATGTTTTTGTCCACGCAGCCGTGCATCCGTCCCTTCCATTAGCTGATCAGGCGGCTGAGACACTTTATTGGGGCCACAAAGGCTTTTTGGAAAAGCCGTGGATCGAGCCATATAAAGTCGTACATGGCCACACTATTACAGATGAGCCTGACGTCCGCTCTTTCCGTGTTGGTATCGATACGGGGGCTTATTATTCAGATTGCTTAACTGCGCTGTGTATTGATGGCGATGATAGTTATTTTCTGGACACTAGAGACATGCGCGATGGCTCTTAATCCAACGAGTGCAGTGTTATTTACTGTGTGGTTGTGCGTATTGTCGTTGTTGGCGGTGGTCGGCACGTTGTCCACAGTGCCTTTGTCGAAACAAATCGATTTGCATCATTCCTTAGATGCGCAGTTGGATAGCGCTTCCTATGCCCGAAAGAATAGCGCGATGGCACTGACATCTGGGGAGCCGGGGCCGATTCTAGTCGACCGAACCCTCAAGGCGCTTGATGCCAATCCCTATAATGCGAGGTTGTGGCTTGATTATTCGGTTGCAGCCTACAAGGTCAAGAAGTTTGAAGCAGCGTATGCAGCGCTTATGCAATCATTGTGGCTAACACCATATGATGTGCGCTTGATAACGCAACGGCTTTATCTCTTCGGCAGTCTTTTCTATTTGATGACAGATGAAGACAAGCAGTTTGTCATAGAGAACATTCGCTGGTCCGCATCGGTGGACAAGCGCGCTGTCTATCGGGCGATCGTCCCAACCGGTACAGGTCTTGAGCAATTTCTGCGTTTGAATCTTGTTCCGGTCGATAGGGAGCTTTTTTTGGATTTGATCGCCGCGCGGGAGAGCGAGCGGCGCAAACAGCGCAATCGGCGTCGGTGATCTATGCTTGTGGGCAGGCTATGTGCTTTTGCCCGCTTTTCGTTTGCGACTTGGATCAGCCTGGGCAGTGCTAACGGCCAGAATTACCGCAAACATGGCTGCAATAGCGGGTAATTCGAAGCTGAAGTCCAACAAGGAATGCAGGCTTGCGTAAAGCGCTGTCGCTATACCCGCGGCTGGAAATGACCGACCACTGCGTCGCGAGGCGATCCCGAAAAGCAATCGCGCAAGGATAAGGGCAAGTCCGAAGTAAAGGATTGTTGCGCCGACCAAGCCAAGTTCGACCATATTTTGGAAAAAGCTATTATGCGCATTATCGATTATGTGATTGGCCCCAATCATGCCTTTGTAGGGGGCAAATGCCTCTGCAAACGTGCCGCTGCCCGTGCCGAGCCATGCATTGTTCCAAATGGCCGTTGCTATGTTCTGATAAATGCCAACGCGTAACGGATCAGTGCTTTCAATAAGGTTGTTGCCAACAATAACCAGCAAGGCAAGGCCTGCCGCGCCGATTGCTATGATGGCAAGTGCGGCGCCCTTTGTCCCCAGCCTTTGTAGAAAAACCAATGACGATTTTACGAAGCGCGGTCTGATGCACAACAAGATGAGCGCTGCGAGTGCAATTAAAAAGGATGTGCTAGCAGCGATAGATTGGGCCTGAAGCACACATAGAGCAGTTGCGATAAATATCGCTGCTTTAGCCAAAAACGCCGGTTGCCTCAATTCGCGCGCCATTAATTTTCGGGCAGTATTCCGGTCATTGATATTGCGAAATTCCATGGAAAGATATTGGTTGATAACCTGGGCCCCGATTGTTAGTGCGCCCAATGCCATGAAAGCTGCGAAATGGTTTTGGTTCACAAATGTGCCACTGGGCGCAACGCCGGACCAGGGGTGTGTAAACCATAGGACATGCGTTTTATATAGACCTGTCACCAACGTAAAAAACGCATATAGCGACATGACCGCATAGCCGAAGGTAATCCAGTTTAGTGCCTTTCTTGCATTGCTGCTGGTCCTTGCAAAACGATACACAATCCAGAATAAGCCGATATAAATGCTGAACCGAAGCGCATATTGATAGCCACGTTCAGGGATCAGCGAAATCGCGCTTTCGTGCCGAATGTCTGCAGGGACATCAAAGTGAATAGGGTGGTGTAGGAATTCGGGCGGTAATCCCGATGATTGATATAACATCCACGTCAAAACGATCAGCGAGAGCCAAGGTATAAGGCCAAGCCTTTTGAAGGCTTTTTGCGCGGTATCACGGTTTAGAAAATCCGCGACACATTGGGTGCAAAGCAGCACAAATGTGACAATGCCGAACAAAATCCATGCCCATGGGCGGTTGGCGCCAAAAGGGATGGCCGACAAGAACACCAAAAAAATGGCGATTGGGGCAATGCGGATTTCTAAATTTTTCAGCATGACTATCCGGGCCGGTGCCGGATTTTGCCTAGAACAGACGCTGTTTGACGCGCAAAATATCGCCGGGATTCACGACTTCTTCTAATCCGATTCGTGTTTCCTTCTGCTCAGGGTCTTTTGTCCTGACAACGGTGATATTTTCCTTGCTGGCGCGACCTGTATATCCGCCCGCCAAGGCAATGGCGTTGATAACGGTCAGGCCATTTTGGAACGGGAAATTGCCCGGCGAGTTGACTTCACCAAGAATATAAAAGTCACGGTAGTTCATGACCTCAATGCTGACTTTCGGGTTTTTCAGATAGTCAGGCTTGAGCAAATTGATGATTTCACCTTGTGCGCCCTGCAGAGTTTTGCCGCCAACTTTAACCGCGCCGATTAGGGGCATGTAAATGCGCCCCTTGCCGTCGATTTCAAATTCGCCAGACAGGTCTTCTTCACCAAAAACGGTAACGCGTAGTTTGTCACCGCTGTCGAGAACATAATCACTTTCCGGTTCGTCTTCTGCCGCCGCGGTTAGTGTCCTGTCGCTGGGTTCGGCATCTGCGTTAGCTGAGGCCATGTTAGAGCCAAAACTATCTTCTTCCTCCTCAATCTCAAACGCAGGAGGCATTTGATATTGACCCTCGCCCGGAAAGGCTTGGGCCAGGACGATTGTCTCGCCGGCAAAGGCGGGGGTTCCGCTTGAAACGGTCAAGGGGGCGGCAAGCATGATGGTCAGGACAAATGACGCAATAATCGCTGACAGTTGACGGATCACGGATAACCTCACAGACATGACGGGGACCTTTCTTACAGGTCGAAAGCATAATTATTAGCGGTTATGGCGTAAGCAGCCTGCGGGATCAACGGAAAAGGGCGGGTGTGCCTATTCGAAGCTGATCGTCTGTGACCATTGCACCATTCAGGTCTATTTTGCCCGCAGATGTGGCAAAATTTGGACCTGAATATGAAGCAGGAGGGGCGCTAGGCGTCCCTTGACCCTAATTTCCTGCCAATTGACGCCGTTTGGCCTGATTGACGAAGATCGGGCTGGACCAGGCGCGCTGGGCACTTGGTGCGGTGCAATCCTCTGATCTTGGCACCCGATAGTCGCCGTAACAGGGATTGACCTTGATGCAATTCCCATCAGCGTCGTACTCACAGCGGAATTTGTCAGCATTGATAACCATGGAAGGCTCTTCAATCGCGCGGGCATAATAAACCGCATCGCGCCCCAATGTTTCAAATTCGGGATCAGAAAAGCTGACCGCGCAACCATTAGGGTCTTGCCCGCAATCAAAGCTTCTCCAAGGATCATCGATCAGCGAGGCAATATCCTCATCAGGTGAAATTTGCGGGCGAATGCGCACAATTTCGATCTTTGAGATCAAGCGCCGCTCGTCAGAGGGGTTGTAACACTCATTCTTGCAGATATAGGCCAGCCGTTCCGGGCCCAACGCGTCCTCGGCATAGTCCGGGCAGCCGGGGCGCTGCTTGAAGGAACCTACCGCCTTCACCCTGAATTGTGGCGTTTGGGCAAGGCTGGTTTCGCTGCCCATCGGCAGGGACGTGCCATCAGGACCGTTGACCAGATTGAACCACAACAGAATACGAGGGCCAGAGGTGCCGTAAACTTCCTTTTGATCAAGCGCATCCCAAATGGCGTTACGGTCGCGCCCTTTACTGTGAACTGCAATTAACCCGCCTGTCTGGAAGTATGAGCTTTGCCGCTCAGTCTCTAAAGCCTGAAACAGATTTGTTTGGGAATCGATCAGCTCCTGCTGATTGCGATAGCTGCGTGATTGGGGAAGCGGGGGCGAGGTATCGCGTGCAAGGTCTGCGATTTCCTTGCTTGTTGCGCCAATCCCGTCCGTCATTGCCGGGCGATTGACCTCCTTATAGCCTGTGCCCGGACGTGCTGAGTGGACATCGGATGATGCCATAAAGGCGAATTTGAAACGACGCGGCTTGTCAGGATTGTCAAAATTGGTCAGTGCCAAAATATATTGTGCCGACCCGCCGGGGCGGTAATTAAAGCTTGGTTGGAAACAGTCGGTGCATTGACCGGACTCCAGCCAATCTTCGGGATGTACTCCGGGAATTGCTAAGGGGCCGGCTGCGTTCAATCGGGCATAATCAAGCCGGGCCTTGGCGGCTAGGCTGTCGCATTCACCATCATCCATGCCTGCGGCCTCGCACCGGCTGCGGATGATCTCGCCCGCACGCCAACATGATGGCAGGTAGCCTTCTGTTGGTTCGGGGCATGAATTTGTGTAACTGTCCGTCGCGTCAGTATAGGTCACTGCGCGCCAGGGGCGATATTCTTCCGAATTGCCGTGGCCTGAATAGACCTCGATCATCGTTTGGCGGTCATCATCTTGCATGTCGCCAACAAGTTGCTTGTCCCAGGTGGAGCCGGGGGGTGTGTAAAACCCCCAACTGGTGCCGTGGGGAATGACTATGGCGCGATGACCCCAATCGTCTAATTTGGCAAATAGCTCAGCAGGGGTTGCTGCATCCTCGTAACAGGAGGTGGGCATGTCGCGCACGGGAACATCTTGCGGACAATGGTCAAGGCCCGCACGTTCTGCAAAAAAGCGGGTCATGGTCCAATAGCGGTCATCTTTTTGCGTGACGACCGCTAGGACGGCGAGCCAACTTGGAAAGCTGAGCGCTTGTGCTGTTTGGCTGCGGGATGCGATGGGGCGCGCTGGAATCTTCTCAGGCTCAAGGTCGGCCAAGATGACGTTCTTGTGGCCGTAATGATTGGCGACGGTCAGGCCAACTTGTGTCCATTCCCACCCAAGGAACGCAACAGTGTCCGGGTTCTGTTGATCGCCTGCTGCCGCATTGCACTGGCGGATCGTGTCTACAATTTCTTCCCAGTGGCGATAGGGCATGTTTTCGGCATGATCGGTGATGGACCAGAAATCAAGCGCTGAACAAAAACGGGCAAAGTCACATGCATCTGCCGGCGGGTGGGAGCCTTCGCCACCGAGCAGGGGTAGGCTGCCCATAAAGGCGTCAGTAGAAAATGTAGTGTGAACGTGGAAATCACCAAACAGGATTTGTTTGCTTAGGTCGCCGCCAACATGATAGGTCGCGGCCTTTTGCGCGCCGATGCGGGCTACTGTTACAGCGTCGGGGCGTGATTGCTTGGCAATTGTGCCGGGGCCCTCATGCTCCCCATACCAACCGGCTGCAATGGAAAAGTAGGCAGCCGCAAGTAACAGGATGACAGCACCAAGGCCCAGTAGGATTTTCTTTAACATTATGCCCCCGCAATATCTTGGATGTATGCTGAAGTGTAAGGGCAGGTCTTAATTACGGCAAGACATATGGTGGGCTTTGATATCCGGTCTTGATAGGATAAACAGAACCAGTCTGCTGGATGCGGGCAAAATCGGTGAAATTTGAGGGTAGGCTTATGCGGCGCGATCACAGACCCCTATGGATGAAGAATATAGAGGGGCGGTACAATCGCTGGTATGTGGATCGGTATATCCGCCCCCGCTTTGATAGTGTGGGAGAGCGGCTTTACATCATTCACCCAAAATATTTTGAACCGTCCGGGCCGCGAATTAATGTCGGTGATGCGCTTTATTCCATCGCTATGCCCGACAACCCGGTACGTGTTTCTGTCTGGCCTAGTGGTGAGCTTGAGGCCAGTCTGACAATCGGTGACAATGTGTTGTTGTCCCCCGGTGTGCGACTAACCGCGGGAAATTCTATCACTGTTGAAGACAATGTGATGTTCGCCGCCAACTCCTACGTGACCGACGCGGACTGGCATGGCATCTATGCGCGCGAATTGCCAATCGGGATCAGCCGCCCGGTCGTGATCAAAGAAAATGCCTGGATTTGTGATTCAGCAATCATTCTGAAGGGGGTCACGATTGGCCGTAATGCGATTGTTGCAGCAGGCGCTGTTGTGACCCGCGATGTGCCGGACAATGCCATTGTTGCAGGGAGCCCGGCGCAGGTTGTCAAAATGCTTGACCCTGAACACCCGATGTCTACACGAGCTGACATGTTCAACAGCCCCGATTTTGACTTTGATCGTTTGGTTGCTGATCTGAACAAGCTAGAGCTGACAGGCAATAGTTTGCTGGGTTTCTTGCGGGCGAAATTCATGCCCAAGGTCGGCGACTAACGCGTCGGCGACTAACGCGTCGGTGACTAACTGTGCGTTAGCGCCGGATAATCCTGTTATTGCCGACAAGGCTGGCAAGAAATAACGCCGTCGCGATTGAGATGATGGCAGGCCCCGCCGGCGCATTGACCATCAGCGATAAAATCAAACCGCCAAATACCGATATGGCACCGATGATGATGGCGCCGACCGCCATCTGTTCGGGGCCCGATGCGATGCGGCGGGCCGATGCTGCTGGTATAATCAACAGCGCGCTGATCAAAAGCGCCCCCACCACCTTGATGCCTAGTCCAACGACCGCGCCGGTAATGAGCATCAGTAGTAATCTGTATAACCGCACGTCATATCCATCGGCGGCAGCTAGTTCTTGGTTGAGTGTTAGGGCCAGCAAGCCGCGCCAAAATCGGTACAGCACGATTAGGCCAATTATTGTCGTCGCGGTCATGATCAACAAATGCTGGGTCGTGACTGCAAGAATATCACCAAACAAGAATTGATTTATGCCGCCTGCAAGCCCACCCGACATGCTGGCTAGCAATAGTCCGACCGCCAAACCACCATGGGCCAACACGCCCAATAATGTGTCGAGCGCCAAGCCATAGCGACCTTCTGCATATGTCAGAAAAAGCGCGACCGCTGCGACGATGGCGATCATGCCGACAGGCGCGCCGACCCCGATCAGGGCACCGATGCCGATCCCTAAAATCGACGCATGGGCAAGCGTATCGCCAAAAAATGCCTGTCGCCGCCAAATCAAGAAACAGCCTAAGGGGCCGGTCAACATGACAAGCAGCAGCCCGGCACCAAGTGCGCGGGTCATAAACGGTTCTGTGACAAATAAGGAAAGACTATCCATAGCCGCCTACATAAGCTAAATCATACCGTCCTGATAGTGGAAAGATCGTTTATGTTGCGCTTGTTGCGATTAAAATTGCTGGTGCTGACGTTGGCGTCATCGGTCGTGGTGACCGCTGCAGCAGACAGTCATGCCACCAAAAAAGTGGTCGTGACCTTGCCATTATTCGGTTTTGTGGTCGCGCAAATTGTGCCTGACGCCGATGTGACTGCGCTGGTCGAAGACCATGAAGATGCGCATCATGCCGCCCTAACGCCCAAGGAACGATTTGCCCTGTCGCGCGCCGATTTGATCGTACGCGCAGGAACCATTGAAGAGGCGATGGACAGGGTTCTATCTGCCCCCAGCCTGAAAGATAAAGTCCTTCGGCTCGATCTGTTGATTGGCAAGGAAAAGGGGTGGAGTGAGGCGCTTTCCGATGCACCAGCGCAGCAGCATTTCTGGTTTGACCCGTCCTTGATGCCCTATGTGGTGAAGGCAATAGCTGACAGATTGGGGGTGGCTGAGGCGCAATCAATAAAGGATGATTTTGCAGCATTAGACACTCAAATAGCTGCTATGCTGGCCCCTTTTGCGGGCCGTGATGTCATAACACTCCACGATGGTTTGGGGCGTTTTATCGACCGCTATGGATTGCAAGGCTTGGCGGCAGAGGCACATGAGCATGAAGCGGGAATGAGCGCTGCTGACATGGCGCATCTGCGGCATGAGTTGGAGGATCATCCGGGCGCTTGCGTGGTTGCCGCCTACGATACAAGTGATGCTGTTTTGGCGACCTTGCTTGACGGGACGTCGGCGCAGGCCATGCGCTTTGACTTTATTGGTGGGCGCTATGACAGCTATCGCAATATGATGTTGGCGCTTGCGGGCGGGCTGGTTGATTGTTTTGGCGCGGTCAGCCCTTAAGTTTCAATCCGGCAGCAGCCATTGCGGCCCAGCCAGCCATTAGGGTCAAGCCGCCGACAGGTGTGACCATGATCAAGGCCTTTGATCCCGCTGCGCCATAAAGATAAAGCGGCCCGGCAAATAACATCGTGCCCAAAACGATCAGCCATCCGGCCAGACGCAGCGTACCGGATTGCGGCAGGTGGTGAGCCAATGCCGCCACGCCCAATAGGGCAATTGCGTGCAATAAATGGTAGTTGGCCCCCGTTTCAAAGGCTGACAATTGTGCCTCGTCAGCAAGTGATTGCAACCCGTGTGCGCCAAAGGCCCCGGCAGCTATTGCCACCACCCCGTTCAATCCTGATAAGATAAGCCAAAGCCGCATTCCGTCCCCTTTCGATTCTGGTGCCTAACAACAGCATAATGACCGAGATTGATCCAGATAGTGATGAGCCGAAAAAGGCCAAAAAGCGCAAAATCCCCAAGCCTATGACTTATGATCGGCTGGAATATCGCGCCTATGCCCATATTGGTCGTTTTGCCTGCTCTGAAGAAGAATTGCGGCGCGTTCTGGTCAGGGCCCTTCGCCGCAACGCCCAATTTCATCCGCTTGAAGACGAAAAGGCAGAAGAGGCAGAAGGCTGGATCGAAAAAATCATGCAGAAACTGGGCAACATGGGCCTGTTGGATGACAGTGCCTATGCTGCCCTGAAAGTGCGCAGCGGGCACCGCCAGGGCAAGGGCATGCGCGCCATGCGCTTTGATTTGGGCCGACGTGGTGTCGGTGATGACGAGATTGAGGACGGTGTGCGCCAGTTGGCGGCGGAGGAGGGGTATGACACCCCCGCCGACGCAGATTTGGTCGCAGCGATAGAATTCGTGCGCCGCCGGAAACTTGGCCCGTGCCGTAAGGATGAGGAGAAGCGGGCAGAAACCCGCAATAAGGATATGCAAGCCTTGGCGCGGCGTGGCTTCGGCTTGGACATTATTCGCAAGGTCATGGATGCCCGCGACGAATCGGAGCTTGATCTATTACGGCAAACTGTGGTCCAAAATATGTAACTATGCTTATGTATGGGTAATCAGCCCAATATGGGTTTTGAGTACAAGACACTGCCTGATCTGCCAAAATATGGTGATCAGCATTAGGGGGATACTATGCAGCAACTTTCCGCGCTCGACGCCTCGTTCCTTTATTTGGACACGCCGAACACACCGATGCATGTGGGTGGGCTGGCAATCTATGATCCCTCAACCGCTCCGGGTGGTATAGTTCGGTTCAAGGAGATTCT
Organism: Alphaproteobacteria bacterium; assembly: GCA_965229935.1. Classification (GTDB taxonomy): domain Bacteria; phylum Pseudomonadota; class Alphaproteobacteria; order SPJN01; family SPJN01; genus SPJN01. The sequence continues at coordinate 732,269 of CBDDKB010000002.1, forward strand.
GGATCATATGCAAAAACGACTGCATCTGGCCCGGTCTACACGACAAAAGCTGGTGCGTGTTCCCCTGAACCTTGATCACCCTTATTGGATAGAAGATCCCAAATTCGATATCGAATTTCATGTCCGCCATATCCGTCTGCCTGCGCCGGGTGATTGGCGGCAATTATGCATTCAGGTTGCGCGCCTACATTCCCGCCCCATCGACCAGAACCATCCTTTGTGGGAAATGTTCGTGATCGAAGGGTTGGACAATATTCCCGGCGTGCCCGAAGGCTCATACGCGATTTATACAAAGACCCATCATGCAGCGATTGATGGTGCCACTGGTGCAGAACTGACCGCAGTGATGCATGATCTGACAGCCGAAGCACCGGCCTTGAATACCCGCGATACATGGGTGCCGGACCGTGTGCCGACAGATGCAGAACTGATGACGCGCGCGATTGGTAACAATGTGCGGCGGCCCACCAAGCTGTGGGAAATTGCGTCCAATGCAGCGCCGGGCTTTGCCAAGGTTGCCTTGAACAATCTGCGCGGCAATGACGAGTTGAAGGCCTATGACCACCCCGTGCCCAAGGTGCGCTTTAATGGTCGCGTTGGTCCGAACCGTGTTGTTGAAGCGATCCGCTTTTCACTTGAAGACGCAAAGGCGATAAAGAACGCCGTGCCGGGCGCAACAATCAATGATGCCATGCTTGCCTTAGTAGGCGGTGCCTTGCGCCGTTACCTTGATCATTATGGTGAGTTGCCAGACGATTCACTGGTGGCCATGGCGCCGATTAATGTTCGCACCAAGGAACAGGAAGGTGCCGGCGGCAATCAGGTGTCGCAAATGCTTGTGACTGTGAGCAGTGATATCGAAAATGGCGCTGAACGCCTTGCTGCCGTGCATGAAGGCACCTCAAAATCCAAGGCGATGACCGATGCTATCGGTGCGCGCAACATGACGGACATGACCCAGTTTTTGCCCAGCTCACTAGCCGGGCTGGCGGCGCGTCTATACACAAGGTTGGGCGTCGCCAATCAGGCGCGTCCCTTCTTCAACTGTGTGGTGACCAATGTGCCAGGGCCGCAAGTGCCCTTGTTTGCGGCAGGTGCTGAAATGATCGGGAATTTCGGCCTTGGTCCGATTTTTGATGGGGTTGGCCTGATTCACGCGATTACAAGCTATAATGGTGAAATCGCAGTGACAGCAGTGGCTTGCCGCCAGATGATGCCTGATCCTGATTATTATGCAGAATGCCTACAGGCAAGCTTGGACGAATTGAAAGCAAGTTGCGCTGCAGTCACCGAACAGGTTGCCTAAGGCGCAATTATCTTTCTACTGATGGGCAAGCCAGCTGATCGCTTCGCGCGAGGTCAGCTCGCCTTGGCGCAGCACGTCATTTTTCCAGCGTAAATCCTGCGGGTAAAAGGCGTCGCGTATGGCTTGCTTTATCGCGGGGGCGTCATCGCCTGTCGGGTCACCCCACGCATAGAGCCAATTGTCATCACGCAGCGCCGCGGACACGGCAACAGAATCGACAGTGCCGAATTCCAGCGCGGTGGAAATGGTTAGGGCAGGGGCCAATTCCTGCCAAAAGGCCATATCGATGGTGCCGCTAAGCGCAGCAGACGTACTTTTTGCGGCGTCGTCTTGAGGTCGAGTGGAAGTGACACCCTGTGCCCAAATGGTTGACGCTGTTTTGAATATTTCGCTGTCTGACGGGTCTTCCATAATCAGCTCGCCCACGCCGGGGTCGCCAAGTCCTGTGTGCACATCAAGGATGACGCAATGTGTCAGGCCCTTGGCTAATTTCTGCAGGTAGGTCCTAATCATCTGGTTCGACCAGCTAGGCTTGTCCCCGCCATAAAATATGCCTTTTGGGAACTCATATTGGCCCTGTGATACAGCAGCCTGAAAGGCCTCAAACCCGTGGTCGGCAACATAGGCGCGGATTGCTTGTTGACTGGCTGCCTGTGTTGCTTCGTCCCTTGCTTTTGGGTTCAACGCATCATTGATGGTGCGATAGCCGTCATTGGCGGGCAAGGTGCCGCTGTCGTGGTCAATGAAGTTGCGGTTAAGGTCGACATTGTCTTCATTCACACGGCGATCATGGGCAAAGCCATAAGGATTGATAGCGTGGATCAAAGTCACGCCCACAGTGGGGGGCAGCTTGTCAAACAGCCCCTTTGTCAAAAGCGCGGTTTGAATGGCTGATCCGGCATAACCTTCTATGCCGTGGGTGCCTGACGACAGGATTAGCCTTTTGGTGGCATCGCCGGGCAGGGCGCCACAATGGACAATATCAGTTGCAAGTGCTGCGCCATCGGGGCCGGTCAGCTGGTGATGGTGGCTGATAACATCAAAGCCATGGTCATGCGCAGCCTTTAAAAAAGCTGCGCGTGCCATTTGATAATCAGCGCTGAACCAGTTTTGCTCCGCCACATGCCCCCGCTATGTGTTGTGCGCGTAATAGCGTCTATTCTGAATAGGTTTTCAAATAGGCGATAATGGCATCAAGATCGCTATCTTTTCTAAGGCCCGAAAATGCCATTTTTGTTTTAGGAACAAATTTGCGCGGCGCAGCCAGATAGGCCCGCAAAGTTTCGTCGGTCCAAACCAGACCTTCGTCACCCTTGGCCTCCATTGCGCGAGAGAATTTGTACCCCTCAAGCGACCCTGCCTTACGGCCAATAATATTGTTAAGCTGAGGCCCGACTTTGTTTTTGGCCTTTTCGCCAACCATGTGGCAGGCCTTGCACTTTTTATAGACTTTTGCGCCCTTTTCGGCCAAGTCATCGCTGGCAAAACTGGCATTTGCCATGCCAAGGCCCAAGGTTGCGCCCAAAATAAGCGCTGCAACTGTTTGGCGATCCATCTTGAATGACATGTTGTCGTCCTTTTCTATGTGCCTATAGCCCTTAACCTTTCAATAAGCGCAGGGGGCAATATCGTCCAGTCCTGCGGGGCCAGCATCTTGTCGCATCAATTTATGCGAACCAATTGTGACCGGAATTTGAACCTGCGGTGGCAAAACGAATATTGCGAGCAATGTCTTTTCAAATCGAAATTATTATGGTGAATTAAAGGGATAGGGCGTCGAGGGGGAAGATGTGGCATCACCTGACAGACATGAACGGCACGAGGGCTCAATCGGGTTCAGCGACAATGGGCGCGCCATTCTGTTGTCTGGTGATTGGACAATCGACTATGCCGATCAGATTGACGATTTATTGTCTGATATGCGCATTGACCGTCTAGGGGCAGTTGAACGCATCTACGCGCAGGAGATTACGGCCCTTGATACCGCAGGTGCCTATTTGATCAGCCGGGTTGAGGCAATGGTGGGCAAGTCTGGTCTGATAGATGGCCTGTCAGCGGATCGCCTTGGCTTTCTGACCCATGTCAAAAACCTTCAAAGCGAGCCCGTGAGGGAGCCGTCTGGACCTTCTGGTGTCTTAGGCCTTGTGATCAATCGGCTTGAGGAAGTTGGTGCTGGTGTTTTCAACCTAATCAATCAAAGCAGGGAATTGTTAGGGTTCCTCGGCCTTGTGATGGTCACTGCAGGGCGCGTGATGATGAAGCCTTGGCGGTTTCGCCTGACAAGTGCCGTCAGACATATGGACGAGGCGGGTGTTGCCGCCGTTCCCATCGTTAGTCTGATCTCCTTCCTTGTGGGCGTGGTCTTGGCCTATCAGGGCGCGTTTCAATTGCGCCAGTTCGGGGCCGAAGTTTTTGTGGTCGATTTGTTGACCCTATCCTTCCTGCGTGAGGTTGGCGTCCTGTTGACGGCCATTATGGTTGCCGGACGATCAGGATCAGCCTTCACCGCAGAAATCGGCGCGATGAAAGTCCGTGAAGAAGTGGACGCCATGCGGACCATCGGGCTTGATATTATTGAGGTGCTGGTGCTGCCACGCTTTTTCGCGCTCGTCATCATGTTGCCGTTACTGACCTTTATCGCTGATTTTTCAGGCATGTTGGGCGGCATGATTATGGCGTGGATCGAACTTGGTGTGACGCCGGATGCGTTTATGGCGCGGTTTGAAGAAATTGCCGACCCTTGGCACTTTGGAACAGGGGTGATTAAGGCACCTGTCTTTGCCTTTATCATTGCGCTTATCGGTTGCTATGAAGGGTTGCAGGTCGAAGGGTCTGCAGAATCTGTCGGGCGGCTGACCACGCGGTCTGTTGTTGAGGCTGTTTTCCTCGTTATTGTGGCGGACGGGCTGTTCTCAGTCTTCTTTGCCCTTGTCGGGATTTAGGGGCAGACCGATGACGGATAAAGTGCAAGATCAAAATAAAGAAGTGCTGATCTCAGTCCGGGGGTTGGTAACGGGCTTTGGCAGCCAGACCGTTCATAACAATCTTGATCTTGATGTGTATCGAGGCGAGGTGTTGGGTGTTGTTGGCGGATCGGGCACGGGTAAGTCTGTTCTGATGCGGACCATATTGGGGCTGAACCCAGCACGGGCAGGGCAGATCAGCCTGTTCGGTCATCATAGGGCAGAGCTTGAAAGACATGAAGAAGAAGCGTTGAACCGCCGGATGGGCGTTCTGTTTCAGGACGGCGCCTTGTTTTCTGCGCTGACTGTTTCAGAAAATATTCAGGTGCCGATGAAGCAGCATTTGTCATTAAAACCGAAATTGGCAGAAGAATTGGCCGCGCTGAAAATTGCGATGGTTGGCCTGGCCCCTGAAGCGGCGGACAAATACCCGTCTGAACTATCAGGTGGGATGCGCAAACGTGCAGGGCTTGCCCGCGCCTTGGCCCTTGATCCTGAGATTGTGTTTTTGGATGAACCGACAGCGGGGCTTGATCCTATCGGGGCAGCGCGCTTTGATGAGTTAATCCGCCAATTGGCAGATACGCTCGGTTTAACGGTGTTTATGGTGACCCATGATCTTGATTCACTTCACGCGATTTGTGACCGTATCGCGGTACTTGCAGAGCAGCGGGTGATTGTGGAAGGGTCAATGGACAAAATGCTGTCATTCAGCCATGACTGGGTGCAGGATTATTTTCGTGGTCCGCGCGCGCGGGCCGTAACAGGGTAAAAAGGGACTATCGTGGAAACCAAAGCCAGCCATGTCTTTGTAGGCCTGTTTACGGTCTCGCTATTTGCAGCCCTGTTCGGGTTTATCCTGTGGCTTGTCAGCGATGGCGGTGATGTCACGCGCACCCGTTATGATATTTTGTTCGACGGGTCTGTTACCGGTTTGGGCACAGCTTCTGAGGTTCGCTACAAGGGTTTGAAGGTCGGCGAGATTGTCGAAATCGAGCTTTATGAAGGTGATCGGCGGAAGGTTCTGGTCGGGGTTGAGGTTGATGCCAAAACCCCCATTGATTCCACAACGATTGCAAAGATTGATTATCTTGGAGTCACAGGCGTTGGCTATATTCAGTTAACCGGCGGCGGATCTGATATTGCAGAACCCCTGACGCAGGAAAGTGCAAACGATCATCTTGTGATCCCATCGGTTCCTTCTGACATTGCACAATTGTTAGAGGGCGCACCCGAAGTTCTTGCCCAGTCCGTCGCCTTGCTTGAGCAATTCCGCCAGATTTTTAATCCTGAATCCATTAGGTCAATCACCACCACGATCCAGAATATTGAACGGATTACAGGATCGTTTGCAGGTCAAGATGGACAGATCCAAACCATTATTCAGAATGCGGCAACCATCAGTTCTGATATGCAAACCGCTGTTGCCGCACTGAAATCAATGTCTACTGAATTTGAAGCAGTCATCGGATCAACAGGGACCCTGATCGACGAAGATCTGCGCGGCGCGGTTCAGGATGTTCGGAAGCTAACCGCATCCTATACCAAGTTGGGTGATGCGTTGGCTGTAACGGTCAATGCCGCGCAGCCTGGCATCGTCTCATTCTCAGAGCATGGCCTGTCTGATCTAGGCTTGTTGGTTACAGAAACGCGCGAAGCTATTGCCGCGCTTGAAAAGACTATTCAGGCTTTTGAAAGTAATCCCGCCCGGTTTGTGTTGTCGAATGGCGGTGCCCGCGAATATTCGCCTGCAGGCAGATAAGGAGCCTATTGCATGTTGACGGTTTTCAAATCTTTGCGCGCTTTTGTGATCGCGCCACTGCTGCTGGCTGGGATGACCGCCTGTACCGCCGATCTGTCGGGTCTGTTGTCCGGTCCGCCGCCTGCGGTCTATCAACTTGATGCGCCAGCTTCTGTAGATACAGAGGGTGTTGCCCAACTGACCGAGCAATTGTCGGTTGAGGAACCGTTGACAGCGGTATCGCTCGACACTGAACGGATTGCTGTCAATGTTGGCGGTCAAGAGCTGCAATATCTGTCGGGCTCGCGTTGGGAAGATCGCGCGCCGCGGCTAGTGCAGCAATTGCTGGTTGAAGGGTTTGAAAATGCCGATCTGTTTTCAGGGGTTGCCCGCAAGGCTGTTGGTCTGCGCGCCGATTATGTCCTTTACGGCGAATTGCGAACCTTTGCTGTTGATGTTGATAATGCAGCGCGGCCAACCGCGAATATTGCTTTTACGCTAAATCTTGTGTGGCCGGGAAATGCGCGCATTGTTGCAAGCAAAACCTTTGAAGCATCCAGTAAAGCGAAAAGTACGACTGCAAAGCATCTGGTTGCGGCCATGAATGTTGCGCAGCAAACCGCTTTGAAACAGGCTATCTTGTGGACGGTTGAACAAGTGGGGGCAGATGTTGCGTTGCGTCGCCCTAATGTGCAAACAAGCAACTAGCCCGCGCTAAAATTTACGGGCCAGCTTGGCAGAAAAACCCGTGAAGATTATACTGTCACGAAACTGACTTAATGGATTATGCCTTTTATGAGGCATTACCGTTTCAAGGGGTGGCGGCATATGGACAAGCTGACCGATGCACAACATGACTATCTTGAACGCGGCTTAACACAGCCCGGCGGCAAACTGCCCCTGTTCGACAGAGACGGTCAAAGGGTCGATCCGCGCACTGTGCGGTCCTGTATTGATAAGGGTTGGGCTGAGCCTTGGTTCGTCAATCCGATCAAGTCAGATTGGCTGGTGTGCAAGCTGACGCGCGCCGGGTTTGATGCGCTAGGTCAAACTGTTTCACAGGCCAGCTAGGGCTGCGCCCTTTATTCACTCCACGTTTGGTAGTTTCGCGCTGCGGGGTCAAATCGCAGAATGCGATGATTATTCGTGTCGCTAAGATAGACACCCCCATCACGGTCAAGGCAAATGCCTGCAGGTTCCCCCAATGGCAGGCAGACAGGATCAAGGCAGGTCATGCCATCGTCCCAATCACTGACGGTGCGTTGGTCCAAGTCTATTGATCTGATCGCGTGATTATAGCTGTCTGCGATCAAGAGCGTGTCATCTGATCCTGTTAGTCCAAGCGCATGTTGAAGCCGCGCGCCAGACGCGTCGCCATTCACGTGGCCGAAATCAAATAGCCCGGTGCCAACAAGGGTTTCTATCTGCCCATGCATAAGTGCCCTGATGGACGATGTTTCACTGTCAGCAAAAAACAGCACTTCGCGCGTGTCATCCCAATAAAGGCCGCTGGGTTGTGCGAGCAACGCTGAATGGGCGGACCCATCAACAATGTCTTCGCCGCCTGTTCCTGCAAGCGGAGTGATCAACCCGTCTGCCTCATGATAGCACAGCAATTGATGGGTGCCTGCATTGGCGATGGCCAGACCCATGGGCGTCACCTCAATATCCCAGGGGGAGGCTAGCGCGCATGTGTCGGCAGGTTGTGGACTGCTGACAATCATGCCACGCCTGCCATTGCCTGACAGGGTTGAGACTGTTCTGTCGGCTAAATCAATTTTGCGTAGCGCGTGATTGCCAGTGTCCGCGACATAGATTGCCTGATCGGTCACGGCGAACCCTTGCGGATCGCGAAAGCTTGCCACCTGTGCTGTACCATCTTTGAAGCCTGCTGTGCCACTGCCAAACCGTTTCAGTGTTTTGCCTTGGCGGTCCAGCACGGCGATTTGATGATGGCCGCTATCAGCGACGATCATATGGGCGTCCTTGATTGCGAAATTTTCCGGTGCGGGTTTAATCTTGCCCGGAAAGCTGAATGTCCCTGACGGGGCCGGGGGCGCCGCAAAGTGAAAGGCAGGGCCTGTCATCAGGCCGACATCCTTGCCGCGTGCAATCAGGTCCGTCACCGCCGCCCGTAATTTGTCAGGGTCAGGCTCACCCGGTGCGTGACCGATAACCTTGCCATCAGGGCTGACAAAGACCAGCGTCGGCCATGCCCGCACCGTATAGGCCTGCCAGGTTTGATAGGTTGGGTCGTGCAAGACAGGGTGATGAATGTCATAGCGGGCAATCGCTTGGGCGACATTGTCGGCGTCTCGTTCTGATGCGAATTTCGGCGTGTGAACGCCGATGACCACAAGGTCGTCAGCAAACTCCTGCTCAAGCGCGCGCAGGGTCGGCAGAATGTGCATGCAATTGATGCAGCAAAATGTCCAGAAATCCAAAATGACCAGCTTGCCGCGCAAATCTTCCAATGTCAGTGGCCAGTCAGTGTTTAGCCAGCTGACATTTTCAGTTGGCAGGGCAGGGGCATTGATCACGCCGAAGGGAGAAGACGAGGACATGGTACCTATTTCCTGAAATGTGTGGCGGCGTCTTTTACTGATTGGGCGTGGTCCTTATGAACAACCAATAGCCCATCTTCAGTGTCAACGATAACGAGGTCGCTTGCGCCAATGACGGCAATAGGTCGACCGGTGGTCGAGGAGACAAAGCACCCGTTGGTATCTTGCCAAAAGGGATCTGCCTGACCCGACACGGCATTGTCGTGGTCGTCCTTTTCGGCAAACCCTTCCAACGCTGTCCATGACCCAATGTCTGACCAGCCAAGATCAGCAGGCACGACCGCGCCTTCTCGGGTGCACTCCATCACCGCATAGTCAATTGATATGGCATCGCTTGCGCTGAACGCATCATGGCAAAGCGTTGTGCAATTGCCGTCATAGCTGGCGTTTTCAAGCGCGTTGCTGACCGTTTCAATAATGGCAGGGTGGTGGCTATTAATCTCTGCCAATAAAGTCCCTACGCGAAACAGGAACATGCCACTGTTCCACGCATAATCGCCTGAGGCGACATAGGTCTGCGCCTTTGCAAGATCAGGCTTTTCAACAAATGCAGCGATCGAAAAGGCACCTTCGACACCTGTAAGCGGCAGCCCCTCGCGAATATAGCCATAGCCCGTATGTGGTTCGGTTGGCACAATGCCAAATGTCACAAGCGCACCTTTGTCGGCGGCTTGCGCAGCCGTTTGAATGGCAGCGTGAAAGGCATCGGGCTTGGCGATGGCATGATCGGCGGGCAGCACTAGCATGAGGGCATCTTCGCCATGCGATTGCGCGAGGTTGAGTGCGGCGGCAGTAATGGCAGGTGCCGTGTTGCGGGCAACAGGCTCTAGCAAAATTTGTTGCGCGGGAATTGGGAACCTGTCTGATTCCTCTGTCAGCAAGTCTTTGTGGGCCGCTGCGCCGACAATTAAAGGGGCCGCATAGGTGTTTTTGTCTGAAAAGCGGGCCGCAGTTTCGCAAATCATACTGCGTTCGGATAGCAGTGGCGCGAATTGTTTGGGGCGATCAGGCAGGGACAGGGGCCAAAGTCGGCTGCCGCTGCCACCTGACAAAATGACGGGAAAAATCATCTAACACCTTAAAGTGGCTAAAAGATTCACGTTTTACGTGAATATTCCAACTAATTGTGACCTGAATCACAACTAGGGTTGCAATGTGGAAATCAAAGTTCTCTAATCTACGCAATGGATTAACATAAAGCCGGGTTGGGGCAAACCGAAACGGCTCTTGGGTCCGAAAGCCCATTGTTCTGCATCGTGGGGCGTTTATGAGTATAAAGGTCAAATTCTGGGGCGTGCGCGGGTCTATAGCGACCCCCGGCGCTGAGTATGTTGAATTCGGCGGCAACACGAGTTGTGTCGAAATGACATGCGGTGACCGCCGCCTGATTTTTGATGCAGGCACAGGGATCAGACAGGTGGGTGAGCAATATTTTGCTCAAGGCATCAAAAGCGCCAGCATTTATCTGTCTCACAGCCATTGGGATCATATTAATGGCTTTCCGTTTTTTGAACCGGGTCTGGCCGAAGGGTTTACCTTTGATATTTGGGCAGGCCATCTTTTGCCCCATCATACAATTCAGGACATTCTGGCAGGGCAGATGACGCAGCCCTTTTTCCCAGTGCCGATTGAGATCATGAAGTCGAGCATGAGCTTTCATGACTTTAATGCCGGTGAGACATTGGATGGCGGCACGGATGGTGATGGCAAGCCGATTGTTTTGAAGACGACGCCACTAAATCACCCCAATGGTGCAACCGGGTATCGGGTTGAGTATGATGGCACTGCTGCCTGCTATATTACTGATGTCGAACATTTTGTCGGAAAAACGGACGAGGCATTGGTGGAATTTGTGCGCGATGCCGGATTGATGGTTTACGATTCAATGTATGACGACAATAGCTTTGAAGGCAAAGTCAGTTGGGGACATTCCACTTGGCAGGAGGCGATCAGGATCGCCAAGGCCGCAAATGTCAAACAGGTTGCCATCTTCCATCATGATCCGAAAAACAATGATGAGTTTATGCACGGGGTTGAAAAGAAAGCGCAGGCCGAATTTGAAGGTGCGTTTGTGGCGCGCGAATTGATGGAAGTCGCGGTCTAGGCCTTAAGACGTCAAGTCAGTCGCCATTGTGAGCATCATCATAGACATCGAATTCATGCGCAATGAACCATTCGATCATGGGCCGCCAAACAGCATCGGCAAGATCGCCATGCCCGCCATTGGCAATTAATGCTGCTTTGGCTTTGGCGACGACATCTTCAACGCGAGGTTCATCCCTGACCGCATCACGGCCTGATTTGATGTGTCCCGCCCGTTCGACATAGCGTTGCCGTTCGGCAATCAATGCACCCATTAATCGATCAATTGCATCAATGCCCTCGCGCACATCTTCCATGGAGGATGAAGATTCGGGCGCCACGACATTTGTGTCGAGCAGGGCACGCACCGCTTCGCGGCTCAAAATCGGCTTTGATGGTTGCTTGGTCATGAGGGCCTTGGTTCGCGAGGTTCAAACTATAGGCAGATTAGCGACCATTGCGCAAAAGTCAGCCGACACGAAGTCGCGGGCAGATTTCGGGTTTTTCTGCACAAAATCCCTAGGCGGCGAAGTAGCAACGGCCTAGCAACGAAATGTCGCAAGGATGAGCACATCTCGAATTTTTCCAGATGAACAGCGGTTTGCAGGACCGGTTGCGCTTTGCACCGGCAAAGAACCGCAGAATACTGCCGAAAGTTGGCGGTTTATCAGACTGGCCGCAATTTGCGGCCTGACCTAGACTTATTAACATCACTTGTGTGTTATTAAAAATTTATACCAAAAATGTAATGTAAAACCTTGAATGACGGAAAATGTACCGCTAGATAAGGGCCAGTCATTTTCCGCATGTCTGAATCGCGAGTTGGGCGATTTGGGTCATGCGACCATCACACATTTCAACCGGCAGGGCACGTCGCCCCGGTTGCAGGAGATCATTATGAGCGATCAAACGATCCATGAAACGGACGTTATCATCATTGGCGCAGGGCCGGTTGGCCTGTTCGCTGTGTTTGAGCTTGGACTTCTGGACCTGAAGGCGCACTTGATCGATATTCTGGACAAGCCCGGTGGCCAGTGTGCAGAGCTTTATCCAGAAAAGCCGATTTATGACATTCCGGCATTGCCGATTGTCACCGGGCAGGAATTGACGGATCGCTTGCTGGAGCAGATTGCCCCCTTCGGTCCCACATTCCATTACAATCAAATGGCTGAGAAGCTGACCAAAACAGACGACGGTAAATGGCGTGTGACCACGGATGAGGGCACAATCATTGAAGCGCCCTGTGTTGCCATCGCAGCAGGTGGTGGCAGCTTTATGCCCAAGCGTCCTGCCATCCCCGGTATTGATGAGTATGAAGGCAAATCTGTTTTCTATGCCGTGCGCAAGATGGAACAGTTTAAGGGCAAAAACATCCTTGTTGCTGGCGGTGGTGATTCTGCCCTTGATTGGGCGCTGAATTTGCAGCCCCATGCAGCCTCGCTTGGCCTGATCCATCATCGTGATGGGTTCCGTGCTGCGCCTGACTCAGTCAACAAAATGCGGTCACTTGTTGAAACGGGCGATATGAACCTGCACATTGCCAAGATTAAAGAACTGCATGGCAGCAATGGTCAGATCGAAGCTGTGACAGCATCATCAAAAGAGCAGGGCGATTACACGATTGAGTGCGATACCTTGCTTGCGTTCTATGGCTTGACCATGAAGCTCGGCCCCGTTGCCAATTTCGGTATCAACCTGCATGAAAATCTGATCCCGGTTGATACAGAAAAATTTGAAACGTCAGAGCCGGGGATTTTCGCCATTGGCGACATCAACTCCTATCCGGGTAAGTTGAAACTGATCCTGTCAGGCTTCCATGAAGGGGCATTGATGGCTCAACAAGTGTTCCGTTACTGCCGCCCTGACGAAAAATTGCGATTCCAGTACACAACATCAAGTTCTGATCTTCAATCCAAGCTCGGTGTCGCGTAAAAGAACGGCATAGAGAGTCGAAAAGGATCAGATCATGAAGATCAAGGTGACTGACCGCGATGGTGTCGCGCATGAATTGGATGCCATCGAAGGGTGGCGCGTTATGGAAATAATCCGTGATCACGGATTGCCCATTAAGGCTGAATGTGGTGGCGCTTGTGCCTGCGCTACCTGCCATGTTTATGTCGATGAGGGCTGGTTGGACAAACTGCCTGACATGCGCGATGACGAGGAAGAAATGCTCGATACCGCGCTGGAGGTTGAGGATAATTCCCGCCTGTCTTGCCAGATCATTTTCCAGCCCGACCTTGATGGGTTGACCATGACACTGGCGCCAGAAGACCTGTAAGCGCAGGTGCTGACAAGAACGCCGTTCGGTCCCCTCGACGCTCTGACCGAACAGATTGACCCAGCATTGTTACCTACCTTGGATCAGGACGCGCTGTTTGCGCAGCCTGTACGATATTGTGCGCAGATCGCCGATCAGGTTTTGGCCGCATCCCCGGGACGGGATCAAGCCTTGATTTCAATCGGTGGGCAGGCTGCGCTGCGCGCAAAACTGCCTGATCCCTTTGTGCCGGATCCGTCATGGTTGGCAGACCCCCAACTAGAAGCATTAGGCGCGATGGGGACGATTCCCGCAGTGCGTGGCATGGGCTTGGCCGGATTGATTTCCGGTTGGGCGGATGGATCGCTTGCTGACGGTGTTGTGTGCTTTGCCAAGGATGCGCTGTCTGCCGCCGATGCGGCCGCACAGATCGGCCTTGCCGTTACAGTGTCGGCTGGCCGGCTGACAGAACGGTCCATGACCGACAATTTGGGGCAAAGCCATATCGTTCCGGCTATTGACGGTCATCTTGACCCTGACCAGACGTGGGATGCACTGGCGCCTGCTGCGCGTCTTGCCAGCCAGCTAAGGCAGGATGGCATCATCAAGGGGGCGGCCATCGCGGTTAGGGGCAGGGGGCGGCTGATTGGTAATGTGCAGCCCAGCGCCTTGTTGCGCTTTCGGGCCAGCGAGTGGCGCTGACATACCTTGTACAATGCCCGAATAAGTGAATAGCCTTTGCCGAATCTTGATGGCATACTCCACACATTAAAACTGTGAATTATGACAGGGAACCATCATGGGCTTTTACGATAAATATATTCTGCCGAAATTTCTTGATCTTGCCTGTGGCGCCGGACCGATTGAAAAGCAACGGCAAAAGGTTGTGCCACTGGCCGAAGGACGCGTACTGGAAATCGGTATCGGGTCCGGGCTGAACCTGCCTTTCTATGATGGCAGCAAGATCGAGCATCTTTGGGGGCTTGAACCTGCAGAAGAAATGCGCGCCCTTGCCAAGCCAAAGGCAGATGCTGCGCCCTTTGAAGTTGAGTTTCTGGGCCTGAAGGGGGAGGAGATACCTCTAGACGACAACAGCGTCGATATGATCGTCATGACTTACACGTTGTGTACGATCCCCGATACGCAATTGGCGCTTGAACAGATGCGGCGCGTGTTAAAGCCCGGGGGGCGCATGGTCTATTCCGAACATGGCAAGGCCCCTGATGCCAATGTCCAAAAATGGCAAGACCGGATTAATCCCGTTTGGAAAAAGATTGCGGGTGGCTGCAACGTCAATCGCAACATTTCTGGATTGATGACGGATGCTGGTTTCCAGTCTGACGATATGCAGACAATGTATCTGCCGAACACACCGAAATTTGCAGGCTTCAACTATTGGGGCAGTGCTGTCGCGCGCTAAACCAAGCCTATTCCGCAGGTGCTGTTGCCGGGGCAAAGATTGTTTCGTTGCCCGGTTGCGGCGCCAGCGGGATCAGCCGTGATGCCATCAATGATGTGGCGGCAATGGCTGCGCCGATCAAGAAGACAAGCGATGGATTGGTCAGCCAGATCAGACCAAACAGGGCAGGGATAAACACTGCTGCGATGTGGTTGATGGTGAAGGCAAGCCCTGCAGTCGGCGAAATATCTGCCGGGTCAGCTATCTTTTGGAAATAGGTTTTGATGGCAATGGCCATGGCGAAAAACAGATGGTCGATGACGTAAAGACCGCCGGCGACATATAGATTTTCCACAAAGGCATAGCCCACAAAAACCCCGATTAGGCCGCAATATTCAAAAGTCAGCGCGCTGCGTTCCCCAAAGCGGGCAATCAGCTTGCCGATCTGGGGCGCAATGATCATGTTCATCACCGTGTTCAGGATAAACAGGGCCGTGATCCATTCGACCGGGTAGTGGAATTTTTCCACCAACATAAAGGCGGCGAAAACGATAAAGATTTGCCGTCTTGCGCCGCTAAGGAATGTCAGCGTGTAGTAAAGCCAATAGCGTTTGCGGATGATGATGGTTTTATGTTGGGGGTGCGTGGCCTTGAATTGCGGAAAGGCAAAACTTGCGAACAAGGCCACCAACATGGTCCAGCCGCCTGCGATCATGTACAGCGTGGTGTAATCCATCTCAAACAATGTGCGGCCCAGAAATAGCAAGCACATGGACACAAGGGCACCAAAGCTCATTGTTGCGACCATGCGGCCCAGAATGATCGGGGCATTGGTCTTGCTGGTCCATTGCAGTGACAGGCTTTGCTGCGCGGTTTCGGCAAAGTGATAGCCTGTGGACATCAGGAAGGTGACTGCATAAAGCCCCATTGCTGTGGGGAAGAAGCCGGTGATCGCTGTCCCCAAGCCCAACAGTCCCAGCATCAACAAATAAAAACGCTGTTCCTTGATGATCAACAACATGAAGACCATTGTGAAGGCTAAAAAGCCGGGGACTTCGCGCAGGCTTTGTAGGATGCCGATTTCCTTGCCGGTAAAGGCCGCCTTTTCAATTGCAAAATTGTTTAGCAGCGTCATCCATACTTCTAGCGACACCGGAATCGTAGCGGAGACCAGAAACAACAAAGTTTCAGGCCGTTGGAGCAATGATTGTGATTGTGGTGCCGCCATCACCTTCCCCAGCAAGCTGCTGCAACATTTGGGCCAGCTCATAAGGATGACCGATTGCGCAAAGGATGGCGGTTATCGTTGATCAAGGGGGGTAAAGTCAAGGCGTCTGATTGTATGGGACGCCTTGACGTAAGATTGGCCGATTGATTAGCGGCTTAATTCCCGCATCGCATTGTCGATGCCGCCCAAGGTCAGCGGGAACATGCGTTCCGATGTCAATTGACGGATCAGGTCGATTGACGGGGTGTAATCCCAATGTTGCTGTGCAACGGGATTAAGCCATACGGCGTTTTCATAAATGTCGAACACGCGTGCCAGCCATTGGGCGCCGGGTTCTTCATTCCAATGTTCCACCGAACCACCGGCATAGGTGATTTCATAGGGGCTCATGGTTGCGTCACCGATAAAGATGACTTTGTAATCATGGCCGTATTTATGCAGAACATCCCATGTGCTCATAGTTTCTGTATGGCGCCGCTTATTGTCTTTCCAGACACGCTCATACAAGCAGTTATGGAAGTAGAAATATTCCATATGCTTGAATTCGGTTTTGGCGGCAGAGAACAGCTCTTCACACAGACGGATATAGGCATCCATAGATCCGCCGACATCAAAGAACAATAGCACTTTGACCTTGTTGCGCCGTTCGGCAACCATCTTGATATCAAGATAGCCCTTATGCGCTGTTGACCTGATGGTATCGTCCAAATCAAGCTGGTCTTGCGCGCCTTCGCGCGCAAACTTGCGCAGGCGGCGCAAGGCAACCTTGATATTACGCGTGCCCAGTTCGACATCATCATCAAGGTTTTTGTAATCGCGCTTGTCCCAAACCTTGGCGGCCTTGCCATGACGGCCCTTATCAGCACCCTTGCGAACGCCTTCGGGGTTATAGCCAGAATTGCCAAAAGGGGAGGTGCCGCCTGTACCCATCCATTTATTGCCGCCTTCGTGACGTTTTTCCTGCTCCTTCAAACGCTCTTGCAGGGTTTTCATCAGCTCTTCAAAACCGCCGAGAGATTCAATCTCGGCCATTTCTTCTGGCGTCAGGAATTTTTCCGCCATGGCTTTCAGCCATTCGTCGGGAATGTCGGGCATCATGGTTTCATCGACATACTCATAGCCTTCGAAATAAGAACCGAAGACCTTGTCGAATTTATCCAGATTGCGTTCATCCTTCACCAGTGTGGCGCGGCTAAGGTAATAGAAGTCTTCCATTGAAAAACGGACGACCCCAGCTTTCAGCGCTTCAAGCAGTGTCAGATATTCACGCAGCGTGACCGGCAGCTTGGCTTCTTTTAGTTCGTAAAAGAAATCAACGAACATGTTCAGCTCCTCGCGTTGGCGGCTCTAGCGTTCTCTACGGGCAAGAAATGCCAGCCGTTCGAACAAGTGTACGTCCTGTTCGTTCTTAAGCAAAGCGCCATGTAGCGGCGGGATCAGCTTGTTCGGGTCTTTTTCGCGCAGCATTTCGGGGCCGATTTCTTCGACCATCAAAAGCTTCAGCCAGTCCAGAAGTTCAGAGGTTGAAGGCTTTTTCTTCAGGCCCGGTACTTCGCGCACATCATAGAAAATCTTCATGGCTTCGCTGACAAGGTCACCAACAATATCGGGGTAATGCACATTGACGATATCGCGCATTGTGCCTTGTTCAGGGAATTTGATGTAGTGGAAGAAGCAGCGGCGCAAAAACGCGTCAGGCAGTTCTTTTTCATTGTTTGAGGTGATGATGACGATCGGGCGTTCTTCGGCCTTCACCAACTGGCCGGTTTCATAGACAAAAAATTCCATACGGTCGAGTTCTTGCAAAAGGTCGTTCGGGAATTCAATGTCAGCCTTGTCAATTTCGTCAATCAACAAAACGCAACGTTTGCCTTTTTCAAAGGCATCCCAAAGCTTGCCGCGTTTAATGTAATTGTTGATGTCTTTAACGCGTTCATCACCCAATTGTGAATCACGCAGGCGGGTCACCGCATCATATTCGTAAAGGCCCTGTTGTGCCTTTGTGGTTGATTTGATGCCCCATGTGATCAGTTCGCAATCAAGTGCCTGAGCAACTTCTTCGGCAAGCACGGTTTTACCTGTGCCCGGCTCACCCTTTACCAAAAGGGGACGCTGCAAGGTGATCGCAGCATTCACGGCGATTGTTAGATCATCTGTTGAGACGTAATTTTCGGTGCCTTCAAAACGCATAAATAGCCCTTTCATATGCGGTGGCTCATCAACCATCGCGGCGGCAATGTCGTAAATGGAGTGACAAAAGTGATGAAATGTCAGTTGGGTGCACATTAGCGGCAGACTGGGGCCTGATCAAGTCCTGCCGCAAACTGGATTTATTGAATGGTTTCAGGGCTTTGCAAGATTTTCGTGATTACGCCATCAGACCCAGCGCCGAAATCGGCAACAACTGGCCAGCAAATCGTGTCCAGCAACTGGGTTGAATGACCCTGTGAATTTGCAGGCTCCCGGATAAAATGGCACCCATTGGTCAATTCGCGGGCCTTTGTAATGACGTAATAGTCCACCTTGTATTGGTTTAACAGCGGTTCAATTTGATCCGCCTGTTGCAGACGCTGCAGATAGTCATTGTCCATCACCAGCCCTTCAAGGTGAATGATCGGCTGACTACCCAGATAGCCTGCCGTTCCTGCGCGGTCACCCATCGCATAGATGCCCGGATTTTTATCCATGAAGTCGGCAACATCAAAGGCGGCGCGGTGTAGCGGGCCCATGATCTGCGGAAGGCTGATATAGGCGCAATAAAGGATCATCAGCATATAGCCAGGAAGGGTCGTGTTCCTTAAAAAGCGAGAGTTTATTGTCCTTCTGACAGATACAAGGACCATCGGCGCGGCCAGCAACAGGCCCAGCAAAAACGGGTAGACATACCAAAACCAAAGCGGCCAATCACTGCGCAACCCTGTTTGTAGAATGAATAGCCAGGGGGCGATAAACCCAACCCAGCCCATGATGCGATCTTTGGTTTCAAGCTTGTCCCATTCGGGTGTTTTTACAAGCAATGCAAATAAAATGATCAAGCTTGCTGCCAGTGCAAATAGGCTAAATGTGCCACCAAACAGGGTGATAAGGGTGTTGAGATGAAAGGTGCTGATGGCCTCGACAGATTTGGCCATGCCGCTAACCGGGAATAGGCTGTCGAAATAGATCAGATTGGACAAAAGGTATATGGGTAGAGGCAGCGCGCCAAGGCCTGCCTGCAATATCTGGGTGATCGACGGACGCTGATAGATCAATACAATCAGACCAAGAAACCCGACGATAATAACAGAATCTATGCGTGATAGGATCGTCAGCGCACCCAAAAGCCCAACCAACAACCAGTTGATTGCGTTGCTGTCTGCCTGGTCCTGCAATTTGACCTGCTTGAGCAGCAAAATGAACAAGGGGACGGTGAGCGCAACTTCCATCCCCGAGCGCGAGATATGAAGGTAGAAACATATGGCAAAGGCGCTAAGGCCAACCCGCAGTCCGATTGACCTAATGTGGGCATTGATGATGTGATTGGCGATAAGATAGCTTCCCCAACCGCACACAATGGCAAGGAACAGCCTTGTCGCGATCAAGGGGTCACTGCCCAGCGCTTGTGCCAGCCCAAACGGCAGTAACAGGCAAATCATCCATAGGGGGTGGTAGCCATTTGTTGGGGTTTGGCCATTAAAGGTGGAGCCTTCGCCCGCCACAATGTTTCTGGCAATTTCTGCGTAGTAATAGAAATCGTCATAGAATGCGGAAAAAAGCTCCGCAGGGATATAGATCGCGTGGATGGCTATTGCGGCCATTGCCATGATCGCGAAGGTCACTTGGACCCTTCTATTAGACTCCATAAATCAACCTAACCCAGTCAATGCCAACCAACCCTCACACACCAGTATACCTGATCACAGGATAATGATGCCAAAATGACAGGCTTTTATGGTGCGACCTCTTGACCATTATCGCTGAAATCCATATATACCCGCCAAGTTTTGTAGCTGCCGCGTCCTTCGCTGGCCAGACTGAGGATTGGAGACGTTTCATGGCAACAAGGCTGCCAAAGAATTACATGCCCTCTGATGACGAGCCGTTTATGAACGCGAAGCAGCGTGAATATTTCAGGCGCAAGCTTTTGGCGTGGAAGGCAGATATTCAGGCTGAAAGTCTTGAAACACTGCAACAATTGCAGCAGGACAACCTGCAGCAGCCCGACCTTGCAGACAGGGCCAGCGCCGAAACTGACAAGGCGCTTGAACTGCGCACGCGTGATCGCGCTCGTAAACTGGTCACCAAAATCGATATGGCCTTGGAACGTTTGGAAGACGGGACCTATGGCTATTGCGAAGAAACAGGTGAACCGATTTCGTTAAAACGTCTCGACGCACGGCCCATCGCAACGATGAGCCTTGAGGCACAGGAACGTCACGAACGGCGCGAGCGTGTGTATCGCGACGACTGATTGTTGATCGCGGATCGGCCTTTCATCTTAAAGAACAGGCTTTTGTGACTGGTCTTGTCGTGGCACACTTTATGTGACTCGCGACAGGAAAGCTCGCCCATTGGCTGATCAAGATTTCACATTACTGGATCATGCACCCCTTGGTGTTGTCGTCCTGAATGATCAGGGCAAGATCATCTATGTCAATCAGATGGCGCGCGATATCGCAGATGACTGGCAGGTGGGCGCCCCCCTTCATCATTCATTTGACCCTGCAGCAGACAGTTGGGTCGTCGGTGACCGTCAGGTTCATGTCAGCCCATTGGCGCTGCCATCGGGAGGCGGGCAATTATTGTTCCTGTCTGACCTGACCGACATTACCCAGCTTGAGGCGCAATATAGGCAAAGCCAGAAGATGCAAGCCGTAGGTCAATTGGCAGGCGGCATTGCCCATGACTTCAATAATCTGCTGACAGCCATTCAGGGCTATACAGAATTATTGCTGGAACGGCATGGCCCCGGCGATGATGCCTTTGCTGACTTGTTACAGATAAAGCAGAACACGACACGCGCAACCAATCTTGTCCGCCAGCTACTTGCCTTTTCCCGGCAACAAAGCCTGCGCCCCAAGGCGTTGGATGTGGTGCCGGTGATCAATGATCTTGTATTGATGCTGTCGCGGCTGTTGGGGGAGTTGGTTTCGCTCGATACCGACATGCCTGACAGTTTGCCGCCCATCACCGTGGATCAAGGTCAGTTGGAACAAGTCATCATCAATCTTGCAGTCAATGGCCGGGACGCTATGCCGGATGGGGGCCGGCTGTCGATAGAGGTTAGGCAGGAAAGCTTGACCAAGCCATTGCCTCATAGATTGGGTCAAGTGCCGCCCGGCGCGTATGTTTGCATCAAAATAAGCGATACGGGGCAGGGCATCCCGGCAGAAATTTTGGACAAGGTGTTTGATCCCTTTTTCACGACGAAACCAAAGGGCAAAGGGACGGGGCTTGGGCTTGCTACCGTGTATGGCATTGTGGAGCAATCCGGCGGCCATGTGATTTGCGATAGTCAGGTCGGCAAAGGCACGAGGTTTGCCCTGTATTTCCCTGTCGCAGACAAGACCGCCCAAGAACAGGATGACATGCCTGCTGAGGAGGCTAGCGCGACGCCGCAACCAACAGCTTCAGCTGGGCCAGCGCATATCCTGTTGGTAGAGGACGAGCCTGCGGTGCGCACCCTTGCACTAAAAGCCTTGGAAAAGGGCGGGCATACGGTTTCTGTGGCTGAGGATGGTGAACAGGCACTCGACCTGATCCGGGATGGGGCAGGGCCATTCGATCTGTTGGTGACGGACGTGGTGATGCCGGGGCTTGATGGGCCGGGCCTGTGGCGCGCGATAGAACAGGACTTTGGCTCGATCACAGCCGTCTTTATGTCTGGCTATGCGGAAGAAGAATTGCGCAAGGCGTTGGGGACAGATGGTGGTCAGGTCAGCAATACGCATTTTCTTGCCAAGCCGTTCTCGCTCAAATCCCTGATGCGTATGGTCGATTCCGTATTGGCCGACAGATAAAGCAGTAGCGATTCGCTATTATTACACTTGTTCCTTTTTGGAACTGACATGAGAACAAAACTCATACAAATTTTGATAATGCAGTAAAAACAATAACTTGTTTCTATTGCCAAAATAGAACAAATGATGTACAAATCATGTGATTGCAAGCCGGTGAGAGCCGTGAAATAAGGAGCAGAACAATGGCACAGAGCAATTTGCGTCTGGTAGGTGATGCAGGGAATGGCATGGATAAAGAAAAGGCACTCGAAGCGGCTTTAGGGCAGATTGAACGGGCTTTCGGTAAAGGCTCCGCCATGAAACTGGGGCAGCGTGAAGTCGTGGATATTGAGGCGATTTCAACCGGTTCAATCTCGCTTGATATTGCGCTTGGTATTGGTGGATTGCCGCGCGGACGTATTATTGAAGTATTTGGCCCGGAAAGCTCAGGTAAGACCACATTGGCCCTGCATTGCGTGGCTGAGGCACAGAAAAAGGGCGGTATTTGCGCCTTTGTTGATGCTGAACATGCGCTGGATCCGACATATGCCCGTAAATTGGGCGTTGATGTTGATGAGCTTGTGATTTCGCAGCCTGATACAGGTGAACAGGCACTTGAAATTGCTGATACGCTGGTGCGATCAGGGGCCATTGATGTGTTGGTCATCGACTCCGTGGCGGCTTTGACCCCGCGGGCCGAGCTTGAAGGCGAAATGGGCGACACGCATGTTGGTCTGCAGGCCCGTTTGATGAGTCAGGCGCTGCGTAAGCTGACCGGTTCTATCTCCAAATCAAATTGCATGGTGATTTTCATCAACCAGATCCGCATGAAAATCGGTGTGATGTTCGGTAGCCCTGAAACCACAACCGGTGGTAATGCGCTGAAATTCTATTCTTCTGTGCGTTTGGATATTCGCCGTATCGGTCAAATCAAGGACCGCGATGATGTGGTTGGTAACGAAACTAAGGTGAAAGTCGTTAAGAACAAGGTCGCGCCACCGTTCAAGGTTGTGCAATTCGACATCATGTATGGCGAAGGCATCTCTCATACCGGTGAACTGATTGACCTTGGCGTCAAGGCCGGGGTTGTGGACAAGGCCGGGTCATGGTTCTCATATGGGGATCAGCGCATCGGGCAGGGACGTGAAAATGCCAAACGGTTCCTGACAGAAAATGCGGATGTGGCCAATCAGATCGAGAATGCGATCTATGCCAATGCCGGGATTGTTCGCGATAAAATCGATATGCCCGATGATGAGGTTGAAGAGGCCAAGGCTGAAGGGGCCGACGAAGAGGCATAATCCAAATACCCTGCGGGTCCTTCCACCGGTCAGGAAGCCCGCCTAAGAGGAGATCACCCCTCGATCCCTCCCTAAACTGCGCGTGCCTGTTGCCCAACAGGTGCGCGCATGTTTCTCTTGCCGCGCGCACCGCATGCCGCTAGGACTTATGCCCTGAATTTATGAGAAAACTTTGCCTTCCCGAGTATGACGGGGTGGGCAACAACAGGCCTGATGAACGCGCACATGACCAGTCTGAATGACATACGCAGCACATTTTTGAATCATTTCGGCAATGCGGGGCACGAAATTGTGCCTTCAGCGCCGTTGGTGCCGCGCAATGACCCAACATTGATGTTCGTGAATGCCGGGATGGTTCCGTTCAAGAACGTGTTTACCGGACAAGAAAGCCGGGACTATAGCCGTGCAACCAGCTCGCAAAAATGTGTCCGTGCAGGCGGTAAACACAATGACCTCGACAATGTGGGCTATACGGCGCGCCATCACACCTTTTTTGAAATGTTGGGCAATTTTTCGTTCGGCGATTATTTCAAGGAGGAGGCGATTGCCCTTGCTTGGGATTTGATCTCAAACGGTTTCGGGCTTGATAAGGACCGTCTATGCGTGACGGTCTATCACGAAGATGACGAAGCGGCGGAGCTTTGGAAAAAGATCGCTGGCTTTTCTGACGACAAGATTATTCGCATCGCCACATCTGATAATTTTTGGTCCATGGGCGAGACGGGCCCCTGCGGCCCTTGTTCCGAAATATTTTTTGATCATGGGGACAAGGTGCCCGGTGGTCCGCCCGGTTCCCCTGATGAGGATGGCG
Organism: Alphaproteobacteria bacterium; assembly: GCA_965229935.1. GTDB lineage: Bacteria > Pseudomonadota > Alphaproteobacteria > SPJN01 > SPJN01 > SPJN01. Next base: position 755,902 of record CBDDKB010000002.1, read on the forward strand.
ATCGGTTCATTGAAATCTGGAACCTTGTCTTTATGCAGTATGAGCAGATCGACAAGGATACCCGCATTGATTTGCCTAAGCCGTCAATCGATACAGGCATGGGCCTTGAACGTATGGGCGCAGTCCTGCAGGGCACCCACGACAATTATCAGACCGATGTGATGCAGACCATCATCCATCATGTGGCTGAGCTGACGTCTATTGATCCAACGGGACCGCAAGCTGCCAGCCATAAGGTGATTGCCGATCATTTGCGGTCTAGCGCCTTTTTGATTGCCGATGGCGTACTGCCTGCCAAAGATGGGCGGGGTTATGTGCTGCGGCGGATTATGCGGCGTGCGATGCGTCATGCCCATTTGTTGGGTGCGCAAGACCCGTTGATGCACAAGCTTGTCCCCACGCTAGAAGGATTGATGGGCGGCGCCTATGCAGAGCTGCGCCGTGCCGAAGCCTTGATCACAGAAACATTGCTGCTGGAAGAAACCCGTTTTAAAGCAACGCTCGACCGTGGATTGAAGTTGCTGGATGAAGAAACCGGATCTTTGGGTGAGGGCGATGCCCTGTCCGGTGATGTTGCCTTCAAGCTTTACGACACTTATGGCTTCCCGCTTGATCTGACTGAGGATGCCTTACGCTCCCGCGGTATCGGCGTTGATACAGACGGGTTTGATGCCGCCATGGCGCGCCAGAAGGAAGAGGCACGCAAGGCCTGGTCCGGGTCGGGTGAAGCTGCCACTGAAACGGTCTGGTTTGAACAGCGCGAAGAACATGGCGCCACCGAGTTTTTGGGCTATGACACAGAAATCGCCGAAGGACAGGTGCTCGCTGTATTGAAGGATGGCGCGGTCGTGGACAGTCTGTCCGCCGGTGACAGCGGGCTGTTGCTGGCTAATCAGACGCCATTTTATGGCGAATCGGGTGGTCAGGCAGGTGACGTCGGCACAATGACCAGCCCGGCTGGCGCTTCCAGTAAAGTGGCGGTTCAGGTTACAGACACACAGAAAAAATTGGGCGAATTGATCGTTCATGCAGTCACAGTCGATGAGGGCACTGTTTCACGTGGAACAGTCCTTGATATGCATGTGGATAGCAGCCGCCGCACAGCCACCCGTGCCAATCATTCCGCAACCCATCTGTTGCACGAAGCCTTGCGCCGCGTGCTGGGCAATCATGTGGCACAGAAAGGCTCGCTCGTTTCCGCGGATCGTCTGCGCTTTGACTTTGCACATCCCAAGCCGATGAGTGCCGATGAAATTGCGGCAGTGACCGAAGATGTGAACAGACATATTCTGGCCAATCGCCCTGTTGAAACCCGCGTGATGACACCGGATGAAGCGATTGAGGCAGGTGCTCTTGCCCTGTTTGGTGAAAAATATGGGGACGAGGTGCGTGTGCTGACGATGGGGTCTGACCCGGCAGCGACAGACCGGTCTGGCGCCTATTCTGTTGAGCTTTGCGGCGGCACTCATGTGTCCCGTTTGGGCGATATCGGGTTATTCCACATAGTGTCTGAAAGTGCCGTTGCTTCTGGTGTGCGCCGGATTGAGGCACTGACCGCACAGGGCGCGCGCGCCTATTTGACGGGGCAGGAAGCTTTGGCTCGTGACGCCGCAGCAACCTTGAAGATTGCACCTGATGCGTTGCCCGCGCGTCTTGTTGCGCTGACCGAAGAACGCAAACAGCTTGAGCGTGAATTGGCAGAGGCTAAGAAGGCGTTGGCCCTTGCTGGTGCTGCCGGTGGATCTGGCGGCACTAATGGTGCCGAAATCGAAGATGTGAACGGCGTTAAATTGATGGCACGCATCTTTGATGGGTTGAATCCGAAAGATTTACGCGGTCTGATTGACGAGGCAAAGGGCCAAATAGGCTCCGGCGCTGTGGTCTATATCGCGCTTAATGAGGGCAAGATTGCGCTTGCAGCCGGGGTAACAGACGATCTGACCGACAAGGTGGATGCAGTGGCTTTGGTGCGTGCCGGGGCTGCGGCCTGCGGCGGCAAGGGCGGCGGTGGCCGTCCTGATATGGCGCAGGCGGGCGGGGCTGATGCCTCAAAGGCTGATGACGCCTTGGCTGCCATGCGGGCTGTTATTGTTGGTTAACCGCCTTATTTCCCGCACAAAGTGCTGGTCTCCTTACAATCACCATATGGGCGTCGCGTTTTTGCCTTATTCAGGGGCGAAACAGTAACTCGACTATGGGGCATATAGTGGTCTGCCGTAATCGCTACGCTATGTGGTTGAAAATTGTTTGAGGAGTTTCACATGTCCATTTTGAACAAGGCGAAAGCCACTTTTCTTGGTGCCGCCGCTATTGTCGCGCTTGGTGCCTGCACCAACGACCGGACCGCAAGCTTTGTTGATCCTGATTATCAGGGCCAATTGCCGAAAGACTGGCGTGTTGCCGTTGCCGGGGCCAATATGGGCCTGAACGAACAGATGGCATTGATTGATGCTGCCCGCGGCGAGTTTGATGATTATGGCATTGTTGCTGTCTCGTCATTGCAAATTGTGCCGCCGACCCGCGAGCTGACAGTAGAAGAGTTTATGACCAAAGTGTCAGAGGCAGGTGCCCAAGCTGTTCTAGAGATCGAGGCAACTGACAGGGATATGTCAGAACGGACTGAGCCTGTTAGCTATTTCCCGGGTCACACCTCCACAACTGTTTATCGCCAGCGGTCATTGGTTGATGGTGGCGGTGTGCTGAATGACCGGACTTATGTCGTTCAACATCGCAGCCCCGACTATATATCAGGTGGTTATTCAACACCGCGTGCGACAGGTAGCTATATTGCCCGGTTGATCGATGTCGAAACCGGACAGGTTGTCTGGCGGTCTGACATCACCCTAACGCGTAGCACCAGCAATTATGAACGGCTGGCCCGCGCCACAGCGGAAGAGTTCGTTGAAAAGCTAGTCGATGATGGTGTCCTGATTGGGCGCGCTCGCTAGACTAAACCAAGATTAATTAAAGGCCACCTCGCCAAAAAACGGGGTGGCCTTTTTGGTTTTAGGGGTCGATATTCCGTACTAGCCGGAAATCAAGTTGAGGCCAAAAATAAGTATGGAAATTCTAGACGTCAGCTTGCGGGCTGCATCCTCTGCACTATTGTTGCTTGGCATCTTTGTATTGATGCGCGATGCGCGGCGCACAAAGGTCGGCAGATATGGCTGTCTGTTCTTGGTCGGGGTAATCGGCTACCTGATTTCATCTGCGCCTTTTAATGCTGAATTGCCTGAATGGCTGCGGGTTAGCGGGTTTCTGGCGTCGATCCCGAACATTATTTTCTTCTGGATGTTGGGCCGCGCCCTGTTTGAAGATGACTTTTCTCATCGCTGGTTGGGTTGGGCCTTTGCAGTAGTGATGATCATTGGGGGGCTTTACGAAATCTATATGCAGCCACCTGAAGAAGTCCGGCGTGTGCTGAAAGGCACTGGCAGCGTCATCCGCTTTGGTTTGATCGCGCATGTCATGGTGCTTGCCTTGCGCGGACGAGAAAGCGACCTGATTGAACAGCGCCGCAAGTTCAGGTTGGTTTTCGTGACAGTTATTGCGGTTTATGTTGGGATCATATTGTTGGTCGAATTTGCATTAACAAGCGAAGGGCCGCCGCTTTGGCTGAACCTTGTCAATGTCAGCACAATGGCCATCGTGATCGGCTTTGCCATATCTTATCTTGTGTCCTTGCGGACCGACGACTTTGTCACAGATTTGATTCACAAGGAAGACGAGCCGACTACCCCGAAAGCTGAAGAATTATTGGCCTTGGCACCTGCAGACAAGGCGCTGGTTGAGCGCTTGACCAAGGCGATGGAGGAGGAGCGGGTGTGGCTTGACGAAGGCCTGAATATCGGTGCCCTTGCAACCCATCTTCGCACGCAGGAACACAGATTGCGACGCGTCATCAACCAGCAACTTGGCTTCAAGAATTTCAGCCAGTTCCTCAACTCATACCGGGTGGCAGAGGCGCAGACCGCCTTGCGCGACCCTGATCAGGCTCATTTGCCGATTCTGTCGATTGCGCTGGGGTTGGGCTTTGGTTCAATCGGGACGTTCAATCGGGCGTTCAAAGATCAGGTTGGGGTCACACCATCTGATTTCAGACGCTCGTAACGCCTGTTTCGTGAAGACCTGAAACAATCTGAAATAATTCAGTGTTTTCAGTGCCTTCAAAGGCGAAATAGTCTGGTCATTTTCGAAAATGACAAGGGTTTTGCAGTGATTGCAGCGAATCTTGGCGGTTAAATCGTCATCTTAGCTCCATCAACAACGCGCAAGGCATGAATGCCGCGCCAATGTGGGAGCGCCCGATGGACACCTATTTGCTCAACATCTTGTTTGAATTCCTGAAACCGTTCGGACTTGATCTTGTCGGCTATTTTCTAACCGCAGGTCTGTTTGCCTTGCTGGTATTTAAGTTGCGGCCCCAGCGTTTGATGGCCCGAAAAATTCAGCCAGCTCGTCAGGCCACGAAAAAAGACATTAAGCGTGAGATCTATGCCTCTATCCGAACGGGGGCGATTTTCGGCCTGGTGTCGATTTTCGGTTATCACTTGCACCTTTTGGGCCTGATGCAGATTTACACAGATGTGGCTGACTTTGGTTGGCTTTATCTGGTGTTCACGATCCCTTTGGTCATTGTTGCGCATGATGCATGGTTTTATTGGACCCATCGTGCCATGCATCACCCTAAATTGTTCAAGCACACCCATGTGACGCATCACCTGTCACGAGTGCCGACGCCCTTTACAGCATTTTCATTTGACCCGCTGGAGGCTGCATCGCATGCCCTGTTTACGACGGTGTTTATCATGCTTGTTCCTGTTCACCCCGCAGTGATGGCCTTTCATTTCATATTTATGATCATTCGTAATGTGATGGGCCATACCGGCTTTGAATTGATGCCCAAATGGTGGCTGAACACACGTTGGACACGGTGGATTAACACCACAACCCATCATGACCTGCATCATCAACGTGGTGGTTATAATCTTGGCCTTTATTTCACCTGGTGGGACAAATGGATGGGGACAGAGCATCCGGAGTACGAGGCCAAATTTCATGAAACTTGGGCCCGCAGCGATGCGCTGGACCTAGATGATCATGCTGAACAGCGCGGTAAGCTTGCTGGGCGTCTTGTTGCAGGTGTGTTGGGGCTTGTAGTTGGGGTTGCCTTGTTGCTAACAGCAAGTCCGTCGCGGGCTGCAGATGCAACCGCCGGTCTTGAAGGGCGTTGGATCAGTAAGGCTCGCGATATCATTCTTGATATTGGGCCTTGTGATGCGGGTGATGATAAATGGTGCGGTACAATTGTTTGGGTGCCGACCAACCCGGACGGCTCACCCCGTCTTGATAGAATGAACAAGAACCCTGAACTGAAATCCCGTCCCTTGATCGGGATCAAAATGGGCTGGGGGTTTGTTCCATCGGGCGAAAACAGCTTTTCAAAGGGCCGTATTTACAGCCCCGATGATGGCAATACCTATAAAAGTAAGGCGCGGGTGGTTTCGGCAACCCAAGCCGAAATGGATGGTTGTGTCTTTGTATTTTGCAGGACGGAGCATCTTGACCGCTATCAGCCGGGTATGAAGCTTTTGAACCCGGCAACAAAGCAGTTGGTGGAGAATAGTTTTGACGATCAGACAGCGCTAATCGCTAGCAGTAAGTAGGGCTGTTTCTTCAAATGCGCCGCGCGCTGGTTCCTAGGCCCCCCTCACGCTAGTCCCCCTAGCTGTGAGACAGCGCGTGGCGCAAACGCCGATCAAGGGCTGACAGGAATTCGTTTGTTGTCAGCCAACGCTGGCCGGGGCCAGCCAATAGGGCAAGGTCCTTGGTCATTTCACCGGCCTCAACAGCTTCGACACAGACATTTTCCAATGTGTGGGAAAAAGCTGCCAAGGCGCGGTTATTGTCAAGCTTGGCACGATGGGCAAAACCGCGAGTCCATGCAAAGATTGAGGCGATGGGGTTGGTGGAGGTTTCTTCGCCACGCTGATGGGCACGGTAATGACGTGTCACTGTGCCGTGGGCGGCCTCAGCCTCAACCGTTTTGCCGTCAGGTGACATCAAGACGGATGTCATCAGACCCAATGAGCCAAAGCCCTGTGCAACCGTGTCGGACTGCACGTCACCATCATAATTCTTACAGGCCCAGATAAAGGCACCGTTCCACTTCATGGCGCAGGCGACCATATCGTCGATCAGGCGATGTTCATAAATGATGCCTGCATCTTCAAACTGGTCTTTATATTCATTGTCGAACACTTCCTGGAATAGGTCCATGAACCGACCATCATAGGCTTTAAGGATCGTGTTCTTGGTCGACAGATAGACCGGCCATTTGCGGTCCAGGCCATAGGCGAATGACGCACGGGCAAAATCACGGATGGACTCATCCAAATTATACATGCCCATCGCAACACCGGCGCTTGGATAGTCAAAAATCTCATACTCAGTCGGGGCAGAGCCATCCTCAGGCTCAAACACCATTTTGAGTTTGCCCTTACCGGGGACAAGGAAGTCTGTAGCGCGATATTGGTCACCAAATGCGTGACGGCCGATCACGATTGGGTTGGTCCAGCCGGGAACAAGGCGCGGGATGTTGGAACAGATAATAGGTTCGCGAAACACGGTGCCGCCCAAAATGTTCCGGATTGTGCCGTTGGGCGACTTCCACATCTTGGACAGGTTGAATTCTTCGACACGGGCTTCATCAGGGGTGATTGTGGCGCATTTGATGCCAACGCCATGACGCTTAATCGCCTCGGCTGAATCGATGGTCACCTGATCGCCGGTGGCGTCACGATGTTCGATGCCAAGATCGTAATATTCAATATCGACGTCAACATAGGGCAGGATTAGGCGTTCTTTGATGAAGGCCCAGATGATGCGGGTCATCTCGTCGCCATCAAGCTCAACAACCGGGTTATCTACCTTAATCCTATCCATAAAAACCCCCTGGGTCTGGTTACTTGCGCCGGGGTAGGAGCTGATTTTAGCCGGTGGCACAAGTGGTGAAATGTCGTAATTCGAATATGGCGCGACAATAGCAGGACAGCCTAAAAGGTCAATCTGATCCGCAGTTTATCCATGTTCTATTTTGGTCTAAGTGACGCGGTTTCTGCTGCCAATGCCTCAAGATTAGGCAAATAGCTGACCAAATCGGCAGGAGAGCCCCAAGCGAACCCCTCAGTGTCAATATGTTGTAACAATTGAAGGAAGGGTTGCCAGTAATGGGCCGGGCCCAACAGGTAGATTGGTTTGTCATGAAGGCCCAAATTCAGCCAGGTCATAGCCTCAAACAGTTCATCATAGGTGCCCATGCCGCCGGGCAGGGCGATTAGCGCATCTGATTCGTCGATCATACGGGCCTTGCGCTCATGCATGGTATCGACCTGAATATAGGTGCTGACATGCCGGGCACCAACCTCGCGCTTATCTAAGAATTGGGGGATGATCCCGGTAACATGCCCGCCACCTTCTAAGACAGCATCGGCAAGTATGCCCATCAGCCCAACACCGCCGCCGCCATAGACAAGGCCAATATCATATGTGGCCATGAACCGGCCGACAGCGCCTGCCAGCTCTTGATAGGCGGGGTTGCCCCCCTCGCGGGAGCCGCAATAAATACAAAAGGAAAGGGCAGGGCGATTGTCTGTCATTAGATATCTGGGCCAAGATTGTTTTACCCGTTCTACCCTGTGTTCCTGCTGCCAGCAATCTGCGAAGTTTGCGGACGTAGCTGATTGGGGCGAATTGGCCTTAACCGCGCCCTAAAGCTGGGGTAGCATAGGCGTTATCGACTGATTCAGGCGAATGATAGGGAGTTGATTATGCGCAAGGGATTTTTAACAGCGACTGCGTTCGCGACAATAGCGATGGTGACGGCAACAGTTTCAACAGCTAAGGCCGAAGGGCCGGTTGAAATGCGCGTGCAGGCCATGAAAGATACGGGGGCTGCCATGCGGGTTTTGGCGAAAGCTGCCAAGGGCGAATCCGAAATCAGCCTGTTGCAGGAAATCGCCGCCAAGACGGTCGCCAATACCGGTAAATCAATCCCCGATATGTTCCCGGCAGGTACTGGCCCCGGTGGCAAGGGCATCGGCGAAACACGCGCTAAAGCGGAAATCTGGTCAGATTGGAAGGGCTTTACAGCCCAGGCCACCGCATTAGAAGAAGCTGGCGCAGCCCTTCTTGCCGCTGTTGAGGCTGGGGACCGTGCCGCATTGGGCGCGGCCCTTGATCAGGCTGGCAAGTCATGCGGCGGCTGTCACAAGCCCTATCGTGCGCCTAAGCAATAAATCTGTAGATTGCTGATGGGGGCGATGCGGACAATTGTTCTGCTGCTTGCGCTGGCGGGCTTTGGCTTTGTCGCCTTTTTGTTTTGGCCCCGCTATCCGGCGGTCATGGTGCCAGATGATTTTGATGCCGCTAACCCGGCATTGATAGCGCAGGGTGCTTATGTCAGCGCAGCGGCGGGCTGTGTCAGTTGCCATTGGGATAAAGAAGTGGATGGCGCGCCCTTTGCCGGTGGACGCCGCATTGCATCCCCCTTTGGTGATTTTATCAGCCCAAATATCACGCCCGACAAGGCAACGGGGATTGGTGCGTGGGCACCATCTGACTTTTTGCGCTTGATGAAGCATGGCTATTTGCCATCTGGGCAGCCGACCTTTCCGGCATTTCCTTGGGGTCATTATCGCAGCATGACCGATCAGGATGCATTGGCGCTTTATGCCTATTTGATGTCACTTGACCCCGTCCAGCAAGCGGCGCGGGGCAATGAATTACCATTTCCGCTTTCAATGCGGTCGGCACAAATTGTGTGGCGATGGCTGTTTATGCCGGATCAAGTTGATACACAGGATCGCGGCGCCTATCTCGCTCATGCCTTGGGTCATTGTGGAGCATGCCATACGCCGCGCAATGCACTAGGCGGGCGGCAGATGGATCGATTGCTGGAAGGGGCCAAGGATAATCAGGGCAAGGTTTTAGTGCCCGGCCTGACAGCCTCCACCGGGTTAGGAGACTGGTCAGCAGATGAATTGTCTGATTTTCTGATCGACGGTACCAAGCCCGATTATGATACAGTCGAAGGTGAGATGGCGTTGGTCATCGCCCATGGCACCAGCAAACTGACAGCCGAAGATAGGGCGGCCCTTGTTGCCTATCTGAAAAACCTGCGCTGAGACGTTATTTCTATTGCTAATCATTCTCAATTAGTCTAACAATCCGCTCACGCTGAAATTGCGACTTATTCGCAAGATGATGATTAAGGTGTATTTCAGGCGTCCATTTTAGCGATTGAGAGAGCAAGCTAGATGAAACAGCAAAAATTGCAGGGATTATTGGCCCTTGGTGCCGCTTTGGCATCCCTAACGTTTTCACCAATTGTTGCCGCAAATGATGATGTGTCGGGGGAGGTGAATGTTTATTCCTATCGCCAGCCTCAGCTCGTTCAGCCCCTATTTGATGGGTTCACCGCGAAAACCGGCATTCGCGTTAATACGGTATTTGCCAAAAAGGGTATGGCGGAACGTTTGGCAGCAGAAGGTGCAAACAGTCCTGCAGATGTTATCCTGACGGTTGATATTGGGCGCCTGCAAGATGTGACTGAGCGCGGCTTGGTGCAGCCTGTTTCCTCAGATGTATTGAATGACGTGATCCCCAGCCATTTGCGTGATGACGATAATGAATGGTTCGGTCTGACCACTCGTGCTCGCGTTATGTTCGTGTCGAAAGAACGTGTCGCCGAAGGTGCCATTACCGACTATGAGCAGTTGGCCGACCCAGAATGGAAAGGACGTATCTGCATCCGTTCAGGCGCCAATGCCTATAATGTCGCCTTGATTGCATCGCTGATTTCCCATTGGGGCGAGGAAAAGACCGCCGCTTGGCTGACGGCTGTAAAGGGCAATTTGGCCCGTAAGCCTCAAGGCAATGATCGTGCACAGGTCAAGGCCGTGGCCGCAGGTGAATGCGATATTGCAATCGGCAATACCTATTACATGGGTAAAATGATCAATAACCCGGAACAAAAAGCTTGGGCGGATGCCGTGCGCGTTGTGTTTCCTAACAGCGACAATCGCGGCACCCATGTCAATGTATCGGGTATGGCGATGGCGAAACATGCGCCGCATCCTGACGCTGCCTTGGCACTGATGGAATATCTTGTGTCTGACGAGGCGCAGGCACTTTATGCGGAACAGAACTACGAATATCCCGTTAAGCAAGGTGTGGCTTGGTCTGAGCTTGTGAAAAGTTGGGGCACATTTACGGGTGACGAGCTTTCATTGTCAAAAATTGCCGAGAATAGGAAAAAGGCTATAGTGCTTGTTCACAGTACTGGCTTTGACAATTGATATTACCAAGCTGACCCCAAAGGATTGACGGGTGACAAGACCTGCCCTTGCAACAAACTCATCATTGAGCACCGGCACCAACCATATTGGTGGGCCGGTGTCTCGGTTTTTGCGGTCGATGCAGGCCCCTATAAGCCTGTGGGGTGCAACCTTGCTAGGGGTGCTATTGGTTGCGGCGCCGATTTTGGCGGTCTTTGTGCTAGCGTTGGGTGACGGGGGCGATATCTGGCCCTTGGTGCGCGGCACTATGTTGCCGCACATGATATCCAATACGTTTATCTTACTGGTTGGCGTTGCGATATTAAGCGGTGTGATTGGAGTTGGTACCGCCTGGCTAATCAGCATGTATCAATTTCCGTTCATGCGCTTTTTCAGCTGGGCGCTTTTGTTGCCGATGGCGATGCCAGCCTATGTGGTGGCATATGCCTATGTCGATTTTTTCGACCTTGGTGGTCCCATCCATCAAATGTTGATTGGCCTGTTCGGCGCAGATCAGGGTCGGGCATTCCTGCCACATATCCGCTCATTGCCGGGGGCAATCCTTGTCCTGTCTTTGGTGCTTTACCCTTACGTTTATATGACCAGCAGGGCAGCCTTTATTGGCCAGTCCGGTCGCTTCATTGATGTGTCACGCACATTGGGCCATTCGATGTTCAGTACATTTTGGCGGGTGGCTATGCCTTTGGCGCGGCCGGCGATTGCGATCGGTCTTGCGCTGGTTATGATGGAAAGCCTGTCTGACTTTGGCACTGTCGATTTCTTTGCGGTCAAAACACTGTCGGCTGGCCTATATGATGTCTGGCTATCCATGGGCAGTTTGGCTGGTGCCGCGCAGATTGGCCTGTCCATGCTGGGCGTGATCGCACTATTGATGGTGTTGGAGCGTATGGGGCGTAGTCGCCAACAATTTGCGGGGCCCGTGCAGACAAGCGCGCCAGCGGGCAAGATTGTCTTGTCTGGGGCAAAGGGGTGGGGCCTGACAGCGTTGGTATCGTTGCCGATTTTATTTGGGCTATTCATTCCCGTCTGTGTATTGATCAAGCTTGCGGTTGGAAGTGTCGAAGGGGCCGCCCTTAGCGCCTATATCGAAAGCGCAGGGCGCAGCATCATCTTGGCGGGCGGCGCTGCATTGATCACGATCAGTCTAGGCACTTTGCTGGCCTATGGTGGGCGCACAGCAGGGAATGGGCGTGGGGCGCGTGCCTTACGCGGCCTGACACGTTTTGCCGGACTGGGCTATGCCTTGCCGGGGGTTGTGTTGGCGCTTGGGGTGTTGACTGTACTGGGCCAGTTTGATGCGCAACTGTTGCAACCGTTTGGTGATAGGTTTTTCGGTGTCACCTTATTGACCAGTGGCACTGTGCTGGCATTGTTGTTTGCCTATGCCGTTCGGTTTATGTCATTGGCGCAAGGTAATGTTGAGGCAGGGTTGACCAGCATCACCCCCCATATGGATATGGCGGGGCGGACATTGGGGCATGGTCCTTGGTCGCTATTGTGGCGTGTACATGTTCCCATGTTGCGCGGTGCCTTGTTGACGGGATCTGTGTTGATCTTTGTCGATTGCATGAAGGAATTGCCCGCGACGCTTCTGTTGCGTCCGTTTAATTTCGAGACTTTGGCAACCTTAACCTATACCTATGCCTCGCTAGAGCAGTTGGAAGCTGCAGCGCTGCCAGCTCTATCGATCGGTTTGGTGGGGTTACTACCAGTATTTTTAATGAGCAGACGGCTCGACAAAATTGGGCATCTTTAAGGCGATAACCCCTCTTTATTCCTGAATATTTCGGTCAGGGCGCTTGCCGGGCACGGGCAACGGGGCTAATCTTAACAAAACATCTCAATGGGCAGCTTTTGGCTGCCAAGCGGAACTTTTGACCGCTAAGCAGAAAAGAGGATGTGGGCCTTGCAACGAATAGTACTCATTATTGGTGCCGTAATCATCATCGCGGCTGGCGCTTATCTTGGCCTTGTGCGGCCTGACCTTATCGGGTTGGGTGGTGAAGACGCCATGCAAACCGATATGTCAGACGCGGATAATGCTGCGGCTGAGGGGGTGGCGATTAGCAATGAGCCGACCTTTGATATTGTCCGCATTTCCGAAGATGCAACCGCCGTCATCGCTGGACGAGCATTGCCCGGGTCAACCGTCGCCGTGTTGCGTGATGGCAAGGCCATCGGGTCTGCGGTTGCGAATGATCGGGGCGAATGGGTGTTGACCTTGGATCAGCCCATGCCGACAGGTGCAGCCAAACTAACGCTGGAGGCAAAGGCCCCTGATGGGACGGTCTATACATCCAGCCAAAATGTTGTCATCGCGATCCCCGATGGTGCAGGGCGCGCCCTTGCTGTTTTGATGAAACCGGGTGACAAGAGTTCAGTTTTGCAGGGCGTTGCCCCCGGTGATGATCGTGTCCTAACGGTCGATACGATTGATTATGATGACAAGGGCAATGTGATCTTTGCTGGCCGTGCCTTGCCCGGTCATGAAGTGCGCCTATACCTTAACAACACATTGGTCGGACGGGTGGAACCTGATGAGGCCGGTACATGGCGTTTGGTGCCCGATGTCGAGATTGACCCGGGCAAGTATGAGCTACGTGCTGATCAGGTGGATAAGGCCGGTAAGGTCACAGCCCGTATTGCCATTCCATTCCTACGGGAGGAACCATCACGCCTTGTCTTCTCAGAAGGACAAGTGGTGGTGCAGCCGGGCAATAGCCTGTGGCGCATCGCCAATCATGTCTATGGGTCGGGTTTCCAATATACCCTGATTTATGAGGCGAATGACGATCAGATCCGCGATCCTGATTTGATTTATCCGGGCCAGATGTTTGCACTGCCCGGTGCCAATCCAAAAAGCGCACGCTAGGGTACAGCCATTCGCTCATTCGCAACCTCAGAAGATGCCAAGGACCTGTCCGTGCGCACGCAGGGGCAGGTGCTGGCCCAATTGCTGCCATGGCTTTGGCCCGCAGGACGCGGTGACCTAAAGGGCCGCGTTGTCCTTGCTCTTTGTTCTTTGGTCGTGGCAAAGCTTTTCGCGGTTACCGCACCTTTTCTTTACAAGGCTGCAACCGACAATCTGGCAGATGAGCCCGGTGCGCTAGGCGCTGATTGGACACTGCCTGCGTGGTTGTTGGTGCCTGTCATGTTGGTGATCGCCTATGGCGTATTGCGCATTGCGATGCAGGGGTTTGCCCAGCTACGTGATGCGCTGTTCGCCAAGGTAGGCAATCACGCGCAAAAGGAAATTGCCGTTGCCACTTTCCGCCACCTTCATGCCTTGTCCCTACAGTTTCATTTGAACAGACGCACCGGCGGGTTGGCGCGCGTTATTGATCGCGGCGTTAAGGGTATCGATTTTCTGCTGCGGTTTACGCTGTTCAGTATCATTCCGACGTTGATCGAAATCCTGATGGTGGGCGCAATATTTTGGATCAAATTCGGGGCCTTGTTTGCGGTTGTGACGGTTGTGACGGTTGGGGCCTATGTGTGGTTCACATTCCGTCTGACCGAATGGCGGGTCGGCATCAGACGCAAGATGAATGATTCCGACAATGACGCCAATGTGAAGGCCGTGGACAGCTTGCTGAACTTTGAGACTGTCAAATATTTCAACAATGAAGGTCATGAAACGGATCGTTATCGCAAATCAATGACCCGTTATTCCAAGGCAGCAATCAGATCGCAAACATCGCTGGCCCTGTTGAACACCGGACAGGTTGTCGTCACCTCGGCAGGATTAATGACCTTAATGGGCCTGACTGCGCAGGGTGTTATGGCAGGCGACTACACAATCGGCGACTTTGTGTTGGTCAATGCGTTTTTAATTCAGCTATTTGTGCCGCTTGGCTTGTTGGGAACTGTCTATCGTGAGATCAAGCAATCCCTGACCGATATGGAAGAACTGTTTGGCTTGATGGATCGGCATCAGGACGTGACCGATGATCCGTCTGCCAAGCCATTGGTCATTCAGGGTGGGGCGATCAAGTTTGATCATGTCAGCTTTGCCTATGCACCCGACAGGCCGATTTTGCATGATGTGGATTTTGAGCTTGAGGCTGGCCATACGCTTGCGCTGGTAGGGCCATCAGGGGCGGGGAAGTCCACCATCTCGCGGTTGCTGTTTCGCTTCTATGATGTGACCGACGGGGCCATAAAGATTGATGGGCAGGATTTGCGAACCGTAACGCAAGATAGTTTGCGCCAATCAATCGGGATCGTGCCGCAGGACACGGTGCTGTTTAACGACACGATTGGCTACAATATCCGCTATGGCAATCCTGATGCGGACGATGCCGACATTGCGCGTGCCGCAAAGCTCGCTAGCATCGACAAGTTTATCGGCGACCTACCGGACGGTTATGACAGTATGGTGGGGGAACGTGGCCTGAAACTAAGTGGTGGCGAAAAGCAGCGCGTCGCCATCGCAAGGACTTTGCTGAAAGATCCGCCCATTCTTATTTTGGATGAGGCTACAAGCGCACTCGACACCGCGACAGAACGGGATATTCAGGGCGCGCTTGATCGGGTGTCCGAAAACCGGACAGCCCTGATCATTGCCCATCGTCTTTCAACCGTTATCCATGCCGACAAGATCATTGTGTTGGATAAGGGGCGGATCGTTGAAAGCGGCACGCATGACGACTTATTGGCGAAAAATGGGCTTTATGCCCATATGTGGCAAAGTCAGCAGCGCGCTGACGGGTGATGCAACCCGCAGCCATTGCGCCGCATCGCAGTGAATTGATCAGACGGGCCAGTCAGCGTATGATTGGCGACTTTTTATAGCAGAGGCAAAGTTCATGGGCGCTATTCGCGACGTACTCGTACCGGTTCACAAGGAAGGCTATCCCTTCATCGGCATCTTCGCCGTGGTGACGTTGATCCTGTTTTCCCTGTCCACATCGTTGGGCTGGATAGGGCTGATCGGTACCGCTTGGTGTGTTTATTTCTTTCGTGATCCTGATCGTTTTGCGCCAGAAGGGGCAGAAAATGTGGTTAGCCCAGCCGATGGCATTGTGTGCCTGATTGACGAAGCTGCGCCCCCCGCCGAACTTGATATGGGGTCAGATCCGTTGCAGCGGGTTTGTATCTTTATGAATGTGTTCAACTGTCATGTGAACCGGACGCCTGCTGCAGGCACGATTGATCGGATCGAGTATCGTCCGGGCAAGTTCCTGAATGCCAGCCTTGATAAGGCGAGCGAGCAGAATGAACGCAATGCCTATCGTTTGACGATGGATGACGGACAGCAAATAGCTTTTGTCCAAATCGCCGGCTTGGTTGCCCGCCGCATCGTTTGGCATGTGGTAGAAGGTCAGAAATTGCTGGCTGGTGAACGGTTTGGCCTGATCCGTTTTGGTAGCCGTGTCGATGTGTATTTGCCGAATGGCAGCGACGTCAATGTACGGCTCGGCCAGACTATGATCGCGGGCGAAACGGTATTGGGCACGTTGGCGAACGCAGCAGCAGAAGGCGCGCCCAAATTGACCGTAATTGAAGGGGACAGCACCGCTGATGAGTGATAAGCCGCCCCATATCAGGCCGGTTGACGATCAACAACAATCGGCACCACAGGCCGCTACGCGCGAGAAAAAGCGTGCGCCACTGGGGCGTATTCACCTTCCTGCGCGAAGCTTGATCCCGAATATATTGACGGTGCTGGCGTTGTGCGCTGGGCTGACAGCGGTTCGATTTGGCCTTGATGGACGGTTTGAGGCGGCGATCATCGCAGTGATGGTTGCTGCACTTCTTGACGGGCTGGATGGTCGCGTCGCGCGGCTGTTAAAGGGCGAAACACGCTTTGGTGCAGAGCTTGATTCACTGACTGACTTTGTGAATTTCGGGGTCGTCCCCGCACTTCTGTTGTTCATTTGGACATTGGAAGGGGCGGGCGGTTTCGGCTGGGTCATGGCGTTAAGCTATGCGATTTGTTGCGGTCTGCGATTAGCCCGTTTTAACGTTGCCCATGATGATCCTGACAGGCCCTTGTGGATGGCATCTTATTTTACGGGTGTGCCATCACCTGCCGGAGCGATGCTGGTCTTTGTGCCATTCTTTGCAGTCTTTATGGGGGCAGACTGGTTGCTGGATATCCCAGCGCTTATAGCTGTTTATACAGGGTTGATCGGTCTGTTGATGGTCAGTTCCATTCCGACATATTCGTTTAAGCGTCTGCGTGTGCGCGGTGACCTTGTTCTGCCGCTGTTGCTGGTGGTGGCGCTTGTGGCAGCAAGCTTTGCGACCAACCCGTGGGAAAGCCTGCTGGTGTTAGCGTTAAGCTATGCCGCCCTGTTGCCACTATCCTACATCACCTTCCGCCGTCGTCTGGCGAAGGAGCCTGATTATAGCCTTGAAGAAGAAACCGAAGGGCCGCCCATCTCTCTTGATTGATTAGGCAGCCCCTCTTGTTTGGGTAAGCGCAGGCTATTCCGCAGGGCTATGTTCTGCATCCCGTGCTTTGATTCCGGTTAGTTTTCTGATGCGTGGGCCGTATTTCCGGCGAACATGATCCGGCAGCGCCAGCATGCAGGGGGTGATGACCAATGTCAGCACCGTGGCGAAGGCAAGGCCGAACACAATGGCGGTTGCCAACTGAACCCACCAGCCTGAGGTTGGCGCGTCATAGCTGATCTGGCGGGCGAAGAAATCCACATTCACGCTGTAAGCCATCGGTAGAATGCCGCAAATTGTGGTGATCGTCGTCAGCAGCACAGGGCGCAATCGTTGCGCACCTGTGCGAACCACAGCCTCCACCACGCTTTGTCCCGAAGCGTGAAGCCTTTGATAGGTATCAACCAACACAATATTGTTGTTCACCACAATCCCGGCCAGCGCGATAATCCCCGTGCCGGTCATAATGACAGAGAATGTCTGATCGCGGATCATCATGCCCAAAAGCACGCCCACAGTGGACAACACGATTGAGGTTAGGATCAGGAACGCATGATAAAAACTGTTGAATTGTGTGACCAAAATGATGCCCATCAGGAACAATGAAAACAGCAAGGCACCGCCCAGAAATTCAGCAGATTCCTGTTGCTCTTCATTCGTGCCACGGAAGGCAATTTTCACATCAGGGTGAATGTCCTGCTGCTCAAGCCATGCCGCAACCTGACGAACCTGTGTGTCGGCCAAATAGCCAGTGTCGGGGTTGGCCTTGATATTCATCACCGTCCGCCCGTTTGACTTGTTGATAGATGAAAGGCGCGGCGCAGGTTCCGTTGTCACAAAATTAGAAATTGGCACCGGACCGTTAGGCGTGGACAGGCGCAGCTTATCGAGCGCTTCGATGGAGCGGTCCTCGACGGGGAAGCGGACGCGGATGTCAACTTCGTCATCAGCGTCGTCCGGGCGGTAATTGCCGATCAGAATACCGTTTGTAACAAGCTGGACCACACCGCCAACTGTGGTGACATCGGCCCCGAAACGGGCGGCCTGTTCACGGTCAATCTTCAAACGCCAATCAATGCCGGGCAGGGGACGACTGTCGTCAATGTCGATGACGCCCTCAACCTCTTTTTCAAGATAGGTGCGGACGCGGCCAACCTCGGCAATCATGGCGTTCTTGTTGGTTGATGAAAATTCAATATTGATTTGCTTGTCGTCGCTGGGGCCGTTTTGTCGTTTATAGATTTCGACATGAACGCCGGGCAAATTGCGTGTCTTTGCGCGGATTGCGTCCAGTATCTCTGTCGCTTTGCGCCTGGTCCGCCATTCGGTGAACTCTAAGTTAATCGTCGCAATAGCGTCAGAGGGCAATTCCTGCCCGCGAGAGCCAAGCTCTGTCCCGATTTCGGTAAAGGCGATGCTGATGCCCGGCTCATCAAGCACGATTTTCTCGACATCAAGGGTAATCCGCTCCAGCTCATAGGGAGACATGTTGCCCCGTGCGCTGACAATCAGCACCGCCTGATCTGGTTCGGAACTGCTGAAATATTCGACGCCTCGCCCCATATAGCTGAAGGCAACAATGATTGTGCTAAGGACAAGTATAGCGATTGTAATCATTTGTAAGGGGCGCTGTACGACCCAATTCAGCATGCGGGCATATCGGCCTGTGAAGCCTGCCAATTGTGTGACATCGCCTGTTTCAGCAACAGACAATGCCTTTAGGGTCTTGTTGTTGCCGCCGGATGTCTTGCCGATATAGCCACCAAGAACGGGCATGAACACAAGCGCCATTAGTAGAGAGCCTGACAAAACATAAATCAATGTCAGTGGCAGATAGGACATGAATTCCCCTGTCACGCCGGGCCATGCCAGCATGGGGAAAAAGGCCGCTAGTGTCGTCGCGGTAGAGGAAATGATGGGCCACACCATGCGTTTTGATGCGGTGGCATAGGCCTCCTTCCTATGAAGGCCCTCGGCCATTTTGCGGTCGGCAAGTTCGACAACCACAATCGCCCCGTCAACCAATAGGCCGACAGACAGCACCAAACCAAACATCACCATCATATTGATGGTGGAGCCTGTCAGAGACAGAACAACAAAACCGAACATGAATGAGGACGGGATAGCGATCCCAACCAAAAAGCCTGACCGTAACCCAAGCGCGGCCACAACGATGATCATCACCAACACAATGGCGGTGGACACAGCGGCCTGCAATTCGGCCTGTGTTTCAAATACCCACCGGGATTGATCAGAGGTAAAGTTCACAATCACGCCGGGGGGAATATCTGCGGCTGATGCTTCAACCACGTCACGAACTGCCTGGGTTGCCAAAATGGCGTTTTCGCCCAAACGTTTGATTGCCCAAACGGCAACAGAAGGCTTGCCATTTACGCGCGCAATGCTTTGCACATCTTTGAATGTGCGGCGTACTTCGGCAATATCACCAAGGGTGACAATGCTATCGCCTTGCGCCTTAATTGGCATTTCAAGTACATCTGCGCGGGTTTCAAACAGGCCCGGCACCTTCACGGAAAAACGTGATTGGTTGCCTTGCATCGCACCCGCTGCGATCAAGCGATTGTTTGATTGTGCGGCGTTGAAAAGCTCACCCGCTGTAACGCCATAGGAATCCATTTTGGCGGGGTCGATTATGACCTCAAGCAGCTCTTCACGTTCCCCGACAATAAAGGCGTCAGAGATTTCGGAAATCTGCATAAACCGATCTTCAAGAATGCGCGCGGTGTGTAGCAGCGTTCGTTCAGGCAAATCGCCTGACAGGGTGACGCCAATAACAGGGAACAGGCTGGCGTTAAACTCCTGAACCTTTGGCTCTTCGGCGTCGCTGGGCAAATCTGGTTTGGCAAGGTCAACCTTTTCCCGGACATCGGCAACTGCGGTGTCGGGATCGAAGCTCGCGTCAAATTCAAGAAAGATCGCGGCGTAATTTTCGGTTGCCAGCGAGTTGATTTCTTTCAGGCCTTCAAGCCCTTGCAATTGCTGTTCCAAGGGACGGACCAGCAATCGTTCAGAATCTTCAGGTGAGATACCTTCATGGACGACATGAACCTGCACAAACGGGATCGGGATATCAGGATCAGCTTCCTTGGGCACACTGTTGTAACTGATAATGCCGAAAATCAGCATCAGTATAAAGGACGCCAGGACTGTTTTGGAACGGCCTATAATGCCGTCAATGACCGCTTCCATGATCGTATCCCCTATGATGCCTCATCCACAGTGGGGGAGCCGGCCTTTTGCAGCGCGCTGCCTTCCTTTTCCCCGACATAGACAAGATTGATCTGTTCACCTTCAACCACATATTCCTGACCGACCACAATGATCGTGGCTTCGCTGGGCAGTCCTGTCAGCCAAACACCATCCCGTGTCTCGCTGGCGATTTTGGTGGGCACGAAATTGACACGCTGATCGGAATCAACTGTCTTAACGCCGATTTGCCCCGCATCATTCAGGGTAAGCGCCGCAGCGGTAACAAGGTGAGCCGGCACCGCCGCGCCATCAAGTGACATGGTTGCTGTCACGCCTTCGCGCAGAGTGTGATTGGGATTGGCAAGTTCAACCTCAACCTCAAAGGTGCGTGTAACAGGTTGGGCCGTTTTGGCGACAAAGCGAACTGTGCCGGTGATTTCTTCACCCGTGACCAGTTTGATACGGGCAGGGGCGCCGACAATCACATGCCCGACTTCTTGTTCTGACAATTGTGCGGTGACTAGGAATGGGTCTTCGTCGACCAAAACTGCGCAGACAGTGCCGGGGGCAAGATAGCCGCCCACCTCTGTTGGCAGGTCTTCCACCACGCCGTCAAACGGCGCGCGGATGATGGTGTTATCAAGTTCAACCTGCATGCGTTTTACCAACGCTTGGGCAGCGTCATATTGTGCCTTGGCCGCGGCGACCGCGGTGTCTGACCGATGGCCCTTTTGGGCAAGGCTTTGTGCTGCTTCATATTCCAACTGGCGCAAGGTCATGGTGGCCTGTGCCTCTGCCATACGTGCCTCGCGGTCCTGTTTGGCAAGCCGGCACAACACACCGTTCTTTTTGACAAGATCACCTTTTTTGCGGGGCAGTTCGATGATACGTGCGCCTGTTTCAGCCAATACGTGAACAGTGCGCGAGGCCTCTGTTCTGCCGGAAAAGGTCATGGTCCGTTGCTGTGGGCGCGCGACGGACCGTTGAACCTGAACGGTCACGCGATCTACATTTTCGGCATTTTGCTTGTTGATCGAGGCGGCAGGTTCAATGACCGTGCCCTGATCGCGGATAATCCCACTTGTCAGCCACAAGCCGATAATGATGGCGATGGCGATTGCTATGATGACGGACCGATTCATCGAAATACCTGCTTTTATGCGCGCGTTTTGGAGGTGTAATAGTGGCGGGCGCATGACACATGTTCCCCCAAACATATATAGAGTGTCATCGCCCCATCAATCGACCCCTTGTATCGGACGCGGGGCGTTACAAATCAAGGGCCATTTGGGCGCAGCTTCCCCGGTAAAATAGTCTGGATTTCCGTGTGTTCGGGGGAAAACTGCGGCACCGTGTCCAAAATCTGGGAGATTGAGGCCATTGACCCCGCCGTCAGGCGGCAATATTGTCCGCCCCTATTCGATTGGCGCGGTGATTCAGCCGCCAGCCTGTTGGGGAATAGTTTAACGGTAGAACTCCGGACTCTGACTCCGGCAGTCCTGGTTCGAATCCAGGTTCCCCAGCCAGTTTTCCTGATAGTCAGATGAAAATGCGGTGCTGCGGCACCCTATGGCTTGATCATCACAAAGAACGCATAACCAAAATAATCTGAATATTTTTCGAACATGTTGATTTCGTGCTGCGATTCTTCAAGGACTTCGCGTGCTTCTGGGCAATCTTTCCATTCAGTTGCCTTTTGATGCAGCAGGGTCTGCATCGGATCGTAATAGTGTGTAACCCACGCATTGTTTGGCAGGGTGAAAGTGCCGACGCTTTCATAGCCAAGCTGGCTGATAATGTTCTGCTTGGCTTCGATCGTGTCGATTTCAGGATATTGGCGCCAATACTCCACCAACTCAGCCGGTTGATCCGGCTTTAGCCACACGACCTCGCTTACCGCAACGGCGCCGCCGGGGCGGACAAACGGCTTTACCTTTTTCAGGCCATTCTCGAAGCCTAAATTGTAAATCGCACCTTCTGACCAAATGATGTCGAAAGTATCATCGTCGAAATCCATGCTGGTCATATCCTGCTGCAGGAGTTCTAACCGATGACCGACACCTGCTGCATCTGCGGCTGCTTTTGTTCGTTCAAGCATGATGGGCAAAAAGTCTAGCGCGACCGCGGTGCCGCCGGAAATCTTCAAAAGCTCTACCGTTTGTCTGCCCGGCCCACAGCCAACATCAAGAATCTTTGGGGCAGAGAAGCGGTCAGACAGCAGGCCATAGGCCTTCCGTGTACAGTTATTCGTGCCCGGTCCAGCAGTTGGCAGGGCGGTGTAAAGGTCGAGGAAATAGTCCCATTTTTCCATCTCAGGCACCAAACTCGCTATGGAAGGTTGCGCTGTCCACAAACTCTTCAAGACGGGTGATGCGGGTCTCATCACATTCAAAAAAGATTGCCGCATGAATGGCAAAAGCAGACCCGTCAGGCTTTTCAGCATGCAGTATATGTGATTGCGCTACACCGTCTGGGGTAGGGTAACGCCTCAAAACTTCGTAACGCGGGCGCTGCAAAACACCAAAGACATTGTGCAGAATTTTCATACTGCCGGCACGGTCCTTTTCTTTGTTATCTGTGTTGTGCCAGACGATCACATCATCTGCGTAGATGGCTTCTACGGTAGCAAAATCTCCTGCCTCAAGCGCCGCAAAAAATCGCTCGATCAGAGTAAGTCGTTTGTCAGTCATTTATGTTCTCCGCTGTTTTGATCAACTTACAACAAACTCCTTGTCTGCCAACTATCCAAGTTGACTAGATTGCTGATTCCTCCCCACCAAGCTATATTGCCAGCCTAAAACAAAATTAGGCGGGGGTATTTATGGCACGCATATTGCGCGGGTTGCTGATCATACTGGCTATGGTCATTGTTGTTGCGGGGCTTGGCGGTTTTGCCCTTTATCGTCAGTGGAACCCTGCGCCGCCTGCGGCACAGGTTTTCTATAATGGGCCTGTACTGACCATGAATGCCGATAATGACATTGCCGATGCAGTCCTGGTGAAAGGCAATGCTATCGCGATGGTTGGCGCGACAGATGATGTGCTGGCAGCAGCGCCCGAAAGTGCCATCCGCCATGACTTAAAGGGCAGGGCGCTGATGCCGGGCTTTATTGATGCCCATGGTCATTATCCCGGTTGGGGGGTGATGAGTGTCGCGGTCAATCTCTCAAGCCCTCCCGTCGGGAACGTCCGCACCATAGACGAGATTAAGGCCCTGATCGCGGCCAAGGCTGCCACTGCCGCGCCGGGCGCGTGGATCGTTGGCATGGGCTATGACGATACATTGATTGCCGAAATGCGCCACCCAACCGCGGCTGACCTTGATGAGGTTGCCCCAGATAATCCGGTCGGGATCCTGCATGTGTCAGGTCACATGTTGGTTGTGAATTCCCGCGCCATGCAGGAAATGGCGGTTGATAAAAACACACCTGATCCTGAGGGGGGCGAGATTGTCCGTTATGAGGACGGCTCGCCGACCGGGCTGATGAAGGAAACGGCAACCTATATCTTCCAGCCCAAATTGTTGGGCTTTGGCCCCGCGGATATTTTAACGCTGTTGCAGGCGGGGAATGACGATTATCTCTATAAGGGGGTAACAACCGCGCAAAATGGCCTGTCAGACAAAATGATGTTTGAACCCTTGGGCTGGGCATCCCGCGTCGGCTTTATCCCGATCCGCATCGTCTCTTTGGTTGATGCGGAATTCGCGCTGGAATCGATGCAGACAGGCACGCTGTTTGATTTTGAAAGCGACAAGTATCATGTGGCGGGGGTTAAAATCGTCACCGATGGGTCCATTCAGGGCTATACTGGGTATTTGGGCGAACCGTATTTTGTTCCCCATACAAGCCATGGCCCTGACTATCGCGGCTATCCGATCTATCAGGCAGATGACTTGAACGATCTTGTTTCACGTTCAATGCAGGCAGGATTGCGGCCCTATTTGCATGGCAATGGCGATGCATCGATTGACATGATTTTGGATGCGGTGGAGTTGGGGCAGCAGGCTGCGCCCACTATGCACGATGCGTGGCCTGTGATCATTCATGCGCAGATGATGCGGTCCGACCAGATCGCACGGGCAAAGGCGCTTTCTGTCAGCCCCAGTTTTTTCAACGCCCATGTCTATTATTGGGGGGATCGACATCGGGATATTTTTATGGGGCCAGAACGGGCCGCGAGGATGAGCCCGATGAATGAGGCTTTGATGGCAGAGCTACCCTTTACGTTGCATCTCGACACGCCGATTGTGCCGATGGACCCTTGGGTCATGATCTGGTCTGCGGTTGAACGGCAAACATCAAGCGGCAATGTGTTGGGCCCGGATCAACGGATCAGCCTGATGCAAGCCATTCGCGGCACGACGATTGACGCTGCATGGCAGGCAGGGCTTGCGGACAAGACAGGTAGTATCGAGCAGGGCAAATGGGCTGATCTGATCATTGTTGATCAAGACCCGCGCACCGCAACAGACTTGCGGGCGATCAAGACCATCGCAACATTTGTCGGTGGCGTGGAACATTATCGGGCAGGCGCGAACTGATCAGGGGGTAACCGGGTGCAGCGTGGTCCTGATAAGGTCATCGTCGCGCAATAGCTGCCGCAAATCAGCAGAGCCTTGTTCCACCAATTGGTGTTGTTTATCTATGATAGCTGTTTGCCAGCTTGGGCGTGCTTTCAGACGATCAAAATAGGCAGCCACATTGCTTAGATCACTGTGCGACTTGTAATAATCAAGCCAGCCAGTTTCGTCGATGCGCAGCAAGGCACTGGCGAGCGTGATGTCTGCCAATGTGAATTGATCGCCCAATATCCAGTCGCCGGCTGATTGGCCAAGCGCATCGTCCAGCTTTTTCAAATGATTGCGTGCTGCATCACGTGCGCCACCCACAAGGTCAGTCAGGGGCTTTGCACGCATCAAACCGCGCAGGCCGAACAGCTTGGCAGCGGTGAAAAAGAAGGGGCGTTTCTTGTCAGGATGAAATAGCAGCCCCGGCACCAGTTTGCCGAAGCTGATATACTGCATCATGGTCACAAAGATCGGCATGGTCAGGGCGGGGACGCAAGGCCCCAATCGGCCTTCCTGATTACCCAAAGGGTCGTCATTAGTGATGTTGCAATAGTCAAGCCAGAGGTTCATCTCTGCCAGCTTATCAGGATCGGTCGGGGTCAGTTGCGGCGCATCGGCTGCTGCGTGGGCGGCGGCATATTTCAGAATATCGTCTGATTCATAGATCGGATTGCCGTTATGAACCAGTACAGGCAATATACCAGCCGGATTGACCTTTAAGTAGGCTGGGCTGATGGTTTCATACTGGCCTGTTTCAACCAGATCTATGGGCCTATGGGTATAGGTGATCCCCAATTCTGCCATGGCAAGCCGTGCCTTGCGCGAACAGTGGGAGAATGAGTTGCTGTAAAGCTCAAACTCATCCTCATAGGGCAGGGTAATATCAGTGTGAATGCCACCAGCCATCGGGTGCGATTTGCGGCGTGATTTTTCAACCCCATACCAGACCACAAATATGGCGAGTATAACCAGTGTGATGAGCAGCCCTGTGGACATGATAGCCTCCCTCTTTTCAGCCCTACCTAAGAAGGATGATGGCTGATTACAAGGAAAAGCGGGGCGTGCAATTTGGTAAATCTGGAGAATTTACGCGCGTAATGCGCCGCAAAAAGGCCGGATAGTTGGCCAAAATGGCAAGATACCCGGCCTTTGCGTTGTCGAATTAGAAGGCTGCCTGCAGCCCGATGGTCAGCATATCATCCATCTTTAGCTGCGGGCCGTTCAGGTCCTGATAGACGGTCTTTTCATACTCAACCGCGATGCGGTGGCCTTTCAGAGCAGTGCCGGGGATCACATAGTTGAGGCCAATACCAAGATCGACCCATTCGCCGCCATGATTGTCGGGGTCCGTGGTCGGTGCGGGACGAGCCAGAATTTTCCTGTCTGCACCATGAACGGCGCCGGCTGATCGGCCTGTAACGCGACCTGTCACTGAAATAGACTCTGACAGCAGATGATTGACATAACCTGTCAGCTTGACCCTATTGCCAAGGCGGTAATCATTGTCGTTGGTCCCGGTACGGAAGACCGTATCAAGCTGGGCGCCAAACTTGGTGTTGGGCCCTGTTATGTCCAAAAAGTCGGTCCAAGTTACACCGGCAAGAATGTCATAGGTGCCGGAGCCGAGCTGCATCGGGTAGGGCAAGTGACCGGGGATTGTGTCTTTCTCATCAATAGACCCGGTGGGAAGTGACACGCCGATTTTTAGATGCGCGGTGTCTGTCAGCTTTTGCAGGCCCGTTACTTTAACGTCGCCCCAGCCCTTTGACTTGGCAACGAACACAGTCCCGTTTGGGCGCTGATGATCCATGCTGTTTTCCAAATAAGGTGCCATGACCATCAATGTCAGATCATTAGACCAACCATACATCATGCCGAACATGTGCATGTCTGTTGTCATTCTTAACGGTACAACGGGGAAGCCAAAATTTGTACGTACCGACGCGGGGCTAAGATCTGTTGTGCCGTTGCGATTGTCTTCCATCTCCATCCGCATAAAACGGTAAGAGACCATCCATTGTCCTTCACCGTGGCGGTGATCACCCATGACGCCAATGGGGGCATGGCCAAGTGGGCTGGGCAGATGATCTTCATGCGCGAAGGTAGCAGATGAGAAAAGCAGTGAGAAAGCGGCGGCAGCCAGCGCTGCGCCCGTGCGAGATTTAAGAGTCATTTGAATTGTCCTGTGTTTAACGGATTTGGATAGTGGTCGTTAAACAGAGGGGGGTGGCGCTCGTCCGTGATAGGCCTGTGGGGCAACAGCCGTGCCCCGGTCTATATCAGCGCTAAAATAGGCAACTAACCTGATTTCCAAACTGGGCAAGGCTGCAACAGGTGCCGCAACTGGCGCGACCGGCAGCAGCGAACAGCAAAGCTGGCAATCATGATCAGCGGGCAATTCGTGGTCTGACCCGTTCAGGCAAGACGCCTGCTTGATAATCTTGTCACCTGAAACAATCTGATCGACTGAAATTGCGGGGCCGGTTTGGGCAAGAATCATCTGGCCCGACATTGTACCCTGCGCAGGCAATAATGCGCCCAAACTTGTAATTAACAGAGCAATAACAAGCACTAAGCGATTGGGGGCCGCATGGCCCTTTATGGTCCGAAATCCAGTCATAGGTGGCGCGACCATATCGGTTTGCAAAATTGGGGGCAATGACACAATTGCCGCGACCTGTGTCATGTGGAAAACTAGCGGATGCGGCTAGGTGAGTCGTGTTTTGCGAGGGAGAGATCATGTCTGACAATCAAGTAGCGCCCGCGGGTGGGCAAAGCCCGACATTGCTGTATATCGGGTATGCATTGGCGATTTTTCTGCCACTTGGCGCGATCATTTTGGGGTTTGTTGCACGGAATGACTATCGCAACTCCTCCTATGACGGGCATTGTGATAATTTGATCCAGATATTTTGGGTAGGACTTGTTCTCGCGATTGCTGGCACCGTGCTGTCATTTATCGGCGTCGGCTTCTTGATCTTTATATGGTTGTTTATCTGGTACGCTATAAGAATTGTTAAAGGTCTGGTCGCCCTTAGTAAGAACGAGGCCTATGTTCCCGGCAATCCGTTCTGGTTCTAGGATCACTAGAATAGCGTGAGAGTGAGCGGGACGGGACGCGCCCCGCTCAACACCTTTACTTGACGTGGGGTGTCACGTCTTCGTTGATCATTTGGTTGGACAGGGTGCCAAGGCCCGCGATCTCAACCTCTACCGTGTCGCCGGCTTTCAAGAATTGCGGCGGCTTCATCGCGACGCCAACACCACTGGGCGTGCCGGTAAAGATCACATCGCCTGGTTCCAGCGTCATCGCAGCGCTAAGCTCAGCGATTAGGTGATCAATCTTGAAAATCAAATGTTTGGTATTTGATTTTTGGCGCACCTCGCCATTCACACGACATTCAATATCGAGCGCATGAGGGTCGGCAATTTCATCACGCGTTGTCAGCCACGGCCCGATGGGGCCATGTGTGTCAAAGCTTTTCCCGATGGTGAATTGGGGGGACCGGAACTGCCAGTCACGAACAGACACATCATTGCCGCAGCAATAGCCTGCAATCGCATTCAGCGCATCTTCTGGGGCGATATGGCGGCAACGATGGCCGATAACGACAACCAATTCAGCCTCATAATCAATTAAGTCACTGACGGCGGGTTTCAGTACAGTTGCCCCGGGGCCGACAATGGCGGTTGGAGGCTTGGTGAACCATGTGGCGTTTTCCGGCTTGTCCCGGCCTGTTTCTTCAACATGGTCGGCATAATTCAGCCCAACACAAAAAATCTTGCGCGGGTTTTCAACCGGGGCATGAAGCGTTACGGCGGATAGGGGGATTGTCGCCTCCGCATTGCGATCAGCTTCCTTCGCCTTCCGTCCGCTCGTGTCGCCCCAACTGAAATAGTCAATCATGTCAGTTGGGAAGTCGGGGTCATAGGCGCTTAGGTCGATAAGCTTGTCGCCCTTGACGATGCCAAGTCGTTTGCCCTTATCATCTTCAAATGTTGCAAGTTTCATGTCTGTGCCTCCGTTTATAAACAGTTTTATAAGGTAGGGGCATGACAGGTGCCAGTCTGAATTCTATATATAGTCAGGTTTGCAAATTTAAGGCGCGTTCCCACCTATGGTCACACTTTATATTGATGCAGATGCCTGTCCCGTGAAGGGGGAGGCTGAAAAGGTCGCCACTCGCTATGGCGTCACTCTTTTATTTGTGTCGAATAGCGGCGGTCGCCCGTCGCCTAATCCGCTTGTAAAACATATCATGGTTGCAGAGGGGGCAGATGCCGCTGATGACTGGATTGTCGATCAGGCCGCGGCTGGTGATATTGTTGTTACTGCTGACATTCCGCTTGCCGCCCGGGCGCTTGAAAAGCAGGCGCTGGTGATCAATCACACAGGATCAAAATTTGATGAGGCGATGATCGGCAATGCCTTGGCCATGCGTGATTTGAAAAGCCAGTTGCGAGACGAAGGTGTGATAAGTGGCGGTGGCCGCAGTTTTTCCAAACAGGATCGGTCGCGTTTTCTACAGGCGCTTGATACATTGCTAAGCAAGGCAACAAGATAAATGCGAAACGAACAAAAGGGGATGGTATGAGCCACGTAACCGCAAAGGTGCTGCTGCTGGGCAGTGGTGAGCTGGGCAAGGAATTGACAATCAGCCTGCAACGATTGGGCTGTGATGTTATCGCGTGCGATGCCTATGACAATGCCCCTGCCATGCAGGTTGCAGACGCTTGCGAAATCTTTTCCATGCTGGATGGTGATGCGTTGTCTGCCGTGATCGATAAGCACCAGCCCGACTTTATCGTGCCAGAGGTTGAGGCGATTGCGACAGAGGTGTTGTTGGCGAAGGAGGCCGAGGGCTATCACGTCGTGCCGTCGGCCAATGCTGTGAACCTGACAATGAACCGTGATCGGATACGTGATCGCGCGGCGGAACTTGGGTTGCGCACCGCACAATTTGCCTATGCAGAATCCGAAGAAGAACTGGTGGCAGAGGCTGCCAAGATCGGCGGGAAGGTTGTGGTTAAACCCGTCATGTCAAGCTCAGGCAAGGGGCAAAGCACAGCAGAGGGTGAGGCTGAGGTGCGTGAGGCATGGGCCTTTGCGCTTGCCGGAATGCGGGGCGATCGCGCGCGCGTGATTGTTGAGGAGTTTATTGACTTTGACTATGAAATCACGCTGCTGACAGTTACTCAACGTGATGGCGACGCGCTTTATTGCGCCCCCATAGGTCATGTGCAGGAACGGGGTGATTATCAGTTCAGTTGGCAGCCTGCGGATTGTTCTGATGCAGCGATTGCAGAAGCCCAGCGTATGGCCGCGATCATAACGGCAGAGCTAGGCGGGGCTGGCTTGTTCGGGGTTGAGTTTTTTGTGACAAAGGCAGGTGACGTTATCTTTTCTGAACTTAGCCCACGGCCCCATGATACGGGCATGGTCACACTTTACACGCAGGCTTTGACGGAATTTGATTTGCATGCCCGTGCCTTTTTGGGGCTGCCTATCCCGCAAATCGATTTGCTGCGGGCTGGCGCAAGTCATGTGATCCTAGCGCCAAAGAACGCCAGCGGGCCTTATCGCGTTGCTGGGTTGGCAGACGGGATGGCGGTGCCGGGCGCTGATGTGCGCCTATTCGGCAAGCCTGTGATGAAAAGCTATCGCCGTCTGGGGGTTGCGCTGGGCGGGTCGCTGGATGTGGCGCGGGAGGCAGCAGGTAAGGTCAGGATTGAACCTGCCTAAGTAGATCATCCAGCAGGTCAGGCTGATCCAGTTTCAAGTCAACACGCACAGTCATCACACTGCCGCGTGCCGTGGCGGGTAGCTTCACAGCATCTTTTTCCGTTGTGACGACAATCGATTGGGTTTTGTTTTTGTGCCGTTCGATTAACAGCAGTTCCTGCGGTTTCAACTTGTGGTGATCTGGAAAGGCGAAGGTGCCAACAAGCTCTGCCCCCAGGCTGCGTACCGTGTCAAAAAACTTGTCCGGGCTGCCAATACCGCAAAAGGCTGTCACTTTTTGACCTGCTAGCCAAAGGGATTCAGGGCCGGGTTCAAGTTGTCCTGTCAATTGCGGCAGGTGATTGAATGATGCGGGGATTGAACGGTCCAGGCAAGTCTTGGCGTCAGGGCCAATCGCTAGTACTGCCTGCGCGCGGGCAAGGCCATGGTCAATTGGTTCTCGCAAGGGGCCAGCAGGGATCAGTCGCTCATTCCCGAACCCGCGCTCGGCATCCATAACAATCAGGCTGAAATCCTTATGAAGCGATGGGTTCTGAAAACCATCATCGAGAATGATGTGGCTCGCCTCGCCATCCTTTTCGATCAGCTTGGCCCCTGCGGCCCTGTCGGTGGCGATATAGACGCTGGTATGTGCTGCGAGCAAAAGCGGCTCGTCCCCCACAAGGTCGGGATTGTGAATGACTGGATCTACCTTGACCGGGCCTGAATGCGATCCACCATAACCGCGTGACAGGATTGCGGGGCTATGCCCCATCTCCACAAGGCGCTGTGCAATCAGCAGGGCGGTAGGTGTTTTGCCGGTACCGCCTGCGATTAGATTACCCACACAGATAACTGGCAGGCGCGACTTGTAACAGCCTTCAGTCTTGTTGATGCGGCGGACGGATTCGGCCTTATAGATCGCGGATAGGGGGGCTAACAGACGCGCTGCCGCGCCGGGGCTTGCTTTATCACGCCACCAAAATTGGGGTGCCTTCATGACGGCACCCTCCCGCCCCACAGGCTTTCCGCGATATAGGGCGCAAGCACTGTCATAATATGATCAAGACTATTATCCTGTGTCGCCGCGACCTCTGCAGCCTTATCCCCCATATGTTGGCAGACGGCGTGATCGGTTAGCAGCGAGCGCAATTGTGCGGCAAGCTCAGTACCGTTTGTGACGCATAGGGCGCCGCCAGCCTCTTGCAATTGCTGGTAAGGGTCTGTGAAGTTTTCGACATGGGGCCCGTGCAGGATGGCGCGGTTCAGTCGGGCAGGCTCCAACGGGTTTTGCCCGCCATGAGTGATCAGACTACCGCCCATGAATGTCAGGGGCGACAACCGATAGTAAAGTCCCATTTCACCCATAGTGTCGCCGATTAAAATATCAGCACGGTCCAGCCCCTTTAGGCCCGATTGAGACCGTAGACGCGTGACCAGATGGTCGTTCCGGCAGGCGCTGGCAAAAAGACCTGACTTGTCCGCATGGCGCGGCACGATGATTGTCAGCAGGTTGGGCAGGTCCAGTTTAAGGGCCTTATGGACGGCAACGATATGTGGTTCCTCACCCGGGTGCAGCGACGCGGCGAGCCATACAGGGCGATCGCCAATGGCAGCTTGCAGCTCTGTCAGGTCTGCTTCGTTTACCTCAAGCGGGCGGGCGGCATATTTCAGGTTCCCTGCACAGGTAACGGGCTGATCGGTCAGGGCTGAAAAGCGGTCAGCGATCAAATCATCCTGCGCCAGAATATGATCAAACGCGCCGAATATAGCGCGGCGCAATGATCGCGGGGCGCGTTGCCATTTGCGTGCAGAATTTTCTGACAGCCGTCCGTTCACCAACACCATAGGCACATTGCGTGCCCGAGTTTGCGTGATCAGATTAGGCCATAATTCCTGTTCCACGAACAGAGCAATGTCAGGCTGCCAATGGGTCAAAAACCCGCCCACAGCACCGGGCGTATCAAGCGGACTATATTGATGGAATGACCGTTCGGGCAGCCGGTCAGCCATAATGGCGGCGGCTGTTACAGTGCCCGTTGTGACCATGATATGACTGTCCGTCTGTTCTGCCAGCAGACGTTCAACTAATGGCAAGATCGACACGCTTTCGCCGATGGAGGCGGCGTGGAGCCATATCAGATGTCCGTCAGGACGCGGCATGCTTGGCTTGCCAAGTCTTTCGTGACGACGCTTTGGGTCTTCTTTGCCTGCCTTTGTGCGGCGCGCGAGCAATAGCGGCACGCCAAGCGCTGCCACATGCGTCAGCCCCTTATAAAGTGACAGGATCATGGTGCCGGACCTTCAAGGGGCGCAGGCGTTACAGGGTCTTGTCCGACATAAAGGTCAGCCCGGTCGGCAAGTTCGTTCATTGCCTGTTCGATGGTCTGGCGCGCAGCCTCTGCCGCGTCGGCACCTTTGTCTTTGGGGATCGCTATCGGATCGCCCCACATGATAACACCCTTGGTAAAAGGCAGGGGCACTAAAAACCGATCCCATGTCCCTAATCTGATGCGTGATTTTGTGGCGTAGGTTGCGGGAATAATAGGCACGCCTGACATGCGCGCAACAGCGACTATCCCATCTGACGCACGCATGCGCGGCCCGCGCGGCCCGTCAGGTGTGATGCCGACATAATCACCCTTTTTCAGCATTTTCAGCATTTCGCGCAGCGCTTCGGTCCCGCCCTTTGACTGCCGCCCCTCCTTGGCGGAGGAACCGCGAATAGTGCCCAAGCCAAAATGCCCGATCGTGTTGGCGATCAATTCCCCATCGCGATGGTTTGAGATCAGCATGCCGATATCTTTGCTGCGATCCCAGCTATAGGGCATCATTAGCAAGCGGCCATGCCAAAAGGACAGAATGAAGGGCTCGCCCGCCTGCCAACGTGCCTGCGCCTCTTCAGCCCCGATTACCTCAAAGCGGCTGGTCAGCCAAACCAAACGAATGTAGAGGGAGGCAAGAAAACTGATAAAGCGCCGCATTGCAGCACTTTTGATAATTTTCTTGTCAAAACGATACCAACCCTTCTTCATCGACGCAGCCTCGAAATCGGTTCAACCTTGGCCAGCAGCGCCTTGTGCATCGCGTTGCCGCCACTGATAATATTCAGATGGCGCGTTTTGCTTTGATTATAGGTGTAGGTGTCGCCCATATGTGTGGTTGCCTTGCCGCCAGCCTCGCGCATGATCAGGTCAGCTGCCGCCAAATCCCAATCAGATTTTCCGGTCAGTGACACAGACCCATCCATCTTTCCCGCCGCTACCAGCGCAACAGAATAGGCGATGGAGTTGATGTTGCTGATCTTCAATTCATCCGGCCATGGTTCGGGCCACGACGGATGGCGATACAGGCTTTCATGGCCTATTAAATGTGCGCCGGAGATTTCAGCACGGTCGCCCGGTGTGATTGGTGCACCGTTTAAAAAAGCACCGCCATTCAAAATAGCAGTAAACATTTCATTAGTTGCAGGATTGAACAGGGCCGCCGCAATGGGCTGGCCATCCTCAACCACGGCAAGGCTAACGCAATAATGAGGGCGCCCCTTCAAAAAGGCGCGTGTGCCATCAATTGGATCGACCACAAAAACGCGTGATTTGCGCAACCGTTCGCGGTCATCCTCTGTCTCTTCACTTAGCCAGCCATAGTCAGGCCGTGCAGTGCGCAAAATATCATGCAGCAGATTATCTACGGCAATATCAGCCTCTGACACGGGGGTGTCGTCATCCTTTGACCATTGTTTCACCGGCTGCCCAAAATAGTCGAGCGATAAGGCACCTGCAGCCTTCGCCGCCTCTACCAACAGGGCAAGGTCCTGTTTGGGCGTGGTAGCTTGCGCCAGAGCCATATGATCTTTGGGCGTATCGCTCATCAGACTGTTAGATGCCTGCGACGGTCATGCGGTCAACCCGGATCGTTGGGGCATTGACGCCGCGCACAAATTCAAGGTCGCTTGCCGGGGTTGCAGCCATCAACATCTCTTTCAAATTGCCTGCAATGGTAACCTCTGAAACAGGCTCCGCCAACTCACCATTTACAATGTGGAAGCCGGCCGCGCCGCGTGAATAGTCACCTGTGACAAGGCTGGGGCCTTGTCCCAAAAATTCTGTGACGTAAAAGCCATCTTTGATGTCGCTGATCAAATCGGTGGGGCTAAGCGCACCCGCTTCGATATATAGGTTTGTCGGGGCAGGGGATGGCGGAGCGCCCGTGCCACGCGCCGCCCGTCCATTGGGTCTGCGCCCCAATTGCAGGGCGGTGGCATGGTCAAGCAGATAATGTTTTAAAACGCCATTTTCGACCAAACGCATGGGGCGGTTTTCTGTGCCTTCCCCATCAAAGGGTTTTGAGCGCAGCCCGCGCAGTCTATGCGGGTCATCCATAATGGTGATGGCGCTGTTGGCAATTTGCTCGTCCAACTTATCCAACAAAAAGCTAGACCCGCGCGTAATGGCACTGCCTGAGATTGCCCCCGTAACCGATGTCGCGAATGAGCCTGAGACACGCGGATCAAACACAACTGTGCGTGGCCCGGTTTCAAGGCGGATTGGGTTGACGCGGCGCGCGGCCTTTTCGCCTGCCTCCCGGCCAATTTCTTCTGGCGCGCGCAGATCAGATAGATGGCGCGTATTATAGGCGGCGTAATCCTGCTGCATATTATTATCATCACCTGCAATCAGTGACAGGCCAACACCGTAGCTTGTGCCATCATATGCGCCCTCAAAACCGCCTGAAGTTGCCAGCGCGACAGAACTGCGAGATTGGTCAGCGCCTGCGCCTGATGAACGGCGGACGCCATCAACAGCAAGCCCGGCTGCTTCGGCTGCCATCGCCCTGTCTACAAGTGTCTGACTGTCAAGGTGCGCGGTATCAACAAGGTCAAGGTCGCGGGCCTGCCGGACCAGCAATTCAGTATCCGCCAACCCTGCATAGGGGTCCTCTGGTGCGATGCGCGCCATCGCGACAGCACGTTCCACAGCCTCCGCCAAGGCGGTCGGGCGGAAGTCTGTTGTTGAGACCATTGCCTGACTGCGCCCGACAAAGACACGCAGGCCCAAATCCTGACTTTCGCTGCCTTCAATGTCTTCTAACTTGCCGTCGCGGACACTGGCTGCTTCTGCCTCCGACTGGACAAACAGCGCGTCTGCCTGATCCGCGCCTGCCTTTATGGCATTGGCAACTATTGTCGCGGCAATGTCTAATGCTTCGTCTCTTGGCTTTAGGGTCATGACAGTTCCTTTATGGCTTTTTTATAGGCCTTGTCAGAAACATAAGGGCCATGGGCGCCAAAGTCAGACGGTTTGGCTGGCAAGATCTCGTCGCTATAGGGCGGGATTTTATACAATTCCCCATCGCGTCCGATCAACGGAATGTCACGGCCCTGTTTTGAAAATGTGCGCCGCTGTTGGCTAGACTGTCCTTTAAAGACGTCAAATTCTTCAGGGTCTTTAAAAAACAGGAACTCATAGGCGTTGAGCATTTCAGTGACGAATTCTGGTTCGACAATTTCAAGGTTGGATAGAACCCAGCACCGATCCTCAAAATCCCAATAATAGCCCAAACCGATCACGCGCCCCTTTTTGTCTATAAAAGGATAGAACGGAAAGGCACGACAGGCGAGTGAGCGATTGTCACGTTCACAATGGGCTGCCCCTTTGCATTCAATGGCAAGGCAGGTATCAGGCAATTCATCGACAATTTTTTGCGCATGCTTGTCGTTTTTGGGCGCCTTATATCTTGACCACAGGTCAGTCCGTTCCTTCAGGCTTTTCCATTCAGCCTTATCGACAATAGGAATAGCGTTATCGACAGTACAGCAAACGGGCTGCCCACCATTTAGGGGGGCGCACCATTGGCCGCAATCGTGGCGCTGGGAAATCGGCGCGTTAAACTCAGCATGAAGCTTCGTAAAGTCTTTGGGCTTTACCACGGTTTAAATCTTTCGTGATTCTTTCGGTAATTGCCCCTAGTATGCCTGCAAATTCAGGGGGATTAAAGCGGGATCGGGGGACTATGCGCCGCGTTTGGAACAGTATTGATTGGCGTTTATTGCTTGTTGTGATGGCAACCGGGGCGATGGGCGAAGGGATTATGGGCCAAATGCCCGTATTTACCGGCGCGGCAATGGATGATCTTGGCATATCGCATGCATCTGCTGGCGCGATTGTGTCGGTAGAGTTGGTGGCGCTGGCCATTTCACTGGCAGTCACAACACCTTTTACTGGCATCGTTTACAGGCGGCAGCTTGCCTATCGCGGTTTTGCGGTCATTGTGATTGGTGCCCTAATCTCAATCGCAGCAACGAGTTACGAGCTTGTGCTGATTGGCCGTTTTGTTTGCGGCCTGGGCGCAGGTGTCGTTATCGCCCTTGGTACGGCGGCCGTTTCCAGTAGCTTGGAGCCTGACCGGCTTATGTCACAAAATTTTGCGGGCGGTGTGATGGTTGGTGCTTTGATGTTGGCAATATTGCCGATCATTGCAGCAGACTATGGATTGCGCGGTGTCTATATTGCGAATTTGATTTATCTTTTATGTTTCGCGCCTTTCTTATGGCTGTTCCCTAAGGCGCCGCGTGAAGGCGCGCCGTGGCGTACGGCCCTTCACGGCGTGACTGCCAAAACAGGTGGCGGCAGGGCGGCGTTCCTGCCCTATGGGTTGATCGCAGGCATGGTGTGCATTGCTGTCATGGAAACGGCGGCATGGGCCTTTGTTGAACGCAAGGGGGTTAGCCTTGGCCTGTCGCCTGCGGAGGTGGGCCAATGGCTTGCCATAATGTTTATGTCCATGTTTGTCGGCGCGCTTGCATCAGCCTATTTAGGCACACGGATTGGCAGGCTCATTCCCTATAGCTTTGGCGGCGTTGCATTAACCGTTGGACTTTATTTTTCCTTGTCAGCAACTGACACATTCGGGTTCGTTATGGGGTTGTTAAGCTGGAACATCGCGTGGATGTTTTTGATGCCCTATTATTTCGGCATATTGGCTTCGCTTGATGGGGAGGGGCGCTGGAATTCCATGTCGTCAACCATCATCGTCTTTACCAATGTGTTTGGCCCTATATTGGGCGGTTCGATCCTAGCCGGTGTTGCCGCTGATGGCGCGGCGGATTTTGCGACGCTTGCGGTTGTGACAAGCTGTGGCGTGGTGGTGGGACTGGCGATTTCCATACCCATGATGGTGGTGCTTGGGCGGCGGATTGCAACAGCAGAGGCGACCACTAGCGCCTGAACCGCCAGACGCCCGCATTCCGCAGGTCGGTATCTTCGACACGGCTGTCGGTTCTGACCTGATAATGGGCAAGCCGTTCAAAGCGGTCTTGCGGAAAATAAGTGCGGCCCGGATCGCCGACTAGGACGGTGGTTCCGGCGCGATCCAATTTATCCAGCCAATCGGCGATGCGGCGGGCCGGTGCGTTTTCATAGCAAATATCTGCAGCCAGAATGACATCCCATTGGCTTTTCTGGTCAACCAGATCATCCAATGTCACATCAATGCTGACTTGGTTTTCCTTTGCATTCAATTGGATTGCAGGCGCGCACCACGGATCGATTTCACTGCACAGGGTTGCGGCGGCACCTACCTTGGCAGCCGCAATCCCCGCTATGGCAGACCCAGCGCCAAAGTCCAGTACGCGCTTGCCCTTTACGATAGCAGGATTATCGAGGATAAAGCGAGCCAATGCCTGTCCCCCCGCCCATGCGAATGCCCAAAAGGGGGCGGGTAGGTCCAGCGCCTCAAGCTCGCTTTCGCCAGCCTGCCAAAGGGGAAGATCATCAGCTGCCAGATATAAAGACAGTTCAGGCACCAATGGTGGTGCCTGAAGCCTTGTATTAT
The DNA here is from genome assembly GCA_965229935.1 of Alphaproteobacteria bacterium. GTDB lineage: Bacteria > Pseudomonadota > Alphaproteobacteria > SPJN01 > SPJN01 > SPJN01. The sequence goes on from CBDDKB010000002.1 coordinate 793,994, forward strand.
CGATGATGAATTGTTGCTGCTTGTCCATCAGCGTCAGGCGTTGATGAACAGATTGTCCGCAGGCGTGTTGCGCTTGTCATCGCTGTCATGGTCAGCGCCTGTTGCGATTTTCAGCACCGCCCAATAGCTCGGCTGAATTTCAAGGCGGTCACCATAGCCTTTATCAAGCAGTAATTTGTGCGCTTTTGCGAGGTTATAGCAGGGGATCCAAGTGAACAGATGATGTTCGACGTGATAGTTCACCCAATAAGGTGCGATCATCGCTTTCATAAACCACCCGGCATAGGTAGTGCGCGCATTGCGCATAGGATCGTTATTGTCGGGCACCATTGCATGTTCGCAAATGTTACGCAGGCGCGTGATCATCTGATACCAAGTCAGCAACGGCAGCACCCACAACAGCGGGTAAAGATACCAATAACCAAGCGTGCTTAGGATTGTCAGCAAGACAAGGTTTGTGGCAAGCGGGCCGCCAAATTTTGTGATGAAGGTGGATAGACGCTCCTTAAGGGGTGCGCCGGGCTTGCCGATAGCTGCCTTCAATTGTGACTTGCGCTGCTTATAGCCTGTCTGCCCTGTCAGGTCGCGGATGATTTTGCGGCGCAGGCTTTCCCGTGTGACGGGGAAGGGGGCTGACAGGATCAGGTCAGGGTCATTTTCCTGCTGGGTGTTTTTGTGGTGGGTCAAATGATAGGGGCGATAGGGGCGAATGTCAGTCGCAATGGGGAATGAGGCAAACCATTGTGTTACAAAATCATTCACCTTCACATTGCTGAACAACAGCCCGTGGGCACCATCATGCATCAGGATGGCAAGGCCCAATTGCCGAGCACCGATAAGGATCACCGCAATCAGGAATGTCAGCGGGTTGGGGAACAGGGCAAACAGCGCCATAGCGGCACCGATCACAAGCCATGCATGGATGAACAAGGCAGCAGCGCGCCAATTGTTACGTTTGCGCAGCGCTGCAATTTCGTCCTTGTCAAAAATATCTCGAGGACGGATTGCTGAAAATTGCTCAGGGCCTTGTGCTGTATCTGAGGCTACATCTGACATTTTGTAGGTCCTTTATTTGGTGCCTAATAGGCGATATCTCTTTTGACGTTGGGGCGGCAGGCTAATACGCAAAAGCTGACCAGCGCGTCAGCCGCCTTGCCCATTTCATCGGCGTCGATGGGGCGGTTTTCCGGTGACAGAGGCCCAGCCATAACTGACACAATCGCACCCGCAATGGCAGAGGCTGAGATGCGGGCATCCTGCTTTTGCAAGCAGCCAGACTTGATCCCATCAGTTATGATGCGTTCGTAAATACTGGTGTGCAGCTCGCGCATTTCGATACGGGCGGCATCAATTTGGGGGGACACAGGCTCCCCAATCAGTGATGCAGAAAGCCTTCGTGATTTCATAGCGCGGCTGATAAAAGTGCGTATGGCAAGCGATAGACGGTCTATCGCGTTCAGCGGGGTAGGGGCAACCGCGATGCGGTGAATAACCTCCATCTCCTTTTCGCCAAGCAGTTTATAGGTGGCGATGAATAGCGCGTCTTTGTTCTCGAAATAGCGGTAGATCGTTCCGGTCGCGACATTCGCCTCGCGCGCAATCGCGTTCATTGAGGCACCGCCGAAACCATGCTGCGCGATCTGGTTGCGCGCAGCATCCAGAATGTCGGCGCGTTTGTCAGCCTGCCGTGTTTCTACTTTTTCGGTGCGCCGATAGACCAAGGCCCCGACCTCTCCTCATCTCAACTTGCCCAAGGAATGAATCTTCGTTCATTCTTTGAAGAAATGAACCATAATTCATTTCTTGAGTCAAGGTGACGGAAATCGGGGCTTTTTTGGCTCTTAAAATGCTGTGGACTGGGGTAGTTAGCCGGTCACAACACCGAATATGATGATTAAAGCGCAGACTAATTGCACCAAATAGGCCGCAAAACGCACATTAACCAGCATGCCTTCGCCTGAAATGATCTGTGCTGCTGACTGAACGACGCGCGCGCCCAAAATTGTCCATGCGAGAGTGCTGAGTGTCCCTGCATCATAGCCGCTTAAAATCGCAACAAGGAAAACCATAGCAAAAATGCCCAGATTTTCCTGTGTGTTGAGATGCGCACGGTTCAGCCGCCAATAGCGGTCCGGGCCATGCTCAACCCCTGATTTGAACTGGGTTGGATCAGCATCGCCCTTCGCGACCATCATCACGCGGATTACAGCGATGAGCGTGACGAGCAGGATCGGCCACAGGGCCAAAAGGGCGAGGGGGACAAGAGTGTCACCATAGCCAGCAGAAAGAATTTGAGTCATATCAGCCTCCCTTTTATCGGTTCGCCACAATGGCGAATCGCGTTGGAAGAAGCCTAAACGCTAGCTGCCTATGATGCCTAGCGGAAATGCCTTGCCCATATAGATGGCGAAAGCCACCAGCAGCCCGAAATCTCGGTTGGATTTGAACAATTTCAGGCACTGATCCGGGTCATCGATATCAAGCGCCAGCACCTGCCAAATGACATGAAGCGCAGCGACACCCATCAAGACATAAAATAGTAGATACATGCCTGCTATAGGGCCTGTGGCAGTGATCAACACCAGCGTCAGCCCATAACAGATCGCCACAAAGGGGCGGGTCCGCTCACCCAAGGCAAGTGAGCTTGATTTCACGCCAATGATGGCATCATCTACCTTGTCCTGATGGCCGTAAATCGTGTCATAGCCAAGGGTCCAGAAAAGCCCGGCGGCATAAAGCAGAAAGGCTGCGGGGCCAAGATGCCCGGCAACGGCGCTATAACCAAGTAGCGCGCCCCAATTGATCGTTAGGCCAAGCCATGCTTGGGGCCAGTTAGTGACGCGTTTCATCAGGGGGTATAGCGCAACCAGCACCAACGACCCTGCGCCCAATATGATCGAAAACATGTTGAGTTGCAGCAGGATTACAAGCCCGACCAGACATTGCAGCCCCAGAAATATAATCGCCGCGCGGACGGAGATATCGCCCGCAGGAATGGGGCGGGTTTTGGTTCGTTCAACCTTGGCGTCGAAATCGCGATCCAGAATGTCATTGATGGTGCAACCTGCACCGCGCATCACAAACGCACCGACAAGAAACAGAACCATAATCCAAACATCGGGGTAAAGTTTGTCGCCTTCGCCGCCTGCCACTAACGGGCCACCAGCCCATGTGCCAATCCCAATTGCCCAAAACCCCGGCAGGAATAAAAGCCATGTGCCGATCGGCTTATCGGCGCGCATCAAACGCAAATAGGGACGGGAGAATTTGGGGGCAAGCCTATCCACCCATGACGGCGGTGTCGTCTTGATTAATCTGCCGTCAGCATGGGGCGAGGGCGCGGTCATAGAATTGTCGATCCTTAACTTTCTATCTGAACTGGCGATCCTTGCATCAAACCCCCCAACTGATTATTGAGGGCATGTGAAGCTTATTCTTCGTCAGGGGCCGCTTATGCCATCAAAGCCGACTACATTCCAGCCCAAGATAAGGCTCTACGGAACTTGGGCCTTGGCGGCTGATGCTCAGATTCAGTTGAATAAAGAGCAGGCCCACTATCTGGGCAATGTGATGCGCCAGACAGCGGGTGACCATGTGCTGCTGTTTAACGGCACCGATGGGGAGTGGTTGGCAAGGCTTGAGGATGTGACGCGGAAGGGCGCAAACGCCATCGCAATCGAACAAACACGCGCACAAGACGCAAGGCCGGATCTTTGGTTGCTGTTTGCACCGATCAAACGGGCGCGCTTTGACATGGTGATTGAAAAGGCAACCGAACTAGGCGTGGGGAAATTAATGCCTGTGCTGACCCGCTTTGCCGGACATGATCGGGTCAAGCAGACACGCATGCAAGCCATTGCAGTGGAAGCTGCGGAACAATGTGGCGGCACCAGCCTGCCGATAATTGATGATGTGGCCAAGCTTGACGCCGTGCTGGCAAATTGGCCAGAGGACCGACCGCTTTATTTCTGTGATGAGCGGCGGGAGGCCAAGCCGTTTCATACTGTACTGGCTGAGCACCCTGCCTCAATCGGCGCGATATTAGTTGGCCCCGAAGGGGGCTTTTCCCCAGAAGAACAAGCGATGTTAGATGCCCACCCGGCAACCCGGCCTGTAACCTTGGGCCCGCGTATTTTGCGCGCTGAAACCGCCTGCCTTGCGGCCCTGTCAATCTGGCAAACAGGCCATGGTGACTGGCAATAACCGGCCCTGTTCAGCCAATCACAATCACGTGTATGGGCCCAATTCAGCCCCGATCCGGGGAAGCGGTGTGCAGTTCCGGCTTGCTCTACCCCCTATGGTCGGCTAGGCAGAACAAAACAATCTGTTGAACGAGTCTTGTCTTATGGCCTCTCCCGCGCCTGAAACTGCACCGCTGACCAGCAAGGATGATCTGCTGGCCCCCTTGGCAGGCGGCTGCAAACCCAAATCTGCGTTCCGTATTGGGACGGAGCATGAGAAATTCGGCTTTCATACCGCAGATTTTTCCCCGCTGGAATATGATGGCCCTAATGGGGTTGAGGCACTGTTGAAAGGTCTGCAGCGTTTCGGCTGGGATCCTGTTGTAGAACAAGACAAGCTGATTGCGTTGAAACAACATGGCGCGTCCGTGACGCTGGAACCGGGCGGGCAATTGGAATTGTCCGGCGCCCCGCTTGAAACCATTCATCAAACCTGTAGCGAGGTGAACCGTCATCTTGATCAGGTGCGTGAGGTTACAGCGGAATTAGGGCAGGGATTTTTAAGCCTTGGCTTTTCACCAAAATGGACCCGTGAAGAAACGCCGATTATGCCCAAGGGGCGTTATGGCATTATGCGGAACTATATGCCTAAAAAAGGCAATCTTGGCCTTGATATGATGTTCCGGTCCTGCACGGTGCAGGTCAATCTTGATTTTGAAACAGAACAGGACATGGCGCGCAAGATGCGCATCGGCATGGCATTGCAACCGATTGCGACGGCGCTGTTCGCTAACTCGCCCTTTGTTGAGGGCAAGCCCAACGGCTTCCAAAGTTTTCGGTCCCATATTTGGACTGATACCGATCCTGATCGTTGCGGCATACTACCCTTCGTGCTTGAGGATGGGTTCAGCTTTGAGCGGTGGGTTGATTATGCCTTATCGGTGCCGATGTATTTCGTCTATCGCGATGGCAATTATATTGATGTGTCCGGCCAATCCTTTGTTGATTTCATGAAGGGGGAGCTGCCCGGTTTGAAGGGCGAGCTGCCGACCATGAAAGATTGGGAAGATCATCTGACAACTCTGTTCCCTGAAGTACGCCTGAAAGGCTTTATCGAAATGCGCGGTGCTGACAGTGGTCCATGGGGCCGATTGTGCGCGCTGCCGGCATTATGGGTCGGTCTATTGTATGATGACAAATCGTTAGACGATGCAGAGGCGCTGATCGAAAGCTGGAGCGTTGATGCCATCAGCACCATGCGGGACGATGTGCCGACACAGGGCCTGCACACAAAGGCACCTGATGGACGCACCTTGCGCGAGGTTGCGCGTGATGTTGTTGAGATTGCCCATCAGGGCCTAGCTGCGCGCGGCTATACAGATGGGTTGGGGAATGATGAAACCATGTTCCTGCGCCCGCTGCATGAGATTCTGGATAGCGGTAAAAGCGCGTCTGACCTGTTGCTGGATCAATATCACAATGAATGGAACGGCGATATTAACTGCGTGTTCCGCGACCACGCCTATTGAGTGACGCTTGGCGCGTCACCTTCATCACTGATTGCAGTTTCTTCAAGGTCAGCTTCTTTCTCTTCTTCCAGTGGCTCCCGCAAGCTTGGGTCGATGGCACCTGCTAACCATTCCTGATTGAAATAGGTCAGATCGGGGCGGGACAAAAGGGGTGTCAAATCTTCGGACAGGGCCAAATGTATGGCGCGCAGTTCACGTGCTGCGTTGAACCAATCTTGTGCGTCGATCAGGTCAGAAACCTTTGTCAGGTTTGATGCGTGTGCCGCCAGCAAAGGCCGAGCCGGATCGGCAGGGTCTAGCCGTTCATGCACCAAGCCTATTTCTGCGCGCAATGCCGTAACAACAAATGTGCTGGCGCCTGCTTGTTTTTCTTCGATTGTGCGCTGGCCAATTAATGTGGCGCGCGTAATCGCATCAATCATATAACGCACATATTGTTTGTCTGTGCTTTCATCGGCATAGGGGCTGGGCTGCAGCGGCGTTGACTGTTTTAGGGCAGTGACATAGGCGCTTAATGCATTCAGGATAAGCGCGTCCGGTTCGGGGCCAGAAAAATCATCGACGATGACTTTGCTGATATAGCTCGTCAGATCGTCAATCGGCTCAATCGTGCCAAAGGGGCTTTGTGCCTGTGTCAGGTCGCTGATCGGGCGCGGATTGTCAGACAGGTCGTCACCTGTGTTGGAAAACAGGCTGTGTGAGACGTCGATGCGTCCGGGACGTGGCGATAGCGGCGGTAAGGAGAAATGGGTTTCGGCCCGTCCTGCCGGATGACAAGCATTGCAGCTTAACCCCAGTTCAAGCGCATAGCCGCCAAATAGCGTGGGGGAGCGGAAGGCAACGCGCCCCAATTCAATCAGGGCGGACTGCCCCTTTGCAATATCATCAGATGGTAAGGCTGTTACCAGCGCTACACGATCAGCATCGGCGTCAAGCCAAGTCATCATTTGGATCGGGGTTTGGTCGGGTTCCTCAATCAACTCTTCTTCGACAAGGGCTGCATCATCCTCAGGCAATTCTGCCTGCACAGGCCCTTCAACAGCGGCAGCGGCTGTGCCAGCGACGAAAGCCGCAGCGCCGAACATAAGTGCAGCGATGAAATCCCCCCGGCGAAACATGATCAGCCTGTGCCGCCCACGGTAATGCCATCAAGGCGCAATGTGGGCTGGCCAACACCAACCGGGACACCCTGACCCTGCTTGCCGCAAACGCCTATCCCTGTATCAAGTGCCATGTCGTTGCCGATCATGGAAATGCGTTTCAGCGTATCTGCGCCATTGCCGATCAGGGTTGCGCCCTTTACAGGCGCGCCAAGCTTGCCATTTTCGATCATGTAAGCTTCGGTGCAGCTAAACACGAATTTGCCTGATGCAGTTTCAACCTGCCCACCGCCAAAGCTGGTAGCATAGATGCCTGATTTGACGCTTTCCAAAATCGCGCCGGGGTCTTCATTCCCGTTCAACATATAGGTGTTGGTCATGCGTGGGATCGGTTGGTGTGCATAAGATTGGCGTCGGCCGTTCCCGGTCGGTTGCGCCCCAGACAGGCGGGCGCTTAGCCGATCATGCATAAAGCCTTTCAGCACGCCATCTTCGATTAACACAGTCCGTTCGGTTGGCGTACCTTCATCATCTATGGTTAGCGAGCCGCGCCGATCAGCAATCGTGCCATCATCAACAACCGTCACCCCCGGTGCGGCGACCTGCTGGCCTACCAGTGTGGAAAAAACGGATGCGCCCTTGCGGGTTAAATCGCCTTCGAGCCCGTGGCCGACAGCTTCGTGAAACAGGATGCCGGGCCAGCCTGCGCCCAGCACAACAGTCATTTCACCTGCGGGGGCATCGATTGATTCTAGGTTTACGGCGCCGCGCCGGATCGCTTCGTCAGCGCGGGCCTGCCAATAGGCCTCGTCCATAATGGTGTCAAAGCCGATGCGGCCGCCGCCGCCATCGCTGCCGGTTTCGCGCCGTTCGCCATCTTGCATAACGACTGACACGTTCAAACGGACCAACGGACGAATATCCTGCATCACCCGGCCATCAGCACGCATAATGGCAACCGCCTGCCATGACCCGGCGAGGGAGCAGGAGACCTGCTTAACCCTTGGGTCTTTAGCGCGGGTATAGGCGTCAATCTCGGCCAACAGGGCGGTTTTTTGTTCAAACGGAATGGCATTCAGCGGATTGTCTGCCACGTATAGCGATTGGTTGGTGGCGTTCGGTGCCTCAGCCATGGTGCCCGAATGGCCGGACTTGACTGCTGAAATCGTCGCTACAGCGCGTTTCAAGGCAGATTCTGACAGGTCCGCAGCGTGGGCATAACCTTGTGCCTCGCCCGCAACGGCGCGCAGGCCAAAGCCCTGATTCGTATCGAAATTGGCGCTTTTTAGCCGCCCATCGTCAAAAACAAGGCTTTCGGATTGGCAATATTCAAGGAATAATTCACCATCATCCGCGCCGCTCAACCCCTCTTTTACCAGCGATTCTGCTCGTGTTCTGTCCAGACCAGCCTGATCGAAGAACAATGATTCAGCTGAGGAGAGGGGGCTGTTGGCGGTATTAGACATATAGTTTTTGCAATCTCTGGGCGGTTACGAGCGGATTTTGTCAAATATGGGGGGCTTAAAGCGATAGGACAAGCCTTTTACATCATTCAGGTGTAACTTGCGGCTTGCTGTCGCCCTAAAAAGGGCTGACTTGAATTGATTGAACCATTATGGTCTTTCACCAACTGACTCGGCGCTTGTGGACGCATGTGGCAATGCTTGTAAGTCCATCGGGGCCTTTAGGGATTTCTAACAGGCGGTCGGCCTGTGAACTGTTCGATTGGAATAGTTTGTACACCGACCCCAAGATTTAAGGGAGCAAGTCGATCTATGCGGCTTAAGCGACTGAATCCGACGACACTGCTAGGTGGCCTGATGGCGCTTTTCGGCAGCGTTCTATTCTCATCTTCAGCTTTGGCTGATGCGCGCGAGGACTGGGGCCTTGGCTTTTTGGAAGCTGCCTCACCTGTGATGGAACAGATTACTGAATTCCACAATCTGCTGCTGGTCATCATTGTGGCCATCACATTGCTGGTTCTGTTCCTTCTGCTTTATGTGATGTTCCGTTTCCGCGAAAGCGCAAACCCGGAACCGTCAAAGACATCGCACAATACGCTGGTCGAAATTATCTGGACCGCCGTGCCGATCTTGATTTTGGTTGTGATTGCGATCCCGTCTTTCCGTCTTCTGTATTATTCGGACACAATTCCCGAAGATATTGACATGACCATCAAAGCAACCGGCCATCAATGGTATTGGTCATATGCCTATCCTGATCACGGCAATTTCGAATTTGATTCTCTGATGCTGGAAGATGACGAACTGCCAGAAGGTGGTCAGCGTCTGCTTGATGTTGATAATCAGATTGTTGTGCCCGTGAACGCAAAAGTGCGCGTTTTGGTGACAGCAAGCGACGTGATTCATAACTGGGCAATGCCGGAATTCGGGAACAAGACCGACGCCGTGCCTGGCCGTATCAATGAAACCTGGTTCCAGGCAACACGTACCGGCACATTCTATGGTCAGTGTTCTGAGCTGTGCGGTATCCGCCATGCCTTCATGCCAATCCGTGTCGACGTTGTGACACAGGAAGAGTTTGATGCATGGGTTGCCCAAGCCAAGGAAGAATTTGCTAGCGCCGATCGCACCAACTTTAATGTTGCGACCGTAGCTGCTGACTAAAAGTTTGAGGATTTGTCCGCTCGCCAACGAGGCGAATGCGGACAGTTAGGAGAGTAAGATGAGCGCAGATCATCACACACCGGGCTTTTTTACACGGTGGTTCTTGTCCACCAACCATAAGGACATCGGTACCCTTTACCTGATTTTCGCCGTAGCGATGGGTATTTTGGGCGGCGCAATGTCCGTCATAATGCGTATGGAGTTGATGGAGCCGGGTGACCAGATCCTTGGCGGTGACTATCATCTGTTCAACGTGTTGGTTACAGCCCATGCCTTGATCATGATCTTCTTCATGGTTATGCCTGCCATGATCGGCGGTTTCGGTAACTGGATGGTGCCGCTGATGATTGGCGCACCTGACATGGCCTTCCCGCGCATGAACAATATTTCATTCTGGCTTCTGCCTGCTGCTATTGCCTTGTTGGTTATCTCAATGTTTGTTGAGGGCCCTCCCGGTCAAAACGGTGTCGGCGGCGGGTGGACTATTTATCCTCCTTTGTCGACCAGTGGTCAGGCTGGCCCCGCGGTGGATTTTGCCATTCTGTCACTTCATATCGCCGGTGCCTCATCAATTTTGGGTGCGATTAACTTCATCACCACCATCTTCAACATGCGTGCGCCGGGCATGACCCTGCACAAGATGCCGTTGTTTGTTTGGTCTGTGTTGATCACAGCATTCCTGCTGCTTCTGTCATTGCCGGTGCTGGCTGGTGCCATCACCATGTTGTTGACCGACCGTAACTTCGGCACAACATTCTTTGACCCGGCAGGTGGCGGTGACCCGATCCTGTTCCAGCATCTGTTCTGGTTTTTCGGTCATCCTGAAGTGTATATTTTGATCCTGCCCGGTTTCGGCATTATCAGCCACATTGTGTCAACCTTCTCACGCAAGCCTGTGTTCGGTTATCTCGGCATGGCTTACGCAATGGTTGCCATTGGCTTTGTCGGTTTTGTCGTGTGGGCCCACCACATGTACACAGTCGGTTTGGATGTGGATACGAAGGCTTACTTCACCGCAGCGACAATGGTTATTGCCGTGCCGACGGGGATTAAGATCTTCTCATGGATTGCCACAATGTGGGGCGGGTCCATTCAGTTCAAAACCCCGATGGTTTGGGCAATCGGCTTTATCTTCCTGTTCACCGTTGGTGGTGTGACCGGTGTGGTCCTGTCAAACGCGGGTGCCGATGCGTCCTTGCATGACACCTACTATGTGGTTGCTCACTTCCATTATGTGCTGTCACTTGGTGCTGTGTTCGCAATCTTTGCAGCCTTCTATTACTGGTTCGGTAAGATGAGCGGTTACAAGATTTCTGAATTCGGCGGCAAGCTGCATTTCTGGGTCACCTTTATCGGTGTGAACCTGATCTTCTTCCCGCAGCATTTCCTTGGCCTGCAAGGGATGCCCCGCCGTTATGCGGACTATCCGGATGCCTATGCAGGGTGGAACTATGTGTCATCAATCGGCTCATACATTGCTGCATTTGGTGTTTTGATCTTCCTCGGCGTTGTCATTCATGCCTTCCTGCGTAAAGAGAAGTGCGAAGACAATCCGTGGGGTGAAGGCGCAACGACGCTGGAGTGGACATTGCCCAGCCCGCCGCCTTTCCATCAGTTTGAAACACTGCCGCGGATCAAGTAAGAAAGCGAAATTGAAAGACCCGGCAAGCCGCCGGGTCTTTTTCTATGGGACGAGTGGACAATATCGTGACGGAACAAGCTGCCATTACAGAAGAACAGTATGCGGAGGTGCGTGACTTCATGTCATTGCTGAAACCGCGTGTGATGTCGCTTGTGGTGTTCACAGCCCTCATTGGTCTGGTTGCTGCGCCTGTTGGTGTTCATCCGCTGATCGGCTTTACCGCCGTGTTAGCGATTGCCGTGGGGGCGGGTGCCTCAGGCGCGCTCAACATGTGGTATGACCGCGATATTGATGCAGTGATGAGCAGGACCAAGGACCGCCCGATCCCTGCTGGTAAAGTAACGGCAGAACAGGCATTGACCTTTGGCCTGATCCTATCTGGCCTTTCTGTGCTGGTATTGGGCGTGCTGGTCAATTATGTGGCCGCAGCGTTGCTGGCCTTCACCATTTTCTTTTACGCGGTCGTTTACACAATGTGGCTGAAACGATCGACGCCGCAAAACATCGTTATTGGCGGTGCGGCAGGGGCCTTTCCGCCCATGATTGGCTGGGCCGCTGCAACAGGCACGGTTGGGCTGGAATCACTATCCCTGTTTTTGATCATCTTTCTTTGGACGCCTGCGCATTTCTGGGCGCTGGCGCTTGTGAAGGAGGGCGATTATGGCAAGGTTGGTGTGCCGATGATGCCCAATGTGGCTGGGCCTGCCTCAACCAGACGCCAAATTGTGCTTTATACTGTTCTGACATTGATTATTTCGGCCGCTCCCGTTGCATTGGGGTTTGCCGGAATGGTCTATGGTCTGACCGCAGCGATTGGCGGTGCAATCTTCCTGATTTTGGCGCTGATGGTTTGGCGGGTACGTGAAGGGCAGAACGCCACAAAAGTAGCGATGCGTCTGTTCGGATTTTCCATCCTGTATCTATTTGTCCTGTTTGCATCGCTGGGGCTTGAGCATACATTATTGGCCTAAATGTACAGGAATTGTTGATTATGCCTATTACCGAAGAACATAAGAAAAAGCGCAGCGTAAACCTTGCCGTTGGTTTGACCTTGGCAGCTTTGGTTATTTTGTTTTTTGCGGTTACCGTTGTCCGTATCGGCAACAATGCAGCAGAATCCGGCGTTACGGGTTTTTAACTAGTATGACTGACGCCACACCACATTTTCACGGTACGGATGATGCGGCGGCAAAGGCCCGTCGGGTGATGCTGATCTGTGTGTCTGTTGTGGTGTTGATGATCGGCGCGGCTTATGCGTCTGTGCCGCTATATGATCTGTTTTGCCGTGTGACCGGTTACGGTGGAACCACCAACCAATCTGACACAGAATCGGCAGTAATTTTGGATCGGGATGTCACTGTACGTTTCGATTCGAATGTAGCGCGTGGCCTGAATTGGAAGTTTGAGGCCCTGCAGGGCCCCCAGCACCTTAAAGTCGGTGAAACTGGTTTGGCCTTTTACCGGGCGACGAACCTGTCAGATCAACCAATTGTCGGCACGGCGACCTATAATGTGACGCCGCAAAAGGCCGGTGCCTATTTCATGAAAATTGAATGTTTCTGCTTTACAGAACAACGCATCGAACCGGGCCAAAGCATTGATATGCCTGTAACTTTTTACATTGATCCAGAGATTGTCGACGAAGAGTATCTGGACGATGTGGAAACCTTTACCCTGTCCTATACTTTTTTTGAGAAAGAGGACGAGGGCTGATCCATTCGCGTCCGTTCATTTGTGGCGAAAGGACGCGCAAAAAGGCCTGATTTTCCAGTGCGGTAAATCTGGCAAAATGCGGTGCACATGGCTATTGTGACCCGCGAATTACATCATTTGGGCGAATCTCACCTCGCGAGGTTTGCCGTTTCAATTGAGGGGTGAAAACCTATGGCAGATAGTCACGCCAAAGCGCACGATTATCATCTCGTTGATCCAAGTCCGTGGCCGTTGCTCGGCTCCGTGTCGGCATTTGTGCTGGCCATCGGCGCGATTGCGAATTTCAAGGATTGGTCGTTTAGCTGGCTGATGTATGTCGGCTTTGCAATGGTCTTCTACGTCATGTTCGCATGGTGGAAAGACGTGATTTCCGAAGCCAAGGATGGCGGCTTTCACACGCCTGTTGTTCAGCTTCATCACCGCTATGGCATGATCCTGTTCATTGCATCAGAGGTTATGTTCTTTGTTGCCTGGTTCTGGGCCTTCTTTGATGCGTCATTGTTCCCGAAGGAACAAATCGGTGGTGTTTGGCCCCCAGTTGGGATTGAAACGTTTGATCCGTGGCATTTGCCCTTGATCAACACATTGATCTTGCTTTTGTCGGGTACAACGGTCACCGCAGCTCATCATTATTTGATCGAAGGCAATAAGGACCAGACCGTTAAATGGCTGGTTGCAACCGTTGCCTTGGGTGTTTTGTTCACCTGCTTCCAAATTTATGAGTATGGCCACGCAACCTTCAACTTCTCTGGTCACATTTACGGCGCCACATTCTTTATGGCGACCGGGTTCCATGGTTTCCATGTGCTGGTCGGGACCATCTTCCTGTTTGTCAATCTGGTTCGTGCTATGCGCGGCTCATTCAAGCCTGATCATCATTTCGGCTTTGAAGCTGCAGCTTGGTACTGGCACTTTGTTGACGTGGTATGGTTGTTCCTGTTTGCCGCCATTTACATTTGGGGCGGTTGATCAGCAGGCGCTGAATACTAATCAGCCTTTGCCGCATTGAATAGCGCGCCCCGGACCTTAAGATGAGGTTCGGGGCGTTTGCATTTGGAAGAGAATTTTATGTCTGATCGTGATTTTGTTCCGCAGGACCTTCCTGCCCGTTCATCGACGGGAGAAGACGGCGCGGGCGAGGGCTCTGCAAAGCCTCGCATGGCCTATGCCCCACAATCGCCATTTTCAACTGGCGTTCGTAGCCGTTGCCCCCGATGTGGTGAGGGCAAGCTTTACAAGGGACTGTTGGAGGTGCGCGAAAGCTGTGATCATTGCGGGCTGGATTATTCCCAAGTGGATAGCGGCGATGGCCCCGCAGTTTTTGTGATTTTTATATTGGGCGCGGTAACTGTGTTGGGTGCCTTGTTGGTTGATTCACTATTCGCGCCGCCATATTGGGCCCATGCGATTATTTGGGCGCCTGTTATTATTGGCGGGTCTATTGGCTTGCTGGCCCCCTTCAAGGGCGTTTTGATAGCCCTGCAATATCATAATAAGGCGCGCGAAGGCCGCCTTGACACGCAACCGGGCGGTCAGGACTGATCATGCGCTTCACCTTTCGACCAGGCCTGACTTTGGCCGCGCTGCCAGTCTTTGTGGTGCTTTGTTTGCTGGGGAACTGGCAGGTTGATCGGTTGGCGTGGAAAGAGACGCTGATCGATACTGTCGAGGCGCGTATTGACCAGCCACCAGTGCCGCTGCCGGACGCTGCATTACTTGGACAGGAAGCTAACTATTTGCCCGTCACTGTGTCTGGTGAGTTTGATCATAGTCGTGAGATTATTCTGACAGGGCGCAGTGTTGAAGGCCAGGGCGGTTATTTGGTGCTGACCCCGCTCAAGACCCAATTGCAGGGCTGGATCTTGGTTGAGCGCGGTTTTGTGCCGCCGCCATTTAAAGCGGCCTCTTCGCGCGGCGAAGGGCAGGTTGCGGGGCAGATTCAGCTATCGGGCCTTCTGCATAAGCCGCTGGAGCCGGGGCCGTTCGTCCCCGCCAATATGCCTGATCAGGGTGATTGGTACGCAATCGACATTCCCTCTATGGGGCAGGCAGTGGGGCTTGAACTCTATCCGATGGTGCTTGTGGCAGATGCGACAGCAACGCCGCCTTTTGGCTGGCCCAAGGCGGGGCAGGCGCGGATAGCGTTTCCCAATAACCATCTTGGCTATGCCATTACATGGTTCGGCCTGGCCTTTTCCCTGATATGCGTCTGGCTGGCGATGAGCCTCAGCCGCGCAAGAGAGTAAGGTTTAGCCTGTCTTTACTTGGGAATAAGAGGTCTGCTGCGGCACAGATGGGCTTGGCAGCGGGGCAGCTTTCGCGCTATGCCCCTTTAGTATTTTGACTGTTTCGGGAAATTTGCCGCCAATGCGCTATATCAGCACCAGAGGGGACGCCCCCATTTTGGGGTTTGAGGATGTTTTGCTTAAAGGGCTTGCCAGTGATGGCGGGCTTTATTGGCCTGAAACATTCCCGCAGCTTACCGAAGATCAGTTGCGCAGCTTTGTTGATCAGCCCTATGTCCAGGTTGCGGCAGAGGTCATGTATCCCTTTGTAGCGGACTGTTATGACCGTTCCGAATGGGATGGGTTGGTCAAGGACGCCTATAAGCATTTTGACCATGCAGAAGTTGCCCCCTTGCGCCAGATCGGGGCAGGGGAATGGCTGTTAGAGCTGTTTCACGGCCCGACCTTGGCCTTTAAAGATGTCGCGATGCAATTGCTGGGGCCCTTGTTTGACCGCGCGCTGGAACGCCGTGACCGCCACGTCACAGTGATCGGCGCAACCTCTGGCGATACAGGGTCGGCGGCGATTGAAGCGCTGCGCGGACGCGAGCGCGTGTCCGTCGTGATCATGCATCCGCATAACCGTACCTCGGACGTGCAGCGTCGTCAGATGACCACGATCCTAGACAGCAACGTGCATAATATCGCCCTTGAGGGAACGTTTGATGATTGTCAGGCGGCGGTGAAGGCAATGTTCGCCCATGAAAGTTTTGCCGACAAGGTTAGCATGACGGGCGTGAACTCAATCAATTGGGCGCGTGTGATGGCGCAGACGGTCTATTACGTCACCGCTGCGGTTGCGCTTGGTGCGCCGGACCGCGCTGTTAGCTTCACAGTTCCAACTGGGAACTTTGGCGATATCCTCGCTGGTTATGTGGCAAAGCGGATGGGTGTGCCGATTGATCGGCTGGTCATCGCGACCAATGAAAATGACATTCTTGCGCGTGCGCTTGAAACTGGGCGTTATGAAAAGGCGGGAGTTGTCGCGACCGACAGCCCATCAATGGACATCGAAATCTCAAGCAATTTTGAACGGCTTTTGTTTGAAACAGGTGGGCGTGATGCAGGTGCTATCACGCGCGCCATGTCCAGCCTCGGCCAGTCCGGCAGCTTTACGATTGAAGAGAAGGCGCTGACAGCAATGCGCGCCGACTTTGACGCGGCCCGTGCAGATCAAAAGGCGATGAGCGCGGCGATTAAGCAAGTCGCAGGCAGCAGCGCCACCCTGATCGACCCCCACACGGCGGTTGGGATAGCCGCTGGCCGCAGCCTGCCGCACAAAAATGGTGTGCCGATGGTTTACCTGTCGACTGCTCATCCGGCTAAATTCCCGGCAGCGGTGAATAGCGCAACCGGACAGACCCCCGACTTGCCGCCTCATATGGCTGATTTGTTTGAGCGTGAGGAACGCTTCACCGTGTTGGCAAATGATCTTGATGTGCTTGAAAACTTTATCCTGAAATCCGTCGGAGTGGATGGATGAGCATCACCACATCAACATTACCCAACGGATTGACTGTAGCCACTGACGAGATGGCGGATGTTGCCTCAGTCTCTGTCGGCGTGTGGGTTCATGCGGGCGCGCGCCATGAAACCGAAGCACAAAATGGGTTGAGCCATATGCTAGAACATATGGCCTTCAAAGGGACGCAGAAGCGGTCCGCCCTTGATATCGCGAGCGAGGTCGAAGCAGTGGGCGGGCACCTCAACGCCTATACCGCGCGGGAGCAGACTTGTTATTATGCGCGTATGTTGAAGGATGATTTGCAGCTTGGCGCTGATATACTTGCGGATATCGTGCGCGAGCCTGTGTTTGCCCCTGACGAGCTTGAGCGTGAGCGTGGCGTGATCCTGCAGGAAATTGGGCAGGCCGAAGATACGCCTGACGATATCGTGTTCGATATGGTGCAGGAGGCTGCCTACAAGGACCAGCCAATGGGCCGGTCAATCTTAGGCACAGCAGAACGGGTCAGCAGCTTTTCCGCGGACGATTGCGCAATCTATCGCGGCACACATTATGAGCCAGCCTCAATGGTGTTTGCCGCAGCAGGTGCCGTATCCCATCAGGATATGGAAAAGCTTGCCGCCGAATTGTTTGGCGATATGACCGCGCAATCACGCCCAGAAGAAGTCGCTGCACAATTCAGCCCCTCGCAACTTGTGCGCGCCCGTCCGCTTGAACAGATGCATGTGGCGCTAACCTTTGACGGGATCGGCCTTGATGATCCTGACTATTATGCGGCGCAGGTTCTGGCGACAGCGCTTGGTGGCGGTATGTCCTCGCGCCTATTTCAGGAGGTTCGGGAAAAACGCGGATTGGTCTATTCGGTTTATGCCTATGCAAACGGGGCAACTGATTGCGGTCAGTTCGGTATTTATGCCGGGACAGGCCCGCAACAAACTGCTGAATTGATGGCAGTGTTGGCAGATGAATGCGCAGGTGCGGGGCAAAACCTGTCCGAAGATGATATTGACCGCGCGCGGGCGCAAATGCGGGCAGGGGTCGTCATGGCGCTTGAATCATCAGCACAACGCGCAGAACAGATGGCGCGGCAATTGCAGCTTTTGGGACGTATTGTGCCAATAGAAGAACAGCTCGCGGACCTTGAAAAAGTTGATATGGCAGCAATTCAGCGGATCGGAGAGCGTATCTTTAACCAACGACCTGCCGCTGCGTTTGTTGGCCCGGATCAGGCCATGGCTGCAGCGCAAAATGGACTTGAACGGTTCGCCGCCTAGCAGGCGCGATCGTAGGTTGTCGGGGGGCAGCATGAAACAAAGTCTGCCAAGAAAGCTGGAGCTGACTGATGACAGGTTGTTGCTGCGCGTACCCCGCAGCGGTGATTTCCTTGAATGGAGTGCCTTGCGATCAAGCAGCCGTGCCTTCCTATCGCCCTGGGAGCCGACATGGCCCGCCGATGATTTGACGCGCGGAGGCTGGCGTCGTCGGCTTGCCGGGTATGAGCGGGAGCGTCGGGATGGTGCCGCCCTTGCGCTATTTATTTTTACGCGAGAGGGACTGACCGGGCGGCAGGAGCTTGTCGGCGGGGTGCGCCTATCCAATATCAATTATGGCGTGCAGCAATCTGCCAGCATCGGCTATTGGCTGGGGCGAGATTATGTCGGCCAAGGTTATATGAGCAGGGCCGTTGAAATGGTCTGTCGCTTTGGCTTTGACCAGATTGGCCTGCACAGGATCGAAGCCTGCTGCATTCCTGAAAACACACGATCAGCAGGGGTTTTGCATCGTTGTAGCTTTGAAGAAGAAGGCTTGGCACGCGCCTATCTAAAGATCAATGGTACGTGGCAGGATCATATCTTGTTTGCGCGGCTGACGGATGTTGAGGGGCGCTAACCTTGCCTAGCGGACAGCTAGGCGTGGCCAGCCTCTGACACAAGGCTTGTGGGGTCGATACCCATTGCGGCCAGCGCGCTATGCCATGCATCGTCGCCATCATGGCGAAACATCATTTCAGGATCAGCGTCACAGGTTAGCCAGCCATTCATGGCAAGTTCGCTTTCAAGCTGCCCGGGGGCCCATCCGGCATAGCCAAGCGCCACCAATAATTTGTCGGGGCCGTTTCCGTCTGCGATCGCGCGCAAGACATCCAATGTTGCGGTCAGGCTGATGGCAGGGTGCAGAACTGTGGTCGCCTCATGATGATAGTCGGGGGAATGAAGAACGAATCCACGCCCCGGTTCAACCGGCCCGCCCGCATAAAGCGGCAGTTTGATAGCATCCTCATCCGCAGGGGCGATATCGAGCTGTTTTAACAGATCGGGAAAGGTAATGTCGCCAGCGAGCTTGTTGACGACCAGCCCCATGGCACCTTCTTCTGAATGGGCGCAGACGAAAATAACGCTGTGGGCAAATCGGTCATCGCCCATTGAAGGCATGGCAATCAGAAATTGCCCTTCCAAGGTCATCATTTCGTCTGTTTCAGTCATCATTGGGAGTCTAGGTCCAGTCAGGACCGTGATGCAAATGCTAAATCACCTCACCTAGTTGTGAAAGGACTTGACTCACAGTGTCAGGGGATGAGGGTAAGGTTAGTTATGAATTTTATCTGTCGTTATATCACCTCCTTGGCCGTACTGTTGTTGGTAACAACAACGGTGAATGCCGCAAGCCCGCATGGGCCGTGGCAGGAGGACCGCTATGCCAAGGCGCGATTGGTATTCGGGCAGATTGATGGCGATCAGGCCCATATTGGGTTGGAAATAAAGCTGGAACCGGGCTGGCATACCTATTGGCGCGCGCCGGGCGATGCCGGGCTGCCGCCCAATTTTGACTGGACAGCCTCAACAGGCATTTATGCAGATCAAATCAGTGTGGACTGGCCATGGCCGACAGAATTTCGTGATTTTGATTATCAGACATTTGGCTATGCAGATCGGGTGATTCTGCCATTAACCGTACCGCTGCGGGCTGATCAGGCGAATATAGTGCTAAATCTAAGTTATGCGGTTTGCGAAGAAGTTTGCGTGCCCCTGAACGCGCAATTGTCGCTTTCAGTCGAAAAGAATAGCAGCGCGTTTTATAGCTTGCATGACTGGCAGACCCGCGTGCCTGCCTACGCGGCCAGCCTGATAGTCGAGGCTCGCTATGACAGCACTGGTTTGACGATTGATGTGCCCGGTGCGCAGGGGCGCGAGATGATCGCCGATACAGAAGATGGCCGCATTTTTTATGCAAAGGCGCTGGATGGGGAGGGGAGGGCGCGTTTTGATTTTACGCCTTCTGCCCTTAATCCTGATCCGACCGGACAGACCATCCGCATTGCCGTAATGGGCGTGGACGGTGTCCGGTCTCTTGTTACTGAAACCAAGGTGATTGGCAAGGAAGGGCCTTATCAAGAACCTTCGAAGCAAGCTCCTCTTATACAGGATCCCAAGTAAACACACCTGCGGATGCCTGTGTGGGGTCGGTGAAGTCAGCCTCCATCGCGCGGAAACCGCGTGCCATCAAATCGTCCGCATCCCATCCATTCACGTTCGACATGCCGCGCACGGGTCGTGGCTGGCTCATCAAAAAGACCTCATTGCCGCGCACGGTAAAGATTTGACCATTGGTTTTCTCGTCAGCGCAAAGGGCAATGGCAGGCGGGGCAATCTGGTCGGCACGCGTTGATCGTTTCATCCGTTCAACACGTTCGGCGCTGGCCTCATCCTTAACTGGGATGGAGGCGATCATGCGTGTCCAAGCAAAAGGCGCAATACAGTTTGACCGCACATTCTTACGCGCGCCTTCCATGGCAATAATGCTCGACAGGCCGACAATGCCCATTTTGGCGGCTGAATAATTGGCCTGTCCCACATTGCCGATCAGCCCGCTGGTGGAGGTGAACATGACATAGGCGCCGTCTTCCTGTCCGCGGAAATGTTCGATCGTTGCGCGTGCCATGTTGAAGCTGCCTTTCAGGTGAACTTCGATCACGCTGTCCCAATCAGCCTCGTCCATTTTGTGGAACATGACATCACGCAAAATACCTGCAGGGTTGATCACGGCATGAAGGCCGCCAAATTCATCCATCGCCTGTTCGAACATGTTTTTCGCGCCGCTCATCAATGCAACAGAGTCTGAATTTGAAACTGCCTTGCCGCCAAGCTCGCGAATTTCCAGCGCAACCTGTTCTGCGGGGCCGGCGTCGCCGGAATCATCGCCTGCCATGCCGCCGCCCAGATCATTGATGACGACATTGCCGCCTTCCTTGGCTGCCAAAAGCGCGCATTCACGACCAATGCCGCGCGCTGCGCCTGTTACGATGACTGTTTTGCCGTCTAGAACACCCATATTCGATCTCCACTCTTTGATGATTTGCCGCAACCTACATAGAATTTGGGGCTTGTGCCAGCGGTGAGTGAGTGTTACTTGCCGTTTCCATGATCTTTGCAATGATCCATATGCGACGACGATAGTCATTTGCCGGGCAGGCCATTGGGCCTTTTGCGCGCGCCCATCTGTACGCGCTCCCGGTTTGCAGATTTTCCAACCATTAATCTTCTGATTATGATCAAATGACTTGTGCGCCTGACAGAATCGGTCTCGCGCGTTGCACTGGATAAGAAAATGGCTAAGACAGCAGCCCAAAGTTTGACCTTTACCCTCTCTGCCGCCGATGCGGCACAAACCCCTGTGATTGAGGCATTGTTGGATCGCGCCTTCGGGCCGGGCAGATTGGCCAAAAGCTCATACCGGCTGCGTGAAGGGGTGGCGCCTTTGGCGGCGCTTTGCTTTGTTGCCAATGACGACAAGACAGGCGCGATTTGTGGGTCTATTCAATATTGGCCGGTACTGTTGAAATATGATGATGGCAGCACGCCGGCGCCCGCCTTATTGCTTGGCCCCTTGGCCATTGATCCTGATTATCAGGGCAAGGGGATTGGGCAGGCCTTGATGGCGCATAGTTTGGCGCTCGCCACCGAACAGGGGCACAAGGCCGTCATCCTTGTTGGTGATGAACCCTATTACGCTAAGGCTGGTTTTTCGCGGCTTGGCGCCTTTGGCTTGCGCCTGCCGGGGCCATTTGATCCCAATCGGCTGTTGGGCCGTAATCTGGTGGAGGGGACTTTGACAGGCAATCCCGCCGCGATTATCAAGGCCGAATAGGTCTAAAACCTGCGATTTTGGTTGGGCGGGACTTTGCCTTTTCACGCGAAACAGGCATGATAGCGGTATGAGTGACTCAGTAACCAAAAAAAGCGGCGATCAGCGCCCGTTTGACAATGTGTTGGCACAGGCCCAAAGCGCGATCAAACGCCGTGGTGTGGCCCCGGTGGAAAAATGGAACCCGGATTATTGTGGCGAGATGGACATGCGTATCGCCCGCGATGGCACATGGTTTCATGAAGGCACCCCCATTGGCCGCAAGCAATTGGTGCGCCTGTTTTCAACAGTGCTGCGCAAGGATGATGATGGCCGCCATTATCTTGTAACCCCGGTCGAGAAGATCGGCATCACCGTCGATGATGCGCCCTTTTTGGCGGTCGAAGTCGCGGTCGAAGGGGCAGGCCAAGACATGGCGCTGACTTTCCGCACCAATGTGGATGATCAGGTCACGGCAGATAAGGACCATCCGATCCGCGTTGCGATTGATCCCGATACGGGGGAACCATCGCCCTATGTGCTGGTGCGTGGACGGCTTGAGGCTAAGATTGGTCGTTCGGTTTTTTATGAATTGGTGGCGCTGGGGCACGAACAGAGTTTCGAAGGCGGCACCCATTTCGGCCTGTGGTCGGGCGGTGTGTTTCACAGCTTTGGCGAAAAGGATGCGCTGTTCGCCGGGACCGAGATTGTGACGGATTAGGTCAGGTCAGGGAACGCCATGCCGACACGCATCCTCACACGCGCTTATATCGAAGACCGGCTATTGGACAGAACGCCGGATCCTGATGCGCGGTCTGACGCAGACCTGACGCCCTATTGGAATGATTTGCTGCCTAAAAATCGTGTGTTGCGCCCTGCTGCCGTGTTGGTGCCGTTGGTTGAAAGGGCGTCGGGCCTGAATGTGTTGCTGACGGAAAGGTCGGCTGATCTGCCCAGTCATGCAGGGCAGGTTGCCTTTCCTGGTGGACGCATTGACGATACGGATCATGGTCCCGAAGCTGCGGCCCTGCGAGAGGCAGAGGAGGAGGTCGGCCTTAACCCCAACTGGACAAGTTTGGTGGGGCGGCTTGACCATTACCACACCGGCACAGGGTTCCACATTACCCCCATCGTTGGCTTTGTTGAGCCTGCCTTCACGCTTGATGAATTGGTGCTGGAGGAGGCTGAGGTCGCAAAAGTTTTCGAAGTGCCCCTGTCCTTTTTGATGGACCCAAAAAATCATGAAAAACATGCCATCGACTATAAGGGACGGGAACGAATTTACTATGCCATGCCGTATCAGGGTCACTATATTTGGGGGGCAACTGCTGGCATGCTGGTGAATATGAGCCATATTCTACTTGGTACCCCCACAGACAAAAGCGGAGTCGCCTGATGCGTCTTGTTCTGCTGAATATATTTTTGCTGCTCTTGCCCTTGGTCACCTACATGTTGTTTAGGTGGGTGCGCGGTCATAGAGATTTTACAAATCGGCCAACCGTCAGATTGCTGCTTGTTGGGTTGGTGTTGGTAATCATCAGCCTGTTATGGGTGCGGTTCAACACAGGCGCGGACCCTGATTCCGTTTATGTGCCACCGCATATGGAGGACGGTAAACTTGTCGGGCCCCATTATGTTGCCCCTGATGAACTAGGCGAGGGGGTTCATCCCGGCGACATTGTTCGCGAAGACTGACAATGCCTCCCCCGTCATTTCCCATTGATGAACTGCGGCGCGATAATCAGCCGTTGGATCGGGTCTTGGCAGCCCTAAGCGCCAAGGGGGACGAGGTGCGCTTGGTTGGCGGTGCGGTGCGCGACCATTTGCTGGGACGATCAACATATGATGTAGACTTAGCGACGACTGCCTTGCCGGAGCAGACAATAGCTTTGTTAAATGGTGCGGGGTTGAAGCCTGTTCCTGTCGGTATTGAATTTGGCACGGTTATTGGTGTTGCGGACGGGGTGGGATTTGAAATTACAACCCTGCGCGCCGATGTTGAAACAGATGGAAGGCACGCCAAGGTCGCCTTTTCCACAGACTGGCAGGAAGATGCCTTGCGCCGTGACCTGACAATTAATGCGTTGAGTGTCGACATGCAGGGCGTGATCCATGATTACACCGATGGTATTGCGGATATTGCGGCACGTAGGCTGCGCTTGATCGGCACGCCAATAGACCGGCTGCATGAAGATTATCTGCGTCTGTTGCGCGTCTTCAGGTTTGCAAGCCAGTTGCCTGAAGATTTCACGATTGATGAGCAGACATTGATTGCCTGCACCCAAGCGCAAAAGGGTCTAAAACAATTATCCGGCGAACGTGTGTTTTCAGAGCTGTCCCGCATTTTGGTGGGGCCACAGGTTCTGTCTGTGATTCAGGACATGGAAGCGCGCAGCATTTGGCAAACATTGTTTGATCTGTCCATTGATAGTCAGGCGCTGGCTTCCCTTGTTGAACGAGAGCGGGAGCCAGATGCAGTGCGTCGCCTGATGGCTTGTTTCGGTGCATCGGAAGCTGCAAATATTTTAAGCGCGCTTAATGCGCCGGGAAAAGAACGCGCCCGTGCTTCATCTGTCGCCGCATTGTTGCGTCCCGGTGCGCTTGACGACGAACGCACAATTGTGCGCCGCATTTGGAAAGATGGTGTGCAGCCTGCGATTGATGCCGCGTTGCTTTCCGGGCGCGAAGTGCTTTTGGCCAGAATTGCAGACCTCGCCACAAAGTCCTTTCCTGTGCAGGGGCGGGATGTGCTGTCACGGGGCGTTGCGCCGGGGCCTGATGTGGGGCGTCTATTGGCGGTGCTTGAAGACTGGTGGTTCGATCATGACATGCCTGACCGTGAGGAAAGCCTTGTGCAGCTTGAAAAGCTAATAGTTGCTCATCACTAAGTTAAAAGAGGGACGTGCAATTTCGTGTCTTTTGTGCTTTATTCCATTGCTTAATAGATTGGCATAAATCGCGCGAGACAGATAAAAATTGATCAGGTTTCATGGGCCACAGGCAACCCATCTACGTCGTGATGGTTTGATTGGCGATTGGAAGTTAAAACGAACTTCCGAAACGACGAAGGCAATGACATTCCTAGATACGTTTGACTGGCGGTTGCACAAGCGCGGGATGGAGCTTTGTGTCATCCAGCAAAAGGGTAAGGCCCGTTCAATTGCGCTGGTTAACAGCGAGGGGCATGAGCTTGTTGCGCGCTTACCCGGACGCCGTCTGCCGAGTTGGGCAGATGAGCTGTCGGGTGATGGTGGCGACGCGGCAATGATGATTGCAGCACAAGTTGCAGCGGGCATAAAGCGCCGCGCTTTGTTGCCGATGGGCAAGGTTCAATTGAAGCAAACGCAAATTGCATTGCTTGACGATCTTGAAAAGACCATCGCTCATATCTCTATCGCGACGCCTATTCACGACAATGGCTTGCCCGCAACACAATCAGCCGCGGCGGGAATCAAACCGCTGCGAGGGTATGAGGATGAAGTGCGCGCCTTCTTAAAGGCAGCAGACATCGATATAGATGACGATGTAGGGCAGCCGGACTTGCTGACGCT
Source organism: Alphaproteobacteria bacterium (assembly GCA_965229935.1). GTDB lineage: Bacteria > Pseudomonadota > Alphaproteobacteria > SPJN01 > SPJN01 > SPJN01. The sequence goes on from CBDDKB010000002.1 coordinate 819,208, forward strand.
TGCTGCCCAGCAAGTTGGCCGCGCGCCCCTTGACTATCAATCAAAAATCAATGTGCCAATGGTCGCCGATGACGATGCACGGACCGCAGCCTTAAAAACGTTGCGATCATTGATGGCGGTGCTTGAACAGAATATCAATCCGGTCATTGAGGATATTGATCAGGATTTCCTGCATCACTTTCGCGTTGCCTGCCGCCGAATTCGTGAGGCTTTGTCTGTGTTTCGCAGCGCCTTTCCCGACGACCGCGTGCAACATTTCCGGCAGGAGTTTGGATGGGTTACCAAAGTCACCAATGTGACACGAGATTCAGACGTCTACCTTTTGGCGCTTGACGGCTTTCGTGAACAATTGACCGAGGGGTTGGCTGATGGTCTTGACCCGTTTGAAACGTGGCTACGCCGTCGGCGCAGCTCCTCCCTTGGTGCTGTGCGTCGTGCATTGCGCAGTGATCGTTTCCAGACTTTGTTGGTTGAGTTTCATCGCTTTTTAGAAGAACAGGAAGCTGCAGCGCTGACTGAAGGCGCAGCCCGACCTGCAAAGCAATTGGGCGACAAGCGGATTTGGAAAATTTTTCGGCGCATGTATGCAGGCTCCCGCGCGCTGACAGATGCCTCACCTGAAGATGATGTCCATGACATTCGCAAGCTTGGTAAAAAGCTGCGCTATGGTCTGGAATATTTTAAGACCCTATATGAGCCTGATGACATTGGTGCTGTCATAACAGAGTTAAAGGCACTGCAAGCAGTGCTTGGTGATTTCAATGATTATTGTGTGCAGTCCCATGATCTTGAACAATTTGCCAAGCTGATTGCCGCGGGGCAGGCAAGCGACGTGCCCCCCCAAACGCTGCTGACGCTGGGGGCGCTGATTGATATTTTGAATAAACAGCGCGCCGAAGCGCGCATTCAATGCGATGTTGCCTTTGAACAGTTTGCGTCTGAAGCGAACCGAAAAGCCTATCGCAAACTATTTCGGAATAAGGCCGAAGATATTGAGCCGCTGGCTTTAGATGTATCTGCTGAAGAGCAGTCGCTGGCGGCCCAAGAAACAACGGATCAAGCGCAATGAAAATTCTTGCAGTCTATAATATCAAGGGCGGCGTCGGCAAAACCGCTGCGGCAGTGAACCTTGCCTGCCTTGCCGCGCAGTCCGGGCAGCGTGTCCTGTTGTGGGACTTGGACCCGCAAGGGGCGGCAAGCTATTATTTTCGGGTCAAGCCTAAGGTTAAGGGCGGCATTAGCCGTTTGCTCCGTGGCGGTAATGGCATTGCCAAGCGGGTGAAGGAAACCGATTATCCCGGGCTTGATCTATTGCCGGCTGATTTTTCCTATCGTCATTTCGATATAATGATCGATAAGAAAAAGCCGCATCGCACGTTGCGGCAGGCGTTGGCAGCGTTCAAGAAGTCCTATGACCTGATTATTATTGATTGTCCGCCTTCAATCTCGCGCCTGTCAGAAGGTCTGTTTACTTTTGCCGACGCATTGATCGTGCCAACAATTCCAACCACACTGTCTGTGCGGACGCTCGAACAATTAACTGAGTTCCATAAAGATAATGACCTGTCTGCAAAGCGTATCTGGCCGGTTCTGTCCATGGTTGATAAACGCCGTGTGTTGCACAAGCAGTTGGGACATGATCTGTCGCGCAGTTATAAACGCTGTTTTGAAACCGCTATTCCCTACACGGCAGATGTTGAGATGATGGGGATCAAGCGTCGCCCCGTTGTCGATTTTGCGCCGCGTTCGGGCGCGGCAAAGGCCTATACTGCGCTTTGGGGCGAAGTGGCAGAGCGATTGCGCAAAATCTGATTCAGGCAGATAATGGGGTATGTCGGATACAGACTTACTCATAAGGCTAACCGTTTCCCTTGCCGTTGGTATTTTGGTCGGGGTAGAGCGTGGTTGGCATGAACGGCACCGCAATGCGGGCGAACGTATTGCAGGCATCCGAACATTTACATTGATCGGTTTTTTGGGCGGGTTGCTGACTGGCCTTCCTGTTTTTATGCCTTGGGGGTTTATTGCCGGGTTTGTGGCGATAGCCGTGTTAATGTCGCTTGGCTGGTATAAATATAGCGGCACTCAAACTGGCATTGGCGTTACCACAGTCATTGCTGTGTTGGTGACTTACGTATTGGGCGGCTTGGCCGGGCAGGGTGAGATAATTGCAGCAGGTGCCGGGGCGGTGGTCACAGCCTTGTTGCTTTATTTCAAGCCCAGCTTGCATACATGGCTGGAACAGATCCGCGATGTAGACATAAATGCGGGGCTTCGATTGCTGGCAATATCAGTATTGTTGTTGCCAATTTTGCCTGATCATGGCTACGGCCCATGGCAAGTGCTCAACCCCTTTCACATTTGGATTATGGTTGTTGCTATCGCAGGGCTGTCATTTTTTGGCTATGTCCTGATCCGTCTGTTTGGCGCGCGGCGGGGCATCTTGTTTGCAGCGCTTGCTGGCGGATTTGTTTCCTCTACGGCGGTGACCATTTCCTTTTCCAAACAAAGTTGTGAGGCGACAGGGGCAGGGCGCACCTATATGGCGGGCATATTGCTCGCCAATTTGATCGTGTTTCCGCGCATGTTGTTGATTGCGGGTGTCATTGCGCCAACAATATTACCAGTCTTGGTCCCAGCGATGGGGGCGGCTGTTATTGTTGGGCTCGCCCTCGCAGCGCTTTTGTTGCGCAGGCAAGAAAGCGATATAGCCGATGCAGCGGATATCGCTACATCAATAACTAATCCCCTTCAGTTGCGTACGGCATTGAGTTTCGGTCTGTTGCTGAGTTTGATTTTGCTTGCCACTCGTGCGGCATCAGAGTTTGCAGGAACAGGAGGTATTTATGGGCTGGCCTTGTTGTCAGGCTTTGCCGACGTTGATCCGATCAGCCTGTCCCTTGCAACGCAAGTCGCTGGCGATGTCATTAACGCAAAAGTTGCAGCAACAGGTGTCGCGTTGGCAGTCACTGCAAATTTGATCGTCAAGGGTGCTTTGGCTATCCGATTGGCTGACCAATCCCTTAAGGGCCGCTTGGGCCAAATGTTTGCCCTGTTTGTCGTGGCTGTATTAGCCGGGCTTGGTGCCGGCCTTTGGATTATTTAGGGGGTGATCAGTCCCAGCTAGCCATTGGTGGCAGGCTCATCAAAATGGCGTCGGGATTGCCATTGGTCATGATGCCAAATCGTGTACCCCGGTCATGCAGCAGGTTAAACTCTACATAGCGGCCGCGCTTGTAAGCTTGATAGTCGCGATGTTCCTGCTCATAGGGAGTGTTCATTCGCTTGCGGACAATGGCGGGAAAGGCCTCAAGGAAAGCGCGGCCCACATCCTGTGTGAACTTGAAATCCTGTTCCCAATTTTCCTCGCTTGGTCCGCTTGACAGCCGGTCATAAAAAATGCCGCCCTGACCGCGTGGTTCATCCCGATGGGGGATAAAGAAATAGTCATCAGCCCATTCCTTGAACTTGTCGTAATAGGTTGGGTCATTGGCATCACAGGCCCGCTTTAAACAGTCATGGAAAAAGGCGACATCCTCGTCAAACGGATAAATCCCGTTCAGATCAGCACCGCCCCCGAACCAATGTTGCGAGGTGATGAGGTGGCGTGTGTTCATGTGAACGGGCGGGACGAACGGATTACGCATATGAGCGACGAGCGAAATGCCGGATGCCCAAAATTGCGGATTGTCAGAAGCGCCCGGAATCTCTTTCGCGAACTGTTCGGAAAATTCGCCTTCAACAGCAGAAAAATTGACCCCGACCTTTTCAAAGACTCGGCCCTTCATTTTGCCGATGGTGCCACCGCCGCCGCCGGGCCGTTCCCAGCTTGTATACTCAAACGTACCGGCGTCGGCCTTGTCGCAATCAGGGCCGTCATAATCTTGCTCAATCGCCTCGAAGGCGGCGCAGATTTGATCGCGCAAGTCCTGAAACCAATCGGCGGCACGGGTCTTGTGGGCGTCTGTGGGGGCAAAGTCAGTCATAAATTCTTCCGGTGTTTAGGCGGGTGAGTGGGCATGTTTCGCAAACTGATCAAGCTGGCGCAAGACCTCTCCTGCAATCATGGCGGCGCTGACCGCTAAATTCAGGCTACGCTGCCCAGGCTGCATGGGGATCAAAAGGCGATGATCGGCGCTGTTATGGATGTCATCGGGGACGCCTGCAGATTCGCGTCCGAACAAAATCACGTCGGTTGGCGCGAATCTAAAGTCCGTATAGGGGCTGGCTGCATGCGTCGTCATGAGAATCAGTCGCCGCCCTTGGTCGCGTCTTTGTGCGTCAAATGCCTCATAATTCATGTGGCGGATCAAATTGGCGCTATCTAGATAATCCATGCCCGCCCGGCGCAAGGTTCGGTCCGATAAGGCAAAGCCACAAGGTTCGATCACTTCGATAGGCAGGCCCAAACAGGCACCTAAACGCAGAATAGTCCCGGTATTCTGCGGAATATCGGGCTGGTAAAGGGCGATTGAGGGCGATTGGATGGGCGAATCTGTCATAGGGCTCACTCAACCCGGAAGTCGCGGACAGGTCAATAAAATTGGCACAAAACAGCCCAAGATGCGCCGATTTTCCAGAATCGCGCGACACTTTGCCATGAGCTTTGCATCGACTGGACAATTTACTCTGTGGATGCAAAAACATTGCCGAGTCTGTATGTCTGATCCGCCTCGCAGGATCGGACCGTTCGGAAATTTGAAGAGGGACAGGTATGACTGCCGATAATACACAGTCAGCCCATGGCCATGACGAAGATGTAACGCGTCGCGACATTCTATATGTCGGTACCGCCGCGTTCGCTGCTGTCGGTGGTGGGGCAGCGGTTTGGCCGCTGGTTGATCAGATGAATCCTGATGCATCAACATTGGCATTGGCTTCTACGGAAGTGAATTTGTCTGCAATTGCAGAAGGCCAGTCGGTCACAATTATGTGGCGCGGGACGCCGGTATTTGTGCGTCACCGTACAGCTGCCGAAATTGAAGAGGCCCGCAACGTGCCGGTAACGGATTTGCCTGATCCGCAAGCCGATGACGAACGCGTGCAAAAGCCTGAATGGTTGATCATGCGCGCGATCTGCACCCACTTGGGCTGCGTGCCCTTGGGCGAGCAGGGCGACTTCAACGGTTGGTTCTGTCCTTGTCATGGTTCTCACTACGACACATCAGGTCGTATTCGTAAGGGGCCGGCACCTACGAACCTTGAAATTCCGCCTTATGAGTTCCTTTCGGACTCTGTCATCAAAATCGGTTAAGGAGCAGCCCTCATGAGCAGCAACAACGGACCGAAGCGCGATTTTATTGATCCGCATGAATTGGCCGAGCCGTTTGAATCAAATAACGGCATCGTAAACTGGATGGAAAGCCGTCTGCCCATTATCTCACTTGTGTATAATGCAGGCTTCTCTTTCCCCAGCCCCCGCAATCTGAACTACTTCTGGACCTTTGGTATGATTTTGAGCTTCATGCTCGTCTTCCAATTGGCCACCGGTATTGTTCTGGTGATGCATTACACGCCCCATGTCGATATGGCCTTTGCCTCTGTCGAGCATATTATGCGTGACGTGAATTATGGCTGGTTGTTGCGCTATGCGCATGCCAATGGCGCCAGCTTCTTCTTCATCGCTGTCTATATCCACATGATCCGTGGTCTGTACTATGGTTCATACAAAGCCCCGCGCGAGGTGCTTTGGATCATCGGTGTTGCGATCTATCTTGTGATGATGGCAACAGGCTTCATGGGCTATGTGTTGCCTTGGGGTCAGATGAGCCTGTGGGGCGTGACCGTGATCACCAACCTGTTCTCAGCCTTGCCGTTGATTGGTGAGCCGCTGGTAACTCTGTTGTGGGGTGGTTTCTCTGTCGATAACCCGACGCTGAACCGCTTCTTCTCATTGCACTATCTGCTGCCGTTCGTCATTGCCGGTTTGGTTGTGTTGCACATTTGGGCGCTACATGTCCCGGGCAACAATAACCCGCTGGGTATCGACGTGAAGGGCAAGCAGGATACGCTGTCATTCTGGCCGTACTACCAGATCAAGGACATGTTCGCTCTTGTCGTCTTCCTGATCGTTTTCATGGGCTTTGTGTTCTATGCCCCGAACATGCTGGGTCACCCCGATAACTATATCGAGGCAAACCCCATGCAGACACCGCCGCACATTGTGCCTGAATGGTATTACCTGCCCTTCTATGCAATTCTGCGCTCAGTACCTGACATTCTGTTTATCCCTGCCAAGCTTGGCGGTGTGATTGCCATGTTCGGTGCGATTGCCATTTGGGCGCTGATGCCCTGGCTCGACACCAGCCGCGTGCGTTCAAGCCGGTTCCGTCCGGTATGGCGCTGGTTCGTGTTCATCTTCCTGGCAGACATGTTGCTGCTGGGGTGGCTGGGCGCGCAGGTGCCGAACGATGTGCTTGTCCTGATCGGTCAGCTTTGCACGATCTACTATTTTGCCTTCTTCCTGATCATCATGCCTGTCATGGGCCTGATCGAAAAGCCGAAGCCCTTGCCCACATCAATCGCTGATGAGGTTTTGGGCGGTGCGGCAGCGCCCGAAGGGGCCGCTGCAGCGCAGGAAAAACGCGGTTAAGGTGAGGGGAGATAAGGAAATGACAATGTTCAAAACAGCCCGTAACCTTTTCATTGCTGCCGGTGTTGCCTTTGCAGGCATGACCGGAATGGCAGCCGCTGCCGGTGGCGAGGTTCATATTCCCGAACAGGAATGGTCGTTTGACGGCCCGTTCGGGACCTTTGATCGCGCAGCATTGCAGCGTGGTTTTCAGGTCTATTCAGAAGTGTGCGCCGCATGTCACGGAATGCAGTATCTGCATTACCGAAATTTGGGCGAAGCAGGTGGTCCTGAATTCACCGAGGCACAGGTGAAGGCTATTGCCGCTGCTGTCGATGTTTCTGACATTGATGATGAAGGTGAAACCATCGATCGTCCCGGCCTGCCCAAGGACAAATTCGTATCACCCTTTGCCAACACACGTGCCGCTGCGGCTGCACATGGTGTGGCACCGCCGGATTTGAGCCTGATGGCAAAAGCTCGCGTTGGTGGTCCTGACTATATTTTCGCACTGTTGAATGGTTATGAGGATGGTCCTGAGGACTTTGAAGGGGCGAACTATAACAAGTATTTCCCCGGTCATAATATTGCGATGGCACAGCCTTTGTTCGATGATCAGGTCGAATATCAGGACGGTACGCCCGCAACACAGGAACAGATGGCGCGTGATGTTTCCCAGTTCCTGATGTGGGCAGCAGAGCCGAAGCTTGAAGCACGTCGGTCACTCGGCATTCGGGTTATGCTGTATCTGATTATTCTTGCTGGCCTCATGTACTTTGTGAAACGTAAGGTTTGGGCCGACGCGCACTAAACCTTCATTGGCCAAATGAAAATTCTTGAAAGGCACCACTGAATGTGGTGCCTTTTTTGTCTGTGCATTTTGTGGAGTAGGGCCAGATGGCTGAAACAGTCCTGGGGATTATTGGCGGTAGTGGCGTCTATGATATGGACGGGCTAGAAGATAAGGAATGGCGTCGGGTTGATAGCCCGTGGGGTGATCCGTCTGACGAGCTGTTGTTCGGTACTTATCTGGGGGTACAGCTTGTCTTTCTGCCTCGTCATGGCAGGGGCCACAGGTTAACCCCGACGGCGATTAATTACCGCGCCAATATTGATGCGATGAAACGCGCTGGGGTGACAGATATTCTGTCCGTTTCCGCCTGTGGGTCTTTCCGTGAGTCGATGGCGCCCGGCACATTCGTTATTGTTGATCAGTTCGTGGACCGCACCCATTTGCGGGAGAAAAGCTTTTTTGGACCGGGGCTCGTTGCGCATGTTTCAATGGCCCATCCGGTTTGTAAACGATTGGGCGACGCCGCAGAGCGGGCAGCACAAGACGCGGGGATAGCTCACCATCGTGGCGGCACCTATCTTGCGATGGAGGGGCCGCAATTCTCCTCCTACGCTGAATCAATCATGTACCGCGAGTGGGGTATGGACGTGATCGGCATGACCAACATGCCAGAGGCGAAACTGGCACGCGAGGCTGAGATTGATTACGCGACGGTTGCTATGGTGACGGACTTTGACTGTTGGCACCCCGATCATGACAATGTGGATGTGGATAGTGTGATCGCCATCCTTGGGCAAAACGCATCCAATGCGCAGGCGTTGGTTAAGGCAATTGTACCCTTATTGCAGGACAGGTCCGAAACCTGCCCCTATGGCTGCGACAGGGCGCTGGACAATGCCCTGATCACCGCGCCTGAGGCCCGGGACGCGGATCTGATGGAGAAGTTGTCCGCTGTTGCTGGAAGGGCGCTGTCATGACAGATCACCTCAAAGCTTTGGTTCGCACCATTCAGGATTTCCCAAAACCCGGCATACAGTTTCGTGATGTCACAACCTTGTTCAGTGACCCGGCGGGCATGTCAGGTGCGGTCAAGGCATTGGCCGCGATGGCGGGCGAGTATGACAAGGTGGATATCGTTGCCGGGATAGAGGCGCGCGGCTTTATCCTTGGTGCCGCGCTTGCCATTGAACTGGGCGTTGGGTTCGTCCCTGTCCGAAAAAAGGGCAAGCTGCCCGGCGCAACGATCGAAGAAACCTATCAGCTGGAATATGGCACAGATACACTTGAATTGCATTTGGATGCCATCAAACAGGGCCATCGGGTGTTATTGATCGATGATTTGATCGCAACAGGCGGTACAGCACTTGCCGCGCACAGGCTAATCAAACGGGCAGGGGGTGAGGTGCCAGCAGCGCTTTTTGTTATAGATTTGCCGGATTTGGGCGGGGCTGATCGGTTGCGTGAGGTAGGACTGGCCGTGTCGGTGTTGATGGATTTTGAAGGTGACTGATAGTTACCAAACCGGTCTTGCGGGGGAGGCGATTGCCGCTACCTATATGGAGCAGGCGGGCTATGCCATACTCGACCAGCGGTTTAAAACCAGTGAAGGCGAAATTGATTTGGTCGCGGCGCAACGCGGCCTGATTGTCTTTGTTGAGGTAAAAGCTCGCGCTACACACGAGGGTGGCGCTGCAGCATTAGAAGGGCTTGCGCGAGATCACAAGCGTATTGTGGCAGCTGCAGAAATATGGCGTGGCCAGCATCCTGACCACGCCACACAATGTGATTTTCGATTTGACGTTGTTCTGGTGATCGGCACAAAGGTTACCGACCATATCGAAAACGCGTTTATCAGTTAGAATAAGTAGCGGAACTCAATCTCGTAACTTGTGGTGGGGATACGTCCCCCAAAGTGGGATCCGACAAAGGTCGGCACATCATCGTTCCCGGCCAATGCTTCACGGTCAGCGATATTGTCCACATAAAGCATGGCAGACCAATTATCATCCAATCCACGAATGCCGCCACGACCATTCAATGTCCAGCCAGCCTCGCGCACATCAACGGGGTCAAGGTCGACGGTCAAGAATTCGTCTGACGCATAAATCCCGGTGATACCCAAATGCAATTTGAAGGGCAGGTTGAAAATTTGCCGATCAAATGTGGCACCAAGTGTGTGCTGCCATTCGGGGGAACTTGAAAGCTGTGCGCCGCCCAAATCACAAGGCGGGTCACCCTGGAACTCTGACGTGCAGGGGCCATTGGGGAAGCTGTCATAGGTTGCTTCGGTATAGGCACCGGTTGCGCTTAGGAACATGCCCCAGAAGGGTACGAGCAAGGCTTCCCACTCAACGCCTTGAATGGTGGCGTCAGCGGCGTTTTCAACAACGAATGACACACCGTTGAATGAGCTGATCTGCAAATCGCGGAACTTGGTATAAAAGGCGGAAACATTCAGGCGTGCCGCCCCTTCAAGCCATTCTGATTTGAAGCCACCTTCTAGAACGACTGAGCTTTCTTCTTCATATTCCAACTGTTCTGAATTCAGTGCAGAAATATTATAGCCGCCTGACTTATAGCCTTGGGCAAATGTCAGATAGGTCATCAAATCATCTGTCCATTGAATAGATGTTGAAACCTTAGGCGATATTGAAAATTCGTCGCGTGACCGGCTTTCGGTAAAGTCGGTATTGCCAGATTGGATAACAGGGAAGACCAACGCCCCGCCGGGGGTGAAGTTCAGGTTGGGGTTACCCTGCAGGTCAATCGGGTTACCGTTGCCGCGAATACCCGTCCGCTCGTTGATCAGGGCATGATCATAGAAAATGCTCTTTTCCTCATAACCAATGCGCAAGCCGATTGTGGTCGACCAAATCTCTGTCATGTGCCAGGTCAATTGACCAAAGGCGGCATAGGATTCTGTCACCTGATCAAAGCGCGTTTCGCTTGATTCAATAACAGGCGTGCCTTCAAGGTCTTGTCTAACCTTTGTGACATTGCCAGCCAATGTGCCAAACAGCGTATTATCCAGCTCTGAATTTTGGCAGGCAAGTCGTAGGTCAGTTGCCAACAAAGCACCCAATAGATTCGCAAGTTCAAGCGGGATGGTAGTGCAGATCGTGCGTTCACCTTCACCAGTCACGGCGATGACTTCATGCAGTTCCATGAAATCGATTGTGTCAGACTGAACATCCACATTGCTTTTCACATAGTTCAAGCCTGCGATGAATTCCACTTCGCCGGGGGGCGAGGTAACGCGGAATTCCTGACTGAACTGATCAAACTTTTCATGTTCGTCCAAAATCAAAAAGGGAATGGGCGAGAAGTCTGCGTCGAACACGACCTTGTCGTCCATATCCGCATAGGCGGTCAGGGATGTCAGTGTGTAGCCTGAAGACAATTCCCAGTTCATCCGTAGATTGCCATCAATGTTTGTGCGTTCAACAAACCCCGGAAAGTTCTGATGTGTTTTATCGTCAAACACATTATCGCTTGTTTGGGGGTCATAGACCTGCATCGCGGCCAAATGGCGGGCGCGTGTCTTGGTCAACTGTGTGCCGCTACCTTGCTGGTCAACTGTTGATCCGGCAATTGCAAGTGTTGCGTTGAAGGTCGTGCTCGGCTCATACCGAATTTTGATGCGGGCATTTTCGTTATCAAGATTGCGTTCGTCTCGGCCGATTGTCGTGTTTTCAATATCGCCATCCTGCTCTTCTGTCAGATAGGCAATGCGGAAAGACCAGTCATCGTTCCAAAGTGGCCCACCGAAGGCAAGGCGGACACGATATTTGTCCCGTTCACCCAAAAGCAGGTCGCCATCAAAGCCCCATTCAGGAACCGGGTCTTGAGTGCGAAGATGCAGGGCCCCTGCGGCTGAGTTCTTGCCGTATAGAGTGCCTTGCGGTCCGCGCAGAACTTCAACAGCGGCAAGGTCGAGCAAGCCGTTTGAAAGGTATGACGGGCGGCCCATATAGACTTCATCAATAATGATCGCCACGGACTGTTCAAAGCCACGGTTAAATCCTGACCCAAGTCCGCGCATATAGATGAAGTTGAAGGTTGGCGTCGCAAGCACGCTTAGGTTGGGGGCATAGGCAGACACGTCATTCAGGTCGGCCATATTCTTTTGTTTGATATCTTCGCCGCCGATCGCAGTCACTGACAATGGCACGTCCTGAATATCCTCAGCACGTTTTTGCGCGGTCACGATAATCTCGTCCAGTTTTGCGCGTTGCTGTGTCGGTTCAGGGGCAGGGGCGGCATCAGCCTCCACCTGTGCGTCAGCTTCTGCTTCTACATCCTGTGCGAAAGCCTGAAATTGATCAGCATATGTAATGCTTGTGAAAGCAAGCGCCGACAGGGTGCTAACACCCATAAACCGGCGCAACCTAGATTGTTGCGTCGCCATTATTGCCACTCCATTGCAAAATTCTGACACGTCCCCCGTGCCTCTAATTTATGACAAATAGTCATGCCTAAAACATTAAAATTCAACAAGAAAAAACGAAAGACAAACAACCTTAAGATGTGCGTGAAAGGTGCCTAATTGTCGTCGCTAAAGCCGTGGATCAGATTATTGCGCAGCAGAATATCAGTGGTTGGTGTACGTGGCCCAAGGGGTTGGGGTTGGGCCAATATCTGCGCGGCAGCTTGTTGCAGCTTCGACAGCAGTTCAATCGCCTGCTCGACAGTCACAGCTTCAAACCGTAATGGGGCAGATTGTTGTCCTATAGGTGATTGGGCAAGGCGCGGCAGGTCCGCTGTGATCAGCGTGCCGAGCTTTGGGTACCCGCCGCTTGTCTGTCTGTCTGCCATTAAAATGATGGGGTGCCCATCTCCCGGCACCTGAATGGTGCCCATGGCAATCCCATCTGAAACAATGTCGGCTGGCCCCATGTGCTGCATCGGTTCACCCGTTAAGCGGTAGCCCATGCGGTCGCTTCGGTGTGATAGGGTAAAGCCACCATCCATGAATTGTGTAATCGACTTGGGGGATAGCATGAAATCCTGCGGTCCCATGATAAGTCTTAGTTGGTTTTTGGTTTGGTAAAGTTGCTCCACCAAGGGAAAGCTCGCCGACGATAGGGGGGGTGATGCTGCTTCCTTGCTGAACAGTTTCAATCCGTTGGCAAGCGGCGGGCCACCCAGTTTGGCGCGACGGTGATAGCTGACACTGCCAAGCTGCATTTTGCCGTCAAAGCCGCCGCCTGCTATCGCAAGATAGGCCCAGCCACCATGACGGGCAGGATGCAGGCTGAACTGGTCGCCACTTTGCAGCGTAATGCGGCTTGCTGAATTGATCTCATCCCCATTCAGTGTCGCGTGCCCACCCGGGGCGCACAGGCCCAAGGCACAATCGCCAAGTGCTTCGGCGGCTATGCCCATTTGATCAAGCTCTAGCACCGCAGCATCTGCATCGTTGCCGACCATTTGATTGGCAAGTTCCGCTGCCAGCCAGTCCATCGGCCCCGAAACTGATACGCCATAGCGTTGCCAGCCATAGCGCCCGCGATCTTGCAGGCTTGCCCCCGGTCCGATTTTGGTGAGCTGTAATGCCATTAGTCCAGCTCCACTCTGTCGAGCGTTGCGCTGTCCCATTCTTCCGCGCTGATTGGGGCAAAGCTGATTTGATCACCGACATTGAATGGCGTTACAGGATTTGCGTCAGCGTCAAAGATCACCAACGGCGTGCGGCCAATGACATACCATCCCGTTGGCATGGCAACGCTGGAAATCAGACCCTGTGCGCCGCCGATCATGATGCTGCCGGGCGGTACTTCTGGGCGAGGTGTTGTCCGTCGCGGTACATGTAGTGCAGAAGGTAATCCCGCAAGATAGGCACAGCCAGGCATAAAGCCGAACATGGCAATCGTAAAAACGGTCTGTTGATGTAGCTTTATCGCCTCGTCAAAACTCAGTCCGATCTGTGCCTCATACTCGTCTTTGTCGAGTGCGTAGGGGGCTTCGTAACAAACGGGGATGCGCCACATGGATTGTGATTTTTGTTCCGTATCAGCTTTGGCAAGGCAATCTGTTATAAGCGCCTCAAGTGCTGATAAAGGCAGGCGCAACGGATCAAAGTGGACCGTCAGGCTGCGATAGGTCGGCACGCATTCTATAATACCCTCAAGCCTATTTTGGGTGAGAGCCGCATCAAGCCTGCTGACTGCCGCCATCAGGTCCGGGGTGATGCTGTCGCCAAATTCAACGGTTAGGGCGCTGTCGCCCAAGGGTAGGAAGCGTGGCGCAGTCATGGCTACTGACCTGCTTGGAAAGGGGAGGCGATGGTAAAGCCTTTGCGTTCCAGCGCAGTGCGCAGCGCTGTGGCGATGGTGACAGCTTCTGACGTGTCGCCATGAACACAAATTGTGTCAATCTTGGCGGCTAGCTTGTTGCCGCTTTGCGTGATAACTGCGGCATCATCAAGCATGGCTAAAATACGTTTGGTGATTGCGGCGGGGTCATGCAGCACAGAACCGCTTTTTGTGCGTGGGACCAAAAAGCCATTATCCTGATAGGCGCGGTCTGCAAATATCTCGCCCACAAAACGCAACCCATAGCGAGTGGCAGCTTCAGATTGACCAAGGCCTGCCATGCCGACCAAAGCACGTTCAGGCCCCGTCTCAGCAACAGCCTTGGCAATCGCATCTGCGATGGCGGCGTCTTCTTCGGCCATGTTGGCTAGGGCGCCATGAACCTTCACAAAGGGTAGTTCAGTCTTGGTCTGCGTGCTGATGGCGGCGCAGTTGATGATTTGCGCCTTGATCATCTCTGTTATCTCGTTCGGCGTCATGGCAAGCCGCGTACGCCCGAAATTCTCGCGATCAGGAAAACCGGGATGGATGCCGCAGACAACGCCGCGCTGTGCTGCTTGTTTTATTAGCGCCGCAAACCGTTCAAGACTGCCGGCATGCGCCCCGCTTGCCACATTCGCAGTTGAAACGATCTTAAGCATGGCGCCGTCCGCGTCGTCCAGCCCTTCGCCCATATCGCAATTCAGATCAATGCACTGGTCGGTCATAATCCGTTGATTATGCACGATCGCTGCGCCGGATGCGATAGGCGCGCCATCTGTCATGCAGCCAGAACCATTGATCAGGTGCGGCACGGACTTGTACTTCCAGCCAATCATTCATTGCTTGTGTATAGGCACGGACCTTTTCAGCCTCATCATCTATTGATGGGACTGGCAATTGGTCATGAACCGTGATCTCAAACTTGGTGCCATCAACGCGTCTAATTGATACGGGAATGACAGGGCTGCCCAGTCGAAGTGCCAATTGCAATACTGTATGGGCGGTAAAGGCGGTTTGGCCGAAAAATTTTAACGGCAGCCCTTGGCGCATTTTCTGATCAGCCAGTAGGGCGACAATATCTCCCTGTTTCAAATGCCTGAACAGGGGGCGGCCACCTTGCGGCCCCTTAGGAATTTGTAAGGCGGGTGGTGCGCCGGCATCGCGCAGGCGATGAACGAATTTGTCGATCAGCGGATTGTTGGGCGCACGATAAATCTCTGCCAATCTGTCCCGATAGGGGCCGATGGCAAGGGGCAAAACCTCCCAATTGGCGAAATGGCCTGAAATTAAAACAACGCCTTTTTGCCCGGCGATCGCCTGTTCAAGCTTTTCAAAGCCAATAATGTTGATCAGGTCGTGTGATTGGTTGGCCGCATCGCGGCTATACTTATCAAGATGGGCATATTCAGCAGCGGTCCGGCCTAGATTGTCCCACATGCCGGAAATAATGGCCTGCTTGTCATTGTCAGACAGCTCAGGCATGGCAAGGTCCAGATTACGGCGGGCACGCTTGGTCACGCCAAGCCTTGGGCCAATCGTATGGGCAATCCATCCACCAAAGGCTGATCCTTTTTTCAGACCCAAAAGTCTGAAAATGCCCAACAAAAATCGCGCGCCAAAATATTCAAGCCAATCCTTCAGGCGGGGCTTGGGGCCGGTTGCATCTGTTTTGCTTTTATTTTGGGCGCGATCTGTCAACGCGAGTTCCCTGCCAATTGCCCTTGATTCGACCATTTACTGTGTCAAGCAGGGCACAATATGGCAACTGACAAAAACGCACGGGCTAGTGCGAGGAATTGCGCGAACCTCTGATATGATGTAAGGCTCCGGTCCCGCAATGCTTTAAAGGAAAAGGACGCAAGACGGACATGACAAGCACAGCAAATATTCTGATTCTCGGTGCCAGTGGCTATACCGGGGCAGAAGCCGTGCGCCTTCTGTCTGCGCACCCTAATGTTCGCATTGCCGGGCTGACCGCTGATCGGCGGGCAGGGGAGCAAATGGGCGCGGTCTATCCGCAATTGGCCCATTTGGATCTGCCAACCTTGCAATCTATCGAAGACGTCAATTTTGATGATTTCGATGGTGTGATTTGTGGGCTGCCCCATGCCACGACACAGAAAGTCTTGTCCGAGGTGCCGTCAACAGTGAAGGTTGCGGATCTTTCTGCTGATTTTCGGCTGCGGGACCCGGCAACCTATGAAAAATGGTATGGGCACCCCCATCAGGCGCTGGAGCGGCAGGGTGAAGCTGTTTATGGCCTGACCGAATTTTATCGGGATGACATTAAGAACGCCGCCCTTGTGGCGTGCCCCGGCTGTTATCCGACCAGCGCATTGTTGCCGCTGGTGCCTTTATTGGGCCAGAAGCTGATTGATGCAGACCCGATCATTATCGATTCCAAATCTGGTGTGACAGGCGCAGGGCGCGGCGTCGCGGAGGGCAAGCTTTACTGCGAGGTGTCAGACGGTTTCCATGCCTATGGCGTTGCCGCCCATCGGCACGGCCCTGAAATTGATCAGGAATTGACCGTCGCCGCAGGGCAGGAGGTTGTTGTGACCTTTACGCCTCATCTTGTGCCAATGAACCGGGGCATGCTCTCCACAATTTATGTCAGGGGCGATGCCGATGATTGTCACAAGGCACTGGCGGCGCAATTTGCGGACGAAGCCTTTGTGCAGGTCTTGCCCTTCGGGCAGGTGCCGCAGACCCGGCATGTGCGGGGATCAAACCTTGCCGTTGTGGGGGTTGTTGCTGACCGGCAATCGGGACGTGCTATTATTGTCAGCGCGATAGACAATCTGGTGAAGGGTGCGTCGGGCCAAGGGGTGCAGAACCTGAACTTGATGCTGGGCTTTGAAGAAACAGCCGGACTTGATCGGTTCTTACCCGTATTTCCGTAATCGGGCGGCTTATTCTGATTAATCAGTCAAAAAATTGCCTGAATTTTTCGCTAATTACCTTGTTTGATTAAGCAAATCGGGGCAAATTGGGCGAAAGATCGGGAAATCCGGTCGGGGCATTTGCGTATTAGGATTGAGGGGATTCAATCATGGCACAGGGCGAAAAGACAATGGACCGCAGCATGATCATGACCAAGTCGAAAACACTATTGGGTGTCAGCTTGCTGGCTTTAACCTTGGCTGCGTGCGGTGGTGATGATCAGACTGCCTCATCACCATCGGGTGGTTCTGACGGTTTGTGGACATGGTCCAGCCCTGATGCATGGTATGAAAGCTCAGGCCCGCAGGCGAGCGCACCCGCGCCCGCACCGGCACAGCCGCAACAAACCGCGCCTGCTCAGGCGGGTGCCTCATCTAGTATGCAGGCCAGCGCGTCTGCGCCGATGACTACGCGCACCTACGAAGTTGAAGAAGTTGATCCCATCACAGGCCGCGTGAGCCGCCGTACTGTCACAGAATCTGTGCCTGCTGCTGGCCAAGCCTCAGCGGGGGCGACCATGACAGCCTCTGCTGCACCGACGGTGACTGCATCTGCTGGTGGTACCGTTATTCCTGCTGGCAAGCTGCCGCAAAACGCATTGCCGCCTAGTGGTTTTGGGTCTGCGGATACGCAGAATGCCAACTATTCTGGGTCTGTTCGCGGTAGCATGACAGGGTCTGTTTCAGGTGCGCCTGCAGCAGCGCCGACCGCAGTTGTGGACGCAGGGCCAGCAGCAATGCCGCAACCTGTGTCAAAGCCGCAAACATCATCGCCTGATGTTCTGTTGCCCTCTGGCATGGCTGGCAGCACAGGTATGGCCGCATCGCGCCCCTTGGTGACATCACCGGCGGCTGCAGCTGCCGGTCGGTCGTCCGGCGGTTTTGATACGGATTATCTTGATCTTGAAAATGGATCCACCCAGCGCTTCACCCGTGAACCGGGGATGAGCGTGACAGAACGTATGGAAGAGCTGGAGACTGAAGTCGTCATGGATTATGACGCGCGTTGGTCAGATCTTGAATTTGATGGTGGTGCCATGCGTGGCCAGCAACATGCAATGAACGCGCCGCAGGCAACCATGCCTTATACTGGCGGCCAGTCGATGGCAGCGGCCATGACCTCAACAATCCCATTTGCTGCTGGATCAGTTAATCTTTCGACAACAGACCGCCGCCGCATATTGGAAGCGGTCGTGGCACACCAATCCCGTGGCGGTACGATTGAGGTGATCGGTCACGCCGCATCGCCCAATATGGACCGTTCTGGCGCCACATCAGGCTATGACCTTGCCTTGGCGCGCGCGAACAAGGTTGGCAAAGCATTGGTTGACGCTGGTGTACCCGCAAGCGCTATCCGTTTGCTGGTCATGGGGGCAACAGGCCAAGCCAAGGTTGATATTGTCCTGCGCTAAATGACCGAAGGTGAGGGGGTGCCGCGACGCGGCGTCGCTCACCCAAGGGGGCTGTAAAGGTCGATTTTGCCTTACATTTGCCCCGTTCCCCATTGTATAAGCAGCATCTGTACAGATTGCTTTCAGGCTGCCATTGATAGCCTTTAAAGTCTTTCTGTTTTCATCGGCCT
This sequence comes from Alphaproteobacteria bacterium, assembly GCA_965229935.1. GTDB lineage: Bacteria > Pseudomonadota > Alphaproteobacteria > SPJN01 > SPJN01 > SPJN01. The sequence continues at coordinate 837,392 of CBDDKB010000002.1, forward strand.
GATCCTTTTCAAAGGCGCAGGCTTGTCATTTTGTCGATATACCGGAATGCGAAACTATGTCTGAGGAGTTTCATCGCATTAAGCGATTGCCGCCCTATGTGTTTGAGGAAGTCAATAAACTCAAGGCACAGGCGCGAGCGGCCGGTCGCGACATTATCGATTTCGGCATGGGGAACCCAGACGGACCGACTCCGCAGCATATTGTTGATAAGCTGATTGAGACTGTCCAGAACCCCAAGACGCATCGCTATTCGACATCACGGGGTATTCCGGGGCTGCGCAAGGCACAGGCTGCCTATTATGAGCGCCGTTTCGGCGTCACGCTTGACCCGGACACAGAAATTGTTGCCACCCTTGGGTCGAAAGAAGGTTTGGCTAATCTGGCGCAGGCCATCACCACGCCCGGTGATGTCATCCTGACGCCAAATCCGTCTTATCCGATCCACCCTTATGGCTTTATCATTGCCGGGGCTGTGGCGCGTCATTTGCCCACCGGGCCTGAGCATGACTATTTTGAATCGCTCGACCGGGCTATGCGTCACTGTCATCCGGCACCGTCTGCCTTGGTTGTTAATTTTCCGTCAAACCCAACTGCGCAGGTTGTCGATCTTGATTTCTATAAGGAACTTGTCGCCTATGCGAAAAAGCGCGACCTGATCCTGTTGTCAGACCTTGCCTATGCGGAAGTTTATTTTGATGACAATCCGCCGCCATCAATCCTGCAGGTTGAAGGGGCGCGGGACATTGCTGTCGAATTCACTTCCATGTCCAAGACATATTCCATGCCCGGTTGGCGCGTTGGGTTTGCCGTGGGTAACAAGCAATTAGTGGGCGCCTTGACGCGGATAAAATCCTATCTTGACTATGGGGCATTCACCCCCATTCAGGTTGCGGCGGCTGCTGCGTTGAATGGGCCGCAGGATTGCGTGGATGAGATGCGCGCGCTTTATAAAAACCGCCGCGATGTTTTAGTTGATACCATTGGCCGTGCTGGATGGGATATTCCAAGTCCGCCTGCAACTATGTTCGCGTGGGCGCCGATCCCCGAACCTTTCCGCCAGCTTGGCAGCCTGGAATTTTCCAAGCTTGTCTTGCGGGAGGCTGATGTGGCCGTGTCGCCTGGTATCGGCTTTGGCGAATATGGCGATGGCTATGTCCGTATTGCGCTTGTCGAAAACGAACAGCGCATCAGACAGGCCGCTCGCAATCTGAAAAAGCTGTTTTCAAACGCTGACGATCTTGTTGCGCGTTCCGAAGAAGAGCTTGCCCGAAAACCGGCCTAATATAAAACCTTCAAAACTTTAGGAATGACTGCCCCCATGACTGTTCAGGATCACAAGCCCTTGCGACTTGCCATTGCCGGATTGGGGACAGTCGGCGTCGGTGTCCTCAAAATCCTGCAAAAGAATGGCGATTTGATTGCTGCCCGGACGGGCAGGGCGATTGAGGTAACCGCCGTGTCTGCGCGTTCCAAGGACAAGGATCGCGGTGTCGATTTGTCTTCTATCGCGTGGGAGGATGATCCTGTCGCCCTTGGTGCGCGGGATGATGTCGATATCGTGTTGGAGCTTATTGGCGGCTCAGACGGTGCTGCAAGGGCGCTGGTTGAACAGGCGCTGGCCAACAAAAAACATGTGGTTACCGCGAACAAGGCCCTGATTGCCCATCATGGGGCGGCATTGGCCGAAACAGCGGTTGCGCAAGGCGTTGCCCTGAATTTCGAGGCTGCAGTGGCAGGCGGTATTCCCATTGTGAAAGCGCTGAAAGAAAGCCTGCAGGCCAACGATTATGGCCGCGTTTATGGCATTCTGAATGGGACCTGCAACTATATCCTGACAGAGATGGAAGAAACCGGGCGCGATTTCGCCGATGTGTTGAAGGATGCTCAGGCGCTTGGCTATGCAGAGGCTGATCCCAGTTTTGACGTTGGCGGTATTGATGCTGCGCACAAGCTTGCCATTTTGGCGGGGCTTGCCTTTGGCTTTGATATTGATTTTGAGGCGGTTGCCGTTGAGGGGATTGAGCAGATCACCGCAACAGATATTAATCTAGCAAAATCATTGGGTTATCGCATTAAGTTGATTGGCTCTACGAGCCTGATCAATGGGGCATTGGAACAAAAAGTTGGACCTATGCTGGTTCCCTTGGGGACCCCAATCTCTGACGTTTCTGGGGTTTTTAACGCAGTTGCGGTTGAAGGTGACTTCATCAATCAATGCTTCTTTGAAGGGCCCGGCGCTGGTGAGGGGCCGACAGCTTCCGCTGTTATGGGTGATGTGATTGATATTGCCCGCGGGCTTATTTCGGCGCCGTTAGGCTTGGTCGGTGGCGGGCGTGGCCCCGCTACGATAGCCGAAAAAGACGCGCATTTCGGGGCTTTTTACGTGCATTTGATGCTGCGGGATGAGCCGGGCGGCATGGCGTCTGTCACCAATATTTTTGCCGACCATGACATTTCTATCGCCAGCATGTTGCAAAGCGAGCGGGCTGAAAAAGCGGGCGATCCTGTCCCTGTGGTCATGGTCACCCACGAAACCACCGCAGCCCGCCTGAACGGCGCGATTTCTGCCATTTCTGGCCTGAAAGCAAATGCTGCACTGCCGCGTGTTCTACCGATTGCAACATTCGGTGAATAGGGTAGAAAGAGTATCAATTCGGGCGAGCGAATCGCCCTTTACGGAAATAGTTGAAAGGAAAGCCTCATGACGCAGACTGGCAGTCAGGGTATGGGCCGGATGTTGGTATTGGAACTGGCGCGCGTGACAGAGGCGGCGGCTGTTGCTGCGTCTCACCTGATTGGGCAGGGCGATGAAAAAGCAGCCGACCAGGCTGCTGTTGACGCCATGCGCACCGCACTAAACGCGCTTGATATGCAGGGCCGTGTTGTCATTGGTGAGGGCGAACGTGATGAAGCCCCGATGCTGTATATCGGCGAAGAAGTCGGTTCAGGCAATGGACCTGCAATTGACATCGCGCTTGATCCGCTGGAAGGCACAACCATCACTGCAAAGGCCATGCCGAATTCATTGGCTGTTGTCGCCTTTGCAGAAAAGGGTAATTTCCTTCATTCACCTGACGTCTATATGGACAAGATCGCTGTAGGTGGTGGTTTGCCAGAAGGCGTAATCGATCTTGATAAATCTCCGGCTGAAAATGCCCAATCAATTGCCGACGCCAAGGGCGTGCCCGTCAATCAGATCACTGCCTGTGTGCTGGATCGTCCCCGCCATGCAGAGATTATCGCCTCATTGCGCGAAATCGGTGTGCGCGTGAAACTGATCGGTGATGGTGATGTGGCTGGCGTGATTGACACAACCAACCCCGACACTGGCGTTGACATGTATATCGGTCAGGGTGGTGCCCCTGAAGGTGTGCTGGCCGCCGCTGCTCTACGTTGTATTGGTGGGCAAATGCAGGCGCGTTTGGTTTTCCGCAATGATGACGAAAAGGGCCGCGCAGCCCGCGTTGGGATCGAAGACCTTGATCGTAAATATGACCTACTGGACCTTGCCAGCGGCGATGTCATGTTTGCTGCAACTGGCGTGACACAGGGCTCAATGCTGGATGGCATTCGCCGTAATCCCGATGGGTCTGTTGTGACACATACAATCGTCATGCGGTCATCAACCGGGACAGTCCGGGAGATCCGCGCCCGTCATACAGATGAAAGCAAATTCTAATTCTGTAGAGCAGAATAGGCCCCTTGTTCTTGGGGTCGATCAATCACTTGATGATCGTCGCTGGTGTTACCGCGCCAGTGATGAGGCGTTGATCCGCACACTTTGTCAGCGTCACGGCTTTGACGATGCCTTGGCACGGATCATAGCCGGGCGTGATACTGGTCTGGCAGAGCTTGGCCCCGCCGGACTTGATCCAAAACTCCGTGATTTAATGCCTGATCCTGCCACCCTTGTGGACATGGATAAGGCCGCCGCGCGCTTTGCCCACGCCATCAAAAATGGTGAGCAGATTGCCGTTTTCGGTGATTATGATGTGGATGGGGCGACCAGCACCTCAGTCCTCGTGCGGTTTTGTCGTGATCTGGGGCGCGAGGTGCTGACCCATATTCCTGACCGTATGTCAGAAGGTTACGGCCCCAATGTGCCTGCGATGGAAAAGCTGGCCGGTGAAGGGGCGAAGCTTGTCATAACAGTAGATTGCGGGACGTTGGCTTATGAGCCGTTGGAAAAGGCTGCCGCGCTTGGCCTCGATCTGTTGGTGCTGGACCACCATATCGCAGAACCTGCCTTACCTGTCTGTCATGCGCTCGTTAATCCGAACCGTTTAGATGACACTTCAGGGCAGGGCCATTTGGCGGCAGTTGGCGTTACTTTCCTGTTTTGTGTTGCGGCGCGGCGTGCGCTTGATCAATTGGGCTGGTTTGCTGAAACCGGGACGGCGCAGCCTGATCTGGTCAATCTGCTTGATCTGGTGGCGCTTGGCACTGTCGCCGATGTCGTCCCGCTTCAAGGGCTTAACCGTGCCTTTGTCACGCAGGGATTAAAGATTATGGCCGCGCGGCGCAATCAGGGGCTGGTGGCGCTATCGGATGTGGCACGGCTTGATGAAAGCCCAACCCCCTATCATTTGGGTTTTGTGTTCGGGCCGCGTGTCAATGCCGGGGGCCGGGTGGGCGAAGCACCCCTTGGCACCAAATTGCTAACCGAAACTGATCCCGCAAAAGCAGCCGATATGGCTAAGGCGCTCGACCTTTATAATCGGGAGCGTAAGGCAATTGAGGCACAAGTGCAGGAGCAGGCTATGGCCTATGCCGACGCGACCTATGTGGGCAATCAGGCCGATGCGCCGCTTATCATCGCGCAGGGCAAGGGCTGGCATCCGGGCGTGATTGGCATCGTGGCAAGCCGCCTGAAAGAAGCGTGGCGCCGCCCCAGTTTTGTCTTGGCAATTGATGAGGATGGCTTGGCAAAAGGCTCTGGCCGATCTGTGCCGGGGGTGGACCTCGGTTCTGCCGTAACAGCGGCGTCTGAGGCAGGGTTGCTGATTAATGGCGGCGGGCACGCGATGGCCGCAGGATTAACGGTTGAGGTTGAGAAAATTCCGGCCCTGCAGGAGTTTCTGGAATCGCGGATTGCCCCTCAGGTCAGGGCACTGGGGACAGCCCATGAAATGGGTGTGGATGCGGTCTTGTCGGCCGGGGCGGCGACGCGCGCCTTTTTAGACAAAATCGCAGGCGCAGGGCCATTCGGACAAGGAAATCCTGAGCCACGATTCGTTCTTGCTGATATGGAAATCAGTTTCGCGAAACCGGTAGGGGATGGCAGCCATATCCGCTTTTCCGCGCGGGATAAGGACGGGACAGGCAAAATAGACGGGATTGCCTTCCGTGTGAGTGAGACAAGGCTGGGAGAGGCGCTTTTGGCGCGGAAATCTGCGCTTCATCTTGCCGGGCATTTACGTATAAACCGCTTTAACGGGCGCGAAACCGTGCAATTGGTGCTGGAGGATGCCGCCCCCGCTATTGGTTGAGCCAAAGGCGGATTAAGGGGCCAATTCGTGCGACAATGCGCACAGGGAAAAGTGACATTTGGGTGAAATTCCCCCCTTGAACGGACCAAGAATCCGTATATAAATCCACTCCACCAACCGATGCGGTCCCTTCGTCTATCGGTTAGGACGCCAGGTTTTCAACCTGGAAAGAGGGGTTCGATTCCCCTAGGGACTACCAATTCTAAGCCCTGCTGCGCAGCTCGCGCGGCGGGGCTTTTTGGTGTTTTGGTCAGGCCCAACCACCTGCAAAGGGCAGTATATGCCCGGTTATGAAATCTGAGCTAGGCCCTGCCAGAAAGGCGACGACTTCGCCTGCTTCCTCTGGTTTGGCAAGGCGGCGCAACGGTATGCGGCTAGTGATCCGTTCATAGACTTTCGGATCATTGATCAGCTCGTCCGGGAAATAGGTGGGGCTTTCAACAAAGTTCGGTGCCATCGCATTGACGGTTATATTATGTTTGCCAAGCTCCAGCGCCATTGTGCGGACCATCGCATTGGCTGCCCCCCTTGCGGTCGCATAGACGCTGTAATTTGGAATGCCTTGCAAGGGCGCGGCGGACGATAGCAGGATGATTTTGCCATAGCCTTGCTCCTTGAAATGGGGAACAGCGGCATTAATCAGGGAGAAGGGGCGGACGGTCAATCGATCAAGCGCGACGGTCAGCACATTTGCGTCAGTGTCGCCCAGCGGGCTTGGGTCAGCCGGGTGGGAATCATTGCAGATCAGGGCCGTTAGATGTCCTGCCTGTTTTAGAACCTGCTCAATTAGCCCAGCGGGTGTGTCAGGCGCCAATGCGATGGCCCCATCAACCTCTTTTTCAAAGTCCTTGCGTGCCGCTTCGTCCGTAAAGCTGTCATCAACTGCAAAGACCTGCCAACCCTGCGCCATCAGGGCACGGCTGCCCGGTTTGCCGATAAAGTGGATGGCGTCTGTGATCAGCGCGACCGGCTGTTTGTCTGTCATGACTTGTCCCCCGATTTGTTCTTTGCTTCTGTGATTGCGGTTTCCAACGCCTCAAAAGGCATCAGCACGCAGGCATGGCGTGCGGTATGGTCTGTGACCGCCGCAAAAATACCAAAACCATCTGTTTGCGCTGGCAGCTTTGCTGTGCCTTGGTCCAGAACCTGTTTGAGCGCCTTGTAAGTATCATCCACAAGCGATGTATTGGCTCCCACAAGCGTGCTGCCGATCAGGCCCGCACTTGCCTGACAAAGAACACAAGCCTCAGTCTCATGGGCGTAGTTGCTGACGGTGTTGTCATCCGCATTCAATGTGACGTCGATGGTGATCTTGTCGCCGCAAAGGGGATTGTTGACGGTTGCAGTGCCATCGGCATCGGCCAGGCGGCCCGCATGGCTGGCATCAGCAGCGGCGCGCAGCAAATCCCGTTGATAAAGATCAAGCGAAGACATCAGTCCCCCTTTAAAAGCTGAACAGCATCGCGGATTGCTGCGATGGCAGCATCACAATCGTCTTGAGTTGAATAGGCGCTGAGGGAAGCACGGCTGGTCGCCAACAGATTAAAATGCGCCATCAATGGCTGGGCGCAATGATGTCCGCCACGCATGGCAACGCCGGTGCGGTCAGACAATTGGCAAATGTCATGGGGGTGGCACCCCTTGATTGCAAAGCTGATGATAGGCGCCCGCGATTGGGTGAAACTTGCCCCCCCCAAAATTGTTGCCATGCCTGCAAGTTGCGCGGCCAAATTGTCAGCCAAGGCTGCCTCATGCGCGCGGATCGCCTTATGGTCAAGCTGGGACAAAAATGTAATGGCAGCATGAAAACCAACTGCCTGTGTGATTGGCGGGGTGCCAGCCTCAAACCTTGTTGGGGGTGCTGCAAAGCTGGTGCCATCAAAGCTGACAGAATTGATCATCTCCCCCCCGCCAAGAAGCGGCGGCATATCATCAAGCAATGCAGCTCGGCCCCAAAACATGCCAACGCCTGTGGGGCCGAACATCTTGTGTGCGGAACAGGCATAGAAATCTATAGGCAGGTCGGGAAGGGTGGTGCTGAACAGGGGCCAGTGACAGGCTGACTGTGCACCATCGACAACGATGATTGCGTTAGGCGCGTGCGATTTGATCAACCTACCCAGTTGCGCCAGATCAACCTCCCACCCGGTCACATTGGAAATGTGGGATAGGGCGATGATGCGTGTATTGGGGGATAGTTGGGCGATCAACGCCGCCTCATCAATCCGACCATGGCCATCCAAGCCGATTGGCTTCAGGGTCGCGCCTTTGGCAGCCGCATGAATTTGCCATGACACGATATTGGCGTGGTGATTGTCAGTGCTGATCAGCACCTCGTCGCCCGGTCCTAATCTATCAGACAGGCCATAGGCGATGATATTCAGCGCCTGTGTCGTGCCGGAGGTCAACACAATCTCATCTCGCGATGCGCCGAAATAGGCCGCTAAGCTGTCTCGCGTTGCCTCATAGGCCTGTGTGGCCTGCTCTGCCCAATAGTGGACAGAACGATGCACATTTGCACGCAGGCGTGTGTCGTGATCTGCCATGGCAGCAATGACAGGGGCCGCCGCTAGTGTGCTTGCGCCGCTATCCAGATAATGAAACGGGCGGCCTTCTGCCTTCATTGCGGCGAAGGCAGGGAAGTTGTCACGAAAGGCAAGCGGGTCGAATTGGGTCATCCCGGTGCTGCTGGCTGCTCCTCTATAATTTGGGCGCTATAGATAGAGCAGCAATATAACAGCAAGTCCGATCATAACCCATAGCACCATCGTCCCGACCGCCATTGACCGACCCATGACACCTGACGGGCCGTAATGGCGCGCGGTGATGCTGCGTAGATTGTCGACGCCCTCACGGATCAGGGCCCAAATGCCGCCTGACAGATGGGTAATTGCCTTACCCATTTCGCGCAGCATAGCAGGGGCCAATTTGCGGTATAGCCAGTCTGTATCAAGATTGACCGACGGGATTTCTGGCGGGTAGAGGCCCGTGCGCACCAAAACGACAAAAGCCAGCACAGCAAACATCAATAGCTGCATCTGGGTGATGATATGGCCCGGCGTATAGGGTTCGTAGTCCATCTCATGCGGTAGAATTGAATAGAGATATTCGGGCCAGACGCCAATACCAATACACAACGCAGCGGCGATAGCCATGGCTGCCAACATGTTCCACGGGGCTTCCTTGGGGCGTTTGCCGCTGTCATGGGCGAAAAAGCTGAAATAGGGGATTTTAATGCCCGAATGTTCCAACACACCGGCACTGGCAAATAACAATACGGTCCACGCCAGCCACATATGTTCTTGGGCAAGCGCTGCCAAAATCAGCGACTTTGAAATAAAGCCAGAGAAGAACGGGAATGCCGAAATCGACATGGCGCCGATAATCGTAAACACAGCGGTCCACGGCATAGATTTGTAAAGCCCGCCAAGCTCTGTCGCCTTGGTCGTACCAACGCGGTGCAGAACCGCACCCATACCCATGAACAATAGCGCCTTATAAAGGATGTGGCTAAAGGCATGCGCCGCCGTACCGTTTAGCGCGAGGGCAGAACCGACGCCAACCCCAACCACCATAAAGCCAAGCTGGTTGTTCAGCGAATAGGCAAGCACACGGCGCAGATCATTTTCGATTACGGCAAAGAATACCGGGAACGCTGTCATGGTCGCACCAATCGGGATCAGAATATCCAGCCCCGCATAGCCGCGAGCCAGCGAATAAACAGCCAGCTTGGTTGTGAAGGCTGACAGGATAACAGTCCCAGTCGGTGTTGCCTGCGGATAGGCGTCCTGCAGCCAATTGTGCAGAAAGGGGAAGGCGCACTTGATGCCAAAGGCAAAGAAGATCAGGAACGTGCCCGCCGTAAAATCGGCCATTGTGGTAACGCCAAAATGGTCAAAGGCGATGCTGCCGGTTTCTGCCTTGTGTATGACAAGGCCAGCTAGCAGCAACACACCTGAACCGACCTGAATGATCAAATAGCGGATCCCGGTTTTAAAAGCGATGTCTGTGCCCCGTGCCCAGATCAAAAAGACAGAGGCAATGGCCGTCAGCTCCCAAAAGATGAACAGGGTCATCAGGTCGCCAGCAAATACGGCACCCACGCCTGCACCCGCATAGATCAGTGCAGCGACATGCTGCATTGTGTCAGAGGCTGTGTCCTTTAGATGAAGCGCATAGAGAATGCCAAGGAAGGCAGCAATATGGAAAATCAGACCGAACACGAAGCTGAGCTGATCAAGGCGATAGGTTTCCATCACCATGCCCATCATCTCAAGCTCGCCATAGGTGCCGTGGGGCGTATTCAAAAGATGCATCACGCCGACGACAGGCAATAGCAACATGTAGATTTTGCGTAATGGCCCGCGTAGCAGCGGCACCAACAGTGCGCCCAAAATCAGGATAAAACCGGGGTTAAGCTCACTCAACATTGTCAGCCTCCCCATCCTGTTGTGCGTCGTAATAATCTTCGGGGCGCATGATCAGTTTGCGCAATTGTGCGCCTGCCAACACCACAAAGAAAAAGGCCGCAAAGCCGAACAGGCCGTAAAAGACGGGGATCTCTTCGGCTGAAAAATGCGGGTGCTTATGGTAAAAGAAATCAGCCGCGCCGAAGCCGACACAGATCAAAATGGTCAGCAAAACCAACAGGCGGTGATTTTCCACCCGCTCAAACCAGCCAAGCTCGTGATCGTCATTTGTATGATTATGTTTGTCAGACATTTGCGGGCGCCTCTAATTCAAAATCGGGGCAATCAGGCCTTCGACCGACCCGACGGCGAAGAACATGACAAAGCAAAGAATTGCGGTGAAACATAGCGGCCCAAGCACCATTAGCGGCGCTTCTTTCACCTTGTCCCAGCTAAAGGGGGCAGGATCATCATCGCCGTCAGCTTTCAGGAAAAAGCCGCGCACAGTGATGGGCAGCAAATAGGCGATGTTCAGCAGGGATGAAATGATCAGCACAGCGATCAGGATCGGCTGGCCGGCATCAACGGCCCCTTCCATCAGGGCGAATTTGGGCCAAGCCCCGCCAAATGGCGGCAGGCCGATAATCGACAGCGCACCAATGGTGTAGGCGATAAAGCTTAGGGGCATTTTGCGACCCAGGCCGTTTAGCTGCGATACTTCGGTGACGTGATGGGCAACATAAATTGCACCTGCAAAATAGAACAGGGTGATCTTGCCAACCGCATGCATGGCAATTTGTAGTGAGCCACCCATGAACCCAGCAGATGTTGCCAGCGACAGACCAAACACCACATAGGCTAATTGGCTGATGGTGGAATAGGCCAGCCGTGCTTTCAGATTGTCCTTGGTCAACGCTATGATAGAGGCGGTGACAAGGGTGAAGCCTGACACAGCTTGCAGCCAGAATGTCAGATCAGCATCGGCCAGATAATCGACACCGAAAATATAGATGCCGACTTTCAATACGCTGAACACGCCGGCCTTCACAACGGCAACCGCATGCAGCACTGCTGACACTGGGGTAGGGGCGACCATGGCTGATGGCAGCCATTTGTGGAACGGCATCAATGCTGCCTTACCAATCCCGAACATAAACAGCGCTAACAGGATTGTTGCTGTTGTTGGGCTAACATGATCTGCCAAAATGCCGCCAGCCGTGAAGTCGGTTGTTCCGGTCAGCATATAGGTTGCGATGATAGCAGGGAGGAGCAATCCGATTGAGGTTGTAAGCAACACACCCAAATAGATCCGTGCGCCTTTTTTAGCTTCCTCTGTCTCGCGATGGGATACCAACGGATAGGTGGACAGGGTTAGCACTTCGTAAAAAATGAACAGGGTGAACAAATTGCCTGCATAGGCCATGCCCAATGCCGCACCGATTGAGATTGGGAAGCACATGAAAAAGCGGGTGTGATTAACCTCGCCTGAATTGCGCATATAGCCGATGGCATAGATGGAATTGACGATCCATAGCCCGCTGGCAATGGTTGCAAACAACATGCCCAACGGTTCGATGGAAAATTTCAGCGGCATGCCCGGCAGCACTTCAAAGAAGCTGACCTCGGGCCTTGCGCCTGCTGCAATCTGCGGCAATAGCCAAAGGGTCACCGCAAACAGGCTGATCGCTGTCAGCAGTGTTACGGTTTCACGTTGATTGGGGCGGTCCCCAGACATGCCGATCAGGATCGTGCCGACCAGCGGAATGATCAGGGACAGGGCGATTGCGAGATCAAAACTCATACTAATCATCAGTTGGCCCCTCCCACCAGTCCGAGCAAGCCGCGGGCGGCGGTTTCTGCCAGATTAACAGTTGTTGTGGCGTTCAGGCCGAACCAGAAATTCGCCAAGACCAACGCCCATGTGGGGAGCAGGATCAAAAGCGGCGCTTCACCCTTTTGGGTGCCTTCCGGGGCAGGTTTCAAATAGGCAACCTCAAAAACGCGCCACATGTACACTGCAGCCATCAATGATGTGACAAGCAATATAGCGATCAGCCAATACCACTCCCGTTCAAAGGCAGCGTTCAGCAACATCCATTTGGAGACAAAGCCAACCGTCGTGGGAACGCCTACAAGACTTAGCCCGCCGCCAACAAAGGCGGCCATGGTCCATGGCATGGTTTTGCCAACGCCGCGCATTTTATCAAGTGTGACGCCGCCCAATTTCCACATGACGGCACCAAGCGCGAAGAACAATGCACCCTTCATCAGGGCATGATTGAACATGTGCAACATGGTGGCGGTCAGGCCCGTCAGGCTCATCAAACCAAGGCCGACCAGCATATAGCCGATCTGCGCGACAGAGCTGAAGGCCAATATACGTTTGGCATTAACCTGCCAGATCGCAACAAGCGACCCCGCCACGATACCGATGATGCCAAGGGGCAGCAAAATCTTGCCAAACAGTTGTGCTTCAACCGCAAAATCTGCGCCAAATACTGTGAAGATAAAGCGGATCAGGGCATAGACCGCTACCTTGGTTGCCGTTGCTGCCAAAAAGCCCGTTACAATGCTGGGCGCATATGTGTAGGCATTAGGCAACCAGAAATGCAGCGGGAACATAGCCAGCTTCGTTGCTAGACCAACGGTGATGAAGCCAAAGGCAACCCACAATGTGCGACTGCCCATCAGATCAGGCAGACGGGTTGCAAGGTCAGCCATGTTCAGCGTGCCTGTCATCATATAGGCAAGGCCCAAGCCGATGACATAGAAGGTCGCGCCGACGGTTCCCAGAATCAGATAATTGTAAGCAGCATTCAGCGCGCGCCGATCCTGCTTTGCCCCCATAGCCACCAGCGCATAGGTTGAGAGGGAGGAGATTTCGAGGAACACAAACAGGTTGAAAGCGTCACCCGTGATCGTCACACCTAATAGCCCGGCAAAGCACAGAAGGAACGCTGTATAGAACAGCGGCTGTTCTGTCAGCCCCAGCTCTTTATCAACACTGGGCCTTGCATAGATTGCTGCCAGTGTGCCGATAGAGGCAACGATCAACAGCACCAGTGCATTTGCAGCATCGACGCGTAACTCAATCCCCAGCGGCGGTGCCCAATTACCCAGCGCATAGCTGATTACACTGCCATCCAGAACCTGCGCGGTCATCGCCAGCGCGATCAGGAAGGCTGAAAGCGTCCCCACCATCGCCAACACCCAGCTCAGGTTCCGATTGTTCAGCAATGTGATCAGGGGGGCGAGGGTCAGCGGCACCATCACCTGAAGGGCAGGCAAATTATTGCTGATAATATCCATCAGGCCTGGAGCGTCGTGGTGGGTGCTGTCATGTGCGCCAGCAGCCGCATGAACCATGTGGCCAGCCTCAGCGGCGGCCAAAATAATCTCAGGAGTTGCCATTAGTGGGCTCCTCCATCAGATTGCTGTGGAGCAAGGGCTTGGGCAACCGTTTGTGCCTCGGCTGCTTCGTCTTCATTGTCAGCTTCTTCAAGCTCATCTTCTTCGATCGTGCCATAGGCAGCTTTGATACGCAGCACAAGGGCCAGCGCCAAAGCTGTCGTTGCGATACCGACCACAATGGCGGTCAGAATCAAAACATGGGGTAGGGGGTTTGAAAAGGGGCGGGCCAGCCCTTCTTCCAAAATGGGCGCAGTGCCGCCATCAACCTTGCCTAGCGAGATGTAAAGCATAAAGACTGAAGTTTGGAAGATGTTCAGGCCGACAATCTTTTTAATCAGATTGCCGCGCGCGATCACGGCATAAAGACCGACCATCATCAAAATAATGATGATCCAATAATTATAATGATCCCAATTCAGGTTGGAAAGCAGATCAGACAGCATCAGTCATCATCTCCTTCCTTGGGCAGGCGGCCATGTTCAGCGAAATAGGTAAAGATGGTGATCATGGTTGACGCAACAGTAATGCCAACGCCGCCTTCAACCAGCAGGATGCCATAATGCTGACCGTGAATCGGGTCATGAGCTAACACGCCATAATCCAGAAAAGGCGCGCCCAAAACCAGGCCCCATATGCCAACACCGGTATAAAGCAGCAAGCCGATTGCCGTAAAACCGCGCACAATATGGGGCGGGGCAACGTCGTTTGCTGCATCAAGCCCAAAAATCAGTGCATAAAGCACAAAGGCAGCGGCAAAAATCACACCGGCCTGAAAGCCGCCGCCGGGGCCATAGTCACCGTGGAACTGCACATAAAGTGCGAAGAGCAAAATTGGCGGGATCAGAATTTTGGTCACAACACGGAGAATCAGATGATGGTTCATGCCGTTTCTCCTGTCTTGTCTGCGGCGGGGTCAGTTGTGTTCTTTTTCTTGCGGCGGGAGCCAAGCAGCAACATCACGCCAATGCCGGCGGTAAAGATCACGCCGGTTTCGCCCAGCGTGTCAAAACCACGATAGGAAGCGAGAATAGAGGTAACGATATTGGGCACATCGATATCTTCTTCACTGCCCTTAATAAAGTCAGGCGCAACATGAAGATTGGCCGGGGCATTCGGGTCGCCAAAGTTCGGCATATCGACCGTGCCATATAACAAGGCACCACCGACGATCAATGTCACAACTAGTGGCACGATATTGCTGCCGCTTGATGCCTTGCGCCGCCAACCTGTAACCGACAGTGTGGCCAGCATCAAAACGGTCGAAATACCTGCGCCGACGGATGCTTCTGTAAAGGCCACGTCCACAGCATCAAGCACCACAAATAATACGGCTGACAATAGCGAATAGGCACCTGTCAGCATCACGACAGCAAATAGGTTTGTCAGGCGCAACACGGCGAGGGCCGTAACGGCCAACAGCACGAATAATAGGATCGTGACTGCATGTTCCATGAACGAGGTTGAGATCAGGTCAGCCATGTCTACTTCTCCTCCTCATTCCCGGCTTCAACAGCAGGCAGGGCAAAGGCGTTGGCACTTTGCTTGCTAACGTGATTGGCTTTAAGCTGCGGCTTACGTCCGGCATAAAGTGATGCCTGCGCCAAGGCGTGGCTCGCCACCGGGCTTGTCATCCACATAAAGGCAAGGATCAGAAGCAGTTTGAAACTGATCAGGCTGAACCCGGCCTGAATGCCAAGGCCTGCCAATATCAGGAAGGTGCCCAATGTATCGGTGACGCCTGCCGCGTGCAGACGGGCATAGACATCAGGCAGGCGTAGAATGCCGATGCCGCCCACCAATAAAAAGAATGATCCGCCCAACAAAAGCGCCCAACTTCCATAATTTGCAATGTCAGCGATGGTCATTAGCGGGCCTCCTGATCATTCAACTCAGCGGCTGAGGCGCCCAAAGTGCGGTAGCGGAAGAACTTCAGAATGGCGATGGTGCCGATAAAGTTGATCAGCGCATAAACAATAGCGATGTCCAAAAACTCAGGCCGGTCTGTCAAAAAGCCGAAAACAGCGATCAGCAGCACGGTTTTGGTGCCGAACATATTCACCGCTAAAACGCGATCATAAACGGTTGGCCCGGCCAATAGGCGCACAAGCGCTATCAGCATTGTTACCATCAGGGCGATGGCGGTGGCAGAAAACATAGTCATGCTTGGCCTCCATCGGTTACGGGGGCTGTTTTGCGTTTATGTTCCGCTGCGCTCACTTTCCGGTCCATGGTGCCTTCTTCCAGATCTTTTGCTGCATCCTCTGACAGGGCATGGACAAGAAACTCGTCACCTTCGATGGCGACTGTAACTGTGCCCGGCGTTAAGGTGATGGAATTGGCATAAAGCACCTTGCCCAAATCAGAATGTTGACTTGCCTTCAAGGTGAACAATGTCGGCGAGATTGGTAGGGAAGGGGCCAAAACACGCTTTGTCACATCAATATTTGCCTTAATGATCTCCACAAACAGCCACGGCCAATAAATCAGGATGGAAAAGCCGATTTCATAGGGGGTCCCTTCAATGTCCACAATGCCTTTGCGCAAGGCGATATAGACAACACCTAAAACGGATGCGGCCCCAAAGGTTAATAGCAGCGGACTGTAATGGCCGGACATGCCGAGCCATAAAAGCGACAAGAAAACAGTAAGCGTAAAGGCGCGCGCCAAGATTGCCCCCCAATGTTTGCGATGACCCTAACAACCCGTTCGGGTCGTTGTTCCCAAGCCGTATAGGCTATGAATTCGTCCTTATGCCACAAGATATTGGCCGCGCAAAGGGTTTGCGCGCCGCACCTTTCGGAACTTTTATTGATGCAAAAATGTCGTACGCGGCGTCAAAGGCCAGTAGATATGTTTTCTATCTTGAGTTGAGCGACAGCCTTGATAATATGTCATGGGTTCTGGAGGGCGTTGATGTGACCGTTACTGATGCGGCAAACCAACAAGGCGATCATTCTGTCATCGGGTCGGATACTGATTCAGGTGCAGAAGACGCGCGTCAGGACATTATTTCTGGTCGGGTGAAGTGGTTCGATCCCGTCAAGGGCTATGGCTTTGTAGTGCCTGATAATGGCGACCGTGATATTTTGCTGCATATTAGCTGTTTGCGTGATCATGGTGCGCGTACAACCTTTGAAGGCGCCTTGATAGAGGTTCATGTCGTCGAAACTGAAAAGGGATTTCAGGTCGATAATGTCGTCGCTTTAGATAATTCAACAGCCATCTCTAACGCAGTGATGAGCCAGCGTGGTGAATTCTCTCCTGCCGCAGGTGATGGGCCTGTTGCCGGGTTTGTTGCGACACGAAATCCAAACAGGGTTGCGCCGACAGGCGATTATCTGACGGTTACTGTTAAATGGTTCAATCGGGTCAAGGGCTATGGCTTTGTTTGTGAAGCTGTCGATGATGCGCCAGACATATTTGTGCACATGGAAACACTACGCCAGTACGGCTTTGCCGGGTTAGAACCTGATGAAGAGATAGAGGTTCGCGTGGGTGAGGGGAAAAAGGGCCTTCAGGTCGCTGAAATCCGCGTTTAGGCCTTTGTCCAAAGTTTAGTTCACGCTTGTACAGTGCAGGCGAATTGCTTTACCTAACAAGTGATTTGAAACCAGTTGGTATCCTGCATGCGTTCACACCTTAAAAATGTGCTGCTGATCGTTTGCGTCCTGTGGGGCGCTTTGCCCGTCTATGCCATGGGGGATAGGCAGGCGGGCGCAGACGCCAACCATGTTTCATTGTCAGATCTGACAATTGCCCGTGGCGATATAAAGATCGCCACTTACAGGGTCGAAATTGCGGACAGCGAGGATCAGCGCGCCCAAGGGTTAATGTTCCGTCAATCCCTGCCAGCTGATCAGGCCATGTTGTTTGTATATGAGCGTCCGCGTGCCGTTCGCATGTGGATGAAAAACACATACATCCCCCTCGACATGATTTTTGCTGATGGCCGTGGTGTCATCACTCATATACACCCCGGCGCGCAGCCCCATGACCTGACACCGATACGGGGCGGTGCTGCGGTCCGCTATGTGCTGGAGGTGAATGCAGGCGATGTGCAGGCCCATGGCATACGGATCGGCGACAAAATTCTACATTCAAGTATCAATAACTAATTATAACCTGTTGAAAAGAGGTCGCTTTGACTGATTTCCCTGAAAGTGAATTTGCCCATAGTTTCTATGCGACTTACGAGGATGATGATGCCCCGGACGATGCGCCCGAAGGGTTCACCACCAACCCTCATTCGGGTCCATATTCTGTTCGTAACGGTCCGATTTATCATCGTGATGCGACAGCAGATGAGCTCGCGGCGCGGCCTGATCTTGCGCCGTTTGTGCGGGGGTTCCGGGCGCGAACCCGCCATTGCAATGGGGCTGGGATTGTCCATGGCGGCTGTTTGATGAGCTTTGCTGACGGTGTATTGGGGCGTTCAGCCTGGGATGCGGCACAAGGGCCGTCACTGACGATTCGGATGAATTCCGACATTTTGCACATGGCGCGGCCCGGTGACTGGGTTGAAGGCCGTGGCAAGGTCGTGCGTAAGACCAATTCTGTCGTGTTTGTAGAGGCTGAAATCACTGTCGAAGGCCGGATGATCGTCTCTGCCAATGGCATTTTCAAGATTATGCGTCGCCGCGGTTGGCGCAAGGCGCAGAAATAAGACGACCCCGGCTTTCTGCGCGCGGCAGATTGCCCGCCTTTTTTGCTGTTACAGCGGCTTGCCCGGTCCCGTTCAAAGGTGTAAGCCAACAGCCAACCGTCACACAAACGGGGCGTAGCTCAGCCTGGTAGAGCGCCTGCTTTGGGAGCAGGAAGTCGTCAGTTCGAATCTGGCCGCCCCGACCATTTCGTGAGACACTGGTTCGTAAGACACTTATTCGTAAGATAGTGGGACCGTGTATGATGGTTTCGGATGCTGGCCGTTTGGCTGCTGATCAATGAAGGGCGAAAGAGATGACCAAAGCTCGGATTTACAAACCTGCGAAAACTGCCATGCAGTCAGGTCGTGCCAAGACCAATGCTTGGGTTTTGGAATTTGAACCGGCAGAACAAAAGCAGCTTGACCCTTTGATGGGTTGGACAGGTTCTGGCGATATGAATGGTCAGGTGCGGTTGCGCTTTGCCGACAAAGACGCCGCTATCAGTTATGCAGAAAAGCATAATATTGCCTTTGATGTCATCGAACCGCAGGTCAGAACACCCAAGCGCAAGTCCTATGCTGACAATTTCAGGGCCACTTTGCCCGAATAATCGGCCTGAACAGGGTCGATCATTAGTACGGCCCCGTAGCTCAACTGGATAGAGCAACGGATTTCTAATCCGTAGGTTGCAGGTTCGAGCCCTGCCGGGGTCGCCATTTTCCAGACATTTCAGCCCTTTATTGATCAAAGAAGCGTCTGAACAGCCTTGCGCCGGGTGGCGGCGGTCTGTAATCATCACGACTCATAAGACAGGTGAAAGATAGGTTGTGGCCTCGCATACCGTGCATATGGTCCGCACCTTCAAACAAGGAACAATTTTGTGACCGCATCGGATAAGTTAAAAGCCATGTTTGAAGGCCAGTCGATCCTGATTACCGGTGGCACAGGGTCGTTCGGGAAATTGTTTATCCGTACTATTCTGGACCTTGGTCTGTTCCGCCGTGTGATCGTTTATTCACGCGATGAGCTGAAGCAATTCGAAATGCAGCAAACCTTTAACGGACCTGAAATGCGTTACTTCATCGGTGATGTGCGCGATGGGGAACGCCTGCGCGAGGCTATTCAGGGTGTTGATTATGTGGTTCATGCCGCCGCGCTGAAACAAGTGCCTGCCGCGGAATATAATCCGATGGAATGTATTCGCACCAATATCAATGGCGCGGAAAATGTGATCAAGGCATCGCTTGCCAATGGGGTAAAGCGTGTGATCGCACTGTCTACAGACAAGGCGGCCAACCCGATTAATCTGTATGGGGCAACCAAGCTGGCATCTGATAAATTGTTTGTGGCAGCAAATAATATGACTGGCAGCCGTGATACGCGGTTTTCGGTTGTCCGCTATGGCAATGTTGTTGGCTCCCGCGGGTCGGTTGTGCCGTTCTTTAACAAGCTGATTGTAGATGGCACCGACCATATCCCGATCACCGACGAACGTATGACACGGTTCTGGATTACCTTGGAAGAGGGGGTGCAATTTGTGCTGAATAACTTCCAGCGCATGCAGGGCGGTGAAGTGTTCGTGCCCAAAATTCCTTCGATCAACATTATGGATTTGGCACAGGCGATGGCACCTGATTTGCCGACCAAGATTATCGGTATTCGCCCGGGCGAGAAATTGCATGAGATCATGTGCCCCGCAGATGATTCCCATCTGACAGTTGAGTTTGATGATCATTATGTGATTAAGCCGACCATCCAATTTGCCCACCTTGAAAACGACTATAATTCAAACGGTCTGGGCGAGGCAGGCAAACCTGTTGAACAGGGCTTTGAATATCAGTCAGGCTCCAACCCGCACTTCCTGACAGGGGACGAGATTTTGAGCTATAATCTCTCAGTCCCAGCCTGACGCGAAAGATCGTTTCCATGATCCCTTATGGCCGCCAGTCTATCAGTGATGAAGACATTAAGGCCGTTGAGGATGTTCTGCGTTCCGATTGGTTGACGCAGGGCCCCGCGGTTCCGCGCTTTGAACAGGCATTATGTGCGGCAACGGGAGCTGAATTTGCGGTTGCCGCGAACAGTGCAACCTCTGCCCTTCATGCGGCATGCCTCGCGCTTGGTTTGGGTGAAGGGGGGTTGCTATGGACCAGCCCGAACACGTTCGTCGCCTCTGCCAATTGCGGGCTTTATTGCGGCGCAGATGTTGATTTTGTCGATATTGACCCTGCTACCAGAAATATGAGTGTTGCTGCATTGGCAGAAAAGCTGGCGGCGACGGATCGCGTGCCGGATATTGTCATTCCGGTCGCTTTTTCAGGCCGCAGTGCAGAGATGGACGAAATTGCTGCCCTGGCCAAGCAATATGGCTTTGCCATTATCGAGGATGCTAGCCATGCGATTGGTGGCTGTTTCCTTGATGCGCCGATTGGATGTAACGATTATGCCGACATCACGATTTTTAGCTTTCATCCTGTCAAGATCGTCACAACCGCAGAAGGCGGCGCGGCTCTGACCAACAGCGCAGAGCTTGAGGCACGCTTGCGTCTTTATTGTTCGCATGGTGTGACCCGCGACCCTGATTTGCGTGCCCGGACAGAAGATCCCGACCCATGGAGCTATGATCAAATCGCGCTGGGCTATAATTACCGGATGACGGATTTGCAGGCTGCCCTTGGTGCCAGTCAAATGACGCGGCTTTCGGAATTTAATCAGGCGCGCGCTGCGCTTGCCCGTCGTTATGATATGCTGTTGCAAGACCTGCCTGTTAATTGCCCTGTCGCAGACGACAACCGTCATCAATCAGGCTGGCACCTTTATGTGATTGAACTTGAACGCGGCATAAACCGCCGTGGGGTGTTTGAGGCGATGCGTGACGCAGGCATTGGCGTGAATGTGCATTATCAGCCCGTCCACACCCAGCCCTATTACCTTGAGCGCGGCTTTGCAGAAGGCGACTTCCCCAATGCAGAGGCCTATTACGCGCAGGCAATTAGCTTGCCGCTTTACGCCAGCTTGACAGAGGCGGAGCAGGATCAGACCGTGCAGGCACTTGCAGACGCTATTGATGGTGCGATGAATGGCTGATGCGATTTGTGTCATTCCGGCCCGTGGCGGCTCCAAGCGCATACCGCGCAAAAACGTGAAGCCCTTTTGCGGCAAGCCGATGATCGTCTGGTCAATCGAGGCAGCAATCGAAAGCGGTTTATTTGCGCGCATTATTGTGACGACAGATGATGAAGAGATTGCAGCCATCGCGCGTGATGCCGGGGCGGAAACACCCTTTATGCGTGATGCAGAATTGACGGATGATTTTACCGGGACCCAACCTGTAATAGCGGACGCAGTATCTAGGCTCGGCCTATCTGGGGATGTACCTGTTTGCTGCCTATACCCGACAGCGCCGTTCGTAACCGCTGACAGCTTGCGCGACGGGCGCGTGGCGCTTGATGGCGCGCCCGGGTTTGTGATGGCCGTGACGGCCTATACGTTTCCGGTACAGCGTGGCTTGCTGTTAATAGACGGAATGGTAACGCCGAGAGAGCCTGCCTTTATGGCCTCGCGCTCGCAGGATTTGGACGAGGTTTATCATGATGCCGGGCAGTTCTATTGGGCCATGGCGTCTTCATGGTGTGATAACACGCAAGCGATATGGGATCAGGCGCGGGCTGTAGTGTTGCCGCCCTGGCAGGTGCAAGATATTGACACGCCGGATGACTGGCGGCAGGCGGAACTGAAAATGGCTGCTTTGTCCCAATCACAGGACAAGTGATGCAAGTTCTGTTTCGTACAGACAGTGCAACCATGATCGGCGCGGGGCATGTGATGCGCTGCCTGACATTGGCCCATGCGTTGCAGGCGCGGGGCGCTGACTGCCGCTTTATTTGCCGTGACTTGCCGGGTGCGATCTTGAATAAGATCACTGAGGCGGGCTTTGCCCTTGATGTGCTTCCCGCACCAAGCGCCACCTATGCACCAACAGATGACGACCCTGACCACGCGCCATGGTTGGGTGTGTCATTTGAAGAGGATATGGCGCAAACACGTGCATTGATTGATGGCGCTGTGGATTGGTTGGTGGTTGATCATTACGGCATTGATAGCCGCTGGTTGTCTGCCATGCGGCGGTATGCGCGTAAAATCGCTGTCGTGGATGAGTTGGCGGATCGGCCACTCGACTGCGATTTGCTGATATGTCAAAGCCTGCCAGGTGAGATGATAGGCGCGCGGTTTGAGGCTTGTTTGCCAAAAACGTCCCAAAAAATGATCGGGCCGCAATATGCACTGCTACGATCGGAATTCGCTGAGGCGAGACAGGGCGCAGTAGCCCGTCGTGCGCAGTTGGACAGGCCGCAGCGTATCTTTGTGGCCAATGGCTATATGGATGCTGGCGGGCTGGTTCCCTTGGCGCTTCAGGCATTGCGGCAATGCCCGGACTTAGTTGTCGATGTCGCCATAGGCTCTGTCAGTCCAGCGATAGGTGAAGTGCGCGCGCTTGCCTCCGCCATGCCGCAAGTCACCGTTCATGAAGATGCAACGGAAATGGCTGCGCTGATGGCTGCGGCTGATTTAGCCATCGGCGGAGGTGGGGTTAGCAGTTTTGAGCGGGCAACGGTTGGCCTGCCCACACTGGCTGTCAGCGTCGCTGACAATCAATCTGATTTGCTGCGCTTTGTAGCCGAACAAGGCGCAGTGCGCCTGTTGGGCAATTTGACAGATTTGACTACTGATCATATCGCGCAGGCAGTGCAGTCGTTGATTGAGACGCCATCCGACTGGCGCAAGATGCTGCAGGACAGCCTAGATCTGTGTGACGGGCAGGGCGCAGCCCGCGTGGTCGAGGCGATGGAGGCATTGTCATGAGCTTCCGCGATCACCTGACTTTACGCCCGGTTGAAGAACAGGACAGGACCCGCCTGCGTGATTGGCGCAATCAAGACTTTATCCGTCAGGCAAGCCTGACCGATCATGTAATTGCCGAGGATGAGCATAATCAATGGTTCGATCAGGTGTTAACGCGTGCAGATGGGCTGTGGTGCATAGCGGAGCTTGATGGGCGCCCCATTGGTCATGTGAATGCGATTGCGCGCGGCAAGGGCATTTGGCAGTGGAGCTTTTATGTCGGGGAGGCGGATGCGCCAAAGGGGACAGGGGCGGCCATGCTATCCCTGTTTCTGGCGATCTTGTTTGCGCGGGATGATGTGCAGTTCGTGGCGGCACAAAGTCTTGCCAGCAATGCAGCTTCGCGCCATTTGCATGAAAAGCTGGGCTTTACCATTGTGAGTGACAAAGACCCGGCACTGTTGGACCTTTCCCTATCACGCGCCCGGTGGCAGGATAGTGCCACGATATATGAAGCGTGTTTGGATCGCGCGATTGATGGAGAGTAAGTCTTTATGGCCGATGTGATGGAAATTGCGGGGCGTAAGATTGGGCCGGGTCAGCCGCCCTATATCATTGCTGAAATGTCCGGAAATCATAATGGCGATATCAATCGTGCCCTTGCCTTGATCGACGCAGCAAAGGAGGCGGGTGCGGATGCGGTGAAGCTGCAAACCTATACCGCTGACACAATCACCATCAAATCTGATCGGCCCGAGTTTAAAATTCACGGCGGCCTATGGGATGGTTATACCCTTCATGATTTGTATGACGAAGCGCATACACCGTGGGACTGGCATCCGCGCCTGTTTGAAAAGGCGAAAGAGGTGGGGATTACGATTTTTTCCTCCCCCTTTGACTTTACGGCTATCGATTTTTTAGAGGGGCTTGATGCGCCTGCCTATAAGATCGCCTCGTTCGAGCTTGTAGACTTGCCCCTGATCAAACGCGCTGCCCAAACGGGCAAGCCGCTGATCATGTCGACAGGCATCGCCAATCTGGAGGAGATTGAGCAGGCAATCAGCGCGGCAAAGGATGCTGGTGTAAACGGGCTGTGCGTCCTTCATTGCATTTCAGCCTATCCTGCGCCTGCCAGCCAAAGCCATTTGCAGACCATTTCTGATCTTGCAGCGCGCTTCGATGTGTTGAGCGGCCTTTCAGACCACACAATGGGCACAGCGGTGGCGACAACAGCCATCGCAATGGGGGCGTGCCTGATCGAAAAGCATTTCACCTTGTCGCGCGCCGATGGTGGCGTCGATTCTGACTTTTCGCTTGAACCGCATGAGTTGAAGCGGCTGGTAGATGACTGCCGCACTGCGTGGGAGGCGATGGGGCCAGCAAAATATGAGTTGAAGGGCGTTGAAGAAGCGAACCTGCAATTTAGGCGGTCGCTTTATATTACTGCTGATATGAAAGCCGGTGATGCGTTGACGCCCGAAAATTTGCGGTCCATCAGGCCGGGCAATGGCCTGCCGCCAAAATATTATGACGAGCTGCTGGGCAAGCAGGTGTCGCAGGACATTGATGCGGGCACGCCGCTTTCATGGGATATGATCAAAAAATAAAAAGGGAGTAAGCCGATGAGCTTTTCTGCAACCATTCCAACCTCAGGCTATTCGCCGAATTTGCAACGCTGGATGGACTACCTGCTGGGTGATCATGACAAGCAGGTGCTGTATGATATGCTTGATCCCGATGCGGTGTTTTACAGCCCCGTAGTGTTTCGCGGGCAGGAGGGGCGCGATCTGACCTTCGCCTATCTAACAGCGGCGGGAAATACGCTGACGGATGACTTCCGCTATGTGAATGTGTTTGATTGCGGCGATCAAGCCATTCTTGAGTTTGAGGTCAATGTGGACGGCATGTATGTCAATGGCATCGACATGATCTTCTGGAATGATGCGGGCA
Organism: Alphaproteobacteria bacterium; assembly: GCA_965229935.1. GTDB lineage: Bacteria > Pseudomonadota > Alphaproteobacteria > SPJN01 > SPJN01 > SPJN01. Next base: position 862,137 of record CBDDKB010000002.1, read on the forward strand.
AGATTACAAAGTTCAAGGTGATGCTGCGCCCGATGAAGGCGTTGGAGGTGACGCGTCAGAATATGGCAAAGGCTCTAGAGGCCATGCAGGACGCAGGCTGACCTGATGAAATTTGCCAAACCCTGTTTTGATGTGGGGCTCGCGACCGAAACGCTCGACCCCATGCTAAGCTTCTGGCAGACCCAAGTCGGCACACCGTTTGATGAGATGTTGCCACTGGGCGGGGGCAAGCGTCAGCATCGGCATGATGCTTTGGGTTCCGTCATCAAGATCAATCACAGCCGCAATCCGCTGCCTGATAATCCGCCGACGGGCTATCAGGAAGTCTTGATTGCGCGTGAGGGGATCAGCGGCATACAGCATTTGACTGACCCGGACGGTAATCAGGTCGCGCTGGTTGAGCCGGGCAGGGATGGCATTAAGCAGCTTGCCCTACGCATTAAGGTGCGCTCGATTGAAGCGCATAGCCGTTTTTACCGTGACGCCTTCGGCCTTGAAGAAGAACCTTACAGTAAGGGCGTTGCGTTTCGATTGGGGAATGGCTTGCTGCTGCTTGAAAAGGCAGACGATGCACCGAACGATGCCCAGTATGAGGGGAAGGGCTGGCGCTATATCACCTTTCAGATATTCAACGCGGATGAGGCACATGAAAAGGCGCTGGCGTCTGGCGGGATAGAGGGGATGGCCCCAACCACATTGGGCAGTACAGCGCGGATCAGCTTTGTTCGCGACCCCGACGGCAATTGGATAGAGCTGTCGCAGCGCGCATCCCTTGTCGGGTCGCTTGACTAAACCTGCCTTGCAATCACGCCTCCCCACGCCTACATACTAGTTGAACATGTCTGAATTTAAGGTGACCCAATGGTATCGCTGCTTGCGCTGATTTCACTTCTGATTGACATCTATGTCTGGATTATCATTGCCGGGGTGGTGATGAGCTGGCTGATCGCCTTTAACGTGGTCAACCAACATAACCAGATCGTCAGACAGGTGATTTATTTTGTGGCGCGCATGACAGAACCTGTGCTGGAACCGATCCGGCGCATCCTGCCGCCGATGGGTGGCCTTGATCTGTCGCCCATGATCCTGATCATCGGCCTTTGGTTCCTGCGCAATCTGATGTGGGAATATCTTGGCTGACTGGCTTGAGGTGACGGGCGCAGACCTAATCCTGTCCATTAGGTTAAGTCCCAATGCCGCTGCTGACCGGATCGGCGCCCCTTTTGCAGACGATGCGGGCCAAACCCGTCTGAAAATCAGCGTGACTGCCGTGCCTGAGGATGGCAAGGCCAACAAGGCGTTGATCAAGCTATTATCCAAGAAACTCAAGCTCGCCAAATCGTCGATAGAGCTTGTCAGCGGCCAAACTGACCGCAACAAAAGATTAAGCCTGTCCAATTGTGCAAACAGGCTTAACGAATTTCAGAAGCTGTTGGGCAGCTAGTCTATTCAGCGGCTTGCGCGGGCAAGTCCGGGGCGGGTTGGGCCCCACGGATCAGCTTGCCATTCAGTGCCCCTGTCGGTTCCCCATTTTCAAAGGCAACAATGCCGGATACAATTGTCTTTGTGTAACCGTCTGCCTTTTGGATCAGACGGCGACCGCCAGCAGGCAGGTCATAGACAACTTCAGGTGCGTGCAGGACCATATTGTCAAAATCAATAATATTGACATCGGCTTTATAGCCCGGCTTCAACAAGCCGCGATCCTTGATTCCAACCAGTTCTGCGGTTTCTTTCGTCTGCATTGAGATCAATTGTTCCAGCGGCAGTTTCGGTCCGCGTGTCCGGTCGCGGCCCCAATGCTGGATCAGGGTTGTGGGGAAACTTGAATCGCACAGGGCACCGCAATGGGCACCGCCATCCCCAAGGCCAAACACGGTATGAGGGTGCGTTAGCATTTCATGTACAATGTCCAGATTGCCTGTCTGATAGTTGAACAGCGGGAAATACAACATGGCATGACCATCACGTTCCAACAGCATGTCGAGCGCGACTTCGTAAACAGATTTGCCGGATGCCTTTGCCTTGCCTTCGACGGAATCTTCATAGGCAGGTTCGTAATTGGCAGGCTCACCCAAATCGAACATTTTGTGGTGGCTTTCCATAATATGGTCCACCACCTCATTGCCCAGCTTGATTGGTTCTTGGCTCAGCAACAAGGCGCGGAATTCAGGGTCGCGCAGCTTTGCCACCTTCTCATCATGGGGCAGGGGGGCGACCTCTAAAAAGGCTGGGTGAAGCGTGAAGGGATTCAGCGTACAATCAAGCCCCAATAACACCCCTGTCGGGCGTGGCGGCACCTGACCGCGCATCGGCAGCCCTTCGGCCTGTGCTTCATCGATCGCCTTTAAAAGCTGCTTCCACCAATCGGGGCGCACGTCTTGCTGTTCAACGGTGATAGAGATGGGCATGCCGCTTTCTTTCACCATACGGCGGAAGATGCTCCATTCCGCATCAAAATCATAAAAGTCCGAAATGCCTTGCAAGACGCCTTTGCCTGTTTTTGCGACCGCCTTGGCGATGCCAACCAGCTCTTCTTCCAGTGCATTGATGGTGGGGGCGAGATTGCCATCACTGTCGCGGTGCTTTTCTGTGCGGGAGGTGGAGAAGCCAAGAGCGCCAGCCTCAATCGCCTCGGCAGCGACGCGGCCCATCTCCTCAACCTCTTCGGGGGTGGCGGGTTCGTGCGCGGGCCCGCGTTCGCCCATGACATAGGCACGGATCGCGCCATGGGGCACCTGCGTTGCCACGTCGATAGCAAGCGGTGTTTTATCGAGTGCATTGAGATAATCGGGAAAGCTTTCCCACTGCCACTTGATCCCTTCATGAAGGGCGGTGCCGGGGATATCCTCAACCCCCTCCATCAACTTAATAACCCAATCGCGCTGGTCTTCATGGATGGGGGCAAAGCCGACACCGCAATTGCCCATGACAATTGTCGTGACACCGTGAAAGGTGGAAGGCTGCAAATAAGGGTCCCAGGTTACCTGCCCATCATAGTGAGTGTGGGCATCGACAAAGCCAGGGGTTACGATCTGACCAGACGCGTCAATTTCTTCGCGTCCTTTCGCCGTGATAGTGCCGACAGCCGTGATTTTGCCATCATCAATGGCGACATCCCCCATAAAGGGTGCATCCGCCGTGCCATCATAAATTTTGCCGTTGCGGATCACCAGATCATGCATGATTTTTCCCCGTTTTTAATTCTGATCGCCTATTTTGGCCCATATGCCTATTTTGTGCAATTGGTGAAGAATTGCCGGACATCGGCGGTATAAAGCTCAGGCTGTTCCAGTGCCGCAAAATGGCCGCCCAGCTTCATATCTGTCCAGTGCTGGATGTTATAGGCTCGTTCTGCCCATTCACGTTTGGGCCATGTGATCAAGGGGTCAAAGGGGAAGTTGGCGACGCCGACGGGCACCTCGATCCTGTCGCCTTTGGGCAGGCCCGCGCCACCTTCTTCCATCAGGCCGCGATACATCCAGCTTGCCGTGTTGAACGTGCGGGTGACCAGATAGATCATGATATTGGTTAGAAGCTGATCCTTTGTGTAGGTGTTTTCAATATTATCTTCAGGCGTATGTGACCAAGTATTGAACTTTTCCACCAGCCATGCTGCCACGCCAACTGGACTGTCCATCATCGCATAGGACAGGGATTGGGGCTTTGTCATTTGCAGGCGGAAATAGGCCCCCTCCATCTCAAACGTCATGCGCTGCCCGTCGCGCCACTTCTGCTCATCCTCTGGCATGTCGCCTTCTGGGGCAGGTGGTGAAAAACCCATCATGTTCAGGTGAATGGCCTTGCAGGCGTCATGATCCTTGCCAAGGTAACAGGTCGTCATCGCGCCCCAGTCGCCGCCCTGTGCGAAATAGCTGTCATAGCCCAGAACGTCGGTCATCAAACCGTTCATGAATTTCGCAGCGGTCATGGGGCCGATAGGATTGGCAGGCTTGTCCGAAAAGCCATAGCCGGGCAATGAAGGGACGATGACATCAAACCCGTCCTCTGCATCGCCGCCAAACCGTTCGGGATGAGCTAAAGGTTCGATCACCTCCAAAAACTCGTAAAAGCTGCCGGGCCAGCCATGAATGATAATCAGCGGCTGGGGGTTGGAGCCTGAGCCCTTTTCGTGAATGAAATGCAGGTTCAGTGTCTCCCCATTGACAGTCACCGGGGCCTTGAATTGGGGGAAACGGTTCAGCCCGGCTTCGGCCTTGCGCCAGTCAAAATTGGTGAGCCAATGGGCGCACAGGTCCTTCATATAGTCGAGATTAGCGCCATAGGCCCAGCCACCATTGGCGGGCATCTCGTGCCATTCGTAATCGGCGACACGGGTGTGGATTCGGTCCAGCCGATCCTGCGGTATATCAATAGTAAATGGCGTGATAGTGCCCATAGCAAAAGCCCCTCAATCTTAATGTGTGATTGAGGGGCAGGGTGCAAAATTCAGGCTGTTAAAGCAAATTAAAACTCGACAGCAAACCGGGCAGAGAATGTGCGCGGCGGCGCAACAGCGGCAAAGTGTGAGCCTGCGAACAGCGGCACGTCAAAGCTTTCCTGCTTGATGGTTTCATCAAGTAGGTTTTTGCCGATGACGGTAAAGCTCCACAGATTGTCAGGATGGCGGACGCCGATGCGGGCACTTAGCTGTGTATAGGCTTCCTGAGAGTCTGCCTTATCAAGGTCAGGCGTCAGGAACATTTCGGTTTGGTAATACACATCACCGCCGATGAAGGCCATCATATTGGCAGTGTTGAAATCAAGCTCATATAGCGCTGACAAGGTGCCGTTAAACTCAGGTGCCTGGTTCAGGCGATCGCCAGACAGGTCACACCCTTTGCCTTCACCGGCAAGGCAGGGGCCGTTTTTGAAACTGTCATAGGTGGCGTCAATCCAGCCAGCGGCAAGCGACAGGAACAGCCCTTCAACCGGCACGACCATGCTTTCAAGTTCAAGCCCCTGGGTGGTTGCTTCTTCTGCGTTGGTCACGACAAAGCCTGTGCCGTCCCAGACAGCAACCTGAAGGTTTTCAAAGCTGGTGTAGAAGTAGGTGACGTTGAAAGTGACCTGACGATTAAACCATGTGGATTTGATGCCCGCTTCGATTGTGTCGGACAGCTCCTCGTTAAACTCCATATCATCAGGGCTTGTGGCCATTTCATTGAACCCGCCAGCCTTAAAGCCCTTGGCATAGGTGATGTAGCCCATGGCATCTTCAAGGAAGTTGTATTTGACAGCAAATTTGGGGGACCAATTGTCTTCGTCGCGGCTGGCTTTGGCGGCAAAAGCTGTGTCGCCGGTAATTAGCATGAAGGGTATGCCGCCATTTTCAAATGTTTGTTCCTGAAAATGGTCTTTTTCTTCGGTCGTATAGCGCAGGCCTGCGATCAACTCCAAATCTTCCCATAAGGTCAGGTTGGCCTGACCATAGGCGGCGATATGGGTTGTTTCCTGCATAAAGTCTTTGTGCCGATTGTCACCATTAAAGGTGGGGCCTGCCAATGCCAAAATGTCTTGCAAGGCAGCAGGCAACACAAGGCCGGTCACCGTACCCAATACATCAAAATCAGGCAGCATGGTGAAGTCGGTATTCGCATCATAATCTGAGAAGAAGTAGTAAAGGCCTGCTACATATTCGAACGGACCATCTGGCGAGGTCAGGCGAATTTCACCGCTATATTGTTCAAACTCGTCATCATAAAGGAAGCTCAACAACGGGGCGGGGCCGAAATCAACATCGTCTGAAACCTCGAATTCATAGCTTGACCACCCGGCGATAAAGGCCAGCTCATGCTCTGCCACGTCAAGTTTTGCGGTCAAGGTTGCGCCAAGTGTATCGCGGTAAGTATAGCCCGGATAATCAAGCGAGGTTTCGTAGTCGTCGAGATCTGTTTCCACATTCGGGTCAAAGGCACTGTATAGCAATTGTGTTTCAGGACTTAGTTGCGATAGCTGATAGCCATTACCGCGCGCTTCAAGTGATCCGTAATCGACACCCAAAACAAGCTCGAACGTTTCGGTGCCTAACAGGCCAAGCTTTGCACGAGCATATGTTTTGTCGAGATTGGCTTCGTCGCGATCAAGCAGACGGTTATAGATATAGCCGTCGCGTTCATTATCCTTGGCGGCAATGCGCAGGCCTGCCACATCTTCCCAAAAAGGGATGTTAATCGCGCCTTCAAACCGTTGCTGGTTATATTCACCAAACAGCGCGCTGCCGTAAACTTCCCATTCGGTGCTGGGGTCGCGCGTTGTGATGTTCAGGGCACCTGCAACAGTGTTTTTACCGAACAATGTGCCTTGCGGGCCGCGCAACACTTCGATCCGTTCAATGTCGATCATCGCATCGTTCAAATATTCGGCACGGCCATAATAAATACCATCGACGAAAAGGCCGATAGATTGTTCAAAACCCTTATTGTCGCCAGAGCCTAGCCCGCGAATCCGAATATAGGAGGACCGGGGCAGGGCGGCGATATCAAGGTTCGGTGCCAGATAACCGACATCATCGACCTTATCAACTGCGCGTGCCTCTAGCAGGTCACCGGCAACCGCGGTCACTGATAGGGGGACATCCTGAACGTCTTCGGCACGCTTTTGGGCGGTCACAGTGATTTCAGGAATGGTGGGCGGGGCCTTTGTTTCAGTTGTTGCGTCCACCTCTACCGATGCATCTGCCTCAACCGTTGCATCTTGGGCCCAGACGGGCAGGATGATGGTGCTGGCGATGGCGGCAATGCTGGTTGTTCGTGTCAAAAAATGGCGCATTGTCAAATGTCCTGTGGCGGAATTCCGTGAAAAATCAGTGGAACTCATATGGAAATGTCATAGTGCCGCTTCAAGTACGAAAATTATCTATTTTCCACAATGCGACAGAAAAACAACATTAATACCACTATATTTGTGTGTTTTTATATATTGACTATTCTGTATATTCATATTATTGAATATAAAAAGCAGCAGAAAACTGCGGCTAAGAACCGGATGAGGAGGGCGCAATGGCGGAACTTACCTTGGACACTATCCTGATTTCATTGGCAGGGGGCGTTATGATCGGCCTGTCTGCTGTGATGCTGATGGCGTTGAATGGGCGGATCGCAGGCATCAGTGGCATTGTGGGTGGTCTGGTCAATCTGACCATGTTGAAAGACGGTGCAGGCGCGTGGGGCTGGAGCTTGGCCTTTGTCGTTGGTTTAGTGATCTCACCATTTGTTTATGGCCTTGTGGGGGGGGAGCTGCCCGCGCTTGTTCAGCCGCGCAGTATCAGCGTCATTATTCTAGGCGGTCTTATCGTCGGTTTCGGCACCCGCTTAGGTGGGGGCTGCACCTCCGGTCATGGGGTGTGCGGCATGGCGCGCCTGTCCCAACGGTCTATCGTGGCGACGATCACCTTTATGCTGACAGGCTTTGCCACCGTCTTTGTCTTTAACCAGATCGGAGGGTGAGGTGATGAAAGCTGTTTTCGGTGCCTTTGCAGCAGGTCTGTTATTCGGGTTGGGGTTAATCGCGTCAGAAATGGTGAACCCTGCCAAGGTCATTGGCTTCCTTGATCTGTTTGGGGCGTGGGACCCGTCACTAGCATTCGTGATGGGCGGGGCCTTGGTCACGACCTTTATCGGCTATAGCTTTGTGCTGAAGCGTGAGCGGCCCATCAATGCGCCTAAGTTCGATTTGCCAACCAAGACAGACCTCGATGCAAGGCTGATCGGTGGTGCCAGCCTGTTTGGTATCGGATGGGGCATGGCGGGCTATTGCCCCGGTCCTGCGATTGCGGCCTTGCCGTTCATGTACACTGAAACATTTATCTTTGTTGCGGCGATGGTGGTCGGCATGGCAGTTTACAATCTGGTCGATGGGATGATGCAACAGCGCGCCCAACCGGCATTGATTGATGGATAACGCAGACAGAATCTGGGCTTGAATGCTGCCAAATTTGATTATTCCGGGCGCCCCGAAAAGCGGCACCTCTACCTTGTTTCGCTGGTTGAGTGATCATCCAGAGGTTCAGGGCGCGCGCCTGAAAGAGGTTGAGTTCTTTGTCGATCCTGATTGGCACAGTCAGAACGAACAGGCGAATGCCCACACTGCGGACGTTGATGCCTATGAACAATTTTTTGATGGGTGGCGCGGTGACGTACCGCCCAAGCTGATCATAGAATCAACCCCTGCCTATATGTATCAACAAACGGCGTTGCAGATGCTGCCCAACCTGCCAAGCAAGCCGCATCTTTTGTTTTTGGTGCGTGAGCCATCAGCACAGATCAAATCAACTTTTGATTATTTTCAAAACAATTGGCAGCACATTCCCGGCAACTGGTCGTTTGCTGACTATGTTGCCGCGCTGGAGGCGGGACGCACGGACTTTTCAAGGAATGAGCTTGTCTACAACGCATTAGATTATGCTGCCTATGACAAGTGGCTGGACATGTGGCGCGCGGCAGTTGGGCCTGATCGTATGAGCGTGCTGTCGATGGAGCAGTTCTTTAAAGACCCGCAGGCCAGCATGACAGTGCTATGCGCGCAGTTTGGCCTCAACCCCGCGTTTTATGAACGTTACGACTTCCCGCGCGAGAACGAAACCTATCAAGTCAAGTCACAGGCATTGCAATCGCTGAATGTGCGTGTGCGTGCATTGCTGCCAAGGAATAATGCGCTTTATAACGGTTTGCGCGGCCTTTATCGCAGGTTGAATACCGCACCGAAACAGCAAGTTAGCACTGATGCTGATAGCGCCGCATTGGCCCGTTTAAAGGCGCGCTATACCGATTTGTCCGCGACATTGGGGCAATCCTATGGGCTTGATCTCAGCCATTGGCGCTGATACACCCTTCCCACCACAGGCTGGTGTAGGGAATGCGGTGCGCCTTGAATTCAGGGCTAGTCCGCAACTGTCCCCGCAACTGTAAACGGTAAGCAAGGTGCCAAAACCACTGTTCGGTCAACGAACGGGAAGGGGTGCCAAGCGATAGAACCGTAAGTCAGGAAACCTTGCCGCCTGTCCGTCCTCATGGTCGTCCGGGTTGAGCCTGCCATGTCGGAACCTTTCCGAAGCGACGGTTGAACCTGTGTCACGCATTGCGTGATGCGTTGTTACCTATTGCGGAAAGGGATGCTTTCCATGGCCTATAAACATTATGCGCTTGCTGCTGCACTGGCGCTTTCAACTGGTGCGGCACTCGCTGACGAGCCTGCCGATGAAATTCTTGTCATCGGCTCATTAACCCCCATTAGTGCAAGTGCGCTTGGCGCCTCTGTCACCACACTTGATCAGGATGACATCGCGCTGCGTCAGCCAATTTTGGCTGGTGACCTGTTGCGCAACCTGCCGGGTTTGACTGTTGGACAGTCAGGCAGCTTTGGTGGTTTGACTTCACTGCGCATACGGGGTGCAGAGGCGGACCATACACTGACATTTATCGATGGGATTGAGGCGGCAGACCCCGGTTCCTTCGGGACCATCATTGATATGTCTCACCTGTCATCATTTGATCTTGGTCGGGTAACCGTTCTGCGCGGTGGCCAAAGCGCGCTTTATGGCGCGGACGCTTTGGGCGGTGTTGTGTCCTTTGAAACCCCTGGTCTGTTTGGCGCGGATCAAACCTTTGCCGAGCTTGAAGGGGGCAGCTTCAACACATGGCGCGGCGGTGCCGGGATTGCCCGTAGCGATGACACGGTCTCAGTTCGCCTGTCGGTCAATCGCATTATCTCAGACGGTGATAACGCGATTGTCCGCGGCAATGAGGATGATGGGTATGAGGCAACCAACATGCATGGCAAACTTGGCATTCGTTTGAATGAAGGTTTGACTTTTGATGTTGTCGCCCTTCGTCAGGAAAATCGTGCAGAATTTGACAGTTCCGCATTGGTAGGTGGCCTGTTTGTGCTTACAGACAATCCCTCAGACCGGACAGAGTTTGAGCGCAATATGGGTCGCGCAGGATTGACATATGAAAGCCAAAATAAGTTGTGGCTAGGCGAAGTGTCGGCGCAAATATTAGATAGTCGTCAGGACACAAATGGCGCAATCACAGATGGGTTCCGCCGCAAGCTTGATGCGCAAGTGTCTCGATTGATTGAAACAGATGGGTTTGATCATAGGATCACACTCGCCGCCCGGACTGAGACTGAGAAACGTGTCTCAAGCGCTGGTGGCTTCACCCGTGGGCAAGACAGCACTATCGTTGAATATCGGCTGATTGCCGAACAGGGCATTGCCCTTGGTGCAAGTCTGCGCCATGACAGCAATGACTCTTTCAAGGACAAAACAACTTGGCATGTAGATGCGCGCGCGCGGCTTCGTGAGGGTTGGGCTGCCCATGCAAGTTGGGGGACGGGTATCAAGGCCCCCGATTTTTCTGAATTGTTTGATATTCCGGTATTCTTTACTGCCGGCAACCCAAACTTGAAGCCTGAAGAATCTGAAAGTTGGGATATTGGTCTAACCCATGACTTTGCGCATGACGGGTTCAGCGGCACATTCGACGTCACTTACTTTCACGCCGATCTGACAAATGAAATTCAGTTTGTGTTTGTGCCGTTTCCCGGTCTGTCAACATTTGCCAATGGTGCGAATGATAGCAAGCGGCAGGGGGTCGAAGCCGCGCTCGAACTTATGGTCGGCAATAATACCGCGTTGATGCTTGGCTATACTTGGCTTGATGCAGAGGACCCGAATGGGGATGCGGAAATTCGCCGTCCCGAACACAGTGCCTATGCTAATTTGAGCCATAGAATGTTGGATGACCGCTTAACCGGAAATCTGAATGTCGCGTTTAATGGCGAGATGCCTGACACCGATTTTTCAAACGGAAGCAGGGTCGTGTTGGATGACTATGTCTTGGTCGATGTAGCGCTGGCATATCAGTTGACTGATGGGTTTGAGCTTACGGCCCGCGCTGATAACTTGTTGGATGAAGACTATCAGGACATTTTTGAATTTGTCGGTCTTGGAAGGGGTGTCTTTGTTGGCTTGCGTGCGTCATTGGGTGAGTAAACTCATCCTTTTGTTCAGTGTGGTGCTGTCGATAGCGACGGCACCCGCTGATGCGCGCCCTGTGCGTATTGTGTCGCTCAACCTTTGTAGTGATCAATTGTTGTTGGCACTGGCGGATCGTGAACAGATTGCCTCTGTTAGTTTCTTTGCTGCCGATCCGCGTTTCTCGCTGATCACTGACAAAATCGAAGGGCTGCCCCTTAATCACGGATTGGCCGAAGAAGTGCTTGCCCTTCAGCCTGATCTTGTCCTGACGGGAAATTACACGGCGCGCTATGCTGTGCAGCATTTGCGGGCGCTTAATGTGCCGGTTGTTGAGTTGGCGCCTGCTCAAAATTTTGATGATATTGCCGACCGCATTTTGACTGTGGGTAAGGCAGTTGGGCAAAGTGATCGTGCCCTTGCGATCGTCAATGAAATGTGGGCTCACCTGTCTGAGCTTGATCAAATCGATACCACGAACAAATCGCGGGTTCTGTCTTTTGCCTCAGGCGGTGCAACGATTGGGGCACCCAGCCTGTTCAATACAATCGTCGGTCGCGCAGGGCATAGTAATGTTGCTGCGGATGATCTTGGTATGGGCAGTTGGGGCCAAATCGGCCTAGAAGGGATTATACAATTGCAGCCTGATTATGTGCTGCTTGAAGGCTTGCACCAACAACATAATTCCCTGACGCGCAACTTGATGCAGCATCGTGCCGTACGCAAATTGTTAGATGCGGGCAAGATGAAGCTTGCGCCAGTTGACGGGCGCTTATGGTCATGTGGCGGTCCACATACTGTTGAGGCTGTTGCCGCCTTCAAAGCTTTGGGGGGCGCAGAATGACTGCCAAGCGCCTAAGCCTGATTTTACTACTGCTTGCGATCATTGGCGGTTCGGCATCTGCCTTTTTTGCGCGTGGCGCTATCAGCCTGTTTGGCGACTATCAAATGTTGCTGGCAACTGATCCAGAAACCGCAGCCATATTGTTTTGGGATATTCGGTTGCCGCGCGCCTTGTTGGCGCTGATGGTGGGGGCAAGTCTTGGCTTGTCAGGCGCTGCGCTACAAGGTTTGACCCGCAACCCCTTGGCGGAGCCGGGGCTGATCGGCGCATCAAGCGGGGCGGCATTAGGGGCCGTGATCATTTTCTATTTCGGGCTGTTTGGCACTGCTGGGTTAAGTTTGCTCAGCCTTCCAGTTGGCGGATTGATCGGTGCCGCCGTGGCGATGATTTTGCTTGTGACGCTATGGGGGGATGACACGCGTATCGCAACGCTTGTGCTTGCGGGTGTTGCGATCAATGCGCTGGCAAATGCCTTTGTTGCATTGTTGCTGACTGTCGCGCCCAGCCCCTTTGCAATTTATGAAATCATGTTCTGGATGATGGGGTCGCTTGCGGACCGGTCCTATGATCATGTGATGATAGCCTTGCCCTTTATGTTGGTGGGGTGGGGGATGATCTTGGCGGCGGGCCGCGGGCTTGACGCCATGACATTAGGCGCGGAAAGCGCACGCAGCCTTGGTGTTTCGATAAGACGGACACGGTTTTTGACGGTGATGGGCACCGCATTATGCGTTGGTGCCGCTGTCAGCGTGTCGGGCGTTATCGGCTTTGTCGGGCTGGTTGTGCCGCATTTGGTGCGCCCCTTCACAGGGCACATGCCGGGGGCGAGCCTGATCCCGTCTGCATTGGCAGGTGCGGTGTTGTTGGTTTTTGCCGATATTGGCGTGCGTATTTTGACCCCGGGGGTTGAGCTGCGCTTGGGTGTCGTTACAGCCTTTATCGGTGTGCCGTTCTTTGTGCTTTTGTTGCTGCGCGCCAAACGGGGGCTGCTCGCATGACCAGTTTGCGCGTCGAAAAGCTGTCTCTCACGATTGATGACAAACGCCTGTTGGATGATGTCAGCCTGTCTGTCGGAACCGGGCAGCTTGTAGGTCTGATTGGGCCAAACGGTGCGGGCAAGTCCAGCTTGTTGCGGTCGATAACCGGCAACCTGCAAGGCTGGCAGGGTGAAATCAAGCTGGATGGGCAATCGATTGATAAGACAAAGCGGCAGGACCGGGCACGCGCCATCGCTTATCTGCCGCAAAATCATGAGGGGCTATGGCCGATCACGGGGCGGCGTTTGATTATGTTGGGGCGACTGCCGCATCTTGGGCCCTTTAGTGGTGAGAGTGATAAAGACCACGCCATCGTTGAGCGTGTTTTGGGCGAGGTTGATGCGCTTGATTTTGCAGACCGCCCGGTAACGCATCTTAGCGGGGGTGAGTTGGCCCGCATTTGGTTGGCGCGCGCGCTGGTGGTTGAGGCACCCTTGTTACTGGCTGACGAGCCGATTGCCGCCCTTGACCCCGCGCACCAATTGGCAACCATGTCCCTGTTCCGCGCGGCTGTCGATAACGGGCAGGGGGTAATGGTTGTGCTGCATGATTTGGGATTGGCAGCGCGCCTGTGTGATCGTCTTGTTCTGATGGATCAAGGGCGCGTGATTGCAGACGGTACGCCTGAGGATGTGTTGACGGCGGACCGTGTGGCCGCCGTCTACAATGTTCGATTAACCCGCGAAGGGTCGGGGGCGATTAGTCTGTCGCCGCTGTAAGCTGAACGCCTGTGGAAACAGATTTCGGGACGTCGCTACCAAAGTCGAGCTGCAATGTCCCGTTGTCGTAGGTGCCCTCAATGGACCCGCCATCAAGGCGACGTAAGTCGAGCGGGCCAGCAAGCCCGTCAATTCGGACGCTGATTTTACCATCCGCAGGCACATTCCCGACCAGCGCATAGATTGCGCCATTCTTGCCCCGTGTCAGGTTCAGTTCAGCGCCATCTTCGGCGACGACTGTGCCGGGGCCAAAGGGTTTGCTGTCATAGACGGCATCTGCATTGGCGCGCAGCCACTCGCCAACAGCGAGGAAGCGGCTGGCCTGTTCTGCCGGGATTTGACCGTGACCATCAGGGCCTACATTCAGCAAATAGTTACCATTGCGGGCAACAACGCGGGCTAGATCTGTGATCAACTCGTCAGCAGACAAGAAGTCTTCTTCTGTTTCTGTCCGGTTATAGCCAAAGCCATAGCCCAAGCCGCGTGTGGTTTCCCACTTCTTCTCTTGCGGTTCGTCGAAGAATGAAAATTCCGGTGTGCGGAAATCGCAATGGGCAGGCTCTGCCCCGACAAGCGGTCCATCAAAGTTTTTCATAGCCATTTTGCCAAGCTTGGTCGCGATCCACTTGAAAGGCTGTTTTGATGCCAACTTGTTGATCGGCTTCGACGCCTGCCAACGGTCATTCACAACACCATCGGGGACGACCTTGTAGTAATCCTTGAACAGATCAGCCATACCATCACGCAAGGGGTAGGAGATGTCGTTCCACAAAACAGAAGGCTTATAGCGTTCGATAATTTCACGATAATGTGCATCGACATAGCGGTTATAGGCCGGGTCTGCGATAGTGGTTGCTAATGTATCGACCGCGGATTCAAGGTCCATAGGCTCCCACGTCCAATCAAGGCCGCCAGAATAATAGATGCCGAATTTCAACCCTTCGGCGCGGACTGCGTCTGCAAGCTCGCCCACGACATCGCGTTCGCAATTCCAGCCGGGCTTTTTGGGGTTTTCAACATTGGACGGCCAGAGCGTGTAGCCATCATGATGCTTGGTCACCAGCACAACATATTTTGCGCCAGAGTCTTTAAACAGCTTGGCCCACGCGGCGGCATCAAAGCTTTCAAGATTTTTTTCCCACTGGGCGCGGAAATCCTCGTAAGGGGCGTCGCCGTAATTTTCCTTGTGGAACTTTTCGGCAGCGCTGCCCTTAACCCGCATATTCTGCCAGTACCATTCCACATAGGGATTGTGCCGGATCAGATTTTCAAAATCATGCTTCAGCAGGTCAGGGAAATGTTGCCCCTTTTCCGCAAAGGCAGGAATGGAATACATGCCCCAGTGAATGAAAACGCCGAATTTGCCCCCGTCATACCAGTCAGGTACCGGGCGGTTTTGAAGCTCCTCAAAACCGGGTTGCACTTTTTTTGCCATGACAGAAGCCCCCTCCATCAATGTATTAAACTACAGCAATCTCTATTCCATAGAAACAGACTACTGGCAAGCGCCGAATTGCGGCAGATGTGCGGGCAATTGTCTATCGACATGTGTGATCAGGCAAGTATAAGTGCGCCATGGCACCCCCGTTACTGACATGTCGCGATATCAATTTAACCTTTGGTGGCAAGCCTTTGCTGGCTGGCGCTGAACTGATGGTGGAACCGGGCGCGCGCCTGTGCCTTGTGGGCAGGAACGGGTCGGGCAAGTCAACCTTGCTCAAAATCGCCGCAGGTATGGTTGAACCTGACGGGGGTGAGATTTTTCTGCAACCGGGCACAACGATCCGCTATCTCGCGCAGGAACCTGATTTAAGCGCCTATAAAACAGTGCGGGACTTTGTGCAGGCCGGGCTTGGCCCAACCGACGATCCTTACAGGGCAGACTATTTGCTTGAGTCTTTGAATGTCGATGCAGAGGCTGATCCAGCAAATCTGTCAGGGGGCGAGATACGCCGTGCCGCACTGGCGCAAGTATTGGCGCCGGAACCTGACATTCTGATGTTGATGAGCCTACGAACCATCTGGACCTGCCAATCATTGAATGGCTTGAGGGGGAGTTGAAGCAATTCCGTGGCGCGTTGATCTTGATCAGCCATGACAGGCGCTTTTTGGAAAATCTGACGCGCGCAACCGTTTGGCTCGACCGGGGCAGGACCCGCACGCTCAACCAAGGGTTTGCCAAGTTTGAAAACTGGCGGGACGAGGTGCTGGCGCAGGAACAGGACGCCGCCCATAAATTATCCCGCAAAATTGAACAGGAAGAGGATTGGGTGCGCTATGGCGTGACGGCACGGCGCAAGCGTAATGTCCGCCGTATGGCTGGCCTGCAGGATCTGCGCGCCCAAAAGAAGGAGCTGACAGCCCATAACAGACAGGCGCAGGAAAAGGTCAGCTTTTCGGTGAATGAGGGGCAAAAGTCCGGCAAGGCTGTGATTGAGGCAAAGCAAATTGGTCATAGCTGGCCGGGGAAGCTGATTGCCCGTGATTTTTCCATCCGCATTATGCGGGGCGAACGGATTGGCCTTGTCGGGCCGAACGGGTCTGGCAAGACCACGATGCTGAATATTCTGACGGGCGCTTTAACGCCTGATCAAGGCACCATCACGCTGGGTCATAATCTGCAAATGCTGACCATTGACCAGAAGCGCGAGTCCCTCGACCCGGACATGTCATTGCGTGATGTATTGACAGGCGGCGGGACTGACCTTGTTCAAATCGCCGGTGGTGATGGGGAAGGTGGAGACAGCCGCCGCCATGTCGTTTCCTATATGAAGGACTTTCTGTTTGCACCTGAACAGGCAGGCACGCCCGTGCGTGAATTGTCAGGTGGTGAACGGGGGCGCCTGATTTTGGCGCGCGCCCTGTGCAAACCATCAAACCTGTTGGTGTTGGATGAGCCGACCAATGACCTTGATATGGAAACGCTTGATCTATTGCAGGAGTTGATCGCTGATTATCCGGGCACCGTTTTGCTGGTCAGTCATGATCGTGATTTTCTGGACCGTACTGTCGGGGCGGTGATCACCACCGAAGGGGAAGGGGATTGGACGGTCTATGCCGGCGGCTATTCAGATATGTTGCGTCAGCGGGGAGAGAAGGCGCGGGCGGTCACCTCTGAAAAGAAGGCAAAACAGGCTGACAAGCCGAAACAGGCCGTTCAACCGCAAACTAAACGCAAGCTGTCCTATAAGGAACAATATGCGCTGGACAATTTGCCGGACGAGATGGCCGCTCTTGAAGAAGCGATCACGGCGCTGAAGGCTGAGCTTGATGACCCCAATCTTTTCACCAAGAATCCGGATCGGTTCAATGCAGCGGTGAAAGAGTTGGCAGATGCCGAGGCCGATCTGGCCGAAAAAGAAGAAGACTGGTTGCGGCTAGAAATGTTGCGGGAGGAGCTTGGGGCATAATGCCCCTTGTTTTCGGTAACGGGTGGGCCTATATGAATCCCCAGTTGGGTGCCTTGCAGATGCGCCCCGCCCGCCGAAAGCCAATTGCACTCTGCCTATATTGATGCGCTTACACATATATCGTGGCGCTTCTTTCAGACCTTTATGGAGCGGGAAGGTCAGTTCTGAAAGGAGACTGTCATGGAGCATCATGACCCTTTTGACATTATGAAACGTGCGGCCAAACGGCTTGCGAAACAGGCATCGTCTGATGATGCCCCGTTAAAGCATCGCGAAGCCTTGGCCGAGATTGCCAAGCAATTGGGTTTCAACGGCTGGTCCCATGCTGTTCATGTGATCGAGGGGAAGGAAACCCGCGATTACGGCACGGTGTTATATGGCGCGGCCGGGGCGACCTATCCCAATATTTGGGAGGCTGATTTGGACGGTGCCCGTGCGATCAGGCAGGAGCATGGGGGCTTTTTATTGCCCTACAAAACCCAGTTCCTGATTGTGGAGCCAAGCTATCTTGACGCCCATGATATGCCCGCTGATTTGCCTGAATGGCAATTGACGGGGCCTGATTGGACGCAAGCGCAGGATATTGAGGCTCGCACACGCCTTTACGGCATGCGCATTGCGGGCAAGCTGGCGCGATTGGCAAGGCCGGAAGGGCCGCCCCAACGCGGCAAACCTTCTGAGGCCGTGGCCAACGCCTTGCGGTAATAAACAATAAATCGGTCTGCGGCAGATATTGTTATTCTGCCGCAGACTATTCTAACCCTATTGTTCGTCGATCATGGCACGCAGGGCGGGAAAATATCTTTCAGTGTCTATCCCCAGAAAATTGCAAGCAGCCAAATTGGCATACAGGCGATTATCCTGATTTGCTGCAATAATGCCAAAATTCCGATGGGTGGTCTGACGAAGGCTCATATAGTCTGACAGTGCGTCCTGCACAGCATCGATACTGGTAATGTCGGAAAACATCAGACGCCAATGCAAATAGCTTTGCGTTAATTGCGTGCGTATCGGCTGGGTGTCATAAACTGGATTGAGGCCGCCATAGTCCAGTCTTGATGCCAGCGACATGATGGTCAACAAGGCCTCGCCGCATCTGTCGATAACCACCTTGCCGCCTTCAAAATCATGTCCCGCTAGGCCGAGTGTGATCATGTAGAGATGCGCCCGGTCAACCCCGATTTGTTCGCAATCCAAAAAGCCTTCTGCGTCGATTAGGTTATATTCTTCAGTATCGTCAGCATCAATGCCATACAGCCTCGCAATTTGTCCGACGGTGGCTACTGATGGCTTGTCCCTGATCGCTGGAAAATAATTGTTCAACAATTGATTTGTGTGGACAAGATTTTCGATGCAACGAATGGCGACCGGACGTTTGGTGCTATGAACCGCATCATCAATTGCGTCCGCTAAACTGACTTGCGGTAAAGCCAGAAGGAACAGAAAAAGACTGAAAGCTGCTATAGTGCAAACAGGCGCGGCATTCTCGTTCTTGACCATAATTATCGCGCATCTTCCGTTTGTGTTAGTACTTCTTCAGATGTTTCGGGTGTGGTTCCGCGAAGTTGTTCAAATACATCACGCAATATTGCATCTTCGAGGATGCCAACGTCGGCACATCTTTTTAGCGCGGCGTCGTGCGCCTCATACGAAAACCGGTTTGAATTGTGTGCCCGGGCATTGGCGCCGATCATGGCGTCGCCGAGCTGGCTGTAAATTTTGGTGAGTACGACCTTTTCATCGTCATCATGCTGGGTAAATCGATAGAAAACGATCTGTGCATAGAATGCGCGGGCGAACAGTTGTTCTAACGCGAATAGGCGTTGGGAAATATCTAGTCCGCGATAGGTGGCAAAGGTGATATAGCCGCTTGCTGCGTCGACACAGGTCCAAATATCTGCCTCGATCGCCTGCGGATCTTGTTGGTCCAGTAGGCGCAGGGGTATGATTATATCTGATTCAAATATGTCGAAATTAAAACAAGCGTCAATGTCAGCGTAATTGAAATCCGCCGCAGCGGCGGGTGACGGCAAAGATGATGTCGTTATCAACTGTTTGCTTAAGCGTTCTATTTGCTCCTTCATGACAGTATTGTCATAAACAGGCTGTTCTTGGTCGAGCATGTCGCTGACCAGTTTTAGTTGCGCGATGCACCGGACGAGACTGTCGCTTTGGGTGTCGTTCGCCAAGGGTTGAGCGGGGGAGGACTGTGTCGTTTCACACCCGGCGAGGGCAAGTGCGCAAAGCATTACCATTACGCTGATACTATTTCGCCTCTTAACGAGTGGCAGGATAGTTTGCTGGTATAGATAGCGCGTGCCGTTATTCACTGCTCTTCCTTTAATTTCATGATGACCTCGAGATAGGGCAAAGGATCAATGCCGATGAAAAAACACCGCGACATGTCAGTTACAAAACCACTTTTGATATTGTCGGCAAAGGTCGGAAACGCGCGATTTGCTGCCAATATGGTCGCCATTAGGTCTTTCATCGCAGTGCGTTTTTGCTCTTCCTCTTCGGCGTCTGTGTATAGAAGGTAAAGTTCACGATAACGTGCAGCTAATAAGGCACTGATAGCCTTGGTTTCAGAAACAGTATCAAAGAAACCGCGCCCGGCCTTGTCAGCCAACAATAATGTTGTGAATAGGCCCTTGCCGCATCCGTCGACAATTTCCTTGCTAGCGGCCAGGTCATGGCCTGACATGGCAAAGATAAGCATGTCTATATGCGCGTCTCTAATCCCGATTTCCTTGCAGCCCAATAAGTCTTTAGCCGATGCGAGGTTCGGAATTTCAACATCATCCTTGGATAAAGAATAAGCCTTCGCAATTTTGCCAACAGCCGCTGCTGATGGTTGGTCGCGAATTTCTGGAATATATTGGTTCAAGAATATGTTGGTATAGATCAGTGATCCAGCACACTTCATGGCTGCTGGCCGCTTTGCTGGGTCGGCTTCAAACGCCTGTTCATCTGCATGGGCAAAGACTGTGCTGCCAGCAAAGGCAAGTACAGCAAGCATCCAAAGAGTGACGGTGTGGCCCAAGCCTGTAGTGCGTTTCAGGGTCATTGGCTTTCCCCTTGATCGCTTTGGGGTGGCGGTGTGTTTTGCATTAAGACCTGCAAACTGCTTGCCAAATAGGCGCTGATTTCAAAGCCAACATCATTGCAAAGGTCCAGATTATCTAGCTGCCCAGTTGCTTCCAATGTAGGCGATGTGTGGGCGGCCTGATTGCCTGCGCGCACCGATGATATATGTGGTTTGGTTGCCCATGACGGCAATTCTTCGGTCTCATCGTCAATCATGGCATAGTTTTTAAGTTCGGCTATTGCTATATCAGCCTGAAATAGCATTTCATCATATGCTTGGATGCGGGCTGCTTGCGATAGGCCATGATAGGTTGCGAAGGCAAGAACCGTAGCAGAGGCCTGAACGCATTGTTCTGCCTTTTGGGCTATCATAGGTATTGTGTCGTCGCTGATAATTTGAAGGGCAATCATTATTGCCGGCCGCGACAGGCCAAGGTCAAAACATGTCAGCAAATGATCAACATCCATTTGGGTGGCGGGCCCAGGATAGTCGACGCCCGGCCTGCCCCTGATCTGCAACATGGCCTTTAAAGTTTGTCGATAGAGCGGCCGTGTATCTATGTCGGCATGATATTCTTCTAACAAATTGGTAATGAAATAAATCTGCGACACACATTGATAGACCGTTTCGGTCGCAGGACCATTGTCCGAATTTTGCGCAGAGGCACTGCTAGGCAAGGTGACAAAACCTGCCAACAGGCTACCGCAAATTCCAATTTTTTTAAGTGTTGCCAGACCCCGGCGCACCCGACCAATTGTGGCAGGTTTCATAAGGCTCCCCCATAAGCACATATTTCTGTCTTATATGATCAGAAAACCAGCATGGGTTGCAAGCGCTATACTTTGCCAAATCGTGCCTTAACAACAGGATGCGCGGTTTTGCGCGCAATTGGTCGTAAATTGGCGGGCTTTGTTACCTTGGTGCCATCCTCAAAGCAAAGCTGCATGGTGCCAAGCCGTTTGCCGCTATCCTTGTCTTCGAAACTGACTTGTGGGCCTTCTTCGCCAAAGGCCCACTTGTCGCCCCATTGGGAGAGGGCCATCAAGACAGGAAACAGGTCGCGGCCTTTTTGGGTCAGCACATAGGCATAGCGTGTGCCCTTGTCCCCAATATCCTGTCGTTCCATCACGCCTTCTTCGACCAGCATAGCAAGCCGATCAGCCAATATGTTTTTGGCTATACCTGTGTGCGTCCGAAATTCGCTAAAGCGTGTGGCGCCATAGAGCGCCTCCCGCACCACGATCAATGTCCATGAATCGCCGACCAGATTCACGGCGCGAGATATTGGGCAATAATGTTTATGTTGCTTGGTCATAGGGGCAGTATAGGCCCAGATGGTTGTCATTCAAAACCAAAAAAAGGCACGCCGATTTGGTTGCTTGCCTGTCAGGCCGTTGCTATCAACGGATAACGATAAAAATAGTGACAGAGGGGCAAGCCATGCCGGTCTTTCAATCGAAAGTGAATCCGGCGTCTGACCAGTTCGCACAAAACCGTGCGGACATGCTGGCGTTGATTGATCATCTGACGGACTTGAACGGACGGGCCGCGCGGCGCTCTGCCAAGCGGGCCGACAGGTTCCACGAACGGGGCCAACTTTTGCCGCGAGAGCGATTGGCGCGCCTGCTTGATCCCGGCATGCCCTTTGTCGAGGTGCGCAACCTGACAGGACATGATCCTGATCTGCCGGAGGACAAAGATCTGCCCGGCGGCGGCAATATTTCCGGCATCGGGTATGTCAGTGGCGTGCGCTGCGCAATCCTGACAGATGATAGCGGCATTAATGCAGGCGCATTGACCGGTCCGGGCGCAGACCGCTTGCAACGGCTGATGGACATTGCGCTTAAACAGAAATTGCCCTTCATTCATTTTGTGGAAAGTGCGGGCGGCGATCTGATCAATTACCGCGTGGAAGGTTTCGTGCGCGGCGGGGGCATGTTCTATCGGCAGGCCTTGTTAAGCGCTGCGGGCATTCCGGTGATTTCGGTTTTGAATGGGTCTTCGACTGCGGGCGGGGCCTATATGCCGGGGATGAGCGACTATGTGATTTCCGTCAAGGGCAGGGGGCGTGCCTTCCTTGCCGGGCCGCCATTGTTGAAGGCCGCGACGGGCGAGATTGCGACAGAGGAAGAGCTGGGTGGTGCAGAAATGCATGCCACGGTGACGGGGCTTGGTGAATTTCTGGCTGAGGATGATGCCCATGCCAGCCTGATCGCGCGAGAGGTTGTCGCCCGCCTTGGCTGGAATGATCACAGCGCACCGCGACCGCGCAAACCTATTGCACCACCGACACTAGATAGTGATGAGCTTGCCGGGATTGTGCCCATTGATTACCGCACCCCCTATGATGTGCGGGAGGTGATCGGGCGTATTGTCGATGGCTCAGACTTTCTGGATTTCAAGCCGCGATATGGGATTTCAACTGTCTGTACACGCGCTGCAATCTTTGGGCATGAGGTTGGGATAATAGGCAATAACGGCCCGATTGATCCTGATGGAGCAACCAAGGCGGCGCAGTTCATTCAGCTATGCGATCAATCCCAAACACCGCTGATCTTTCTGCAGAATATCACAGGCTATCTTGTCGGTACGGAGTATGAGCGTGCCGGGATGATCAAGCATGGATCAAAAATGATTCAGGCTGTGTCGAACGCACGGGTGCCGCGTATCACGATGATGATCGGCGGCAGTTTCGGTGCGGGCAATTACGGCATGTGCGGTGGTGCGTTCGATCCTGATTTCCTGTTCACTTGGCCCAATGCAGCAACGGGCGTGATGGGGGGTGAGCAGGCGGCCAAAACCATGCGCATCGTGGCAGAGGCTGGCGCGGCACGTCGCGGAATCGAAACCGACACAGACCAGCTTGGTCAACAACAGGCCATGCTGACCAAAATCTATACGGATCAGGAAGGTGCCTTTGTCACCTCAGGCAGGGGGCTTGATGATGGCATGATTGACCCGCGCGATACGCGTAAACTGCTTGGCTTCTTGCTCGATACAATTTGGGAGGCGCAGCGGCGCACTGTTCAGCCCAATGCCTTCGGCGTGGGGAGGATGTAGCGATGACCAAATTCTCCTCCATCCTGATAGCCAATCGTGGCGAGATTGCCTGCCGCGTCATACGAACAGCGCAGGCGCTGGGCTATTGGACTGTCGCTGTCTACTCCACAGCCGATGAAGATGCGCCCCATGTTGATATGGCTGACGATGCCGTGTGTATTGGCGGACCTGAGGTCGGCTCCTCCTATCTGGATATTGCGAAGATCATCGCGGCAGCCAAGGACAGCGGGGCAGATGCTATTCACCCCGGCTATGGCTTCCTGTCTGAAAATACTGATTTCGCCAAAGCCTGTGACGAGGCGGGCATCACATTTATCGGACCGTCTGCTGAGGCGATTTTGCTGATGGGCAATAAGGCAGAAGCCAAGCGCCGCATGATTGCGGCGGGCGTGCCCTGCATTCCCGGATATGAGGGGGAGGACCAGTCTGACAATGTGCTGCTTGCTGAGGGTGAGAAAGTCGGCTTTCCCTTAATGGTGAAAGCAGCAGCAGGCGGTGGTGGTCGCGGCATGCGCCTTGTCAGTGATGCCGATGCGTTGCCAGATGCGCTTGCTAGTGCCCGGTCTGAGGCTTTAAATGCCTTCGGTTCAGACGAGTTGATATTAGAGAAAGCAGTGATACGTCCGCGCCATGTTGAGGTGCAGGTGTTTGGCGACAGCCACGGCACTGTCATTCATTTGGGGGAGCGGGATTGTTCCGTCCAGCGTCGCCATCAAAAAGTGATTGAGGAAGCACCTTGCCCTGTCATGACAGAAAGCCTGCGGGCCGAGATGGGCGCCGCCGCCGTCAAAGTTGCGCAGGACATCAATTATGTCGGCGCGGGCACGGTTGAATTCCTGTTGGATGAAACAGGCAGCTTTTACTTCCTTGAGATGAATACCCGCCTGCAGGTTGAACACCCGGTGACGGAGGAGGTGACCGGGCTTGACCTCGTTGCGCTGCAAATCGCAGTGGCAGAGGGGGCGCCGCTTGGCCTTTTACAAGAGGATGTCACCCTAACGGGTCACGCGATTGAGGTGCGCCTTTATGCAGAAGACCCGGCCAACGGGTTTCTACCTGCGACGGGCCCGGTTGATCTTTGGCATCCGCCAATGGGCGAAGGTGTGCGCGTGGATGACGGGATTGTGGAAGGGCAAATGGTGTCGCCCTTTTATGATCCGATGATTGCGAAACTGATAGGCTATGGCGCAACACGGGACGAGGCGCGCTTAAGATTGGTTGAGGCGTTGCGCGACACCCATTTGACGGGCCTGCCCACGAACAGACTTTTCCTGATAGATGCTCTTGAACAGCCTGTGTTCGCGACGGGAGAGGCGACAACAGCCTTTTTTGAAGATCATTATGAGGAAGCAGGCTTTGCTACGCCACAGCCTGATATCGCGCATATCGCGATTGGGGCCCTGATCCAGCACGAGCTACGTAAACAGGATCATAGCGTGCAGCGCCTGTCTCAATCAGACGAGTTGCTGGACTGGTCATCAGTCGGCGCCTTACCCAGCTATTGCCATTTCACATGTGAAGGGTGGGACGGGGCGGTGGTATCCTTGACGCCCCAAACTGATGGCAGCGCAATAGTTCAAATGGGGGATCAGTCAGTATCCGTTCGTCTTGAGGTGTTGTTGCAAGACTTTGCCAGTGCTGTCGTGGATGGCCAGCCCCTTAATGTGTCGTTCGTCTGTGATGGTAAAGGACATATTGCGATCAGCGGGGCTGATTTCAGTTTTGATTTTCAGGATGAAACACAGCGGGCCGGACTTGCCGGGAATGCGGCGGGCGACGGCGCGGTGCTTGCACCCATGCATGGGCGGATCCTATCGCTTGCAGTGGCGCAAGGTGACAAAGTTGAGGCAGGCCAGCGCCTTGCCGTGTTGGAAGCGATGAAAATGGAACACACAATTGATGCGCCGATCGCTGGGCAGATAGCGGAACTTTTGTGTACCGTTGATGAACAAAAGGCGGCCAATGATGTATTGATGATCATCGCGCCAAAAGAATCCTAAGACTTAATCTGAATCAGTTGCGCCAAAGCGTCTGTTTCCTTTAAACAAACGTTAAATTGTCACTCAATAGGACATGCAAGCTAAATTTCTAAATGAGGTACGCCAATGATTAGACCCAATCCGTCAGGTGATCGCCCGATCATCGCCCCGTCAGCCTTCATCGACCCTACCGCCATTATTTGCGGCAAGATCATCGTCGAGGAAGAGGTGTTTATCGGCCCTTACGCTGTTATCCGCGCCGATGAAATGAAGCCTGAAGGCGGCATGGACCCGATTATCATCGGTGCCCGCTCCAACGTGCAGGACGGGGTGGTTATTCATTCAAAGGATGGCGGCCCTGTCACCATCGGCAAACAGGTGTCGATCGCCCATCGGTCTATCATTCACGGCCCTTGCCGCGTTGATGATGAATGTTTCATCGGCTTTAACTCAGTGCTGTTTAACTGCCATGTCGGTGCCAAATCGGTGATCCGCCATAATTCAGTGGTAGAGGCTTGTGACATCCCGCCCGGGTTCCACGTTCCAAGCGCAACATCCATTCACAATGATGAAGATGTGGCGCAGATCGTGCAGATCACACCGGATGAGGCAACATTCTCTGAAAGTGTTGTGTCCGCCAATCGCTGGCTGGCCGAAGGCTATAAGAAGATCGCCAACGAGCTTTAGTGAAATAGGCAGCCAGCGCTAAGGCATTCGTCACCCCGGACTTGATCCGGGGTCTTTGCATCGAATTCGCTGCTGCTTATCAGAATCAGCACGTCACGCTGATAACAAAGATGCCGGGTCAAGCCCGGCATGACAGTTTGATTCTACATCAGGCTGATCAGCCACTCAAACAAACGAATAGCGGACGCGGTGTACCATGGGGCCTCAGGCTCCACCGCCGCGTCAAGCTTATAGCGTGAGCGTAATGCGGCAAGCTCCTGTTCCAGCGACCGGGTGATCTGCTCAAATCCTGGCTTGCCATAAAGGCTTACCTGTTCGTCAGGGTCGGCCTTCAGGTCAAACAATTCCCATTCCCCGATCTGATAATAATGGATCAGTTTCCAACGGTCTGTTCTGACGCCGTAATGGCGAGGAACATTATGGAAGCCGGGATTTTCATAATAGTGATAATAGATCGCGCTGCGCAGGCTTGTGGCGGTGCCATTTGTCAGCGGTAACAATGATCGGCCATGCATGGGCCTGTTCGGGCTGACACCTGCTGCAGCAAGTAGAGTGGGGGCAAGGTCAATATTCTGCACCAAAGCTTCGGATGTGCTGCCAGGCGGAATATGCTCCGGCCATTGGATCAACAGGGGGATGCGGGTTGAAATATCATACATCCATCGTTTGTCGAACCAGCCATTCTCCCCCAAATAAAACCCCTGATCAGAGGTATAGAGGATCAACGTATCGTCCGTCAGGCCAGCACGATCAACCGCATCCAATAATCGCCCAATCGCGCGATCCATTCCAGCGACGGAGGCAAGGTAGGATTTGATATAACGCTGATATTTCCAGCGGGTCAGATCATCGCCGGACAGGTTGGCGGCTTCGAATTCCTGATTGCCGGGGCCATAGGTCCTTTCAAACACGGCCTTTTGATCATCGGTCAGGTAGGAGGGCGTGGACAGCTTCACATCCAGATTGGTCATGTGATCATCAATGCGCATTTTGTTTTGACTGCGCGCTTTGCCGGTTTTTGACTCTTGCGAAAACAGGGTTGCAGGTTCAGCCACCTTGGCGCCTTCGTCCCAATTCGCCATCTCTTCAAGGGACGGCAACCAATCGCGGTGAGGGGCCTTGTGCTGCACCATCAATAGGAACGGGCGATCTTGATCGCGCTTGGCGGTAAGCCAGTTCAGTGCCTTGTCGGTAATTTCGTCAGTTGTATAGCCCTTGGTTTCCTCAACACCGGCGGCACTACGAAAGCTGGTGTTATAATAGGTGCCCTGTTCGCCCACATTGTCGATCACTGCCCACTCGTCAAAACCTGTTGGGTCGCTGTAAAGGTGCCACTTGCCGAATAGGGCGGTCTGGTAACCCGCCGCTTGAAGCAGTTTCGGAAATGTCTGTTGTGCGCCGTCAAACGCGCCGCCCCATTCATTGACCATATGGCCGTGGGCATGGCTGTGCATCCCCGTTAGCAGCGTTGCGCGGCTGGGGCCACACACAGAGTTTCCAACGAAGGCATTGTCGAACCGGATGCCCCCGTTGGCCAAACGATCAATCGACGGTGTGTTGATAAGGTTGGACCCATAGGCGGATAGGGCCGTTGTGGCGTGATCATCTGAAAAGATGACAATGATATTGGGTCGGGCAAGGGCCGATCCCGTCAAGATAAAAAATAGGCATGCAGAAAGTAAGGCGCGCACTAATTTGATCCCCCCATAAGATCCCAGTGTCCCTGTTATCGGTGCACCATAAATTGATTAAGCAATCAAGAAAACAGAAAAGACGAATCATGAAAGCGGCACGTACGAAGCCATTCTGGCTGGTGCTACAGGTGCGACATAAAGATCATCACATAATCGACTGATAGGAATAGGCAGCCTGGTTTGTTGACTGTCTGTTAAGAAAATAACAAAATTACAAGGGATTAGCTTTAGGAGGGGCGCGACCGTTCTGCACTTGACGTAAAGTGACAAAATATCATATAAGTCGATTTTGAATGACAAAAAATCATTTCGACTTGACTTACTTTCCGGTAACAATTACCTAGGGGCTTGTAAGTAAGGGCGGTCTTTGATGGCCCCGGGTTGGAAACGTAATCAAACAAGAGCGGCGCCCAAGATGGTGCGGCCAAAACAGAAGAAGAGGCGAGATCATGACAGATCATCTCGACGTTGTAATTGTTGGTGCAGGCATTTCTGGTATTTGCGCTGCCTACCACATGCAAAAAGAATGCCCGACCAAAAGCTATGCCATTTTGGAAGGCCGCGCCGATATGGGTGGCACATGGACTTTGTTCACCTATCCCGGCATTCGTTCGGATTCAGATATGTATACGCTGGGCTTCCCGTGGCGTCCGTGGCGCGACCCCAAGGCTATCGCCGATGCGCCTGACATCATGAAATATCTTCGCGAAACGGTTCAGGAAACCGGGATCGAAGATAAGATCCGCTATAACAGCAAGGTTGTTGCTGCATCATGGAACAGCGAGCAGGGCCTGTGGACCATCACCGTACGCAATAGCGAAACAGGTGAAGAAAAGGACATGACCTGTAACTTCCTGTTCATGTGTTCCGGCTACTACAAATATGAAGAAGGCTACACGCCGCACTTTGAAGGCCGTGACGACTTTAAGGGTGAGATTATTCACCCCCAGCACTGGCCGGAAAATCTGGACTATACTGACAAGAAAGTTGTCGTTATCGGTTCTGGCGCTACAGCGGTGACATTGGTACCCGCCATGACCGACAAGGCAAAGCTTGTGACCATGTTGCAGCGGTCGCCGTCATATGTTGCTTCGCGCCCCAATAAGGGTGAGTTTGCCAACAAGCTGGCCAAGTTCATGCCGCTGTCATGGCGTGATCAGATCATGCGTTGGATTTCCATTATTATGGGCATCGTGACATTTAACATGCTGCGCAAGAACCCTGAGCGGGGCAAAAAAATTCTGACCAATATGGTGCGTCAGGAATTGGGGTCAGAGCTGACCAAGAAGCACTTCACCCCTGATTACAATCCGTGGGATCAGCGCATCTGTGCTGTGCCCGATGCGGATCTGTTTGACGTTATCCGCGAAGGTAAAGCAGAAGTCGTTACCGATCACATCGATCGCTTTGTCGAGAATGGCATTCTGTTGAAATCAGGCGATTTGCTTGAAGCAGACATCATCATCACCGCAACAGGTCTGAACCTGCAATTGTTTGGCGGCATGTCTGTCGAGGTTGACGGTAAGGAAGTCGATTTCGCTGAGACTATGGCTTACAAAGGCATGATGTTCTCTGACGTGCCGAACTTTGCCAACACAATGGGCTATACCAACGCCTCATGGACATTGAAGGCTGACCTGACAGACCAGTATGTTTGCCGTTTGATCAACCACATGGACAAGCATGGTCACTCGCAGTGTGTGCCGCGTGTTGGTGACGATGTGGAAGTTGAAAACTTCCTCGACTTTACCTCAGGCTATGTTCAGCGCGCAGTAGCGTTCCTGCCCAAACAGGGTGACCGTAAGCCTTGGAAAGTGAACCAGAACTACATCAAGGATTTGGGCTTCTTCAAGTTCAGCCGTTTGGATGATGGCGTGATGGAATTTTCAAACAAGGTGACGTCAGGTGCGCAGGCCAATAGCGATAAAAAGGCCGCTTAACCTTACGTAAATTGATGAATTTTGGGCCGGTCCGAAGCAATTTCGGGCCGGTTCTTTATTGAATAGTGCCCTCGCTGTCGTGTAGTTTTTGCCCAATCGCTATTTGACATTGAAGGACATTAATCATGAAGGCTGCCCAAGTTGCCGCTCCGGCTGGCTTAGACAAAATCAGCGCTGTAACACTTGATGACCCGAAACCCGCTGCGGGTGAAATTTTGGTCCGGGTGCGGGCTGTTTCTCTCAACTTCCATGATCTTGCGGTTGTATCAGGTATGATCCCGCTTGCAGAACCGCGCGTGCCTATGTCTGACGGTGCGGGCGAAGTTGTGGCTGTCGGTGATGGCGTCACTGATTTTGCCGTTGGTGACAAAGTGATGTCTACCTTCTTCCCCAACTGGTCGGATGGTGAGCCCAATCTTGAAGCATTGCTGGGCGTGCCCGGCGACCATGTTGATGGTATGGCTGCTGAACTTGTCACCATGCCGGCAAGCGCATTCACGCGCATCCCCGAAGGTTATAGCTTTGAGGAGGCGGCATGCCTGCCTTGCGCAGCGCTGACCGCATGGCGCGCCGTTTCCGAAGAAGCCAAGATCAAGGCTGGTGACTGGGTGCTGGTGCAGGGCACTGGCGGCGTGTCTATCTTTGCACTTCAATTCGCAAAGACGCTCGGGGCCAATGTGATCGCCACAAGCTCGTCCGATGACAAGCTGGCACGATTGAGGGATATGGGCGCTGATCACCTGATCAATTATAAAGAGGTCCCTGAATGGGGCGCAAAGGCGAAGGAACTGACGGGTGGCGTCGGCGTTGATGAAATTGTCGAAATCGGTGGCCCCGGCACGCTGACGCAATCCATCACCGCAGCAAAGATCGGCGGTCACATCACACTGATCGGTGTCCTGACAGGTGTGGCGGGCGAGGTGCCGACAGCGGCGCTGTTCTCCTCCAACATCACTTTAAAGGGGGTCACTGTGTCGTCCCATCGCGCGCAAAATGATATGGTTGCGCTGATCGAAAAGTCAGGCATCAAGCCTGTGATCGACAAGGTGTTTCCGCTGGAAGAGCTGGGCGCTGCATTCATGCATCAGGTATCCGGTGCCCATTTCGGCAAAATTGTTGTCACCGTTTAACCCTTGATGACTGAAGCTTTCAAAAATATCAGTGCACCCTATGGGGAGCCGACCGCGCATCGTTTTAAAGGCGAGTTCGGGCCAGATATTGCGTGGTATGAATGGGGCGACCCTGACGGGCAGGTCCTATTCCTGTGCCATGCGACCGGGTTCCATGCGCAGATTTGGCGTCAGACGATCGCGCATCTGCCTGCGGGCTATCGCATTATCGCCGTAGACATGCGCGGCCACGGGCAAAGTGGCGATGATGGCTTTATGAAAAGCTGGCGCGACCCGGTAGACGATATTGTCGCGTTGATTGAAGCGCTCGACCTAACTGACATTATCGGTGTCGGTCATTCATTTGGCGGCATGGTCACCGCAACAGCGGCAACATTGATACCAGATCGCTATCAGCGTCTAGTTTTGATTGATCCGGTGATTTTGCCGCCCGAAGTCTATGGCAATGATCCACTGGTTAATTTCCCCCATCCATCAAAACACCCGATGGCAAAGCGGCGTTACGAATGGCATGCGGTTGAGGAGATGATTGATCGGTTTGCGCATCGCCATCCCTACGACAAATGGGTGGCTGCGGCACTGGATGATTATTGCCGTTTCGGGCTTGTGCCCAATCCAGCGGGCGAGGGCGTGGTGCTTGCCTGTCATCCCCATTTCGAAGCGTCGATCTATATGACCAGCAGCAGTTTCCGCGTGCATGATGACCTTCACAAAATCACATGCTCGGTCAAGGTTCTGCGGGCCCAACAGCGGACTGAGCTTGACCCCGCACGAATTGATTTTTCCCTATCCCCCACATGGCAGGAACTGGCCGATCAAATCCCGAATGGGACGGATGTTTATCTGCCCCATTTGACCCATTTTATGCCAATGCAGGACCCGGAATTGGTCGCGCACCTTATTGCCGCGCCTGACTATTTGGCAGAAGATATAAACAAGACAGTAAACGTGGAGCAAACGTCATGAAACTTATCAGTGAAGAAGCATGGGAAGACATTGTTGGCTATAAGCCAGCGCATGATCCGGTCTATGCAACACCGCCGGGCTTTGATCTGGCGGACCCTGCAGCATGGACCAAGGGCCATCCCTTTGAGTTTTATAAAAAGCTGCGTGAAGACGCGCCTGTTGCCTGGTTTGATGTGCCCGAAGGGCAGGGCTTTTGGGCTGTCAGCCGCTATGAAGACATTAAGGAAGTTGAACTGCACCCTGAGATTTTCTCATCGCAAATGGGTGGGATCAACATGACCTATGGGCCGAAGAACCAGCGCCATGAACGGTTGCACAGCGCAACGCTTAACACGCTGATCAGTATGGACCGGCCCATGCACATTGATCTGCGCATGCAGCATCGTGATTTCTTTACCCCCCAATATGTGGAAAGCCTGCGCGACCGTGTGCGCGGGCAGGTGACGCGCCTGCTCGACAATGTTGAAAAGCAGGGGCCCAAGCTTGATTTCGTCAAGCATTTCTCCACCCAGCTACCCCTGTTCACCCTGTGCGAGATGATGGGCATTCCCGAAAAGGACCGGCCCAAGGTTGTCCGCTGGATGTTCTATCTTGAGCAGGCAGCCGCCATGTTCACGCAAATTCGCGACCGACGCATCCCGCCTTATTTGTTCATCATGCGCTTCATGTGGAATGTCCGTCAGATGTTCAATTATGGCGAAAAGGCATTGAATGAACGGCGCGCAAATCCGCAAGACGATCTGATGACCAAGATTGCGCAGGCAACCATCGGCAATGAAGAGCTGCGTCAGGAATATCTTGATGGTGCATGGCTGCTGATTATCTTTGCCGGGAATGATACAACCCGTAATTCCTTGTCTGGCACAATGCGTCTGTTGACTGAGTTCCCAGATCAGCGTGAGCGCGTGCTGGCGGACCCGTCCTTGATCCCGCAAATGGCACAAGAAGCGGTGCGTATGACATCGCCCGTTATTCATATGCGCCGGACGGTGACACAGGATACGGAACTGAATGGCCAGAAAATGGTGCGCGGTGAAAAGGTTTTGATGTGGTACGCCTCAGCAAACCGTGATGCGTCTGTGTTTGAAGACCCTGACAAGTTTGACATCACCCGCGCCAATGCAACAGACCATATGGCATTTGGCTTTGGTCCCCATGTTTGCCTTGGCCAGCGTATCGCTGCCATGCAGATTGAAGAGGCTTATAAGCAAATTCTAGACCGTTTCCCCAATGTGAAATGGACAGGCAAACAGGATATTTCCACAAACAATTTTGTGCATGCCATCAATGGCCTGCAAGTCGATTTGCGCGGATAATCTTGATCAGAATGGGCGGCAGCGCATGGCCTAAGGGTCACTGCGCTGCTGCGTCTTCCTTGTCACGACGTGCGACCAGCGCCTGATGGATTTGTTTTAGACGGTCGCGGGTGATGTCGTAGCGCATCACAAATAGCAGTGCCAAGAAGCTTAATGGTGCCCAAATCGGGCCCGACAGAAGCGCGACCCAATCAAGTGTGTCAGGCGGGATGTCGCCTGCTTGAGATGCATTTTCCGGAAAGTCGATCAGATCAAGACCGACACCGCCAAGCAGCGTGCCGATGCCTGCTGACGCCTTGGCAGAAAAGGACCGGGCGCCAAAGAAAATGCCTTCCTGTCGTTCGTCATAGCGTGCTTCATAATCATCGGTAATGTCGGCCATCATACTATCGCCGATCACCATTGTTATCCCCACCAGTACTGCCCAAAGAGCAGTCCAGCCTGAGACATACCAGACCAGCATCGGGTCATCATTCAATGGCGCAATACCGAGCAGGCGTGACACAACCGCAACTGATCCAACAATGATGGATAGGGCGAGCGCGCCCACAAACAGATTCTTCTTTTCGAAAATCGGGGCCAGCAGCCCGGCGATGGGCACGCCGAACATAATGCCCGCCATAAGTGACATGGCATAGATGAACAATTCATCGGTTGTGAATTCCCAAAAGAACACACCGACATGATTGGTGAACGCCTTTTGAATGCCGGACAGGATGAAGATCACCAACAGACCGGTAAACAGGGCGCTAAAGCTGCGAATGCTTAATGCCTGGCCTAGCTCTCTGAATGCTTTGACCAGCGCGCGAATAGGGTGGGGGTCTGCTAAATTACTGTTCGGTGACGCGTTTCGGAATTTCTTGGTGCTCAACACCATCACAACACCGCTGCCAATAATGAGGCAGGCCGTCATGATCGCATAGGACCGATAGCCTTCCTTGTTCAGCATCCCATTGCTGTATTCAGGTGTCTCAGCGAAAAAGACGCCGAAGGCCACTGCCAGCACGATAACCGCGGTGACATAACCGAACATTTGGCGCCAGACCACGATGCTGGTGCGTTCGTTATAGTCAGATGTCATCTCAGCACCCAGCGAGATGTGAGGCACGCCGTACAGGGTCATCGATCCGCGGGTCAGGATGGCAAAGACCGTCATCCATACAAAAAGATTCGTTCCGGCAAGACCTTCAGGGGGTTGGAATATCGCAAACAGGCTTAAGGCAAGGGGCAGGATCGCCACCATCATAAACGGGTGCCGCCGTCCATAACGTGTGCCGCGCCATCCATCAGAGATTGAGCCGACCAAAGGATCGGTAATCGCGTCGAACACAAGCGCGATGGCAACTGCCAAACCAGCCAAAGTGCCTGACAGGCCCAAGACCTGATTGTAATAGAAAAACAGAAACGTATCGAAGGCGACAAACTTGGCTGAATCTGCCATTTGCCCGACCGCATAACCGGCCTTGTCCATGGCGGTGATGCGGCTTTCGGGTACGGTCAACACGGGGTCTTCTGCAGGATTTGGCGCAACTGTGTCTGTCATTCTGATCTGTCCCCCATTGCCGCTTACGATCATGCGGCGCAGACTTTTTTCTAGGGGCTGATTGCCCTTAGGTAAAGAAATATTCTTGATTGCTTGATCAAATATTTGTTGAATAGAGAAATAAAAAGATTGGGCAAAAAAATGAATTTAACAAAGCACCCCATGAACACGGGATTTGACTGGCAAGACAGGGTGGGGCCATTTAAAGCCATCACCGACGCGCAGGCCAAACAATATAATGAACAGGGCTTTTTCGTTCTGGAAAATGCCTTTACCGCTGAAGAGATCAAGGCGGTAGAGGCGGCGATAGACCCGCTTGAACAACAGACCGAAGCGTTCTTACGCACGCAGGCTGATGGCAAAATGTTCATTGCGCAGGCTGATCAGATCACCTTTACAATCAACTGCGTGTTGCACAGCGAGGTGTTGAAACAATTCACACAACATCGGATTTTTGCAGATCTTTGTCACGATCTGATGGGGCCTGACTGTCGGCTTTATTGGGATCAGGCGGTCTATAAAAAGCCGGAACCTGCGCGTGAATTCCCCTGGCATCAGGACAATGGTTATACCTTTATTCAGCCGCAACAATATCTGACTTGCTGGGTCGCCTTGACCGATGCGACAGAAGACAATGGCTGTCCGTGGGTTGTGCCGGGCGTGCATCGGGATGGCACATTCGAACATTGGATGACGGATACTGGCTGGCGCTGTGTTGACGATGATGAGGGTACGGCGATTTGCGCGCCGGTGAAAGCGGGGGGCATTGTCGTCTTTTCATCATTAACACCACATCGGACCGGACCGAATATTACATCTGGTGTTCGCAAGGCCTATATTGCACAATTTGCGCCTGACGGTGCTGCAGTTTTGCAGCCAGATGGTGACACCACGCCGTGTAACGATCCGGCACGGCAGTATTTTGTGGTGAAGGACGGAGCGCCCGTCGCTGCATGAGCGGGGCAGCAGCGGGCTGCGCAGGCCAAGGTTTCTGGTAAATTACTTGAAGCCCTGACCTGATCGCGGGGGGAGAAAGGCGGGACCGTCGATATGCGGCGGCCCGCCTTTTTGTTTTGTATGATTATTCAGCAGCGATCGGCTGATCAAATGTGTCGAACGTGGCGTGATGCACTGGCACCTGATTGGGCATCATCGCATCATCATGCGCTGATTTATAAGGGGTGATGCCGATTTCGGCGCGCACCTCTTCAATGGTTTTGCTCCAATGCTCATGCCAGTTAATGCCCAGCATGGGCGGGGTTGACCGTGCGTGGCGCCAGCCTTCGAATGTCAGGTCGGACAGCATGGTTGTGCCGATCGGCATATTGAAGGTTGAGATCAACTGGATCACGGCAAGGAAGGCAGCAGAATAATTCTGGCCGAATTGACCCAATTGGAAGCCTGAGATTGAAATCTCATGCATTGGTGTAACGTGATAATTGGCAGTGATATGCCACAAGTCATGACACTGCAAAATACGCTTGGACGTAAAGCGAACCTCTTCGGGGATGGAGGCAGCTTCCTCCTGACCCATCGCTTCATAGTCCAGCACCTCTACCGAGAAATTATTGTCGGTGATCAGGCGGTAGAATGAATGCCCCAAAGTGCCGAGGGGGTAATCTTTCAGTGCGTTAATGTCGATATCGGCGGGGTGGCCTGCCTCCATCGCCTCAACCATACCGGGGAAGCGTGTCAGGGCGCGGGCCGTTGCATCCATTAGCTCAGCGGAATAGTTACCACCAAGGGCGGCAACATTCTGGGTGATCAGTCCGGCATTCCCGGCATTATTTTCCAAATCCTCGATAATGGCCCAAATACCTTCGGCCAGACCCTCTGACCAGTCTGCATCGTCAAGTACAAGACTTTCAGCTTCTGTCAGGGCGGCATCATCAGGTGTGGCAATCGGTGTGATGTTCAGCTCTGCGCGCACTTCGTCCAATGATTTGGCCCACAAGGGTGCCCAATCAATCGTGTGCAGCGGTGTTGCAACCTTGCCAGCTTCCCATGCGGCTGCCAGCAGGTCATAGACCGGGATATTGGCTTCGGGGGCGAAAAAAGCAACGCGAGCCAAAAGGGCGCTGATCACCATATTGCCTTCAAGGTGCGGGCGCTGAATAGCCTCGGTTGCAGCAAGGGCCCAATGGGTTGAGGGGCGATCCTCAAGGCCGTAAAGCAGGCGCAGTACAAGGCGCATGCCATCAAGTTCTGCCTTGGTGCCAGTTGCAGCGGCTTCTGTGACAAGCGCGCCAAAGCTGTCTGCGGGCGCGTCTTTGATGGCGGGCAGGGGGCCATTCAGATTTGACGGAGCAAGCCCGGCAAACATATCGAATTGGGCCTTCAGCTCATCGCTTAAATTCTCGCCAATGATCTTGGCAGTTTCAGTCATGGTCAGGCCATGAGTGGTCTGCTTGGCAAACTTTGTTTCGATAGCCTGTTTAATGATCGGGTTAATCATGATTCTGCTCCCGCGTAATTCCCCACATTTGGTAGCAGTATAACTGATATTAGTGTAGTAAACTACAGTAATATTGCGTCATCAATTGTCGCGGGGTTGGGCGCAACTCAAGAAGAGACAAAACTATATTTAATTCAATAGGATATGCTTAATTTCTGCGACGAGCAGGTAGCCAGTGATTGACCACGGAAAGGGTGCCGGGCTCATCTATCGTGAGTTTTGCGCCCGTTTCGCCATAGTGATAGACCATCGCCTGACGGGCAGTTGAGGCCCGATTGTCAAAGCTGCGATGAACCAGATTAGAATTAAAGATCAGCAGGTCGCCAGCCTCCATCAAGACAGGTGTGGCGCGGTCGGCGGCAAAGTCAGCCTCGTCAATTTCTAGATAGCCATAGTTGGCGCCATCGCGGCGGTCGGGGCCGTGTGCCAATATTGGTTGCTTGTGGGAACCGGGCACAACCGCAAGACAGCCATTTTCCAGCGTAGCCTCTGTCAGGGCCAACCACACGCCCACATGGGGTTGCTTGTCATAGGGGAAATAATGGCTGTCCTGATGCCATGGCTGGCCCCATGCCCCGGGGTTTTTGAAAATGAACTGGCTTTGGAAAACATCCACGTCCTCTGTCCCCAATGCGCCAGCAACCAATGCCGTCACATCATCACGCAAGGCATAGGCGTTGGCGGCACCTTCAAGATGGCCGTTAAACATTTTGGAGATCAGG
Organism: Alphaproteobacteria bacterium; assembly: GCA_965229935.1. Taxonomy (GTDB): domain Bacteria; phylum Pseudomonadota; class Alphaproteobacteria; order SPJN01; family SPJN01; genus SPJN01. The sequence goes on from CBDDKB010000002.1 coordinate 899,705, forward strand.
TCTTCTGGATTTTTGCCCGTCATATCGGGCTGACTTTCAAGGCCGACCAGAATAGGGCCGATCATATAATGGTTGGTGCCGGGATGGTTGGAAGGCGGGTCATTGCGAATGGCAGAGACTGCTTCGTCTGAAATAGCCTCGCACGCGGCGCGATCAGTGTGCCCACGGACAATGAAAAAGCCGTCTTCGGCCCAAGCCTGTTGCTGGTCTTGTGTCAGCATGGTTAATCCCCAAAATGTTTTGCAGGGATTATGTAAGGCTAATTTTGATTAGGCAATCAATTTAGTGGGCCCATTTTGATGCCCAGAACTTCCCGCGCCTTAATCACCTGACCATTATGGGGGCAGTCTGCCAGCGCCAGTGGCAGGAAGGCGGGGGCAATATCTGCCGGTGCGGGCAATGTGTCGGGGTCTTCGCCCGGCTTGGCTTCGGCGCGCATGGCGGTCCGTGTGCCGCTGGGGTCGAGAAGATTGGCCAACACTTTGGAGGTTGTGCCTTCGCATTCCGCAGCATAGGTCCGCACCATATATTCCAGTGCTGCCTTTGTGGTGCCGTATGGCCCCCAATAAGGTTCATTCCGTGCTGCTGCACTTGACGTGACAAAGATAGCGCGCCCCGCCTCAGCCTGTTGCAACAAGGGGTCAAAGGCGCGGATCAGGCGATAGTTCGCCGTCAGGTTCAGCTTTAGCAACTTGTCCCACTCTTCCGGCTTGACGTGACCAAAGGGGGTCATCGGACCCAACATGGCGGCATTGCCGACCAGAATATCAAGGTGACCCCATCGGTCATAAATTGACCGGGCGGCGATATCTAGCCCATCGGGATGTTCCACCATATCAAGCGGCAATAGGGTGCAACTGCCCTTGCCATCCTGTTGGATCACATCGTCCAATTCTTCAAGCGCGCCTTGTGTGCGGCCAAGTGCGATCACATGGGCCCCTTCGGCAGCGAACAGGCGGGCAACGGCCCAACCAATGCCGCGCGTTGCCCCGGTGACAAGCGCCAGCTTACCAGCTAGCTTGCCGGTTTCAGATACAGTTTGTGTCATGGATCAGGCGCTTTCAGCCAATAAGGATAGTTGCGCAGCCTTTCCGGCGCGTGATTTATCGGTCAGCGCAGACGGATAATCCCCGGTAAAGCAGGCATCGCAGAAGGTAGGTTCTGCATCATTGCGGCCCGGTTCCCCCATAGCGCGGTAAAGACCATCCATCGAGATAAAGGCGAGGCTGTCTGCGCCGATATGGTCGGCCATATCCTCTACCGACATGCGGGAGGCGAGCAGCTTTTCTTTTTCAGGTGTGTCGACGCCATAGAAACAAGGGTCGGTTGTGGGCGGGGCAGCGATACGCATATGAACCTCAGCCGCGCCAGCATCACGCATCATCGACACAATTTTGATAGAGGTTGTGCCGCGCACGATGGAATCGTCAACCAGAATAACCCGCTTGCCCTCAATCATCGCTTTGTTGGCATTGTGCTTCAGCTTGACCTTTAGGTTGCGGATTTCCTGTGTCGGCTCAATAAAGGACCGACCGACATAATGATTGCGGATAATGCCCAGCTCGAACGGAATTTTACTTGCAGCGGCATAGCCGATGGCTGCGGGGACGCCTGAATCGGGTACCGGGATGACCAAGTCAGCCTCAACCGGTTTTTCCATGGCAAGCTCTTCACCAATGCGTTTGCGAGCCCCATAAACAGAACGGCCCTCTAATACTGAATCGGGCCGTGCGAAATAAATATATTCAAAGATGCAGAAGCGGGATTTTTGCGGCCCGAAAGGTTTCAGGCTTTGCACGCCATCCTCTGTGATGATCACCATTTCACCGGGATCAAGGTCGCGCACATATTCTGCATCAATAATATCAAGCGCACATGTTTCTGATGCCAGCACCCACGCATCGCCCAACTTACCGAGGACAAGCGGGCGAATGCCCATAGGGTCACGAACGCCGATCAGCTTTTTATTGGTTAATGCGGCGATTGAAAAAGCACCTTCCACATTGCGCAGGGCATCGACAAAGCGGTCGGCAACGCGTGTGCGGCGGCTGGTGGCAATCAGATGCAGGATCGTTTCTGAGTCTGATGTCGATTGGAAGATGGATCCGGCACGAACCAATTCTTCGCGCAAGGTCATGGCATTGGTCAGATTGCCATTATGGGCAATGGCGATACCGCCGCCGGCCAGGTCGGCATAAAGCGGTTGCACATTGCGCAAAATCGTGTCGCCAGAGGTTGAATAACGCACATGGCCGACCGCGGCATGACCTTGCAATCGTTCCAGAACATCGGGGCGGGTGAATTTGTCAGCAACATGGCCCAATCGACGGTCGGAGGCATAATGTTCCCCGTCAAAGGCGACAATGCCAGCAGCTTCCTGTCCGCGATGCTGCAGGGCATGTAGGCCCAGCGCGGTCAGTGCGGCGGCATCGGGCGCACCGAATATGCCGAAAACACCGCATTCTTCGTGCAGATGGTCACCATCATCCTGGTCATCTGCCGCTGCAAAAGGATTGGTTGTCAACATGGCGAACCCCGTCCCGCGCTTTGTATTGGGTGCAGTCGTTCCTTACTGCGATCCCTCGATCAATTGCTCAATCGCTGAGCGATCCCGCTTTTTATAGCCTGTTTCTTTGCCTGTGTCAGCGCCACTATCCCCACCTTGCCTGTCATAATCTGTCGCAGAACTGTCATATAGCGTTTCTGCACCTTGATCAGCGCCTTGGTTACCAAAGGGGGCATAGTCGCGCCAGCTTGCGCCTGCGCCTGATTGCAGGGCAGGGGGCACGTTCAAATGGGGGAAAATCTCAAAAACAGTGCGGGCACCCATCTGTACTAGGGGTAGGCTTTTGCCCTCTGTCACCCAGTCTGGGTGTTCATCTGCGGGCAGGAAATAGGCCAGCAATAGATATAGCGTCGATACGATGATTGTGCCGCGCAGCAGCCCGAAAAAAAAGCCCAGCGTTCGGTCCAACGCCCCAACGGCAGACCCGCGAATAGCCCCGCCGATTTTTTTGGTGACGATGGAAAACAGCGCCATCGACACAATAAACAGGGAAACCGCAACAATCCCGTCGGCCAGCAATTGCGGTTCGACAATGGTGCGCACAGGCACGGCTGCAAATTCAAACAATAATGCTGTGACGATGACAGCCCCAACCCATGAGCCGATGGCCAAAATTTCGTGGGTAAAACCGCGCGCAAAGGCAAATAGGCCAGATACGATCAAAAGACCGCCGACCAAGAGGTCAAACAGAACAATTGATTGATTACCAAATTCAATCACTTGGGCGTTATCCTTCGCGAATCAGGGCGGTGAGTGCGTTTATGTTAGCTGGTCGATCAAGCCGAAGCGACCCGCCTTTTACGGCGCTGCCCCCTTTAGGTAGGATAGCCCGTTCAAAGCCCAGCTTTTCAGCCTCTTTCAGCCTTGTATCGGTTTGGCCGACAGGGCGCAGCGTTCCGGTCAGGGCAACTTCGCCGATTATGACCAAACTATTATCAAGCGGGCGGTCCAGCAGGGCGGAGACAAGCGCCGCCGCCGCAGCCATATCAGCGGCAGGTTCGCTGATACGCAAGCCGCCAGCCACATTCAAATAAATATCCTGCCCCGCAAAACTTAGCCCGGCGCGTGCCTCCAGCACCGCCAGCACCATAGACAGGCGGCCACTGTCCCAGCCAACCACGGCGCGGCGCGGCGTGCCAAAGCTTGACGGGGCAACCAGTGCCTGGATTTCCACCAGCATGGGGCGGGTGCCTTCCATCCCGGCAAAGACGGCGGTGCCTGCCACATCTGACTGGCGGTCCCCAAGGAAGAGGGCTGAGGGGTTCGTCACCTCCATCAAGCCAAGCTCAGTCATTTCAAATACGCCGATTTCATCGGTGGCACCAAAACGGTTTTTAACTGCGCGCAAGATACGGAAGCGGTGGCCGCGGTCGCCTTCAAAATAAAGCACCGTATCGACCATGTGCTCGAGCACGCGGGGTCCCGCAATCTGTCCATCCTTGGTGACATGCCCAACAAGGATGAGGGCGGTATTCCGCGCCTTGGCATAGCCGATCAATTCCTGCGCGGCACTGCGGACTTGGGCAACGGTGCCGGGGGCAGAATCAAGGGCATCAACAAACACAGTTTGAATAGAATCGATCACCAACAAATCGGGTGGAGTGGGGAGTGCCTCCAGCGTGGCAAGAATGTCTGAGACACTTGCCATAGCGGCAAGGTCGACTGGGGCGTCGGCAAGGTTCATGCGGCTTGCTCGCAGGCGGACCTGTGCGCCGCTTTCTTCTGCCGTGATATAGATTGCCGATTTGCCTGTGTTGGCAAGGGCGGCGCTGACTTGCAGCAAGACCGTAGACTTGCCAATCCCCGGATCACCGCCGATCAATAGGGCAGAGCCGGGGACAAGCCCGCCGCCTGTCACGCGATCAAACTCTGCCATGTTGCAGGTCAGGCGACTGACGCTTTCTTCTTTTTGTTCTGACAGTTTGGCAAGCTGTGCTGCCTTGCCGCCCTTTTTGGCCATACCGGGCAGGCGGCTGCCCGCCTTCCGCTCTACCAATTCTTCTTCAACCAGCGTGTTCCATTCGTTACAGCCGGTGCATTGCCCGGCCCATTTGCGATGGGCGGTGCCGCAATTTTGACAGACATAATGTGTCTGCGCCTTTGCCATCAGACAGATACATCCACGCTGATCGGGCCTTCTGCCTTGCCGTGGATGAATTGTTCCACAAAGGGATTGCCGCATTCATCAATCGTGTCGACGGGGCCTTTCCAGATGATCTTCCCTTGATAAAGCATCGCCACGTCATCGGCGATCTTACGGACCGACGCCATATCGTGGGTGATGGAAAGGGCGGTTGCGCCAAGTTCTTTTACGCATTCGCGTATCAGATCATTGATGACATCAGCCATGATAGGATCAAGACCCGTTGTCGGTTCGTCAAAAAAGATAATGTCAGGTTCGGTTGCGATAGCGCGGGCAAGGCCCACACGCTTTTGCATGCCGCCTGACAGCTCAGACGGGTTGAGGTCCGCCACATCCTTGCCAAGGCCAACCCGGCGCAGCTTTTCAAGGGCGATGTCGCGCGCCTGATCCTTGGGCATGTTAAAGCCCTGCATCAGGCCAAAGCCGACATTTTCCCAAACAGTCAGGGAATCGAACAGGGCCGCGCCCTGAAACAACATGCCAAATTTGCGCAAGCTTTGTTCGCGCTGCTTGCCCTTGGCGTGGGTCACGTCCTCGCCATCGACCAGAATGGTGCCGGAGTCGGGCTTGAGCAGGCCTAGAACGCATTTCAGTGATACTGACTTGCCGGTGCCGGACCCGCCAATGATGACGACGCTTTCACCTTTCTTTACATCAAGGTCAAAGCCATCAAGTACGACTTTTTTGCCAAAGCGTTTGTGGACATTCTGCAATGAGAGCATGGGATGATCAGTCATAACTTATGCCTCACTCAGCTTGAAAAGAAGACTTCGGTCAGAAGATAGTTGGCCGCGAGTATAAGGACGGAGGCCGTGACAACTGCGTTTGTCGTTGCCGCGCCAACGCCCTGTGCGCCGCCCTTTGACCGATAGCCGTGGAATGTACCCGTCAAGGCGATGATAAAGCCGAAGACAGCCGCCTTCGCAAGGCCGGAGACGACGTCTTGTGTTTCCAAAAAGTCGATCGTGTTTTTCATATAGGCTGCGCCATTAAGGTCCAGCCGGGTGATAGATACGACATAGCCGCCCATGACGCCGATCAAATCGCCAATCAGGACAAGAGCCGGCATTGTGGCGGTCGCAGCAACAAGGCGCGGGCCGACCAGATATTTGAACGGGTTGGTTGATAGGGTGCTTAACGCATCAATCTGTTCGGTAACACGCATGGTGCCGATTTCAGCAGCAATCGCGGCGGCAACACGGCCTGCCACCATCAGGCCGCCAAGAACAGGGCCAAGCTCGCGCGTGATGCCAAGCACCACAATTGTAGGCACGATGCTTTCAGCATTAAAGCGGCTGCCGCCAACATAAATTTGCAAGGCGAGTGCCCCACCTGTGAAAAAGGCTGTCAGGCCAACAACGGGTAGGGAGTAATAGCCAATGCGCATCATTTGCTGGCCGATGATGCGGAAATAGAGTGGCGGCGTTAGGGCGTGATAAACACCTTTCCCCGCAAAAATGGCGAGCGCGCCTGCACTTGCCAAAAAGCTGATGACCACATGGCCTATAAGGGCGAAAATATTCACTGTGCCCCGACCTCCCTACGCAGAATAAAAACGCGGAATACGATGCGAGAGCCCGGTTAAAAGCTCGTAAGGTATCGTACCCGCCTGATGTGCCAGAATTTCAAGGCTAGCCTTACCACCGATCAGCGTCACGGGCGAGCCCTGTTGGACAAGTTCGCTTGGGATATCCGTCACATCTATGCTGATCAGGTCCATTGATACGCGTCCAACCACCGGGGCGATATGCCCCTGAATGTCAACAGACCCGGCATGGCTTAAGGCGCGGATATAGCCATCGCCATACCCCACCGGCAGCGTGGCGATCACGCTGTCTCTTGTTAGTGTGTGTGCCCCGCCGTAACCGACCGTGCTGCCTGCAGGGACGCTGCGCACCTGTATGATTTGTGCTGATAGGGTGACTGTCGGTTTCAGTTTCAGTCCCGCACCACGATAAGGCTGCACGCCGTATAGCGCGACGCCGGGCCGGGTGACATCATGGGCCAGCTCATCATTCGTGCGGCAATGGCTGACGCCCGCCGAATTACACAGGCTTTCTTTTAAAGTACCGCTGCCGATCAGATCCAGCCTGTCTGCGAATAATCTGTTTTGCGCCAAAGCGTCAGACGGGTCGGGCTGATCAGCATTGGCAAGGTGGCTCATCACCAGGCCGATACCGTTTTCTGCAGCGTTGAACCCTTCTGCGGTTAGGTGTGTGCAATCATCCTCCGACAGGCCCAGCCGCTGCATTCCCGTATCAAGATGAAGGGCGGCGCGCGTGCCGATGCTGGCTGCATGCTCGCGCCACAGGGCAAGCTGCCCCAGATCATTGATCACCGGGCTAAGCGCTGCCTGACGATAGGCGGGCAGGGCGTTTTCCAGCGGGCCGTTCAGAATATAGATCGTGGGGCCGTCCCCGATGGCTTGGCGCAGGGCCAACCCCTCAGCAGCTTGGGAGACAAAGAAGGTGTCGCACCCCGCAACGGCAAGCGCGCGGCCCACAGGGGCAATACCAAGCCCATAGGCATCGGCCTTAACCGCTGCGCCGCATTGTGCATCACCTGACAGCTTTGCCAGCTTGTGCCAGTTATGGACAAGGGCAGCAAGATCAATATCAAGCCGCGCGCCGACAATGTCGGGGCCGCTTTGTTGATCTGTCGTCATGTTGGAAGCTGCCACAGCCTGTCCCTAAATCTCGTCATCATCCATCGTGTAGGCATCGCGAGCCAAATTGCCAAAGCGGGCAAATTCGCCCTGGAATGACAATTTGACAGTGCCGATGGGACCATGACGGTTCTTGCCCAAAATCACCTCTGCCAAGCCATGGACCTTGTCCATTTTTTCCTGCCATTCTGCATGTTCGGGTGTTCCTTCCGTGGGCTGTGTACGGCCCACATAATATTCATCACGGAACACAAACATAACAATGTCGGCATCCTGCTCAATTGAGCCTGATTCGCGCAAGTCAGATAGCTGGGGCCGTTTGTCATCACGGCTTTCCACCTGACGTGAAAGCTGGGAAAGGGCAATAACAGGAATATTCAATTCCTTGGCAATGGCTTTCAAGCCCTGCGTTACAGCGCTGATTTCTTGCACGCGATTGTCGCCAAAGCCTGACCCTGCCGGGGGGCGCACCAATTGCAGATAGTCAACGACGATCAGATCGAGACCCTGTTGCCGTTTCAGGCGACGCGCGCGAGAGGCGAGCGAGGAGATGGGCAGCGCCGCCGTATCATCAATATAAAGCGGCACCTGTTCCAACACCTGTGATGCATCAAGCAAGCGGTCGAACTGTCGTTCATCCAGCGTGCCTTTGCGGATCTTGTCAGAATAGACTTCTGATTGTTCAGACAAGATACGAGTTGCCAACTGTTCGGCAGACATTTCGAGCGAAAAGAACCCAACCCGCGCGCCTTTTGCGGCCTTGATGGAGCCATCCTCCATCTCCTGCGCTTCAAACATTTTTGCGGCGTTAAAGGCGATGTTTGTGGCAAGGGCCGTTTTACCCATACTGGGACGCCCGGCCAGAATGATCAGGTCAGAGTTTTGAAGGCCACCCAAATAGCTGTCCAGGTCAGTTAGTCCGGTTGAAATACCTGCCAGATGACCGTCACGATGATAGGCGGCAGCGGCAGTCTTAATCGCCTCCTTTAACGAGGTGCGGAAATCGCGAAACCCGCTTTGATATTCGCCTGTCTCTGCCAATGTGAACAATGTCTGTTCGGCATATTCAATTTGTTCGCGGGGGGTCTGTTCCAGTGGCGCGTCATAGGCAGTGTTGACCATATCGGTCCCCACCTTGATTAGATCGCGCCTGATCGCATGATCATAGATCGTGCGGCCATAATCAGCCACATTGATGATCGAGGTTGCAGCAGCAGCAAGGCCAGCCAGATAGGCGGCGCCGCCAGCTTCCTGTAACGCTTCGTCCTGTTCAAACAGCGCCTTCAGCGTAACAGGGGTTGCCACATGGCCATTCAGGATCAGGCGCGTGATTTCCGCATAGATCCGACCGTGCAAGGGTTCAAAAAAATGTTCCGGGTCAAGGAAGTTTGACACCCGGTCCATTGCCTCATTGTTCACAAGAATTGCGCCCAGCAATTCTTGCTCCGCCTCAATATTATGTGGCGGCTGGCGATAGGTGCCGGGTTCTGCAATCGTATTCATAGGCGGTGCCAATCAGATTTTTGGCGCGCGATCCCCAAATTGTTGCGCACCATAATGGTAGGGTTCGTTTTAACGATAATTGTGGCGCTAGGAAGGACGGATTTCTTTTACTCACAGGAAAATTTTTTGGCCTGTGGATAAGTGCCCGAAGACGAGGGGTGATCCGTTGAATGCAAAGAAAAACCCGCCCCCGGTGAGGGAGGCGGGCTTTGTGGATAAAGTCAGGTGAAAAAACGCTTAGGCGTCTTTTTCTTCCTCGTCAGCGTCGTCGGCTGCAACTTCTTCAGCGTCTTCTGCGTCGCCTTCATCATCAGCAGCGTCTTCAGCGGCTTCCAATGCTTCGGGATCGAACACGTCTTCGGCTGAAATCAGACCTTCACGATCTTCTTCGGTTTCACCAAGGACGTTTTCGCCGCGTGCCTGTGCTTCGGCTTCGTCGTCCGTACGGGCGACATTGACGGTGATTGTGCAATCCACTTCGGGATGCAGCATCACACGCACGTCATGCAGGCCAAGAACCTTGATCGGCTTATCGAGACGAACCTGACCGCGAGCGACGGTAAAGCCACCTTCGGTTGCGGCGTCTGCGATGTCACGTGCAGAGACTGAGCCATAAAGCTGGCCTGTGTCGCCTGACTGACGGATCACAACAAAGCTTTCGCCATTCAGCTTTTCAGCAACAGTGGCAGCTTCGCCCTTTAGTTCAAGGTTGCGTGCTTCAAGCTGGGCGCGTTCATTTTCGAAGCGTTCCAGATTGGCTTTGTTGGCACGAAGTGCCTTGCCCTGCGGCAGCAGGAAGTTGCGGGCGAAGCCGTCTTTGACGGTGACAACGTCACCCATCTGGCCAAGCTTTTCGACCCGTTCAAGCAATACGATTTCCATCTGATGCTCTCCTACTGAATCACATAGGGAAGCAGAGCAAGATGACGAGCGCGCTTGATAGCACGGGCAAGCTCACGCTGCTTTTTGGCGGACACAGCCGTGATACGGCTGGGTACGATTTTGCCGCGTTCTGAAACGAAGCGCTGCAAAAGGCGGGTATCTTTATAATCAATCTTCGGGGCGTCGTTGCCTGAGAAAGGGCAAGATTTACGACGGCGGAAGAAGGGACGACGTGCGGGTGCAGCCATGATTAAATCTCCTTCAGAATAAGTTAAGCGTCATCTTTGCGCGGTGCTGAATCGCGGCGCGGGCCACGGTCACCACGATCGCCGCCACGGCGGTCGCCGCGATCACCGCGACGCTGTTCACGTTGCATCTGGACAGATTGTTCTTCGTCCAGCTCGTCAACGCGCAGTGTCAGGGTGCGGATGATGTCACCATTGATTTTCTGCTGGCGATCAAGTTCGTCCAGCGCTGCAGAAGGCGCATCAACATTCATCAGAACGTAATGACCCTTGCGGTTCTTTTTGATTTTATACTGAAGGGTTTTAAGGCCCCAATATTCCGTCTTGCCAACGGAACCGCCATTATCGGCGATAATTGTTTTGAACTCGTCTGTCAGGGCTTCGACCTGAGATGCAGACACGTCCTGACGTGCGATAAACACGTGTTCATAATAAGCCATCAATGAACTCCCTATGGCTGTTTCATGTCCGGCAGCCACCTGGTATCAACAGGCGCAGGCCAACCGGTCTCAGCCGCCAACCAAATGCTGACGGCAAGGAGTGGAGCGTGCTTTTTACGCGGATTTGTGCACAATTCAAGCGCTTTATAGCTGTTTCTGGACGTATATGGGGCACATTTCGTCGCATAAACCCGCGAAAAACTAATCAAATTTGCGGAAAGATGGTTGGTTATGGGGAAATCTCGGGCTAAACCCAAGTCTATTAAGCATTTTTTGAGTCGCCCCAAGTGCAGATCTATCGGGCGAGTTTTCGACAAGAAGGACAGACATCATGAGTTGGGCTTTGACATTCCCCGGACAAGGCAGTCAGGCAGTTGGCATGGGCGTGGCATTGAAAGAGAATTTTGCCGCCGCCCGTGAGGTGTTTGAGGAGGTGGATGACGCCCTGTCGCAAAACCTGTCCGGTTTAATGGCTGACGGCCCTGAGGATGAGCTGACCCTGACGGAAAATGCCCAACCTGCCTTAATGGCGGTTTCTATGGCTGTCGTCCGCGTGCTGGAGGCTGAGGGCGGCTTTGCCCTAACCGATAAGGCTGCTTACGTTGCGGGCCATTCGCTGGGTGAATATTCTGCGCTTGCGGCTGCTGGCACGTTTTCACTGTCAGACACGGCACGCCTTTTGAAAATTCGTGGGCAGGCCATGCAGGCCGCTGTTCCAGTGGGTGAGGGGGCAATGGCTGCCCTGTTGGGCCTGTCGCTTGAACAGGCGCAGGCCGCCGCTGCAGAGGCAGCCCAAGGTGGTGCCGTTTGTTCTGCTGCCAATGATAATGCCGATGGGCAGGTCGTGATTTCAGGTGCCAAAGCCGCCGTTGAAAAGGCATGCGAGCTTGCCAAGGAAGCAGGCGCGAAGCGTGCGATGCTGTTGCAGGTCAGCGCGCCGTTTCACTGCGCCTTGATGCAGCCCGCCGCTGATCGTATGGCAGAGGCTTTGTCCGATGTTCAAATGAATGATCCTGCCATTCCTGTAATTGCCAATGTCACCGCCGGGCCTGTCAGCAATGCTGACGAGGTGCGGGGCCTATTGGTTGATCAGGTGACAGGCATGGTCCGCTGGCGTGAAAGTGTGCTCGCCATGGGGCCGCTGGGTGTAACCAATCTGGCAGAACTAGGCGCAGGTAAGGTGCTGACCGGTATGGTGCGCCGGATCAACAAAGAATTAAGCGCGGTTGCCGTGAACGGCCCGGACGATATTGCGGGCTTTTTGGAACAGCTTGGCTAAGCGACAAATTAAAGGAAAAGAAGATGTTTGATCTTTCAGGAAAAGGTGCACTTGTCACCGGGGCGTCAGGCGGTATCGGTGATGCGATTGCCCGTCGTCTGCATGCACAGGGCGCGACCGTTGTATTGTCAGGAACGCGGGCCGAAAAACTTGAAGCACTGCGCGATGATCTGGGCGACCGTGCCCATATCGCAACCTGTAATCTGTCTGATGCAGAATCAGTCAATGCCCTGCCCAAAGCGGCAGAGGAAGCCTTGGGCGACGCCAGCCTTGATATTCTGGTGAACAATGCAGGCGTAACCAAAGACAATTTGTTTATGCGCATGAAAGAAGAAGAATTTGACGATGTGATCGCCGTGAACCTGAAGGCTGCATTCCTGCTGGCCAAGGGTGTATTGCGCGGCATGATGAAACGCCGTCATGGGCGCATTGTGTCTATCACGTCCGTCGTTGGGACGATGGGCAATCCGGGGCAGGGGAACTATGCCGCGTCGAAAGCCGGGCTGGTCGGTATGACCAAATCATTGGCGCAAGAGGTGGCAAGCCGTGGCATTACCGTCAATTGCCTTGCGCCCGGGTTCATCGAAACGCCGATGACAGACGTGCTGCCTGATGATCAAAAGGCTGCATTGGCGGAACGAATCCCTGCTGGTCGCTTGGGTACACCAGACGATATTGCGTCGGGTGTTTTGTTCCTTTCCAGCGACGAAGCAGGATATATAACGGGTCAAACGCTGCACGTGAATGGCGGCATGATCATGATCTAACTGTTATGCGGCGGTTTTTCGCGGTTTTTTAAAGCTGATCATATAGGCCAAGATAGTCTTGGCAGGGTCTGGAAAAACTGCTACGAAACCGCCGACTCAATTCGCGGCGGCATGTCTTGCCTATCCAAGCTGCGACGATTACCATCCTCGGGCATACATAGTGTCAGCCCGCCAAACTGGGGAATGAAAAATGAGCGATATTGCCGACCGCGTTAAAAAAATTGTTACAGAGCATCTGGACATCGAAGCCGATAAAGTGACCGAAGAAGCTAGCTTCATCGACGATCTTGGCGCAGACAGCCTTGATACGGTTGAACTGGTCATGGCCTTTGAAGAAGAGTTCGGCTGTGAAATTCCTGACGATGCTGCTGAAAACATCGTCACCGTGAAAGATGCCGTGGACTTCATTTCCAAGGCAGTCGGCTAAGTTTCGACACTCTATTCTTTAAAAAGGGCGGGGCATCGACACAAATAGTGTCGGCGGCCCGCCTTTTTTCTTGCCCCGATCAGGTCGTGATTTGCTAATGTGCCTTATCGGAATCATATTGGACTGAACCGCAGGAGACTGTTATGCGCCGCGTTGTTGTCACCGGATTGGGTATGGTGTCACCCCTTGCAGATGGGGTTGATCTAACCTGGGAACGAATTTTGGAAGGCCAGTCAGGTGCCGGCCCCATCACAAAATTCGATGCCTCTGACCTTGCTGCAACAATCGCTGCCGAAGTACCACGCGGTGATGGCGAAGGTGACTTTAACCCCGACAATTATGTTGAGCCGAAAGAACAGCGCCGCATTGATGAGTTTATTATCTTCGCCATGGCTGCCGCTGATCAGGCGTTGAAGGATGCAGATTGGGCACCTGAAACCGAAGACGACAAATGCCGGTCAGGTGTGATGATCGGCTCTGGCATTGGTGGTCTACCCGGTATTGAAGAAGCCGCGATCACGCTTCATGAAAAAGGGCCGCGCCGCATCTCTCCGTTCTTTATTCCGGGCCGCTTGATCAATCTTGCCTCAGGCTATGTGTCGATCAAACATGGTTTGAAGGGACCTAACCACGCAGTTGTGACGGCCTGTTCTTCTGGCGCGCATGCCATTGGTGATGCCGCACGGCTGATCGGGTTCGGCGATGCAGAGGTGATGGTGGCAGGCGGTGCAGAATCTGCGATCTCCCGCCTAGGCATGGCGGGCTTTGCGGCCTGTAAGGCGCTGTCCACAGGCTTTAACGATCAACCAGAAAAAGCATCGCGCCCCTATGATAAGGACCGCGACGGCTTTTTGATGGGTGAGGGCGCGGGCATTGTCGTGCTTGAAGAGTTGGAGCATGCCAAGGCGCGCGGCGCAAAAATCTATGCTGAGATTATCGGTTATGGCCTGTCGGGCGATGCGCACCATATTACAGCGCCCGCCGATGATGGCGATGGCGGTTATCGCGCGATGAAGGCTGCGATTGAACGGGCCGGTGTCGATCCGTCAGAGATTGGCTATGTGAATGCCCATGGCACCTCAACCCCCAAGGGTGATGAGATTGAGCTGCGAGCTATTGAGCGTCTGTTCGGTGATGCAGCCGACGGGCTTGCCATGTCATCTACCAAATCCTGTATCGGTCATTTGCTGGGTGCAGCAGGCGCGGTAGAGGCGATCTTTACCATCAAGGCCCTTGAAACAGGTATGCTGCCGCCGACCATCAATCTTGATAATCCATCGGTTGAAACCAAAATCAATCTTGTGCCGAACAAGGCACAGCAAAAGGATGTTGATGTTGCCCTGTCTAACAGTTTCGGGTTTGGCGGCACCAATGCCTCGCTCATCATGCGCCGCTACCACGGCGACTGATCAGGCACGACGCACAGCATGTCTAGCCTGCGACGCACTCTGACACTTTTGGCCGCCCTGTTTTCGATCGGGGCGGTTTTGCTTGTCGGGCTGGTTGCGGCATTTTTCTATGTCACAGATTATCCCGGCCCGTCTGATGAGGACAGGATCGTTTGGGTTAAGCCGGGCAGTAGTCTCAGCGCCATTGCGCAAACGCTTGAACAGGATGGGCAGATCAAATCCGCGAGCCTATTTAAGCTGGCGGGAAGGATAGGGGGCGACCATCTGCGCGCCGGGGAATTTCTTGTGCCCGCCCATAGCTCCATCAATCAGATTTTGTACCTGCTGAAAGATGGCGCAAGCTATCAGCGGCAACTGACGATCCCCGAAGGCTGGACCAGTCGTGAAATTGTTGCGCGCATTGCTGCTGCTGAATTTATGACGGGTGATGTGCCCGACCCCGCAACAATCCCAGAAGGTAGTTTACTGCCTGAAACCTATGGGTATGACCGTGGCGCCGACAGGGGTGCACTTGTTGCGCGTATGAAGGCCGCGCATGATGCTGCGCTTGATACCGCTTGGGCTGCGCGAGACCCCCATCCGGGTATTACGTCCAAACAGGATGCGCTTATCCTTGCATCAATTGTGGAAAAAGAGGCAGGGCATGACGCCGAAAGGGGCCGTATCGCGCGCGCCTTTTTAAACCGTTTGGAAAAGGGTATGAAGCTGGAGGCTGATCCGACTGTCATTCACGCGGTAGAGCTTTTGTCAGGTAAGCCGCTGGACCGACCCTTGTCACGCAAGGATTTGAAAACCCAATCGCCCTATAACACCTATGTCAGCCGGGGATTGCCACCGGGGCCGATCTGCCATCCGGGGTTGGCGTCGATCAAGGCGGTGCTGAATGCCCCGCCGGGCGATGATCTATTTTTTGTTGCGGATGGGACGGGCGGTCACGTCTTTGCCAAAACATTGGATGGGCATAATAAGAACGTACGGGCGTGGCGGGCCTATCAACGCAAACAGCGTGCGCAATAAGCTTAGTTTTATTGCCGGAATCGCCCCATGGCCTTATAGTTCCCCCAGATTTTTGCGGAGGATTGCATGCAAAGCATGACGGGTTTTGCCCGGTGTGATGGGGCGGACAGCTTTGCCCATTGGGTGATGGAGGCGAAGAGCGTCAATGCCAAGGGGCTGGATGTGCGTGTGCGTGCGCCTTACGGCTATGACGCGGTTGAGCTCGCCTTGCGCGACAGCGCGAAGAAACAACTCACCCGCGGGACGGTTCAGGTCTCTATCACACTTAAACCCGTTTCCCAATCTGGTGAGGCGCGGATAAACCATGATGCGCTGAACGCCTATCTTGACGCCTATCATGGGTTTGAGGACCGCACCGCCAAGCCCAGCTTTGACGGCTTGTTACGCCTGCCCGGTGTCCTGCAATCTGGTGAAGAAGAAACGGAAGATGTGCTGAAGGCACGATTGCAAGCCATGGCACAGGATGCGGAAGCTTTGGTTGCGGCCTTGTACGAGGCGCGGTCACAGGAAG
The DNA here is from genome assembly GCA_965229935.1 of Alphaproteobacteria bacterium. Lineage (GTDB taxonomy): Bacteria > Pseudomonadota > Alphaproteobacteria > SPJN01 > SPJN01 > SPJN01. Next base: position 915,559 of record CBDDKB010000002.1, read on the forward strand.
GTGCCGCCCTTGCAGAGGTGCTGAAGGGACAGCTTGCCGAAATTGCCGGGCTTGTGACCAAGGCCCGTGCCTTTGTCGCGGATACGCCTGACATCTTAAAAGCGCGGCTTGAACGCGGGTTGGAAGCAATTGGCAATCGCGCCAGCGACTTTGATGAAGCCAGACTGCATCAGGAAGTGGCGATGCTGATCGTTAAGGCGGACGTGACAGAGGAATTGGACAGGCTGGACGGGCATATCGCGGCGGCACAAAACTTGCTGGCAAGTGACCAGCCCATCGGGCGCAAGTTTGATTTTTTGATGCAGGAATTTAATCGGGAAGCGAACACATTGTGTTCCAAGGCTGTGGATCAGAAACTGACCACAATCGGCCTAGACCTTAAAACCCTGATCGACCAGATGAAAGAGCAGATCCAGAATGTCGAATAGGCAGAAATTTACCCGTCGCGGTTTGATGCTTGTCATCTCTTCACCCTCGGGTGCTGGCAAAACAGCATTGAGCCGTCGCTTGTTAGAGGATGAGGCAGAGTTGGACCTGTCCGTGTCCGTCACGACGCGGCCCCCACGTCCGGGTGAACAGGATGGGGTCGATTATCATTTTGTGTCGACCGAAGATTTTTCCATCATGCGCAACAATCAGGACTTGTTGGAAAGCGCCAAAGTTTTCGACAATTATTACGGCACCCCTAGGGCAGAGGTTGAAGATGCGCTGACAGCGGGCCGCGATGTATTGTTTGATATTGATTGGCAAGGGGCCCAACAGCTTGACCAAAAAATGCGCGGCGATCTTGTCAAAGTGTTTATCCTGCCCCCCTCAAGCCATGAGCTTGAGCAACGCCTTAAAAAGCGGGCGCAAGACCCGCCAGAGGTTGTGGCCTCGCGCATGGCAAAGGCAGGAACGGAAATCAGCCATTGGACTGAATATGATTATGTCATCATCAATGATGATTTTGACGCTGCCTATCAGGAGATTAGGTCCATCCTTCATGCCGAACGGTTAAAGCGTGCACGTCGTGCCGGGCTGCTGGATTTTGTGGACGGTTTGCTTGCCGGTCTTTAAACTTTCTACCAACGACAATACCAATCTAATTTCACGTCAATTCTCTTTCTAACACAATGAAATGGGGGCAATTATGCCAAGTGCAGAACACGATCAAATTCAGGACATGATGCGCAATCTAATGGGGCAGGGCATGGCAAGTGCCGCCCCGGCAGACGGTCCCAACCCGGATGGTCAGATCATGATCCGCAACATGTTTGAATCAACCGCCCAACCGGCATCGGCATTTCCCAATGTAACGATTACCGAGGTTGATGCCGATGGCGTGTCGGCCGAATGGGTTGTGCCGAAATCTGGCAATCCCGACACGGGCCGCCGCCTGCTGTACATACATGGTGGTGCCTTCTTCATGGGCTCACCCCGGACGCATCGACCGATAACCACGCATTTAGCCGAAGGCATGAATGCAGCCGTGTTGGCAATTGATTATCGTATGATCCCTGACAATTTGCGTCAGGATGGGATTGATGATTGTGAAACCGCATATCGCTGGATGGCTGAAAATGGGCCAGAAGGGCCATCAACCGCCCGCCGCATGATGGTGGCTGGGGATTCCGCAGGTGGTAACCTGACGCTTTCATTGTTGCTGGCGCTCAAGCGTGATGGCGAACGGCAGGCAGACGCAGCAACGGCGATTGCGCCCTTGACCGACGCGACCATGCAATCTGAAAGCCTGATCGCTAATGCCCCCACAGATGCGTTGCTGGGCAATATGATCGGTGCATTGGAAGCCATCCCGGTTGCGGAACGCGGCGCAGCACAGGCCGAAGCATGGGGCATTCCCGCAAACCATCCGTCAGTATCACCCATTCATGGGGATCTTGATGGCCTGCCGCCGATATTGGTCCATGCCAGCACGTCTGAGTGCCTGTATGATGATGCGCGCCGCTATACCGAAAAGGCACAGGCAGCAGGGACAGACATTACCCTGCAAACCCGTGAGGGGCTGATGCATGTGTGGCATAATTTTGCGCCGAATGTCCCAGAATCGGTTGAGGCTTTGGCTGAAATTTCAGCCTTTTTCAACGACAAGGCTGGCTGAATTAAGGACGTCATGCCGGACAAGCGATAGCGCGATCCGGTATCCAGAGCAGCTTTTGAAGCGTTTTTTTACTGGACTCCGGGTCAAGCCCGGAGTGACGCGTCTTTTAATTTTTCAGCAGCGCGCGCTAGGGCACAGAACTGTTCAATTGTCAGTGTTTCTGCCCGCGCTGTAGGATCTATTTCAGCACAATCCAACAAATGGGCGGGGTCTATCCCCGCCTGTTTTGTATAGGTCTTCAGGCTTTGCCGCAGCATTTTGCGGCGCTGGCCAAAGGCTGCTGCTACAATGGCTTCAAGCTCCTTGATCGGGGCAGGGGCCAGCGGTTCTATGCGCGGGTTAAAGCGCACAACCGCGCTGGATACTTTTGGGGGCGGGGTAAATGCTTCTGGTGGCAGGTCGATGACGATTTCCGGCTTACACAGCCATTGCGCCAGAATAGACAGGCGGCCATAGGCCTTTGTGCCCGGCTGTGCCGTGATGCGCTGGGCCACCTCGCGCTGAAACATCAGCACCATATCGCGGATTGGTGCGCCCTGATAAATCAGATCAAGCCAACGAAACAACAGCACCGTGGCAACATTATAAGGCAGGTTCGACACAATCAGCAGGGGCGTCGTTTCATCTGCGCCCAAGCCTTGTTCGTCAAACTCCAGTGCGTCCCCTTCGATCAGAGATAAACGTTCGGGATAGGCAGGTCGCAAATAGTCGTTCAGCGCAGTGACCGCCCGATTGTCGGGGTCAATTGCGGTCAGATGTTTTGCCCCTTCGTACAACAGCGCGCGGGTTAATCCGCCGGGGCCGGGGCCAACCTCATACACATGGGCGGTATCAAGCGGGGCCGCCATGCGGGCAATTTTGTCCGTCAGGTTCAAATCCAATAGGAAGTTTTGACCAAGGCTTTTTTTCGCGCGCAGATCATATTGGTCAATGATGTTGCGCAGGGGCGGCAATCCATCCATCAGTCAGTGTCCCGTGTTGCCCCGTGTGGCCCTGTGTGCCGCCATTTGCGCAGCGGTTTTGATCGCTGCAATTAGACTGCGCGGATCGGCGATGCCTTGTCCTGCAATGTCTTCGGCGGTGCCATGGTCGGGCGAGGTGCGCACGATAGGCAGGCCCAGTGTGATATTGACCCCTTCAAAGAAATTCAGGGTTTTAAGCGGGATCAGCGCCTGATCATGATAATGGCACAGCACGGCATCATAATGGCGCCGGGCGGCGTCATGAAACAGCGTGTCTGCTGGGGCTGGGCCTTCGACCTCAAACCCCTCATGCTGTAGGGCAGCGACGGCAGGTTCGATAATGTCAACCTCTTCGCTGCCTATGCTGCCCTGTTCCCCCGCGTGGGGATTGAGTGCGGCAATGGCGAGCCTTGGCCGTTCCAAGCCAAAATCCTGTACCAGCGCGTCAATAACGCGTTCTGCAAGCGCGACAATACCTTCGGGGCCAAGGGCACTAAGGGCGGCGGGCACATCCTTTAAGGGGATGTGAATGGTGCTTAATACAGTACGCAGTTCAGGGATTGCCAGCATCATCAGGGGCGGCTGATCAGTGTCGCAAAGAAAGCCCAAAAATTCAGTGTGGCCGGGATGGGCAAACCCATCCTTGTATAATTTGTGCTTGTTAATGGGCAGGGTCACAAGTCCGGACAGCGCGCCGTTTAGCGCAAGCCCGGTTGCCATTTCTATGGCGCTTATGGTTTTGGCGCCGTCTGTGTTCCCGCTAACGGGAAGAATGGGCAATGCGTCTAGGAATGTGTCAGTTGTGCGGGCAACGTCGTCAATGATGGATAGCGGGACAGGTAGCGACAATTGTTTGATCAGGGCGCTAACCCTGTCTGGGTCTGCCAGTAAAACAAATGGGGGCAGGGCGTGATCTTTCCGTGCCAGCCACGCCTTCAGCGCAAGTTCCAACCCCACACCGTCCGGGTCGCCCATGGTAAGGCCTAGCGGTAAGGTGGTGGATAGGGCAGTCATGTGAGCATCGTCAATTAGCGATATTCAATGGTTGCGTCACGTCTTAGGTCGCGAATATAGCCGCGCGCCATAGTGGCGACCTGTTGGCCCATCAGGCGGTTTTCGATGGCCCTGCGTGATGGCATGCTGGCCTTGTTTGCTACCTTGTTACAAACCATGATGAAGCGGACATCTTTTTCGGTCGCTTCAATTGCTGTTTTGTGTCCGGTTTCAACGCCAGCAAGTGTTGCCTTTAGGTCTTCTGACAGGTCGCCAAACACAACCTCGCCAAAATCAAGGCCGGTAACAGCAGGTGCGGCAGCAATCGCCTTGTCGAGGGCGTTACAGTCTGCAGATTTGCGGCGTACTGCTGCTAAGGCTGCCTCAGCCGCTGTGCCATCATCGCCAGCAGCAAAGCGGGCCATGGCCTGTTTCAAAACCAGTTGGTCGCGATTGGGATCACCTTTGCCAAGTGTGCGTGTGTCGATCATCAACAGGATGACATAACCACCAACGGTACGTAGAGGCGGAGAAAGCTGTCCCGGTGCCATGGTTGAAAAGACATTTTCCAAATCAGGGTCAAGCTGTCCTGACTGGATCCAGCCCAGATCGCCACCTGATGCGGCGGATGAGCTTTGTGAGAATTGGCGGGCAACTTCCTGAAATTTTGCGCCGTTTTTCAGGTCGTCGACAATGCGTTCGGCGGTGGTGCGGACACGGTCTGATTCATTGGCATCGTCGATGGCCAGAAAGATTTCTGCCATGCGGTATTCCGGCTTGCCTTTATTGGCTTCAAGCCTGCGGAGCACGTCATCAATCTCCTCATCAGAGATTACGACACGTGACATGAACCGACCACGGATCAGGCGGTCCCACACAAGTTCTGCATAGATTTGGTTCAGATAGGCGCGCCAATTAACGCCCGCCCGTTCCAGCACATTGCGGAATTCGTCAATCGAGGCGTTGTTTTGCTGGGCGATGAAGCCGACCGTTTCTTCAAGCTCAGTGTCGGAGGCGAAGATCTCATACTCTGCCGCTTCTTGAACCTGCAATTTTTCGTCGATCAGATTTTGCAGTAATTCCTTGCGCAATTGCGGCAGGGTTTCAGGGGTAGGGCGTACACCTGTTGACACCATGACCAACCTTAGCCGTTGGGCCAAATCATATTCTGAAATGATTTCATCATTCACGATTGCTGCGATTTTCTGCGTGCCCTCAACAGCCGAAGGGGTGGCTGCCTGCTGGGCAGACACCACGGCGGGCAGCAAAATCATCCCCATTAAAATCAAACCGCAAAACAAGCGGGTTGGGTGAAATGCAGTCAAACGGTCCAATGTGCGGTCCAATATCACGATACTACTCAAAATTGTTTACAGGTGGCGTTCAGTCAGATGCAGCTAATTCTTGTCTATATTTGGGCAGTGAATGTGCCGCCAATATGGCATGTATGTGGCTGACCATATGGCAATCTGCATGGCAAAAAAAGCCTAATTGGTCAGTTTGTTGCGTGATCGGTCATCCTCATTAGATGTAATCCCGGTCAGGCGCACGCGAATGGTAAAGGATGTTGACGGTTTGATGTCCCTGTCGCGGGCAAACTTGCGGCGCAGGCCAGCCTCAAAATAAAAACATTCATCTTCATAGATCAGGCTAGCCTCCCGCCGTAAGGGGCCGCCATTACTGCTAAGGTCTTCATTCACGGCGCCACGGATTGACCAATAGCCATAGATTGGCACCCGCACATTGGCGCGCAATTCTTCCCGATCTGCGACGCCGGAAACAGTCAAAGTCCGGTCAAGCTGTAGATAGGATATTTGCGAGTCGAAATACTTATAATCAGCAACAACTGTTACTTCCTGCCTGCTGGAGGAAAATGAACTGCGATCAAGCCTTACGCGATGCTTAAAGGAAAGATTGTCGCCCAAAGCGAGATCGAATTTACCAACATAGTCAGAGGTTGTTTCGCGCAAGCCTGTCGCTGCAGCAAAATAGTGCAGCCTGCGAGGGCGGAAGTTTTGCCCGACCATAACAGCAACTTGATTATTGCCATTCCAGTTTGCGGTCCATTGCATGCCTACCGCAAGGCGTGGGCCACTTTCCATCAGATCCAATCCGTTAAACCGATTGTCGTCAAACAGGTTGGAGGCGTCAAATTCAAAACTTTGCGAATCTTCGTTCGGGATGTCTTTGCTAGTGCCGTCATAAGGGGCAAGGACGCCAAGTATGATGGGCTCAACAATTTGGGTGAAATTGCCAGCTGTACGGATGAATGGCATGCGCCAATCAACTGTCAGCATAGGTTCGGCACGACCATAAGGTTCGAAAGAGCTGGCATTGGCCGGGGCGTTAGGGTCATCATGGATGAGATAACCATCGAGCCTGACTTTGGCCGTGATCTGCAGGCGGGAGCCTATCGGCAAAACATAGGGCACATGCCAGCCGACAGTTGCATTACCCCGCACCATATCGATGCCTTCTTTACGATAAAGGCCCAACAGGCCGACATCACCAAAGAACCTGCCGCCCAATGCATCAACACCAGATTCCATGTGAAAATCGACGGAGGGGAGGATGATCGGCGTTTCATCTTCATCATCGGTCACGCGCAGGCCCTGAAAGCCCAAACCTTCCACATAAAGATGATTTAGGGCGCTGATATAGTCGTAAAACAACCGCGAGGTCAGCGTTTCCTGATTTGTAAAATCAAAGCGGCGCAGATATGTGTCGTCTGACGCGCGTTCAGCCTCAAACCCGATTTGCTGCGTGTCGCCTATGGTCCAGGCGCCCTTGCCAAAGAAATGGCCGCGCGTTGCCTTGCCGCCGATTTTGTTGCCAAAATCATCCCGGTCATCCACATGGGTGATCGACCCGTCAAGGGTCATCTGTCCGGTGTTGAACCGTTCGCGATATTGCAACTTCAGCATCCCAATTTCTTCGGTTGCAAAAACAGGTGTGATGGTCATGTCACGATAGGGGGCCAGTTCCCAATAAAACGGTATTTCGACAGCCGCGCCTAATTCATCGGTAGAGCTGAAGCCCGGCAGCAGGAAACCTGTGCGACGGTCAACAGACGGGTCAGCATGGCGGAAATAGGGCACCCACATGATCGGAACGCCCATAAAGTCGAAATAGGCATCGCGATAAATGATGTCTTTCGCATCATTGTCATGGATGACCCGCTTGGCCCTGATCTGCCATAGGGGATCAGGATTGTCTTCGCACACTACACAGGTGCTGAACGCTGCATTGTACAGCACTGCCCGTTCAAGCGATTCCCGTTCCGCCTTGTCAGCGACCATCCATGCTTCGCCGGCCAGCTCAACCTTGATTGTTTGGATCAACCCACGGCTTAACCGATCCTCAAGAAAAATATGCTCAGCGGTGATGACGTTATTGTTTGTGTCGGTCAGCGTCACAGTGCCCAGCGCTTCGATCCGATCAGCGGGGATGTCGTAAACCAGTTGCTGCGCCGTTAGCTTAAACGGACCATAGGTCACCACGACATTGCCATTGGCGCGGACCTTTTGCGCGTCATGGTCAAAATCAAAACTGTCAGCCTCGAGATCGATTGGCAAATCGGCCCCAACGCGCAGATCTGTCGCTGCAACAGCGCGGTCGATCTGGGCCATTGCGGGGTGTGCATGGGCTGCGACAAAAAGGATGCCGATCAGGGCAAACAGCGATTTTAGACGATAGGGGCGCAAGGCATTACCCATCTTCGATTTGAATTAGCAGGCTGACCCCCAACATCAGCGCCGCCCCAACCGGGGCCCAGGCTGCAAGTTCTGGGGGAAGACGTCCGGATATGCCTAATGCCAAAGCAAAGTCAATTGCAAGGTAAAAGCCAAACCCGGTCAAAACGCCCAATAAAAGGAATGTCCCCGTGTTCCCATGGCGGGCAAATCGCAGTGTAAACGCTGCTGCTATAAGGATCATGCCCACCAGCATGATGGGAAGCGCCAATGTGGCATGCCAGTGCAACCGGTGGCGTAGGGCAGAAAAGCCCGCGCTCTGTAGCGATTTGATAAAGCCCGGTAGGGCCCAAAATGACAGTGCCTCGGGGCTGACAAAGCTGTCTCTGATTGTGGTGGGGGTCAGGCTTGTCGATAATTCAAGTCGGGGCAGGAAAAACGGCGCATCATCAACGCGCACGATCATCACGTCATACAAAGTCCAATGATCATCGTGCAGGCGCGCCTTGGATGCTTCCAACCGCTCGATAAACTCGTCATTCTTGTTATAGCGATAGACCGAAACCTTTGTCAGCTCTATACCCTGTTTTGCAGATTCGTCTGCATGAATAACTGCTGTGCTGGTTCTATCAGCCTGCCGCAACCAGACACCTGATTCAGAAACGGATAAAAGGTCCGTTCCGTTTTCCAGATATTTGGCCTCCAAACGTTCATACCGATTGAGCATGGCAGCCGAAATTGGGTTCCATACAGAAATCACAATGCTGCCAAGCCCTATGGCGATGGCTATAGCGGGGGCAAGCACCTGCCAAACAGATACACCCGCAGCGCGCGCAACCACCAGTTCGCTGTGCCGGGCAAGGGAGTAGTTGGCCCACATCGCGCCGAATAAAGTCGCGAAGGGCAAAAACTTCTCAACATAGGGTGTGATGCGCATCAGGGACATTTCGATGATCAGGCCTATGGTCGCGAATTCCTGTCCGCTGGTGCGTCGCCCCATATCAACCAAGTCCACCAAAGTGATCAGGATAAAACAGACGGCAAAGACCATCCCCATACCCTTTAACATTTGCTGTGCGAAATAGCGCGACAGGGTCCATGACAGGGCGGGGGACTGTTTTGATGCAGCAGAGAAAAATGCCATCAGACTGCGCCCCCTTGCGGTGAGCCATGTGACGATGCCCTCTCAATAACAAGCGGCGGCGGTCCGAACCGTTGATCGCGCCGCATGCTGTAAAGGCTTAGGGCGAGCGCGGTGCCCATCAATAGGTAGAGCAGGCCAGAAAGGCTTGGGTTGTTTTTGATGGCGCCTAATACCTGCAACCCTGCAACCTGTAACGCAGCACAGGTTACCACGGTCATTATGATCGGGCGCAACATGCCATGTCGCCCATTGGCCTGCCGCAACATGAAGGCACAGGCAATCAGCGTAAAGACAAGTGTGTAAAGCGGTGTTGTTAAACGATCATGCAGCTCCTCGATCGCGCGATTATAATCCCGTTCGCTTTTTGAATAGCGCCGGGCAAATATCAGCTCTTTTATTGGCCGCTGCTTGGGTTTGTAAAAGACAAACATATCGGTCTTTAGAAACGGTTTCAGATCGAATACATGCCGATCAAAAGACAGGGTTGATAATTGTCTGGTCTCGCGATTGTAATGCTGCAGGGTTCCCTTGATCATGATAATTGCGGGCGCATCATCATTGCGGACCATCAGTCCCTGTTCAGCCATATAGGTTACAGGGGAATCGATTTTACGCTGGTCGTGAACCATAATGCCCAAAAGCTCGCCCGATGATTTGCGGTCCCGAACATAGACAGTCAGCCCATCCGCAGGGCTGTTGAAGACGCCTTCTTGAATAACGGCGCTGGCAAGGTCTTCGCGCAACTCATATACCATTGACCGGACAGACCGTTGCCCGGCGGGGGCAAGTTCAATCGCCAATATGTAAAGGATAATGGTCAAGATAACGGAAAAAATTATGATTGGCCGGGCGATCATCATGCGATGCAAGCCTGCTGATTGCATGACCACAAGCTCGCTATCTTGAATCAATCGGTACAGGCAGGTAATCACAGCGGCTAGCATTGCAATGGGCAGCACAGTGCGCAGCACCATCGGCGTCATGTATAGTGCCATTTCAAAAAAGGTGGCTGCGCTTTGCCCGCGATTTAGAATCAGGTCCAGATAGCGCAACGCTTCGACCAGCCAGACAATGCCAGTCAATATCAGCACGAAAAAGCCGAATGTGCCGATTAGTCGGCCAAGGATATAGCGATCAAGACGCGCCATGTGTGTTGCGGGGACCTTTTCAAGTTACAAATTTGCCGACTCGACAGAGTTTAGCCCGTTTGGGCGGTTCGGGTACAGGCCATATGCCCATTATTTGGCGGCTTTATGGCGCGATCTTTAGGACAATTCTGCGCCTTTTATACGACTGCCGATTGACAATGCGGCCCTGAAACTGGGAATGTTGCCCATCTTTTTTCCTTATCGGAGGTTTCCCATGCGGATCAGTTTTGCCGCCACATCTATTCCGAAATCCGGCTATGTCGCCCTGTTCGTTGCGGAGGGGGGCAAACTTGGTCCGGCTGCCGCTGCGCTTGATAAGGCGGCGGGTGGTGCCCTGACCCATGCGATGAAGTCTGCAGATTTCACGGGCAAGGCAGGGGCGCTTTTGTCTGTTCCGGGCCCCAAGGGACTTGCCGTGAAAGAGGTTGCGATTATCGGGTTGGGCAAGGCCAAGGATATGGCGGCGCTGAATGTGCGTGACGCCGGTGGCACCGCCCTTGGCCGGGCGCGCGGCAAGAAAGGCGCGCCCTTGACCTTTGTGGTTGATGCCGTGAAATCCAGCAAAGTGGGAGAGGCTGAGTTGGCTGCCAATTTGGCTGTTGGGGCTGCGCTTTCAGCCTATCGCCACACGGCCTATAAAACTGAAAAGCTTGAACCTGTCGCAGCACCGAAACGGCTGACAGTGCAAAGCGGCGTTGCTGCTGCGGCACGCAAAGCGCACGCCGATTTAGGTGCCATGGTCGAAGGTGTTTGCCTTGCCCGTGATCTGGTGAACGAACCGCCGAACAAGCTTTTCCCCAAAAGTTTTGCAGCCAAGGCCAAGCAGTTGCAGAAGCTCGGCGTTAAGGTCGAAGTCTTGGGCGAAGCTCAGATGGCCAAACTTGGCATGGGCGCACTTTTGGGGGTGGGCCAAGGCTCAACCCAGGAATCGCAGCTTGTGGTCATGCAATGGAATGGCGCTGCAAAGTCAAAGGACCCGATTGCCTTTATCGGCAAGGGTATTTGCTTTGACACTGGCGGTATTTCGCTAAAGCCGTCTGCTGGCATGGGCGAAATGAAGATGGATATGGGCGGCGCTGCTGCCGTCACCGGACTGATGCATACGCTTGCCAGCCGTAAGGCAAAGGTGAATGTCATCGGTGTGTTGGCTTTGGCTGAAAATATGCCTGATGGCAATGCCCAGCGCCCGGCAGATGTTGTGACCTCAATGTCAGGTAAAACGATTGAGGTGAATAACACAGATGCCGAAGGCCGCTTGGTGCTGTGTGATGCGCTTTGGTACACGCAGGATCGGTTTAAGCCTTCGTTGATGATTGATCTTGCCACCCTGACCGGGGCGATCATCATTGCGCTCGCGCATGAATATGCCGGGGTCTTTACCAATCAGGACAAAATTGCTGACCAGCTTCATAAGGCGGGGCAGGCAACAGGTGACCGGACTTGGCAACTGCCGATTGGTCCCGAATTTACAAAAATGCTGAAATCGCAAACTGCTGACCTGTCGAATATCAGCGGTGGGCGCGGGGCAGGGTCCATCACCGCGGCCTGTTTCTTGCAGGAATTTGTCAATGATGTGCCATGGGCGCATATTGATATTGCCGGGACCGCTTGGCGCAATGACAGCCGCGCAACATGCCCGCCCGGTGGGACAGGCTATGGCGTGCAATTGCTGGATCGGTTTGTTGCCGATAATCACGAAGGATAATGGTAGACGTTTGGTTCTATCATTTGGAACGGCGCACATTGGATGATGTGCTGCCCGACCTGTTGTCCCGAACGCTGGATCGGGGTTGGCGCGCCACCATAAGGTGCGGCAATCCTGAAAAGCTGGATGTCCTCGACAAGCATTTATGGGTGTTTGACGAGGCAAGCTTTCTGCCCCACGGCAAAACAGGCGACAAGCATGCCGATCAACAGCCTGTATGGCTGACCAGCGGCAATGACATGCCGAACAATCCCAATCTGGTCTTTTTGGTCGAAGGGGCCGACGCGCCACCACCAGACGGTCTTGAGCGCATTATCGATCTGTTTGATGGCAATGACCCCGATGCCGTTGCTGCCGCGCGCGTTCGGTTTAAGGGTGCCAAGGATGCGGGCCACAACGTGACTTACTGGCAGCAAGAAGAAACCGGGCGCTGGGTTCAAAAGGCATAGGCTGGCCCGGCTGTCATGCCGGACTTGATCCGGCGTCCATTGCAGTGGCTGACCATCAGTATGGACCCCGGATCGCGCTGCGCTTGTCCGGGGTGACGGTTAAAGGGTGGCAGCAAAAAGCTTAGGCTTCCATCGCCTCTTCAAGTTCGGTCTGCTGTTTGATCCAGTCCATTTCAAGCTCTTTCAGGCGGTCCTCTCGCTGGGCCTTTTCCTTGTTATAGAGCGTCACTTTTTCAGGCGCGTCCTGATATAGCTTCGGGTCGCCCAACGCCTTATCAATCAGGCCGATTTCCCGTTCCAGCTTTTCCATATCCTGTTCAAGCTTGGCAATCTGCTTTTTCAGGGGGACCAATGCAGCTCGAGCTGCTGCGCCCTGTTTGCGACGCGCTTTGGCATCGTCCTTCGGCTTGTCAGCCTTGTCCTTGTTGCGGTCTTTATCAAGCAGCCCCTTGCGGTAATCCTCAAGGCTGCCTTCATAGGGGCTAACTGTGCCATCGGCGACAACATAAAGCCGATCTGCGCAGGTTTCGATCAAATGCCTGTCATGACTGATCAAGACTGTCGTGCCTTCATATTCATTCAAGGCGTGGATCAATGCTTCGCGGCTATCAACGTCAAGATGGTTGGTTGGCTCATCCAGCAACATCAGGTGGGGCGGGTCGGCGGTCATCAGGGCAAAGACAAGGCGCACCCGTTCACCACCCGACAGCGCCTCAGCGCGGGTTTGTTGCTTGGCATGGCTCAGCCCATATTGATCAAGCCGGGCACGAAGCTGCGCCTCTGTCAGGTCGGGCAGCATGGGGGCCAAATGGTCATAGGCTGTCGCGCGGGGGTTCAGATCTTCGATCTGGTGTTGAGCAAAATAGCTGACGACCATTTTCTTGCTGGCCCGCCTGCGGCCAGCCATGACGGGCAGGCGGCCTGCGATAAATTTTGCAAATGTGGACTTGCCGTTCCCGTTCGCCCCCAAGAGCGCCAAACGGTCCTCAGGATCAATGCGGACATTGATGTTGCGCAGGATCGGTTTGTCCTCGTCATAGCCTGTGGCGGCGTCGTCAAACACGATCAAGGGCGGTGCCAGCGATTTTGGGCTGGGGAAATAAAACGGAACCGTATGTTCGTCAGCAACGGTGGCAATCGGTTCAAGCTTGCTCAACGCGATCAGGCGACTTTGCGCCTGTTTGGCCTTGCTGGCCTTGGCGCGAAAGCGATCAACAAAGGCCTGCATATGGGCGCGCTGGGCTTCCTGTTTGGCTTTCTTGGCCAATTGCTGGGCCTGCCGCTCACGCCGTTGGCGTTCAAACTGATTATAGCCGCCCTGATAGTAAAATAGCCGCCCGTCGGTCAGATGGATGATACCGTCCACTGTCGCGTTTAGAATATCGCGGTCATGGCTGACGATCAGAACCGTCCGTGGGTACCGCTTTAAAAAACTCTCAAGCCAGATTGTGCCTTCAAGGTCCAGATAGTTTGTCGGCTCATCCAGCAGCAACAAGTCAGGTTCTGCAAACAGCATGGCCGCAAGGGCAACACGCATGCGCCAGCCACCTGAAAAACTCGACAGGGGTTGTGCCTGATCCTCCTCGCTGAACCCCAAGCCCGCCAGAATACGCGCGGCACGGGCAGGGGCGTCATAGGCGTTGATGTCGCCTAATCGTGTGTGGATTTCACCGATTCTATTGGGGTCTTGGGTCGTCTCAGCCTCGGCCATCAGGGCCAGCCGTTCCTGATCCGCCGCCAATACGGCATCCAGCAGGCTTTGGCTCGTATCCTCAATCTCTTGCATGACGTGACCAAGCCGGGCACCGGGGCGCAAGGCGATGGAGCCGCTGTCAGCAGCAATTTGATCAGCGATCAGGCGCAACAGGGTGGATTTCCCCGTCCCATTCCGGCCCACAAGCCCGATCTTGTGCCCTGCAGGCACGCGCACGGTCGCTCCTTCAAACAAGGGACGCCCTTCGATCCGGTAATGCAGGTCGTTAATGTGTAACATGGGGGTGGTCTCTAGCATATTCTGCCGCAAAACCCAGCCTGTCCGTGCAGATGATGGGGCAAAAAGACGCTTTCACTGGCCCTGCGGCTTCTTTATAAGGCGGCCAAGTTTGGCTCTCGTCAAGAAAAGGACACTCTCATGGCCCTCGAACGTACATTCTCAATCATCAAGCCCGATGCAACCGCACGCAATCTGACCGGCAAGGTCAACGCCGTGTTTGAAGAAGGCGGTCTGCGCATCGTCGCGCAAAAGCGTATTCGTATGACCAAAGAACAGGCCGAAGGCTTTTATGCCGTTCATAAAGAGCGCCCCTTCTTCCAAGAGCTGACAGAATTCATGATGTCTGGTCCGGTCGTTGTGCAGGTTCTTGAAGGTGAAAACGCCATTGCCCGCAATCGTGAGCTGATGGGCGCAACCAACCCTGAAGAAGCCGCAGAAGGCACAGTGCGTAAAATGTTTGCACTGTCCATCGGCGAAAATTCAGTCCACGGTTCAGATGCACCTGAAACCGCTGCAGAAGAAATCAAATTCTTCTTCAATGATGACGAGATTGTCGGCTAAACAGCCCGCTCATAATTGAATTTTGAAGAGGCGTTGCCGCAATCGGCAGCGCCTTTTTCTTTTCTATGAACGATCAATTTTACAAAGCGTAAGGCCATGCGCTTTAATCGCATCATCAATTTGCAGTGTCGGATGGATGTAGAGGATCGGGAACACCCACTTGTCATCAATCGGCAGAGCGATAAAGCTTAAATCATCGGGCAAAACGTCTTCGACAGCGCCGACAAATTGGAAGTAAGGCTTGTAAGGGCCGATTTGACAGGGGATTGAACCATCATCATTGCGTTTGATGCCCTTGATCTGGCCCATCCAGAAATTGGCACCCCGTTCGATGGCATAGGAATGGTTTCCAACCCGCATATGGCCGGGCCGATTGACATAGGTATCCCCGTGCCGGGCAACCCACGCATCAACAAGGCCCAAAAGGTCAATCACCTCAAGCTCAGAATAATAGGGCATGGCACCTGCTGCGCCCAAGGCGACAATGGGCGGTTCTTCAAGGTCGCCAAAATGGGTCTTCATGGATTGACCGACCTTGATCCAATTGCTGGGCGGCCCGGCGACATGCTGGTGCAATTCATCAATTGATTCGATGCCGCCTGTGCGTGCGAATGTGCCGCCGTGAAGCGCAGACACTGCGATCAAAATGGCTATCAATGGAAAATGCAGTTTCGGTAGGGTGCGCATCGCCATCACTGTCATGATCATGATCAGCGGCGTTGCCACGACCATGAACCGAAATTCCATGAAATCACCGCCCGTCCAAATGATATAGGCAAACCAGATCATCAGAACAAAACTGATGGCGGCCTGTGACAGGGGCGGCATACGTTTCATCACTTGCCAATAGAATATGGCAAGGAATGGCCACAGGGCATAGCGCGCCAAATAAAGATAGATAAAGTGTACGCCGCGCAGATGTAGTTCGGGGGCAACCCCATCACGGGCGGCCTTGGCGTAATAAGTGTTGGGCAGGATGTCGCCGTAAAAACCCAACTTCCAAATGAACCAACCGCCAACAAGCAATAGGGCAGGGATGGCAGCGGCAAAGGATTGCGCAATCTTGTTAGTGATGTCCGCGCCATTTGTCAGCCATGACAGGCCCAGCATCATCGCGACAGCCAACAGGAAGATCGCTGAATCAAGCCGAGTCAAAAGCGCCAGCCCGCATAGAAGCGAAATCACCAGCAATTTGCCCAATGACCAGTTTTCCGAACGTATCACCTCTATCGACAGGGCAAAGGCCCAGACAATCAGCGTCATCACAAGTGCGGTTTCAAGCCCGCCCGTGGCATAGGCACTGAATGTGTAATTCGTGCCGACCAGCAACAGCGCTAACAGCGCCTCTGTCTTGTTTTCAAGCATCAGATCGGCAAGCCGGTAAACGCCAACAAGGCCGATGGCAAAAATGCCAATGCTGATCAGATAGGATGACAGGATGACGTCTTTGCCAAAATAAAGCGGGATGGCGATGATCAGCGTCCACAGGAAGTTGGTATAGCCTTCCACAGCCTCGCCGGGATTAAAGACCAATCCGTGACCCGCCACCAGATTGTGCGCATAGCGGAATGAAATGAAGGCATCGTCCTGAATGAAGCGATTGGTCCAGGCAAGAAACAGCAGGAAAACGAAAATCAGCCAAAAAAATGCGCGGCTGTGTTCGTTCATTTGGCGGCCAAGCCCACCTAGCGGCACACCTACTGTTCCATAAATCATCTTGTCAGCACCTTACACTACTCACTGAATGGGCCAGATTTATTGCTGGTGATCCATTACTGTCCCGGTTCTGATCCTAAATATGCGGCACAATAAAGCAATCGGCAACCGACGCAGCCTCATCAACAATTTCTACCCGTTCATTGATGATGCGTGTGCGGCCCTCTGCGATCAGGCGCACGGCTTCGGGATAGATTTTGTGTTCGACGGTCAATATGCGCGCTTCTAATGTGTCGGGCGTATCATCCGGCAGAACGGGCACGGCGCCCTGAATGATAATGGGGCCTTCATCAGTGCCTAGCCTGACAAAATGGACAGTGGCCCCCGTGATTTTCACGCCTGCTTCGATTGCCCGTTCGTGCACGTGAAGGCCCTTGAATGCGGGCAGTAGCGCCGGGTGGATATTGATCATGCGGTCGCGCCAGCGGTTCACAAATTCCTCGCTGAACAGGCGCATATAACCTGCAAGGCAAACGAGCTGCGCACCTGATTGTTCGATGATGTCGCTGACAGCGGCGTCAAACTGGGTGCGATCTTCAAATTCTTTATGATCAAGTGTGCTGGTAGGGATACCGAAATTGTCAGCGATGTTCAGTGCCAACGCATTCGGACGGTTAGAGAATACCAACGCAATTTCAGCCGGAAAATCCTCATCCGCACAGGCCTCGGCCAGAGCTTTTAGGTTGCTGCCCCGACCGGACACAAGGACAGCGATTTTAAGCTTGCTGCGCTTTTTGGGGGTGTGGGCCGTATCAGACATTAGGCGTCTGCGCTCCCCAACAAGGTGCCTTGATAGGCGACCTGCGGGCCGTCGCCTTCTACCAGCGTCCCAATTGTCAGCACGGTTTCACCTTCTGCTTCCAACAGCGCCTTTGCCTCGTCCGCCTTATCTGCGCTGACGATAACAATCATGCCAATGCCGCAATTGAATGTGCGCAACATTTCTGTGTCATCAAGACCCGCTTGGCTTGCCAGCCAGCGGAATACCGGGGGCAGGGGCATAGCGCCAAGATCAATTTGTGCGGTCATGCCGTCGGCCAGAACGCGGGGCAGATTTTCCGTCAGGCCGCCGCCTGTGATGTGGGCCAACCCCTTAATGTGGCCTGCACGAATGCCGGCAAGGCATGATTTCACATAGATCTTTGTCGGGGTCAGTAATGCTTCGCCCAGTGTGATGCCTGGGGCAAAGGGGGCGTCTGATTGCCAGTTCAGGCCAGACGCTGCCACAATCTTGCGCACGAGAGAAAAGCCGTTGGAATGAATGCCGCTTGATTGCAGGCCCAAAAGAACATCGCCTGCGCTAATCTTATCAGTCAGCGGCAATAATGTGCCCCGTTCTGCAGCGCCGAGGCAAAAGCCTGCAAGGTCATAATCGTCACCCTGATATAGGCCCGGCATTTCTGCGGTTTCCCCGCCGATTAGGGCGCAGCCTGCCTGTTTGCAGCCATCGGCAATGCCTTTGACAATGGCGGTGCCGGTTTCAACCTCAAGCTTGCCGGTGGCGTAATAGTCAAGGAATAGCAGCGGTTCTGCCCCCTGAACCACAAGATCGTTCACCGACATGGCAACAAGATCGATACCCACAGTGTCATGGATGCCCGTATCAATCGCGATCTTAACCTTTGTGCCAACACCATCATTGGCGGCGACCAGAACAGGATCAGTAAATCCGGCAGCCTTCAGGTCAAACAGGCCGCCAAAGCCGCCCAGACCGCCATCAGCGCCCGAATCAGAGCCGGGTCGTTTCGTGGCCGCCGCAAGGGGCTTGATAGCCTCAACAAGGGCATTGCCAGCATCAATATCAACCCCGGCATCCTTATAAGTCAGGCTGTTCTTGCCGGATGGGGCAGTTGTTTCAGGCGTATCGGTCATAGGTAATGGTCCGCGAGAAGGGCAGAAATTGCGTGCCTTTCCTTTATCATTGTGGGCCCCGAACGCAAAGCGTCCGCTGCCCGAATCTGCAGGAAATCACGTCAGCAGTTTGTCACAGCAAGCAGCTTATTTTGGCGCTAAAAGGCGCTCAATTAGTGTAAAACAGCACTTATCGACGATTTTGCTGGTTTCATATGCTTGGATGCCTAAACTGCGCCACAGATTGATCCTATTGAAAATAGGTTTCGTGATTTATGGGAATTGGTTCGGGCTTTGGCGCGAAACCTATGCCCATCGAAAGGACAGTATGATTGCTTTGCGCAATATTACCGGCGTTTTGCTGGCATTCTTAGTGCTGGTGGGGATGGTGCAGCCTGTTATGGCGGCGTCACCATTTTTGGTGTCTGGCATTGCGATTGATGCGACTGCAAGGTCGGCTGCGGATGCACAGGGAAAAGCGCAGGAGGAGGGGTTTCGCCTTGCCTATCAGGCACTGTTGGACCGTTTGGTGCCCCGTAGCGATCAGGTCCGTATGCCGCGCATATCGGATGATCAGCTTGCCGGGCTGATCAAAAGCTTTCAGGTGACCGATGAAAAGCGCAGCTCTACCCGCTATCTCGCCAAATTCTCCGTTCAGTTTAAGCCTGATCAAGTGCGTTATTGGTTCCGCAACTCGGGGGTTTCATTCAGTGAAACAAGCGCTGAACGAACCTTGTTGCTGCCCGTTTGGACCCCGGCGAATGATGCGCCGCAACTGTGGGGCGGGTTAAACATTTGGCGACAAGCATTTGAAAATAGACAGAAAAGCACAAGTGACGCCGTGCCCTTTATTCTGGGTGACGGTGACCTTGAAGATTTGCAGACGCTTGATGCCCGTCAGGCGCTTACGAATGATGAGGCAGCCATAGGTGCCGTTGCCGCCCGTTATGGTGTGGATCGCTATGCGGTGATCGCAGTTCGGCTTACAGAGGCAGAAGCCGTTATCGCCTATTCAGTAAGCGATCCATTTGGTGCACGGCGGTGGAACGAACGCTATCCTCGTGCTGCTGATCTGGACGAGAGGGCAGAGCTTGCGGCGCTTTCCGATGCAGCCCAGATTGCAATTGATGAAGATTGGAAACGGCAGACATTGATCGGTGCTATGTCGCACGCGTCGATGGCGGTGACCGTGCCCATCGCCTCCCTCAAAGGTTGGCAAGATGTGAAACAGCGACTTGAGGCAACGGCTGGCGTTCGTGAAGTGGTGGTGCGTGAAATCACGCTGACGCAAGTGCTGGTCCATATCGCCTATCAGGGACACCTGTCGCAATTACAGGTCGGGCTTGAGGCACAGGATTTACGCCTCGCCGCAGATTATGATGGCAGGGCAACATTGTTTGACCTGCGAACACAGGGCCGTTCCGCGCCGCGTTGACGGTGACTGATTTAGGCCGAATGTCATGATCAAAACCGTGCCCAACATATTGACGATTATGCGCCTGCTTTTGGTGCCGGTGATTGTCTATTTCATCTCGCTTGAACAGATGATGTCTGCCTTTGCGGTGTTTTTGATCGCAGGTGTTTCAGACGGTGTAGACGGGTTCATCGCCCGGCAGTTTCATGCAAAGACCCGGCTGGGGGCCATTTTGGACCCAGTGGCAGATAAGGTCATGCTGGTGTCGATTTTTGTTGCGCTCGGGATGATTGAGGCACTGCCCCGCTGGTTGATCGTGCTGTTTGTCTCGCGCGATTTAGGCATTATCGGCGCGGTTCTGCTGTCATCAGCCCTTGGGCAACGTTTGAAGATCAAGCCGATTTTGTCGAGCAAGCTGAACACCGCCTTGCAAATCATGCTTGCCTCTTTGATTTTGGCGGTGATGGGGCTGGGCGTGGCAGAGCAAACCGTCTGGCACATTGTGATTGAGGTGCTGATTTGGTCGAGCGCGGCGACGACTGTCATCAGTTGGCTTGGCTACCTATTCATTTGGCTGACTTATGCGGCTGAGGATGGAGCGACAGAGCCTCATGAGGCGCCGATCGCGCGGCCAGCGCCTGATTCAGTGCTTGACGAAGACTATGGGGCGTCCATGATCGACCTTGTGCGTGAACGTCAGGCTGATCTTGCTGAAGATATTGCCACTGTACGTGAGCGTAGCTCAGCGCAGGTGGCGCAGGTGCGCGAATTGGCACGTGATAGAGCGCGCGAAAGCCGTGAACGACTGGCAAAACACATGCCGCGACAGGCGCATAAGGATGATGAAGGGGAAGAAGGGAAATGAGCTGGCGTGTCCAAGTCCTGTTCTGGAGCTTAGGCGTCCTAACGTTCGGGTTGCTGTTATGGGCAATCGGTGATGTGTTGCTTCCCTTTGTGGCGGGGATGGCGATTGCCTATTTCCTGGACCCTGTTGCGGACAAGTTGGAAGATTGGGGGCTGAAACGTGTATGGGCTGTTACCATCATCTTTTTCGGCTTTGTCGTGTTTTGGGCCGCAGGCTTGGCGTTGATGGTGCCCTTCCTGGACGAACAATTCACGACCCTTGCCAAAGGCGCGCCCGAATTTGTTGCCCAGGTTATTGCCTTTGTTGATGGCCGGACGGGTGGGGCGATCAGTGCCTTTTTATCAGGAGACGGCAGTGCCTCGGAAGGGCCGGCGGCAACATTGGTCAAAACGCTTGAGGATGGCTTGTCTGGCCTGATCAACAGCGCGGTGACAGGCGGGATCGCCCTGTTCAATATCCTGTCGCTGCTATTGATTACGCCCATTGTCTCATTCTATCTGCTGCTTGATTGGGACCGCATGGTTGCCACTATTGATAGCTGGTTACCGCGTGATCATCGGCAGGTCATTGCTGGGCTGGCGGGAGAGATTGATGCCCGTATGGCGGGTTTTGTGCGTGGGACGGTGATCGTCTGTACGGTCCTGTCGATTTTCTATGCCTCGTCGCTGATGCTGCTGGGCCTGCAGTTCGGCTTTTTCGTCGGGATCATTGCAGGCAGTTTAAGCTTTGTGCCGTTCGTCGGCTTCATTGTCGGGTTCCTGTTATCGGGTCTGCTGGCCCTAGTACAATATGGTCCCGACATTCTGCAGGTCGGTCTTGTGGTGGGTGTGTTCCTGATCGGGCAGGTGATTGAGGGGAATTTCCTCACCCCCCGCTTTGTTGGACGAAATGTTGAGCTTCATCCCGTGTGGGTCATGTTTGCCCTTTTGGCCTTTGGGGCCCTGTTCGGCTTTGTCGGGGTTTTGATCTCAATCCCCTTGGCGGCTGCGTCAGGCGTTTTGGTACGCTTTGGCGTCAAACATTATCTTGCCAGCCGCCTTTATACCGGCGTGGAAGAAGCAACGGATAAAGGATCAGATAAAGGATCCGGCACCTGATGGCGTCTGACCGTCCGCAACAAATCCCGATTGACCTTGCGCCTGCTGCCAGCTTTGCGGCTGAGGATTTTGTGCAAACCCCAAGCAATGAAGTTGCAGTTGCCTTTCTTGACCGTTGGCCCAACTGGCCACAGGTTGGCGCGGTACTTGTTGGCCCTGACGGTGCGGGCAAGTCCCACCTTGCCGCGATTTTAGGGGAGCGAGCAGGCGTGCAACCCCTGCCGCTTAAACAGCTTGATCAAGTGGACAAGGGGGCCGATCTGATCATTCTTGATCATGCTGAGGGCGGCGCTTTTGATGAGGAAGGCCTGTTCCACCTGATCAATCATTTGCGCCTATCAGATAGGCCGCAGGGCAGGTTGCTGCTGTTGTCGCGTGACGAGCCGAAACACTGGGCGCTACACTTGCCTGACCTGCTGTCGCGGTTAAACGCGCTTGATTTGGTGCGGATTAACCCGCCGGACGATTTCAGTTTGATGGTGTTGTTGCACAAACTGTTCGCGGACCGTCAGGTCAGCATTGACGACAGTGTGATCGACTATTTGCTTCGCCGCATGCCCCGGTCTTATGAGGCGGCGCGGCGCATCGTGTCCCTGATGGATGAGACAGGACTGGCAGAGAAACGCAAACTGACCCGCTCAACAGCGGCAAAGGCGCTTGAAAAGGGCGGATTTCAGCTAGACTAGGCGAAACCGTCTCGAAATTGTCATATAAGCACGGCACGACTTGTCAGAGCGTGTTTGACTTGGCAGGCTAGTAGCCGTGTAAAGGATAAGGAACCGATGACGAGCCTTGATACAGAATTTGAGATTGATGCGTCAGAGCGTTATTTCAACCGCGAGCTAAGCTGGTTGGGATTTAACGTCCGCGTGGCTGAGGAGGCGGAGAACCTTCGCAACCCGTTGCTTGAACGCGTCATGTTCCTGTCGATTTCTGCGTCAAACCTTGAAGAGTTTTTTATGGTGCGTGTGGCGGGCCTGATGGGGCAAGTGCGCGCCGGTGTTGAAACACGCAGTGATGACGGCCTAACCCCCGCCCAACAGCTTGAGGCTATTGCCGCACAAGCCGCCATTATTCAAAACCAACAACAGGATGATTGGCGTGGGTTAAAGCAAGAATTGCGCGACAATAAAATCGCACTTATCGGGCCAGAGGAATTAGATAGTTCTGACAAGGATTGGCTGGAACAAACCTTCCTTGATGAAATTTTCCCTGTTCTGACACCGCTTGCCATCGACCCGGCCCATCCATTTCCCTTTATCCCCAATAAGGGGATGAGCCTGGCGCTGCAATTGCGCCGCCGGTCGGATGGAATGAACCTCAACGCCATGGTGCCAATGCCGCCACAGGTCGAACGGTTTACCCGTCTGCCAGCACGCGGGGATGATGGTGCTGTCCGCTTTATCCTGCTCGAAGACATTATCGGCCTGTTCCTCGATTCACTTTTCCCCGGCTATGAAATTTTGGGGCAGGGCGCTTTCCAAATTCTACGTGACAGCGATATTGAACTTGAAGAAGAAGCCGAAGACCTTGTGCGCTTTTTTGAAAGCGCGTTGAAGCGTCGTCGCCGGGGCGTTGTTATTCACGCCATGTTTGAAGACCGTATGCCTGATATGCTGCGCCGCTTTGTGGTGGCAGAACTGGGCGTGGCCCCCGCTGATGTTTCGGTTGTGGATGGGTTGGTCGGCTTGGCCGACATTAAGAATCTGATCGTTGATGATCGGCCTGATTTAAGGTTTGAACCTTATCATCCCCGTTTCC
Source organism: Alphaproteobacteria bacterium (assembly GCA_965229935.1). Taxonomy (GTDB): domain Bacteria; phylum Pseudomonadota; class Alphaproteobacteria; order SPJN01; family SPJN01; genus SPJN01. Next base: position 939,011 of record CBDDKB010000002.1, read on the forward strand.
CTGAACGTATCCGGGAACATGGCGGTGACTGTTTCGCAGCGATCCGGGCCAAGGACCTTGTTGTTCATCATCCTTATGAAAGTTTTGATGTGGTGGTGCAGTTCTTGCGGCAGGCTGCACAGGACCCTGATGTGCTGTCGATCAAACAAACCCTGTACCGAACGTCTGATGATTCACCGATTGTGAAAGCCCTGATCGAGGCTGCGGAAAGCGGCAAGTCAGTAACCGCGCTTGTCGAACTAAAGGCACGATTTGATGAGGCGCATAACATTAAACTTAGCCGCGATTTGGAACGCGCTGGCGTGCAGGTTGTCTATGGCTTTATTGATTGGAAAATTCACGCCAAGATCAGCCATGTGGTCCGTCGTGAGGGCAAAAGCTTGCGCACCTATTGCCATTTCGGCACGGGGAATTACCACCCGATTACGGCAAAGATTTATACAGACATGTCGCTGTTTTCTGCTGACCGTGCCTTGGGCCGGGATGCTGCGCGTATCTTTAATTTTGTCACCGGCTATGCCGAACCTGTCGGCATGGAAAAGATTGCCCTGTCACCAGTCGCGCTAAGGAACCGTGTGGTCGATTTAATTGATGTTGAAATCAATAATGCCAAGGCGGGTAAACCTGCGGCGATTTGGGCCAAGATGAACTCGCTGGTCGATCCGATCATGATCGAAAAATTGTACGAGGCCAGCAATGCAGGCGTGAAAATTGCGCTGATCATTCGCGGCATTTGCTGCCTTCGTCCTGGCGTGCCGGGCATGTCAGAAAATATCGAAGTCCTGTCGATCATTGGACGGTTTTTGGAACATTCACGCATTGTCTGTTTTGGCAACGGCTCTGACCTGCCGTCACCTGATGCGCATGTCTATATTTCATCCGCTGACTGGATGCCGCGTAACCTGAACCGTCGCGTTGAAACGCTGGTGCCTGTTGAGAATGCGACAGTAAAGCAGCAGATTCTTGATCAGGTTATGGTGGCGAATCTTGCAGACAATATGCAAAGTTGGCGACTGGGATCGGATGGCGTATACCAACGCCTGACCGTTGGAGAAGGGCATGAGCCGTTTTCCGCCCACACATATTTCATGGAGAATCCCAGCCTGTCCGGTCGCGGCAGTGCGCTTCATGACAAGGCACCGCCGGTACTGAACGTTCCGGCCTAAATAAAGGCAAGACGATAGGCGATGCGCGAAATTCCTGATTTTGGTCCGTCCGGACGTTTTGCGGTTGTTGATATCGGGTCAAACTCTGTTCGCATGGTGGTCTTTGAAGGGATCGCCCGCGCCTTGGTGCCACTCTTTAACGAAAAAGCTTTATGTGGTTTGGGCCGCGGCCTTGGCTCCACAGGTCGATTGAATGAAGATGGCGTTGCCCATGCGCTAAGCACGTTGCGCCGTTTTAATGCTATGGCGAAACGGTTGGGCGTGACAGAGATTTTTGCCATTGCCACCGCAGCAGTACGCGAAGCGCAAAATGGCGGCCAGTTTGTGCGTGAGGCTAAAAAGGCACTTAAAGCCCCCATTCGCGTGATTGAGGGGGAGGAGGAAGCAACCTTCGCCGCCCTTGGCGTGGCTGCGTCCATGCGCAACACACATGGCATTGTTGGTGACCTTGGTGGCGGCAGTTTGGAACTGGCACGCCTTGACGGTATGGGGATTGATCAATGTGTGTCCATGCCCCTTGGTCCGTTCCGCCTGATGGATAAGGGGGAAGCAGGGTCCGCTGCGCTTGATGCCCTGATTGATGATATTCTGGTTGAATCACTGCAGGCCTTTTCAGATGGCAAGCATGGTGATGCGCCAAAGAACCTTTATGCCGTTGGTGGGGCATGGCGCACGATTGGCCGTATTCACATGGCTGAAAATGATTACCCGCTGCGTATCCTGCATCAATATGCGGTGCCTGCCGATGAAATGAAGGACTTGTGCACACGCCTTAAGGTGATGAGCCTTGAGGAAATTGCCGCACTGCCAGACGTGCCGTCGCGCCGTGTAGATACGCTTGCCTATGGCGCCCATGTGCTTGAGCGTCTGTTGCAACTTGAATCGTTTGAAGCCTTTATCCTGTCTGCCCACGGGGTGCGCGAAGGGGCGGTCTATCATCATTTAACCGACGAAGAATTGATGCTTGATCCGCTATTGTCCAATTGCCGGGCCATGGCATTGCAGTATGGCAGGTTGGAACATATGGGGCAGGGCGGTGATGTTGTGCGCTTCCCCGACGAAATGTTTGTTTGGGCAAAACCCCTGTTTGCCGATGAGCATCCCTATCATATGCGCCGCCGTCATGCGGCCTGCATCCTGTCTGACATTGCGTGGCGGTCACCATCTGATTATCGAGGTGAACAAGCATTTGCTGAGATTATGCGGTCAGCCCTTGTTGGTGTCAGGCATGAGGCGCGCGGTCAAATTGCGCTGTCTGTGCTTTATCGCTATACCGGATCCGCCACATCATTTGAGGCGATCAGGGTGCGCGATGCGCTGCCCGAAGAGACGCAGGAACGGGCGCGTCTTGTTGGCCTTGTGATGCGATTGGGGATCAGCCTATCCGGTGGCACATCAGGTGTATTGCCCAAATGCCCGATCAAGCTTGAGGGCGACACGCTGGCGCTTTACGTTCCTGCGCGGTTGGCACCGCTTGCAAGTGAGGTTGTGGAAACCCGCCTTAGCAAGGTTGCCGCCCAGTTAAACGTGAAATACGAGATCCGTCGCAAGAAATAGGCCAGTCGCGGCTGATTACAGCCTTAATCTGCAGACGGGTTGTTTTGGTTGCCGCGCAGATGGACCAGCTCAACATGGTCGCCATTATAGATCAGCCCAAGCTTGCCATGTTTCAGATCAAGCGCCTGTTGGCCAAATAATTTGCGGCGCCACCCGGTCAGGGCAGGAACGTCGGCCTTATCATTGGCGGCGATCATTTCAAGCTCTGCCACAGATGCGATCAGGCGCGGGGCGACGTCATGCTGTTCGGTTACTGTTTTAAGCAAAACCTTCAACAGTTCCGTCAGCGAGCCATTGCCTTTGGGTATCGCCTTTGGTCGCTTGACGCGGGGCAGATCATCCTCATGAATGGATTTGGCCTGTTTGACCGCATCCAAAATTTCTGCGCCGAACTTGCCATTCGCGAACCCCTTGGGGACTGACCGCATACGGTCAAGCTCTTTCAAATTGTCGGGGCCATGGGCGGCGATTTCAAGCAGGCCGTCATCTTTCATGACCCGATTGCGGGGCATGTTACGGGTCTGCGCAGTTTGTTCACGCCATGCGGCAAGCGCCTGCAAAATGGCGATAAAGCGGGGCTGGTGGCTTTTGCGCTTAATCCGCTGCCACGCATCTTCTGGGTGGGTGATGTAAACTTGCTTGTCATGCAGGGCGGCCATCTCTTCGGCGACCCATTTGTCTCGGCCTGTTTTCTCTAACCGTTTGGACAGTTTTTCATAAATGTCACGCAAATGGGTGACATCGCCGATCGCATAGTCAAGCTGTCGGTCTGTTAAGGGACGGCGCGCCCAGTCTGTAAAGCGGCTGGATTTATCAAGGCCCACATTCAGCAATGTCCTGCACAGGGTCTCATACCCGACCTGATCGCCAAAGCCGCAGACCATGGCAGCGATCTGCGTGTCGAACATGGGGGTTGGGACATCGCCCATAATCTTGACAAAGATTTCCACGTCCTGGCGGGCGGCGTGCAGCACCTTCAAGACGTTTTTGTTGGTTAAAAGATCGAATAGGGGGGCAAGGTCAATATCGTCCGCCAGGGGGTCGATAATCGCCTCATCCTCCTGCCCAGCGATCTGAATTAGGCACAAGTCAGGCCAATAGGTCTTTTCCCGCACAAATTCAGTATCGAGGGTCACATAAGGTTCCCCTTGCAGGCGGTCACACAGGTTTTTCAGATCATTGGTGGTTGTTATGATTTGCATGGCCATGTTTTTAGCTGAAAAGTAAGGGATTGTCTCGCCTGTCTTTAAGCGGCGCGGGGCGGCGGGCGCGGCAGTTCGTCCCGTATTTCGCCCAATAGCCGCCGAATCTTGACAAGCGGGAGCGGACATGCGCTTTTCATGCCTCAAAACCTCGTATTCCCTACGGATTCTCTAAGGAGACATCTTCCATGCATGCCTATCGCACGCATCATTGCGCCCAATTGCGCGCCGACAATGTTGGTGAAACTGTCCGCCTGTCTGGCTGGATCCATCGTAAACGCGACCATGGCGGTCTGTTGTTCATTGATTTGCGCGACCATTTCGGACTGACCCAATGCGTGGCAGAGCCTGAAGCTGCCGTGTTCCCGACCCTTGAAGGTCTGCGCGCAGAAAGCGTTGTGACCATCACAGGGCGCTGTGTGGCGCGTACCGATGACACGGTGAATGACCGACTTGATACCGGCGCGATCGAAGTCCGCATTGATGAAGTTGTCGTTGAATCTGCGGCACAGGAATTGCCGCTGCCCGTATTTGGTGAGGCTGAGTATCCCGAAGATATTCGTTTGCGCTATCGCTTCCTTGATTTGCGTCGCGAACGGTTGCATCAGAATATTGTTTTGCGTTCCCAAGTCGTGTCGGCTTTGCGTCAGCGTATGACTGATCAGGGCTTTATGGAATTCCAGACCCCGATCCTGACCGCATCAAGCCCTGAAGGTGCGCGCGACTTCCTTGTCCCGTCGCGCATGCATCCGGGTGAGTTTTATGCCCTGCCGCAGGCCCCGCAGCAGTTCAAACAGCTGATCATGTGCGCAGGCTTTGACCGCTATTTCCAGATCGCGCCTTGTTTCCGTGATGAAGATGCCCGCGCTGACCGTAGCCCGGGTGAATTCTATCAGCTCGATATCGAGATGGCCTTTGCCACACAGGAAGATGTGTTTCAGGCGGTTGAGCCTGTCCTGACCGGTGTGTTTGAGGACTTCGGCGGCGACCGCACGGTGGCAGAAAGCCCGTATCCGCGCATTCCGTACAAAGAAGCGATGCTGAAATATGGCTCCGACAAGCCCGACTTGCGGAACCCGATCATCATTGCCGATGTGACGGACTGCTTTGCAGATGACAGCGTGACCTTCAAGGCCTTCAAGGGCGTGATTGAGCAGGGCGGTGTTGTTCGCGCCATCCCCGCACCGGGGGCAGGGGCACAACCGCGCAGCTTCTTTGACAAGCTGAATGATTGGGCGCGCAAGGATATGAAGGCGCCGGGCCTTGGCTATGTGATCTTTGAAGAGGGCGCGGGTGGCCTGACGGGCAAGGGCCCGATTGCCAAGTTCATCCCTGAAGATGTGCAGCGCCGCATCGCAGAACTTGCCGGGGTTGGGGCAGGGGATGCCTTGTTCTTTGCCGCTGATAAGCCGCTGAAAGCAGCAGAGCTTGCCGGTGCTGCCCGTTTGCGCATTGGGGACGAGCTGGATATTTGCGAAAAAGGTGTGTTCCGCTTTTGCTGGATCGTCGATTTCCCGCTTTACGAATATAATGAGGATGAGAAAAAGATCGACTTCTCCCACAATCCGTTCTCAATGCCGCAAGGCGGTATGGAAGCGTTGGAGACAATGGATCCGCTCGACATTCTTGCCTATCAATATGACATTGTTTGTAACGGGGTGGAGCTGAGCTCAGGCGCGATCCGTAACCATCGCCCGGACATTATGCTCAAGGCCTTTGACATTGCAGGCTATGATGCCGACACGGTTGAGCGTGAGTTTGGCGGTATGCTGAACGCCTTCCGTTATGGCGCGCCGCCCCATGGCGGTATTGCGCCCGGTGTTGACCGCATCGTGATGTTGCTGGCTGATGAGCCGAACTTGCGTGAGGTCATCCTGTTCCCAATGAACCAGCAGGCCCAGGATTTGATGATGGGTGCCCCTGCACCTGCCGCGCCAAAACATTTGCGCGAGCTTCATATCCGGGTTGTCCAGCCGCCCCAGAAAGCGGAAAAGCAGGAAGAGGGCGGCGAAGGCTGACCGTCTCAATCATGACTGAATCAGAAACGGCGGGATTTCCCCGCCGTTTTTTATTGCTTCAACTCCTTGAGTAATCAACTACAGCCGGTTGTTGATCCACAGGTATCGCACTTCATGCAATTGCCATTGCGCACCAAGGTAAAGTTGCCGCATTCGGGGCAATTGTCACCCTCATACCCACGAATGCGTGCCTGTTCGACCCGGTGTGTGGCTTGGGCATGCTCGATTGCCATTTCGGTTGCGGTCATCGCCTCAATAGGGGTGGAGGCTGCAACAACAGCGCTTTCCCCGCTTGCATTGTTGCGGCTGACCGTATCCATCTTGCCATCGTCATTAGGCCGTAGGACCACCAAATTTTCCGGCAGGTGAGAGCGGAGATAGCCTGTTGAGGTGATTTTGCTGATCACGTTCCTGACCTGCTCCTCATTCGTTTCGCTATCGCCTTCTTCAACGCCTCCGCCCAGCTCGTCAAACCCATAATCGGGTTTCACATGGGCAAGGTCCTGACGGTCAAGATAGGACACCGCCAGTTCGCGGAAGATATAGTCAAGCACTGACGTTGCGCTCTTAATCGAATCATTGCCTGTAACCGGGCCTGCAGGTTCAAACCGCGTAAATGTGAAGGCGTCAACAAACTCCTCCAGCGGCACGCCATATTGCAGGGCAATTGACACGGCAATTGCGAAGTTGTTCATCAGCGAGCGGAAGGCAGCGCCTTCCTTATGCATGTCGATGAAGAGTTCGCCGATATGGCCATCATCATATTCACCCGTCCGCAGATAGACCTTGTGTCCACCAACGGTAGCCTTTTGGGTATAACCCTTGCGACGATGGGGCAGGCGGGCGCGGGTGGCATCCGCCTCCACAATTTTTTCGACGATCCGTTCTGTGACTTGGGTCGTTGCCTGTGGCGCAGGCTGCTGCTTTGCTACCGCGTCTTTCACGTCCTCGGCGGCGTCATCGTCTTCAAGCGCATTGCTTAACCACTGGGCTGCCAAGGGTTGCGAGAGTTTTGACCCATCACGGTAAAGCGCAATGGCCTTTAACCCCATGCGCCACGCGGTGCGATAGGTCCGGTCAATATCAGACACGGTGGCGCTGTTGGGTAGGTTGACAGTCTTGGAAATCGCGCCAGAGATAAAGGGCTGGGCGGCAGCCATCATCCCAAGATGTGCGCCGGCAGATAGGAAGCGTGTGCCGCGACGCCCGCAAATATTAGCGCAATCGAAAATGGGCAAATGTTCTTCCCGCAGATGGGGCGCGCCTTCCACGGTCATGGCGCCACAGACATAATCATTGGCGGCAGCTATTTCATCGGCGCTGAAACCAAGATGGCCGAGAATGTCGAAGGTGACGTCGGCAAGCTGTTCATCTGATAGCTTCAATACATCGCGGCAAAATTCATCGCCCAATGTCCAGCGATTGAAGACAAAGCTGATGTCATAGGCATCTTCAAGCGCCGCTTCGATTGTGTTGAGCTGTTCTTCCTCAAAACCAAGTGCTGACAGGGTTTTGTGATTGATGCCCGGCGCGCCTTTCAGCGTGCTGCGCCCAACCGCATAGTCGGCTATCGCGGCAACCTGATCATTGGTATAGCCAAGCCTGCCTAGCGCTTCGGCAACGGTGCGGTTGATGATTTTGAAGAAACCGCCACCTGCAAGCTTTTTGAATTTGACGAGTGCAAAGTCAGGTTCGATCCCGGTTGTGTCGCAATCCATAATCAGGCCGATTGTGCCTGTGGGGGCAATGACGCTGACCTGCGCATTGCGGAACCCGTCCTTCATCCCCATTTCATACGCCTCTTCCCACGCAGCTCGAGCTGCGGCGGTCAGGTCTTTATCGGGGGATTGATCGGCATCAAGCGCAATCACAGTTTGGGACAGGCTGTCATACCCGTCCGTTGCGCCAAAGGCGGCCAGCTTATGATTGCCAATCACGCGCATCATGGCGCCGCGATTATTGTCATATTCGGGGAAGGCCCCTAACAGCGCTGCCATTTCAGCCGAAGTGCGATAGGAAATACCTGTCATATAGGCGGTGATGGAGCCGCATAGGGCGCGGCCTTCGTCACTGTCATAGGGAATGCCAAGGGACATCAAAAGCCCGCCAATATTGGCATAGCCAAGGCCCAAGGTGCGATACTGGTATGATTTGCGCGCGATTTCCTCGGACGGGAATTGCGCCATCAGCACAGAAATTTCCAGCGCAATGGTCCATAGACGCGTCGCATGGCCGAGTGAGGCAATATCTATCGTCCCGTCAACGCTTTTGAACTTGATCAGGTTCAGGCTGGCGAGATTGCATGCCGTGTCGTCAAGGAACATATATTCCGAACAGGGGTTGGAGGCACGGATAGCGCCCCCATTCGGGCAGGTGTGCCAGTCATTGATTGTGTCATGGAATTGCAAGCCCGGATCGGCGCTGACCCATGCAGCCTCTGACACGCTGTCCCACAGGGCACGGGCATTGATGGTCTTGGCCACGGACCCGTCTGTCCGGTTGATCAGATCAAAGTCGCTGTCATTTTCAACCGCGTGCAAGAATTGATTGGTCAGGCGCACCGAATTATTGGCGTTCTGGCCGCTGACGGTTGCATAGGCCTCAGAATCCCAATCAGTGTCAAAGATGGCGAGGGCAATGCTTTCATAGCCTTGTTCCGCATATTGGATGACGCGATTGATGGCCTGATCAGGCACGAATTGCTTGCGTGCATCACGGATGGCGCGTTTGAGGGCCGGGTTTTCCGCAGGGTCGAAACATTGTTCCTTTTTGGGGCTGGAACAATTTACACAGGCCCGCATGATTGCGTTCAGCCGTGCCTCCATCACCTTAGACCCGGTGACGAGTGCGGCGACCTTGTTTTCTTCTGACGCTTTCCACGCAATGAAATCTTCAATTTCAGGATGGTCAATATCTACCACGACCATCTTGGCGGCGCGCCTTGTTGTGCCGCCTGATTTGATCGCGCCTGCAGCCTTGTCGCCGATTTTGAGGAAGCTCATCAACCCGGAGGAGGAACCGCCACCTGCAAGTTTTTCGCCCGCACCGCGAATGTTTGAAAAGTTTGTTCCGGTGCCGCTGCCATATTTGAACAGGCGCGCTTCACGGGTCCACAGGTCCATGATGCCACCATCATTGACCAGATCATCATCGACAGACTGGATGAAGCAGGCATGGGGCTGCGGATGCTCATAGGCTGTTTTTGATTGCGTCAGCTCGCCCGTTTGGAAATCAACATAGAAATGTCCCTGTGCCGGGCCATCGATACCGTATGCCCAGTGCAGGCCAGTGTTGAACCATTGCGGACTGTTGGGCGCGCCCATCTGCATGGCCAGCATGAAACACATTTCATCATAATAGGCATGGGCGTCGTCGGCGCTATCGAAATAGCCGCCTTTCCAACCCCAATAGGTCCATGTGCCGGCCAAACGGTGAAAGACCTGCTTGGCACTTGTTTCGCCGCCTTCATGGCCTGCCTCAGGCAAATTAGACAGGGCGTCGCTGTCTGCTTCGTGCCGCCACAGAAATTCAGGTACGTCATCTTCGGGGACGGGCTTGGTGACTTTGGGCACACCGCGCTGACGCAGATATTTCTGGGCCAGAATATCGCCTGCAACCGACGACCAATGGGCGGGCACCTCAATACCATTCGCGCCAAAAATCAGTGACCCGTCGGGATTGCGGATTTCTGAGTTGATCGTCTGGAAGGGAATGCCTTCAAACGGGTCTTTGCCTGCTTCGGTAAAATGACGTGTGATCTGCATTGATCTACCCCCGAAATAACTGTCGAAACGACCGGGGGTGGGGAATGCTGTGAGGTCCGGTCAAACCCGCTTTCACCCAACTATCCGGTCGGTTTGGCCGTGCTGCCGATTTGGCCCCTGTTGGGCATATATGGTCGGTCAGACGGCGCCTATACCCATATCTTGCGTTTTAGGGTGCATAGGGGTCAAGCAGTGGAGGGGGCAAGCGGGCGGTTTTCCACATGATTCAGACGGTGAAATAAGCCCCGCTGGGCGAATCGCGGGCCTGCTGGTTTTGCAAGGTGATTCAGCCTGCAAGAATCGGCGGTTTTTGTGGGATCGGAGGCACGCAGTCGCTTAACTGATTCGCGGCAAACTGTCCGCCGCAAAGGCCCGATGAAGGGTTGAGCCATAGCCCCGCAAATGACAATATGCAGCCGATTCAACTCTCCAGTTTTTGGCAGGAGCCTCAGCATGTCGCTGTTAAAGCAGATATTTACCTGGTGGAATGGCCAGACCATTGGCACACGCCTTTACACATGGCGCAAGGGCCAGCTTGTCGGTCAGGACGGACAGGGCAACAGCTACTATCAAACTGCTGACGGGAAGCGCCGCTGGGTGATCTATAATGGCGAGGCTGAGGCATCGCGCATTCCTTCAGAATGGCATGGCTGGATGCATCACACTGTTAATGTGGCCCCAACCGAACAGCCGCTTGACGTCAAGCCGTGGGAAAAGCCTCATCAGCCGAACCTAACCGGGACGCCGGGTGCCTATGCGCCCAAGGGCAGCCTGTTGGCGGGTGGTGAACGTGCCAAAGCGACAGGCGATTATGAGGCTTGGTCACCTGAAGGCTAAGTGGGCTCACGCTCCTGTTCTCTGGCCTGTTCTCCGCAACGCACAGCTATAAAATTGCTGACAAGCGACGCCCGTCACCTTGTCACCACAATTCTGGTGCGCTATGGGGGACGGTAATGCATATTTGTACTTGTTCGCGAAAAAGGTTCTGCCTGTCATGAAAGATAATTTGGTTGAAACACTGATCGGTGCGGCCGTCCTGCTGGTCGCCGGGCTGTTTTTCATGTTTGCCTATAACACTGCCAATGTTTCAACCGGGGGCGATACAATCAATCTGACCGCTCGGTTCCAGAACGCTACCGGGGTCTCATCAGGGACAGACGTGCGCATGGCGGGGATTAAGGTTGGTACAGTTGTGTCAACGGAATTGGACAGTGCGACCTATCAGGCAGTTGTAAATTTTTCTATCGATAAAGCCATCGAGGTCCCCGAAGACAGCTCGCTTTCAATTGCGAGCGAAGGGTTGCTTGGCGGGTCATACCTGTCGTTGGAGCCGGGCGGGTCATTCGATCTTTTGGCCGATGGGGACGAGGTTGAATATACCCAAGGCTATGTCGATTTGATGGGCCTGATCGGGCAGGCGGTCTTCTCCTTCACCAGCGATGATGGTGATGATGCCAATGGTGACGCCAGTGGCTCTGACGCGCCTTAATCTCGCTCTGCTTTTGGCGTTATCGGCGCTTTTGGCTATCAGTTCTGGGCCCGCATTGGCGCAGACCGATGATGCCGATTTCTTTGATTCATTAGACGAATTTATTCCCGCGGAAGAACAGGTGGAGGATGAGGCTACGCCTGATGCTGGTGGTGATGAGCCCGCGCCAGATGAAACGCAGCCAGATGACCCTTTCGGGGGGGAGTTGAATGACCTTCTATCCGGCGATGCTGATCAGGTAAGTGTGCCTGCGGGCCTGACGGTCGTGTTGCGCGGCCTTGATAAGGTCACCGGGCGGACTACAGAATTTGATGTGCCGGTTGAAGAACCGGTCACCTTTGGTGCCCTGACCATTACGGCACGTTATTGCGAGAAAGCACCACCAGAAGAAACGCCGGAAGTATCGGCCTTTCTGCAGATCGATGCCCGCAACAATCAGGGGGAGGTTGCGCGCGCCTTTTCAGGCTGGATGTTCGCATCAAGCCCCGCGCTGTCTGCGCTTGAACACCCGGTTTATGATGTTTGGGTGATGGACTGTAAGATCGTTGCGCCATCCAAGGATGACGGTGCGGCTGAGAATAAGGCGGACGCCGCAAGCGCAGGTTCCAACTGAACAAGATAATCTGCCTGCGGTAATTCAATCGCGCCGAACTGCCCCAAATGATCAGTGAAAAACTGCGTGTCGAGCAATTTATAGCCGCCGATTTTCAGCCGACCGATCAAGTGCATCAGGGCAACTTTGCTCGCGTCCGTTTGGGTTGAAAACATGCTTTCGCCAAAGAACGCACCGCCGATTGAAACGCCGTAAAGCCCGCCAACAAGCGCGCCTTCCGGAGTCCACACCTCAACCGAATGGGCGTGATTGATGGCGTGCAATGCGCAATAGCCGTCGATGATTTCCTGATTGATCCATGTGCTGGGGCGGATCGGTCTTTTGGCAGCACAGGCGGTCATCACAGTGTCAAAACACTGATCACTGGTGACGTGGAACTTGTCCTGCCTGATCGTGCGCGCCAATCGTTTCGGGCAATGAATATGTTCAAGCGGCAGGATACCGCGCCGCTTTGGTTCGACCCAAAAAACATCAGGGTCGTCCGCCGCTTCGGCCATGGGAAACACGCCCATGCGATAGGCTTTTAGCAAAAGGTCGGGCGTTAATATTGGGCGGTCCTGTCTGTCAGACATGGTGCCGCCAAGTGCTATTTCAGGCCCAAGTGCCGTTCAAGCCAGTGGATATTATAGTCCCCGGTTTGAATGGCGGGCTGGTTCAGCAAATCCATATGCAATGGGATGGTTGTGCTGATGCCATCAACGACAAATTCGTCTAAAGCCCGACGCAAACGCATCAAGCATTCTTCACGGGTTTTGCCATGAACAATCAGCTTGGCGATCATGCTGTCATAATAGGGCGGAATGGCATAGCCGGTATAGCAGGCTGAATCGACACGAATGCCAAGCCCACCAGGCGTATGGTAAAGGCCGATCTTGCCCGGGCTCGGCACAAATGTTTCGGGGTGCTCGGCATTGATACGGCATTCAATGGCGTGACCTTCAAAAGTCACATCATCTTGCGTGAATGACAGGGTTTCGCCGTTTGCCACCCGGATCTGTTCCTGCACAAGGTCAAGACCAGTGATCGCCTCGGTAACAGGGTGTTCAACCTGCAGGCGGGTGTTCATCTCAATGAAATAGAACTCGCCTTTTTCATACAAAAATTCGATCGTCCCGGCACCAAGATAGCCCAGCTCCTTCACGGCACTGGCAACGCGCGCGCCAATGTCAGACCGTTCAGCCGCCGTTAGCGCGGGCGAGGGGGCCTCTTCCAAGACCTTTTGGTGGCGGCGTTGTAGGGAACAGTCGCGTTCACCCAAATGAACCACATTGCCATGACTGTCAGCCATGACCTGAATTTCAATATGGCGCGGCTCGCCCAAATATTTTTCGACATAGACCGCATCATCGCCAAAGGCGGCGCGTGCCTCAGACTTTGCTGTGCTGATCGCCTCGCCCAGTTCTGCGGCTGTGGCAGCAACCTTCATGCCGCGTCCGCCACCACCGGCGGCAGCCTTGATCAAAACCGGATAGCCCATATCTGCCGCAAGACCGGAAATCTCGTTTTCGTCGGTCACTGCCCCTTCGGACCCCGGCACAACCGGCACGCCCAAACGGCGCATGGCTTGTTTAGCGGCGATCTTGTCGCCCATCATGCGGATATGATCCGCAGTCGGACCAATAAAAGTAATGCCATGTTCGGTCACGATTTCAGCAAACCGAGCGTTTTCTGACAAAAAGCCATAGCCGGGATGGATCGCCTCTGCCCCGGTGATTTCAGCCGCGGTCAGGATCGCAGGCACATTAAGATAGGAATCTGCTGCTGCTGGCGGGCCAAGGCAGACGCTTTCGTCAGCAAGGCGCACATGCATGGCGTCAGCATCAGCGGTGGAGTGAACGGCAACGGTGCCTATGCCCATTTCCTTACACGCCCGAATGACGCGCAGGGCGATTTCTCCACGATTGGCGATCAGAATTTTTTTGAACATGTGACCTGCCACTCTTTATTCGGCAATAACGACAAGCGTTTCACCAAATTCGACCGGCTGGGAATCGTCGACCAAGATGGCAACAACTTTACCGGCGCAAGGGGCGGGGATCGGGTTCATGGTCTTCATCGCCTCGACAATCAAAAGCGTTTGCCCTTCTTTAACCTGATCACCGACAGATATGAAAGCATCTGCGCCCGGTTCCGGCTGCAGATAGGCTGTGCCAACCATCGGTGCAGTAACCTTTGTCCCGGCAGGCGCATCATCGCCACTATCACCTGCATCAGCAGCAGGGGCAGCAGCCGGAGCTGCTGCTGCGGGTGCAGCGGCAACTGGCGCAGCAGCAACCGGGGACGCTGCAACAGCACCGCCGCCAACCATTGTCACATCGGGGGTATCTTTTGCGATGCGCAGCGTGATGTCATCCTGTTCGATATAGATTTCGGTCAGGTCGTTCTTGGCCAAAATATCTGCCAGCCGCCGCACATAGGCAGCGTCGATCATGGGTGATTTCGTGCCGGAATCTGACATTGATTATTTCCCTAAATGGTTGATTTTGTGCCTGCGAGGCGACTCGAAAAATATTGTGGTTATCCTGCCCCGTTCGGCCCCAATGGGCAAGACTTGGCCTTTGCTTAATCGATTATTTTCTTGGGCCTAATCCATTATTTTTATGCACAAATCCGCTATTTAGATAGGATTTCTGCCATTCCATCCATTGCCAATTCATAGCCCTGAGCGCCCAGCCCACAGATCACACCGCGGGCAAGGGGCGAGACATAGGATTTGTGGCGGAAACTTTCACGGGCATAAATATTGCTTAGATGAACTTCGATGATCGGCTTATCAACGGCGCTGAGCGCATCAAATATCGCGATAGAGGTATGGGTGAAGGCCCCCAGATTGACGATCAGCCCGGCGGCCTTTTCCCGTGCCTCATGGCACAGGTCCACCAATTCACCTTCATGATTGGATTGGTGAAAGCTGATCTTCAACCCATGTGCTGACGCGCGATCACCAACCATGCGTTCAATGTCCGCAAGGGTGGTGGTGCCATAAATTTCCGGCTCCCGCTGGCCCAGCAGGTTCAGGTTGGGGCCGTTCAGAACGTAGATGCGCTTGCTCATAACTTAGGTCCTCTCTGTCGTCTTCCTATCCTTTAGCGTCATGGGGGGCAAGTTTTTAATCCGCCGAAATGCGCGATGCGCGGTTGCGAATAGCGCCGCGCCAGCGCATTATACGCGTCTATTCTATCTGCGTTTGGTTGGGAGCTGTAACCCCTATGACCGTCACCATTAATGGCGAAGTGCACGAGCTTGGCCCCGTCAATTCCGTTGCAGGCCTGCTGGCCCATCTTGAAATTTCAGAAGGCAAAATTGCGGTAGAGCGTAATTTGGAGATTGTGCCCCGGTCGGCCTATGCCTCCACGCCCGTTCTTGACGGGGATAAGTTTGAGATTGTGCACTTTATCGGTGGCGGTGAGGGGCCTGCTGCAAGCAATGAGGATGATTATTTCGAAGTTGCTGGGCGGCGCTTTAACTCACGCCTATTGGTCGGCACAGGTAAATATAAAGATTTTGAAGAAACAGCCATCGCGATTGAGGCATCGGGTGCAGAAATCGTCACTGTTGCCGTGCGTCGTGTGAATGTCACCGACCCCAAGGCACCCATGTTGGTCGATTATGTTGACCCCAATAAATACACCTATCTGCCCAACACGGCAGGCTGTTATACGGCGGACGAAGCTGTGCGGACGTTGCGCCTGGCGCGTGAGGCTGGCGGTTGGGACTTGGTGAAGCTGGAAGTGCTGGGCAATCACCAAACGCTTTATCCCAATATGGAAGAGACGTTGGTTGCCGCTGAAACCCTGTTGAAAGAGGATTTCAAGGTCATGGTCTATTGCAGCGATGACCCGATCATGGCCCAAAAGCTTGAGGATATGGGCTGTCACGCCATCATGCCTTTGGCGGCCCCCATCGGGTCTGGTCTTGGTGTGCAAAACCCGGTCACTATTCGCCTGATTAAGGAAGCGGCGAAAGTGCCTGTGTTGGTTGATGCGGGTGTTGGCACGGCGTCAGACGCTGCAGTTGCCATGGAACTTGGCTGTGATGGGGTGTTGATGAACACTGCAATTGCGGAGGCGAAAGACCCCATCCTGATGGCTAGTGCAATGAAACATGCAGTGATCGCGGGGCGCGAGGCCTATCTTGCAGGCCGGATGCCGCGAAAAATGTATGCTGATCCATCATCACCGCTGGCTGGATTAATCTAGGATTAGGTGACTTAGAAAAAACGTTTAGTGGCTTTGATTGGCATGATTTAGGCCGTGCTGATCAAATTGGACGCAAGGTGGGCATATGCAACATCGCCCTGAAATTGATGGTCTACGTGCCTTTGCCGTTTTGCCTGTCATGTTTTTTCATGCCGGGTTTAGTTGGGTAAGCGGCGGTTTCATCGGCGTTGACGTGTTCTTTGTCATCAGCGGATTTTTGATCACGTCGATTGTGCAACGTGAGGTCACTGAACAGCGTTTCACATTGGTGGGCTTTTACGAAAGACGTGCCCGCCGCATCTTTCCAGCATTGTTCACAACCATACTGATTTGCTTTCCTTTTGCTTGGTGGTTGATGGATGCAACCCAGTTAAAGGCGTTTGGAAAAAGCGTCATTGCGGTGTCAGTCTTTCTGGCGAATTTTTATTTTGCGGGTGCTGCCAACTATTTTGAACCAGCGGGGGAGTTGATGCCATTGCTCCACACGTGGAGCCTATCGGTCGAAGAACAATTTTATGTGTTTTTCCCCTTATTGCTGCTCGCGCTTAGCTTCCTTGGCATCACCCGTACCAGAAACATAGTCGTTATATTGAGCCTGCTTGCGCTTGGTGCCTTTGCCCTGACCATTTTTATGGCAAAGATCAATCCGACGTTGAATTTTTACTGGCCTGTCAGTCGCGCGTGGGAATTGCTGGCAGGGGCGATTGCAGCCTTTGTCTATACGCGCCCAGCAGACAAAACCAAACTGCAGGAGTGTATCGCCGCGCTTGGGTTTGTGATGTTGATCGGTGGGGTGTTGTTTCTGCGGGCAGAGATGGAATATCGATTTGCCTATTCAATCTTCCCCGTGATCGGCACTGTTTTGGTGCTGGTGGCAGCAGACAGCCGAACACTCATCGGGCGGTTTTTGATGTGGCGGCCCTTTGTAGTTGTCGGCTTGATCAGCTACAGCGCCTATCTGCTGCACCAACCCATATTCGTCTTTGCGCGCTATTATTTGGGGATAGACCCATCATTGCCGATTGCCTGCGCCTTGTTGATTGCGACCCTGGCCGGGGCGTATCTTTCCTGGCGATTGGTGGAGGAGCCGATCAGAAACAAAAAGGGGCGGTTCTACCTATCTCGCACTATGCTTTTTGCCGTGTCAGCTTGTTTCATTGGTCTGTTCGGCATGGCGGGATACGCCATCATTAAATTTGATGGCTTTGCCACTCGGATGTCGCCAACCCTTGAACAGGCAATGGTTGCGCGCAAAAGTGTGAAACGGTTCCCCGGCCAATGCCAATATTCCCCGGCACTAAATCAGTTCAATGTGCCGTCACAATTGCCTGACCATTGTCATGGGCATGAGCCGACCAATTTAGGCGATGCCGCAACTGACGCACCTTATGCCATGATTATTGGTGACAGCTATGGGGGCGCTACTGCAGATAGTTTTATGCAGGTGCTGGCTGAGGAAGGCTGGCGCAGCGCAAAGATCACCGTTGCAGGCTGTGCCTCATTGCCCGGGTTTGATTTGATGGGCGGTCAATTGCAATGCGCAAAGGCCTTTGACCGGATAAAAGGAATTGTAAGTCAGCAAAAGCCGGATCTGTTGATCGTCGTGAACAGATATAATTTCCTGTTCAATGATCAGCCCTTTGACAATGGCGAAGGTGGTTCGGGGACGCTTGGTCCCTTTGGCACAATATCGCATGACAGACTGGGGCCGGACCATGATCTGCAAGAACGTGCAGCGGCGATCGTCTCCTCAGGCGTAAAGGTGCTGTCCGATTTCGTGCCGAATATTGCCATCGTTTACCCGATACCCGAAGCAGGGTGGTATGTACCCCACCTGTTTGAGCGGCAGAAAGCGCGCGACATCTATCAGGGGGTGATCAGTATTTCGTCGGACCTTTATTGGCAGCGAAATCAGGCGGCGGTTGCCGCGCTTGATAGTGCGCGGTCAGACAAAGTGATCAAGCTTGACCCTTATCCGCTGTTTTGCAACAGGCATGACTTTCCTGGCCGTTGTCTGCACGCGCGTGGCGATCAGCTATTTTATGGTGATACGAACCATCTGACCAAAACAGGCGCAGATATGCTGGCTGAAACCTTGCGGCCGGTACTGCAAGACCTGCATTAGTTTTTGGCGCGGGCTTCCTTAATCGCGGTGCGGAATTCGTCGATAGGCAACGCGCCACGAATGATTTGATCGCCGACGATAAAGCCCGGGGTGCCGCGAATGCCAAGCCCGATGGCAAGCTGCTGATTACGGGCCAATGCGCTTTGAATATCATCCTGCTGCATACGCTTGGCAAGTTTGGCTGCATCCATGCCTTCAGCGGTCGCAAGTTCAAAGATGCGCCCTTGGTTTAACGAGCCCTTGGCCATCATCATGGCATTGTGAAACTCAAAATACTTACCCTGTTCGATAGATGCGATGGCGGCCTTGGCAGCAAGGGCGGATTCTTCTGACAGGATCGGCAATTCCATCATGACGATACGCAGGTTTTTGTCTTCTTCCAGCAAGGTCAGGACGGTTGTCAGGGCCTTTTTGCAATAGCCGCATTTGTAATCGAAAAACTCATAGATCGTGACGTCACCGTCTGGATTGCCCGCAACATAGGTTAGGGGGTCATTTGCAAACTGCAAATTCATGGCCCCGATCAAATCGCGCTGCTGGCGTTGTTCAAGTGCCTGTTGGCGGTTTTGTAAAACCTCCAGTGCTTCGACAATCACTTCCGGATTATTGACCAAATAGTCCCTGATCCAGTTTTCAACGGTTGGGCGGTCTGCTTCTATTGTTGCATTGTCATCTGCATGTGCCGTTAGCGGTGTTGCAGTCAGGAAGAGTAGGCCCAAGAACAGGCTGAAAAGGCGGGTCATAATGATCCTCGAACTAAATTGGATGTCGCCGCGTTTAGCGGTTCTGGCTCGCTACATAGCGGATTTCGGCAATGATGTCTTCCGCTCTTAATGCGCCGGGGCTGCCCGCCGGCAGGAAGTTCAGCGCCCGCTGTGCCTGTTGCATAGCAAGCCCCATCGCCCCTACAAGTGCATAGCGTTCCGCACTGGCAAGTGATGCCATGCCCGGATCATTATTGCGGGCATGAACGATGGCAAGTTGATGCCATGCAAGGGGGATGTCTTTTTCCTGACGCAGGGCTGCATCCAGCAATTCCCGTGCTTCTTCGTCATAGTCGGGCCGTTCAGCTGCGATTAACGACTGGGCGAGATTGATTTTGAGCAAGGGTTGCTCGGGCGCAAGTTCAACCGCGGTACGGTGGGCCGGGATTGATTCTTCGATCAGTCCGCTTTCAAACAGAACCTGACCGGCCAATTCCGCGAAATAGGGATTGTCAGGTTCAGCCTCTGTCAGGACTTTTAACTCTTCAATGGCGTTGCCGATATCTGCGGTGCGGTGATAGGCAACTGCGCGGGCATAGCGCGCAGGCAGGCTTTTATCCTTTGGCGGAAAGGCGCGGAACACGGCTGCGGGCTTGTCCAAAAAGCCTTTTAGTTTGGCCTGCAGCATTTTCAGCTTATGCATCTCAGCCTCTGTCGGCTGCTGTTCATAATAGGGCGAGGCTTTCGCGCCCGCATTCAGCGCGGACACACGTTCGCGCGACAGGGGGTGGGACCGGACATAAGGGTCCTGACGCCGGCTCGACAGGGCTTCTTGATCCGCCAAAATCTCCATAAACCCGGCAAAGCCGCGGGCTGATTCCTCTGCCCCTTCCAAAAAGCGCAAACCGGCCTGATCAGCGGCTGATTCTTGACTGCGTGAATAGGATAGGACGGCGCGTTGAGCGGCGGACTGACCGCCCGCCAAAATGGCGATCCCGGCATCACCGGCCCCGGCAATCAGCGCCGCTGTCCCCAAAATATAGCTGAGGATCATTGCGGCAGAGGCAGCCTTTAACGCATCGGGCAGGCGGGCCAAATGGCCCCCGGCGATATGGCCAGTTTCATGGGCGATCACGCCTGCAATTTGGCCCGGTTCCTCAACCCTTTGAAGTAAGCCCGTATGAATAAACATGTTTTGGCCCCCGGCGACGAAGGCATTCAGGCTCGAATCATTGACGATATAAAGGTGCACATTCTCAGGCTCTAGGCCCGCTGTGGCAAAAATCGGGTCTGCCATTTCCCGCAAATAGGTCTCAAGCTCCGCATCGCGGATCAGGCTTTGGGCATGGGCGGCGCTGACCTGACCGAAGATCAGGCATAGAACAAGGGCCCCCGCCGCCAGTTTGCTGAGGGGGCGACGGACACTCTTCTGCAGAAGACTGTCTAACGTCCATTGAATTGCCGCGATGCTTCGATTAAACACTATGTAATCCATAACCTATTGATATAGAGGCAGGTCTAGCGTGGCAAGAAAATGGGTCAAATCTGTGGCAGCGGGCATTATGGCGGTTAGTCTTCCGTTAAGCCTTTCGGGTTGTTCAACAGGTGAAGTCGTCGATGCTGGTGTATCCGCCTTTCACCTTGTGACGCTGGGTATCCTCGATAATCGGCCCAAGGGCGGCACGATCGATGAGGGGAAGGTCATCGGCTATATCTCTGCGGATGAGCCCAACGCCATTTTGGTGGGAGAGCAGATTTTGCGCAATGGCGGCACCGCAGCAGATGCGGCTGCGGCGCTTTATTTCGCCTTGTCCGTCACCTATCCCGCCGCCGCGGGCTTGGGCGGGGGCGGGGCCTGCACCTATTATGATGAGCGGTCTAACGGTGTTGCTGCTTTTGATTTTATGCCGCGCCCATCGGGGACAAATGCGGCAACTGATTTGCCCGTGCCGGGAAATGTCGCGGGTTTTGGCGAATTACATCGCCTGTATGGCGTGTTGCCTTGGCCGCAAATCATTGTCCGTGCCGAGGCATTGGCGCAAGCAGGGTTCAAGGCATCGCGTGCCATGGCGACATCATTTGCTGCAATGCCGCCAACCCGCCGTGGCTCTCGCGTTCTGGCGCCGTTGGTAAAGACCGAAAAGGGTCGCCCGATTACAGAGGGGGCCTATGTCACCAACCACGCCCTGGCATCGACGTTGGCTGCGCTGCGCCTCAACGGGACAGCAGGATTTTATAGCGGCGCGCTGGCGCAAAAAATAGCCCAGGCTGGTAGATCCGTTCGCGCGACCGCGCCCTCAACGGATACGCTGAAAAACTATTTCGTGCAGCAACGCGGTGCAGGCTTTTTACGCGTCGGTGATGGCACGATTGCAATCGCTGGATCAGGCGAAGGGATTGCCCTGCTGACCAAGATGGCAACCAACCCTGACATGCTGGCGCGTGTGCCCCGTTCAGGTGGTGTACCTGCACAGGCAGGGCTGCTGCGTGAGCTTGAAATGTCAGAACGGCGCGCGGCTGGCTTGCCTGATAAAGCTGATGGGCCGAAATCAAACGGCACAAGCTTTGCAGTTGTCGATTGGGCCGGTAACGCTGTTAGTTGCTTTGTCACCACCCAAGGCCCCATGGGTTCAGGCATAACGGTTGGCGATCTTGGCTTTACCTTCGCATCCCCCAACGCAAGTGCTGAGGCACGTGTGGCACAGGCCGGAACAGTTGCTGGATTGGTGTTGGATGGCAAACGGTTCCGCGCTGCGGTTGGTGGATCAGGTGGCGTCGGTGCCGCTGCAACTTTGCTGGCTATGACCATGCCCGATGTGGTTGATGGCGACATTCCTTTGGATGATGCCATGCGTGGTGCAACTGTTCCTAAGGGCGCGCGCGCAAACGGTGTTGGCTGCCAGTCATCCAATATTGCCAATGCAACCTCTTGCACAGGCGCCGTTTCGCAGGCGGGCCACGGCCTTGGCCGCCGCGTTCGTTACTAGAGCTGGCGGCTGACAGATATGGCCCGTCCGATTTCCAAGCGTGGAGATGTCGCCACCTTTTTGGCGATGGATGTTTATGCGCAGGCAACGGCCCTTGCCAAGCAGGGCAAGGATATTATCCATCTTGAGGTAGGCCAGCCTGCAACGGCGGCCCCCAAACTTGTGCGCGATTATGCGAAAGACATTATCGATCGCAACTTGCTTGCCTATTCCGATGCAACCGGTATCGGCAAGGTGCGGGACCGGATCGCGGGTTATTATGGCGATCATTATAATCTGGACCTTGACCCCAATCGGGTGATCATCACAACTGGATCATCCGCCGGATTTGTGTTGAGCTTTGCTGCCCTGTTTGATGAGGGCGACAGGGTCGGCGTGATAGAGCCGGGTTACCCCGCCTATCCCAATATCCTAAAGGCGCTGTCGATTGACCCGGTGCGTATTCCCGTCCATGACGATCCTGATTTTGTGCCTGCGGCCCATCATCTTAAACAGGCCGGTCCGTTGGATGGCCTGTTATTGGCAAGCCCAAGCAATCCAACAGGATCAATCACGCCTGCAAACCGATTGGCAGAACTGATTGAGGTGATAGAGGGGCAGGGTGGTGCCTTTATCTCTGACGAAATTTATCACGGCATTACATTCGATGATCAGAACAGGGATGCCCCCACAGCGCTAAGCTATTCAGACAATGCCGTTGTGGTGTCGAGTTTCTCAAAATATTTTTCAATGACAGGGTGGCGCATCGGCTGGATGGTGGTGCCGGACTATATGGTCGATCCGGTGACGCGTCTGCAGCAAAGCCTTTATATCTCGCCGCCAACATTATCCCAACTTGCAACGTTGAAGGTCTTTGATGCCTTTGATGAGCTTGAGGAGAACGTCAGTGTTTATAAGCGCAACCGCGAAATTCTATTGGCTGGGTTGAGGGAGCTGGGCTTCACCCCCTCTGCCGCTGAAGGGGCGTTTTATACCTATGTTGATATTTCATCGCGGTCAGACGATTCATCGGCCTTTTGTGAAAGCATGTTGAACGAGGCAGGCATCGCCGCGACCCCCGGTGCGGATTTTGATTCTACGCAAGGTCACAAATATGTCCGCATGTCATTCAGCGGCGCGACCAAAGATATGGAAGAGGCGATTAAGCGCCTGAAGGTCTGGTTGCAGGTCTGACGTTATCTTGGGCGTCATCCCGGCCAAGCATAGCGCGAGCCGGGATCCATTGCAGCAGCTGGAACTCACTATGAACCCCGGAATTTTTTTGGTCGCGCAAGCGGACGGAAAACCCCAAGAATAGAATTGCCCACTTTTGCTGGCTGTCGCTCCTAGTCCGGGGTGACGTTCGCGGAGAACTGTCAGCCGTGTTTCCACCCTAAAATCTGATCAAGTCCCTCAGGCTGCTCAATGCTGTCCAGATTGCGCGGGTCTGGAATTGGCGCGCCTAGGCCCGTGGTAACGGGCACGACGCCCGCCCAGATGGGTAGGTCGTAATCCTCCTCATCATCCACGGGCATGTCATTCTTGATTTTTGCCGATGCCTCATCAATGGGCATAGATAGAATGGCGGTCGCCTTGACTTCCTTATCAAGGACGGGGCGCAAACTATCCCATCTGCTGGGATAAAGATGTTCGATCAGGTTTTTGAACTTTTGCATTTTCTCATCAGGATCGGTCGTCGCAACTGGCGTGCCATAGATCATGACAGACCTGAAATTGACCGAATGATGAAAGGCGGACCGGGCGAGTATAAGCCCGTCCATCTGTGTGACAGTCAGGCAGACAGGTGACCCTATGGCGGCCTTTAACGCCCGACTGGCTGATGAGCCGTGCCAATAGATGTGATCGCCCTCGCGCCAATGCAGGGTCGGGGTGACTTGCGGCGCGCCATCGAGATTATATCCAAAGTGGCACAGCGGCGTTGAATCGAGAATTTCATAGATGGTCGCGCGATCAAAATGGCCACGATGATGCCGCCGCCGCAGGCGCGTGCGTTCGGTTTGTTCCAATTGATCAGTCATGTGCGGTCCCTTTACTTATTGGGACAAGTAGAACCGTACAAGGGATTTGGATCAAGTGGGCAGTTGCCAGAAATGCCTGATCGTCATCCCGGAATAGCAAAGCTATATCCGGGATCCATTGTAGCGGTTGGAACTGACTATGGACCCCGGATAGTGCTGCGCACTTCCGGGGTGACGATTGAGGGGGTGGCGTCATGCCGGACTTGATCCGGCATCTTTGTTATCCGCGTGACGTGTTCAACCGGATAGGGAGCAGAAGGTTTTGCCCAAAGACCCCGCATCAAGTGCGGGGTGACGGTTGATGTTGTGTGGTCATGCCGGACAAGCGTTAGCGCGATCCGGTATCTTTGTTGTCCGCGTGACATGTTCAACCGGATAGGGAATAGAAGGTTCTGCCCAAAGACCCCGCATCATTGATTGTGGTCGCGCAGCCGGACGCAAAACCGGTTCCCATTTTTGGTGGCTGTCGCTGGCGGTCCGGGGTGACGTTTTGTTTTATGTCGTCATCCCGGCCAAGCGTAGCGCGAGCCGGGATCCATTGTAGCGGTTGGATCTCACCATGGACCCCAGATAGTGCTGCGCACTTCCGGGGTGACGGTTGAAGGTGACTGATTACTTCCGTTGCCACCAGCCGCGTTTTTTGGGCCGGTCAGTATCGGGTTGCTCCAGCACTTTTGGCGCTTCAGGTTCCGGTTCAGGCTCCGGTTCTGGGGCAGGTTCCGGCGCTGTTGATGCTTCCTCAGGTTCGGCTTCCGTGGTGGACGTATCTGCTTCGGCCTCATTATCGGCAGCGTCAGCATGTGCTTCTTCGTCAGAGGGGTCCTCTGCAGCCGCGGTTGCCGCCTCATCTACCTTGTCGGCATCATCCGACTTGCTGTCAGACGTTTTTGTTTCGCCAGCATCGCTGTCGGCTTTTTCATCTCCGTCAGATGTGTCTGAGGCGTCAGAATTTTCAGCCTGATCGGCATCTTTCCGCCGCCGTCTGCGCCGCCGCCGTTTTTTCTTGGGCTTGGGTGATTCCTCTTCACTATCAACCGTTTCGGTGTCCGATGCCTCCGCATCCTCTTCCGTCGGTTCAATCCCATTGGGACCAAGGTCGCCGCTTTCCGGCTGGGCCATGGAAATGGCACCGTTTTCCGGTTCATCAGGGACAAAGGCCGTGTTGGGCTTGCCCTTTACGAAGTCGAGCGCAATGTCCGACAGACCCAATGAGGGGTCGGACTTGAACAGAATGGCGATACCATAAACAGATTCAGCATTTTCAAGCCAGCTGCGCTTATTATTAAGAATATAAACAGCAACATCGGGGTTGAGGCTAAGTGTGATTTGGCTTGCGCGACCACGCACGGCTTCTTCTTCAACCGCGCGCATGGCACGAAGGGCAGCGGCATCAATTGTACGGATGGTGCCCGTGCCCTTACAGTGGGGGCAGGTCTGTGCATGGGTTTCAAGCAGGCTGGAGCCAAGCCGCTGGCGAGACATTTCCAAGAGACCGAAATGCGAGATACGGCCAACCTGAATGCGGGCACGATCCGACTTCAAAGCCTCTTTCAACTTGCGCTCAATGGCGCGCCGATTGCGGTGTTCGTCCATATCGATAAAGTCGATGACGATCAGCCCGGCCAGGTCGCGCAGGCGCAGTTGGCGGGCCACTTCTTCGGCAGCTTCAAGGTTGGTGGCAAGGGCAGTTGCCTCCACATTCTTTTCCTTGGTTGCCTTGCCAGAGTTCACGTCGATAGAGACCAGCGCCTCTGTCGGGTTGATGACCAGATAACCGCCCGATTTCAACTGGACTTCAGGCTCAAACATTTGTTCAAGCTGGCTTTCCACCTGATGGCGGGTAAACAGGGGTACGCGGTCATCATAATGAACAACATTTTTCGCGTGGCTGGGCATCAGCATTTTCATAAAGCTTTTTGCCTGCTTATAGCCCGCATCACCTTGGACCTGTACCTGATCGACATCCTTGCCATATAGGTCGCGAATGGCCCGCTGGATCAGATTGCCTTCTTCGTAAATCAGGGCAGGGGCCACAGAATCGAGTGTATGGGTGCGAATATTTTCCCACAGGCGCAGCAGATATTCATAGTCGCGCTTAATCTCCGCCTTGGTGCGCTGGGCACCGGCGGTGCGAATGATCAGGCCCATGCCCTTTGGCACTTCAAGATCGCGGGCGACAGACTTTAACCGTTTGCGGTCATTGGCGTTGGTGATCTTGCGCGAGATGCCGCCGCCGCGAGCGGTATTAGGCATCAGGACGCAATAGCGGCCAGCCAAAGATAGATAGGTTGTCAGCGCCGCGCCCTTATTGCCGCGCTCTTCCTTAACGACCTGCACCAAAACGATTTGGCGGCGCTTGATCACTTCTTGGATATTATAGTTGCGCAGTTTGACCCGGCGCGGGGCGATGTCTTCTTCAACAGAATCGGCTGATCCTGCGTCCTCAACAGACTCTTCTTCTTCCGCTTCGCCTTCTTCGGTTTCTGCTTCGGCCTCGGCTTCTTCGGAGTCTTCGGCCTGATCATCATCGTCAGCTTGGGCAGCGGTCTCTTCTTTTTCTACCGGTTCATCCGCAGCTTCGGCCTCAACCTCAACCTCAGCCTCCGCGTCTGCTACTTCCTCTGCGTCAGCGACAAGGCGATCATCTTCTGCGGTAGCAGCAGCCTGGGTTTTGTCGTCGCTAGCATCATTGTCTTCTGCAACTGCGTCGGCTTTCTCGGCCTCTTCTGCTTTGGGCTCTTCGGTTGCGCTTTGTGTAGGCTCAGGCAATTCTGCGTCAGGGACGGGGGTAACCTCTGCAGCGTCTTCAGATGCCGGAGCCTCTGTTTCGCCAGCGTCTTTGTTTTCTGCGTCCTTGTTTTCCGCGTCAGTACCGTTCTCGTCGGAGGCGGCGTCCTTTTTATTGTTTCGGCCACGACCGCCCCGGCGGCGCGGTGCGCGCTTGCGCTTGGGCTTGTCAGCCTTCTTTTCGTTGCTGCCTTCTGCGTCGCCGTTTTCGTCGTCGTCATCGTCTTGATTGGCGGCGGCTTCTTCGGCAGCTTCGGCGTCAAGCAGTGCTTGGCGGTCTGCTTGCGGAATTTGGTAATAGTCCGGGTGGATTTCGCTTAACGGCAAAAAGCCGTGGCGGTTGCCGCCATATTCCACAAAGGCTGCCTGCAATGACGGTTCAACACGCGTCACTTTTGCGAGATAGATATTGCCTTTTAATTGTTTGCGAAGGCTCGATTCGAACTCGAAATCTTCAACCTTGTTGGCCTGAACCACCGCAACCCGCGTTTCTTCGGGTTGGCTGGCGTCGATCAGCATCTTTTTTGCCATGGGATTTGTCCTCTACCATCGGGGCTACCGACGGATTTGTTTGGATGAGGCCAGCCATGTCCAATTGTGCAGGATCGTGCCCGGGTATTTGAATAACCCCTTGGCAATATTGATTTTTCCAGCTTCGTAGGGGAAGCGGGTTCGCCCCATGCAGCGCAAGATTGCGGCGCGGGGAAGATCCTGAAAGACCCATAGGCAGGGCGCAACGCATCAAAATTGCCCGCGCGTCTGTCGGACGGCGGCTACGGCGTTGCTGTTGTGGGATCGAAGAGGATAATCCCTGATCCCGGCTGTCTATGGTCATCATATTGGACACGTAAAGGCCCAGTTTGCTTTGCCTTCTATATCGCCAAAGGCAATATAGAAAATTCATAAAATTCAATTGATTAGACCAAAAATTCGTCTGGTCTATAGCGATTCCGGGCTGTCGGATTATCTCTTTAAGCGCATGCCGTTGCTTTAAGGCCGCCTTGTCTGTCGGCGCTTGATTATCGGCCTGACAGGGGACGGTTTGCTTGCCGCAAGGGCTTTCGAAACCAAATGCACCCTATAGCAGTTTTTGCAAAACACAAAGCGTAAAGATTTCTGACCTATTTTGGCGGAGATTTTGGTGTTGGGGCCTGCCCAAAATGCTGCTGTTTTGTGCCCCAATTGAGCCCGAATCAGGCATAATTATGCATGCTAAATTTGGGAGCATCAGGTTTGCACCTGTTTTGCCGCCGTTTGACCGGCTTTTTTGACGATGTGAGGGGTCAGATTTGACACGAGCCCGAGTTATAGGCGGGATTTTTGTGCTTTTTGCGCTGCTTTTTGTGCCCATTGGGACGCAAGCTGATAGAAATGAATCAGTGTTCATTTCTTCGCTACGTATCGGGGTGCATCCTGATCACACTCGTATCGTCCTTGATTTGTCAGACCAACCCAAAACCCAGATATTCACATTGGCCTCGCCGGACCGGGTCGTGCTTGACCTTGCGGGCGCGCAATTCACCATGAAGGCACCCGGACCGATCCCCAAAGCGGGATTGATCGCGCAATATCGATTTGGCCTGTTTCAGCCCGGTCTATCACGTTTGGTTCTTGATCTGCGCAACCCCGTTGCGATCAAGCAGCACTTCTTCTTGCCCGCCAGCGATGGGGGAAAGGGCAAGCGCATGGTCATAGATCTTGCCCCTGTGAGCCGCGAAGCCTTTAACCGCAATGCCGGGTTTCCCAAAACCGCATTGAAAGCGGCCCCGCAAGCCAATGGCACCGCTGTCAAACCACAGCCAAAACCGCAGCCTGTTGGCGCGTCGCGTCCCACCAATCGGCGGCCTGTGGTGGTTCTTGATGCCGGCCATGGCGGCGTTGATCCCGGCGCGATCGGGCGCAGCGGCACGCGGGAAAAGGACGTCGTGTTTGATGTCACCAAACGGCTTCAAAGAAAGTTGCAGGCCACTGGCCGCTATGATGTTTATCTAACGCGCGACCGGGACATTTTAATCCCCTTGCGGGAACGTGTGCGCCGCGCCCGTGCGCGGAACGCGGACCTGTTTATCTCAATCCATGCCGATTCTGCCGAAAACCCCAAGGCCCATGGGGCAGGGGTCTATACCCTGTCTGAACGGTCATCAGACAAAGAGGCAGCAGCCCTGGCCCGGCGGGAAAACCGCGCCGATATTATCGCGGGCGTCAATCTCGAAAATGAAACCCATGAAGTGACGAATATCCTGATCGACCTCGCGCAGCGGGAAACAAAAAACCGGTCGGCGGCATTTGCGGAAACGCTGGTGCCGGAATTAAGGGTGGTCACCGACAATCGTAGTAAGCCGCATCGATTTGCAGGGTTTGTCGTGTTGAAAGCCCCTGATGTCCCGTCTGTGTTGATAGAGCTTGGTTTCCTGACCAACAGGACGGAGGAACGTCGGTTGAGATCAAGTCAGTGGCGCGATCAAATGGTTGCGGCGATTGCCCGCGCGGTAGACAATTACTTCAAAAACCACCCAGTCGTCGCGTATGGTGACTAAAGCGTTATGAGTTTTTGCGTAGATTCAAAAGTGGGGCAGTTTTGATGCGGTGGCTTACCCTTGCCATTTCAGGTCTGATTGTAGCAGCCGTTGTCGGTACGGGGCTGGTCCTCTATGGTCTGTTTTATTACGGCCAAGACCTGCCGGATTACCGTCAATTGGCAGATTACGAACCCCCGGTGATGAGCCGTATTCACGCAGGTGACGGTAGTCTGATCGGCGTTTATGCGCGGCAAAAGCGTATCTTTGTGCCGCGTGAGGCAATCCCAGACAGGGTGGTTCATGCCTTTTTGTCTTCTGAGGATAAAACCTTTTACGAGCATCCGGGGATCGATTTCACCGGGTTGGTCCGTGCCGTTTTCGTCAATGTAAGAAACAAGATGACGGGCCGTCGCCCGGTTGGTGCATCGACCATTACACAACAGGTGGCCAAGAATTTCCTGCTGTCAGGCGAGGTGTCCTATACCCGCAAAATCAAGGAAGCCTTGTTGTCCTTTCGGATTGAGCGCGCCTTTACAAAAGACGAGATTATCGAACTTTATTTGAACGAGATTTACATGGGGCGCGGTGCCTATGGGATTGCCGCTGCCAGCATGATCTATTTCAACAAGGCGCTGGATGAGCTAACAGTGGCTGATGCCGCCTATCTGGCAGCTTTGCCCAAGGCGCCGAATAATTATCACCCGATCCGCAATCATGATCGGGCGGTCACGCGTCGTAACTGGGTGATCGGTCAACTTGAAGAGAATGGCTATATCACCGAAGAGGAGCGGGACGAGGCGCTGGCCCAGCCCTTGAATGCCGGCACGGGGGAGGCTGTGCGGCTTGTCAATGCGCGCTACTTTACCTCTGCCATCGCGCAGGATTTGATCAGGCTTTACGGTGAGGACAGCCTGTTTGAAGGGGGCCTGTCGATCCGCACAACGGTGGAGCCCGACTTGCAACGTGCTGCCCATCGTGTGTTGCGTGACGGGCTGATCAGTTTTGACCGTCGCAAAGGATGGCGTGGCCCGGTAGATCATATCAACCCAGAAACATTGGCGACTGAGGAGGGGCGCGAAGAGGCGCGCGCGCAACTGATCGACCTTGATAGCAATCTTGATTTTCAGCCCTGGTCTCACGCATTGGTGACGAGCGTAACCGCCGATGCTGCGCAATTCCTGCTGGCAACGGCTGAGGGGGGCGCTGTGCCATTGTCAGAAATGGAATGGGCGCGGGCTGCTGCGAAAACCGAAAACGGGCCTATGGGGGCAACGCCAAAATCCCCTAGTGATGTGGTCAAGGTTGGCGACATTATTTTGGTTGAACCGAAGGGCGACGGAAAAACCTATATCCTAAGGCAGGAGCCTGAGGTGAATGGCGGCCTTGTGGCGATGGACCCGCATACGGGCCGCGTGCTTGCGTTGGTCGGCGGGTTCTCATACGCGCGCAGCCGGTTTAACCGTGCTATTCAGGCTGATCGCCAGCCGGGCTCTGCCTTCAAACCCTTTGTTTATACCGCCGCACTAGATGTTGGGTTTACGCCATCTAGTTTGGTGCTGGATGCGCCCTTTGTGATGGATCAGGGGCCGGGCAAACCCATGTGGAAACCCGCCAACTATTCAAATAAATTTTACGGCCCCTCCACCTTGCGATTGGGGATCGAAAAATCCCGAAACCTGATGACTGTGCGGCTCGCCCAATATATCGGTATGGAGTCTGTCATCGCCTATGCCAAACAATTCGGCATCGGTAAGCGCATGCAAAAAGTGTTGGCTGCCTCCCTCGGCTCCCACGAAGTGACGCTGATTGATATGACCAATGCCTATGCCATGCTGGTGAATGGCGGCAAACGGATCGAACCTGTGTTGATTGACCGCGTGCAGGACCGCTGGGGCGCAACAGTCTTTAAGAACGACATGCGCACATGCGAAGGGTGCGTAGCAGAAGAATGGACGGGCGCTGCGCCGCCGCGCCTGCCGGATGAGCGTGAGCGTGTCATCAGTTCTGGGACAGCCTATCAAATGGTGTCCATGCTGGAAGGTGTGGTAGAGCGCGGGACAGGTGTGCGCATTAAGGCCGTGGGGAAACCTTTGGCAGGTAAGACAGGGACCACGAATGAAAGCCGGGACGCATGGTTTGTTGGCTTTTCGCCCGACCTGGCTGTGGGTGTTTATGTCGGGTACGATAATCCGCGTACCTTGGGCCGGAAGGAAACAGGCTCCTCCGCCGCGGCGCCGATTTTCCGCGACTTTATGAAGGCCGCTTTGAAGGGCAAGCCTGCCACACCATTCCGCATTCCGCCCGATATTCGTTTGATCCGCGTGAATTCAAAAACAGGCAGGGCAGCATTGCCGGGCGACCGCAATGTAATCTTGGAGGCCTTTAAGCCCGGCACCGGTCCTGACACTGAGGCAACGGTCGTTGATGGCACCTATCGTGCAGGCAGCAGTAGTAACAGTGGTGATTCCGGCCTATCGGGCACTGGTGGCCTTTATTAATAATCGCGGTGCAAGATGCTTGCGGAAACTTAATTGCTACCCTATATCCCCATAAATCAACAATTCACCTAATCAGGAGTGTTCAGCGGCATGCGCGCCGAAGCCCAGACCCTTGTCGATAAAATCAAGCAGTCACTCGCACTGCTGAGGAGGCATCTTTGACCCGGCAAATGCGGTCAAGGATTTGGAAGAGCTGAACAAGCAGGCCGAAGACCCTGATCTATGGAATGATCAGGCGCGCGCCCAAAAGGTTATGCAAGAGCGGACCCGGCTGGAAAATGCCATCAAGGGTTTCAACAGTCTTGAACAAACACTTGAAGACGCGATTGAGCTGATTGGCCTTGGTGAGGAAGAGGGCGACGAAGACGCCATCACCGAAGGTGAGGAGATGCTGAACGGCCTGTTGGTCGAAGCTGAAAAGCAGGAAGTTGAAACCCTGTTGTCAGGCGAAGCTGATTCCAATGATTGCTTTATTGAAATTCATTCAGGTGCAGGCGGGACGGAAAGTCAGGACTGGGCGTCCATGCTGTACCGCATGTACTCACGTTGGGCAGAGGCGCATGGCTATAAGGTAGAACATGTCGAAGAAAGCCCGGGTGAAGAAGCGGGCATTAAATCAGCTACGATTAAAGTCAGTGGCCACAACGCCTATGGCTGGGCAAAGACCGAAGCGGGCGTGCATCGCCTAGTCCGTATCTCACCCTATGATTCATCGGCGCGTCGTCACACCAGCTTTGCCTCTGTTTGGATTTACCCGTCAATTGATGATGCGATCGAAGTTGAGATTGAAGAAAAAGATGTGCGGACCGATACCTATCGTGCCAGCGGGGCAGGCGGCCAGCACATTAACAAGACAGATTCTGCCGTGCGCTTGACCCATGAACCGACAGGGATTGTGGTGCAGTGTCAATCAGGCCGTTCACAACATAAGAACCGGGCTGAGGCATGGTCGATGCTGCGTGCGCGTCTTTATGAGCTTGAACTGCAAAAGCGCGAGGAAGAGGCAAACAAGGCCGCTGAAAGCAAGACCGAAATTGGATGGGGTCACCAGATCCGCTCCTACGTGTTGCAGCCCTATCAGATGGTCAAGGATTTGCGCACAGGTGTTGAATCGCCGACACCGCAAACGGTTCTTGATGGTGACCTCGATGCCTTTATGGCGGCGGCGCTTGCCCACCGTATTCACGGGGGCGAGGGCGTTGAGGTTGACGATTTAGATTGAGGCGAAAGCCGTTTGTGACCCTTGTCGCAAATCGGCGCGGTTTAGATCCATATCCGCTTCGTAGTCGGACCACGCGCCGCAACAGATCAGAACGCCAGCTTCTTCATAATCGCTTCGGGGATATGCTTGATGATGGTCATGATCACCCACCAAAAACGGGGGGTGTAGATCACTTCCTTCCCCTTGGTCACGGCTTTATGTATGTCCGCTGCGGCAGCCTCAGGGCTCGACACCAGGAACATGCCTTCTGCATCCCACGTCATTGCGGTGTCGAGGAAGCCGGGCTTAACGGTGGTGACGCCGATACCACTTTTGAACAGGCGCGCACGCAAGCCCTGTGCATAGGCATGCAGGCCCGCTTTGGCGCTGCCATAGACATAGTTTTTGATGCGACCCCGGTCGCCAGCGACTGAACCGACGACAACCACATGACCTGCCTGCCTTTGTTCCAACAGGGGCGCCAGATAATGCAGGACAGATACGGCCCCTGAATAGGTGGCGGTCACGGTTGGCACAACAAGTGCGGGGTCTGCGTCTATATCATCCTGTTCCGGCATTTGGGCAAATACCAGAAAGATATTCAGTGTCCCTTGCGCCATTTGATCGATCGTTGCGGCAAAACCTTTGTGCGTGTCCATGCGGATTGCATCAAAATTGGCGGTTTGCGCGGACGTGTTATAGCGGATGGACAGGTCAGCGGCTGTTGCCTCCATATCCTCCTCATCACGACCGGCAAGGATGATGTTGCAGCCTTGTTGTGCAACCTCTGCCGCAAAGGCGCGGGCGAGAGATGACGACGCGCCCAAGATCAGCCATGTGTCGGTGCTGTTGGTAGTGCTCACGTTCATGCTGCATCTCCTGTAAGGCCAAGGCGCATAGCCATTTGGTTCGTCAGCTTTTCGCTTTCTGGGAGGCTTGCCAAAACGCGCCGCATATCATCTGCCTTGGGATACATGGCATCAAACTCAGCGCGGGTCAGCATGGAATCCTTGGCCAAATATGTGCGGCCTCCATGATCTGCCGTGATTTTGTGAAGTGTGTGGAACAGCTCATCAATGCCCGGCTTGTGCGGAAAGTCGAGCGCGAGTGTATAGCCCTTCATCGGGAAGGACAGCAAACCTTTGCCTTCGCCACCCATGGTTTTTAGGACAGACAGGAACGATCCCGCGCCTGATTTAGCAATGGTCTCCAGCAATAAGGGCAGGGCCTTTTCACCCTCATCATGTGGGATGACGCATTGGAATTGGTGAAAGCCGCGCTTGCCATAGATGCGGTTCCACTGGTTGATCGCATCAAGCGGGTAGTTGAACGCTTCGAATGGCAACAGGCACTGCCGTGATTTGCCGACAAAGCGATTGCGGTACAAAAGGTTGAAGCCGCGAATGGATAGGGGGTTCAGCGCCAGCGACGGAAAGTCAATCGGGACCGATTTTTCTTTGCGGGGCTTTAGGTCGATTGTTTGGTCGGACAGCATCGCGGTTTCAAAGATACCGCGTCCCATACGCCGCCCCTTTGCCAGCCCGTCTATCCACCCGACTGTATAGTCGGTCTTGGTGCTGACCGCTTCATCAAAGGCGATCAGATAGGCTTCAAGGTCCCTAATCTTTGTTTCAGTAACCTCTACGCAATTGCCTGTCAGTTTTTTAAGTTGCAGCGTAACGCTTGTGATGATGCCGGTTAGCCCGCAGCCACCAACCGTGGCGGCGAAAAGTGCATGGTCGGGCGTGATGGTGTGCAGGCTGCCATCGGGCGTAATCAGGTCAAACCCCAACACATGATCGGCAAAGCTGCCCTGTGTGTCATGGTTCTTGCCATGAACATCATTGGCGATTGCGCCGCCCATGGTGGCAAAAGCGGTGCCGGGGCTGACAGGGATCAACCAACCTTTCGGCACAAAGGTGCGGATCATGTCGCGAAAACAAATCCCAGCCTCAACCGTGACAATACCTGTAGCATCGTCAAATTCGAGGATCCGGTTCATGCGTGTTGTTAATAGGGCGCGGGCCTCGTCACCAGCAGGCAGTGCCTGATCGCCATAGGCACGTAGGCCCCCATGGGGCACAAGTCCACCGGCGGCTAATCCATCGGCGATAGCGCGGTGCAAATCCTTTTGCCTTTCCGGGCGTGCTGTCTGTGCGGTTTGATGGGCGTTGCGGCCCCAGCCCGTCAGTACCAGTGATTTCCAGCTCATGCTGTCTCGCTTTTCGTAGGGGGTGTGTCTGCTGTTGTACTATCGCTGTTGCCGCCGTCGCTACCGCCACCAAGCCGCATGGCAACCGGCATGGCGATAAAGCCCAATAATACCGCAAACCATAATGTCGTGCCACGGATGACCGCTGTTGCGGCAATTGTAATCTCAAGCTCTACCCCCAGGGCGGTCAGGAAGCCGATCATGGTCGCCTCTGTCCCGCCAAGGCCGCCGGGCAACATGGCAAGCGCCCCCACGATCATAGAGAAGCTGAAGATAAAGACAGCAGCGCCCAAGCTGACATCAGCCCCCAATATTTGCAGCAGCCAGTAAAAGGCGAACCCTTCTGCAAACCAGCCTGCGGTTGCCAATAAGAGCGCGCCGCCATAGGTCGGTATATCGGCAAGCTTTGCAGCCTGACGCAGCATATGACGCAATTGCCCAAATAGACGGGGCCAACGATTGATGCGGGCATAGGCAAAGTTGATGATCATCATGCCCCATGTGGGCCGCAGGAAGAGCGCTGTCATAACGATGGCGCCCACAATCGCAATGATCGACAGTTCCACATAGGTACCGACAATCGCAACGCTGGCAGCAACCAAAATCACAGTGCCGCCCATGTCCGACATGCGGTCAGCAACAAGTATGATGGCTGACCGTGCATAGCGAATGCCGTGACCACGTTTCAAAAACCATAGCCGCAGTGCTTCGCCAGCCTTGGCCGGTGTGGCCGTCAGGGCAAAGCCTGCAACATAGTATAAACAGTTGCGGCCAAGTGAAACGCCAAGGTCCAATCGATTGCTGAAAAGCTGCCAGCGCAACATGCGGCTTGCATAATTAATCAGTGATAGGCCCAACAAGCCGGCAACCTGAAGTGCGGTCAATGACTTGATAGCGGCCCAAACCTCCTCGCCACCTGACAGCATGGCAATAACCGCCATAATGACAAAGAACCCCACGGCGGCATAAAGCGCCATGCGTTCTGTCCGCAGGATAGAACGGCGGTCTGTTAATATGGTGCGTGCGTCTGCAGCGTTCATGGGGCGCTCATAAATAAATCAACACGCCGAATGTTGCCGCCCACAAGGCACCAACCCCCAGCAAGACCTTATCGCGCATAATGACGGTCGTGGGCGAGCCTGAGCGTTCCTCGACGATTGTGATCTGCAGATAGCGTAGCAGACCCAGCACCACAAACGGCGCCGTATAGTACAGCTTGGTAGAGCCCATGCGTGCCATCACATCCTTGTCGGTTGTGTAAATCATATAGGCCACCAATAGCGCAGCGATTGTAATGCCGATGGCAGTATCCAAAAATTGCTGTGTATAGCCATCAAGGCTTTTACGATGTTCGCTGGCATAGGCATGAACCACATCATCACGCCGTTTGGCGAGCGCGATGAACAGGGCGCCAAGCCCTGTCATGATGATAATCCATACACTTGGGTCCACCTGAATTGAGGCTGCGCCGGCTTCAACCCTGATGATAAAGCCAAGAGCGATAATCATAACATCCAGCAACGATATTTTCTTAAGCCCATAAGAATAGGCAACGTTCATCAACCAATATACAGCGACAAAGGGCAGGACTAGTGGCTGCAGTATGTAAAGTGCAGCTACGGCCCCGGCGACCAGCAATCCAAAAATCCCAAATCCCAGTTGGGGGGACACAGTTCCCGCTGCAAAGGGGCGGTGTTTTTTTTCTGGATGGGCGCGGTCTGCCTCCCGGTCGCGATAATCATTCAGGATATAGACGCTGCTTGATATGGCGCAAAAAGCGGCAATCGTGATCGCCACGGCAATAACTGATTCTTGCCCCAAAATGTCAGGGGTAAAGAATAAGGGCGCCGCAACAAGGCCATTTTTAACCCATTGGTGCGGGCGCAAAAGCGCGAGAGCTGGAGGTAGGGCCATATACCATCTTCCCAGTAAAATTTGAGTGCCAACCAGATTATGGATTTTGCCAGTTGCCGTCGGCATTGAATCCAAATCACTATGGCGCCGACCATGCCCCAATTTGGCGGAGATTTCGACCCCCATTTTCTAAGCTAAGGTGATGGTTAACCAACATATTAACTGAAAGGGGGTGACAAACAGTCAGAATTGGGAAACAATGTTTTGTGTTCGAGACAAAAAATCAATTCGGACAGTGGCAACAATATTGAAGGGGGCTTTAATGACAAGCTTTGTAAAGAAGCTCGCCGCGTCTACGGCGACGGCAGCTATTCTTGTTTCATCTTCCATTCCTGCAATGGCCTTTGAGCCGAAAAAGGATGCCAATCTGATGGCCTATTGGTCAATGGATTTTGGCCCGAAAGCACGGGATGAGGAGCGGACCGCATTCGGCTTTGCAGCGAATAAGTCGCTTGGGCTTGGACAGGCTGGGTCAGCCTATGACATTCGCAGCGATTATGATGCTGACCGTCCTGCCTTTATGGATATTCAGTTCACAGGCTCCGGCTCGTTGGACACAGTATCATTCAACGGCACAAACGTTTTAAACAAGTATGAGCGTCTGAATGCAGATGGGTCTACTGGCATGGTGTTTGGATTGGAATGGTGGCAGGTCGGCCTGGCTGTTGTGGCCGTTGGTACCGCTGGCTATCTGATCGTCGATGCTTTGGATGATGACGATGATGATTCATCAGGCGGCGGTGGCGGTGGTGGTACCACTGGTACACCACTTGACGCTGTGCTTGATCCGGTCGCTGATGCGCTTGGTGGGGGCCTGCCTGCGCCTTGATCGACTGACATTTGTAAAGAAAGGCCGCTCCATCGGGGCGGCCTTTTTTGTTTGTCGGTTAGCCTTGCTTAATCTTCGTTCATGCGGGCAACGACATCACCTTCATCAACTGCGTCGCCTTCTGCCACGCAGATCTCTACCAGTGTGCCATCAAACGGGGCGGGGATGGGGATTTCCATTTTCATGCTTTCAAGGATAAGGATCGGATCATCCTCGCTAAGGCTATCGCCTGGATTGGCAACCAGTTTCCATACCTTGCCCGTGACTTCTGTTTCGACATCTTCTGTCATTATTTATTTTCCCCTGAATTTGCGTAGTGATGTAAAGGCCTGGTCGAGATTATCTATCAGGTCGTCTACTGATTCCAGCCCGGCATGAACCCGCAGCAGTGCCCCGTCGGTTGGGAAGGGGGCTGCCGTGCGCGACTTATCCAGATTATTCATTTCAATGAACAGGCTTTCAAACCCGCCCCAACTGAAGCCCAACCCAAACATTGTGGCGGCATCAAGCAGGTGATTGATGCCGTCTTGATCAATGGTAGGGTCCATGCAGACACTGAACAGACCAGACGATCCCTTAAAGTCACGCCGCCAATTGTCATGACCGGGGCATTCAGGAAAGGCGGGATGTAAAACCCGCGTCACTTCAGGCTGTTCAGAAAGCCATTGTGCCAAGGCAAGACCGCTTGCTTCATGTTGATCCAACCTGATGGGCAATGTGCGCAAACCACGTGCTGCCAGATAACAATCGTCTGGCGAAACGCTTAGGCCCAATTGATTGTTGGTTGCAAAGATCTTGTGCCAGTGGGCGTCTTCATTTGTTGAAACGGTCCCCATCATCGCATCTGCATGGCCACAAATATATTTCGTAGCGGCAACGACGCTGACATCTACACCCAATGCGAACACATCAAGGAAATAGCCAGTTGCCCATGTATTGTCGATAATGACAATCGCGTCACGTTCATGGGCAAAATTACACATCAAGGGCAGGTCTGGCACCTCAAACGTGCCTGACCCCGGTGCCTCTGTCATAATCAGTTTTGTGTTGGGTTGGAATGCGGCTGTAAGTTCATCTTCTGTAGGGATGGGGGGAATATAGGTGGTTTCAATACCCATCCGCTTCAGAAACTTGTCGGCAAATTTCCGCGTCGGATCATACACATTGTCTGAGATGATGATGTGGTCACCTTGTTCCAGAAAGGCCAACAGCGCCACTGTGATCGCCTGCAAGCCACATGAAACGGCCATCACATGTTTTGCCCCTTCAAGGGCGGCGACCATCTCTTCAAACTTATGCTTTGTGGGTGTGCCCCGCCGCCCGTAATAAGGATCGCCATAGGCGCGCCCGGCGGCGGTCTTCATATCCTCTGCCTTGTCATACAGCACAGTCGATGCGCGATAGACTGGTTCATTCACGACGGGCCAGACGGACGTTTTGCCATCGGGGCGCCCCTTGTGGAGCAGCGCCGTTTCTACGTTAAGGCCATCATCATCAGACGATGCTGTCATAGCCAAATCCTTCATTTTGCGACCAAATTATTGCCGCCAGTTTGTCATTTTTAGGCAGTAAACCCAAGCGCTGGCTTGGGTTTTATTGATATTCTGTGATAAGGTCTTGCCAATTGAATTTCAAAGCAAATTAGGAGCTTTCATGTTTTTGAACCGGACGATTGCCGCATTTGTGATCGGCGCTGCTGCTGTAACTGTCAGTGGGACGGCTATCGCCAGCCCAACACTAAGCGCGACCAAAGCCAATGGTGAGGTTGCCTGCGGCGTATCACAGGGGTTGCCCGGCTTTTCAAGCGTCGATGATCAGGGTGTTTGGACGGGCATTGACGTGGATGTGTGCCGTGCCGTTGCCGCCGCGATTTTCGGCGACGCAGATAAGGTGCGCTATCGGCCATCGTCGGCAAAGGAACGTTTCACCGCCCTTCATGCGGGTGAGTTTGATATCCTGTCCCGGAATACCACATGGTCTTTGACGCGTGACACGGCCCAATCGCTCGACTTTGTGGCGGTGAATTATTATGACGGCCAGGGCTTTATGGTGCGCAAGGATTTGGGCGTCACCTCAGCGCTTGAACTTGATGGCGCCACCTTATGCATCAATGCTGGCACGACGACAGAGCTGAATGCCGCTGACTATTTCCGCACCAATGGCATGAGTTTCGAGGCTGTGACCTTCGAAAAATCGGACGAGGTTGTTGCCGCCTATGATTCGGGGCGCTGCGATGCCTGGACCACGGATGCATCTGGGCTTTATTCCAATCGCATCAAACTTGCCAATCCGGCAGATCATGTGGTGCTTCCCGAAATCATCTCAAAGGAGCCTTTGGGTCCCGCTGTTCGTCAGGGCGATGATCAATGGGCAGATATTGTCCGGTGGAGCTTTTATGCCATGGTTGCGGCAGAGGAACTGGGTATTAATTCCAAAAATTTGGATGAGATGAAGTCTTCACCCAATCCTGAGGTGCAGCGTTTATTGGGTATCTCAGGCTCCATGGGGAGCAAGCTGGGCGTCAGCAATGACTGGGCCTATCAGATCATCAAGCAGGTCGGCAATTATGGTGAAAGCTTTGAGCGTAATTTGGGCAAAAACTCCCATTTGAAGATTTCTCGCGGGATCAACGCTCTATGGACCGATGGCGGGTTGATGTATACGCCGCCTGTGCGCTAAATCTTACCCATTGTGAGCGACACACCATTATCCACATCTGATCAGTCTGGCGATCAGCCGGGGTCACTTGCACGCTTTTTGCGTGATGGGCAGGTGCGCGCGGTGTTGGCGCAACTGTTTGTGGTTGGGGTGGTTGTGCTGTTGGGGTGGATCGGCATCTCAAACGTGCTGGATAATCTGGCGCGGCAGAACATTGCCTCAGGCTTTGGGTTTTTGAACGAAAATGCAGGTTTTGGCGTCAATCAGACATTGGTTGACTATGATGCAGGCTCTACCTATGGGCAGGCATTTTGGGTTGGGCTGACCAACACGTTGCTGGTCGCTGCGATCGGCATTGTCCTGACGACTTTTTTGGGCTTTG
The DNA here is from genome assembly GCA_965229935.1 of Alphaproteobacteria bacterium. Lineage (GTDB taxonomy): Bacteria > Pseudomonadota > Alphaproteobacteria > SPJN01 > SPJN01 > SPJN01. The sequence continues at coordinate 979,853 of CBDDKB010000002.1, forward strand.
CCATTGGGGTCGGGCGGCTGTCGTCCAACTGGTTGGTGGCGAAACTGTGTGCCACCTATGTTGAAACGCTGCGTAATATTCCCTTGTTGCTGCAGATTTTCTTTTGGTATTTCGGCGTCTTGAAGGCGTTGCCCCATCCACGTGATAGCATCACAATGGGCGAAGGGTTTTTGATCAACATTCGCGGGCTTTATTTCCCCCGGCCCGAAGGGGCGGAGGGGATGGGGCTTGTGCTGCTTGCTTTTATCGCTGGGATTATCATCGCTGTGTTGCTGTCGCGGGCAGCGACACGCCATATGGTGAAAACGGGACAGACCCGTAAAGTGTGGCCAATCGGCGTCGGGTTGATTGTGGTCGTGCCTGCTGCGCTATTTTTCATTCTGGGGCAACCGCTTGGCTTTGACATGCCGCAAGCCAGCCGCTTTAACGTGAAGGGCGGGGTGCGGATCATTCCTGAATTGATCGCATTGGTGCTGGCGCTGACGACCTACACAGCGTCCTTTATTGCAGAGATTGTGCGTGCGGGCATTCTGGCGGTCCCCAAGGGCCAGTCGGAGGCTGCAGCCGCGCTCGGCCTGCCTAATGGCCTGACACTGCGCAAGATCATCATTCCGCAGGCGATGCGTGTGATCATTCCGCCTTTGACAAGCCAGTATTTGAACCTGACCAAAAACTCCTCACTGGCGGTGGCGATTGCCTATCCTGATCTTGTGTCTGTGTTTGCTGGAACGACGCTTAATCAGACGGGTCAGGCGGTAGAGATATTGGGCCTGACCATGACGGTTTATCTGTTGCTGTCGCTATCGACCGCAGCATTTATGAACTGGTTTAACAGCCGCATGGCCATTCGGGGGCGGTCATAATGGTGGGGTGGGTGCGCGAAAATTTGTTCTCGTCCTGGGGCAATAGTCTTTTGACCCTAATCAGTCTGTGGCTGATTTGGATGGTCGGCTCTGCCATTGTGGAATGGGCAGTGATTGATGCGATCTTTACCGGTGATGACCGTGATGCCTGTCTTGTGCCCGGTGCGGGGGCGTGTTGGCCCTATGTCGGGGCAAAGTGGAACCAATTTATTTATGGTCGCTACCCGCTTGAAAGCCAGTGGCGGGTTGATTTGATATTCGCCATGGGAGCAGGGGCCTTGATCCCCGCCCTGATCGAAGGGATGAAGGGGCGGCGCTGGTTCGTCCTGTTCCTTCTGCTTCCCTTTCCCGTGCTGACATATATCCTGCTGACGGGTGGCCTATTCGGCCTTGAAGAAGTGCCCTCTGACCTGTGGGGCGGTTTGGTTGTCACATTGATTGTGGCGGTTACCGGGATTGTGGCGAGCCTGCCGCTGGGCATATTGCTGGCACTTGGGCGTCAATCAGACCTGCCCATGATCAAGGCGATCTGTGTTGTCTTTATCGAGTTTTGGCGCGGTGTCCCGCTTATCACCGTTTTGTTCATGGCGTCGGTTATGCTGCCACTGTTCCTGCCTGATGGGGTGGTGATCGATAAATTGTTGCGCTGCCTGATCGGTGTCGCCCTGTTTTCCAGCGCCTATATGGCTGAAGTAATCCGTGGCGGCCTGCAAGCCCTACCCAAGGGCCAGACAGAGGCGGCGCAGGCCCTTGGCCTCAGCTATTGGCAATCAATGCGGCTGATCATTCTGCCACAAGCCCTTAGGCTCGTAATACCGGGGATTGTGAACACATTCATTGGCCTGTTCAAAGACACGACGCTGGTGCTGATCATCGGTCTGTTTGATCTGTTGGGGATCATTCAATTGACCTTTACTGACGCGGGCTGGTCAACACCACAAACCCATAATACCGGCTATGTGGTGGCGGCCTTTATGTTCTGGATTTTCTGCTTTGCCATGTCGCGCTACAGCCAGCGCATGGAAAAACGCCTTAATGTAACGGGAGAACGGTGATGACGACGCCGATGGTGCAGATCAACGCCATGCACAAATATTATGGCGACTTTCATGTGCTGCGCGGCATTGATCTTGAGGTCAATCAGGGGGAGCGTATTGTGATTTGTGGCCCGTCGGGTTCGGGCAAATCAACATTGATCCGCTGCCTGAACAGGCTGGAAGTTCATCAAAAGGGCGACATCATCGTTGATGGCATCACGCTGAATGATGATGTGAAAAATATCGACGAGGTGCGGCGCGAAGTGGGCATGGTGTTCCAGCACTTCAACCTGTTTCCGCACCTGACAATTCTTGAGAACTGCACCCTTGCCCCCATCTTTGTGCGCCACATGCCGAAAAAAGATGCGGAGGAGCGGGCGATGGAATATCTGACCCGCGTTCGCATTCCTGATCAGGCGCACAAATATCCTGGCGAGCTTTCCGGCGGCCAGCAGCAGCGCGTGGCGATTGCCCGTGCCTTGTGCATGATGCCGAAATTAATGTTGTTTGATGAACCGACCAGCGCCCTTGACCCTGAGATGATCAAGGAAGTGCTTGAGGTTATGGTCGAACTTGCCGAAGACGGCATGACAATGCTGTGCGTTACCCATGAAATGGGCTTTGCGCGGGAAGTTGCCGACCGCGTGATCTTTATGGACGAGGGGGAGATTGTCGAAATGGCACCCCCGGCGCAATTCTTTGACAATCCCCAGAATGACCGTACGAGGGCATTTTTGGGTCAGATCATGTGATCTAGCTTTATTCGTTGTCTGCTTTCAAACCCATGATCGCAACCACGCAGGCGACGATAGCTGCAAGCGATATGCTGAGCATCATGAAGGTCACAAACAGATTGGCAATGCCTGCATCCGCTGGCGCGCCGCCATTAATCTCAAGAAAATTGGTTGCCCCAGTCATTGACGCGGTTAACACGCCCAGCCAGTTGCCGTAATTGGCGTACATCCAGCTCCACTTCAAAATGGATTTGCTGCGGTCTGACAGAGTGAAGCGAGACCACACAGCCCCAAGTGCGATCAGCAATATGCCACCTGTAAGGCCGATCATGTGGGAGCTAACCAACAGAGACGGCACCTTGGCCATCGGCCCCAAAAAGCCAGCCGCTAGACCAAGCAATATCAGGATAAAGCCATAGCGGATAATTGAATTGTTCATGACGAGCCTCCCTCTCACTTATTTGGGCAAGAGCGTAAGCAGAGTCGCGCTTAATTCAAAACGAAATCAGCTTAACCAACCTCAACCGGGTTGTCGGCGGTTTCATCACCCCATTCGGCCCATGACCCATCATATAGGCTGACGTCACTATGGCCTGCATCCGTCAGGGCGAGTGCCAGAACGGCGGCTGTGACGCCGGAACCACAGGTGGTGACGATGGGCTTGGAAAAGTTCACACCAGCCTTTTCAAACATGCCCTTAATTTCCTGCGGCCCTTTTATGGTGCCGTTAGAATGGATCAGGCTTGAAAAAGGGACATTCATGGCACCGGGCATATGTCCCAGTTTCAGGCCGGGCCGAGGCTCAGGCACCTCACCCTTAAAGCGTGGTTCCGGTCGGGCATCAACAATTTGCGCCAACCCATTGTTTAGATTGTCTTTCATCTGCTCAATATCGCGCAACAGATCAGCATTTAGGCGGGCAGTAAAGTGCCGTTCGCGCGGCATGGGGGGCAGATTTTCCAGCGGGCGGCCCTCGGCGCGCCATTTCGGCAAACCGCCATCCAGAATAGCGACCTGTTCATGGCCGAAGGCTTTAAACATCCACCACACGCGCGGGGATGAAAATATGCCGTGTGAATCATAGATCACGATCCGCACGCCATCCCCAAGGCCCAAGCGGCGCACGCGGGAGGAGAACTTTTCAGGACTAGGCAACATATGCGGCAGGTCGGTCCCTGTATCGCAGATTTCGTCGATATCGAAAAAGACGGCGCCGGGAATATGGGCAGCCTTATGTTCAGCCTTGGCGTCCTTCCGTTCAGTCGGCAGATACCATGTGGCATCGACCACGCGGATATCCGGGGCGTCCAGATTTTCGTGCAACCAATCTGTCGAGACGACGTTGAGTTTGAACCGTTCCATGCTTGAATCCTGATTAGACTCTTAAGGAGATGCTTTAAAATATACTCTGTTTAAGCAAGCCAATTGGGTACGGGCAAGTCCCGTTCGCGCAAAAAGGCAGGATTAAACAATTTAGATTGATAGCGCGTGCCGTAATCACACAAAAGCGTGACAATCGTGTGGCCCGGCCCCATTTCCTTTGCCAGCCTGACAGCCCCTGCAATATTGATAGCGGTAGAGCCGCCAACACACAGACCTTCAAACTGCAATAGGTCAAAGACATAGGGCAGGGCTTCATCATCACTGATCTGGAAGCCCGTATCGACAGGTGCACCTTCCAGATTGCCCGTCACGCGGCCCTGACCGATCCCTTCTGTGATCGAATCGCCACTTGATTTCAGTTCGCCATTCACAAACCAGTTATAGATGGCAGACCCGCCGGGGTCGGCAACGGCTGTTGTGATGTTTTGATCAGCCTCTTTCAGCCCCATGGACACACCTGCAAGTGTGCCGCCCGTACCAACGGCGGAGACGAAGCCATCAATCCGCCCATCAAGGTCGCGCAGGATTTCGGGCGCTGTTGTTTCAATATGGGCCTGACGATTGGCGACATTGTCAAACTGATTGGCCCACAGGGCACCGCCCGGATTTTCGGCGGCCAGCTCTTCTGCCAAGCGGCCTGAATAGCGCACATAATTGTTCGGGTCTTTATAGGGCACCGCCGGAACTAGACGCAGGTCACAGCCGCACAGGCGTAACATGTCTTTCTTTTCCTGACTTTGCGTTTCGGGCATGACGATAACGGTTTTGAAGCCCAGCGAATTGCCAACAAGCGCAAGGCCAATCCCGGTATTGCCTGCGGTGCCTTCGACGATGACACCGCCATCCTTTAACTGCCCATTTGCAATGGCATCCTTGATAATGAATAGCGCGGCGCGGTCCTTGACAGACTGGCCCGGATTCATGAATTCTGCCTTGCCCAAAATGGTACAGCCGGTTTCTTCTGATGCCCGGCGCAGCTTGATCAGCGGCGTATTGCCGATCGCATCTACCAGATCGTTGCGAATTGTCATAAAGCCCTCGTTCAAAGGTGCGAAAATGGCTGGCGACCTTGGCTTTGTGCCGCCGAATAAGAATGGCCGGAGGGTAAAGAAATCCCCCGCCGAAGTCTATAGATGCGGGCCATCAGCGGCGAATTGTGGTATAGGCGCCAAAAGCCCGTCACAATTGCGCCCAACTGCTTGGGTTATGTGGGGATGAAAGCCGGGTGTGGCCCGGTATGTGGGACTAAAAAAGGAATTGGGGACCATGAAAAAGACAATTGCATCACTTATGTTGTTTTCCGGGCTGGGCCTGTCAGTCGCAGCAATTGCCGATTCGGCACAAACGCCGACACCTGAACCTGTTAGCGGCGGTGAACAGCCGACCGATCGCTGGGTGCCTGCCGATGGCGAAACGCTGACATTTGCCGTCAAGGATGGCCGCAAGACGATTGGCGAGCTGACGCTTAGCTTTTCCTATGATGAAGATGGCGCGCTGAACATTCAACGTGATCATCAATTCACAGCGTCTCGTTTCTTCATGTCCATGTCATGGAACCAAACCATGGAAAGCAAATGGCGTGATGGCAAGCTGGTCTATATGAAGAATGATATGGACATTGATTCACCCTTTGGCGGTCGCGAGTTCACCTTTAAGGCCGAAGAAGGACAGTATGGCGACCTTCATGCGGAAACAGAGGCAGGGCCCCGTATTATTCCCGGTGATGCGGTTCCTGAAACCTTTTGGAACAGCAGCTTCTTTGAAAAGGAACAGTTTTTCCGCCCCTATTTGGGCAGTGCCACCAACCCACGTTTCAGTAAGGCCGGTGTAGATTATGTAACGCTGAATGGCGAGAAAACTACCTGTGACCGCTATGACGTGACAACGCAAAATTTGGAAGGCGAAGACCAGACAAATCAATATTGGTTCGAGGATAATGGCCGCCTGTGCCAGATGGCATTCACCAACCCTGCGGGCACGTTTTATTATAAGCGTGACCAATAAGAAATTCAGGCTTTTGCCTGACTGACAAAGATTGATGGCTTGTAGTTGACGGACCCGCCCGGTTCCCGTTAACTGCGGGCCATTCTTATATTCAAACTAGCTCAGTCAGGATAAAACATGCTTGAAGGTCTGCGTATCGTCGAAATGGCCACCTATATCGCCGCTCCCGCCGCTGGGGGGATTATGGCTGATTGGGGGGCAGAGGTGATAAAGGTTGAGGCACCCGGTGGTGACCCTATCCGCCAATTCTTTGCCGGAACACGCGCAGAAGACATCGGCAATCCTGTCTTTGACCTGGATAATCGCGGCAAGCGGTCAATCATGCTCGACATCAAGACAGAGGAGGGGGCCGCCGCCATGCGTAAGCTGGTGGGAGAGGCTGATGTCTTTATCACCAATGTTCGCCCCAGTGCGCTTGAACGAGCCGGGCTTGATTTCGATACGCTGCATAAAGAACATCCGTCACTGATCTTTGCCTCTGTCACCGGATATGGGCTAGAAGGGCCCGAACGTGATCGCCCCGGCATGGATATGGCTGCCTTTTGGGCGCGCTCCGGCATGGCACACCTGTTCCAACGCAAGGGCTATGCCCCGTTGCCGATGCGTGTTGCCGTAGGTGACCACACAACGGCGCTGGCCTTGGTCAGCGGTATTTTGGGGGCCGTGATTGAAAGGCAAAAAACGGGCGAAGGCCGTCTTGTGGAGGCAAGCTTGCTGCGCACGGGCATTTACTGCCTCGGTTCAGACATGGCAATCCAGCAGCGTCTGGGGCGTGTTGCCTCTACCCGCGAACGGAATATCGCACCAGACCCCATGACCAATATTTATCAATCGCAGGATGAAAAATGGCTTGTGCTGCTGAACCGTCAGGGCAAAGGCGGCGGCGATTGGGATAAGTTGGTAGAGCTGCTTGAAATCCCGGCCGAAACGCTTGCTGACGAAAAATTCGCAACGAAACGCGACCGGATGAAAAACAACGGTGATACGATTGGGATGCTGGATGCTGGATTTGGCGCCCTGCCGATGGATGAGCTGTCAAAGCGCCTTGATGCAGCGGACATCATCTGGGCACCTGTTAAATCAACCTATGAGGTGGTTGAGGATGCGCAGGCCCATGCCGCGGGGGCCTTTACTGAAATGCCCATGCCTGATGGGTCCATGTCGGCGACCATTGCATCACCTGTGAATTTCCATGGTGCGGACAATGATCCGAAGGGGCCGAGCCCTGAACCAGGTCAGCATGGCCGGGAAATCCTTGCCGGGTTGGGTTATTCGGAAGAGGAACTTGACCGTATGCAGGCTGCCGGCGCGCTGAAATAGGCGCGCTTAGTCGGGGCAGGGCTTTAAAAAGCCCGCCGTGGCCCCAATATCACCATAATCGGGGGTAAGAAGGTGTCATCTTTCGAAAGAAGGAAGGTGGCTCCCCGGGCCGGACTCGAACCAGCGACCGAACGGTTAACAGCCGTTTGCTCTACCAACTGAGCTACCGGGGACCATGACGACCTGTGATCATAGGGTCAGAGATAAGACCCCAAAGCCACTGTGTCAATTCAGTGTGGCGGGCTTATAGCAAAGGATTCGGCAAGTGACCACTGCCAAAATGAACATGGATGGCGACAAAACTGCACATGTCCCTGAAATCACTAAAAAACGGGGCCGTGGGCTGGGTGCGCCGCCTGTCGGAATCAGTTTTGGCAAGCATCGGGTGGGGGTGCCGCGCTCGCCCCTGATGCGGCTGATACTTGGTATCGCCCTGATTCTGGGCGGCATGGTGGGCTTTTTGCCCATTGTCGGCTTTTGGATGATCCCTTTAGGGCTTGGTGTCCTATCCTATGACTTCCATTGGGCGCGCCGGCTGCGCCGCAAGTTCCTGCGTGCGTGGGGGCGATGGGAGCGGCGAAACAGCCAGACTACAAAGCCGCGATAATCTTATCAGCGATGGGCTGTAGCACTTCGGGCTTTTCCATATCTCTTGCGTGAAGTGCCATGGATTCGCCCTGCATCACAGGCATAACATGGACGTGGTAGTGAAAGACCGTCTGTCCGGCTGCTGCGCCATTGAGCTGCATGATCCGCACACCGTCTGAACCCAGCCCTGCTTTTGCGGCTGTGGCCATTTTCTGTGCCGTAGCGAGGCAGGCCTGCGCCCACTCAATCGGCAGATCAAAAAAGTCCTGCGCGTGATATTTGGGGATCACCAAATGGTGGCCGCGTGTTTGCGGCATAATATCCATAAAGACATAGGTCCGCTCATCCTCGTACAGCTTGATAGAGGGGATTGTGCCCGCAATGATTTTGCAGAACAGGCAGTCATCTGAATGATGTTCGGTCATGCTATTGTCTCGCTAACAGATTACAAATTCGATTGATCAGGCTCGTACTCCTGATCTTGGTCCGTGTTGAACTGATAGTCACCCTTTTTAAAGGGCGCACGGGCCTGTAAATAGGCCTGATCATCCTTTACAGCCTGTCTTTCTTGTTCAAGAAATTGCGCAACAGCCTCGCGAAAGCCGGGGTGGCAGATATGGTGGATGGAATGGGTGAGCGAAGGTTCATACCCCCGGGCCAGCTTGTGTGCGCCTTGTGCGCCAGCCTCAACCCGTTTGAGGCCGCGTTTGATGGCAAAGTCGATGGCCTGATAATAGCACAGCTCAAAATGCAGGAACTTGTGATGCTCTATCGCGCCCCAATTGCGCCCATAAAGCGCGTCTTCACCAATAAAGTTTAGCGCGCCAGCGATCCATTGCCCGTCGCGGCGCGCCATGATCAGAAGCACGTCTTCAGGCATGGATTGATTGATCAGGCTAAAGAAGTCGCGGGTCAAATAGGGGCTGCCCCATTTGCGATAACCTGTATCCATATAGAATTGATAGAAGGCATCCCAATGTTCGTCAGTTAGCTCATCGCCTGTTAGGGCGAAAACCTCAACGCCGTTTGCACCAACCGCATCACGCCGTTCACGCCTGATTTGCTTGCGCTTTTGTGAATTCAGCGCACCGAGAAAATCGTCAAATCTGTTATAGCCGCGATTGTGCCAGTGAAACTGTTGGTCGGTGCGATGCAGATAGCCCATCTGATCCCCAACCAAGGCGTCATCTTCTGGCAGGAAGGTCACATGGGCTGAGGAAAAGTCAGCCCGCTCCGTCACGCCGCGCAACCCTTCAAGCAGGGCGCGCTTTACCTGCAGCCCCTGTGTGCCTTCAAGCCCGGTTAGAAGCCGTCGCCCCGTAGCGGGGGTAAAGGGAACCGCTGCCTGCATCTTGGGGTAATAGGCACCACCTGCGCGTTCCAGTGCGTGGGCCCATGAATGATCAAACACATATTCTCCATAGGAATGGGTTTTCGCGTAACAGGGTATCAGGCCAAGAACCTCGCCTTCCGTAGCCTCGACCACCACATGCTGCGGGATCCAGCCTGTTTCTGCGCTGGCGGAGCCTGATTGTTCCACGGCCATAAAGAAGGCATGGCGCAAAAAGGGATTATGCGGCAGGTGAGGGGGATTGGCGTGGTTGTCCCAAACCTCAGCCGCAAGCTCATCCGCGCCGCTTAATAATCGTGCTGTCAGACCCTTTTGTGCCGTCATGCCGGATCGATGTTCTCAAAGATGATTTGGTCGGCAAAGTCGCGGGCGCGGGCTTTCAGCATCTCATCCTTTACGGTCCATGTCAGGATCGGCATGCCCATGGCGCGCAAATGACGAACCGGGGCAGATGGTAAGAATAAGATATTATAGGCAACAAAATCAGGTTGCGAGATCGCAATCGATTCAAGATTGGTCAATTCACGTCTTTTTTGCCAGCCTAGACCATAACCATGCTCAATAAAGCTGGTGGCGATCTGTCCGCGCAGATACTGCGGCGCATGTTGCGCAAACCATGCCATTGATTCGGGTGAGAATGACATGACCGCAACAGGACCATCATAGCCCTGTAAAGCATTTGCAACAGCCTGTTCCAACGGGCCGACCTTTTCACCCGGTCGCGTTTTGATTTCGATTAAAAGCGGCACGCGCCCATCGATTAGCCTAAGCCCTTGTGTCAGGGTCGGGATGGTTTCCTGAAAATCAAAATAGGTGATGTCGTTCAGCTCATCCGCGGTTAGGTCGATCACCCGTTCGGGGCGGCCACATAGGCGCACCAATTCCCGATCGTGGAAGATCATCGCCTCGCCATCTTTTGAGATATTGACGTCAATCTCGATCCCATAGCCGCTATTGATCGCGGCGGCGATAGAACTCAGCGTGTTTTCAACCCTGTCTTGATCGTGCAAACCACGATGGGCATAGGGCCGCTCTGTCAGCCATATGGGCGTGCCATAGCTGGTCATGGTCGAACCTCAAACACGGCATCAATCTCAACCGCAGCGTTAAGTGGCAGGGACGATGCGCCAACTGCGATTCGCGTATGCTTTCCCCTGTCCCCCAGGCAGGCAACCATCAGGTCGGATGCGCCATTAATGACTTTTGGGTGGTGGGTGAAGTCGGCACCTGCGTTTACAAACCCGTTCAGGCGCACCAATTGCACAATGCGGTCCATATCATTGTCGAGTGCATGAGCTAGCTGCGCCAGAATATTCACCGCGCAGTGGCGAGCTGCATCTATCGCCTCGTCAACAGATAGGCCGTCGCCCCCAACAGGGCCGGTGATCAAGTCGCCATCAGCGGTTAAAGAGACTTGGCCCGATATCCAAATTTGCGAGCCTGATTGCAGCCATGGCACATAGTTGGCAATAGGGGCGACAGGTTCAGGCAGGCGCAGGCCCAGTGTTGCCAACTTGTCTTCAATATCCGCGCGGGTCATTTTGCGATCCTCCACCTGATGCGCCTTGGCTAATGCGTCGCTTATCTTTACCATTGCGACCAAGGATGACAAGGCGGTGACACGCGCTGTCAAAACAAACAGTGCGACAAGACGAGGGTACAATGCAACTTAATCAAACAGTCCCGGTTGAGGAGGGGTTTTTTCTGGGCCCATGCCGCATTGGGCCCCGTGGTGTGATCGCAACCTGGCCCCGGCATGAAGACCGCTGGCCCATCGCATTGCCGCAGATTGAGCAGGCATTGGCCGCCTTGTTTCATCAATTATATTCCGTCATGCCAGTCACTGTGCTGGTAGGGGCAGAGCAGGGGGCTGCGGCGCGTTTGGCATGCGGCCCTGATATGAACCTGCTGACAACATCATTTCAGGGGGATGTCATTGGTACCGATGGGCCATGGCATCTGACCGACGGGCATGGGCTGGTCAAGCCCGTTCATTGGACCAACGCCATTCATGGGGTGCGGCACGCGCCACCAAAACGGGACGGCTATATCGCCCCGGTTAATCTCGACGGGCAGTTGATTTTGGCCGATGGACGCGGGCTTGTGATCGCGTCTGAAGAAGGCTTGCTCGATGCTGACCGTAACCCCGAACTTAACCTGCAACAGATCGAGGAGCGGTTGGCGCTTTATTTCGGTGCCCGCCATGTAGTGTGGCTTGGCGGTGGGTTGCACCGATTGCGTGGTGGTCTGACCGGGGCGTTACTGGTCGGAGATGGACCGGATATCTTGGTCGCCCATGTGCCTGAGGATGATGTAAACCGTGCGCGTCTTGATGATATGGCGGCGACTTTGGCCCATGACCGCAATGCAGATAAAGACCCGTTGAATGTTGTCTGGATAGATTGTCCCGATGGCGCGGGGCCGGGCGGGCCTCTTGATTGTTTGATTGGTGGCGGCGCGGTGTTTAGCGCATCATCGGACACGCAGGTTGCTGACTATTTTGGGGCGACGCATGTTCAGTTGCCTGTCGATCCGGTGCTTATCGAAACGGGTGGTCTGTCAGCGTGGATCAGGCCGCTGCCCTAGAGGTTGCGTGGCCCCGGATTCGTATCTTCGTTTTGTTCGGGCAAAGCCTCTTTCGATTTAGACAGGCTGCGGCCTTTTTCTACGGCGTCTTTGCCATACTTGTTACGGATCAGATCCATGGCCCGTTCCGCCTTGGCGCGCGTTGTGGCATCAGGGTCTAGCAGGTCCTGTGGGTCTGCATCACCCGGATCGACCAAGTTAGAAATGCCGACGCCTAACAGGCGGTATTTTCGTCCCGTGCATTCCTTGGCCAGCAATGGTTGGGCAGTGCGATAAATCACGTCTGCCAACTGTGTCGGATCATGCAGGCTTTTGCTGCGGGTGATTGATTTGAACTGATTATCCTTCAGCTTCAACGTCACGGTATAGCCTGCCCAGCCTGTTTTCTTGGCGCGGGCGGCAACCCGTTCTGTCTGTCGCCACAATAAACGTTCCAGCCTATCCTGATCGGCAATATCCTCATTAAAGGTGGTTTCACCGGATATGCTTTTCACCTCGTCCGTCTTGCGGACCTGACGATGGTCAATCCCTCGACTAAGATTATAAAGGCGCAGGCCAAGTTCCCCATAATTTTTGACAAGTTCGCTTTGTTCCATCTTTTGAATCTGTGATACATGGGTGATGCCTTGGCGGTTCAGCTTTTTGCCCATTGCCTTGCCCACGCCCCATATCGCCGTAACAGGCTTGGCGGCCAGATAGTCGCGTGTTTGCGCCGGCGTGATTGAGAAAAAGCCCGCGGGTTTATCTTCGTCAGATGCCATTTTGGCAAGGAACTTATTGTGACTTAATCCGATGGAAACAGTGATGCCGATTTCCTGTTCGATTTGCTTTGCCAGTTTGCACAGGGTTTTGGCAGGTGCCATACCATGCAGTCTTTCCGTCCCCGTCAGGTCTAAAAAGGCCTCGTCAATCGACACGGGTTGGACAAGGGGGGTGACATTTTCCATCAACTGGCGCACCTCGCGCCCCGCCGCCGAATATTTTTCCATATTGGGTTTGATGATCACCGCATTAGGGCAAAGCTGTTTTGCCTTGAACATGGGCATTGCGGAATGGACGCCATCAATGCGTGCGATATAGCAGGCCGTGGAAACAACGCCGCGCACGCCGCCACCGATGATGACTGGCTTGGTCGCAAGGGCTGGGTCATCGCGTTTTTCGATGGCGGCGTAAAACGCATCACAATCTATGTGCGCAATAGAAAGACCCGTGACCTGTTCTGCCTGAACAAGGCGCGGGCTGTGACAGTCAGGGCAACGTAATAGGGGTGGGGCATTTGCAGGACGTTCTGGCAGATCGGTCAAACATGATCTGCAAAACCCATTGGCCCCCTCGATAGGTTTCTCTACCTCTCCGGCCATAGCCACGCGGCCCCCCGCACACCTGATGAATCGCCATGTTGGGCCCTGACGAGTTTGGTTTCAACATGATCTGTGAAGGCATATTTGTGCCAAAGCTGCGGGACGTCGTTGTAAAGCCTGTCGATCTGGCTTGCGCCGCCGCCCAGCACGATGACAGCCGGGTCTAAAATTGTGATGATAGTGCCTAACCCGCGTGATAGTTGGTCGCTATAAAGCGCCAATGCCTTGATCGCGAGTGCGCTGTTGCTTGCCGCTATATCTGCAGCGGTAAGCGTTTCATCGCCGCCCAACTGCTTAAATGTCGTGGCAAGGCCGGGGCCGCTTAAAAATGTTTCGATGCAGTTCCGGCGACCGCAATAACAGTCACGCGCGGGGCCGTCCTGTTTGGGATCATACCAGGGCAGGGGCATGTGCCCCCATTCGCCGCCCGTGTGATTGGGGCCGTCATGAAGCTGCTTGTCGATGACAATGCCGCCACCTGTGCCTGTGCCCAGTATCACGCCAAAGACTGAGTCATAGTTTGCGCCTGCGCCGTCAATCGCCTCAGACAGGGCAAAACAGTTGGCGTCGTTTGCAGTGCGCACTTCATAGCCAAGATGGGCGGACAGGTCCTGTTCAAATGATCTGCCATTCAACCATGTGGAATTGGCATTTTGAACAAGTCCGCTGCGCGGGTGGTGGGAGCCGGGCATGCCAACGCCAACCTTGAAAGCCTCATCCGGCCTGTCGGCGCGGACACCATCAATAAGGGCGGCGATTGCATTTAGCGTGCCCTGATAATCCTCGCGTGGGGTCGCGTTGCGCTGACGGGCAAGTTCTGTACCGTCTTGATCGATGGCAATCGCCTCAATCTTTGTGCCGCCAAGGTCGACACCGATGCGCAGCATCAGCCCGCAGCCTGCAGGACCCGCATAGCCTCGTCACAAATATCGGCCCAGCTTTGGGCCCGGTAATGGGTGACGTCCAATGTCGGCATGATCTTGTTAATCACAGGATCGGCAACAAATTGGATGCGGTGTGAATGGGGGACATGCTCTGCGACTGAGACATGATTGGGCGGCAAGTCGTCGATAAAGACAATCGGGTCGCCTGCCATATCGCTTAACTGGCGGGCCAAAACACCCTTGGGTGCATCAGACGCAATGACAGGATAGTCGAAGCCAAGGCCCGACAGGTGATCAAGGCGTGTCTTTTGAAACCGCGAGGGCAGTTTTGTGAGGATCACGACCTGTGCATGGTTGGCTAGGTGGTTCAGTCCCTCAAGCGCGCCATTGACGGCTGGCTGGGTTTGCATGCCAAATTCAAAGAAATGATGCAGGGCGTCTGTGACCTCGCCTTGGTCAAGAATGCGGCCTGTTGCGGCCTCTTTTAAGGACCCTGTGATTCGCGCCGTTTCGCGGTCGCGCGTCAGGCCCTGACCTTCAAACCAATTATCAACCGGGTCCAGAAAGTGCAGAATCACTTCATCGGCATCACATAAAAGCAGCGGATCACCGCTGTTCAGGTTAAGCGAAGCGACAGCCGCCAGTGTGGCGTCGTCGGGTTTTTCAGCCTCGTAAAGGCGCATATTATCGTGGGCGCTGGTCATGGCAGGACATTAGAACAGGGCGAAAGAACACTGCAAGAACAAATCGGCTGAGGGGCCGGGTTTGCCAGCAAAAGGGCAAAGAAAAACCGCCTGTCGGTCGGGCCGAAGGCGGTGTTTCGTCAGTAATGAGTTTGGCGGGAACCTATTTGATTTTGGTTTCCTTGAACTCAACATGTTTGCGCACAACAGGGTCGTACTTTTTCAGAACCATTTTTTCGGTCTGTGTACGAGCGTTCTTTTTCGTCACATAGAAAAAGCCCGTACCAGCTGTGCTTTCGAGCTTGATTTTAACTGATGCTGGCTTTGCCATGACATAATTCCTGTTTGTCTGCCCGGCCTTTGCGGGCGCGGGAAATAATCAAATATGGAGCGCGACCATAGCCTTGCCGCCCCCAAAGTCAAGAAAAACAGCCAAGTTGCGTCAAAGCTGCGCGCTTCCGTCGCTTTTTGGCTTGTTTTCGTCGGTTTCAGGCGGGTTTTGACGGCGCATTCGGGCAAGAATCAGTAGCACATAGGCACCCATCACCAGCGCCAATAAAAAGGGAAGCCCATTGGGCCCGGCAAGGTCCATGGTGGCCCCCGCTACCGGGGGCGCAACCAATGTGCCAATGGCATAAAGCATGATGAAGGCGGCATTGGCATTCACCAAAGCGACGCCTGTGAACCGCGCACCCAATAGGGCCAGCCCAACAGTGTAAAGGCCTGAAACTATCCCCATGCCCCCAGCCAATAGGGGTAGGTAGAAGAACGGATCATGGATCGTAAAGGGCAGCGCAAGCCCGCTAAGGGCGGCTGTAGCCGCGCAAATTAACAAAACAACATGTCGATTGATGCGGTCAGCCAGAATACCGACAGGGATCAACAGTAACAGATTGCCAATTCCCATTGCGGTCAGCATGGCTGCCCCCTCAGTAGCTGTCAGGCCCATTCTAACGCCATAGACAGGCAATAGGTTGAACATGGCGGTTTCATAGGCACCGAATAATAATGCGGCCAATATCGCGGCAGGTGCCAACCTGATCAGCGTAAGGATGCGTTCAGGGCGGTCCTCAGCCGGTAGGGCAAGCGATGGTAGCTTGGCAAGCAAGCCAATCCCGATGGGGATCGCAGCGATCAGCATCAGTGCTGCCCCGGCTACAAAAGGTGCTGACCCTTCAAATCCAGTGAATTGCAGCACAATGGGCCCTGTGGCAAACCCGGCTGACAGGACAGCACCCAAAATACCCATCATCCGGCCACGCCGATTATCAGGTGTGATGGCGTTGATCCAAAATTCTGCAACCGTCATCAAGCCGGTATGGGCAGCCCCATGGACAAAGCGCAAGGGCAGCCACGCATAAGGGTCCTCAATCCACAAATAGGCGAGGAAGCAGGCCATAGACAATAAGGCACTAAAGAATAGCAGCGGCAGCGTGCCGACCTTTTGCGCCAGTCTGGGCAGTTGCGGTGCGCATAGGATGATGGCGAGCGAGGGCATGGCCGTTGAAATGCCAATAAATGTGCCGCTTAACCCCCACATTTCCTGCCGTATGGCGAGCAGGGGCTGGCTCAACCCAAACATCACCCCTGTAACCAGCATGGCTGGAAACAGGACAATATAGGTCAGGCGCCTTTGTCTGGGATGTAACGTCTGCTCACTCATGATCAATGATGGTTTTGCCGTTGCGGTAGTGCATAAAGATTGCCTGTGGAGGGCGCGCTTTATCCAGCAACAGGGCAAGACGGTCAAGCATCATTTCTGTGACATCGATCAGCGGCAGCTTGTGCCGGGCATGGTCTATCGGATACCAGTCCGCATTGCGCAATTCATCTGTGTCGGTTAATTGCCCGGCCAGTTGGTGACGCTCTGCCGCAAAAAAGCGTGCATGAGACCTTAAAGGGCTTTCGGTGGGGGTGATCGCCCGGCCCATATAGGTCAGTGGCTTGAGGTCAGGAAACAGACCCTGTTCGCGAAACAGATCCCAGCCGTCAGCCTGTGGCGGCTTGTGCGTCTTATGGGGCTTGCCAAGGAACAGGCCGGTTTCTTCGGCTGTTTCACGGATGGCAGATAGGCCAAGGGCATGGGCGGCCTGCGCAGCGCTATGAGTCGGGGTTTGGCGCAACCCCGGAACAGGCAAGCTACGGGCCATCAGCTTGTCAGCAGGTTCCACCCCGCCGCCGGGAAACACAAACATGTCGGGCAGAAACCGACTTTTCTTTGCCCGTTGTCCCATCAGGACAAGGCGCTTTTCGGCGTCATAGACAATTAGGCTGGCGGCATCGCGAGGACGGGCCGGACGATGGGCAGTCATTCAATTTCCACCCATTGTGGCTTGCCCTTATGGAAATAGAAAAACGGCACTTTATGCGTCGGGTCAAACGGATCAGGCAGCGCCATCCGGTCCAAGGCAATCTGAACAATCATCCGCGTGATATTGGGAAGATCAAGCTTTGTTGCCTCTTCAAGCGCAACCCAGTGCAGGTCCAAAAGCTCCCCCGATCCGGCAAGCTGATCGTGGCAGTCAGCGGCGATAACGTCTGCAGGTGCCATAAAAAAGCGCGCATCATATCGTTTGGGCCGATAGGGTGGGGTGATCGCGCGAGCGATATAGGCCATTTTGTCGAGCGCGGGTAGCGCACCTGATTGATAGTAATTCGCCCAACCGGGTGACCGGGTTTTAACCATAGACGCCTCATCATGAGACACCCCGGCAGCAAGCCCCGTTTCTTCATAGGTTTCACGCAAGGCAGCAAGGGCAAGGGCCTGTGCCTTTTCGGGAGAGATGGTGCGGGCACCGCGCGGGTCCTGTGTCAGCTTTTCAACTGCGGGATCAGGTAGCGGCGCATGGGGGGCAATCACATGATCCCCCCGGTCAAGCCGTCCACCGGGGAAGACAACTTTATGCGGCATAAATGTGGTGCCGCCAGACCGCTGCCCCATCAGGACATGGGGCCGTCCCTTTTGTTCGCGGATTAGCAAAAGCGTTGCGGCATCACGTGGCCGCGCCGCGCGCTTATTATCGGGCGCGCGTTGGGGCCCATCTTCGGGCTTGTTAAAGCTGCTCATGAAACTACCTGTCGATTGTCAATTCTTGTTGGCGCAAGAGTGACGGGTTCGTCAGGCTTTGTCTAGTTAGACACGAAAGAAACGTCATGCCGGACTTGATCCGGCATCTTTGTTGTTCGGTTGACATGCCTTTCCTGATAGGAAACGGCAAGCTGAACGCAAAGACCCCGGATATTGCTATGCAATTCCGGGGTGACGGTTAAATGACAGGTTAAGAGTCAGAATAGCTTGGCGGGTCGAGGCTATCGCCAGCTTCGCCAAACCCGTGCAGGCGCAAGGCCCATTGCAGATTGACGAAGGCACCCTTGATGATAGGCAGCAGAGCAAGCGTCAGTGCGATGGCCAAGGGCGGCCAAACCGCCCAATGAACCCACATGGGCGGGGTATAGGCTTTTTCAACGATCAACAAAAGAGGGATCAAAATGTGCCCAAGGACAAAGATAGTCAGATAGGGCGGGGCATCATCTGCGCGATGATGATAAAGCGCCTCGCCGCAATGGGGGCAATTGTCATTGATTTTCAAATAGCTTGAAAACACTTTGCCTTCACCGCAGGACGGGCACTTGCCGCGTGCGCCACGCAACATGGCCTGGCCCAAATTGCGTTTGTCGGCCTCATACGCGGCCTGATTGTCTGACACCATATCGGTCATGGACTTCTCCTCTTACCCCTGCCAATTGCTTAGCCCCCGGGTATGAGGGGAAGAGTGGGGATGATCCCCCCATTCTACAATGTTCCGCAATGTCGCATGAGCGGAAACGCACAGGCGCGAGCGAGGCGCAAAAGAATTTTAGCGCCTGCGTGGCTTGCTGCGTTTGGGTGGCCGACCCCTGCCGCCAGACTTGTTGGGCCCGCGCGAATCACGCTTGGGGCCGCGCCGTCCTTGTTGTTTGCCGCCGCGTAATTGGTTGATGGTCCGCATGGGTTCGTGCGATTCGAGTTCAAACAACAACCCGCCACGAACGGGCGTTGCCTCGATCAGTCGCACCTCAACCGGGTCGCCAAGGCCAAAGACTGTGCGGCTGCGTTCGCCCACCAGCGCAAAATGTTGCTCTCGATAATCATAGTAATCATCTGGCAGGCGGCGCATGGGGATAAGGCCATCTGCCCCCAAACCATCCAGTTTCACAAACAGGCCCGCATTGGCAACGCCTGCAATACGCCCTGAAAACACAGCACCTGTCCGGTCCTGCATATAATGGGCCAGATAGCGGTCTGTGGTTGACCGTTCGGCCTTCATCGACCGGCGTTCAGTATCCGAAATATCGCTGGCTGTCCGGTCAAGCCGGGCAAGATCGTCATTGGATAGGCCCCCGTCGCCAAGCTTGCAGGCGGTGATCAGGGCGCGGTGAACGATCAAATCGGCATAGCGGCGAATGGGGGAAGTGAAATGCGCATAGCGGCGCAAGTTCAATCCGAAGTGTCCCAAATTGTCTGGGCTGTAGATTGCCTGTTTTTGGCTGCGCAAAATAACTTCCGGTACCACCAATTCATTCGGTGTGTCCTTGATTTGATTTAATAAGCCGTTCAGCTTTTCCGGACTGCGCATCGGGCCGGGCGTCAGGGGCAGATCAAGGCTGCCTAAATAATCGCGCAGCGTGGCAAGTTTTTCTTCAGACGGCTCTTCGTGGACCCGGTAAAGGCAGGCCATGCCTTTTTCTTCCAACTCCTCCGCCGCTGCGACATTGGCGAGGATCATGCAATCTTCGATCAGGCGATGGGCATCAAGCCGGTCGCGCAGTGTCACCGCGTTGACCTTGCCATCATCGCCAAGCCTGACGCGATGTTCGGGCAGATCAAGATCAAGGGGACTGCGCTTTTTCCGTTCTTTGCGTGTGGCGTTCCATGCCGCCCATAATGGCTTAAGAACCGGATCAACAAGGGGGCCTGATTGATCGTCCGGGCGTCCTTCAACCGCTGCCTGGGCCTGTTCATAGGTCAGCGACGCCGCAGACCGCATGAGCCCGCGCACAAATTTGTGGCGCAGTTTCTTTCCCTTTTTGTCGAATGTCATGCGCACGGCAAGGCACGGACGGTCTACCCCTTCATGAAGGGAACAAAGATCACCTGACAGATGATCGGGTAACATGGGTACGACCCGATCAGGGAAATAGCTGGAATTGCCCCGCATCAACGCTTCTTTATCAAGGGCGCTGCCGGGGCGCACATAATGGCTGACATCGGCAATGGCGACCCAGATGATATGCCCACCCTCATTCTCGGGATTGTCATCTGCCATGGCGCAAACTGCATCATCATGGTCCCGCGCGTCGGCTGGGTCGATTGTGATCAGCGGCAGGTCGCGCATGTCAGTGCGGTGTTTAAGATCGGTGACCGGCTTTGCCTGCTTTGCCTCGTCCAAAACAGATTGGGGGAAGGCGTCGGGGATATTATGTTCGTGAATAGCAATCAGGCTGATATTGCGGGCGTCATTAAGCGGGGCCAAACGCTTTAACACGCGCGCGCGGCGCAGGCCCATGCGATTGCGGGGCAGTACTTCAAGCTCTACCAACTCATGATCTTTTGCGCCTGCTGTGTCCTCAGCCATGACATCAAGCTCATACCGGGCCTTTTTGTCGATCAGGCTGATGCGGCCGCCTTGGTCGGTTTTGGTAAACATGCCCAAAACCCGTTCAGCCCGTTTTTCAAGGCGGCGCATAATGCGCGCTGTATAGGCATAATGGGGATCAGAATCAGGATTTTTGCTGATGCGTGCCAACACGCGATCACCCGGACCGGGCAGGGTGCTGCCCTGTTTTTGACGCTTGTCTGTTTTGATCAGGATTGCGGGGCGCGGGCCGTTTGCATCATCCCATTTGACGGGTGTGCCGATCAGCTCTCCCTCATCATCCTGAGCAACATCCAATACGGTAACATTGGGCAGGCGGCCAGCTTCGCTGACCTTCTTGCCGCGCTGTTTGGTCAGCAACCCTTCTTCGCGCATTTCGCGCAGGATTTGGCGCAAGGCAGTGCGATCCGCGCCCTTAATGTTAAAGGCGCGGGCAATATCACGACGGCTGATCTCGCCATCCTGTTGTTCGATAAAGGTCAGGATTTCCGCTTTAGTGGGTAGGCCCGGCTTGTAAGGCGCTTTCGCCATTGGAGCTATGCTGTTTCCTCGTCAGAAGCTGCCGCTGCCTTTTTGGTGGCGGCCTTCTTCTTTGTAGCAGCCTTTTTCTTGGTCGTGGTCTTTTTCTTTGCGGCAGTTTTCTTTTTGGTGGCTGTCTTCTTCTTAGCGGTCTTCTTTTTAGCCGTTTTCTTTTTGGCAGCCTTCTTCTTGGTGCCTGCCTTGGCAGCCTTGATCGTGATCCATTCGGCGGCTTCTTCTGCGGTTACCGTGTCAGGCTCACGCTCACCAGGGATGGTAGCGTTGATCTTGCCGCACTTCACATAGGGGCCATAACGGCCATTATGGACGGTCATGGGATCACCAAGTTCGGGATGGTCGCCCAATTCCTTCAAGGGAGCAGCAGCGCGGCCACGCCCGCCTGAGGATTTTGCCTCGGCAAGCAAAGTCACAGCGCGGTTCAGGCCTGTTTCAAAAACTTCTTTCCAGTCTGTCAGGCGGGCATATTTGCCTGCATGGCGCAGATAGGGGCCATAACGGCCAATAGCAGCTTCAATAGGTTTGCCGTCTTCAGGATGATCGCCAATGACGCGAGGCAGTCCCAATAGCTTGACCGCAAGGGCCAAGTCCATCTCGTCCACGGCGACCCCCTTAGGCAGTCCGGCCCGTTTGGGTTTTTTTCCGGCCTCTGGATCATCAAGCTGCACATAGGGGCCGAAACGTCCGCCACGGAAGGTGATGGGGTGACCGCTTTCGGGGTGATTGCCAAGCTCCCGCACGTCGCCTGCTGCAAGTTTGTTTGAATCGCCGTCCTCATCACTTTCGGTGAAGGGGCGGGTGAATTTGCACTCAGGATAATTTGAACAACCTACAAAGGCACCGAAACGACCGACCTTGAGGCTCAACTCACCATTGTCGCATTTGGGGCAGGCGCGCGGGTTGCTGCCATCTTCTTTTGCCGGGAACACATGATGGCCAAGCGATTCATTCAGTGCATCCAACACATGGGTGACGCGCAAATCGGTTGTTTCATCAACGGCGGCCGAAAATTCGCGCCAGAACTGTGCCAGCACATCTTTCCAGTTCGCTTTACCATCAGAAATTTCGTCAAGCTGATCTTCTAGCGATGCGGTGAAATCATATTCCACATACCGGCGGAAGAAATTTTCAAGGAAGGCTGTGACCAGAATGCCCTTATCTTCGGGGATAAAACGGTTGCGGTCCATGCGGACATAATCGCGGTCACGCAATGTCGCCAAAATAGACGCATAGGTTGATGGGCGGCCAATACCTTGTTCTTCCAGCGCCTTCACCAATGATGCTTCGGAATAACGGGGGGGCGGTTCGGTGAAATGCTGGCGGGCCAACACATCACCACGTGAGATGGCGTCGCCTTCCTTCATCGCGGGCAGGCGTGCCTCGTCATCATCGTCAGATTTTTCGTCTTTGCCTTCTTGGTACAGCGTCAAGAAGCCATCAAAGGTGATGACCTGGCCTGTGGCGCGCAGTTCAATCTGGTCTGTCTTGGTTGCAAGGGTGATGGTCGTCCGCTCCAACCGGGCAGATTCCATCTGGCTCGCCATGGCACGCTTCCACACAAGCTCATACAATTTGGCTTGGTCTTCGTTCAGCAGACCACGCGCCTTTTGCGGGGTCAGGCGGAAGTTAACCGGGCGAATGGCTTCATGCGCTTCTTGTGCATTCTTGGCCTTGCTCTTATAGGCGCGGGGCACGTCGGGCAGGTAATTGTCGCCAAACTCGTCCTGAATGGTCCCGCGAGCCGCCGCAATCGCTTCGCCCGCCATTGATACACCATCAGTACGCATATAGGTGATCAGGCCCGTTACCTCGCCATTGATTGGGACACCTTCATAAAGCTTTTGCGCGACCTGCATGGTGCGGCTGGCATTAAAACCGAGTTTACGGCTGGCTTCTTGTTGCAGTGTCGAGGTTGTGAAGGGCGGCGCGGGGTTGCGTTTGGCGGGCTTTGCCTCTGCCGCCTCGACAAAAAAGTCAGCCGCTTCGATGCGTTGTTTTGCACCTGTCGCGGCAGCTTCGTCGGCAAGGTCATATTTTCCGAGCTTTTTGCCATCAAGTGCAAACAGGCGTGCCTCAAACCCTTGTGTGCCATCCTTTGCCATATTGGCAAGAACAGACCAATATTCGCGCGGTACAAATTTCTCAATCTCAAGCTCGCGATCACAAATGATACGTAGTGCGACGGACTGCACGCGGCCTGCTGACCGGCTACCCGGCAGCTTGCGCCATAAAACGGGCGACAGGGTGAAGCCGACAAGATAATCAAGGGCGCGGCGGGCCAAATAGGCGTCAACCAATTGCTGGTCAATCTCACGCGGGGCGGCCATAGCTTCCAGCACTGATTTTTTTGTGATGGCGTTAAAGGTGACCCGTTCGACCTTTTTGTTCTTCAGAACACCTTTTTCGTTCAACACGTCCAGCACATGCCACGAAATAGCCTCACCCTCGCGATCAGGGTCAGTGGCCAGCACAAGGCGGTCTGTCTTTTTGACCGCTGCTGCAATCTCATTGAGTCGCTTCTTTGAAGCTGTGTCCGTGTTCCAGATCATGGCGAAATCGTCATCAGGCTGGACCGAGCCATCCTTTGACGGCAGATCGCGCACATGACCATAGGAAGCCAAAACCTCGAAATCAGAGCCGAGATATTTAT
Organism: Alphaproteobacteria bacterium; assembly: GCA_965229935.1. Lineage (GTDB taxonomy): Bacteria > Pseudomonadota > Alphaproteobacteria > SPJN01 > SPJN01 > SPJN01. The sequence goes on from CBDDKB010000002.1 coordinate 1,003,470, forward strand.
TGATCGTCTTTGCCTTGGCGGGCGATTCAACAATGAGAACAGTCATGGGGCTTTCTGAATTAACGGCAATGCAATAGTAAATCGGCGGGAGACTTGGCCTGTTTTGACCGATTTGTCAAATGGTTGATATTAACTGGTTCTATCTTAGCTAAAAGCTAAGACCGTCATTTTCGGCCTGACTGAGCGCGACTTTACCGCCCGGTTCCCGTGCAAGACGGCCTGCCAAATCAAGCTCAAGCAATAGGACAGAGACATAGTGGGCAGGCGCTTCTAGGGCGCGAACCAGCTCGTCAATTTCAATGGGTGCGGGGCCCAAAAGCTCCATCAAATGGGCGCGTAGAGGGGCAAGCTCATGCTCGTCCGGGTCATCGGGCGGCGGTGCATTCAGGAAAGGATTGTCAGGTTCAGACAAAGGCAGGCGTGCTGGATCGGGCAGGGCGTGGATAATGTCTTCAGCCGTTTCGGCAAGGTGAACGCCCTGTTTGAGCAGTTTGTTCGACCCCCGCGCCCGCTCATCTAGGGGGGAACCTGGGATGGCAAAGACTTCGCGATTTTGCTCCGCCGCCATCCGCGCGGTGATGAGGGAGCCTGAGCGGTCAGCTGCCTCAACCACCAACGTGCCGAGCGACAGCCCAGCAACAATTCGATTGCGTTTTGGGAAGTGCCGGGCGATCGGCGCTTCACCAAAGGGCACCTCGCTAATAATAAGACCTTGTGTGCGCAATTCGTCGTAAAGGTCTTGGTTTTCCTTGGGATATAGCTGGTCGACACCACCCGCAACAACGGCGATTGTGCCCGTCTTAAGGGCCCCCACTTGGGCGGCACGGTCGATGCCGCGCGCAAGGCCTGAGGTAACGACATATCCCGCCGCGCCTAAATCCTGCGCGATCTGATGGGCCAATTTGCGCCCGTTCAGGGAGGCATTGCGCGCGCCAACGATAGCGACCATCGGCTTTTGAAGAAGTGAGATATTGCCCAACAAGGTTAGTACAGGCGGCGCATCGTCGATATGGCCCAGCATAATCGGGTAGTCTGGGTCGGCACGTGTGATCAGGCGGGCGCCAAAGCTGTTAATGGCTTTTAGTTCCTGTTCCGCTTTCTTTGCCGAACAGACCTTGATTTGCCGTTTGCCGCCCTTTGCTGCCAAGTCAGGCAGTTTTTCAAGTGCCTTTGTCGGGCTGCCGAAACGGTCAAGCAACGCATAAAAGGTCTTTGGCCCGACATTTTCGGACCGGATCAGGCGCAGCCAATCAAGGGGCGGGCTATCGCTTGCCATGATCGGACTGTTTGGCACGGGAGGACCTATGCCTCGTCCTTTTTGGCGCCGATCTTGGGCTCTTCACCACGCAGTAGGCGGCCAATATTTTCCTGATGGCGGATATAGATCACGATCACCAGCACGAGCGTCGCCTGCGCCCATTGCCAGTCATTGGCGCTGTACAGGTCTTGCATCCATGCGGTTAGGCCCTCTTTCCACGCGCCTGCCATATAGAAATAGACAGGTGTCAACGCGGCGGCAACCAAAGCGGATAGGGAGGAGATGCGGAACAATGCTGCCATCAACAGCCACGTCAGACAGGTCAGTATGGCAATCGGCCATGCGGTGAACCACAGAATGCCCAAGAATGTGGAAACGCCTTTGCCGCCCCTAAATTTAAGCCAAATCGGATAGCAATGCCCCAATAGGGCCCCGATAGCGGCAAGCACTGCCAAATCAGGGCCGCCCAGTTCTCCTGCAACATAAAGTGCGATACCGCCTTTTAAGGCGTCAAATATAAGTGTGCCAAACGCAACGGCCTTGTTGCCTGTGCGTAGTGCATTGGTTGCGCCGATATTGCCTGACCCGATGTCGCGAATATCGCCCAATCCCGCCATGCGGGTGAACAAGAGGCCAAAGGGGATGGAACCCAGCAAATAGCCACCCAAAAGGGCCGCAAGATACCACGGGCCCGCATCAGTCCAGCTAATGGGATCAGGCATAATCTCGCGCTCGCTTTACTACAGAACTTCGATAGCGGTTGTGATCGCCAAAATTGCCAAGGCAACTGTCGACAGGGTAAATACCGCAAAGCGTACCATGATGATGTTCACAGTTGCCTGAATGAGGGAGTGTACAACTCGAAGTCCGACAAAGGCCCATGCACACCAAAGGGTCAGCCCTGTATCAAGCCCAGCCATCGCGGCGACCAATGCAGCGGCATAAAAGATCGTCGGCTGTTCCATCAGGTGATTATAATTGTCCGCTTTCCAGCGCACATTGGCGGGGAGGGAGCCTGCAAGTTCTGCCGGGGTCTGTTGGTTCGCCTTATCCATATCGATATTGGCGGCCTGCATTGCGGGAATGCGCGTGACATACATCCAAACCCACATAACCAATGTCCAAAGAACCAACACGATGATCGGCCCGAACATGGCGTTGTTTGTGGCAACTGCTGACATATCGATACTAGGCATAAAACCCTCCCAATTATGAAAACCTGAATAGTACTCTGCCCTTTAGGGGCTGTTTTTTTAACTTGCTATTTAGCGCGTAAATACGGTTCTGCCGCGCACTATGGTGCGGATCGTCCGTCCTTGCAAGCGGCGCCCCTCATAGGGGGTGTTCTTTGACTTGCTATGAAGATCACTCGCATCAAGCACCCATGGGCTGTTCAGATCAATCAGAACAAGATCAGCAGGCGCGCCAACGGCCATACGCCCTTCTTCAAGGCCCAGCAGTTCTGCCGGGCGGCTGGTGACAGCACGCAGGACGGTGGGCAGATCAGCTTCACCCTTGTGAACCAGCTCAAGCAGGATCGGCAACAGGGTTTCAAGACCGACTGCACCCGTTGCAGCTTCTTCAAAGGGTTGGCGCTTTTCTTCCTGATCTCGCGGGCAATGGTTTGAAACAACCACATCAATGGTGCCATTGACCAAGCCATCGACCAGCGCGCGGCGGTCATCTTCCGACCGCAAGGGCGGCACTAGCCTGAAGAAGGTCCGGTAGTCCCCAATATCGACTTCGTTCAACGACAGGTGAGCCGCAGATACACCGCATGACACCGGCAGGCCGCGTGATTTTGCGTCTGCAATACGTTCAAGGGCAGCGGCGCTGCTTAATTGCGCGATATGGCAACGGGCGCCTGTCAGCTCAATCAAGCTCAAGTCACGATTGACGCCCATAACCTCTGCCATAACGGGGCTGGCGGGCAGGCCTAGGCGCGTTGACATCTCGCCTTCATTCACAAGGCCGGGGCCGCCAAGGTCCGGGTCCTCGGCATGGGTAACCAATAGTGCGCCAAGATGATCGGCATAGGATAGGGCGCGGCGCAACACGCGAGCGTTGCGAATAACCTCGTCCCCATCAGTGAAGGCGACAGCGCCCGCATCTTGCATCAGGCCGATTTCAGCCATGGCGGTGCCTTCAAAATTTTTGGTGATGGCACCCATCACCTCAACCCGTGTGCGGTTGATCTTGCGGGCGCGGCGGGCGATCATTTCAAGAATGGACACTTCATCCACGGGCGGGTCGGTGGTCGGCATAACGATCATCGTCGTCACCCCACCGACAGCGGCGGCCATGGTGGCGGTTTCAAATGTTTCTTGATGTTCTGCGCCCGGTTCGCCGACAAAGACGCGCATGTCGATCAGGCCGGGGGCGAGGACGTGGCCCTCACAGTCAATGATTTCGGCATCTTGCGGGGCGGTTACATCGGGGCCAAGGGCCGTGATTTGATCGCCTTGTGTGATAAGTGCGCCGATAAAATCCTCACCCGTTGCGGGGTTGATGATGCGGGCATTGATATAGGCAGTAACAATTGTCATGACGCTGCTGCCTCCTTATCCGCCAGATTGCGTGTTAACAGGTCAAGCACAGCCATGCGGACAGCAACGCCCATTTCAACCTGTTCCAGAATTGCGGATCGGTGAATATCGTCGGCAACGGCGCTGTCAATCTCCACCCCTCGGTTCATGGGGCCGGGATGCATGATCAAGGCGTCCGGTTGCGCGCAGGCCAGCTTGTCATAATCAAGGCCGAATGTGTGGTAGAATTCGCGGGTTGAGGGGATAAAGGCACCCTGCATCCGTTCAAGTTGCAGGCGCAGCATCATGACAATATCGACGTCTTTCAGACCATCTTCCATATTGTGATGAACTGTAACGCCCATCCGCTCAATCCCCGGCGGGATCAGCGTCGGTGGGGCGACCACGCGTACCTCTGCCCCCATTGTGTTGAGCAGAAGAATGTTTGAGCGGGCGACACGGCTATGGGCAACGTCACCACAGATAGCGACTTTCAGCCCTTCGATCCTGCCCTTGCGGCGGCGGATAGTCAGTGCATCCAGCAGCGCCTGTGTCGGGTGTTCGTGGCGGCCATCTCCGGCGTTAATGACCGAACAATTGACCTTTTGCGCCAGCAGATTGACAGCGCCTGAGGAGCCGTGGCGCACTACCAGCAGATCTGGGTGCATGGCGTTCAGGGTCATCGCCGTATCAAGCAGGGTTTCACCCTTTTTGATAGAACTTGATTTGACTGACATATTGACGACATCGGCGCCAAGCCGCTTACCCGCCAGCTCGAACGAGCTTTGGGTCCGGGTCGATGGTTCAAAGAACAGATTGATCTGGGTGCGACCGCGCAAGGTGGCAGTCTTTTTGTCGGCCTGGCGGTTCAGGTCAACATAATGGTCAGATAAATCAAGAATGGTAGAAATGTCAGCGGGGGAAAGGCTGTCAATGCCCAGCAGGTGCTCCTGCGGCAGGCGAAGTTCAGGTATGGGTCCCGGTGCGCTCATTAAAGTCAGTCCTATAGGCCCAAATGCCAGAAGTGGCAAGATGGTTTATGATGAGATGCCAACATATCGCAGCGTGTAATCTAGAATAGCAGGCATGGTAATGATGGAAACCAAAGTGCCAACAGTTATCAGCGCGGCCATCAATCGGGCATCCCCGCCCAATTGCTGGGCCAATATATAGGATGATGTCGCGCCCGGCACTGCTGTGCAAATGATGCCCACAACAAATGTTTCACCCGTTACGCCCATAAAAGTCATGCCGATAGCCGCCAAAAGGGGCATGCCAAAAAGCTTCAATATGGTCGTCAGGATAATCAGGCCGATATCGCCCTTGATCCCCTCGAAATAAAGCCCTGCACCAATGGCAAGCAGCCCGATTGAGATGGAGGCGTCAGACAAAATATCAAGCAGGCCAATGGCTGGTTGCCATATGCCAATACCGCTTAGGTTCAAACCGGTGCCGACAGCGCAAGCAATTAGCAGGGGATTTTTTGCCAGTAGCAAGCCAAGTTGGGGCAGAGATGGTGCCTGCCCGGATGAGGCGGCAACAATCGTGACGGATAGGATATTGGCGACCGGGACCATAAAACCAAGCGCGATAGCAGCCAGAGTCAGGCCACTGTCGCCCATCATGGCGGCAATGATACCAAGGGCGATAAAGCCGTTCCAACGCACTGCCCCTTGCACAACAGATGAATATTTAGGGCCGGGCACGCCGAATAATTTGGGTAGCGGCAGCAATATAAGCGCCATTACCAATTGGGAACCAACAAGCGAAACCCCCAAGCCAAAAATAAGGTCTGGTTGGTTCAGGTCAGCCTTCAGCAAATTGACCGTGATCATCGCCGGATAAAGGACGAAGTAGCAAAGCTTGTTTATGGGCCCCCACATGGCATTGCCGGGAAACCCGCTTTCACGCATGGCGAGGCCCAGAAAGATGAGCGCAAAAACCGGAAGCAGAATGCCAAAAATTTCTGCCATATCAGTCGTCTATAGCATCAAGTTCAGACATTTTGTCTTCATAAAGCAGGTCAAGCGCAGCCTGCAAGAAGTAGCTGGCCGCCATTTTATCGACGACTTCGGCGCGTCGGGCGCGGCTTGTGTCAGCCTCAATCAATGTCCGCTCAACGGCAGAGGTTGAGAGCCGTTCATCCATAAAAAGTGTCGGAATGCCCGGTTCCAGCTTTTCCAGATTGCGGGCAAATTCGCGCGCTGATTGGGCGGCCGGGCCTTCCTTGCCGCTCATCTCAAGAGGCAGGCCAATAACAAGCCCGCCGACATTCTGTTTTTCCATCAGGCCAAGTATCTCTTTGGCCGTTTGGGTGAATTTGCGGCGGGTGATGACGGTCATGGGGCTGGCGATTGTCAGCGCGACATCAGAAAGGGCTACGCCGATCTGTTTGGAGCCCATATCAAGGCCCATCAGCCTTTGACCGGCGCCAATCCTGCGTCGAAATAGGTTGCGTTCTTTTTTGGGGTCGATTTTGGTCATTGTGCTGGCCCGGTTGGATAATATTTCTCGATCAGACCCCGGTCTAATTGCGCGATTTTCGCGCGGGTCTCATCATTGATCAGGGCATGATATTTGTTTTCAGCCATTTGATTGACCCGTTGTGACAAGTCTATCTTATAGGGTTTGCCGGATAGCATTAGATCACACTCTTCTTGCAGGGTTTCCTGCCGCAGCACATGACTGACACAGTTTTGCCCCGGAATCATAGCCGCCACATGCGCGTGGGCATCCGGGTCATTCAAAATCGCCCTCCAGTCAGGATGGCTGTAATAAAGGAAGGTTGCGGTGCAAAAGCCAACCTTTTTGAAGCTGGCTGAATTGCACAGCGTGTCAGCAATATCATGCATGTGGCGTTTGAATTCAGCGGGCTGGTTCCAGCGTTTAATCCCCTCGGCGCCATTGGCGAAGTCGATATGGTCGGCCAGAAAGTCGTCAAGCTCGTTCGTCGCCATTTCGTCATAGCCTTTGTCACTTTTGCTATGAATTTTGAAGTTGAAAATGGAAAGATACCAATCCAGCGGATGGCGGATTGTAACAAATGTTTGGCTGCGCCGTTCAGGTGCGGTCAAATGTTCAAAGCCGATGACGTGTGGTTGTAACCGAAAATCGTCGCTGTGCGCTGAATTGCCAACAGCTTTCTTTATCGCAGACCCGGCAGTTTTGGGCAGATGCATATAGATAAATGTGGGCGCAGGCAGATAGGCGCGGGCAAACTGGTGGCCTGCATTGCTGGCCTTGCCTTTGATCTTGCTGAGAATGCTCATACCTGGGTCCAATTTTTGCCAATTATTGACTATTAAGACTGCTATCCTGCGACGAAACATTTCGTACCGCGAGGTTGTGCTTGGCTTGCCCATCCTTGTTGCGAGTGATAGGTTTCGCCCGATTTCGCAGGCCTTTTGGTCTGTTTACCTTATGCGAATGCATTTCCAAACCTGAAATATGGCGCGCAAGGCCGCACCGACGGCAAATGCACTGCCACATTGAAGTAGGATCACTATGTCTGTTGATAAAGAGACCGTCCGGCACATTGCGCGGTTGGCCCGAATCAGGGTCGATGAAGACGCGCTGGCACCGCTGGCAAATGAGCTTTCCACCATCCTGACCTTTGTTGAGCAGCTAGATGCCGTCAATACTGACGGCGTTGAACCTCAGGCCGGTGGCCGCACAATGGCGCTAAAGCAACGTGCGGATGACGTAACGGCGGGTGGCTACCCTGAAAAAGTGACAGGCAATGCCCCCAAGGCAGAGCATAATTTCTTTGCTGTCCCGAAAGTGGTGGAGTAGGCGCAATGGCTGATACATCACTGACACAGATGGGGCTGGTTGAAGCCCGTGCCGCACTCGACAAAAAAGAGATTTCTGCGGTTGAGCTGACAGACGCCTATATCGCCGCCATGGAAAAGGGCCGGGCGTTGAACGTCTATATCACTGAAACGGCTGATCTGGCCCGTGAAGGTGCAAAACGCGCTGACGGGAACCTCGCCAAGGGTGAGGGCGGGGCGCTTGAAGGCCTGCCGCTGGGGATCAAAGACCTATATTGTACGGAAAATGTGCTGACCACTGCGGCCAGCCATATACTGGATGGCTATAAGCCGCCTTACGAATCAACCGTGTCCGCCAATCTGTGGCGTGACGGTGCGGTGATGCTGGGCAAACTGAACCTTGATGAGTTCGCAATGGGGTCGTCAAACGAAACCAGTTTCTATGGCACTGCAATCAACCCCTGGCGGCGTGAGGGGGATGATACACCCCTGGTTGCTGGTGGCTCCTCAGGCGGGTCGTCCGCAGCCGTTGCGGCGGGCTTGTGCGCTGCTGCGACCGGGACGGACACGGGCGGGTCTATCCGCCAGCCTGCAGCCCTGACTGGCATTGTGGGGATGAAGCCGACCTATGGCCGTTGTTCCCGTTGGGGCATTGTTGCCTTTGCAAGTTCGCTAGATCAGGCGGGGCCCATGACCCGCAATGTTGCGGACGCTGCATTGATGATGCGGTCTATGGCTGGGCATGACCCGATGGATTCAACTTCTGTTGATATTGAGGTGCCTGACTATACCGCTGAAATCGGTGGTTCTGTTAAGGGGCTGCGCGTTGGTATCCCGAAAGAATATCGCGTGGACGGCATGCCCAATGAAGTTGAAGCCTTGTGGCAGCAGGGCATAGATTGGCTGAAGGATGCTGGGGCTGAGATTGTCGAGATTTCGCTACCCCATACGCAATATGCCTTGCCCGCCTATTATATCGTGGCGCCTGCTGAAGCCTCCTCGAACCTGGCGCGCTATGACGGTGTGCGCTATGGCTTGCGCGAAGACGGGCAGGACCTGATTGAGATGTATCAGAACACCCGCGCTGCAGGCTTTGGTGATGAAGTAAAACGCCGCGTGCTGATCGGCACCTATGTGCTGTCCGCAGGTTATTATGATGCCTATTACCGCAAGGCGCAGCAGGTCCGCACACTGATTGGGCAGGATTTTGACAATGCCTATGACCAGGTTGACCTGATCCTTGCGCCGACCACACCTTCTGGCGCATTCGGTGTTGGTGAAAAGACGGATGATCCTGTCAGCATGTATTTGAACGATGTGTTTACTGTTCCCGCCAATTTGGCCGGGCTGCCTGCTATTTCGGTTCCTGCCGGGCTCGATTCACAAGGTTTGCCGCTTGGTCTGCAACTGATCGGCAGACAGTTTGATGAAGCAACATTGTTCCGCGCTGCGTCTGCAATTGAAAGTGCAGCAGGCTTTACCGCGAAACCGACGACATGGTGGGAGGGCTGAGCATGACTGAAAAACTCGAAAGCACAGCTAAAGGCACCATCATCGAAGGGATGACCGGGCCGTGGGAATTGATCATCGGGCTTGAGGTTCATGCCCAGGTCAACTCAAACTCCAAGCTGTTTTCAGGGGCCGCTACCGAATTTGGCGCAGACCCGAATACGCAGGTTTCACTGGTGGATGCGGCACTGCCCGGCATGTTGCCCGTAATCAATGAGTATTGCGTCGAACAGGCCGTGCGCACTGGACTGGGCCTTAAAGCGGAAATTAACAAGGAAAGCGTGTTCGCGCGTAAGAACTATTTCTACGCTGACCTACCGCAGGGCTATCAGATCAGCCAGTTTGATAAACCGATTGTCGGACGCGGGCAGGTCATTGTTGACCTGAAGGATGGCACACGCCGCGTGGTCGGCATTGAACGTCTGCATCTAGAACAGGATGCGGGTAAGTCCATGCATGATCAGCATCCCAGCCTGACCTATGTTGATTTGAACAGGTCCGGCGTGGCGCTGATGGAAATCGTGTCTGATCCTGATATTCGTTCTGCCGAAGAAGCAGCAGCCTATGTTGAAAAGCTGCGCACAATTTTGGTCTATCTTGGCACGTGTGATGGTGTGATGGCGCGCGGTTCCATGCGGGCAGACGTGAATGTCTCCGTCCGTCGTCCGGGTGATGAGTTGGGCACGCGTTGCGAAATTAAGAACGTCAACTCACTGCGCTTTATGCGTCAGGCGATTGAGTATGAAGCCCAGCGCCAGATTGATATTTTGGAAGATGGCGGCGCGATTGACCAGGAAACCCGCCTGTTTGATGCGAATAAGGGCGAGACACGCTCCATGCGGTCAAAGGAAGACGCGCATGATTATCGTTATTTCCCTGATCCCGATCTGCCGCCTTTGATCCTTGATGATGATATGATCGAACGCGTCAAAGCGAGCCTGCCGGAGTTGCCGGATGAGAAGAAGGCCCGGTTTGAAAATGATTATGGTCTAAGCGCCTATGATGCCGGGGTACTGGTCGCAGATCAGGAAACCGCTGCCTATTATGAAGAGGTGGCAAAAGCATCCGATCCGAAACTTGCTGCCAACTGGGTGATTACAGAACTGTTTGGTCGTTTGAACAAGTCAGAGTCGACCATCACTGACTCACCCATAAGCGCAGCCAATCTTGGCAAGCTGGTTGGCCTGATCAAAGACAACACAATTTCTGGCCGTATTGCCAAGGATGTGTTTGAGATCATGTTCAATGAAGGTGGCGACCCTGAACAGATCGTTGAGGAGAAAGGTCTTAAGCAGGTAACTGACACAGGTGAAATCGAAGGATTTGCCGATCAGGTTATCGCTGACAATCCTGACAAAGTGGCCGAATATAAGGGCGGCAAGGACAAGCTGCTTGGTTGGTTTGTCGGCCAGTTGATGAAGGCGTCAAAAGGTAAGGCCAATCCACAGATGGCAAACGAGCTTTTGAAAAAGAAACTCGACGAGCTGTGATGCACGCCTGATGAGTAGCACGGCATGAGCAAAGTCCGTTCCGCAATAGTCTGGAGTGCAATCGACACTTTCTGGCGACAGGGGATGGCCTTTGCCATATCGGTTGTTCTGGCGCGCTTATTGACGCCTGAAGATTTCGGTACAGTCGCGCTGCTATCCTTGTTTATTGCCTTGGCTGGCGTCATTGCCAATGCGGGATTTACACAGGCCCTAATCCAGAAGAAAGATACAACGCATACGGATGAATCAACTGTGTTTTGGTTCAATATCGGTATGGGGTTTTTGCTTGCCTTGCTTCTGTGTGCGGCAGGCCCTGTTTTTGCGCGTGTCTATGATATTCCCGCATTGGAACCACTGACTTATGTCATGGCGCTGAATGTATTTTTGGGCGCTGCGGGGTCAATTCAACAGACAATGATGACCAAGAACCTCGCGTTTCGGACTTTGACACGGATCGGGGTAATCTCAACCTTATTGTCCGGTGGCGTTGCGATTTATCTGGCGTGGACCGGGGCTGGCCTATGGGCGCTGGCGGCGCAGGCGGTTGTCGTCAATGTTGCCACCGTTGTCATGCTGTGGCTGTTTAATTCTTGGCGACCGGCAATGACGTTCAGTATGGCGTCGTTCCGATCCTTGTTCAGTTTTGGCGGCTATATGTTTGCTGCCGCCATCGTTGACACGACTTATAAGCGGGGCAACACGCTGTTGATTGGTACGCTTTACGGCGTGCGCGAATTGGGATTTTACCAACGCGCGTTACGTTCACAGGAATTGCCTGTGCAACTTCTGACCCAGCTTGTCTCGCGCGTGATGTTTCCGGTTATGTCTTCGGTTAATGACGACCATGACCAGCTACGCACAATCGCAACCCGGTTCATTCGGCAAATTATGTTTATCGCTGTGCCGATCATGATCGGACTATCAGTTTTGGCAGATTTGTTCATCAAACTCGTGTTCGGTGACCAATGGTTATCCGCAGTGCCATTATTAAGCGTCCTTTGTCTGGCCGGTGCGATTTGGCCGTTTCAGGTTGTAAATCTAAGCCTGCTTAAATCACTTGGGCACGGCAATTTGTTTTTCCGGATTGAGTTGATCAAAAAGAGCCTTGGCATCCTGTTTATCATTATCGGCAGCATGTTCGGCGTGATTGGCATTGCCTGGGCCGCAGTGGCGCTTGGCCTTGTGTCGATGGTGATCAATGCCCATTACAGCGCGAAATTTTTGGATTTCGGGCTGATCGTACAGATTCGTCAATGCGCAGCGACGCTAATCAGCGGCGGTGTAATGGCGGCCTGTGTGTATCTTGCGCGGCTTCATTATCCGCTTGATGATATTTTGGCGGTGCCCGTGTTCGTCGGGTTGGGGGCTGTGACCTATTTTGCGTGCCATGCTGTAATAGGCAGATCAACTATGATAGAAGCGAAAGAAATGGTGATGGGCAAAACCACCTGATGTATCTTTGCATTGCCATGCAAATGACGGCGGGTAAGATGCCATCAACCAATTTTTAAAACCAAGATCGTGAGGCCCAAGCGTGAGCAACAAGAAACTTGCATCAGCAAAAAAGCCCAAGAAACAAAAACCAAACAAAATTGTTGAGCAATCCGCGCCCATTGATGTCCATTTTTGGCCAACCCCTAATGGCTGGAAGGTGACGATTTTTTTGGAGGAAGCGAAGGTTCCCTATAACTTGATTCCGGTAAATATCGGTGCGGGGGAACAATTTACAAAACGCTTTATCAAACTGTCGCCCAACAATCGTATGCCCGCAATTGTTGACCCTGAAGGTCCGGACGGCAAGCCAATCCGTATTTTTGAAAGCGGTGCGATCCTGCAATATTTAGGCCGAAAGTTTGGCAAGTTTTATCCCGAGGATGAGCGTCGGCGAGTTGAGGTTGATCAGTGGTTGATGTGGCAAATGGGTGGCCTAGGTCCCATGGCGGGGCAAACGCATCATTTTCGTAACTACGCCCCCCGTAAAATCCAATATGGGATCGACCGCTATACGAACGAAACCAATCGACTTTACGGTGTGTTAAACCATCGTTTGCGCAATCGCAGTTTCGTTGCCGGCGCATATTCAATCGCAGACATGGCGATCTGGCCTTGGGTGCTGCCCAATAAGAATCAGGGCCAGGATTTGGATGAGTTTCCGAACGTAAAAGAATGGCATGACCGTATGTCCAACAGACCTGCGGTGCGCCGCGCAATTGAAAATGGTCTTGCTTTGCGTGAGGAAATTTCACAGTTACCGCGAGCCGCGCAGTCACGCCGTCGTGCTGTCTTGTTTGGTCAGCGTGCTATCAATTACGAAGACCTACCAGACAAGTAACAAGGGCTAAGCGATGCTTGCTTATCGTGCCGAGATTGATGGTCTTCGTGCGCTGGCGGTTTTGCCGGTTGTGCTGTTCCATGCCAATATTCCGCCATTCTCAGGCGGGTATGTCGGCGTCGATGTTTTCTTTGTGATTAGCGGCTATCTGATTACATCGATATTGCTGAAGAATTTGGATGGCGGCTCGCTTGGGCTAGGCAGTTTTTATGAGCGGCGGGCGCGGCGTATTCTGCCTGCTTTGTTCGTCATGACAATCGTTACAATTCCTTTTGCTTGGGAATGGTTGTTGCCTTGGTATCTAAGCAAATATTCGATTGATTTGCTGGGTGTCAGCTTTTTCGTTTCCAACATACTGTTTTGGCAACGAACCAGCTATTTTGAACCGCTGGCCGAAGAAAACCCCTTATTGCATACGTGGAGCCTGGCGGTTGAAGAACAGTTCTATCTGTTGTTCCCGCTATTGCTGTTTCTGGTATGGCGCTATCGTAAGGACTGGCTGTTCACGTTGGTTCTTGTTGGGTGCGTTGCAAGCTTGCTCTTGTCTGAATGGGCCTGGCGAGAGGCAGAAGTCGCCAATTTCTACCTGTTGCCGACGCGTGCGTGGGAATTGGGTGCCGGCGTTTTGTGTGCCTTGTTGTTGCGAGAAGGTAAGGTCAGGCCAAACAAATGGTTGGGGCTTATCGGCATTGTTGCCATCGCGGCCAGCATATTCGTGTTTACAAAAGAAACGCCCTGGCCATCGCTGTACGCCTTGCTGCCCGTCGTGGGAACGGCTTTGGTCATACTTTATGCGCGAAACAATTTGGCGGCCACAGTTCTGTCATGGCGCGGCCTTGTCGGTATTGGGTTGATAAGTTACAGCGTCTATTTATGGCATTTGCCCTTGATCGCCTTTTCCCACGCGCAGTCCGAAAGTCAACCATCACCTGAATTGTTGGCGCTGTTAGCGGTCGCGTCACTGCCCCTGGGTTATTTGAGTTGGCGTTTTGTTGAGCGTCCCTTTCGCAAACCAGAAGGGGAAAAAGGGCATATTTCGCAAAAAATGCTGATTATCACAATGATGAGTGCGGTTGTCGTGCTTGTCAGTGCGGGTCTCTATGGAAAAGCAACAAATGGCGGTCTGGTGCGATTTGCGCCTGAAGATCATAGGCTGATCCATCTTTTGGAAAGTCGGGGAATACGTGGGTATTTGCTAAGCAAACATCGCAAGTTCAATCTGAAGGAGTTTGATGAAGAAAGGCCAAATGTTCTCATCATCGGTGATAGTTTCAGTCAGGACGTTTTCAATGCCCTTCGTGAGAATGGTTACCTGCATCAATTAAGCGTTTCAACATTCCTAATATCCCGTCATTGTGGAAACGTTTACACAGATCAGGATCTGACACCATTTATCGGCGAACGCTATCTGCCTGAATGTGAATCTCATTTGCGCTACCACCATCCGATTGTGCAACAGCGCCTTAAGCAGGCTGATTATATTATTATCGCATCTCGCTGGAAGGACTGGACGGTTCGGCTTGTGCCGCAATCAATTGAGAATATCAAATCGATATCCGACGCCAAAATTATTCTGTTCAGTTCAAAATCGTTTCAACCGTTAAGAGCCTATCAGCTTGCCCAATATGATCGGGATACTCGCTCAGAGTTGCGTTTTCCAATGCGCGAAGAGCTTACGAGCCATCTGAAACTATTTCGTGAGTTAGACATTCCGTTTGTCGATATACCTATGTTGGTCTGTGGCGCAGGGGCTGTTGATTGCCCCTTGTTTACCGAAGAAGGCGACCCAATCAGCTATGATGCAGCCCACCTAACTCCTGCCGGTGCAGGGTGGATGGGGCGTTTGTTTTACAAGAATGTTCCAACTTTTAGGGAGATGGTTGACGCAGGCGTTGCATCAACCGGAGCGCGAATTGACGAAAAGACAGGCGTGATTCAGCCGTAACTTGTGATCTGTGTTACAGAATATTGCGCTTTTTCGTCTTGCAAGCATGTGGCGCGTGGGTGCAGGATTTCAAGGGACAGGACGATTCGCATCGCGAAAGAAGTCTTGCCGACAGCGTGAGGGTGCTGTCGACACTTTGAACATAGGGATGACCGAAAAAATTTGGCAAAAGCCTTTTATGATTAACCGGCCATTAACCTAGTCCGCGCGATGCTTATCCTGTCAAAGGCGGGATATGAGCGCCAACGTCTTTAGCTGGGCCCATGACCGCCTCTTAAAACAGGAGAGGTTGAGATGGGACAGATCGACTCAAATTATATCGATGAATGCCGTCGCCGTGCAGAACGTGGCGATTGTGATGCGTACTACAATCTGGGCCGGATGTACTGCACTGGCCATGGCGTACCGATGAACCTTGTCGAGGCGCATAAATGGTTCAATCTGGCAGCAGTGGCCGGAAAGATGGAAGCCAAAGTGTATCGCGAAGAGATCTCGTCGGAAATGACGTCGGAAGAGGTTGCAGAAGCACAGCGCAGCGCGCGGCAATGGGTACAAACGCACTAGGCCATTGTTTGGCGCGGTAGTGTGTTGACAGTCCGGCCTTGAATCTGGATTGTGCCTAGAACTTATTTGGGCTGAGGCTATCGCGACATGAATTACCGTCCTGAGATTGACGGCCTTAGGGCAGTTGCTGTCTTGCCCGTAATTCTTTTTCACGCTGGTGTTGATCTTTTTTCCGGTGGCTATGTCGGCGTAGACATATTTTTTGTCATTAGCGGCTATCTCATCAGTTCAATTATTATGTCCGACCTGTCGGATGACAAATTCACCGTCAGGAAATTTTATGAACGTCGCGCACGCCGTATTCTTCCGGCGCTTATATTCGTCGTTCTTTGTTGCTTGCCATTTGCCTGGTTTTGGATGTTGCCTGCCCAGTTGGCGCAATTCGGGGAGGGGATGATAAGCGTCAGCCTGTTTGCGTCGAATATCTTATTCTGGATGCAATCAGGCTATTTCGCACCCTCTGCTGAGCTTAATCCGCTTTTACATACGTGGAGCCTGGCAGTTGAAGAGCAGTTCTATCTATTTTTCCCTATCATCATGATGCTGGTTTGGCGCTTTGCCCCGCGCCTCTTGTTTGCTGGGGTGCTGGCTGTGACGATTGCCAGCCTTGGCTTGGCACAATGGGCCTCTACTGAAATGGCGGGCGCGAATTTTTATTTGATACCCACCCGTGCGTGGGAGCTGGGGCTGGGGGTGTTGTGTGCCCTTTGGGAAAGGAAAATGGGCCCAAAAGAAAGCAATGTTCTGGCGGGTCTTGGCCTGGTTCTTATCGCCATGTCGATATTCCTGTTTGATGATTTAACGCCAATGCCATCTGTCTATGGCCTTTTGCCAGTGGGTGGTACGGCGATGATCATTCTGTTTGCAGGGCAGGGCAATCTAATTGCCAAACTATTGTCGATCCGTCCGGTAATTATGGTCGGATTGATCAGCTATAGCGCCTATTTATGGCATCAACCAATGTTTGCCTTCACTCGCTTACGCTTTGGTGATGATGCAACAACGCTTGTATTTCTGGGCCTATCAATCGCATCACTTGTCATGGGTTATATAAGTTGGCGCTTTGTTGAGCGGCCATTTAGGGCTGGCCCGCATACCTTGGTGAAATCCCAAGGCATGATTTTTGCGCTCGCAATAGGTGGGCTAATCAGCTTAATCGCTATTGGTGGGTTTCTTGCGGGCACCAAGGGCGCCATGTTCCGCTATTCGGATGCTGACCGGAAAATATTGCGGGATCTGGAGAACCCTGAAATCGGTGACTATGTAAAATATAGGTTTAACACCCGTCTCGATAAGGGTTTTGAAGGTGCGGGCACGCGTGTTTTAGTCGTTGGAGACAGCTACGCGCAGGATTTTGTGAATGTGCTTTACGAAGGCAAAGTGAAGCCAAGCATTAGTCTTTCCACCCATTATATCCCGGTCGGATGCGGCAACCTTTTGACGGACAAGGATTTCACTGACCATATTGATATCCACCGTCGTGCAAGATGTGCGCAGTATGACCGGTATGACAGCGTAGAAATCAGGCACCGTATTTCGCAGGCTGACTATGTAATCATTGCCTCCTCCTGGCGCAGCTGGGAATGGAAATTCCTGCCAGAAACTATTGCTGCATTGTCTGCGTTGACGGATGGCAAAGTCATCCTTGTTGGGCGCAAGCAATTTAGGCGCGTTAACCTTCAGGATATTGTGACTAGCGATAGTGATGACCGCAGCGAGGAGCGTAGCCCAATTCCTCGCGCACTGGCAAAACTGAACAAGTGGATGAGAGGGGGCGTTCCTCACTTTATCGATATTAGCGGGGCGATTTGTGGTGATTGGGCAACCTGCCTAATTTATACGCCTGATGGTTACCTAATCAGTCATGATGGTGCGCATTTGACCAAGGCGGGCGCCAAATTTGCAGCACAAAGACTGTTCGAAATCTCACCGCTTTATCGGGAGCTAGTAGAATAGCCGTTGGGATTTTGCGATTGCCACTGCCAGCTTGAACGGCACATGCTTTCAAGGTCATGCTGTGCCTGCCACCCCAGTAATTTTTGGGCCTTTGTTGGGGATGCCAAAACGCTGGCTACATCCCCCGCACGACGGGATACAAATTCGTAAGGCACGGTGATCTGGTTCACCTGCTCAAACGCTGCGATCATTTCAAGGACCGTTACCCCTAGACCTGTGCCGACATTTACTGCCTCACACCCGGTTTGATCGCTTGCGAACCGTAAAGCTGCAAGATGGGCATCAGCTAGGTCAGCAACATGAATATAGTCGCGCTCCCCCGTTCCGTCGCGAGTGTCATAATCATTGCCATAGACATTTAATCTATCGCGCTTGCCTATTGCTGTTTGGGCAATGAACGGCATCAGGTTATTGGGAATATGGCTGGGGTCCTCGCCGATTTGACCAGATGGATCTGCCCCTATCGGATTGAAATAACGCAATAAAACCCCTGTGCGGGCCGGGTCGATGACACACCAATCCCGGATGATTTGCTCAATCATCAATTTGTTATGGCCATAGGGGTTTGTTGGCGCAACTGGGTGGTCTTCATCAATCGGCAGGTAGTGCGCGTGTCCATACACAGTGGCTGATGATGAAAAGACAATCTTTTGGCAATGGACTTCATCCATCGCCCGTAGCAGGTTGATAGATCCTGTTACGTTATTTTCGTAATAGCGCAGCGGTTGTTCAACAGATTCACCAACGGCTTTCAGTCCGGCAAAATGAATGACGCCAGTTGGTCTATGTTCCAGCAAGGCGTCTTTGAGCGCCTCAAAGTCACGAATGTCGCCAGCGATTTTTGCAGTCAGCCTTTTACCTGCTAGTTGCTCAACACGGGTAAGGGCAATGGGGTCGGCATTGCTGTAATTGTCAAAGCAGACAACATCCCGACCTGCTTTCAACAGTGCCAATATTGTGTGACTGCCGATATATCCAGCGCCACCTGTCACAAAAATCGTCATAACAAAACCGCCGTAACGCTACTATGCAGCATTTGTTTCCCGAACCTGACGTGGTTCATAAATTGCGCGATGCATGCCACCCATAATAGGCCTGTCGCCTGACATGATGATGACATCAAGATCGACCATCAAATGACCCTTATGGTCACGATTGTCTGTGACAACAGCACGGGTTTCATATTCTTCGCCATCATAGAGGGGGGAATAAAAGCTGACATCACTTTCCACATGGATCCAAGGACCCAATTTCACGTCGAGCGCGAGCACGAAATTCGCTCTGCGCAGCAAATAGCCCGGGTGCGCCAGGCGGGACTTACTGAATAAATCCTGCTGGTCGCGGACAGCATCAAGATACCATCGGCTTTCTTCAGCGGTGAAAGTTTCACGCATTGTGCCTAATACCTTGCCTACAGGAAGTGAGGAGGGGGAGGCGTCAAGGCGTTCCATGATAGGGACGCGCGGGGCGACGTCGATTTGCGGTACTTCATGCGGATTGCCAAGGCTTGCCAGTCCAGATGCTGCCGGGGCGGCCCCTTGTGTATTGAGGGCCAATGACAATTCGCGATCGTTTACCTGATTGGCGGTTATAGTGGCGTCTTCACCATCATAAACCGGTTTATAGAATCGGCCCTGCATTCGACCGCCGTTCAGGAAATCAGTGCCCCATAAATTTACCGGCCAATAGGCCATATAGGCAAACACCTCGACCCCCGGCACCAAACCGCCTGTGAAGCCGAATTTGGCTGCGGTATCATCATCATGAATTTTGTTGGGGCTGTGCTGGGCTGTGTTGAAGGCCTGAATGGTCCGGCTGTGCATAATGTGTCCCGTGGCTGTGTGGCGCTGTAATCTAGTGTCAAACACTAGCCAAAATATGGATTAAGAGGAAGGGACAGACACATCAAAAGGGAAAGTGGCGGAGAGGAAGGGATTCGAACCCTCGATGAGGCTATAAACCCCATACTCCCTTAGCAGGGGAGCGCCTTCAGCCACTCGGCCACCTCTCCGCCGCCGTGTATAAGCACATTTGAAGCCCTTCGCAAGACCCCAGAACGGTCAATTTGTCCACATTATTCTGATTTGTCGGTCTCGCTATGATTTTGATATTTGCAATGCTGCCACATTGTCCGTATTACCGAAGAAAGCGCATTTTTCGGCAGAGCCGTTGCTCCCTTTTGCCCATTCTTAGGGCGCTATATGCTGTGGGTTTATTGAAACCGAGGATGAAAAATAGTGGTTGAACATAACGACCGGTATGGGGGCCAATTTCAATCGCTAGGCATTGTTACCTTGCTGAAAGCTGCCTGCCTTTTAGCCTTACTGGTCATTGCTACCATCAATTTTAAAACAAACTTTTTGTCCATTGCGCCTCAATCTTTTTTTGAGACATTTCAAACCAATGGTGAGGCCCGCGTGCTCGGCGGCATATATGCCAAACGAACAGGCATTGGCGTACAGTATGCCAACCTTGGGCATGTCGCGCAGCAGGGTGTTGCCCCAGACGAATTAGGCCGGACATTTAACCAAACGCGAAGCTATGAGATTTTGGATGGAAAGGTTGCGTCGAATGATCTTCAGTTCGAGGCTTACTCCTCCCATTTCGGGCTTCAGGTCCCTTTTTACGGGTGGATCTCAGATATCTGGGGGGTGGGTATCAATAAGGATACAGCCTTACGTTGGGTGCCATCTGCTTTGAACGCCTGTGCTATATTTGTATTAGCATTGCTATTCGCGCGGCTGATAAACCCAATTTTTGGAACGCTGTTTTTTGTTAGTTTGGCATTCGCGCCAACGCCTATTGCATTTGGTCATAATCTTTATTGGAATTTCTTCCTGTTTTTGTTGCCCGCAATTTGTTGTGCCTTAGCATTCTTAAGCACAAGCCCAACGAAACGGTTATTGTTGATTGGTGCCGGTGGCATTGCCGTGATGCTAAAATGTCTTAGCAATTATGAATATGTCACCAGCATTATTGTGTTGGGTTGCACAGTGTTTCTTATCGCGCCCTATTTTAACAAGAACGGGATGTCAGTTATCGCAGGCATGCGGTTTGCCTGCCTTTCCTTTGTTATACTTTGTTCAGGGTTTGTGGGCGCATTTGTGATTCATTCCGCCAATCGCGCCGATACAGTTTCAGAGGGTGCGCGGTTGATTTTTGCAGAGGATGTGTTGCGCAGAACCTATGGCAGTGACGAAGGGTTTGAGGGAGAGACAGCAGAATCATTACAGGCGACCATACCCGCCACTTTGGAAAAGCTTTGGAAGACCTATCCCGGGCGTGAGCTTATGATTATGCCGCGCAAAGTCGCGACAGCGATGTTTTTGCTGGTCTTGCTGGGGTTTGCTTTTTTGCTGATTGCAAGACCAAGGAAATTTCCGTGGGGCGACGCCTTTTTGTTGGCGAGTTTTGTGGCGCTGCCGCTTTCTTGGTATATTGCCGCTAAGGGCCATGCCTACACGCAAACACATATCGGGTTTGTCCTGCTTTATATCGGTTTTTTCCCCGCCTTGATTTATACTTTTTTCAGTGTGGGCTTGCGGTCGGCAGGACTGGCTTTAGAGATTGTTACGGGCAGTAAGAATGACGATTGACGGTAAAGACCAGCACAATGCGTTGATCGGCTTCACCGGATTTGTGGGGCGGGCCTTATTGAGACAGGCAGAATTTGCCGGTCAATTCAATAGCCGGAACTCAGGCGAATTAGGCGATAGTGATTTTGATCTTGCTGTTTGCGCAGCAGCGCCCGGTTCAATGTTTGAAGCAAATCGCTTTCCCGAACAGGACGAGGCGGCGGTCAAGTCGCTTATTCAAAACCTTGAAAAACTACGCTGCGGGCGGTTCGTGCTGATCTCGACAATTGCGGTTTATGAACAGTTCGACGGTAAGGATGATGAAACAAGCACGTCGTTTCAGACCCAAACGCCATATGGTAAAAACCGCCGCCTGTTAGAAAGTTTCTGCGAGGATCATTTTGATCAATGCACGATTGTCCGTCTTCCGGCATTGTTTGGTGCAGATCTTAAAAAGAACTTTTTGTTCGACATGATGAATCCTGTCCCGTCTATGCTAACGGCTGACAAGCTCACCTTGGCGCAGGAAAGCTTGCCCCCACCGCTGGCAGATTTAATGGGCGCATTCTATACCCTTGACGAGGGGCTGGGCCTTTATTGTGTTGATAGGGATATGGTGGCCCAAAGCGAAAAGAGGGGTGATCTTGAACAGGCGCTGATTGGCGCTGATATGTCCGCATTGGGCTTTACCAATCCAGAGTCGTGTTTCCAGTTTTATTCCATGGCGCAAATCTGGGATGACTGTTTGCGCGCAATCGAAAATGGGTTGTCGGCTGTCAACTTAGCGACTGAACCTATGAGGGCAGGGGATGTCTTTCAGGCCTTTTTTGGCGATGCGATGCCAGCCAATGGCGCGCGGGTGCATCAAGAAGACATGCGCACCCAGCATGCAGCCTTATGGGGTCATGAGGGGGGCTATATCGCCTCAGCCCAAGAGGTTTTGCCCGCCATTGTTCAATTCATGAAGCACGAAACGGGACAGGAATGATGAACAGATTCTCTGTTTCCAATATTGCTTGGCAGTATGATGACCGCTTGACGGCCTACAAGATCCTGCAGGAGTGCAGCTTTACGGGGCTGGAAATTGCGCCGGGCATATTGTTTGCCGCTGAGGAAGATGCCTTCGACCCATCGGAAGCAGCGGCAAAACAAGCATTGTCAGAAATTGCCGATTACGGATTGCGGCTGGTGTCGATGCAATCGTTGCTATTCGGGGTTCAAGGCGCGGCCATGTTCGGTACGGCTGAGGAAAGGGAAATTTTTAAAGCTGGTATGACCCGGGCTATTAATCTTGCGGGCCGCATTGGTATTCCCAATCTTGTATTTGGCAGCCCCGGTCAGCGACGGGTTCCTGACGAAATGACCCAAAAAGAAGCACTGGCGATTGCCCATGACACATTTGGTCAATTGGCAGATCTGGCCGCTGCGGCAGGTACACAAATCGCGCTTGAGTTTAATCCGCCCGATTATGGCGCCAATTTTTTGACTGATTTTTCTGCGGTTCAAGCCTATCTTGATGGACATCAGCACAAGGCCCTAAAAATGTGCTTTGATCTTGGCGGGGTATATATGAATCATGAGATTGAGCAAGTAGAGGCGTTTATTGCGAAAGCGGCTGGGCATATTGGTCATGTTCATGTCAGTGCGCCACAGCTTGCGCCCGCGCCCCATGATATAGACGATACTGCCAAAGTGCTGCGGACACTGAAAAAGATTGGATATCAGGGATTCGTTTCGATAGAAATGAAGGGGCAGCCTGACCTTTTCCCAACGCATATTCGTGATGCCGTGGCGGGATTGAATAAAGCGGGGGAGCAAGCGCAATGACAAAACAGCGAGAAGACATACTTGTTTCAGTCTGTTTTCCGGCGCCACCGAAAAATGCAGAACAATTGGAACGGCTGACCAACCTAGCCGCCAGGCTGGACAGGCATTTCCGTTATTGGGAAATGGTGATGACTGCCGATGAAACGCAGCTTGACCATATTGGTGCTGCCGCAGCGCAGATTTCAAATTTGCGTGTGCTGAAAATTCGCGGGCAAAGTCAGCTTTATCGTGCACGTGTCATTGCCGCGGCTGAAGCGATCGGCGATGTAGTTGTCTTGTCTTCGCTTGAGGAGTTGGAGGCAGTAGACCCTATCAGCTTCGCGGCGGAGGCTGATGCGGACAATGTAATTGTGACCGCCACGAGGTCAAAAGGCGGGGCGCTGACTGCCTATCCGCTTTATCTGTTGGGACGCGCCAGCAGTTTTCAGGTGGAGCCACGTGATCTTATGACCTCCGCCTATCCGCGGACGATCCTCAATACCTTGTTGGCGCGGCATGATAGGCAGCTTGCGTTGCGCTTTCCACCCCGCGGACGGTTGACCCCCGTTGTGCGTCATACGGTGACAATTGGGCAGGGCGGTGCCCGCCGCCTGTCAGAGGTAAGTCGGCGTATCAGCCTGATACAAAGCCTGATGATCCATGCGTCGCCCATGGTTTTGTCAGTGCTTGCGCTCATATCAATTCTGGCATTTGTCGCCTCGCTGGCATTTGCCGGTTATGCGGTTGGTGCCTATTTTGTGTTGGATGAGATTCAACCTGGTTGGTTGACAACCTCGCTTGCGATTAGTGGAACGACAGGGTTTTTGGGTGCCGCCATGTTTGGCCTGTCAACGGGCCTATTGCATGTGATAGAGCTTTTGACCCCCGATACGCTTGACGATGTTGTTGACGAAGAAAGTGGCGTTGACCTGTTTGGGCAGGTGGCCGACGATTTGAATGTCACACAAAGTTCTGACCAACAGGACCGGCAGGTGTTGTGACCAGTGCGACCGATACAGATTATCTGATCATTGGTGGCGGCTTTTATGGGGCCGCCCTTGCCCTGTTTTTACGGTCACTCGACTGCCGGATAAAACTTTTGGAGCGCGAGGATGAGTTGATGACCCACGCATCACGGGTCAATCAGGCGCGCATTCATACAGGCTTTCATTATCCGCGGAACGCGCTAACGGCGGTGAAGTCAAAAATCCTGCAAACGCGTTTCGTCAATGACTTCCCTGATGCTGTTGTTGATGATTTCAACATGCTTTATGCCATTGCCCGAAACCGATCAAAGGTTTCGGCAAAAAGGTTCTATCGCATGTTTCACGATATGGGGGCGCCGATCAAAGTCGCCGCCACGCAAGATCGGGCCCTGTTCAACCCTGACATGATTGCGCAAAGCTTTGATTGTCAGGAGTTCGCCTTTGATTACCGGATTTTGCGTGACCGTTTGGCGGGACGATTAGATAGCCTTGAAGTGGATGTAGCTCTGGGTACAGAGGTTGTGGGGCTGACGGATCATGGGGACTATATCACTGTCCAATTGCAGGACGGAACAGAACAAACCGCACGCTATGTCTTTAACATTACCTATGCCCAAACCAATCGCATTTTGCGATTGTTGAACGCGGCACCTGCGAAATTAAAGCATGAGCTGACGGAACTTGCCTTGGTTAGGCCGCCGCAGGCTTTGCAGGGCAAGGGGATTACGGTCATGGATGGACCGTTCTTTTCAATGATGCCCTATCCAGCAGCGGGGCTTTATTCTTTAAGCCATGTCCGCTATACGCCCCACGCCTATTGGCTTGATGCGGATGGGGCGCAAGACCCCTATAGCGTTCTGGCGGCACGTAACCTGCGTAGCAAGGCGGCCTATATGATTGCTGATGCACAACGGTACCTGCCGTCGATGAGTGGGGTCAGTGCCGAAGATGCCTTGTTTGAGGTTAAGACTGTTCTGACCAAGAATGAAAAGGATGACGGTCGTCCTATTCTGTTTGATAGGTCGTCAGAACAAGGACGCGTCATCTCTGTCATGGGTGGGAAGATCGACAATATTTATGACTTGTTCGATTATGTCCGGCAGAGCTTGCCTGAATGGCAAACAGCCGATGAGCGCTATTTAGGCGGGCAGGCATAATGGCTGGTGCAGATCAAATGCGGGGCCAATTCGTCCGTTTTTTCGCAGTCTCCGTCGTGGGACTTGTGATTGATTTACTGATTGTGCGTCTGACACTTGGCCTATTTCCAGTGCATATTTCCGTTGCGATGCTTGCCGGCTTTTCAGCCGGGGCACTGTTCAACTATGTTGCGCATGAATTCTGGACCTTTAAACAGGATCAGGGGGCGAATGCCAGTGTGGGGAGGGCGGCATCATATTATCTGATCGTGCTTATTGCGCTTGGGGTTCGTGTCGGAACAGCGTCGGTGCTTGAGATTGTGTTTCCAGACCCACAGTGGCTGTGGCCGATTATTATTGTGTCCGTCGGGCTTTCATTTGCTACAAATTTCGGGCTGACACGCTTTGTATTATTTCGCAAAGCGGGGACTAAACTGGACCAGGAAAACCGTTGATGAGCGAGATGCCCCAGATTGGCAATTACCGTCCTTTGAAGAAGTGCGCTTTTCTGCCCGTGCCCATGATTATGCACTTGTCATCCCCGTCATTAATGAGGGGGAGCGTATTCGTAATCAGTTAGGGCGGATTAAGGATGCAGCCTTGCCGGTTGATGTCATCATTGCTGATGGTGGTTCCACCGATGGATCGCTTGATCATGAATTTTTAACGTCGGTTGGTGTCAGCGCCTTGTTGACGAAAACTGGGCCGGGCAAACTAAGCGCCCAGTTGCGCATGGCTTATGCGTGGGCATTGGCCCAGGACTATCGCGGCATTGTCACGATGGATGGCAATGGCAAGGATGGGGTGGAGGCCGTCGCGCTGTTTGTGAAAGCCCTAAAAGACGGGATCGATTATGCGCAAGGGTCGCGCTATCACCCTGAAGGCGTGGCAGAGCGTACGCCGCTTGAACGGACGATTGGCAACAGGCTGATCCATGCCCCCTTGATGAGCATTGCGGGCAAGAACCGTTTTACAGACACAACGAACGGCTTCCGCGCCTATTCTGCGCGATACCTTTTGGACCCTGCGGTCAAACCGTTTCGCGATATTTTTGTGAACTACGAATTGCTGTTTTATCTGACAGTAAGGGCCGGGCAGGTTGGGATGAAGGTGTGTGAATTGCCCGTAAAGCGCAGTTATCCAGAAAATGAAAAGACACCAACCAAGATCAGCGGTTTATCCGGCAAGTTTGCGATATTGCAGCAGGCCTATAATGCGGCGCGTGGGGTTTATAATCCCTAGGCAAGTACGTTTTTCAGGTAATGGCCATACTCACTTTTGCCAAACAGATCAGCGCGGGCCTTCAAGTCAGCGGCGGATAGCCAGCCCTGCCTATAAGCAACCTCGTCGGGGGAGCCGATTAAAAGCCCCTGACGTTCTTCTAGTGTGCGGACAAAATTGCCTGCATCAAGCAGGCTGCCATGGGTCCCCGTATCAAGCCATGCAAAGCCGCGGCCCATGGTTTCAACAGATAAGTTGCCACGTTCTAGGTACAGCTCAAGCAGGCTTGTGATTTCAAGCTCTCCACGCGCCGATGGTTTAATCTGTTTGGCAAGTGTAGGGGCATCTGCATCCAGAAAATAAAGCCCGGTGACTGCAAAATTGGACGGTGGGTCAGAAGGCTTTTCAATAATCTGATTAACCGCGCCTGCGTCATCAAACCCAACCACGCCATATCGTTCCGGGTCATGAACCTGATAACCAAACACCGATCCGCCTTTGCTGCGCGCGTCCGCAGCCAGCAATAATGGCTGCATCCCATTACCGAAAAACAGATTGTCCCCAAGGATCATGGCCGATGGGGCGCCATCTAAAAACTCTTCAGCGAGCAGATAGGCCTGCGCGAGCCCATCGGGTGAAGGCTGTTCGATAAAGGTAAAGCTGATACCCCATTGTTCTCCGGTGCCCAGTAATTGTTCAAATTGGCTGCGGGTTTCAGGTGTTGTGATGACGGCAATTTCCTTAATCCCCGACAGCATCAAAACCGACAAGGGGTAATAGATCATCGGCTTGTCATAGATTGGCAGCAATTGTTTCGACACAGTGATGGTCACCGGATGCAGTCGCGTGCCAGAGCCACCCGCCAGAATTATCCCCTTACGTGCTGTCATGTGGTTTCTGCTTTCAATTGCGTTATCACGGTTGCAAGGTCCTGCCGCCAGTTGGCCGGAGCAATGCCAAAATGCGAATTGAGGCTGGTGCCGTCAAGTCGTGAATTAAGGGGTCGCGCAGCCTTTGTCGGATAGTCGGCGGAGGGGATGTCTGTCACAGTGACTGTTTTGCCCGCCCCCTCAAAAATTGCACGGGCGAAATCCGCCCAACTGACAAAGGGTTGGCCAGAAAAATGATAGGTGCCGGATAGACCGTGATCTACGCTTAGTTTCTCTCCGACCTTGACCGCCATAGAAGCGATTGCTGCGGCTGCGGTTGGTCCGCCGATTTGGTCGCTTACCACCGTCAGCGCATCCCTTGTTTCTGACAACTGCAACATGGTTTTGACGAAGTTGCTGCCGGTTGCAGAAAAAATCCATGATGTGCGAATGATCGCATGGGGCCCGTTGGCGTCACGGATTAACTGTTCCCCCGCCGCTTTTGACCGTCCATAGGCCCCTAAAGGATTGATAGGGCTCTCAGTTGCAATTGGGGTGTCGCCACAGCCGTCAAAGACATAATCGGTTGATATATGGATCAATGGTATGTTTTGGGAGGCGGCATAGGTCGCAATTTGGCCGGGGGTGATGGCGTTGATCAGGGTGGCTAAGTCTTCGTCGTCTTCTGCTTGATCAACCGCTGTATAGGCCGCCGCATTGATGATGAAGGTGGGCTGATGCTTTTCCAGAAGTGCCACGCATTGATCGGGGTCTGTGAAGTCAGCCTCGTCACGACCGAAACAGATCACCCTGTCAATTTTTGCTAGGGCAGTTGCGACCTGCCCTGACTTGCCAAAGACAAGGATGGTCATTTGGCCGTACCCAACCGTTCGCCGACGCCTTGCCGTTGCCGCAAATTATCCAACCAGTTCTCATTGTCGAGATACCATTGGACGGTTTTCTCTAAGCCCTCGTTCAAAGTGACGGAGGGACGCCAACCCAATTCATTACGTATGTGGGTGGGGTCGATGGCATAGCGCATATCATGGCCCGGCCGATCAGTGACATAGGTAATCAGGTCAGAATAAGGGTGATTATGCGGACGCTTCTTATCCAAAATCGTGCAAATCATTTTGACCAGATCGATATTGGTGACTTCGTTTTCGCCACCAATATTATAGCTGTCGCCTGTTTTGCCTTTCAGCAAGACAGTCAATAACGCGTCTGCGTGATCTTCGACATATAGCCAATCACGGATGTTTTCGCCCTTGCCATAGATGGGGATTTGATGCCCACGCAAAGCGTTTAGAATAACGACGGGAATTAATTTTTCCGGGAACTGAAAGGGGCCATAATTGTTGGAACAATTTGACAAGACCACAGGAAGCCCATATGTGGCGTGCCATGCGCGTACCAAATGATCTGATGCTGCTTTTGAGGCGGAATAGGGACTGTTCGGCGCGTAGGGCGTGTCTTCAGTAAATAGCCCGTTCTCTCCTAATGAGCCGAATACCTCATCCGTAGAAATGTGATGAAAGCGGAATTCGGCCGGCTTGTCGTTCGCCGTCCAATAGGCTCGTGCAGCTTCAAGAAGATTATAGGTGCCGTTTATATTGGTTTCGATGAAATCTCCGGGGCCATCAATTGACCTGTCTACATGCGATTCCGCTGCTAAATGCATGACCGCGTCTGGTCTGTGCGTGGCAAAGGCTTGGTCAATCGCATCGCGGTTGCGAATGTCAGCCTTGAGGAATGTATAGGAGGGTTGATCTGCAACCGACGCAACATTGTCTAGATTGGCTGCATAGGTCAGGCAATCAAGGTTTACGACCTCATGCCCTTGCGCGATTGCCTGACGGACCACGGAAGACCCGATAAACCCAGCGCCGCCTGTGATCAAAATCTTCATGATGTTGCCTCATACACAAAGGGGCTGTCCAAGTCCTTGAAGGCTTGGGCTTGCTGGTCTTTCTCGGACAAAATGGCGGTTTCGGGCGCTATGCCCCAATTAATGGCAAGGTCTGGATCATCAAACCGGACTGCGCCTTCTAGAGCAGGGGCGTAATAATCTGTGCATTTATAGATGATTTCGGTTCCGGCGACCGTTGTTGCAAAACCGTGAAGGCATCCTTCTGGTACAAAAATCTGTTTGCCATTATCGAAGCTAAGTTCGACGGCGACTGATTGACCATAGGTGGGGGACCCTTTGCGAATATCCACTACCACGTCAATAAGACAGCCCCTGCCACAGCGAACAAGCTTTGCCTGCGCTTGCGGCGGGGCCTGAAAATGCAGGCCACGAACAGTTCCTGCCTGCTCAGAAAGCGAATGATTGTCCTGAACGAAATCAGCCTGAATCCCAATCCCTGAAAGGGTTTCCCTGTTCCAGGATTCAGAAAAGAACCCGCGATTATCCCCAAAACGCTTCGGCGTCAGTATGATAACGCCCGGGATCTCTGTCGTAACGACTTGCATCTAGTTAGATCCAGACATTAAACAAGGTTTGATAGGGCAACCATTCAGCGGAATGGGTCGCGAACAGCAGCCAGTTCAATAATATTAAGGCAGCATAAAACACAATTGCCACCAAAGTCGCCTGACGCCCTTGTGGCCGCGGCATCAAATTGTCTGCCAGATGGCTGAACACAACCATTTGCAACGGAATGAAGTAGAGCGCCATCCGGTCAAGCGCTGTACTGGCTGCCGTTAAAAAGAATAAAACAAACAGGCCAATAGACCCAAAGGCTATCATCATAAAATATCGTTTCAAATGGTCTTCCATCTGAAAGTTATTCCGGAATGCGATAAAAAGTGCGGCAGGTAAGGCATTTTGCGCCAAACGGATCAGTGCGCCGGTCGATTGATATTCGGCTGTAATATATTGTTGGATCAAATCATTCACATTGTCCTGCAACAATGTGAAATAGGCGAGTATTGAGATGACACCAACCAGACCGAACACGAAAAAGCGGTTACGGGTATAAACCAGCGCAACGATAGGGATCATGATGATAGAGGTCATGTGAAACAGTGCACCTGCAAGACATAGGCCGATATACATGATCGGTCTGTGACGGGCGAATGCTGCCATGCCCATGAGGATAAAGCCCAAGGCAACGGATTGGCGGCTGTACCCCATGCCCACCACAATGACGAGATAGGGGACCGCGATCAAAATTGCCAACCATGGTCGGGGCAATGTTTGGGCAAACAGAACTAGGCCTAATGCGAATATGAACCCACAAATCAAGTTGACGCCGGCAATCTGCCAACCGGTAGATGTGGCCAGGACATTGACTAACCAATAGCCTGGATCCGACATTTGAAGTGCCTCAAACACGGTCATCATTTCGGCTTGTGCCAGATAGCTCTTATAAGCTGCCCAATCACCGCCGACTTGATATCGCAGCCCCATCATGAGGGTCAGGATGACAAGGAATAGGATGCCGCCGGGCGTAATAACCGGTGTTGCACGCGCGTCCACTAGCGCAGCCACCTGCTGGCGCGAGCCAAGTGCGGCTAGCGCTACAGCGAAAAATAATAGCCAGTATGGCCACATAATTAATGCTCCGACAGTTGGTCAGATTGGCTAGAAGAATGATCAGTTAGCAGCACAGATAGCTGATCAAAAAGCGCTTCGCAATATAATGGGTGGTCGCGCCAATGATTGATCGCTGAATTTCGTTTTTCTCTATATTGGTCGGGGTCAGCAATCAGCTGTGCAATCTCATTTTTATAGGCGGGTATTTGGGTTTTGTCATTTAGAATCAAAGCATTAGAACTATTGCAGTATGTCGAGATCTCGCCAACAGGCGTCACGATTGGCACCAACCCCAATTGCATAGCCTCTGTTACCGCAATGGACATGCCTTCGTAATGGCTGGTTTGAAGGTAGAATGACGCGCTATCGGCCAGTTTTCTGATCGCCTGCCAATCAAGGGGGCCGTGAAAAGTAACTGCATCATTCAGGCCCAATGCCTCAACCTCGGTTTGAAGAGCTGCAGCCTCGCCGCCATCAGGGCCAATTATATCGAAATGTGACTCTGTGCTTGCTTGGTGAACGCCCGCAAATAGAGCTAAGGCCTCAGTCAGATTTTTTTGCGGATTTAGTCTGCCCCAAAAAATGAACCGGGGAGTTGGCTGTACTTCATTATGTGCAAGCGGTTCGATGCGCCGGATCAAAAATGAGATGATAGCATTATGCTTGTCTACCGGCAGTGTTAACCGTTCTTGGCGTGAACTTTCTGAATCAAAAAACACGGCAATGCTGAGTTTTATACTCAGCCTGTTCAACACACGATCAACTATATGGGCGTCTTTTGAATTGTGAATGAATGTAACCAGCCTTATGCGCGGACAGAACAGTTTCACCAATAGGCCGACAATGCAGGATCGCCATAAGGAAACGAGTAAAAGGTCCGGCTTGGCAGCTATGATGCGCCGGGCCGCAGTTACAAAGTGCAGGGGATTAAAGGTGGTCTTCCGTTGTGCCCGAGACGTGACCTGGGGAAAGATATAGGCAAGCTCAAGATTGATTGACTGGTGCTCATAACCTGCAGTCGATTTTGCAGCTAATTCGACGCCGCCGATACCGTCATAGGGCATAAGGTGGATGACATGTTTCATGCTGCGTCTATCACCTGTTTATAGTTTAGGAACATGGCATCCTGACTATATGTCGATAGGGCTAGGTCACGCGCATTAACGGTCATTGCCTGACAATCAGAATTATTGCTTGCCGCTTTATATATGGCATCAGCAAAACTCTGTGCTGTTTGGTCTTTTGCTATGATTCCGCAACCGCCATTTTGCGACAGTAGGTTGTTGATTCCTGCAACATTGGACCCAACAATCGGCAATCCCATGGCAAGCGCCTGTAGCAGCGATGTGCTTAACGTTTCACCGTCAGACGCATGAACGTAAATATCCAGATCATGAAACCAGTTTAAAAGCTGATCAGGGCCCAAAAAGCCTTCTAACGATACCTTTTCCGATAGATCATTGTCCGCGATTTGGGCGGCAAGACGTGATCTTGTTTCGCCATCCCCCGCAATGGTCAGGCGCCAATCATAATCTGGATGAGCATCACAAAGACACAAAAATCCATCAATCAATGTGTCATGCCGCTTATTGTCTGCCAGTCTTGACGCCATGCCAATTCTTATCGGTGTTGAACCGTCTTTCGTATTTTGTCTTGGTGCAAAAAGATCGGTGTCGATTCCATTCGGAATGATTTCAGTCTTGTCCGCCTGCCATTTAGCGCCGAGGCCTTGTTTAAGCGCGGCGGCATAGTCCTCAGTTAACAAAATCACTTTGTCTGCAAAGCGCATAACCAGTTGGCTGACCTTCCATTCTGAAGGTTTTTTTAGTTCATTTGCCTGGTGCTCAATCGCGATCAAGCGTGCACCAGACACCATTGCATAAAGTTTGGCAGGCAGGATCATCTTCACGCTATGAAGCAAAATGACGGTCGGACGCAATTTGATAAGGTGCCATAACAGCATGAACCACCGAAAAATTGGCAGCCCACTTTTCACCCTTATACTGCGGTAAGGAAGATCAAGCGTTTTGCAACTGTCCACATAAGATGGAAGGACAGGTTCAATCCCCACAAATATCAATGATTGGCTGGCTTGGTCTTCAGCTTTTTTTGCGGCATTCACCAATGAAAAGGCCACATTGCCATGCCCGCCCAAGCCTGAGTATAGAATTTGCACTATACGCTCAGCCATGATGATCCAACATAACCGGATTGTTAGGTGAACGCCTGCGGAGCAGGTCGCGCAGGCTGCTTTTTAAGGAAAGGCCTTTTTGCAGATCAGAATTTCTGTTCGTGATCATAAAGTTAAGGCGGGCAAAGCGTCCCAAATTGTTGATGCGCAGGCGATAGCCCAAAATGCGTTCTTTCTTGGCAGCGTCGTCATACGCCATTCGGAATTGCCGTTCTGATGTCACGGCGATGATGTCCGCTTTTCGTGAGATCATAGTTTGGCAAAATGCATGATAGAACAAATATTCCATTGCCATGCCACTGCCATCAGACAGGCTTGCAATTCTTCGCCTCAGCTTAGTTGAAATCCGTTTTTTTAGCGTGAGTTGTTCTGGGTCATTTACAAAAAAGTCTGAAGCGTTAGCGCCATGCAATCGATATAGTTGAAGCGGTTCTTGCGCCCATTCAGCCAAGTTAAGTTGACGAAAAAACCTGACGATCCAACCATCATGGCTTGCTTCAGTCTCAGGCACCGGCAGGATGAGTTCCAGATAGTCTTTTCTGATTGATGCGCAGCAGCCCATAACAAACTCATCTCTGGGTAGGCCCATTTCGGCCATACGCTGCATTTTTGTTTCGCCGCTTGGTGTCAATTCTCCATCGGCTAGATATGTGTCCGTCAAAAAACAGGCCTTGTTGGGGAAGGCACCGGCAAGCGCAAGGTGGCGCGCCAGTTTTTCTGGAAGCCACTGGTCATCCTGATCGCAGAGAAATATTAGATCGCCGGAACAGAGTGACATTGCCCGAGAAAAATTTTGGGCGTATCCCAGATTAGTTTCGTTCCGTTCAAACCGAATGGGGAAGGGGGCCGTAGCAGCATAATCCAGTACGATTTTTTCGGTATCATCTGCTGAACAATCATCAGTGATAACCAACTCGTCTGGCAGACGGGTTTGGGCCGCCAGACTATCAAGCTGTGTTTTGATATAGCGTGCGCCATTATAGGTTGCCATTGCCACGGAAAGCTTCATGCTACGCCCTTTCCAAGCAACCTGCGCCAGCCGCGCTTTAGGCGCCACCTGATATGCCAAGCCTCCAACATTAGTTTGAATAGAGGCCGCTCATAAGCGTGGGCGGCGACGTAAACATAACGGGGGTTAACATCATTGGTAAGGTGGGGATAAAGGCCAAAATAGGGGTTTGGCTCCCGGAAATTGTGGTCCTGATACCAGATGTTTGTCCCTGCCTTCCACAATACAAATGGCAGGCCAAATTGATCTCTTGTCCCAAACCTGTTGAAGCCTGATTCCCACATGCGCATGGCCACGACCAAGCTCGGGTCGTTATGGTTTTTGAAAATGATAGTCGCCTCGATTAGGCCAACATCATCCTTGAATCCCTGTTCCTTCTGGTAGGCAATTTGGTCGTGTAGTTCCGGGCAGTCCGCAACTTTACCCGCTACGAAAAGGCAATGGTTTACTTCTTCCTCAACACTGTTGCGCAGCGGGTGACGGTAGACACCAATGCCAGCGCCGGATTGTTCAAACTGTGTAAACAGATGATCAAGCGGGCCCAGGATACGTACATTTGCATCGACATAGAGTGAGATATCAAAGTCAGGCAGTTCATCAAATACACAGGATTTGAAGTGCAGGTTGGCATGTTTGCCGGAAATGAATTGCGACAGATCGACAATATGGGTGTGCCATCCATCGACTTGCAAAGCGGCATCGTCAGTAAATATATGAAACTCACAGTCACTTGTCTGTGCCATAGGCGGCAGAACAAAATCGTAATTTCCAAACATTGCTGTATAGACAAGTCGCCGGGTCACTTAAGCAAAGCCCTTATTCGTTGTTTTACCGGCTTCAGTATAGTGCGGGCAATGGCATAGGGCACAGTGGCAATGGCGCGCGGTACTGTGCTGGGCCATGCAAATGTTTTGTCGGCCTCAAGCCCTTTTTTGTCGAGCTGTGTAGCCCATTCTATTTGTGCCTTATATTGGCGTGGATTGGATAGGGAGGGGCGCAACATGGTTGCTACCCATACCTCTCTAGATTTCCGGCTTCGAAACAGACCGTTGTCGCC
Source organism: Alphaproteobacteria bacterium (assembly GCA_965229935.1). GTDB lineage: Bacteria > Pseudomonadota > Alphaproteobacteria > SPJN01 > SPJN01 > SPJN01. The sequence goes on from CBDDKB010000002.1 coordinate 1,038,210, forward strand.
TTCGATTTCGCCATAATGTTGAATGGCTGCCGCGTGGTTGACCTGAAACTTAAATGCCAAGTGGTCAGCACGTTCAAAAAACTCCTGACCGATAAAGCCGTAAAGCTTCAATCTTTCGGAAAACATGCCCATTCTGACGAGGTCATCGCGATACATGCTAATATTGTTCTCAATCAAATAGGCATCAGGCCATTTGCTGCGATGTTCATCTATTGTCAGGGGGGTAAGCTCATCAACGGCGCAAAGTGATTTTGCTTTCCATGCCATGCGTTGATCGTCGTGGTTATGTGGCCACCTTGGACCACCTGAAATGACGCCAGGGCGGACGCCCTTTTTATGAGCCTCCACGAATTGCGCTTCAGGTACGCTGTCATCATCCAGAATGGCAACAGCTTCGCCTTCCGCCGCAAGAATGCCCCGATTGCGGGCGACTGCGAGACCGTAGTCAGGGCAATGCGTGTCTACGAATTTTAGGGCGAAACTTGTTTTAAGGTTGGCAACCATGTCTTCGGTATCATCGGTTGACCCGTCACTGGCGATGATAACCTCAAACTCCTTATCGGTTTGGTCTTCAAGAGCCAACAGCGTCTCTTTAAGAAACGCGCTGCGATTATATGTGGCGATGACGATAGACAATAACATTTTAGGGCCTGCCGCTCTTGCCACGGTTTGCGTCAATCAATTGGCGTATGCGATCCACAACAGGCACCATCTTGCTGTACCAGGTTAAGTTACCTGCAGCATAGGTACGCAAATCAGTGGCATAGCTGGGGTGTTCAGCGCGCAATTTTTTGAAGAAATTTAGTGCCGCTTCAATATCAACTGATGTGTCATCATTGGATAATTTTAGTGCGTAGGGGAAGTGATCGGGAATGTCTGTTTCGTCGTGGCTTGTCAGAAATGGCAAACCGCGTGCGCAATATTCCCGAGATTTCAGAGCGGTGGTATCACTGCTGACACGATGTGTGCCCAGACACGACACACCCAAATGCTGCCCTTTCAGTGCACCTGTCAGGTCCTGACCCATGCGGGCACCAAGGAATGTCACACAGTGCTCAAGCCCAAGCTCACCAACCAATTGTTTGAGATCTGGGATTGCTGCGCCTTCGCCTATGATTGTGAAATGGACATTGGTTGGCCGTTCTGACGAATAATAAGAATGCAGTCCTTTTATGACACGATCATAGCCATGCCAGTGACTGACATTGGCAACACCAACAAGGTTAAGCTGGCCGTTAAATTCGGCAGCAGGAATGACGGGGAATTGATCAAGCGCGATACCGTTCTCGGTTTTGATTGTCGGCACCCCGAAAATATCGTCAGACCTTGAAAAGGTGACGATGTTATCAATCATCGATGCCATTTGGTTGCGGGTCAGACGGTCCTGCAGAAGCTTGATCTTTTGACTATGCCCAATCTTTTGACTAAGCCCAGCTTGTTGAAGGTCATAAGGATAGGTTGGTATTTCAACGAAAATAGGCGCTGATGGGTTTTGTGACCGCAATGATTTTAGGAAAAACAGAAATGCCGGATTGCAAAGTTGATAGCGAATGTAGAAATAGTCTGCCTGCAGATTTTGCTGTTTTAGCAGCCTATAGAATCCGTATTGGTGGAACCGCTGGCTAGCGGCAAGGCCGGCGTGATAGGTGCTGATTGCCTTGCCATCTTGTTCAACGCTTAACCCATTTGCGAAATAAGTCGTCACGGGTCCCAATGCCATTTCAAGCGCGGTGCGTTGGCCCGCAATCTTGCTCAAAATGCCGAGGTGATTTTTGACGCCTAGATCAAGGCGGGCAAGATAGATGCCATGGTATGTGCTGTCAGAGGTCGGGACCATCTTGTCGCCTGCTAGTATTGCGATTTGCCATCATCAAACTTTGCGACAGGCTAAAGCCGCATGTCGCTTTCATCCATCGCAAAAATGGATTTCAGATCACAGAAAATTTGGTCTTGCTTGCCAAAGCTGCGAATTGCCTGGCCGCCCATTTCCTTAAAGTGAGTATGTGCCACAGCAAGGATAATACCGTCATAACTATCTGTCTGGGGATCGGAAACAAGGTCAATGCCATATTCGGCCTTTGCCTCGCTTGCATCTGCTACGGGGTCCCAAACATCGACGTTCAGGCCAAAATCTTTCAGCTCATGCACGAGGCTGATGACTTTAGTATTCCGAAGGTCAGGGCAATTTTCTTTAAAGGTTAGGCCAAGTACAAGAACACGGCCTGTTCCTGCGGGCATGGCGCCTGTTTTCATCAGCGCTTTTACGAATCTGTTGGCAACATAGGCGCCCATATCGTCATTTAGACGCCGTCCAGCCAAAATGATTTCAGGGCGATAGCCTAACGATTCAGCCTTATGTGTAAGGTAGTAGGGGTCAACACCGATACAATGGCCACCAACAAGCCCAGGGCGAAACGGTAAGAAATTCCATTTTGTGCCCGCAGCTTTCAAAACCGCCTCAGTATCAATGTCCATCAAGTCAAATATGATAGCCAATTCGTTCACAAGGGCGATGTTCAAGTCACGTTGCGTGTTTTCAATGACTTTTGCTGCCTCTGCAACTCGAATGCTCTCAGCCTTGTGCGTTCCAGCTTTAATGATGCTGCTGTAAAGGTTGTCGATCGCATCAGCTGCTTCAGGGGTCGAGCCTGAGGTGACCTTGCAGATGTCAGGCAGTCGATGGGTCTTGTCGCCCGGGTTAATTCGTTCCGGCGAATAGCCAGCAAAGAAATCTTGGTTGAGCGTCAGGCCGGAATGTTGTTCCAAAATCGGTACGCATTCTTCTTCGGTTGCGCCGGGGAATACGGTCGATTCATAAATCACATAGCCGCCCTTGCTTAGTGCTTTACCAACAGTCTCTGATGCCTTTTGCAAGGCTGTTAGATCTGGGCGGTTTGTGCCATCGATTGGTGTCGGAACTGTAACGATGAATATGCGGCAGTCTTGTAAATCAGATGGGTCAGCCGAGAGCGTAAGAAATTTTGAATCGTTAAGCTCTGCCTGGTCAACCTCGCGCGTTTCATCCCGCCCATCATTTAGTGCAGCGATCCGCTGCTTGTTGACGTCAAAGCCTAGAACAGGGCGTGACTTGCCAAATTCAACGGCAAGGGGCAAGCCAACATAGCCAAGACCGATTACGGCAATCTTGTCTGTTTGGTCGATGTGAGGTGAGGGCATAGTTGCCATAAGGATATATTCCGCAGTCAGGATCAGAAGATCAAACTTTTGACATTGGGCAAAAGAAAAGGCTGTCGGCTAAAAACCGGCAGCCTTTTCATAATCACGAAAAGTTTTGATCGGAAGGATCAACCGCCGCTCAATGAACCTGGTTCTGCGCGGGGAATGGTTACGCCATCCAAACGATTTTCAAGTTCGGCCAGAATTGCAGCAGCTTCTTCAAGCGCACTGTTCACCTGATTGCGAATTTCTTGAACATCTTCTTCTGAAACATTCAGAAGTGCTTCGGTAACTTCGCCTTCTGTGAACTTGGAGCCTTCAGCAGCGGCACCAACAAGTTCTTGTGATTTTTCTGGGACAACTGATTGCACACCAGCCACCACGCCCGCAACCGCATCTACAGATGCACCGGTGCTATCGATCGCTGCAGAAACAGCTTTAACAATCGCAACGGCCTCATTCGGTGCTGACGTTGCAGCGATGGTAGCGATACCAGCAGCCGCGCCAGGGTTAGCAGAAGCAGCAGCACCGGCAATTTCACCAGCCTGCTCAGGCAGGATGCCCGCGCCGATAGCAGTTATTTGCAAAGCAGAATCGGGACGCAGCTCGATCGCGCGTTTTACGATTTCTGCTGCATAGCCCGGATTTGTTGCAATCAACTGCGCTGCAGCAGCGCTCAAATCCGAAACTGTACCTGAACTGGCAACCAAAGCTTCGTCTGCGCCAGCAGGCAAAGAACCCTGCGATTGCGCAAATGCAGCCGGCTGCATGACTGTGATTGTCGCGCCGCCCATGGCAAATGCCAAAGCAGCGGAAAATACGATTGACCTAAAAGACATGTTCTACCTCACTGAGAAACCAGTTGAAAAAGCCAGCAACGCAATCATCATCGCTTTCATTTGGTTTATCGAAACTATCGGAAAAGGTCAATTACCCTGTGCCCTTAGGTGTGACGAGCGTCAAATGACACTGGCGTTTATGGTATTTTTCACACACTTGTTAACGTTTTACGGTTTAGGCGCAGCAGAAAACAGGCCATTTGACAGCTTCAGAAGTGAAATTTGTCCGAAAGACAATGGTTTGTTTTGATTCGGTGATTCGTGTCTGAATTGGAAGGCGTTAACCAAATTCGGCTAAAATCGCCCCCTAAACGCCATTTTTCGCCACTAAAAATAGGCTTCTCGCAATCTATAGATGCCATATCGGGGCAATATGTTTGTTTTTTGTGATATATATCAACCAATTATAGTTTGCGGAAACGATGCAGTTCTGCCACACAAAAGGTATGAAACGTGAAAAACCGCATTAAGTACTACTTGCTTGGCTATTGAGGCTGCGGTATCACACGATTAGTCAAATTGAGTCGTTTTAGCCGACAGGAATCTGTTGGTAGACTTAAAATGTTGCAATGGTTTGCATAAATTTCGATTGCTGAACGGAGTATTTGGTAATGACCGGTCGAATCAATAAAGTTCAATTGCTAGTTGGCGTCTCTGCGACGGCAATCGCTTTGTCAATGGCATCTGCCGCTACCGCTGAAGACGGTATTTCAATGGGCTCAGGTACGCTGAACGCAGAAGTTGCTGTTGGCTACAAATACAGCGACAACCAGTTTGCTGTTGAGAATAATGAAGACAGCGATCAAGCGTTGTTTTTCTCACCAAGCGTGTCTTGGACTTCTGACAATGCATCAGGTAATAACGTCACTCTTGGTGCCGACGCCAATTTCCGACGTCAGGACGATCTGGATCAAGACGATGTCAATGAATATGGCGTAACTCTGGACGGTAACCTAAACCTGAATAGCAGCACTGTGTTGACCTATTCTGCTGGTTATCGTGAAGCAGAAGAAGATCGTGGTACTGCAGTAGACTTCGGTTCGCTAGAGCCTGTTGAGTATGATGTCACGAACGGGGCTCTGAAGCTGACCAAAACAGGTGGTGTCTTTGGTCTGGAAACAGGCGTTACAATCGCTGTGACAGATTATGAAGATGGCGTGCGTCAAAACCCGAATCCTCCGCCCGCATTCTTGGCCGTTAATAATGACGACCGGGACAACACTGTCACAACTGTTCATGGTAAAATCAGTTATTCAGTAGCGCAGCGTAGTTCAGTATATGTGCGTGCTGCCTATAATGATCGTGACTTTGATGATCTAGAAGATCTTTCAGGCTTCAACCGTGATTCAGATGGTTATTCTGTCGGAGCCGGTCTGTCAGTCACTCTCTCAGATGTCTCAACTGTGTCAATTGGTGGTCATTATCACGACCAGAGCTTTGATGATTCAAATTTCCGCGATGTTGACGGGTTCGGTGGCGAAGCAACATTTGTTTGGTTGCCGTCTGAACTGACCACTGTGTCAGCAAGTATCGCGCACGAATATGCCGACACGTCATTGCAACAGATCTCAGGTTCTTTGACACAGAGTGCCGCGCTTACCGTTGTACACTCATTGACAAATCAGCTGACCGTAACTGGTGATTTCTCTGCAAGTCGCGCAGAATATGAAGGTGCTGGTGTGTCAGTGAAAGCAAATGGTGATCGTGAAGACGATACATTGGCTGCTGGTCTGGCTATCGACTTCAAGGCCAATGATAACATGACTTTGGGCGCAAGCGCAGATTTTCTTGATCGCGACTCAAATGTTGACGGTGATGACTATGACCGCACAACTTTGAAGGCACATGTGACATGGCGCCTGTAAAAACAGACGACTGATTATGTTAAAGAGAGGCGCCCAATCGGGCGTCTCTTTTTCTTTGTGCTAGGGATAGTTACATCATATTTTTGGTGGGCTGTTGCGCATTAGAACGATGCAGGAAACCTATGACCTATCTTGTTACCGGTGCCGCTGGATTTATTGGCTTTCATACAGCGAAACGATTGCTTGATCGTGGTGAACAGGTGCTGGGGATAGACAGTATCAATGATTATTATGATCCGGCACTGAAGCAAGCTCGCCTGACTGAATTGCAGAGCAACACAGGCTTTAGTTTTGCGCAGGTGAATATTGCCGATATGGATGCCTTGAAAGACGCCGCTGCAGGACACAAAGTTCGGCGCATCATTCATCTGGCTGCACAGGCGGGTGTTCGCTATTCAATCGAAAATCCTCACGCCTATGTCGAATCCAACCTAACCGGGCATGTCAACATGCTGGAACTGGCGCGCCATTCAGACACTGTAGATGGCATGTGTTACGCCAGCTCAAGCTCAGTCTATGGTGGTAATAAGGACCAGCCATTTTCAGAACATCAACGGGTTGACCAACCGATCTCACTTTACGCCGCCACCAAAAAGGCTGACGAGTTGATGAGCCATGTTTACGCCCATCTATACCGTTTGCCGCTGACGGGGCTGCGCTTCTTTACAGTCTATGGCCCTTGGGGGCGCCCGGATATGGCGATGTGGCTGTTTACCAAGGCGATCCTTGCCGGACAGCCAATCAAAGTCTTTAACAATGGCGATATGCGCCGGGACTTTACCTATATTGATGATATTGTCACGGGCGTTGTTGCAACAGCAGACAATCCACCGGCAGATCCGGCCCCCAGCGAAGGGGTGCCGCACAAGGTCTATAATATCGGGAACAATAATCCTGAACAGTTGATGGATATGATCGGCACGCTGGAACAAGCCTTGGGTAAAACAGCGATCAAGGAATTTTTGCCGCTACAGCCCGGTGATGTTCCCGAAACTTCCGCTAACATAGATGCCATCTCCAAGGATCACGGCTTTGTGCCAACAACCACAATTGCTGAGGGGATTCCGAAGTTTGTCGAGTGGTACAAGACCTATCACAAGCTTACATAAGTCCTTACACTACCCCTTACGACTCACAGATCTAGCGGGGTAGGGATCGATGGAAACGCTCAACGCAATTGTGGGGCAGATCAACGGTATCGTTTGGGGCGTACCGATGTTGATTGCCATTTTGGGCACAGGCGCTTACCTGATGGTGCGGCTTGGCTTTATGCCGCTGCGCAAAATCCCGCTAGCTTCAAATCTGCTGGTTGAGGGACGCAAACCAGACACCGAGGCTGAGGGGGATATCTCACCCTTTGCGGCGTTGATGACCAGCCTTGCCGCAACAGTTGGCACTGGCAATATCGCGGGTGTCGCAACAGCCATAACACTCGGGGGGCCGGGGGCGCTGTTTTGGATGTGGTGTACCGCCCTTGTCGGGATGGCCACAAAATATGCCGAAACCGTTTTGGCTGTTCACTATCGCGAAACAGACGAACGTGGCCGCCAAACTGGTGGGCCCATGTATGTCATCAAGAATGGGCTGGGCTCCAACTGGGCATGGCTGGGCGCAGCGTTCGCCCTGTTTGGCGGGCTCGCAGCCTTTGGCATCGGCAATATGGTGCAGGCGCACGAGGTTGCCAATGCGATGCATGGCACATTTTCTATCCCCACATGGGTCAGTGCAGCCGTCATGGTGGTCTTGACAGGCTTTGTCGTCCTCGGGGGGATCAGCAGGATTGGACAGGTTGCGCAAGGCTTGGTGCCCATTATGTGCGTGGCCTATGTTCTGATCGCGCTTATTGTTGTCGCCTTGAATATTGAACAAGTGCCGGATGCATTTGCCACGATATTTCAGGCCGCCTTTACGGGGCATGCCGCAACAGGCGGATTTGCCGGTGCCGCTGTTTGGGCCGCAGTCAGGTTCGGTGTCGCGCGCGGCGTTTTTTCGAACGAGGCAGGCCTTGGAACCGCAGGCATTGCACAGGCCGCGGGGATGAGTGATAGCCCTGTAAAGTCCGGTTTGATCGGTATGATGGGCACATTTATCGATACATTGATCGTCTGCACATTGACGGGACTTGCCATTATTTGCACCGGGGCCTGGATGGGGGATGCGCAAGGGGCGTCATTAACAGCATCAGCCTTTGAAACAGGGTTGCCAGGGGCAGGGGCGATCATCGTATCAGTGTCATTGGCGATTTTCGCATTCACCACCATCCTAGGTTGGGCCTATTATGCTGAACGATGTTGGGAATTTCTTTTGGGGACATGGGCGATTATGCCGTTCCGCCTATTGTGGATTGTTGCTATCCCTGCAGGTGCTTTGGCTGAGCTGAACTTTGTTTGGCTATTGGCAGATACGCTAAATGCCTTTATGGCGCTGCCCAATATTGTGTCATTGATTTTACTGTCTGGTACTGTGGCGGCGTTAACCAAAACATATTTTGCGGCGAAGAATTAGCCCTATTGTCGCTGCGACAGACTGCTTACACAATTGTAACACAAGCGCCATTACCAAAGTTTAAGCACTTTTATGTGTTTAAAGTTTGGAGTTCGCCCATGTCTTATCGACTAAAAGCAGCGCTTATTGGTGGTGTCGCATTGATTGCCTTTGTGCCAACCGGCCTATCTGCGCAAGACAATACTGATACACAGACCGCCACAGTATCTGCGCCCGAAAACCGCGGGCCAATGCTGGACGAAATTGTTGTTGTTGCGCAAAAGCGGGCAGAGGATGCGCAAGACGTGCCGCTTTCCATTACGGCCTTGGGCGGCGATGACCTCAAAGAAAATAATGTAAATGATGTGGGCGCGCTCGCCAGTTTCGTTCCGAATATGGAGGTGATTGTTACCCCAACAATTAACCTGATCTCCATGCGTGGGCTTGGCTCAGGCTATAATAAGGGGTTTGAACAATCCGTCGCGACGTTGGTTGATGAGGTCTATTATGGCCGTGCGTCCTATCTGTCGAACGGCCTGTTAGACCTCGAAGTGGTTGAGGTGTTGCGCGGTCCGCAGGGCACTTTGTTTGGCAAAAACTCAGTCGCCGGGGCATTGCACTTCCGTACGGCGAACCCTGATTATGAGTGGGGCGGCAGCGCTGATTTACTTTATGGAGAGCGAAATGAACTGCGTGTCGGTGCGGCACTAACCGGCCCGATCATCGAAGACCGCATTGCCTTTCGTGTTGCAGTCCAAAAACATGATCGCGATGGTGACATGTATAATGTGACCCGCGATAAGGACGAGCGGAATATCGATAATCTGAATGCCCGCGCAAAATTACTGTTCGACGTCACAGACAGTTTGTCTTTGGTGTGGAGTGCAAGTGTCGCCACAGTTGATCAGGATGGCCCGGGGTATGAGCTTGTGAAAATCCCCTCAGGCCCTGGTGGTGCAACGCCCCTGATGCTTGAACTGATGCAAACATTTGAGCCGCAGACCGATGCAAACGGCACAGATGAACGCGTCTATTCAAATGCCGAGGGGTTTGTCGTGCGCGAGGCGTATGATTCCGTCCTTAACGCATCTCTTGATATTGGTGAATTTACGGTGACGTCAATCACAGCGGTTGGCAAATTGGATGAAGATGCCCGTTTCGATGCAGACTTTTCCCCAATACCGTTTTTGGAACTGCAGAATGACGAAGATTACGAGTTCATCAGCCAGGAACTGCGCCTGACGTCACCCTTGGGCGATCTTGAATATGTCGCTGGGCTGCATTTCTTTTACAACAGCATGTTCAATAAACAGCAATTGCCAGTGCTCTTGATGGCTGACGGGCCTTTGTCGCAGGTTTTAGATATTGTTGTGCCGGGCGCTGCAACCGGATTGGTTAGCCTGCTGAATCCCTTGCTTGATCCGTTGGGCGGCCCGCAAGAGGCGGAGCGGCGTATCCAAACACTGGATCAGGAATCCTATTCCTATGCAGCTTTTGGCCAGGCGACTTGGCACGTTACAGAAACTTTTGCTGCGACCGTCGGTGCCCGCATGACTTATGAGGAAAAATCGGTCACAGCCGCGGCCCGCTATGTTGGCCTGTTGGCATCACCCCTTGGTGAAGGTGTGATTTTTCCGGCAGTACAATCAGGCGCGGAAACCTTCAACGTTGATAAGGCACGTGACGAGTTTGATATTTCACCCAAAGCTTCACTGACTTGGACGCCTGACATTGAATGGGGCATTGTCGATGACTTCATGCTCTATGGGACGGCTGCGGTTGGCTATAAGGGTGGCGGCTTTTCAGACGCTGCGCTTAACCCAAACGAGTTGGAGTTTGAAGAAGAAAACTCACTGACTTTGGAAGCCGGGTTCAAGTCGACGCTGCTGGATGGTGCAGGGCGTGCAAATATCACTTATTTCCGCACCAAGTTTGATGATCTACAAGTCAGCTCATTCAACGGTGTGTCCTTTGTGACATCGAATGCGGCATCGGCTGTTTCACAAGGCGTTGAGTTTGAGTTTCAATTCGTTCCTATTTGGGGCCTGTTTATTGGCGTCAGCGGTGCTTATATCGATGCATCATTTGATGAGTTTAAAAGCGCGCCATGCCCGGCTGAGAAGGAAACAGAATCCGGCGTTTGTGATTTGAGCGGTCGCCCCTTGTCCAGCGCACCTAAATGGAATGGGACGATCTCAATCAATTATGACCGCCAGCATTTCAACCTGCCATTCCGTTTTGTGGCAGGTGTTTCTACCCAGCTAAAAACCTTTGAATATTTCAATACGGACCTTGATCCGTTTGATTCAAAGGATGCTTCAGCCTATTGGCGGGGCCGTATCGGGATTAAGGACGTGGACGAGGTGTGGTCGTTCATGATCCACGGCGACAATCTCAGCAATGAAGAAGGGTTCGTCTTCACCAATGATGTCCCGGTCTTTACCGGCACCCATTTCGGCGAACGTATGCCGCTACGCTCAATCTCCGGGGAATTCAGGATCAGCTTTTAAGGATCAGGGGTGATAGCCCCTCAATCTCAACGCAATAGTCACTGGCGGTCGGCCCGGATAGGGGCTGGCCGCTTTGTGCTTTGACAGACATGCCGCAAGATATGATTTGGCCCTGCTTTAACGGCATGAGCGTGCTGGCAGCCGCAACAAGATCAGCAACCGACCAGGTTAGATCATCGGTATTGCCGGATGCCTTTAATTCACCGCCGGAAGTCACTGATATCGAACGACAATAAGGGTCTTCGATTTCTTCGATACTGCTCATCTCACCGACCAGCAAAGAACGATTATTGGTGTTCTGAGCCCATAGGGGTTTTGTCGCCTTATGGGGCATTGGTGACGGTGTAATTACTTCGCAGCCCGCAGCATAGCCCCGGATGAAATCCATGCCATTGTCCGCGTTAACGGGTGTTGGGCAATTTTCGCAGATCACCAGCAATGTTGGTAACAGCAATGAGTTGGCGCCGCTTTCCGGGTTGATATTGCGCCCAAAACATATTGGCGGCACATAATCAGGAAGGTCGCGAAGCGCTTTTCTGCCTGAATACCACCAGCTAAAGCGCCCCCACAATGCGCTTACTCCTCCAACCACGCTGAAATGCCATGCCATTGATGCATCTGCAAATGCAGGCGCTGTCAGAAACAGTGGATTGGTATTGTCGATTGGGGTTTGACTTTCCATTTGGTGGGTTAGGACCTATATCTTGAACAGGAAGTATTTTTTTTGAGGGGTAGCCTGTTTTGCCCCTGTGAACAAGTCGTGAAAGGCAGCGAGGCATCTGATGACCCCGGCAAGTTTCAGTGATGGACCGATTGCAGTCGATGTTTTGGATCAGGTGGCTCGCCTGACCATCATGCGGGCCGAATTCAACAATTCTATATCAAATGCGGTCCGTCAGGGGCTTTTGGATGCCTTTGAATGGATTTCGGGGCTGCCTGATATTCGTGTGCTGATTATCGAGGGGGAGGGTGACGATGCCTTTTCTATCGGTGCCGATGTCGAAGAATATTCCCTGATGGGCGCGGATGATTTGCGACAGGCTGCCCAACTGACCAAACAGGTTCATGAACAATTGGCGCGGCTGCCTATGGTTACGGTCGCGGCCATTAAGGGCGCCTGCACCGGGGCGGGGTTTGAGCTTGCCCTACATTGCGATATCCGCTTTGCCCGCGATGATGCACGATTTGGCTTTCCCGGTATTACAATGGGGCTGACATCTGGCGGCAATGCCCTGTGGCGGCTAACTAGGCTTATCGGGGCAGGGCCTGCACGGGCCTTGGCGCTTACAGGTGGCGTAATTTCGGCAGAACGTGCCTTTATGGTTGGGGTGATTACTAACATCCTAAAAGATGACGATTATGACAGTCACATTGATGGTTTGATCAACCATCTTGTGGAATTGTCTCCCCATGCTGTTGCGCGCACCAAGGCGATGCTTAACCGTGCCTTGGACGGTTCAGAAAAAGATGTCGCTGCCTTGGGAGTCGATGCATTGGTGGCCTGCTTTGACGAAGGCGAGGCATCCCAGTCCGTGGCTGATATGTTTGGCGGCGCAGGGCCCGATACCACAATCCACTAGATCACTTACTAACCGACGCAAGACTTGGTCGCGGCGTAGAAAAGCGCGGGTTTTGGGCAAGCGTTAAAATGCTGGACAGGGTAAGTTTGTCTGGGGCTGTTTGCCCCAAACGGGCCCGGTAAATCGGCACAGCCTCGATCACGCGCTGTACATAATTGCGTGTTTCAGAAAAGGGGATGGATTCAATCCAATTGATTGGGTCTATTTGCGGGTCGCGCGGGTCGCCGAATTCCCTGATCCAGCGATAGACCCGGTGTGGCCCCGCATTATAGGCGGCAACCGCCATAATATATGAGCCATCAAACTCCTGCACCATTTTAGCCAAATAGGTGGAGCCGAGCAGAGCATTATAATTGGGGTCTCTCGTCAGGGCGTCTTGCGAATATTTAAGGTTCAGCTCCTGCGCGACAGAGCGGGCGGTGCGCGGCATCAACTGCATTAAACCCGATGCCCCCACATGGGATGTGGCGTCGGGGCGAAAGCCGCTTTCCTGTCGCTGAATGGCGTAAACAAGCGCATCTTCAAGCGGCAACCCTGTCAATTGCGGCACCAAGGACATACCCGGCAGGTCAATAACGGGATAGGCCTCCCTTACCAGATTAACCTCGCGGTACGAGGCGCGCTTGGCAGCATCAAGTGCCAGGTCGATGCGATCAAGATCGTGGGCGAGGGCGGTTAGCTGTAACAACTTGCCCGTATCATCTGACCGTTCGGCTTGATCAAGCATGACATGAAACAGATTGCGCACAAGATTGCGTTCTTCAAGGTCATGCAGACGCCTGATGATTGGCACCAACGGGTCTTGTTCAAATTGCGGTTCAAGGTCTGCTGCGTCGATCGTTATCGCCCCTTCCATCAAGGGCGGACGCGGTTCCTTCATCGCTTCAAGGGCAAGCGATCCATAAATTGTTTGCCCGTATCGGGCTGCTGACGCATACCATTTTTCCGCGCCTTCTTTGTGGCCAAGGGCGGTGCCGCTGCGGCCCAGCCAATAGGCGGCGCGGGCACGGCTGATCGGACGAGAAACACCATTATATAGTTTAAAGAAATGGCGTGCTGCTATTTTCGGTTTATCCAAATATTCTAGCGCGATCCACCCGGCCAACCATTCGGCATCGGCAAAGGCGCCGCCCTCAGTAAGGCCGTTCTGGGCAACAATATTGTAGGCATCGTGATAGCGATGTTCATCCATCAGGTCCCGCACCAGCCTTTTGCGTTCACGCCACATGATCGCTGGTTGACGCTGTTCTTCAGCAGCAAAGCTCGCCGCCAATAAAAGATCGGCAGCTTGATCCGTGCGGCCCTTGCGCCGACGCCAGCGTGTACGCTCATACACAAAGCCGGGGTCTTGTACTTGTTCCTCGGTCAGCAGGCTGATCTTGCTGTCAACGCCCTTGCTTGAGAGCCGTAGGGCCAGTCGTGCCTCTGCCAATTGACGGTCTTGGGGGCTGACCCGTGCCATTTGCCGTCTGGCTGAGCTGCCAAATCCTTTCCAAAGCAGGTAGTCCAAACGCTCCAATTGATCGAGCCGCGTGAAATAACGGCCATAATCATTCATGATTTCGCGTTCGGTATCGGCGCCAAATGTCCCTTCGCGCCAGCCTTCACGGATCAGCTTTGTCCCTTCAAGGTCTTTACGCAGCTCCAACAAAGCCGCGCCATAGCGGATCTTGCCAAGGGGTGTGCGAGGGGGATTGGCTGCAAACCAGCTCATCCTCGATTTGATGCTAACTTTGTCATCAAGGCGCTGTTCGTATTGTGCGATCAGGTTTCCGATACCGGGTAATTGTGGAGCCTGATCAAGAAAGGCGCGCAGATCGTCAATATCTGCACTTTTGCCCCTGCCGCGATATTCATACCAGGGCAGCAATATCGCCAGCGTTTGGTCATTGGCGCGGCGCGCATAGCGGCGGGCGGTCCTGTGATTGCCATTGCGGGCTGCCTTGATGGCATCGCGCCAATTGCCAATATCACGTTGTGACAGAATTTGGCCTGTCCGCTGCGTTTCAAACGGGTTGGTATTCAACTGGTTTCCCAGCAGGTCATTCAGCTCAAACGGCTTGAAATTGGGGCGCGGTGTAGCGGCTTCAACAGACAATAGGGGGACAGCACTGGCAATGACGATTGTCAAAGCCATCCCAAACCAATTTTTGCTGCCGCACCTTTTGGGCAATTGCCATCTCCTACCGAAATATTTGCCTGCTTTTCTGGTGAATTTGCCAGATCCTACCGAAAATACAGGGTGTCAAATCCACATAACAAAAACAAGTTTACATTGGGTGAAGGAGCAAAATTGTGATCAGAGAAGCATGTTTTAGGTTTTGCGGACAAATTGCCTCAAACCCTTGGGCAGCAAAAGCCTGTCTTCACAAGTGGTGACAAGGGGGGTAATGTGCCGCCTCTTAATCCTGTGACGCGGAATGGGTCTGCGTTGCCAACATGTTAGAAAGACCGATGACACTATTCAGTGGCTCAATGACTGCTCTTGTAACCCCCTTCCGCACGGATGGGACAATCGACGAACGCGCCTTTTTGGAGTTTGTGGATTGGCAGGTCAAACAGGGCACCCACGGGCTTGTGCCAGTGGGGACAACGGGTGAAAGCCCGACCTTGAGCCACGAGGAACATCACCGGGTGGTGGAGCTGTGCATTGAGGCGTCGGGCGGCAAGGTGCCCGTGCTGGCCGGCACAGGGTCCAATTCTACAGATGAGGCGATTGCCCTGACAGCCCATGCCAAGGAAGCTGGCGCTGCAGGTGCGCTTGTGGTGACGCCTTACTATAACAAGCCAACGCAAGAGGGGCTTTATGCCCATTACAAGGCCATCAATGATGCGGTTGATCTGCCGATCATAATTTACAACATTCCTGGCCGATCAGTGATCGACATGGATGTCGAGACGATGGGCCGTCTTGCAAAGCTGCCGAATATTGTTGGCGTCAAGGACGCAACAGGAGATCTTGAACGTGTGACGCTGCAGCGTTTGGCCTGTGGCGAAGATTTCATTCAGCTTTCTGGCGAAGATGGCACCGCCCTTGGCTTCACCACCCATGGGGGTGTCGGCTGTATTTCTGTGACCGCCAATGTGGCACCTGCTGAATGCGCGGCCTTCCAAAACGCCTTGATGGCAGGTGATTATGAGACTGCCCGTATGTGGCAGGATCGTCTGATGCCGTTGCACAAGGCGCTATTCTGCGAGACAAGCCCGTCGCCCGTGAAATATGCTTGCGCACGCCGCCGTTTGTGCCTTGATCATGTACGTTTGCCGCTTTTACCTGCATCCGACATGGCGAAAGAGCGTGTGCGTGATGCGCTCAAATCCTTGGCACTGTCCCACGCCCTCTAGTTACGAGGAAACGGGAGATGAACAATGGCGAAGGCAAAGGCAAAAAACAAACAGCGTAGCGCAAGCGGTTTGCTTAGCACCGGTACGGTGGCTGAAAACCGCAAGGCGCGCTTTAACTATGAAATCACCGAAACTTTTGATGCTGGTCTATCTCTGACGGGGACGGAGGTAAAAAGCCTGCGTCAAGGCAAGGCCAATATTGCCGAGGCCCATGCCAGCGTTGAAGGTGATCAGATCATCTTGTTGAACGCGGACATCCCTGTCTATGCCATGGGTAATATCCACAATCATGCGCCGCGTAGACCGCGCCCCTTGTTGCTGCATCGGAAAGAGATTGATCGGCTAGCAGGGGCGGTACAGCGCAGTGGTATGACCCTTGTGCCGATGAAGCTTTACTTCAATGACCGTGGCCTCGCGAAATTGCAGCTCGGCCTCGCCAAAGGTAAAAAGACTGTCGATAAACGCGAAACAGAAAAGAAGCGCGATTGGGATCGGCAAAAGGCGCGCATCATGCGCGATCGGGGGTAGGACATGGCTGATCAAGAAGATGATTATACGCCCGGATTGCTAGGGCAGCTTAAGGAAGCATTCGTGGGCCGCAAGATGGCGCGCGCCGAACGTGGCCATCTGCTGACTGGTGAATCTGACGAGGCACACAAAAAACGCCTACCTCCCGGACAGCGATTGGTTGAAAACTGGCCTGTGTTGGATTTGGGCATTCAACCGACCGTAACGGCGGATCAATGGACGCTGGACATTAATGGGCATGTCGCGAATCCTGTGACATGGGACTATGCCACCCTTCAGGCGCAGCCACGTCATGATCAAGTGTGCGACATTCATTGCGTCACAGCGTGGAGCCGTTATGACAATCATTTCGAAGGCGTTTCAACCGCGCACATTCTTGATCTGGTGAAGCCGACGCCATCCGTTACCCACGTGATTTTTCATGCTTATGATGGTTATACAACCAATGTCACGCTTGATGCCTTTGGCGCGCCCGATGCCATGATTGCCCATAGTTGGAATGGCAGTCCCTTAACGCGCGAACATGGCGGCCCGGTGCGAATGGTCCTGCCGCAATGGTATTTCTGGAAAAGCGCCAAATGGATCAAGCGGATCGAATTTGTCGATGCTGATCAGCCCGGCTTTTGGGAAGTGCGTGGTTATCACAATGAGGGTGACCCATGGTTGGAAGAACGCTACAGTTAACCTGAAAAAACGGGGGAACTGAGATGAGCGATCAAAACAAGTCAGGGTCTTGCCTGTGTGGGCAGATAACTTTTTCTTTTGATGCAGACCCGATAGGCATGGGCCAGTGTCATTGCCGGGATTGTCAAAAGGTGGCCGGTGGTGCGCCAGGCCATGTAGTCTTGGTGCCAAAAGACAGCCTATCGGTTAACGGTGAAACTAAATCCATCACCGTGCAGGCGGCGAGTGGGAACGAGGTCGCCCGTGTCTTTTGCCCCAATTGTGGGACACATCTTTGGTTCGATGGTGGTGATGCCTTGCCATTTTACCCGCTAAAGGTTGGCACATTGGACGACCCGTCTGCCTACAAGCCCGGCGCCGTTCTGTGGACCTCAAGCGCACAGCCCTGGCACATCATTCCCGACGACGCCGCGCATTTTGACAGGGATATTGGTTAGGCCGCATCCAGCTCGTTGCGAATAGATCTAAAGACATCCGCAAACATTTCTGATGTCAGTCGTCCTGTGTTCGTGTTGTAGCGACTGCAGTGATAGGAATCGACCATCACAAGTCCTGTGTCGCCCAGTTCATGGCGCGCATTATGGGCAAATTTGTAATCGGCTTTGCGTAAGCCGAATGTGGACAGCACCGCATTGTGGGCCAGACTGCCTAGCGCACAAATATGCGAGAGCTTGGGTAGCGCTGCAATACGCGCCACAAGATAGGGGCGGCAGGCATTAACCTCTTGCCCGATAGGCTTGTTCTGTGGTGGCACGCAGCGCACTGCATTGGTGATCATACAATCAACCAGATTTAACCCGTCATCAGCATGTTTGTCATATGTGCCTGTGCTGAACCCGAAATCAGCTAGAGTCGCATAAAGCAAATCACCGGCATAATCACCTGTGAAGGGGCGTCCTGTTTGATTGGCGCCCTTTAAGCCCGGTGCAAGCCCGACAATCAGCAGACGCGCATCCTCAGGCCCGAATGAGGGGACAGGGGCGTTGAAGAAGTCAGGATATTTGGCCGTGTTTTCATCCCGAAATGCCACCAATCGCGGGCAAAGCGGACAATCAACGGGCGGTTCAGGGCCAACACTGTCGGGGTGTGATTCTTTGCTCATATCCTGTCCCTATCAGTTTTGACGAAAAATCGCTATGGATGGGGCATGATTCTGATTGGTATTGGCAGCAATTTGACCAGCCCGGCAGGCCCGCCGCCCCAAACCGTTCGCGCGGCTGTGGGGGCAATGGCCCGTCATGGCCTGGCTGTGCGCCGCTGTTCTTCTTTGTGGCACACGCCGCCATACCCGCGTAGTGCCCAGCCATGGTTCACAAATGCAGTTGTCGAGGTTGCCACGCCCTTATCCGCAGCCCAATTACTTCAAAAATTGCACGATATTGAACGCCAATTTGGCCGAAAACGACGGATAAAATGGGCTGCGCGGCCCTTAGACCTTGATTTGCTGGACTATCATGGAACGATTTTGGGGGCAGAGGCCGATGGGGCTGACCACCTATCTCGACCCTTGATCCTGCCTCACCCGGCACTTGAAAGCCGCAATTTCGTCCTTAAACCCCTTTATGAGATCGCGCCTGCCTGGCGTCACCCGGTAAGCGGGCGTCGACTCACAGAGATACTTAATTCACTGCCAAAAGCTGAATTGGGGCCGGAAAATATCAAAAAAGGCGCAACTTTCTGCTAATTTGACGCAGAAATGGGGGGCGGGGCCCCTTGCATCCAATCCTCCCTTTCTTTAGAAACATCCTTCGGATTTGCATAAGTGCAGGAGTGCCAGATGGCCCGCGTCACAGTTGAAGATTGCGTTGATAAAGTACCGAACCGGTTTGACCTAGTATTGCTTTCAGCAGAACGGGCCCGGGCGATGTCTGCTGGTGCAGAAATCTTGGTCGATCGCGACAATGACAAGAACCCCGTTGTTGCCCTGCGCGAAATCGCAGACGGTCTGATCAATCCTGATGATCTACGCGAAGATTTGGTGACCAACCTTCAGGTTCTGTCCGAAATCGAAGAAGCCGACGGCAGCGACGAAATCCAACTGCTGGAAAGCCGCGAAGATGTTGGCGACGCCATGGATCAAATGTCAGAAGAAGACCTTCTGGCTGCCCTGCAAGGGGGCGACGGCTGATTTTCCTGCCGGACATAAACCATGCAAAGGGCATGCGATCATCTGATCGTGTGCCTTTTTTTATATCTGCGTTACACTGGCTTGCTGACTTAGGAAAAGGATAGATCCAGCGTGATTCGCCAATTTGAACTTGTGGAGCGTGTAAGGGCCTATGACCCGCAATGCGATGATGCATTGCTGGACAAGGCCTATGTGTTTGCCATGCGCGCCCACGGTAATCAAAAGCGGGCTAGCGGCGATCCCTATTTCTCTCACCCGTTGGAGGTTGCGGGGATCCTAACGGACCTAAAGCTTGATACCGCGACCATTGTCACCGCGCTGTTGCACGACACAATTGAAGACACGCTGGCCACCCACGAAGAAATTGAGGGACTGTTCGGCAGCGAAATTTGCCAATTGGTCGATGGCGTGACCAAGCTGTCGCAAATCGAACTGTCGGGCGAGGGGACGAAGCAGGCGGAGAATTTCCGCAAACTATTGGTTGCCATGTCACGAGACATTCGTGTGCTGCTGGTAAAACTTGCTGACCGTTTGCACAATATGCGGACGCTTCACCATGTGAAGAAAGAAGAAAGCCGCAGGCGCAAGGCGCTTGAAACGATCGAGATTTTTGCGCCACTTGCAGGCCGCATCGGCATGCAGTCCGTGCGTGAGGAGCTTGAGGACCTTGCGTTTGAACACCTCAACCCATCGGCCCGCAGCTCTATCCAAACGCGCATGCAGTTCTTGGCAGAAGATTCAGGCTTCATCGTTCATCAGATCGCCAGCCAAGTTGATGAAGCCATGCGCACAGAAGGGATCGAGGCTGAGGTGAGGGGGCGCTCAAAGCGGCCCTATTCAATTTGGCGCAAAATGCAGCGCAAGGATATTTCGTTTGAGCAATTGTCCGATGTTTTCGGCTTCCGCGTTATCGTTGACCAACCGGGGGATTGTTATCGCGCCCTAGGCGTCTTGCATGGCCGCTGGCGGACAGTGCCGGGGCGGTTCAAGGATTATATCTCAACCCCCAAGGCAAATGGCTATCAGTCCATTCATACAACTGTTATTGGGCCGCAACAGCAAAAGGTCGAGGTGCAAATACGCACCGCTGCCATGCATGACTTTGCAGAAAACGGCTTGGCCGCCCATTGGCATTACAAGGATAAGGACGAAGAAGAAGCATCCGGTATCGCCAATGCCGTGAAGCAGTCAGAGGCTGCTGCTTATCGCTGGCTACGCGGCCTTGTTGAAATGATAGAGGACGCAGAAAGCCCGGATGAAATGCTGGAACATTCAAAGCTTGAAATGTTCCTAGATCAGGTCTTTTGTTTCACTCCCAAGGGGGATTTGATTGCGCTGCCGTTTGGGGCGACGCCGCTTGATTTTGCCTATGCCGTTCACACCAAGGTTGGCGACACTTGTGTTGGCGTCAAGATCAATGGCATACGCAAATCCCTAACGGACAAGTTGAACAATGGCGATCAGGTTGAGATCATTCGGTCGGCAACCCAGACCCCTGATCCTGAATGGGAAAATTTAGTGATCACGGGCCGGGCACGATCGGCCATTCGCCGCTTTGTCCGCCATGAAGAAAAAACCCAATATGTCGCCTTGGGCGAACGTCTATTGCGCATGACTGCGGCGCGTGAAGAGGCAAAGCTGACAGACAAGGCGTTAAAGCTGGCCGTGTCGCGCACTGACTATGACACGCTGGATGATTTATATGTTGCCTTGGGGCAAGGGAAGATCCCAGCCACTGACGTACTGGCCATCATGTTCCCTGCGTTGCGCATCAAATCTGTTGCCCGTCGCTTTATCACGGGGGAACGCGTCCAACCTGATGAAAGTGCTGCGATACCGATTAAGGGGCTGGTGCCGGGCCTTGCTGTGCATTTTGCCCCATGCTGCCATCCGCTGCCCGGTGACCGGATTGTCGGCATCGTGCAGGAGGGGCGCGGCGTCATGGTCCACACAATTGATTGCCAAAACCTTGTCAGACACGACACGCCTGAAACCAACAGATCAGACGCTTGGCTTGACCTGAAGTGGCATGATGATGCCGAAACACAGGAAGCCAGCCCCCATATCGGGCGCGTACGGGTTGAATTGGTGAATGAGCCGGGCGCACTTGGCGAGTTTTGTGCCATGATTGCCAAGGCGGGGTGCAACATTTTTAATTTAAAGATTACAGGCCGCGCAGAAGATGTGTTTGAGCTGATTGTGGATTTGCAGGTCCGCGATGTTCGTCATTTGATGGACGCGTTGACCAGCGTCAAAACACTTGATGTTGTCAGCCAAATCGAACGCATTCGCGGCGAGTAATCATTTCGCTTTATGAGGGAGGAGATAGACCATGATGGATCAGACACAGGTGATGGATGAGTTTCGCGCAGCAGATGCCTTGTTAGAGGGGCATTTCATTTTGTCCTCAGGCATGCGCAGCTCAGTCTATCTGCAATGTGCCCGTGTTCTGATGGACCCTGAGCGTGCAGGGCGGTTGTGCGCTGCCTTGGCTGAGAAAGTGCGGTCTACAATCTCTGACCCAATTGACATCGCTGTTGCCCCGGCAATGGGCGGGGTCATTGTTGGGTATGAGCTTGCCCGTCAATTGGGCGTACCGGGTATCTTTACAGAACGTGTGGAGGGGGAGTTCCAATTCCGCCGTGGATTTGCGCTCGATCCCGGGGCCAAAGTGGTTATGGTCGAAGATGTCGTCACAACGGGCCTATCATCTCGCGAATGTATTGAGGCAATTACCAAAGCAGGCGGTGAAGTTGTGGCCGCTGCCAGCCTGGTTAATCGGTCTGGCGGCAAGGCGGATGTTGGCGTCCCTCTCATATCCTTGCTGGAGATTGATGCCCCCATCTATAAACCTGAGGATGTCCCTGCGGAACTTGCCGCGATTGAGGCTGTAAAGCCCGGTTCTCGCGGCCTGAAAGCTTAAAAATCTGCGCGATATCGCTTGCACGAATGTCGCAGGCTTTGTATCCCTGTCCCCATCGTTATTGTTATTTTTCGAAACAGGAGGGGACCGATATGGGACCGTTGCAAGGTGTTAAAATTGTAGAAATCGCAGGTATTGGCCCGGGCCCTTATTGCGCCATGATGCTGGCTGATATGGGTGCAGATGTTGTCCGCGTTGACCGTAAGGCGGCGGCAGGCTCAGGCTCAAAGCATGAAATTTTGAACCGCAACCGTCGGTCTATCGCCGTTGATCTGAAAAACCCTGAGGGCGTTGAAACTGTCCTTAAACTTATCGAAGAAGCAGACGGTTTGATTGAAGGCTTCCGTCCCGGTGTGATGGAACGGCTTGGCCTTGGCCCTGATGTCTGTCTTGAGCGGAACCCCAAACTTGTATTCGGTCGCATGACAGGGTGGGGCCAATATGGTCCCTTGGCCCATGCTGCTGGCCATGACCAAAACTATATCGCTATTACCGGCACATTGAATGCCATTGGCCGCAAGGGTGAACGCCCGGTCGTGCCGTTGAACCTTGTTGGTGATTTCGGTGGCGGCGGCATGATGCTGGCATTCGGTCTTGCCTGCGGCATTATCGAGGCACGCACATCAGGAAAGGGGCAGGTGATTGACGCTGCCATGACTGATGGTGCTGCTGTTCTGTCCAGCATGATGTGGGGCTTCCGCTCAGCTGGGATTTGGACGAATGAGGCAGAAGACAATATGCTCGACGGGGCAGCGCATTTCTATGACACTTACGAATGTAAGGATGGGAAATATGTGTCCATCGGGTCAATTGAACCGCAATTCTATGCCTTGCTGCGTGAACATACAGGGCTGACCGACGATCCCGATTTTGACGCGCAAATGGACAAGTCAAAATGGCCGGAACTGAAGGATAAGCTGGGTGCGGTTCTGAAGACAAAAACCCGTGATGAATGGACCGAGATTATGGAAGGCACTGATGTGTGCTTTGCCCCCATTCTTAGCTGGGATGAAGCGCCCAACCACCCCCACAATAAAGAACGCGGCACATTCGTTGAGATTGACGGTGTGATGCAGCCCGCGCCTGCGCCGCGTTTCAGCCGCACATCACCTGAAATCAGCCGCGCGCCAACCGTTGCCGGGGCTGATAATGATGACGTCCTGTCCGATTGGGGCTTTTCAGCCGATGTGATTGAAGCACTGAAGGGTTCAGGCGCAATCTAATGGGTTTTTTGAAAGACACGATTTCCCGTCGGCGCATCTATTTGATGCGCCACGGGCATGTGGACTATTTTCAGGAACCTGAAGACGGGTCCGAACTTGATACAACACAGGTTAACCTGACCCCGCGCGGTCAGGATGAGGCAAAGAAAGCAGGCATAGCCCTAGCCAACATTCCCTTCGACAAGGCGATTTGTTCGGGCTATCCACGGACCTATCAAACTGCCCAAGGCGTGTTGAACGGCCAGCCTGACAGCACGCGGCCTGAACTTGAAATCGACGCGGACTTGGTAGAGCTTCACGCAGGTGACTTCAATATCGGCCATTTGCTGACTGAACATTCCCTGACAGCAGCGATGCGCAAAGCCTTTCGCCAGGCGCAAGATGTTAGCGGCACATTTGGTGAAGGTGGTGAAAGCTTTGACGAGGCCCAGACACGGGCCGCACGCGGCATCATGCGTCTGATCGACGACACAAGCTGGACGCAGGCGCTTGTGGTGGCGCATGAGGGGATCAATCGCGTGATCCTGTCTTGGATCGCAGCAGGCGACACATCAATCATGGGTGCCTTGGAACAGGATCTGGCATGTTTCAATATTATTGATGTTGATCATGCAGAAGATGGCAGCCTATCCAGCCTGACGTTGAAAGCGATCAATGTCACCGGGTGGAATGCGCCAAAGGATGGGATGAACCGCCTGTCACTTGAAGAAATTTTTCATCGCGACTGATTTTGGTAAGGAGCGCGCCATGACCGCAGCAACGGCAAGCAAAAAGACCATCGCATTTTTGGGGCTTGGTGTTATGGGCGGGCCAATGGCGGGCCACCTTGCGACCGCTGGCCATGAGTTGCGAGTTTACAACCGCTCCCTAAACAAAAGCGCTGCCTGGAACAAGCAATATGGCGGCAGCATGTGCATGAGTGCGGGTGAGGCTGCATCGGGCGCAGATATTATCGTGTCCTGTGTCGGCAATGATGATGATGTGCGCGGGGTCTATATGGGTGACAATGGTGCCTTGGCCGCGATGAAACCAGGCACGATTTTAATAGATCACACAACTGCTTCCGCTGACGTTGCGCGCGACCTGTTTGAGGCCGCCAAGGCAAAGGGCATCGGTGCGCTTGATGCGCCGGTGTCAGGCGGGCAGGCTGGTGCTGAAAATGGTCAACTGACCATCATGGTTGGTGGTGATCAGGCAGCATTTGATAGCGCAAAACCTGCTATGGAAACTTACGCTAAATCTGTGCGATTGATGGGGCCGGCGGGGGCCGGGCAATTGACCAAGATGGTCAACCAGATCTGCATCGGCGGGCTTATTCAAGGCTTGGCTGAGGCTGTTCATTTCGCCCAAAAAGCTGGGCTTGATACCGACGCTGTTTTTGACGTGATATCAAAGGGTGCTGCGCAAAGCTGGCAGATGGAAAATCGCGCGACGACAATGGCTGCGGGCGAGTTTGAGTTTGGCTTTGCGGTCGATTGGATGCGCAAGGACTTTGCCATTACGCTTGATGAAGCACGGCGCAATGGTGCGCAATTGCCAGTAACCGCGCTTGTTGATCAGTTCTATGCAGAGATACAGAAGATGGGCGGCAAACGCTGGGATACATCCAGTTTGGTCAAGCGTTTGACTGATTAATCGCAGTCTTTCCTGCAGCCAAAAAACAACCCGCTACACGAAATATAGCGGGTTGCCGAATTCTTCACTGCCAAAACAGGCGGGTAGGGGCTTGAAATCAGCCCTCGATGCCGCCCATTGCTGTTTGCAGGTAGTTTTGCAGGCCAACACTATCGACAAGACCAAGCTGGGTTTCCAGATAGTCTATATGCTCTTCAGTATCGTCTAGGATTTCGCGCAGCATGTTACGGCTGACATAATCTTGCTTCTGTTCACACAGGTTGATGCCGTCGATGAGGTCACTGCGCCCTTTTAATTCGAGGTCAAGGTCACCTTGCAAACATTCGGGAACTGTCTCGCCAATTGCCAGCTTGTGCAGATTTTGCAGATTGGGCAGGCCCTCAAGCATCAAAATGCGTTTGATCAGCTTGTCAGCATGACCCATTTCTTCGATTGATTCGTCATATTCATGCTTGCCCAAGGCTTCATAGCCCCAGTCCTGATACATGCGGGCATGCAAAAAATACTGATTAACTGCAGTAAGTTCGTTGGTCAGCACATTATTCAGTGCTGCGATGACATCTTTATCGCCCTTCATGGCTCTCGCTCCTTATCCAGCATTGGAAACACAATAAAGAAGAGGGGAAAAAAGTCAATAAAATCAAGTGTATATGAAAGTCACTCGCAATTGCGATTGCAGTGGCAGGATGACTTAAGAGACGGCCCGGACATCTGTTTGGGCGACAAGTTGGGCCATTTCCGGAACGCATTTACAACATTGCGGCTTGCAGCCGTTCAAACGATAAACATCAAGCGCAGAGCGGGCACCGGCCTGTTTCGCCTCAGCCACTGCCTTTTGATTAATCCCGTTGCAATTGCAAATATACATTTTTGACCTCTCTCTAAGGTGAGGTTTATATAATGCTTCTGCGAATAACTTGCAACTGTTTTGCGAGCGATTATTAACTGACTGGTGCGACAGATGCGCCTCCACCTGATCAGTCAGTCAAAATATGGACGGATGGACGCGGGGCACACGCTTTGCCCTCTAAGGGGCTTGCGCCGCTGAAAAAATCAAGTAATGTGCCGCCCGCACAACCGATGCGACTCACGTCTTGGCGTTGCCAAAGACAATAGGAGAGGTGGCAGAGTGGTTGAATGCACTGGTCTTGAAAACCAGCAAGGGTTCACGCCCTTCGGGGGTTCGAATCCCCCCCTCTCCGCCATGCTCCAAATTATGCAAGATCGAATTTTACGCCCGTCAGCTCTTCTGACAGGTCCCAAAGCTTTGCCCACATGTCTTGATCTTGCGCGATTGTGGTTGAGCCGACTTTAACCGGATAACCAGCACGCTCCATAAAGCCGTGGGGACCGTAATAATCACCCCCTTGGACGCTCGGATCTGTTGCAGCCCGTAGTGAGGGCAAGGCCCCCTTGGCTTGGCTTTGTCCGAACAGGCTGTTGCCCAGTTCAAAGAACCATTCGCCGAATTTTGAGTTTTCAACTTTTGAGGCTGCACTTTGCAAGTTTGTTGACGCATAGCCCGGATGGGCAGCGGCGCTGATGACTTTGCTGTTTTGTGCAGCCAATCGCTTCGCCAACTCTTTCGAGAACATCAAATTGGCCAGTTTTGCCTGACCATAGGCGGCCCAACGTGAATAGCTGCGGCTTTGCCAATTTAGATCGTCCAGATTGATCTTGCCGATCCTGTGCGCTTGTGATGCAACGGCGATAACACGTCCGGCCTCTGCCTTTTTAACCAGTGGAAACAGGCGTGCGGCGAGGGCAAAGTGACCAAGGTGATTGGTGCCAATCTGCATTTCAAACCCTTGGGCTGTGCGCATTTCGGGCATCGCCATCACGCCTGCATTGTTGAACAGGATATCGATTGG
This sequence comes from Alphaproteobacteria bacterium, assembly GCA_965229935.1. Classification (GTDB taxonomy): domain Bacteria; phylum Pseudomonadota; class Alphaproteobacteria; order SPJN01; family SPJN01; genus SPJN01. The sequence goes on from CBDDKB010000002.1 coordinate 1,065,002, forward strand.
TTTGTCTTGCACCAGCATTTCATCGGCAAAGTGTTTGACACTATCAAGGTCAGACAGGTCCAGTTTTCGCACCTCAAGAGGGGCATTGGGGACAGTGTCGCGAATGAGTGAGGCTGCCTCAGCCGCCTTGTCTTCGTTGCGGCAGGCCATAACGACTGTTGCACCCTTGTCGGCCATAGCCTTTGCGGTTTCAAAGCCAAGGCCACTATTGGCGCCTGTTACCACCACATATTTGCCTGTTTGGTCAGGAATATCGTCAAAAGTCCATTTTGCCATGATCAGCCCCATGATTTATCCGCAGCGCGGTTGAATAGATGCCCGATTGTCGCCACTCTTGCCTGTGACTATCGGCGGTGACCCCAGTGATTCGACCAATTAGGCGATGCTTGCCTATTTTGACATGATGATACCGGGTCTTGCTATGCGAGTTATATGGGAGCGATTTGTGAAATGACCAGAGTTTTTGCGTTTTTTCTGGGATTAATGATCCTTGCCCCTTTGTCTATCGCACAGGCCCAATCCGATGATGAGGGGATTGATGACGCTGGATTTTATCGCTTTTTGCAGGAAGTTCGGGTTGAGGCGATAAAAAAGGGCATCCGCGCTGAAACTGTTGACCTTGCCTTCAAAGACGCCAAACCGATCCGCAGAGTTGTTCGGCACGACCGATCGCAATCAGAATTCAAGCTGACCTTTGATATTTACCGGAACCGCGTGATTAGCCCGACAAATATCCGTGTCGGCAAGGCCAAAGCGCAGCAATATGATCAGCTATTAACCCAGATCGAAGAACGCTATGGCGTTCAGCGGCGCTTCATTCTTGCCATTTGGGGAATGGAAACGCGCTATGGTGCTATTACTGGTGATATTCCTTTAATTTCGGCCATTGCTACACTTGCCTATGACAAGCGTCGTTCTGCGTTCTTTAAGGAACAATTGATGGCGACCCTTAAAATGCTCGACAAAGGCTATATCGACATAGACAGCATGAAGGGGTCATGGGCAGGGGCCATGGGGCAACCGCAATTCATTCCCACAAGCTATCTTGCCTATGCTGCAGATTTTGACGGTGATGGGAAACGCGATATCTGGCGGAATGAAGGCGACGTCTTTGCCTCAATCGCCAATTATCTCGCCAAACATGGCTGGGACGACAACACGACTTGGGGGCGTCAGGTGACATTGCCCAAGGGGTTCTCGCGCACAGATTTTGCTGCAATGGCCAGAACATCTGGCAGTGGCTGCCGCGCAATGCGCGCCAATATCACCGAAGCAAAATCCTTGGCAGCATGGAATGCCATGGGCGTACGCAGTGTGAATGGCAGCCCCTTACCGACTGGCAGGCCCGACATAAAGGCGTGGCTGGTACTGCCTGATGGTAGTGAAAGCCTGTCCGAGTCAAACCCGACTGCCTTTCTTGCTTATGGGAACTACAAAGCAATATTGGGCTATAATTGCGCGCACCTATACGCAGCAACGGTAGGACTGTTGGCTGATGCCATTGCGAACTAGACCAGTTTTACAGGCCGCTTTGTTGTTGGTCGGTATGGCGCTGTTAAGCGCCTGTACCGAGGCGCGGCTGGCGGTCTATGGCGCCAAACAGATTATGGGGCCTGACAGTGGCGACACGCGCCCTTACAAGGTTGGCAGCCCCTATCAAATGGCTGGTGTCTGGTACTACCCTAAAGAAGACCCCAATTATGATCAGGTTGGCACAGCATCTTGGTATGGGCCGAAATTTCATGGCTCGCTAACCGCTAATGGCGAAACCTATGATATGAACGGGATGACCGCGGCCCATCCGACATTGCCAATGCCCAGTTGGGTCAGGGTCACTAATCTTGAAAACGGGCGGTCAGTCGTGTTGCGGATCAATGACCGCGGCCCCTACAAAAAAAACCGCTTGATTGATCTTAGCCGCGCTGCCGCCAAGGAACTTAATATTATAGGGAAGGGAACCGCACATGTGCGTGTAACGATGGTCCGCACAGGCGGACCTGATGGCCGCATAGTACGACCGCAATGGCTTGAAAGTGCGGCAGGGCACGCCCAAATGCCTGACCCCCAACAGGCATTGATCGAGGACAAGCCACGCGCCGCTCCTTCTGCAGATGTTGCTGTTCTACCGGTTGAGCAGACAGCCACCTCACATCCGGCAGTCACCGGCCAGCCAGCATTAGCTGATTATTACATCCAAATAGGGGCCTTCACTTCATTTGAAAGCGCGCAGACCCTGCGCACACGTATGACCCAGATGTTTGGTGCCGCATCGGTCAATACAACGATGCAGCAGAATCGCACACTTCATAAGGTTTGGGTTGGCCCCTACAGATCCCCGACTGAGGCGGCGACAGCCCTTGCCTCACTACGGGACACGGGCTATGCAGGGGCACATATCGTACAGCCCGAAGCCGCGCCAACCTCTTCCTCGCAATCACCTCCATCGGCCAGCTTTGCTGCCACGCCCTAAGTTTAATGAGTAAAACGACCCATATTGCCATGATGCTTCGCAAACTGCTTTCACTCTCCTTTGCCTTTATTCTGACAGCCCTTGTCAGCCTGCCGTCGCAAGCGCTTGATACCGCTGCGAAACAAGCCATCATCATTGATGGCGAAACCGGGACAATCCTGTATGAGAAGAATGCAGATGTCCCCGCACCGCCCAGTTCCATGAGTAAGCTGATGACTGTTCTGATCCTGTTCGACAGGTTGGCAGAAGGGTCATTGAGCCTTGATGACAGGTTTCTTGTCAGTGAAAAGGCCTGGAAAAAGGGCGGCTCTAAAATGTTTGTGATGGTCAATAAACGCATTCGGGTCGAAGACCTGTTGCGCGGCATCATCGTGCAGTCAGGCAATGACGCCTGCATTGTTGTTGCAGAAGGTATCGCTGGGACAGAGGCTGAGTTTGCCCATTTGTTGAACGAGCGCGCAAAAGAAATCGGCCTGACAAACTCCCATTTTGTAAACGCAACAGGCTGGCCTCACGAGGGGCAATATATGTCTGCCCGCGATCTAGCCATTCTGGCGCAATATATTCACGACACCTATCCTGACTATTACAAGATTTTTGCGGAAAAAGAATTCACCTGGGCCAAGATCAAGCAAGGCAATCGCAACCCGTTGCTATATCGCGACATTGGCGCTGATGGCCTAAAGACCGGCCATACTGAGGCTGGGGGTTATGCCCTGACCGCATCCGCCAAACAGGATGATCGGCGCATATTCATGGTACTGAACGGCATGGGCTCAATGCGTGAACGGTCCAGCGAAAGCCTGCGCCTAATGGGCTGGGCGTTCCGCAATTTCGATAATTATCATCTATTTGATGCAAACGAAACTGTAGGTGAAGCTGATGTATGGCTCGGCACGGAAGAAACAGTTCCTGTTATCGTTCCTGAATCCTTAACCCTGACGATGAAGCGTCAGTCACGCCGCAATATGAAGGTGGCCATGTCTTACACCGCACCGATCCCTGCACCAATTGTTGAGGGGCAACAGGTTGGTGTGTTGCGTGTTACCGCGCCTGACATGGAACCACTTGAATACCCCTTATTGGCTGGCAAGTCAGTCTATAAGCTTGGCGCTGTTGGTCGTTTGAAAGCGGCTGTGTCCTATCTGTTGTGGGGCGCAGGCGGCAGGTGAGCGACAGCAAGCAACAAAGCCGAGGCCTGTTCATCAGTTTTGAAGGCGGCGAAGGGGCCGGTAAAACGACCCAGATTGACCGTTTGATGAATTGGGTCCATGCCCGCAATGATGCTGCCATTAAAACTAGGGAGCCAGGCGGTACAACTGGCGCCGACGAAATTCGCAAACTGATCGTAACCGGGGCGGGGGATCGCTGGACTGCCGAAACTGAACTACTGCTTTTGCTGGCCGCGCGGCGCGATCATGTTGCCCGCGTGGTTGATCCTGCTCTGCAAGACGGGACAATGGTGCTTTGCGATCGGTACATTGATTCAACCATTGCCTATCAGGGCATTGCACGAGGCTTGGGGGTTGAGCGTGTGCGCGCGCTTGATAGTGAATGGGGCAGCGCGGGAACCTTGCCCGACCTAACCTTTTTGTTGGACCTTGCACCGGAAGAGGGGATCAGGCGCGCCCAACTGCGTGAAGGTGTGGATGGCGAGACCCGATTTGAAGGGCTGGACCTAAGCTTCCACAATGATTTGCGCCAAGGGTTCCTTGACCTTGCAAAGGCTGAACCAGACCGTATCAAAATCATTGATGCCTCCCGTCCGGTTGATGACATCGCGGCAGAGATTATCAGCCTGACCGCCCAGAAATTGGCTGGCTAGATCATGGCTGTGCTAGAGGTTGAGGCTGATCCCCAAAGTGACGTCATAGACGGGCTGCCGCACCCTCGTGACTGCACAGAACTTGTTGGGCATCAGGCCCAGATCGATATGTTCACTAAGGCGCATTCTGAAAATCGTTTGCACCATGCCTGGTTGCTTGGCGGACCAAAGGGAGTGGGGAAGGCTAGTTTTGCCTATTTGGCGACACGCTACCTTTTGGCTAATGACAGCGCAACACCGGGCCTAGCTGTCCCGCAAGGTGATCCTATTGCTATGCGTATTCGCGCTGAATCTCACGGCAATGTCAGAACAGTTAGACGCGCTTGGGATCAGCGGACCAAAAAGTTTAAGACGGTAATCAGTGTCGATGATATTCGCGCCTTAACACCGTTCTTTGGGTCCACCAGTTCTGAGGCAGGCTATCGGATCGCCATCATTGATGCTGCCGACGATATGAATGTGAATGCAGCCAATGCGTTGTTGAAACTGCTGGAGGAGCCACCAGCTCGCAGTTTGTTCTTTCTGGTCTCACACGCACCGGGGCGATTATTGCCCACCATTCGTTCACGTTGCCGGAAGTTAAGCTTTGCCCCCTTGGACGAGCCTGCTGTTGAAGGCCTGATCCAACAGCAATTGCCAGACACGGACCAGCAGACCGCGCGCGCCGTTGCACGCCTGTCAGAAGGCGCGCCGGGAAGGGCCATGGCGCTGTTGCTGGCTGACGGGTTCGATCTTTATCAGGGCCTGTTTGCGGCGATTGGCGGTTCAGCTGCACAAAGAAATAAATTTGCCGATCCTTTGGTACGGGCTGGGCAGGACGAGAAAATGGCGCTTTTCTGCGATTTGACAACAGATTGGCTTGGCCGGGTGGCGCGCATGGCTGCCAAAGGTGCCTCAATCGGTGAAATCGCCATTATCCCCGATGAACAAGACTTGATCGAAGATTTGCTCAATCATCATGGGGTGTTGGGAATTGACGGTCTACGTAATGCATTTTTTGAAGATAAGGCCCAAACATTGGGCCTAAACCTTGATAAGCGGCAGTTCGTCCTCAGACGCTTGTCAGCCCTTGCCGAATAGGGTTAGGGCCGATAAAAGCGGTAGCAACTAGCCTTTTACAGCGGACAGATTATGACCCAGGACGCGTTTTACATCACAACGCCGATTTATTACTGCAATGATGCGCCCCATGTGGGCCATGCCTATACGACCATTGCCTGTGATTTGCTGGCCCGGTTTCACCGTTTGGATGGCAAGCGGGTCAAATTTCTGACCGGCACAGATGAGCATGGGCAAAAGGTCCAACAGGCGGCTGAAAAACAAGGCGTCTCTCCGCAAGAGCTTGTGGATGGTGTCAGCCCCCGGTTTGAGGCATTGTCTGATGCCTTTAACCTAACCAATGATGATTTCATTCGGACCACGCAACCACGCCATTATGCAGCCGCGCAGGCCTTATGGACGCGGCTTGTAGAAAAAGGGGCCATTACCCTTGGCGCCTATGAAGGCTGGTACTCCGTTCGGGACGAGGCCTATTACGCAGAAAGCGAATTGACCGACGGGCCGGATGGCGAAAAACGCGCCCCCACAGGTGCCCCGGTTGAGTGGGTGGAGGAGCCAAGCTACTTCTTCAATCTGTCTGACTGGCAACAGCCATTGCTTGACTACTATGACGCAAATCCAGATTTCATTGCCCCCAAAAGTCGGCGCAACGAAGTTGTCAGTTTTGTTGAAGGTGGCCTAAAGGATTTGAGTGTTTCGCGCACCGCGATCAGTTGGGGTGTTCCTGTGCCCGGGGCGCCCGAACATGTCATGTATGTGTGGATTGACGCGCTGACCAATTATTTGACCGCGATCGGCTATCCCGATGAAAATGCGGATGAATACAAAGCCTTCTGGCCGCAATCACATCACATTATCGGCAAGGATATTATTCGCTTTCACGCGGTCTATTGGCCTGCCTTTTTGATGGCTGCTGACTTGCCCCTGCCAAAGCGCATCTTCGCCCATGGCTGGATCATGAATGGCGGCGAAAAAATGTCGAAGTCGCTTGGCAATGTGATCGATCCCTTCAACCTGATTGACACGTATGGGCTGGACCAAACCCGCTATTTCCTGATGCGCGAAGTAAGCTTTGGGCAGGATGGCGTGTTCAGCCACGAAGCCATGGTTAAACGCATGAATGGCGACCTTGCCAATGATCTAGGTAATCTGGCGCAGCGGTCCTTGAGCATGATTGCCAAAAATTGCGACAACCAAGTGCCGAACCCTGCCGACTTCAGTGATGAAGATAAGACCATGCTGGTAATGGCCGATGGTCTGCTCGACAAGGTGCGCGCTGCCTTCGATGAACAGGCGATCCATACCGGGCTTGCTACTATTTGGGAATTGGTCAGCGAAGGCAATCGCTATTTCGCGGGTCAAGAACCTTGGGCGCTGCGTAAAACTGATCCTGATCGTATGGCAACGGTGCTGTATGTGACCGCAGAGTTGATCCGCCAGATTGCGATTTTGGCGCAACCTGTTGTGCCTGAATCAGCTGGCAAATTGCTCGACCAGTTAAGTGTTCCAGCAGACGCCCGCAGCTTTGCCCAGTTGGGTGAGGGCGGGCGTATCGCACCCGGCGCTGTTGTTGAAAAGCCGCAAGGTATTTTCCCGCGCTTTGTCGATGAAGAAGAGCAGAAGTAAGTTTTATGTTGGTTGACAGCCATTGCCATCTGACCTTTCCTGATTTCAAGGAAGATCTGCCCGATATATTCGCACGGGCAGCGAGCAATGATGTCGGCTTGATGCTAACCATTTCAACCAAGCTTGCAGAAGCACCCATGGTACAATCATTGGCCGACGCGAATGAGCAAGTCTTTTGCACCGTCGGCGTGCACCCGCATGAAGCTGAGACAGATGCCGGTGTAACCGCGGCGCAGCTTGTTGACCTTGCCAAGCATGATAAGACTGTGGGGATCGGCGAAACTGGGCTGGACTACTTCTATGAACACAGCCCCCGGGAAGAACAGCGCAATGCCTTCCGCGCCCATATTGCTGCGGCACGTGAAACACAATTGCCACTGATCGTTCATGCCCGGGACGCCGATGATGAGATCATCGACATTCTGCAAGACGAATATAAGCAGGGTGCCTTTCCGGGGCTGATCCATTGCTTCAGCTCCGGTCGTGCCTTGGCAGAAGCTGCGCTTGAAATCGGATTCTATGTGTCATTGTCCGGCATTCTGACATTCAAGTCGGCGCAGGAACTACGTGACATTGCCAAGGATGTGCCGCTTGATCGATTGCTGGTTGAAACAGATGCGCCTTACCTCGCACCCGTACCCAAACGTGGCAAAAGGAACGAACCAAGTTTTGTGTCCCATACGGCAGCCTGCCTTGCAGAGTTAAAGGGCGTCAGCACTGACGAGCTTGCCGCCACAACAACAGACAATTTCTTCACCCTGTTTTCCAAAGTTCCTGCAACGGCCCGTCAATGAGTGGGCCAAAGCGGACATTCCGTATTTTGGGCAGCGTTTCATCCGGTGGCGTGCCGCGCGTCGGCGGCAATTGGGGTGACTGCGATCCGGCTGAACCTAAAAACCGCCGCAGCCGTTGTTCCTTGTTGATTACGCAAGAGGGGGAGAAGGGCCTAACAAGGCTGTTGATCGACACGTCCCCAGACCTGCGCAACCAATTGCTTGATGCCGAAACGGAATGGGTAGATGGGGTGGTTTATACCCACGCCCATGCGGATCAGGCACACGGAATTGATGATCTGCGTGCCTGTGCCATCAACAGATTTCGCCGCGTTGCAATTCACGCAGATAAGGAAACGCTAGATGTATTGACCAGCCGCTTTGATTATTGTTTTGAAGGCAAGGCTGGTTATCCCGCCATTTTAGAAGCCAATCTGGTGGATGGTCCTGTCGCGATTGAGGGGGATGGGGGCAAGATTACTGCGACTGCCTTTCCGGTGGATCATGGCAGTTGCATATCCTATGGCTGGCGCGTCGGTGATATGGCCTATATCCCCGATGTGGTCGGGATTAGCGATGAGACGCTTGCCACCCATATGGCTGATCTTGATGTGTTGATTGTCGATGCCTTGCGCTACACGCCGCATCCAACACATTCCCATGTTGAACAGTCGCTTGGGTGGATTGCGGCTTGCAGACCAAAGCATGCGATTTTAACCAATCTACATGTGGACCTTGATTACCAAACACTAAAGGCAGAATTGCCGAAGGGGGTCGAGCCTGCCTTTGACGGCCTGACGATGAGTTTTTAGCCTACAAAATCAGCAAGGGCGATCGCAGCAGCCTCATCATCCTCAGGCACCCGCGGCACAGCGTGATAGCGTTCATCAGTGGCGAACCGTTTTAGTGCGGCGATTGTTTCTTCTGACGAAACCGGGGCATCAACAGATTCTGAAATCACAACCCCCGCTATTGGGATTGCGTGATTGCGCAGAACCGAAATAGCGGTCAGCGTGTGACTGATGGTGCCGAGATACCCACCTGCCACCAGTATTGCAGGTGTCCCAAGCGCTTTCATCCAATCAAGCATTGTGTGGGTCTCATCAAGTGGGACATAGACACCGCCAGCCCCTTCGACCAAACCGCGATCAGCGGGCGCATTCATGACTTCGGCCTGACAATGTTTCAACACTTCATCAAAGGGAATAGTTTTATTCTCTCGCGCCGCTGCCATATCGGGGGACAGAGCGGCCTGATAACGCCACGGTGTCATAGCGGCGACGCTATCCTCTGACACGGTTTCACCCATTGCTGCCAATAGGCGCGCAGAGTCGGTCTCTTCCAAGCTTAACTCTCCAAGGCCGCTTAATACGGGTTTGGAGGCTGCAACGCTTAACCCCTTTGCGCGCCAGCCGCGCAGCAATAATGCTGCGATATGTGTCTTGCCGACATCGGTTCCCGTCGCGGTTACGAAATAACGTGTCATTGTACAATCTCCCGCACGGCGTCTATCAACTCATCAAGATGCTTGCGTTCATGTTTGGCGGTAAAGGTAAAGCGCAGGCGGGCGGTACCATCAGGCACGGTGGGTGGCCTGATCGGCGTTACAAGGAAACCGCGTTGCTCAAGCGCCTTGGCCGCCGCCAATGCCTTTTCAGGGTCGCCGACGATCAACGGCACAATGGGGGATTCCGGCTCCGGCAAGTTAAGTGCCCGACAAAAATAGGCTGCGTTTTCTAGGGGCAGGGCGCAATAATCCGGTTCCTCCCGCACGATCTTCAACGCAGCTAACGCTGACGCAGCGGATGCAGGCGGTAATCCTGTGGAGTAGACGAAGCTGCGGGCCCGGTTTCGTAACAGCTCAACGACGGGCCTGCTGGCACATAGATAACCGCCATAGCCGCCGATAGCTTTGGATAGCGTGCCCATCTGCAAGGCAGGCAGGGTGGATGTGTCAGTCCCCACAAAGGATGAGCCACGACCACTGCCCACAACACCAATGCCATGGGCATCGTCAGTCATCAGCCACGCGTCATGCCGGTCCGCAAGATTTTGCAGATCTGCCACGGGCGCAAGATCGCCATCCATTGAAAACACGCCATCGGTAATGATCATCACATGGTTATAATCAGCACGCTTGTCGGCCAGAGCTTTTGCCACAAATGTCAGATCATTATGGGGAAACCTGATTTCGTCTGCACCGCTTAGGCGCGTGCCTGACATCAGGCAGGCATGGGCCAACTCATCAATCAATACCAGATCACCTTGGCCCATCAATGCAGGAATCACGCCCAAATTCGTCAAATAACCAGAGCCGAAGACAATCGCAGCCTCCGTCCCTTTAAGGGCGGCTAATTCTGTTTCAAGCGCTGACAACAGGGGGTGATTCCCGGTGATCAGGCGCGATGCCCCGGCCCCTGTACCAAACAGGTCCAAGGCGTCGTGACCTGCTTTGATCAGGCGCGGGTCGTGGCTAAGGTTTAAATAGTCATTGCAGCAAAAGGAAATAAGCGTCTTGCCATCCCGTTTCACGGTAATCGGGCCATCCCTGTGGGTGTCAAAAAGATCCCGCAACAGGTTGTTTTTCCGCCGTTTGGCAAGCTTTTCCGCTGCAAATTGGTCAAGTGATTGGGTCATGGGCGCAACCTGATGGTTTCGGGGCGCGAAGTCAAACATTTCAGCTTAAGCAGCGCGATATTGCAGGGCAAAAACCCCTGCTTGACCTGCCCCGTTTGGTCGCTATGCTGGCCCAAATTCGCTAATAAGGACATATATCAATGACTGCATTGTCACAGGAAACCCCAAAGGCTGACAGCCTGCGTGATATGGGCACCGGGGCCGCTGATGCGCCGGGCGATATTCGCCATGATTGGACCCGTGAAGAGATCGAGGCACTGTTTGCCAAGCCGATGAATGATCTGCTGTTTGAAGCGCAGACCATGCACCGCCGCTATTTCGATCCCAACACAGTGCAGATGTCCACATTGCTGTCGATCAAGACCGGCGGTTGCCCTGAGGATTGCAAATATTGTTCGCAAAGCGCGTCTTGGACCGACTCTCCCGTTAAAGCGACCAAGCTGATGGAGGTGCAAAAGGTGCTTGAAGAAGCCAAGGCAGCGAAGGCTGCCGGTGCCACGCGCTATTGCATGGGCGCTGCCTGGCGCAATCCCAAGGATCGCGATATGGACGCGGTTGTCGCCATGATTGAAGGTGTTCGGGAAATGGGCATGGAAACATGCATGACCCTTGGCATGTTGACGCCGGAACAGGCTGGCCGCTTGAAACATGCTGGTCTTGATTATTACAATCACAATGTCGACAGCTCAGAAGAATTCTATAAAGAAATCATCACAACGCGAACCTATGAAGATCGTCTGAACACGCTGCAGAATGTACGCGATGCAGGGATCAATGTTTGTTCAGGCGGCATTGTCGGCATGGGTGAGGGGCGGCAGGACCGCGCCGGGATGTTGATGACGCTTGCCAATCTTGAAAAGCATCCTGAGTCTGTCCCGATCAATATGCTGATTCAAACTGAAGGCACGCCTGTCTTTGGTCTGGACGAGCTGGACCCCCTTGAATTTGTGCGCACCGTTGCTGTCGCCCGGATCATGATGCCAAAATCAGTTGTGCGTCTATCCGCGGGTCGCGAATGGATGAGCGATGAGCTACAAGCCATGTGCTTTATGGGCGGTGCCAATTCAATCTTTATCGGGCCGAAATTGCTGACGACGGATAATCCGGAGCAGGAAAAAGATCAGGCCTTGTTCGACAAGCTTGGGATCAAGCCCATGCAGGTTGGCACCAAGGTCGGTGAAGACGCCCCCGCAACCGGTCCGCTGGCAGCGGAATAGGTTTATTTTGCCCAACAAAAAGCCACCAACACCATTACCGCCACTACCCAATTGGGCCCCTGACTGGCAACAGCAGGGCCAGCAGCATGTCTGGCTGCCCTATGCGCAGATGCAAACAACCGCACCACCCTTGGCTGCCAAATCGGCGGATGGCGCGCGTATTACACTGCATAATGGCGAGGAGCTGATAGACGGTGTCTCCTCTTGGTGGACGGCAGCACACGGCTATAACCATCCCCATATCAATCAGGCAATTACAGACCAGATGGGTGATTTTTCCCATTTGATGTTGGGCGGATTTGCGAGCGAACCTGCCTATCGGTTGGCAACGCGTCTGTCTGAAAAATTGCCCGGTGATCTGAACCATGTGTTCTTTACAGAATCTGGCTCAGTCTCCGTCGAGGTTGCCCTGAAAATGGCAATCCAGTTCTTTCAGAACAAAGGTCAGAATAGCAAGAGCAAGATCATAAGCTTTTTGGGTGGTTACCACGGCGACACGCTGGGCACGATGGCTATTTGCGACCCGGAGGAGGGGATGCACGCCATGTTTGATGGGGTGTTGCCCGACCAATTCGTGATGCCTATACCCGAAACTGATGAGCAGCAAGACAGCTTTCGGGCATTCTTGAACGATCATGCAGATGACTGCGCGGCGATTGTCATTGAACCATTGGTGCAAGGGGCAGGTGGCTTCAAAACGCACAGCCGATCGGTTCTGCAGTTTCTGCGTGATTGTGCTGATGATCATGATCTGATGCTGATTTTTGATGAAATTATGACCGGCTTTGGCCGCTTGGGCAGGCAAGAGGGCGGCGACCCGGACAGTCTGTTTGTTTGTGGTCAAACAGGCGTTGTGCCCGATATCATCACCCTGTCAAAGGCCTTAACAGGTGGGACTTTACCCTTGGCTGCAACAATAGCAACTGGGCGCATCTTTGAAGGGTTTATGAGTGACGAGCCCGGCAAAGAACTGATGCACGGCCCGACCTTTATGGGGAACGCCTTGGCTTGCGCTGCTGCCAATGCCTCGCTCGATCTGTTTGAACAAGAAGACCGCCTAGGGCAAGTTGATCATATTGCTGCCCAATTGCGCACCTATCTATCGCCGTTAGAGGGGCTGCCGCATATTGTTGATATCCGCGTCATGGGGGCACTCGGCGTTGTCGAGGTTGACGAGATGCGGTCCTTGACCGAGTTGAAGGCCAGATTTGTAGAGCAGGGGGTCTGGATACGACCCTTCGGCAATGTCATTTACGTCATGCCGCCCATGATTATCAGCGATGATGATTTGGGCCGTCTGCTCGACATATTTGTGGCGACCGTTAAAGATTGGTCTGACGAAAAAATATAGCGGCGGTTATCCTGAGGTAAGGTCGCAAAACAGGGGTCTAATCGCATGAAAATATTGCGTTATTTGCTGGCGATTGTTGCCGTTATAGCCATTGGTGCCTTGTGGGGATATATGCGGTTTCTAGATTTCGACTACCCAGAAGAGCCGGTTTTGCCGGGCATTTTTTCGCAAGGGCAGCTTAATCACGGCGGCAAAGAACGGTCTTTCGACTTTTATGTCCCCAAAAATCGGGCTGAAAACCCGGCGATTGTAATCTCTTACCATGGCTCCACCAGTGATGGGCCACAGATGCGCGCGGGCTTTGGCTACCAATTCGATGTACTGGCCGAAAAACACGGTTTTATTGCGGTTTATCCCAACGGCTATGAGAACCATTGGAATGACTGCCGTAAAGAGGGCGATTACGCCGCCAATCACGAAAATATAGATGATGTTGGCTTTACGAAGGCCATGATCAGCTTCTTAAAGGCACGTTTTAATGCCGATCCCAACTCAGTCGTAGCAACGGGCCTGTCAAACGGCGGGCATATGGCTTATCGCCTGGGGCTTGAGGCACCTGAAATAGTCTCAGCAATTGTGCCATTTGCGGCCGCTTTTCCAGCGCGTGACAATCTTGACTGTGTGTCTATGAACCAGCCCGTAAACATCTTATTGGTCAATGGATCTGGTGATCCTTTGGTGCCGTCTGAAGGCGGTGTTCAGGAGGTGTTTGGACAGGCGCGCGGGACGGTTTTATCGATGAGTGACTCTATTGCCGCCTGGGCACGATATGCGGGATATGGCATGCAGCCGCCGGTAATTGCGCCGATCAGCAATGTATCTGCAAATGACGAAAGCAATATCATCTCAGAAACGTGGGATGAGTCGGGCCGTAAACTTGTACGATTGTACCGCGTTGAAAATGGCGGTCATAACATCCCGAACAAGCAGTTCAAATATCCGCGCATACTTGGCAATACAAATCAGGATATTGAAGGCGCCGAGACTGTCTGGGATTTCTTCGAGGAAAGTCAGAAACGCTAGCCCATGAATATTGTTCAGGTAACTGAAAATAAGGACACGGTTTGTAGAACAATTTTGCAAGCCTTGCCGTATTGGTTCGGCATTCAGTCCGCTGTGGACCAATATGCTTTAGATCCTGTCAATCAGCCTGTGTTTGCCGCTTATGACGGTGATCGTTTGATTGGCATGGTAACGTTGCAACATCATAGTGCGTGGAACCTTGAAATTGCAGCTATGGGCGTGCTGCCTGATTTTCATCGCATGTCAGTTGGCAGAAAGCTGATAAAGGCAATAGAAGATTTTGCTCGCGACCAAAATATTAAGGCGCTGACAGTCAAAACATTGTCAGCCAGCAACCCGGATGAAGGTTATCGTAAGACAAGAGCTTTCTATGAAGGGGTTGGCTTTGAACTGTTTGAGGAAATGCCAAACCTTTGGGATGAGAACAACCCCGCAGTGGTTTATATAAAACCATTAATCTGACGATCATAATCAAGTCGAGCCACAACAAATATCAACACGTTTTCCACACCCCCACACAAGTTCCATAATATCTATTATGCGAGTAATGTCGGCCTGTGGATAAGAAAAAGGCCGGTTATTTAAACCGGCCTTCCCTTTGAATTATTTGGTGTTTTGTCGTTTAGGACGCTGCTACAAGCCCGCCATCTACAGGAATTGTTGCGCCTGTAATGTAAGAGCTTGCCTCTGACGCCAGGAACAGTGCGATGCCCGCCATATCCTCAGGCACGCCAATACGACCGCGAGGAACTGTTTTGACCAACCCTTCCTCAAAAGCGTCCAAGGTTGCGGCCATCATTTTGGACCTGAACGGACCCGGCGCGATACCTGTCACATTGATATTGTCGGGCGCCAACCGGCGCGCCAAATGACGTGTCAGATTGATCAAAGCGGCCTTGGATGATGAATAGGAATAGGTTTCAAGGCCTGGTGCATGCATTCCATCAATTGATGCTGTATTGATCACGCGCGCAGGATTTTCATGACTGCCAGCGGCCCTAAGTTCCGGCAGCAGTTGTTGAGTCAAAAAGAAGATCGATTTGACATTCAAGTTCATCACCTTGTCCCAACCACTTTCAGGAAACTCGTCAATAGGTGCGCCCCAATTGGCCCCGGCATTATTGACGAGCACATCCAAATGCCCTTCCCGGTTTTTGATCTCTGCAGCCAGTTTTTCGACGCCTTCCATGTGCGCAAGGTTGTTCGGCAATGCGATACACTCACCATCCTGTGAAAGTCGTTCAGCGACTTCATTGCAGGCATCAACATCGCGTGAAGAGATGTAAACCTTGGCCCCATTGGCGGCAAAGCCTGTCGCGATCATCTCACCAATGCCGCGCGAGCCGCCGGTTACCAAAACAGTCTTGCCGGACACATCAAATAGATTTTTCATCTGAACCCCATATTTAGTCACAGTGTTTGTCATTTTCTTTTATGATGGATGCTTCATAGCAAAAATCAGGCAATTGACGTAGGGAAAAGCAGCCACATGGCTTGGGAAAATAAAGACAATCCGGGAATTGAACGCATCTTGTCGGTCATGGCGCAGTTGCGTAATCCAGATGGCGGCTGCCCCTGGGATTTAGAGCAAACCTATCGCACGATCGCCCCCTACACGATTGAGGAAGCCTATGAGGTCGCAGACGCTATTGAAAAGGATGATATGGCGGCGCTAAAGGAGGAGCTGGGCGATCTGTTGCTACAAGTCGTGTTCCACTCACAAATGGCATCCGAAGAAACCTTGTTTGATTTTAACGATGTCGCCAACGGCATTGCCGACAAAATGGTACGACGTCACCCCCATGTATTTGGCGATGCCTCCCACAGGGATGCAGATGAACAGACTAAAGCTTGGGAAACTTTGAAGGCTGAAGAACGCGCCCTAAAATCAGACGGAAAACCCGCCAGTGTCCTTGATGATATACCGACCGCCCTTCCCGCTGCGACGCGTGCCCTGAAACTGCAAAAACGCGCGGCCCGTGTTGGATTTGATTGGGGGGCTGTACAGCCCGTGCTCGATCAAATGAGTGAAGAAATTGAGGAGCTAGCCGCTGAACTTGCAAACACTGGTCAACCCGACGCAGATCGTGTCGAAGATGAGTTTGGCGATTTGATGTTCTGTGTCATCAATTTGGCACGGCACCTGAAGGTCGATCCAGAAGCTGCCCTGCGCAGAACCAATGCCAAGTTTGAACGGCGTTTCACCTATATTGAGGATAGCCTGCGCGCTGATGGCAAAGAGATTGAACGTGCCAGCCTTGATGAGATGGAGACCTTGTGGCAGGCAGCAAAACAGACAGAACGTGCATCAGACTAAAAGTGGCTAAAGCCTGATTGTGCAGTTTCAATGGGCCTGCCCTCGGCATCCAACAAGACAACGCCTTCGCCCTCCTCCACTTTGCCGATCAATGTAAAGCCGGCCTTCTCCAACTGATCTGCTTTGTTGAGATCTGCCGTTAGCAAAGTTTGATAATCATCGCCACCAGACCAGATCAGCGGCCAAGCCTCAGGCGCATTAGCAAGCAGGATACGCGCTGCATTGGAAAGCGGTAACGCTGACTTGTTGATTACAAGCTTGCAGCCTGACTGTCTTGCGATATGGCCTGCGTCAGCCAGCAATCCGTCTGACAGGTCAATGCTTGCCGCGCCACAATTGGCTATAACTTCTGCTGCAGCTATTGGTGGATCGGGGAGCAAATAGGCTCGATCAAGCGCGCCATCAATATAGGGGTATTGCAGGCCAAGGGCTGCATCCCCCAAATTGCCGGACACCCAGATCTGCTGCCCCGGCTTGGCGCCAGATCGCAACACAGGCCCCTGCCCCAAACACGCCCCGAATATTGTCACGCTGAAGCATGCTGGCCCGTCAGTCGTTACGGTGTCGCCGCCTAGCAATTCCAACCCGGCCCAGCGGTCATGTGCTGCGGCCAAGCCAGCTACAAACAGGTCCATATGGTCTTTGTTGATCGGATGCTGCCATGCGCATGACAATAGGTAGCCAACGGGTCTTGCGCCCTTAGCCACAATATCAGACAGGTTTGCCCTTAAGATTTTTTGGGCAATAGTGTCATAAGGATCAGTTGGTCTGAAATGCCGTCCGGCGACCATCATATCCATGCTGGTGATCAGCGGGCCATCTTGGTCGAGCAATAGCGCGACATCATCTGATAGGGCCAATGCCCCCTCACCCTTGGCGAGTGGCGCGAGCTTTTCCCTGATAAAGTCAAACTCGCCAGACATGGTTCAACTTTCGGTGTTGGCCGCGACCTTGCGGTAAAGTTGATTGAGAACACCGCCTGCGAATTTCAAATCCTGGCCATCAAAAAAGGCATCGGCTATATCCAGAAAATCTGTCAGTACGGCCTTTTGATCAAGGTCAGGGCGCGCCACCCAGGCACCACAGCCAGCACGCAGTAAGGCGCGCATATTGGCATCCAGGCGGTTTAAGGCCCATCCTTCTGCCAAATGTGACGTGATGAGATCATCAATCTCAATCGACTGATTGGTTACTGTTGCGACGATGGCTCGGAAATGATCCTGATCAGCTTCTTGCATGTCAGGCGCATCAGCATCTGGCAGATCAGCGACAGCGGCCTCTTCTGATGGCACAACTGGGCCAAGATGGAACGCGCAAAATTCTTCAACTACAGATGCAGGCTCAGCCTTCATCAAATCAATTTGGTAAAGTGCCTGCACGGCAGCCAGCCGCGCCAGCGATAGTGGCGTTACTTGGGACGCCTCACGCTTTTTCGCCCGGCGGCGGGCAGCGGCGGCGGCATTATCGGCTGCTGAACTCACGCAAAGCGTCCTTTCAATTCGACCATGCGCAAACAGGCGACTGCAGCATCTTTGCCTTTGTTACCTTCTGTGCGGCGCGCACGGGCCCATGCTTGGTCGCCATTTTCAACGGTCAGAATGCCATAACCAATGGCAGCCTTGTGCTGTAGCGCAAGGTCCTGCAGGCCACGAGCCGATTCTCCGCAGACATAATCATAATGGCTGGTTTCGCCACGGATAACGGTCCCAAGCGCGATATAGCCGTCAAAGGGCGGCTCACCACCATTCCACGGACCATCAATGGCAAAGCGGATCGCACCGGGAATTTCAAAGGCACCGGGTACGGCGACCCGTTCATAAGTCGCGCCGATGCTTTCAAGATGTTCAATCGCGCCAAGCGCCATTTCTTCGGCAAGCTCTTCATAGAAGGTTGCCTCAATAATCATGATATGGGGATTTTCCCGCATGGGTTCGCGTCCTTATGAGTTTGTGCCGGGGATGGGTTCTTGGCCGACAATTTTAAGACCATAGCCATCAAGCCCAACAATATTATGTTGTGTGTTTGACAGAAGCGTAATGTCCCGCACACCGAGGTCGAGCAGGATCTGTGCCCCCACCCCGTAATCGCGCAATGTTTCAGGCAGGGCCGAATTCAACGCCTGTTCATGTTCGGGCCTGCCGGGAATACCTTCGACATTCATCATCTCTGACACGATGGTTGAGCGTGTGTCACGGATCAGCACGATCACACCACGCCCCACCTCATCAATATGCTTCATGCAATTCTGAAGAACCTTGCCGCGACCTTCATGGGCACCCAGCATATCGTCAAACAGGTTAATTGCATGCATACGCACAGGAACAGGCCCGCCGGAGGAGACATCCCCCTTCACCAAGGCGACATGCTCTGCATATTCGGCCTTGTTGACATAAAGGCAAAGTTTGAAGTCACCGCCCCATTCGCTTTTAAAGTCTCGTTCAGCAGCCCGCATGATTACGCGGTCATGACGACGACGATAGGCGATCAGGTCGGCAATCTTGGCAATTTTCAAATTATGTTTCTGCGCAAATTTCACCAAATCAGGCAGACGGGCCATTGTCCCGTCATCATTCATGATCTCGCAAATCACGCCTGATGGGTTAAGGCCAGCAAGCCGTGAAATATCCACGCTGGCCTCGGTATGGCCTGCGCGCACCAACACTCCGCCATCACGAGCCTCAAGCGGGAACACATGGCCCGGCGTGGCAATATCCTGCGCATTCTTGGTCGGGTCGATTGCGACTTCAATTGTGCGCGCCCGGTCATGCGCGGAAATACCCGTCGTCACGCCCTCGCGCGCTTCAATCGAAACGGTAAAGGCTGTTTGGTGACGTGACTGGTTGGTCTGGCTCATTAAATGCAGGCCTAGCGCCTGAATGCGCTTGTGGTCCAATGTCAGACAAATCAACCCACGGCCATGCGTGGCCATGAAGTTCACAGCCTCAGGCGTTGCCATTTCTGCGGGGATGACAAGATCACCTTCATTCTCGCGATCCTCGTCATCGACAAGGATGAACATGCGGCCATTGCGGGCATCTTCGATCACTTCTTCGATAGAGGACAGATAGTCTGAATATGTTGAGGGCATAATCAGTCCTTCCAGGACAAACGGTTTGATTCAAAATTTGCGAAGCTAAGCAGGCGGCCCGTATAGCGGATCATGGGGTCCGCTTCCAGATTGATCCGGTCGCCGATCTTTGCGACGCCGAAAATAGTTTCCTGCTTGGTATGGGGGATAATGTTCACCCCGAATGTGCTGGCATCATCATCAACCTCATTCACTGTCAGTGATGTGCCGTTGATGGCGATGGACCCTTTCGGGCTTAAAAACTTGCGGAATGGGCGAGGCACTTCGAAGGTATAGCGGGTGCTATCCCCCTCCTCCACCATCTCTTTGATGGTGCCGACCGCATCAACATGGCCTGTCACGATATGACCGCCCAGCTCCTCTCCCACGCGCAGGGCGCGTTCAAGATTAACGAGGGATCCTTCCTGCCAATCATCAAGTGTGGTGCAATCCAAAGTCTCTTGCGAGATGTCAACGGCGAACCAACCATTATAGTCCTTCTCGCCATCGGTCTTGCCCATAGCGACCACCGTCAGGCACGCCCCATTGCAGGAAATCGATGCGCCTAAATCAATCCTGTCCACATCATAACGTGTCAAGATTTCGGCCCGAAGATCGCCGCGTTGTTCTAATGACCGGATGCGGCCAATATCTGTGATAATTCCTGTAAACATGGCACTGTTTTAAGGCTGTTTGACCCAGATGTCCAAAAGGTCTTCGCCTAAATTCTCTTGCCGCGACAGTTGATAGCGGGGCATGTTAACCAGCTTGTCGACCCCGAAGGCCTCAATCGCAGGCAATCCGTCGCCACCGATCAGGCCTCCGGCGCGGAACCAGCCGATCATATCAACCAATCCAAGTGCCAATAGGCCGCCTGCAACCTGACTGCCGCCTTCAACTAGAAGGCGGGTGACGCCGCGTAAGGCAAGCTCTTCCAAGGCCTTGTCTAGCGGCACGCCCTCTGCCCCATTTTTTGGGGGAGTGATCGAGATGACCTCTACCCCCGCTTTTTCAAAGGCTTTCCTACGCGCCTTGTCGGCACCCTCTCGGGTCACAATGATGGTTCGAACCTCATTGGCGGTTTGAACCAGCTTTGCTGTCAGGGGCAGGCGCAAATGACTGTCGAGCACCACTCTTGTAGGTGAACGGTCTTCAAGCCCGGGCAATCGGCATGTCAGGCTTGGGTCATCGGCAAGAGCGGTCCCTAGCCCGACCAAAATCGCATCAAATCGTGCCCGCATTAGGTGGGCGCGGGCGCGGGCTTCATCCCCCGTGATCCATTGGGATTGGCCAGTATGTGTCGCGATGCGGCCATCAAGGGAACTGCCGACCTTTAACATGACCATAGGACGTTTGTGTTCAAGCACTGACAGAAAGCCTGCATGCGTGCGGCGTGCTTCTTCGGCCAACAGTCCGCTCGTAATATCAATACCAGCTTCTTGCAGCTTTGCGTGACCTTGCCCAGAAACGGCAGGGTTTGGATCCTGCATGGCAGATACGACGCGACCAACCCCCGCAGCGATCAAGGCGTCGATACAAGGTGGGGATTTACCATGATGGGCGCAAGGTTCGAGCGTGACATAGGCTGTTGCGCCCTTGACAGCATCAGCACCAAATCGAGATTTTGCAGCCTCTATCGCGACGACTTCTGCATGGGGCCTGCCGCCGGGCGCGGTGGTGCCCCGCCCGATGACGTGACCATCCTTGACCAAAACGCATCCAACAGATGGATTGGGCGCAACCTGTCCCAAGCCGCGCCGGCCCATCATAAGGGCCATGCGCATAAACTGATGATCGCTAGTCGCGCTCAATTTCGCCATCCGGGCCGGTCAGATTGCCGAGGAAGCTCTCGAAATCTTTGGTCTCGCGGAAGTTTTTGTAGACAGATGCAAAGCGGACATAGGCAACGGAATCAAGGTTTGCCAACCCTTCCATCACCAGTTCGCCAACCACATCTGACGGAATTTCATTTTCGCCAAGCGATTCAAGGCGGCGTTGAATGCCAGTGACCATCTGATCAACACGATCAGGATCAACGGGACGTTTACGCAATGCCATCGAAACAGACCGCATCATCTTTTCACGGTCAAACGGGACGCGGCGTCCGCTTTTCTTAACCACTGTCAGTTCACGCAATTGCACCCGTTCAAAGGTTGTAAAGCGCGCACCACATGCGGAACAAAGCCGCCGCCGCCTGATCGCCGTGCCGTCCTCTGACGGTCGTGAATCTTTTACTTGCGTGTCTTCATTGCCACAAAAAGGACAGCGCATTGAGCATCCCCCAAAACAAATGACCGCCCTGCCCCCATGGGCAAGGCGGCTAAATCAAAAAACCTATTGATCGGAATAAATCGGAAAACGCCCGGTCAATTCCAAAACTTTTGCGCGAACAGCCTGTTCAACGTCCTGATTATTTTCAGGCCCATTGGCAGCCAGGCCATCCAATACCTCACCAATCAGCTGGCCAACCTGCTGGAATTCGGCAACGCCGAAACCGCGTGTTGTCCCTGCCGGTGTGCCCAAGCGTACGCCCGATGTCACCATCGGCTTTTCAGGGTCAAACGGAATGCCGTTTTTGTTGCAGGTGATGAAGGCACGCTCCAATGATTCTTCTGCATCGCGCCCGGTCAGACCCTTGGGCCGCAAATCAACCAGCATCAAATGCGTGTCAGTTCCACCAGAAACGATGCGCAGCCCTTCGCCCTTCAAGGTCTCCGACAATGCTTTGGCATTTTCAACGATTGCAGCCGCATAGGATTTGAACGATGGCTGCAATGCCTCACCAAAGGCGACTGCCTTGGCAGCGATGATGTGCATCAGGGGACCGCCCTGCAATCCGGGGAACACGGCTGAATTGAATTTCTTGCCCAACTCAGCATCGGCAGACAGGATCATGCCACCACGCGGACCGCGCAGGGTTTTGTGGGTTGTGGTCGTGACCACATGGGCATGAGGGATCGGGTTGGGATGAACGCCGCCTGCAACCAGTCCAGCAAAATGGGCCATATCAACCATCAGATAGGCGCCGACACTATCAGCGATTTCGCGGAACTTGGCAAAATCAATGACACGCGGATAGGCAGAGCCGCCGGCAACAATCAACTTCGGCTGATGCTCTTTAACAGCCGCAGAAACCGTATCATAATCAATGGTTTCGTCGTCTTGCTTCACACCATATGACAGGGCATTGAACCACTTGCCTGAAATATTGACCTTGGCGCCATGGGTCAGATGCCCACCTGAGGCCAAGTCCATGCCCAAAATCGTGTCGCCCGGCTGCAGCAAAGCCAAAAAGACCGCTTCATTGGCCTGTGCGCCTGCATGGGGTTGAACATTGGCATAGGCAGCACCGAACAGCTTCATCGCACGGTCACGGGCCAAATCTTCGACAATATCCACATGCTCACAGCCGCCATAATAGCGGCGGCCGGGATACCCTTCGGCATATTTGTTTGTCAGGACTGACCCTGCAGCCTGCAATACTGCGCGGGACACGATGTTTTCTGAGGCAATTAGCTCAATCTGGCTTTGCTGACGACCCAGTTCAAGGCCAACCGCATCAAAGACGGCTTTATCGCTATCCGCGAGATTTTCGTTAAAAAAGGAGGACATATCAGTTGTTGAGGCAACGGCTTCGGTCATGGCGAGACTCCTCACGTCTATGCGCAACCAGGAATTGATTGCACAGGGGCAAAAACCACGAAGCCCCGATGGAGATAACAGGCCGCTTCCATACCACATCTAGGCTGGTGCGGCTAGCATATCCACAAGGTCTCGTGAAAAAAACTAACTGTGTGAAGGCAGAAATCCTGACTTTCTAACAGGTGCGGTGCTGATCGGTTAAAATCAGGCCGCGCGGGATAGATTGTGACGCTGCCAAACCTGGTCTAGCGCATCAACCAAATGTTTCATTTTCTCATCATCATGGAATGGTGACGGGGTAAACCGCAACCTTTCGGTCCCCCGAGGGACGGTCGGATAGTTGATCGGCTGGACGTAAATGCCATATTCAAGCAACAATTCGTCCGACACTTTCTTACAAATCACCGGATCGCACACCATAACGGGCACGATATGAGTCGGCGTTTCCATCACCGGTAAGCCACGTTCCGCCAGCATATTTTTCAAGGTTGCGGCGCGTTCCTGATGCTTTGCCCGCTCCTGCCCTGACAATTTCAAGTGCCGGATGGATGTCAGTGCACCAGCGGCAACAGCCGGAGCAATTGAGGTGGTAAAAATAAACCCAGGTGCATAGGACCGGATGGCATCGATCAAGGCAACGGTCCCGGTGATATAACCACCCATCAGACCAAATGCCTTGGCCAATGTGCCTTCGATAATATCGACCTGATCCATTACCCCGTCACGTTCGGCAATACCGCCGCCATGTTCGCCATAAAGGCCAACCGCATGAACCTCGTCCAAATAGGTCATGGCATTGTATTTTTTGGCCAGCGCGCAAATCTCGGCTATGGGCGCAATATCGCCATCCATTGAATAGACGGATTCAAACGCGACCAGCTTGGGGCGTTCCAAATCAAAGGAACTTAGAACTTCTTCAAGATGCTCAAGATCATTGTGGCGGAAAATCACTCGCTCCGCCCCGCCATTGCGGATCCCCTGAATCATAGACGCATGGTTCAGCTCGTCAGACACCATTACGATTTCGGGGATAATCTTTTGAATGGTGGACAAGGTGGCGTCATTTGAGTTGTAGCCGGAGGTAAACAGCAAGGCTGCTTCCTTACCGTGAAGGTCCGCCAACTCTTCTTCCAGTTCAACATGATAATGTGTTGTGCCTGAAATGTTGCGCGTGCCGCCAGAGCCTGCGCCGACATTATCAATCGCCTCTTTCATCGCTTCATGCACAAGAGAGCTTTGCCCCATACCGAGATAATCGTTGGAGCACCAAACTGTGATTTCACGAGTGTCGCCATCTGGGGCGTGAAAGCTGGCTTGCGGAAAATTTCCGTTATGACGCAGCAAATCGGCAAAGACCCGGTAGCGGCCTTCGTCGCGCAAATCCTGAACAGCTTTTGCAAAGGTTGCGGTATAATCCATAATCCGTCCTTTGGTTCGACCGCCCAAACCTAGACATCCAGTATACTGGGTCAGCGGTCTTTTTGCTGCAAAAATCAACGTTTATCGACGCGGGCGTCAAACCACGCAATGCAGCATTTGTGCCGCGATATGTGACAGGTTTCTGACGCTCACGCAATGATAAAGCGGGGCAAAATATGGTGAAATCTGCCGCAGGGGGACAAAGGCTCTAGCCGCGTGATAAAAAATCATTATTGTGCAGCAAAACCTAAGGTATAGCTGTGTGACAGCCGACTGGAACAAAAGGAAGTGCATTATGGCCGGTACGATCAAGGGATATGGCCCCTTTTCATGGGAAGATCCGTTTCTGTTAGAAGACCAAATGACCGAAGAAGAACGGATTATCGTTCATTCTGCCCGCGAATTTGCACAGGCTGAATTGGCCCCAATTGTCCAGCAAGCTAACCGTCACGAGGAATTTGACCGTTCCGTCTTTAACAAGATGGGCGAAGCTGGCCTGCTGGGTTCCACCATTGAAGGCTATGGCTGTGCCGGGGTGAATTATGTCTCCTACGGGCTGATCGCACGTGAGGTGGAGCGGATCGACAGCGCCTATCGGTCTTGCATGTCAGTGCAAAGCTCGCTGGTTATGCATCCCATCCATGCCTATGGCAGTGAAGAGCAACGCCAAAAATACCTACCCAAGCTAGCCAGCGGTGAACATGTCGGTGCCTTTGGTCTGACCGAGCCTGATCATGGCTCAGACCCCGGCTCTATGGTCACACGCGCTAAGCCTGTTGATGGCGGCTATATTCTGAACGGCGCGAAAATGTGGATTACCAGCGCGCCAATCGCTGACACATTTGTTGTCTGGGCAAAGTCAGAGGCACATGAAGATCGCATCAAGGGCTTTATCCTTGAACGCGGCTATGAAGGTCTTTCTACGCCGAAGATCGAGGGCAAGTTCTCGCTCCGCGCCTCACCCACAGGCGAAATCGTCATGCAGGATGTTTTTGTTCCTGAAGAAAATCTGCTGCCGAATATTTCAGGCCTTGGTGGACCTTTCGGCTGCTTGAACAATGCCCGTTTTGGTATCGCGTTTGGTGCAATGGGTGCTGCTGAATTCTGCTGGCATGCGGCGCGCAGCTATACGATGGATCGCAAACAATTCGGTCGACCGCTTGCTGCAACGCAATTAGTGCAGAAGAAATTGGCTGATATGCAAACTGAAATTGCGTTGGGCCTTCAGGCTGCAATGCGGGTCGGTCGTCTGAAAGACGAAGGCAAGGCCGCACCTGAAATGATTTCGCTGATTAAGCGTAACAATTGTGGCAAGGCGCTTGATATTGCTCGCGTCGCCCGCGACATGCATGGCGGCAATGGTGTGTCAGACGAATATGGCGTGATCCGTCACGTGATGAATTTGGAAGCTGTAAACACCTATGAAGGCACCCATGATGTGCATGCGCTTATCTTGGGGCGTGCGATCACAGGTATGCAGTCCTTCTTCTAGGATCAGGACCAAAGCCCGCGTTCAGTTAACACCTGTTTCAAGAGCGCGGGCCTATCCGTCATAATCCCGTCTACCCCAAGATCAAGCAGCCAGTTCATTTCTTCTTGGTCGTCGATGGTCCAGACATGCACCTGCATCCCATGCCGGTGCGCACAATCAACAAAGCTTTTTCTGACGACAGGTAGGGCGCCTACATTGATCGGCACCTGGGCGCATTGTGCGTTCGGGATAGGAAGCGGCATGCCCCAACTGCGGAAACGCAATTGCGCTATCTTGGGCGCGGCCATGGACAGGCATACCCGATCGCCCTTTTCCTTACGAATATAGTTAAGCCGCTTTTGCGAGAAGGAGCCAATGCCAACACGGTCAAAGGCGTCATTATCCTCTAATATTTTTAGCAGCGGCACGACGGACCCGTCAGCCTTGGTATCGACATTCAGTTTGATGTCGGGAAAGGACAGTAGCAGCTCTTCAAAAAGGGGGATTGGGTGGACGCCACCAATCTTGGCTTTCTTAACCTCGTCATAGGTCAGGTCGGCGATTGCCCCCTGCCCGTCTGTCACACGGTCAAGAATATCGTCGTGAAAGGCCAACAAAACGCCATCCTTGGTCAGATGAACGTCTGTTTCAAGATAGCGGTACCCCATCTTGATAGCGCCTTCAAAGGCAAGCATCGTGTTTTCGGGAAACTCAACCGCGCCACCCCGATGGGCAAAGGCCAGCACCCCGTCATGATCAAGATATGGATGCTTGGCCGTCATGTCGGAACCCCTACCTGTCTAAAGTTCGCCGCGCAGCATCTCAATGATGCCGGAAAAATCAAGACCGCCCTGCCCCATGCGTTCCATCAGTTGATAAAGACTGCCAGCTTCGGCACCCAGCGGGATAGGCTGCCCAACCTTGTTGGCAGCGTCCTGAGCCAGCTTCAAATCCTTTAACATCATGGCAGCCGCAAAACCGGGAGCATAGCCGTTGTTTGCCGGACTTGTCGGCACAGGGCCAGGTGCGGGGCAATAGCTTGTCATCGACCAGCATTGGCCAGACGCGGTTGAGGAAATGTCAAACAGGGTTTGGGCATCAAGGCCAAGCTTCTCCCCAAGGGCAAAGCCCTCAGACACAGCAATCATGGAAATGCCAAGGATCATATTGTTGCAGATCTTGGCTGCCTGTCCGTTGCCGCTTGCCCCTGCGTGGAAGATATTTTGACCCATTATATCCAGATAGGGTTTTGCGCCGGAAAATCCGTCATCAGTGCCGCCGACCATAAAGGTCAAGGTGCCGGCAGTGGCCCCGCCCACACCGCCTGACACAGGCGCATCAACCATTGTGAAGCCTTTGTCTGCAGCATCGGCAGCAACGGCACGCGCGCTTTCAACATCAATCGTTGATGAATCGATCAGCAATGTGCTGGTTGCAGCCCCACACGCAAAAATTTCCGCATAGACGCTGCGGACATGCTGCCCCGCAGGCAGCATAGAAACCACCACGTCAACATCATTGGCTGCCTCAGCCACTGTCGGCGCGCAAGAAATACCCTCCTGCGCGGCAGCTTGTTTTGCGGCATCGGTAACGTCAAAGCCGATAATATCGTGGCCTGCATTCTTCAAATTCAGCGCCATTGGCAGGCCCATATTGCCTAACCCGATAAAGCAAATCTTGCTCATAGCTTTTCCTCACCTGTTTTTGAATCATTGCGTGCCACTAGCATGAAAAACACACCAAGAATCAAGACCAAATGCGTGGCATTGACTATTATAATTGCGAATGCGGCCCCCATCAGCCCCATCAAATCTATGAGGTACAATGCTGCCAATACCGCAACGCTCGCTGTTGCGATATGAACCTTCATGATTGCCTGAAAGGCACCTGTTGCCACAACCGCAAATTGGATAATGCCGCCGATATAACGAAGGGATGAGCCAACCACTATGGCGATCAATACCCCATGAAAGGCGGCATAGTCAGATCCAAACATGATGGACAACACATCCTTGCCGATCAACCATGTCACAAAGATTGCGGCGCCACCCAATCCCCCTACAAATAGGGATAGCTTTATCACAAGCGACACAAAGGATCGCGTCGCACTGTTGTGATACAGGTTTGCCATCTGCGTTACCGCACCATGGCCGATAGCAACAATTAGCATTTGTGATGCTGTGTAGGCGTACAGCAGCACTGTAAAATAGCCAAGTTGTTCGATACCCTCAAAATACTCGACCATGAAACGGGTGACATTCGGCTGCAACCAAATCAAAACGGCGCTGAACCCAAGTGGCAAGCCAGCCAGAATAATCTGCCTAATTGGACTTTTGTTATCCGCGCTTTGCTGCCGATCAGTTGGCGTCTCTCCGGTACCCTGCTGGTCGCCTACATTCAGGCGTCTATTGTGCCGACGATCAAAAAAGATCAGAACGGATAAAACGCCAATAAGCTGCATCAGCATTGCGACAGCCAGCAAATCGGTCAGCAAAAACCCAAGGGCGAAGAACAGAAAACTGATTGTGCCAATCAGAAATGCTGACTGCCCTACCAGCTTATGCCGACCATGAAGTTGATAATCGCCATACACAAGTTCATATAGATTTTCGCATGCACGAATAAGTGCCATCAACAATATGATCAGCGCCTGTTGCTGTGAGATATCTATGACGGCAATGATAATTGCCACTATCCCAAGCGCTGCAGCGATTGACGCAACCCGCACCCGAAAATAGTCGCCAAATCTATGATTGTGTTGCACGTCAGAGGCGCGGGCCTGTCTAACGCCCAGCCCTGCCAACAGAAATATCGGCGTGACGATTGCTATCGCATAGGCCCATTGCCCAACCATGAGCTGTTCGCCCAGATTGGTCAGCACCAACAAAATCGCCAGTTGCGACATGATTGTGGAGCTGTGCGCAGTCACCACCCAAATGATTGAACGGCGAACACCATTATTGGACTGTGAGCTGGCTTCAACCATCCGATAAACTTATACCTATAAGGCGTGTTAGATCAGAAATGCCAATTCCTGATCAAGCGGTGCGAAATAGGCATCAACCTCCTCCGCGGTTACATCATCAATAGCCCCACGCCCCCACTTGGGATCATTATCCTTGTCAATAATGACTGCGCGCACACCTTCATAAAAGTCCTTACCTTCGATAAAGCGGCGTGCCAGACGATATTCAAGGGTCATGCAGTCATCAAAGCCAAGCTTGGCCCCTTCTGCCAATTGGCGGGCAGCGACAACCATGCTGATAGGTGATTTACCTTTCATATTGGCAAGCAATGCCGTGGCCTGATCGCTTCCATCTGCTTCTAGCCTCGCAAAGATTGCCGTCAAATCATCATCCGAGAACCAGTTTTCGATTTCAGCGGCTTTGTCAGCAAGCGGGGCCACTAAATTTTCGGCAAAATCATTGATTGCTGCATCCGGGTCTTGGCCCGTTGCCAAGGCTTCAACAAGTGCCGAGTGTTTGTCAGATGGGACATAGGCCGTTGCAACGCCTGCGAAAACACAATCAGCGGCTTTCAACCGATCCCCTGACAGGCCCAGCCAATAGCCAAGACGGTGCGGCAAACGAGGTAAAAAATAGGTTCCGCCAACATCGGGGAATAGACCGATCCCGGTTTCCGGCATCGCGAACAAAGTGCGGTCGCCAGCAACGCGGTGACTGCCGTGTACAGATACACCAACACCGCCACCCATCGTCACACCGTCAATCAACGCGATATAGGGCTTAGGGAATGATTTGATTAGATGATTAAGTTGATACTCACGAAAATAGAAGTCACGGGCATAGGCGCCATCGCTTTGCCCTGATTCATATAAGGCACGAATATCGCCACCGGCGCAGAACCCCTTTTCCCCGGCTCCTTCGACGACAACGGCTTTCACATCATCGTCTTTGGCCCAGTCAAGCAATTGCGCGGTCATTGCCAAAGCCATATCAAGCGTTAGGGAATTCAGCGCCTTTGGACGGTTCAGCAGGATATGGCCAATCGCGCCTCGATGCTCGAACAAGACTTCATCTGTTGATTGAATAGTCATAAATACCTATCTGCCCTAAGCCAGCATATCGCGAGAAATAATCACCCGCATGATTTCGTTTGTGCCTTCAAGGATTTGATGAACGCGCAGGTCACGAACCAACCGTTCCATATGATATTCCTTCATATAGCCATAGCCGCCATGAAGTTGCAGGGCCTGATTAACGATATCAAAACCCATATCGGTGGCGAACCGTTTAGCCATTGCGGCGCTTGCCGTTTTATCTGGTGCGCCATTGTCAACTTTCCACGCCGCAGAGCGCACCATCAAACGGCTTGCTTCCAAATGGGTGCGCATATCGGCCAAGCGGAATTGTAGGGCCTGAAAATCTGCAAGCTGTTGGCCGAATTGCTGCCGTTCCTTCATGTAGGCCACAGCAGAGTTCAAGCCAAAGGTTGCCCCACCAAGAGAACAAGCGGCGATATTCAATCGCCCCCCATCAAGGCCAGCCATAGCTATTTTGAATCCTTCGCCCTCTTCGCCCAAACGGTTTGCGACAGGGACGCGGCAATTATCAAACAGAACTTGCGCTGTTGGCTGCGTGCGCCAACCCATTTTATCTTCTAAGGCACCAAAGCTTAGACCCGGCGTGTCTTTTTCAACCACAAGGCAAGACACACCTTTAGGACCCGGACCGCCCGTCCGCACCATCACAACGTAAATGTCATTAACAGTTGCGCCAGAGATAAAGGCCTTGCCGCCGTTCAGGACGTAATAATCACCGTCACGCTCCGCCTTTGTTTTGAGTGCCGCGGCGTCCGACCCTGACCCGGGCTCTGTCAGGCAATAGCTTGCCTTAAGCTCATATGTGCCAAGTCGAGGCAACCATTTATGACGTTGTTCGTCGGTGCCCCATGTGTCGATCATCCATGATGCCATATTGTGGATCGACAAAAATGCAGCAGTTGAGACACAGCCACGGGACAGCCCTTCAAAAATCAGGGTGGATTCAAGTCGCCCCAACTCGACCCCGCCCACATCTGATTTGACATAAATGGAGGCAAAGCCCAACTCGGCAGCCTTTGTCAGCGCGTCAACAGGGAATGTGCTGGTCTTGTCCCATTCATGTGCATGGGGGGCCAGCTCATTCGCGCCAAAATCACAGGCAACGTCGAAAATCTGCTGTTGTTCTTCAGAAAGGGCGAAATCCATAGCGTTTCCTGATCCTAGGTTCCGAAAATATTAACGTGGCGGGCTTGTCTTGTGTGCGCCATTCCTGCACAAATCCGTGAGAAAAAACAAGATAAGATAAGAAGGCTCTCTATATGCAGTTCCCGTCCACTCGTATGCGCCGGAAAAGACAGGCCCCGTGGGTCCGTGCCCTAGTATCAGAATCGACCCTGACACCGGCTGATCTGATTTGGCCGCTATTTGTGCAAGATGGCGCGGTTGACGAAGAACCAGTACCCTCCATGCCCGGTGTGAACCGCCTTTCGGTAAATAAGGCGGTTGAGGCGGCGAAACGCGCCAAGGACCTGAACATTCCCGCAATAGCGCTGTTCCCGAATACTGACCCTGCCCTACGTGATGAAACAGGCTCTGAAGCTTTGAACAGTGACAATTTAATCTGCAGAACGGTCAACGCCATCAAGGACGCCGTGCCAGACATTGGCATTATGTGTGATGTCGCGCTTGACCCCTACACCTCCCACGGGCAGGACGGTGTGATGGAAGGTGACCGGATCGTCAATGACGCATCAGTGGACCAGTTGATCGGTCAGGCGCTGAACCAAGCAAACGCGGGATGCGATATCATTGCCCCGTCAGATATGATGGATGGCCGTATTGGTGCGATCCGTGATGCACTCGAAGCGAATGGCCATGAAAATGTGCTGATCATGTCTTATGCGGCCAAATATGCCTCAGCCTTTTACGGGCCGTTTCGCGATGCGGTTGGGTCTTCAAGCAAGTTGAAGGGCGACAAGCGTACATACCAAATGGACCCCGCCAATGGTGATGAGGCATTGCACGAAGTTGCGCTCGATTTGAACGAGGGTGCCGACATGGTGATGGTCAAACCGGGCATGCCTTATCTTGATATTGTGCGGCGAGTTAAAGATGAATTTGGCGTGCCAACCTATGCCTATCAGGTGTCAGGTGAATATGCGATGTTGATGGCCGCTGCGCAAAATGGCTGGCTTGATGAAGATAAGGTGATCGCCGAAAGCCTGCTTGGTTTTAAACGAGCAGGCGCTGACGGTATCTTGACCTATTTCGCCCCGCGCATGGCGGAGGCTTTGGGCTGATATGAAATTTATCGGGGGGCTGACCAAATACTTTCTATGGACCATTGCCGCGCTGGTGCTGATGGTTCTTATTGCTGGCTTAGTGCAGTTCGACAGGATGCTTCGTGTTGAAAGCAACTGGGATCAATCACTGGAAGTTGCGGGCCTTAAGGGCAAGGCTAAGATCGAACGGGATCATTATGGCATCCCGCACATAAGCGGCGAAACCGAAGAAGCCGTGTTCTATGCAATGGGGTTTGCCCATGCGCAGGACCGCATGTGGCAAATGGAATTTATTCGCCGCACTGTTCAGGGCCGCTGGGCAGAGGTGCTGGGCCCCCCAGTGGTAGAGATTGATAGTTACATCCGTACCGTCGGACTTTATCGCGCAGCAGAACGGGCCATCCCGCATCTTTTGCCTGAAACGCGGAATGCCCTTGATGCCTATGCGGCAGGTGTGAATGCCTTTCTTGCCAGTAAAGAAGGTCCCGTCGCCCCTGAATTCGCGCTGCTATTATATGCGCCGGAACCTTGGACACCTGCCGATTCACTTGCGGTCAACAAATTGCTGGCAGTTGGCTTGGGCAAAGATGCCTTGCAGGAACCTTTCAACGGCCAACTTGCGGCGCAGTTGAACCCACAACAACTTGCTGAGTTTTTGGACACCGCACCCGGCAATACCGCAGGCGGGCCAACAATCACACAACCTGTTGATTATCAAATTTTGCTTAAGGCGGTGGCCGATGCCCTGCCCTTTAACTTGCCTCGCGGTGCCTCAAATTCATGGGTCATGAATGGTGACTGGACGAAATCAGGCGCGCCATTACTTGCCAATGACCCGCATTTGGGTCTTTGGGCCCCGTCGATCTTTTATCTCGCACATATGCGCTTTCCTGATGGCGGCAACGCGGTTGGCGCCACAGTGGCTGGGATGCCCTTTGTGGTAATGGGTCGTACTGATCATGTGGCTTGGGGCTTTACAAATGGGCGTGGCGATGTTCAGGACCTGTTTGTTGAAACCCTGATCCCGGGCACAACACTTCAATATCAGACAGAAGATGGCCCAAAACCTGTCAAAGAACGGACAGAGATTGTGCGTGACCGATTAGGTGGTGAAACCGAAATCACCATTCAATCAACGCGCCACGGCCCATTATTACCTGTAAAGATGGCCGAACTGGTGGGCATGGACACAGATAAACGGGTTGCGCTGTCATGGACCACGCTTCATGACGAAGACACAACTATCGACACTGGCTACACAATTATGCGGGCCAAAAGCGCCGCCCATTTACGGGCAGCTTTACGCCGCTTTGTCGGGCCACAACAAAATATCGTCTACGCCGACCGGCAAGGTCATATCGGCTATAAGGCCCCGGCCAAAATTCCAGTACGCAAAACCCCAAAGGATGGGTGGAGCTCTGTCGGCCCGGGACGCCTGCCCACAGATGGCAGTAAGGGCGATACAGATTGGCAGGGCTTTGTCCCGTGGGAGGGATTGCCGCAAACAAGTGATCCAGAACGGGGATTTGTCGTAACAGCAAATAACCAATCTGTTCCCGATGATCATCCCTATTTCATCGCCTCAGATTGGGGCGCGCCCTATCGTGCCGCACGCATTACTGAAATGATCAAAGCGGGCGACAATTATAAGCTTGAAGATTTGCGTCTGCAGCAAAAGGACGTGACCTCACACGCTGCGCAGTCACTTATCCCTGCCCTGTTGGACAAGTCTGGCAAAGCAACCCATAGTCAAGCAGATATGGCTCGCAAATTGTTAGGGGCGTGGGATTTCCGAATGGACCGCCACCAAATCGCGCCGCTTTTATATGCTGAGTGGGTCCGTCAATTGGCAAGGCCACTTTTTGCGGATGAGCTTGGCGAGGCTTTGTTTGAGGAAACAGCAACAACGCATCGCGTATGGTTTTACGACAAGGTTTTTAACGCAAAGCCTGATCAAGCTATCGCAAATTGGTGCGATAACACTGAGACAAGCCCCATTGAAACCTGCGAGGACATAGCCTCAGCCGCGTTTGATAAGGCGCTTGTGGCGCTATCTGATCGATTTGGTGATGATATCAATAGTTGGCGTTGGGGTGATGCTCACATCGCCCTGCATCAACATCAGCCGTTTGGCTATCTGCCCTTCATTGGCGATATGTTCAATCGCACTATTCCGTCAAATGGCGGCCCCTATACAGTCGATCGCGGCAACACATCATTAAAGGATGCTAATGCGCACATGCATTTGCACGGGTCAGCCTATCGCGCTGTCTATGATTTGGCTGAACCTGAAAAGTCCGGTTACATGATCAACACTGGCCAATCAGGCATCCCGACGTCGGTCTATTACGATAATTTAATGACGATGTGGCGCGACGCTGAACTGATCCAGATCCCGACCGACCCTGAAACATATGGGCGGACAATATTGGGCACCGTTAATCTGTCACCGCAATCGAACGCTGATTAATCACGCCCAACAATGATCAAGAAAGCGCGCGGTACTGCCCGCGGCTAAACACCAACGGTGCCTGATCAATATCCTGAATAACAATATCAACCACGCGGCCAAGCATGATGATATGATCGCCCGCATCAATGCGGTCTGCAATTTCGCAATCAAGCGTTGCGATTGCCCCCTTGATAATTGGAGCGCCCGTGCTTGCAACGTCAAGCTCTGCACAATCAAGACTGTGATCGCCTCGCTTGGCACAGTGGTTGGACAATTCTTGCTGATCAGCGGCCAGAAAGTTGATGGCGTAGTTCGGGACAGCCTCAAAAATCGGCAACGTGTCTGATTCTTTGCCAAGGCACCACAAAACCAATGGCGGGTCCAATGAGACTGAGCTGAAGGAATTTGCCGTCACACCCAAAACCGGCCCATCGGCTGGATTAGTGGTGATAACGGTGACCCCGGTTGTAAAACAGCCGAACACATCACGCAGCGCGCGCGGATCAAAGGACATAGGTCATAATCTTTCGAAAACGTCACAAAACAGCAAAAACTATCCGTTTCTAGCGGTTCGCTCAGGATTTGAGAACCCTGAAAAAGCCATTATTGACCTTGTACTGCCGCATTTTGCCCCTATCTTTAGGGAGCAAACATAAGAAAGGCAGGATTGCCCCATGGCACGTACAAGACCCGTTTCCCCGCAAACCAACCCGATTCGCATGGGCGCAGGCACATCCGCCCAAATTGATGAGAATTTTTCCAGGGATGAGCTTGATGGCGTTTTGTTCTTGCGGACGATCGCCTTTGTTATTGATTGGGTGATTATCGCTGTTTTGGCAGGGGTTTTCGGCCTAATCGGTACAATTTTGGGCATTGTTACACTTGGTGCGATGCTGCCCCCAGTTTATATGGCCCTGTCCATTCTGCCCTTTGCCTATCACACTTTGACAATTGGCAGTCCCTTTTCAGCGACATTGGGGCAGCGGGCCATGGGGCTTGAGGTACGGACATGGGACAAGCGCCGCCCCGGCTATGTCCAGGCAGCCCTGCAAACCATGCTGTTTTACATGTCTGTCGGCCTGACATCCGGTTTGATCCTGATTTTGGGTCTTTTTAATGATAAAGGCCGGATGTTACACGATATTTTGGCAGGCACGGTCACCATCCGCCGGGGCCGTTAAACCAATCAATTTGTTGCACTCTTCGCCCTGATCTGGGAAAACGGTCAGGATTGACTCACTAGGAAGAGTGGCAACTTTTATGGGCATTGAGCTCGCAATCTCCCCCCAGATGATCATCGCCTTTTTGGTGATCGGCATCGGCATTCTTGCCTATGCGTTAGAATGGGCCTCGTTAGAGCTGACAAGTATCGCCATCATTGGCGCACTTTTGCTGCTTTATTACATGTTCCCGGTGATGGGCGCGGATGGGGTCACAAATCTTTTATCGCCTGACACCATATTGTCAGGATTTGCTCACCCGGCGCTTATAACAGTTCTTGCCCTATTGGTGCTTGGCCAGGGTCTCTATCAATCTGGTGCTTTAGAGGGACCCGCCCATAGATTAATGTTGTTGGCCAAGGGACGCCCGCGCATTGTGGTCGCTGTCAGCCTTGGCATTGTGATGTTAGTCAGTGCCTTTATGAACAATACACCTGTCGTGGTGATGTTCATACCGATTATGTCCGCGCTCGCGGACAGGTTAAGACGATCAAAAAGCAAGGTTATGATCCCGCTTAGCTATATCGCTGTTCTGGGTGGGATGACGACCCTGATTGGGTCATCCACAAACTTGCTGGTTGCCGGTACGGCGCACAGCTTGGGGCAGCCTGACATCGGCTTTTTTGAATTTTTCATCCCCGGCAGCGTGCTTGCGCTAGTTGGCGCTGCCTATGTTGGCCTTATCCTACCAAGGATTTTGCCTGACCGTGCCTCTTCATCGCGTGAGTTAATTGGCGCTGACGGAAAACAATTCATCGCGCAGATTGAAATTTCGCGCGATCATCCCTTGCGCGGTAAATCCACCGTTGCAGGCATGTTTAAATCCCTGCCCGACATGACTGTGCGCATGATTCAACGACGGGAACAGGCACTGCTGCCGCCCTTTGATGACGTTACCTTGTTGTCAGGTGATGTCGTTATCGTTGCTGCAACCCGTAAGGCGCTCGAAGCCGTTTTATCCTCAAACCCTGATATGCTGGGTGGGGTGGTTGAGGAAGCAGCCTCCCTCTCCCAGACTGGCATTTTTGGTGATGATGAGGATGACGAACAAGGCAGCCGCAACGAAGAACGGATCATGGCAGAGGTTGTGATCGCCCCCGCATCACGTTTGATCGGGCGCACACTCGAAATGATCGGGATGCGCTATCAAACCGGGACGATTGTTTTGGGTGTGCAGCGTCGTAGCCGCATGTACCGTACCAATATGAACGACATCAGGCTTGAGGCCGGTGATGTTCTGCTACTGCTTGGCAAGCGCAGTAATATTCGTGGCCTGCGTGGCAACAAGGATCTGTTGCTGCTGGAATGGTCAACATCCGCCCTGCCCTCGCATGAACTTGCTAATCGGGCCACAATAATTTTCGGCGGTGTCGTTGTTGCGGCGGCAAGCGGACTGGTGCCGATCGTCATCGCCTCGCTCATCGGGGCCGGGTTAATGATTGCCACAGGCTGTCTGAACGTCAGACAAGCAAGCCGTGCTATTGATCGACGGATATTCCTAATTGTTGCTGCAGCGCTTGGCATGGGGGCTGCGCTTGATGCGACAGGTGGTGCCAGCTTCCTTGCGCATGGCCTGACCGACTTGTTGGAAGGCATGCCATTGCCTGTCATCCTATCCGCATTTTTCCTGCTTATCGCGATTATGACCAATCTGTTGTCGAACAATGCGACTGCGGTGCTGTTTACCCCAATCGCGATTTCGGTTGCCGAAACATTGCAGGTTGATCCGCGCATGTTCATTTTTGCGGTGATCTTTGCTGCTAATTGTTCCTTTGCGACGCCCATGGCCTATCAAACCAATTTGTTGGTTATGGGCCCCGGTCATCACACATTTTCAGACTATATGAGGGGCGGCGTGCCCCTTATTATCCTGTTATGGCTGACATATTCCCTTTTTGCGCCATATTATTATGGTGCGCTATAGTCTGTCATCGAGTCGTCGCCATTCGCTTTTTGAGAGGAAATCTAGGTCTGTGAAGGACAATCCGGTCAATTTTCCGCAGTTTTATCTGACAGCGCCCCAGCCCTGTCCCTATCTGCCTGACCGGGTGGAACAAAAGATATTTACGCCTGTTGCGGGCCATAATGCGGAGGCGATCCACGACGTTCTGTCAGAAGGCGGGTTCCGCCGCAGTCATCACATTCTGTATCGGCCCCATTGCGCAGGCTGTTCAGCCTGCCAATCTATCAGAGTGTTGGCTGAAGAGTTTACCGCGACCCGCAGCCAGCGGCGCATCATCCGTGTGAATGAGGACCTAATTGTCACCGAATGCCCGGCAGAGGCGACGGCAGAACAATTTGCCCTGATGGCGCATTATCTTGATGAACGTCATAAGCATGGCGGCATGGACGATATGACCGCCGAAGATTTTCGGGTCATGATCGATGGCTCCCCCATTGATACGGTGTTGATCGAGTACAGAGTGCCGAACCACATCCCACCTGCAAATGCAAAGGCAGTGGATGTCAGTCGCCCCAATGGCCCCTATGATAGGAAAGACCGTTTGATTGGTGTTGCCCTTTGCGACCGGATGAGCACGGGCTGGTCAATGGTCTACAGCTTTTTTGACCCGGATGAATCCCGTCGGTCTTTGGGCACATATATGATCCTTGATCGCATTATGGACGCCCACAAACACAGCAAGCCGCATATATATCTGGGCTTCTATGTCGAAGATTGCCGCAAAATGGCCTATAAGATGAAATATCAGCCGGCGGAACTTTGGGATGGGAATGATTGGATTGCCTGTGACGAACAAGCCTCCAATAACCCGGAAGATTGAAACGATACCTTACTGCGCCTAAAGTCCGCGCAGCCGACTTAATCAGAACAAGCAAGGCAGACCGATGAGCAAGCTAAAACGACGCGACATTCTTAAAGGGGCCGCAATTGGTGGTGCAGCAGGGCTTGCCGCTGCCAGCACGCTTTCAGCCCCCGCCTATGCCAAGGGCCGCCAGAAACTTAAAATGGTAACGACCTGGCCGAAAAATTATCCCGGTCTTGGCATGATGGCGGAACGAACCGCCAAGCGGATTGATGAAATGACCGACGGTCGTATCAAGATCCGCGTCTATGGCGCAGGTGAACTGGTTCCCGCCTTTGAATGTTTTGATGCCGTGGCAAACGGCACCGCCGATATGTATCACGCCGCTGAATATTATTGGCAGGGCAAGTCAAAGGGCTTTAATTTCTTTACAGCTGTTCCCTTTGGGTTAAGCGCAACCGAAATGAATGCCTGGGTCTTTCATGGCGGTGGGCAGGAGCTGTGGGACAAGCTTTCCGCCCGGTTTGGGATCAAGGCATTTTCTGCTGGCAATACCGGTGTTCAAATGGGCGGTTGGTTCCGCAAGCCAATAACAAGCCTTGAAGATTTTAAGGGTCTTAAAATCCGCATGCCCGGTCTTGGTGGCGAGGTTTATCGCAGGTTGGGTGCCGCAGCAGTTGCCCTGCCCGGCGGCGAAATTTTCCCGGCCCTTCAATCAGGTGCGATTGATGCAACCGAATGGGTCGGCCCGTGGAACGACATGGCGTTTGGCTTTTATAAGGTCGCCAAATACTATTCCTGGCCGGGTTTTCATGAGCCGGGCTCAACCCTTGCTCTTGGTATCAACCTTAATGTCTGGAACGAGTTCAGCAAGGCTGACAAAGTGATGATCGAAACCGCCTGTAAGGCAGAGGATAATTACTCGCTTGCTGAATATAATATGTTGAATGGGCGGTCGCTGAAACAGTTAGTTGAAAAACACGGTGTCGAGTTGATGCGCATGCCAGATGAGGCATTGGCAAAAATCGGTGAAATCTCTGGGCAAGTGCTGCGCGAAGCTGCTGCGGAGAATGCCGAGGTGAAGGAGATTTATGAGTCCTTCATGGCCGCACGTGGCGAAGTGTCTGAATGGTCACGTATTTCTGATCAAGCCTATTGGGAGGCACGTGGCCTTCCCTATAATTTCTAGGATCAGATTGTGGGGGCAATCTTACAACGCATAAATGGCGGCCTTGATCTGCTTGCCGACCTGACCGGGCGTGGCCTTGCCTGGCTGACGCTTGGCATGGTTGTGCTGCAGT
The DNA here is from genome assembly GCA_965229935.1 of Alphaproteobacteria bacterium. Lineage (GTDB taxonomy): Bacteria > Pseudomonadota > Alphaproteobacteria > SPJN01 > SPJN01 > SPJN01. The sequence continues at coordinate 1,104,922 of CBDDKB010000002.1, forward strand.
TCTCTTTGGTGGTGTTGCGCTATGTGTTTGGCATTGGGTCAATCTTCATGCAGGAAGCCATGATCTATATGCATGCCACCTTGTTCATGGCGGCGGCAGCTTACACGCTGCGCCATAATGGGCATGTGCGGGTTGACGTATTCTATCGCGAGGCGGCCCCGCGCCGGAAAGCCCTGATCAATCTGCTGGGAAGTCTATTCCTGTTGGTTCCTTTCTGCATCACAATCCTGATCTATAGCTGGGATTATGTTGGTGCCTCATGGGCCATTCGTGAAGGGTCAAAGGAAACCAGCGGCATTCACGGTATTTATCTGTTGAAAAGTGTCATCATATTGTTCGCAGGGCTGGTGCTTGTACAGGGCCTGTCGCAGGCCAGCCATTCGCTGTTGGTTTTGCTGGGGCTTGAGACTTTTGATGAAGAAGAAAGCCCGGATTTCTGATGGAACTTTATGAGATTCTAAATCTGGGCATGTTCGGCGCAGCTTGCATCTTGCTGCTGCTTGGCTATCCCGTTGCCTTTACCTTAGCAGGTGTGGGCCTTGCCTTCGCCTTGATCGGTGTAGGCCTGGGCGAGTTTGATCTACGCGATCTTGGTGCGCTTCCTTTACGCATTTTCGGCAATATGATGAACGAGGTTCTGATCGCGGTTCCCCTTTTCGTCTTTATGGGGGTCATGCTGGAACGATCAAAGGTTGCCGAAGAGCTGCTTGAAGCCATGGGACGATTGTTCGGCAAACTACGCGGTGGTCTTGGTATCAGTGTTACAATTGTAGGTGCCCTACTTGCAGCCTCAACAGGTATTGTGGGGGCAACAGTCGTGACAATGGGCATGATCTCACTACCGACAATGTTAAAGCGCGGCTATGATCCCAAATTGGCGACAGGCGCTATCAGTGCAGCAGGCACATTAGGGCAGATCATACCGCCTTCAATCGTTTTGGTTTTGTTGGGTGACGTTATCTCAACAGGGTATCAACAGGCGCAACTGGAACAGGGCATATTTTCACCTGAAACCATGTCTGTCGGTGATTTGTTTGCGGGCGCGTTGGTTCCGGGATTGATGCTGGTCGGCCTTTATATGAGTTACCAAGTCATCATGGCGATCATACGCCCTGACAGCTCTCCCGCAATGCCAGCCGATGAGGCTGAGATGAATGACGCGATTTCTTCTGCCATCAAAGCATTGATCCCGCCGATTGTCCTTATAGTTGCGGTGTTAGGGTCAATCCTAGCCGGCATCGCAACACCGACAGAGGCTGCGGCTGTTGGTGCAATGGGCGCCCTGCTTCTGGCTGCATTACGTTTGGATGATCACAACCACCTACCGATTTATGGCGCAGCTTTTGGGTTGGTTCTGCTTTTGATTTTGACAAACTTTCTGGACCTTCGTTTGGGCCGCGATGAAGTCAGCGGCGCAGAACAGGCAGGCATGATCCTTGCCTATCTTTGCTGTGCACTGATGGTCATCGGGGTCATTACCGCTGCGGTGCGCATCTACCGGACGGGTGTCTTAAGTTCGGTTATGCAATCGACCACACAAGTCACATCCATGGTCTTTGTTATCTTGATCGGCGCCAGCCTGTTCAGCCTTGTGTTTAGGGGGCTTGGCGGTGACGATACAGTACGTGATCTGTTGACCGACATGCCGGGCGGTGAATGGGGCGCGATCGCCATAGTCATGCTGGTCATGTTCATCTTGGGTTTCTTTCTGGACTTTATTGAGATCACCTTTGTTGTCGTGCCCATTGTCGCCCCTGTACTACTTCAAATGGACATTAATCCGGTGTGGCTGGGCGTCATGATGGCAATCAACCTGCAAACCAGCTTTCTGACCCCGCCATTTGGCTTTGCGCTGTTTTATTTGCGCGGTGTCGCGCCACCTGAAATTTCCACGGGAACAATATACAAGGGGGTTATTCCCTTTGTGTTTATCCAAATTCTCGCACTGGGACTTTTAGCCCTGTTCCCTGAGATTGCCACCACCCTGCCCGATCTGCTATTCGGCTGATCTGGTTAGGAAAGGATAAGGCTTATGGCCAAGTTTCCAAATGTTGAAGCAGCGCTCGGCGCAATAAAATTCAATGCAGACGGGATGGTGCCCGCAATCGCCCAGCAATATGACACGGGCGAGGTGTTGATGATGGCCTGGGCGAATGAGGCTGCTATCCGCGAAGCATTTTCCAGCGGGCGCGCCTGTTATTGGTCACGATCGCGTGATGAGCTTTGGCGTAAGGGTGATAGTTCCGGCAACACACAAAAGCTTGTTGATTTTCGCATCGATTGCGACGGCGATACAATCCTGATGTTAGTTGATCAAATTGGCCCCGCTTGTCACACAGACAGACCAAATTGCTTTTTTACCAGCTATCTGACAGATCCTGCCGCCGAGCTGACATCGCCTATGGCGAAAGAAGAAACTGATCGCCCCGACTGGCGCGCAGGAGTGCCCGATGCAGATTGAAGAGCTGATTGAAAATTTCAGCCTGTTTGATGATTGGGAAGACCGTTATCGCTATATCATCGAGCTAGGCAAATCACTGCCGCCGATGGATGACGCGCTGAAAACCCCGGACAGTAAGGTTGAAGGCTGCACCAGTCAGGTTTGGTTTGTCGCCAGCCCCGACAAAAACGAAGAAGGTAAGACAGTCCTGCGCTTTATCGGGGATTCTGATGCCCATATTGTTCGCGGTCTGATCGCTATCCTGTTCGCCATTCATGACGGCAAAACACCAGATGAGATTAAGGCCATTGATGCAGAGGCTAGTCTAAAGGAACTGGGCCTTGATCAACACCTATCCCCCAGCCGGACCAACGGCCTTTACGCCATGTTGGGCCGGATCAGGGATATGGCAGACAGGCTTGCCGCCTAATCCTTTAAATTAGCGACGGAAACGGTTTGACCGGGGGAAGCCGCGCGGCACCATGCGGCCCGCCTGTGCCCGCTTACCCAGCCAGTCGCGCAAATCTTCATACTTATAGGCGCGCCCAGCTGCATCCTGCCATTCAAGACCTTCCTTGAAGTTCAGTGTGGTGACGTCTGATAGACCGCCATCCTTATAGCGTTGCAATAAAACGCCCTTACCACGACCCATTTCAGGTAACTCATCCAACGGGAAAATCAGCATCTTACGATTTTCACCAACAATAGCTGCATGATCGGCACCGTCACCCATCGGGTGGCAAACGCGTGCTTCGACATCGCCTTTGACGTTCAGGACCTGCTTGCCATTTTTGGTCTGGGCAACAACATCCTTTTCCTGAACGACGAAGCCATGCCCCGCTGTTGAGGCGACCAGCAGTTTCCGTTCGGGATCATGGGCCATAAGGCTGACAATATCCTGATCATTGCCCAAATCGATCATCAGCCTAATCGGCTCACCATGACCGCGCCCACCGGGCAGCTTATCGACCCCGATTGTGTAGAACCGCCCATTTGTGCCGAACAGGATCAGCTTGTCCGTCGTTTCAGCCTCAATAATAAAGCGGCTGCGGTCACCTTCCTTATATTTCAGATCATCGGTTTTCTGACCGTGGCCCTTCATGGTGCGGACCCAGCCCTTGTCAGAACAGATGATGGTGACAGGTTCTTTCTCAATCATCGCCTCAAGGGGCATAATCTCTGCCGCTGCGGGGGCATCGGCAAAATCGGTCCTGCGCGTGCCTAGGCCGGACTTCGGACCAAATTTTTCCTTCAGCTCCTTCAACTCGCCCGCGATATGTGTGCGTTGCTTGTCGTCGGATTTCAGAAGTGCTTTCAGCGCCTTCTGCTCTTCCTCAAGCTGCTTATGCTCTGTCTTGATTTCCATCTCTTCAAGCTTGCGCAATGACCTTAGACGCATATTCAAAATCGCCTCAGCCTGCACATCATTCAGCTTGAAAGTCTTCATCAATTCCTGTTTCGGCTCATCCTCTTCACGAATGATACGGATCACCTCATCCAAGTTCAGATAGGCAATCAAATAGCCGTCAAGCAATTCCAACCGCTTGGCAATTTTGTCGAGCCGGAAATTGGTCTTCCGCACCAAAACTTCCTGTCGATGCTCCAAAAATGCCAGCAAGGCATCACGCAACGACATCACAATCGGCACGTGATTTTTATCGAGAACGTTTAGGTTTAGCGAAATCCGGCTTTCCAAATCAGACAGACGGAACAGCTGTTCCATCAACATGGCCGGTTCGACATTTCTGTTGCGTGGCTCAAGCACAAGCCGAATGTCCTCAGCCGATTCATCGCGCACATCGGCCAGAATGGGCAGGCGTTTGGCGTTGATCAGTTCGGCAATCTTTTCAATCAAGCGCGATTTTTGCACCTGATAGGGAATTTCTGTGACCACGATCTGCCACGTGCCGCGGCCAAGATCCTCTACCTCCCATTTGGCACGAACGCGGAAACCGCCGCGGCCTGTCTTATAGGCCTCAACAATTTGGTCGCGCGGCTCCACTATCGTGCCGCCGGTTGGGAGGTCAGGTCCGGGAACCAAGTCCACCAGCTTGTCGATGGTTGCATTGGGATGCTTCAGAAGGTGAAGAAGCGCATCTGCCAATTCACCCACATTATGGGGCGGAATATTGGTTGCCATCCCAACGGCAATGCCGCTGGCACCGTTGGCGAGCAGATTTGGGAAAGCAGCGGGCAGCACCTCAGGCTCCTGCTCCTCCCCATCGTAAGTTTCGCGGAAATTAACTGTGTCCTGATCAATATCGTTCAGCAAAGCTTCTGCGATAGCTGTCAGGCGCGCTTCCGTATAACGCATGGCGGCTGCGCCATCACCGTCAATATTCCCGAAATTGCCCTGCCCATCAATCAAGGGAAACCGGACGGAGAAATCCTGCGCCAAACGCACCAAAGCGTCATAAACAGCCTGGTCGCCATGGGGGTGATATTTACCGATGACGTCCCCGACCACACGGGCAGACTTTTTGAAACCAGAATTGGGATCAAGCTTGAGCTGCCGCATGGCAAACAGCAAGCGCCGATGAACGGGCTTCAACCCATCGCGCACATCAGGCAATGCCCGGTGCATAATCGTGGATAAGGCATAGGCCAGATAGCGTTCCGACAGCGCTTCTTCAAAGCCTGTTTGTTCAATCACTTCATTGATCGGTTCGTCAGCTTTTTTGCCGCCGGATTTACGGGGTTTGCGCGCCATAGAGCGGGCCTTTACTCAGGAAAATCAGAATCGCGCCAATATAGCTGATTCGCGCGGGTTTTTGGCAGTTTCCTTACCCCAAATCACTGTCCCAGTTGGCTTGGGATAAACGATCAAGCATCCTATCGCGCGCCTTGGGCAAATGCTTGTCTGCCGGGCCCAAAACATGCGTATTCAGAAAGAAACCCGTCAATCTGAAACCCAATAAAAGTTCTTCGTAATCAGGGATATGGCTTTGATCGTTAAGAAATGGTGGCAACGAAAGTAGGCGTTCCTTATAGGGTGCTGCAACCTCGGCACTCACTGCCCGCCCGGTTTTTGGTGATACATGGGTCAAGCCATCAACAACGCCCGTTACGGCGCAGGCTGATAGGTCAAGGCCATAACCAAGCTCTCGCAATAACCCAAGCTCAAACTGAACGAGGCCAATGGGCCAAAGCGGCGTTTCATCCATAGCGTCGAGCACGGCGGACAGAGCGTCAAAAATTGCAGGGTGGGCCTCCCTTTCCGGCATAGTCTGTCGAACGAGGGCACAAACAGCGGTCAGCCCAGCAAGCCGCACCTGATCTGACAAATGCCGCGCGGCCCTGTCCTTAATCGGTTCTACAGAAAGATTGCCGAGCTGGTCCGCCAAGCGCGCGCGCCATGTGGCGTCAATTTCATTGCCCGGCTGTAAAATACCGCGCAATCTCTTTCCCCGTCCGCCCCGCACAAGTCCTGCGAACCGGCCATGATCACGCGTTAAGACATGGGCGATTGAGCTTGTTTCGCCATAGGGGCGACAATCAAGAATTATGGCTGATTGCCGCCATTCCATGACCCATTACTGGCCTAGGCCAGCTTCTTCGATTTTTTTGTCTGTATTGTAATTATTCAGTGCCCAAACCGCCCAAATCGCAGCCGGAATCCAGCCAATCAGGGTGGCTTGAAGGATCAGACACAAAATGCCCTGAATGGGACGGCCAATTGTAAAGAATACAAGCCACGGCAATAGCAGGGCCAAAATCAAACGAATCATAAGAAGCTCCTTCTCTCTATCCCCAGAATATGGGGACTAACCTAGAATATCCAAGCCGATTTCACGTAAACGGGCCTGCTCTTCTGCCCATTTTTCCCGCACTTTCACATGAATAAACAGGTGAACACGGTGACCGAGCAGGGATTCAAGTTCCTTGCGCGCCTCAGCCCCAATAGACTTCAGCGTCCGCCCACCCTTCCCGACAATAATCGGTTTTTGGCTTTCTCGATCAACAAAAATCGTCTGGTCGATCCGGACAGACCCATCATCACGCCCTTCCCAGCCTTCCGTTTCGACGGTTGAGGCATAGGGCAATTCTTTGTGCAGCCGCAGATAAAGCTTTTCCCGCGTAATTTCAGCAGCTAACAAACGTTGCGGCATATCTGATAATGTATCGGGGTCAAAATGCCATGGACCATAGGGCATGTGATCAGCACACCATTTTAAAAGGTCTGCCACGCCGTCGCCATTCAATGCCGAAATCATGAAAATCTGTTCAGCGATATCGCTGTCAGCACAGGCCTTGGCCAAGGCGAGCAGCTCATCACGTTTGACGGTATCAACCTTATTCAAGGCAATCGCTATTGGCTTTTTCGAATTTGCCTTTGATTTTTTTAGGCCTTCAATAATTTTTTGCGACCCTTCTTCAAGGCCGCGCGCGGCATCTATCATCAGTACGATAACATCAGCCTCGCCCGCCTCACCCCATGCAGTTGAAACCATGGCCCGATCAAGCATACGGCGCGGTTTAAAGATGCCGGGCGTATCAACCATCACCAATTGGACGGGCCCTTCCATCACGATGCCGCGAACACGGGCGCGCGTGGTTTGAACCTTGTGGGTGACGATGGATACCTTTGCACCAACCAACTGATTGATCAGTGTCGACTTACCACTGTTCGGCACGCCGATCAGGGCAACAAAGCCGCATTTTGTTTCAGCGGTCGTATGACCTGCGATTTCTGTCATTCTTCTTCCTGTGTCACGGAATGTTTTTCCATGAACGCTGTTGCTGCTGCCTGTTCGCCCTTACGTTTTGATGATCCTTGCGCCGATACAGGATCGTACCCCTCGACTGCAACGGAAATGACAAAGGCAGGCGCGTGATCGGGCCCTGTTTGATCTACGACATCATAGCTGGGTAATGGCAGACCCAATCCTTGGGCCCATTCTTGCAAGGCTGTTTTTGAATCACGGCGAATACCACTGGTTTCTTCAAATCGTGGCAACCAATGACGTTCAAACAAATACATGATGGCATCTGTACCACCATCAAGATAAAGCGCGCCCAGCAAGGCTTCACACGCATTGGCGAGCAAGGCGCTTTTCACCTGCCCCGCACCTGATGGCTGCTCTGACTTGCCTAGGCGTAAGTAATCGCCCAAGCGGATTTCACGGGCAACGGCGGCGCAGGTGGGCCTGCAGATCAATGTATTATAGCGCCGCGCCAGGGCCCCTTCACGATCAAAAGGAAAGCGTTTTAGCAACTCGTCGGATACCATCAATCCCAACACACGGTCGCCCAGAAATTCCAGCCGTTCATTATCCGTACCGCGGGCCTTGCCGTGATAGGAGGCATGGGTCAAAGCCTCAACCAACAGGCTGGGATCATTGAACTGATAGCCGATAACGCGCTGTAATTTTACGATGTCAGACATAGTGATTAGGCCGGGTCAGCCTTCGGGACCATCATAGGTCAGGCTTTCGAACATGCGGTCACCACGCCAATCCCAGAACTTCCAAAAACTGCCACCGCGCGCAACTGAGATCCAACGATAGGTTGCCTTGCCGACCAAATCTTCCTCAGGGACAAAACTCAACCCATTGCTATAGCGGCTATCTGCTGAATTATCGCGATTGTCACCCATCATGAAATAGTGCCCCTCTGGCACTATATAAACCGGCGTATCGTCAGAGACATAATCCTGATCAAGGTCCAGCACCTCGTAAGAGACACCATTGGGCAGGGTTTCGACATAGCGCGCCACCGGAAATTCCATGCCGTTACGTTGCTGCCAATAATCAAAATCTGCAATCCGTTCCTTTGAAACGGGTTGGTCATTGATAAACAATTGGCCCTTGCGCATTTGAATGCGATCACCGGGCAGACCGATTACGCGCTTAATGAAATCAATATAGTTTGCGTGATGGGCCTTAAAAACGACGACATCTCCTCGTTCGGGCGCTGCACCAAAAATGCGACCTTCAAACAAAGGGGGGCGAAACGGGAAAGAGCTGCGGCTGTACCCGTAAGACCATTTTTCTACAAACAGATAGTCACCAACCTGCAAGGTCGGCACCATTGATTGCGACGGGATGGAATATGGCTGGAAAATAAAGCTGCGGAAAACCACAGCGATAAAGACAGCGACCACGATTGTGCGCACCCATTCGCCCAGCCAGCCTGAGTCGTTCTTTTTTCCGGCCCGATCGTCTGTTGGTGCCATATCGCTCATTACTCTAATTCCGTGTGCAATGCCTTGTCTTTGTGCAGATAAGGCCCACGACACTCTATATTGTCAACCGGACTTATTGGCTGATTGGCCAGTCTAAGCCCGCATTTTCCGCAAATTCCTGCGGAATTGCGGTTATAAGCACGATCGCCTGCGCCCAAGGGTCATCATCCGTAATGGTCAATGAAATTTGCGGCACAAAGCCATTAGGCGTAATTTTACGCAATCGCATGGCTGCGCCATTGTGCAGCCACATGGTCGGCGCACCTGATGGGAGGTTGCGCACCTCCATATCACGCCAGAATACACCCTGACGAAACCCGGTGCCCAAGGCCTTTGAGCAGGCCTCTTTCGCGGCATAGCGTTTGGCATAAGAATGGGCACGATTGCGGCGGCGATCTGATTTTGCCTGCTCAATATCCGAGAAGACGCGATTGGTAAAACGGTCGCCAAAGCGGTCCAGCGTATTTTGAATACGCGGGATACGGATCATATCAAGCCCCTGCCCGATGACGATCATGCTTTAGCCTGCCTCAGTCTCAAGGGCGGCGCGACCTTCATCCATCAGGCGGCGCATGGTGCGGATGGCTTCTGCAAATCCGATAAAGATCGCCTCACCCACCAAAAAATGGCCGATATTGAGTTCGACCACTTCTGGCAGTCCGGCAGCAAACTTGACGGTATCAAAGGTCAGGCCATGTCCGGCATGAACCTCAAGCCCCAATGCGTGAGCTTCATAGGCTGCATGGCGCAGGCGGTCTTCCTCCCGCCTTGCGGCAATGTCATTACCTTCGACAATAGCGTCACAATAGGCACCGGTATGAAGTTCAACAACCTGCGCGCCCAGTGCCTTTGCAACAGCAAGCTGCACTGGATCAGCATCGACAAAAAGGGACACGCGTGCGCCTGCCTCCCCCAACTGTCTGACATAGGGGGCGAGATGATTGTGACCCGCAGCAACATCAAGCCCGCCTTCGGTCGTCAGCTCCTGCCGTTTTTCAGGGACAAGGCAAACCGCATGGGGCTTATGGCGCAGCGCTATTTCCAGCATTTCGTCCGTCGCCGCCATCTCAAGATTAAGCGGCAAAGCAATTTCGTTGACCAGAATTTCGATATCTGAATCCGCGATATGACGACGATCCTCACGCAGGTGGGCGGTTATCCCGTCTGCGCCTGCTTCTGCCGCGATACGTGCCGCACGCAAAGGATCTGGGTGCCGCCCGCCGCGCGCATTTCTGATCGTGGCAACATGATCAATATTCACACCCAATCGCAAGGGCCCAACGGCCCTTCTTTTCGGTGTATAGCTTTTGTCAGTCACTGGCACTCTCCGTCAATTCAGCATCCTTGATCGTGCGACGCGCCTCGCGCTTGCTGGCAATCTTGGCACGTCTGCGAACCTGATAGGTTGCTACAACCGGCCGCATAATCACATAACTCACAACACCCGCAATCAAACCTGCGGGCAACGAACCGATCAACATAGGTAGAAACACATCGGTAATGCGTTCCCACATGCCCGGCTCTGTAGACATAATAAGTGTGTCTGGCGACAGATCACCTTCCTTAATAGTCGCGTCATGTTCGCGACCCAAAATGGTATAGCCCCACCTGTAGGTCAAAAACCATACGGCTGGAAAGGTCCAAGGGTTTCCTACAAATGTCCCAATCGCACTCGCGATGATTGATCCACCCACAATCCAGGCGAACAGGCCACCCAACAGAAAGTGAAACCCGATAAAGGGTGTGCAGGAAACAAAGGCACCGCAAGCGAATCCCAAGGCGATCACATGTGGCGTGCCGGGCAATCGCTGCAGCCGCAACTGCGCATAGCGCAATAGACGTCCAATCCCGCTTTTCGGGACCAGAATATCACGCGCCTTCTGCGTCAGCGTAATCGGATGGCGACGGCCAAACGGCATAGATCCTTAATTCCTACTCTTTTGCTTCAGATGAAGCCTAGTTTGCCCGCTTCTTTAGAAGCCTTGTTTTGATTGCGCATCATCAACGGTGATGGTGCTACCTGAAATAAAACGCCCAGCCTCGCTTGTCAGTAACAACAAGGCACCGTCAAGGTCATTTGGATAGCCCAAACGGCGGCGTGGGAAACCCTTTACTTGTTTTTGACCACCTTCTGAGGCGAACCATTTTTCATTCAGTTCAGTCTCAATATAACCCGGCGCAATTGCATTGACGTTAATGCCATATTTGGCGAAATCGCGCGATAGGCTTTCCGTCATCATTTTAACCGCAGCTTTAGACATACAATAGACAGTATTGCCGCGCAGAACATTTTCGGCCCCGATGGACGAGATGGAGACGATTTTCCCTTCCGTCTTGCTGGCAATCATCCGGCGGGCTGCCAAAACACTGGCGATAAACATCGCCTTAGTATTCACATCCATCACGAAATCATATTCGGCACCATCATAGTCCAGCACCCCTTTATAGGAGCTGACGCCGGCATTATTGATCAGAATGGACAGGGGACCAAAGGCCTCCCCTGCCTCGTCCATGGCCTTGCCAAGATCTTCTTCATCGGTCACGTCAAGCGCACGAGCGCGGGCACTGCCACCCATGGAGGAGATCTCTTCAACCAACTCGTTCAAACGCTCCTCGCGGCGACCTGTTACGGTGACCGATGCCCCCGCACTGGCAAGTGTGATTGCCATCTGGCGGCCAAGTCCGCTGGTACAACCTGTGACAAAGGCATTTTGGCCCGTCAAATCGAAAGAAATACTCATAACCTAGTTATACTTTCCAAAAGTGAATCAGGGGTTTAGCCCCCCTTGAAATGGCGATAGAAGCCTATACCATAGGTTGATACCCATTACGCAAGTGAAAGGCGCCACCATGCAGATCGACATCATTTCAGACACTGTTTGTCCGTGGTGCTATATCGGCAAGCAACGGATCGATGCGGCCTTGGCGGCCCTGCCTGATATTGAGTTTGATGTCAGGTGGCGGCCCTATCAGTTAAACCCCGACATGCCCGCAGAAGGCATGAACCGAAAGGATTACATGGCCTTACGGTTCGGCTCGTCCAATGGCGGGGGCAAAAAGAACCCGGTATATCAGCGCATGCAAGAAGCCGCCGAACAGGACGGCATCGCCCTGAACTTTGATAAGGTTGAGCGTATGCCCAATACGCTTGATTCTCACCGCCTGATGAAATGGGCATCCGGCGCAGACTGTGAAGGTGAGATGGCCGAAATCCTATTCCGCCGCTATTTCACGGATGGCGAAGACATCTCAGACCATGCGGTTTTGGTAGAAGCAGCCAAGGAAGCTGGCATGGATGGTGAACTTGTGGCGCAATTGCTGGCAAGCGATGCGGACAAGGATGCCATTCGTGAAGAAGACATGATGGCCCGCGAAATGGGCATCACCGGCGTGCCCGGCTTTTTAATTGACCAGAAATTTCTGATCCCCGGCGCGCAAGATACGCAGGATATTGTGCGCATCATCGCCAAAATGCATGAAAAGGCGCAGAAAAAAGCCGCTGAGGGATAGGCCTACTTAGGCGGCTGTCTGCTCACCCTCTGTCGCTATATCTGCCAGTTTGCGGACAAGCGACAGCGCCCCCTTCAGGCGCGTATCGATATTTGACCAATCGCGCTTATAGACCATTTTGTGATCTGGTCGCAGTTTGACGCCGACAATATTGTCCTGAACAAATCCTATCAGCCCAGCGGGGTTAGCAAACTGATCCTGCCAGAATGAAACGGTCCCCCCCTTGGGGCCCGCATCCAGTTTCTCTATCCCTGCCCGCTTGGCGAACAGTTTGATAGCGACAATCTTCAATAGAAATTCGCATTCCTCAGGCATGGGGCCAAATCGATCAATCAGTTCTGCGCCAAACCCTTCGATCTCAAGCTCAGTCGTCAGGGATGAGAGACGCCTATAAAGCTGCAACCGCACATCAAGGTCAGAGACATAGGACTCAGGTATCAAAACCGCAGTACCCAGATTAATTTGTGGCGACCATTTTTCTCCGGCATCGCCAAACGCATCGCCACCTTCTTTCAGGCTGGCAATCGCCTCCTCCAGCATTTCGCGGTAAAGCTCAAACCCGACCTCGCGAATATGGCCAGACTGTTCGTCGCCTAGCAGGTTCCCTGCCCCACGCAGGTCAAGATCGTGGCTCGCCAAGGTGAACCCGGCCCCCAGCGTATCCAATGATTGCAGGATTTTCAGACGCTTTTCAGCCTGTGGGTTGAGCTGCCGCTGCGCTGGGTGTGTCAGATAACAATAGGCCCGCGCCTTAGACCGTCCGATCCGGCCCCTGATTTGATACAATTGCGACAGCCCGAACATATCAGCACGATGGACGATCATCGTATTTGCCGTCGGGATGTCGAGCCCTGATTCCACAATCGTTGTCGATAACAAGACATCAAACTGCCCATCGTAAAAGGCAGTCATAATGTCGTCCAAAGTTCCGGGCGCCATTTGCCCGTGGGCCATGGCGAACTTCACCTCTGGTACTGAATCCTTCAAAAATTCAGCAATTTCCTGAAGGTCTGAAATGCGCGGACAGACATAAAAGCTTTGCCCGCCGCGATAATGTTCGCGCAATAAGGCCTCGCGAATGACAATGCCATCATAGGGCGCGACAAAGGTCCGAACGGCAAGCCGGTCAACCGGCGGCGTTGCAATCAGGCTTAAATCCCGCACACCTGTCATGGCCAGTTGCAAGGTCCGCGGGATCGGTGTCGCGGTCAGTGTCAGCACATGAACGTCGGAGCGCAATTCCTTCAACCGCTCCTTATGTTTCACGCCAAAATGCTGTTCCTCATCAACGATCAACAGGCCCAAATTTTTGAACTTGATGCCATCCTGCAAAAGCGCATGGGTGCCGATCACAATGTCGACCTGCCCTTCTGCCATTTCAGACTTTGTCGCTTTTGCATCTACCTGACTGACAAGGCGGGACAGGCGGCCAATGCGGACTGGTAATCCCTTAAACCGATCCGTAAAGTTTTTATAATGTTGCCGCGCAAGCAATGTTGTCGGCACCACCACAGCAACCTGTTGCCCACTCATTGCGGCCACAAACGCAGCACGCAAGGCAACCTCTGTCTTGCCGAAGCCCACATCACCGCAAACAAGCCGGTCCATGGGCTTGCCCGCCGCAAAATCATCCATCACATCATCAATGGCGTTTTGCTGATCCTCGGTTTCTGTATAGGGGAAGCGCGCACAAAATTCGTCAAATGCCCCCTCTGGCGGCGTGATCTTCTCGACCTGCCTAAGTTCGCGGGCTGCTGCGATGCGAATTAACTCATCCGCCATTTCAAGCAGACGTTTCTTCAGCCGCGCTTTGCGGGATTGCCACGCCACACCGCCCAAACGGTCAAGCTGCACTTCGTCGGCATCGCCGCCATAGCGGGACAATAGCTCGATATTTTCAACGGGTAGAAAAAGTCGATCTTCCCCGTGATAAGTCAGCGCCAAACAATCATGCGGCGCGCCCGCAGCTTCAATGGTTTGTAGGCCATCATAGCGGCCAATGCCGTGTTGGGCGTGGACTACCAAATCGCCTACCGCAAGCGTTCCTGCATCTGTCAGGAAATCTTCGGCCTTTTTACGCCGCCCCGCTTGACGCACCATACGGTCGCCCAGCACATCCTGTTCGGTGATGACGGTCAGGCCATCATGTTCAAACCCCGCCTCAACAGGCAGGACAGCCAGCCCGATGGTTGCTTGCGGCAGCTTCAGCGCGCCCGCCAAACTTTCTACAGTCGCAACGGGCGCTATATCGTGATCAGCCAAAACATGCTGCAACCGATCTTGCGCTCCGACTGAATAGGCTGCCAACACAACATGGTCGCCGCGCCCAACACAGTCCGCCAAATGCGACTTCAACACATCAAAGACATTGACGCCTTCTGCCTGTCTTTCAGGGCTGAAATTGCGCCCTGCCCTCCCTGCAAAATCAATGACCTGAGGATTGTCTGGTATTGCAAATGGTGACAGGGCAATCGCCTCGTGCCCAGACAGCATACCGGCCCATTCATCCACCGTTAGATAAAGCGCTTCTGGCTGTAGTGGTTTATAGGCAGGAATTGAAAAGCTGCCGTGGCTGACCTCATCATCCTGCCGCGCATCAAAATAATCTGTGATCGTCTGCGCCCGTTCGTCGGCAGCGTCTTCAACATGATGATCAAGGATAAGGCGCGCATCAGGAATATAGGCTGACAGTGTATCAAGCCCATCACAAAATAAGGGCAACCAATGTTCCATCCCCTGATAGCGCCGCCCCTCACTCACCGCTTCATAGAGCGGATCGCCGCTTGTCGCGGCCCCAAACCGCGCGACATAGGCAGACCGGAAGCGGGAGATTGTATCGGGGTCGAGCGTGAATTCGGTTGCCGGAACAAGCGACAGGGTGTCTTGCTTTGCCAAGCTACGCTGGGTAACCGGATCGAACTCCCTTATCGACTCCAGCTCATCCCCAAAGAAATCAAGCCTTAGGGGCCGTTCATGTCCTGCGGGAAACAGGTCCAGCAAGCCGCCACGAACCGCGAAATCCCCCGGCTCCAACACTGTACCAACACGTTGAAATCCATTTGCGGACAAAAAACCAATCAGATCGTCTTGGCTGATTTGATCACCGACGGAGGCGGTCAGCGCCGCGCCGGTCAGCGCATCACGTTTTGGGACACGCTGCCCTATGGCATTCACTGTCGTCACAAGCAAGGGCACGGACCCACGCGCCAATGAGGCAAGAACCGCCATCCGCTCTGCAATAATGGCCGGATTTGGTGAAACGCGATCATATGGAAGGCAGTCCCACGCAGGAAAGAATACCGGATCGAGATCAGGGGCAAAGAAATGCAGTGCATCAATCAGGGTGCGGGCGCGTGCCTCATCCCGTGCGACAAAGACCAGCGGCGCATCCCCACTTGCCTTTGCCAATGCGGCAAGCAAATAGCCATCTGCCCCGTCAGGCACGCTGGCAACTGACAGGCGGCCTTCATGGCCAATAATCCTGTCGGCAACCGCACTCATTTCTGCAAGGCATCCTTTGCATCAAAGGCAAGCATGGCGCGCGTCAACGGCCAATCATAGGCTGCGGGCACGGGTTCCCGCCCAAAAATCCAGTCAAGAACGTCTTGGTCCAGCAATTCCAGCAGAATATCGAACTGGTCGAGTTCTTCATCCGACATGGCTTCAAGGTTTTTGTCGGCAAAGCGGCCAAAGACCAAATCAGCCTCCTGCATGCCCCGGTGCCATGCACGAAACCGCATACGCCTGATTCGAATATCGCGGGGTTCTGGGCCCGATTGTGTGTCGGCCATGATTGGCTGCCTTTTCATGTTTAGGGCGGAAATTCAGGGGCACTGTCTATAGGACAGTCAAAAGCGAAAACCCAGCGGACAAATTGCCTTTATCGGGTGCCGCTGGTTGGGCTAAACTCCCGCCATGCGTCCAGAGGTTCTTTACCCATTATTTGCCCCGATTACCAGCCTGTCCGGCATCGGCCCCAAGCTGGCTGCCGCCATGCAGAAAATCGGCTTGGACACGGTGCTGGATCTGTTGTGGCACCTACCAAGCGGCATTATCGACAGACGCTACAACCCCACAATTGCAGATGCAGATGAGGGCCGCGTTGCAACATTGCGCATTACGGTCGATCACCATATCCCCCCTGCTAATCGCCGCGGCCCCTATCGTGTCCAAGTTTCCGACGATAGTGGTTCCATGACGTTAACATTTTTTCATGGTCGGGCCGATTGGATCAAAAAACAATTGCCTGAGGGGGAAGAGCGCATCATATCGGGGACCGTGGAAACCTATCAAAATCAAAAACAGATGGGTCATCCTGATCATATGGTCAGGCCAGCAGATATGGATAAGATCATGGTGGTTGAACCTGTCTATCCGCTAACCGCAGGCGTAAGTCAGAAGGTGCTGCGCAGCGCCATCACACAAGCGCTGGAACGGGTGATAGACTTACCCCAGTGGCTGGATCCGGCCTGGCAAAGCAAACAAGCCTGGCTTGATTGGGCAGAGGCTATCAAGGATGCCCACCACCCAAAGAATGCATCAGACCTTGACGCGGTGAACCCCAGCCGCAGCCGCCTTGCCTATGATGAATTGCTGGCCAATCAGTTGGCATTGGGGCTAGTACGTCACCGGATGCGCGCTGCAAAAGGCATCGCCAGCACTGGTACGGGCAAGCTGCAAGAAAAATTGCGCGAGCTTATCCCCTATGACCTAACCGCAGCCCAAAGCCGTTCGCTTCAGGAAATTGAGGACGATCTGATCGGGCCCCACAAAATGATGCGTCTTCTGCAGGGTGATGTGGGGTCTGGCAAAACAATTGTCGCTCTATTTGCCATGCTCCACGCGGTAGAGGCTGGCGGTCAGGCAGCCATTATGGCACCAACTGAAATATTGGCGCGCCAACATTTTGACGAGATCGCAGGCTATGCGGACCAACTGGGCATATCGGTCATTTTGTTGACTGGGCGTAACAAGGGCAAGGCACGTGACCAAGTGCTTGCAGATATCGCATCAGGTGATTGTCAGATTGCAATCGGCACCCATGCCCTTTTCCAAGCCGATGTAATTTTTAGCGACCTGCGATTGGCAGTCATAGACGAACAGCATCGGTTTGGCGTGCACCAGCGTCTGCAACTCGGCAAAAAGGGTGCGGCGGTAGACACGCTGGTCATGACCGCGACGCCTATCCCGCGCACACTTACCCTGACTGTATATGGCGATCTAGATGTGTCGCGCCTTGATGAAAAACCGCCGGGGCGACAACCGGTTGATACAGTGGCCCTGCCCCATGACCGGCTAGGCGATTTGGTTAAACGCATCGATAAGGTGCTGGCGGCTGGTGACCGTGCCTATTGGGTCTGCCCTTTGGTAAGCGAATCTGAGGTGATGGACCTTGCTGCTGCAGAAGAACGGTTCAAACAGCTATCCAAATATCTTGGGCCTGACCGGGTCGGGCTTATTCACGGCAAGATGAAATCGGCTGAAAAAGACAAGGTGATGGAAGATTTCGTTGCTGGTAAAATCGGGTTGCTTGTTGCAACAACAGTGATTGAAGTTGGCGTGAACGTGCCTGAGGCGACAATCATGGTCATCGACCATGCTGATCGGTTTGGGCTTGCCCAACTTCACCAATTGCGGGGCCGTGTAGGCCGTGGATCAAAACCGTCCCACACTATCCTGCTTTACGACCCACCATTGGGCGAAACTGCCAAGGCACGTATTGCCATCATGCGAGACACGACCGACGGGTTTGTGATCGCAGAGGAGGATTTAAGGCTGCGCGGTGCGGGCGATATGCTGGGCACACAGCAAAGCGGCCTGCCCCGTTTTAAACTCGCGGACCTTGCTGTTCATCAGGAATTATTGGCAGCGGCACGTGATGATGTTGAGCTTATCTTAAATCGCGACCCAGACTTATCATCGCCACGCGGCGACGCGTTACGTCATCTGCTATACTTGTTTGAGAGGGATCAGGCTGTGCGTTATTGGCGATCAGCCTAGCTGGCCCAAGCAATCAATCAATTTCAGGTTCTTCAGCTACGGGCAGCTTTTCTGGATTGACCATCCCGGCTGAAATGATCAGCTTTGCAGCATCTTCAACGCTCATATCCAGTGTGATCACATCTTTGCGCGGTGCAAACAGCAAAAACCCACTTGTCGGGTTCGGCGTGGTTGGCAAAAACAGGCTGACCATATCATCACCGCTTTGCGCACTTGTTTTGTCGCCAACCTCGCCCTTGGTCTCAACCGTTAAAAAGGCAATCGCCCACAAGCCTTTGCGGGGATACTCGACCAAAACGGCCTCAGAAAAACTGTTGCCGGACTGATTAACTAGGGTATCAATGATTTGCTTGATGCCGTTATAGATCGTCCGCACAACAGGCATGCGCGCCACCAAACGCTCACCAAAGGCCAGCAAACGCCCGCCGACAAAGTTCGCGGTTAAAAAGCCTGTTAGAACCAGCAAAATCCCTAATATGACAAGCCCTAGGCCCGGCACAGAAAATGGCAGTATATTTTCGGGATTATATCGTGGCGGGATAAAAACCGTGACGATGTCGTCAGCAAAATTAATAAAGCCAATCGCGACATAGGCGGTGACCCAAATCGGCACCGCAACCACAAGGCCGGTTAAAAACCATGTGCGCAGACGCGCGCCAAAGCTGACCTTTGGGGCGGGCTGCAATATTCCTGAGGAGAGATCGTCATCTTCTTGCTGCATAGAATGATAATGGGTATCCACCCGCGATAATTCAAGCGCCAGACTGTCTCATAGTACAAAATAAGCGGCATAAGGTTCGAGTTGCGGAATCGACCGCCACAGGCCAAACTGCGTCCACCACTATTTGAAGTTAAGGACCCCTTCCCCATGGAAGATTTTGTAGCGCAACTTAGCGCCGCGATGGCACGACATGCCGGAACCGGCCCCATAGAAAACCCAAGACAATTATCCGGCGGCGCCAGCCAGGAAATGTGGCGCTTTGCAGCCCCAGACGCTGGTACAGGGCGCGATTTTGTCCTTCGCCGCCGTCATGGCGGCGCTGAAGATGATGGCGGTCTGCACGGTACATCAATCACCATGAGGACAGAGGCAGAGCTGATCGCTGCTGTCGAGGCGAATAATGTCCCGGTTCCGAAGGTACGTGCCATTCTGGATGAACAAGACGGGCTTGGCGCCGGCTATGTGATGGAGGCGCTGGAGGGTGAGACGATTGCTCGCAAAATCCTGCGCGATGATGAGTTTGCCAATGCGCGCCCGGTCCTAGCCGAACAATGTGGTGCAGCAATGGCCGGCATTCACAAAGTCAGCACAGATGCGCTTGATGGTCTACGCCCCCTGCCCGCATTGGAGCAGCTTGCCATGTATCGCGAGATATATGACGCAATCGATGACCCTCACCCTGTATTTGAACTGGCCTTTGTCTGGCTGGAGGACAATGCCCCCAAGGTTGATGAGCTAAAGCTCGTTCACGGTGATTTCCGCAATGGAAACTTGATGATTGGCGCAGAAGGCTTGCGCGGCGTGCTTGACTGGGAATTGGCACATTTGGGCGATCCTATGGAAGATTTGGGCTGGTTGTGCGTTACCTCATGGCGATTTGGCGTGATCGACAAACCTGTCGGCGGCTTCGGCACGCTTGATCAATTGATCAAAGGATATGAAGCGGCAGGGGGTGACAAGGTTGATCCCGCGCGCGTTCATTATTGGGAAGTGTTCGGCACAATGAAATGGGGTGTCATTTGCATGATGCAAATGTCTGCCCACATTACCGGCGCTACCAAATCGGTTGAGCGCGCAGCCATTGGCCGCCGCGCCAGCGAAACCGAAATTGATCTACTTTCCCTGTTGGCCGCGTAGGAGACTTGTTATGGCTATGGACAGACCAACAGCAGCAGAACTTGTCAGCGCAACCCGTGACTTTTTGACGGATAAAATCGCTCCTGAACTGTCAGGCTTTAACGCCTTTCAATTAAGAATCGCAACCAATGTCCTGGCAATTGTTGAGCGGGAATTGGCAATTTACCCTGAGGCTGAAAACAGCGAACGGCAGGCCCTGCAATCCCTAACCGGTGAGGATACGCAGGACGTCAAGGAACTTGAACGTGCGCTCGCAACCAAAATCAGATCGCGCGAGGTCACGTTGGAGACAGAAGGCCTGAAAGACTATTTGTGGCAAAGCGTGCTAACCAAGCTTGCCATCGATCAGCCCCATTACGCGCGCTATCGTGCAGTGAAAGACGATTGATTATCATGACCGACCCTGAGCAGGACATCGTAACGCGCGCGCAGGTTAATGGGCCGTTACGCTATATCCTTCTAGGGGTTGGATTTTTGGCAACAGGTATTGGGATTGCCGGTTTTATCCTGCCACTGATACCCGGCGTGCCGTTCCTGTTAATTGCCGCTTGGGCCTTTTCCAAAAGCTCAGAACGGTTTGAATACTGGCTGACTAATCACAAACAGTTTGGCCCTATGATCCGCGATTGGCGGGCCTATCATGTCATTCCGTTAAGAGCGAAATTGCTCGCGACCACCATGATGGGCCTAAGCCTGCTTTATCTTATTTTCGGAAGTGCGGCCCCCCGCCCGATTGTTGCCATTATTGGCGTTATCCTGTTCCTTGTGTCGATCTACATATGGACGCGCCCATCGCACAGGCCGCCAAAACACGAAATTGAGGATGGTTAACCGTCTATTAACCATACTTCCATAGATCACTGGCATAGATCACAGGGTAGAAGTGAGCTTTAAGGAGACTGACTATGACATCCCACTCTAACACTAGGGCAAAAGCAGTTGCGGCAGACAGCGCCCTGCAAACAAAAGCCCAGCGGGGCTTTTTGGCCATCACAGCGTTGATCGCCGCAATCGCCATCAGCCTGTCTGTATTTGGTGCCAAGGCTGCGCCTGTGGACAAGCCTGAAAAACGCATCGATGCGGAAACCGTTGTCAGCGATTCACATTCAGCGCTCAAACAACTCCTTTCAGGCAAACAGCACGGCGCTACCATTCAACAACTTGTCGCTAAATCTCGCGGTGTGATGATCTTCCCTGAACTGCTTAAGGGCGGCTTTTTCTTTGGTGGTGAAGGTGGGACTGGCGTATTGCTCGCCCGCGCAGAAGATGGCAGCTGGTCAGACCCGGCCTTTTTCTCAACAGGCTCACTCAGCTTTGGTCTACAGGCCGGCGTTCAGAAAAGTCGCGGCATCGTCATTCTAATGAATGACCGCGCGCTTATTCAGGCACTTGATACTGAATTTGAACTGGGTGCAGACTCTTCTGTCGCTATCGGGTCAGAAGGTGCCGACATGGAATTTTCCACCACCAATCTTGTAAAAGATGCGTACTATTACGCCGAAACTGATGGTGGCCTTTATGCGGGCGTCTCACTTGAAGGCGGCGGATTTGTCGTTCGTGATGGCCTGAACCATGGCTATTACAGCGACGACAATGCCAACCCCAAGACCATTGTGTTGGACCGGCGCTACCGCAATTCACACTCACAACCATTGGTGAATGAATTGCGCGCTGTGAAGTAAACAACAGCCACAACATTAATAAATGAAAGGCCCCGCGCAAAACACGCGGGGCTTTTTATTTCAGGCTTTACTTTAATTGATCAATTAGTCTTCGTCAGACAGCGGAGCCCCCATATTGCCGCGCATCAATAACAAAAGATCAATCAACCGATCCCGATCCTCTGTCGCCATACCGACAAGGGCCTGCTGATACATATCAACAACAGCACCAACAAGTTCCGGGCCATGGGGCAGCATTTTTTCAGTCAGGTAGACACGCTTGGCCCGCCTGTCGGTGTCATCCGGCCGCCGTTCAATCCATCCGGTGTCTTCAAGCTTATCAAGCACGCGGCCCAAAGGTGCCTTTTCAAGATCAACCTGACGCGCCAGTTCCGTCTGAATTTGCCCATCTTCCCGGTACAAATAGCCTAAAACCCGCCAATGCGTGTGGGTCAGCCCCAAATGTTTCAACCGCCGCGCGAAATCTGACCGAAAAATCCGGGCCAAATCCAAAACCAACAGGGCTAAAGACCGATCCGGGTCTTTTGTTTCGGGTAATTCGTCCAAAACCAAGCGGTCTGGCGAATCGAGTATTTTTGATTGAGTCGTCATGGCTTAAGTATTGGCATATATAGTATCAAAAGACACTGTTTCTTTTCTGTTTTCTTTTGGAATATCGCCTCCCAGCAAACCCGCGACAATAAGGCAAGCAAAACAAGGCTATGGCCTGTTCTGAGACGCTTGACCCGTGCCCCATCGGTGCCTATGGTCCGCCCACTCTGATGACGCGAGTCACTGACAAGCTTTCAGAGATTTTCCTTGGACGGGCCCATAGCTCAGTTGGTAGAGCAACTGACTTTTAATCAGTAGGTCTCAGGTTCGAATCCTGATGGGCTCACCAAGGAATGAGATTTCTCAAAATCCGCAAATCACCAAAATGATTTGTTTGCGAGCCTTCGCTCGCAGCCCCTATACTTGTCTGATAAACACAAAACAGGTTTTGAGGGCTATTTCATGACAATCGAAGCACAACGCACCCCGGAGGAGCGGTTCGCCATGCTGCCCGCCTTTCCCTACACCCCCGCCTATTCTGAGGGGTTGCCGGGCTATGAAGGGCTGCGCATGGCCTATATTGACGAGGGGCCAAAGGACGCCAGCTATACATTTCTGTGCCTGCACGGGGAGCCGAGCTGGAGCTATCTTTACCGCAAAATGATTCCGCATTTTCTGGAAAGTGGCCAGCGTGTGATAGCACCTGACCTGTTTGGCTTTGGCCGTTCCGACAAGCCTGTGAATGATGCGGACTATACATTTCATTTTCATCGTAACAGCCTGATGCGGTTGATCGAACAGCTTGATTTACAGAACATCATTCTCGTCTGTCAGGACTGGGGCGGCATACTTGGTCTGACACTGCCTATGGATATGACCGAAAGGTTTAAGGGGGCGCTTGTCATGAATACGGGCCTGCCGACGGGATCGCCCCCCTCAGACGGGTTTATGTTTTGGAAGAATTTCTGCGCGACTGCCCCTGAAATTCCCGCTGGATCACTGATTATTGGCGATGCACAGAACACAAACCTGTATGACTGCATCGCCTATGATGCGCCTTTCCCTGACAATAGCTATAAGGCTGGTGTGCGCCGCTTTCCCCAGCTTGTGCCCGTTGAACCGGGCATGGATGGTGTTGCCGAATGCGAACGCGCCCGTGCCTTTTACCAAAATGACTGGGAAGGGATGAGCTTTGTTGCAGTGGGGCTCCGAGACATTGTGTTGGGCGAAGATGTGATGACAGAACTTCACAGCCTGTTCAAAAATGCGCCGCCCTTGATGAAGGTACCCGATGGTGGCCATTTTGTGCAGGAACATGGGGAGGAGATTGCGAAAGCCGCCCTCGCCCATTTTGGCCTTTAGATGGAGCGTCCCTTTCAATGATTAATGTAACCCCTACCGGACAGGCCTGCGGCGCCATTGTGATGGGCGTGGACCTATCCCAACCATTGGATGACGCGCAGATTACAGCGATCCGCGCAGCATGGTTGGAACATCACGTCTTGTCGTTCCCCGATCAGGATCTGTCTGACGCGGCACTTGAACGCTTTACGCTCTATTTCGGTCCCTTTGGTGATGACCCATTCATTGCGCCGATTGAAGGCCACAACCATATCATCGCCATTGAACGGGCAGCAGATGAAGAAGCACCCGTTTTTGCGGAGGTCTGGCACACGGATTGGAGTTTTCAGGAATTCCCCCCGGATGGCACGTGCCTATATGGGATCAAAATTCCGCCGGTTGGGGGCGATACTCTTTTCATCAATCAACACAAAGTGTTGGCAGAGATGCCTGATACACTTCGCCAACGGCTAGAAGGCCTGACAGCAATCCATTCAGCGCAGGCAGGCTATTCAAAAGAAGGCGCCTATGGGGAGAATGAAACCACCGAAAAAATGACTATGACCTTCCTGCCATCTGACGAGGCAAAGGCAACCCAACCCCACCCGCTGATCCGTGCCCACCCTGAAACGGGCGAGATGACAGTGTTTGGCACTTTTGGGTATATTATCGGCATTGATGGGATGGCTGATGATGAGGCGCGCAACCTGTTGATGGAGCTTTATCACCATCAAACGCAGGAGCAGTTTCAATATCGCCATAAATGGCAAACTGGCACATTGCTTATGTGGGATAATCGATCTGTCCTACATAGCGCCAGCAGCGGCTATGACGGTCATCATCGTCTATTGCATCGGACGACAATCGGTTGCCGGGACAAAACAAAGGCGGCTTAAGCTGATGCAAGCTACCGGGTCTGACAAGGGCACGAAAGCAGTTTTATTCATGCATTTCCAGATTGAGATTTGGGAATGGAAACTTCGCGTTTTCAGAGGGAACGACGACGAAATAGTGCGGCGGTTGACGGCTATTACACAGCAATATGAGTCACCTCCTCAATATATACGAATTCTAAAATCCTATCCTTCAAATCATCCGTTGTCGCCCGCTAGCGGAAAAGAATTGGAAGCAGTTCGGGAAGCGGAAGCTCAAGGTTGGGTTTACGACTTTGCTTTAGAGGGCTGGCTAAAACCCACCTCGGATGTAGATAGCGCAGTCGACACAACAACCCCCTATTCATCATTCAGAGTTCATTTGGACCCTAACGAACATGGCCTGATCCCAATATCAATAGAATCCGACACAGATAAAGTTCATGTACATTTATCGGATTGTTATCATTCGGCGGAATTTATAATCACTTGGCTTGAAGCGGTGGCTGAAGGGCGGAACAGCGTATGCACAATTGATCTCGAGGGCGGCTATCTCAGAATGGCAGCAATGTCCTTGCCAGGAACGTCCTCAGTCAGGTTGATGGTCGGCCTTGCCGCCTACCTAGACGATGAATGGATCGTTGACGTAACAACAACACGTTTCAGGATTGTAAAGACTTTCTATCACAGCATAACGACATATGCTGCGAGCCCTGAATATGATGAAAGCCTTTGGGCATATGTTGCAGTAAAAGATGACCTAACAGAGCGGTTTTCAAATTTCCCTTTTGATGACCTGATAGATGCAGATCGAAATTTCATTAACAGCCTGTTTTCCCACATATATCCAAAAGGATACAAACGAGCGACTCGATCAGCAGCCTATGATCAACGCATTCAGGAATTTTTGGATGACTT
This sequence comes from Alphaproteobacteria bacterium, assembly GCA_965229935.1. Classification (GTDB taxonomy): domain Bacteria; phylum Pseudomonadota; class Alphaproteobacteria; order SPJN01; family SPJN01; genus SPJN01. The sequence continues at coordinate 1,130,258 of CBDDKB010000002.1, forward strand.
TAAAATCACAGAATTACCTGAATTCATTAAGTCGGGAGCAGAACATAAAAGCATCTGCATTGATCCAGACAATGTAAGCTACACAATAGTTTACCCCGTTCTCAGAAGAGTAAATGGCCCCGAAGGGCCCAGGTATGAACAGTGGAGCCGTACTAAAAAGAAAAAAACATTCGACGGTCTGTATAATAAGAGTATCTATGACCGCTACGGGGACAACTTGCGTCAAATTAAATCTGAAATAGTCGAAGCCTTCCTTGGCGAACATGAAAATGGCGACGAATAAATTTCTAAAGCGGATCGATATCGCCAGCGGCCTGTTCGGCCTCAAACCGTTTTTGGAACGCGGTGAACTCGCCCTTACCAATAGCTGCGCGCATGCCTGCCATCAATTGCTGATAATAGTGCAGATTATGCGCGGTTATCAGCGTATGAGCCAACAGTTCCCCCGCCTTATGCAAATGATGCAGATAGGCCCGGGAATAGGACCGGCAGGCGACACAACCACATTGATCATCCAAAGGCCTTGGGTCTTCACGGTGACGCGCGTTCTTTAGGTTGACGGTACCACGCCGCGTAAATGCATGGGCGCGCCTTGCGTTCCGCGTGGGCAAGACGCAATCAAACATATCAATCCCCCGCGCGACTGCCCCGACCAAATCATGCGGCGTGCCCACACCCATCAAATACCGCGGCTTGTCATCGGGCAGCAAAGGAACGGTGAAATCGAGCGTGTCGAACATCTCGGCTTGCCCCTCCCCCACAGCCAGACCGCCAACTGCATAGCCATCAAAGCCTATTTCTAACAGGGCTTCGACCGACACTTTGCGCAAGTCTTCAAACGTGCTGCCCTGAACGATGCCGAACAGGCCCTGCCGATCACGCGTACCAAAGGCGTCTTTGGACCGTTTGGCCCAACGCATGGACAGCTCCATCGATTCTTTCGCAACCTTGTGAGTTGCGGGATAGGGCGTGCACTCATCAAATGCCATCACAATGTCGGACCCCAGCTTGTGCTGGATGGTCATGCTCGTCTCTGGCGACAGCATATGCTTCGACCCATCAATATGGCTTTGGAAGCTGACCCCTTCTTCAGTGATTTTGCGTAATGCGGCCAAGGACATTACCTGAAACCCGCCACTGTCAGTCAAGATCGGTCGGGGCCAGTTCATGAAATGATGCAGGCCGCCAAACCGTTCAATCAGATCAGCACCAGGGCGCAGCATTAAATGATAGGTATTGCCCAGCAAGATGTCAGCACCAGTAGCGCGCACCTGTTCTGGCAACATGGCCTTGACCGTGCCTTGTGTCCCAACCGGCATAAAGGCCGGGGTGCGGATGGTGCCGCGCGTTGTTCGCACAGCGCCAAGGCGGGCCATGCCATCAACTGCTTTGACTGAAAAACTTATCGCGCTCATATAGGTTTATGCGCCGGACCGGGTTGCTAAATCAAGCAGGCAAGCATCCCCATATGAATAAAAGCGGTATTGGGCCGCAATGGCGTGGGCATAGGCTGCCTTCATACGGTCAAGCCCCGCAAAGGCACCGACCAACATAAACAGGGTCGATCGCGGCAAGTGAAAATTGGTCATCAACCGATCTGCGACCCGAAATTCGAATCCCGGGGTCATAAAAATATCTGTATCCCCCTGCCACGCCGCAATGGAAGCGCCCGGCCCCGGATCATCGCGGCCCCAATTGCGCGCCGCGCTTTCCAGCAGCCGAAGCGAGGTGGTCCCCACAGGTATCACTCTACCGCCGCGCGCCTTCGTGTCATTGATCTGCTTGGCTGCTTCGGCAGAAACCGACCCCCATTCAGAATGCATGACATGATCTTCGGTATTGTCGGCCTTGACCGGCAGAAAAGTACCTGCCCCGACATGAAGGGTAACGCGGGTTGAGTTGACCCCCCTGCTTGAAAGGGCTGCCAGCAAGTCATCAGTGAAATGAAGCCCCGCTGTCGGTGCTGCGACGGAGCCTTCCTCATTCGCGAAACGCGTTTGATAGTCGGTGCGGTCCTGTTCATCTACCTGCCGTTTGCTTGCAATATAGGGCGGCAGCGGCATTTCACCGACCGCTTCAATCGCTGCAATCAAAGCATCGCCTGATCGATCAAATTCAAATGTGACCAACCCGTCACCGCCCTTGCTGGCGACAGTCGCGGATAGATTGTCACCAAACGCAACAGTATCACCGACAGATAGTTTTTTGGCACCCTTCACAAAGGCCTGCCAAACCGCTGGACCATCCTGTTTGTGCAACGTCAGCTCAACAGATGCGCCCGCATTGGCCTGCGCCGATCTTGCTGCGCGCACGCCAAAAAGCCGTGCGGGAATGACCTTGGTGTCGTTAAACACCAACAGATCGCCCGGCCCCAGCAGGTTCGGCAAATCAGCAATATTGTGATCGCAAAAGGGTCCTGCCACAGGCACATGCAATAATCGCGCCGCCTCCCGCGGGATAGCGGGCCGCAACGCGATTAAATCCTGCGGCAGATCAAAATCGAATTGATCAACACGCATCAGCTAAAGCACCCAAAGATAAATCAGGCGTCAGCAGCAACTTTCATGCTGATGATCTTATCGGGGTCAGATACGGACCCGTTGGCCCCGCCGCCCTTTTTGATGGAATGAACATGTTCCATCCCGTCGGTCACCTGTCCCCAAACGGTATATTGACCGTTCAGGTGCGGCGCCGGTTCAAAACAAATAAAGAATTGTGAATCTGCGCTGTCGGGGTGGCCGGCACGGGCCATGGAACAAGTCCCTTCGACATGGGGTTCAGCAGAAAACTCAGCAGCCAGATTTTGACCGCTGCCGCCTGTGCCATTGCCTTGCGGGCAACCGCCCTGAGCCATAAAGCCGGGGATCACACGATGGAAATTCAGCCCATCATAATAGCCCTGCCGTGCCAGCTCCTTGATCCGATCAACATGCTGGGGCGCCAAGTCTGGGCGAAGGGTAATTGTGACCGTGCCATCCTTCAGCTCAAGCAGCAGTGTGTTTTCAAGATCTGACATATTATTTCCTTCCTTGGAATGATTTCATCCTGGCCACAGGCGCACAAAGTGTGCAGCGGGCCTATTGTTCGTAGGGGCCCTTATAGCCTTTGGGTAGTTTGCGCGGCAGATCGACCTTGCCATCTTCGACGTCAGCAGCAACCCGCATAGCAATGATCCGGTCGGCATCTGGGCCAACCGATCCGTCGCGGCCCTTGCCTTTTTTGATGGCATCTACGTGATGCATACCATCAACCACGCGACCCCAGACCGTATACTGACCGTTCAGATGACGTGCAGGACCGAAACAAATAAAGAATTGAGAATCCGCACTATCAGGATCATTGGCGCGTGCCATCGATACCGTACCGCGCAAATGACGGGCACGTGAAAACTCCGCAGGTAGATTAACACCTGATCCGCCTGTGCCGTCGCCATATGGATCACCTGTTTGCGCCATAAATCCGGGGATCACCCTATGAAACTTGATGCCATCGTAAAACTTGGCGCGGGTCAGCTCCTTGATACGTTCCACATGTTTGGGCGCAAGGTCAGGACGCATAGCGATAACAACGCGTCCGGTTTTCAATTGTAGATAAAGCGTATTTTCAAGATCAAGTGAGTCCAAATCTGCCGCCATGGGTGATGGCGCCAGGGTCACCATCGACACGAATGCAAATAATAGGGCTGCAAATTTGATCTTCATACGCTTTAACATCTTACTTCTCGTTCAGTTTTTCGGATAGAGCTGCCACGATAGCAGGCGGCACGAACGGCGTCACATCACCGCCCAAGCGCGCTATTTCCTTTACAAGACGCGAGGCGATGGCCTGATGGCCCGGTTCTGCCATAAAGAAGACAGTCTCAATATCGGCATTCAGCTTTTGGTTCATGCCGACCATCTGAAATTCATATTCAAAGTCTGCGACAGCACGAAGACCACGAATAATGACCTGAGCGCCCAATTCTTCAGCAAACCCCATCAACAAGCCTTCAAATGGTACTGCGCGGATGACGCCATAACCTTCCTGATCAGACAAATGTGCTGTTTCTGCCATCACCATGTCTACGCGTTCTTCAAGCGTAAACATGGGGCCCTTGTCGCGATTGATCGCAACGCCAACCACAAGCTCATCCACCAGCTTGGCTGCCCGCTTAATAATATCGACATGCCCCAGTGTAATCGGGTCAAACGTGCCGGGATAAAGACCGATGCGCTTCAAATGCCTGATCCTTTATAGTTCTGAATTCATATAAGGGCGCGTTTTAGCGAGTTCTATGCCTTTTGACCAGACCCAAGCGGTAATTTCCGCCTGTGATCAAGCTGAGATCAAGCTCAGCCCTCTGAGTTGGCGTCAGGCGTTTCATCACCTGTTTCAGCTACACCTTCGGCGGGCTCTTCTGCATCACTATCGTCAGAATCGCTTTCGTCAATACGCTCAGCGGATACAACCTGCTCGTCCTTATCAAGACGGAACAGGATGACACCTTGGGTATTCCGGCCTGCAATCCGAATTTCATCAACCGCCGATCTGATCAATTTGCCACCATTGGTGACCATCATCAGCTGATCTGTATCCGAAACCGGGAATGCGGCAACGACCTCTGACCCTCGTTTTGAGGTATCGATTGCGACAATGCCCTTCCCGCCACGATTTGTGACACGATATTCAAAGGCAGAGCTACGCTTGCCATACCCATCAGCAGTAATGGTCAGAACAAACTCTTCAAGAGCATTCAATTCCGCAAATCGTTCAGATGGGATAACCGTATCAACAGGTTCGGCCCCATCGCTGTCACGGCGCAGCGCATTTGCCTGCCTGATATAGGCATCGCGTTCATCTGTATCGAGGTCAACATGGCGCAGCGCACTCATCGAAATCACCCGATCACCATCGGCAAGCGTTATGCCTCGCACGCCTGTTGAGTTACGGCTGGCAAAGACGCGCACATTATCGACCCGTGTGCGGACGCTCATGCCGCCTGCGGTGGCGAGCAGAATGTCCTGATCTTCACGGCAGATGCAGACATTGACGATTTTATCTGTTGGATTGCCGTCATCATCCTCAGGCAGTTTCATGGCAATCTTGCCATTCGCCATCACATTGCCGAAGTCAGACAGACGGTTCCGCCTGATCCCACCTGATGCAGTGGCGAACATGACGAACAAATCTTCCCAGGTGCTTTCATCTTCGGGTAGAGGCATAACGGTTTGGATCGTCTCGCCCTGTTTTAGGGGCAAGAGATTGACCATCGGGCGCCCCTTGGCCTGCGGACTTGCAAGCGGCAGGCGCCACACCTTCATCTTGTACACCATGCCACGGCTGGAGAAAAACAGCATCGGCGTGTGTGTGCTGGAGACAAATATGGTGCGGACGAAATCTTCATCCTTCGTCGACATCCCTGCCCGGCCTTTACCACCACGACGCTGAGCACGATAGGTGGAAAGCGGCACGCGCTTGATATAGCCCTGATGCGAGACAGTGACGACCATATCCTCGCGCTGGATCAGGTCTTCATCATCCATTTCACCCATCTGTTCGACAAATTCTGAACGGCGCGGCGTTGCGAACTGGTCTTTCACTTCAACCAATTCATTTTTGAGGATTTCATATAGTTTCTCGCGGCTGCGCAGAATTTCCAAAAACTCAGCAATTGCATTACCAAGTTTTTGCAGCTCATCCCCGATTTCATCGCGGCCAAGTGCAGTCAGGCGGTTCAAGCGCAGTTCAAGAATGGCGCGGGCCTGTTCTTCCGACATTTGATAGGTCGGCTCTGCCGCTGTTTCATCAACCTTATGACGGGGATCATCAACCAGCCGGATCAGGGGCATAATCTCACCCACAGGCCAATGACGTTCCATCAATTGCGCACGCGCCGTTGCAGGGTCAGGCGCCGACCTGATCAGGCGGATCACCTCATCAATATTGGCAACCGCGGTTACAAGCCCGACCAAAACATGCGCACGATCACGCGCCTTATTCAGTTCAAACCGCGTGCGACGGGTAATCACCTCTTCCCTAAAGCCGATAAAGGCTTCCAAGAACTGTTTGAGGTTCATCAATTCGGGCTTGCCGCTATTCAGCGCCAGCATATTGGCCCCGAATGAGGTCTGTAATTGCGAGAAACGATAAAGCTGGTTCAGAACAACGTCTGCCACAGCCTCTTTCTTCAGCTCTATCACAACGCGGACGCCCTGACGGTCAGATTCGTCGCGCAGATCGGAAATCCCCTCAATCCGCTTGTCGCGGACAAGTTCGGCGATCTTTTCGATCATATTGGCCTTATTGACCTGATAGGGGATTTCATGAACGACAATGCGCTGCCGTCCCTTGCCATCCTCTTCAATCTCGACCTTTGACCGCATGATGATGGAACCGCGCCCCGTCATCGCTGCAGACCGCGCACCCGCACGGCCCATAATCAATGCCCCGGTGGGGAAGTCAGGGCCGGGAATAATCTCCATCAAATCTTCGATAGATAGATTGGGATTATCCGCAAGGGCCAGACAGCCATCAATCACCTCGCCCAAATTATGGGGCGGGACATTGGTTGCCATACCAACCGCAATACCACCTGCCCCATTGACCAGAATATTCGGGAACCGGGCGGGCAGAACCGTCGGCTCTGTCTCTGAATCATCATAGTTGGTTTGGAAATCAACCGTGTCTTTATCAAGGTCGGCCAGCAAGGCACCTGCTGACTTGTCCATGCGCACTTCGGTATAACGCATGGCGGCAGGCGGATCACCATCCATCGACCCAAAGTTACCCTGCCCGTCAAGCAGCGGCAGCCTTAGCGAGAAATCCTGCGCCATGCGCACAAGCGCGTCATAGATCGACTGGTCACCATGGGGGTGATATTTACCGATCACGTCACCGACAACACGGGCAGACTTACGATAGGGCTTTGACCAATCGTAATTATTCTCATGCATGGAATAAAGAATACGCCGATGCACAGGCTTTAACCCGTCACGCACATCGGGCAAGGCACGGGAGACAATGACGCTCATCGCATAGTCGAGATAAGCTGTCTTCATCTCACTTTCGATGGAGATGGGACGGATATCCGTACTTAAAAAACCGGCCCGGCCATCATCTGGTGATGAAGGTGCGGGTGTGTCCTGCGGTTCGTCAATATCGCTCACAAAAAGGCCCTAAAATCTGCGCTGCCATTGTTTCATTCAGGGCTGTGGGGCACCCCGAATCCGTTGGATTTTTATACCCCTCACAATGGCCTGTGTCACGGATTCGTAACGTCTATTTGCGTTCTATTTTACGTCTTATATTTCAATGGCTTATATGGGATAAATTTGGGCAAATTTGACCAAAAATAATGGGCAGCGCAGAACACGCCGCCCAGTGTACAGATACCCGAATCTATCATCGGATCATTTCATCAGATTATACCTGCTAGGCATTGACCAAACCGTTCGTCAAAGCGGCCTGCCCGCCACTGCCTGTTAACGCATCATAGGGCATAATAAGGGTTGTCCCTTGGTTATTCGATGCCTCTTTCAGCGCCTCTAGCGTATAGATTTGCGTTAAATGGGCGGCGACCAAATCATCTTTCGCCCCCGGCATGGCATCCTTAATTTTATTAAAGTCTTCCTTAAAGCCGTTGGCGATTGCTGCACGTTGATCAGCGATCCCCTTACCGTTCAGCGCCATTGCAGCAGCCGAGGCTTCTGCAGCGCGCACCTGAATGGTCTTGTTGGCCTGTGCCTCATTTTCTGCCGATTCCAAATTACGTTTTGACGATATCACCCGGTCAAATGATGAGCGTACTTCAGCCGAAACCTGCGGTTCGTCAATAAGGACATCGACAATCTCATAGCCAAACTCGCTGAATTGTTCCGCCAGCTCAGCCTTTACCTCAGTCGTGATCTTTTCCTTGTCATCGTAGATCTCTTGAAGCTCCAACCCATTAATGGCTGAGCGGATCCGGTTCATGACATAAGATTTCAACTGTTCTTCAGGCCGATCAAGTTCGTAAAACGCGGCCTGCACACTGTCGTCCTTGCGGCCTACGCGAAACTGCACCGCAACAGGCAGCATTATAAAGACATTGTCTTTAGACTTCACACCAAGTTCAGAATTCAATTCCTGCACCTGCAAAGAAACGCAAGCGACAACTTTGTCGATCGGGTATGGCAGTTTGATATTCAATCCGGGTTGTCTGACCGAATGAAACTTACCAAACCGCTCCACCACATCGTTGGACTTTGCGCGTACAACGAAAATAGACGTATAGAGTATAAAGCCGACCAAAATCAGCAACAGCACTGAAGTAAACAAACCAAGCATATTTTTTCCTTTCCTACTGTGCGGGGGCGATAGACTGAATTCAGATACCGCTTTTTTGAGCCCCGACAGTCGAAAGATCACATATGCCGTGCCGTTTAGGGAGCGGAATAGCACCCCGGAATAACATAGAAAAAGAACATATAGCTGACTGCTTGGGTCTCCAAAAGAAAAGAGCCAACGCTACATTTATGTAACGCTGGCCCTTATCCAGTTTGCATTTTAGAAGGCGTTACTATCGCGCCTAGAACGGGATTTCGTCGTCAAAGTCGGCACCGCCACCACCAGATGAGCCGCCGCCAAAGTCGTCACGGCCACCGCCGCCTGAACTTCCGCCGCCGCCAGAACCACCAAAGTCATCACGGCCACCGCCGCCGCCACCGCCATTGCGGCCATCAAGCATGGTCAGTTCACCACGGAACCGTTGCAACACAACTTCTGTTGAATAGCGGTCATTGCCATTCTGGTCCTGCCACTTGCGGGTTTGCAATTGGCCTTCGACATAGACCTTTGAGCCCTTGCGCAAATATTGCTCCGCAATCCGGCCCAAATTCTCGTTAAAAATGACAACACGGTGCCATTCGGTGCGTTCCCGCCGCTCACCAGAGTTGCGATCTTTCCAAGTCTCCGACGTGGCAAGCCGCAAATTCACAATCGGGTCGCCATTTTGCGTGTGCCGCACCTCAGGGTCCGCCCCCAAATTCCCCACAAGGATCACCTTATTGACACTACCTGCCATCTTACTTTCCTTAACTAATCTGTCGGGCACAATTGGCCCGAACCTTTCCGAGTCACGTATTGAGAAGCAAGACAATAGCGGCACTGTTAACCTGCTGCCACTACAAACTTGCCCTCTAGATAGATAGATTTTGTACCCTCTTTGTTCTATATTGTCCAGACAGGAATATCACCCCTGATTCGAAACTAGGAAGCTGTCCTAAAACTTGATAGGACAGACTACTTCCATCCACAGGCACAAATACAAAGAACCGACCATGCTGACTGAAATTTCCGTCCAAGGCGCACGCGAACATAATCTAAAAAATATCAATGTGACCATGCCGCGTGACAAGCTGATCGTTGTGACGGGCCTGTCGGGGTCTGGCAAAAGCTCGCTCGCCTTTGATACGATCTATGCCGAAGGGCAGCGCCGCTATGTGGAAAGTCTGTCAGCCTATGCGCGCCAGTTCTTGCAACTGATGCAAAAGCCTGACGTGGACCATATTGAGGGGCTGTCACCCGCAATCTCAATCGAACAGAAAACAACCTCGCGCAATCCCCGCTCAACCGTTGGGACAGTGACAGAGATTTATGATTATCTGCGCCTGCTGTTCGCGCGGATCGGCGTGCCCTACTCCCCCGCTACGGGTCTGCCCATCGAAAGTCAAACCGTCAGCCAAATGGTTGACCGCATGATGAAGATCAAAGATGGACAAAGACTTTATCTGCTTGCCCCCTATGTGCGTGGCCGCAAGGGTGAATATCGCAAGGACCTGAAAGACCTGCAAAAACAGGGCTTCCAACGGGTCAAGATCGACGGCGAGTTCTATGAGATTGATGACACCCCGGCGCTCGACAAAAAGAAAAAGCATGATATCGACGTTGTTGTTGATCGGCTGGTCATCAAGAAAGGGCTTGAACAACGTCTTGCCGATAGTTTGGAAACTGCGCTTAAACTCGCTGACGATATTGCCATTGCCGAATATGCAGATAGTGGTGAGCGGCTGACTTTTTCGGCCAAGTTCGCCTGCCCTGTTTCCGGCTTTACGATTGAAGAGATTGAGCCACGCTTATTTTCCTTCAACGCGCCATTCGGTGCCTGCCCATCCTGTGACGGGTTGGGCTTTGAAATGCAGTTTGACCCAGAACTGGTTGCGCCTGATCACAGCCTGTCCTTGGAAAAGGGCGCAATGGCCCCATGGTCCAAGACAACCTCCCCCTATTATCAGCAAACGCTGCGCGCTGTTGTGAAGAAATTCGGCGGCGATATGCGCACCCCGTTTAAAGACCTGCCGCAAAAAACGCAGGAAGCGATCATGTGGGGGTCAGGCAGCACAGCGGTCACCTTTATCTATGATGATGGCGTCCGCCGCTATGAGCGGACCAAACCGTTTGAAGGGGTCATCCCAAACCTTAACCGTCGCTGGCGTGAAACCGACTCTATCGGTGTGCGCGAGGAGCTTGAGAAATATCAAACCAAAAAACCATGTGATGCCTGCGACGGCTATCGGCTGCGTCCGGAAAGTCTGGCGGTTAAAATCAATGGGCTCCATATCGGCGAAACAGTTGAAATGTCGATCCGCGAGGCGGGCGCATGGTTTGAAGCCCTGCCGAAAAAGCTGACTAAAAAGCAGATGAGCATCGCAGATCGCATCTTGCGCGAGATCAACGAACGGCTTGGCTTCTTGAACAATGTGGGGCTGGATTATCTGACCCTCTCCCGCTCCTCCGGCACATTATCGGGCGGCGAAAGCCAGCGTATCCGCCTTGCCTCCCAAATCGGGTCGGGGCTGACGGGTGTGCTTTATGTGCTGGACGAACCATCCATTGGCCTTCATCAACGCGACAATGAACGGCTGCTAAAAACCCTGACGCGCTTGCGCGATCTGGGGAACACAGTGATTGTGGTCGAACATGACGAAGACGCAATCCGCACCGCCGATCACGTCATCGACATTGGCCCCGGCGCTGGCGTTCATGGTGGCGAAATTGTCGCCCACGGCACGCCAGACGACATTATGCAAAGCCCCGATAGTTTAACCGGGAAATATCTGGTCGGGCTGGAACAAATCCCTGTCCCGTCTAATAGGCGTGAGGCAAATCTTGATCGGGCGGTTACCGTCGTTGGCGCCAAAGGCAACAATCTTAAGGGGGTTGATGCCACCTTCCCGCTTGGACTGTTTGTTGCTGTTACAGGCGTGTCAGGCGGCGGCAAGTCTACCCTGACGGTCGAAACGCTTTATAAAGCGGCCGGGCGGCACCTAAACGGCTCCCGCCTACACCCTGCGTCTCATGACAGGATTGAAGGGCTTGGCCATTTGGACAAGGTGATTGATATCGACCAGTCACCTATCGGTAGAACCCCACGGTCAAACCCTGCCACATATACAGGTGCCTTCACCCCGATCCGGGACTGGTTTGCGGGACTACCGGAAAGCCAGGCACGCGGGTACAAGCCGGGCCGCTTTTCCTTTAACGTCAAGGGCGGTCGGTGCGAGGCCTGTCAGGGCGATGGCGTCATCAAGATCGAGATGCACTTCCTGCCCGATGTCTATGTGACCTGCGATGTATGCGAAGGCAAACGGTATAACCGCGAGACGTTGGAAGTTCTGTTCAAAGGCAAATCCATTGCCGATGTCTTGGATATGACTGTCGAGGACGCCTGCGACTTCTTCAAGGCTGTGCCCGCCATCAGGGACAAGCTGGTCACCCTGAACGAAGTTGGGCTGGGATATATCAAGGTCGGCCAACAGGCCACAACCTTGTCAGGAGGTGAAGCGCAGCGCGTTAAACTTGCCAAGGAATTATCAAAACGCGCCACCGGCCGAACCCTGTATATTTTGGACGAGCCGACAACGGGCCTTCATTTCGATGATGTGCGCAAATTACTTGAGGTGCTGCACCGCCTTGTTGACACAGGCAACACAGTTGTCGTCATTGAACATAATCTTGAGGTGATTAAGACAGCCGATTGGCTGATCGACCTTGGCCCTGAAGGGGGCGATGGCGGCGGCGAAGTGGTTGCGCAAGGCACCCCTGAAGATGTGGTGAAAGAAAAGCGGTCCTATACCGGGCATTTCCTGAAGCCGATCCTGTCTGGCAAACGAACCCATGTTGAACGGTACGAGGCTCCCAAGGGACGCGCCATGCCGAAAAGCAAGGCTGCCCTAAAACGCGAAGCTGCTGCCGCAAAGAAGGCTGCCGCCGCCAAAAAACCGACGGCTAAGAAAACAGTCGCTAAAAAGACAGGAGCCAAGAAAACTGCTGCCAAAAAAACAGCGACAAAGAAAACGACCACTAAAAAGAAAACAACAACAAGGCGGCGCGCGTCCTAGTGACGAGCGCCACCCCACCTTCACCGCACCTTCACCCTACCTTCACACTTGCAGTCAGACAGATTTCGCATAGACTTTGCCCCCTAAACCAAGGGGGCGCGATATGAGTTTTGATGATTATGCAGATTATGACGGGCTGGGCCTTGCCCAACTGATTGCCAATAAAGACGTTTCCCCAAAGGAAGTTGTGGAAGCGGCGATAGAACGTATCGAAAGGCACAATCCTGCCCTGAACGCTGTTGTCTGGAAGGGGTTTGAAGACGCCCTTGAACAAGCAGAAGAGCCATTGGGTGATGGCCCCTTTGCCGGGGTACCTTTTCTGATCAAGGATTTGGATGCTGCCGTTGGCGGTTGGCCCCGGTCTTCGGGTTCAAAATATATGATGGGCGAAGTCCCGGCTGAAGATAGCGAGCTTGTCGCCCGTTATCGCGAAGCAGGCGTCATTCTGATGGGGAAAACCAACACCCCGGAATTCGGCATCACAGGCACAACTGAAAGCGCTGCACTTGGCCCCTGCCGCAATCCTTGGAATCCTGATCACAGCACCGGCGGTTCGTCAGGCGGATCAGCGGCTGCGGTCGCCTCCGGCATGGTGCCATTGGCCCACGCGTCTGACGGGTTGGGATCGATCCGCATTCCGGCTGCCTGCTGCGGATTGGTCGGGATGAAAACAACGCGGGACCGCACCCCCCTTGCCCCAAACTATCGGGAGGCAAGTCATGGCTTCGTCGTGCAGCATGTGGTCAGTCGTTCCGTCCGCGATTCTGCAGCAATGCTTGATGCAACTGATTATGCGGACCCGACGCTGCCTTGGGCACGCCCCCGCAAGGCACGCCCCTTTATGCAGGAATTGCGCGTTGCGCCGGGCCCCCTAAAAATCGCGGTTTCAACAGCAACACCTGGTGGCAAGCCCGTTCACGAAGATGTCCAGAAAGTTTTTGACCGAACATGTAAATTGCTGGAGGCACAGGGCCATTGGGTTGAACCCTATGACCTTGAAATGGATTGGCGTAGCTTTTTCCGCCACCAAGCCATCAAATCAGGTGCCAATTTCCGTGCCGAAATGCTGCGCCGGATCGAGGCGAAGGGACGCGAACCAGAAGAGCATGAGCTTGAGCCACTGACATGGGCAAGCTTTAAGGGGGTTCAGGGTCTGCCCATTGAACTTGTCGCCGAAGCAACACGCGCCCTTGCGGATATGTCCGCAGAGATTTTGCGCAAACTGGGCAAATATGATGTCTATCTGACACCTGTCATGACAGAACCACCCGCCCCCATCGGCCATGTCGATCCTGTCAATCTTGAACCAAAGGAAGTGAACAAACGTCAGGGCCGCCTTTATCCCTATACCCCGCAATTCAACATCACTGGCCAACCGTCGCTGTCCCTACCCATGGGGATGAGTGCGAACGGTCTGCCTGTCGGGATGCAATTCACCGCCCGTTATGGCGATGAAGCAACCTTATTCCGCCTTGCAGCCCAGTTGGAGGAGGCAAATCCGTGGATTGGCCGCAGGCCCGCGCTATATGGGTAATTGACGGTTTGGCATTTTCCTGCCAAACCCGCGCGCATGAGTGAGTTGAAACCAGTTCATATAATCGGTGGCGGCATGGCAGGCAGCGAGGCTGCGTGGTCACTGCTGCGCGCTGGCGTGCCCGTGATCATGCACGAAATGCGCCCCACCACCGGCACCTTTGCCCACAAAACAGGCGGCTTGGCGGAGCTTGTCTGCTCCAACTCCTTCCGGTCTGACGATCATGAGGCAAATGCCGTAGGCGTTTTGCATCAGGAAATGCGCCTTGGCGGCGGCCTGATAATGGAGGCGGCTGACAAGCATCAGGTGCCAGCAGGCTCAGCGCTCGCAGTTGACCGTGATCATTTCTCCCAAATGATTGAAGACCGTTTGATGGCCCACCCGCAATTCACATTGGAACGTGGTGAGGTTACAGGCCTGCCGCCCGCCGATTGGGGCCAATGCCTGATTGCAACCGGGCCGCTGACATCGCCCGCGATTGCAGAGGCGATCCGGGCAGAGACAGGCGAAGACGCGCTGGCCTTTTTCGATGCCATTGCCCCCATCGTCCATACCCATTCCATCAATCGGGATATCGTCTGGGCGCAATCGCGCTATGACAAGCCGGGCCCCGGCGGCACGGGCAAGGATTATCTAAACTGCCCGATGGATGAAGACCAGTATAACGCATTTTATGATGCACTAATGGCCGGCGATAAGACCGAATTCAAAGATTGGGAAAAAGACACGCCCTATTTTGAAGCCTGCCTCCCGATTGAGGTGATGGCAGAACGGGGCCGGGATACCCTGCGCTTTGGCCCGATGAAGCCTGTTGGCCTGACCGATCCCCGCACTGGTGAATCGCCCCATGCGGTTGTGCAGTTACGGCAGGACAATGCAAGCGGGACCCTATTTAACCTTGTTGGCTTTCAAACCAAGCTGAAACATGGCGCGCAGACAGACATTTTCCGCATGATCCCCGGATTGGAAGAGGCTGAATTCGCCCGTCTTGGCGGCATTCATCGCAACACTTTCATCAATAGCCCGACCCTGCTTGATGAGCAGATGCGGTTGAAGTCCATGCCCCATATCCGCTTTGCCGGACAGGTAACGGGTGTAGAAGGCTATGTCGAATCTGCTGCGATGGGTGGGCTTGCCGGACGGTTGATGGCTGCCGAAGCTAAGGGGCAGATGATCACACCGCCGCCGCCCACAACGGCACATGGCGCTTTGGTTGCCCATATTACTGGCGCGGCAGATGCCAAGCATTTTCAGCCAATGAATGTCAATTTCGGCCTCATGACCCCGATGGAAGCGCCGCGCAAGGATGCAGAAGGCAATCGCATTCGCGGCAAGGCACGTGGGCTCGCCAAAAAGAAGTTGATGGCTGCAAAAGCGCTTGATGAGTATCAAGGCTGGCTTGTTGGCAATAATCAGCTAGAGCCTGCCGCTTAAATTCGCCCACATCATGCGGGACAGTTTTGCAAGGTCAGACATGTCCGGTCTATCAGCCGCAATGGCTTTCAAGCGGCCCTTGATCAGCGCTGCAGGCAGATAGGCGGCGCGGCCCTGTTTGGGCAGCTTTATCCCCTTAACCTCTGTCAAAATATGGGCTGCCAATTCATCTGCTGAAATATTGGCCGGTATGAAAGTCTGATTGCGTGCCTTGTGATAAGGCGCTGCCAACAAAAGCCCGGTTAGCCCATAGGCCCGCCCGAATGGGCCGCTTGGCTCATCTCCGCCTTCCGCTCCGCAAATTTTTGCGGCCAAGGCCATAAGCCCGGATGAAGTTGCCTCAACATAGTTTATCAGCGCCTTATGATCAGCCATCGGCTCATCATAAAGATCAAAACGGCGTGCCTCTATCAGGGCATCGAACGGTGCGCGGGGCAAGTGATAGGTTCTGATCGCTGCACCCATGGCCTCAGCCACCGGATGTTTTCGGATCGGCTGATCGTTATAGATTTGATCCAGCACTTCGACCCACCATTGCAGGCGAATTTCGCCGATCATCGGTTCCGACACCGCTTCACGGGCCCGGGCGACCTCGCCATTAAAGGCATAAAGCGCCATAAGCGCGGGTTGCACCTGCCCACGGGCAAACAGGGCCGAACGAAATCGGTCCTGATCCACACGTTTGGCCCAATCGTAAATTGGTTTGATACTATTATTGTCTTGGGGCCGTTCTGCCATGACCATCCAGATGAAGAATTTAGGGTAAATCCGCTTTTTCACTTCACTTTTAGACCGTGATGCGTAGGATCGCCAGCGTTTCGATAGTTTATCGGGGGGTGACATAACCGTCCCCCAACATGGTCTTTGGGCCACATTCTATGCTAAAACCCGAATCAGGTCGCCATTCAACCGAATAGCGACTGGGCATTTGGGCAACTCGTAAGGGGAATTGAGATGGCAGCTATTCTGTCTAGCATTCGCAACACAGTGATCGTGGGCACACTGATCGCTATTTTGATGTTCTTGCACGCTTTCTTTGCAGATGGCGGCACCTATGGCACAGCATTCTGGGCCTTCACATTCCGCTGGTTGCATGTCCTGTCAGGGATTATGTGGATCGGCCTTCTATATTACTTCAACTTTGTGCAAATCCCGAATATGCCGAATATTCCGGATGAGCAGAAGCCGGCAATCGGCAAGGTCATTGCACCTGCCGCTTTGTTCTGGTTCCGCTGGGGCGCAATGGCAACAATCATCACCGGCCTGATCTTGGCAACTATCAATGGCTATGTCGTTGATATGCTGACATTCGGTGGCGGCAATGTTGCTCTGTCAGTTGGCATGTGGTTCGGCATTATCATGTGGTTTAACGTTTGGTTCGTTATCTGGCCGAACCAGAAACGTGCCCTTGGCATTGTTGAAGCCGACGCCGACACAAAGGCAAAATCAGCCCGCACCGCAATGCTGTTCAGCCGTACCAATACGATGCTGTCCATTCCAATGTTGATGGGTATGATTGCAGGTCAGAACGCTTTCTAAACTGACTGACAGATACAAGTTTAAGGCCGCTCCTTACCCGGGCGGCCTTTTCTTTTGCCTAAACGGCAATCAGTGCAGCAAAGACACGGCGGCCTTCTTCTATCAGCACATTAAAGGTACGGCAGGCGGCACCAGTGTCCATCACTTCGACGTGAATGTCTTCAGCCTCAAGCGCCAAACGAACCTCGCGCGGGAGGGGTTGATTGGACTTGCCAACCCCCAATAATAGAATATCAATCGCCTGCTTTTGCTCTACCACAGGAATGAAGTCATTGGAGGTCAGCGCGCTGACACTATCAACAGGCCAATTCTGCGGCCCATCAGGCAACAAAAGCAGCGAACCTGTATAGACCATATCAGTACCAAGCCTGAATTGGCCGGGACCATACCCCGTCAGAATAAGCTGATCCGCCTTGGCCCTAACCTCTTTCATATCCATCAGGATTGTCCTTTTAAAGGATTAAGGGCTTAGGGCCGCGCTTCCGCAGATGCCTTTGACCAGTCGCGCTTAACACCGATGGCCAACAAGATCGGTGACGCAACAAAGATTGAGGAATATGTCCCAACCAGCACGCCCCAGATCATAGCAAAGGTAAAGCCACGGATCACTTCCCCACCAAATGTATAAAGCGCGATCAACGCCAGCAATGTAGTGACAGAGGTCATCATGGTACGCGCAAGCGTATCGTTCAATGACAGATCCAACAATTCATCAAGCGGCTTCTTCTTATACTTGCGCAGGTTCTCACGCACGCGGTCATAAACAACCACAGTATCGTTCAGCGAATAGCCGACGATCGTCAAAATGGCGGCGATGATCGAAAGATTGAACTCAAGCCCCAATCCGGCAAACACGCCGATTGTCAGCACTACGTCATGCACAAGGGCGACGACCGCCCCGACCGAGAATTGCCATTCAAAGCGCAACCAAATGTAAAACAGAACCGCAATCACGGCCAAAATAATCGCAAGGGCCCCTGCCTCAATCAATTCGCCAGAAACTTTGGGGCCAACAACTTCAACACGACGATAGGAGATGCCTTCAAAATTTGTATCAAGGGCGCCCTTCACCAAATCAACAACTGATTGCTGAACCTCGTCTCCGCCTTCTTGTTGCTCCACACGGATCAACACATCATTGGCAGCGCCGAATTCCTGAATTTGAACATCGCCAAGCCCAAGTTCGTTCAACACGCCGCGCATCGCAGCAATATCAGCCGGGCCTTCTGTTCCAACTTCGATAAGCGTGCCGCCCTGAAAATCGATCCCGTAATTCAGCCCACGGCCAAAGAACAGGGCTATCGACGCGATGATGGCAACGAATGAAACAATATAAGCGATCTTGCGAAGACCGATAAAACCGACATGAGTGTCTTGGGGTACCAGACGAAGACGCATGATCCGGCCCTCCCTATATAACCAGCGCCGTCGAACGACGACGTTTGGCCCAGATTGATACGAAAAGGCGTGTCACGGTAAAGGCTGTGAACACACTGGTCACCACACCGATCGCCAAAGTAACTGAAAAGCCCTTAACCGGGCCTGACCCAATCGCAAACAAAATGCCTGCCGCGATAAAGGTCGTGATATTAGCATCCAAAATCGTGCCAAGCGCGCGGGAATAGCCTGTTTCAATAGCGTTAAGCGCGGTTTTACCTGCCTTCAACTCCTCCCTGATACGTTCAAAGATCAGCACATTGGCATCAACGGCCATACCAATCGTCAACACGATCCCGGCAATACCAGGCAGGGTAAGCGTCGCCTGAAACAAGCTAAGCACGCCCAGGATCAGGAACAGGTTACCGATCAGGGCGACGTTGGCAAACAGGCCAACCGGACCATAAGAAAGCCCCATAAACACCAGCACAGCCATAAGTGCGATGATAAAGGCAATCTCACCAGCCGCAACAGAGTCAGCGCCAAGTTCAGGGCCAACCGTCCGTTCTTCCAATATCGTCAGCGGCGCGGGCAAGGCACCGGCACGCAGCACCAGTGCCAAATCATTTGCACCCTCAACCGTAAAGTTCCCTGTGATCTGGCCAGATCCACCCAAAATTGGTTCCTGAATTACGGGGGCAGAAATCACCTTATTGTCGAGCACGATGGCAAAGGGGCGGCCCACATTTGCCTTTGTCGCGCGGGCAAAACGCTGCGCGCCTGCTGAATCAAAGCGGAACAACACGGCAGGGCGACCATTTTGGTCAAAGCCCGGCTGGGCATCGACCAGATTTTCACCGGCCACCAGCACCTGTTTTTTGACTGCATAAGGCACATCAGGATTGGCATCATCCGGCAGAATATCGACCGTTGACCGGACCCGCCCTGCCCGCAAGTCTGCTTGCGAGACGGTGTGGTCAACCATGCGGAAGGACAGTTTTGCGGTTTTACCCAAAATGTCCTTAATCCGCTCCGGATCATCAATGCCGGGCAATTGCACCAAAATGCGATCATCACCCTGACGCTGAATGGTCGGCTCGTTCGTGCCGAACTCATCCACACGGCGACGCACAATTTCAATTGATTGGCCAACCGCAGACCGGACCATCTGGTCCTTGGCATTGTCTGAGAATGTGAGCGTAATCGTGTCGGCACCAACCTCTTCGATCAGAACATCCGGTTCTGTGGCAGCACCTGAAAACAGACCGCCGCTGAATTGTTGTGCCAAGGGGCGCAAAGCAGCCTTTGCCTTATCCATATCGGCTGCATTGCCAAGCCGGATCGACACTACATCGCCGACGATCCCCGCCTGATGGCGGATCCTGTTTTCGGCACCAAACAATAAGGGGCGCACATCACCACGCAGGCTTTCCAGCCGTTCCGCCACAACAGCCGCAACCTCAACCTCCAGCAACAGGTGTGAGCCACCTTGCAAATCAAGGCCGAGATTGACCTGCTTGTGAGGCATAAAGTCTGGCAGGCTGGCACGTTGGTCAGCGGTTAGAAAATTGGGCAGGGCCCAGATGATGCCGGCGAGCAATGTCACGGCGATCAGGGCTATTTTCCATCGGGCGAAATAAAGCATAGGGACCGGATTGTAGCGGGAAAAATTCTGGTGACTGAAGGATTTGCCCGATTAGTCGGCGGCAGGCTCAGTCTTGCTGCGCACGGCTGAAATCGTGCCGCGCAATACGCGTACTTTCACACCCTCGGCAATTTCCAGATCGATTTCTTCGTCATCAATCACTTTCGCGACTTTACCAACGATGCCGCCCTGTGTGACGACCTGATCGCCACGGCGCAATGCTGAGACCATAGCCTGATGTTCCTTGGCGCGTTTCTGCTGCGGACGGATCAACAGGAAGTAAAAAATCACACCAATAAAAATCAGCGGGGCAAAGCTTGTCAGAATATCGCCAGTACCAGCACCGGCGGCCTGTGCGTAAGCGGGGGTAATAAACATAAAACACTCCAGATTCGGAAGAATTGGTAGAAATTGCGGCGACTATACCTACCCTGCCCCCTAATGCAAAGCACACTTATGGGACAGAACTGGGCCTGTTTGTCGCCTTTCTGATGGCCCATGGGGCCAAGCCAACTCTTGTAAGGCAGTTTCACCTAGTGATATGGGAAGATATGACCAAAAATTCAAATAGTTCTGACGAAAAAACGCTGCAACGCATCGCCGATGCGCTGGACCGGATTGCGCCCCCTGCCCCTGAAGCTGCCAGCATCGATCCTGCTATTACGGCCTATGTCTGGCATGCCCATTTGGGCCTGACACCGGTTCCGTCTGTTTCAGCGGTCCCGCTGGCCATTTTACAAGGCATTGACCAGCAAAAGGAAATTTTGCTGCGCAACACTGAACAGTTCGCAAAGGGGTTCAGCGCCAATAATGCCCTGTTATGGGGCGCGCGGGGGATGGGCAAAAGCTCGCTCGTCAAGGCCATTCACGGCGCCCTGACAGGCACTTACAAGGACTTGCTGCTGGTTGAAATCCTGCGTGAAGACTTAGGCAGCCTGCCAAATTTGCTGGCACTTCTGCGCAGCCAAGCGGACAAACGCTTCATCCTATATTGTGACGATCTTAGCTTCGATCATGATGATGCGAGCTATAAGTCACTGAAAGCCGTGCTTGAGGGCGGCTTGGAAGGCAGACCCCGCAATGTTCTGTTCTATGCGACATCAAACAGACGGCATTTGATGCCGCGCCACATGATGGAGAATGAGCGGACAAGCGGCATTAACCCGTCTGAGGCTGTGGAGGAGAAAGTCTCCCTCTCCGACCGGTTTGGGCTATGGCTCGGCTTTCACACCTGCACGCAGGATGACTTTTTTGCGATGCTCGACGCTTATGTTGCACAATTTAAGTTGGACATCACGCAGGACGATTTGCGCGCCCGGGCCATTGAATGGTCTATGACGCGCGGATCACGCTCAGGCCGTGTGGCGTGGCAATTCATTCAGGATTTGGCTGGGGAATTGGGACAGCCAATTTCTATCTAGCATCCAGCCAGCTAAAGTCTGCCCAAAAGCTTTATCGGGTCCACCGCGCGGGTACCCTTGCGCAGCTCGAAATGAAGTTGCGGTGTTTTCACATCGCCGGTTTGACCCACCTTGGCGATGACCTGCCCCCGTTTCACCTTGTCCCCCCGGGCCACCAACATAACCTTGTTGTGGGCATAGGCACTGGTCCAGCCATCGGCATGCTTAATCAGGATCAGGCGACCATAGCCATCAATTGCAGTCCCCGCATAGGCAACGACGCCATTCTGTGTGGCTTTAACCGGGCTTCCCTCTGACAGAGCGATGTTTACACCGTCATTGTGCAAGCCCCCAGCCTTGGGCCCAAAACCTGATACAAGCTTGCCCCGCACCGGCCACTGAAACCCTGACTTTGATCGGGGCGGCGGCGTTGACAGCGGTTTTTTGGGGGATGAGGATTTCGCGGTCGTTTTTTTAGCTGGTTTTGGCGTCGGTTTTGCTTTGGATGCGGTCGCAATGTTTTTTGTTCCACCCGGTATCGCCAGCCTTTGACCGACCTGTAACGCATAGGGGCTGCGCAACCCGTTGGCACGGGCAAGCGACCGCATATCAAGGCCATAACGACGCGACACACCATAAAGCGTCTCGCCACGGGCAACCACATGGTGCTGCGGTGTTGGTAGCTTCAACCGTTGCCCAACTTGTAGCGTAAATGGGGGGCGCAAGCGGTTCTCGTCAATAATCATTCTTGTCGACACATTATAGCGCCGCGAAATGCCATAGACCGTATCGCCCTTACGCACCACGACAGTACCGGGATAGCCTGTACCACTGGATTTGCCATAACTGCCTGAACGATAGTCAATTGGTGGCGGGCGATCATCCCCCCCACAGGCAACAAGCAACAGGCAAATCAGCCCCATGCCGATATGCCGAAGGCTGGCCATGACCTTACCGTGCGGCCCCTTCAACCAAGGGCACAAAACGTACATCCAATAAATGATCCGTTTCAAATCCCTGTTCAGTGCGCACAACTTCGACAATCATCTGATCACCATGATGCCCAACCGGCACCAACATCTTGCCGCCGACAGCCAATTGATCGGCCAATAGCTGCGGCACATCATGCCCCGCTGCAGTGACCATAATCCGTTCAAATGGGGCCTGCTCAGGCCACCCTTTCAGACCATCACCCCAAAGTGTGGTGATATTGTGCAGATCGAGCGTTTGAAACCGCGCCTCCGCCTGTTTTAATAGTGGCTTGTGCCGTTCAATCGTATAGACACGGCGGCATAGGTGGGACAGGACCGCAGCCTGATAGCCGGACCCGGTACCGATTTCCAGAACCTTCATCCCCGCCTCAACCCCCAGCCGTTCAGTCATATAGGCGACGATATAGGGTTGTGAGATCGTTTGCCCGCATTCGATTGGCAAGGCTGTGTCTTCATAGGCCTGCGGGGCAAAGGCGAAGGATAGGAAGTCATGGCGCGGCACCCGTTCCATCGCCGCAAGCACCCGTGGATCGCGAATACCGCGCGCGCGCAAGCCCATCAGAAACTGCAATTTCTGCGCTTCAGGGCCGTCTTCGTCAAATTGGTCGGGACTGTCACTGTCCCGTAGGGAGCTGTTCATGATGCCGCCATTTAGAATCACATTCGCTAAACTGTGATGATGACGGACCTGATCAGGCTTGCAACCCTTTTTCCAAGCCAGACTGTAGGGATTGCAGGGTTTCTGTCTCTGTCAGGTTACGGTGCAGCGGCGTGATAGAGACTGTCTTGTTATAGATTGCGTGCAAATCAGTCCCGCCCGCCGGATCAGACAATAACCGATCAAACGTTATCCAGAAATAATCATGCCCGCGCCCGTCTGTGCGCTGTTCAATCTTGGGGGTATAGACGTCCCGCTTGCCCTGCCGTGTTACGGCAATTTCTGTCACCTCATCAGGCTCACACGCGGGGAAGTTGACATTCATCAACACATTGTCAGGCCATTCCCCTGCCCGCTGAAAGTCCATCAGGGCACGAACAGCCTTTGGCCCCCACGCCTCGCACACATCCCAGCGTACGTCTGAGCTGCCGTCGAAGCCATATGCCTGACTTAAGGCGATTGACGGAATGCCATGAACCATGCCCTGCATGGCCCCGGCGATGGTCCCTGAATAGGTGACGTCGTCGGCCATATTGGCGCCGCGATTGACCCCTGACAGAACCAAATCCGGCTTGTGATCAACCAAAAGATAGGTCACCGCCATCAACACACAATCTGTCGGTGTGCCCTTGACCGCGTAATGCTGAGGTGCAAGCTCTCGCAGCCGTAAAGGCTCAGCCAAGGTCAGGGAATGGCCAGCGCCTGACTGTTCCCATTCAGGGGCGACAATCCACACATCATCAGACAGGCTTTGTGCGATGCGGATCAGGCTTTGCAGACCCGGCGCGTTGATGCCGTCATCATTGGTGACAAGGATGCGCGGATTTTCAGGGATCGGATTAGTCACGGGCCACGATCTCCTCAACACCGCCCATATAGGGCTTAAGGACATCGGGGACCGCAATCGTGCCATTTTCCTGCTGGTAGTTTTCCAGAATAGCAACCAGGGTACGGCCCACGGCCAAACCCGAACCGTTCAGTGTATGCACAAACTGATTGCCCTTGCCTTCCTTGGGCTTAAAGCGGGCGCGCATCCGGCGTGCCTGAAAATCGCCACACCATGAACAGCTTGAAATTTCGCGGTAAGCATTCTGACCGGGCAGCCACACTTCTAGGTCATAGGTCCGGCGCGCAGAAAAACCCATATCACCGGAACAAAGCTTCATCGTTCTAAATGGCAGCTCCAGCCGCTTCAAAACTGTTTCTGCACATTCCGTCATACGGTCAAGCTCCCCCTCACCCTGGTCAGGTGTGGTGATTGAAACCAGCTCAACCTTTGAGAATTGGTGCAGACGGATCATACCCCGCGTGTCGCGGCCAGCGGACCCTGCCTCAGACCTAAAGCAGGGCGTGTAGGCAGTCATACGGATGGGCAGCTCGTCTTCACCTAGGATCGCTTCACGCACCATATTGGTCAGTGACACTTCGGCGGTTGGGATCAACCAATAGCCATTTTCCGTACGGAATGAATCTTCTGCAAATTTGGGCAATTGCCCTGTACCAAAAAAGGCCTCGTCGCGGACCAATAATGGTGGTGACATTTCTTCATAGCCAAACTCATCTGTGTGCAAGTTCAGCATGAATTGGGCAATCGCGCGTTCAAGCCTTGCAAGCTGACCTTTCAACGCAACAAATCGCGCGCCAGACATGGCGGCAGCAGTTTCAAAATCCATCTGCCCGAGCTCTTCGCCCAGATCATAATGTTCCTTGGGGTCGAACGCATAATTCTTGGGATCACCGATCCGCCGAACCTCTACATTATCATTTTCATCTGCGCCCTCAGGCACATCTGCGGCGGGGATATTAGGCAGGCTGGCTATCGCCATGTCCAAAGCCTCAGCAAGCTCACGCTCCTCTTCCTCGCCCTTTTGGATTTCAGCTTTTAGGGCAGACACTTTTTCGATCACAGCTTGTGCTGCTACCTCGTCGCCGGATGCCTTGGCCTTACCGATTTCTTTTGAGGCGGCGTTACGCTCATTCTGCGCCTCTTGCAGACGGGTTTTAAGCGCCCGCAGCGCACCGTCCTGCTCCAAAAGGCCAGCGGCCTGAGCAGGAAGCCCACGCAGGGCCCAACCACGGTCAAATGCGTCCGGGTTTTCTCGCAATAGTTTCAGATCAATCATCGGTCAGCCTGTAAGGGTCGGTTGAAGTGTGAATAAGGATGGGACTGTATAACCGGACTGCATGGATTTGACCATGCCTCGACCGGGACCTACAGCTTAGAATTCTGGTCTGAATTGTCGCCATCTGCGGCAGCGCGGCGCTTTTCAATCAAACGCGCCGACAGGATAGACAGTTCATACAAAATCAATATGGGCAGCGCGAGGCCGATTTGGCTGACCGGATCAGGCGGCGTCAGGACGGCTGCGGATGCAAACACAATCACAATCGCATATTTACGCTGCCGTTTCAGCCATGCTGAATCGATCACCCCGATACGAGCAAGCAAAGTCAAAACAATGGGCAATTGGAACGACAGGCCAAACGCAAATATCAATTTGGTTACAAGCCCAAGATATTCACCGACCTTAGCCTCAAGCTCTATCGGCAGGCTGCCGGCAGCGCCCTGACTTTCAAAGCTCAAGAAAAACTCAATCGCCACCGGCATAATCACGAAATAGACAAGCGATCCGCCCGCAATGAACAGCACAGGCGTTGCGATCAAAAACGGCAGAAACGCCTTTTTCTCATGCGCATAAAGGCCCGGGGCCACAAACATATAGACCTGCGTTGCAATAACCGGAAACGCCAAACAAATCGCAGCCCAAAAACTTAGCTTCACATAGGTGAAAAAAGTTTCATGCAACGCGGTAAAGATCAGGCGTCGCCCTTCCTCACCTGCGACGGCATCGGCATAAGGTGCCACAAGGAACGCATAAATATATTCTGCGAAATAGAAACAGACCGCAAAGGCAAGCGCGAGACCGAGTATAGAATAAAGCAGGCGCTGCCGCAGCTCAGCCAAATGCGCCACAAGGGGGGACCGTGTTTCCTCCACCCGTTTGCGGTCATCAGCTTCGATGGATGGTTGCCGATCAGTCATCCTTTTGCGCCTTATCCGTCACCACTTCCTCGACAGCAGGGGCATCTGCATCTGAGGCAGGCGCCATTGGCGCTTCCATTTGGTTTGATTGGGGCGTGGCCGGTTTGGTCCAATCTTTGGGATTGATATCGGTTTCTGCCGCAGCTTCATTCACAGCATATTGGACCTGTGCCATCATTTGGCGCGCGCGCCCAACCCATTGCCCAACAGTGCGCAACAGGCGCGGAAAGTCCTGCGGCCCAACCACGATCAACGCAATCACGGCGACCAGCAGAATTTCTGACCAGCCCAAATCAAACATAGGAATAGTGCTTACTTGTCGGAATCAACCGGATCTTTTTCGGTGTTCAGGCGCTTGGGTGAGTTCATGACGGTCATGTCCTCAACCTCATCATCGGCCAACCCTTTCTTGAAGCTGCGAATGCCTTTGGCAAAATCACCCATAACTTCAGAAATTTTACCGCGACCGAACAAAAGAACAATGATCAGGACGACCAGAATAATTTGCCAGGGACCAATCGACATTGCGTGTCCTTTCCAGAAAGTTTTGCCCCGCCAGCCTTAGCTAATGATAATTATAGCAAATTAGGCCCGGCAGTGCACGCTATTGCGCTGCCAGCATGGTCATTTCCGGGTCACAGTCAAGTAATTCAGCGGGCAAGCGATCATATGTATCGCAGGCAACAATCCCACCATCCCGCATTACCGCAATCCGATCGCCAAGGGCAAATGCCTCCTCAGGATCGTGGGTAACGATCAAGGTCGCCGTGTTCAATTGCTTCAACAGTGCCTTGGTTTCGTTGCGCACACGGGTCCGCATGACTTTATCAAGACCCGAAAAAGGCTCATCCATCAGCATGACGCGTGGATTTGGCGCTAAAGCCCGTGCCAAAGCCACCCTTTGCTGCTGGCCACCTGACAATTCATGGGGATAGGCATCCGCGCGATCTTCCATCCCGACCAGCTTCAGCATCTTCATCGCTTGGTCCTTACGCGCACTCTTACCCAGTTTTCGCAGGCCAAAGGCAACATTCTTCAAGACCGTTAAGTGGGGAAACAGCGCATAATCCTGAAACATCAACCCGACATGGCGTTGTTCAGGCGGCACAAAGCACCCGGGACCAGACATTAAAGCGCCAGCAATGCTGATCGACCCGCTAACAGGCCGTTCGACACCTGCCGCAGCGCGCAAGGTCGTGGTTTTCCCGCAGCCTGAGGCACCAAGAAGGCACAAAATTTCGCCGGCGGCCACATCAAGCGACACGCCATTGACCGCCGGGTAATCCCCGTAGGCACAATGAATATCCGCAATTGTCAGTATTGTTGCGGCGTCTGTCATTCCCAAAACCAATATCGCAAAGCGTTCTACCTAACGTCTTGTATTGCGAATTATTTGCAAACGCAAGAACAACCCCCGCCAAACAGGTCGGAATTAGTCGCTGCGATCTTCGCCATCTTCGGCTGCCGCGCCTTCTTCATCTTCCAACGTACCAGCAATCATATCGCTGATATCACCTTCGGCATCATCATCTTCCAACGGGTCTTCAGGCTCAGCCTGTGTGCCGGGCTCCAGAGAAAAGTCGGACGGCAGGCGGGAATCAAGCAATCCTGCGGCCTTCAGCTCATCAAGTCCGGGCAGATCACCCCGGCTTTCAAGGCCGAAATGCTGCAAAAACTCGTCCGTGATGCCGTAAGTCACAGGGCGTCCCGGTGTCCGGCGGCGGCCACGCGGCTTGATCCAGCCCGTTTCAAGCAATACGTCAACAGTGCCTTTTGAGACGGCAACACCGCGGATTTCTTCGATTTCTGCACGCGTTACAGGTTGGTGATAGGCCACAATTGCCAAGGTTTCGACAGCAGCGCGCGACAGACGGCGCTGGTCTTCCTTTTCCCGTTCCATCAACCAGGCAAGGTCAGACGCGGTTCTAAAGGCCCATTTTCCGCCAAAAATTTCTAGGCTTACGCCCCTTGGCTCATACTCTTTCTGAAGTTGCGCCAACACGGCGGGCACATCCACTCCATCAGGCAAACGGCCCGAAAGGCTTTTCAGATCAAGCGGTTCAGCGGCGGCGAACAATAGCGCCTCCACCATGCGCAGATGTTCTAGCGGCTGCGGTTCTGCAGGAGCGGCCTCTTCTGCCGCCTCGTCTTCCGCTTTCTCAGGTTCAGCCACTTGCGCACCCTCTTCAGCGGCGCTGTCGGTTTGAGCTTCGACGTCCTGATCGGGTTGCTCAGTCATGGCGGTCCTCATTTTCTTCATCTATTTGTTCAGGCGCTGTTTGTGGTGCAGATGCGGCCTGTTCATCCCGTTCTCCGCTGCGCAGGAAAATCGGGCCATATGTTTCAGTCTGGCGAAGTTCAAGCTTGCCTTCGCGCACCATTTCAAGGCTGGCGGCAAATGTACCTGCAATCGCAGATCGACGCTCGTTCGGTGTCCCTTCCCAGCCTTCGGGCAGAAAATTAACAAGGGTTGTCCATTCTGGGACAGTCCCAACAATCGCCTTCAGGCGTTGCAGGGCCATTTCCATTGAAAAGACCGGGGGGCGTTTGACCTGATAATTGGCAAGCGCCGTACGGGACCGTTCATCGCCATAGGCCTTCAACAGCTCATACAGCGAACAATCATAGCTGGTATTGCGAATGGTGCGAATGCCTTCGGGCATTCCCCTGAAAAAGAAGTCGCGGCCCAAACGGTCGCGCGCAAACAGGCGCGCCGCGCTTTTGCGCATCGCTTCAAGCCTTTGCAGGCGGAAGGCAAGGCGTGCGGCCAATTCTTCACCTGTTGGCTCGCCATCTTCGCTTTCTTCGGCAGGTAGGATCAAACGCGATTTTAAAAAGGCCAGCCACGCCGCCATAACCAAATAGTCTGCGGCAAGTTCAAGGCGCACTTTGCGTGCCTCTGCCACGAAGGCAAGATATTGATCCGCAAGCCCCATCACGGAAATCTGCTTCAGGTCAACTTTTTGCGTGCGCGCCAATGTTAGCAGAACGTCAAGCGGCCCTTCATAAGCGTCAAAGCGGACGATCAACGCCTCTTCAGTGGTGCCGCGATCAACTTCGACAATGCCGCCTTCGACTTCCTCAAACTCTTCCAAAGTCAGATTGTCCTGCCCTTCCTCTGCGGGGGCATTCCCATCTTCCTCTTCGGTCGGGATCATATCGTCGTCAGCGTTCAAAGCAGGTCCTTAAAATCCAATTGGTCCAAGTCGCTATTTGCGGGGGGCGATGATCAGGCAGTCCTGTTTAACGGCCTTCAAACGATCGCAACGGGCAGAAGCAGAGGCTTTATCCGCAAACGGCCCGACACGCAAGCGATGAAATGTGCCTTTGCCGGGCACGTCAACCTTCAAAAAATCAGCCTTTAAATCGTTCAACAGGCTTGCCCGGTTTTTTTGCAGATTATGCCAGGCCTTTTCGGCCCCAGCGCGCGTGCGAAAGGCAGCCAATTGCAAGACCCAATCAGACTTGTTGAAATAGAACTCTTTTTCCGGCGCAGCTTCAACCTTTGGTTCGGGCTCTGGCTTTGGCGCTGGTTTGGGTTCGGGCTTAGGCGCAGGTTTAGGTTCTGGCTCAGGGGCAGGCTTAGACTCTGCTTTCGGAGCTTCCGCCGGTGCCTCAGCAGCCTTTTCCGCCGGGGTTTGGTCCTTTTCAATCAGTTCGGCAATCTGATCACGCTCCATCGGCTTTTCAGCCTCAGGCAGCAGATGCTCAACCCTTGGTTTATGTTCACCTGTTAAACGGTCATAAACCAGTTTGTCACGATGCGGCACATTTAGGCCGCCGGGGTCATCAGGCTCCACCCTATCTGGGCCTTCGGGGGCCTCAAATGTTGGCAGGCCGGCAATGTCGGACCGATCATCACCCGCAAAAAACAGCGCATAAACGGCGACACCGATGGCCAAGACAGCGGCAAGGCCTAAGGCAATCAGGATCAGGTGGCGCCCCTGCCCCTGATCATCACGCCGCATCCAATCATCGGCCTGTAGATTATCGCCATTTTTGGCCATTATGCCCCTCGTCTAGGTCCACGCTGAAAGGGATCGCGCCTATGAAGGCACGGTTCATTAGCGATTCGGTTTGGACTGTAGTTTTAGCGCATTTCTTGCGCAGGCACCACGCCCAGAACCCCCAGACCAGACGCAATAGTCACCGCGACAGACCTGATCAAGGCAAGGCGGGCCAAGGTGCCCACGGGGTCATCTTCCTGCACAAACCGCAGGGCTGGCTCTTCCTTGCCGCGGTTCCAATGCTGGTGAAAAGCTGTGGCAAGATCATAAAGGTAAAACGCAACCCGGTGCGGTTCGTGCGCGGTGGCGGCCTGCTCCACAAGTCTGGGCCAACTTGCCACCAACTTGATCAAGCCAAGCTCAGACGGGTGGTTCAGCGTAGACAAATCAACGCCAGCCAAAGCTGCGTCAGACAAGTCTGCATCGGGAAAGGCTTCTGCCCCCAAACGCATCACCGAACAAACGCGGGCATGCGCGTATTGCACATAAAAAACCGGATTGTCCTTTGACTGTTCAGTGACCTTCGCAAAATCAAAATCGAGCGGCGCATCATTTTTGCGGGTCAGCATGATAAAGCGGACGACATCCTTGCCCACCTCGTCCACCACGTCACGCAGGGTGACAAACGTACCAGCCCTTTTTGACATGCGGACAGGTTCGCCATCGCGGAACAAATGCACCAATTGGCAAAGTTTAATATCCAGCGCCGCATTCCCGTCACTGACGGCACTTGTTGCGGCCTTCATCCGTTTGACATAGCCGCCATGGTCTGCGCCCATAATGTCAATCAGCTCAGTAAAGCCACGATCATATTTGTCCCAATGATAGGCAATATCGGCGGCAAAATAGGTATAGGCCCCGTCTGATTTTTTTAAAGGGCGGTCAACATCATCACCATGGTCAGTAGACCGGAACAGGGTTTGCGGGCGCGGCTCCCAATCATCGGGCAGTTTGCCTTTTGGCGGCTCAAGCACGCCTTCATAGATCAGGCCTTTGTCAGTCAGGACCTGAACCGCATCATCAATCCGGTCTGCCTCATGCAATTTCTTTTCAGAGAAGAATGTGTCGAACGTGACGCCCAATGCCGCAAGATCATCGCGAATACCGTCCATCAGTTGATCAACAGCATAGGCGCGGACGATCGGCTCCCACTCCACCTCATCCATTTTTGTTAGGCTATCGCCATGGGCTGCCTTCAACCCCTCACCCACGGCAACAAGATAATCGCCGGGATAAAGCCCCTCTGGTATATCGCCAATATCTTCACCAAGCGCTTCGCGATAGCGCAGGAATGCAGATTGGGCGAGCACGCCGATCTGTACGCCGGCATCATTGATGTAATATTCCCGGTGCACGTCATAGCCCGCTTTTTCCAGCAGGCTCGCTAGGGCATCGCCAAATACTGTGCCGCGGCAATGGCCGACATGCATCGGCCCTGTTGGATTGGCCGAACAGAATTCAACATTCACCTTCACATCTTGGCCACGGTTTGAGCTGCCATAGGCTGTCCCCGATTTCAGCACCTCCGCCACGCGATCGCGCCAGAACTGGTCCGTCAAACGCAGGTTTAGA
Source organism: Alphaproteobacteria bacterium (assembly GCA_965229935.1). GTDB lineage: Bacteria > Pseudomonadota > Alphaproteobacteria > SPJN01 > SPJN01 > SPJN01. The sequence continues at coordinate 1,161,815 of CBDDKB010000002.1, forward strand.
AATCCGGGCCCCGCCACCTCGACACTTGCCACATCGTCCAAGGCGTCCAGTTTTGCTGCCAAGGCATCAGCGATATCGCGCGGCTTCATCTTGGCCTGTTTGGTCAGAACCATAGCGGCATTGGTTGCCAAATCACCGTGGGAGGCATCACGCGGCGGCTCTACCGTTATATTTTTGGTATCAAGCGCGGTCGGCAACACGCCTTCGACCCCCAACTGGGTCAGGGCGTCGGTGATATGGGCTTGGAACAGGTCAAACAGGGTCATTGGCGTTAAACGCTTTTCGAACAATCAAATGGGATGAATTACATAGACAAATCGAACAAACGGCGATGTTCTTCAATGGCAAATCTGTCTGTCATGCCCGCAATAAAGTCGCACACGATACGCGCGCGGGCCGATTTATCTTGGGTTGAGGCGTCTACCCGCCATGGATCGGGCAAGACCTCAGGCTCCTCAAGGTACAGCCCGAACAGATCGCCCACGACGCGGCGGGCCTTACTGGTCATGCGGTTGACCTTATAGTGGAAATACATGTGTTCCCGTAAAAAGCGGCGCAATTCGCGATCATTTGCGACCATTTCATCCGAAAAAGCCACCAATGCTTCGGGCAAATTGCGCACATCTTGGGCTGATTTCGGCTTGTAACGGTCAAGCCTGCGACCTGTTTCCGCCAATAGGTCTCGCACCATATGATCGATAAGGCGGCGCACAACTTCGTGGGCCATGCGATCTTGATCCGCGTCGGGGTAAAGGTCCCTCACCTTTTTCACAACATCACCGACAAGTGGCAGCGTAGCAAGATCATCAAGAGTGAACAGGCCCGCGCGCAAACCATCATCAATATCGTGATTATTATAGGCAATATCGTCAGAAAGGGCCGCAACCTGTGCCTCTGCACTCGCATAGGTTCCCAAGTCGAGTGATAAAGCATCGTCTTGTCGTTGGATGACGCCGGGCAATGTTTCACGTGTAACACCATCACCGATCACGGGACCATTGTGTTTGACCAGCCCTTCCAGCGTTTCCCAAGTCAGGTTCAAGCCATCAAACGGGCCATAGCGTTGCTCAAGCTCAGTCACGATTTTCAGTGATTGGGCATTATGATCAAAACCGCCATAGGGACGCATCTGGGTTTTCAGCGCCTCCTCACCCGCATGGGCAAAGGGGGAATGTCCCAAATCATGGGCAAGGGCCAAAGCTTCTGCCAGGTCTTCATCAAGCCCTAATGTCCGGCTGATCGACCGGGCGATCTGCGCCACTTCAAGAGAATGGGTCAGCCGGGTGCGGTAATAGTCGCCCTCATGATAGACAAAAACCTGCGTCTTATATTGCAGACGCCGAAAGGCCGTAGAATGAATGATCCGGTCACGGTCACGCTGGTAAGGGCTACGCGTGGCGCTTTCATCTTCGGCAAAACGACGCCCCCGACTTTCCCTAATTGTTACGGCAAAGGGGGCTAATCCTGTCCCATTATGGCTGAATTCCTGTGTCATAAAGGGTGTTTACACCGCCTAAAGCCTGATTTCCAGCAGCTTTGCGCAGCCATCGGGCGAAATGGGCGGATTAGCGCCTTGCGTCAGAAATCAAAGACCCTACATTAAGAGGATATAAACACCCGGTAAGAGACGATTCATCATGGCACAGGCCACTATTACATTAACGGAAAAAGCTGCGGCACGGATCAACAATCTGGCTGCACAGGAACATGTCGATCCGCTTTTGCGCATTTCGGTCGAAGGTGGCGGCTGTTCAGGTTTTTCCTACAAGATGGATTTTGACAGTGCGGTCAATGATGACGACATCATCATTGAAAAGGACGGTGCCAAACTCGCCATTGATTCTGTTTCCATCATCTATATGGAAGGATCGGAAGTTGACTTTGTAACCAACTTGATTGGCCAAAGTTTTGAGATCCGCAACCCTAATGCCTCATCCTCATGCGGGTGTGGCACCAGCTTTTCCATTTGATACCCTTCGGACCTATTCATGCGCCTGACCACCTGGAACGTCAATTCGATCAAGGCGCGCCTGCCCCGCGTTTTGGATTACCTAAAAGAAGCCAAACCGGACGCCATCGTTCTGCAGGAAATCAAATCTATCGACGAGAATTTCCCCCGCGAGGAGATTGAGGCGCTGGGCTACACCGTCGAAACACACGGGCAAAAAACCTATAATGGCGTTGCCTTATTAAGCCTCCACCCGATCAGCGCATTACGTACCGGCCTGCCCGGCGACGATAGTGACGAACAGGCCCGCTATATCGAGGCTATTGTTGAGCCTGAGGGCACTGATCCTATTCGGCTTGGCGGGCTTTATCTTCCTAACGGCAACCCAGTCAGCGACGATAGTGAGAAATATCCCTACAAACTGGCGTGGATGGATCGGCTGATCGCCCATGCCAAATCACTACTGTTAGACGAAGTGCCGTTTGTATTAGCTGGCGACTATAACGTTATCCCAAGTGATGATGATGTGCATGACCCTAAGGCGTGGGAAGGCGATGCCCTGTTCCGCCCCGAAACCCATCAAAAGTTCCGCACATTGCTGAACCTTGGGCTGACAGATGCGTTCCGCGCGTGTCACACTACGCCGCATCGCTATACATTCTGGGATTATCAGGCGGGCGCATGGCAAAAAGATCACGGCATCCGCATTGATCATTTATTGCTGTCACCGGGCGCAACGGATCGGCTAACAGGCGCTGGCATCGACAAATATGTCAGAGGGCTGGAAAAACCCTCTGACCATGTTCCTGCATGGGTAGACTTGGACTAGCTGCGAATAAGTTTGCAGTCCGCCTTACGCCGTTCTGCATCAATCACAGGCCACATATCCTCTGACGGGATGACCCGACGGAAAAGGACCAACCCCTTTGTCGTCGGCGCACGGACACCGATTGCAGTCGGCGGCACAATTGTGCTGCGATCACTTTCCCGCATCAGAATAATTGTCTGGGAGGCACCTTCAACTTCCCGATCATTCAGCGCGAAAAAGTTCGTCGTATCATCCGTAAAGAATGAGACCGAGCTATAGGTCTGTGACTTGGGCATGGTGACTTCCAAGGCACCGTCGCGCAAATCAAAGGCGCATGTGGTATAGGCCAAATCAGGCGCAGGACGCACAACGGTGCGCGCGGTTTGGTCAACCTTGGGCGCATGATAAATCGCATTCACCCCATTTTGCTGGGAGGAGCCGATAATGACAGCCCCCATCAATACATAAGGCACTAACCACAACAGCACAAAATGCAGGCCAACAGCGGCAATCAAAACCCAAACAATCCATTTCAGAAAACTGCTCATTTGCATGTCTCCTTTTTGATAGAGGGCAAGGGCGTTGTTGCAGGGGCCGTATAGACAGAAGCACCCGGATTATAGAGCCGCAATGTCAAAGAAAAGGGAGAGCCAGCATTGCGTGAACTGATCCAGTTTTCCGGCTGCGGGTCGGCAGAAACGATTGCATAAAAATGTCCCGGGCGTGATCGCGTGACCGTGGTCTGCGCAACAGACGGGCGATTATCATCATTGCGCACCAGATAATTATCAAGTGCATAGATCGTCATGCTCCACCATCTGGTGTCGGGGTCCGGCCCTTCAACGCGATAGGTGCAATCTTCGGTCAGTGTATCACCGTCTGAATCTGCAAACGCGGTGTAATAAATCGTCTCTTCCTTGGACAGCGCCAAAAGGCCACCGATGGCAACCGCTGCCTTTGTGTAAAGATCAGCATCGGCACTACCGACGGTTAAATTGGTGGACCAAGGGCCATTGTCGATCCCCCGATCCCGTAGGCCGATGCCAACCGTCACCACAAGGCTGGCAACGGCGAGCACGATCGCAACGATCAGGCCCCCAAATATTGCGGCAAATTTTTTCATCACATCCCCCTAGATGAAAGTTAAATGTCAGCGTAACAGCGCACTTCTTCTGCGCCGCCCGGATGGGTCACAGCCCCCTTACGGGCCGGACCAACCGTCTGCTTATATTTCCACAGGGTGCCGTTGCCGAACTGAACCTCAGGCTCCCTCCAGTCCTTGCGGCGCGCTTCAAGCTCATCTTCGGACAGGTCAACACTGATTGTGCCCTGTTCAGCATCAATGGTGATCATGTCGCCATTTTGCAAAAGGCCGATGGGGCCGCCAACCGCAGCCTCAGGCCCAACATGACCGATGCAGAAACCGCGCGTGGCGCCAGAGAAACGGCCATCAGTGATCAGGGCAACCTTGTCGCCCATGCCCTGCCCGTAAAGCGCTGACGTTGTAGACAGCATTTCACGCATGCCGGGACCGCCCTTGGGCCCTTCATAACGGATGACAATAACGTCGCCTTCTTCATACTTGCGTTCTTCAACTGCTGCGAATGCATCCTCTTCACAATCAAAGACGCGAGCGGGACCTGTAAAGACCAGCTTTTCCATCCCAGCGACTTTCACAATCGCCCCTTCAGGAGCAAGATTGCCCTGTAGGCCGACAACACCGCCAGTCGGCGTGATCGGGTTTGTCACCGGATAGATGACTTTCTGGTCGGTATTGAATTCGATCCCTTCCAGATTTTCTTCCAGTGTTTTACCTGTCACGGTCATGCAATCGCCATGCAGGAACCCGCCATCAAGCAATGTGCGCAGCAGCACGGGGACGCCGCCAGCTTCATACATGTCCTTGGCGACATAGGCACCGCCCGGTTTTAGATCGGCGATGTATGGTGTCTTTTTAAAGATTTCAGCAACATGCATCAGGTCAAAATCAATGCCAGCTTCATGCGCCATGGCAGGCAAATGCAAGCCACCATTGGTGGACCCACCCGTTGCCGCAACAACAGTTGCCGCATTTTCAAGGCTTTTCCGTGTAACAATATCGCGCGGACGTATGTTGCGCGCAATCAGGTCCATGACAGCCTCGCCTGATTTTTCGGCATATTGGTCACGGCTTTCATAAGGTGCTGGCGCACCAGATGACAAAGGCAGCGCAAGGCCAATAGCCTCTGACACACAAGCCATTGTGTTCGCAGTAAACTGGCCGCCACAGGCGCCTGCTGAAGGGCATGCAACACATTCAAGTTCGTGCAGCTCTTCATCATCCATATTGCCTGCTGAATGCTGGCCAACAGCTTCAAAGACATCAAGAACGGTGACGTCCTTGCCCTTATGGGTGCCCGGTAGGATAGAGCCGCCATACATAAAGACTGACGGGACGTTCAGACGGATCATCGCCATCATCATGCCCGGCAGGCTTTTGTCACAACCGGCAATCCCGACAAGCGCATCATAACAATGGCCACGCATCGTCAATTCGATTGAATCGGCAATCACCTCACGAGATACGAGGGAGCTTTTCATCCCCTCATGCCCCATGGCGATACCGTCTGTGACAGTAATGGTGCAGAATTCACGTGGTGTGCCGCCAGCGGTTGCAACACCCTTTTTGGCTTCCTGCGCCTGACGCATCAGGGCAATATTACAGGGTGCAGCTTCGTTCCATGCAGATACAACACCGACAAAAGGCTGGTTGATCTCTTCTTCGGTCATGCCCATGGCATAATAATAGGACCGATGGGGCGACCGTTCAGGGCCGACAGAAACATGACGGCTGGGCAATTTTGTTTTATCAAATGTGTTCTTAGTCATGATCTATCCTCAGGCAACTTCTTGCAGGCGGGCCAACGCATCTTTCAGGCGTGCCGCATTTTCTTCTAATTCCACTTTCTTGTCGCGTTCCTGTGCCACAACATGCTCAGGCGCATTGGCGACAAATTTTTCATTGTTCAACTTACCATCAATCCGCGCGATCAACCCGGCAAGTTTATCAATTTCCTTGGCAAGGCGGGCCTGTTCAGCCCCCAAATCCATCACATCAGCCACGGGCAAGAACAGGCTTGCCCCCGCCGAAACGGTTTGAATGGCACCCTTGGGCGCCTCGTCTGCTGTGCGTGTAATATCGCTTAACCGGGCAAGTCGCGTGATCAAGGCATCATGGCGTTGAACAGCCGCCCAACCATCATCTGATAGGTCCTTAACAAGCAAAGGCACTTTCGCACCAGCGGGGACATTCATCTCAGCCCTGACTGACCGGATTTCGCTGATTAGATCAATGATCATCGCCATCTCACTATCAGCCGCGCTGTCTTCGGCATGGGAGAATGTCGGCCAATCGGCAAGGATCAGCATAGTGTCACGACCGCCAGCCTGTTCACCAATACGTTGCCACAGCTCCTCTGTAATAAAGGGCGAGAATGGGTGCAGCATAATCAATATCTGGTCCAGCACCCATGCGGCCATTGCCTTGGTTTCGGTTTTGGCCGCCTCGTCATCACCGTTCAAAAGCGGTTTGATGAACTCCAAATACCAATCGCAATAGATATTCCAGATAAAGCGGTAAAGCCCACCGGCAGCTTCATCAAACTTGTACCCTTCCAGCGCCTCACGAACCGTTTGTTCGGTCCGAGCAACCTCACCTGCGATCCAGCGATTGACGGGTTGTTTGGCGGCGGCAGGGTCAAACCCGGCAACGGGGAATGCCTCGTTCATCTCGCAGAAGCGGGCGGCGTTCCACAGCTTGGTCCCGAAATTGCGATAGCCTTCAATGCGGCTTTCATCCAATTTAATGTCCCTGCCCTGCGCCGCCATAGCAGCAAGGGTAAAGCGCAAGGCATCGGCACCATATTGACCGATCAGCTCCAGCGGGTCGATGATATTACCTTTCGACTTCGACATTTTCTGCCCGTTCTTGTCACGAACAAGCGCATGAACATAAACATCCGCAAAGGGTTCTTCGCCCGTAAATTCCAAGCCCTGCATCATCATCCGGGCAACCCAGAAAAAGATAATGTCGAAGCCGGTGACCAGAACAGATGTTGGGTAATAGCGTTTCAGCTCGTCTGTTTCTTCAGGCCAACCAAGTGTTGAGAACGGCCACAGGGCGGATGAAAACCATGTGTCGAGCACATCTTCATCCTGCGTCAGCTCTGTCGGCTTGCCGAAATGGGCTTCGGCAGCGGCGCTTGCCTCTTCCTCAGTTTCTTCAACAAAGACTGTTCCGTCAGGCGCATACCAAGCGGGGATCTGATGACCCCACCAAAGCTGGCGTGACACGCACCAAGGTTGGATATTGCGCATCCATTCGAAATAAGTTTTCTCCCAATTTTTGGGAACGAATTTTGTGCGGCCCTCTTCAACCGATGCGGTTGCAGGTTTTGCCAATGTCGGCGCATCAACATACCACTGATCTGTCAGGTAAGGTTCGATGACAACATCGGAACGGTCGCCATAGGGCACCATCAATGTGTGATCTTCGATCTTTTCGAGCAGGCCTAGCGCCTCAATATCCGCAATGATTTTTTTGCGCGCAGCAAACCGTTCCATACCGCGATAGGCTTCGGGTACCTCGTCGTTCAGATTGGCATGCTCATCCAAGATATTTATCTGTTCAAGCCCGCAGCGCTTACCAACTTCAAAGTCATTAAAGTCATGTGCAGGCGTGATCTTCACCGCGCCGGAGCCCTGCTCAGGATCAGCATAGCTGTCAGCAACAATGGGGATTTCACGCCCGACCAAGGGCAAGGTCACTGTCTTGCCGATCAGATCCTTATAACGATCATCATCGGGATGAACGGCGACACCCGTATCCCCCAACATGGTTTCAGGGCGGGTTGTTGCAACGATGATATGGCCAGACCCGTCGGTCAGCGGATAACGGAAATGCCACATGCTGCCCTTCACTTCCTTGTTCACTACCTCAAGATCAGAGATTGCGGTTAGGAATTTGGGGTCCCAGTTCACCAACCGCTTATCGCGGTAGATCAAATCTTTTTTGTGAAGCGCGACAAAAACCTTGCGGACAGCAGCGGACAGCCCCTCATCCATGGTAAAGCGCTCACGGCTCCAGTCACAAGACGCGCCTAGGCGACGTAGCTGACGGGTGATGGCACCACCGGATTCTTCTTTCCAGTCCCAGACAAGCTCAACAAATTTGTCACGGCCCATTTCGCGACGGGTCGGGCCGCCCTGTTGGGCGATATTCCGTTCGACAACCATTTGGGTAGCGATACCCGCATGATCCATGCCCGGTTGCCACAACACATCCTTGCCCCGCAGCCGTTCAAACCGCGTCAAGACATCCTGCAGCGTGTTGTTCAGCGCATGCCCCATATGGAGGGAACCTGTCACGTTCGGTGGCGGAATCACGATAGAAAAGGCGTCGGCACCGGGCTTCGCGCCCGCGCCTGCCTTAAACGCACCTGTTTCTTCCCACGACTTGTAAAGCCGTTCTTCAACTTCCTGGGGATTAAAACTCTTGTCGATCATACCATATCCATCGTGTCCGCTTTGCCCTTGTTGGCTATCGGATCACTTCATTCCACGTTGATTGAGGGTTCTAGCGATCCAAAGGCCGTTGCGCAATCTCTTCACGCACCACACGGGTCACAATGTCCTGCAAATTGGCATCCAGCCAGTCACGGACAATGGGGGCCAGCATGGCATCCAGACGTGATTCAATCGCATCGGGGATGGCATCGGGATCAGCTAAAAGCGCTGCCTGCAACCCATCTGTCAGGGCTGCTGCAATAGATTGTTCAAGACCGCCCGCTGCCGCCACAACCGTTGGTTGTTGGGGTGTGGGGGTGGTTTTTGCTGCTGGCGCAACAGAGGCAACGTCAATATCGCCATCCTGCACCACCTCGGTCAGATCAAGCACACCGCGCGCCTTGATTGAGGCAGCGACCGTTTCATCCTGCCGCCGTTCTTCGGCTGCAAAACGGCCACGAATGGCATCAAGGACCGCATTGACCGATTGGTCAGCAGCACCTTCATCTTCCATTTGTGTATCGCTTTGTCCGTCACGGGCCATGATGTGAAGCCGATCTTGAAAGTTAGGGTTAGTCACCCAAAAAATAGTCTACCGCGCGGTCAACCACGCCATCGGCTGCTGCCGGGTCAATGATTGCAACGTTAAGGCCAAGACCACGTGCGTTCAACAGCCCGGTTGCCGCCAAAAGCTGATAGGCGGCCACAGCCTCATTCTGCATGGCGCGGGCAAGGGTCACGCGGGCATCAAGCAGTTCCTGTTCGGCATTCAGCACATCAAGGGTTGTGCGCACGCCAACCTCTGCCTCCTGCTTCACGCCATCAAGCGCAACTTCGTTCGCAGCAACCTGACTTTGGGACGAGCGGATCGCAGCACGCGTTGCCATCAAATTGTTCCACGCATTGGTTACGCTTTCTTCGATTGAGGCACGAGCCTCAACCAATTGATGATGAGCCCGCATCGCGTCATAGGATGCTTGGCGGTTCCGCGACAGTACTGTCCCACCATTAAATATGGACCAGGAGGCAATGGCACTTACACTAGCATCAGAGTTATCTTCCTGTGCAAAAAAAGCATCCTCGGTCCTTCTGTACTGCGCCTGCAAAGATATTGTCGGCAAATATTCGCCGAATGCGACATCTCGAGCAGCTTCAGCCGCGCGCGCTGCCGCACTGGCCTGACCGACCGCCGGGTGATTGGACATGGCTAGTCCGATGGCAACTTGAATATCTTCAGGAAGCGAGGGCAGTTCACCTGGAACGACCAAGCTTGCAGCCTTTAGCCCTGTCAGCCGCGTCAAGGCGGCTTCGCTGGCATTCAAATCTGCACGCGCCGAAATCAATCCAGTTTCAACACCGGCCAACCGTGCCTCAGCCTGCGAAACATCAGTGCGTGTAATTTCACCGACCTCGAAGCGATCCTGCGCGGCCTCAAGCTGGCGGCGCAGAACGTTTACATTTGCTTCGTTCAGCGACACAACCTGCCGGTTGGTCAAAACCTGCATATAGGCTGAAACAGTTTCCAACAGAACGTTTTGTTCAACCGATGCCATTCCGGCAGCCCCTGCATCAACCAGTGCTTTGACCTGTTTGATTGCGTTTATCGTACGGCCACCTGTAAACAACTGCTGCGTAAGGGTAGCCGAATAAGATTTCGGCACCTCAGATCGTTCTGTTCTGCCAAGCTGATTTGTTGTCGCATCAAAACCGTTTGTGATGGTCTCGCTATGGGTAATTGACGCTTGCAAATCGACCGATGGCAGGGCGTTGCCGTAAGCTTCGGTCAGTTGCTCGTCCGTTTTGGCAAGATTGGCCCGCTCCGCGCTCAAGGTCGGGTTTTTTGTGTAGGCCATCTCTAACGCTTGATTGAGCGTTACGGCCCCGCCCACATCCTGTGCAGCAGCCATGGTGGCACAACCACACAGCAATGCCCCGATCAAATATGATGCCTTGTTACGCTTTATCATTCTTGCCATCCCCCAACGGATAGGCGGGCCCTGCCCCGCACCCCCGAATCACACGGGGCGTTTCTCTAATATCTTATAGTGCAAATTCGGGCGCTTTATCAAAGCCCGGCAGCGCCGGAACTAGGGCGTCAAAGTCCTGTCGCTGGCCCACATGCCCATCTGTCTTTGTATAGATCACAGCCTTGCCGAATGTGCCATTGGCCACAAAAGCGACCAAACGGCCCCCATCGGCCAACTGATCCAGCAAGGTTTGTGGTACTTCTGAAACGGCACCTTCGATATAAATCACATCATAAGGGCCCTGCTTGGCGATCCCTTCTGCCAGCGCACCTTCAACAACGGCTGCATTATCAATCCCAAGGTCTGCCAAAATATCATTGGCAGCGGCGACCAACGCCTCATCCTCGTCAACGGCGATCACGCTTTCTGCAAGACCTGCCGCAATCGCTGCGCCATAGCCAAGACCGCAACCAACAACCAAAACTGAATCGTCAGCCTCGATATCGGCAAGCTGCAACAGCTTGGCAAACTGCATTGCCGGGATCAGATAGCGCCCCTCGGCGATCAAGACAGGCTCGTCCACATAGGCAAGACCACGGCGCTGCTTGGGCACAAATTGTTCCCGCGGAATATCATGCATCCGGGCCGCAATACGCGGATCGGTCACATTGTTGGGCCGCACCTGATTTTCGACCATGTTAAAGCGCTGTTGGGCAAAATCAGTCATATCTTGTCCCGTCTGATCCTGTAAGTTCGTAACGAAATATGGGAATCCCCATTCTTGGCCCTACATATAGAGGGGAAACCCCTGATGGGCCAAGCCAAAATCCCCCTTTGGCCCCTAATTTGCCCGCGACCTTGCCCCGCACCATTTCACCGCCAAAACACAGCAGACAGGCAATCTTCTTGACCTTTCTGTGCCCCTGCCACACTGTTCGGGCACTGAAATTTGAAATGACTAAAAATTGGGGGCAATCATGTCAGAAAATTACGATCTATTAATCCGCAATGGCCGCATTGTTGATGGCAGCGGCACACCGGGCTATATCGGCGATATTGCTGTGAAAGACGGCAAAATCGCTGCGATTTCAAACGGCGACGGCCTAGCAGGCACTGCAACAGAAACCATTGATGCCAATGGCATGGTTGTTGCCCCCGGCTGGGTCGATATCCACACCCATTATGATGGTCAGGTCACTTGGGACCCCTATCTGTCCCCTTCAAGCTGGCATGGCGTGACCACAGTCGTGATGGGTAATTGCGGCGTCGGGTTCGCCCCCGTCCGCCCTGATGCCCATGATTTCCTGATTGAACTGATGGAATCTGTCGAGGATATTCCCGGCACCGCCCTTCATGAAGGAATTGATTGGCAGTGGGAGACATTCCCCGAATATCTGGATTTTCTGGATAAAATGCCCCGCGTTTTGGATGTGGCGGCACAAATGCCCCACTGCGCCTTGCGTGCCTATGTTCTTGGGGATCGCGCCCATGATCTGGAACTGTCGCCAGACGAAATGACCAAAATGGCTGAGCTGACGAAAGAGGCGCTGGATGCTGGCGCTGTCGGCTTCTCAACCTCACGCACGATATTGCACAGCTCCTCCCACGGGTTTGTGCCGGGTACATATTCACACCCTGAGGAGCTTGAGACCATCGGTGATGCGATGGGCGCCGCCGGGCATGGGGTGTTCCAGCTTGTGTCTGACAATGCCGGCAAACCTGATGAGATGGCGTGGATTGGCCGTTTCTGTGAATCCACAGGCCGCCCCCTAACCTACCTAATGGCACAAACCAAAGATAATCCAACAGGTTATCTGGAAATGTTGGATGATGCCCATAACATGCAACAACAGGGCATCAAGATCGTGCCGCAGGTGCCAGCACGGCCCACTGGGATGCTTTATGGGCTGCAAAGCTCGCTCCACCCCTTTATGTCTCATCCCAGCTATAAGGCGATCGCGGACAAGTCGCACGATGACATTGTTGCGGCAATGACCGACCCCGCGTTCCGCGCAAAGCTATTGTCAGAAAAGCCTGAAACGACAAACCCGGTCGCCCTGCATTTGCTGACCAATTTTGCCCACATGTTCCCCTTGGGTGACCCGCCTGATTACGAACCTGCGCCCGAAACCTCTGTCGCTGCAGTGGCAGAGCGTGAGGGCCGCCGCCCCGAAGAAGTTGCCTATGACTGGATGATGGAGCGGGATGGCAAGCAGATGATGTTCTCGCCCCTCGCCAGCTATGTTGATTACAATCTGGATGCAATCGGCAAAATGATGGATCACCCCGCCTCCGTCCTTGGCCTGTCTGATGGTGGTGCCCATTGTGGATTGATTTGCGATGTGTCCATGCCGACCTATCTGTTGACCCATTGGGTTAAGGGGCGCGAACGGGGTGACCGTCGCCCACTGGAACAAATGGTGCATTTGCAAACGCGTGCCACAGCCCTTGCCTACGGGTTGGAAGATCGCGGCCTGCTTGCCGAAGGCATGAAAGCTGACATCAATATTATCGATTTGGATAATATGCGCCTTCATGCACCTGAAATGGTCAATGACCTGCCATCGGGTGCGCGCCGTTTGGTTCAAAAAGCAGACGGGTATCATGTTACCATCTGTAGCGGCGTCGTGACCTATCGCGATGGTGTGGCGACACAGGCTATGCCCGGCAAGCTGGTTCGCGGCACAAAGAACGGCCCCGTCATGGGGATGAGTTCTGCTGAACTGACCGGCACTATCGCTGCAGAATAACCTGACAAGACAACAAGGCCGCTATGCTTTATCTCGTCCCGACACCGATCGGCAATCTAGACGATATGACGTTACGCGGCCTTGATGTGCTGAAGCGGGCTGATTTAATTGCCGCCGAAGATACACGCCATACGGCAAAGCTGTTAAACCATTACGGCATCAAGACCCCACAGCAGTCCTATCACGAACATAATGAAACTGCTGTCACGCCGAAGCTGATCGAAAGATTACAGGCAGGTGAAACCATTGCCGTTGTGACCGATGCAGGCACGCCCGGCATCTCTGACCCCGGCTATCGCATTATGCGGGCGGCTATTGATGCGGGGGTTGAGGCAACGGTTCTGCCCGGCGCAAGCGCTGTTGTGCCCGCGATTGTCCTATCCGGTTTGCAGGTCAGCAGCTTTACATTCCGGGGGTTTCTGGCGCGCAAATCTGGTCGCCGCAAAAACGAAATGGCTGCCGATCAGGATAGCCCACATAGTTTGGTTTTTTATGAGGCCCCCTCCCGCATTCATGAATTTTTGCGCGACGCATTGGAGGTCTTTGGCGACAGACAAGTCGCGGTCGTCAATGACATTTCAAAAATGTATGAAACCGCCTGGCGGGGACAAATCACATCGGTTCTGGCGGAGCTGCCATCAGAGGACGAAAAACTGAAGGGCGAGTTTGTTATCGTTCTTGAAGGGTCAGGCAAAAAGGCACGTGTGCGTTTACCTGATCAGAACGGGAAGCCAAAACGCGTGCGCAGGCATTTGCGCGCGCAGCAGGATCAGGACAATAACTGATTGATAGTCGTAAGACTGCTTTCCAGATCTGCACCCCCCTGCCACAGCAGCTCAGCCTTTTGGCGCAATGCGCGCTCTAATTCATCTGAATTGTAGCTGAATGATATAACGCGATCGACAAGACCGTCATCTTCTAAGCGCCATTCAAAAACGCCGGGCAAATCTCGATACCAGTCCTCGCCAAACAATATGACCGGTTTGCCACCTTGTATCGCCTGCCACCCAGCATTTCCTGAAACAAGGGCCACTGCCCCTGCCCCATCACACCAATCAAGCGCCCCATGTTGGCTATCTTTCAAGGACAGATTTGGAATATTTCCTAATCGACTTCGCAGACTTTCACTGCTTGTTAGCGCAGGTTCTGCATAGACATTGATATGAACCCCTGTCGGCAATCGTCTGGCCAAGACTTCAACCGCAGCAAGTTGATCTTGATACTGGTTAGAAAGCGTTGCCTCACCGGTGAGAATAAAGGATATCTGATTACTCTCTGCGTTGGTCAGGCTAGCTTTTGGATCAAGCGTGATTACGCCTGAAGATGGAGACTGAAACCCATCCACGCCGATGTCAGAAAAGCTTGAGGCCGCCCAAAACTGATCACCAAACCCAGATGGGTTAATGACCAGTGTCTTAATCTTCATCACCTGACAATAGCTGTACAGAATGGTGCTGATGTCATCCCTTAAAGGACCGTGAAAAATTACGTGTTCGGGTGTTTCGTTTGACAGGTAATTCCAAACCAATTGCAGATTGGTTTCAAACATATTGGTTATTTCAAGCCAACTTATCCCGTTCTCGCCATTGCTGACCTCATTTCGTGAAAGAAAATGACGACACTTGTCAGCACAAAGCTTACGCACCTGATCAGCGATCCCCTGATCAAGGGTAGAGGCAAACAAGCCCCCCTCAGCCAAGGCGTCTTGATCAACTCGTGTTGCTTGGAATCCTGCTGCCTGAAAGACTTCTAAAAGGTCAGGCGTCTGCGAGATTAGCAAGGTGGTCATTTTACACCACCTTACCTAGCGCCAATGTTCATCAATCCAAGGCGTCGGCAACACCTTTTTATAGATGCGCTTTATCGGATTTTCTTCAGGCCACTTGCCAATCACCGCATCATCGGGATCGGGTTTACCTGTAAAGCCAACCAGCTTTGTGCCCTCAGGAAGCTCTGGCACTTTAAACCAATTCATCGGAAAGCGCGGGATCAGATTGTGCTTAAAGCTCAAGCACCATTCATTGGGCCAGAACACCATTTCATCAACAGAATTGGAAATATATTGCTGCGAGATACGATGGTTCGCCAACACTTTGTCAGGATCATTATTCAGATCATCATATAAGAATGTGTGCTGGCCGACAGTCCAACGGTAACAGGTTGTATTGCCGATCCCTTGGCCCATCTGAGTCCAATTTTCAATGGCGCACAATTTGCCCGGCGCAAAGGTGAAAAACTCATCCATCGGTCCGGTGATAACGATATCAAGATCAAGAAACAGGACCTGATCCCCAACGTTGAACCCCGGCAAGTCTTTTTTCCACAGCGAAATTTTGCGCCATGGTCGCCAGCGAACGATTTCGGGCAGATTAATTTCCGGTAAGGGGTAGCATTCAATTTCGTCAGGAATACCCGTCGGGTCGTCTGTATAACAAACCAGATGTAATGGTAGTGACAAATTCCGGGTCAGCGACGAATAAAGCCGGGTAACAAAATCAGCCCCATAGCGTGAGCCCCACTTCATACAGGCCACATGTGCGACTTGCGGTGTATTATCCTGCTCGGTCATGCGTCGTCTGCTCCATCAGCTATATGCCTGATCTATGCGCAGATTCCCTAAAAGGGTCAAGTCTGGGAAATTCAAAGGCTTATAAAGCGGGGCCTAAGCGCGGCGATAATCATCCGCGAGGCGGATAATGTCTTCTTCGTCCAACAGGCTACCCTGCTGTACTTCGATGATCACCAAAGGCTCATGCCCCGCATTTTGCAGGCGATGACGCGCCTGCGCCGGAATGGTGACGACATCGCCGCTTTCGATTTTGTGCTGTTCTGCATCAACGTCCGCGATACCAATACCGGACACGACCGTCCAAATTTCAGTTCTATGTTCGTGATATTGCAGGGAAAGTCGCTGCCCGGGCTTAACCTCGATGCGCTTAACGACAAAGCCGGGGCCTGTGTCGATAACATGCCACGTGCCCCAAGGACGCGTTGCTTCTGCCCCAATCGTGTATCGCACTGCCATAAGTGTGCCCCAAGCCCGTTAAATCTGCACAAGAACGCGCATTAATGCAGGCCAAACCACATGCTGCAAGAAAAAAAGGCAGTTTGGCTGCCATTTCTATACGGAATTAGGGCTCAAAAGCTCACTGAAAGCGATTTAACGGCAGAATATTTTTGTCGCGACCAAGGCCAAGCGGGTTATTGCCGCCACGGAAATTATCTGACGCGTTACCGATCCCTTGATCAGTGCCGCCGGGACCACCCCCGGCCATGGTGGATCTGCTGCTGCCAAATGCGCCACGAACCTTGCGATATGCAGCACGGTTGCCGCTGGAATGTGCCCCAAGCAGAATTTGCCGCTTGCGCGCCCCACGCACATAACGCAGGCCATTGGCGGCCTTAACACCGGCCTTTTCATCAGCACGAATAGCTGCGGCTGCAACCAATGCAGTCCGGTCTGGGTCCTGTGTTGCTGCAGCAATGGCAATAGCAGGGATCTTTTCGGCCCCATTACGCCGCATCAAGTCAGTCAAATGGGATTCGGCATCGGAATCATCATCTGTCAGCATAATCTGATGGATGGCGCGTGCCGCGTCAGCATCAAGACTGACAGGGCCGCTTCCGGGAACAGAGACGATCATCTCACCATTTTGTTTGGTCAACACATCGCCCGGTGCCGCAATGGCATTGCCAGTAAGCCCTGCAAACAGCACAAACAGAGCGATCACATGCGCGATCACCCAATGCCCTGCCCGACTTTTCAATGTGTTTAAAATGCTATGATTCAATCCAATCTCCATCCGTACGCATAGTCCTACATGCGAACACTGCTAAATTAGGAATGGATTGTGGCGCAATAGGGGCATCAACTGGTTCAAATGATGCAGATCGGCAACATTAACCAGTTTCCTTTACCCGCGGCGCAGGTCACCGATCAAAAACCGGCCCGGATGAACCGCGGCAAGCTGGTCCCGGGCCAAAGACGGCACCTCACCACAGATCATTGCAGCAAGATTGTCAGCCAATAAAGGCGCCGTCATGAAACCGCGTGACCCAAGGGCTCCCAACACATAAAGACCAGGCCAATAGGCCCCGACTTTGTCTGCTATGGCAGTTGGCCCATGCTTGATCGGGGCAAATTCCGTGCGCCACTGACTAAAATCAGGAACAGGCCCCATCAGCGGCATGCGGTCAGGTAAAGCGGCGCGCGTCCCAGTCCAATCTGAAACAGCGTCTGGAGACCTGAGGCCAAAGCTGCTTAGCAAGGCATCGCGATCAGCCCCATTCGGCACTTGAACGTCTGGGTCACGGAAACTGGCACCAATGATCAGCCGGTCAAGGCCGACAGGAATCAAATAATGATCAGCCTTTCGTGGCCCGTCAAAACCATGCGCTGGAAGCTGAACATCTGCAATTTGGCCGGCAATCAGTTTAATCGGAAAATCTGTATCAGGCAGCAAGGCTGGCAGTCCTGCCCCGGCACAAATGATAACGGCGTGATCCTCTGTTGGGATAGCAGGGTCATTCACACCAAACCGCACATCAATCCCATCCGCCAAATGATGTAGCGCTGCTGAACCATCAACCCATCCTGTCTGGCTGATAAACAATCCTTCTTTTGTCAGCCTATAGCCGTCTGAACTTTCACTAACTTTCTTAAATTGCCGCCACTCATCATCAGATTGCGCCACCAATTCAGCTCCGCCACCATGCCACACTGGCGCGCCAAGCTGAGCCCAAAATCGACACGCATAACGAAATGCCTGTTCCATAAGGCTGGGCCCGCCGCCGGGGCCATGATCCAACCAAGGAGTGATTAAGGCCGCAGGAATTGCAGAAACGGTGCCGTCCCAATTATCGTTCCGATCAACAACGGTCAGGTCAATATCAGGACGCCTCCGCACTATCATTCTGGCGGTAAGCAGCCCGGCCAAGCCCGCCCCCACAATCGTCACTTTCGTTGGCACAGCCGGGGCATTGTTACGACCAGCCCAAGACAGCCGATGGGGCGCATGCCTGGCGTGGTCCCGGTTAAAGACAGCCACGCTCATATGACGTTTGCGTCCAAAACCTTTTTGACGCTCAACCTCAAAGCCCACATGTTGCAAACCACGCCGAACATCGCCGACCGCGGTAAAGGTTGAAAGACGCGCTTTATCTTTCGACAGGCGCGCTATTTCGCGAAATAACCTATCTGACCAAAGGTCGGGATTGGATGCCGGGGCAAAGCCGTCAAGAAACCAGCAATCAACCATGCACCCCGGCCCCAAACTTGCCAGCATGTCAGCACCATCGCCTATCAACAGTGTTAGACGCACTTGCCCGCCTTCAAATGACAGGTCATGTCGGCCAGCAACTTCTGGAAAGGTAGAGCGCAATTGCTGGGCCAATTCATTCAGTTCCGGGAACTGGTTATGCGCGCGCGCAAGTTCGTCAGCACCTAATGGGTGCATTTCAACGCTGATAAAGTGAAACTTGCCGGGCTGTCCTGCCTGACGCCACGCCTGCCATAGCGCCAAAAAGTTCAACCCGGTGCCGAACCCGGTTTCGCCAACCACGAGTGGCCCCTGACCGTTCGTGCGCCACAACTGATCTATGCGGCAACCTTCAAGAAACACATAGCGGCTTTCCTGTAACCCAGTGGTGCCATAATAAACATCATCATAGACCCTAGATCGCGGCTGGCCCGCATCAGTCCAGTCTATAGCCGGTGAAGAATCCTGCGTCACAAATCAACATTTCTCTTAAAAAAGGGCACAAGTCCCGCTTAAGCATCCGCGCAGACATATGCCGCCTGCAAATAATATTCAATCGCCCTGCCCCTGTTCTGTCATTTCATCTTCGCACTTACTCTTTAAGGCGATAGCGCGTTCGTTGAATTATGACTAACTGAGTCGATTTTGGCGCGCGATTCGTAGAATTTGCACATGAATCGCCACCCGAATTCATAAATTTTCACATAATTCCAAATTCTTTTTCCGAAAAATTTAATAGCACTAAGGTGTTGCTTTTCCAACACCCGCACAACCTAGGGGCAAATGAAGTAGATATAATTTCTACAAATATGACCAAAAATCAAAATTCGACATTTCGCATTCATGCGAATATTCACAAATTATTCCAATTTTTTCAGTACTTTATCTCCATGACTACACCAATTCAACCTAAAGGTATGCATATCGAAGGTCAGCACTACCTAAAATAGTTACCTTTTCCATCAGCCATACCTTGGTGTTGGATTAATAAAAAAAGTTCTAGACAAAAGTCGCCGACTTCGGCAGTATCAGTTTTACCGAAGCTGTTGCCACTCCATTTGCTTCGGTAGCCCCGGGCCTAGACGGGGTTCCACCGACGATAAAGCGAAAGCTTTTTGCCGGATTATTAAGGGGAACGGCCGCCAACCCACCGACCAAGCCGTTCCCCTTTTTCTTTGCCCAAATCAGATTTGGTTTTCAGTAGGCAAGCCTGTTCTGCTTTGCTAGCAAACAGCATGACTGATCAAAAGACACTGACAATCCTACACACGTCTCAAAGCCATGTTGCGCGGTTCGATGGCCTGCTTGCCCGGCATAGTGCCCTGCCCCTGCGCGTACAGCATCACGTAAACGAAACATTATTGCCTGACAGCGGCCCCCTGACGGATGAGCTTAAGCGCAAGGCCCTGTCCAGTTTTATGCAATTGTCTGCCGGTGCAGATATGGTTCTGTGCACATGTTCTACCCTTGGCCCTGTTGCAGACCTGGCAGCGGAAATGGTTGATGGCAGCGTAAGGCGTATTGATCGGCCCATGGCGCAACTGGCATTGAAGGCAGGTCAAAACATCTTGGTCGTGGCCTGCCTTGCCCCGTCGATTATTCCGACCCAACATTTACTGATGCAGGAAGCTGATCAGGCCCAGCTATTGCCGCTGATTACGCCCCTGATTGTCGAAGGTGCGTGGGATTTGTTTATGTCAGGCGATGAGGCCTCCTATGCGCAGTCAATCGCGCAGGCGGTAGAAGCATCCATAAAGGCATCAAAGCCGGATGCCGTAATATTGGCGCAAGCGTCCATGGATTGCGCCGAACCAATACTAAAAGACTGCGGCGTGCCTCTGTTCAGCACGCCGCGCATTGGTCTTGATGCTGCCCTTAAGGAACTTGAACTGATCTAATCATAGTTCAAGAAAATTGGGGATGACCATGCCAGCTCCTCAGCCGGGGCAAGACAATCATCTGACTTGTCATGCGCAAACGGGTCTCCCTTGCAAAGGTTCACTGTGATACAGCGGCCATTTGCATCGCGCGTGCACCGCTCCAGCCCCGCATTCACCGTTGGGCCTGCCTCTTCGATCACGCGCACATAATATGTTGCGTCACGACCGCCACGGGCATAATCCTCGTCAGTAAAGGTGGTTTGGCAACCCGCCACACGCGATTCTTCAAGATTACATTCAAAGACTTTCCACGGGTCATCGATCAGGCCTGCTACGTCCTCTCCCTGTGTGATTTGAGGACGGATGCGAATGATCTCCAACCGCTCAATCCCCTTGCGATCATCACCGGGGTGAAAGCATTCGTTCTTGCAAATACGGGCAATTTCATCAGCCCCAAGCTGATCGACTGCATAGTCCGGGCAACCGGGACGCTGTACCTGTGCGCCCAATGCTGTCACCTTGAATGTCGGGTTACTGCGTTTTTTGACAACGCTACCCATGGGGTGAGAAACGCCCGTATCACTCACCAAATCGAACCACAGCAAAATACGGTCGCCGGATGTGCCATATGTCTTCCGTGCCTGCATGGCATTCCAGATCGCATCACGATTGCGGCCTTCTGTATGGGCGGCGATCAATCCACCCGTCATAAAGAATGATGCCTGCCGTTCTGTTTCAGAAAGATCAAAATTGGCAAGATCAGAAGTTGTCGGATCAAACGGTTGCGCAACAGCAAGCGGCTTTTGCGAGCTTACCAATGGGTTGGTAAGACCGCCCAGCGACACTGCCTCTGTCATGCCATAACGACCAAATTCCTTATAGCCTGTACCGGCCCGTGCCTGATGGTTATCTGAACTTGCCATGATCCCCCAGGTGAAACGTTTTGGCTTGCCCGCCTCGTCAAAATTACTGATGGCGAGCGCATATTGCACAGAATTACCGGGGCGGTAGTTAAAGGATGGCAGGCGGCAATCTGTGCATTGACCTGAATCCAGCCAATCTCCGGCACGTGCCCCAACCACGGTTTTGAAGCCTGCATTGGCAGCCTCAACATAATATTGCCGAGCGTCCGCTGCGCGGGAGGCACACTCAGCTTCTTCAATCCCCTCGGCGGCGCACCGCTCTGCGATAATCTCGCCTGCACGCCAGCATGATGGCAAATAGCCCTCTGACGGTTCGGGACAAGACGGATTGCCCGCAGCATCAAATTTAACAGCCCGCCAATCGCGATATTCTTCTGAATTGCCGTGACCGGAAAATATCTCGACCAGCATTTGATAGTCAGGTCTGCTTTGGCCCTTTTTTAATTGCTTGTCCATCGACACACCGGGCGGTGTGTAATAGCCCCATGTTGTACCATGGGGGATCACAATCGCCTCGGTCTGCCATTCATCAAGCTTGTTGAACAGGTCTTTTGGTTCAGCGGCCAGCTCAATACAGTTCAGCGGCAATTCCTTGGACGGCACGCCTTCCGGGCACAGATCCCGATCCGCCAACTCCTTATTGAACAATACGCCACCATAAAAAGGTGCCCGCTCCCCACCTGGCGCCCAAAGCGCCAACAAGACCGCCTGCCAGGGCGGCAGACCATGCCATCCGCCATGCGAGATTGACCCGGGCGGAGAGTAAGCGCCTATCGGGCGTGCCGGAACAAGATCATCCGCCGTTTGACGCAGAATAACATTCTTATGGCCATAGTGATTGTCCGGGTTGGTACCGATTTGCGTCCATTCCCAACCAAGAAATGAAATCATGTCCGGCTTTGCAGGATCGCCAGATTGGGCGTTACAGTCGCGGATGACGCGTTTGGTTTCAGTCCATTTGCGTTGGGTTAGTCCCATGCCATGGTCAGTGATTGACCAGAAATCGAGCGCCGAACAAAAGCGCGCGAAATCACACGCGTCTGACACGGGGTGCGCGCCTTCGCCCTGCACAATGGGCAAACTACCCGCAAACGCATCAACAGAAAAAGTTGAGTGGACATGCAGGTCGCCAAACAGGATTTGTTTGTCTGCCATGCGGCCACGTTGAACCGCAGCAACCAAAGTCTCAGCATCGCGGACGACATTGACCTCAGGCGGGCGGGGCCCTTCAGCGATTTGACCACCATCATGCAGTTCACCAAGCCAGCCCTGATAAATTGCCAATACCCAGACACCAAAGCCAAGCACTGCCAAAACGGCAAGACTTACAATCCAACGCATCATGTCCCCTCTCCCTTACTAAAAAGGCCCGCCCCCTTTTTAGGGACGGGCCATTTTATAACAGCCTTAAGCGGCCTTAAAGTCCTTAAAGCCTTGCCCCTTGGCAGCAAGGTCTTTTAGAAGATCAGCCGGTTCCCAAACCGCACCTTCTTCTTTTGCCAGCGTCTCAAGCTCTGACACGATTTTGTCAACGCCGATCACATCTGCCCAGAAGCAAGGACCGCCCCAATAACGCGGCCAGCCATAGCCATAGACCCAAACCACATCAACATCTGACGGGCGGATGGCGATACCTTCCTGCAAGATTTTCGCCGCTTCATTGACCATTGGATAAAGCAAACGCTTCAAAATCTCTTCTTCGGTCAATGTTACCTGCGGCAGATTTGATTTGGAGGCAAAGTCCTTAATGACCTCGGCTACCTCGTCACTCGGGATCGGCTTACGATTCTCGTCATAGTCATAATAACCTTTGCCGGTTTTCTGACCACGGCGATCACGTTCGCAAAGTACATCACGCAAGGTTTCACCGTTTGACTTTTCCTTGTTCCAACCAATATCAAGACCGGCAAGGTCAGACATTTGGAATGGGCCCATGGGGAAACCAAAATTGGTCAACGCGCCGTCCACATCCTGCGGCAGCGGGCCTTGCATGATCATCTTCTGTGCCTGTGCCTGACGCTGGAACAGAATACGATTGCCAATAAAGCCGGGGCAAACACCAGAAAGCACTGGTGCCTTGCCGATCTTTTTACCAAGCGCCATTGAGGTGGCGATCACATCTTTGCCTGTCTTGTCACCGCGCACCACTTCAAGTAGGCGCATGACATTGGCCGGGCTAAAGAAATGAAGGCCGATGACATCTTCAGGACGGCTTGTGACAGACGCGATTTCATTCAGATCAAGCGCTGAGGTGTTTGAGGCAAGGATCGCACCGGGCTTCAATGTTTCATCAAGCCGTTTGAAGATGTCTTTCTTCAAATCCATGCTTTCAAACACAGCTTCGATCACAAGGTCCTTATCGGCAAGGTCACCAAATTCCAACGTACCGGTGATGAGGGCCATACGTTCCTCAACCTGCGCGTCGGTGATGCGGCCTTTCTTAGCCGTGTTTTCATAATTCTTGCGGATAATACCAAGGCCGCGTTCAAGCGCATCTGCCTTGACCTCAACCAAGGTGACGGGAATGCCGACATTGGCAAAGTTCATGGCAATGCCGCCGCCCATGGTGCCACCACCGATAATACCGACAGATTTAATGTCACGCATCGGTGTGTCTTTCGGCACATCAGGAATTTTTTGCGCCTGCCGTTCTGCAAAGAAGAAATAGCGCTGCGCGGCTGACTGAACACCCGTCATCAGCTTGCCGAATTCTTCGCGTTCAACCTTGATCCCTTCATCAAAGGGTAGGTTCACAGCAGCCTCGATACATTTGATATTGGCTTCAGGGGCATCAAAGCCACGGAACTTGCGCGCGTTCTTGGCACGGAAGTCTGAGAACAATGTTGCGTTTTCACGTGCTGATTTCAGCTTTTCGTCATTGTCACGAATACGTGTCAGCGCGCGACCTTCGGCGACAACTTTTTGAGCAAAGGCAATCGCACCAGCGCGCAGATCATCAACAACCTCTTCAATCAGGCCAGAGGCCAGCGCCTCTTTCGTGCCGATCTGGGCACCTGATGTCATCATGTGCAATGCCTGTTCTGCACCAACCACACGCGGCAGACGCTGTGTGCCACCTGCGCCGGGCAATAGACCCAGATTAACTTCCGGCAAGCCAAAACGGGCTGAGGCAATGGCAACACGGAAATGGGCGGTCAGCGCCACCTCCAAACCACCACCAAGGGCGGTACCGTGAATGGCAGCGACAACAGGTTTGGTGGAGTTTTCGATGGCTTCTTGTGCATCAAAAAGGCTGGCACCCTTTTGCTCACCACCAAATTCTGAAATATCGGCACCCGCAATAAAGGTGCGGCCTGCACAAATAATCACAACGGACTTCACCGCATCATCTGCGATAGCGGCCTTCATCCCCTCATAAAGGCCATCACGCACGTGTGAGCTCAACGCATTCACGGGCGGGCTATCAATGGTGATGACGCCAACGCCATCTTCTACGGTAAAATCAACAGTCTGTGAAACAGCGGTCATAATCTGCCCTCATTTGTATCTGTAATTGGGTTTGAACTGAAATTTTGTCGGGCCATAGTAACGGGTTCGACGATGAATAAAAGGCAAGAATTTTGACTTTTTCAGCGAAAGATTGGCTTCGGATTACAACTGCGGGACTATTGGCCCTTTTGTTGTGGCAGGCGATCACCCAACCTTTGCTTTACGTTACGCAACTCTATATTTTCAGCGATGAAATTAGCTTGATCGGCATTATCAAGGGCTTGTGGCAAGGCGAGGAACGTCCCCTTGCCACCCTGATATTTGGCATCGGCATCGCCGCCCCCTTTGGAAAATGTGTGATGCTGGCATCCTCCCGCCTGCCTGAGGGCAGAATCGATACCCATATGTTCGGTGTTCTGAATATTTTTTCGAGCCTTGATGCCTTTATCGTCGCCCTGACTATTTTCTATGTGAAAATGTCCGGCCTTTCGAGTGCTGAGACACGTGAGGGCGTGTTGTGGCTGATCGCGTTTATCATCCTGTCAAAATTGGCAGAGTTTGTTTTTGCAGGGCGCTCCCAAAAAGAAGAACGGGACCGCCCCTAATTCGGCAGTCCCGCATCCTCTTTCGCCCAAACTGTTTGATCAGGTTAGCCTACTCGGCAGCAGCTGCCTGATCACGGAAGTTTATCCGTTCAAGGAACTTAATGCCGTCAGCAGCAATTGCATCGCCGACCATTTCATCCCCTTCATTCTTCAACTCGTCCATATCAACATAGGTTGCATAGAGCGCCTTGGTCCGATCTGTAATGATCCCGGCATTGAGCAAAGTCTTGATCAAGACGCGGAAAATTGATGACTGGCGAGACATGATCTCGCGCCGTTTTTCCGTGGTCAGACGCTTGGCGATTTCTGCTGTCGCCTCTTCCCAATCAATATTGAATTGTTCGTAGATGACTTTCTTTTCGAACGGCGCACCAAGGTTGAACAGCAATGTCTGGAAACATTCTGCCGCCCAATCTTCGATAATGTGGCGTTCCTCGTCCGACACGTGCGGCATGGTCTTGTCAGCCCAGATTTTGCCGAACTTATGGTGGAAGGCCTCATCCGTCATGACAAGCTGCGTCAGGTGACGGGCAAGCGGGTCGTGCGTAAATTCAAAGATAGAGGCAAAGGCCCCCATGGCGAGCCCTTCGACCAGCATCTGCATGCCAACCAGCTTTTTATAAACTTCCGGTGCATTGACCATTTCTTCCAACAGATTGGCCAGCGTGTTGCCGCAGGGCAGTGCCTCGCCCCAACGTGTTTGAATATAGCGCGCGAAGCCCAATACGTGACGCGCCTCTTCACGTGCCTGATTGGAGGCGTATTCCTGCGCACCGGGGTCTTTCAACACATGGCACAGGGATGCAGACAGGCTTAAAGCGCCCTGCTCACCATGCAGAATGGATGACAGCATCCAACGGAAGTTTTCATTCACAAAGGCGACTTTTTCAGCATCTGACATGCGGTCACCAATGGGAGTGTTAAGTTCACCCACAAAATCAAACGGCAACATCGGCTTGTTCATATCGAACGGCGTGTCGTAATCGATATATTTTTTGTCGAGTGGATCCCAAAAATGGGAATGGGTTGCCGTAATAATTTTATCAAAATGCGGCGTACGCGCGTTATAGCGGTCAACCTCAATCATTGATTTGAAGTCATCGGGTGCTACCGCGTTATACGCGGGGTCTTTGGTAATATCAGCCATTTGTCTCTCCCTCTTTCGGTATTGTTTGGCTTGTCACTGATCAGGCAACAGCATCATCTTTGGTCACGGCATTTGCCCCGGCCAAACCGTTCGATTGCAGTACCTGTTCACCTAATTCGCGAGCCCGGTCTTCCAGTCGCGGGCGTGTTTCGTCTGTCGCAACAGACAATAAGGAAAGCACAAGCCCCAGCCGGGCCTGTGCCTTGAATGTGTCATTGTCAATTCGGCCAATCACCCAATTGCGTAGGGAGCCCGAAAAAGACGCCAAGATCATTTGGGCAACCAGACGCGCAGGTAGGGAGCCACGCAGCAGACCATCGGACATGCCATCATCGACAACCCGTTCTGCCAGTGCCCAAATTTTCAGGATTGATTTTGAGGCACGTTCCCCCGTTTCAATGCCCTGAATCCCGCGCATCAATCGCTTGTAAAAATCAGCGTCTGACAAGAACTGATCGGCAGAGGCGCTGACAATCATCTCAGCCCTTGTGATGGCATCGTCACCTGTGACCGCAGCGGCGGTCATATCCAACGTGTCATAGGATTGATCAAGCAGGGCATAGAGGATCTCTTCCTTCGACCCCATCAAATTGTAAAGCGTTGCAACAGATACCTCGGCAGCATCGGCGAGCGCGCGCATGGAAAGGCCTGCAACCCCCTCATCCACGATCAGGCCGCGTGCGGCGATCAGAATGCGGTTGCGGCGCTTTTGTTTGCTACGTTCACGAATGCCCATAGGGTGCAACTCTTCCCAAAACTCGCCCCAAATATCCCCATCGTCTGATTGCGAAAACCAGAACATGTTCCAAAATTAGAACATGTATAAGTTTTTTGGGCAAGCGCAGATTGATCCGCCCAAAGAAAAAGGGGCCGGAATTTTCCGACCCCTTGTCCGGGTATAAGCCAGTTACCGCTCGAAAAAGCTATTTTAGAGCGTCATTTGAGCTTTCTTGATTGTAAGGCTTTTCAACAGGTTGGTAGATTTCGCTGCCAGCTTGTTTGAACTTTTCAGACATTTCTTCCATGCCCTGTTCCGCCGCAATATCCCGCACTTCTTGCGAAATTTTCATGGAGCAGAATTTCGGTCCGCACATTGAACAAAAATGCGAAACCTTATGCGCCTCCTTCGGCAGGGTCTGATCATGGAATTCTCGCGCCCGTTCAGGATCAAGCGATAGGTTGAACTGATCTTCCCAACGGAATTCAAACCGTGCCCGAGACAAGGCATCATCACGCGCCTGTGCACCGGGGTGCCCCTTGGCAAGGTCAGCGGCATGGGCGGCAATCTTATAGGTGATCACCCCTTCCTTCACGTCATTACGATCAGGCAGGCCCAAATGTTCCTTGGGCGTCACATAACACAGCATGGCACAGCCGAACCAACCGATCATGGCCGCCCCAATGCCTGAAGTGATGTGATCATAGCCCGGCGCAATATCAGTTGTGAGCGGGCCAAGCGTATAAAACGGCGCCTCGCCGCATTCATGCAGCTGTTTGTCCATATTGATTTTGATCTTGTGCATGGGCACGTGACCCGGCCCTTCAATCATAACCTGCACATCATGCTTCCAGGCGATCTTGGTCAGCTCTCCCAAGGTTTCAAGCTCACCAAACTGCGCCTCGTCATTGGCGTCGGCAATTGAGCCGGGGCGCAATCCATCACCTAGTGAGAAGGCAACATCATAACGCTTCATGATTTCACAGATTTCCTCAAAATGGGTATAGAGGAAATTTTCCTGATGATGGGCCAAGCACCACTTCGCCATGATCGACCCGCCACGGCTGACAATCCCTGTCACGCGCTTGGCAGTCATGGGAATATAGGCAAGGCGCACACCAGCATGAATGGTGAAATAATCTACCCCCTGCTCTGCCTGCTCAATCAACGTGTCGCGAAATACTTCCCATGTCAGGTCTTCGGCAATGCCGTTCACTTTTTCAAGCGCCTGATAAATCGGCACCGTCCCGATGGGCACGGGTGAATTACGGATGATCCATTCACGGATATTATGAATATTCCGCCCGGTGCTTAGATCCATGACCGTATCGCCACCCCAACGGGTCGCCCAGACCATTTTTTCGACTTCCTCCGCAACCGAACTGGTCACAGCGGAATTACCGATATTGGCATTGATCTTCACAAGGAAATTTCTGCCGATAATCATCGGCTCAGCCTCTGGGTGGTTAATGTTTGACGGGATGATGGCACGGCCACGGGCCACTTCATCGCGCACAAACTCACCTGTTATGATTTCAGGGATTTCCGCGCCGAAGCTTTCACCATCAGGCTTGCGCAACTCTTCCGTCAACGCCTCGCGCCGTTGATTTTCGCGAATGGCAATATATTCCATTTCCGGGGTTACGATCCCAGCCCGCGCATAGGCAAGCTGGGTAACCGCTACATCACCCTTGGCCCGCAGGGGTTGGCGTTTGGCGGGGAATTCAGGCACCAACCGATCGCCCTTAACAAAACCATTGTCTTCGGGTTTGACGTCACGACCTTCATAGCTCTCAACATCGCCTCGCCCCTCAACCCAAGCGCGACGCAGGGGGGCAAGCCCCTCACGAATATTGATTGAACAATCGGGGTCAGAATAAGGGCCCGACGTGTCATAGACCGTCACCGGCGGCTCCAGCGCACTGGGATGCAGGTCGATTTCCCGCATCGGAACCTGAACCGAGGCGTCATTCGGGCTTTCTACATATACCTTACGCGAGGCTGGCAACGGCCCCGTCGTAATCTCAATCCCGTCAATGGCGATTTCGCCCTTACTGTTTTCGATGTTCATCGCAAGCCAACTTTCTGTTCATGGCGCCAATGGGCCTGCTGACTTGGGACGGAAAGGTTATTGCTGATTCTATCAGATCCCCGGTTCCGTCCCTACGCCGGCATCACCCGGATCAGGTTCAAAGGGTCCAGCAAATTAGGCCGTCTCAGGGCAATCAGATCGCCCTCCCCTCGGAAAGCCGCAGTTTGCGCGGATCATGGGCAAGCGTCAAGCCTGTGCAAGGTCAAGCTTGTCAGAATGTGGTGACCTACTCGAACAAGGTCAAATCCCGCGATGGTTGAAGCCCCCGAATCAGATACAGATGGCCCGGCCTTTTTCTCGCCATAATTCCCTTTGTTTCTGCACTTTTCATTGCCAAGACTTTCCCCTAAAACAATGCAAATTGCTTTGCTGGAGATTCTTGATGCGCCGCCACGATTTACACCGCCCTTCCCATTGGGTCCTTGCCCTGTGCCTATCGAGCACAATTGGTTTGGCTGGCACGTCAGCATCCGCAAACACCATCAGTGACCCCAATGCTGGCCCGCAACAGACGACAGATAATGATGCGACGATCATCGTTCAGGATCAGGGTGTTGTCACCGCAGATTGTAGCGTGGATGACCGGGCAATTGATGTCCTGCACGACAATTACGTCATCCGCATTGATAATGGCGGGTCTGTTGTTCTAGACGACACCAATGCAGCCTGTGCCAACCTCGCCTCTGCCATTGTCATTGGCGGCAATGTTGGCGGCACAACAACGGTTAATGGTCTTGTAAATGGCGCAGCGAACTTGGCCTTTGTCATCGGCACACAAAATGATGTTGGCGATACAGAAAAGACCCACACAATTAATATTGGCGAAACAGGCGAAGTACAGGGCAGCCTTCAGATTTTTGGCAAGGACAATATCAGCATCACCAATGATGGCCTGATCAATGGCACAATCAGGCTGGAACATGATTCAGGCACGCCTTCTGTTACAATCGTGAACAATGGCACAATGCTGGCACAGTTGGGTGATCCCTTGATCAGCGATACGTCAACTGGCGCGGCAGGTACTACTGCAATAAGTAATGTCGGCAGCTTCGACGCCAATGGCGCCCTTGATCCTAATCTTGGTGTGATGACAGGCGATTTGGAGTTGAACGGCGAAGACCGTGTTTACTCGTTCGCAAACTCAGGTACTTATACGGGCACAATCAGCTTTGCCTCCCCAAGTTTTGGCGGCGCTACGATTTCCAATAGCGGCGTCATGCAGGCAGAGGCCGGCGGAACGGGCGCTGCAACCTTGCTAGATGTCATCAATCAAGGTGATACAGATATCGTATTGACCTTCACCAATAGCTTCCTTGGCGAAACAAGCGGCCGCCTTTCATTCGGTGATGGCGGCGACCATATCCTGTCAAACAGCGGCGACATGACAGGCATTATTGTCATGGGAGATGGCAATAATCGCGCCACGCTCGCCGCAGGCTTTGTTCAGGCACCTGTTGGCGCTGATTTGACAGTTGAGCCATTGTTGGACCTTGGCGCTGGCGAAGATACCCTAACAATCAGCGGCAGCCGCGTTCAGGGACAAGCAGGCTTCATCACCGAAATTGAAGATAATGGCAACGTTACCGGATTTGAATTTGATGCCGACGCCAACAACATTGTGGCTGGCACGCTGATAAATCTGGGCGATGATGATGACGAAGCGACTATTTCCGGTGGGGCGTTAGGCGGTGCCGACACGCTTTTGGATATGGGTGATGGGAATGACACACTTTCCTTTACCCTGAACCCACTCGCCCTAATCGCCATTGACAATCGCAGCATAATCACAGGCGGCGCTGACACTGATACAGTGGCATTCAACGTCGCTGCACATGAGGACGGGTTTGAGTTTACAGACTTCGCCCAGGTTGCAGACTTTGAATCTTTGCAGGTTACTGCGGGGACATTGATCCTGAACCCAGACGCCAATCTGTTCGGCGTCTCAGGCGGCACATTGACGGTCAACGAAGGGGCGACCCTTCAGGTGCTAAACAATGCAAACGTCGCGAGCGAGTTTCTAACAGGGACGATTAACGGCACGCTGCGTGTTGATGGCAACCTGCCACTGATCGCAGCAGGCGGCGCGTTCACCGTGAATGACGGCGGTATCCTGCAATTCGGGATCGTCGATGCAGGAAGCCCAACCCCTGCCGATCCCACGCTTAACGGCATTTTGCAAAGCGGTGGCGCAGGCACGACTGTCACCCTTGCGGATGGCAGCGCGGTAGAGTTGGTTCTGGCTGATCAGTTTACAACCGGCTTCACCCAAATCGGTCAAACCAGTACCGTGACAATTATCGAAGCAGACACAATCACGATCGACGATGTGGACACTGCTCTTATCGACAATGACCCGTTCCATGAATTTACTTTGATTCAATCTCCAGGCTTATTAGAAGTCGAAATCGGCAGAACGCCCGGGTTCCAGCAGATCGCGTTGGACTCTGGTCGCGGCAGATTAATCGGTACTGTCGGCAGCGCGCTTGATGCTGAATATGCGGCATGTAGCGACGCTGAACGTGATGGCAGTGATGTGGCCAGCAGCTTTACCCCCCTGTGTAACGCAATCGCGACGTTGGGCGTAACTTCCAATGACCCTGATGACAATTTGGGCATTGCCGGTTTGTTGGCGGTTGCCGCCCCAGATCGGACAAGCGGTGAGCACACAATGCGTGTAGACACGCAAAAAATGCTGCATTCAATCGTTGAAAAGCGGGCAGATATTTTGCGGTCACGCAGCCGCTCTCTCCCTGCTGGGGTTGGTACGGGGCAGATTGACAAGCCGCAACAACAAAGCAGGCTGTCAGGCACCGACAGGCAGCTTGCAGGCCTGACCGATAATCTGACCGATGAGATTGACGGCACAGGCGCAGGCAACCTTGTAGACTTTGGCACAGGCCTTGGTGCGGGGTCAGTCTGGAGCGCGCATCACCTGTGGATGCAGGTCTATACCGCCTTTACGGAGCGTGATGATGATCGCTTTATCTCCGGATATGATGGCGAACAATATGGCATCGCCTTTGGCTATGACTGGCGCGCCAGCCGCACATGGCTATTCGGCCTTTATGGCGCCTATTCAACATCAGAGGTTGATGGCAATGACCTGTCCAACGAACAAGTTGATGTCGATACCATTTCGGGCGGCGCCTATATGAGCTGGTTTGACCGTCACACCAGTTGGTCTTCAACCCTTTCATTTGGCTTAAGCGATTTTGAAGGTGAACGTATTGGATTCGGTGGCACCAAACTAACCCGCAGCCATGACGGGTTTGAAGTTGGGCTTTCATCGTCAATTGATCGCAACATCACAGTTGCGAAACGCCTGCTTCTAACCCCTGCATTTGATATGAGCTTTGGCCTCTATGACCGTGACGGCTATACAGAGGATGGGACTTTCGGCCTGACGGTGAAGGGGAAAACCTCCTACTCGCTCAACACTGGTATTTCCGCCAAGCTTGCCGCGCCGGGGCAAATTGGCCGCACAGGTGTATTGCCTTATATCCGCACAGGTGCATGGCATGAATTCTTTGATGATAATGCAGACACCAAGGCAAGCTTTACCGGATCAAAAGCTGGCAGCACTTTCAAGGTTGATGGCATTCAAACGGCCAGCACGCAATATCTTGCAGGCCTGGGCCTTGATCTGGTCTCAGCCCGTGGACGGGTCAATTTCTCATTCGGGTATAACTTCATTGGCGGCGATGACACACAAAGCCACACTCTGAACAGCAATTTGCGGTTCCGTTTCTAAAGCCAAATGCGCCCTTACGTCCTGATCAGCGCCATATGCTACCTGTTTCTGACAGCATGTGGCGGGATCAGTGCTGAGGTCAGTCGGCTAACAGACGAATTTGAACCCTGGGGCTTCACCGTTGCGCAAAAACGCTATGGCCAGTTTGACCTGCGGGAATCCATCAAACAAGGCACGCCGGATAACCCGGTCTGGATTGTCTATGCAGGCGATGGGCTAGCGTGGCTTGATGCGTGGACGCCCTCTCCCGACCCCACGCCATCTGTCTATGAAATGCCATCTGTTCAGGTCGCGCTGGCGCTTGTGAAACTATTCCCAAGCGATACTGTCATCCACCTAACAAGACCGTGTCAGTTTTTGGAAACCAATGCGCAGTCCTGCGGTACGCAATACTGGACGAAGAACCGGTTCGGCACTACGGTTCGCCAAGCTTACAAACAGCACGCAACCAAATTTAATAACCGCCCCGTCATATTCGTTGGCTGGTCAGGCGGTGGGGTCATCGCAGCCCACATGGCCCATCAAAGAACAAACATAAGCAGACAAACCGGACTGTTGACGATGGCAAGTCCGCTAGACCTCGCAGCATGGACGAAATGGCATCAGGTTTCGCCATTACCGCGACTAGATAATCCGGCGCTGTTCTTGCCCTTGGCCCTTCCCCACGCCTATGGCGTTGGACAAACAGACCGCATTGTTCCGCCCGAAACAGTTATGCATCTGCCCGATCAAATTCCAGTTGCCATGATGGACCATCACGGGCCATGGCAGGAATTTGCCTCGCAGTTTGCACCATCAATTCGTAGGGATGTTATCGCGGCGCAACCCTAGCGCCATCAACGACCTGCGGCCCGGGGTGCAGTACAACCTGATCACCAGCTTGCAGCCCAGACAAAACCTCGCCAGCCTCGCGATTCAGGTGATCCACCTCAAGCCTGGTCAGATAGGCGCGGCCACCACGCACAGCCATGACGGCCCATTCGTTCCGATCACGAAACAGCGCCCCCAAGGGGACCTGCAGCGCGTCCTCCCGCTGCCAGATCACGACATTGACGGTCACGCGAAATCCGTGGCCCAGCCGTTCCCATTGCTTGAAATCACCATTCAAGGAAATGACGATATTGACCCGTTGTTCTTCGATACCAAGCGCAGATATTTTCGTGATGCCAAAGGGTTCCACCCTTTTGACCCGCCCTTGCAGGGATGCATCACCACCCCAGTCCGTTACGATGACCGTTGCGCCTTCTTCAATCCGCACAGCATCAGCGGACAGAACATCAACGACGATTTCAAGGTCGCGAGGATCGCCAAAGGCAGCAATAGGCGTGCCCGCGGCCAACACCGTCTCGCTTTCCTGCAAGACATGCAGCACAGCGCCGCTGACGGGAGCCTTAATCGGGTAATTTCCCTTGTGCCCGTCCTTCCCATCGGGGCCGATCAAGGCCGCCTCTGCTGTTGCAAGCTCATAGGCCCGCATGTCAAACACCGCCTGCGCAGTGCGCAATGCCGCCCGACGGGCATCAAGCTCAAGCTCTGCCTGATCGAGCGTGCGTTGGCTGACTGTGCCTTTTTCCCGCAAAGTTTTAATCCGATCAAAATCACGCGCCGCGAATTTGACTTCTGCTTTCAGCCTTTCAACCTCCTCCGCAGCGGAGGCACGGGCCGCTGTGGCCGCCTTGACCTGCGCCTCAGCCTGTGCCCGGCTACGTTCATCCAAAATAGTTGGATCGCCCGGCTCCATAACGGCAACCACTGTTTCTCCTGCAATTACAGTATCGCCAGGCTCCACCTCCACACGTAGCAAGCGCCCAGACACTGGCGCAGACACCTGATAGACGTCGCGAATGCGGGTTTCGCCTTCCTCTGCAATCGTTACAGCCATTGGCGCAATGGTGGCGGTTGCCAAATCAACCTCAACACTTTTGGGCCAGGCAAGTATAACCAGCAGGACCAATGCGACCACGCCGCCACCCACCCAAAGGCGGCGACGCTTGATCCAATCGATAACCCCATTTGGCATGCTTTTACTCCCTAGCATTACTCTCGTGACTTTAGCACAGCCACAAGGTCAAGATGCGCGACCCGCCTGCCCACCAGAACCGCGGACCCGATGGCTGCTGCACTGACCACAAACATTGCCAGAATGACGGAACTGCCCTGAAAAACAAAGGGCATCCGCATTAAATCATTCTGCATCGATTGCGCCATCCCATAACTGAAATAATAGCCCAGAACCGCCCCCGGCAGGAAAGACAGGGCAGTCAAAATTAGTAGCTGACCGATGAGGATAAAGCCGACCTCGCGCACGGTAAAACCAAGAACGCGCAGGCTTGCCAACTCCCGCGCCTGCTCGCTCAATGCAATGCGCGCGCTATTATATACAACACCGCCTGCGATCAGCATCGCGAACATACTAAACATACCAGCCATGATCAGCATTGACCGATCCATCATCTCGCCAAAACTATCAAAGGCTGACAGGCGCGTCGCAACGGACTGCACCATCGGCAGATCAAGCAAATCACGAACAAGGGGCGCCAGCTCATCCGGGTCAATCTTGGCCTCAAACTGCTGCATGCGTCCCATTTCGCCTGTCAGGCGGCCAAAGGCCTCTAACGACATATAGGCGCCCTGCCCGACATATAAACGGACAATCGCTGTTACGGGCATGTCGCGCACATAGCGGCGTCCTGTCAGCATCTCAACAGTGACAAGATCACCTACGCCGACGTCTAACTTTTCTGCAAGTGATTGGGCTAACACAATCCCGGTTGCGGGCAGGGTGACGGGCTTGCGCTCGTCATCCAGCAATTGCGACAGTTTTGTGCCCTGCTCTCGCGCTATAATGCCCGTACGCTCCTCTATAACGCCGTTGCGTAGCTTGACGGACATTGCATGACTGCCCTCGACCCGCAAGATACCTTCGATACTCTCAAGCCCGTGAAGAGCAGCCTTTGGCCGCGCTTCAACCAGCGCAATTGTAAGATCCTGTGTGTGAGACCTGTAAAAATAGGTATCGAGCAGCGTTCCCGCAGCACCGGAAAAAAAGTTACCAAGCACGACAATCGCAACCGCAAGCGACATACCAAATACGGTTACAAAGGCACGCATGGGCCGCCTAGTGATATTGCGTAGGACCATCCGCGCCGGTTCCCGCCATTTGCGGGTCAGACCCATCCGTTCAAGTAAGCTTGGCTTATAATGCGCAGGCGGTTCAGGCGACATCGCCTCCGCCGGTTGTAGGCGGCTAACCCGCCTGACCGTCACAAACGCCCCCGCGATGGCAGCGCTTGAGCTGACTGCAATTGCGATCAACAGACTTGCTGTATCATTTTGTTGCAACATAAAGGGAAAACGGAAGGCGATCTTGTAGAGTTCACCCAACAGGCTCGATAAAACAGCGCCCAACGATGCGCCCAGAACTGCGCCTATTAATGTAATGATCAGTGCAAAGCCTAGATAGTGCGTCGCTATTTTAAAGTTCTGCATGCCGAACGCCTTGAACAGGCCAATCTGTTCGCGTTCAAGAGAAATCAGGCGGCTCATAATCACATTGATCAGAAAGGCGGCAATCGATAAAAACAAAAGCGGGACAACAGTTACCATGGTGCTGAGCTGTTGAATTTCGGAATCGAGCATGGAATCTGACGGATGATCCGTTCTGTCAAAGGCCCCAGTCCCTCCATAGGGGCGCAAGATTTGATCAAGTTTGCTGATCAACTCATCACTATCCGCGCCCTTCTCTGCATCGATAATAAGACTGTTAAACGCCCCCTCATAGTCGTAAACAGCATCAAGCAAGTCGCGGTTGGCCCAGAATATGCCAAAGCCTTTTTCATCGGGGAACACACTGCCCGCAGGCATGGCATAGACCGTGTCGGCAGATGATCCTATGCCAACAATGGTCAGCTCCATCTTGCGGCCTCGCATTGTCGCCATCAGCTTATCGCCTAGCCGCAATCCTACCGCGTTTGCAAAATTGTAATGAGCCACAATCTCATGATCTGCGTGAATGAATGGCATGCGCCCCTGATCGATAACCAACCGATTCAAAGTACTGCCCTGCGCAATATGCGGATCGAGAGAGACAAGCTGGCCCCTTGCTGGCACATCAAGCACAGGCACATCAATCAGGGCAACGCCTATCACCTTGTCATCCACCCGGCGCACCCCGGGCAGTCTTTCGATTTCACGCCTTAAAAAGCGAGGTGCGCGGTGAACATTCGCAAATATGTCACCAAAGCCGGTTTGGTCGTAATAGACCTGCCGCGTTGTCTCCAACGTCTTGATGGTATTGAGCGCAGCAACCATCAGCGCAATGCCAGAGGCGATGATCAACGCAACGGCGATGACGGACCCACGCAAGCGCCATAAATCCCGCAACAGTTTTTTGTTTAGTGCGCTCATCCCTGATCACCATTCCAACTCATCAGGCTGGGTCTTTTGCGTATTACGCTCATCAGAAACTATTTTACCGTCTGCCATCCGCAACACGCGGTCCGCCATGGCGGCCATACCGACATTGTGGGTGATGATAATTGTTGTTGTGCCCAATGTTTTGTTGACGTGATCAAGGGCCACCAAAACTGATCGACCCGTAGTACTATCAAGTGCGCCCGTCGGTTCGTCTGCAAACAATAGCGTGGGCCGCTTTGCGATAGCGCGCGCGACAGCAACGCGCTGTTGTTCACCCCCCGACATCTCAGCCGGGAAATGGTTCAGGCGTTTGGCAAGTCCGACCAGACCCAAAGCCTCATCAGGAGGCAAAGGGTCATCAGACATTTCAGTTACCAGCCCCACATTTTCACGCGCAGTTAGACTGGCCACCAAATTATAGAACTGAAAAATGAAGCCAATATAATGACGCCGAAAAGAGGTCCGCTCATCCTCTGTTGCCTTGGCGATATCTTTACCCCGAAAAAGAACAGAGCCTGAGGTAGGTGCGTCTAGCCCACCAAGAATATTCAGCAATGTTGATTTGCCAGACCCAGAGGCCCCCAGCAACACCACAAGATCAGACGGATAAAGGTCTAGGCTGACATCATCTAGTGCCATAATTTTTGCCTGCCCTTCCCCATAGGATTTGGAAAGGTGCCGGGCAGACAATATCGGCTCACGTTCGGGCGCAAGCTCTGTTGCGATGGCCTGGTCGCTCATACCCCATTGTGGGCGTAGAGGCGCCGGAATAGCAACAGCAAACTGATTGAATTACTTGTGAAAACTTCCGCCTATTTCATGTTCTGATAATGCTGCTGCAAGACAAAAAACGCCTTTTTCTTTTGCCCGGTCTCAGACACCAGCCCCTTGCGATTGTAATAATCCTGCACACCGTTTAAGGGCCGCATATAGGAGCGGAAGTCACGCAGAACCCAAGGCGACATACCGGCCAATTGCGCGCTACGTTCAAGCATAGAAAGCTGCCGTTCATAGACCTTGACCTGATAGTCCTCTGACCAGATCGGTGCTTCAGGGTCGCTATAGCCGGCTTTTGCCCCAGCCCCGAATTCAGAGATGATCAAGGGCTTGTCAAACACTGTGCCGATTGTGACTTCGTCCATCATATCGAAAATAATCCGGCGTGCGTCTGCTTCAGGTAATGGGACGATCAGCGGGATGAAAGCTGCATAATACCAACCAAAATATTCATTGATGGCTACCACGTCCACAAACTCACCCAACGGGTCTTCTGATCGCATATCTGGGGCCGAAGCAGGCCCGATATTCCCCAACCAAGCCGCTGCCTTAGCAATAGCACTTGGGAAAAAGCCAATCTCCTCCGCCAAGGCCTGTTTGGTTTCATCACTTACCAGCGGATCATTCAAGGCGCGCGAGACAACGGCATAACCGATGGCCTCAAGCTCCTTCCGGCCTGTCAGCAGCGCCGCGGAAACCAACCTTGTGTCATCCAGCCGCCGCACCTCGTCAGCAAGCGCCTCCAGAAACTCCAACCGCTCTTCAGATTCTGGTGTTTCATTTGCGATAGACCATATCACAATACTGGCGCGATTGGCGTCTCGATGGACCATCTCGCCGATCATGTGCTTTGCCTTTTCGAGAACAGCTTCGTCCTCAAAAGCGATTTGCCAATAAACAGGCACCTCTGACCAGATCATCAGACCTAACTCATCCGCCAACCTTGTTGTCGCCGCATCATGCGGGTAATGGGCAAGCCTGACAAAATTCGCGCCCAATTCCTTGGCCAAACCTAGCATCGCCTTCGCATCTTCAGGTCCCTGACTGCGACCTTCCTGCAGAATAGATTCTTCATGCATGGCAACCCCTTTAAGGAAGACAGGGCTGCCATTCAGCAAAATCTCTGTCCCGCGCGTTTCGACAGTGCGAAACCCAACCCGGTCAGAAACTTCGTCACTTCCCATCGAGACAATCACATCATAAAGCTGGGGCGTGTCTGGTGACCAAAGCACTGCATCACTGACATCCAAATTCATGTAAAGCGCACCGGAACTGTCTGTCTGTACTGTGCGATCTATGCCGAGCGCTGGAATGGTAACATTTACATCTGTGCGGGCTGACACCCCGGCCATGTCTATGCGGACCCTTGCCTGTTTGGTTTCATAATCCTTTAAATAAATGACAAAGTTTTCGATATAGGCTTCGGGAACAGTTACCAAAGAAACAGACCGCGTGATCCCGCCAAAGTGAAGCCAATCTGCCCACCTAGTCGGAATTGTATGCGTGCCATGCAGATTATCGACCTTTACGACCAAGCTGTGCTCGCCCGGCTTGGACAGCGCTTCTGTGACGTCAAAGGCAAAGGGCGTGAAGCCACCTTCATGTTCACCTATAAACTTCCCATCAATCCAGACTTTCGCCCGATAGCTGACAGCACCGAAGTGAAGGAACTGCCGCCCCTCCTGGGCGCCGTCACTATCAATGACCCGGCGATACCAGACCGTGCGGTCATAAAAAAACAGTTCAGCCTTTTGGCTATTCCAATCACCTGGCACAGCCAATGTCTGGCTGTCATCAAACGCAAACTCAACCAAATTTTGCGGGCCGCGCGGTGGGTTCAAAAAATAGCCACGCTCTGGGATATCACCACCGAAGGGACTTGAATCGCCAAGCCCCAAGGGATCGACAATAATTTGCCAATCCCCATTCAACGAAACGCGCTGACGCTGCTCAACAAGATTGGGCACGGCGACCGCAATTCCCGATGACAGTATTGTGACTGCCATAACAACGCCCCAGCAAAGACGCATGATCAGATGAGATTTCATAGAACCTTCCTCAAATATTTATTGGTCCTACAATGGAAAGCGGCGGGAGCACAGTCAAGAAAATAGACTATCGGATGTCTACCGTTGGGTCCGGAAACAGCCTAAGGGTCGTTGGGCGAGGAGGAATTCTGACTTGCCATAGGGACACAGGCAAGAACTGCGCAAAGCCTATCTGCGTGACAGGACTATCATTGTGAAAAGCAGGATAACAGAACAGACGATCGCGACTATCGTTCCCACCCACCAAAGCGCAGTATAGCTCGGTTGCGAGATAGCTAGGACCACGCTTCCAAACCAAAGCCACCCCGCGAAAACGAAACGGATGATCAAAGAGACCATATTATCGGTTTCGTTAACCGGGGCCTCTGCCTTCCCTGTGAGCACCGAAATACGATCGGTGCCTGCTACAAAAATGGGAATCATCAGGCGATAAAAAAGTGCACATAGCACGGTCCACAGCAACAGACTTTCCCAGCCAAATATGCCAAGCGTAAGAATAAACCCAGCGAGATAGGTGCCGAGCATCACAACGACGAAATGAACGACAAAGCCAAGACGTTGTTCATCGTCAAACCGATATGCGCCACCAAACCGTCCGAATGGGCGCAGGGCGGCGTAACCGCCCTTGTCCACGGCGAGAAGCCAAGGTTCGACAAGCTTTCCCAGCCCGGCCCGGAACAAGAAGTCGCCAGCTTTTACAATATAGTCATACATCTGCCCCTCGATGCGTAGCTCCAAAATTTTTGGTGACCGTCCCTAGTCCCCATTCAATTCCCAACAGATTGTCAAAGGCGCGTGCCAGGCTTTAATCGGCCCGGCTCAATCCGGAAACGATATTCATATATATCTACCTTATTGTAGTTTTTTCCTTTTACGCGCGTGCTTGCACCGAACACGATCGTTATATGTTGTCCAATCAGGTCAAGCATGCGCCCGCCATCTGGGTCTGGATTAAAGCTCATATTATGCCCGACACGATCTTTTTCAAAATCAGCCACCGCACGACCATCTTCAAATAGTGCCAATATGAAATCTGCCATACAATTTTCCGACCCTGTCATAATGACATCACCGTACCACCTGTTCGGTGCATCGTAGCTTGGGTGTTCCTCATAGATCGCGCGCATGCCGCACGGATCTACCTTTTTGGGAATCTCCAGATGCCACTTTGTCAGGTCGGTTTTTGGCGCATCAGGGATCGCTAGCGACGCCCTTTGTGTGTGCCGATGGCAATCGGTTAATTTCCTGCAATCGGAATAGGTGACATTTACGGATAGTGTCGCTGTTGCCCCTGTCAAACGCGCCCTGCCAATTAAAACAACTTCCTCATTATAGCCTGACCTTACAAAACGTTCGCCTTTAACACCTTGGACATAAGGCCAATCAACAATGATTTTTTCTGTATCAATGCCTGTCGAGCCTGACCAATCCAATAGCGTTCGCAGTTCAGGTTTTACCCAATCATTTTTATCTGCGTCCCACTCAGTATCGACATTAGCGCGCCAGAATGTGCCCCGCCCCTTGCCGACATAGATACGCACCCCAAAATGGACAAACCCATTTTCAACCTTCTCAAACAACAGTGTGACACCCGGCGATGGGTTGGCATGGGCCATCGATGTCAGG
Organism: Alphaproteobacteria bacterium; assembly: GCA_965229935.1. Classification (GTDB taxonomy): domain Bacteria; phylum Pseudomonadota; class Alphaproteobacteria; order SPJN01; family SPJN01; genus SPJN01. The sequence goes on from CBDDKB010000002.1 coordinate 1,203,523, forward strand.
CCAAGAAACAGCATCACACCAACAAAGACATCTCTTAATCCGGCCATCACACTCTCCTGTCTTTCACCCGGGGTTTGCGCTCACGGGCCGCGCTACGACGTCATCGTCCGGTAATGCCCTCTCGGACCAATAGCTTAGATTCAAAATATTGATCGACCTGATAAGGCTGCCCCCGCGCCGGAACCAGTGCGCGGTAATACAAGGTGACGGTTTTCCCAATCAATTCGGGGCGAAGGTCACGCCAACGAAATTTCACATCACGGGACCGGACGCCGCCGCCATAAGTATCTATTTTTCCAGTGCCATCACCAAAATCAATATAGAGTGATCCAAAAATACAGTATGGCGATCCCTGTAATGTTAAGCTGCTGGTGATCTTCTTTTTGTCATAGGGATAGGTATGTTCTTCGTAAAACAACAGCAAACCACAGGGGTTTTCCCGTCTTTGGGCCTTGCTGCGCTTAGCAGATAAATTCACCGCAGACGCATTGGGCATATCCAGCGACAATTGCGTTGATTTTCGTTCACAAATATCCTCGCGAGATGCCTTGCAGTCTGAATAATCCAGATTGAGGACAAGTTTAGCATCGGCCTTTTGCAGCGGCACCTTTCCCAATAAAATCAGCTCTTCCTTATAGGCTATGCCATAGCCGCCAGCATCGTCAGTATATATCGGCATTGGCCAATCCAACGTAATGGCCGCAGGGTCAACACCTGTGGAGCCTGACCAATCAAGCGCTGGTGGATTGCTCCTTTTACCTGTCTTTGCAAGCCAGTGGGTATAACGTTTTTTGCCCAAGCCTATCTTCAGCGCGAAATAGGCGTGTCCGTTTTCAATGCGTTCAAACAGCAATTGCGGCCCATTGCCAGCAACGGCCTGTGCGGGCATGACGGCCAAAATGGTCAGCCCCAAAGCCAATGATATTTTTCGAAGCAAGGTCATTGCACGGCGGCAATCTCTATTCTTCTGTGACACGTGTCTGCACTTCAATGGCATTCTGGGGTAGCCCGGTAGTGATGGTTAGCAAACCACCAATTCGTGACTTACCATCATCGGGCATGAAAAAGCTGCTCTGACCTTGGGGCGGTAAATTTTCCTTTACATCAACTGAACCGTCCGGCCATTCAACAATCAACAGGCCCTTGATCTTCTCTGCCCCTGCGTTGACGTTGAACTCCAACCAACCATCATCCATCGTGCCAAGCGTTGCGGACCAGCCTTGCGCGCTTGTTTTTCTGGGCACTGCCTGACGCCATTTAGACATGTCATAGGCCTTCGATGCCGGTATTTTCAGGCTCATCTGTTGTTCGACATAATGGCATTTTCGTCGACACAGGGCGTAATCAGCGTCAAGCTTGATCATCGCCTTACTGGCAGTCATTCTGGCCTTCATCGGGATAATCACATCAATGCTGTATCCCAACAGGGGCGTATCATCTTGCAGATACATCAATGTTGGAAGTGGCCAGTCAACATTTACTGACCCAATATCAATACCGCTAGAGCCGGACCAATCAAACTGAGTTGGCTTTTGGTCGCGCAGAAATGGTGTACGCCAAAAGGTCTTGTAGCCGCCGGGTAGATGAATCCAGAGATTGAAATAGACCTCTCCGTTTTCAATCTTATCAAAATACAACCTAGCGCCAGGTTTTTCCTGTGCTTGCGCTTGTGCGGCAAAGATCACAGCGGACAAGGCCACTGCCATAAGACCGAAAAAGTGCGAATTCGCCTGCCTGCGTTTGAACATTATCGACCCCCCAGCCAATTAGGACATATCTGTTCTGATCGCGATCCTAACAACCGTCTCTTATCAACACCCCACATATGGGTAACATTGAAACCAAACCCCGTAAACCGGGTGTGGGGTCTGTTCGGCATAGTTAGCGATGTTTGCCGCCATTTTCGGGCAAAAATTTGAATTTGCTATGCCCTCATTAGGTCAATTCTAGCTTGATGTTTACGACGAAACCACGGTGCAAGTAGTGGCAGATATTCAATTTGAATATCACGAGGCAAATCAAAAAAACTGTGCCCGGTAAGCCCCCTGCACCGCGCAGCGCCGCATTCGCATTTCCAGCTATCTCCACCGGAATTATTAACTAGGTAATCAAGCGTCAATTGTTCACCGGCCACTATCTTCCGGCGGGCGACCAGCACAATATCATTATCCTGATAGTCGAGATACGCATTTGGATCACATGAATGATTAAGGTAGCAGTCCGGTTCACCAACCAGATAAAAGCGATCATCAACAACACAAACATGATCACCCCGCTCTTCATTACTTAGCGGTTCTGTGTCTGTAATTTCGCGCAGTATTGTCCGACTTCGAATTACCTGCGCAGCAGAAAAGCTGGCGAGGGCATAAACCCCTAACCCTGCAGCCCCACTGGCCCGAACAAGCAGATCACCAAATCTCTTTTCCATGACGCCTACTCACCTTAATTTTGATCACATAATGATCTAACATCATCGCCAAGGCACGATGCAAGCACCGTTGAATAGCTGCTACAATTTCAAGGGAAAGAGTGGTGCCCGGGGGCGGGATCGAACCACCGACACTACGATTTTCAGTCGTATGCTCTACCAACTGAGCTACCCGGGCACTCTTTATCGCCACCAGCACCTGAATCAGCTGCTGTATTGGCGTGGCGCATCTTGTAGACCATGAACCTGACAGGGACAAGCAAAAATCAGGCTAACATTTGGTCGCAGTATGGGCGCAGCTATTTCCCCTGATTTGCCTGCCACTCTTCTCGCCTTAACCGCAGGAAAACGTGCGGATAGCCCGCATAAACCCCTTGATGGCTAAAGCTAAACCCGTTCTTTTCCATCACCCGGCGGGAGGCGATGTTGGTTACAAGGGTGAAACTCAAAATCTCATCTACCTCAAGCACCTCAAAACCCTGTGCGATCAGCTGCCCAGCAACGGTACTGCCGTGCCCCTGCCCCCAAAATTCCGGCATATAGGCATAGCCAAGCTCAATCACCGAGGCACCATCGATCAATTTGTGACGCAAAAAAGCGCGCCCTGCGAAATGATCCGGCTCGTCCTTCCGAAAGAAGACATACTCGCCAAAGCCGTGCGCCTGCCAATGGCCAACAGCGCTCGCCAATCGTTGCTTTATGGTTTCTTCGTCAGCAATACCGCCTAGGGTCTTGGTAACCTCTGGGTCCGTCTGCAACCGGATATAGTGGGGCAAGTCCTCTGCCCTTGCCGGGCAACCGATCAGATGCGCGGTTTCTATCCTTGGCGCAACCAACACGGACTTTATTCCCTGTCATCGCGCGCCTGACGCGCTGCCCGGGCTGCTTCAAGGTCAATTATGTCGGGATCAACAGGCTCCCCCGCAACACGATACTTGTCCCCCAACCAATTGCCTAGGTCTATATCTGCACAGCGACGCGAGCAAAATGGCTTGTAGGTAGGGTCTACCGGTTTCTGACAAAGCGGGCAGGCCATTATTGTGGCGTCACAACAAAATAGTCTCGCCCATGACGCGTTTCGGGCCGTAAGGTGAGCGAGCTGCCGATGCGTCCGCGAATGTCACCCATGATCGTGCCATTGCGCGCCTCTAACCATGAAATCACATCAGGATGCGCCTGCAGCACCAGCGGTTTGCCCGGCATGGCACGTGCCTCAGCCTCTGCCCTACGGATGGCATCATTCGCAATTGTGGACACTGTTCTGATACGTCCATGGCCATGACAGGGCCTGCAAGGCTCCGTCATCAATCGGGCCAATGGTTCACGCACGCGCTTTCGCGTCATCTCAACAAGGCCAAATTCTGACATTCCTGAAATTTGCGTGGGGGAGCGGCCACGTTCTGCGCCCTTCTCCAACTCTTCAATCACGCGCGCGATATTTGCTGGGTCTTCCATATGGATGAAGTCGATAACAATCAATCCGCCGATGCCGCGCAATCGCACTTGCCGCATAATTTCGCGCGCCGCATCAACATTGGTGCGCACGGATGTTTCTTCAAGCCCTGTGCCCCCCACATATGAGCCTGAGTTGACATCAACCGCGGTCAAAGCCTCTGTCGTTTCGACGGTGATCCACCCCCCATGAGGCAGGGCCACACGCTCCGACAAGGCGGTTTCGATCTCATACTCAATGTCGTAAAGCTCAAAGATCGGAAAATCGCTTTTGTGCATTAAAATGCGGTCATGCGCCTCTGGCATATGTTCTTTTGCATAACGACGCGCCTCGTTAAAGGCATCAAAATCATCAACCAACACACGGCTGGTTTCTTCATCCACATGATCGCGCAAGGTTTGCGCCACAGGATCAAGGTCAAGAAACAGCGCACTAGGGACCTTGGCAGATTGAAGTTTGACCTGAATTTCGCGCCATGCATCGCGCAAATAGCGCGCGTCCTCATAAATTTCCTCAGGGGATGACGAAAGGGCTGCTGTACGCACGATATAGCCGCCGCCGCGGCCATCTACGCCATACCCGTTTGCATTTTTGGGCGCAGACTTGTCCGTGTGATTGTCGCCCGATTCATAATCAGCATTGATCATGTCTTCGAGCATATTGGTCAAACGCTCCCGGTCTTCTTCCTTATCAATCCGGCGGGACAGTGCGACCCCTGATTGATTAGGCACATGCACCAAAAGCCGCCCCGGGATTGTAACATTTGCAGATAGGCGCGCGCCCTTGTCACCAATCGGGTCTTTCACGGCCTGCACTAGAATAATTTCACCTTCATGGACACAGCGTGCAATGGGCGGCAGCCCATCTTCGTCATAGCCTGCAAGTTCTGCTAGGCACTGTGCCTCACGCGCGCCAAGAAAGCCGGCGCGTTCCAATCCAATTTCAACGAATGCTGCCTGCATGCCCGGCAAAACACGCTGCACGCGACCTAAATAGATATTGCCGATGACAGAATGTCCTGCGCGGCCCGCACTGTCCTCGTCCTTCCGTTCAAGGATCAATTCCTGCAAGCGGGCATCTTCGATAAGGGCAACGCGGGTTTCACCCGCCCCAACATTAATCAGGACTTCTTTTTGCATCAGCCAGTCTAAGGTTCTTTATGATTCTGAATAGTAACATTAGAGACTATTGGGCCTTAACCCATTCCCAAGGTCAAGGGAGGATATAGCCATTTCCACGCAAAAGCGCAGCCGTCTCATATAATGGCAGTCCAACAACATTGGTGTAGCTGCCCTGAATATCAATAACAAAGGCCCCGGCCCGCCCCTGAATGGCATAGCCACCTGCCAACCCGCGCCATTCGCCGCTGGCTAGATATGATGCCCGTTCTTCATCACTGATGCGTTTCATCCGGACGCGCGTTTCAACAGTACGTGTACGGCAGGTCCCATCAGGACTAATCAAAGAAATCGCGGAATAGACCCGATGCCTACGTCCGGACAATAAATTCAGAAAGACGCCAGCCTCATCCTCTGTTTCGGGCTTACCTAGATTGCGCCGCCCGACACAGACAGTTGTGTCAGAGCCAAGCACAAAACTGTCGGGATGGTCCGCTGCGACATGGGCAGCCTTCGCGGCTGCCAGTCGCGCCACAAGATTGCGCGGCTGTTCCCCTTCAAGGGGGGTTTCGTCAATATCCGCCGGAACAATTGCCGAAGGCTCTATCCCAATTTGGGCGAGCAGGTCGCGCCGCCGCGGGCTGGCACTGGCCAAAACAAGCGGAGGGTTTGCGGACACAGAATCGCTCAAGAAAAGCCTACTTGTAGCGGTAGGTGATACGACCTTTGGTCAGGTCATAGGGGGTCATTTCAACCAGCACCTTGTCGCCAGCCAGAACGCGAATGCGGTTTTTGCGCATTTTACCAGCGGTGTGGCACAGCACTTCATGTTCGTTTTCAAGCTTCACGCGAAAAGTCGCGTTCGGCAAAACCTCGGAGACGACGCCGCCGATCTCAAGCAATTCTTCTTTGGCCATATATCCTTGTCCAAATTCTGTTGTTGGGGGTCAAAAATCATGACCATCGCAAATTGCTGCGGAATGTGGCCAAAAACCGGGAGAAAATCAAGCCTGACGGCCCCGTCTTTACGTCGCGGGCTATTTAAGGGGCGCAATCCCGCTATTGGGGCGTCAAACGCTCCCTAATTCGCGCCTCCAGCGCATCGCGGAGGGACCGGAAAAGCTCAAGCTTTTGCGCGCGGCTGCCCCCTTCCAAGGCGGCAGCAGGGTCCATGGTTGGCCAATATTCAACATCACAGGCCATTGTGTCGGTCAACGCCACCGCATTGTGCTGGGCATGGGGTGATAAGGTCACAATCAAATCAAAGCTTGTATCTTCCAAATCATCGAATGTTTTGGGCCTGTGATCCGACATATCAATGCCGCGTTCCTTCATCACTTCGACGATAAAGGGGTTGATGGGTTCTGCCTTCACCCCTACCGAATCGACATAAACCCGTCCGCCAGTCACATCTTTGGCAAGCGCAGCGGCCATAGGACTACGAATGGAATTAAACGTGCAGGCAAACAGGACGGCATCCGGGTCTTTTACCGGCGCATCCTCGCCGGGCAAGATTTGCTGATGGGCCTTGCCCAAAACAGGCGGTGCAAACCCCATGCGAGAGCGCCCGGTCATCGCCCTAGCCCCTTAGGTGCAAGACACAAATTAGGGTGAACAAGCGTCGCGCGGTACCGTGATCAACTTCAATCTTTCCCGCCAATCGTTCCTGCAGCAGGGTTGATCCTTCATTGTGCAGGCCCCGACGGCCCATATCGATCGCCTCGATCTGGGCGGGGCTGGCTGTTTTGATGGCCTGATAATAGGATTCACAAATATCCCAATAGTCGCGCACAATCCGCCTAAATGGCGACAAGGCCAGCAAAACATGCCCCGCCTGTGTGCCGTCTGCACCTTTAATGTCAAAGACCAAGCGGCGTTCGACAATTGATAGCGTCAGATCATAAGGCCCCGGCGCTCCCTGCAGTTTTTCAGACACAGGGGAAAAGCTGTTTTCTTCGAGCAGATCAAAGATCGCTACCTTCCGCTCATGATCAATGTCCGGGTTCAATGGGACTCCGGTGCTTTCATCAAGCGTGATATTCGAGATTGATTGTGGACCTTCAGGCATAGTCAGCTTTGTCAGTGCAAATCAGGGTGGCGATGCAAATCAGTCCCCACCTTGCCACCTCTTAATCGCGCTGCCAAGGCATGTTCAGCCTGATTGCAACAGAAAGCGCATGGGCATCAAGCCCCTCCTCCTGCGCAAGGCGCACGGCAGCGCCGCCCACCTGGCGCAACCCATCAGGTCCGCAATTCAGGATTGAGCTACGTTTTAGGAAATCCAGCACATTGAGGCCCGACGCAAACCGTGCAGTTCGCGAAGTTGGCAGGACATGATTGGGGCCCGCGAGATAATCCCCCACAGCCTCAGGCGTGTGACGACCCATAAAAATGGACCCGGCATGTTTAAACTTGGGCAACAACCCCTCAGGCTCGTCAACGGCAAGCTCAATATGTTCAGGCGCCAAGGGGTCAATCAATGCGCAAGCTTCGTCAATATCGGACGCAACTATCACCGCGCCAAATTCATCCCAGCTTTTGCGGGCAATATCCGCGCGGGGCAGAACTTCCAAATGGGCCTCCACAGCCGCGATAACACTTTCCGCAAACCCTGCATCTGTTGTGATCAGGATTGACTGTGCAATTTCGTCATGTTCGGCTTGGCTCAACAAATCGGCCGCGATCCAGCTTGGGTCTGACTTGTCATCGCTGACAACAAGAATTTCAGACGGCCCGGCAATCATATCGATACCGACTTGCCCAAACACTTGCCGCTTGGCTTCTGCCACAAAGGCATTGCCCGGCCCCGTAATCTGATCAACCCGCGCGATCGTTTGGGTGCCATAGGCCAGCGCCGCAATCGCCTGCGCGCCACCAACCCTGTAAATTTCATCAATCCCGGCAATATGGGCCGCTGCGAGAATAACGGGGTTCACCACCCCGTCCGGCGTCGGCACAACCATGGCAATACGCGGCACACCCGCAACCTTTGCCGGGACAGCATTCATCAAAAGCGAGCTGGGGTAAGCTGCCAAACCACCTGGCACATAAAGGCCCACTGCATCAACAGGTGTCCAGCGGTGACCAAGCGTTATACCTGCGTCGTCAGTAAACAACCCATCGTCGGGCATTTGTTTTTCATGATAGGCGCGAATACGTGCCGCTGCCAATTCCAGCGCCTGCCGCAAGCTTGGCTCACACGCATCATAGGCCGCCTGAATGTCAGCAACCGGAACCGCCATGCCCGCGCCACGCAGATCAAAGCGATCAAATTTTTCTGTCAGCTCAAACAGCGCGTCATCACCACGGGCGCGCACATCCGCAATGATTGAACGGACCGCATCGGCAACATCAACTTCCCCCTCGCGACGCAAATTGACCAGCGCGTCATAGGCCGCGCGGAAATCTGCATCAGATGTGTTCAACAATTGGGGCATCGGTCTATCTAAACAACTCAACGATCAAGGTCATGGTCGGGGCGAACCGGCGTTTTCCAAGGTTCACCCTTATCCGTCAGGTAAATATCCAGCGCTTCGACGCTAAGGCGAACGGCCATAGCATCTGCGCATTCAAGCTGTAGCGCAAACGGCCCCGACGGGTCGTCCCCCAAAGGTGTCGCAGTCAACGCCAAGAGGTCGAGCACTTTTGCCTTATCATCCAATGAAAAGCCCCGCACCTTAACGTCAGAAACATTATCGATATGAAGCAGTGCGCGCGTCCGCGAGAATGGCTCAGGATCAGCACGCCCGAACAGGCGGGCGAAAAACCCAGCCTTTTTCGTAACTGCCTCGTCCAGCTCTTCCCAGGCAAAGCGCGCCAAGGCTGCCACAAACCGCTTTTGCGATGGCAAATAGGCCATTTCACCCACTATCAGCGCAGCGTCCTGCACCAAGGCGGACACGATCGCCAAATCGTCATTATCCTGCGCATGAAGCCGGATCGCCGACGCCATCAGAACGTCCTTTCGTCACTGACGCGCTCAACCAGCGCACCAACAGCGGTAAGCTTTTCTTCAAGCCGCTCATAACCACGATCAAGATGATACACCCGATTGACTTCGGTCACCCCTTCAGCACCAAGCCCCGCAATCACTAAAGAGGATGAGGCACGTAGATCTGTCGCCATGACAGGCGCGCCAACCAATCGGTCCACACCGCGCACCAAGGATGACGCACCGTGAACCGTAACATCGGCGCCCATACGCACCAATTCGGGCACATGCATGAAGCGATTTTCAAAAATAGTCTCGGTGATCATGGCGGCACCTTCTGCACGCGCCATCAAGGCCATTAATTGCGCCTGCATATCGGTCGGAAATCCGGGATAAGGCTGGGTTTCAATATCGACACCACGGACACGCCCTGTCATCGCGATACGCAGGGTGCGATCCCCCTCCTCTACCGTAACGCCTGCATCACGTAACAGGCTGGTTACAGCCTCAAGCGCGGTGGGATCAACATGGGTTAATGTGACATCGCCTTCTGTGATTGCGGCGGCCATCATATAGGTCCCTGCCTCAATCCTATCTGGGATCACGCGTTCGTCCGCGCCGTGAAGCTCATCAACGCCTTCAACTGTCAGGGTGTCAGTGCCCTTGCCGCTGATCTTGGCCCCCATACTGTTCAGGCAATGAACGAGATCACCGATTTCAGGCTCTCGCGCTGCATTTTCGATGATGGTCTGCCCTTTGGCGAGCGCCGCTGCCATCAGCAAATTCTCCGTCGCACCGACAGAGACTTTGGGGAAGGTCACACGGTTACCAACCAGCCCTTTGGGTGCGCTGACATTGACGTAGCCGCCCTCAAGCTCAACCTCTGCCCCCAGACGTTCCATCGCATTCAGGTGCAGATCAACTGGGCGCGTCCCGATCGCACAGCCGCCTGGCAGACTGACCTTGGCGCGGCCATAACGGGCAAGCAATGGCCCCATTACGAGGATAGAAGCACGCATGGTGCGCACCAGATCATAGGGCGCCGTTGTTTCTGTGATATTCGCCGCAGTCAGCGTTAGCCGACGTCCGCCATTTTCTTCGGTCACATCGCCGCCCGTAGCCTCAACCCCCAAGGTTTCAACAAGGCGTGTCATCGTCTTGATGTCAGCAAGGCTGGGCAGATTGTTCAGCGTCAGGGGTTTGTCTGTCAGCAGGCAGGCCGCAATCAATGGCAATGCAGCGTTCTTAGCCCCACTGATAGGAATAGTACCTGAAAGGCGCTGGCCGCCCGTGATGCGAATACGATCCATTGATCTGCCCTAAAGCCGGGGGGCTGTCACGCCGGTTTGCCCCTGATACTTGCCCGACCGATCACGATAGGACACCTCGCATTCCGATTCCCCTTTTAAGAACAGGAATTGGCAGGCGCCTTCATTGGCATAAATCTTTGCAGGTAACGGAGTTGTGTTAGAAAACTCAAGCGTTACATGACCTTCCCATTCAGGCTCCAACGGGGTCACATTCACGATAATCCCACACCGGGCATAGGTAGACTTGCCAAGGCAAATCACCAGCGTATCACGCGGGATACGGAAATATTCCACCGTGCGCGCCAACACAAATGAATTTGGCGGGATCACGCAAACATCGGTCTTCCGGTCAACAAACCCATCGGCTGAAAAATCCTTTGGATCGACAACAGCAGAATCGACATTGGTGAAAATTTTGAACTCATCTGCGACCCGTGCATCATAGCCATATGAACTAAGCCCATAGGAGATCACGCCGTCACGCTTTTGCGCCTCGACAAACGGTTCAATCATGCCCTGTTTCTGGGCCTGCTCTCTGATCCAGTGATCCGGTTGAATTCCCATCTGATCCCCATGTGATTATTTCGGCGAGCGGTCATATAGACCGTGAGTCGTAGAGTGCAATAATGGCGGGCTTGTGTCCGCTTGTCAGTCCTTATCGTGCCTGTCAGCCGTTGAATCAGACGCTGAATCGCTGGATTCAGCCTTGCGCCCCCTGCTTTGCGCCTTACGGCGATGCAGATTGGCACGCAACGCCTCTTCCAGACGGGCCTGACGGGCCGCCTGTTCCGGGCTTGTCGCTGATTTTTCCTGATCTGACTTGCTCATAATGGTGACATGCCGCGAAATCGCCCACAAAGCAAGAGCCTGTAGCCCCGCATAGGGCAGAAAATCAAAACTGAAGGGAAATGGTGCCCCCGGGGTGAATTGAACACCCGACCTCACCCTTACCAAGGGTGCGCTCTACCACTGAGCTACGAGGGCTAAAAGCGGGCGGACACTGCCACGCGATTCCAGCTCTTGCAAGGCACAAAAATCAAGTTTTGACCCAATGGGACATTTTGCGCCCCAAACGGCTGAAATCAGGCGCTTTGTGCGTTTGCGTCGTCGTCTATTTCTTCAACCTCTACCATCAAAATTGTGTCTTCAAGATAGGCCGCGTAGCGGATGGCCTGATCATGGGTCAATTTCGGGAACATGTCTGTAATCAAACGGTCCAGCGCCTTCACAACTGACTGCTCTGTATTCTTGGCAAGTTTGGCTGTTAGGCCAGAAAACTGCATTTGTTTGATCGGATCACGCAGATAGACATCAACACCCGCTTCCATCATTTGGATCATAACCGCGGTCAGTTGGGATTTTTCTGCGCGGCCATAATGGCCATCCTTAATTCGGGCGATAACGTCGCGTAATTCGTCTGCTGTTCGGTCAAGAATTGGAAAGGCGATATAGGATATTTCCCTGCCAGCCTCATCCTCGCTCAACACACGTGTGTTTTCGATGTAATCAGCGCCTGCGATTGATTGTTCAAGACTTAGACCGCCAACGACGCGTTTGACAAAGAACTGAGTGGCCTTGGTAATCATCGCGGCACCGACCTTGATCACGCGCAACAATCCGCCCTTGATTTCCAGTAATTCCGCAGGCTGCAGAATATAATAATTCAGCGTATCGGTCAGAAGGTTCGACAACAGCGCCTGAATCATATCAGGCGCCTTTTTCGGATTATCCCCCCGCATTTGGGCAATAAACCGATTGGACAGGTCGTGCTGTTCATCACTGGCTAAAAAAGCCATGTGTGTTTGTTCAAATGACATTGGGCGCTTCCAGCTTGTATTTATTTTAGATATTCATTGGACCTAGCACTTTCCAGACTTTCACGGGCTTGGCAATACCCTTTGCCTGAATAGGCTTCAGCGCCTCAAGCGCGAAATGGTCTTTAACTGCTTCATACATGTAGGATTCAATGACAACACTATTGTGAGGTGCGTTACTTTCTAGGCGGGACGCCAAATTCACCGACCGGCCAATAATCGTATAGGCAGCATGACGATCGCCGCCGAAATAGCCGACATTGGCATGACCCGCATTAATTCCAACCCGTAATTGCAGGGCAGCACCTGCCTTAAGCCGGATCGGTGCCGCAATTTCATTGAACGCCTCCAGCAGCTCAAGCCCCGCCCTAACAGCCTTAATCTCTTTATCTTCGACCTCATCGGGCGCCCCCCAATAGGCGATGATCCCATCTCCCATCAATTTGTCGACCGTGCCTTCATGGCGAAACAAAACGTCCAAGGCCATATCATAGAAATCTGCCAAAAATGCAGATAATTCCTGCGCATCATTATTGTCAGAGAATTTTGTGAACTCTGCAATGTCCACAAACATAATCGCCAAATAGCGCTTGCGTGATTTCAGGTTCAACCTGCCTGTGCCTGACTTTTCAAGTTCCTTGATCAATGATGGCGCCACAAAGCGGCGCAACACAGTCACCATCCGACGTTCTGCCATGTAGGACCGCACAAAGTTAACAAGCGCGAATAAAAGCCCAGAGACAATGGTGGCCGCTACCGCCCCGAATGTCGGCAGGAAATAGCTTTGCGAACCAAACATGTAATCCGAAAACACCACCAAGCCGCCCGCAAGCCCAACCAATGCCGGGCCTGCCACAAAGGGCCTGAACAAAACGAACAACAACGCCACAATAAACGGCACGCCCAACAACACAGCATTTGACAGTAAGTGAGGTGCAGGAATGATAAAGCCGCCGGTGACAATCGTATTGACGGCATTAACAGTCAGCAAGACACCGGGCACTGATCCTTCAATCGGCGTTGCGATAAAATCGCCTGAGCCTGCGTAAGATGCCCCAATCAGAACGATGCAATCTTCAAATGCTTCTTCCAGATCCTCAGGAAATAAGCTGAGCGACTTGTTCAGAGTGCTGTAGCTTTGCACAAAGAAAGCATTGCGCCAGTCCGCTACATAGCGGATTAACATATGCCCGTCTTCATCCAACGGAACACGGATCGGCTCTTCCAAGGTTTTTGGGCCGATCACCAAATACGGCGCATCGAATTCAAAATCATCACGTGGCAGGTCATAATAGACCATAATTGTCGCCAGGGTCAGTGACGGATAAATCTGGTCCCCCACCCGCACAATCAAAGGCACGTCACGATGGATAGAATCAACACCAACGGATACTGCCGCATGGGCCAATTGATTCACATAGCGATCAAGAATTGGAACAGGTTGCAGGCCGACATCCATATCCAACGCAGGCCATGAACTCGTATCCTCGGGCCCGATACGATGCTGCTGAAAGCTTGCTCGCGGTGTTTTTGCTTGCCCCAAAACCGGCCGTGCGCCAAAGGCGATTACGCTAGCCGGGCTTTCGAATGCTTTTGCCAGCGCTTGGTCATCTTCGGTCTCGCGGCGAAAAACGACATCCCATGTAACGGATTTTGCCCCGACATCTGTCAGGCCTTTTAGCAATTGAACGTGCCGTGTTCGCTTAACCGGAAACTCGCCCCCATGATCATCGATGGTACGATCATCAAGGGCGACCAAGCGAATATTGGGCGCGATCTCAACATTTGAGTAGCGGTCAGCCAGCGTATCAAAATGAAGATTGTTGACCATACGGATCATGTCCGTACGCTGTGCGAGAACGCCCAAACCAAACGACACAAGCAATGCCGTTGCAAGACTTATCAGTATGCGTAGCTGCTGCCCGGACGCTACCTTCATAGACGATCCGCCACCCCTGCGTTATCGCGAGCTAGTTAATGATCGCGGCAAGGTCAGCAGGAATATCGGCAACGATCCGATCTGCAATTGTAATCGCCACATTCCGCAGTGACATATTCAAAAGCATTTCTGCATCTGCACTGGCCGGGGCTTCGACCGTTTCGTTCAACGGTTCACGCTGAACTGTGAGGAAACGACCACCAAAGACACGGCGCAATTTGTACACTGTTTCAAGGCTGCCTTTCGCAACCCCTTCAATGGACCGATCAATTTTGAATGTCTTAAGGTCACCGTCGCAATAATAGGACACGCCTTCAGCGGCAAGCTCGTGCAATTTTTCGCGGCTCGCCTGCTCTGTCAGGCCTTCACTATACTGGGCACGATTTTGCAAAGCCTCAACGACAAGGTCGGTCAACACCTGACCCCAGTCCTGATCAATACCGGCCAGTTCCGGCACGTCTGCCAAAAAGTCTGTCTTGGCTTCATACTTGCCAACAACCCATTGCGGTGCAGTTGCTTGATCACCAGTCGATTTATCGACCGGCTCTTCATATTCTTCCTGCATGGCATAATCTTGTTGGGCCGACCATTCAGCCTCGGCCTCCATTTCAGCTGCGGCGCGCTCCGCATCTGCTTCGTCCTTCATACGTGCCTGCATTTCAGCTTCAAGGCGCGCCTCTTCGGCAGCCTCGGCAGCGGCATCCATTTCAGACCGGTCAGGCGCGGCAGCTTCCTCCATCACCATACCGTCAGGCTCACCCATATCGCCGCCATCTTGATCAGCGGTTACTGTTGCACTGTCAACATCCTGAGGCGGGGCACGACGCTCAGAGGTTTGAGCGGCAGGCTCTTCCTGTGCAGCGGGTGCTGATGATTGTTGTGGGGGTGGAGCTGCGCATGCAGCCAAAACTGCAGCAGCGGCAGCCAAAACAAAGTATCTGAGATTGGTGACAATAGATGACCGTATCATAGCGCGTTCCCCATAAACTTCATATGATCTGTTTTACGACAATCCCTCGTAAAAAACTACTGACATTCATCACAGATTTCACATAATTCCGGCACAGAAAATTTTTCTACCTTAACCAATTAGACACGAGACTGGCGAATTAAACGTAAACTTTTCAACACGTTACAGAAGTCGCCTTTGGCTTGGATATTTAATTTCCCTGTTTGGAGAGCCCTGCTAAATGACAAAATCCCAACGTACTGAGCTTAGTGCACAGCAAAAAACCTTCTTTGATTCCCTAAAATCCGGGAATTGGGACCGACCGAACGGAATCAAGGCAAGCGATATTCGCCCCCATGAATGGTTAAAGACAGTCTCATATGGTCATGTACACTACGAGTGGCCCAATGATGGCACGCACGACATTATGCCCGGCAGATTGTTTGGTGGATGGGTGGCCTGCCTCTCTGACCACATAGTCTCGATGACCATGGCCAGCGCCCTTGAAGATGATGAATGGTTCACAACCACGGAGCTAACGACACGGTTGTTCCGTCCTGTCTCCCACGGGCTGATCACCATTGAAGGCAATCTGATCAGCCGTGGGCGCACGTCAGGATTTGTTGAGGCGGATTGGCGGGATGATAAAGACCGACTGTTGGTACGCGTTAGCGCGGTAAAGGCCATCCGCAGCGCAGATGACCTTCAAGTTAAATAGCCTTTAAACCGGAAAGAAGGGTCGCAGCACACGATAGAGCGGATTGGAAAATGCGAGCGGCCCTTCGGTAACGCCAATGCATATACAATCCTGCTCAATACCTGCGATGGGCTGGTGTCGGATTTCTGGCCCATGTTCAACAAAATCACCGGGACCATACCAACTGATTTCATCTTCATAGCACCCTTTGATCAGTGCAGTCACTTCAAGCCCGTGATGAGAATGATGGGGCACAGCCTTACCAGCCGCAATCCGCATCAAACGGGCATATGTACCGTCACCATCTTTCACCAGAGGAATTGTGCCTATACCCGGCGCCCGATTTACAAAGGGCAGCCCAGACGCTGTGCGGGCATCAATATTGGCCGCACGAAAATGCGCAGCCAAATGTGCCGGCATGTCAGTTGCCTCCACATCGATGTTGGTGATGGCCGGCTCTTGCGCGGGCAAATTGTCGAGCAATGAAGACAAGTCCTGGCTTGTCAAATTCTGTTCTGCGGTATCAGCCAACAAACCGCCGGCCAATTCCTGCATCAAACGAAAATCGCTTTGACATTGCGGACATGTATCCAAATGAACATCGACCGCCAAACTAAAGCCAAGAGCCAGATTGCCCAATGCATGGTCCATCAGCATGGCTTCGCTGGGGTGATGTTGCGGTGTGTAACCCGTCATGGGTGATATGTCTGTAGCTTGTTCCATCATATTAGTCTTGTAATGCCAGTTCACTCAGATTGCCTTTCATTCGTGAAAACGCCAACCGAATACGCGACTTTACCGTGCCCACAGGCAGGCCAAGTGTTTCGGCGATTTCACGGTGGGAAAGCCCCTCAAAATAAGATAGTCGAATGACCTCAAGTTGCTGCTGTGGCAGTTCTTTCAAGCTGTCAGCAACGATTGCTTTGACACCGCGACGCTGGGCATGATCATCCGGTTGTTCAGGTTTGTCATGGTGCGCGTCAACTTCGTGAGCGAAATTATCTGCCGTCCGTTGGCGCACATTCCGTTGCCTGATCAGATCAATGCGGCGGTTCCTCGCAATCGCGAATATCCACGCCTGAGAGGATGCCCGCCCGGGGTCGAACTGTTTTGCCTTTTGCCAAACTTTAATCATTGTGTCCTGCGCGATTTCTTCTGCATCATCTGGAGCAGCCCCCTGCCCGATCAGCCATGCTCGCACGCGGGGGGCAAACTGTTCAAACAAACGAGCAAAAGCGGTTTTGTCCTGTTTTTCAGCTATCAACAACAGATCACTTGCCCATTCGTCAGCGGTCATATTGTTGCTTTCATTCCTGTTTGTTGCCTTGTTCATTAAGTCCGAACCGCCCCGCTTGTTTGCTGTCTACACTGCTTTTCGCCGTAACAATTTTCGGGGGCTCAAACTCAATATCAACTTTCATAGTACGGCCCTGATCATCAGTTAGATCAGAAATACCAGTGTAACCAAGCAAAGCACCCGTGAGGCGATTGTAGCGCACTTGTGTTTCCGGCACCACCAGCCGCGCAAACATATTAGTGGGCCTCATGCTAATCACGAGCACATCAGATTTGTCTGAGGCACGAGAGCGGGCTTCGAACTCTATCGTTCGACAAGCTTTCGGAATCAACAAGTCGAACCGCAATTTCTTACCTGTTTCCAGCGCGGCTAGTTGGCTCTGCAGATGCTGATTAAAGCCGGCATCAACTACGTAGTCAGCTTTAACAGCAAAGGCATCTCCACAGCCCTGTTCCTCACCTTCTGCGCGGTGAAACAGCATGCCTTTTTCACCAGCATCATCAATCGCGACAAAGCCTTCCTGATATCCGGTCTTAAGGTTGCGACGATGAAAAAAAGGGGCCGTAGCACCGTTTTGAAAGGTCAGTTCTTTCGTAGCCCAAACACTGCCATCCGGTGCCATATACGTCACCTTTGCCTCAACAGGTTTGCCATCACGTTCTTTATAAACGTGCCTTTCAGTGTACAAGGTTTCGCCACTAGCCTGATCAACAGCGCGACTATCAAAGATGACAGTGCGACCGTAATCATGATCGTTTGCGACCGCTGTGCCGATCGTCAGTAATAACATCCCGGCAGCGCTACCCAACAAAGAAAAGCCAAGCCTTAAATGCTTATGCTTCACAAAAGGTGTCATGACTGCGGCCTCAATAAGAAGTGGCCGACGCCCCATTCTGATCCATCTGCGTAGCCGAACAATTCCGCACTTGCCATCAGAAACATGCGCCACTTTTGAATACGGCGATGCGCGTCTTTTTTGCTTTCTCCGTACTGGTTCATGAATAGTTCGGTCACGACCGCCTTGCGATTATCAAGCAAGGCGCACCAATCTTCCAAAGTACGTTCATAGTGCGTGCCGTTAATCCACCATTTCCGCTCTACCATCATTGAGGGAGCCGCCTGCTCGAAAATATCAAAGCTGGGCATAATACCGCCAGTGAAGAAATTTTCGGCCATCCAATCTGTTTCCCCACCCGTTTCAAACAGATAGGGCAAGTTACGGTGGCAAAAGATGTGGATGAACGCGCGGCCGTCATCATGCAACCAACGCCGAACATTATCTGTCAGGGCTGTGTAATTTCGCATATGCTCAAACATCTCGACTGAGACGATGCGGTCAAAGCGCTTGTCCATAGACAAGGTACCGACATTAGCAGTGATGACTGTCACATTATTCAACCCACGCAATTTTGCGCGTTGCATAATAAAGTTGCGTTGGGAGTTGGAATTAGAAACCGCTGTAATCGTTGCCTCAGGATAGGTTTCCGCCATGAATAGCGTTAACGACCCCCAACCGCAGCCCAGCTCCAGAATATCCTGGCCGTTTGCCAAACCGGCCCGTTCGCATGTTAGGGCCAGCATCGTGTCTTCAGCGACGGTCAGGTCCTCGGCACCATTTTCATAATAGCATGAAGAGTATTTCAGGCGCGGGCCCAAAATCTGCCTGAAAAACTCGTCAGGCACCTCATAATGCTGGCTATTTGCCTCAACAATATCTTCAGCAATCGGTCCATCCGAAATAAATTTAAAGAACTCGTTGCGACCATCACGGTCCAGTTCCTGATTAAGCCGCTGGCCTATCAAATGGCGCATACCTGCACGCGTCACAAAATCAGGAATAACGCCCCGTTCACACAGATCTATCAATTTGCTTTTCATGATTTCCAACCTTCCATTGGCAAGTTCGGTTAAGTTACGGAGCGCATGGAATTTTGGATCACTCCTGTTTTTTCATGATCCAAAGCACCACTTGGCTGCGTATCACCCCCAAATGCGACGGAGGACCAGATGCGCAGCTTGACAAACCCGGCAGGAGCCGCCCCCAATAGTAAGAAAAAAATCGCGGTGATCGGCGGCGGAATTAGCGGCCTTTCAACAGCCTATGGGCTAACAAAAGGTGGTGCTGCCGTCACATTGTTTGAAAGCGATACACGGTTGGGCGGGCACGCCAACACGGTTGATGCGCAATTAAACAACGGCCAGACTATTAGCGTCGATACAGGCTTTATTGTCTATAACGAGTTGAACTATCCCAACCTTGTCGGCCTGTTTCAGGAAATTGGTGTGGAAACGGCACCATCCGACATGTCCTTTGCCGCGTCATTTAATGGCGGTCAGTTTGAATATTCAGGCAGCGGGGCAAAGGGACTGCTCGCCCGGCGGCGGAACGTCACATCCCCCCTCTTCTGGTCGATGATGACAGATCTGATCCGCTTTTACCGCACAGCACCGCAACTTTTTGAAGATGCTGCTGCCAAGGACATGACCTTGGGCGCGTTTATGCAACAGCACAAATTCGGGCCGGTGTTTGCGCAATATCATCTATTGCCCATGGCTGCCGCGATTTGGTCCTCCCCCATGATGGCGATGGAAGATTATCCGGTTGAAACCTTTTTACGGTTTTTCTGTAATCACGGTCTATTATCATTGGGCGAACGGCCCCCATGGCGCACCATCAAGAATGGTTCGCGTAACTATGTTGAAAAGATCGCAAGCCAGATTGGCGATGATGTGCGTCTGGGAAGCCGTATCAGCAATGTGCGACGCACTGCTAGCAAGGTCATTATCACTCACGCCGATGGAACTGAGGAACAGTTTGACGAGTGCGTTTTTGCCACCCACGCCCCCCAAGCCCTGCAACTGATCGACCAACCGACTGAGGCTGAACAGGCTGTGCTTGGCGCTTTTTCAACGCATGCCAATGAGGTTGTCCTCCATCAGGACAGAAACTTTATGCCGCGCCGCAAACGGGCATGGGCAAGTTGGAATTACATCGCCCGCAACGGCGCCGCGGTTGCGCAAAAGGCTGGTGCCCTGCCCTGCCTGACATATTGGATGAATAACCTGCAACCCCTGCCCACAAGTGAAGATGTGTTCGTCACCCTAAACCCCGATCAACCAATTGATGAAGACAAAATTTTGGGTCGCTTCTCATACAATCACCCCGCCTTTGACCGGGCAGCCATTACCGCACAAACCCATATGCCCGCTATTCAAGGCACATCGCGACTTTGGTTTGCAGGTGCCTGGATGGGCTATGGCTTTCATGAAGATGGCGCGGAGTCTGGCTTTGCCGTAGCAGAGGCGCTGACAGACTGGAGACGCCCTTGGGCCTTTGACAGCACAAAGGCCCGCATCCCAGGTTCAACCCCCGCTCAATTAGCGGATGCAGCATGAGCAGCCTATTGAAGCTTTACAACACGCAAGTGCACCACAGGCGCTTAGTAAGGCCCCTGCATAGGTTGCAGTATCGCGTTACCTACTTCGCCTTTAGCCTGTCAGACGGCGATCAGATGAAAGCCGCTATGCGTTTCACGCCATACAGTCTGTCACCCACCGATTACGGATTTGCGACTTGGGGTGAGGTTGAAAGCACAGTCAAACAAAAGGCAGCCAACCTTGCGCCCGACATAACGGGCAAGGTCACATTGATGACATTGCCGCGCTTCTTTGGGCGAAGCTTTAATCCAATCAGCCTGTTTGTCCTTCACGATAGCGCGGACAAACCTGCTGCGATTGTCTACGATGTCCGCAACACATTCGGTGATCGACATTATTATGCCGCGGATCTAACAGCAAACAGGCATCAAGCAGACAAGAAGATGCATGTCTCCCCCTTTTTGGACAATGAAGGCCATTACAGATTCAATTTTCAGCTTGATGAACAGCAATTACATCTCGGCATCACCAAAATAGGCAGTGATGGCCCCGAACTTTATGCACGAATGAATGGTCAGGAAAAAACAGTTAGTCCGCTCACTCTATGGAAAACCGCCCTGTCCGTACCAGCACAGGGGATCGGTATACTCGCGGCCATTCATTGGGAGGCCTTGAAACTTTGGTTCAAGGGCGCACAGTATCACCCCTACGACACTCAACCAGCGGAAAACGCGCAACCACAGCCAATAAAGACAACATCATGACGACCCAAATACTTACAAGCCTGCTTCTCGCCTTCCTGCCATTCTTTGTTTTGTGGCTGCTTTCTATTAAGCTGGAAGATGCCTCAATCATCGACATTTACTGGGGCCCCAGCTTTGCAGTAACCGCGCTAATTGCGGTGACAGTCGCTGTGGCGTCGGGTAATTCGCTGGCACCACTAGCCTTGTTGACGGCTGGGCTGGCTGTCCTGTGGGGCGCGCGGTTGGGCGTTTATCTTTGGTTGCGAAATGCGGGACACGGTGAAGATTGGCGTTATCAAAATATGCGCGCCAACCGACCCGGAAAATTTATTGCGTGGAGCCTTTATGGCGTATTTGGTCTGCAATGGCTGGTAATGGCGGTTGTGTCATTGCCTGTCGTCGCGACCATATTCGCCGGTGGGACCGTCAACCTATTGTCGTTGATTGGTGTAGGCCTATTTGCCATTGGGTTTAGCTTTGAGGCGATTGGCGACTATCAGCTCGCCCAGTTCAAAAAGGACCCTGCCAATAAAGGCCAAGTTATGAACAAGGGCTTGTGGGCGTGGACCCGCCACCCGAATTATTTCGGCAATGCCGCCCTGTGGTGGGGCCTTGGCCTTATCGCAGCCAGCGCGGGTCTGTGGTGGACGTTGATCGGCCCGGCAGTGATGACCTACTTCCTTATCAATATCTCAGGCAAGGCCATGTTGGAACGCAAGCTGACCAAAACTCGCCTAGGCTATGAAGATTATCTTAAACAGACCAGCGGTTTTTTTCCGCTGCCGCCCAAAAAAATCACCTAAAGCGCATCAATCGGCAGCTTCATATAGCGCACACCATTATCTTCTGCAGGAGGTAATTCCCCTGCACGGATATTGACCTGGATTGAGGGCAAGATCAGCGTCGGCATATCAAGAGTGGCATCGCGTGCTTCTCGCATTTTGATATAGTCCGCCTCGTCCTTACCGAACCCGACATGGATATTCGCCTCTCGCTCAGCCTTGACTGTTGTTGTGAAGGCAATCTCGCGCTTGCCGTCTGCGCCGTAATCATGACACAGGAAAATCCGGGTATCCTCAGGCAGCGCTAAAATTTTCTGCGTTGATTGATACAATGTATGCGCATCACCGCCGGGAAAGTCAGCGCGCGCTGTTCCAGCATCGGGCATGAACAATGTATCGCCAACCAAGGCGGCATCACCGACAACATAAGTCAGGCAAGCTGGCGTATGGCCCGGCGTGTGCATAACGCTTACCGTCAGGCCGCCGATCTGGAATGTATCACCATCCGCAAACAAATGATCGAATTGCGACCCATCGGGCAAAAACTCTTTTTCCAGATTAAACACATCGCGGAAAATCGTCTGCACATCCTTGATATGTTCGCCGATCCCGGTTTTCCCGCCCAAATGTTTTTTGAGATAAGGCGCAGCTGTTAAATGATCAGCATGAGCATGGGTTTCAAGAATCCATTCAACCTCAAGCCCATTATCTTTCACATGCGCGATAATCTCATCTGCACTATCGGTTTTCGTGCGGCCTGATTTGGGGTCAAAATCCAACACAGAATCAACAATAGCCGCCTTAGCGCTATCCGGGTCCTTAACGATATAGCTGGCCGTAAAGGTTGCCTTGTCGAAAAAACTTGTGACGATTGGCTTTTGCATGGCTCACTCCCATATCTTGTTCAGAGTTTCACGCCCCCAAAACAATAGCGTTAACCTCTTGCTTGACAATATATACGAACTTCCGTATATATTCAAGTATGAAGATGAATATTGACGAGATGAAACAGGCCGCCGACAAGGCCGCAACCTTGATGCAGGCACTAAGCAACCAAAACAGGTTGATGCTTTTGTGTGCCTTGGTAGATGGGGAACAATCAGTCGGTGCGTTGGCTGACCTGCTGGAACTGCGCCAGACCAGCGTATCGCAACAGCTTGCCCTGCTGCGCAAAGATGGCTTTGTCAAAACCCGGCGCGAGGGTCAAACGATATTCTATAGCCTTGATGGTGATGAAGCGGCACAAATCATCGAAATTCTGAACAAACTTTACTGCCAGTAGTGGCTTGCGAACGAATGATTTATGGCTGATCGGCTGCAAAAACTGCTCCCCTCCTTAGAATGGATCAGGCCATATGATCGGCCTACTGCTATTGCAGACCTGACCGCAGGCACCATCACAGCAATTCTTTTAGTCCCCCAAGCAATGGCCTATGCGCAATTGGCAGGGCTACCGCCTGAGGTTGGGCTCTACTCTTCAATCGTTCCAATTTTGCTTTATGCCCTGTTTGGGACAAGCCGCACACTAGCGGTTGGGCCCGTGGCTGTTGCCGCACTGATGGCTTCAAGCGCGCTTGAACCAGTCGCGACCCCCGGCAGTATCGACTATATCGCCGGTGCAATCTTTCTTGCCGCCGCCTCCGGCCTCATACTGTTGTTGATGGGCATCGCGCGGCTGGGTGTTGTTGCAACGCTGTTAAGTCATCCTGTTATGTCCGGCTTTACAAGTGCAGCCGCCATCGTCATCGCAGCCAGTCAGTTCAAACATTTATTGGGGTTGCAACTGCCGTCGGGCCTGCGCATTGATGAACTGGCTTTCGCCATCATCACACACATGTCGGAAATCAACAGCGTCACCCTATTGTTTGGGATTGTCGGTATTGGTCTTCTTGTCTTTTTCCGCCAATATCTCGCAAAGCTTTTGATTGCTCAAGGCATGACAAAAGATACAGCGAGCATCCTATCGCGCCTTGGCCCCCTATTACTTGTGATCGCCCTGACGGGATTATCCGCGGCCTTCCAAGTTGCCGACGGGCACGGCGTTGCCATTGTTGGCACCATCCCCGAAGGCCTGCCTGAGCTGACAATGCCCGACCCTGGCCTTGCTGGCGAGTTGTTGGTCCCGGCGCTATTGATTGCATTGGTTGGCTTTGTCGAAAGCGTGGCTGTTGCCAAGGCATTGGCCGCCAAGCGCCGCGAAAAAATCAACGTCAATCAGGAACTGATCGGTCTTGGCCTTGCAAACATTGGCGCAGGTTTTTCTGCCGGGGCCCCTGTTTCCGGCGGCTTCGCACGGTCGGTAGTGAATTTTGAGGCTGGCGCGAAAACGCAAGCTGCCGCAATCATCACAGCGCTGATCATAGTGCTGACCGTGCTTGCCTTTACCCCCCTATTCTATCACCTGCCACAAGCCGTCCTGTCTGCGATTATTGTTGTGTCAGTTCTGACGTTGGTGGATTTCGGTGTACTGAAACGGTGCTGGTCCTATGACAAGGCCGACGCCGCAGCGTGGCTTGTCACCTTTGCCATGGTGCTGGCAATGGGGGTAGAGCTAGGCATCCTATCCGGCATAGCCATGTCCATTGCCTTGTTCTTATGGCGCACTTCACGCCCGCATACAGCAATTGTCGGTCGCGTCCGTGACACCGAACATTTCAGAAATATATTGCGCCATAATGTCGAAACCGCTGCCCACTTGGTCGCAATCCGCATCGATGAAAGCCTGTATTTTGCAAATGCTGCCCACCTTGAACGCACTGTGCTTGATCAAGTCGCCGACAATCCTGAACTGACCGACGTGTTGCTGATCTGTTCAGCCATTAATGCAATTGACGGCAGTGCGCTTGAGACGCTGGAAGCATTGTATGAAGAACTACATGGCGCAGGTGTTACCCTGTCCCTGGCTGAGGTGAAGGGGCCGGTAATGGACCGGCTGGAACGGACTGACTTTATAGACCATCTGGGGAAAGCAAACATCTATCTCAGCACCCATGATGCCTTTGCGACCATCGTCGACGCGCGGAAACAAGACCTAGATTACTATATTTAGGTCAAGCCTGCGCGGCACAAATTTGTAGCCCGCGTTGCTGTTCAAGCTACTTTAGTGCTTCACCTCAATCGCCTTCTTTGCCATACCAAATGTCCCGTAAGGCTCGATCAACATCGTGCTGCAATTCGATTTTCGTATCAAAGACCATTGTCGCGCGCGCTCCCGCATCGAAGGGCTCCCATTCTGGCATTGCTGCCGTCGGCTTACCAGTCTTTGCAAAACTGACCCACGCATCGCTGACAATATCGGCCATATCCCGCAATGGTTCTACATCTCCGATGATATCGGCAAAGGCTTCAAGGTTTTGGGTCATAAAGGGTAGGTCAAGACCATGCATGGCGCCGATCCCCTTGATCGGCGAGACCCAATTGAACTGATAAAGATAAGTCCGGCCCGGCGCGGACGCGGCATGAAGTTCAGCAGCGCGCACTGTTCCACGCCGAAACATGGCGTCTGTGATAATCTGATTGCGAATTGCGACGGATGAGGCACCCGGCATGACCTTCTTGTACCGACGAAACACCAGCTTTGGTTGGCGGCGCGGTAATAAAAGGTTTTGAAACCAATTCATCACAATCCGCGTCCCCAATGATTCAGGGCCCGGAATAAAAAGCTGAAACAGACGCCCATCTTCACGGACTGTACCGATCATCAAATCAATATCGTCGGCAATTCCATCAGCCAGTGCGTCATGGATTGAAAGCGGTAAAAAATTTGTCCCGTGAACGGGGCCAAGAACACCATTGATCAATAAAGAGCCATATTTCTTATGCGCATCTTTAGCGCGCAACAATTTTTGGCCTTGCGCATATGCCCGAACCGTATCGGCCCCGGTCAAGGCTGACAAAGCTTTGCGATCACCATGCTGAATGCCAAGCGCATCAAGCAAGTCGCGCGAATATTGTTCGTGGTCTGCTATCGGCGCGCCAAGTTGCGGCGTGCCGCTTTGCGCTATCGCACGCTTAAACAACCCCTTCGCCATAGGACTTGCTATCAACGACGCAATACTTTGCCCGCCAGCGGATTCGCCGAAAATTGTGACCGCTTCCGGGTCCCCACCAAAAGCAGCAATATTTTCCTGCACCCAGCGCAATCCAGCAAGCTGATCTTCGAACCCGCGATTGGCCCCACAGAAATCATCATCGAACATACCCGGTGCCGTAAATGACCCCATCATGCCAAGTCGGTAGTTCAGCGTGACATAGACCACGCCTTTTTTTGCAAGATTATGCCCATCATAAGCGGGTAAAGACCCGGCACCTGTCGTGAATGCACCGCCATGAATCCAAACCATCACGGGCAGTTTGGCATTAGAATCAAGTGTGGGCGTCCAAACATTCAGGTTCAGGCAATCGTCGCCCTTTGCCCCTGCGGTTTCAATCACGCGCATGAAGCGCCGCCCCGCGTCACGCAATATACGACGTGGCTTAGATGACATTTGCGGACAGGCAAGACCAAACTGTGTTGCGTCGCGCACGCCCGTCCAACCAGCAGGTTGCTGCGGCGGTAGCCAGCGATATTCTCCAGATATAGGCGCTGCAAACGGGATGCCCTTAAAGCTATAGACACCACCCTCGTCGCTGCCGCGCAATTCGCCATGAGAAATTGCTACGTTAGCCATGTTCTATCCCCAACTTGCAATGTTTCTAGAAGCTTGCCGCAAAAGCAATGGATAGCAATCGCGGACTGGCGACAGATCCCCAATGCGCCTCACTGATAATTGTCATGTCATTGGCATAGACGAGATAGGTTTCGTTGGCGAGGTTGTCGACAAAAAATGTAAAGCGCCAACGATCATCGACATCCTTGATGCCAAAGCGCAAATTAAACAGCCAATAGGCTTCCTGACTGTCTGCAGGGTCTGTATCAGCCTGAAACAGAACGTCATCTTGCCAGATCGCATCTACACCGGCAGTCAACATAAACGGCAAATTGCCTAGCGGCCATTCACCCCCCACCAAAGCGGAAAATGAATATTCCGGCGCGTATGCGAGCCGCTTGCCCGAATAGTCGCAAACGTCAGTCGTGCTTGGGTCGCCGTCATCTTGTACATTTTCCGTATCACCGACATAGCAAACCGCCTGTGCGTTATCGATATAGTGCGCATCAAGGTATGAGCCGTTTAAGCTAACCAAAAGGTTTCCCGGAAGCAGAAACTGACTTTCAAGTTCCACACCTTGCGTGCGTGCCGTCCCCCCATTCGACGTCACTTGTTGTAACCCATCAAAGGTCAGGATTTGCAGATCAGTATAATCAGTCCGAAACCCGGTTAGGTTAAGCCGCGCTATACCGTCAAATAAAACCGCCTTGGTGCCGATTTCATATGTGGTTGAAAATTCAGGCTCATACCGGACGGTTGTATTGTCCTCCTTAACCGTCGTTGCAAACCCGCCTGCCTTAAAGCCAGAGGCGGTAATCGCAAACATCATAATGTCGTCATTTAGGTAAAACCGGGCGGATATTTTATAGTCTACCGCACTATCATCCCGCTTTTCTTTGATGCCCTGTCGATTGCCAAAACCACCTGCTGTTGCAATTGCACCGGGAATAGGAAGTGGGCCCGTGAAAACCTGATTCTCAATATCGATAGCTTCTGTTTCAACTGTCGAATATCGCAATCCGGCAATCAGGTCGAAGTTATCGAACAGAGAATAAGTGCCCTGACCATACAACCCTATAGAGGTAACGCCGACATCATAATAAATATCCAGCCGTTCGGCGGCAGCAGTTCCGCCACCAGGCCCCGGACAGATTGGCGGCAAGCTGAGACCAAGAACACATTCAATTGCCGCAATTGCGACCGGCACAACACCTGAACGACGATCATACCCATAAAACGCGCCCGTTACGAAATCGAAGCGTTCATTCAACAGGGCCTTGGGTGGCGTTGTCAGCTTCAGTTCCGCAAAGCTGTTAAATATCGGGCCTAAATATTCAATGCGGAAATCGATAATATGGGCTGGGGAATAATCACCATCATAGACGACAAGCGTATCTAGGGTCTCTACATATCCCGCCACAAAGGACAACATGTAGTCGCTGTTGTTGATAGCCCAATCAGCCTTCATGCTGGCATTGATAGTCTCGTAATAGGTCACCTCCTCCATATTTTTGGAGGACTGATAATCAACATCTGACTCAAACGCAGGGTCAAATGCGGTTGCATAGATCGATAATTCCTGGGGGAACTTGATTGCCTGATAGCCATAACCTTCCGGATAGCTCGTGTCATTGTAACCGCCGACAAAGCGGAAAGTGACCGCGCCAAGCTCCAACCCAACTTTTGCCGTTATCGTTTTAGACTCAAAATCACCATCAGTGTCCTCTTGGAAGGTATTGAAGACATAACCATCACGATTCGTGTAGCCACCAGAAATCCGCATGGCGAGAACATCATCAATGATGGGGACATTGAGGACACCTTCATAGCGCTGCGCATCAAGCTCACCAAACTGCACATTCGCCTTTGCAGCCCATTCATAGACCGGATCGGCTGTAACGATATTGAACACACCGGCCACAGTATTCTTACCGAACAATGTGCCTTGCGGGCCTCGAAGAAGCTCCATCCGTTCCATATCCAGGAACATAGACGATACCGTAGAGAGAGAGTTGGTCGGCACGCCATCAACGACAATCACAACAGATTGCTCAAACGCGCCTTCTGACCCCGACCCGATACCACGCACATAAAAATGTGTGATTAGATTGGTTGAGTTTGTGGAAACATTAGGAACTGCCTTGGTAATGTCCTCTAACGTTTCAAGG
The DNA here is from genome assembly GCA_965229935.1 of Alphaproteobacteria bacterium. GTDB lineage: Bacteria > Pseudomonadota > Alphaproteobacteria > SPJN01 > SPJN01 > SPJN01. The sequence goes on from CBDDKB010000002.1 coordinate 1,232,179, forward strand.
CCGCGATCTTCAATCTCTGCCACCCCAACGGCGACGACGGACACAGGCACGTCTTGAAGCCGCTCCTCGCGCTTTTGCGCCGTAACGATAATCTCTTCAAGTTTTGGCGATGGGGCACGGTTTTCAGATTGGCCCACCTCCGCCGGTGCCTCTGCAGCTTCTTGCGCCATAGCGCCCGCACTAAATAACGCAAGCGCCAACACCCTGAATAATCGTAAATATGCCCCCATCAGCCCTGCCCCTGTTTTTTGGTCTGGCTTTATGCCGTTTGGGTGACTGTATCTTGAAAAGACAATAGCGGAATAACAGGATGGGCCAATTCATTGCCATTTTGGGCCAAGTGGCCCTATTTGTTGTCGCGCCATTGCGCCGGCGCCTTGCCCGTTTGCGCCTTGAAGGAACGCGTAAATGATGCAGGATCATTGAAGCCCAGTTGAAATGCAATTGCGGCAGCGCTCATTTTCGTGTCTTGCAGCAGGATTTTGGCGCGGCGTAATTGAATGTCCAAAAACATTGCTTTGAAGGACGCGCCCTCCGCCTGTAAATGACGCGATAGGCTTCTGACCGACAGGCCAAGTTTTCGCGCAATTTCCTCGCGCCCCGGCGGCGGTGTTTGCGTCCAAAGATAGCGCGAAACGCGCTCCTTCACCGACAGATCTTCACGCAAAGTTGCAGCCAACGTTTCAGCTTGCTCTAGAAAAAGCTTATGTAAAATCGGTTGCGGATTTTTTGTCGGCACCTCACGCAAATCAGCGTCATAAACCAAAGTTGCTTCATCCGCATCAAATCGCACATCAAACTGAAGATCACTTTCGACAAGATGCCAATCGTCAGGTTTGGGCATTGGCAACATCATGACACTTGGCCGCAAAACCTGTCCCCCTAACTCGCTGATGTAACGCTCAAATATGAACAGGTTCGTTGTTGTCAAATTCCATTCAACCTGATCAAGCAAAACCTTTGAAACATCAACGCCCATAGGACGGTACACCTGACAGGATAGAATAGTTTGCGCTTCTTCAATATGAATCGCTGTCAATGCCGTACCAGATAACAATTCGGGATATTGTGTGGTGACCCTAATCGCCTCAAACAGGTTCGGCGCAACTTGCGCAGCAGCACCAACAACCCCAAACAGCGACAGGTCGGTCCCCGCCCCATATTGAAAGCCTAAGACAGGCGCAGACATGCCAGTTGGGACTTGCGCTGTGATTAGCGCAATTGCGCGCAACTCCTGTTCTGCGGAAATTAGAAAGGCCGGGTTACCCAGTGCCTCTGGCGAAATGCCTGCCTTATTCAGGATGGTAATGCGTTGTTCGTCATTGTCGATTGCCAATGATAATGACATCAGCATGTTCGCAGCAAATCGTTTACTGATCGCCAGATTCTGGGAATAGTCAAATGGTTGTGAATCGCGGTCGCCAGACATTTAGGCAGTAAACCGCAAAAAACCCAGCAGCACAATTCCATCCTTAGGCGGCTTGCCCTGCCCGCACCTAGACTGTCGCTAAATCACTTCGCCCTTTAAATTCACCCGAACCAATAAATCAGCCTATATTCTAACCCTGGCAGAGAGGGTTAGTGTACGACGCCCCCCGGGAATAGATGTGTAGCCACCAGATGCCACAGGGGTATCGAAATGGCTGGTGTTATATTTCTCATCAAAGATGTTTTCGCCGCGCAACGTAATGCGCCAGCTTTCATCATCACCGCGAATTTCCAGCCATGAGTTATAAAGCGTGTAGGCTTCTTGTTTGGTGTTGGGGTCGAGGTCAGAATCCAGGAATGAATCCCCCCTATAGCCAGCATCAAACCCGACAATCAGGTTAAACGGCAAATTCCCCAACTGGTTCATATAGCCAAAGCCAAGGCTGCCAGACAGTTTCGGCGCGCCTGCCAGTTCTTTACCAGTTAGGTCACAGGGCCCGTCTTCACCCGCCCGACAAGGCCCATTCGGAAAACTGGTATATTTGGAATCTGTGTAGCCAAGTGACCCCATTGCAATGAAGCCATATGGCAGGAATGTAAAACCATCAGCTTCAAACCCGACAGCCCGCACAGACCCGGCATTTTCAACCACGAATTCCAACCCGTTAAACTGTGAAAACTGGAATTCATCAACCTCGGTAATATAGGCCGTTGCGTTCAACCGCGACGCACCGCCAAAAAACTCTGCCTTAAATCCGGCCTCATATGTGACGGAGGTTTCTTCTTCAAACTCTGCTTCAGATTCGGTGCCCGCATTCGCATTATAACCACCCGATTTAACGCCCTGCCCATAGGTTGCGAACAACATGATGTCGTCGGTCAAATGATAGGCAAGCGACAAACGCGGCAACACACCTGTGTCTTCACGCTCTAGATGGGTTTCAAATTCAGTACTGCCGATTGTGGCCTGAAACACAGCGCCTGTTTGATCAAACGTCCGTTCCATATCAATTTCTTTTGCTTCGTAATTGAAGCGCAACCCGGCGGTTAAAATCAAATTGTCGAGAATTTTGAAGTCCGCCTGACCATACAAGGCCGCAGCCTCCGTAATTTGGTCAAAGAACATTGTGGTGCCGTCCTGGCTATATGGCTGTGCCAAGATGCCAGACAAGCCACCTTGATTTGCTAGCTCCTGCAAGACGGGTATCGGCAAAACCTGATTAATAACGACAGATAAGTCATCACCTTCAAGACCACCGATGCGGTTAATCCCGTCAAAGTTGGACCAGAAATAATAGGCCCCAGCAACGAAGTTGAGACGACCATTCCACAAGGATTCGGGCGATACCACGCGCAACTCGTGACTATATTGCGTGAACGTATCGTCAGCCTGTGTCGTCAAAAGCGGAATGGGCATAAAATCAATGTCGCCATTGGCGCCTTGATCAAATTGCGACCACCCACCTGTATATTGCAAATGCCAGTCGCCACTGACATTCCAGTTTAGCTGGCCATTGAACGTTTTGCTGTCTTTATAAAGCCGCGGCGCTTTATCAATCGACGTCTTGCGATCATGACCGTCAGTTTCAAACTCTGGATCAAACGCACGGTTGATCAGCACCCATTCCGGGGCAGCCGCGGTTTGCTGTGTAAATGCCCCGACGGTTAGCGTGCTAACCATGTCAAACTGTAAAACTGTGTGCATAGCGGGTGAAAAATCAAACCTGACCTTACCCCTGGCAACAGTCTTGCGTTGAAAGGTTTCAAGGTCGGGCTGCATTGTGTTCACATTATCAACCAAAACCGCATAATGATTGCGATAAGCACCACGCAAGGCCAAGCGATCATCGATGATTGGGGCGTTAACCGCCACACTTCCCGCCGCGCCTTTGTATAGAAGGAAGGCCGCCATCTCTGCATCGACGCTCCACCCTTCATAATTGGGATCTGCTGTCCGCAACACAATCGCACCGGTGACGGAGTTTTTGCCAAACAAAGTGCCCTGCGGGCCGCGTAGAATTTCGATCTGCTCAATATCTAGAAAATTGTCGACCGTATATTCAATACGGCCATAATAAATATCATCGACAACAAGCGCGACACCCGGTTCCATACCGCGATTGTTCGATGATGTAATCCCACGCATGGAAATCGAACCACCAATCCCACCATCAGCAACGCCGAGATTAAAACTAGGGATATAGAATGACATTTCATTCAAGCTATCCATGCCCCGGTCACGAATCTCTTCGGCGCCGATTACTTGGATAGATAGCGGCACCTCTTGCAGGCTTTGCGCGCGCATTTGGGCTGTGACAACAATTTCATCCATCTGCTTGGTATCGGCCGGATTATCGCGAACGTCAGCTTGTTCTTCTGCCGTTGCCGACGCTTCTTTTCCTTCTTCAGCATCAGACGTTAATGCCGGTTCTTGTGCGGCCGCACTTCCAGAAAACAAGAGTGCAAATATGAATCCTAAATTGCGCATTACGCGCACCTGATCAATGGACATAAATTCCCCCACAGTCCAAAAAATATCCCGCAGCTTTGCCCTTAGTTTAAAGCTGCCTTCATTTCGTCAAGTGTTCCGCCCTGCCGGACCACTTGCATCAATTTTTCCCGTGCGCTGTCCCCAGCGCGCATCAGATCACGCCAAGGCAAGCCAGCTTCGACCGCGGCTTGCGCAAGCTTTACCTCTGACGGGTCCTTTTTTAGCTTTTCTCCGAACCCATCTACTGCCGCTTCGGCATAGGCGTTACCTTCAAGCCAATCCGATGTATCAAAGCCGCCGAGCAAGGGCGTAATGCCCAAAAACGTGCGCACTTCTGCAACCTGTTTTGGCAACAACTCTTCATACGGAATGGAATGGGGTGCGAAATGCTCACGCGCCGCACGGCCACGATCAAAGGCCTGCCCCAGCAATTTGAACCATTTTCGTTTCCCAACCTTCGGGCTTAGGATCATTGGCCCCCACCCGAATGGTTGGGCAAAGGCGAGCCATCGGGGCATCGCTGATTGATACCCCATAGCAAAGAATATGTTCAGCGCCTCACCCGCCAAATCTGTGCCGTACCCAGAAATAACGTGGCTGGCATCATGATCAAAAAATGTGCGCTCTAAATACCAACGGGCATCTTCGGACATGTCGATAGAGTCAAAAAACCCATCACGGTAAGCAAGCCCGGCAAGTAGATAGCCGGGAATTGTGTCTTCTTGGCCATAAACCTTAAAAAGTTCATGCCCGAACGACCCTTCCGGCATAGTCGCAAGATTGGCAACATCCATCGCCGCGCCAAAATCAGGCTTTTCTGAAAGCAGTTTTGACCCAACGGGATGCGCCTTCATCTGCTTCAAATCATCCAGAACTTGCGGCCCCGCAAACGCCATTTTCACACGGGCAACCTGTGTTGCCCCTTTTTCGCTGACAGGGTTGCGCACCCACTTTAGGGCACACTTAATACCAAACCACGGGTAACGTTTTTCCAACGTCATGTTTTTGGGATAGTTTGCCATTTCGCTACTCATGACAGGGGCTTACTTTCTGGTGATTGACCGTCGCTGAAAAATCAGCGTTGCCTGCGGGGTTGTTAATTCTGTCCGCGCCCAGCGACCTTCAAGATCAAACCAAATATTTGTCTTATTGCCTTTCTCGTCAGCGGGTAGATCAAATAATTCTGCGTCGATGACCTTTCCATCGGCAGAGATCGCCTCGACACCCGACGACACCAGATCAATATTAATCACATCATTTTCAAGGGGACGCACAAAGCGAGATTGCCCCTTACTGATAGTTGTCCATCCAACTAGGTGGGTTAGATCCTCGTCAATACGCATTGTGCCATTCGGGCCCTGCGACAGCAAAGTGCCATCGTCTTGACGTTCCAACAAACCCCACTGTTCGTCGCCATTCATGTCGGATTTGAACGCCAATTTCTGTAATGATGTGCCTTCCCAAATTTCAATGGATTCGCTTTTCATCTGAAAAATAGTGATGAAGGCAAGTTTGATTTTCGCCTCTGTCTCGCTGACAACGGACAACAACCCATCATCTGAATAGGCGAAGGACATATCGACATCGCCAACATCACGATCACCCAACAGAATATCAAATGACCACGCCTCACCCTGCGCCGGCTGATATGGCAGCTCGTCTGCATTCGCAGGAATAGAAAGACCTGCAATACCTATTAAAATTGCGACTATCTGCAACGCCCGAAGCATGACGCCTACTCCTAAAATTCAAGTGTGAAGTTTGCAGTGATTGTGCGTGGCGGCTCAACAGACCCGACATGGGCACCAGCAAATAAAGGCACATCAAAGGATGAAATCAACACAGTCTCATCCGTCAGGTTTCGCCCGAAGATGGTGAAGCTCCAAATGCCATTATCATCACGCAACCCGATACGTGCTCCAACAAGCGCATAGGCCTCTTGAAAGTCCTCCGGGTCCTGATCGGTTGAGAACAACACATCATCTTGCCAATAATAGTCAACACCCACGATCAGGTCGAATGGCATGTTGCCAAGCTGGTTAAGGTAATTGACACCAAGCGTGAACTGGAATTCAGGTGTACCAGCAAGGGGCGCGCCCGTTAGGTCACAAAAATCACCATCGTCACTGCTTTCTGTATAGGCCTGTGTCTGACATGGCCCCTCAGGGAAGCTTTCATAATAGGCATCCAGCCAAGAGAATGTTGTCGTAAGCAAGAAACCAGCGGGCAGCAACATCATGCCATCAATCTCGATCCCCTGACTGATCGCTTCGGCCGCATTATCCACCACGAAATCAAGGCCGTTGAAGACGGATACTTGTAAGTCTTCAAACTCTGTTCGGAAGAACCCAACATTAAAGCGGGCTGCGCCACCGAAATAGTCGCCCTTAACGCCTGCTTCATAAGTGTTTGAAAATTCAGGCTCAAACTGCAACTCACCATTCAGGTTAGATGCCGCAGCGTTAAACCCGCCGGCCTTAAATCCTTGTGCCCATGTCGCATAGATGTTGATTTCATCAGTGATGCGATAGATTGCTGACAGTTTCGGTGTAAAGCTGGTGTCGTCCCGCGTATCTTGTACATCGAACTCTTCAGCATTCAGTAACTGTTCTTGCACGGGCGCTGGCCCCGGCTGGTCGCCAACTGTGTAATGGGTTGCGACAAAATCCAGTTCCTTCTCATCCATCGAGAACCGTGCGCCCGCAATTAGAGATAGTTTTTCACCTATATTCCATGTGGCCTGCCCATAGATCGCATAGGAGTTAGCGACCTGCGCAAATTCCGTTCTGCGTGTTTCCTGATTGAACGGGCCTATGATTGGGAACAGGCCGGCTGTCAATGCCTGCAAGGCCTCCGGTACTAGCAGATCCTGCACGACACCTGTTCCAAGGAACGGTGCAACAACAATATCTGTCAGATTATATTTGTCGTTCCAGAAGTAATAGAGACCTGCCACATACTCGATTGTGCCGGGGTCAGACACAATCCGCAGTTCGCTGTTGATGGTTTCTGCATTGCCGCCACCAAGACCAAGGATCATGGGACTGGGGCCAAAGTCAGCATCAACGCCGCCAACTGATTCATTTTCTGAATAGGCCGTTAAGAAAACCCAATCATGACCCAGCATGCGGAAATTGGCCTTACCCAAATAGTCATAGGTAATCGCATTTCCACCGGAATAAAAATTCGTGGCGTGGGCATAATCATCGAGGTTCTGTTCGGTTTGGGGGTCAAATACACGGAAGAATGTTAGCCATTCATCTGGCACATGGTGATATTGATCACCTTGTCCTTTGCCAAGTGAATCTTGATGCTGAACAGTGAACTCAAAATCAAGGTCATCAGACACAGTATAACGGAACTTGGCGCGAAGGGATTTGAGTGTCTGGGTCCCATTTGGCGTATCAAACAAGCGGTCATAGACATGACCATCACGCTTAAAATATTGGCCAGCAAGGCGTGTTGCCAAAACATCTTCGACAATCGGCGCATTCACTATCAGTGTGTGCTTGTTCCAATCAAGCTCACCCATTGTACTGTCAATCTTTAGGCCCCATTCATGATCAACGGTGCCAGTGTGAATAGAAATTGCGCCCGCAATCGTATTGCGTCCGAACAGCGTCCCTTGCGGGCCGCGCAACACCTCTATCCGTTCAATGTCAAACATGGCCGCGATTAACCGCTGCGGGCTTGAGTAATAAACATCATCAATGAAGATACCAACAGATTGGTCAAAGCCGCCATTCACGCCTGAGCCTAGGCCACGAATGGAAATCACATTGTAAACGCCGTCAGCAGAGATTTTCAGGTTGGGGGTAACCTTGGAAAGGTCATTCATATTTTCGACATTCAGGTCCTTTAGGTCATCACCTGAAATTGTCGAAACAGAAATCGGCACTTCCTTGATGTTCTGTGATCGCTTTTGCGCGGTCACCACAACTTCATCAAGCTGACGCGGCTTTTGCCTTATTTCAGCAGTTGCCTCAACAGTAGAATCCGGCTCAGCATTCGCATCTTCTTGCGCGAATACAGATCCAGACAGCAGCGCTGCCGACAAGGCCGCGCTGACCAAAATCTTTTTCATCAATCTGCCCCCAATTGAACCGCTTATGCTGCCAGCGGCATCATGCCATTCGGATCAATCCCACATTCACGACGGATCGCAGCAAGCGGTTCTGCAAAACGGTCTTCCCAACGATCAAGCTGGATATTTTTGACTGTCCGGCCGTACTGCCACCCTTGGCTGATATTATCCATAATCGGCACAATCGTATCAGGATCCAAAAGCGCCATGCGCGTCGCAACAACAGACATCCACATTGCGAAATAAGGAAAGCGCAATTGCGCAAGACAGAATGCCTGCAAGGCAATCTCGCCATCAGGGGTCGGCTCATACCCTGTAATCACATGCATAATATCATGCTGTTGGAACCCACGAATAATTGCATATTGCAGATCCGCTGGCATGCGATCCAGATTCCCTGCCACCTTCATAAAGTCGTGTAGCTGTTTGTAATTTGTCGCTAGATTTTTTTCGAGGCCATTATCGACCAGAAAGTCATGATACCCCTTGCCTAATGACCCGTCAGGCATTGCGCCCAATTCGTCCAGATCAAGTTGCGGCGCGAAATGACCACTATCAACAAAGGCACGCATTTCAGGGATGGATTGAAAATCAGCCATATATTTTGCAATGGCTTCATCAGGCGCATATTGCCACCAATCATTGAACAGCAGGTGGACCCCATACTCTTGCGGGTTGTCGAATGTTTGCAAAAGTTTATCTGCAAATTCACGATCGATTTTCGGCGCAGTTGCCGCTGCTTGCTCTTGCATAAGATGCCCCCATAGCGTCTAACTATTAGTCAATTTTGGAAATGGCTTGTTTTTGCCGACCCTATAAACAATAATAACGTTATCGTTATTTAAGAGTCAAGGATTTGATGATGCCAGCCGCATCTCCACAAAAACGCACGAGGATGAGTGCCGCAGACCGCAGGATTGCCCTATTGGAAGGCGCACGCGAGTTAGTGCAGCAAATCGGCACCGAACGGCTGACGATGGATGGCCTTGCCGCCCATTGCGGTGTGAACAAGGCCCTGCCCTATACGCACTTCAAAAACAAAGACGATGTCCTGCTTGCCTTGTATGAATTGACAAACGCAGAACTTGACGAGCTTGTGGCTGTCGCAACAGAAGGGCTTGAGACTTTCGAGGACCGGATTGAGGCCGTTGTGAACACCTGGGTGTCCTATATGAATTCTGGCAGGGATGTTCCTACCCTTCAGCAGGCGCGAACTGCTGACGGCACACTGGAAAAAATCCGGGAAGAGCGCGTCAATGGCATCATTGAATTCATCGCAACCGAAATAAGATCGGGCCGGAAGATCGGCCCACGTCGTGCGAAAATAGCAGCCGCCATTTTGGTTGCGGGCACACAAGGGCTTGTCTACATTTATGACAATCCTGACCTCGATAAAAAGCAGCTTGTCGATGCCTATATCAAAATGGCCTTCGCATCGATTGACGCGATGACTGACTAATCATTCGGCAGGTTGGGCGGAGGCTTCGCGCCGCTGTAACAATGATTCCTGAATTTCAGCGTGACGCTTTCTGGTCAGGGTCAGCCTGATATAGAAGAACGCCGCAAGCGCCCCAAACAAGGATGCGCCCGGCCCGACGGCCAATCCCAATCCGGTTAAGTGCGCGTCCGTTATATCACCAATCTCGGCCCCCGCCGGGAATGAAATAAGATCGACTATAATTCCGGCCGCAAGAATGCCGACGCCGCCTGCCGCCTTACCTGAAAATGCAATGCCGCCAAAGAATATCCCCTCTTGCCTGCGGCCTGTCAGATATTCATGCTCATCACACAGGTCAGCAATAAGGGAGCCAGAGGCAACACCCGTCGGCGCACCCACAAAGCCGGTTAACAATCCAAATACCGCCAGCAGCGGTACCAGACCAGCCCCACCATTTTCTGGGAACAGTGATATAAGGCGCAATACAGGCGGCAAGAACTGCAGCGCCAAAACAATCAGCACACCAACAATGACAATGTTCTTTTTATCGAATTTCTTCGTCAGGTAAGGCGTGAAGGGAATTCCAAACGCCGCGCCAATTGCCGCCGTTGACGCAATAAAAGCAATATTATCGCCGGACAGTTGCCAGAAATAGGTGTTCATATGCAGGCCCAGCGTCCTGTTTGTTCCAAACATAATATAGAACAGACAAATCCCACCGACAGCCAATCTGAAGTTCGGGTTTTTAAGCACATCAAACATCTGCAAAAACAAGTCTTTTAGCGATACACCAGATTCATGATCGCTGTTCGCTTGCAAGCGCCAAATATCCTTATGCGTCCCGGCGGCGGAGATGAAGATAAAAAAACCGATAAGGACACACAGCGTAATAGCCATTGGCGGATATACAGATGCGTCCAACTGCAAGGCCTTTTCATCTGCGTTTGACCCCATGAACCCCATGAAAATTATATAGACGGTCGCGAGGCCACCTAACGCACCAAAGACACTGCGCCATGCGACCAGGCTGGTCCGCTCAACATAGTCGCTGGACAGCTCTGCTCCCTGTGCCATATGGGGCACGTAATAAAGCGTCATCGCAATTCGCGACAACACTGCGAATCCGCAAAGCCAGGCAAACAGGCCCCATTGTTCCAATCCTGCTGGCGGCATGAACAACAACACAAAAGACAGCATTAAGGGGATGATCGACGCATACATAAAAGGGTGTCTGCGTCCCCACTTTGATTTCAAATTGTCTGAAACAGTACCTGCCAGTGGGTCCGTGACAGCATCAACCAGTAAAGCAACAAACACCGCCGCCCCAGCAAGAGAACCAGAAAGGCCCAAGACTTGTGTGTAATAGAAGAACAACACAAGTTCGATTGCACCGTTCATCACGCCTTCGGCAACCTGCCCAACACCATAGGCAGCCTTGGTCCATAGTGGCAGTTTAATGTTTTTTGTTTCCGACACGAATTACGCCCCCACGTCCTTCATCCATAGAAAGCAGTGGATACAAAGGCGATTGCACAATGTCAATTAAATAACGATATAGTTAATTAATGAGCGGTTGGAAGAGCGCTTGCGGTGAAATTCAGTGGCAACTTGGCTCTAAATCACCTGTCAGACGCGAACTGCTTTACCCGACCAACGAACCTTTGAACGCCCCTACAGCGCTTTGATAAGCCAGCCCGGTCAGCAGGCATTTTCGGCATATTGGCGGCTACATGAGCTACAACAAATGCTAAATATTCGGGAAGAAAATGGTGGGCGCACAAGGACTCGAACCTTGGACCCGCTGATTAAGAGTCAGCTGCTCTACCAACTGAGCTATGCGCCCGCACCACCCTTTCGGGAGGCTTCAACTAACACTGATTTTTCGTCGAAGCAATGGCAATCTATCAATCTGCCAATTGACAAAGCGCCGCGACCCTTAAAAACAATATGAGGCAGAAAAGGCGAATGATCTTTCGCCATCTGAACCCCCCTAAAGGATCACCCCTTCGTTCCGACTAAGCTCGACATCCCGGTGGACATGGGCATTCATCAACAGACCCAGCCCCAACAGGACGGTCATCATCGCTGTCCCCCCATATGAGACAAGGGGTAAAGGCACCCCCACCACCGGCATCAATCCAATGACCATCGCAATGTTAACAAGCACATATAGAAAGAACATCGTATTCAGGCCAGCGGCCATCAGCCGACCAAAATGGTTTTTTACACCGCTTGCCATCAGCCACCCCAAACCGATCATCAGCACATAGATCAGCACCAAGCCACTCGCCCCGAACAGCCCGAATTCTTCTGCCAATACTGTGAAAATAAAGTCGGTTTGGCTTTCGGGCAAAAATGACAAATGACTTTGCGTCCCCTCCATCAAGCCGCGCCCCCAGGTTCCGCCTGATCCAAGTGCGATTTTTGACTGGGTAATGTGATAGCCAGCCCCCAAAGGATCGCGCGATGGATCAAGGAATGTCATCACACGCGCCTTTTGATAGTCATGCAATTGTGTCCATGCAAATGGCATAACGGCGGCGGCACCAAGCGCACCAATGACGAAAAGACGTATCGGCACGCCCGCCAAAAAACCAACCGTCAAGGCGCCCATTGCAATCAATAAAGCTGTCCCTAGATCAGGTTGGTTCAGCACCAGCAATACAGGCATAGCAATAAGTAATGCTGGTATAATCAGGCTTTTCAGCGTCACCCCTTCGCGGGAGGGGAGCGAATGAAAGTAGCGTGCAAGGGCAAGAATGATGGCAATTTTCATCAGCTCGCTTGGTTGCAAAGAAAATCCACCGATGTCCAGCCAGCGCTGTGCCCCCATGCCAACACGGCCAAAAAATTCAACCCCCACAAGCAGCACAAGCGTCCCCGCATAGGCAGGATAGGCCAGCTTCATAATAAAGCGAATATCGATCAGGGCGACGCAGATGGCGACAAACAAACCGACCGCAAATCGTTTCATTTGCGGCACAGCATAGGGCGCAAGGTCACCATCCGCTGCAGAATAAAGCAATAAGAAGCCTATCGCCGCAACGGCGCAGATCAACCCAATATAAAGAAAACTCAACCGCCAGAATTTGGCAAAAAAGCCCCCTGCCCGTTGAACTGAAGGGAGGCCCCCATCCTCCCAGGCGAGTGACGATAATCTGCGTGATGCGTTGCTCATACTCAGACCTCCTGCTCACGCACAGGGGCACCTTCACGGGAGGGCTGCGCGCCTGAATCCCGCTGCAAGGCTGCGATCAACAAATCCCTAGCAATCGGAGCGGCGACGGAGGAGCCGGACCCACCATGTTCTACAATCACACTGACGGCATAACGCGGCTTGTCGACAGGGGCATAGCCCACAAACAGCGCATGATCGCGTTGCGACCAAGGCAATTGGTCATTGCTTAAAACGCCCTGGTCCCGCTCTGCCTGCGTGATGCGCCTGACTTGTGCGGTGCCGGTCTTGCCCGCCATTTCCTGATGCTGCCACATCATGCGGTGTTCAAACGCCGTGCCCGCAGGGTGGTTGGTTACGGCGTCCAAACTATCCCGCACCCGGTCGATAATCCATGACTTCACTGGCAATTCAGGAAAGTCAGGCGTCAGCTCATCTGGGTTAACGACAAGTCTTGGCTTCACCGCACGCAACTCAGTATTGGCAACACGAGCTGTCATCACAGCAAGCTCCAACGCATTGGCGGTAACGAAGCCCTGCCCAATTCCGGCGATGAAGGTCTCACCAACCTGCCAAGGCTGCCCAAACACAGCCTGTTTCCAGTTCCGGTCAGGGATCAAACCTTTGGCCTGTTCGGGCAAGCCGATCTCATACAGTTGCCCGAGCCCTAGCCTGCGAGACATGTCCGCAATGCGATCAATGCCGACCTCCCGCGCAATCTGATAAAAATAAACATCGCAGGATTCTCGCATTGCCTGTTTGGCATTCATCAACCCATGGCCAAAGCGATGCCAACAGTGAAAGCGGTGACCACCCATTTCAATATGACCACTGCACATTATTTTGCGTGTGTCGTTGGTAACGCCCGCCTCTAACGCTGCGGCCAGCACAGCGATCTTAAATGTAGAGCCCGGCGGGTAGCGCCCCTGTACAGCCTTATTCAGCAGTGGCGATCTTGGATCATCAACGAGCTTACGCCAGTCGCGTGTGCTTATACCCGTCGCAAACTTGTTCGCGTCAAATCCCGGTGTTGACGTCATTGCCAGCACATCACCATTTGCAACGTCCAACAATACCGCAGCGCCCGTTTCACCTTCAAATCGTGCCGCTGAAAAATCCTGCAAATCAGCATCAATAGTGAGCACAAGATCCTGCCCGGCCTCGCCCTCCTCACGCTCCAGTTCGCGAATTACGCGGCCAAGCGCGTTAACCTCAACCTGTCGATTACCAGCCTTGCCGCGCAACTCCTGATCAAACTGCCGTTCGAGCCCACGCCGACCGATTTGGAATCCCGGCATCGATAATAGTGGATCAGGGTCCCGCTGCTGATCATCCCCCGATGGGTACCCAACATAACCCAATAAATGTGACAGCGATTCACCGCCCAAATAATCACGGCGATAGCCGGTTTTGCTGTGTACGCCGGGCAAATCCGGGCTGTTGACATTCACCTTGGCAAAGGCCTGCCATTCCATATCATTGATCACGGTAATGGGCGTAAAGGACCGATTACGGCTGACATCTTTTATCACCCGTTGGCGCACATCATCACTAATAGGCACCAGACGGGCTAGCTGATCCAAGGTTGCCTCAACCCCATTGGTTTGTTCGGGTATCAGGATCACCCCATGGGTACGCTGATTACGCGCAAGCTCCCGCCCAAATCTGTCAAGAATTCGCCCCCGAACAGGCGGCAACAGTTCTAGATTAATACGATTGTCTTCGGCCAATGTCCGATAAAGATCAGCCTCAACAACCTGCAACTGATAAAGCCGCGCGCCAATTACGCTGAATGCAAGTGCCTGCATGCCACCAAACATGATGGCACGGCGCGTAAACTTTCCTGTCAGTTTTTCGTCAGACATGGCAGCAGCTTACCTTGCAGTTTGTGTCGGCACCAATAGCCGCAATACAAGCATCAATGCCATTCCCATCAACGGGTAGAGTAAGATTGTCCAAATCAGGGAAACAATCATCGGCAAAATCGGCACAAAAGCCAAACTCCACAGGCTGGCGATGACCCACGACAAGGTGGTCACAGTAGCCGCCGCAATCACAAAGCCGCCAAACCAGAACAAGCCAGACAAAGGCACAATCAACTGCGACATGCGCCCAACGATAAGGATCGCAATAAGATAGGCAAAACTTGACATGCCAAGGGGCGCCCCTGACAGCGCATCAAGCAAAAAGCCAACCAAAAACACGGCTGATGGGCGCATCAGATCGGCCCGCATCATGCGCCAAAAATAGATCGCCATAAAAGCAAGATCAGGTACCGCCCCGGTCATAGCATTACTGCCGCTCAATACCGGCCAAGGCAAAGCAGCAATCAAACCCGCAAATAAAACCGTCACAATCGGTGCGGCATTGCGCAAAGATAGAAGCAGCCAATCAAAAGATAGCGCGTTCATTGATCTGTGCCGATTGACCTAAGCTTGGGGCGACTATGGTGCTGTTGTTCGATGGTCAGTTGTTCTTGTTCATCCATCAAAATATCAACTGGGATTTCACCTTGCAGCGGCTTGGCTCCGCCTTCAGAAACGGCTTCGGGCATGGCAACCCCACGGGGCAAACCCTGTTCAACGCTAACCGTTAGGTTTAGTGGCAAGCTTAAAACCCGCACATAATCAAGCCGGGTTGTATCCACATGGGGGCGAATAAAGACCGTTCCATCCTCGTCAATCGCTGCGACAATACCTACAGGTAATCCCGCTGGCATCAACCCGCCATCGCCTGACGTCACCACACGCTCACCCACCTGTGGAGCTGCGCTTTCAGGCAAATAGCTGATCTTTAAAAGCGCACCGTTTGACCCCGACGCAAGCCCCTTTACCCTATCATCAGCCAATCGCACCGGAATGCGGGAGTTAATATCTGTTACCAACAGGACCCGCGCGCCATCCGACGCCGTTCCGTCTATGCGGCCTACGAGCCCCATATGATTCAGAACCGCCTGCCCTTTTTCCAGCCCATCACGGCTACCTGCATTGATCAACACGGCCCGCACAAAGGGCGTAGACGTGTCAGCGACGACGCGCGCAGAACGCACACCGGTCGGCAAGTCATCCGCCATAGACAGTAGCTCGCGCATCAAGCGATTTTCATCTGAAAGACCTGTTGCAACGCCTTCCCAGCCACGCAAACGCTCAAGCTCTGCCTTCAGTTTTTTATTTTCTTCATAGACGTTGGTGATTGAGGTGATTGACGCGCCAATATCATCTATGGCCGCCAAAGGTTCCTGCATAATCGACAGGATCGGCGTCGCAATTTCTGCGACTGTGCGGCGGCTCATCTCAACAAGGAAGCTATCTGCCCGCCCGAATAATAACAGTGCCGCTGACAGCGCAATAAACCCAAGCAAGGCATAACGATCGTAAAAGGCACGAAAAGGCACAGTCCGGCTGCGCCCGACCGGCTTTAGGCCGATTGGGCGTTGCTCGCCTTTTTTTTCGTCATATCGCCCCATGCAAATACACCTGTTTGGGCGTCAAAAATGCCTATAAATCAATGCTCTGCCGACAAAACGTGTCGCATAGCCTTAAGCTCTTCCAACGCCCGGCCCGTACCAAGGGCAACACAAGACAATGGTTCTTCGGCTACTGACACTGGCAGGCCTGTCGCTTCACGCAAAATCTGATCCATATTGTTCAAAAGCGCACCGCCACCTGTCAAGACAATGCCCTTATCGACGATATCAGCTGCCAATTCCGGCGGGGTTTGTTCTAGGGCAACTTTCACCGCCTCTACAATCGCGTTCACAGGCTCGTTCAAGCTTTCCGCGATCTGGCGTTCCGTGATGGTCAGCTCCTTCGGCACACCATTCATCAAGTCGCGACCCTTGATCTGGATTGTCCGGCCATCGCCATCTTCCGGTGTCATGGCAGAGCCGACCTCATGCTTGATCCGTTCGGCACTCGCCTCACCAATCAGCAGATTATTGGTACGGCGGATATAGGCTATAATCGCATCATTCATTTTGTCGCCACCGACACGAACGGACCGTGAATAAACAATGCCGCCAAGCGATAGGACCGCAACCTCGGTCGTGCCACCGCCGATATCAACGATCATAGAACCTGTTGGTTCGGTCACGGGCAAACCCGCGCCGATTGCGGCAGCCATTGGTTCCTCAATCAACCAGGCACGGCGTGCCCCTGCGCTCAAGGCTGATTGACGAATGGCACGACGCTCAACAGGGGTAGAGCCTGACGGCACGCAAATCACAACCTGCGGGTTGGCGAAAGTCCGGCGATTATGCACTTTGCGGATAAAGTGCTTGATCATTTCTTCGGCAATTTCAAAATCGGCAATCACACCATCTGACATAGGCCGAATAGCGTGAATATTACCAGGGGTACGGCCCAGCATCTGCTTGGCTTCTTGTCCAACAGACAGAACCTGCTTGCGCCCATCTTTTTCGATAATTGCGACAACTGAAGGCTCATTCAGGACAATGCCCCGGCCCCTGACATAGACCAGTGTGTTTGCGGTGCCCAAATCAATGGCCATATCGGCCGACAACATGCCCAAAAGGTCGGATAACATAAGTGCGTATCGCTCCAACGACTACGGATCGCGCCGGAAAACCGTCACACGATCCTTTGAATCAATTAAGGTTGTTTAAGCGGAAAATGGCCCGAAAAACAAAGAAAATCGCTACAGATTCGAAGAAATCATCAGATTCGGACAAAAATAAGGAGCCGACGCCCCTCCCGCAGGAAAAGACGTCGGCTCCTCATCAATATCTGTGCTTACCTACAGGGCCAACTGCGAGGTTGAGGCCTTTTCCTTGCGGTCAAACAACTTGTTCAACGCACCAACATAGGCCTTGGCTGAGGCTACCAGTGTATCAGTTTCAGCACCCTGCCCCACAACGGTCATGCCCTGATCGGCCAATCGAACCGAAACGGTTGCTTGCGCATCTGTTCCTTCGGTCACGGCATGCACCTGATAAAGCTGCAACTCAGCCTCATGCGGGACCAGTGCCTTAATCGCGTTGAATGTGGCGTCCACAGGACCGTCGCCGGTTGCTTCGGTTGTTTGTTTATCGCCATCAATGTTCAAGGTCATGGTTGCCTTTTGCGGCCCGGATGTCCCGGCAATAACAGTCAGGCTTTCAACCTTAATCCTGTCATTCGCGCTTGCCATTTCATCGTCGATCAAGGCCACAATATCTTCATCAAAGATTTGCTTTTTCTTATCAGCCAAATCCTTGAAGCGGACAAAAGCATCCTCAATCGCGTTCTGACCTAGGTCATAGCCCAATTCAGCAACCTTGGTTTTAAACGCATGACGACCGGAATGCTTGCCCATCACCAAAGAGCTTTGGGTGACGCCAACGCTTTCTGGGGTCATGATTTCATAGGTTTGGGTGTTTTTCAGCATCCCGTCCTGATGGATCCCGCTTTCATGGGCAAAGGCGTTGTCGCCAACAATTGCCTTATTGTACTGCACCGGAAAGCCCGTCACGGCCGATACCAAGCGTGAGCCGCGCATGATTTCTGTCGTTTCGACATTGGTCCAGTAAGGCATGGCATCCCCACGCGTACGCAAGGCCATAACGATTTCTTCAACCGCTGCATTACCCGCGCGTTCACCCAAGCCATTAATGGTACATTCGATCTGACGGGCGCCACCGCGCACCCCGCCCAAGGAGTTGGCAACCGCCAAGCCCAAATCATTATGACAATGGGTGGAGAAGATCACCCCATCGGCACCCGGCACACGGTCGATCAACATCCGATACAGTGCCTCATATTCTTCAGGCACAGTATAACCAACCGTATCAGGAATATTGATGGTCGTTGCACCTGCCTTGATAGCCGCTTCAACAGTCCGGCACAGGAAATCATGTTCCGTCCGGGTGGCGTCTTCGGCAGACCATTCCACGTCCTCTACCTTATTACGGGCGTAGGTCACAGAATCGATAACAGCCTGCAGCACATCTTCTGGCTCCATTTGCAACTTGTGCTTCATATGAACCGGGCTAGTTGAAATGAATGTGTGGATGCGCGCCCGCTCTGCGAATTGCAATGCTTCTGCCGCGCGGTCGATATCCTTTTGCCCGGATCTGGCCAATGAACAAATGACCGGCTTGCGGACGAGTTTGGAAACCTCGGTAATTGCTTCAAAGTCGCCGTTGGAGGCGATGGCAAAGCCAGCTTCGATCACATCGACGCCCAATGCTTCCAATTGTTCCCCTACTCGCAATTTCTCATCCAATGTCATAGATGCACCGGGGGATTGCTCCCCATCGCGCAATGTGGTGTCGAAAATCACGACGCGGTTTGCGGGGTCTTGCTGTGTTTGTTTGGTTTGATCAGTCATAGCTTTAAGTCTTCAAAAATCTGGAAATCAAAATCAGTTCGTGGTCGGACGCACCAAATTCCCCTAGGCGCCCATCCGATTTGTTCCAAAAGAAACCGAAGCACCTAGAGGCTGGCTAGACCCGCAAGTAGTAGTAGGGTAGCAGCAAGGGGAAGGAACAAGCCAAGCAGACGTGCAGAAGCGTTCTCAGTCGCAGCAATTGCCTGCGCCCGTGCCTTCCGCTGTCTAATCATGTCGCGCTGATGCGTCATGAATGGGGTCCCTTTCAAACTCTATTCTGTCTATCTAAGGCGAAAAATGACAGATTGCAAGGGGGCAAATCCATAGGCAGGGTACTGACTTGTCGCACACAATTGCGATCAAATTGCCGAATAGTCAGGGGATCATATGGGCAAAATACACGTTTTCGGCAGCATTATTTGCGATTTGGTCGGCACAGGCACTGCCCTACCCGGACCTGACGAAACCATTCTGGGACAAAGCTTTGCCCAATATCCCGGCGGTAAAGGCGCCAATCAGGCAGTTGCCGCAAAACGTGCGGGCGCAGATGTCATCCTTTATGGCGCGATAGGGCAAGACCCGATGGGCCAGTTCATGAAGGACGCCCTGTCTGCCACGGGTGTTGATCTCACCCATTTGCAAATTGCCAATGCCGCAACCGGGTGTGCGCTTGTGATGGTCGGAGAAAAAACCAATCAAATCATGGTTATTCCCGGTGCCAATCATCTCTATAGGTGGCAACAGATGCCAAAATTTGGCCCGAATGATGTTTTGCTGGCACAGGGTGAATGTTTGCCCGACGACACATTGCGCTTTCTACATGGGGGAAAAAGCGCAGGTGCCCTCACCCTCCTAAATGCAGCGCCGGCCAGCAAAACGTTTACAGAGGCGGCGCAATTGGTGGACATACTGGTCTTGAACGAGATTGAGGCTGCATACTTTGCGCAGTCTGAACTCAGCGACACCCCAAGCGAACAAGAGCTGTCATCTCTTTCAAACAAGCTGGGCCGAACCACTGACCAACACTTGATTGTCACCCTTGGCGATGCGGGCGCGGTCAGCCTGATCGGGCAGACCTATGCACAACATCTGGCCCCGCCGGTAAAGGCTATTGATACAGTCGGCGCAGGCGATTGTTTTTGCGGCTATCTGGCAGCCCAACTCAGCAAGGGAACAACAATCACTGACGCTATCAAAACGGCCATAATCGCCGCCAGCCATTCCGTCACAAAGGCGGGGGCGATCCCCTCCCTCCCCCATATCGAACAGCTCAGCCTGTGATCAATCCTGCTTGACCCGCATGAGCGCAGCGCCGAAACTGCAGCCAAACAACAAATCTGAAAAAGCGAGCCTTGAGTTATGAGCACCACAGGTGGCAATGGCCTTCACGACCGACTTAGGTCAAAAGGCATAAGCTTTAGGGCCAGTGTGGCAGGCCTGATCACGACGGTTATTCTGGCGCTATCCCTCGCACTCGGTATTAACAACTACATCAACACATCAAATGCTATCAAAGAACTGTCCGACCATTTGTTCGCACAGTTGATGGCCCGTGTTCACGATGTCACCAGCGCCCATTTCGCCGCCGCTGCGCCACTTACCGCCATCAACACATCGTTGATTCAGCAGGGCAAGCTGCACACAGACGACTGGCTTGAACTCGGCGATCATTTCGCTGCCATGGTCGCCAACGAACCTTGGTATTCTTCCGCCGGTTTTGCAGACATGTCCGGCAATATGATTCTGGCTGTCCATCAAAATGATCAAACTCGCGTCCGGCAATGGACATCTAACGATGAAGCCACATCCAGCAGCACACTGACCGTGTATCAGATCACATCCAATCGGGAGTGGCAGATGGGATCCACGACAGAAACCGACTTCGACCCCAGGCAACGAGACTGGTTCAAACAGGCAGCAGGGAATAAAACCGCTGGGTGGAGCGCGCCTTACATCTTCTTTACTGATAAGACGCCCGGCCTAACCTATTCAGCCCCCCTAACAGATACCAGCGGCACTCTTGTTGGCGTCCTTTCGCTTGAAATGACGTTGGGCTTTTTGTCCGACTTTGTGCGCACTTTGGAAATCAGCCCGCAGGGTTATGCGGTTGTCGTGACCGACACAGGCGATATTGTTGCCCACCCTGACGCAACATTGTTTGCAGGCGCGGCGATCCCAAACATCTTGGATCAGGATCAAAGTCCGGCGATGGCCTTGTGGGCAGCCTATCAAAACAATCATGTAGCCGGGTCGTCTGCAAAATGGACACACAGCACACAATCAGCGGATGAAACTTGGCTTGGCACTGTCCGGCCCCTTACCCTGCCCGACGGAACAGTGTGGCACGCAATATTGGTGGCCCCAGAAAGTGACTTTCTGGCCCACATTACTGAAAGTAATTGGCGCGCGCTGATCATTGGCTTGGCAATTCTGTTGGTCGCGCTGATCATCGCGCAGATATTCTCACGGCAGGTCGCCGCCACCTTCTCGCAGGTTCACAAGGATATGGATATGATCCGCCGGTTTGACCTGTCTGAGCGCCCCCCCATCCGATCCGTCATTCGTGAAATCGATCATATGGGCCGCGATATATCTTCCATGCGTGCAGGGCTAAGATCATTTGAAAAATTCGTTCCCAAAGGCCTTGTGCAAAGCTGGTTGGAACAGGAAAGCATAGCAGCACCCGGCGGCACGCGACGCACCATCACCCTGTTCTTTTCGGACATTGAAGGGTTCACCTCAATTTCTGAACGGATGGACCCTGACATGGTCGCCGACACATTGAACGACTATTTGGAAACCGTCAGCAGCGCCATCCGCGCCAATAACGGGACTGTCGATAAATATATGGGTGACGGTGTTATGGCCTTTTGGGGTGCCCCCCATGACAATGATGATCATGTTGCAGATGCTTGCCGCGTTGCCCTGATGATGAACCGCGCGCTGGATGAGTTGAATGACAGGTTCGAACAACATGGAGGTCCGCGCCTCGTCACGCGCATTGGCCTAAACACCGGCGATTGTTTTGTTGGCAATATCGGCTCCTCAGAACGGCTGAACTACACGGCAATTGGCGATGCGGCTAACCTTGCCAGCCGCCTTGAAGGGCAAAACAAAACCTATGGCACCAATATAATGATCAGCGAGGAAACATATGATCTTGTCCGCGATCAATTCCTTGCCCGCCCAATCGATTTTATCGCCGTTAAAGGGCGCACTGGCGGCACAATCGTTTACGAACTTGTTGCCACACTTGAAGACGCAAGCCCTGATCAGCAAGCACAGGCCGCCCGTCAGGCTGAGGCACTGAAATTCTATATCAATGGCGAGTTTGAGGCGGCGCTAACCGCCTATGAAGCATTGTTGGCTGATTATCCTGAGGACAAGGCAATTCGGGTCATGACTGATCGCTGTCGTATAATCCTTGCCGATCCCCCAGCGCCCGAAACTTGGGATGGGATTCACCGCGCCACCAGCAAATAGGCAAACAAAAGAAAAAGGGCGCTGCCATCATCACGGCAACGCCCTTCCTGTAAACTTGTTTAGCGTTCAGGCTTAGTTTTTGGCCTTATCGACCAATTTGCCTGATTCAATCCACGGCATCATACCGCGCAGCTTGGCACCAACTTCTTCGATTTGGTGCGCATCATTGATGCGGCGGGTTGCCTTGAAGTTCGGCTGACCAACCTGATTTTCAAGCATCCAGTTGCGCACAAAAGTACCGTCCTGAATTTCGCGCAGGGCGGTCTTCATGGCAGCGCGGCTTTCATCATTGATGACGCGCGGGCCGGTCACATACTCGCCATACTCGGCTGTGTTTGAGATGGAGTAGTTCATGTTGGCGATACCGCCTTCATAGATCAGGTCAACGATCAGCTTCACCTCATGCAGGCATTCAAAGTACGCCATCTCAGGCGCGTAACCTGCATCGACCAGGGTTTCAAAACCGCCACGGATCAGGTCAACCAAACCACCGCACAGGACAGCTTGTTCACCGAACAAGTCAGTTTCACATTCTTCCTTGAATGTGGTTTCGATGATGCCGGAACGACCACCACCAACGGCAGAGGCATAGGACAGACCAATATCATGGGCATTGCCTGATGAATCCTGATGAACTGCGATCAGGCAGGGCACGCCGCCGCCTTTAAGATACTCACCACGCACCGTGTGGCCGGGGCCTTTCGGGGCGATCATGAACACGTCAATGTCAGCGCGAGGCTCAATCAAATTGAAGTGAACGGCCAGACCATGCGCAAAGCACATAGCCGCGCCCGGCTTCAGATTGTCACGAATATGCTCTTCATAAATTGCAGGCTGCAATTCATCAGGTGTCAGGATCATCAGAACATCGGCCCAAGCAGCAGCTTCGGCAATTTCTTTGACCTGCAGGCCCGCGCCTTCTGCTTTGGCAGCAGATGCAGAACCGGCACGCAGCGCAACGGCCACATTCTCAACACCTGAATCCTTCAGGTTCAACGCATGGGCATGACCCTGTGAGCCATAGCCAACAATGGCGACATTTTTCTTCTTGATCAGATTGACGTCTGCATCGCGATCATAATAGACGCGCATGGCATTTCCTTTCTTCATTCAAACAGTTTGCGAGCTGGATAGGCCCGCGAATGAGCGGTTGGGCCCCTGCCCCAGCGGAAATTGAGGACAAGGTACAAAATTCTGGGTGTGGCTTTACATCAACGCCGTGCCGCGCGCAATGGCAGCAACCCCGGTTCTAGACACATCTGACAGGCCCAATGGACGCATCAGATTGATAAAGGCGTCGATTTTCGCCGAAGCGCCTGTAATTTCAAAGACAAAGCTCTCCAAAGTCGAGTCAATCGCACGGGCCCGAAACACGTCAGCGATACGTAGGGCTTCAACCCGGCGGTCACCCTTAGAAACCACTTTGACAAGCGCCAATTCACGCTCCACAGACGGGCCTTCAACCGTCAAATCATGGACCTTGTGTACCGGAACCAATCGGTCAAGCTGTGCCTTGATTTGGGCAATTACCTGCGGCGTCCCCTCAGTCACGATTGTGATACGTGATTGATGGGCGGCGTCATCCACCTCTGCCACTGTTAGGCTTTCAATATTATAGCCACGCCCGGCAAAAAGGCCGATTACGCGCGCCAAAACGCCCGATTCATTGTCGACCAAAACGGCCATTGTATGACGTTCGATAGTGTCCTGTGTCATCGTCTTATTCCAATTGCCGTCACTTAAACCAATGATTTCCCGGCTGCCGACACTTCAACATCGGCAAGCGCAGATTCATCAGCCAGGATCATTTCATTATGGGCCGCCCCCGAAGGAACCATGGGATAGCAGTTTTCTTCCTTGGTCACCAGACAATCGAAAATAACCGGCCCATCATAGGCAATCATCTCTTCGATCGCGGCATCAAGCTCCTTGGGGTCTGAACAACGAATGCCCTTTCCGCCATAGGCCTCTGCCAACTTGACGAAATCGGGCAGTGCCTCAGAATAGCTTTCAGAATAGCGGCCACCATGCAGCAATTCCTGCCATTGGCGAACCATGCCCATATATTCATTGTTCAAGATGAAGATCTTGATCGGCAGGCGATACTGCAACGCTGTCGACATTTCCTGCATATTCATCAGGACAGAAGCTTCACCGGCAATATCAATAACCAGCGACTTAGGATGCGCCAATTGGGCGCCAACAGCCGCAGGCAAGCCATAACCCATCGTCCCCAAACCGCCTGAAGTCATCCAGCGGTTCGGTTCTTCAAAACGGTAATATTGCGCTGCCCACATCTGGTGCTGGCCAACCTCTGTCGTGATATAGCTGTCACGATCCTTGGTCAGCTCATACAAACGCTCAATCGCATATTGCGGGCGGATGGTGTCGGCCTTCTCAGCCTCCTCCCGGCCATAGCCAAGGCAATGACGGGCCTTCCAGACGTCAATCTGGTTCCACCATTCCTTCAACGCATCCTTGTCTGTCGACACAGCCTCTGCACGCCATAGGCGCATCATATCTTCAAGAACATGGGCAACATCGCCAACAATCGGCACATCAACCATAACGTTCTTGTTGATAGAGCTTGCATCAATATCAATATGGATCTTCTTCGCATAGGGGGCAAAGCCATCAAGGCGACCAGTTACCCGATCGTCAAAGCGGGCGCCAACACACAGGATCAGATCACTGTCATGCATGGCATTATTGGCTTCATAAGTGCCGTGCATACCCAACATGCCAAGCCATTGTGAATCTGCTGCAGGAAAGGCACCAAGGCCCATCAAGGTCGACGTCACAGGCCAACCTGTCAATTTTGCCAAGTCGCGCAACAACTGACTTGCCTGTGGCCCGGAATTAATGACGCCGCCGCCGGAATAAATAATCGGCTTGCGGGCATCACCCATCATGCGAACCGCTTCACGGATCGCATCAACATCACCCTTTACCTGAGGCTTATAGCTGGGGTGCTGAATTTCATGCGGCTTCTGATAAGGACCAGATGCAAACTGAACATTCTTCGGTATATCGACAACGACAGGCCCCGGACGGCCAGATGTGGCAACATAGAATGCGTCATGCATAACACGCGCCAGCTTATCAACATCCTTAACAAGCCAGTTATGCTTAGTCGCCGGGCGGGTAATGCCGACCGTATCGGCCTCCTGAAAGGCGTCACAACCAATCAAATGGGTCGCAACCTGCCCGGTCAAACAAATGATCGGGATCGAATCCATCAGGGCATCTGTCAGCCCTGTAACTGCGTTTGTCGCGCCGGGGCCTGAGGTAACAAGAACAACCCCGGGCTTGCCTGTTGAACGGGCATAGCCTTCGGCTGCGTGAACAGCGCCTTGTTCATGCCTGACAAGAATATGGCGGATATTATTCTGTTGGAACAGAACATCATAAATCGGCAGCACAGCCCCACCGGGATAGCCGAAAATCGTATCCACACCCTGATCGACCAATGCTTTGATGACGATTTCTGCGCCAGTCAATTGCGAGCCGGTCATAACACTCTCCACATCATTCTTTGGCCACCGCAAAAGGTGGGCCCCACAAAATAAAATAGGGGCCGCAAGAGCTTGCGACCCGATTGAGCGGAACCTACTGCCCCAACCCGGGCAGGTCAACCACTATAGTGCAATTTTATTTAACAAAATGTCGCACGACCTTTCCATTTGTTGCGCAGAAATCACATTCCACGACATCATCTGATTCCTAATCCAGGTCGTTTGACGCTTTGCATAGCGTCTGGTGGCCGTTTTTGCGTTGATTACAGCCGTTTCAAGATCACTATGCCCCGCGAAATAGCCGAAAAGCTCTGGCAAGCCAAGCGCTTTCATCCCCGGCAGGTTGCGCGGAATGTCGGTTTTGTACAGCATTTCAGCCTCCGTCAGTCCCCCCGCCTTCACCATTAGGTCAAAACGGTAATCACATCGATCATAGAGCCAGGCCCGGTCGGGCATTAGGGCGAATTTATCAAACTGCGCCTCAGGCAATGGTTGCACCAAGGGGTCAGATTGCCAATCTGCCAAAGAACGGCCTGTTTCTTCCAAAACGGACCAAGCCCGAACTATACGCTGGCTGTCAGTCGCGTGAAGCTGCGCCTGCATGGCGGGATCTAGCTTGGCATGCAATGCCTCAATCCCGTTTGAGGCGACGAAAGCCTCAGCCTCGTCCACCAGCGCACGGGGAATATCGGGAATTGCAGACAGCCCTTCGCTTAAGGCGCGAAAATAAAGGCCCGTACCACCAACTATGACAGGCAACACCCCCTGCCCCCATAAATCCCGGATTAACGGGGCGGCAAGATCGACATATTGCCCCGCAGAGCATGGCTGCCGCACTGACCTGCATTCATATAGATAGTGTGGCGCCTTCTCTTTATCTGCAGCAGTGGGACACGCCGCCAAAATAGGCGTTTCACGATAGATTTGCATGGAATCAGCGTTCAGGATCGCAGCGGGCTGGCCTGCGTCCCCCAGTCGCTGCACAACATCAAGCGCCAGCGATGACTTGCCGCTGGCGGTTGGTCCTGCAATAAGGATGGCGCGCTGTGATTGTTTGTCGGTCATAGACGCATCATACGCAAAGTTTTACAATTAGGAATGCCCAGCAATGGCCGCACCTGGACTTGTTTTGACACTGGTTGGCAATGCCCCCCTTCAAACCACACAGATTGATTTGGTGCGCGCCGCCCTTACAGATGCCGGTGCAACCATAGGCTCTGTAAAGCAGCTTGGTGACGAAGCTGGCGACATTGATTTTGGCGGCATTGACGAGATCGCTGCTGAACAGGCAGCCCGAACAGTTCTGCAGGGTGAACAAATTGACCTGCTCGCGCAACATGCCGATCCCAAACAGCGACGCAAACAACTTTTAATCGCAGACATGGACTCAACCATGATCACTGCGGAATGTTTGGACGAGCTGGCTGATTTTGCCGACATGAAAGATGACGTTGTCGCGATTACAGAGCGGGCCATGCGCGGCGAACTTGACTTTGAAGAGGCCTTGGACGCGCGCATCGCTATGCTGGCCGACAAGGGCCTAACCGAAGATAGCTTAGAAGCCTGTTATCAGGATCGCATTCGCCTGTCTGACGGTGCCCGCACCACCGTGCGCACGATGGCTGAAAATGGCGCCCACACTGCCCTGGTATCCGGCGGCTTTACCTTCTTTACAGAACGTGTCGCGGCAGCGCTTGGCATGGCAGAAAATCGCGCCAATACGCTGGTGTTCAATGATGACCGCAAACTTGAAAAAGTTGCCCGTCCGATCCTTGGCAAGGCGGCCAAACAGGCAGCGTTGGAAGAAATGTGCGCAGCCCACGACATCCCACTAGGCCAAGCAATTGCCATAGGTGATGGGGCCAATGATCTTGCCATGATTGGTATCGCGGGATTGGGCGTTGCCTACCGTGCAAAACCCGTTGTTGCAGAAGCGGCGCGGGCCAGACTTGACCACGCGCCGCTCACAGGCTTGCTTTATTTTCAGGGCTACTCAGTCGATCAATTCGTGACCGACTGATACCACCGTCGCTTTCCTAATTGTCGTCTTCATCCAAACGGAATGGAACGAATTGAGAGTCCCCACGGGGAGAGCGGATCATGAACAGCGCCACGCGCTTGCCCTTACTCCTTAACCCTTCAATGCGATCCAACACGTCCTTAGGGCTCGCAACCGCAGTGCCGCTAACCTCGACAATGATGTGACCACGGCGGATACCCTTTTCGGCACCCGCTGAACCACCAGCGACGCCGGTGACGACAACGCCCTTGGCGCCATCCTCAAACTCAAGCTTTTCGGCCATTTCCTCTGTCAAAGGGGCAAGCGTCAAACCGAACACCGTCTTGGTCTCTACGTCGTCGTCATTTTTACTGTCGCCTTTGGCGTCATCAGTTTCAGCAACTTTCTCATCAAGGCGGTCAACCTTTACGGTCAGTGTCTTTTTCTTGCCATCACGCCAGACAACAACATCAACCTTTTTGCCGATAGGCGTATCGGCAACAATCTTCGGCAGTTGACGCATCTCGTCGATGTCTTTGCCATCAAAGGCAATGATCACATCGCCTTCTTCAATGCCGCCTTGTTCCGCCGGGCCATCTTCAGTCACGCCGGCGACCAATGCGCCGCGCGCGCGATCCATACCAAAACCTTCAGCAAGGTCATCGGTTACCGTTTGAATGCGAACACCCAGCCAACCGCGACGGGTTTCACCATATTGCAGTAGCTGCGCGACCGTCTGTTTTGCGATTTTGGCAGGGACTGCAAAACCAATCCCAATGGAACCAGATCCGTTGGTGGAAAAAATTGCGGTATTCACACCAATCACACGGCCATCCATAGTGAATAGCGGGCCGCCAGAATTACCCTTATTGATGGGGGCATCAGTCTGAATGAAATCATCATAGGGCCCGGCATTAATATCGCGATTGCGGGCAGAGATAATCCCCGCAGTGACTGATCCACCAAGTCCAAGCGGATTACCAATTGCCACAACCCAATCACCAACCCGGGCATGATCAGAATCGCCCCAATTGACATAGGGCAAGGCCTTGTCAGATTCGACCTTTAACACGGCAATATCAGTTTTCGGATCACGTCCGATCAATTCGGCCTCAAGCTCTGTCCCATCGGGGAACTTCACCTGAATTTCATCCGCTTCTTCAATCACGTGATTGTTCGTCACAATGATACCTTCAGGTGAAATCACAAAGCCTGAGCCAAGCCCTTGTACTTTGCGCTTGCGGGTTTCGCCTTCACCATCGCGTTGACCAAAGAAGTCACGGAACAGATCATCAAATGGCGTGCCTTGCGGCATGCCATGAAACGGGTTGCCATTCGTCTCTACCGTCGCAGTTGTTGAAATGTAAACCACAGCCGGTGACACATCATCAACAAGGTCTGCAAAACTTTCCGGTGCCCCGCGTGCCGTAGCAGTATCGGCTGGCGCCTGAATCAATGCAGGCGACAAGACAAGCCCTGCCCCCAATAGGGCAGCAGTAAAGAGCTTGCGGGAAGAGCCAAAGAGGGCCGCTGAGGAGATCGAGATCATATTGAACCTATTCTTTCAAATCCGGTATTCTTCCTTGCCTTGATGACAGTTAGCTGGGGCAGAAATGTGGCACAACACAGCCCTGAACATGACGCAGAACACAGGTTTCCATCCTAGCCACGCACGAACCAGATCACCATCAAGCCGATTGCAGCCGCGATCAGCCCCAAATTCCGCACTTGCGCATCAGGCAAGGACAGAATTTGCGTCAGCATCTGGCGCAGACTGTTCGGGGCAACGGCGTAAAGCGCACCCTCAACCAGTAGCAACAGGCCCAATGCATATAAAGCCTCTTGCCACACGCTCATAGCCTTAGCCCCGCGTTTTACTTGCCAGCCGGGTCGTCAAAGAACTTAAAGAAGCGGCTGTTCGGATCGACAACCATCGTTGTGTTGTCACCCTGCAAAGATTTGGCATAGGCCTGCATGGACCGATAGAACTCGAAAAAGTCCGGGTCCCTTCCGAATGCTTCCGCAAAGATACGGTTGGATTCAGCTTCACCTTCACCACGCAGGATTTGGGATGACTTCTCAGCCTCGGCCAACAGGATTGTGACCTGACGATCAGCATCTGCCTGAATGCGCTGTGCATCTTCGGCGCCCTTCGCGCGCGCCTCACGTGCCTCACGTTCGCGTTCAGCCTGCATGCGTTTAAATACTGACAGGCTGTTCGCTTCCGGCAAATCGACCCGGCGCAACCGGACATCAACAATTTCAATGCCTAAGCGTTCCGCCTTTTCGGTCACGTCAGCCGCGATTTCCTTCATCAGTTCTGCACGTTCACCGGACAAAAGTTCATCCTTATCCCGCTTCGCAATCATCTCACGCACAGTCGCGTTGACGAGTGATTCCAAGCGGTTCAATGCGGTTAATTCAGTACGCACTGATTGGAAGAACTTCAAAGGATCAACAATGCGCCAGCGCGCAAAGGCATCAACAACCAAACGCTTAGAATCCTTGGTCACCAACTCAACCGTGTCGGCGTCAAAGTTCAGGACACGTTTCTCCATCTTCTCTGCATTTTGCAGGAAAGGTGTTTTGAAATACAGCCCAGGTTCTGTCACAACGCGGACGGGATTACCGAATTGCAGAACCAAAGCCTGCTCACGCTGATGAACGGTGAAAAATGCGCTGTTCGCCAAAATTGCGAGCACACCAGCAAGAATGATTACGAGGATAATACGGGGGTTTTGCATGGTCCTATCTCCTCCTAATTCGCTTGCTTTGTGTTAAGCCGATCGAGCGGCAGGTAAGGCACGACACCATTGCCGTCCCCATCCAGAATAATTTTATTCATGTCTTTGAAAACAGCTTCCATGGTTTCAATGAATATACGCTTACGCGTCACGTCCTTAGCATTACGATATTGTTCATAGACTGCGAGGAAGCGGCTAGCCTCACCCTCTGCGCCCTTCACGACCTGCTCTTTATAACCCTTGGCCTGTTGAACAATCTTTTCAGCCTGACCACGGGCACGCGGAACAACATCACGGGCATAGGCATCCGCCTTGTTCCGTTCGCGTTCAGCATCCGCATGCGCTGCCTGCACATCACGGAAAGCGTCGATAACCTGTGCGGGCGGGTCCACCTTGGCAAGCTGCACGGTGGTGATGTCAACACCGGCACCATATTCGTCAAGAACCTGCTGCATTAGCAAACCAACCTCTGATTCAATTTGCTTACGCCGTTCCGTCAAGATCGGTTGGATTTCGTTACGGCCAATCACTTCGCGCATAACAGATTCAGCAACCGCCTTCACAACCCGTTCAGGGTCCTGCAAGTTAAACAGATAGTCAGCGGCGTTTGACACCTTCCACAAAACGGAAAAATCAATATCCACGATATTGTCATCACCCGTCAGCATCAGGCTTTCCTGCGCCCGGTCGGAAGAACGCGCGCCATCACGAGGGCCAGCACCACGGAAGCCAATATCGATACGGTTCACACGTTCAACATTCGGCGTTTCCACAGTCTCAATCGGATATGGCAAATGGTAGTTCAGACCCGGTTGGGTCAATTCTACAAACTCGCCAAAGCGCAGCACGACGCCCTGCTCGCCTGTATTGACGCGATAGATACCTGTGGCCATCCACAAACCTGCAACGACCAGGATGATAAAGGCCAGGCTAAAGCGGCCAAGCGGGCCTGCGCCCTGTCCGCCGCCGGAGCCACTGCCGCCGCCACCGCCGCCAGGAAACAATGACCGCAACCGATCCTGTCCTTCGCGCAGCAATTCTTCAAGATCAGGTCCTTCTGGCCCATTTCCACCGCCGCCGGGGCCGCGAGGCCCACCGGGGCGTCCGCCACCACCGGAACCGCCTGAGCCGCCAGAGCCGCCCCATGGGTTGCCGCCCGACCCTTTTTTGCCACCGCCGGAACCACCACCTTGGCCCCAAGGGCTTTCAGCGTGGAGAATATGCTGGTCAAAATCCGGGCCTGTCGGCTGTTCGCCAAAATCGCCTGAAGAGTTATTGCCTGACGCCATGGTCTTGTGGACCCTTTCTTCTCGTTTACTACAGCTAAGCACCCCTTATACGGCGCCTCGCTCCATTCGGTTTCCCTACATGTAGTTAGGAAGTGCTTGGATTACAATGTAAAGCCGTTATAGAAAGACCCACGCACAGGTGCAAACAAAACCGACCCGCAATTCCGACCTATTGGGCTATAAATGACTGAAATCACTCGCGACATGGTGCTTGACGCACTAAAAGCCATCACCGACCCCATGACGGGCCAACCTTTGGCGCAATCCAAGACAATTCAGGGCCTGATCGTAAAGGGCCCGCATATCGGATTTACGCTGGAAATTGACCCTGCACAGGCTGAGACGATGGAACCCGTCAGAAAGGCTGCTGAGGACGCTGTAAAAGCGATCCCGGGTGTCCTAACGGTCACTGCCGTCATGACTGCCCATAACGAGGCACCGGCAGGCGCCCCGCGCCCTGAGGTTAAGGCGGGCACTGCAGGCCTGCAAAACAAACAGGCAAATGGCGGCGGTAAAAGCGGCCCCCAAGCCATTCCGGGCGTCGGCGCCATTATCGCAGTAGCAAGCGGCAAAGGCGGGGTCGGCAAATCGACAACTGCAGTCAACCTTGCCCTTGCGCTACACGCGCAAGGCAAAAGTGTCGGCATCTTGGATGCGGATATTTATGGCCCCTCGATCCCGCGCCTTTTGAAGCTAAGCGGCAAGCCAACCTCCGCCGACGGGCATACGATCAGCCCTATGGAAGCCTATGGCATCAAGGCCATGTCAATCGGTCTGATGGTATCTGAAGATCAGCCAATGATTTGGCGTGGCCCCATGGTCATGTCTGCCCTGACCCAATTGCTGACAGATGTTGCATGGGCCCCGATTGATGTGCTGGTGGTCGATATGCCCCCGGGCACGGGTGACGCGCAACTAACCATGGCCCAACGCGTTCCCTTGGCAGGTGCTGTCATCGTTTCAACCCCCCAAGACATTGCATTGATCGATGCGCGCAAGGGGCTTGCCATGTTCCGGCAAACCGACGTGCCGGTGCTGGGCATTATTGAGAATATGAGCAGCTTTATTTGCCCTGATTGCGGCAGCACACACCATATCTTTGGTCATGGCGGCGCACGTGAAACCGCCGACGAACTTGGCATGGATTTTCTGGGCGAAGTGCCCCTTCATATGGACATTCGCACAACATCCGATGCGGGCACCCCTATTGTCACCAGCGCGCCGGAAAGCCCCCACGCACAGGCCTATCAGGCCATCGCTGCCAAGGTGATCGCCAAGCTGGACGCGGCAGCAGACGCCCCCGCAGGCCCATCAATTTCCATGAGTTAGCGTTCGAGAGCGCTGTCGCGTTTTAGCGCTTCAGCTTTCTAGCGCTCCAAAACTTCCATCAGCTCGCGCCATTCGCGGGCAGATAGGCCGGAGTCTTCCTGTGCGACCTCCTCACCGTTCAGCAAACGTTTGACGGTGGAAAGCGCGTTGGCTGACAACTCCGCCGCGCCCATACGGTAATCACGGAAGGCCTCTGCGGCCAATGGCACCCATTTTTCTGCCATTTCAGTCATCACATCTGCATAGACGCGAATCTCATACTGGGCATGGGGATCGGCGCGCAATGACAGGAAGTGGAACAGATTATGCAGGTCCGTTTTCCAGTACCATTGCGTATAGAAATTCAGGCTGAGGTTCATTCGCGCCAATTCACGCGCCAGTCCATCGCGGCTTTCGTCAACGATTGACCCGTCTGGACGCTCATTCAACAGATGCTCATAAGTGCCATACATTTGTTCTGCATCCGCACGCAACAAGTCCTGCACACGCTTTGCCTCGTCGGCGTCAAGAATGCGGTCCCGACCCTGACGATTATTCGACGACTGCGCAGCCAATTGTTCAGGCGCCGGAATGTAAAATTCATTATCCAAAATGGAATAGCGAGCCGAATATTCATTCACATTTGCCGTGCGGTGGCGAATCCATTGACGGGCAACAAAGATCGGCAGCTTCACATGAAACTTAATTTCGCACATTTCAAATGGAGTTGAGTGGCGATGGCGCATCAAATAGCGGATCAGCCCCCTGTCAGACGATACTTGGCGCGTCCCCTTGCCATATGATACGCGCGCAGCCTGCACAATGGCGGCATCGTCGCCCATATAATCAATGACCCGCACGAAACCATGATCAAGCAGCGGCGCGGCCTCATACAGGATTTCTTCTAGGGCGGGCACGGTCGCCCGGCGGGTTGGCATGGATTGTGCGCGCGCATCTTCAATCGCGGCTAATTGCTCGTCAGTTAGGGACAAGGCAGCACCTCATAAGTCTGGAAAAGGCCCGATTCGGGATCAATGTGCAGGCAGTGTAGCGCGTCACCGCGAAAGCCCAAACAAAAAACCCCGATGCCGCGGCACCGGGGTTTAATTCGTTTGCTATGAAGTCCGCCTTAGAAGATCGGCAGGATACACAACGGATCAAGCGGTGCCGGAATTGGGCATGACCCACCAGCGGCCTGAATGGCTGATACTGCTGCGGCATTCTTCAGGAAGGTATCATTTTCCCGCAACATTTCATTCACAGCATTACCGCGCGTATTATATTCGCGGTGCTGTTTTATCAGATTGGTTGAATCGGAACCAAAGGCCAGACGCGCACCGACGAAAATTGTGTCTTCGGATTCGCTGCCCAGCTTGCCATCTGCATAAAGGCTCAAAATATCCATTACGCCGAATTCAACGCCCAGATTAACCTGAACATCTTCGCCGCCTTCGAAGCCAAACACATCAGCGCCACCGGTCAACGCAAGATTGGGCATGGCGTAAAGTGTCACATTGGCACCGCCATAAAAGGCGCCATCACCACCCCAGTCAGAATCCTGGAAACCAAAGTCACCACCAAGGGTGATATTGCCAAGATAAACTTCGCCTTCTGCGGTGTAGCGGCTAATCCATGCTGCT
The DNA here is from genome assembly GCA_965229935.1 of Alphaproteobacteria bacterium. Lineage (GTDB taxonomy): Bacteria > Pseudomonadota > Alphaproteobacteria > SPJN01 > SPJN01 > SPJN01. Next base: position 1,267,100 of record CBDDKB010000002.1, read on the forward strand.
TCATCTACATCAAGATAAGCTGCTGATAGACCGAATGAACCGACTGAGCTTGAGCGCCAGAAATAGCTGAGCCCGGCACCATAAGTCAGATCTTCATTTTCGCCCAGCATGCCCAGATTACCATCAATCTGAATGCCCATCTGTTCAATCAACGGAAAGGCAATTGAACCGCCAATAGCGAAATTATCTTCGCCATCAAGCTGGCCATAGCCACCTTCAACCTTGCCGTTAAAGCCCGTCACAGCAGGCATCTCAGCAACTGCCTGTGCGGTGTAAACCATGGACAGGGCAGCTGCCCCGATAAGAAGTGATTTACGCATTTCACTTGTCCTTCAATGTTAAACCGGCCCACCGGCCGGGTATCGAACCAACCCGCCCCCGCGCAAAATCGAAATAAATTGCGCTGGCGATTTGTGTATCCAAGCCGAACACTAACCATCTTATTGGGTCGTGCCAAGCATAAGCGGCGCATTTAGCGTGCTAACCAGTGTAATTTCTTTAAGAAAAGTAAGTTGTCCCCAATTCTGTGGAGCCCGCGCCACACATTTTTTGGTTAATGAGCGAACCCAAATTGTTCATTTCTTCTTATAGATGCGTCGCGGCCCGATATGGTTTGCCCTCGCGCTTAGTCGTTCAGAATTTGATTCTCGCTTCCTTGCCCCACTCCCTGACAGCTGCCCTATATATAGTGTCACGACTTGGCGGTGATACTTCCCGAAAGCGGCACTGATTCTGTTTTCCCGTGCTTTTGGCAGCTTTGAGTCGCGAAACTGTCAAAATTTGCAATTTTGCCTGCGGGAATTTTGTAACAGCACGCATTTAATTAAGGCTGACCCTACGGTTTTCCGCCATTTCTGCTTCTGTCAAGCCGCATTATTTCGGTTATCCACAAATAGTCTGGCTTGACGAGCCCCACGACCCTTAGCACTATATGTTGTGTTTGATGGCAGTCAGAACCACATAATCATTGATTTGCGGCTCTACTTCCTTCAAATGACCGGAACATAATTCACTTTAACAAACAGAATTGGCCTGAAAATAAGCGATAAATATCAGGATGTTATGAAATATCCACAGCTTATCCACAGGCATTAAGGGAAAAGGAGACAGTGACGGCATCGGTGGTTCGATTGGGTTTCGACCACTATATATAGGGGGGAATGCATGGAACCTAGTGAGTCCAACGCCGCCACACCCTCCTCTACCTGACGCCGTCCTCGCCCAATCCCTCACATAAATGCGGGTTTTGACCGATACCCGCAATTTAGGAACCGCGAGCTGTCCGACAGCTCCACACATGACCGAGGGGAATAGAGCATGAGCTCCGCATGGGATATGACAGGCACAGCCGCAAATGACGCAGCAGAGGCTGAGCTTCATCAAACCACAACAGATCCGGCAATTATCGAAAATCGCGAGCGGGCACCGCAGTCAAAAGACGCGTTCCACCGCAGCAGCCCGGCCGCAGCACCGCTGCCCAAAACTGAACGTCTGCCGACAAAGCCCAAGGCGTTTAAAAAGCGGGCTGACTATGACATTCAGATTGATCGTACCCGTGACGACAATCTGACCGAGTTCGGCAAAGCCACATTAGAAGACCGCTATCTGCTTCCCGGTGAATCATATCAGGATCTGTTCGCCCGTGTCGCCTGCGCCTATTCAGATGACGGCGAACACGCCCAACGCATTTATGACTATATCTCTAATCTTTGGTTCATGCCTGCGACGCCCGTTCTGTCAAATGGTGGCGCGAGCCGTGGCCTGCCGATTTCATGCTTCCTGAATTCTGTCGATGACAATCTCGACGGCATTGTGAACACATGGAATGAAAATGTCTGGCTTGCCTCAAACGGCGGCGGCATCGGCACTTATTGGGGCGGCGTTCGGTCCATCGGCGAAAAGGTTGGCGGCTCAGGCGCAACAAGTGGGATCATCCCCTTCATCCGTGTCATGGACTCCCTCACCCTCGCAATTTCGCAAGGCTCTTTGCGGCGCGGGTCCGCAGCGGTTTACTTGGATGTTCATCATCCGGAAATCGAAGAGTTTCTTGAGATCCGCAAACCCTCAGGCGACTTTAATCGCAAGAGCCTGAACCTGCATCATGCCCTGAACATCTCAGACGAGTTCATGGAATGCCTAAAGGACGACAAGCCCTTTGGCCTGCGCAGCCCAAAAACTGGTGAGATCATCCGCGAAGTGTCCGCCCGTGAAATCTGGCAGAAAATTCTGGAACACCGCCTGCAAACGGGTGAGCCTTACCTGATTTTCTCTGACACTGTGAACCGTCAGATGGCTGCGCATCAACGCGCATTGGGCCTGAAAGTGTCCACCTCTAACCTGTGCTCAGAAATCATGCTGCACACAGGCCCCGACCATAAGGGTGAGGACCGGACAGCGGTTTGCTGCCTCAGCTCACTCAATGCAGAAAAATGGACTGAGTGGTCACAGGACGACGCGTTCCTAGAGGACGTCATGCGCTTCCTCGATAATGTTCTGCAGGACTTTATTGACCGCGCCCCTGCCTCGATGGATCGCGCCATCTATTCAGCGATCCGCGAACGCAGCGTTGGGCTGGGCCTGATGGGCTTCCACTCCTTCTTGCAAAGCATGGGCGTTCCATTTGAAAGCGTCATGGCAAAAAGCTGGAACAGCCGCATGTTCAAGCATATCCGCGCCGGTGTTGATAAAGCGTCTATCGTTTTGGCGGAAGAACGCGGCTCATGCCAGGATGCAGAAGAAGTCGGCATGAAGGCACGCTTCTCTCACAAATTGGCCATTGCGCCGACCGCCTCAATCTCCATCATTTGCGGTGGTGTGTCAGCCTGTATTGAACCGATCCCGGCCAATGTTTACACGCACAAAACCCTGTCTGGGTCTTGGACCGTGAAGAACCCGCACCTGATCAAATTGCTCGAAGAAAAAGGCCTCAACACTGTTGAGACTTGGACCTCAATTCTTGAGCATGAAGGGTCGGTTCAGCATCTGGAGGGTCTGTCAGAAGATGACAAGGCGACATTCCGCACAGCTTTCGAAATTGATCAACGCTGGGTCATTGAACTTGCCGCCGATCGCTCCCCCTATATCTGTCAGGGTCAGTCAATCAACCTGTTCCTGCCTTCAGACATTGATAAGTGGGACCTGCACATGTTGCATTGGAAGGCATGGGAGTTGGGCGTGAAGAGCCTGTATTACTGCCGCTCAAAATCTGTGCAGCGTGCAGGCTTTGCCGGTCAAGCCAATAAAGAGGACGATGTCGCCGATATGGGCGGTTTTGAAATCGCGCAAACTGACTATGAAGAATGTTTAAGCTGTCAGTGATCTTTATTCGATCAGTGACTGACAACAAAGGGCGGCAGCAGTGTCGCCCTTTTTTATCGCCGCCGCATCGCGGATAAATTGGGGATGACTATGTTTCGCTATTTTTTCTTGGGTATCTTATTCGCAGCTTGGGCAGGCCTGTTCGTCACCCAAAGCGCTGTTATTGTGAATTGGAAAACAACTGAAAACAGTGTGGGCATTCCCAGGCTGACTTGCACCTATTTCACCGGACTTGGCCTGATCGAAAAAACCTATGTGAAAACGGATTTGAGCATGGTGGGCCGCGAAACCTGCCCAAACTTTATTTCCACGGCTGAGTAGGTTTAACATACAAAATCGGATTGTTGTGTTCTTTGGGGGAATAAGAATGCCAGATCAATCAGTCGTAGAACCAAGCGCTGAAGGGCGCAAATTTCAATTGGGCACAAAAGGCTGGCTCGTAACATTACCTTTAATGATCTTCGTTCAATCATTTGCAATTTGGGGAACAACGGCCTATTTAACCGGAGTGCTATCCCCCGAGCCAACGGATAAATACTACATTGAACAGGTAATATTGATTTGTTGCGCCTTTGTTATCACAGCAGCGGCGCCTCTTTTTACCCTTTCAATCATTAGGTTACTGCGTAATCACAGATGTATGTTTGAGATTACTCCAGACGGTGTAATTGACCACATGGCTTCTGACAAGTTGGTACCTTGGGAGGCTATTACAAATGTTCGCTCAAGATCTATTCATCGAACAACAGTGCTTATCTTTGATTTAGTACAAAGCCCTTTTGAAGAAACTAATCGGTCAATCTTTGCCAAATTAATAAATCGCCAGATTACCAAAAAGGGTTCCATTGAAATGTCCGTAAATATTGACCCACTACGTGGGAAGAATGATGACATTATCATTTTTGCGACCGCCATGTTCTTGGCCAAACATAATCTGTCTGCACGCGAGTCCTCTGCAAACACGATCAGCGCAGAGCAAAACTAGCAAAATATAGTGTCGTTTTCAGCAAATCTTGTGATTTTCCCCTACTCCACCCCAACATCTTGTGCTATATTATGAGTCTTGGTGGGGCTGCGGCCTCACACGCGCAACGAACCGTTGGTTCAAGGCGCATAAGGGGACCATCGCTAAACAGCATTCCGCATCTGGCAGGAGGTTTTTCTGTCATGGGGACAGCTTTGCGCCCGGCTCCCTGTCCAACATAACACGCGATAAGGCGACAGCGACACATGAACGTGGGAGCGAAAAATGGCTGATGCAATTGGGGATCTGTTTGAAAGCAAAGAACTGCCGGGGCTGATGACCCCCAGCCATTCCTATAAGCCGTTCCGCTACCCTTGGGCGTTTGAATTCTGGCAGCGCCAACAACAAATTCACTGGATGCCTGAAGAAGTGCCCTTGGGCGAAGATTGTAAAGATTGGGCGGTCAAGCTGGATGATGGCGAACGCAATCTGTTGACGCAGATTTTCCGTTTCTTCACCCAGTCTGATGTGGAAGTGAACGACAATTACATGGAACGCTATTCCCGTGTGTTCAAACCCACTGAAATCAAGATGATGCTGGCAGCGTTCTCGAACATCGAAACAGTGCATATCGCCGCCTACGCCCTTCTGTTGGAAACCATCGGCATGCCCGATAGCGAGTTTACAGCCTTCCTTGAATATGAGGAGCTGGCCGCAAAGCACGCCTATATGCAGGAATTTGGCGTCGACTCTCATGCCGATATTGCCCGCACGCTCGCCATGTTCGGCGGTTTTACCGAAGGGCTGCAACTTTTCGCCAGCTTTGCCATGCTGCTGAACTTCCCGCGCCACAACAAAATGCGCGGCATGGGCCAAATCGTTAGCTGGTCTGTGCGTGATGAAAGCCTGCACTGTGAAGGCATGATCAAAATGTTCCATACCTTCACCAAGGAAACCGGCTGCCTGACACAAGCTGTAAAAGACGATATCGTCGATTGCTGTAAAACCGTTGTCAGCCTTGAAGATCGGTTTATCGACCTTGCGTTTGAAATGGGCCCGGTTCAGGGCATGACACCGGACGACATCAAACAATATATCCGCTATATCGCTGACTGGCGGTTAAGCCAGCTTGGCCTACCCAAGGTCTATGAAATCGGCGCCCATCCCCTGCCATGGTTGACCGAAATCCTGAACGGGGTGGAGCATGCCAACTTCTTTGAGCAGCGCGCCACGGAATATTCCAAGGGTGCCACAAAGGGTAAATGGCACGGTGATGACGGGGTTTGGGCCAGCTTTGACAATTTCGTGTCAAAACAACAGGCGGGCGAAGGCAGCACAGATCTGCTGAATTAGACCCAAACCAGCACAATCAAGTCAAAGGGGGCCGTTTCTGGCCCCTTTTATTTTGGCGCAACAAGCATTATATAAGCCTTGTCGGGAAACCGACTATGGCGATAAACGCGCTTCGTAATAAGCGGATCGGACCCGGGGGCAGTACCCGGCGCCTCCACCATTTCTAGACCGGATTTGATGCGAACGGAAATGGGGGCGAAACAGGATCGACGGACGTGTAAAAGTTGTTGGCGTCGCTCGGCATGGTTCCGCCGTTATCGGGCCATTTTAGTAGTTGCAAACGACAACTATGCGGAAGCTGCTATCGCTGCGTAATGCGGTGATACACTTCATCTAAACTCCTAGTCAGTTCGCATTGGCTAGGCGGGGTCCGCAGGCACCTGGCAACAGAAGCCTGCACTTTTTTGTTTCCTCAAATGCGTAGCACGGCTTTCGTGGCCCATAAGCGGGTAACCGACATTTGAGGAAATGTTTTACCGCTACCCGTTCCGCTTCGCTGAAATGCGTTATTTGTTTCCTCAAATGCGAAGCTCGGCTTTCCTGGCCCATAAGCGGGCAACCGAAATCAGGGGAATGACCCTCCTAACCTAAACGCACTATTGGCATCACCTGCCAAAAGCGTAGTCTGGCTGGAAAGACGACAGACACAGGATAGCGCCATGACACCGCCACGCCCGACACGCAAACGCTATATCACCACTGGATTGATCACCTTTGCCCTGTCGCCCATTTTGGCAGTGGTCCCCTATTTGATCCTGCTGCCTTTCGGCGGTCCGGCAGCAGGCCTGACCATCACAATGTTTGCGGCGTCTGCTGCGGCTGGCTATCCAATCAGCGTGATCAGCACGCTTGCCATGTCTTACGTCGCCTCACGCCATTTTGAACGGGCAAGTGGGTGGAGCAAGAAGCGCACCGCCTTTATCGCTGCCTGCGCCGGATTTTTAATTGTGGGTACTTTGTCGGCCATTGTCGGCAATCCCCTAATGGGGCTTGTCGCCATCCCCCCAGCAATCATTATCGCCCTATTTTATCGCTGGCTGTTGCTGCGCGATTAATTCTTCACAAACACAAACGAAAATGCCCTCCGCATGGGCATGCGAAGGGCATTCTGGTGAGGGTTTGTGCCACCCCGCCGATACGCAGGCAGGGTGACCCAAATTTTATCGGTTAAACCGATTTAGAGTTTGACCTTGCCACCGAAGGTGATTGAGTCAATGTCTTCGAAAGCAGTGTTTGCTGCATTTTCAGCTTCATAACGACGCCAGCCAAGGTACAGCTCTGAATTCAGGGCTTTCACTTTCTGGACTACGCCAAGGCCCATGATGGTACCTTCATTGCCACGTGTGTTATTGAAGTCGTCTGACCAAGCATATTCTGCAGCGAATGAGGTTTTGCCCCAGTCACACAGTTCTTTTGTCTGGTAACCAAGCTTGGTGTAGTAAACGTCTGAGTCGACATCCGTTGAAAGCGGCAAGTCCTGCTGTTCCCAAGCGGCTGTAAAGTTGATGCCACCAGGTGCAACGACTGAGACGGACAGGTCGGTCACATCTTTGTCTTTCGTTCCGCCGTGGTTCCAGGCATGGGCTGCAGCAGCCTTAACTTTTACGCCACCAACTTCGCCAGCATAACGCAGCGCGATGTCATACAGATATTCGTCGGGAGTAACCGCACCACCACCAACAGCAGTATTGGTGTTATTGTTGGCGCCTTGTTCCCAACCATATGCTGCAGCGACGGAGAAGCCATTGAAGCTTTCGGTATCGAAACGGATGCGGCGCTGACGTGAATGGCCATCTTCAACTTTGATGAAATCTTCGATCTGGGCGCCATTGCGAACGCCGCCTACGACGAAGTTCACGTCTTCCAGATGGGCGTCAACATTGGCATAACCAAGTGCTTTTGTGCCTGACAGATCTGATTCTGCTGAGCCGTTTGAGGCCATGTCGCCAAGACCCATTGAGATCTTACCGAAGCCTTTGCGTGTCAGCCAGAATTCCAACTTACGCATGTCGGGGGTTGAGCTAACGCCTGCTGATGCGTCGTTGAATTCAATCTTGTCAGAAGCGCTTTGCTCGAACTGGAATTCAACCTTTGCGCCACCTGACCAATTTTCATCGATCTTGCCTTTGGCTTTCAGGCCAAGACGCTCAGATGAGGCATCGTTCATTGCGAAGAAGATCTCTGAATCAAGACCATCATCAATGTAAATCATTGCGGGGTTCACTTGGGCGTAAAGGGTAACTTTCAACTTACCTTTTGAGCCTGTGTGTGAGTATGAGTTCAATACAGCGTCGTCGCCGGCGAAGGCCGGGGCAGCGACGGTACCGGCCAGCAGAGCAGCCGTAATAACACGTGTCAGTTTCATTAATTTATCTTCCTTAAGGGAGAACCGATAGCAGTGCGGAGGTAACACCCATATATTTCAGTTCTGTGACAGGTGTTGCCCTCTCGCCTCAGTGCTTTTAGGGCCAGATCAAATTTATTGCAAGTAATTCGCAATATCATAAAATTGATTGGTTTCGGAGGCCTACGCTTATGTGAGCCGTGTAATTTTCTAATACTTACAACGACTTACAAAATACAAAGGCAGGCTAGGTCAGAGTTGCAGTTAAGTCACAGGACAGGAAAAGAAAATCAAAGCAGGTCCGAAAACAAAACAATGCCCAACAAAAATGCTGCCCCCGCAAGGCGGGAGCAGCACAAATTCATAGTCTAATTCAGTTTGATTCGGCGTGGCTAAAAGCCTGACAGGGCCGCGTAGCGATCCTGATGATAGGTCACATTACCAAAGGTCGCTTCAGCAACACGTGCCCGCTTCATAAAAAAGCCGATTTCCTCTTCATCGGTCATGCCAATCCCGCCATGCATCTGAACGCCTTCGCGTGATACAAGGTTTAGAACCTCACACAATTTCGACTTGGCTAGGCTGGCCATCAGGGGGACCGCCGGGCTGTCATTATCGATGGCGGTCAATGCCTCAGCCACTACAGCCTTTGCCAGCTCAATTTCTGAGAACATGTCTGCGGCGCGATGCTTCAACCCCTGGAATGTTCCGATCAAAACACCGAACTGCTTACGGGTTTTGAGATATTCCATCGTCCGCTCAAACGCCTCTTCTGCTGACCCCAACATTTCGGCAGCAAGGCCGATCCGCGCGCGGTCAAGCGTCGGTTCCAGCACATCGATGCCCTTGCCTACTTCACCCAACACGGCGTCTGCGCCAACCGAAACATTGTCAAAACTGATTGACGCTGCGTTGCGGCTATCAACCATGTCACGGCGGTCAATGCTGACGCCATCAGCCTTGGCATCAACAAGGAACAGGGTGATACCGTCACGGTCCCCTGCCCCGCCTGAGGTACGCGCGGCAACGACCAACAGGTCAGCCGCATTACCATCAAGCACAAATGTCTTTTCACCGTTCAGGGTAAAGCCATCCCCAGCAGGTTGCGCGGGCATTGTGATCTTAACTGGATCATGATGCGGCCCCTCGTCCAGCGCCAACGCGCCGATCAGCTCACCTGCTGCGATCTTAGGTAGGATATCAGCCTTCTGCGCATCACTGCCGCCAAGCATAACGGCTGTACCAACGGTCAACACAGTTGAAACGAGGGGTGATGCCACAAGCTGGCGCCCGGTTTCTTCAAGAACGACGCCCAGCCCCTGATAACCGAAATCAAGGCCGCCATGTTCTTCGGGCAGGATGATCCCCGCCCAGCCCATGCCGGCCATTTCGCGCCACAGGTCGCGGTCAAAGCCTGTCTCATCCTTATTGTCACGCAGTGTGCGCAGCGCCTTTACCGGTGTTTTTTCCGTCACGAAATCACGCGCGGAATCTTTGAGGATCTGTTGTTCCTCTGTCAAAACCATTGCCATGGTTATTTATCCTTCGTTCGAATGTCTTTTAATTTGGATTGAATTTGAGCAAGCAGATCAATCAGGCAGGCCAAGCACATTTTTGGAAATAACATTCAACTGTACTTCCGTTGTGCCCCCTTCGATTGAGTTTGCCTTTGATCGCAACCAACCGCGCGTTGTACTTTTCTCTCGCGTTTCAAAGCCGTCGCCTGACCAACCAAGTGACTGGTGCCCCATCAATTCCAGCAACAGTTCAAACTTCCGCTTGTTCTGTTCAGTGCCATAATATTTGAACATGGATGATGCCGCTGATGCGCCCATGCCCGCCTTGGCTTCTTCACGTGCCTTTTTCAGCACCAGCGCAAAGGCGTGATCATTCATTTTGTGTTTGGCAACACGGTTGCGCAGAACTGGGTCCGCGATCTGATCATTGTGACCACCAACATATGTTTTGGCGACCTGATCAATAGTGACAGACTCACCGCCCTGATTGTTGCCGATTTCAGAAATCATATTCCTTTCGTGCTGCAACAATTTCTTGGCAATGGTCCAGCCCTTGTTCAGCTCACCAACCAGCTGGTCCTTGGGCACCACAACATCGTCAAAGAAAGTTTCACAAAATGCCGACGCACCTGAGATCAACTGAATCGGCTTTGTCGTCACGCCGGGGGTTTCCATGTCAAACAACAGGAAGGAAATACCGGCATGTTTCACTGACTTGTCAGTACGCACCAAACAGAAAATCCAGTCAGCCTTGTCGGCATAGGAGGTCCAGATTTTTGACCCATTCACCAGCCAATGGTCGCCCTTATCTTCGGCACTGGTTTGTAGACCGGCAAGGTCAGACCCGGCACCCGGTTCCGAATAACCCTGACACCAGCGGATTTCGCCACGGGCAATAGGCGGCAGATATTTCAGTTTCTGTTCTTCTGATGCAAATTCCAGCAAAGCCGGGCCAAGCATCCAAATACCAAAACTGTTGAGCGGCGAACGGGCATTAATCCGCCTCATCTCTTCTTGCAGGATTTTGTTTTCAGCTTTGCTTAGGCCGCCGCCACCATATTCCTTAGGCCATTCAGGAACGGTCCAGCCCTTTGCGCCCATACGATCAAGCCACAGTTTCACATCAGGGTTGCTATAGACTGCCTTACGCCCACCCCAGCAGATATCATCCTCGCTTTTCGCGGGTGTACGCATCGATGCCGGGCAATTCGCCTCCAGCCAGTCGCGCGTTTCGGCGCGGAATTGTTCAAGATCGCTCATCTGGAACGGCCCTCTCTTTTCTATGATTAAACGGTTAGATTCGTTCTGTGCAATATTTTCGGCCCGCAAACTGACATATTGTCAGAGCGGGGTAAAGACTGATTGCCGCATGGTATTAGAAAAAAGAAGGGAGTCCAGCCCGAATAGGTTGAATAGCAAATTACCGGGGTGAAAGGGCGCTCAAAATAAAGTCCAGCACTTGCTCATTCGCAGCAAGCGCCCCTTCATCATCATTCTTTCCAGCAAAGGTAATCGTGATGCCGTTCCAGCCAGCGATCAAAAGCGATGCTGACACTGTGGCGTCAAACTCGCTGGAAAACTCACCGCTGGCTTGGCCTTCAGCAATAATCTCGCGCACCAACACGATCAGGTCCTGCGTTGCACCCTGCGCTTGCTCTTCAAGCGGGCGCACCATCACTTCGCCAAGAAGGTGCTGCATCAAGGCTGCATGATCGCTCCACAGGTTTATGACGGCCATCCGAACCTGACGCAATTTTTCAGCGGCGGACCCCTCCTGCCCCTGCAACTCAGCCAGTAAACTGTCGCTCAACCGCACATTCAGTTCATCCAACACGGCTGCTTTGGTCGGGAAGTGCAGAAAAAAGGTGCCGTTTGCAACGTCAGCTTCATCGCAAATTTGCTCAATCGTGACAGAATCATAGCCTGATTCAGCAAAAAGCTTCATCGCGGCCTGAAAAATCTTATCGCGTGTTTGCGCTTTCTTGCGCTCACGCCTGCCCATGGGGCGTTCTGATTCCATTTGGTTTTCCTGACCGGCCATGACAAGACCCTTGTTTCTGCATGCCACTATATCAATATATTTCAGTTCCTTTCTATAGTAGCAGGCCGCCCTATTTACCACCCCCCATATGCGCGACGAATTGGGCCTGAACCGCATTATGACCCGTCTATTGGGTCATTTCGCCCCTGCTAAATTTCCCATATTGCAAAAGTTTAAAATTCAGATAGGTTCCGCGGCCTCGGCGCAATGTCAGTAAAGCCTTTCTACATATTGAAAGGTACATAGGGCGGCGCGTCGGACCCCGAGACAGGCGGGAGATCGGCTGTTTCGTCCGTGGGGAATCAACCCCACCCCCTTTGGTTTCTGACTTGTTATAGGAGGCTGTAATGGCGCAAGCCGAGCTTCAAGTAGCGGTTGGATCCGAAGCGGAGGCGGCTAACGCCCGAGCAGAGGTTCGACCGACCCCGACATTGGTGCCGAAAGGCCCCATCGTCACGGATACAGATTATATCGACCCCGATACCGAGGCCGATCATTTCATCACGCAAGACGGCGTACAATATGCCGGCCATCACCTGATCATCGATCTTTGGCAGTCAAGCCAGCTAGACGATCTTGAGCATGTGGAGGCAGCCTTGGTGGAAGCAGTTGAAGAAGCAGGCGCAACCTTGCTTCACATTCATCTGCATCACTTTACACCCAATGGCGGCATTTCAGGCGTTGCCGTGTTGGCTGAAAGCCATATCAGCATCCATACATGGCCCGAAAAGGGTTATGCGGCATTGGATGTGTTTATGTGTGGCGATGCCAAACCGATGAAAGCCCTTCCCGTTCTTAAACGCGCATTCACCCCCGGCTCTGTCCAAGTGTCGGAGATGAAGCGCGGCATGATCGGTTAATTGATCAGCCTACCCTTTATCAAGTGTCAACAAGGCGCTGCATAAAGGCAGGCAGATCAAAGGCAGCGAAATGCAAGTCTGGGGTATAATAATCCGTTGGGATAGCGGCGTCAGCAAATCGGTCAGCGACTTCACCTTGTCGCGTCCGGTCGCCAAGGCGCACGCCCGCCGTTTTACTGCCCCAGGTCAGCGCCATGAAGCCGCCCATATAGGTCGGCGTCACAACAAGGTAGGTGCCATTTTCGGCAAACACCTCAGCATGTTGGCGCACCGTATCTGTCAGCTCACCACCCTGAAACAAGGGCACGCCCGTCTGGAAGACGGCAACCCCTTCATCAGTGAGTGCACGTTTGACCAATTCGTAAAACCGGGTTTCAAACAAGACAGCAGCGGGACCGACCGGATCAGGACGATCAGCAATGATCAGGTCATAACGGCCAGCGGCGCTTTCATCTTCAAGGAAGCCAAAGGCGTCGGCAACATGGACGCTCAAACGGGGGTCATCAAATGCACCTTTGTGAACGTTTGGAAACAAATCCTTGCACAGTTCAACCACGTCGCCGTCAATATCGACAAGGTCAATTTGCTCAATGCTCTTATGTTTCAAAAGCTCCTCAGCAATTGCCCCGTCACCGCCGCCAACGATCATCACCCGCTTGACCGTGCCCAACTCACAAACGGGCACATGAGCCAACATCTCGGAATAAGTCGCCTCATCCCGCTCTGTTAGTTGGATGATGCCATCAAGAACCAGCACCCGGCCCATCAGCCGGTTGTCAAAAATCTGAACATGCTGAAAGGCGGACTTGCGATCGACAATCATGTCGCCTTCGATGTCAAAGGACTGGGTCCAGCCATCATGCAATTGTTCGCTCAAATTGGGGCTCATACCGGGTTCCCTTCACCTCAACGCGCCATTGCGCTTTCGTGAGTTATGATCATGGCTTATGACCTGATTAATGAAATAGTGACAACAAAAAATGTCACCCAAGAAGTCCGCAGCGACAGCACGTCGCCCGCATTGCACATTGTGAACGAGTTGCGGGTCCCTGAGGAGGTACGCGCCTTTGTCGACACAGTCAGCCCAGACAACCCGGCACTGATCGTGCAGCAAAGCAAAGTCGAAGCTGCCTATGATGTGCTAACAGATGCCTTAAGCCCTGCAGTTTGTTTTTACGCCGTTAAGGCGAATCCTGCGCCTGCCGTTCTACGCACATTGGCGGCCAAAGGTTCATGCTTTGACGTGGCCAGCCGTGGCGAGATTGACCTGTGCCTGTCTTTAGGCATAACTGCAGATCGGCTGTCCTATGGCGCCCCTGTTAAGCGCCCTGCATCTATTGCCTATGCGCATGAAATGGGCATCAGCCTGTTCACAAGCGACTGCGAAGCTGACATTCGCGCCCTTGCCGCCAATGCACCGGGCGCACGGGTCATGGTGCGCATTGCCGTTGAAAGCGTTGGTGCTGAATGGCCCCTGTCACGCAAATTTGGTTGCCCAACGGACCGCGCTGTCACCCTTGCCCGCCTTGCAAAGGATCTGGGGCTTACCCCTGTTGGGATCAGCTTCCATGTTGGCAGTCAGCAAACCAATTTGGACGCATGGGACAAGGCATTCGCCCGCGCGCGTAAACTGTTCGACGACGCAGCCGAAAGCGGCATCGACTTTACCCTGCTGAATTTGGGTGGCGGCATGCCCGCAAACTCAAGCTCGCTCGCGCCGAACATTGCTGCCTATGGGCAAGGCGTGATGGCGCGTCTGTCCGCTCACTTCCCGAATGAGGTTCCGGTTCTGATGTTTGAACCGGGTCGCGCGATGGTTGCTGACGCAGGCGTAATCGCTGCAACCGTCATTCTTGTGGCAGAGGCTGAGGACCGCGAAGGCGATCATCGCTGGGTCTATCTCGATATTGGCCGCTATTCCGGGCTTGCCGAAACATTGGAAGAAGCAATCCGCTATCCGATGATTGTTGATGGCCGCGACGGCGAAACAGTGCCCAGCGTTATGGCCGGGCCATCATGTGATTCAACAGATACGCTTTATGAGAAAACACCCTATCCCCTACCTGCTGATATTCAGGCCGGTGACAAGGTGTGGATCATGGCAGCAGGCGCCTATACCGCCAGCTATTCGTCGGTCAATTTCAACGGGTATGAGCCGCTTGAAACCTTTGTGATCTAGGCGGGCTGCCTAAATCACTTGCCGAATTTATACCCAACCGAGAAGGTCGTGAGCGTATCGGTCTTCTCGGTTCCGGCGGGCACATCTGAATTGTGCTGCAGGTTGAAACCAAGTTTGGCGAACACGCCCTTCATAATATCAAACCGCAGCGCGCTGTCTGAAATGGTTGCAATATTTGTGTCGCCGCCTTCAACATTTATGGACTGGGCAAACACAACGCCATCATTCAGTACAAATTCACTTGTTAGCGCGAAACGGCCAATCGCTTCGTCTTCATCAAAACCTGCCTGATCTTCTTGATAACGGATGCCGGCGCCGATCTCAGCCTCAAGAAAGCTGCCTGCCTTGGTGCGGAAGAAGCCTTTACCAACACCAAGCGCGCCACTGGCGCGTTTCCGCACGCCGCCAAATTCATCAAGGGCGCCATCGGCAACCGCAAACAAGAACCAGCTGGAATCTAGCTTCAGGTCTGTTTTGAAGGACGCAGCATAGCGTTCGGTTGATTTAACGCTTTGATCTTCAGCATAAGCCAGGTCAGCTTTAAACGTATTGCGCCAATTTTGTCCGTCACGCACCAATTTCGATGCGCCGGTCACAGTCGTAACTTCGCTGTTGCCGCTTGAGCTGCTGGCACCAAGATCGACAGTACCAGACCAGTCACTGGCGGCGGCTGGAAAAGCGGCGGCGCAAAGGATCGAAGCGACAACAAAATTACGGGTCATGACAAAATAGTCCTAATCTAAATCAAATAATTTGCGGCCCAAATGGGCCACGCCGTTACCAAGGATGAGGCCAAACAGGTTCAAACTCATATCAGCAAGGTCAAAAAATCGGCCCGGTATGACATGCTGCAAACTCTCAGTCCCTACGGCGTAAAGTCCCAGCAGGATCAACCAGGACAATTCCCTTTTTTGAAACGCATTTAGCGCCAAAAAGGCTAAAGCCGCGTGCACCCCGCAATGAGATGCGGCGGAAATCCAGCTAAACGGCAACGGCACCTGTGCAATCTGTGGCGACAACAGCAAGTAGGACACAATCATCAAGGCAACCCAAAAGGCCCAGCGCTGGATATTTGGCGAAAGTAAAGTGGCAAACATGGCTTCGCCCTAACACACTCACCCACCAACACCAAATTCTCCTTGGGTTAGGCCCCTTGGATTAGGTATGGGACTGTCGATTGACCTGACCCATCTGTCGCATTACACCTGATGACCTGATTATCGCGCGTAAGGAACCCCACCCTGTGTCAACGCTGGTCCATTTTGTTGAACATTGTGTAGCCGGCATAGACACCTATGTCCGCAGCCTGCTGCGCGCGCAAATCAATGATCCCGCATTCGACCGTATCATCATACTGACAGGCGCGGATGACACCGCCCCCTTTGCAGACGAACCTGCCTTATTGGTCGACAAGGTTGAGATTAGGCACTACCCATTCTCGCGTTCAATACTCGCTCTGCCCCAATCGCTGCTTCATGTTAGGCGCACCTTAAAGGACGTGGATGCAGATGTGATTTTCATGCACTGCTCCTATCCCGGCCTGTTGGGACGGCTCAGCAAAATGATGGGCGGCATTCGCGGACAAGTCATCTATAATGCCCATAGTTGGTCATTTGAGCAGGACCGCGGCGCACTCAAAGATTGGGTCTATGTGCAAATCGAAAAATTTTTGGCCGGACAAACAGACCTTGCCATCAACTGCTCCCATGCCAGCATGTTTTTAGCCGAAGATCGCGGCGTCCATTTCAGGGATATGCGCGTTATCCAAAACGGCGTGAAAGACCTGGCAACTGCACCAATTACAGCATCCGGGCCCGATGACGGGCCGCTTAAGCTCGGCTTTATCGGCCGGTTTGATCGACAAAAGGGGTTGGAGCAATTATTGCAGGGCTTCAGCGCCAGTGACCGAGATGATATTGAGCTAACGCTGGTTGGTTGGTCCCACCTGAATGATGCGGCAGCAAACAATCCCGCGCTGAATGACCAGCGCATTTCAATCGTCGGCAGAATCCCACCGCTCGAGATTGATACCGCCTATCGCAGCTTTGATGCGTTAATCATGCCCAGCCGGTATGAAGGCTTGCCCCTTGTCGCGTTGGAGGCGATGCGCAATGCCTGTCCCCTCCTGCTGTCTGACCGAACATCTCTGCCCTATTTGGTGGTGCCTGGCTATAATGGTGATGTTTTCAGTTTTAACCATCCACACACATTAACCGCCCTCCTAAACAGGCTGGATCGGCCCACACTGAAACGAATGGGTCTGCATGCTCGATCGGTGTATGACGCGACTTACCAAGAAAATATGATGGTCGAAGAAACCAATCGGCTGATCAAGGAACAGGCCGGAATGGCCAAAAAATAAATCGCTTGAATATGCGCTGATCTATTGCTTGCATAGCGCACCATTATTAATCATGACAAATTATCAAAAGGATTTGTAAAATGGGGAAATCTCCCGCTGTTCTGTTTGAACCCGTCACGTTGGGCAATCTCAGCCTTAACAACCGCATTGTTATGGCACCGATGACCCGCGCCTTTTCACCAAATGGCATCCCCGGTCAGAATGTTGCCGACTATTATCGCCGCCGGGCGGAACATGATGTGGGCCTGATTATTACCGAAGGGACAAATGTCAACCATCCTGCCGCGAATATGAGCGATCAGATCCCGGTCTTCTATGGCGAGGCACTTGATGGATGGGCCAAGGTCGTCGAGGACGTTCACAAGGTCGGCGGCAAAATCGCCCCCCAACTTTGGCATGTCGGTATGATGCGCAAGCAAGGCATGGGCCTGCACCCCGAAGCCCCTTCAGCCGGACCGTCTGGCATCAACAAGCCGCCTAAAGTGGTCGCCGATCCGATGAGCCTGAATGACATTAACGACGTGATCCGCGCCTTTGCCGACGGTGCGCGGGATGCCAAAAAGCTTGGCTTTGATGGTATCGAAATTCACGGCGCCCATGGCTATCTGGTTGACCTGTTTTTCTGGGATGGCGCAAATGTGCGTGACGATGCCTTTGGCGGCGATCTTATTGGGCGCACCAAATTTGCAAGCGAAATCATCGCAGCCTGCCGCGCAGAGGTTGGCGCGGATTTCCCCATCATCTTGCGTTTCTCGCAATGGAAGCAGCAGGACTTCACCGCCCGCCTTGCAGAGACGGAGGATAAGCTGGCAGGTTGGTTGGAGCCGCTGACCGCCGCGGGCGTTGATATTTACCACTGTTCAACCCGCCGTTTCTGGGAGCCTGAGTTTGAAGGCTCAAACCTCAATCTCGCAGGGTGGACCAAGAAACTGTCAGGCAAACCCACAATCTCTGTCGGGTCAGTATCTCTTAATCAGGAATTCATCGCGTCTATGGCTGGTGCGGACGCGGGTCATGATGATGACACGCTATCGCGCATGGATGAATTGATTGAGCGCGTCGAAAATAACGAGTTTGATTTGATTGCCGTTGGCCGCGCCCTTTTATGTGATCCTGAATGGGGTACAAAATTGAAGGAAAACCGCATGGCAGACTTTGTGCCCTATACAAAGGCTGCTGACGCTACCCTGTATTGATAGGAAAACTGGATGAGCATCGCCACCACCGGGCTAGGCCTACCGCAATTCAGCTATACCAAGGGCTTGCATGAGCTTGGCAATGGCAGTTTTGCATGGCTGCAACCCGATGGTGGTTGGGGCTGGTCCAATGCGGGCCTGATAACAGACAGCGGCGAAAGCCTATTGGTTGATACGCTGTACGATATGCGCCTTACGGGCGACATGCTGTCCGCAATGCGCGACGCCGCGCCTGCTGCCCAGTCAATCGGCACCATTGTCAACACACACGCCAATGGCGATCACTGCAACGGCAATGGCTGTTGCCCCCATGCCGAAATTATCGCCAGCACAGTCGCCGCGCATGAACAGGAAGAAGAAAGCCCCGCCATGATGGCGGCCCTGTTGGAACAGGCCGACCAGATGGGCGAACTTGGCGCCTATTTCAAGCACGCATTCGGAAAGTTCGATTTCGTCGGGGTGGAGCGTCGACTACCGACCAAGACATTTGAAAATCGATTGAGCGTCACTGTCGGGACAAAGGAACTAGACCTAATCGAAGTAGGCCCCGCCCACACAGGCGGCGATGTTCTGGTTCACGACAAAAGCGCCAAGACGGTTTATTCAGGTGATATTCTGTTTATCGAAGGCACCCCGATTTGTTGGGCCGGACCGATCAGCAATTGCATTGCCGCCTGCGAAACTATTCTAGACTTGCGGCCTGATTTGATCGTTCCCGGCCACGGCCCCATTACCGACAGGCGTGGTGTCGAAGCGGTTATCAGCTATCTTACCTATATTCGCGACGCGGGCCGCGCCCTTTGGGACAATGGCGTGCGCGATGTGCTGACCGCTGCACAAGAAATTGCCTTGGGCGATTTTGATAGCTGGGGCGATGCTGAACGGATCGCCATCAATGTCTCCACCCTATTTCGTGACTTTGAGGCGGAAGAAACAGGCATCCGGCCCGACCGCCCCAATCCGGCAGACCTGTTTGGCCTGATGGCAACGATCCACAAATCACGGGCAAGCTAACCCGGCCAACATATAAAATGCGCTGAAATCGCAACAGTCTGTACCTTGTTGCCGTTGCGGCATCTGATCTATAGCGCATTGCCCAATCTGTGTGATAGGGTCCGGCAAAGAGTATGGCTGACGCGCTTTCTTGCCTCGTTCAGGTTCTCAGGTGGCGCCGATAACAATTTGAAAATACGGGGAAAACACAATGCAGCAATTGTCCAGCATTGATTCCATGTTCCTTTATCAGGAACTCGACAACGCGCCCATGCATATTGCCGGTCTGGCAATTTATGATCCTTCGACAGCTAAAGACGGGTTCGTGCGCTTTAAGGACATTCTGCGGACATATCATGACCGCCTGCATCTAAGCCCCATGTTCCGTCGCAAGATGGTGCAGGTCCCCCTGAATGTCGATTATCCCTATTGGGTTGAGGACGCGGATTTCGATCTAGAATATCATGTCCGCCATATTGCCCTGCCCAAGCCGGGTGACTGGCGTCAGCTTTGCATCTTGGTGGCACGTATCCATTCACGTCCCTTGGACCTGAACCGGCCCCTGTGGGAAGCCACCGTGATTGAAGGCTTGGATAATATCCCTGGCCTACCCGAAGGCTCATACGCCGTTCTGACAAAGGTCCATCACGCAGCAATCGACTCGCTAGAAGGATCAGGTCTTGCCCGTGCCCTGCATACACGTGCGCCAGACGATCGGGCGGAGGAACCAGAAACACCGTGGCGTCCTGAACGCACACCATCAGCAGCTGAACTGCTGGCGCGAACCTACGGCAATAATATCAAGTCGCCCTTGCAAATGGCCCGCGTCCTTTCCGATGCAATGCCGTCCGTTGCCCGCATGCGTGCAGGCATGCGCCTGTCAGAGGACAAGCGGTCAGGCAAACCGAAAACCCGTTTTAACGGGGCAATCTCTGCCCATCGGGTGTTTGGTGCAATTGATGTGCCTTTGGATGATATTCGTGCGATCCGAGACAAGGTGGATGGCGCGACTGTTAACGACGTCGTTGTCGCCATTATAGCTGGCGGCCTGCGCCGGTATCTTGAGGGCAAACGCGAATTGCCGACCAGTTCGCTCGTTGCCGGTGTGCCGTTAAATGTTCGTGGTGATGACGAAGACACCTCGACCAACACAATTGCGATGCCGTCAATTGAAATACACACAGACATTGCCGATCCGCTTGATCGTGTTCGCGCGGTGAATTTTGAAATGGTCGATACAGGTGCCTATAAAAAGGCCGTATCAGCAAAGGCCATTGCCCGGAAAACCGTGGCAGTCCCAGCCTCTTTGACAGCATTGGGCAGTCGAAAGGCGTTCGAAACAGCATTGGCCAATCGCTTTGACGTACCGTTCAACACGATTATTACCAATGTGCCCGGCCCATCTGAACCGGTCTACATGACCGGCGCCCAATTGGTTCGCGCCTATGAATTAAGCCCGATTCAGGAAAGCCTTGGGTTGACCCATTCGGTGTTCAGCTATGCCGGAACGCAATCCATTACATTCCAGGCGTGCCGCGAAATGCTGCCCGACCCGGATGCCTATAATGATGCCTTGCAGGCAAGTTTTGCAGAAATGCGTGCAGCAGCCGGGTTGGCTGTCGCTGCAGCCTAACCTGCACATTAAGTTACAAACAAAAAGCCCCGCTTCATCAGCGGGGCTTTGTCGTTTCTGCGATACTGTAGCGATCAAGCAGCAAACAAATGTTGGTAACGCGGGTCTTTGGTTTTGGTAGCGACAGCATAATCAAGCACTGCTTGGTAATGTGTCGGCTTACGCAGGTTCAAATGCGCCAATGCGTCTTCCTTAGGCAGCGTCAACAGATGTTCCCAATCCTGCGCGACCAGGTCTTCACACTGCTTGCCAATCTTGAACCCCTGACGAAGTGCTTTATAGACTTTTGCGCCCGGCAGAATGCGTTTGATTTCAAGGCAGCCCATAATTGCGATGAAAGCGACGCCCAGGCTCTTTGTCTGTTGATAGGTTACCGCCAGCACACACAGCTCACCCAACGGGTCACGGTGATAACCGGTTACGACGTGAAACAGATCGTGGATGTCACGGTTCCACTCAGAAAAGATGCGCTCTTCCTCGGTGCCTTCATCGCCTGCAAAATTACCATCATAGGACACTTCGCGCAGGCCTTCGGCAGTCAGCCCTTCAGAAACCATGAAATCTAGATAGGCACGGCCCAGGGATCCATCCGGCAGGCTGGCGAGCCAATCGCGGTTTCCTAGGAAATCAATGGCGCTGCGCTTTTCTGCAATCACTTTTTTGCCAATGTCCGTTGCGATAAAGCGGTTGAAGGCTGTCATATCCGCATTACCCTTCAAGGCTTCGATAATGCGGAACACCTGTTCGGTATCTTCATTATTCTGGCGCAACAAATCGATATGGCGGAACGCGGCCAGCCAGTTACGGCGGCGTTTAACGGTCTTGCCTGTTTTTGCGACAATAGAATTATTTTGTGTTGTTGTCAGATCAGTCATGCTCATCTTCTCCCTTTCCTTATTGGAAAGCTCCCCAAATCTTTGTTTGGCTTTTTCTAATCATACCGCATTATTTTGCCCACGGCGCGAAAAAGCTTCGTTACAATCATGTAAGTAAAGATATGGTCTTTTTACATGATTGTCAATAAGACCTGTCAGCATGTCGCAGTTAGCGCCAGTTTAATAGAAAATTCAGACCCTTGGCCCATTATCCTTGCGGAATAATCGCCAACACAGCAAACTCATAACCGAGCAATAAAAGGAATCGGCTGCCTGATGTCACGCCTGCGCCCCATAATATCTCGACTACTTGACTGGATATTAAGCGGTCGCGCCATTGGCTTTTATCTATTGATAGGCCTGCTGGCATTGCGTGTCGTCGATCCACCTTTTGCCGAAAAGGCGCGGCTGGTCCAATTTGATCTGTTCCAAATGATTGCGCCGCATGAACCTGAAGACATTCCTGTAGCCATCGTTGATCTCGACGAAACCAGCTTGCAAAAAGTCGGACAATGGCCGTGGCCGCGCACAAAAATCGCCCAAATCATTTACAACCTGCACAATAGCGGCGCCGCTGCCATTGGGCTCGACATTGTCTTTCCAGAAGCCGACCACCTGTCACCGGAAGTTTATGCGGAGTCACAATATGGCTTACCCGATCATGTGAAATCGGCTTTAAAAGAACGCCCCAGCAATGATGAAATTTTTGCTGATGCCTTAAGACGGACCCGCACCGTTATTGGTCTTGCCGCAAACCCCGAAGCTGAGAGCGAAGAAAAACGCCAGGCCAAGCATCACCTAACCCCAACGGCTGAATTTAATGGTGACCCCCGCCCCTACATGTTGTCATACGGGTCGGTTACCGAGAACCACCCCGTATTAGAGGGCGCTGCAAATGGCCGTGGCATGTTCACCATTTCATCTGAGAGTGATGGCATTGTGCGACGCATACCTGCTGTCCTGCGCGTCGGCTCCCGCGTTTATCCGACACTTGTTGTTGAAATGCTGCGCGTTGCAACGGGACAAAGCCAATATGCCATTATTCGCGACACGCAAGGTGCGGGCATTAAATCTGTGCGCGTCGCACGCACTGAAATCCCAACAGACTTCAACGGGCAATTATGGATCCGCTATGGGCCGCATAAGCCAGAGCTTTATATTCCTGCGCATAAGGTTTTGTCTAATGAGTTCGACCCCGCAGCCGTTAGGGGCAAGCTGGTCCTGATCGGCACAACCGCGACAGGCCTTAAAGATATTCGCGCAACTCCACTCGAAGGGGCTATGCCGGGTGTCGAAATTCATGCCCAGCTACTACAAACGATTTTGGCAAATCAAAATCTGATCAGGCCCAATTATGCCCTTGGCGCAGAACTGACCAGCCTTGCCATTCTGGGCCTGTTGATGATTGTTTTGGTCCCGCTGGCTGGTGCGCGGCGCGCGCTGTTCGTCTATGTGGGTTTGACCAGCGCTACAATTGGGTTTAGCTGGTATCTATTCCACGAACACCTGATCCTGCTTGATGCAGCCTATCCCGCCTTCAGCGGGGCGTTACTTTTTGGGGTGTTAAGTTATAGCAATTATGCGCGCGAGGAAGCTCAACGCCAACAGGTGCGCAGCGCCTTTGCCCAGTATCTTTCCCCTGCCCTTGTGGAACAACTAGCGTCCGATCCCTCGCGGCTGAAATTGGGGGGCGAGACCAAGACCATGACATTCCTGTTCTGCGATGTGCGGGGCTTCACCTCTATCTCAGAACAGTACAAGGATAATCCTGTTGGTTTGACGGTCCTGATCAACCGCCTGCTAACCCCGCTTACAGATGTGATCCTGTCGAATGAAGGCACCATCGACAAATATATGGGCGACTGCATCATGGCATTTTGGAATGCGCCATTGGATGTGCGCAATCAGGAAGCCAAGGCCTGCAAAACAGCCCTTGAAATGTATCAGGCACTTGATGAGTTGAATGCTGAACGCGAGAAAGAGGCGGCGGAACAGGGCATTCCCTTCCTGCCGCTTAAAATCGGCATTGGCATCAATACGGGCGAATGTGTCGTCGGCAATATGGGGTCGGAACAACGATTTGATTATTCTGTTTTGGGCGATGCGGTGAACCTTGCCGCACGACTTGAAGGACAGTCAAAATCCTATGCCGTGGAAACAGTGATTGGCCCCAAAACCGCTCAGATTGCGGCACCCTTTTTTGCCACGCTGCGGCTTGACCTCATTGCCGTGAAAGGCCGCAGTGAACCTGCCGAAATTTTCGCGCTATTGGGCGGTCAGGACATGCGCGATGACCCGGACTTTGCCGCGCTCTATGAAGCGAATGAGGATATGCACCGCCTGTTCCGCATCAATGATTGGGACGGTGCCGAAGCTGCTATGGCGCGCGCGCGCCAATCCAAATTTGCGCCACAGGGTTTTTACGACATGATCGCAGGACGCATCGCTGATTATCGCGAAACACCCCCGCCCGATGACTGGGGCGGTGTGTATGTGGCCACTACGAAATAGCCCCTGCTGCCTGCCCCTGATTATCAGTGAAACATTTGTGACCTTATGCGTGGCGGTCTGCCGCGCGGCAGCAGATGACTTGGCATCATGACAAAAAGTGTGGCAAACTTTTTCATATCAGGGATTAACCTGCCGAACCCGCAGAAAACAGGCGTTTTTCGGTAGATGCATATTGGGTGCCCGGCCCGTTTATGCTTTGGGGAGTAAAATTATGGCGCGTTTAAGCTTGTTGGATATGGCTTTCCTGCAGATGGAATCGCCGGAATCACCGGCCCATGTTGGCGGTCTGCAAATATTTGAGCCACCAAAAGATTATGAAGGTGACTTCGTTCAAGATCTGGTTGAAGAGCTGAAGCGTGGCGGCCCTGTTGTGCCCCCGTTTAATCAGCGGCTGAAAATGCCCTCTTCCATTTTTGGCGGCTTCCCCGAATGGGAACAGGACCCGGAATTCGACCTTGATTATCATGTGCGCTTTTCCGCCCTGCCGCGCCCCGGCACGATGGATCAGCTATTCACACTGATCGAACGCATTCATGCCCGCCAGCTTGATCGTACGCGCCCCTTGTGGGAGGCCTATCTGATCGAAGGGTTGGAAGATGGCCGCTTCGTCATGTACACGAAGATGCATCATTCCGTGATTGATGGTATCGCGGGTATGCGCCTGATCGCCCAGACATTATCAACGACACCAGAAACAGGTATTGCGAAAGCTCCTTGGCAAATCGATACACGTCGGAAAAGCGACCCGGATGTCGCTCCGCCCCCCGCCGCTGACATTATCGGCAATATCGTCGCCGGTGTCCGCAAGCAGATCAAAACTCTGCCCGAGATCGCGCAAAACTTCGCTGACCTTGGGCGGCAAATGGCAGGCATTGAAGACACATCTTTGGCTGTCCCGTTCGGCGCACCGCAAACCCAGTTTAACTATCCCATCACTGCCCATCGTCGGTTTGCCGTCGATAGCCTTGATATGGCTGAGGTTAAAGAATTGGGCAAACGCATGGGCGGAACCATCAATGATGTTGTCCTGGCAGTTTGCGCCGGTGCCCTGCGCCGCTATTTCGTTGAACATCAGGCGTTGCCTGACCGTCCCTTGAACACTGTGGTCCCGGTTTCGTTCCGCCCGCAGGATGGGTCATCAGGCGGCAACCAAATTTCCGCTATCATGGTTGACCTTGCCACCCATATCGCCGATCCGATCCAGCGCTTTTATGCCATTCGCAAATCTGCGAATTCCGCCAAGGCGCAGGTTCAGGGCATGTCTAAGGAAGGCAAGCAAAACTATGCCGTTTTGATGAACGGTCTGAACGTTGCGCTTGATCCCTTGATCCGCACAGGGGCAGTTGCACCCGCATCAAACCTTGTGATTTCAAATGTGCCTGGCCCGCCCGTCACGCTATATTTAAACGGCGCAAGGCTTACTGCGATGTACCCAGTGTCCGTGTTGATGCATGGTATGGGCCTGAACATCACCATCACATCCTATGAAGGTCGTTTGGACTTTGGCCTGATCGCCTGCCGCAAGGCTGTGCCTGACCTGCGCCATATGGCGTCGCTGATCGGTTCAGAGTTTGAGGCGCTGCGTGAAGCTGCGGACCGCGCTGATCTGAGCGAAGACATGACAGAGGATGAAGCGGTCACAGAACAACCCGCCGCTGAATAAGTCATCTCAAGAACAACTGCTTAAGCGCGTTTGCTACGTTTCACTAAATGTTGGCAAGCGCGCTTAGTCGTTTATAGAGCATGCCTGTAATGCCCCGGGGTGCAAAGGGCTGCCATTTATGCGTTGGCTGCCGCAACCGATCAGCCAAAATATAGACCACTGCCGGATTAACGATCAGCCCAGTATGACTTCCCGGCACCTCGATATTTTCAGCCCGTTTGGCCTGATGATGGTCAAGATTTTGCTTGCAGGATTCAAACGGCACAACACCGTCGCGCCTTGTATAGATCGCACTCGTCGGCACGGGTGGCGGGCTTGCCAGACGATGCTTTGCGCCCTCGCTGATTTCGGGCGGCGCATTGCCGAGCACGCTTTCCATTAGCAGGCTGATATTGTTTGCAACCAAGCCGCCATGGGAAAACGGGCTGCCCAATGTAATGACCTGCCGATACTGGAAGGGTCTGGCGCGTGTCATTTCCCGAGCATAAATGCCGCCAAGCGAATGACCGACCAGCGAAATGGGCTGACCGGACCGTTCATAAAGTTTCAGGGCATGTTCACGCAACGCGTCGCGCTGCAGGGTTGAACCACCAAGGTTCACCCCCTGCCCCCAGCCATGAGCGTCATAACCCATCCGGTTCAGACATTGGCGCAGTGGCGCGGTTGACATGTCATCCGCACCAAAGCCCGGCAACACAAGAACAGAATGACCGTCGCCTTTGGGCAGGCGGCTTAAAATCGGCCACAGACCAACCAAGGCCGCACCTTCTGCCACAACACGAGGCACCTCCGCCGCAAACAGGAATTGCGACGGCGGCTCCCGCGAAATGTCGGGAAGGTTTTGTGTCTGTCCTTCCGTGCTGGCGACCATAACGCGCCTTACCTCATTCTACTAATTCTTACCGATAAAGCCGAACAGATGCCCAGCTACCTTGCGGATCTGAATTTCCTCTGCCCCTTCGGTGATGCGATAGCGCCGATGGTGACGGTAGATATGTTCAAAATCCTTATGACGGGTATACCCCATCCCGCCATGAACCTGAATTGCCAAATCTGCCGCTTGGCACACAATGCGGTTTGCGCGGTAATTTGCCATAGAAATCTTGTCCGTCATGGCCATGTGATGCTGGTGATCAAGGCCCCAAGCGGTGCGGTAAACCAACCACCGAGTCATTTCGATATCTGTTTCAAGCTCTGCCAACGGGAACTGAATCGCCTGATTCGTCGCCAATGGCTTACCCCACGTCTTGCGTTGGCGTGCATAATCAACAGCCTCATTCACGCAATATTGGGCTGCACCAATACCGGAAGCGGCCTGCCTGATCCGGTTTTCATGCACAAATGTTTGCGCAAGCGCCAACCCATCATCAAGCGGCCCTAGCAAGGCCGTATCCGGCACCCACACATCTTTCAAGGTCACCTCTGCATGGTCGGATGGCATGTTGAACGTCCACCACATAAAATCTACCGAGAAGCCTTCGCTATCCGTTGGCACGATAAAGCAGGATATCCCCTTGGGCGAACCATCATCCCCAGACGTGCGGGCAAAGATCATGTCATAATTTGCTGAATGCAATCCTGTATTGAACCGCTTCATCCCATTTAGCCGCCAACCATTGCCATCGCGAACAGCCGTCGTTTCAAGGTATGTCGCGTCAGACCCATGATTAGGCTCTGTCAGGCCAAACCCAAGTCGCTTGGTGCCTGTGATCATCCCTTCGATAAAACCGGCCTTTTGTTCATCGGTCCCGAAGCGGTCCATCATGATCACGGTCGGAAAATTGCCGACGATTGAATTTTCGTTTTGAAGGTCATTGTGCAGACCAAGACCCTTGGCCGCCAAATGTTCGCGAATGATCGCCATAGCAAGGTTCGATCCATCCTTGCCGCCATATTTCTTCGGCAGCGCATAGCGCAAATGACCTGCCTTGTCCGCACGGTCACGCATTTCATGCAGCAGCGCCTCCCAATCTTCGCGCGGTTGGCCATCATTGTCCCAATCCGTGCGGGCATGTTCGCGGCGATGATCAAAAAAGCGGCGATTATCATCCTGTTCTTCCAGCGGTTTAATTTCAGCTTCGATAAAACGGTCAAGCTCAGCCAAATAGGCCGTAATCTCCTCAGGAATTGTAAAGTCCATTATGGTCCTCATAATTTTGGTTTAGAATTTGAATAGCAACGGGACCATGATAGGGTCGCCCAAACCGATCTACCATCACTTTTTCGACAGGACCTGACAAAGATGATCACAGTCTATCATGTGAAATTTTCCCGCTCGATTCGCGTAATTTGGACGCTGGAGGAGCTGGGCATCGACTATGAAGTTAAAACGCTAAACATGATGGACGGTGACTTGCGGAAACCTGAATTTTTGGCCCTTAACCCATTGGGGCTGGTGCCTGCAATTATAGATGGCGACATCACTATGTGCGAGTCTGGCGCGATCGTTCAATACCTGCTCGACAAATACGGTCCTGCAGATTTAGTGCCCACCAAAGATTGCCCCGCCTATGCTTATTATCTGCAATGGTTCCACCTGGCCGAAGCAAGCGCCACCGTTCCGGTAGGCGATGTGGTACAGAATACCCGCATCAAGCCAGAACCGATGCGCATTCCTGAACAGGCGGAATGGGCCACAAAAAAGGCACAAAAGGCCTTTGCTATGATGGAAGAACAGCTTTGTAAAACCGCCCACATTGCGGGCGACAATTTTACTGCCGCCGACATCATGGCGACCTATGCGCTAATCCTTGGTGGCCTTGTAAACCTTGCCGATGGCTTTCCCAATTGCCTAGCCTATCTGGAACGCATGAAACAACGCCCCGGCCTGCAGGCCGCGATGGGCGCATAATCATTTATTAGGAGACTTTAGCAAATGTCAGACCCGGTTTTGTTGATTGACAAAAAGGACGGCTATGCCGTTTTGACCCTGAACCGCCCCAACGCAATGAACGCCCTTAATCAGGAACTGCGCAACACTATTGCGCGCGAAGTGCGTACCCTTGAAGAAGATCCCGACACGCGCGTTTTGATTATCACAGGCGCAGGTGAAAAGGCGTTTACCGCCGGCCTTGATTTGAAGGAGCTCGGCTCTGGCGCAGCGGGCGTATCAGGTGCGGTGGCTGATGATCCTGTAAAGGCCATTCGCCAGTTTTCCGGCCCCATCATTTGCGCCATCAACGGTGTTGCAATCACTGGCGGTTTTGAAATCGCACTCGCAGGCGATGTGTTGATCGCCTCAGAAAATGCACGCTTTGCAGACACCCATGCCCGCGTCGGCATCATGCCGGGTTGGGGGCTGTCCCAAAAGCTAAGTCGTCTTATCGGCATTTCGCGCGCCAAGGAATTAAGCTTTACAGGCAACTTCCTGACCGCTGACATGGCCGAACGCTGGGGCCTTGTAAATCGCGTCCTGCCAGCGGACGAATTGCTGCCCCATTGCGAACAATTGGCAAAGGATATGCTGTCGGTTATCCCTGAAATGCTGGTCGCCTATAAGGGCCTGATTGACGAAGGCTATGACACTACCTTTGGCGATGGCATGGGCCTTGAAGCCAAATATGGCAAGGAATTCACCCAAATGGATCCTGAGGCGATTGAAGCCCGTCGCGAAGCTGTTCGCGCGCGCGGTCAGTCACAAAAAGGATAAGGGGCGAACCAGATGCCGCAAACCAGCTTTCCAATGATGCGCGCCATTGCCATGTGTATATGGCTGGGCGGCCTTGGTTTGCTGATTATGATTGCCACCGCCCCAACAGGCGGGGCATTCATCTATGCTCTTGATGATCCTTATATTCATTTGGCGCTGGCAGAATCGATTTTGGAAGGCGGCTTCGGCGTAAACCCGGGAGATTATGCTGCCGCCTCCTCCTCTATGATATATCCCTACCTGCTAGCCGGATTCATGATAATCGGCATTGCAGATATGGCACCGCTGATAATCAATATTACTGCGATGGGCACTGCCCTATGGCTTGGGATGCGGTTTGTAGCAAAAGATGTGTTGGACGGAATTCCCGCAGCCACGCCCTTTGCACTAGGGCTGTTTCTTGTGCTGCCCTTTTTGATGGGCGGCTTTCACCTGCCACTTGCCGGCATGGAACATACGCTTCACATTTTGACCGTTACAATGGGCCTGATCGGGCTCGTCCGCACCTATGAAAAAGACAAGCCAGACCTGTTGTTACTTCTCGCAATTGTCTTTATGCCCCTGATCCGGTTTGAGGCCGTTGCCTATGCAGGTGCCTTGCTTGTTGCGCTAATTCTATGGCGACATTATCTGGCGGCACTTGTCTGTTTGATTTTGTTGGTCTGTGCCTTTGGCCTCTACGCCGATTTTATGGCAAGCCATGGATTGCCGCTATTGCCAAGCTCAGTCATGTCAAAGTCTGACCTGGCCAGCGGAGCGGGCGGGCTTCTAACAACCATTGCTTATAATTTGCGGGATGCTTTTTTGGACCGTCAGGGCGTCTTTCTGTTCATTGCGGTGGCGGCATTAGTTGGCGCAGTCCCGGTCACCTTAAGACAATTGGTAAACCGCCCCTTTGTCATTATACGCACCAGCCTGCCCTTGATGATCATCCTAACAAGTGGCGCTGCACTTTGTGCCCATATCCTTGCAGGGGCCTATGGCTGGTTCGGCAGATATGAGCTTTATGCCTTTGTCCTTGGGTGGTTGAGCCTGCTGTTCCTTTATCGCGAAAGCCTGCGCAATATTGCTGTAGGTGGCGCAGGTCTTGCGCAAATTGCATTGCTTGCCGCGATGCTTGTGACCGCGGGCAATTACATCAACCTCATTAGATTGGCCGCGAAAGCCGGCCCGACGATCTATGACCAGCAGGTGCAAATGCACCGCTTCATCACCGACATTCACCCCGTGCCCGTAGCAGTCAATGATTTGGGCCGAGTTGCCTATCAAAACGACAATTATGTCTTGGACCTGTGGGGCCTAGGGTCTGAACCTGTGCGCAAGGCCCGCGCCAATGGCACTTTTGATGCAGCTTTTGTTGATCAATTGGCGCAGACGCATGACGTACAATTCGCCATGATCTACGAACAATATTTTGAAGGCGCAATCCCATCCCACTGGCACAAGGTCGCGGAATTAACCCGCAGCACCATGATTTCTGAAGTTGGCCAAACCGTCAGTTTTTACACAACAGTTCCCACCCCCGACATAAAAGACAAGCTGACCCGGTTCGGGGTCAGCCTGCCTGATCGCGTGACACTGGAAATAATGGCCGACTAGATCGCCGTTTTGTTTCTGATCGGCGGCAAGTCGACAAATACGCCCGGACGCTTTTCAGCGCGTGAGACCATCGCCTCCATCATCTCTTCGGGCTGCAAGTTGGACGCGTTCCAAATGGCGATATAGTCAAGCGCATCTTCTGTTGAATGATCGCGGCTATATTTGATCATTTGTTTACAGCCCCAAATGGCGAGCGCAGGTTTTGAGGCAATATCACGGGCGATCTTCATCACCTCGTCCATCATGGTATCATAATCCGCATAGATCTGATTGAAGAAGCCATGCTGCTTTGCCTCGTCCGCAGCCATGCGGCGACCTGTATAGGCCAGCTCATGCACGATGCCTTCGGGGAAATGGTTCAACACGCGTGGAAAGGTTCCGACATCCGCTGTCATCCCCACCTCAATCTCAAAGATCGTCAGGAACGCGTCAGCGGTGCCATAACGCATGGAACAAGCGGTCAGCAGATCCACCCCGCCACCAAAGGCGCCGCCCTGCACTGCTGCAATCACAGGAATGCGGCAATCTTCCAAAATTGAAAATGATTTCTGCATATGCTTGACGTTTTGATAGAACTTCGCGCCCTTGATACGATGCTGAAGGGCCGCCTGTTCCTCACTAAGTGAAGAGCCGCCGCCACCGCCATTGCCAATGGCGGAAATATCAAGGCCAGCAGTAAAATGCGGCCCCGTCGATGAAATCACGATGACTTTTGCCGCTGCCTCTTCATCAATCTTTTGCACGATTTCAGGCAGCTCGTTCCAAAAAGCCGCCGCCATCGCGTTGCGCCGTTCAGGCCGTGATAAAACAATATGGGCAATGTCATCAGTGATGGAGACTTCAAAACATTCGTAACTCATGGGACTAGTCCTTCGCCTTGCCGTAGTTAAACTGGATGAATAAGCTGGACCGAAGGGTGTCATCACACCAAATCAGAGTCAAATAGGCTGGGGGGGCCGTTCTATGCCAAATGCCGATAGTGTAAGCAGCGCATTGTGCCGGACGCTAAGTCAAGCAAACGCAACCAACCCCTTTACAAAAAACGAATATAGCGAGGCAATGTTGTTCGGACTGTCCGGCGGCCTTGGCCTTGGTTATATCCTGTGGGAGTTCAAGAAAGACAATAGCGCGCCGCTTGTTTTGGGCCTGACCCGGCGCTGGAACTACCCGATGGAACGCTTGACCGCCGCAACGGATCGAGTTGGCCTGTCCATCAAATTGCTAGAAACGGCAAGCGCAAAAAAGGCTGATCAACAATTGGCGGAGGCTTGCGCGACAGACCCCCTATCGCCACTAATCGGTGTTGATTGGTTTCACTGCCCATTTGGCTGGGTTATGACCGCGCAACAGGACAAACAAGGTTGGCTGGTTCAGGATATAGGGACAAAGCCAGTGCCCGTTTCTGCTGACATAGTGGCCAAGGCACGCAATGCCTACCCCACCTTGAAACATAGGCTGATAAGGTTTGATGGCTATAAAGCGCCAACCAAAAAGGCTTTCAAGGCAAACTGCCAAGCCGCTCTCTTAGACATGTCGGACTACCTAAATTCCGGCTCTGACAGTTTTGGCCTACCCGCACTCAAAAAATGGCAGCGCCTATTAACAGACAATACCAAAGCAAAAGGGTGGCCAGTGGTCTTTAAGGGTGGCCGCAATCTTGCCCCAGCCCTCGCCACAATTTATCAGCGCATAGTGTTGACGGGCACTGATGGACGTGCATTACGCGGTCTTTATGCCCAGTTCCTGCGCGAGGTTGCGCCAATCGTCAAATTGCCAGCATTGGATAATGTCGCAACACTCTATGATCAAGCAGGCTTGGCGTGGCGCAAGTTGGGCCAAGCAGCCCTTCAAAATGACGATCCGTTGCGCAGGGCACTGGACGACAGGGCACGGGCGCATGGTCGGGGCGGCATACGCGGCCAGCAAATCTTGGAAGAAGCTGACGAAATAGTGCAACAAGCTTTAAGGCAGGCTGACTATACCGCTGATCCAGATCTATTTTCTCACCTTTCCGATTTGGTCGGTCAGGTTTATGATAAAGAAACACAGGCGCTGTTTGCACTCGACACCGCGCTGAATAGGCGGTGACAATTTGATGATTGGGGGAATCGTATTATGAAATGGATCGGACGTTTCGTCGGCCTTGTTTTGCTGGCGCTTGTTGCGTTGATTGCTTGGGGCTGGCAATCGGATATGAGCCTTGAGGAACTGTCCCCCCGTTACACGAATGACGCGTCGCAGTTCATCACCCTTGATAATGGGCTGGCGGTACATGCCCGTGACACAGGCAATAAGGACGGCGAAACCATTGTGTTGATCCACGGCTCCTCCGCCTCGCTACACACTTGGGAACCTTGGGTGGCGCGTTTGAAAGATGACTATCGCGTTGTTTCTATGGATTTGGCCGGCCACGGGTTGACCGGTCCACACCCTTCCCATGACTATACGATGACAGGACAGGCAGCACTGGTGGACGAGGTGCTGCGAAAAATGAATATCGCCGATGGTTATACTATTGTCGGCAGCTCAATGGGCGGCTTTATCTCATGGCTGCACACACTAAACTATCCTGATCGGGTCAAGCGTCTCGCCATCATCGGCTCATCCGGGATGCCCTATGATACAAAGGACGACCAGCCCTTTATTTATCGCGCCATGAAAATGCCGGGTATTCGCGATTTAATGCGCAAGGTCACCCCACGCATCGCTGTGAAAGATACAATGATTAAGGTCTATAATGGCAGGCCAGAGGTGGTGACTGAGGAAATGGTAGACCGTTACTGGCATATGCTGCTGCGTGAAGGAAACCGAGAAGCAACCGGCATTCGCAATCAGCAGCAGCGGGACATGACAGCCTATAAACGCCTGCCGGATCTATATCAGCCCACCCTTGTTATGTGGGGCGAAATTGACGCCCTAGTCCCTGCAACTGACGCTACGCGCTTTGCAGAAATTCTGCCGCGTCCAACCTTGGTCATCTATCCTGATCTGGGGCACATCCCCTTTGAAGAAGACCCGGACCGCACAACCGCTGATTTTAAGGCATTTCTGTCCTCAAACCCTTGATTTTAAACGCTTTCGCCTGTGCGATCCTGCGCAGGCGGACAGCGCGGCATTAATTCCAATAGACTCTTTCAAAAATATGACGCTAGTGTCACCCGCAATTGACCAATTTGTGGGGGAGCCGACATGGCTGCAATGGAACAAAACGAATCATTCACACCGTCCAAGCCGCAATCAAAGCCGCTTGAATTCCGCCGGGCCTATGAAAACTATAAAAAGCTGACACAAAGCCCGGAAGAAACCGAATATGTGTTTGAGATTATTGATGCCCTGTCCACTGGCCTCAAGACCCGCGATTACGACATGATGCGTCGCCGCCCGTCTGGCAAGCGCCTGCTGCGCGAAAAGCCTGATCTTGTGGCTGCACTTTCCGACTCGCGTCTGAAAGACCTGCCAGAAGGCACTTTGGGCCGCACCTATTATGAATTTATGGCAGAGGAAAATTTGACTGCTGACGGCTTGATCAAGGCCAGCGAGATTGACCGGTCGATTGAACGCGAACGCAACGAAGAACAAGAATGGTTCGGTGGCCGCATTCGCGATCAGCACGACCTTTGGCATGTTGTTGCAGGTTACGGCCGTGACCCGTTGGGCGAACTGGCCCTACTCGGCTTTTCTTATGCCCAGACCCGCACGCTTGGTTTTGCCTTCATCGCTGTCATGGGTAGCATTTTTGCTCGCAAAAACCACCCGGATATCCCCGTGGCAAAGGCAGTGTGGCAAGGCTTTGTCAATGGACAACGCGCCAAATGGCTTGCAGCAACACCGTGGGAAGAAATGCTGGACAAGCCCCTTGAAGAGGTGCGCCGTTTCCTTCGCGTGAACAAGCCGACGGTCTATAATGAGATTCTGGCGATCCCTGACGTGGATTTCACACCGTCAGCAGCTTGAATTCCCTAACCATAATTGGCTAGTTTGAGGCAGCCGCTGTGCGACGCAGCGGCTGTTTTCGTTCCCGGGGGTTTTATGAACGACCAGAACACAACCAACGTCACCGAAAAACCGGTGCCGGAGGAGTTTATCAAGGGCGCATTAGAAGGCTCGCCCTTTCAAGCGTGGCTTGGCATCAAGCTACAAAGCATTGAATCCGATGGCGTAACCTTCACCTGCCCGTTCAAAGACGACATTATTTCCAATCCTGTTGCTAAAACCGTTCATGGCGGAGTGCTTGCCAGCCTGATTGATCTTGGCGGCCTATTTGCCATGATGACGGTGACCGACCGGGTAACAAGCACGATCGACCTAAAGGTCGATTATCACCGCCCTGCTACAGAAGGGCCGCTGAACTGCACGGCCCATGTGATTGATGTTGGCGGTAAGATCGGCACCGCCGCAACAGAGGTGCGGCTGCAAGATGGCACCCTACTTGCCAGTGGGCGGGGTCTATATAATTTGCGCAGGCCCAAGGCATGACAAGCTACCCCACCCCGGATGAAAGCCCGACAACAGCGAAAGAACGCAGCCGCGGTCTAAACGTGCTGTTTGTCGCCTTGCTGTCAATCGGTATGGGGCAGACATTATTTTCGGCGATCCTGCCCCCATTGGCACGCGACATGGGCATGTCGGAGGTTCAGGTCGGCTATATCTTTTCCCTTTCTGCGGTTATGTGGGTGGTGATGAGCCCGGTTTGGGGCCGCCTGTCTGATCGCATTGGGCGCAAACCTGTCATACTGATCGGGCTGACAGGCTATGCCATTTCCACCGGCGGCTTTGGCCTGTTGGTTTTACTGGCGACCAAGAATTACCTGTCGCTGACCATGTTGGCCCCCTCACTGATTTTAGTGCGCGCCATTTTCGGCACGTTTGGGTCGGGGACCATGCCTGCCTCTACCGCCTATGTCGCGGACCGCACATCACGAATGGAACGGTCTGGTGGCGTGGCGCGCATCTCAGCCGCGTTCGGGGTTGGGACGATTATCGGCCCCGGCATCGCGGGTGTTTTGCTAACCTTCGGACAGCTAACCCCATTCTTCGCCGTCGCAGGCTTTGCCCTTAGCGGCGCCATTGCCGTTCTGATCATGTTGCCGGAAAGGTCGCGACCGCAAGGCAGCGCAACAAGGCGGCGCATAAAAAAGAATATCGGCTTTTTGGACAAGCGCGTGCGTGCCTTTATCGGCGTCAGCCTTGCGCTTTCCATCGGTCAAAGCGCGGTTATGCAGGTAACCAGCTTCTACTTCATGGATGTGTTGGGTTTCACCACGAAAGAGGCTGGGCAGTTCGTTAGCGTGGGCCTGATGATGATGGCGGCAGCCGCCCTATTCGCGCAGCTTGTAATCATTCAACGCTTTGGCGCGTCGGTACAGACCTTGCTGCGATGGGGCGCTGTGCTGGCCATTGCGTCATTTGCCATTCTGATTTTTGGCACCAGCTTTTCCGTTTTGGTTTCCGGGCTTGTCGTCTCCGGCCTCGGTTTTGGCCTATTGCGCCCCGGATTGTCATCCGCCGCGTCTCTTTCTGTTGAGCCCGACGAACAAGGGGCAGTGGCGGGCATGCTGGGGTCCACAGGGGCGGTTGGTCATATGCTGAACCCTGTGGTTGGTATGCCGCTTTATCAAATTTATCATCAGGGGCCCTTTGTTATGGCAGGCGCTTTATTAGTGCTGTCACTTTTGGTCATCCTGTTTCATCCCCGCTTCCGCCGCCTGAACGCAGAAGCAGAGTTGGATGAAGAAGAAGAATTTTCCGTGACGGGGCGTCATGGCTGACGCATAATCCTTCCCAAATTTTGACAAACAAAAAGGGGGCCACAATGGCTGCAATAAATTTCCTGAACGAGGCTGATTTTGATCATGGTGCCATTCAGCGATTGGGCGAACACCTAACCGCACTTGGCATTGAACGGCCCATGCTGGTTACAGACCAAGGCCTTGTTGCTGCGGGCATTGCCGATCAGGTCAAGGCATGTTTCCCTGACAATCGCCAACCCACAGTCTATGCCGACACACCGCCGAACCCCACACAAGAAGCTGTCGAAGACGCCTACGCCCTTTATGCAGAGGGCGGCTGTGACGGCATTGTCTCTCTTGGTGGTGGTTCAGCCATGGACCTGGCAAAGGGCGTTGGTATTTTGGCAAAGCTGCCTGCCCCGCTTGAACAATATGGCTTCTCAATGGGTGGCGGTGCCAACATCACAGACTGCGCCCCAATGATTGCCATTCCAACCACGGCGGGCACAGGATCAGAAGTATCTGTCGGTGCCGTGATCATCTTGAAGGATGGTCGCAAGGACACGTTCTTTGCCAAGTGCATGATCCCTAATATCGCCATTTGCGACCCTGACCTGACATTGGGTCTGCCGCCTATCTTAACAGCGGCAACGGGCATGGATGCCATGACCCACTGTATTGAGGCTGTGTTGACCCCCGTCATCAATCCGGTTGCCGAAGGCATCGGCCTAGAAGGGATTGAACGGGGTATCCGCATGGGCAATCTGCAACGAGCTGTTGAGGATGGGCAGGATAAAGACGCCCGCTTTAACATGATGGTCGCGTCTTTTGAGGGGGCGCTGGCCTTTACCAAGGGGCTTGGCTCCGTCCACGCAATCGCGCATGCAGCAGGTCGCTTGAAGGAGCTTAAACTCCATCACGGCACATTGAATGCTGTCGCCCTGCCTACAGTGCTGCGTTTCAACAAGCCGGCATGCGAAGACAAGTTTGAACGTATCGCCCGGGCCATGAATGCCAAATCAGCAGACACGGTTGCCGATGAAATTGAGGCGCTGAATGAAAAGCTGGGCCTGCCCACCTCGTTCGGTGAAATGGGCATCACAACCGACATGATCCCCGACCTTGTGGCCTATGCCAGCACGGACCTTGCACATTACACAAATCCAGTGCCTGCAACGCCTGAGGACTATGAACAGATGTTGAAAACCATTATCGGTTAAAACAGCACTGCCATTTAGAAAAAGAAAAAGCCCGGCAGCGTCGCTGTCGGGCTTTTTTTGTAGCAATATGCTGATGCGATTAACGCTTTGAGAACTGGAAGCTACGGCGGGCTTTCGCGCGGCCATATTTCTTACGTTCAACAACACGGGCATCGCGGGTCAGGAAGCCGTTCTGCTTCAAAAGCGGACGCAAGGTCGGCTCGAAGTTTACAAGCGCCTTTGAGATACCGTGACGAACAGCACCGGCCTGACCTGACAGACCACCACCCTTAACGGTGCAGATCACATCATACTGGTCTTTCCGCTCAACCGTTTCGAACGGCTGCTGCAGCAACATCTGCAGGGTCGGGCGTGCGAAATATTGCGCGCCTTCACGGCCATTCACAGTGATCTTGCCTGAACCGGGCTTGATCCAAACGCGGGCAACAGCGTCTTTACGCTTGCCGGTTGCGTAGGCACGACCATGTTCGTCGATCTGCGGTTCTGCAGGGGTCGCTGCTTCCACAGCTTCGGCAGCAGCTGCGCCAGTTGCGCCGCCCAGATCTTCCAATGAGTCCAATGTTTGGGTTTCTTCAGTCATGCTTAACCCCTCCGCACGTTTTTGGCGTTCATGGATGCCACATCTAGGACTTCCGGATCCTGTCCTGCGTGGGGATGGTCAGGCCCAGTATAGACCTTTAGGTTTGACAAAAGCTGATGACCCAGCGCGCCACTAGGCAGCATACGCTGAACAGCCTTTTTTACCACGGCTTCGGGGCGAGGCCCTTCCATCATCTTTTCAGCAGTACGCTCTTTGATGCCGCCGGGATAACCGGTGTGCCAGTAGTATTTTTTGTCTGCCCACTTCTTACCTGTGAAGTGAACCTTGTCTGCATTCACCACAATAACATTGTCGCCGCAATCCATGCTGGGCGTGAAGATCGGCAGATGCTTACCGCGCAGGCGGGTCGCAACAATCGCGGCCAAACGACCGACGACCAAATCTTCTGCGTCGATCAGGATCCACTTTTTCTCAATGTCATTAGGCGTCGCCGAAAATGTTTTCATGGCGCGTCCCTTTCATTCGCTTCTTGCGCCCGCAGATAATCTGGGGGCAGCCTTCAATCGGCGCGGATAATAGCCGTGGCAGCGCGCAAGTCAATCAACAAATGTTCCGAAAAACGCCTATGCGTCAAACAGTTACAAATAAGGTAAATATTTACCTCATTAATCACGACCCTACTCGCCGCCTTCCTTCAACGTCCTGACCAATGAGTATGTGACGGAGGCCTGTGCACATAGTCTGTCGCTGCCTTCTGACCATAATTCGGCGCGCCCCACAGCGAGGGAGCGTCCCAATTTTGTCAACCAACACCGTATGTTAAGGTCAACAGGGTCGGCTCTATTCAGGAAATCGATCTGCAGGGATGAGGTAACAGCCATCGATTCTGGCCCAATCACCGCTGCAACCGCCATATACATACCCGTATCGACCAAGCTCATCATTGTCGGGCCAGATAATGTCCCGCCAGGGCGCAATTGGCTTGAATCATAGGGTTTGACCATATGGACCCCTTGCTCATCCACGCGCAGGATTTTCGGTGCCCAGCTTTCATCCATTTGCGGAAAGGCTGCGGCGAGAAATGCCGTCAAATCATCGACTGTTAGGACAGGCTTGAATGTTTGCATCGAAATTGGGTCCCCAATTGACTTGAAAAGCGATTGAAAGTTTCACAACAGGCAGTAGCATATCGGTCATACAGAATAACAGGGGGCAAACATGACAGAATCTGTGCTGATCAGCGAACAGGATGGCGCAATCCGCTTTTTAACGATGAACCGGCCCGAAAGCCGCAATGCTCTGAATGAAGAATTGATTGCCGCGCTGGACGATGCATTTACCGAGATCGCCACAGACGAAAACACAAATTTAGTGGTCCTCCGCGCTGAAGGCACCGTGTTCAGTGCCGGTCATGATCTGGGTGAGATTGTTGAAAAACGCAACGGGCCTGATGGGGGCAAGGCCGAACTGCGGGCCGTGATCGAAAGCTGCTCTCGCATGATGAAAAAAATTGCAGCCCTACCCCAGCCCGTACTGGCTTCTGTGCAAGGCATGGCTACTGCCGCTGGCTGCCAGCTTGTCGCCCAATGTGACATGGCAGTTGCAGCGCGCTCTGCCAAGTTTGCAACCCCCGGCGTCAATATCGGTCTTTTTTGCACAACACCGATGGTACCCATTACACGCTCCGTCCACGCCAAGGCTGCCGCTGATATGCTTCTAACGGCAGAACCTATGACCGCAGAACAGGCACGCGAGGCGGGCCTGATCTCACGCGTTTTTGATGATTATGATATTGACGATGCGACACTGGCCATCGCCCGGACAATCGCAGAAAAACCGCGCGAGATTTTGCTGCTGGGCAAGGATGCCATCAGGCGCACACGCAATCTGCCGCTTGAAAACGCTTATGACGTGGCAACCGATATTATGTCCGACAATCTAATGCGTGACGAGGCGGTTGAAGGCATCAGCGCCTTTCGCGACAAACGCCATCCGATTTGGTCGCATGGGGGCACAACGCTCGCCCGCTAGACCTATGCTCAAAACAAATGAAGATATCCGCGCGCTGTTCGACAAAACACAGCGCATCGCCCTTGTGGGGGCAAGCAAAAAACCCGAACGGCCCAGCAATGAAGTCATGGCCTTCCTGCTTGCCAGCGGGTTTGAGGTTATTCCCGTCAATCCCGGCTTTGCGGGCGAGGAACTGATGGGCCAGATGACCTATGCCAGTCTTTCTGACATTCCCGGCCCCATCGATATGGTGGATGTCTTTCGCGAGAAAAGCGCCCTGCCCGGTATCACTGACGAGGCGATAAAGGTCGGCGCCAATGCCCTATGGTTTCAACTGAACCTGATCGATTATGATTGCGAAGCAAGGGCAGAAGCTGCAGGCCTTCAAATTGTGATGGATCGGTGTCCGGCCATCGAAATACCGCGCCTGAACTGGTTACGCTAAATAGGCAAGCAATGCGTCGCGTTTGTCGGTTAGGCCTTTATAAGCCAGCGTCGCCTTATTCATCGCCGCAATATCATCCGCCAGGAACGGGCCTAGGCCGCTGTTTGCTTTCAGCGCATCGGGCAACTTTGCCTGCAAGGTCTTGATGGTGAACAGGGCGGCACCTGCCTCATCGACACGCGACAGGGTTTGCCGTTCCGACCGAAACCAAAGCTGATCGGGCGATGCGGCAGGCGTATGTTTTGCTGTCAAATGCGAATGCTGAAACAGCGCAGCAGCATCATGCAGCGTCCAGTTATAGCGCAGCAAGACTTGCCCCTCAGGCAGCCGCAACAACAACCTATTAACCGTTGCCGCCAGCCCACCTTGATAGCTGGGCACTGGCCCATGCACTAGGTCAAGCGGTTTGCCTATCTTGTCCGCAAGCGCCCATTTGGACGGGAAGAACAACCCACCACCCTGCAGGCGCATGCCACCCCCGTCAGGAACAAGCAGCAACAAATCTTCCTGCACACTCATACAAAGGGTTTTGAAGTCAGGCGCACCGAACCTGCCTGCTACCGCCTGAAAACTATCATCATGCCCCTGCCCGCAATCAAACACGTCACGACCAAAACGGGCCATTAAATCAGCCTTTAATGCAACCTGCCGCTCATAATCATTGTCACGCTCAAGCAAAGGCCGATCACCAAGCGGCACTGTCCCCGCCTTGGAATGGCGGTTGGCAATCAGGTGAGTGATTGCCGCCTCGATGCTCATCTAGGATTAAGCCTGAAGGCAAAATTGATCGCGGCAGCAAACAACAAGATCGCCCCCATTTGATGCGCTGCAGCCAACCCGATCGGCACGACCGTCAACAAAGTGGCAATGCCCAACACCACCTGAAGCAACAATGCCCCAAGCATCATATAAAGTGCCCGTGTCATGGTCGGCGTCAGATCCTGCGTCCGCGCGCCTAGCCACAGGCCAATCCCGCCAGCAAGTACCGTATAGGCCAACATACGATGATTGAATTGGACTGTCAGATGATCCTCAAAGCTTGCCAACTGACCATCATAAAGACCCGCGGGGATAAAGCTGCCATCCATCAGCGGCCACGTATTATAGACATGCCCCGCATGAATACCCGCAACAAAGGCACCTGACACGATCTGCAAAAAGACCAGCCCAATGAACAAGCGCGCTGGCACAGCCAGATCAGGGGGGCCAACCTCACGTTCCTTGGTGATGTAGCGCAGGCCGGTCCAGAAAATCATGCCGAATAATAAAACCGCCACAGACAGATGGGCTGCCAATCGATATTGGCTGACATCCACCCGTTCGGTCAGGCCACTTGCCACCATGAACCAGCCCAAAGCCCCCTGCGCGCCACCAAGCAGGAACAGAATGATAAAGCGCGGTGCTTCGGCCCTTGTGATGCGCCCCTTGGCAATGAACCACAACATTGGCAACAAGAAAACAAAACCGACCATGCGCGCCAACAAACGGTGCGACCATTCCCACCAATATATCCACTCAAACTCAGACAGGGTCATGCCGCGATTGACCTGACTATATTCAGGGATCTGTTTGTACTTTTCGAACTCTTCAAGCCAAGCTTCATGAGTTAACGGAGGGAACACCCCTGTCACAGGCTTCCATTCTGTGATCGAAAGCCCTGAATCCGTCAG
Source organism: Alphaproteobacteria bacterium (assembly GCA_965229935.1). Taxonomy (GTDB): domain Bacteria; phylum Pseudomonadota; class Alphaproteobacteria; order SPJN01; family SPJN01; genus SPJN01. The sequence goes on from CBDDKB010000002.1 coordinate 1,309,772, forward strand.
ACGGGTCAAGCCACCAACCAGCACAATCAGGCCAATGACTACAGCAACCGTCAGCAACCAAATGCCAATGGCACGGTCATGCTTGATGGGTTTTTCCGGCAATGTGAATGGAGTTGTTTCAGTCATGGGGCCAGAGTGGCCTGCCTTCCGTTAAGTCGCAAGGTGCCGTTTGCCGCAGAATCTGAACGCGCAACCTAGTCGGTCTGGTCAGACCCCGGGCGACGGAGGGAGCCATACTCCATCCACCGCACCAAGGGTACAAACAAGGGCACCCAGGCGATGCCCGCGACGATGAAATAGACCACGGCCCAGCCCACTGTATCTGGGGGCAGCAATATATTGCCTAGCCCCGCCGCGGCAAAGGCATATACGGTCAATCCGATTAAAAAGACGAAAGCGCCGATTAGTTTCCGAAGTCGCGGACCCATGCTGCTAAATCACCAAATCAAAACTTAACGATTTGATTCATTAGCCCGGTTGCCCGACGGCTGACAGAACGGGGCATGGCCCGTACCCAACTGGTAAAGGCTTGATAGCTGACACCGGCGACTGAAATAACGTCACCCCTCAACAGTGCCTGATAACCCTGTTTGGCAACCTTGTCGGCGTCCAACAGAAATTGACGGGGCACATCCTGCGCAGCCTCGGATTGCGCCGCAACCTTGTCCACCAAGGGTGTATCGACAAGACCGGGGCACAGGGCGACGACATTCACATTATGGGCGCGCATTTCTTCGGCCAGACTTTCAGTAAAGCTGACGACAAAGGCCTTGGTCGCGCCATAAGTGGCATAACCGGGTGTCGGCACAAGACCAGCAACAGATGCTACATTCAAAATGCCGCCACGTTTCTTTTCTGCGAATTCAGGTAGGAAAGCGCACGTTAAACGGAATAGCGCATCAACATTCAATTTCACCAACATATGCAGATCATCAATGGTCCGATCAATGAATTGGCCGAAATTTGCGACGCCGGCATTGTTCACCAAATAATCAACTTCAACATTGGCGGCGGCCAAAGCAGCCTTGATTTGGTCAACCGCATCCGCAGCCAGCAAATCACAGGGGATAACCAACACGTTGACCTTGAATTCGGCGCGCAAATCCGTTGCCAAATCTTCCATGACATCGCCGCTTCTGGCGACCAAAACCAGGTCATGCCCCTTGGCTGCAAATTGCTTTGCCAGTGATGCCCCAATGCCGCTTGAAGCGCCTGTGATCAATGCCGTTCCTTGTGTCATCCTTCCCTCCTCCCGAGGTCGTAGTCGAAAATTCGGTAACTGTCCCGTCAGTATACAGCAGAAAAAAGAAAACGGCCCGCGCCAAGTGACGCGAGCCGCTTCTTAAACTACATAGCGGTAAAGCTTAGGCAGCCTGTTTGAACTTTGTCCAAGCAGCTTTGGCGTTGTTTGAAACGGGCTGTGCAACAGCTTCGCTCTTAGAAACGCTCAGCTCAGCAACTTTTTTGGCCTGCTCAACATAAGCTTCGATCTGTGAACGAACGAATTCGCGTTGGATTTCAACTGCAGCTTCAAGGCTTTCAGCAGCCAGCAATGCGCGGGCATTTGCGAAACCGGCTGAAACATTGCCTTCAACGATGTTCAGAACTTCGCCGTTGATTTCACGGATGCCTGAAACGGCAGCTTCACCAGCAGCTTTGAAAGCAGCCTGTGCTTCGTCGGCGTAACCCTTCAAGGTTTCGCGATCAAGAGCGCGGAAATTGTCCAGCGAAATTTCACGGACCTCAGCAACCACGTCTTCAACATTTTCGCGAACGTCTGAAAGACGCTCTTCTGCCTGGGCGCGAAGCTCTTCAACGCGGGCACGCAGAGTTACGTTTTCTTCTACAACCTTGGCTGCAACTTTCTTGGCAGCAGGCTTTTTAGCGGCTGTCTTCTTGGCAGCAGGCTTTTTAGCAGCGGTCTTTTTAGCAGCAGGCTTCTTTGCAGCAGCCTTTTTTGCGGTTTTCTTAGCAGCCGGCTTTTTAGCGGCGGTTTCTGTCTTTGTCTCAGCCATTTTACTATCCTCATAACTGATTGCGACTGGAGCACCGTCCATCGCGGTTTAACAATGTGATTCTGTGTCCCCCAACAGGATCAGAACCGGCTAGCGCTTCGCCCCACCCAATAACGGACGAAGCTGGTCAAAACTTGACGATCGGGTGGCTCCCGGGTCGCGTCTTGTTGCGTTGCAGCATTGATATAGGAAACCGCTCCAAAAGGACAAGTGACACTTTTGTGCAAAGCAGCAATTTCCCCTGCGTTAACCAAATATCCCCTTTGTTTTTCAATGATTTATTTCAGATTTTCACATTTTTGTCGCACTGCACAATTTTTGGGTTCTGGCTATTGAATCTGCCGAAAAGCGCCCAGCCCACCAAAACATTTCCGACTTAAAGGGCCTAATTCGCAGGCAATTGATTCTTTGCACAGGAATTACGCAACCGATCTGTCCGCAAAAGTGATAGGGTCCCGTAAACAACCATTCTGAAGGCTAGAGGCGGTAAATGAGCAAAACGGCAAAAATCGGACTGGTAATCTATCCTGAAATGACGCCCCTCGACATTATGGGACCACACGCAGTTTTGTGTTGGGCGGGTGAGGCGCAATTTGTTGCTGAAACGATGGACCCCGTCACAACAGAACGGGGGCCGTTGATCAGCCCTCACCTCACCTTTGATGAGGCGCCCCAATTTGATGTGCTGGTGGTGCCCGGCGGCCCCGGACAAGATCCACAAATGAATAATCAGGCGATGATTAGTTTCCTGCAGCAACAGGCCAATGGCGCGCAATGGGTTACCTCTGTTTGTACAGGGGCATTGCTGCTTGCCAAGGCAGGCTTACTGAACGGGTTACCAGCGGTCACGCATTGGATGGCGATGGGCGAACTTGGCAGACTAGGCGCAATCCCGACAGAAGAACGGGTGGTTGTCGGTCGCAAGGATGGTACGCTGCCCAATATCATGACAGGTGCCGGCGTCAGCGCAGGGATTGATATGGCCTTAGCCCTTGCCGCTGAACTTGTCGGCATTGATCGCAGCCGCCTTATTCAACTGGGAATCGAATATGATCCCCAGCCACCATTCGGCGGCGTCACGACCAATGATATTGACCCCGCTATGATCAAGGCAATGCGCGACAATTATCGGTATGAGCCTTAGGCTTGAATTACTGACGCAATAAAGCAGGCGTAAGGGGCAGCACACCTATCGACCCGGGGTCTTCGCCACTGTAAATCACGACACCTTTCTCAGGCAGGGCTAGAAGGTCCCGTACCCTAGTCCCGGTTTTAAATACCCCCGCTTCAAGCAAGTCGCCTTCGTTGGTCTTGAAAAAGTGGATCGCCATATCACCTTCCTCCACATTCATGCCAAGTGCAGCAACCGCCAAAAGCCGCTGCGGGTCGTCAGGAAGCCGAATTTCCTCAATTGAACTAATGCCAATTGAAGGCGTGAAGTTACGGACAGGTTCAATAAACCCGTTGGATTTGTGATCCTTGTGCAAAGGCGCAGCAACGCGTTTTGCAGGGCTATCTATATAGTGATCGCCATACGAAGAAATTGGCCAGCCAAAATTGGCTAGCACCTCGTTCTCTCCCGCAAAGAAACTCGAAATTGGCAGAACATTAATCTCGTCCCCGCCTTTAGGGCCATGTTCTGTCAACCAAACCTTCTGAGCTGCGGTGTCGACAAAAAGGCCCTGAACATTGCGGTGACCTTTCGAGATTGGGTACAGCATCTGCCCACTTGTTTTGTCGATGACATGTAACTTGCCAAACGGGCTGCTGTCCTCTTGGGCTTTAGTACGGAAACGAAACTCGCCCAGCGAGAATATCAACTGACTGTCATTCAATACCGCCAGTTTTCCACCTGATTGCAAAGCGCTGAATTCCCTGTAGGCATTGCGTGTAAATATACAATCACCGGGCACCGTAAATGGTGAAAACTCCAACCGGTCTTCATTTAGGGGCGCCCGCAATATCGCAACCGTGTAACAATCACGCTTAACCGCGTGCACATAGCTCAAATAAACGAAACCACCATCTATCAGGATATCTTTAACGGCAAATCCAAAAACATTTTTAACGAAAAAATCTGGATAGCTTACGTACCGATGCATGTTGGTCGGCACTTGCCTTACAGCCGTATCACGGCCTGCAACAATATCATCTAATGACGCCGTGAAGATAATGCCCGCCTTTGTCCCCAACCATAATGTATTGCCTACACGGTCAAGGTAAGTGTGATCATTTGACGGGGAAAAGAAGCCACCCGTAAAACGCTTATGGCTTGTGACAAAGGATGGACCGCCGTCATCAGTGGCGCTGGCTTGCAAACGCAGCATCATTTGATCGGGGTGAAGGTTGTCCAGCCGCTCCTTAAACAGCAGCTTGATGTCCCTCATATATATCTTTTCATAGACATTAAAGCCGCGATCATATTCCTGACGAATGGTTTGTATATAGTCAGAGGTATATTGCGGGACCCAAGCGCGAATAAATTGCGTAACCGATGGAGGCACCAAATCGCGGACGGCTTGTCTATATTGATTGGTGGCGCCAACCCCTATTCCAGCCACGACCAAAAGCGCAATCAGCAATAAAATGGCAAATGACCTTAGGCGCATAAAAACTTCCAAACCGACTGTTGATCACATGAACTATGACACAATCGTTCTATAGGAAAAATGGTCGGGCAGGCCGGATTTGAACCGACGACCCCTACACCCCCAGTATAGTGCGCTACCAGACTGCGCTACTGCCCGACACATATGCGGCCCAACAAAAAGTCGGATAACCGCAACAGCTTGTTCGCTGTAGGGAGTGTGGGGATAGCACTAAAGATTCAGGCTTGCAAAAGGTTTATTCAGATTGCGGCAATCTTGACCCGCTTTGCCATTTTGGCAGCAAAAACAGCGAAAATCAGCTCCGCACGCGATCAATCGCAGCCTTGGCCTTGTGAAGTTCATCAAGGGCGCTCTTGAGCGTCTTCCGTTCAACCTTGCCTAGTTCTGGTGCACGTCGTTTCGCAGCCGGGGTCGCCGGTTTTTCCGCAACACCGTCATCCCGGCGGCGCTGCCCCCAAGACACGACATGGGCAATCCCCTGATCCTTCAGTACCTTTTGAACGCCCTTAACGGTCAAACCTTCGTCCTGCAGCAGGGTCTTGATCCCTGCAATCAAGTCCACGTCAGAAGGTCGATAATAGCGGCGACCGCCCCCCCGCTTCATAGGCTTTAATTGGTGAAATTTGGTTTCCCAAAAGCGCAGGACATGCGGCGGCACGTCCAAAAGCTCAGACACTTCAGAAATAGTACGAAAGGCATCATTGGCCTTGTCTGCTGAGGGGGCGCTTGAAGCGGGCATAAAGCGTCAGTTCAATTCAAAATTAGAAGATTCAGTCACCCGAGGGCGCTGCGGCGGCGTCAGTTTTATTATGCAGCCCCTCATCCACCCGCTCTTTCAATACATGCGAGGGACGGAAGCTCAACACGCGGCGCGGATCAATCGGCACTTCTTCACCTGTTTTTGGATTGCGGCCCATCCGACCATTCTTGGCGCGCACCAAAAAGGTGCCGAATGACGAGATTTTGACGCTTTCCCCGCGCACAAGCGCGGCAGACATTTCTTCGAGTACGGTTTCAACTAATGCCGCAGATTCACTGCGTGACAATCCTACAGCCTCATAGACTGATTCTGCCAAGTCAGCGCGTGTCAGTGTATCACTCATCAGCCTTTATCCCTTTTTCCCTGCCATTTTCAATTGCGCTGGCGGATAAAGCTGCGCGCATACCCGGGCGCAGCGAAAAAGCCATCGCATGGCAAAAATGGTAGTCCTATTGGGAAAAGCGGTCAATATCAAAGCCTTGCAAGACTTTATTCATATGACACTTTTGTATATTACCAGCGGGCCAGAACTGCCCCCCAGGTGAAGCCACCGCCCATCGCCTCAAACAGCGCGATATCGCCCCGCTTGACCTTGCCTTCTTCAACCGCCTGATGCAGCGCCAAGGGCACCGAAGCTGCCGAGGTGTTGCCATGGTCCTGAACAGTTAGCATCACATTATCCGGGTTAATCTTCAGCTTATCGACCGTGGCATCGATGATGCGTTTATTTGCCTGATGAGGCAGCACAATATTGATGTCCTGCGCCGTCAGCCCGGTTTGTTCCAGCACATGGGTGCCAACTTCGGCCAAATTGCGCACCGCATGCTTGAACACTTCCTTGCCCTTCATACGCAACAATCCGACCGTTTGCGTCGCAGAAGGGCCACCATCAACATATAATAGGTCATAATGCGTGCCGTCTGACCTGATCTCAGTGGCCAAAATGCCTTGGGGCTTGTCCAGTTCTGTGGCGACTTCATTCGCCTCCAAAATAACGGCCCCGGCCCCATCGCCAAACAAAACACAGGTCGTGCGATCCTCCCAATCGAGTATGCGCGAAAAGGTTTCAGCACCGATCAGCAAAATGCGATTGGCCTTCCCCGCCCCGATCAAGGCATCTGCCATGTGCAACCCATATACAAAGCCTGAGCATACGGCAGCTAAATCAAACGCTGCACCATGGGTCATGCCTAAATTGGCCTGAACCTTAGTGGCAGTTGCAGGGAACGTATTGTCAGGCGTTGCAGTGGCAACCATGATCAAATCAATATCCGCGACGGTCATCCCCGCATTATTTAGCGCCTGCTCAGCAGCCCGCGTTGCAAGGTCAGATGTCATTTCACCATCGGCTGCCATATGACGGCGACGTATACCTGTGCGCGCATTGATCCATTCGTCTGACGTATCAACCATCTTGCCAAGTTCGTCGTTGGTCACAACGCGTTCTGGCAAATAGGCACCCGTCGCTACAAAGCGTGCGTAACGCTGCCGTGATGTCTGAGTAGTCATGATTGAGGGGTCCGGTTCAGTTTTTAAATCTATTGCGCAGCGGGCGCTGCGTCATCCGCGCTACCGCTGTCTTCTGATTGCGCATCGTCGGCCCCTATCCCCTCGCCAACGCTTGCGACCACTTCTTCTTCCTTGATGATTTGGTTGATCAAGTCAGCCTCTGCCATATCAACCGCAACATCAACCGCAGCAGCAAAGCCAAGTGCGTCTGTGCCGCCATGACTTTTTACAACAATGCCGTTTAGCCCCAAAAACACGCCACCATTATGGGCGCGCGGATCAAGCTTAGCCTGCAGCACCTTGAACGCCCCGGCGGCGAGCAATGCCCCCAGCTTGGTAAAGATGGAACGGCCCAATGCCATCTTCAAATAGGACATGATCAGCTTGGCTGTGCCTTCAGCAGTCTTCAGGGCAATATTGCCCGTGAACCCATCTGTCACGACAACATCCGCATGACCTGCTGAGATGCCATCGCCTTCGACAAAACCGATAAAGTTCATGCTTAACGGCAGGTCGCGCAACAATTGCGCAGCAGCCTTAATCTCATCATGGCCCTTTAATTCTTCGGTACCGATATTCAGCAGCCCAACCTTAGGCGCGGTCAGGCCAGTCATGATGCGCGAGAATGTGGCCCCCATTACCGCAAAATCCACAAGCTGTTTGGCATCAGCCTCAACATTCGCCCCAAGGTCGAGCACAACGCTCTCCCCCACCTCGGTCGGCCAAAGCGAGGCGATTGCGGGACGATCAATCCCTTCCAGTGTTTTAAGCTGGATCTTGGACATGGCCATCAAGGCGCCCGTGTTCCCCGCAGAAACGGCTGCTACAGCCTCTTTCTGGCGGATAGAATCAATAGCGCGCCACATGGATGTTTTGCGGCCACGGCGCACTGCCTGACTTGGCTTGTCATCCATGGTGACAAATTCATCAGTATGGCTGATCTCAACATGGGTTTTCAGATCAGGGTGATTGTCCAGCAAGGGGGCGATCGCAGCCTCGTCCCCGTGAACAATATAACGAACATGCGGATGACGGACGCGCGTAATGGCCAGACCATCAATGACAATGCCGGGGGCATCATCACCACCCATGCCATCAATTGACAGCGTAATTTCCGGACTGTCAGGCCCCATAATCTTGTCCTCACCAAAACCAAGGCGGCGACGCGTTAGGCGCCCCAATCCCTTGTAATTTTCCTACCCTGCCAATCCGGCCATGTCTATAGCAGCCCGATGTGACACAGGCAGGAAACCCCGACTCACTTACGGGTCAAGTCAGCATAACAAATCAGCCGAGCGAAACAAAATAGCGCTTTGATTTTTCTTGATAAATACAGGCTAGTCAGCAGCACCCCCATTGCCGCCATTCAATGCCATCAAACGCAAAAAAGACGGGCACAAAGGCCCGTCTTCTTTAAACCGTTTCGTCTGTGTTCAAAGCGGTGCATATTTCACCGCCCTAATGAACCCAGCTTACACTGCGTCAGCAGCGTCCGTCACTTCACGACCATCATAATGACCGCATGCACCGCAGACATGATGAGGACGCTTCAGCTCACCACAATTGGGGCATTCAGCGTATGAAGATGCCGCCAATGAGTCGTGGGCGCGACGTGAACCCCGCTTGGAACGGGAGATTTTATGCTTCGGTACAGCCATGGCCTCTACCAATCTTATAAACGTGTGGGACAAGGCCCACGGGTCAATCCGATCATCCGGCGCCAGCAACCACAATAGAATGTGCCTTTTGGCAAATCATTGCGGGTGGCGCGGAAGTGAGCGCACACCATACTGATTTCGCCTTGCGCCGCAAGGGGCAATTTCAGGGCCGTTTTGACCCAATTGCCGCACCTTTCCGCGCGGAATTCAACAGATCAGGCTATTCTTTGTCCTTCAAGGCCTGCAGCGCAGCAAAAGGGTTGTCCCGTTCCGGTTCATTAACGCTAATGCCTTCTTTCTGTGCATCTTCAAGCGAAGCGCCGGGTTTCTTGGGAAACGGCTCCAACGCCAGCGACAAGTGTTGAACGGCAATATCAGCCAAATCCAGCACATCCCCCTCCAAAAACTCAGGAACCTCTGCTGCCTCTGCCCATGTTTGCGTAGGATCAAGATCATCATCGTCCCCGCCCAGAACATCGGCATCGCGGTCATGAAACTCTTCAAAATCTGTCTCGATTCGTTCATCAAACGGCTCAAGCGTCACGACACATTCATGCGTCACGTCTGCACTGACTGATCCGGTCACTTTCAACAGGCGATTCTTTTTGATTGGTGTCACAGTCAGCGTTGCGGAAAAAGCTGGCAACCCAACAAGACCCAGCCGTTCTGCAATGTCTTGGCGTTCCATCTCATTAGGGGACAGGCGCACCTCACGTGGCGCGTTCAGATCAACAATTGTAAGCAGGTTTTCATAGCCGGTCATGCGCCCTGCTCCAGCACCAGTTTTTTTGACATCCAATCTTCAAGCGGCACCTTGGCAAATTGCGCCACCAGCACCTCAACCTCATCTGCCATTTGTGCCTGAACCTCCTCTGACGGGACAACGCCGCGATAGAGGTTTCGTTCCAGTGCCTCGATCAAGGCAGCGCGGTCATCGGCATCCAACGCCTTACCATAGGCGTCGGCACGGCCATAAAAAGCGTGGGCCATTTTCTTGATTTTCTTGCCGACAGACAGGTCCCCGACACCCATTTCCCGTAGTGCACGATCCATATCGTCAAACATATAGTCGAACAATTCCTGCGCCAGACGATGACGGTTTTTCGATTGTTTGCCGGTTACGGTGTCGTCCTGCTTTAACCGTCGAATCGCCAGACCAATGACCAATGCCATCATATCGAAGCGACCGTCGAGCGTATCAGCCACCCCAAATTCACGATAAAAACGCGGCGCGCGAGAATATTCCGCCAGCACCACATAGGCATGATGGGCCGCCTCGCTTATCGCCTTAGGCAGAAACAGACGCGAGAATGACATGGGCATAAGCGAGCAAAACTCCGTTAATTCTTCACTTTCGGCTTGAATTTGGGCCGAGCTTCAGGCTAGGTCAACAGATGCGAGGTCGCATTTCAAGCGGCCTTATTTAACCGATAGTGACCGCCAGTTTCGAGAGTTTTTCATGCTGCATGACGCCTCATCCCCCAAAGCCCGCCTGACATTGCGCCACAAGGCGTCCAAAGCGGCCCTTTTGGGAGCCGGATTACTGGTACTGGCCGGTTGCACGCAAGAAATTACCCGCCAGGGCTATGTCCCCGACAATCAAACAGTGTCGGATGTTGAAATCGGCACGGACAATGAAGCATCAGTGCAAGCCATGCTTGGCTCTCCCTCTCACAAGGCGGCGTTCTCGCTGGATGACACGGCGGCGTGGTATTATATCAGCACCACCTTGCGCAAGCGGGCCTTTCTGGACCCGATCCCCGAGGAACGCACAATCCTTGCCGTTTACTTTGATGACACAAACACAGTCAGCGATATTCGCCGCTATGGCCTGGAGGACGGTCAGGTTATCGATTTTGAAAGCCGCACCACCCCCACCAAAGGGAAGGAGTTGAGCGTTCTTGACCAGCTATTCGGTAATATTGGCCGCTTTAGCTCGTCAGGCAATGACGCAACAGGTGCCCCCGGCCCCGGTCCGTCTGGCGGTCGCGGCGGTCAAATCCCGCGATGAACCTTATGCCCGCCAGACGCTCTTTTTTGCGCGGCTTCTTTTACCGCAATCCCTTCGGTCTCGCTGAGAAGCGCTGGACTGGCGGTCGCGGCGGTCAAATTCCACGCTAAGTCATGAGCAAGGGGCTGACATGGGAAGATGTAGTCTCCATTGGCCTCGGCTTTCCTGAAGTCACAGAAGGCACCACTCATGGCCATCCTTGTTTGCGCGTCGGCAAAAAATTTGTAACGCGCCTCAATGATGAGCGAGAGCCATCCATCGTTGTGATGCTCGGCAGTGTTGATGAACAACAACACCTGCTGGAGCTAGACCCTATTCGTTATCACATCACACCTCATTATAATGGATATCCTGCCGTGTTGATGCGCCTTGCAGAGATTGGACGCGCTGATGTCGCCGCCTATATTGAGCGTCGCTTTCGTGCTGTCGCCACAAAACGCGCCATAAAGGCACTAGATGAACAACAAGGGGGCTAATATGGCAAAGGGGCTGACATGGGATGATGTAGTAAGGTTGGGGCTTGCCTTGCCCGAAACAGCAGAAGGTTCTTATCACGGCATGCCGTCACTAAAAACACGCGGCAAGGATTTAACGCATCTATATGCCGAACATAACTCTATCACGATCAAGCTTGGATCAATTGATGAGCGGGATGCCCTGCTAGACCTTGAACCTGATATTTACCACATTGAAGATCATTTTAAGGGTTGGCCTTACTTAATGCTGCGCCTTGACCGCGCCGACGCAGATTTACTGATGGCGCATCTGATCAATATGTGGAAAGGCCGCGTCACAAAGAAAATGATTAAAGAATTTGAAGTCGCGCAAAAATAAACCCCGGCATGGATGTTATTACAAATGCGTAGTCCGGCAACGAAGCGGCAACGGATCTAAACCGCATTTGCAAAAAAGAGAAAACCCCGCCAGCTTGTGCCAGCGGGGTTTCGTTTTTGATCTCAGATAAGATCAGTTTAGTGCGCAAGCACGGCCAACAGTAGCAAGGCCACAATATTGGTGATCTTGATCATCGGGTTCACGGCAGGGCCTGCAGTGTCCTTATAAGGGTCACCAACAGTATCACCTGTCACAGCGGCTTTATGGGCCTCAGACCCCTTACCGCCATGATTGCCGTCCTCGATATATTTTTTGGCATTATCCCACGCGCCGCCACCAGCGGTCATGGAAAGTGCCACGAATAGGCCTGTCACAATCACACCAAGCAACATCGCACCAACTGCTGAGAAGGCCGCTGACTTATCTGCGATCATTAGAATGACGAAGTACATGACGATCGGCGACAGCACCGGCAACATGGACGGTATGATCATTTCCTTAATTGCCGATTTTGTCAGAAGATCAACCGACTTGGCATAATCAGGCTTGGTCTCGCCCGTCATGATGCCCGGGTTTTCACGGAACTGCTCACGCACTTCCTCAACCACGGCACCGCCAGCGCGGCCCACAGCCATCATGCCCATGGCACCAAACAGGTACGGCAGCAAGCCGCCGACCAACAAGCCCACCACGACAAAGGGATTTGACAGCGAGAAGTCAACTGACAGATCAGCAAAGTAAGGATAGGCCGCTGCGTTCATGGAGAAGTAGTTCAAATCCTCAGTATAAGCTGCGAACAGAACCAGCGCCCCCAACCCGGCTGAGCCAATGGCATAGCCCTTGGTAACAGCTTTCGTCGTGTTGCCAACAGCATCAAGCGCATCGGTCTTGTCACGAACACTGTCATCAAGCTCTGCCATTTCGGCAATACCACCAGCATTGTCGGTCACAGGGCCATAGGCATCAAGTGCCACCACCATACCGGCAAGCGCCAACATGGTCGTCACCGCAATGGCGATACCGAACAGACCGGCTAAGCCATAGGTGATGATGATACCAGCCACAATGACCAATGCGGGCAATGCGGTTGCTTCCATAGAAACGGCAAGCCCCTGAATCACGTTTGTACCGTGACCAGTTGTGGACGCTTGGGCCACTGATTTCACGGGGCGATAATCAACACCCGTGTAATATTCAGTGATCCAGATAATTAGCCCGGTGATGACCAGACCAACAAGTCCACAAATATACAGATCCATACCGCTGAAGGTTTTGGCGCCGACAGTGATGGCTGCATCCATACCGACGACCTGATCCATAACAGGCCACAGCACTATAGCAGACAAGACGGCAGAGGCGATGAACCCCTTATAAAGTGCACCCATAATGCTTTCAGACTTGCCAAGCCGGACAAAGAATGTCCCGGCAATGGAAGTCAGCAGGCACACGCCAGAGATTGCCAAGGGCAGGATCATCAAGGTGTTCATCTGTTCGCCCACAAAGAAGATGGAGGCAAGAACCATGGTGGCAACAACCGTCACCGCATAGGTCTCAAACAGGTCAGCAGCCATACCAGCACAGTCACCAACATTGTCGCCCACATTGTCCGCAATCACAGCAGGGTTACGGGGGTCATCTTCTGGGATACCGGCCTCAACCTTACCAACAAGGTCAGCGCCCACGTCAGCACCCTTGGTAAAGATACCGCCGCCAAGACGGGCAAACACTGAAATCAGTGAGGCACCAAAACCAAGCGCCACCATAGCGTCGATCAATTCGCGACCCTCTGTGCCCATATTGGTTAAAACCATGTAATAGACAGCCACTGACAAAAGCGCCAAGCCAGCCACAAACATGCCGGTCACGGCACCGGATTTGAACGCAATGGACAGACCTTGCGCCAGCCCCTGACGGGCAGCCTCTGCTGTACGGACATTGGCGCGTACAGACACCAACATACCGATATAGCCTGCGGCACCTGACATGGTGGCACCGATCAAGAAGCCGATGGCGGCCTTAAGGCTTAGAAGGAATATGGCACCGACAAAGATAACGGCACCCACCATCGCAATAGTGCGATATTGGCGATTAAGATAAGCCATGGCGCCTTCCTGAACGGCACCGGCAATTTCCTGCATCCGTTCGTTACCGGCACTGGCCGACAGAACAGACCGAATGGCCCACACCCCATAAAGGATTGCGGCCACCCCACACAGGATGACGAGAATAAGCGTGTCCATAGACATACGCCCCCTTTTACTACGCGCCCACTCCCCGTAGGTCGCTTACAAATATCAAAAGACATCCCGCTGATTCTTTATTTTGCCGGGATGCCTTGGGGGCAATTTACAGGAACTGCGACAAACTGCAACCGTTTGCCACAGGTGAAAAAGCTAAGTTTTTCGGGGGGATTTTTGGTTTTCCTCAACCATAAATAATGCGTTGTCTGTTTTCGGTGGTAAAAGCCTCGTCCGGCAGGGTTTCGGGCCCCATAACTGAGGTGATTCCCGTCAACGCCAATGTGGGATCAAGCTTTGCGCGCGCGCGATAGCTGGCGCGAATAGCATCACTTTCCTCGCCAAACTCAGCCTCGAACACTGATGCGATTGCACAGGCAAAGCGCAGGCGGCGCATCCGTTCGGCCCGTTCCTCGCCATAAGGCGCAAACAAATCAGGCGCCTCCCAATCATCTCGCTCTTTCAGAATGTCTGACACGATCCGCACATCGCGATAGGCAATGGATAGCCCCTGCCCCAATATCGGATCGTTCCAGCCCGCCGCATCACCGATTAGAACTAGCCCGGGTGCGAAGGGTTGATCAGTCCATGAATCATTATTGAAATAGGCCAAAACAGGCCCTGCGGGTTTCGCATTCGCAAAGGCTTTTAGGCGCGGGCACAGATCCTCCATATCAAAACAGTCGAGGAATTTTTGCGGTCCCTCAGGCCCCTTAAAGCGCTGCCTCTGATCAAGTGCAAATGATCCATACAGCCTGATCCGCCCTTTGCCTTGCGGGAAGGCAAGGAAGCCGAAGTCACCTTGCGCACCCAATGCCTGTAAATCATCGGGCCAGTCATCGGCACCATCAACCAACATGCCAGCAAACATGTGATGGGGTTTATCTTGATGAAGTGTGATCCCTGCTTGATCGCGCAAGGCTGACTGGCGCCCCCCCGCCCCTACGACCAGACGGCAGGTCACGACTTGTTTCTGTCCATCATGGGTAAAGCTGACACTTGGTGCAGCGCCGAGAGTTGCTTCGGCGTCCACCACACCGCGCAGGACGGTGGCACCTGACGCCACTGCGTGATCAAGCAATGTCTGACAATGGAATGGATGGCCTAACGTTAAGGGACCGCCGGCTTTGGGCAACAGCTCACACACAGGCAGTGGGGTTTCTTCTGAAACCTGCCAATCAACGCTTGCATCATAGGTGACATGACGCTTCAGCTCATGCACGCCTGCCCTTTGCAGCACGTCATAAATGCCGAGACGCTTTGTTTCGAGAACGCCCCACGGGGCAATCCATTCCCCCCGCACGCGATCTTCAAACTGTGTTGATTGTTCAAGCACCAGCACCTTGCGGTCCGCGCTTGCCATTGTGGCACCAAGCGCACAGCCCGCGATGCCGCCACCGATAATGACTAAATCATAGTCCATTAAAGCCTCCCTCAAGCATTTACTTGAGGGAATCATAATAACGTTACAGCGTTACGTAAAGTGCTTTTTGTTAGCCTTTTTTGGCTTCCAGCGCGCGGGCTAGGCCTTCTTCAACCATCTGGGCGGCCTCTTCTGCCTCGCCCCAGCGCTTAACCTTGGCCCACTTGCCCTCTTCCAAATCTTTGTAATGCTCAAAGAAGTGACTGATCTGATCAATCAGAACTTGCGGCAGGTTCCGCCAAGACACGGTGTCTGTGTAAAACGGGTGCAATTCATCATGCGGCACGGTAAGGAGCTTTTCATCCTCACCCTTTTCATCTTCCATGATCAGCACGCCGATGGGACGGACGCGAATAACGGCACCGGGCACAATTTTCTGCGGCCCAACAACCAGCGCATCAACAGGGTCACCATCATCTGACAAGGTGCAAGGCACGAAGCCATAGTTACACGGGTAATACATGGCAGTGTGCAAAAAGCGGTCAACGACCAAAGCGCCTGTATCCTTGTCGATCTCATATTTGATCGGGTCGGCACCTTGCGGGATTTCGATCACCACATTCAGGTCCCAAGGAGCATTCTGACCGGGGCCAATTTTTTCCAGATTCATAACAAACTCGCTTCACATATCTTGGCCTAGCCGCCTTATCGGGGGGCAGCGGCACAGCAGATCAAATCATTCAAGGGGCTTTTCGCCTGTTTACCCAGTCGAAACAATGCGACCTTTTGCTGAAATCACCCCTTTTTTGCCAGTTTTTTCAGCTCAATTCCGGGAAATTGCTTCCCAAACTGACCGACAGCCTTATCAGACAGTCGCGCTTGCAACTGACTGGTCCCATCATCGCCGATTGATTGCTGTAAAATATCGCCCAGCTTATGAAGTGCAGCAAGCGCAGCCCCATCCTGCGGGGGGACGGTTACGTCATATTCACGTTCTCCGACACCCAATCGCGCATCAATCAATGACAAGAGGTCATCGACACCCAAGCCATCAAGCGCAGATACACCGACTTGCAATTCGTGACGAGCGGCTTCATTCAAGACCGCCGCGCGGGCATCATCTGCCATTAGGTCAAGCTTGTTTGACACTTCAATCATGGCATCAAGATCATTGTCTGACAGACCAAGGCCGCGCAGCACATCTTCAACGTCCGCCCCTTCGGCAACAAAGAAGTCGGATGCTGCGTCCCGCACATGCAGAACCAAATCAGCCTCCAACACTTCTTCAAGTGTCGCGCGGAAGGCTGCCACCAACTCTGTCGGCAGGTCAGAGATAAAGCCCACCGTGTCAGACAATATGATCTGCCGTCCTGATGGCAGGGTCACACCGCGCAGTGTTGGATCAAGCGTAGCGAACAGCATATCCTTTGCCATCACATCTGATTGCGTGATGCGATTAAACAATGTGGATTTTCCGGCATTGGTATAACCGACCAGCGCTACAATGGGATAAGGCACTTTTTTGCGCCCCTTCCGGTGCAGCGTGCGCGTGGCCGTAACGGTTTTTAATTCCCGTTTCAGCCGCCCGATCCTTTCTTCAAGGGTGCGGCGGTCAGCTTCCATCTGGGTTTCACCCGGCCCGCCCATAAAGCCTGCACCACCGCGTTGGCGTTCCAAATGGGTCCATGACCGGACAAGGCGACTGCGCTGATAATTCAGATGGGCAAGATCAACCTGCAGCTTACCTTCCTTGGTGCGCGCCCGCTCCCCAAAAATCTCAAGGATAAGTGCGGTACGGTCCAGTACCTTGGCACGCAAGGCCCGTTCCAGATTACGTTGCTGGCCGGGGGTTAAGGTGCCGTCAAAAATAACGACCTCAATCTCCTCGCCGTCAATCAGGCGGGCCAGTTCTTCCATCTTGCCGGTACCCAGCAATGTGGACGGGCGCGGATTTTCAACGCGCACCACAAAGGCATCAACAATCTCAAGATTAATGGCCGCACTAAGATTTACAGCCTCTTCTAAGCAGTCTTCGGCCGTGCGCCGTCGTTCACCGCGGCGCGCGCGAATGTCTGCATGGATTACAAGCGCGCGTGCCTCGGCAACGGCCTGCCGTTCGTCGGCAAAGCTGATACCAATTACGTCAACGCCTTCATCCGCCCTTTGGGGCGGTGTGTCGTCGGTAGGGTGTGTCATGGGGTTAGGTTATCCCAAACGCAATGACAGCCCGATACAAAAAGGTACGAAATTGATCAGATCAATCTTCGTTTGTGTCTTCTGTATCGCCGTCATATAGCGAAACCGGTCCGTTCGGCATGATTGTCGAGATTGCATGCTTATAAACCAGTTGTGATTGACCGTCCCGGCGTAGCAACACACAAAAATTGTCAAACCAGGAAATAATACCCTGTAGCTTGACGCCGTTGACCAGGAAGATCGTAAGCGGTGTTTTCGACTTCCGCACCGCGTTCAGGAACGTATCCTGCAAGTTTTGGGGCTTATCCGTCATCGGGGCACCCTCTCTTCTGTCTTATCATTATTAGGCGATTCCGACCCCACGTCAGAACCATGCACCTATATTGCACTGCACCAATTTTAGTGCAAAACCGCGGGTTGACGCAGCGTATGCGGCGAAACGAAGCATTAGGTAATTGCGGCAGCTAGCGCCTAGCCTTGCTGTTTAGAGGCCTCATCCTTGGCAAAGGCGATATAGGCAGCACGAAGCCCTAAGGCGATCGACCCCGGCGCGCCATTGCCGATTTGCACATCATCAATTGCTGTCACCGGCTGAACAAAGGCTGTCGCAGCGCTGACAAAGGCTTCGCGGGCGCTTTGTGCCTCCGCAATGGTAAAGGCGCGTTCCTCTACCTTAATGCCTTCCTTGGCCGCGACCTTGAACAGGGTTTCCCGCGTGATGCCCGGCAAAATATCCTGTGACAAAGGCCGTGTGATCAATGTGCCATCCTGATCAACAATCCATGCGGTTGAGGCTGCCCCCTCTGTCACAAACCCGTCTTCGTCTACCAACCACGCTTCGCCCGCGCCTTTTGCAACAGCAGCCTGACGGGCCAACACGTTCGGCAACAAGGCAATTGATTTCACATCACAGCGCGCCCAGCGTTCGTCCCTATGAGAGATCACTGTCATGCCCTTTTCCGCACGCTCATTCGCCAATTGGAAATTCAGGGGGCGCGCTGTCACGATCAAGGACGGACGCACTGGCTTTTGCGGAAAGACGTGATTGCGGGCAGCAACCCCGCGTGTCACCTGCACATAAATCACGCCGTTTGAAAGATAGTTGCGGCGCGCCACTTCCATCATGATGTGACTTAAGGCACGCCCACCAACGGGCAAATCTATATCAAGCGCGGCAAGCGACCGGGTCAGGCGCGCATCATGCCCGGCCCGATCCAGCAAAACGCCATCAAAGACCGCGCACACTTCGTAAATCCCGTCGGCAAATTGATACCCGCGGTCTTCGATATGGACGGCGGCATCATTGTGCGGCAGGTAACGGCCATTTACATAGGCAATACGGGGCATGGGCAGATGGTCTGATTCCGTTGGTGATTTATCTCATCTACGCCAGTATTGCGGCGTCAACAAGGCGATAAAGGCAAGCACTTCGACGCGGCCCAAGATCATGCCCAGCGCATAAATCGCCTGCATGGCATCTTCAAGGTGCGGACCCGTCACCTCGCCATTTGTGAAAAATTCTAGTGCGGGCCCACAATTGGTCAGCGCACTTAACGCGGCAATCATGGCGTCTTCTGCTGGTAACCCGGCAGCAGCAAGGCCCAAGCCACACGCAACACCACACAAAATATAGAGCAGCAAGAGCGCCGAAACCGCACGCACAACGGAATTTTGCAGGTGCTGCCCACGAAAGCGAAAACCAACAACAGCCCGCACATGCACCATCCGCGCAAGTTCCCTCACCCCCTGCATATAAAGGATCATCAGGCGCACTGGCCGAATGCCGCTGGCGGTTGATCCGACGGCGCCACCGATTACCATGGCAATCCCTAATGTGATCCCACCAACAAGTGGCAGGCCTGCCACCCCTTGTCCTTCGGCTGTCATAGTCAGGCCATATCCGGTGGTGCTCGCAAAACTGACCATATTGAAAAACGCTGTCGCGAGCGCAGCCCAAAAATGAGCCTCCTGAAAGACAATAAAGCCTGCGGTGCAAATTAAAGTGCCACCAAATATCCACGCAAAAATGGCGCTTAATTCCGGGTCACCGAAATAGATCCCCGATAGCGTTCTGCGGCGGCTTAGAAACAGGCGAGCATGATGGGTCATGTTGACGGTGCCGGCCAAACACATCACTGCCACAGCCAACATGGCGAGCAAATTACTATTGATCGGCGCGACACCACCCGGCCCTGTCATACCGCTTGTCGACAGCGCGCCCATTGCAAGCAAAAGACTATCAAGGCCCGACATCCCGGAAAGGCTTAATGCCGCCCAGCCCGCCACAGTAATTGACGCATAAATCGGCCCTAAAAGCTTGATCACCTGACGGGAACGGGAAAGCACCCCTTCCCCCTCGCCATGGGCAAAGCTGACTTGTGATGGGTCAAGCCCGCCAAGACCACTGCCCGCCAGAAACACAATCATCATGATCACGGCGCAAAAACCGCCAACCCAACCAAGCAAGCCACGCCACAAATAGATTGAGCTGGGCACGTCTCGCCCAGCAAAATCTATCAGGCTGATCCCTGTCGTTGTTAAGGCGGAAACGCCTTCGAACCATGCCTCAAACACAGACAGGCCAAGGCTTGCATTCAGCAGTGGCAGCCCGGCAAACAAGGGGACAACCAACCACCCCAGCGCCAACATCATAAACATTTCGCGCCTGCCGCTAACCTCTTCCCGGTCAGTGCGCAACCCCAACATCAAGGCACCAGCGACAAAGCCGGTCACCAGCCCCGATGCACCAAAGCGGATGGACTGATCATTTTCGCCAAAGCCATAGGCCGCCATAGCCGACAGCGCCATCATCCCGGCGAGACCGATTAATAATAGGCCGAGAAAATGCAGAACAATACGGAAGTTCATGGGAAAGGTCTGCCGGATCGATCAGGTGAAAAATTCAAGGCCGACACGGAACATCTGTTCGACCTGACCGACCTGTTCTTTCAGGGCAAAGACGACAACACGGTCACCCGGGTCGATTTTTGTGCCGCCACGCGGGATCACGACATCCCCGATGTCAGATTCCGCCCCGGCCTTTTGTCGCCTGATCGCCCCAATCATAATTCCGGATGGCAGTTCAATATCGCGCAAGGGTTTGCCCACCAAGGGCGAGGTTTCAAGCGCCTCAGCCTCAATAATTTCAGCAGCTCCGTCGCGGATAGACCGGACTGAGCGAATACGTCCACGACGCACCTGTTCAAGAATGGTTGACACTGTTGTTGCCCGGGGATCGATAAACACGTCAATCCCTAACGAGCCTTGCAGCGGCGCATAGTTCGGGCTCGCCACCAATGCCATGGTCCGTTCCGCACCCGCTTGCTTGGCCAGCAAGGCGGCTAGGATATTGGTTTCGTCATCATTGGTCAGGGTGACAACCGTTTCAGCATCGCGCACATTGGCATCGCGCAACACATCTTCATCAAGCCCGTCACCTGAAAGGACGATAGTGCCGCCTTTCAAGCGGTCGGCAACAATCTCTGCCCGTTTGGAATTTTCTTCAATCAATTTGATATGAACGGATGGGTGCGTTGTCTCAAGCTGCTCTGCCAGAAACAGCCCGATATTCCCGCCCCCGATAAGCACGACATTGCGTGCCTCGCGCTCCTCATGGCCGAAAATCGACAAGGCACGGTCAACATGGTTTATGTCGGCTGCGAAATAGATTTCATCGCCGACAAACATCTGGTCATCACCTGACGGAACGAACAAGCGCCCTTCACGATATATGCCTGTTACGACGATCAGCAAATCGGGGAAAAGTTCTGTCAATTGCCGCAAGGGCGTATTGACCACCGGACAATTTTCTTCAAGCCGGGTGCCCACGACACGCACCATGTCGTCCATAAAGGCCATGGTTTCAAATGCCCCCGGCACATCAAGCCGATCAAGCACCGCATGGGCCACCTCACGCTCGGGAGAAATGATCACATCTATGGGCATGTGATCGCGGGAAAATAACGCCCGCCAGCGCAAATCGAGGTAGGCTTGGTTGCGCACGCGCGCAATCTTACGCGGCACATCAAACAATGAATGGGCCACCTGACAGATAACCATATTGGTTTCGTCAGCAGCGGTTACAGCGATGATCATTTCGGCATCTGCAGCGCCTGCCTGTTCCAGCACATCCGGTTGCGCGCCATGGCCGACAAGCCCCTGCACATCTAGCGTATCATTAATGCGCTGGATCAATGCTTCTGAACGATCAACGACGGTGACGTCATTATGTTCATTCGCCAATTGGCGGGCGATATTGTAACCAACCTGCCCTGCGCCGGAGACGATAACCTTCATAGTGGCCTAATCACTTTCTGTCACAAGCAATAGGGACCCGCACTAAAGCCGCATCCCCCAATGTCACTTTTATACTCTTATTCCAACGCAAGCGCAAAGTCAGCTATTCCGCAATTGCCGCCTGTGGTTCGCCCTCTTCAACAGGTTCATCATCAGTTTTGCTGCGGTCTGACCCAAGGCCCAACATTTTTAGCTTACGGTGAAGTGCAGACCGTTCCATCCCGACAAACCCCGCTGTGCGAGAAATATTGCCCCCAAACCGTTCGATTTGAGCCTGCAGATAATCACGCTCAAACTCCTCACGCGCATCACGAAGCGGCAATGTCAGCAAGTCTTCGCGAAATGCTTTTTGCGCATTGCCTGCCTGCATGGAATTGATCGGCAGATGATCAGCGGTGATCACATCACCAACATCATCATTGGACAGGATCATAAGCCGTTCCACAATATTGCGCAGTTGACGCACATTCCCCGGCCATTCATGCGCCTGTAGCAGCGCCATGGCATCATCCCCCAAGCGCCGCTTAGGCAGTCCCGCGCCCCGCGCCAAGGATTCCATAAAATGCGCGACAAGCTGTGGAATATCGTCCCGACGCTCTGACAGTCCCGGCACATGCACAGGTACGACATTCAACCGATGATAAAGGTCTTCGCGGAAGCGACCTTCTTCAATCGCCAGACGCAAATCACGGGAGCTTGAGGAGATAACGCGCACATCAACCTGTACAGCAGTGTCGCCGCCGACGCGTACAAATTTCTGCTCAACAAGGCTGCGCAATACTTTGCCTTGCGTTTCCTTGGGCATGTCCACAACTTCGTCAAGATATAGCGTACCCCGATGAGCCTGTTCAAAGACGCCCGTTTTTGAGGGACGGCCATTGCCCCCCTCCACACCGAACAATTCCTGTTCAACACGTTCGGGCGCCATTGACGCAGCATTGATCACCACGAAAGGCCCATCTTTACGCGTTGATTCAACATGAATGGCACGGGCGGCAACTTCCTTGCCCGCCCCGGCTGGCCCCGTGATCAGGACACGGGAATTGGTTGGCCCAACCTTGCCCACGGTCTGGCGCAATTGCGATATGGCTGCAGACTTACCAACAATAGTTGAGACACGGCCTGATGTTTCCATCAATTCAGCATGTTCTTTCCGCAGGCGCGCAGATTCGATGGCACGGCTGACAACAAGCACCAGCCGGTCTGCCTGAAACGGCTTTTCCACAAAATCATAGGCACCCTTTTTGATCGCGGCGACGGCGGTTTCAATGGTGCCATGACCTGAAATAATCACAACAGGCACATCAGGATGCGTCTTGCGCAGCTCGCTCAAAATCTCCAGCCCGTCGAGCCTGCTGCCTTTGAGCCAAATATCAAGAATGATCAATGACGGCGTTCGGGTCTTCACAGATTCCAACGCCTCATCAGAATTCGCGGCGACGCGGGTACCGAACCCTTCATCTTCCAATAACCCGGCTACAAGGTCGCGAATATCCGCCTCGTCATCAACAATCAAAACATCATGAGCCATGATCAACCCTTTTATCTACGCTAGTCACAATTACAGTCATGCCCCTACACAGCCTTTAAGACTGCGCCCTCACCTTCATTCACATGCGTTACAACGGACGACACACCAGATGGGAAGCGCAATGTCACGATCGCACCGTTAGGGCGAGGTGCCGTTTCACCCGGCGCAGGTGGATCAAAATTGTCTTCCAACAAAATTTCACCGCGATGGTCCTCCATAATTTTCTTTACGATGGCGAGCCCCAGTCCCGTCCCCTTTGAACGGGTGGTCACATAAGGTTCCGTCAGCTTATGACGTTCCGCCTCTGGCAGGCCTTTACCATTGTCAGCAACGCGCAAGTCGATCCAGCCATCCTGCTTTACGATGGATACGGCAATATGGCCTGTTTCGTCGGGGCCAAATCCGCCTTCCTCTCGCTTACCATCAATGGACTCGATAGCGTTCTTCAGCAGATTGGTTGTTGCCTGTGCAACCAAACGTCGATCACAGTGCAGATTAATCGGCCCCTGAATTTCAGTGTCATAGCTGAACGTCACGTGATTGTGCGCGACCTCATGCAGGAACAGGGCTTGCTTTGCGATATCTTCAACGTCTTCATCGCGCATGACAGGTTGTGGCATACGCGCAAAGGACGAGAATTCATCCACCATACGACCAATATCACCAACATGACGAATGATCGTATCTGTGCATTGGGCAAAGACCTTATCATCATCAATGGTCTTTTTATATTTCCGCTGCAGTCGTTCTGCGCTGAGCTGGATGGGCGTCAGCGGATTCTTAATTTCATGCGCAATACGGCGCGCCACATCACCCCATGCTGCCATGCGCTGTGCCGACACAAGGCGTGTCACATCATCAAATGTAGCGATGGCACCTGCGATATTTCCCGTCCCGTCCAACATCACCTGCGCACGCACATTCACTGTCCGTACCGATTGTGCCGCCATCATATTGTTGGCGGCCTTGTCAGACGGTTCTGTCGGCTGCAGGGTCAACTCCACCTCCCCCTCCACCCGCTTGCCCGGATTGGCGAACGCCTCATCGATCAAGGGCGTAAAGGCAGGGATCGCCTTTTCAAGATAATGGTCCAGCAGGTCTTCATCCGCCTGAGCAAGCATTGAACATGCAGACCGATTGATAATCGTTACCCGCCGATAGGGGTCGAGCCCAACAACACCTGCTGACACACCTGCCAAAACACCTTCGGTAAAGCGGCGACGTTCGTCCAAAACTTCATTTGTTTGCATCAACTCGCTGGTTTGCTGGGAAAGCCGTGATGCCATTGTGTTAAACGTCCGGCGCAATGTTTCGATTTCACGGTCTGCGGCACGTCCTTCAACCCTTGCATCGAAATCGCCATCGCGCACCCGGCGCGCGCCTTCAATCAAATCAGAAATCGGCGACACCAGCCGCCCTGCAAACCACAGGCCCAACCACATTGCCGATAACAGAACCAGCAATGACACCATGATATAAAACACAGCGAAGCCGATCTGAATCGTACTGCGCCGTTCATCGATGCGGCTATATTCTTCAAATGCAGTTCGTGTGCGCACTGCGTGCTGGACGACAGCCGGATCAACCTGCCGCGACAGCATCAAAAAATGATCGCCCTTGCCCACGCGAGACACGGCCATAATGCGCGCCTTGTCCTCATCAAGCACAACACGGACCTTGCCCGGTTCAAGCGCACTAAGAATATCTTGCGAGGGCACCTGTACGGCGCCCTTGGTTGGCGCGCGACCACCACGACCATAAATTTCACCGACCAGACCGAAAACAACAGCCTCGTCCAAAGACCGGACAAAGGCTTGGGTCGCGGCAATCTCTGCAAACCGTTTTGGGTTATAATCCAGCAATGGCAAGGCACGGGCCAAATCAGTGCCCATCAGTTCAGCCTCGCCTTTAATATCCGCGCGATGTTCCTCAAGATAGGCGTCCGCAACACTGGCTGAATGTTCCATTACTGAGCCAACACGGTTTGAGAACCATGCCTGTAAACCCAGGTTGAGCGTTACTGCAGAAAACCCGGCCACCATGATCGAGGGCACAACGGCCACAATCGCAAACAGCACCACGACACGAATGTGCAGTCTTGCCCCTGCTTCCTCGCGTCGCCTTTGCCGCCACAGGCGCCAAACAAACAGCGCGATCATCCCGGCCAATGCAATGGTAAAGCCAAGAGAAACCAGCAGCAAAATTGAAACCGTTTGGCTGGTAATGCTTAAAGGCAAAAAGCCAACCGCAGCGCCATAGGTGATTAACCCAGAGATAAAGGCCACTGCGCCAAAACCCATGGCCCACATACCGCCCGCGCCCAAGGCCTGACGGATACGCTGCCAACGACGTCTGTTTAGCCGCTTTTTTGCGGCGCGAGACAATTGACGCTTATCGACCTGTAGGGTCACTTCACTCAATAGACACGGGCTCCCGCTCAATACAGACGATGAATTTGCACAGCCTGCACTTTGTCCGGCCAGCAGAACGACACAGTGAGGGCGCAGACTCTGTGGCAAAAATGCACTATGGCAAATCTGCACCATGTCTGTGACAGACGCAAGTCAGATTATGCGGGGCACCGCTCCCGCCTCGGTTGCGTTTTCTCTGCGATTCCGGGGGGATATTAGCTGCGGCTGCCGCGAATAACCTGCACGTCCAGTTCCCTGATCTTCTTTCGCAAAGTGTTGCGATTCAGCCCCAGCAGGGCAGCGGCCTTAATCTGATTGCCGCCTGTGGCGCCCAAACATGCAGATATCAGGGGCCGTTCTACCTCTCGCATTATCCGCTCATAAACCCCTGCGGGGGGCAATTCAGGATGATGGGCTGCAAAATAGGCACCGATATGCTGCTCCACCGCCTCTGACAGGCTTTGTGGTTCTTGAAATCTGGCTGGTGTTTCGCCGCTCTCATAACTTGATTGATCTGCCGGTTGTTCGACTTCGCGCAACTCATGCCGGATGATGGTTTCAGTAATCACATCTTCGGTGTAGATCGCAGATAGGCGGCGAACCAGATTTTCAAGCTCACGCACATTGCCCGGCCAATGATATTGGCGCAGCAGGTCCAACGCCTCATTATCCAACCGTTTTGCGGGAAGCCCTTCCTGTTCTGCGATGGAAAGGAAATGGCGGACCAAATCGCCCAAATCTTCACTACGCTCGCGCAAGGGGGGCAAGCGCAAGGGGACCACATTCAAACGATAGAATAAATCTTCGCGAAACAGTCCCTGACGAATTTGTTGGCGCAAATCACGGTTCGTCGCGGCAACGATGCGCACATCCGTTTTGATGGGTGTGCGGCCACCAACCGTTGTATATTCACCTTCCTGCAAAACACGCAGCAAGCGGGTTTGCGCTTCAAGTGGCATGTCACCGATTTCGTCCAAGAACAAGGTGCCGCCTTCGGCCTGCTCAAACTTACCCGCGCTTTTTTGATTGGCCCCGGTGAAGGCACCCTTTTCATGCCCGAACAAATCGCTTTCGATCAATTCGCGCGGGATGGCCGCCATGTTCACAGCCACAAAGGGGCCTTTCGTGCGCTTGCCATATTCATGCAACGCGCGCGCCACCAATTCCTTACCAGTGCCTGATTCACCTGTGATCATGACAGTCAGGTCAGTGCCCATCAATCGCGCCAACACGCGGTAGATTTCCTGCATGGCTGGCGACCGCCCGATCAGCGGCAGGCGGGTGTCCTCCTCCCCCTCGGCATCGCTGGCACCTGCGCCTTGGCCCTTTGGTTGCGCCAAGGCCCGCTCAACCACTTCGGTCAATTCGTTTAGGTCAAACGGCTTGGGCAGATATTCATAGGCCCCCCGTTCGGTCGCCTTAATTGCGGTCATAAAGGTGTTTTGGGCGCTCATAACAATGACGGGCAAGTCTGGGCGCAACTTCTTGATGCGCGGGATTAGATCAAGCCCGTTTTCATCAGGCATCACGACATCAGTGATGACAAGATCACCCTCGCCCCCGGACACCCACCGCCACAACGTAGACGCGGTGCCAGTAGACCGGACATCATATCCAACGCGCCCCAGTGCCTGCGTCAGCACCGTGCGAATAGCGCCGTCATCATCTGCTATCAGGATCGAGCCACTGGGCATTATTCTATCCTCACTTTACACTCACGCTGTCGGCCTTAGGCAGATACCGGCAGAAACACGCGGAACACGGTTTGACCCGGCTCACTCTCACATTCGATTACGCCGCCATGATCCCCGACAATTTTCGCCACCATGGCAAGCCCAAGACCCTGGCCCTTTGGCTTGGTCGTCACAAATGGATCAAACAGATTGGGCCGCAATTCATCTGGCACACCGGGTCCGTTGTCCGTAATACAAACCTCAAGCGGTAGCGACAGGCTTTCTTGACTTCCGGGCACTTTAATCTTCACCCCATGGCGGTATGAGGTGCTGAGCGTGACTTGCCCGTTCTTCTCGGGCACTGCCTCGCACGCATTTTTGATCAGGTTCAACATCACTTGGATCAACTGATCGCGCTCTCCCATCACAGGCGGCAATGACGGATCATAGTTCTCAACAAAATTGACCTTGCTGCCAAAGCCTGCCTCTGACAGGCGTCGCACATGGTTGAGCACTTCGTGAATATTCACCGGCTCACGCTCAATCGGTCTTTCGTTGGAAAAGACTTCCATCCGGTCCACAAGCTTGACGATACGGTCCGCTTCATCCGTGATCAGGCGCGTCAGCTCGCGACTTTCAGGCGGGCTATCAAGCTCAAGCAGTTGGGCGGCGCCGCGAATACCGGACAACGGGTTCTTAATTTCATGGGCAAGCATGGCAGCCATCGCCGTTACAGAGCGGGCCGCGCCCCTATGGGTCAATTGACGGTCCATCGCCGTTGCGATTGACCGTTCTTGCAGCATGACCAGCACTTGCCGTTCAGGCGCGCCTTCCTCTGACTGCGTTAGGCGAGAGGCCTGCACATCAACCAATGCATGGCCAGTGCGCGGCGTGCCAAGTTGCACGCCATATTCGCTGATAGAACCGCCGCGTTGTTGCACCTGTTCGACCAAGGCAAGCAAGGGGGTGCCAAAAGGTACGAATTCAGAAAAGGGTGCATTGATCAGCTTGGCCTGACTGGCGCCGAAAAACAATTCAGACGCGCCATTGGCATAGACGATCTGTCCTTCATCACCGATCACCAAAATCGGGTGGGATAGATTATCCAGAATATCATGCTCAAGCTTTGTCATGCGGCAACCGCCTTTTTGTCATCTGCCAAAGCGTGATAAAAACGGCGCAAGCCATCTTTAACGTCCTGCGCGTCCAACATGCGCACCATGCTTGCGCGCGCTTGCTCGCCACCAGGCAGGCGTTCAAGCGTCCACCCCAGATGTTTACGGAACAGCTTAACCCCCATTTCGGGGCCCGCATCTTCAACCAACCAATCTAGATGGGTTATCGCCGTTTCACATTGGTCAAACAGGTTAGGATCTGCGGGCACCTTTTGCCCTGTCAGCGCCGCCATCACTTGCGCCGGGAACCAAGGGCGGCCTTGCGCGCCCCGCCCGATCATCACGCCATCCGCACCTGAAAGATCAAGCGCGCGCTGCGCATCTGCGATCTCGCAAATGTCGCCATTCACAATCACAGGCAGATCAACTTCTTCCACCACATTGCGGACAAAGCGCCAATCCGCCTGCCCCGTATAGAATTGGCAACGCGTCCGGCCATGAACAGTAACTAAAGATACGCCAGCCTGCTCTGCTCGGCGCGCCAGTTCAGGCGCATTGCGGCAATCATCATCCCATCCTGTGCGCATCTTTAACGTCACGGGGATCGACACGGCATTGACCGTCGATTCGATCAGGCGGTTCGCATTGTCAAGGTCACGCATCAGGGCAGACCCAGCCGCCCCCTTCACTACCTTTTTCGCAGGGCACCCCATATTAATGTCGATAATGTCAGCGCCCATATCTTCGTTCAGCTTGGCAGCTTCGGCCAACAGGTCGCCATCACATCCCGCGAGTTGAACGATGTGAGGGTGTTCATCTTTATCAGGGCGCGCGCGCAACAGACTGTCACGTGTTTGGGTGATCATTGTCCGGCTGGCGATCATCTCACTAACCACATAGCCGACGCCGAAACCACGCACCAAGCGGCGGAACGATCTATCCGTAATGCCCGACATCGGCGCAAGTGCAACCGGCACGTCAATAGACACAGCATGCGCGCCAGAACCGACTTGCACAGGGCTAAGCCGCGCGCTATCACTCTGTGCGCTGTTTGTCTGATTTGTTTGGCTGCCAGTCACGAATTACAATCTCGCCAATTTGCTTAATATCTGTGCAAAGATGCTGTTGCTGAATATTTAGGCAGGATACGCAGCAAGTTCTTGCAAATCAAGCATGTAAAGCCCAGTCTAGGGCGGATTTATTGCCGCGCCACCAAGCCTTATTGAGCGATTCTGACCCTATGCCAACCAC
Source organism: Alphaproteobacteria bacterium (assembly GCA_965229935.1). Classification (GTDB taxonomy): domain Bacteria; phylum Pseudomonadota; class Alphaproteobacteria; order SPJN01; family SPJN01; genus SPJN01. The sequence continues at coordinate 1,339,241 of CBDDKB010000002.1, forward strand.
GCCATCCATCGCCTTTATCATTGTTGCAGCCGGACGAGGCAGGCGTTTCGGCGGGCCCATCCCTAAACAATATGCACCATTATTGGGTCAGCCGGTTCTGCGCAGGACGCTGGAATATTTGATTGCCCTGCCCCAAATTTCGACAATACAGACCGTTATTCACCCCGATGACGAGGCTGATTTTTGGGCTTCCGCCCCGAATAGCGACTTAATCGCCGCCCCGGTCCATGGCGGCAAGGAACGTCAGGACAGCGTGCGCGCGGGGCTGGAGGCTTTGGCGACAAGCGGCAACAGACCGGACATTGTCATGATCCATGATGCTGCCCGCCCCTTCCTGTCACCACGCGTTTATCACGATTTGATTGCCGCCCTGGCGGATCATGACGGCGCTGTCGCCGCCCTGCCCGTGGTCGATTCATTGCGCAAAGCAGACGGGACCTTGGTCGGCGCGTCTGTTGAGCGCGACAATCTTTGGCGCGTGCAAACACCGCAAGCTTTCACGTTTGACAAAATTCTGGCTGCACACAAGGCGCAGGCAGGCAAGGCACTGACCGACGATACCGCAATTGCACAAGAAGCAGGGCTTGACGTTGCCATCGTGACGGGGGAAGAAACCTTATTCAAAATCACTGGTGCAGATGATTTGACCCGCGCTGAAACCCATATGCTGAACACGCTACCCGACATCAGAACAGGTCAGGGCTATGACGTTCACCAATTTGAAGCAGGCGACAAGGTAATCCTGTGCGGTATCGACATCCCCCATACGCAAAAACTTAAAGGCCATTCAGACGCTGATGTCGGCCTGCATGCGCTGACCGATGCGATCTTGGGCGCGCTTGGCGCCGGTGATATTGGCGATCACTTCCCGCCCAGCGATCCGCAATGGAAGGGCGCGGCGTCAGACCAATTCCTACGGCATGCAGCAGAACTTGTTGCATCAAGGGGTGGCGTCATCGCCAATTTAGACCTGACCCTGATTTGCGAGGCCCCAAAAATCGGCCCCCATCGCGATGCGATGCAGCAGAAAATTGGGCAGATCATCAATCTTGACCCCTCGCGCGTCAGCGTCAAAGCAACCACCACCGAAAAGCTAGGCTTCACAGGCCGGGGCGAAGGCATTGCTGCAATGGCAACGGCAACGATCCGCCTTCCCTAACTAGGAAACCCACCCATGGGCATTATCGACAAAATCACAAAGCTTTTGTTTCATATTGAAACACCGCCAGCCAGCCTTGGTCTGTTTCACCCGATAACCATGGGCGCAACCTTCTTTGGCTCAGGCCTGATCACAAAAATGGCAGGCACGGTCGGATCAGCAGCGGCGCTGCCACCTGCATTCTTGATTGCCTATTTCATCGACCCGCTGGCCCTGATCCCAGCAGGGATCATCGCGTTTCTAGTTGGCATGGCAACGGCTGGGAAATATGCCGACGCTGCCGAGCTGAAAGACCCTAACCCCGTTGTAATTGACGAGGTTGCAGGCCAATTCATCACGCTCGCGCTAATCCCTGCCAACCCGGTTCTTTATATCGTCGGGTTTTTTCTGTTTCGCCTGCTCGATATTGTAAAGCCCGGACCTGCTGGGTGGGCTGACAAAAACCTTGATGGTGCCTTGGGCATAATGGTCGATGACGTTATTTCCGGTGTCATGGGTATGATCATTCTTTGGGTAGGCTATTGGGGGTATCTCACCTATGTCGGATAGGCCCTTCCCTAATGACATCATTGAAAGCGCCAGCACCGTTTTAGAGCGGGCACGCTTGCGCGGGGCGATGATCGCCACTGCGGAAAGCTGCACGGGTGGGCTGATCATCGGTAGCCTGACTGAAATTGCCGGAAGCTCAGACGTTGTAGATCGCGGCTTCATCACCTATTCAAACGAAGCAAAGATAGCAATGCTGGGCATTACCGAACAGGCGCTACGGGATCATGGCGCCGTGTCGGAACAGGTGGCGCGCGCCATGGCCTTGGGCGCACTAGTCCAATCCAATGCTAACCTTGCCGTCAGTTGCACCGGCGTTGCAGGGCCTGGTGGCGGCACAGCGCAAAAACCCGTCGGCCTTGTTCACATGGCAATTGCAATTAAGTCAGACGACACAGGCCCGACAAGCTTTCATCATGAAGCGCGCTTTGGTGAGCAGAGCCGCGCTGCAATCCGCCTTGCGACCATCAGACAAGCGCACAAAATGCTGTTAAAGGCATTAGGTTAAACTAGCCGATTGAGGCTCGCGCAATTATGCCAGCGCGGAAGGCCGCGCCTGCATGGCCTGATGCCATCGCGCCAAGTTCGCAAGATCAGGGTCATACGGCACGCCAACGAAAGCGCCGAAATCAACCGTGGCAAGCAAGACAGCATCTGCGACGGTATAGCTGTCACCCGCAACAAATTCGGTTTGGCTTAGCGCGTCATCAAACAGGCGGTAGCCAACCGTTGCCCCCTTACGACCAAGCGTGGCAGCAAAGTCATTATGCATGCCCAAGCCTTTAGTCAGCTCATGCCCATGCACCCAAACCTGACCGATTGTATACATCAGTTTCAGTTCAATCCGGCGCAGCCACATATCAATTTGCGCTTGCTCAAGCGGCGAGGTACCGAACAAAGGCGGGTCTGGATAAAGCCCCTCGACATAGCGGCAAATCGCAATCGATTCTGAAATACAGGTCCCGTCCGGCAGCTCCAAAACAGGAATTTGGCCTGTCGGGTTCTTAGCAATAAAACTATCAGCCTTTTGTTCCTGCGCGATAATGTTGACTTCACGCGTTTTGACACTCAATCCCTTTTCGGCGAGATAGATGCGGACACGGCGTGGGTTTGGCGCTGTGTGAAAGTCATGCAGCACGCCATCTATTTTTATTGTCTCTGTCATCTCTGCCCCCTCAATACAGCGATTATAATGTTTGATCCAATTCCTGGCCATCTGATGGCAATGCAGGATGATCCATCCCGGGCAGCGGCGTACAAACATCTCGCGCGCGGCGACCAAACGCTTCCATCATGCGTAAGACGGCCTTGCCGAACACGGGGGCAATGGCCTGCCGATAAATCGCACGGGTAAACTCAAAATCAATATTGAACGTCACTTGCGTTTGCCCGTCTGGCTGGCTGTCAAAGCGCCATTCATTCGTCAAATATTCAAACGGCCCATCAAGATATTCAACCTTGATCCACCCTTTATCGGGATCAAGCGTGACGCGGCTAGAAAACTGATCGCGAAACATTTGGTAGGCTACAAGCATATCAGCATATAGAACCTGACTACCCTTAACCTTCAGCTTGCGCTTAACGCGCAGCCCCGCGCACCACGGCAAAAATTCGGGATAACGCGAAATATCCGCCACCATGTCGAAAATATCATCGCGCGTGTAAGGCACGATCTGAATGTCGTGATGTTTAGGCATGACTCAAAATAGGCTTATTCTGCAGCGTCGAGTTTCTTTTGGCGGTTGGCGCGCAGCCGTTCAAAGTCCTCTCCCGCATGGTGGGAGGACCGTGTCAGCGGGCTTGATGACACCATCAAAAACCCTTTGCTATAGGCCATCTGCTCATAGCTTTTGAACTCGTCAGGATGGACGAAACGGTCAATGGCATGATGTTTTACGCTGGGCTGCAAATATTGGCCGATGGTGATGAAATCAACTTCAGCAACGCGCAAGTCATCCATCACCTGCAAGACTTCTTCCCGCCGCTCACCCAGTCCAACCATAATGCCTGACTTTGTAAACATTGCGGGGTCGAGTTCCTTGACCTGTTGCAACAGGCGCAAGGAATGGAAATAGCGCGCGCCGGGGCGAACGCCGTAATAAAGCCCAGGGACGGTTTCGAGGTTGTGGTTAAACACATCGGGCCGGGCGGCGACGACGATCTCAAGCGCGCCGGGTTTGCGCAAAAAATCTGGCGTCAGCACTTCAATCGTTGTGCCGGGATTGGCGTCGCGAATGGCGATGATGGTTTCAGCAAAATGCTGTGCGCCGCCATCATCCAGATCATCCCGGTCAACAGATGTAATCACCACATGTTCAAGGCCAAGTTTCTGTACTGCTTGGGCGACATTGGTCGGCTCAAACGGATCAAGCGCATTGGGCTTTCCGGTTTTGACATCGCAGAAAGTACAGGCGCGTGTGCAAGTATCGCCCATGATCATCATGGTCGCGTGCTTTTTCGCCCAGCATTCACCGATATTGGGGCAGCCAGCCTCTTCGCACACTGTGTGGAGGTTATGGTCCTTCACAATTTTGCGTGTTGCGGCGAACTGTTTGGACACAGGTGCCTTAACCCTAATCCATTCTGGCTTGCGCTGGATCGGGGCGTCAGGCCTGTTTACCTTTTCAGGGTGGCGCGGCTTTTGTGTCTGTTGGTCTGTCATGGCGTCAAGATAAGGCGCACCGGGTGCGATTTCCACCTAAGAAATGGCTAGAAATGGAGAGTGCGTCCAAAGGCGTCGAGTACGCTTTCATGCATCATTTCAGACAAGGTAGGATGCGGGAATATCGTGTTCATCAACTCTTCTTCCGTGGTTTCCAGTGTACGCGCCAAGGCAAATCCTTGAATCATTTCAGTGACTTCCGCCCCGATCATATGGGCGCCCAATAAAGCGCCTGTCTTGTCATCAAACACGGTTTTGATAAAGCCTTTGTCTTCGCCCAGGGCAATCGCCTTACCATTCCCTTCAAATGGGAAGCGGCCAACCTTGACCTTATGGCCCGCGGCTTTCGCGGCAGCCTCTGTCAGGCCAACGCTGGCAACCTGCGGATGGCAGTAAGTGCAGCCGGGAATATTCCCCGTGTCTAGCGGGTGGACATGCTTTTGCCCCGCAAGCGTTTCAACGGCGATGACGCCTTCGTGGCTTGCCTTATGCGCAAGCCAAGGCGGGCCTGCCAAATCGCCGATGGCGGCAATGCCCTTAATGTTGGTTTGGCCGAACTGATCAACAACCGCATGGCCGCGATCAAGCTTCACCCCCACCTCTTCAAGGCCCAGTCCTTCGCTATTGGCGACAATGCCAACCGACAGGATGACACGATCAAAGACCTGTTCAGACTCCGCGCCCTTTTTGTCCTTCAGCGTCGCAGTTACCGTGTCACCGGCAGTGGTTAGGCTCGTCACCTCGGTTTGTGTATGAAGCGCCATGCCCTGTTTCTTAAAGGCTTTAAAGGCAAATTTTGAAACCTCCTCATCCTCCTGCGGCAAGATGTTGGGCAGCACTTCGACCACCGTCACGTCACTGCCAAGGGCGTTGAAGAAGCTCGCAAACTCAATCCCGATGGCGCCGGAGCCGATAACCAGCAAGCGTTTCGGCACACAGTCAGGTTGCAACGCATGCTTATAGGTCCAGATCAATTTACCGTCCGCTTTCAGGTGCGGTAGCTCCCGCGCCCTAGCGCCGGTTGCCAAAACAATGCGGCCCGCCTTGATGGTTTCGGTGCTGCCATCCTTCAAGGAAACGCTGATTGTGTCCTTGGCGGTCAGCTTCCCCTCCCCGTCAATGACGGTGATCTTGTTCTTTTTCATCAAATGACCAATCCCGCCCGTCAGCCGGGCTGAGACTTTGCGGGACCGCGCCACGATTTTGTCGAGGTCAAAGCTGATATTGTCAGCGCTGAGGCCAAATTCATCAGCACGTTCCATCAGGTCCAATACTTCGGCAGAACGCAGCAGCGCCTTGGTTGGGATACAGCCCCAATTAAGGCAGATGCCGCCCAGATGCTCACGCTCAATCACAGCGGTTTTAAGACCGAGTTGGGCTGACCTGATCGCAGCCACATAGCCGCCGGGTCCGCCGCCAATCACGACTAAATCGAAGTTTTTTGTGCCCTTTTGCATGGCTTTTACTCCTATCCCAACATCAGCATCGGATCTTCGAGATGCATTTTGATGCTTTTGAGGAGCTTTGCCCCCAAATCGCCATTGATCGTTCTGTGGTCACAAGACAGGGTCATCGACATCATTGTCGCCACCCCGAGCTCGCCATTTTCAAGCACGACGGGCCGCTTTTCACCCGCACCGACAGCAAGGATTGCACCTTGCGGCGGATTGATAACGGCGGAGAATTCCTTGACCCCGAACATGCCGAGATTAGAGATTGAGAAGCTGCCCCCCTGATATTCTTCTGGGGCCAGTTTCTTGTCCCGTGCGCGCCCTGCAAGGTCCTGCATCGCCTCTGATATGGCGACCAACCCTTTGTTTTCACATGATTTTACAACGGGCGTGACGAGCCCGCCATCCAGTGCAACGGCAACCGAAATGTCCGCGGTTTTGTGCAACAAGCGTCCATCCTTGCCGCCCTCATGGGCGAAGGTGACATTGGCTTCAGGCTCTGCCATCAGGGCATGGGCACATGCCTTAATGATAAAATCATTGACCGAAACCTTGCTACCGCGCGTTTCATTCAACCGCTTTCGTGCAGCCAGCAAAGTGTCGATATTTGCCTCTACCGTCAGGTAAAAGTGCGGCACCTCGCTTTTTGAGTCATGCATTCGTTTGGCTACGGTTTTCCTCATAGAATCGAAAGGAATGAATTCAGATTCACTTCTTGAGGAGGCCTCGAGAGTGTTCGCTGCTCCTGCAGTGGCCCGTCCGACGCCCGACCCAATCGCCGCTTCTACATCCTTTTTGACGATCCGGCCCTTGGGTCCGGTGCCTGTCAGGGCAGCAAGATCAATCCCCTCCTGCCCGGCAATCCGGCGCGCCAAGGGGCTTGCGAATATCCGATGTCCCTTGAGCGCTGTTGATGCTGCCGGTGCTGTAGGTGCAGGTGCCGCTACCTCGGCAGGTTTATCGGAAGGTGCTGCCGCACCTTTTCCACCCCCCGGATCAAACCCCTCCAGTGCGCTGTCGTCTTCGCCTTCTTCAAGCAGGATCGCGATGGGCGTGTTCACCGCAACATTTTCAGTGTCGGCAGGGATCAGAATTTTGGCGATTGTACCCTCGTCCACCGCCTCGACTTCCATCGTCGCCTTATCAGTTTCGATTTCAGCAATGACGTCACCAGCCTCAATCGTGCCGCCTTCCTTGACGAGCCAGGAGGCAAGCGTCCCCTCTTCCATCGTGGGGCTTAGGGCCGGCATTAAAATGGCAATAGGCATTTTCGGTCCCTCCCCCTTAACGATAACAAACGGCTTTAGCCGCCGCGACGACATCTGCTGCGTTTGGCAGCGTCAGTTTTTCAAGGTTGGCCGCATAAGGCATGGGCACATCCTTTGCAGTAACGCGCGTGACAGGGGCATCGAGATAATCAAAAGCCTCCGTCATAATTGTTGCCGCAATTTCAGCCCCAATACCGCAGGCGGGGAAGGCTTCTTCCACCGTAACGGCGCGATTGGTTTTTTGTACCGACTTGATGATTGTCGGAATGTCGAGCGGTCGTACCGTGCGCAAGTCAATTACCTCGGCATCGACGCCCTCACCCGCCAGCGCCTCAGCCGCTGCAAGGCAAGTCCCAACTGAAATGGAATGGGCGATCAAAGTGACGTCTGCGCCACCACGCACCACCTTGGCCTTGCCTATAGGCAAGACATAATCATCCAGGTCAGGCACATCAAATGACTGCCCATAGATCAACTCATTCTCCAAAAAGACAACCGGGTTGGGATCGCGAATAGCGGCCTTGAGCAAGCCTTTGGCGTCCGCAGCACTATAAGGAGAAACAACTTTCAACCCCGGGATCGAAGCATACCACGGCGCATAATCCTGACTATGTTGCGCCGCCACGCGTGAGGCCGCCCCGTTCGGGCCACGGAACACAATGGGGCACCCCATTTGCCCGCCAGACATATAAAGCGTCTTGGCGGCAGAGTTGATGATGTGGTCAATCGCCTGCATGGCAAAGTTGAAGGTCATGAACTCAACAACGGGCTTCAGGCCCGCCATCGCCGCCCCGGTGCCAAGCCCGGCAAAGCCATATTCGGTAATCGGCGTGTCGATCACGCGGCGGTCACCAAATTCTTCAAGCAATCCTTGGGTAACCTTATAGGCCCCTTGATATTGCGCGACCTCCTCTCCCATCACGAAGACATTGTCATCGCTGCGCATTTCTTCGGCCATGGCATCGCGCAGGGCTTCGCGCACAGTCAGTTTGACCATTTGCGTGCCAGCCGGAATTTCAGGATCGGCAGCAGCTTCCAGTGCTTTTGTTTCAGCGGGAACCGAAGACGCTGCCTCAACGGCAGCATCAGGGGCAGGCTCGTCTGCTGGGGCGGACGCACCACCGCCACCCGCCGCATCAAACCCATCCAGCGCACTTTCATCCTCACCATCAAGCAACAGGATAGCGATGGGAGTATTCACCTTCACCTCATCCGTATCGGCAGCAACAAGGATTTTGGCAAGTATGCCTTCGTCAACCGCCTCAACCTCCATCGTAGCCTTGTCGGTTTCGATTTCAGCGATGACATCGCCAGCCTCAATTGTGTCGCCTTCTTTAACAAGCCATGACGCAAGCGTCCCTTCTTCCATAGTGGGGCTTAGGGCGGGCATAAGAATTGATACAGGCATCAGGCAGCCCCCCCAACTTCGATCAACACATCTGTGTAAAGTTCTGACGGATCTGGTTCAGGGCTGTCTTGGGCAAAGTCAGCAGACTCTGCCACGACGGCCTTAACCTGCTTGTCGATTTCTTTCAGGTCAGCTTCAGTCGCCATGCCATCTGCCAACAAACGCGCCTTGACCTGATCAATTGGGTCATGTTCGGCCTTCATCCGCTGCACCTCGTCCTTTGTGCGATATTTGGCCGGGTCAGACATGGAATGGCCACGATAACGATAAGTCATCATTTCAAGAATTTGCGGGCCGCCACCGGCGCGGATTTCAGCCAAGGCCTCACCCACTGCATCGCGCACAGCCAATACGTCCATGCCATCAACCTCGCGCCCGGGGATCGAGAAACTTTCGCCACGCTTATGTAAGGCCGGTTGGGATGAGGCGCGGGTGATCGAAGTGCCCATCGCATATTGGTTGTTTTCAATCACATATAGGACAGGCAGTTGCCAAAGCTCTGCCATGTTAAAGCTTTCATAGACCTGACCCTGATTGGCAGCACCATCACCAAAGAACACCAAGGCGACATTGTTATTGCCGCGATATTTGTTGGCAAAACCCAACCCAGTGCCCAGCGGCACCTGCGCACCGACAATGCCGTGCCCGCCATAAAATTCCTTTTCCTTCGAGAACATGTGCATGGAGCCGCCCTTGCCACGGCTTAGGCCGCCTTCGCGTCCGGTTAGTTCCGCCATCACGCCCTTGGGGTCCAAGCCGCAGGCCAGCATATGCCCATGATCGCGATAACCTGTAATGGTTTGGTCACCTTCGATTGCGACGGCCATCGTGCCGACGATCACAGCCTCCTGCCCGATATAAAGGTGACAGAACCCGCCGATCAGCCCCATGCCGTAAAGTTGCCCCGCCTTTTCTTCAAAACGGCGGATCAACAGCATGTCGCGATAATAGGTCAAAAGTTCGTCAGCCGAGACCTTGGGGGTCGCGGGCTTTACTGGTTTTCGTCGTGCCGTTTTGGTTTTTGTGGTGGTTTTTTTGCTTGTTGTTTTGCGGGTAGTACCGGGCGCGCGAGCCATGGACAGCTTCCTCTTGTTATGAAGCCATGACTATACGCCCGTTTCATGTCAGATTGAATATGGCGAACCAACATTGCAAAAATTTTAAGATATTGTATTTAAATAATTATTTTGTTTTTACCTAAAAACAGGAAAAACAATTAATCGGCCTTCGGTACAATAACCAGATATTCATCAGCCCGCCCAAAGCCCAATGCTTTGCGGGCCTCTTCCTCCAGCAAATCAGGGTCAAGAGAGCCGGGGCGCATATGCTGTACCTTCAATTCCAACGCTTCGCGCCTGGTGGTAATTTCCTCTTTCTCAACGCGCAGTTCGGCCAACCGCTCATTATGAGAGAAATAGGCACGCATGCCATGATCGCCAAAAATTGCGTGAACGGAAAAATAGGTGATGGTGATGAAGCAGCCGATCGGGATCGCCCAAATGCGCAAGCGTTCCAGCAAATGTTCCTGAAACGTCATGATCGCAAGGCCCCCTTTCCTTTAAATCGCTGTTCCGATTCGTCACATGATCGTCACTTGCGACGACACCCGAATCACCTGACCATAGGGAATCATGCCAGCGAGTCGGGGTCAACAGAAAATGGCAGAATCCCGCCAAATTGAAACCAATCAATTTCTTTCAATCTATGTCACCTGCCCTGATCGGGATTGCGCGAGGACAATCGCCACACACCTTTTGGAAGCCCGACTTATTGCCTGCGCCAACATCTTTGACGGGGCACAATCGCTATATCATTGGCAGGGTGAGATTGCAGAAGACAGCGAAACGATCCTGATCATGAAAGCCCCCGCCACATCCTTTGACGCGATAGAGGCCGAGGTAACGGCACGCCATCCCTATGACGTGCCGTGTATTCTTGGCTGGCCGATTGTTGAAGGCCACGCCCCCTATTTGGAGTGGTTAGCCGAGCAGACAAACTAAATCGTCATTCCGGACAAGCTCAACCAGTTGAGCGCGACCCGGAATCCGGAGCAGCACCAAGACCATCACCCAACTAGCCGATTGAGGCTCGCGCAACTTTTTGCGCGCCCTCACGGAGCCGCGCCCAAAAGGGCGCTGGCGTGAGGGCTATTTAAGAATGCTGCGTCCTGCATATTCGGCAGTGGCGCCCAGCTCTTCCTCAATGCGGATTAGCTGATTGTACTTGGCCAAGCGGTCTGACCGCGCGAGGGAGCCTGTTTTGATCTGCCCACAATTGGTAGCAACGGCGAGATCGGCAATTGTTGCATCCTCTGTCTCGCCAGAACGGTGAGACATAACGGCGGTGTAGCTGGCCTTATGAGCCATTTCGACGGCCTCAAGCGTTTCGGTCAGCGTGCCGATCTGGTTGACCTTCACCAGAATAGAGTTCGCAACACCTTGGCTGATCCCATCAGCAAGACGCGCCGGATTTGTGACGAACAGATCATCACCAACCAACTGCACCTTGTCGCCGATAGCATCGGTCAGGGCCTTCCAGCCTGCCCAATCATCTTCGGCCATGCCATCTTCGATTGAGATGATGGGATAACGGGCGCACAGGTCAGCGTAGTAATCAACCATACCGCCTGCATCCAGAACCTTGCCTTCGCCCTTTAGGTTATATTTGCCATCGGCAAAAAACTCAGTCGAAGCGGCGTCTAGCGCGATATAGATGTCCTCTGCGGGCTTATAGCCTGCCTCTTCGATTGCCTTCATAATGAACTGCAAGGCTTCATCAGTTGAATTCAGGCCGGGGGCAAAGCCGCCCTCGTCCCCGACATTGGTATTGTGCCCGGCAGCCTTAAGGCCCGCCTTCAATGTGTGAAACACTTCAGACCCCATGCGAACAGCGTCAGCAATTGTGTCTGCCGCAACAGGCATGATCATAAATTCCTGCACATCGATGGGATTGTCCGCATGCTCACCGCCATTGATGATGTTCATCATCGGCACTGGCAATGTGCGGGCAGCCGCGCCGCCGACATAACGATATAGAGGCGTGCCCTGTTCATCGGCAGCAGCCTTTGCGATCGCCATGGAAACACCCAATATCGCATTGGCGCCAATACGGGCCTTGTTGGGGGTACCATCAATTTCCATCATCAGCCGATCAAGGCCGATTTGATTTTCGGCATCCATGCCGCCCAAGGCTTCAAACAATTCGGTGTTCACAGCCTCAACAGCCTTGAGCACGCCCTTGCCCTTGTACCGGTCGCCACCATCGCGAAGCTCCACAGCTTCATGCGCGCCGGTTGACGCCCCAGAAGGAACCGCAGCACGACCAGCAGCCCCAGATTCAAGCATGACATCTACTTCGACGGTGGGATTGCCGCGGCTGTCAAGAATCTCGCGGGCACGAATATCAATAATGGCAGACATGAAACTTCCTCTGTCTCGGGCGATTACTACAAATGTGGCCCCGGTTTTAGCCGACCGGGGCCTGTTAGAAAAGACCTGTCACAATGCTGCGTAGATTTGCCCAAAAACAGGCAATTTGCGCGCTTTTAATCAGCCGATAAGGACTGAAATGATCATAGTGGCGATAACAGGCGGGATAAGGAAACGGCACATAACGCGATAAATGAAAAACATTATGCTGCCGCGCTGCCAGCCGAATTCTTCACACACAACTTCGGCAGACAGGATCCAGCCGCCAAATATGGCAAGCAGCAACCCGCCCGCTGTCAGCATGAACTGCCCGGTGATGAAATCAAGCGCGTCAAAGATCGTCTTGCCTTCAAACAGCCCAATAAAGCCTAGCGGATAGAAATCTGACCATTCATTAAAGGAAAAGACGGTACCAAAGCCGAGCAGCCAGATAATCAGCCCCGACACAACAGCGCTTTTCTTGCGGTCAAAGCCCTTATCTTCGGCCCATGAGACCGTAATCTCAATAATCGCAATCGATGAGGTAATAGCCGCAACAATGATCAGTAGGAAGAACACAGACCCTAGCGCCCCGCCAAAGCCCATTTGCGCGAAGGCGACAGGCAGGGTCACAAAAATCAGCCCAGGCCCGCCTGCAGGATCAAGCCCATAAGTGAACACAATGGGGAAAATCACCAGACCGGCCATAATGGCGACACCTGTATCCGCAAGGCTGACGATCAACCCGGCCTCAACCAAATTGGTTTTTTTGTCGAGATAGGCACCATAGGTGATCAGGATTGCCATCCCCACCCCGACAGAGAAAAAGGCCTGCCCTGTGGCGGCCAGTACGACCTGCGGTGTGATCTTGCTGAAGTCAAAGCTGAACATATAGCTGACGCCCTCAGAAAATCCGCTTGAGAACATGCCATAAACCATCAACCCGAACAGCAGCAGGAACAGTGCCGGCATCAACACATTCACTGCCCGTTCAATGCCGCCCTTTACCCCCTGCGCGGGGATCGCAACGGTGATGATCATGAATAGCGTGTGATAAAGCGTCAGACGCCACGGATCGGCCAGCAATCCGTCAAAGACTGCGCCGGCTTCCTCAACCGTGGTGGCATAGCCATTTGTAAAGCCTTCAACCACATAGTTGATGACCCAACCGCCAATCACTGAATAGAAAGTCACAATCAGGAAGGTTGCCGACATGCCAAGCCAACCGATAATCGCCCAGGTGGGTTTTCCGGTTGCTTCCACACTCAATTGCCGGGTGGAGCCGACCGCAGAATGACGCCCGCGACGGCCCACTAAAAGTTCCGTAAAAACTAGCGGCACGGCGATCAGCAGCATGCAAATCAAATAAACGCCAACAAAGGCACCGCCGCCATTTTCACCAGCCGTATAGGGGAACCGCCAAAAGTTTCCCAAGCCGACGGCGGCCCCGACGGACGCCATGATAAAGGACAGTCGGCTGCCCCATGTCACTGTTTTTGCTGCTGCCATTCCCGCCATTCAAAAGCCCTCAATAGCGTTAAAAATCAGATAGTTACAGGCCGTTCTTTTGCCAGATTATCAAATGCCATCAGGTCTGATAGCAACCCTTCCATCTCATGCAAGGGCACCATATTAGGCCCGTCAGACGGCGCATTATCCGGGTCTTGATGGGTTTCCATAAAGACGCCTGCAAGACCGACTGAAACCGCTGCGCGCGCTAACACCGGTACAAATTCGCGCTGCCCGCCTGAGCTGCCGCCCTGCCCGCCCGGCTGCTGCACCGAATGGGTGGCATCGAACACAATGGGCATGCCTGTATCCTTGCGCATAATCGGCAGGCCGCGAAGATCAGTCACCAGCGTATTATAGCCAAAGCTTGCGCCACGTTCTGTCACCAGCACGCGGTCATTCCCGCTTTCGGTTAGTTTGGCGACAACATTCTTCATATCCCACGGGGCCAGGAACTGACCCTTTTTGACATTGATCACCGCGCCTGTTTGCGCTGCTGCCACCAGCAAGTCGGTCTGGCGGCACAAAAATGCAGGGATCTGCATGACATCGACAATCTGGGCCACCTCGGCACATTGGTCTTTTTCATGAATGTCGGTCAGGGTCGGCAGCCCCAGATCCTTCTTCAAATCCGCAAAGACCGCCAGTGATTTATCAAGGCCAAGACCACGCTTGCCGCCCAGAGATGTGCGGTTTGCCTTATCAAAGCTGCTTTTATAAATCAGGCCGATGCCCAGCTTTGCGCAGATTTCCTTCAGCGCACCCGCCATATCAAAAGCATGGTCGCGACTTTCCATCTGGCAGGGCCCTGCAATAATTGTAAGGGGCAAGTCATTGGCCATCTCTAAGGGGCCGACTGAAACTTTATGATCTGACATCTGACTAGGCTCCGTTACACAAGGCGGGATTGCACCATTGCCGCCTTAATAAAGGAGGCGAATAAAGGATGTGGCGCAAAGGGCTTAGACTTTAGCTCAGGATGGAACTGAACGCCAATAAACCATGGATGGTCCTGCCGTTCGACAATTTCCGGCAAAAGCCCGTCAGGCGAAGCGCCTGAGAATATCAGCCCCTGTTCTTCCAACATCTCGCGATAGGCCATATTGACCTCATACCGATGACGGTGGCGTTCAAATATCTTGGTCGCGCCATAGATTTCGGCGACCTTGCTACCTTCTTTCAAATCAGCCTCATAGGCCCCAAGGCGCATAGTGCCGCCAAGGTCAGAATCAATATTGCGTTGCTGCAACTCCCCTGCCTGCATCCATTCCGTCATCAAACCGACCAAAGGATTGGCAGGATCACCACCAAATTCTGAGGTTGTGGCATCTTCCATACCGGCCTGATTGCGCGCCGCTTCAATGCAGGCCATTTGCATGCCAAAGCAAATGCCGAAATAAGGCACGTCCCGCGTGCGCGCAAAGTTGACCGCTGCCAACTTGCCAGAGGAACCACGCTCCCCAAAGGCACCGGGCACCAAAATCCCGTCCACATGTTCCAGGTGTGAGGCGACATCCTCACGCTCAAAAATCTCGGCATCAATCCAGTCAATATTGACCTTCACATTATTGGCAATGCCGCCATGGGCCAACGCCTCGTTCAAAGACTTATAGGCGTCCAGAAGCTGCACATATTTGCCAACAACACCGATGGTCACTTCGCCTTCAGGTTCGATCACACGATGGCTAATCGTTTCCCAACGGCTAAGATCAGGCGCAGGCGCATCCGTGATACCGAAATGATCCAGAATGCAATTGTCAAATCCCTGTTGGTGATAGGCAATCGGCACCTGATAGATCGTGCCCACATCAAGCGCCTGAATGACATTTTGCGGACGCACATTACAGAAGGCAGCAATCTTGCGACGCTCTCCTTCAGGGATTTCACGATCACAGCGACAAAGCAGCAAATCAGGTTGAATACCGATAGACCGCAATTCCTTCACTGAATGCTGTGTCGGCTTGGTCTTCAACTCCCCAGCGCTGGGTATATAAGGCACCAAGGTCAGGTGGATAAAGGCCGCCCGCTCAGGGCCAAGCTCATTACCCAATTGGCGGATCGCTTCAAAGAAGGGCAATCCTTCAATATCGCCAACCGTGCCGCCGATTTCGCAGAGAACGAAGTCCGGCTCCTCCTCCCCGTCGCGCGCAACGGGAGAGATCGCAAACTCCTTAATCGCGTCGGTGACATGGGGAATGACCTGAACGGTCGCGCCCAGATAATCGCCACGCCGTTCCTTGGCAAGAATGGTCTGATAAATCCGGCCCGTCGTCACATTGTCAGACTGGTGTGCCGCAACACCTGTGAACCGTTCATAATGACCAAGATCAAGATCGGTTTCGGCCCCATCATCTGTGACGAACACTTCGCCATGTTGATAAGGGCTCATCGTGCCGGGATCGACATTGAGATAGGGGTCGAGTTTTCGCAGGCGGACAGAAAAGCCCCGGCTTTGAAGCAGCGCGCCTAATGCGGCTGATGCAAGCCCTTTGCCAAGCGAGGAAACCACGCCGCCGGTTATGAAAATATACCGCGTCATGGACGTTCACCTTATACGATTCGCAGCAAAGAGGAAGTCCAAACAGACATAGCTGCCCGAACCTTTTGCCGCGATGGTCAAAACAAAAGAGTTAAGCTGTGTCAGGGCCAGTATTGCCCCTGACAATTGACAGAATTTTAAAGGTAGGAAGGCTATCGTCAGACCCTGTTTTTTTGGGTCCGACGATCGCACCGCTTATTGATCCGTTACCGGAATTTGCGGGGCCGCAGGAGCAGCACCCGGCTGTGTCCCGTTACCGACATCATCATCATCAACAGGCAATGAAATACCCGTTTCGGCATCCACATCATTGATAGTATCAAGCAAGGACGGTTCACTCACATTCTGACGCGCCAAAATGGTCAACCCGATTGAGGTCAAAAAGAACGCAGCAGCCAGCCATGTGGTGGCCTTGGTCAGGGCATTGGCCGCACCACGTGCCGACATCATGCCGCCTGACCCACCGCCGCCGCCAATACCAAGGGCGCCGCCCTCAGACCGCTGCAGCAGCACAGTTGCGACCAAGGCAATCGCAACCAGCAAATGAATGACCAAAAGTACTTGATCCATAATCAAATGATCCCGAACAAAATAAAGGCGGTTTCTAGCCTATTTGAATGGCTATAGAGACCCGACATTAAGCCGCACATTTAGGCTATCTCAGGCGCGCAGTCTACTATTCTATTGCGCCAAATTTGAACCGCCTTGGGGCGGCTTTTAACGATAAGCGTCGATAATACCGTCAAAATCAGACGCTTTTAGGCTGGCACCACCTACCAGCGCCCCATCCACATTGACGACATTCATCAGTTCTACAGCATTCCCCGGCTTCACAGACCCACCATATAGCAAGGGGACGCCGCCACCGATTTCGGCACCGAAACGGGCCTCAAGCGCGGCGCGCATTGCGGCGTGAACCGCTGCTACGTCATCGGCTGTCGGGGTCCGGCCAGTGCCGATGGCCCAAACAGGCTCATACGCCACAACCAGATTGGCCGCGGTGGCGCCATCAGGGATAGACCCGGCCAACTGCCCCTCAACCACCTGAATGGTTTCCCCGGCATCGCGTTGCGATTCGGTTTCACCCACACAAATGATGGCTTTTAGGCCCGCATCCCATGCAGCGACTGCTTTGTCATGGACGATTTGATCACTTTCACCGTGATCAGCGCGACGTTCTGAATGGCCGACGATGACGGCACTTGCCCCGGCATCTTTCACCATCTGCGCAGAAATATCGCCTGTATGGGCACCACTAACATTCTGGTGGCAATCTTGGCCCCCAACAGCAATCGCAGACCCGTCAGCGGCATCTGCCAACCGTGAAATCAGCGTTGCAGGCGGGCAAATCATGACATCGCAGGCAGGTGTGGCTTTTGACCCTAAAAGACCTGCCAAAGCCTCAATCTCTGCAAGGGCTGCGTTCAGCCCGTTCATCTTCCAGTTTCCGGCTACCAGCGGTGTCGGCTTGGCCATTGATCCACTCTCCATACTGATCTTTATATGTGGGGGCCAATTTCATGGCCAATTTCTTAAAAAGAGCCATATGGCGCGCTTGGCAGGGCGGGTCAACCCCCCTATAAAGGCGAGCCAATCTGCCATGAATGGCAAATCAGGTAACATACAGGCCTGATTGGTCATTTCAGGCATCATAGTCTGTTTTGTGACGAAAGAGTTGAAAGACCGAAATGCTCGAGTTTTTGCGCAATGCCGCGGCCAGTTGGGTCGCAAAAATCTTCTTTGGTTTGCTTATCGCCAGCTTTGCGCTGTGGGGCATCAACGGGATCTTTTTGACCAATAACAGCAAGTCTGTTGCCGTTGTCGGCGACACCAAAGTGACGGAGGCTGCCTTTCAGCGCGCCTTCCAACGCACCATGCGCCAAATTCAGCTCGAATCGGGACAGGCGGTTGATCAGCAGGCAGCCGTCGCTGCTGGCCTGCATTATCAGGTTGCTGGTGATCTGGTGGCCCGCGCGATCTTTACCGAGGTAGCAGCCCAGAACGGCCTGACCGTAACGGATGCCCAATTGAAAGAAGCGTTACGCGCAGCCCCCGCCTTTACTGATGATTTCGGCAAATTTGACCGCCTGCGTTTTGATCAAACCTTGCGGACCTTGGGCTATACCGAAGATGAATTCCTGAACGCCATGCGCACTGACCTGTTGCGCGAACAGATTGTTAATGCAGTTACGTCAGCAACAATTGCGCCGAAAGCTATGGCTGCCGCCCTGTTTCAGCGCCGCGCTGAACAACGTACCGCGCGCTATGTGGTCCTACCCGCAATCAGTGTTGATGATATCGACACGCCAGATGAAGCGGTCCTTAAGTCTTACTATGAGGCAACGCCCGGCCCCTTTACGGCACCCGAATATCGCAACCTTTCAGTTGTGCATATCAGTGCCGCCATGTTGGCCGACGACATCACCATCGATGAAGACGAATTGAAGGACCATTACGAACGGCGCAAACATGCGCTCGGCACTGCCGAATTACGCGACATTGTTCTGGCAGTCTTCCCGGACCAAACCGCGATCGACACTGCCCTTGCCCGTATTGCCGATGGCGAAGGCCTGCTTGATGTCGCCAAGGACATGCTGGGCAAAACAGAAGATGATTTGATCCTGCGTGACGTTTTGCTGAACGATGTGATCGACGCGCCTGCCGGTGTTGGCTTTGCGGTGAATGTGGGCGAGGTTTCTGATCCTGTCGACACAGGCTTTGGCCCCACATTGGTCAGCCCGATTGCGGTTACGCCTGCTGATCGCCCCTCATTCGCTGACGTGCGTGAAAAAATGCTCGCCGAACTACAGGAAGAACGCGCCGCTGATCTTTTGTTTGATGTCGTGAACAGTTTTGAAGATGAACGCGCCGGCGGTGCCGATTTTGAAACCGCTGCCGCAACCGCTGGTATCACAGTCACACACGATGTGATCATCGATGCTACGGGGCGTGATCGGGAAGGCAATCCCTACACCCTGATTTCTGATGATGCTGCTCTGCTCGATGAAGCCAACACATTGCTTGTCGGCATTGAAAGCCAATTGCTTGAAACCGCAGAAGGTGGCTTTATTGCCCTGCGCCTTGACGACGTGATCCCCGCGGCCCTCAAACCCTATGACGATGTGAAGGATCAGGTGCTGGCAGTTTGGAAGCAGCGCGAAGCGACAGCACAAAGCCAGACCCGTGCGCTGACCATTGGAGACAAAATTCGCTCGGCAGGCAGCCTAGACAATGTTGCAAAAGAACTTGGCGTAACCATTGAACAGGCGCTTGCCATCAATCGCTTCGTCAAGCATGAGGCACTGTCCCAAGCTGCTGTCGAAGTTCTGTTCAATGCAGACGCGCCCGGACAAATTGTTGAGGCTGGCGGCAATAACGGCACCTATATCATTGCTGAGCTGACAGGCATCAAGCAATTCTCTGCCGCTGATGCCCCCGCGCAATTCGCTGCCATGCGGGGTGACTTTAACGACGTGATGTCAAGTGAGATGCTGCGCCTCTACCAAACTGCCGTTCAGGACGAGTTGGGCGTAACCATCAACCAGACGATTGTTGATCGCGCGGTTGGTGCTGGCGATGAAGGTGGGTTGCAGTAATGATCCCCCTTCCCTCATTTACCGAATTCAAAACAGTATATGAGGACGGCGCACCGCAGCTTGTCTATACAGAGCATGTGGCCGATCTTGAAACCACCGTTTCTGCCTATATGAAACTGTGTGCCGACCGCCCGATGAGCTTTCTGTTTGATTCCGTCGAAGGTGGCGCTGTTCGTGGCCGCTATTCCTTTATCGGCATGAAGCCGGACATGATTTTCCGGGCACGCGGCAACAAGGCGGAACTTAACACCAAGGCCCGCCATGACCTTGACGCTTTCGAGCCGATGGCAGAAGACACGCTGACCGCACTGCGCCGCCTTGTACGTGAAAACCGCATCGACATGCCTGCAGGCCTACCGCCCATGTCTGCAGGTTTATTCGGCTATATGGCCTATGACGGTATTCGGCTGATCGAAGATTTGCCTGATTGCCCGCCAGATACGCTTGGCATTCCAGACTTTATCTTTATGCGTCCGACCATCATGGCGGTGTTCGATTCTGTGCGCGACATGATCACGATCGTCACGCCCGTTTATCCAGCAGACAGTATCAGCGCCACCGCCGCCTATGACCGGGCGATTGAACGGCTGAACGATGCCGTGGCGGATTTGAACCGCCCGTTAAGCCAGCGTGCTATCGAGTTTGACGAGCCCTTGGAGGCGCCTGAAATCACCTCAAACACAGGCAAGGCGCGCTATTTCGAAATGGTCGAAAAGGCGAAAGACTATATTGTGGCAGGCGACATTTTTCAGGTCGTCCCCTCACACAGGTTCAGCCGCCCCTTCAGCCTGCCGGCGTTTGAGCTGTTCCGCGCCCTGCGCCGGACCAATCCGTCACCCTATATGTATTACCTCGACTATGGTAATTTTCAGGTCGCAGGCTCCAGCCCTGAAATTCTTGTTCAGACCCGTGATGGCAAGGTTGTGGTGCGTCCCATTGCGGGCACGCGACGCCGCGGGCTTGACGATGCAGAAGACAAGGCACTTGAAGAAGAATTGCTTGCCGACCCGAAAGAGCTTTCAGAACATTTGATGCTGCTTGATCTGGGGCGTAATGATGTGGGGCGTGTTGCTGAAATAGGCTCCGTCACCGTCACTGACCAGTTCTTTATTGAACGCTATTCGCACGTGATGCACATCGTCTCGAACGTTGAAGGCAAATTGTCTGACGAGTTCGATTCTATCGCTGCGCTGATGGCGGGGGCTCCTGCCGGTACTGTGTCTGGTGCACCAAAGGTGCGCGCGATGGAAATCATTGACGAACTTGAGAAAGAAAAACGCTGCCTTTACGCAGGCGGCGTCGGCTATTTCGCAGCGGATGGATCAATGGATACTTGTATCGCCCTGCGCACCGGTGTGATCAAGGATGGCATGCTGCATGTACAGGCAGGTGGCGGCGTCGTTGCCGATTCCAAGCCTGAGGCTGAATATCAAGAAACCGTCGACAAATCGAAGGCTGTGTTCCGCGCCGCTGAGGAGGCAGAGCGCCTCGCCCAGCGCGGCCAGTCACGTTATTAGGACGGGAGAGACAGATGCTGCTGGTTATCGATAATTACGACAGTTTCACCTATAACCTCGTCCACTATTTGGGGGAGCTAGGCGGTTTAGGTTCCGATGCCAAGGTCATGCGCAATGACAAGATCAGCGTAGACGAGGTCAAGCAGATGGACCCCGCCGCGATCCTGTTATCCCCCGGCCCATGCGACCCTGATCAGGCAGGCATTTGCCTTGACCTAATCAGAGCGGTCGGCGCAGAAATTCCCATGCTGGGCGTTTGCCTTGGCCATCAGGCCATGGGGCAAAGCTATGGCGGCAAGGTGATCCGTGCCCCCTATGTGATGCATGGCAAAATGTCGGATATTCACCACACGAACAAAAGCGTGTTTCAAGACCTGCCCAATCCGTTTGAAGCGACACGTTATCATTCCTTGGTCGTTGAACGCGATACGCTGCCTGACTGTTTGGAAGTGACCGCCGAAACAGATGATGGGTTGATCATGGGCCTCGCTCACAAAACCCACCCGATCCACGGCGTGCAGTTTCATCCTGAAAGCATCGCCTCCCAACATGGGCATGATCTGCTACGCAATTTCATTAAGATTGCTGACGCTTTTAATAAGGAGCATCGGTCATGAGTGATTTGAAGGTAACGATTGCACGTATCGCAGAAGGCGCAATTCTGTCCGAAAGCGAGGCAGAAGCCGCATTTGACGTTATCATGTCGGGCAACGCCTCCCCGGCCCAGATCGGGGCCTTTCTGGTCGGCCTACGGGTGCGCGGCGAAACGATTGACGAGATCGCAGCCGCTGCAAAAGTCATGCGCGCCAAGGCGACCAAAGTTGATGCCCCCGCTGGCGCAATGGACACATGCGGCACTGGCGGCGATGGCGCCGGCACCTATAATATTTCAACCGCAGTCGCCTTTGTGCTGGCAGCCCACGACATCCCGATTGCAAAGCACGGCAACCGGGCGCTGAGTTCCAAATCCGGCACATCCCAAGTTCTTGAAGCCTTGGGCGTCAATCTGGACGTCACGCCTGAGCAGGTCAGCCATTGCGTGCGTGAGGCTGGCATCGGCTTTATGTTTGCCCCGGCGCACCATAGCGCAATGAAACATGTGGGGCCTATCAGGGTTGAGCTTGGTATTCGCACAATCTTTAACCTATTGGGGCCCCTATCCAACCCCGCTGGTGCACCCTATCAATTGCTGGGTGTTTTTGCGCAGGAATGGACAGAACCGCTTGCCCATGTGTTGAAAAATCTGGGCAGCACTGCCGCATGGGTTGTCCATGGCAGCGATGGGCTAGACGAGCTAACAACCACGGGGCCGTCCTTTGTGTCGCAATTGAAGGATGGTCAGGTCACAAGCTTTACCATCTCGCCTGAGGATGCGGGCCTGCCCCTTGCCAAGACAGAAGATTTAGTTGGTGGCGACCCTGCCTATAACGCCGCCGCACTGACAGCATTACTTGATGGCGAAAAGAATGCCTATCGTGATATCGTGTTGTTGAATGCAGCAGCAGGCTTGATCGTTGCGAATAAGGCAACCGACCTTAAAGACGGCGTTCAGAAGGCCGCTGCTGCGATTGATAATGGCCACGCCAAGGCACGCCTTGCCGCGCTGGTCACCCTGTCGAACGAGGGCAAATAGATGGCCGATATTTTGGACAAGATTGTTGCCTATAAGCGCGACGAGGTTGCTGCGCGCAAGGTTGACCATCCGATCGAAGAATTGCGCGCCCGCGTTTCTGACGCAAGCCCCACTCGCGGCTTTGCTGCCCGGCTTGCCGACAAGGCGGCGCAAAAGGAATTTGCCCTTATTGCAGAGGTCAAGAAAGCCAGCCCCAGCAAGGGTCTGATCCGGGAAGATTTCGATCCGCCCGTGCTGGCCGAATGTTACGAGGCTGGCGGCGCAACCTGCCTGTCGGTTCTGACAGACACGCCAAGTTTTCAGGGCGACGACGCCTATCTGGTCGCTGCCCGCAATGCGGTGAAGCTGCCCGTTATCCGCAAGGATTTTATGGTTGACCCCTATCAGGTGGTAGAGGCACGCGTCCTTGGTGCCGATTGCATTTTGGTCATCATGCGCTGTACCGATGATTTCATGGCCCCCCTATTGGTGGAAAGCGCCCATGAACTAGGCATGGACGTTCTTGTCGAGGTACATAATGAAGAAGAGCTTGAACGTGCACTGCCCCTAAACTGTCGCCTGATCGGCATCAATAACCGCAACTTACGCACCTTTGAAACATCGCTTGATGTCACTGCCGGGCTTGTGCCGCATATCCCCAAGGACCGCGTCATCGTGTCGGAAAGCGGGATCAACTCGAACGAAGATTTGCAGCGTCTGGCACAAATGGGTGTCTATAGCTTCCTTGTCGGGGAAAGCCTGATGCGCAAGGATGACGTGATCGCCGCAACGAAACATCTGCTTAACGGGTAATCTGATGACGCAACGCCCCCTCACCCATTTGGATGAACATGGCAACGCCCATATGGTCGATGTGTCTTCCAAGGATGTGACGGCGCGCACCGCGACCGCCCAAGGCCGCGTCACCATGAACGACGACGCGCTACAACAACTCAATGATCAAACCGCCAAGAAAGGCGATGTGATTGCAACGGCCAGACTGGCGGGGATCATGGCAGCGAAGAAAACTGCCGATCTGATTCCGCTTTGCCATCAACTCCCCCTCAGCAAAGTAGCGATTGAGTTCGCCCCGCAAAAAGATGGCGTCACAATCAGTGCAACGGTCAAAACCACGGCCCAGACCGGGGTGGAGATGGAGGCTATGACCGCCGTATCGGTCGCTGCCTTGACCATCTATGACATGTTGAAGGCTGTGGACCGCGCCATGCAGATCAGCGACATTCGCCTGACGCACAAGGATGGTGGCAAGTCCGGCCTTTATAGGGTTGACTGATGCTGACGGTTGACGAGGCCCGCAGCAAAATTTTGGCAGCACTACCTGTGCCGCAAATCCGCACTGTCCCCCTAAAGGACGCAAATGGTCGCCTATTGGCAAAACCGCTAGCTGCAAAACGGACCCAGCCGCCCACAGATATGTCTGCCATGGATGGCTATGCGGTTCGGGCAGACGATTGCGCGGCACCGCCTGTCACCTTGCCGGTGATTGGCGAAAGCGCAGCGGGCAAGGGTTTTATCGGCACGCTTAAGGCTGGACAGGCCGTGCGTATCTTTACGGGCGCAAGCGTCCCCGAAGGCGCAGACGCGGTTGTCATTCAGGAAGATACTGAGCGCGAGGGCGATCAGATCACCATTAACGAGGCACCAACCAAGGGTAAAAACATCCGGCCCAAGGGGCAGGATTTTTCAGAAGGTGACACGCCCCTTGATGAGGGCACGCGCCTGACAGGGTTTGAGCTTGCGTTGCTTGCTGCCATGAACCATGCGGACGTGCCGATCATTCGGCGCCCTCGCGTCGGTCTGCTCGCCACCGGGAACGAGCTTGTGTTGCCCGGCACAACACCCGGCCCGGATCAAATCATCGCTAGCAATGCCATCGGCCTTGCTGCCCTGATCGAAGATTGGCACGGCATCCCTGTTGACCTTGGCATCCAACCGGATGACCTGACCACAATCACTATGGCGATCGAACGGGCGCATGAACTGGACATATTAGTGACAATCGGCGGTGCCTCAGTTGGTGATCATGATTATGTGCAACAGGCGTTGAAAGATGCGGGCGTTTCCATCGACTTTTGGAAAGTCGCGATGAAGCCGGGCAAACCGCTTATGTTCGGGACACGCGATAAACAGATTGTGCTTGGCCTGCCGGGCAATCCTGTTTCTGCGCTTGTGACCGCGCGGCTTTTCCTCAAGCCATTGATCAATGGGTTTTGTGGGCAGTCAACAATGACTGAACAGACAAGCGCCCTCACCCTCACCACGGACCTAAAGGCCAATGGGCCAAGGCAGGATTATATTCGCGCGACAATTAACGGCGATCAGGTGACACCGCTGTCTGTTCAGGATAGTGCCCAATTGTCAGCGATTGCCCGAGCTGATGGGCTGATCATCCGCCCGCCCCATGCCGACCCCGCACATAAGGGCGACAAGGTCCAGACGCTATTACTACGCGCATAAATTGGCACTTGTTTGTTGCGCGCATAAATTGGCGCTTGACGACAAAGGCGAATAAAAGTAGAACAAATAAAAGTTTATGGTTTGTTCCCCATTGGGGTGCTGGCCCAATAAAGCGACTTTTAGTTGTTGTACAAGAAGTGAGGTGCCCCCATGCTAACGCGCAAGCAACATGAATTGCTGCTGTTCATTCACGAACGGATCCGTGAATCGGGTGTCTCCCCTTCGTTCGAGGAAATGAAGGAAGCCTTGGACCTTAAGTCAAAATCAGGCATTCACCGTTTGATCACTGCATTGGAAGAACGCGGCTTTATCCGCCGTTTGCCCCACCGCGCCCGCGCACTCGAAGTATTGAAACTGCCCGAAACCGCGTCCGGTCAGGGCACGCGCGCTGCGGCAACGCAGCCTGCTGGCGACAATGTTGAAAGCCTTGATGCGGCCCGTGCTGCCGCTGCTGCCAGTGACACAGTTTCCGTACCCTTGGTTGGTAAGATTGCAGCAGGCACACCGATCGAAGCGCTGCAAGACAATTCCAACATGGTGGATGTCCCCCCGTCATTACTGAAATCAGGCACCCACTATGCCCTGAATGTCGAAGGCGATTCTATGATCGAAGCTGGCATTCTTGATGGTGATACTGTGCTCATCCAACAATGCGATACCGCTTCGAATGGCGAAATTGTCGTGGCGCTTGTGGACGACAATGAAGCTACCCTGAAACGATTGCGGCGCAAGGGCGAAAGTGTTGCGCTTGAAGCAGCCAACCCGGCCTATGAAACCCGTATATTCGGGCCTGATCGGGTCAAGGTGCAGGGCAAATTGGTTGGCCTGCTACGCTTTTATTAGGCCGTTTTAGCGCTGAACCGCACCTGACTTTAGGCGGGCCTGCGCATTCCAAACAGCAACCGCATCTAACCTGTCCTGCATATAGGATGGGTTGCTGCTAGTGCCCCAATGGCGGTTTTGTCTTGTGCTTTCGCTGTGCGCCAATTGATAGCGCGCGTTTGCGCCCTGCCCCACAATTGTCACGCTGATCGCATCCTGATCTGCCATTAGACCTGAATCGATAATTAGTGGTCCTTGGCAATGTTTCGCATAAACCGGAAAGGGGGCTACCAAGATCGTGGCATTCCGGCATGCCTCAACCAATCCATCACGCAGAAATAGTTGCGCAAGATAACCCCCGTCAGGCAAGGCAAAGCGGCACCCCACCCGATCACAGGCGGCTTGCTCGCCACTTTTTTCGCTGTGACCCAGCGCCCGTAACCAGTGGGATCGTGTGTAATCAGATTTACGTAATGTCGTCAGCACGGGTGGCTCAACATCCTGATCCACTAACACCAAAGCTGCCTGCTCCCCGATCAGGATTTGCGGTGGTTGGTGACCAGTCCAGACAAGCGTCGCGATCAGTGCGGGCACAAACCCGATCAGACGCCCCCACCCCTTAATCAGGCACAGGCATGCTAACGCAGCGAACAACAACGCCAAAACGCTTGTTGGACCCTTCGCAATTAATCTTTCGCTTAACGGCAGGTCAGCAACAAATCCGGCAGCCATAGTCACCCATGCGATACCCAGCCCCATCAAATCAAGCCATGGCCCTGCCAGACCGACAGGCATCAACACCAGTCCGACAATACCGGCAGGCATAATGACAAAGCCCATAATGGGCATGGCGGCCAGGTTCCCCAACAAACCGAATACGGCAACACGTCCGAAATGAAAGGCAGCAACCGGCCCTGTCGCAAGCCCGGCAATGATGCTGGTCAACAATAGGCCGATGACATAGCCGCGCAATTTTGTCAGCCATGTATCGCCAAACAGAATCTGTGACCGTCCCCGCATCGCCTCATAGGCAGCAATAAGGGCCGCAACGGCAGCAAAGCTCATCTGAAATCCGGCGCTCATCACACTGTCGGGACGCAGGATCATGATTGCCAGCGCGGCCCAGGCGACCAGCCGCATGCTTAGCGCAACCCGGTTCATCATTACGGCGATCAGGGCAAGGGCGGTCATGATAAAGGCACGCTCCGCCGGGACATTCATCCCGGACAGACCAAGATAAAGCGCCGCCGCGATTAAGGCACAGCCCGCCGCGATCTGCTTTGCGGGCCAATCGCTTTGGCTGTAGCGGCGCCCTATCACTAGCCACAACCCCACAATGAAAAGCCGCAGCATGACGAAAACGCCACCGGCGACCAACCCGATATGAAGGCCGGAAATTGCCAACAGGTGCGCAAGCCCCGCAATCCGTAGATCATCCAGCACAGCTTCATCCACAGGCCCGCGAAACCCTGTCAGCAAGGCGGTGGCAAGCGCTGCCCTATCACCGCTTAATCGTGCGTGTATATGGTCAGCAATGGCAAGGCGCGCCACTGTCAGCAGATCAAGCAAACCAGTTTCCGCCACGCCAACAATCTCAGGCTTGCCAAGCGCATAGCCGACAGCACCGATACCGTCGAACCAGGCTGTGCGCGCAAAATCAAACCCCTGCGGCATCACAGGCCCCGGCGGCGGGCGCAATATCAACTTGGCAGAAATGATCATGCCGGGCACAAGCCCCGCCCCGCCATAGCGGACCGTGACCCGCACTTGCTCCGGCAAGCCGTCTGGCATTGCTTTCTTTGCCCGGCCCCATAACTCGTCCACCTGCAAATCGGTTAGTATGATCCGTCGTGCGCCATGATCTCTTAAGGCTACATCGGCAACACGCCCTGTGATCGTCAGTGGCGGTGTTTCGCGCAACACTTGCGGGCCGTCATGAAGTTCAGCCCGCAACCCGACCCACAGAAACCCAGCCAAAAATGCTGCAACCAGCACTATAGCCCCGGCCATAGTCGGCAGAACCCTTAGCAGAAGGCCGCAACCAAGTAGCGCCCCAGCAATCGTTGCATAAACGATTAGGCCCGGTGTCGCCGATAGGCTGAACCACAAACAGATGCCTGCGGCCATCATCACCGGCAGCCACAAGATCAAGCGGCCTTCCTGCGCCGCAAGAAAGGCGGCACCGCGACCTGATGACTTGTTTTCCATCAGCCCCCGGCCTGTGTTATGTAGGGGCCAATCCGTCACAAAAGACGCCCCCACATATTTCTTGCTAGACAAAGTTGTTCGCACATGAGCCAAGTCATAACCCGATTTGCCCCCTCTCCGACAGGTTATCTTCACATTGGGGGTGCCCGCACCGCACTTTTCTGCTGGCTCTATGCCCGTCATCATGGCGGCCAATTCCGCCTGCGTATCGAAGATACCGATAAGGCGCGCAGCACGCAGGACGCCATTGACAAGATTATGGAAGGGCTAGACTGGCTAGGTCTTGATATTGATGGCGAGATTGTTTCGCAATCCGCCCAAGCAGATCGCCATGTTGAAGTTGCCAATCAATTACTTGAAAGCGGCAATGCCTATCGGTGTTACTGCACCCAAGAAGAGCTTGAAGCCATGCGCGAAAAAGCCCGCGCGGAAAAGCGTCCCATGCGCTATGACGGCACCTGGCGCGATCGTGACCCCAGTGAGGCACCAGAGGGGCTGCCCTTTGTTGTGCGCTTTAAAGCACCCCTTGAAGGCGAAACCGTTATTAAGGACGAGGTTCAGGGTGATGTGACCATCGCCAATAAGGAGTTGGACGATCTTATTTTGTTGCGGTCTGACGGCACCCCCACCTATATGCTGGCGGTCGTTGTGGATGACCATGATATGGGGATCAGCCATGTGATCCGTGGCGATGATCATCTGACCAATGCAGCACGCCAGATCAATATTTATAAGGCAATGGGGTGGGACGTTCCCGCCTTTGCCCATGTGCCATTGATCCATGGCCCGGATGGGGCAAAATTTTCTAAACGTCATGGCGCACTGGGTGTCGAAGCCTATCGCGATATGGGCTATCTACCTGAAGCCATGCGCAACTATCTTGTGCGACTGGGGTGGAGCCATGGGGACGACGAAATTTTCTCGACCCAGCAGGCTATCGACTGGTTCGACTTGAAAGATATTGGCAAGTCTGCCGCGCGGTTCGACTTTGCGAAACTGGAAAACCTGAACGGCACTTACATTCGTGACGCTGATGATGACAGGCTGACAGCAGATACGCTTGCTTTGCTGCAAGAGGACGGTGACGTATCAGACGACGTTGCAGCGCAAATCCGCACCCTGATGCCGGAACTAAAACCCCGCGCAAAAACCCTGTTGGCCCTTGCTGATGGCTGCCGCTTTTTGTTGGCCTCACGCCCCCTTAGCTATGATGAAAAGGCTGCCAAGCTGTTGGACGATGATGCGCGCGCCATGTTGGGTCGCCTGCATGACGCCCTTGCCGGGGACGACAGCTGGACAATGACATCCGTTGATGAGGTCGTCCGTGCGTTTACCGACGCGGAAGGCCTTAAATTGGGCAAGGTTGCACAACCACTACGCGCCGCCCTGACCGGAACCACGCAAAGCCCTGGAATCTTTGATATTTTGGTAGTTTTGGGCAAAGCGGAATCATTGGCACGCATCAAAGATAGCGCGGCGGTTTGACCCGGTTTTTTCCCCACTGATAATCCGTCAACGGCGTGACTGACCCCACGTTATTTGCTAAGAGTATGCTAACAATTACCTGCGTATCTGGGGCTGCAGGCATCATCATTGTGATGAGGCTGACCTGCCCTATGAACCTGGTCACCATCTGAAAGGAACCCCGGTTATGTAAACCGGTAACAGATGTCGACCCATGACCTTCCGGTTGATGGCCTTGCGCCAGATGCTGGAGATCAGCCGGGCCCTGTGGGGGACTGTGCCTCGCCGCCGGAACCGACTGATTATGGCAATAACAATGAAGGATGATAGCAACCCATGTCCGATAATATGACCGCCGACATCAAGACGGGCGACAAGGAAGTCAGCTACCCGATTATTGACGGGTCAACAGGCCCCTCAGTCGTAGATATTCGCAAATTCTATGCCGACACAGGCCAGTTTACCTATGACCCTGGCTTCACATCGACTGCGAGCTGCGAATCAAAAATCACCTATATTGACGGTGAAAAGGGCGTGCTGCTTCATGGCGGCTATCCCATTGGCCAATTGGCAGAACAAAGCGACTTTACAGAAGTCAGCTACCTGCTTTTGAAGGGCCGCCTGCCCAATAAGGAAGAGCTGGAAGATTTCAGCAACACCATCACCCGTCACACAATGGTGCACGAACAGCTGAGCAAATTCTTCTCTGGCTTCCGTCGTGACGCCCATCCCATGGCCATCATGGTCGGTGTTGTCGGTGCATTGTCTGCATTCTATCATGATTCAACTGACATTGATGACCCGCATCAGCGCGTTGTTGCCAGCCACCGCATCATTGCAAAGATCCCGACAATCGCCGCAATGGCCTATAAATATTCTGTCGGCCAGCCCTTTGTTTATCCCAGCAATGAAATGACACGCAGCCAGGACTTCCTGCGCATGTGCTTCTCTGTTCCTTGCGAGCCTTGGGAAGACAACCCTGTCCTGTCACGTGCGATGGACCGCATTTTCATCCTGCATGCTGACCATGAACAAAACGCATCAACATCTACAGTGCGTTTGGCCGGTTCATCAGGTGCCAATCCGTTTGCCTGTATTGCTGCTGGTATTGCCTGCCTGTGGGGCCCTGCCCATGGCGGCGCAAACGAAGCTGCGCTGAACATGCTGAATGAAATCGGCACGCCTGACCGTACCGCGGAATATGTTGCCAAGGCAAAAGACAAGAACGATCCGTTCCGTCTGATGGGCTTTGGCCACCGGGTTTACAAAAATTATGACCCCCGCGCGACCGTTATGCAGAAGACAGCCCACGAAGTGTTGGGTGAATTGGGCATTACAGACGATCCCATCCTGCAGGTTGCCCAGCAGCTTGAAGAAATCGCCCTCAAGGACGAATATTTCATCGAGAAGAAGCTCTACCCCAATGTGGACTTCTACTCAGGCATTATCCTGAAAGCACTTGGCTTCCCGACCACGATGTTCACTGTGATCTTCGCTCTGGCTCGTACAGTGGGCTGGATCGCACAGTGGAACGAAATGATCGAAGACCCAAGCCAGCGCATCGGTCGCCCCCGTCAGTTGTACACGGGCCCCGAACAGCGCGACTATGTGCCGATCGACCAGCGCTAGAATAGCTTTTTGCGCTCACGCTAGTTTGTTTCACAAACAGCTCCGCGTGGGCGCGCTAAAGGCGCGAGCCTCAATCGGCTAGTAAAAGCGTTTTCAAACACAAAAGAACCCGCCCTCTTCGGAAGGCGGGTTTTTATTTTCTCAAATGCGGTTTAGATCCCTCACCGCTTCGTAGTCGGTCCACGCATTTGAGATAACATTATGCCCGTTCAATCAACTCAATCTTGTATCCATCCGGATCTTCGATAAAGGCGATGCGCGTAGTGCCATGCTGCATCGGCCCTGGGCGACGGGGAATATCAACTCCCGCTGCCTCCAGTGCATCACAGGCTGCGTCCAAATCAGATACGCCAAGAGCCACATGACCATAGCCTGAGCCGATTTCATAAGGCTCAGCCTGATCCCAATTATGGGTCAGCTCGATCATCGGCGTATTTGGATCTGCCTCATACCCCAAGAACGCAAGAGAGAAACGCCCGCCTTCAAAATCATTTTTGCTGAGGAGCATCATGCCCAATGGCCCCGTATAAAAGGCGATAGACTGTTCCAGATCAAACACCCGTATCATCGTGTGCAAATAGCGAAAATCCGTCATAGGCTTATGCTCCTTCATTCAATGACAGCAGTCTTTGCGCTGCGTTTTGTGCCGGTGACGGCCCATATAGCCCCAACAGATCAATCGCCCGATCAAGGTCAGCCAGTTGCGCAATCCGCTCAGGGCTATCATCTGACAATAGGGGGTCAAGCGCCGCAAACAAAGCATCGGCGGTCGCATCACCTTGCAAATATTCCGGGATCGCCATGCGCTCCAGCATAATATTGGTCAATGACCCAAACTCAACCTTAACCATCCGGCGCAATATAAAGGCAGTCAGCGGCGATGCCTTATAGGCAACTACCATCGGGACGCGAGCGGCGGTTAATTCAAGTGATGCCGTGCCAGAGGTCACCAACCCTGCATTCGCCGCTGCAAACAGGCCATCCTTGTCTGCCTTGTCGTGAAAAAGCTGCGGCGGTGTTTGCCAATCTTGTGTTAGGTCAGCAACCAAATCAGCGACCCCTTCGACGACTGGAATTGCAGTCACTAGATCAGGGTGGCGGGCCTGCAATTGCGCCTGCACCTCTCCAAACAATGGCAACAGGCGCGACACCTCCCCACCACGCGACCCGGGCAGTAAAGCAAGCAATGGCGTATCTGATGCTATATTGTGGCGCGTGCGAAAGGCCTGCCCCGCCTGTTCAGTCCAGTCGCCAACGCGATCGGCAATCGGGTGGCCGACAAAACTTGTGGCCAGCCCCTCCGCCTCAAAATAAGGCGGTTCAAACGGCAAAATAACCAATAGATGATCAAGGAATTGCGCGATTTTCTTCGCCCTTTTTGGCCGCCACGCCCATACGGTCGGGGCAACCATGTGAACGCGTTTGGCTCGGCAACCTGCCTTTTTCAATCGTTTCTGCACGCGAAACGAAAAGTCAGGCGCATCAACCGTCAGCACGATGTCAGGATCAAAGGCGATAGCCGCCTCTGCCGTTTGGCGAATGCGGGCAAGCAATTTGGGTATCTTGGGCAAAACCTCTGCAATGCCCATCACTGTCATTTCCTGCATGGGGAACAGGCTATCAAGCCCCTGGGCAATCAGGTAGGGACCGCCGACACCGCAAAGTTCTATTCCATTGTCCGATGCGGACTTGAGTGCGGCCACAAGCTCCGCCGCCATGACATCGCCGGAAGGTTCCCCCACTGCTACGAATAGTTTTAGTGGGCGGTCAGCCATGGCTACACGCCTTCTTGGCCCAGCGCTTCGAGATCGACGCCTTCAATAAACAGGCCCAGCTCATCAGCTCGTGCAATCGTTGCTTCACGATCAACAATCAGTGAACCTTCAGCTTCGACCGCAATGCCCTTTAACCCGGCGGCAGCGGCCAGCTCCACCGTGCGTGGGCCAATGGTTGGCAGGTCTAGATTGCGATCCTGAATAGGCTTGGTCACCTTTACAAGCACCCCTGCGCGATCTTCTTCTGTACCGCGCAACCCTTCGGGCAAGGCCGCTACACGGCGCAACATTTCATCCGTGCCCTCAGCCGCCTCAAGCGCAAGCACAAAGCCATTGGCCAAAACGACCCCCTGGGCAACATCATGTTTGCCAAGATCGCGGGCGATTGCGACGCCCTTTTTGATGTCAATCCAATCCTGCTCGTCAGGTTCGCAGGCCCCTGCCTCCCCCGCAGATACGTTCAAAGAATCCATTAGCTTGGCCGGGCTTACGATCTTCCACCCTTTTGAGGTTACAAAGTCCCGCACGAAATCCAGCAAGGCGCTGTCGCCCTTGCCCGCGGCTTTCAGCAGTTTGGGCATAAGGCGCATCGCCTCAAAATCTAATTTGAGGTTACGCATATCGGGCCTGTCTATGCCGCCCGCCATGACAACATGGCTGGTACCAGCACGCTTCATCGCCTTGCTTGCCTTGCCAAGCTCACCCAAGCCGATCATGGTTGTGCTATAGGCAGAAAACTTGGCCGCCTCCGCATAACCTTTCAGGCCGATGATACACACAGGGATGCCAGCCTCATCACAGGCTGTAGCAATCTCAAGCGGCAGGTCGCCTTCGCCCGCGATGATGGACAAAACCTCAATATCAGAAGACATACTTGTCCGCCCCATCCTGATTAAGTTGTTCGAAAAATGCTGGCCTAGTTCATGCCAACTTTATGCGGTGTGCAAATCGCACGGCTGGTATCATCCAAAATGAAGTCCAGCATCGTCTTAACATGCGGGTTTAGTTCACCTTCCGCAGCGACCGCGGCAGCACGCTCCTGCAAGGTTCCTCCTGCCGACTGGAACACCGCTTCGTGCGTTTGCCGCAGCGCGCGCATATCATCCCGGGTGAAACCACGACGCTTCAAACCAATCAGGTTAAGTCCTGCCAGAACCGCACGATTACCGATGGCGACACCGAAGGGGATCAAATCGCGTTCCAGCGCAGACGCACCGCCGACAAAACAATGGGGGCCAACCCGGCCGAACTGGTGAATGCAGCTTAACCCGCCAAAAATAGCAAAGTCGCCCAAATGGCAATGGCCCGCAATAGCGACAGAGTTCGCAAGAATAACATTATCGCCCACCACACAATCATGGGCCACATGGCTAGACACCATGAACAGGCCATTATTGCCAATGGTTGTGACACCACCACCCTGCTCGGTCCCAGGGTTCATCGTCACGTATTCGCGGATCGTATTATCCGTGCCGATAATCAGTTTGGTGTTTTCGCCACCAAATTTCAAATCCTGCGGCTGTAGACCGATTGAGGCAAAAGGAAAAACTTCGGTCCTGTCACCTACTTCAGTTTTACCGCCGATCACCGCATGGCCATGAACTTTCACCTGATCGCCAAGCGTTACATCAGGACCGATCAGGGCGTAAGGGCCGACCGAAACGTCATCGCCCAATTGGGCACCATCTTCGACAATCGCTGTAGGGTGAATGGTTGAGGCCATATCAGATTTCATCCTGTGTAATCATGGCGCTGAATTCAGCTTCGGCGCAGACTTCGCCATCAACACGTGCGATGCCCTTATATTTCCAGACAGGTGCGCGGGCGCGAATTTTGGTCACTTCAATTTCAAGCCGATCACCGGGGGTAACAGGCTTGCGGAAGCGGCATTTGTCCACGGTCATAAAAAAGACCCGCTTGTCGCCGACATCGCCCATATTATGTACCACGATCGCACCGGCTGTTTGGGCCATCGCTTCGATCGTCAAGACACCGGGCATAACGGGATAGGCCGGGAAGTGGCCTTGAAAAAAGGGTTCGTTGATCGTGACGCACTTGATGCCGACAGCGCGGTCATCACCATCGATTTGTTCAATGCGATCAATCAATAGAAATGGATAGCGATGGGGCAAAAGCTCCATCAATTTCAACACATCTACTGTTGCGAGTTCTGTTGTTTCATCTTGTGCAGTCATGCGAGTCACCTGATGGTCATTAGGTCATTTCGTTTTGTTTTTGGCAAGCCGTTTCAACACGGCTACTTCCTTCATAAATTGGCGGGCATCGCGCGCAGGCATACCCAGCATGCGTGCACCGGCCGGGACATCAGCCATAACACCGGCTTTTGCGCCCACTTGCGCCCCGGCACCGATACGGACAAAATTGGCAACCCCGGCCTTGCCCGCAATCACGGCATAATCTTCGACAATAACAGACCCTGAAAGCCCTGCCTGACCGGACATGACAACATGTCGTCCGATCTGGCAATTGTGGCCAATCTGTACAAGATTATCCAGGAAAGTGCCTTCGCCCACCACCGTATCTTCAATTGCGCCACGGTCAATTGTTGTATTGGCACCAATATTACAACGGTCTTGAATGATGACCCGGCCCAATTGCGGCAGGCTGACATGCCCTTCTAAATCAATGGCAAAGCCAAAACCCGCTTGGCCAATTTGTGCGCCGGGATGAATAGTCACCCGATCGCCGATTAAGGCGTGTGAGATAGAGACCAACGACGCGATACGGCAATCCCGGCCAATCTGAACGTTCTTGCGAATGACAGTGTTTGGTCCAACGGATGTCCCCGCCCCAATTTGCACGCCAGCTTCGATCACGGCACCGGGGGCAACCGCCACCCCATCTTCCAGCGAGGCGGTTGGATCGACATGCGCGGCGGGGGAAACCCCCTCCCCGGTATCTGTGGGGGGAAAGAAGGCCTGCACAACAAGCGCAAAGGCCTTATGGGGATTGGGGGCTGTTATAAGGTCTATATGATCAGGCGCGCGCTCAACATGATCCGGGTTTAGGATCACCACCGCCGCCTTTGTCGCCTGAAGCTGGCTGAGATATTTGCGGGGGTTGAGAAAAAAGCTTAGCTCGTCGGCACCAGCCAATTCCAAACTGTTGGTGCCTGAGATCATCCGATCAGGGTTTTCTGTTCGCACGATTTCGCCGCCGCAAATCGCTGCGATCTGCGTTAAGGTCAGTGGGCCGTGATTATCAAAGAATCGCGGATCTGCCACAGCGCCCCCTTGCTAGCTGTTTAATCGGCTTATAGCCCGCCAGCGCCTATTGGGCGCCAGCAGCCTCATCCTCAAATTTCACTTCCGGCAGAACCAGTGTCACACGGTCACCGGCTGCGTTCATACGGTCAACCACCACTTTGGTGATGTCTTGCCCCTGAACAGATGCGATCACTGCCGTGCCATCAATCAACATGTTGGCACCGCGCGCCTGCATAATCTCTGCAAAGATCGGTGCAGCAGCGGCAAAGACCTTGTCCTGCGCGACCAACAGACCGCGCTGCAGACGAGCAGCCTCAATTTTCATGGCGCGATCAGCTTCCTGACGCTTTAGGGCATAGGCCTGAATTTCTGCCTGGAATTTTTCTGGCGAAAGAATTTCCTGCTTCTGCTTCAGCTCTGCTTCCAGCGCTGCAAACTCTTCCAATTTCGCTTGTGTCTCTGCACGCAACTGATCTTCGATTTGTTTAGCCTGACGAACAACATCCTTGCCCATATCAGACGCACCAATAATAGCGGAGCGGTTAATGGTCAAAATGCGGGCAGGACCGACTGGCGCGGAAAGCGCAGCACTATCAGCAGCCTCACCAGCGGCATTGTCCTGTGCGAATGCTGCCGGCACGGCCAACGAACCCAACATCATAGAGACAGCAATCAATTTGCGGATCATCCGACTTATCCTTTCTAACTTCACGCCCCAACGCCCTGTTTCAGCAGTCAAATGGGGAAGAATTGTGTCACATTCTTATGACGTCCCAATATGGAACGTTTTATTCTGGCTATAGCCTTGCCCCGAAACGGAAATTCACAGTTTCTGTTTCGTCAAACCGTTCACTTAGCAAGGTTTCTGTAAAATCAATCCGAATTGGGCCAAAGGGTGAATCCCACGAAATCCCAAACCCGGTCGCTGCACGCATCGAACCAATATCAACAATGTTAGTTCCACTGTCATCAAGATCAGCGAGCGAGCCGCCATCAATGAAGATTGAGCCACGCACGCCAAATTCTTCAGGCAGGCCAAGCGGGAAATTCAACTCGCCCGACAGCGTGTAATAGAGATTACCGCCCAGACCATCGCCCGTGCTTAGATCGCGAGGACCAAGGCCTGCACGGTCAAAGCCGCGAATTTCATCAGGCCCAAGGAAGAAGCGGTCGATAATGCGCACATCATCACCAAGGCCCATGATCAAGCCCTGCTCTGACTTACCAATCGCAATCACGCCATCAAAAATTTCCTTATAGGCAGCGTATTTCAGCTCTGTCTTCAGGTAGGATACTGTCCCGCCCAAACCGGCAAAGTCCTGCTGGAACTGAACACGATAACCGCGTGTCGGCAGTTTGATGTCGTCACGATTGTCAAAGGTCAGCGTATACCCGATAGAACTTGTCGTTTCAGACCCTTCGGACTGACGCACAACGATAGAAGCGTTGTTGCCAACATCCTTAATCGTATCTTCGCGGAACACCAAACGCGTAT
Source organism: Alphaproteobacteria bacterium (assembly GCA_965229935.1). Classification (GTDB taxonomy): domain Bacteria; phylum Pseudomonadota; class Alphaproteobacteria; order SPJN01; family SPJN01; genus SPJN01. The sequence goes on from CBDDKB010000002.1 coordinate 1,377,013, forward strand.
TCAGCAACATATACTCATTAATTGGGAAACCTGCGCGTAGACCAAAGCCTGTGCTTTCACTGTCAAAGCTGGCTTCATCTTGGAAGTCATTGGTCACACGGAACACATCAATACCCGCCGCGATATTGCGGCCAAGGAAATAAGGTTCGGTAAAGCTGAAATCAAGCTCTGACCTGCGGGAACCGATTAAGGCACCCAGGTTCAACCGCTGACCACGGCCTAACAGGTTGCGTTCTGAAATTCGGAATTCAGCAACAAAGCTTTGCGCAGATGAGAAGCCCGCACCAAGCGTCAGTTCACCGGTTGATTGCTCTTCAACTTCCACATTGATGATCGTTTTATCATCGGTTGTGCCGTCTTCGGTTGTCACATCAACATTGCCAAAGAAGCCAAGCGCGCGAATACGCGTCTTGGACCGATCAAGCAGCACAGCGTTAAAGGCGTCCCCTTCGGCCAAGCGGAACTCGCGACGGATCACACGGTCAAGGGTACGGCTATTGCCTTGGATGTTGATACGTTCAACATAGACACGCTGGCTTTCCTGCACGTGATAGGTGATGGACACTGTGCGCGTCTCACGATCGCGCTTAACCCGCGGACGGATATTCACAAAGGCATAGCCAAGCGTACCTGCCAGCTTGGTCATATCTTCGATTGTCGCGTCGATTTCATCAGCATTATACAGGCTGCCGGGCACAGTCTTCACCAATGTGCGCAAGGTACCGGGGTTCAAAGAACCAATTTCCGATTCAACACGCACATCACCGATTTGATAGGTTGTCCCCTCCTCAACCGTGAAGGTGACGTAAAAGTCTTCGCGGTCACGTGTTAGTTCAGCGACAGCAGAGATTACGCGAAAGTCAGCATAGCCGTTCTGCAAATAAAACCGGCGCAGCAATTCTCGGTCATAAGCCACACGGTCAGGATCATAATTGTCGTTAGAGGCTAGAACTTTCCACCAACGGCTTTCCTGCGTGACGATCAGGCCGCGCAACTCATCATCTGCAAAATCATGGTTCCCGATAAAGTTGATGCGGCGGACGCCTGTAACGGGGCCTTCATTGATCTCAAAAATCAGATCGACGCGATTTTGCGTCAGCTCAACAATTTTCGGATCAACCGTAGCGGCAAAGCGGCCGGAACGACGATAAAGTTCTACAATGCGTTGCGCGTCTGCCTGCACACGAGCACGCGTATAAACGACACGCGGGCCAAGCCGTACCTCGGCCTGTAATTCTTCCTGATCAAGCTTTGCATTCCCTTCAAAGGCAATGCGGTTGATGATCGGGTTTTCAACGACCTTAACCGAGATGCCTGTTGCGGTCGGGCTGATCACCACGTCGGCAAACAGACCAGTGGCAAACAATGCCTTCAAGGAACGGTCAATCAGTTCGTCATCATAATCATCGTTCAAATCCACAAGCATGTAGGATTTGATCGTTTCAGGCTCAATCCGTTGATTGCCTGTAATCTCGATAGTTTGAATGGTTGCCGGACGTGATTGGGCCTGTGCCGGAACGGTACCGGAGATCAGCAACACCCCACACAGGAGCGCGATCACCCAGCCGACGACACGGGTCTTTTTCACAAGATCAAAGTCGGACAGACTTGTGAAACGCACCTTTAATCCCCTTCTTTACCACCGGCTGCCCTAATGGCGCCAACCGGCCCAGTTCCCAGTCAAGTTCCCGGTAAAGTGATGGCGTCCGTCACGGGACGCCACCCAAAACCAAAATTCATAATGTGCGCCATTTATCCGAATAGGTTGAGATAAACCAAATCGTTAAACGTCGCAAAAATCATCAAGCCGCCAACCAAAGCAAATCCAACGCGATAGGCCATTTCCAAGGCCCGGTCAGACAGCGGTTTTCCGCGCACTAATTCGATTGTGTAAAGCAGTATATGCCCGCCGTCCAGCATGGGAATGGGAAAAAGATTAATCAGGCCAATACTTACTGAAATCAGGGCAATAAAGCTGACAAGAGACGCAATCCCAAGCTGTGCGACATCCGCAGACATCGTAGCAATGCGTATCGGCCCGCCCAGTTGGTCAGCCGATTCGCGCCCGGCAACCAATTGCCAGACAAATTTCAAAGTCCCGGTGATGATACCACCAACCCGTTCACTGGCAGCCCCAACGCCTTCAACAATGCCGAACCGCTTCACCACATAGTCAGAGGTTGAGGTTATGCCGACCAACCAGCCTTCCATTTGGTTGCCAAACGGGTCTTCGCGTTCCATACGTTTCGGTGTAACGGCCAAATCGCGGAACTGCCCTGCCCGGTCAATGGTGAACATCATGGTTTGACCACCGGATAGGCTGATATATTGATGAAGCTCGGCAAAGGTTTCGATGTCGTCGCCGTCAATGGCCACGATCTTGTCACCTGCCAGCAGGCCTGCTTCCTGCGCTGCTGACCCGTCTGATACAGAGCCGACAGTGGCTGTGCGCTGCATTTCACCGAATGAAATCATCAACGCCCAAAAGACCAACACCGCAAAGATGAAGTTTGCAGCAGGCCCCGCAACGGCAATCGCCATACGTTGCAAGGGCGACTTATAGTGATAGCTTTTGGCCTGCTCTTCGGCAGACATGCCCTCGACCCGCTCCGCATCGGGGGCGGAGGTTGCGTCAGCGTCACCGAAAAATTTCACATAACCACCAAGTGGTATCCACGCGACGCGCCAGCGCGTGCCACTTTTGTCGTGCCATCCGAAAATTTCGGGACCAAAGCCGATGGAAAAAGTTTCGACATGAACGCCGCAACGACGGGCAACCCAGTAATGACCAAGTTCATGCACAAAGACCACAATGGTCAGTACAACCAAAAAAGGCAGCAATCCGTCAGCGAGCCATTCAATCATTAAAAAGTCCTAATAAATTCGGGTGCAAAACCGTTATTTTCTGCCCTTTATTTCATTATTCCGCAATTGGGGCAAGCATGGGGCACGCGGTGCCTGATCATCTAATTACAGTGCCCATTCCTGGGCTTTCGTTCGTGCCTCAGCATCCGCGGCAAAGACCTGCTCTAAATCAGTCAGTCCATCACTTGGGGCCATATCGGCAATCGCCTCAACAAGGCGAGCGATATCCAAAAACCCTATATCTTCTGCCAAAAACCGGGCCACCGCGACTTCATTTGCGGCATTCAGCCATGTTGGCACTACCCCCCCCGCCCGCAGGGCTGCACGCGTCAGGCGCAGGGCCGGAAAACGGGTTTCGTCGGGTTGATCAAAGGTCAGCTGCGCAATTTCTGCAAAATCAAGGTGCGGCCCCGGCGTGGCAATACGCGATGGCCAGCCCAAGGCATAGGCAATCGGTGTGCGCATATCAGGGGTTCCCAATTGGGCCAAAACAGACCCATCCTTATAGGCGACCATAGAATGAATGACAGACTGCGGGTGAACCAGAATTTCAATCTTGTCTTCGGGCACGGGGAACAGGTGAAACGCCTCAATCAACTCAAGGCCCTTATTCATCATGGTCGCACTATCGACAGATATTTTGGCCCCCATGTCCCAATTGGGATGTGCAACAGCCTGCGCCGGGGTTTTTGTGGCCATCTCATCCAATGACAAGGTGCGGAATGGACCGCCTGAGGCCGTCAGAATAATCTTTTCAACCCCTTTGCCTTCTGGGTCGTTAAAGACCTGAAAGATAGCATTATGTTCTGAATCAACAGGCAGCAGGACAGCATCATGATCCGCAACCTCCTGCATAAACAGATCGCCAGCACAAACCAGACATTCCTTATTGGCAAAGGCAACCATCGCCCCCCGCCGCACAGCCGATAGCGTGGGACTCAGGCCAGCGGCGCCGACAATGCCTGCCATCACCCAATCTGATTGCATTGCAGCGGCGTCTTCAACAGCGTCTGCACCGGCGGCGACTTCAACAGATGTACCTGCCAGCGCGTCCTTTAAAGCCACGTAACAAGATGGATCAGCGATCACTGCGCGCTTGGCCCCTACCCGTTTGGCAGCGGCAGCAAGCTCAACAACATTGGTGTTGGCGGTTAGCGCCACCACATTATAGGCGTCGGGGTCACGCTCGATCAGATCAAGGGTTGAACAGCCGACGGAGCCTGTCGCCCCCAAAATGGTGACGCTGCGCGGATGATCCTTGCTGGGCGGAAGGTAGGGTGAAGTCATAAAGAACGATCAATATGCAGGCGTAGAACCGATTAGGTTCCACTGCAAAAACAACCAAAAGGGCGGCACGGCAAACCACAAGCCATCAACACGGTCCATTACGCCGCCATGGCCGGGAATAATATTGCTGGCATCTTTCACATCGGCATGACGTTTTAGCGAGCTTTCCACCACATCGCCAACCTGTGACCAAGCCCCCAGCAACGCACCTATCAGCAGCAAATGCCACCAAACGCCAAGGCCAAGCAGCCCCCCAAACAATGCCGCAACCAGCCCTGCGGTCACCATACCGCCGATTAGCCCTGCCCAAGTTTTGTTGGGCGACAGGCGCGGTGCCATCTTGGGGCCACCGATTGTCTTGCCAGAAAAATAGGCCCCGATATCCATTGCCCAAACGATGAACAGAATCAGCACCAGCAGATACATCCCATCACCTTCGACGAAACCCTGTCCATGGGCGCGAATGCTAAGCACGGTCAGGGTGGGCAAACAGGCATAAAGCACACCCGCCGCAGCGGTTGACCAATTCTTGGCGTCACCAAAGGCAACCCGGCCAATTGCAGCAAACGCCGTTGCGCCACCAAGTGCCAAAAGCGTTAGGGGAATTTCGCCATAGGCGTCCCATTCCCAACTCGCCATAAGGGGGATGATGAGACCCGCTGCGCAAGGCAGTAGATACTCCTGCAGTCGCGCATCCTTGACGGTTAAGCCTGTCCATTCCCAAGCAATGATACCGCCTGCAATTGCCAGCAATATACTTAGCGCCCAGTCGCCGAAATAGACCGCCGCCAATATAATCGGCGCCAGCACAAGGGCGGAAATCACGCGCAGCTTAAGATTGCTGCCTTTCTTCACCTCGTCACTCATTGATCCGCATCCGGCTGATAGGGCGCGCAATCTTCGCGGCCACCATAACGACGCTCACGATTACGAAAGACTTCAATCGCCTCCAGCAAATGGCCTTCATTGTAATCAGGCCATAAAACCTCGGGGAAATAAAATTCAGTGTAAGCGGTTTGCCATGGCAGGAAGTTTGACAGGCGTTGCTCCCCACTTGTGCGGATCAACAGATCCGGGTCAGGCAGGTCAGATGTTTCAAGCCAATAGCCAAACATATCTTCTTTGATTTGCTCAGGCTTCATCCGCCCCGCTGCAACTTCGCGGGCAAGCCGTTGCGCCGCTTTTGCAATTTCCTGACGGCCACCATAATTCAGCGCAATCGTCACTGTGATTTCGTTAAGGTGGGCTGTGCGATTTTCCGCCTCCACCAGACGCTCAAGAATATCAGCATCCAATTTTTCGCGGGCACCGATGAAACGCCCCCTTACACCGCGCAGCTCAAGCTCGACCAGATCTTCGTCCATAAAGCGGCGTAGAAGGCCCATCAACCCTTCGACCTCATCCTCTGGACGCGACCAGTTTTCGGATGAAAAGGCATAAAGGGTGATATAGGGAATGCCGCGATCAAGCGCAGCTTCGACAGTACGGCGGACAGCCTCGACCCCCTCACGGTGGCCAAGCTTGCGGGGGATATGCCGCCGCTTTGCCCAACGGCCATTGCCATCCATTATGATTGCAATATGTCGGGGGTCACCTTCGATACGTGGTGCACGCCACCCTTCACTGTCGATTTGCCCGGCAGACGCAGGAGCGGGGGCGGCTGTTGCTGCCTCCACCATCTCGTCTTTTTTAAAGGGCCAAATCGCCATATCAAACGCCTTGCCTAGAGGGGCCGCAGATCAGCCGATGCTAAACCTGCATGACCTCTGCTTCTTTTTCTGCCAGCACTTCGTCTACTTTTTTGATTGCCGCGTCGGTCAGGGACTGCACTTCGTCGGCATACATTTTGGAATCATCCTTACCCAAACCGCCGTCTTTTTCGCCCTTTTTAAGCTGATCCATACCATCGCGGCGGACATTGCGGATTGCCACGCGGGCCTGTTCAGCATAGTTGCGGGCAACCTTGACCATCTCAGTCCGGCGCTCCTCATTCAATTCAGGGATCGGGATGCGGATCAGTTGTCCATCAACTGCCGGATTCAAACCAAGCGAGCTTTCGCGGATTGCTTTTTCCACTGCTGAGACGTTGGATTTGTCCCACACCTGCACTGACAGAAGCCGCGCCTCAGGCACTGAAATTGTACCAACCTGATCAAGCGGCATTTCTGAGCCGTAAACGTCAACCTTCACAGGTTCCAGCAAGGAGGCTGAGGCACGCCCGGTGCGCAATCCACCAAATTCCTTAGCCAATGTTGCGACAGCGCCGTCCATGCGCTTTTCCAGATCGTCCAGATCAAGTTCAAATTCTTCAGCCATTGTTCAGTGTCTCCTGAAACTTAGATTTACTATTGTTCATCTTCATGGGTCACAAGTGTGGCGCGGCCACGGCCAGAGGCCACTTCTGCCAGGGCGCCATCTTCACCCAAATCAAAAACCAAAATAGGAATATCATTTTCGCGCGCCAATGCGATGGCAGCAGCGTCCATGACCTTCAAATCATCTGACAGCACACGCATATAGCTGACCTTGTTATAGCGGCGCGCGGTCGGCACTTTTTTCGGATCAGCGGTGTAAACACCGTCAACCTGCGTGCCCTTCAAAATCGCCTCGCAATTCATCTCAGACGCGCGCAGGGCAGCGCCGGTATCTGTCGTGAAATAGGGATTGCCTGTCCCGGCCGCAAAGATAACCACCCGCCCCTTTTCAAGATGGCGAATGGCACGGCGGCGAATATAGCTTTCGCACACGGTCGGCATGGGAATGGCGGATTGTACGCGCGTTTCAACGCCGATCTGTTCCAGCGCATTTTGCATGGCAAGCGCATTCATGACGGTGGCGAGCATGCCCATATAATCAGCGCTGCCACGTTCCATACCGGATGCGGCACCTGCAAGACCACGGAAAATATTCCCGCCGCCAATGACGAGGCAGGCTTCAACCCCGGCGTCATTGATCAGCTTCACTTCTTCTGCGATACGGCCAACAGTTCCGGCATTGATGCCATAATCATCATCGCCCATCAGGGCTTCGCCGGACAGTTTCAACAAGACGCGTTTATAGCCTGATTGGCCTTGGTCCCCGCTCATATATGCCTCATCAATTCAGCCTTGCGTGCCAAACCCGCAGGGCTATTTTGCCAGAATCGTTGCACAGTAGCGAAAACAGGGGGAAATTCCCACCCAATTCCCACCTCCAGCACCATATTCAGGCAGAAAAAAACCGCCCTACCCAACAGGATAGGACGGTTTTGTCTATTTGATCACGCCAGATCAGGAACCGGCAACGGCGGCCACTTCTGCTGCGAAATCTTCTTCTTTCTTCTCGATGCCTTCACCAAGGGCAAAGCGCGCAATGGCGGTCAGCTTGATGGGGGCACCTGCGTCTTTACCGGCAGCTTCCAGCGCCTTTTCAACGGTCAGGTCAGGATCGATCACATAGGCCTGCTTGAGCAGCACAACTTCTTCATAGAATTTGCGCATACGCCCTTCGATCATCTTTTCGATGATATTGTCAGGCTTGCCTGATTCGCGGGCCTGCTCAACCAAAACGGCACGCTCACGCTCAACCGCTTCTGGGTCCAGCTCTTCTGTTGTGACAGCCATCGGGTTCGTTGCGGCAACATGCATAGCAATCTGCTTACCTGTTGCTTCAAGAACAGCGGCATCACCTGCTGATTCAAGGGCAACCAGCACGCCAATTTTGCCAAGGCCGGGAGCGGTTGCAGTGTGCATATAGCCTGCAACAACACCTTCGGACACTTCCAAACCGGCAACGCGGCGCAAGGACATGTTTTCACCGATCGTGCCAACCATTTCGGTCAACTGTTCGGCAACTGTTTTGCCTGAACCCGGGAAATCAGCAGCGCCCAATGCCTCAACATCGGTTGCACCACCAAGCGCGACTTGTGCAGCGGTTGACGCGAAGTTTTGGAACGCATCATTACGGGCAACAAAGTCGGTTTCTGAGTTCACCTCAACCACGACACCCTTGGCACCGTCAGTTGCGATAGCAACCAAACCTTCGGCAGCAACACGGCCAGACTTTTTAGCAGCAGCCGCCAAACCTTTTGAGCGCAACCAGTCAACGGCGGCATCCATGTTGCCGTCATTTTCGGCCAGCGCCTTTTTACAATCCATCATGCCTGCGCCTGACTTTTCGCGCAGTTCTTTCACCAATGCAGCAGTAATTGCAGCCATTGTCTTTACTCCATTTTCGGACAGGCCCCGCCCGGCTTGGCGCCGAACGGTCAACCCAATCAATCAGAGATTTGTTTCAGTTCAAGGTCGGTGCTGAGCGCTTAGCTGGCAGCAGCGGCCTCTTCACCCTCTGCGGTTTCCGGGGCTGCGGCTTCTTCAGCAGGCAGGTCTTCGACCACCTCTTCAGATTCGCCAAGGTCAACGCCCAATGAACCGGCGCTGGCTGAAATACCATCCAGAACAGACCGGGCAATCAAATCGCAGTAAAGCGAAATCGCGCGGGTGGCGTCATCATTGCCGGGGATCGGATAGGTTACGCCATCGGGATCGCAGTTTGAGTCAACAACGGCAACCACGGGGATGCCCAGCTTGTTGGCTTCTTTAATGGCGATAGCTTCTTTGTTGGTGTCGATCACAACAACCAGATCAGGCAGACCGCCCATATCCTTGATACCGCCCAAGGAGATATCCAGCTTCTCACGCTCGCGCGTCAGGTTCAGGGTCTCTTTCTTGGTCAGGCCTGTTGTGTCACCGCTCAAACGCTCCTCAAGCTCTTTCAGGCGCTTGATTGAATTTGAAACGGTTTTCCAGTTGGTCAGCGTGCCGCCGAGCCAACGGTGATTCATGTAATATTGCGCAGACCGTTCAGCCGCATCCTTAATGGGGGCTGCTGCCTGACGCTTGGTGCCGACGAACAGTACGCGGCCACCTGATGCAACAACATTGCGCACTTCGATCAGTGCCTGATGCAGCAAGGGAACGGTCTGTGTCAGATCGATAATGTGGATACCATTACGGTCGCCAAAGATGAATTCGCCCATCTTCGGGTTCCAACGGTGGGTCTGGTGACCAAAATGAACGCCTGCCTCAAGCAGCTGACGCATTGTAAAATCGGGAAGAGCCATAGCCTCTTTTCTCCTTTTCCGGTTAACCGCCGCAGAGGAAGAAACGATCAGATGATCGCACCGGAGCGAAGTGAACCGTGCCAAACAGGGGCTGTATCTTCAAACGAAGTGGCTCACCCGCATCTCTGCGTGTGGAATGGGCCGGGTTTTAGCCCGCGACACAGGCGAAAACAAGGGGAAAATGGCCCAAATCAAGGCCAAACCGTCGCATCTTTGATGATCACTTAAAATAAGTGGTCTGGCTACGATGCTGATAGGGATCGAAACCTCATTTTAAGTGATAACAGATCCGATTAGACATCAATAACGTGGCTGACACCCTTGATCGTCATTATCGCGCCAGACGTTTTGGGCGTTACCGCATATCCGCCGGGCAGTGTTATCACAGCCTCAGTCTCGTCTGGTGCGGGGATAATGAGCTTTATGCGGCCCTTGCCTGCACGTGGCAGCAGTTCCTTGATTTGCGGGACAGCCTGCGCATCCTGCACAAAGATTTCGAGCCCCTGGGCCGTATTTGCCGCCAATTGTTCGATGGACTGCACCGAATTAACGGTAAAGCGCAGGGCATCTTCCTGACTTTCAACCTGCACTGACAGGACGACTGACTGGCCCGGCTCCAACAAGTCACGATGATCGCGCAAATGTTCAGAAAAGACTGTGACCTCATATTCCCCTGTCGGATCGGTCAATTTGACGAAGGCAAAGGGTTTGCCGGATTTTTGTGACTTCCGCTCCTGCAGGACGGTGACGGTGCCGCCAACGCGGCCTGCCCAGGCGCCCCTGCCCTGCGCCACTGCGGCCTGCACATCTGTAAAGAGCTTGACCCCGCCACGCTTCAGGGCGGGCAAATAGCCATCAAGCGGATGTCCTGACAGGAAAAAGCCCACCGCGCCAAATTCCTGTGCCAATCGTTCCATCGGCACCCAGTCGGTAACATCTTTCAGGTTGGGTCTGCTCAGTTCCTCAGCCAGGTCGCCGCCAAACAGGCTGTTTTGATTTGAATTCCGCTCAGACGCCGCGTTCGTGCAATAAGCCATCAGCACCTCTGCACTGGCAAAGACCTGTTGCCTGTTGGGGTTTAGGTTATCAAACGCCCCTGCCCGGGCCAGATTTTCAAACATCCGCTTATTGAACAGTTTGGGATCCATGCGGCCTGCGAAATCAAACAGGTCTTTATAAGGACCATTGGCCAGCCGTTCGTCAGCCACAGCGTCCATCGCGCCGCGCCCTACATTCTTGATCGCACCAAGTGCATAATGAATGCGCCCGTCCTTCACGGTAAAATCACCGCCTGACTGGTTCACACACGGGGGCACAACTTCAATCCCCATGCGGGCGGATTCCTGTCTGAATATGCCCAGCTTGTCTGTATTGTTCATGTCATAGCACATAAGCGCTGCCATAAACTCAACCGGGTAATTGGCCTTCAGCCATGCCGTTTGATAGGCCACAAAGGCATAGGCAGCGGCGTGAGCCTTGTTAAAGCCATAGCCTGCGAACTTGTCCACCAGTTCAAAAATATCGGCGGCCTGCTGCTTATCCACGCCCTTTTCAACGGCACCATCAACAAACCGCTTTTTCTGGCGGTCCATCTCTTCCTTGATCTTTTTACCCATAGCCCGGCGCAGCAGGTCAGCCTCGCCCAATGAATAGCCGGCCAGAACCTGCGCGATTTGCATCACCTGTTCCTGATAGACGATCACGCCATAGGTTTCTTTTAGAAGGTCTTCGAGCATCGGGTGGTGGTAATTTGGCTCCTCCAACCCTTGTTTGGTGTTGATGAACTTGGGGATATTGTCCATCGGCCCCGGACGGTAAAGCGCCACAAGCGCGATCACATCTTCAAACACGTCCGGCTTCATACGCCGCAGCACATCGCGCATACCGGAACTTTCAAGCTGAAACACGCCGATGGAATCGCCGCGCGCCATCAATTCATAAGATGGGCGGTCATCAAGGGGGACGTGCCCCATATCAACCTCGATGTCCCGCTCCTTTAGCAGGTTCACCGCCCGCTGGATCACTGTCAGGGTTTTCAGGCCCAAAAAATCAAATTTGACCAGCCCGGCAGGTTCCACCCATTTCATGTTGAACTGCGTCACCGACATGGGGGAGCGCGGGTCTCGATAAACCGGCACCAGCTCATCCAAGGGCCGATCCCCGATCACCACACCCGCAGCGTGGGTGGAGGCATGACGATACAGCCCCTCAAGCTGGAGGCCGATTTTCAGCAGGCGGTCCACCGCCTCTTCTTGCTGGGCCTGTTGTTTCAGCTTAGGCTCAAAGTCAATAGCCTCCTGCAAGGTCATTGGATTTGCTGGATTATTCGGAACCAGCTTTGTCAGCCTATCAACCTGCATATAGGGCATTTGCAAAACGCGCCCCACATCGCGCAGCACGGCGCGGGCCTGCAATTTACCAAAGGTGATGATCTGGGCGACCTTGTCGGCGCCATATTTGTCCTGCACATAGGCAATGACTTCATCGCGGCGGTCCTGACAAAAGTCGATGTCAAAGTCAGGCATGGACACGCGTTCAGGGTTCAAGAACCGCTCAAACAGCAGGGAAAAGCGCAAAGGATCAAGGTCAGTAATGGTCAATGACCACGCCACGACGGACGCCGCGCCCGACCCACGGCCCGGCCCCACGGGAATGTCATGCGCCTTGGCCCATTTGATAAAGTCCGACACGATCAGGAAATAGCCGGGAAAGCCCATATTGCTGATCACATTCAGCTCAAAATCCAGTCGATCGCGATAGTCCTGATGGGGAATGTCGGTCTCAATGACCGCCAACCGGGCCTCAAGCCCCTCGCTCGCCTGGCGGCGTAATTCATCAGCCTCGTCCCCCTCAGCGAACTTGGGCAGGATCGGCGCGCGGGTATGGGGGCGGTACGCACAGCGCTTTGCGATTTCAACACTATTCTGAACAGCTTCAGGCAAGTCATTGAAAAGACTTTTCATTTCCCTTGCTGTCTTCAGGTAATGTTCGGGTGTTAATTGCCGCCGGTCTGACTGGTCCACATAAGCCCCGGCTGCAATACACAATAGGGCGTCATGCGCCTCATACATTTCGGCATCTGGGAAAAACACATCGTTTGTGGCGACCAGCGCCACGTCATGATCATAGGCAAGGCGCAGCATCTCGTCTTCAGTGGCAACCTCCGCCGCCATGCCGTGACGCTGCAATTCCATATAAAGGCGATCACCAAACAGGTCTTTAAAGGACAGCAGCAAATCTTCTGCGGCAGCAGCCCGATTATCCTGCAATAATGTACCAAGCGGCCCCAGCGCGCCCCCGGTCAGGCAGATCACCCCGTCTGACCAATTGCGCAGCTCTTCAATAGTGATAAAGGGATCAAGCTCATCAGGTCCTGCCAAATAGGCGTGGGACACAATGTGCAGCAGGTTTTGGTACCCGACCTCAGACTGGGCAAGCAGAACAATCTGCCCCATCAACCTGTTACCGCCCCTTGGGTGGCCGGTCCCTGCCCCATTGCCAGCCACTTTCACAATGGCGGCATCATCTGATTGGGCGTTCTGCTGACCCAAATTGATCGTTAGGCCGGGAATGGGCTGAATGCCCGCGCCGGACAATGTTTCAGACACTTCAAGCGCGCCAAACATATTGCCGGTGTCTGTGATTGCGATCGCAGGAAACTCACGTTCCTTGCATAATCCCGGCAAAGGTTTGATCCGCACCGCCCCTTCCGACAAGGAATAGGCACTATGCACCCTGAGATGCACAAAACCCGGATCAACCAAATTTGCAGAATTTGCCTGTTCGGCAGTTTGCTCGTCGCTCACACACAGCCCCATTAGAAATGAGGCGCGCGCCCCATCAAGTCAGGGGCAGAGTGTGCCTGATTCACTCGCCAGACAAAAGCCCCGCAATAGTCACCATGCCATAAGCTGTCATGGCGAGGCTTGCCATCATCACAATATCTCTACCTGTCAGTGTCGCCAGCATGGTTCGATCCTTTCGTCCTAAAGCGGGCCATATGTTGCTCATTTGTTCTTCTTCAGATCATGCAATGGTAGGCGAGCCCTGTCAAGAACAAAAAATGAACAAATAAGAAGGTGAGCGCCAGGCGCTGCTAGCTAGCCAGCAATCTTATCCTTGTAGAACTGCCCCATTGCGGCAATTGCCTGCCGCCCCTCATCGACCATGCCGTAAAAGGCATGCCAGACATGGATCATATCATTCCATGTTTCTAGCGTGACATCGATATGGGCTTCGACCGCCCTGCCCGCCAGCCGGACCGCATCATCATATAATGCTTCTTCCGTGCCGACCTGAATTAGCAATGGCGGCAAGCGATCAAGTCGGGCAAAAACAGGCGAGGCCAAATGGGATTCAGCATCCTTGCCGTTCAGATAGGCTGCAGCGGACGCTTTCAAACCTGCCACTGTGATCATGGGATCACGGTCAATGCGGGTCTCATAGGATTTTGCCGAACAGGTCAGGTCCACCCAGGGGGAGATAACCATGCCGCAGGCAGGCTCGCCCATTTCCCGATCACGCAGCAACAGCAGCGTCGCCATTGTCAGACCACCCCCGGCAGAATCCCCGGCAATTGCGACCATGTTCGGCGCGATACCCTTTTTGTTGATCAGCCAGCTATAGGCTGTCACCGCATCTTCAATTCCCTCAGGATAGGGGTTTTCGGGGCCCAAACCATATTCTGCCACCAACACGGGGGCATTAGCGGCACGCGCCAATTCTGCAGCCAACGGGCGATGCGTTACACGGGAGCCGACAACATACCCGCCGCCGTGAAGATAAAGGATCGCCCGGTCCTCTGTTGCGCCTTCAGGCACAATCCAATCACAGGTCACACCGTCAGCATCAACACCCTTTGTGACAGTCACGCCGTCACCCACGGGAAGTGCAGCAGTTGCCGCCTCCATCGCTGCGCGGCGCTCTTCAATTGTGGCATTCGGGTTGGAGGGGGCCGCGCGCATCATAGCGCTGACCTGTTGCATTTGTTCTTTGCTCATGACTTTGCCCCTTTTTTCTTATCAGGGGATAAATCTAACCTTAACTAGGGCGTTATCTCAACCAAATGACCGTCTTCCATAGTCACAATCCGGTCCATTCGGGCCGCAAGGTCAAGATTATGGGTCGCGATCAGGGCCCCAACCCCTTCCTGCCGGACAAGGCCCAACAGATTGTCAAAAACCCTATCTGACAGGCGCGGGTCAAGATTGCCGGTCGGCTCGTCCGCCAACAAGACGGCAGGCTTGTTGGCCAATGCGCGGGCGATGGCGACACGCTGCTGCTCACCCCCCGACAACTCTGCCGGGCGATGGGATAGGCGTTCCGCCAGCCCCAGACCTGTAAGCAAGGATGTGGCGCGCGCCTCTGCCTCGCGCTGGGCAACACCCGCTACACGCTGGGGCAGCACAACATTTTCAAGCGCAGAGAATTCCGGCAACAAATGGTGGAATTGATACACAAAACCCAGATGGTCACGCCGTAAGGCCGTCCGCGCAGCATCGTCACTGCCAGTGGCATCCACGCCAGCAATCGACACGGTGCCGCTGTCAGGTGCCTCAAGCAGGCCTGCAATGTGCAGCAATGTTGATTTGCCAGAACCGGACGGTCCTAACAAGGCCACAATCTCACCCGGCATTAATTGCAGATCAACGCCGCGCAAAACTTCAAGCCTTGCAGCACCATCGCCGAAGCCGCGTGTCAGATTTGATAGGTTGAGAGCCGGACTATTCATAACGCAGCGCCTCAACAGGGTCGAGCTTGGCGGCGCGTCGGGCAGGATAGATCGTGGCAAGGAACGACAAGCCAAGGGCCATCACACAAATTGTCACCGTTTCGCCCACATCCATATGCGCTGGCATACGGGACAGAAAATATACCTCCGGCGAAAAGAGTTCCGTCCCAGACAGAGACGACAGGAACTGCCTAATCTCCTCGATATAGGTGCAGAAGGTAACACCGATCACAATCCCGATCAGCGTCCCAACCGTGCCGATAGATGCCCCGGCGATAAAGAATATGCGCATCACCGCACCAGCGGGCACACCCATAGTCCGCAGAATGGCAATATCGCGCCCCTTATCCTTTACCAGCATGATCAGCCCGGAAATGATATTCAGTGCCGCCACCATGATGATCAGGGTCAGGATCAGAAACATCACATTCCGTTCGACCATCAACGCATCAAAGAATGTGCGGTTCAGATCTCGCCAATCCAGCAGACGCAAAGATCTGTCATTCGCGGCCAGTGAATCCACATGCGCTTGCACGACATCTGATATGGCTGCGGTCACAGGACCGATATTGTCCGGCTGTTCGACCTTCACCTCAAGCGAGGTGACTTTATTGCCCAGATCGAAATAACGTTGTGCAGCAGCAAGCGGCATATAAACATAGGCCTTGTCATATTCAGACATGCCGATTTCAAAAATCGTGCCGACCTGAAACCCGATAATGCGCGGCGCAACACCAAAGGGTGTTGCGCGGCCCTTGGGCGAGATCAGGCTGATCGTATCACCAACACCAACACCCAGATGACGCGCAAGCCTGATGCCAATGGCAATCTTACCCTGCGCAAAGCTTGACAAGTCACCAGCCTGAACACGGTCAGCAATGAAGTCGAGCTTGCGCACATCACTTTCCGACATGCCCTTGACCAGCACGCCTGTTGAATATTGCCCAGCCGTTGCCATGACCTGCCCTTCGATCATCGGCGTGACCATGGTGACTTGCGGCACCTTGCTAATTTCGTCCACCAAGACGGGCCAATCAGTCATCTCCCCCGTCATGCTTTGCACAACCGCGTGGCCATTCACGCCTAAAATGCGATCAAGCAATTGATGACGAAACCCGTTCATTACCGCCATAACGATGATCAGGGTTGCGACGCCCAAGGCGATACCTGCAAACGAAAAGCCAGCAATAACCGACACGAAGCCTTCGCGCCTGCGCGACCGCAAATAGCGACCGGCAATATGCCATTCATAGGCAGCGAACATGCGCTGCTTATAGGTTGGGTTATTGTCAGCCGCGTCTGTCATCAGCCCTTGATCAGCTCCAGCGCCTGGTCAAGCGGCACTTCCTGTTTTTCACCCGTTGCGCGACGCTTAAGTTCAACCACACCCTTTTCAAGCCCCTTAGGACCGATGGTCATCTGCCAGGGCAGACCAATCAAATCCATAGTGGCAAACTTGGCACCGGGCCGTTCATCACGATCATCATAAAGCGTGTCGATCCCTAACGCGGTCAGTTGGGCATAGGCATCATCACAGGCTGCGCTCACAGCCTCGTCCTTTGGACGCAGGGAAATCAAACCAACTTGATAAGGCGCGACAGATTCAGGCCAGATGATGCCGTCATCATCATGGCTTGCTTCAATAATTGCACCCAACAGGCGTGAGATACCAACGCCATAGCTGCCCATTTGCAAGGGGATTAAATCACCATTGGCGTCCTGCACCTTGGCGTTCATCGGTTCAGAATATTTGGTGCCAAAGTGGAAAATGTGGCCAACTTCGATACCGCGGGCTGTCACGCGGTCAGCCTCATCCACCTCTGCCTCAAACCTGGCGGGATCATGGATTTCATCGGTTGCCGCATAGCGATTGGTCTTTGACTTGATGATAGGATCAAGGTCACCTTCATAATCAATCTGGGTCGGCACGGCCTCTTCAACCAAACCTTTATGAAGGAAAACTTCGCTTTCCCCTGTTTCGGCTAGCACAATAAATTCGTGGGACAGGTCACCCCCTATGGGGCCCGTGTCTGCGCGCATGGGAATGGCTTTCAAACCCATCCGGTCAAACATACGCAAATAAGCGACGAACATCTTGTTATAGGCAAGACGAGAGGATTCGAAATCCAGGTCGAAGCTATAGGCATCCTTCATCAGGAATTCACGCCCACGCATCACGCCAAAACGGGGCCTAATCTCATCTCGAAACTTCCACTGAATGTGAAACAGATTAAGCGGCAGGTCCTTATAAGACTTTACTTCCTGCCGGACGATATCCGTAATCATCTCTTCATTGGTGGGCCCGTAAAGCATGTCGCGATCATGGCGGTCGGTGATGCGCAGCATCTCCTCCCCATAGGCTTCATAGCGCCCGGATTCACGCCACAGGTCAGCGGACTGCAATGTAGGCATCAGCAATTCTACTGCGCCCGCCTTGGCCATTTCATCCGACACGATAGCGGAAATTCTTTGCAGCACCTTGTGGCCCAGTGGCAACCAGGCATAGATCCCCGAACTCATCTGGCGGATAAGCCCTGCCCGCAACATCAAGCGGTGGGAAACAATCTGCGCTTCAGCCGGTGTGTCCTTCATCACGGGCAGAAAATAGCGGGATAAACGCATGGGTCGGTCCTGTCTGTTTGCCCGCCCGACATTTTGGCGAGGCTTTACAAAAGTCTATGATAAATGGGGTCAAATCAAGGCATGCTGATTTCAGCAAGTCCTATCAGGGTTTGGGGATATCGCCCAACTGAATAATGTCATTCGCCATCAAATAAAAGAATATGCCCCAAGCGGCGGTCGCGATCCCAGTTGTGATCAATGCCTTTTTGATCAATTGCGGCTTAACGGGCGCGCCATCCGCAGTGCCTGGCACAATTTCGCCCGCATCGCGCTGCGAGGTTACGCCCCATGGCAAGACCATGAAAAGCACCAACCACCAAATGACAATATAGGTAACGATACCGCCTGCGATGCTCATGCCCGCAACCTCCTGAAAATATGAACCCGCAGAATAAGGAGATTTATTCCCTAAATCAAAGGCAGATCACGTCGGTCTTCACGATAGCGCGTTTGCCGATGCCATCCTTTGCCGTACGGCGCGCAGCAATGCGCAATGTTTCCGCTAAAGAACCTTCGCTGGGCTGCGCCTTTTGGGAATGCGCCTTTTTCCAAGCAGCCCGGCAGGCCTGCCCGATCATATCTTCCAGCGGGCGACCATCCCAATCTTCATCTGCCAACCCTTCGAACGACACGCGCAAATCGGCAAGCTTACTGCCCCTACCGATTGCAACCACATGGACATAGCCGTTATAGGCCAAACGGCGGCGCTGTTTCAGCACCTCGTCATCCGCATCGATCAGAATGTCCCCATCAAGCATCAACCGCCCACTGGGCACATGATCAACAACACCTGATGGCCCGGGCGCAAGTTGCACCATACCGCCATTCAAGTTGACATGGGTTTCCTTAACCTGCATCTCGCGGGCAAAGGCGGCATGCTCCTTTAAATGCCGATGTTCGCCATGAACAGGCACAGCGATTTGCGGCCTGATCCATTGATACATTTGCGCAAGTTCGTCTCGGCAAGGATGGCCGGACACATGGATTGTATCATCCCGGTCCTGCACAACATTGACACCAATTGCGGTCAGATCATTTTGCAGATTGAAGATTGACGTTTCATTGCCCGGAATAACCCGGCTCGAAAAAATCACCGTGTCATCAGGGTCAAGGCTGATCGTCCGATGATCATTCCGGGCGATCCGAGATAGCGCGGCCCGTGGCTCCCCTTGCGATCCGGTGCAGATAAACATGACCTTATCTTTCGGAAGATAGGCGCCCTCCTCCTCATCAATCACGGGGGGCATGCCCTCAAGATAGCCGCAGGCGCGGGCGGCAGCCACACACCGATGCATTGAACGGCCAACAAGAACCGGATGGCGGCCACAGGCAGCAGCAACCTTGGCAAGTGTTTGTACCCGGCTGACATTGGAGGCAAAGGTCGTCACTGCCACGCGCCCTTTTAGGGGGCGGATCATTTCCTCTAGATTATCTCGAACAGTTTTTTCCGACCCTGCACGGCCTTCAACAAACACATTGGTGGAATCGCACACAATGGCCAGCACCCCCTTGTCCCCAAGGTTGGACAGGGTTGCTGCATCCGTCTGTTCCCCAATCAACGGATCAGGGTCAATCTTCCAATCACCCGTATGCATTACAGTCCCAAAACGGGTCTTGATAGCAAGGGCGTTTGGTTCAGGAATTGAGTGGGTCAGCGTCACATAATCAATCTCAAACCCACCGACGGTGACAGAACTGCCAAGGGGCACTTCATGCAAAGGCACATCGTGCAGCAGGCCGACATCCTGCAACTTGTCTCGCAGCAGGTAGGCTGTGAAGGGCGTTGCATAGACCGGGCAACGCAAGTGCTGCCACAAATGCGGCACAGCGCCGATATGATCCTCGTGAGCATGGGTGAGGAACAGCGCCTTAAGGCGGCCAGCTGCTGCCTCCTCCTCAATAAAGGCGGTGTCGGGCATGATCAGGTCAATGCCCGGCGTGCGGTCATCACCAAATGTGACCCCAAGGTCGACCATGATCCATTCGCGATTATCAGCAGACCCAAGCCCATAAAGGTTAAGGTTCATGCCAATCTCACCCGCGCCCCCTAGGGGCAGGAAGACAAGCGCTTCATCATCGCTCTTGATTTTTTTCGGGCTCAAACCTCAACCCCCTGTGGGCGGTTATGGCGGTAAATCGCAACCAGCCCCTTAATGGTCAGGTCAGTATCTACGGTTTCAAGCAAGTCCGTTCCAGTGGCGAGCGGCGTGGCAAGCCCCCCCGTGCCAACGATAGAAAGCGGCGCGCCATATTCGTCTCGGATACGGGCGACCAAGCCTTCGATCAGGCCGACATAGCCCCAAAAAACACCGGACTGCATGCAGGGCACGGTCGATTTACCGATCACTTGCGCCGGCTTTTCAATAGCGATGCGCGGCAGCTTGGCAGCGGCACTGTGCAACGCCTCAAGCGACAGGTTGATCCCCGGCGCAATCACGCCACCCTCATAGGCGCCATCCTTGCCAACAATGTCAAAGGTGGTTGCTGTGCCAAAATCAATCACAATCATCGGCCCACCATAAGTGACATGGGCGCCAACTGAGTTGACAAGACGGTCGGCGCCAACTTCCTGCGGACGGTCAACGCGGATGTCTACACCAAGGTCCACACCGGGTTCGCCAATCACTAACGGTTCCACCCCGAAATAGCGACGCGCCAATAGGCTGAGTGCGAATAGTGCTTGGGGCACCACGGTTGAGATGATGACACCCTTAATATCCTTTGATGCATAGCCGCCATCAATCTGCATCAACTGGTTCAGCCAAACGACATATTCATCCGCAGTGCGATCAGGACTGGTTGTGATACGCCAGCGACCGACGACTGCGCCATCGTCAGCAATAATCGCAAAAACCGTATTGGTATTACCGGCATCAATGGCGAGCAGCATGGTGCACGTCCCTTCTAAAAAAACACATCACCTGCAGTGATCTGGCGGAAATTGCCATCGGGTAGAGCGAGGATCAAGGCCCCGTCACTATCAAGCCCCTGAAATGTCCCGTTCAGTTCTTCTTCTGGCAATCTTACCCTGATTGGGCCATGCAGGCCACGGGCAACCGTCAACCAACGGTCCCGAATGGGGCCAAATCCTGCATCACGCCATACACTTAGCCAATGATCAAACGCGCCAGCCAATGATTCAAGCATCTGTTCAGGTGATGGCACAGCCCGCCCAAGGGCTGCGAAACTGGTCGCAGGATAAGGTGTGCCTTCCGGGTGTTCTGCCAGATTGATGCCAATACCAATGGCAAGCCACGGAATCTCCCCCGTCGCGCTTGATGCGCTTTCAAGCAGGATGCCGCTGATCTTTGCGCCGTTGATCAAAACGTCATTGGGCCATTTCAATTGAACCAACAGCGCCTCGTCATCAATCAAATCTGCAACAGCTTGGTGAACCGCTACGGCAGTTACAAAGGAAAGCTTGGCAGCCTCCGCCGGTGCGCAATCTGGATCAATCAACAATGTCCCGGCAAAATTTTGCCCTGCCCCGGTGGACCAGACACGGCCCTGCCGTCCACGGCCAGCGGTCTGCCGCTTTGCAGTAATCCAAGTTGGTTGGATGGACTGTCCCGCATCAACCGCGCCCTCGCCCATACGGCGGGCTTCGCTGTTGGTGCTGTCAATCTCATCAAAGCTGCAATGGGCAACCCCAACAGGCAGATTGAGCGTGCTCATAACTTTAGAAAAGCGAGGCTGCCGCTTTGCCCGCAACTTCGACCAAGGCGCTGGGAGCCACAACAAACAGGATTGTGAATGCGGTTGACCCAAGAAGTACAGCGCGCATACCACCTGATGCCGGGGCATCAAATGCGGCTGCAGGCTCATCCATATAGATAACCTTGACGATACGGATGTAATAGAACGCACCAACGACTGATGTGATCAAACCAATAACCGCAAGCGTGATCAGGCCGGCATCGATCGCAGCCATAAAGACATAGAACTTGCCAAAGAACCCGGCCAAAGGCGGAATACCCGCCAACGAGAACATGAGCACAGCCAAGGCAAACGCCATGGCAGGATTGTTTTTCGCAAGCCCGGCAAGGTCATCAATATTTTCAACCATGCCTTCGGACCGGCGCATTGACAGGATGCAGACCCAAACGCCGCCATTCATCACAACGTAAATCGCCATATAGACAAGAACGCCCGTGATCCCTTCTGCCGTACCGGCAGCCAAACCAACAAGGGCATAACCCATATGACCGATGGAGCTATAGGCCATCAGACGTTTGATATTTGTTTGACCAATAGCCGCAAAGGCACCAAGCGCCATCGAAAGGATCGAAACGACAATCATGATCTGCTGCCATTGCGGGCCCATCGTGCCAAAGGCATCAATCATCACACGCACAACAAGCGCAACACCGGCAGCCTTAGGCGCAGCGGCAAAGAACGCTGTGACGGTTGTCGGTGCGCCTTCATACACATCAGGCGTCCACATATGGAACGGCACGGCTGAAATCTTGAAGGCAAGCGCGGCGGCAACAAACACAAGCCCGATCACCACACCACCCGACACATCAGCGGCAGCAGCAGAATTGGCAATCGCCTCAAACCCGACTGACCCTGTGAAGCCGTACAGCATCGACGCGCCGTAAAGATACATGCCTGAGCTAAGCGCACCCAAAACAAAATACTTCAAACCCGCTTCGGTTGACCGCTGAGAATTGCGCTTGAACGCGGCAATCACATAAAGGGCAAGCGACTGAAGCTCCAGCCCCATATAAAGCGCGATCAAATCATTGGCGGAAATCATCAGGCACATGCCTAATGTAGCAAGCAGGATCAGCACCGGATATTCAAACCGATCCATTTTTTCCGCCTGCATATAGGGGCCGGAAATCACAAGGATCATGGCTGCACCCAACAGGCTGACAACCTTCATATAAATCGCGAACTGGTCACTGATAAAGGCACCGCCGAATGTGGTTATTGTCTCGCCATTTCCGGCCAAAACGATAGCGGCAGTAGCAAGCAGGACAATTACGGCAAAGCCAGAAATGCTGCGCGCCGATTGTTCACCACGGAACACACCCAGCATCAGAAGCAACATCGCAGCTAAAGCCAAAAACAGCTCTGCATAAAGCGGCGAAAGATCAGGCATTGTTGTCATCATTTCAAAACCCTCTCAATCCTAATGACCAGACACGGCGTGATGGACAGCAGCAGGTGCATGTTCAATCACCGGCTGGGCCATGTCGTGGGCAGCAAGGGCCGCCTGATAGGAAGAAATCAATTGTTCAACCGCCGGGCCGGTAATTTCAAACAATGGCAGCGGGTAAATCCCCATCCACATTGTGCCGACAATCAACGGAATAAATGTCAAAATCTCGCGGCGGTTCATGTCCAGAATGTCTTTCAGGCTGTCTTTTTCAAGCTCACCAAAGACGACCCGGCGATAAAGCCACAACATATAGGCTGCGCCCAGCACCATCCCGGTTGCCGCAGCAACTGTTACAAGGGTCGACGCCTGATAGGCCCCGACAAGCGTCAAGAATTCGCCGATAAAGCCCGCGGTACCCGGCAATCCGACAGAGGCAAGCGAGAACAACAGGAACACAACAGCGTAGATCGGCATCCGGTGGACCAAGCCGCCATAGGCTGCGATCTCACGCGTGTGCATCCGGTCATAGATCACACCGACGCACATAAACAGCGCCCCTGACACAAGGCCATGGCTGACCATTTGCATGATCGCGCCTTGCACACCCTGAATGTTGAAGGTGAAAATACCGATCGTCACAATCCCCATATGGGCAACAGACGAATAGGCAATCAGCTTTTTCATATCTTTTTGCATCAGCGCAATCAGCGATGCATAGACAACCGCCATGCAAGACATAAAGAACACAAGATCAGCGAACTGCGCACTTGCAAGCGGGAACATAGGCAATGAGAAGCGCAGGAAGCCATAGCCACCCATCTTCAACAAGATACCCGCCAAAACGACTGAACCTGCCGTCGGTGCCTCCACATGGGCATCGGGCAACCAGGTATGCACGGGCCACATAGGCATCTTAACGGCAAAGCTGGCAAAGAACCCAAGCCATAACCACGTTTGCATGGATGCCGCAAATTCATGGTTCATCAATGTGGGAATGTCTGTTGTGCCCGCCTCAAGATACATGGCGATCATGGCGACCAGCATCAAGACAGAGCCGAGCAGCGTATACAAGAAGAACTTGAACGTTGCATAAACGCGGCGCGGGCCACCCCAAATACCGATCAGCAAGAACATCGGGATCAAACCTGCTTCAAAGAACAGGTAGAACAGCACCATATCAAGCGCGCTGAACACACCGATCATCAGCGTTTCCATGAACAGGAACGCAATCATATATTCCTTGACGCGTGTGTTGATGGATTCCCATGACACCAAAATACAAATCGGTGTTATCAGCGTGGTCAGCAACACGAACAGGATTGAAATCCCGTCAACACCCATATGATAGTTAATGCCGCTGCCCAGCCATTCAGCCTTTTCAACGAACTGGAAGCCCGCATCGGCACGGTCAAAGCCGAACCAAAGCGCCAGTGAAACAACAAAAGTGACCAATGACGTCCACAGGGCAAAGGCGCGTGTATTGCGCTTTGCAGTTTCGTCATCACCACGGATCAGCAGCGCCAAGAGCGCCGCGCCAACCAGCGGCAGGAAGGTCACAATGGACAGAACAGGCCAATCGGACAACATCAGTGAATGCCCCATACGAGGAAATAGGTAACAAGCCCGACGACGCCGATCAGCATCGCGAAGGCATAGTGATAAAGGTAACCGGTTTGCAGAGCCACGACACGTTTGGTGACCTGAACGACAGAGGCTGCCACACCATCAGGCCCTAGCCCGTCGATGATCTTGCCGTCGCCAAAGATCCACAATTTTTCACCCAGCCATTTTGAAAAGCGGACAAAGATGATGTCGTACAGCTCGTCAAAGTACCATTTGTTGAGCAGGAATTGATAAATCGGCTCAAATTGTTTGGCGAGCGCACCGGGGATAGAGGTGATCTTGATATAGAACAGCCACGCTGTTGCAAAACCAAGCAGCCCCATCACAATCGGCAGACGCTTCACCCATTCAGGCACATCGTGGAAGTGATGCATCACACTGTTTTCTGGGTCGGCAATGAAGATTGCGTTACCCCAGAATTCATCAAAGTGGTGCCCGACAAAGCTGTCATAAAAGGCATAGCCTGCAAACAAGGCGCCAATAGACAGCACGACCAACGGCACCAGCATCACAAGCGGGCTTTCATGGGCATGTTCAAACGTATGCTTGTCCGCCCGGGTCTGACCGTGGAATGTCATAAAGATCAAACGCCATGAATAGAAGCTGGTCATAAACGCAGCAATGATACCCATCCAGAAGGCATAATTGCCAACACCCGAATGGGCCGCAAAAGCAGTTTCAAGCACAGCATCTTTCGAGAAGTAGCCAGCCGTCCCGGGGAAGCCCATCAGCGCCACGGTACCGATCAACATCATTGCATAGGTGAAGGGGATAGTTTTCCACAACCCACCCATCTTGCGCATGTCCTGTTCATGATGCATGGCGTGGATCACGGACCCGGCACCAAGGAACAACAGCGCCTTAAAGAAGGCGTGGGTAAACAGATGGAAAATCGCAACGGGATAGGCACCAACACCGATGGCAAAGAACATATAGCCAAGCTGCGAGCAGGTGGAATAGGCGATCACACGCTTGATATCGTTCTGCACCAACCCGACAGAGGCGGCGAAAATCGCTGTCGTAGCACCAATCACTGTCACGACTTCAAGCGCGGCGGGTGCAAGCTCAAACAGGGGCGAACAACGGGCCACCATAAAGACACCGGCTGTCACCATGGTTGCGGCATGGATCAGCGCCGACACAGGGGTCGGCCCTTCCATCGCATCGGGCAACCAAGTGTGCAGGAAAAGCTGCGCAGACTTGCCCATCGCGCCAACAAACAGCAGCAGACAGATGGTGG
Organism: Alphaproteobacteria bacterium; assembly: GCA_965229935.1. Taxonomy (GTDB): domain Bacteria; phylum Pseudomonadota; class Alphaproteobacteria; order SPJN01; family SPJN01; genus SPJN01. The sequence goes on from CBDDKB010000002.1 coordinate 1,402,589, forward strand.
TCAGAATATCAACTTCATAGCCAAGGAAGCCGAAGCTTTGCCCCTGATAGGCCGCCGCCTTTTGAAACACCTCGTCAAACTCGACTGAGCCTGTGACCATAAACAAGGCAAAAATACCAAGCGCGAAACCAAAGTCTCCAACGCGGTTGACGACAAAGGCCTTCATCGCAGCGGCATTGGCTGATGACTTTTTGAACCAGAAGCCAATCAAAAGGTATGAGGCAAGCCCCACCCCTTCCCAGCCGAAGAACAGCTGCACGAAATTATCGGCAGTAACCAGCATCAGCATGGCAAAGGTAAAGAGGCTGAGATAGGCAAAGAAGCGCGGACGATGGGGATCGTCGCTCATATATCCGATTGAATAAATGTGAACGAGCGATGAAACACCCGTTACCACAAACAGCATCACCGCTGTCAGCGTATCGACCTTGAACGCCCAATCGAGCTCAAAGTCGCCGGACCGCATCCATTCCAGCACAACAATATGCTGAGGGTTATGCCCGAACGCCACATCGGCGAAAGTGATGGCTGAGAATATTGCCGCCAGCACAACAAGGCTGGAGGTCAGGATCATGCTGCCCATATCGCCGATCCTGCGGCCCAAGAAACCTACCAGGATAGCGCCGATCAGCGGCATAAAGACGATGGCTGAGATCATAGTTCCGCCCCTAGCCCTTCATCATGTTGATATCTTCGACTTCGATAGAGCCGCGGTTACGGAAATAGACCACCAAAATGGCAAGTCCGATGGCTGCTTCACCCGCAGCCACTGTCAGAACAAGCATGGCAAAAATCTGCCCCACCATGTCCTGCAAGAAGACGGAAAACGCAACCAGATTGATATTGACTGACAGCAACATCAGTTCAATCGACATCAGGATGATGATGACATTTTTCCGATTAAGGAAAATCCCAAATACCCCAAGGGTAAACAGGATCGCTGCCACCGTCAGATAATGTTCAAGACCAACAGGCATGTCCTATTGCCTTTCCGTCAAAAAATTCCAATAGACCGGGCTAAATGCCTGATCCGGGTTTAATATCCACCAGCTCGACCGCATCTTCGCGGGTCCGGGAATTCTGTGCTGCAATGCTCTGCTTCCGCACGCCTTCACGTTGGCGCAAGGTCAGAACAATGGCCCCGATCATGGCAACCAGCAGGATCAGCCCGGCGATCTGGAAAAAGTAAATATATTGCGTGTACAAAAGTCGGCCCAAGGCGCGGGTATTTTCCACCTCCGCACTCATCGGTGCAGGGGCCGCCGCAACCTCTGGCGACAGGGGGCCGACAGCGATACCGCCAACGACCAGCAATACTTCAACCACCAATATCACGCCAACCAGCGCGCCAATCGGCAGATATTGCAGCACACCTTCGCGTAGCTCAGTAAAGTTGATGTCGAGCATCATGACGACAAACAGGAATAGCACCGCAACCGCGCCGACATAAACGATCACAAGGATCATGGCCAAAAACTCTGCCCCGATCAGCACGAACAAAGCAGCGGCGTTAAAGAATGCCAGAATGAGGTAAAGCACCGAATGAACAGGATTGCGCGCGGCAATAACCATAAAGGCTGCCGCGATCGTAATCGCCGCAAACACATAAAATGCTGTTGTTGCAACCATCATCTCTACTTCACTTCCCTTCCCATATCATCCGTATGGGCAAATCAGCGGTAAGGCGCATCAAGCGCCAAATTAACTGCAATTTCACGTTCCCAGCGATCCCCATTGGCCAGCAGACGGTCTTTGTCATACATCAGCTCTTCACGGGTTTCGGTGGCAAATTCAAAATTCGGCCCTTCGACAATTGCATCCACGGGGCAGGCTTCCTGACAAAAGCCGCAATAGATGCACTTGGTCATGTCGATATCGTAGCGCGTTGTCCGGCGGGAGCCATCTTCGCGCGGCTCAGCCTCAATTGTAATGGCCTGTGCCGGGCAAATTGCTTCACAAAGTTTACAAGCAATGCAGCGTTCTTCGCCATTTTCATAACGGCGCAACGCATGCTCACCCCTGAAGCGCGGTGACAAAGCACCCTTTTCAAAGGGGTAATTCACCGTAACCTTGGGCTTAAAGAAATAGCGCATAGCCAAGAAAAAGGCCGAAACAAATTCGGTCAACAAAAAGGCGCGTGCTGTGCGATCAAGAAATGCCATCTTATTCGTCCCTTTCGCCTTTAAAGCCCAGCGCCCGTTGCGGCACCAACCGCAACCGGATCAGGCAACAGATCAAAGGCAACCAGTACGCCGCCTGTTACCGCCACCCAAAATAGCGACAGTGGCAGGAAGACTTTCCAACCAAGACGCATCAACTGGTCATAGCGATAACGCGGCACCATGGCCTTCACCATTGCCACCAAGAAAAAGAAAAAGCTGGTCTTCAACACAAACCAGACCAATCCAGGGATCCAGTTCAGCGGCGCAATATCCAAGGGCGGCAACCAACCACCAAAGAACAGCACCGTACAAAGTGAGCAGAGCAGCACAATATTGATATATTCACCGATCATGAACAGCAGATAAGGGGTGGAGCTATATTCCACCTGATAGCCTGCCACCAACTCTGATTCAGATTCAGGTAGGTCGAACGGCGGTCGGTTGGTTTCTGCCAGCAATGAGATGAAGTAGACGACAAACATCGGGAACAGCGGGATAAAGAACCACACCCCTTCTGCCTGTGCATAGACAATCTCTGTCAGATTCAAGGACCCGACGCACATCAGCACTGTCACAATGACAAGGCCGATAGAAACTTCGTAGGAAACCATCTGCGCAGCGGCACGCAACCCACCCAAGAACGGGTATTTTGAGTTTGAAGCCCAGCCCGCCATGATGATGCCATAGACACCCATTGAGGAGATGGCAAATATATACAGGATGCCAACATTCAAATCGGCAATCACCATACCATCACCGATCGGAATAACCGCCCAGCCGACAACAGCCAACACAAAGGTCAGCATCGGCGCGATAAAGAAAATGCCTTTATTGACGCCGGCAGGGACAATCACTTCCTTGATCAGGTTTTTGCCGAAGTCAGCAAATAGCTGAAACAGCCCAAAAGGACCAACCACATTGGGACCGCGACGCAGCTGAACAGCAGCCCAAATTTTACGGTCAGCATAAACGGCATAAGCCACATAAAGCAGCACACCGACAGTCAGCGCCAAAATCAGGATGACCTGCCACAAAAGCGGCCACAGAATATCATTCCAAAGCTCAAGCATTGTGGGCGCCCTCCACCTCTGCGGTCCGCTCTAGCCGCTGCTTGGAACAGGCAGCCATTGTCTTAGACGCACGGGCAATTGGATTGGTTAGATAGAAATCTGTAATCGGGCTCGCAAACGGTGCGGCACCAGACAGGCTGCCATCTGTGCCAAAGCTGGCCCAACCTGCGCCCGCAACCTGATCAAGCGCGCCCAGATGGGGCACATCTTCAACCATCGCTGCAACCAATTGTTCGCGAGAATTATAAGGCAAAGGCGCATCCAGGAGGCCGGACAGGGCGCGCAAAATCGCCCAATCTTCCTTGGCCTGCCCCGGCGCAAACACTGCACGGCGGGCACGCTGCACCCGGCCTTCCATATTCACGAAAGTCCCGTCCTGTTCAGTATAGGCAGCACCGGGCAGGATTACATCAGCGCGATGCGCACCCTTGTCACCATGTGTGCCGATATAAACAATAGTCGCAGATCCGAACTGATCGGTATCAAGCTCATCCGCGCCAAGCAGGAAGACAAGATCAATCTCACCTGACTGTGCACCAGCGAGGATCGCAGCAGTATCACGACCGCCCTCACCCGGCACCAAACCAAGATCAAGTCCGGCAACACGCGACGCCGCGGTTTGCACAACGCCAAAACCTGTCCAATCGCCTGTGACCGCGCCAACCTTGTCGGCAAGCCCGCGGGCATTACCCAGAACATCGCCGCCATCTGCGCGGGCGACTGCGCCAGTACCAACCAAGATCAAGGGTCGTTCAGCGTTTTGCAAAATGTCAAAGAATGAGCCATTGCCAGCAGCCAAATCGGCCAAGGTTTCAGGCCCGGCACCAAGCTGCTGCACAGTGTAGGTCAGGTCAACAGGCTGGCCGATATTGCCAACCTTCAAACCGCCTTCAAGCCAGCGCTTACGAATGCGGGCGTTCAACAAGGGCGCTTCGGCACGCAGGTCAGAACCGACAATCAAAATTGCATCGGCGTCTTCAACACCGGCGATTGTGCTGTTCAAAAGGTAGGACGCGCGATTGCCCGCCTCAGCATAGGCACCATCCTGGCGGCAATCCACATGCGGGCTGCCCACCGATGCCATCAAATCCTTCAACGCCTTCATGGTTTCGGCGCTTGCAACGTCACCAACAATGGCGGCGATCTTTGAAGGGTCTGTTGCCTTGACCTTGGCAGCGACCACATCCAACGCATCATCCCATTCCGCAGCAACAAGCTTGCCATCCTGCTTCAGGTAAGGACGATCAAGACGCTGATATTTCAACCCGTCACAGGCAAAGCGGGTCTTGTCTGAAATCCATTCTTCATTCACATCTTCGTTCAGACGCGGCATGACGCGCATCACTTCGCGGCCACGGGCATCAACACGAATGTTTGACCCCATTGCGTCCATCACGTCGATGGTTTCAGTCTTTTTCAATTCCCACGGACGTGCCGTAAATGCAAAGGGACGGGAGGTAAGCGCACCAACCGGGCAAAGGTCGATCACATTGGCAGACAGTTCCGACGTCAATGCCTCTTCCAAATAGGTGGTGATCTCCATATCCTCGCCACGACCGATGGCACCGATTTCATCAACACCGGCAATCTCTGTGGCAAAGCGGACGCAGCGTGTGCAGTGAATGCAGCGTGTCATCACTGTTTTGACAAGCGGGCCCATATTTTTGTCGTCAACTGCACGCTTGTTTTCGTCATAGCGGTTCTGGCCGATGCCATACCCCATGGACTGGTCCTGCAAGTCGCATTCACCGCCCTGATCACAAATCGGGCAATCCAGCGGATGATTGATCAGCAGAAATTCCATCACACCTTCGCGGTCTTTTTTGACCTGCGGGGAATCTGTATGAACCACCATGCCGTCATTCACAGGCATTGCGCATGACGCGACAGGCTTGGGAGACTTTTCAACCTCAACCAGGCACATGCGGCAGTTACCGGCAATCGACAGACGCTCATGATAGCAGAAGCGCGGCACTTCGCGGCCTGCCTGCTCACACGCCTGCAAGATTGTCGAGCCTGCCTCGACCTCAATCTCTGTCCCGTCAATGGTGACCTTCACCATAGTCAGTCCCCTACGCTTATTCGGCTGCGGTCAGCACGGGCTGACCTGCCTTGCGGCGTTCAATCCGCGCTTCAATCTCAGGACGGAAGTGACGGATCAAACCCTGAATGGGCCAAGCCGCAGCGTCCCCAAGGGCACAAATTGTGTGCCCTTCAACCTGTTTCGTCACATCAAGCAGCATGTCGATTTCTTCGACTTCCGCCTCACCCACGGCAAGGCGTTCCATCACGCGCCACATCCAACCAGTACCTTCACGGCACGGGGTGCATTGCCCGCAACTTTCATGCTTATAAAAATAGGCTAGTCGCGCAATGGCGGCGACCAGATCAGTTGATTTGTCCATCACAATCACGGCAGCGGTGCCAAGACCTGATTGCGCATCCTTTAGCGCATCAAAATCCATTGTGATGGTATCGCAAATATCCTTGGGCAACATGGGCACTGATGACCCGCCGGGAATAACCGCCAGCAGATTGTCCCAACCGCCGCGCACGCCGCCAGCATGTTTTTCAATCAAGTCTTTCAGCGGAATGCCCATTTCTTCTTCGACATTACACGGCTTATTCACATGCCCTGAAATGCAAAAGATTTTAGTGCCGGTATTGTTGGGCTTACCAAGGTCGGCAAACCAAGCACCACCACGACGCAAGATTGTCGGTGCAACCGCAATAGATTCCACATTGTTCACGGTTGTCGGGCAACCATAAAGACCCGCATTGGCGGGGAATGGCGGCTTCAAACGCGGCTGGCCTTTTTTGCCCTCCAGCGATTCAAGCAGCGCTGTTTCTTCGCCGCAGATGTAAGCCCCTGCCCCGTGATGCACATAGACATCCATCGCCCAGCCTGAGCCACATGCGTTCGGGCCGAGCAAGCCAGCCTCGTAAGCTTCATCAATTGCAGCCTGAAGGGCATAACGTTCCTTGATGAATTCCCCACGCACATAAATATAGGCCGCATGTGCCTGCATGGCGAAACCCGCAACCAAACAGCCTTCGATCAGCTTGTGCGGATCGTGGCGCATGATATCGCGGTCCTTACAGGTACCGGGTTCAGACTCGTCAGCGTTCACCACAAGATAATGTGGACGGTCAGACACTTCCTTCGGCATAAAGGACCATTTAAGGCCTGTCGGGAAGCCAGCACCACCACGACCACGTAGGCCGGATGCCTTCATCTCTTCAATGATCCAGTCACGCCCCTTGCCGATCAGATCAGCCGTGCCGTTCCAGTCACCACGCCCTTTTGCAGCATCAAGGCCGGGGCTTTCATAACCGTAAAGGTTGGTAAAGATGCGATCTTCATCACGTAGCATTACGCATCCCCTCCGTTAGAAGAGCTGGGTTTCAGCACTGTGGGGCCACCCTCAGGGGCTGAGAATTGACGGTCAATCTGCGGTCCTGTTTCGGGCGCAGCCTTGTCCTTGACCAATTCGTCAAGCAATGCTTCAAACCGTTCGGGGGTCAAGTCTTCATAAGTTTCGTCATCGACCTGAATCATCGGCGCATTCACACACGCGCCAAGACATTCCATTTCAGTCCACGAAAAAGTGCCATCAGCAGACGGGCCAGCATCTTTATCGACGCCCATCTTGCGGCGGCAAACTTCTTTCAAATCATCTGCACCGCGCAACCAGCACGGGGTCGTGCCGCAAACCTGCACATGAACCTTACCCACCGGCTGTAGATTGAACATTGTGTAGAAGGTTGCGACCTCATAGGCGCGGATATAAGGCATGTCGAGATAGTCAGCGACATAGCGCACAGCAGATTCAGGCAGCCAGCCATCATTCTGGCGCTGCGCCTGATCAAGCAGCGGAATGATCGCGCTTTGCTGGCGACCCTTCGGATATTTCGCAATCTGCTTTTGTGCCCATTCCTGATTTTCAGGCGTGAACTCAAAACTATCGGGGCCAAGGCCCGGAACCAAACGGCGGACACTCATCGGTCAACCTCACCAAACACAATATCGAGAGACCCAAGGATCGCCGGAACGTCAGCCAGCATGTGACCTGCGCTCAAATAATCAATGGCCTGCAAATGGGCAAAACCCGGCGCGCGCAATTTGGCGCGATAGGGCTTGTTCGTGCCATCCGACACGACATAAACGCCGAACTCACCCTTGGGGGCTTCAACGGCGGCATAAACCTCACCTTCGGGCACTTTGTAGCCTTCAGTGTAAAGCTTAAAGTGATGGATCAATGCTTCCATGCTTTGTTTCATCTCGCCACGTTTGGGCGGCACAACCTTACGGTCGGTAGATGAAACAGGCCCTTCGGGCATGTTCTGAATGCATTGCTGCATGATCTTTACCGATTCGCGCATTTCATCCATGCGGCAGATATAGCGATCATAATTGTCGCCGTTCTTGCCGAGAGGGATTTTGAAATCGAGCTCGTTGTAAACTTCATAAGGCTGGTTGCGGCGCAAGTCCCACGGAATGCCGGAACCACGTACCATCACACCCGAAAAGCCCCAAGCCATAGCATCTTCGGCGGAGACAACGCCGATATCGACATTGCGTTGCTTGAAAATACGGTTTTCCGTCAACAAGCCTTCAAGGTCATCCAGCACCTGCGGGAACCGATCACACCATTCAAGAATGTCATCCAGCAATGCCTGCGGCAGGTCCTGATGGACGCCACCGGGGCGCACATAGGCTGCATGCATGCGCGAGCCACAAGCACGCTCATAAAAGATCATCAGATCTTCACGAGGCTCAAAACCCCAGACGGGCGGCGTCAGCGCGCCAACATCCATTGCCTGCGTCGTTACATTCAACAGGTGATTCAGGATGCGGCCAATTTCAGAATAAAGCACGCGGATATATTGGCCGCGCTTGGGCACTTCAATACCTAGCAAGCGCTCAACAGCAAGCGCAAAGGCATGCTCCTGATTCATTGGCGCAACATAGTCAAGCCGATCAAAGTAAGGAACCGCCTGCAAATAGGTTTTCTGTTCGATCAGTTTTTCTGTTCCGCGATGAAGTAAACCGATATGCGGGTCGATACGTTCGACAATCTCGCCATCAAGTTCCATCACCAAACGCAACACACCATGGGCCGCCGGATGCTGGGGCCCAAAGTTCATCGAGAAGCTGCGTAGATCGACATCTTGTTGTGACATGATCAACCCTCCCCTTCTTTGGCGGCTGCGCCGTCAGCTTTTTCATCGCCGGGCAGAATATATTTTGCGCCTTCCCAAGGTGACAGGAAGTCAAAGCTGCGCATTTCCTGTGCAAGCTCGACAGGCTCATACACAACGCGCTTCAACTCATCATCATAGCGCAATTCAACATGCCCGGTGACGGGGAAGTCTTTGCGCAAGGGATGACCACGGAAACCATAATCTGTCAGGATGCGGCGCAAGTCAGGATGATCGGCAAAGTAAATGCCGTACATGTCAAAGGCTTCACGCTCAAACCAATGGGCGGCGGGGAAGACTTCACCGGCGGAAGGTACTGCTGTGTCCTCGTCCGTAGTGACGCTGACCCGAATGCGCAGATTATTCCGCAGTGACAGCAAATGATATACGACATCAAAGCGTTCATCACGTTCGGGATAATCCACACCGCAAATATCAATCAGCACCTTGAACAGGCACTGTCCGTCATCGCGCAAGAAAGTCAAAAGATCGGCAATATGTTCCCGGCGCGCTTTCACATTCAGCTCACCAAAGGAAACCGCGCACCCTGTTACAATGTCAGGCTTGCTTGCCGTGATATGGTCACCAAGCTGCTGCAGCTCTGCCACGTCCATATAATCCACGCTCATCTTAGTATCCCCTGACCCCGATTAACGGGCCAAGGTCCCTTCCCGGCGAATTTTGCGTTGCAATTGCATGATGCCGTACAACAGCGCCTCTGCCGTGGGGGGGCAGCCTGGAACATAAATGTCCACGGGCACGATACGGTCACAGCCACGAACGACTGAATAAGAATAATGATAATAACCGCCGCCATTCGCGCATGATCCCATGGAGATCACATAGCGTGGGTTCGGCATCTGGTCATAGACCTTGCGTAGGGCGGGCGCCATCTTGTTCGTCAAGGTGCCCGCAACGATCATCACATCTGATTGACGTGGGCTTGCCATCGGGGCAACACCGAATCGTTCCGCATCATAACGGGGCATGTTGGTCTGCATCATTTCAACAGCGCAACATGCCAGACCGAACGTCATCCACCATAGGGAGCCTGTACGTGCCCAAGTAATCAGATCATCTGCAGTGGCGAGCAAGAAACCCTTATCCGCCAATTCGTCAGAAATGGTTTGGAAATACGGGTCCTGATTGGCAGGGCCTTCGCCCCACCCAACCGGGTTACCATCGGGGCCAAGTTCAAGCGGCGCGCCAACGTGAACCGTTTTCGGTGCGTCTACTCCCATTCGAGCGCCCCTTTCTTCCATTCGTAAATAAAGCCGATCGTCAGAATGCCAAGGAACACCATCATCGACCAAAAGCCAAAGACGCCAATATCACCCAGCGCAACGGCCCAGGGGAACAAGAAGGCGACCTCAAGGTCAAAGATGATGAATAGAATGGCGACCAGATAAAAGCGAACATCAAACCGCGTGCGCGCATCGTCAAACGCACCAAAGCCACATTCATAGGCTGAATTCTTTTCGGGGTCGGGTTTTGCCTCTGTCAGCACCAAGGGAACGACCATCAGCACAAGGCCTAAAACGATGGCAATAACCAGGAACAACAGGACGGGAAAATACTCAGATAGCAGCGCGTCCATTTCCGGCGTCAGCATATCAGCGACCTTTCATAATACGGGCTGTCTGAATTGCACCGAATGGTGCCGGACAAAGTCTGCCCCTCAGCCCACATGACCCTTTAACATCCGGGCCTGTCATAGCGTTGATGGGGGGGCAAGGGCAACCGCTTTCACAGGTCACAATACCGCCATAATTGCCGCAGTTGGTTGTTGTTAATGGAAAATCACAAGAAACGGGGTTGTGCAGCCATCAACCATCGGACCAAAGGCGCCAATTTCACCAAAAATATTATATGGAAAAAGTGGCGGGAGTGACGGGACTCGAACCCGCGACCTCTGGCGTGACAGGCCAGCGCTCTAACCAACTGAGCTACACCCCCCGCTTTTCAAATCGCTGGCAGAAAATTGTGTCTGCCGCGGGGCATCGCGACGTCCGCGATGGGCGCTCCATGTACGGCGCGGGGGCCGTTCTGTCAAGCAAGAGTATGGCAGTTTTTTGAACTTATCTTACGATTGTGCGCACTTGACGCATCAGGGGCCGCATCAGGGGCCGCACAAGGCCCATTTTGGGGCGTAAAACCTGCCAAATCGCCCCTATCGTTCTGCCACAAGACTTTTGGCCTGTGTCGGTTCGCCAGCCGGTATCGTTCGATCTTCAAGGGTTTTTCGAATCGTTTCAAACAGCAAATCACGGTCTGCTTCGCTGACCTGTTGTGATTCGAGCAGACGCGCAACTGTCTGCCGCCAATAATCCCGTTCTGCCTTGATCAACCGTGCCTCACGCCCGATGTCATGCAATTGCGGCTGCGCCACCGTGCGGACGCGCGAGCGGGTCAAAATTGTCCACAGTCCCAGCATCATGACAGTTGGCACAACCCCCGTCACGGCAAGCCGGACCGCCTCGTCAAAGCGAGGGTCAAGTCCCACCAAGGGTGCCATACGGTCAGGCCGGACGAAAATATCCAGCAACTCGAACGTCAAAACCCCCAACGGGGCAGACACAAGACACAGCACGAAAAACAGCAAAATGCGCATAAATTCACCCAATCAGCTTGGTCATTGAAACGATAATGACACAAAAAGCACATCACGCAACGGCGCATGTGATTCGGGTCTAACAAGAATTTGGGGAAAATGGTGGGCGGTGACAGGCTCGAACTGCCGACCCTCTCGGTGTAAACGAGATGCTCTCCCAACTGAGCTAACCGCCCCCCCTTTCAATCAAGGGTGGCTCTGCGTAAGACAGTTTGCGTCGTCTGGCAAGCCCCCGCTTGCCCCCCGCGTCGTTTTTGCTCCCCCGGCCCCGAAAATAATCCCCAACAAAAAAGAAAACCACCCGCCCCGGTCAAGGGCAGGTGGCTTCCAAAATAGCGATTCAGCGCAGTATTACTTGTTTACTGCGTCCTTCATGGCCTTACCGGCCTTGAATTTGGCCTGTGTTGAGGCCGGAATCTGGATAGCCTCACCCGTGCGCGGGTTACGGCCAGTGCTGGCAGCGCGCTGTGAGGTTGAGAATGTACCGAAACCAACCAGACGAACTTCGCCGCCGCCGGCCAATGTTTCCGTAATCACGTCGAGCGTTGCATCGACAGCTGCTGTGGCGTCGTTCTTGCTCAGGCTTGCGGCATCGGCAACCGCAGCAATCAGGTCTTGCTTATTCATAATCATATTCCCCTAAGCCAAAGGCTTTATTCAGTGCGACCCCGCGTTAAGGGTTGGGCCGCTGCGAGTTAAAAGAATCGCTGTATGCAGGAAAACTGTACTGCCCTGATTTCGGTATCGTCAAAGCAAAAACGGCGCTTTTTTGCGGTTTTTTGGCTTGACGGACTTAAGCTAGCGCCACTTTTGCGCGCGACTCACACGATGGTGACTGAGTCGGTTTTCTGCGGATTACGGGCAAATCTGCATCAAGGGCACCACAACACCCCTTTTGGGCCACGTCTACAAGCCTTCGTCCTTCACAAATAGTGCGCCATCGTTTTGTTGCAATTTTCACAATATATTGGGATGAAGGTGATTGCAGCCCACGAAATCCCAAGTAATACTCGGCAAAGGAAACGACACGCACGAATGACTAGCCAGCAACAAAACTAGGCGCGGTGAGGCCATTGCTCGTCAGAAAGCCCCCCATCGGTGTCAGCACCTTTTGTACGGCGGGGCGGGTTAAAATGCGCGTCCGCCAGTCAGTCAATTTTGTGTGATCTGCCCCCAGCTCAGCACCCAAGAACACGGCAAAATAATGCGCCATGATGAAGGCTATGTCGGCATAGCTATAGCTGTTGCCCGCCATATGGCTTTGCGTGGCAAGCAGTCCTTCAACCTCGTCATAATAGGCGCTGATCGCCGCCTTCTCAGCCCTTGCCTCTTCGCCCATAGGATCGCGCACCAAGGCCATCAAACGAATGACATGGGGAAAGAAGATCTCGTCCGACTTGAGTTCCATCTGGCGGGCAAAGGCACGCGCCTTAGGCTCCAAAGGCCACAACACCGGATCAGGACAGATCGATTCGAGATATTCAAATATCTGGGTGCTGTCGAAAATTTCCGCATCGCCATCAATCAGAACAGGCACCTGTCCCTTTGGATTGATGCGGGCCACGTCTGGATGTTTTGGCTCATACAGGGTTTTGAGGGTAAACGGCACATGTTCGACCCTGCAGGTGATGCCCTTTTCCGCCACGGCAATTTCCGCCTTGGCACCGAACATACTTAAAGGGCCGGACAATAGTTTCATGATCCGGCCCCTTCAGTGATTTAGTGTGTAATGGCAGCTTCTGTGCCCTTGGCCTTATCAGCCAAGATCGGCTCAACCGGTTCTTCCCATTCTACTGGTTCAGGCATGCGGACAAGGGCGTGTTTCAACACCTCCTCCACATCTGACACGGGAATGATGGTCAGGCCGCTTTTCACATTATCAGGAATGTCCGCAAGATCCTTTTCATTGTCCTTGGGGATCAACACGGTCTGCAACCCGCCACGCAATGCGGCCAGCAATTTTTCCTTTAGCCCGCCAATAGGCAGCACACGGCCACGCAAGGTTACCTCGCCCGTCATGGCGATTTCCTTACGCACAGGAATACCTGTCAGCACTGACACGATGGATGTCACCATACCGATACCGGCTGACGGGCCATCCTTCGGTGTGGCCCCTTCGGGGACATGGACGTGAATGTCACGTTTTTCAAAGGTTGGCGGCGTAACGCCAATCCGCAGCGATTGCGACCGCACATAGGATGCAGCAGCCTGAATGGATTCCTGCATCACGTCGCCCAACTTACCCGTTGTGGTCATCTTGCCCTTACCCGGTAGCATGACAGCTTCGATCTGCAACAACTCCCCACCGACTTCGGTCCAGGCAAGGCCTGTTACCACGCCAATCAAATCTTCCTCTTCGGCCATGCCAAAGCGGAAGCGCGGGACGCCTGCAAACTTTTCAAGATTGCGCATGGTGACAGAGACCTTTTTCTTTTTCGGGTCTTCCACCAATTGCCGGGTCGCTTTACGCACCAGATTGGCAATTTCGCGTTCAAGGTTACGGACACCAGCCTCACGCGTGTAGCGGCGCACAAGATCACGCAGCGCCTCATCTGAAACGGTGAACTCCGACTTCTTCAAGCCATGGTCCTTGACCTGCTTGGCCACCAGATGACGTTTGGCGATTTCGACCTTTTCGTCTTCGGTGTAACCGGGCAGGCGAATGATCTCCATCCTGTCCAGCAGCGGCTGGGGCATGTTCAGCGAATTCGCCGTGGTAATGAACATCACGTCGGACAGATCATAATCCACCTCAAGATAATGATCGCCAAAGCTTGAATTCTGTTCGGGGTCCAGCACCTCTAACAGGGCAGAGGATGGGTCACCACGGAAGTCCTGACCCAGCTTGTCAATCTCGTCCAACAGGAACAGCGGATTGACGTGCTTTGCCTTTTTCATGGACTGGATAATCTTACCGGGCATAGAGCCGATATAGGTACGACGATGACCGCGGACTTCTGCTTCGTCCCGCACACCGCCCAATGACATGCGCACAAATTCGCGCCCTGTTGCCTCAGCAATAGACCGACCAAGCGATGTCTTACCGACACCTGGCGGGCCGACAAGGCACAGGATCGGCCCTTTCAGCTTTTTCGCGCGTGCCTGAACAGCAAGATATTCCAAGATACGCTCTTTAACCTTTTCAAGGCCATAATGGTCGGCATCAAGGATTTTGGCCGCCTCTTTCAAATCTTTCTTGGTACGGCTTTTCTTGCCCCACGGAATGCCAAGCAACCAGTCGAGATAGTTCCGCACGACAGAGCTTTCGGCTGACATCGGGCTCATCTGCTTGAGCTTGCGCAGCTCAGCCTCGCCCTTCTCGCGTGCCTCTTTCGACAGCTTTGTGTCTGCCAACAAGGTTTCATATTCGGAAAGGTCGTCGCCTTCCTCACCCTGGCCCAGTTCTTTCTGAATGGCTTTAAGCTGTTCGTTCAAATAATATTCGCGTTGTGTCTTTTCCATCTGGTTTTTGACACGGCTTTTGATGGATTTTTCGACCTGCAATACGCTGATCTCGCCTTCCATCATGGCGTAGACACGTTCCAGCCGCTGATAGACTGATTCGATCTCAAGCAGTTCCTGCTTTTCAGCCAGCTTGATCGCCAGATGCGAGGCAACTGTGTCCGCAAGTTTGGCCGGATCATCAATCTGATTAATCGAAACCAGCACCTCTGGCGGGGTTTTCTTGTTCAGCTTCACATAGGATTCAAAGTGGGACACGACAGTCCGGCTCAATGCCTCAACCTCGTCACCCTCATTGTCAGCTTCGGCGATAATATCCGCCTCTGCCTCGAAAAAGGCAGTGCGGTCCGTAAAGCTGCGCAACCGCGCACGGGCAACACCTTCGATCAGAACCTTCACCGTCCCATCAGGCAATTTCAACAATTGCAGGACAGAGCAGACAGTGCCGACCTGATAAATATCATCCGGAGACGGATCGTCCGCGGCCGCATCCTTCTGCGTTGCCAGCAGGATTTTCTTATCCGACTGCATGACGTCTTCAAGCGCCTTGACGGATTTTTCACGGCCCACAAACAAAGGCACGATCATGTGGGGAAAGACCACAATATCGCGCAAGGGCAATACCGGGTAGATGCCGTTGTCTGGCAGCTCTTCTGTTTCGACCGTTTCGTTTTCGTTACTCATAATCTTCGTCTACTCGTTTAGCCAATCTGCACCGCCCACATTCGCAGCCCGGCACGGATCGCATTTGACGTCAAGGTTTCAGGCCACGCTGCCCCAGTTCGGCAAGCAAGGCCCAAGCAAAGGTCTGTCTTTAATAGATAGGGTTGAAGTACCCTAAATCAAGCCGCTGCGACGGAATCGAGCAATTCCGAATAATCCATCAATATCAGGCGGTTGAGCCCATATCCTCAGACTTGTCCGCATAGATGTAAAGCGGCTGGGACCCGGTTTCCACCGTCTCTGCATTGACCACCACTTCCTCGACGCCTTCAAGCGACGGCAGGTCATACATGGTGTCGAGCAGAATGCCCTCCATAATCGACCGCAGACCACGCGCGCCCGTCTTGCGGGCAATGGCTTTGCGCGCAATGGCACCCAATGCGTCATCAGCAAAGGTCAGCTTCACATCTTCCATCTCGAACAATTGCTGATACTGCTTCGTCAGCGCATTCTTCGGACGGGTCAGAATTTCTTTCAGCGCCTCTTCATCAAGATCGGTCAGGGTCGCAATAACGGGCAAGCGACCGACAAATTCGGGGATCAACCCGAACTTGACCAGATCATCCGGCTCAAGCTCCATCAAAAGATCACCCACGCGGCGATCATCAGGGGCCTTCACATCAGCGCCGAAGCCGATTGATGTACTGTCACCACGACCAGAGATGATCTTGTCGAGCCCGGCAAAGGCACCACCGACAATGAACAGTATATTGGTGGTATCAACCTGCAGGAATTCCTGTTGCGGGTGCTTGCGCCCCCCTTGCGGCGGGACGGAGGCAACAGTGCCTTCCATAATCTTCAACAGCGCTTGCTGCACCCCCTCGCCCGACACGTCGCGCGTGATGGACGGGTTGTCTGATTTGCGGCTGATCTTATCCACCTCGTCGATATAGACGATGCCGCGCTGGGCACGTTCAACATTATAGTCAGCGGATTGCAGCAGCTTCAGAATGATGTTTTCAACGTCTTCACCGACATAACCTGCCTCGGTCAATGTTGTGGCGTCTGCCATGGTGAAGGGCACGTCCAAAATGCGGGCCAAGGTCTGCGCCAACAACGTCTTACCGCAACCGGTGGGACCAACCAGCAAAATGTTGGACTTTGCCAGTTCAACTTCCGATGATTTCGGATCGTGGTTCAAACGCTTATAGTGATTATGCACGGCAACAGACAGGACACGCTTTGCCACCGCCTGACCGATGACATAATCATCCAATACCTGACAGATTTCTGCCGGGGTCGGTACGCCCGCACTTGATTTCACGACAGAGGATTTGTGCTCTTCACGGATAATGTCCATGCAAAGCTCAACACATTCGTCACAGATAAAGACAGTAGGCCCCGCAATAAGCTTGCGCACTTCATGTTGGCTTTTGCCGCAGAATGAGCAGTAAAGCGTATTTTTCGAGTCGCTACCTGAAGTCTTGTCCGTCATCACTCAAATCCTTTCTGCCTCATTAGCCATGATCGGGGGGATCTGGCGGGCATGGGGCGGCCCAAAATCTCTTGATCTGTTCATACGAGCATGAACAGACAGAGCCGATCAAGCGCGTATCGCGCGATTATCCACAACAAATAGGCAATATGAGGCCAATTTGGCCCTTAATTCGCCCCAATCAGCCATGAAATCCAGCCAATTAGGACAAATTCAGCGTATTTAGCGCGATTTTCTGCCTCAGGAGGCTGATTCGGGACGCTTTTCGTAGATCTCGTCGATCAAACCGAATTCCTTCGCCTCTTCAGGGCTCATGAACCGGTCACGCTCCAAGGTTTCGGCAATCACATCCATCGGCTGGCCGGTATGTTTGGCATATATACCATTCAACTTTTCACGCACCTTCAAAATTTCCTGCGCCTGAATGTGGATGTCTGTCGCTTGGCCCTGTGCGCCACCTGACGGCTGATGCACCATGATGCGCGCGTTGGGAGTGGAAAAGCGCATCCCCGGCTCTCCCGCCGCCAGCAGCAGCGATCCCATGGAACAGGCTTGGCCTGAACACACGGTTGCTACGGGGCTGCGGATATATTGCATCGTGTCATAGATGGCGAGCCCT
Organism: Alphaproteobacteria bacterium; assembly: GCA_965229935.1. Lineage (GTDB taxonomy): Bacteria > Pseudomonadota > Alphaproteobacteria > SPJN01 > SPJN01 > SPJN01. The sequence continues at coordinate 1,419,873 of CBDDKB010000002.1, forward strand.
GAGGTCACAACGCCGCCGGGCGAGTTGATATACATGTAAATTTCTTTCTTGGGGTTCTCTGCCTCCAAGAACAGTAGCTGGGCCTGCAACAGCCCTGCCATCATGTCTTCAACCTGCCCACTGACAAATACGATCCGCTGTTTGAGCAGCAGTGAATAAATATCATAGGCACGCTCGCCCCGGCTGGTCTGTTCAACCACCATGGGGACAAGGCCGCTCATCATCTGTATCGGATCTTGCATATCAGGCTCCTGAGAAAGTCTGGCCCAGAACGGACCAGCTGATCAAATCGAAATCTATACTGCTAAACATAATAAGACCCCGCCATCTTGCAAGTGCCCATGACACTTTTCAGACGACGGGGTCCATAATTTGTTTACTGAAAACAAGTGGTCCGACTACGAAGCGGCACCGGATCTAAACCTCATTTTCAGTAAATACAGGAAGCTTAAACGATTTCGTCGTCTTCCATCGGCGCTTTCAGCTCTTCCTCTGTCACGGTTTTTTCCGTCACATCGGCAAGTTCAAGCACGTAATCAACGACTTTTTCCTCGATCAACGGCGCACGTAGCTGGGCCATTGCGCTTGGGTCTTTCTGATAAAATTCAAAGACCTGTTGTTCCTGACCGGGGAAATTGCGTGCCTGCTGGAAGATAGCCTGTGTCAGCTCTTCTTGCGATACTTCGATATTGGCTTTGCGGCCAATTTCAGCAAGGGCGAGGCCAAGACGCACACGCCGTTCGGCGATGGTCTTGTATTCTTCCTTATACTCGTCCTCTGACTTTTCCATATCGTCAAAGGTTTTGCTTTCATGTTCCATCTGGTGTTCGAATTGATGCCAGATCTGATGGAACTCAGCGTCGAGCAAGCCTTCGGGCACATCAAACTTCAAAGCAGTGTCAAGCTGATCCAGAAGATCGCGCTTTAGCTTTTCACGGCTGAATGAACCGAATTCATTTTCAACCTGTTCTTTCAAACGGCCTGTCAGTTCTTCCAGATTTTCCATGCCGAAATTCTTGGCGAACTCATCATCAATTACGGTGTCCATCGGGGACTGAACCGCATTGACCTTGCAGGCAAAGACGGCGTCTTTACCGGCCAGATGATCAGCCTGATAGTCTTCGGGGAAAGTCACATTGACGTCCAGCTCATCACCGACCTTCACGCCAACCAACTGGTCTTCAAAGCCGGGGATAAAGGTGTTGGAACCAAGCACAAGGTTCACACCTTCTGCAGAACCGCCCTCAAAGGCTTCGCCATCTACTGTACCAACAAAGTCGATATTGACCTGATCATTGGTTTCTGCGGCTGCGCCTTCGTCACGATCTTCGAATGACCGCTGACCATCAGCAAGCTGCTGCAGACGCTTTTGCACTTCATCATCGGAAACTTCTGCGACCTGCTTTTCAAGCTTAACGGTGCTGAAATCATGTTCCGGCACATCAGGTAGTGTTTCCAGTTTCATGGTGAATTCGATATCCTGCCCTTCAACCGGGCCTTTGAAATCTTCACCAAAGTCAATGTCGGGCTGCATGGCGGGGCGCAATTCACGCTCTTCCAATGTGGACTGCATGGCATGCTGCAAAGCTTCCTGGAACACTTCGTTCAACAGGCTATCGCCAAAGCGTTGCTTCACAACATTCTCAGGGACTTTACCGGGGCGGAAGCCGGGCAGCTTGATCTGGTCCTTAACTTCGGCAATTTTGGCATCAACCTTGGCTGCAATGTCCGCAGCAGGCAGGGTGATTTTCAATTCATGTTTCAGCCCTTCGGCTGATACTTCGGTGACGTTCATTGCGCGTCTCACTTCATAAACAAATTTCGACAGGGCCTTCTAAGATCGCCTTGGTGCGGGTGGAGGGACTTGAACCCCCACGCCTCGCGGCACTAGAACCTAAATCTAGCGTGTCTACCAATTCCACCACACCCGCATCGGCAATCATTCAGACAAGGCCCGCTTGTTATCCTGATAGACTTGGATAACCGCTATTGCTTGCCCAAAACAGAAGGCCGGGCGAATTGCCCGGTACCCTTTGAACGGCGGTCTATAGCACCACCCTAGGCGCAACAAAAGCGCCAATTTCGGGAAAAAAGCGCGGCGGAAGGGCACATCGCGCCATATTTGCCCCCATTAGCCGTGGAAACAGCCCCTGTCGCACTGAATTCAGGGCATTTTACGGCTCGTCACCGCCGCCGAAATGCAGCGATTCGATCACGCGCCCCAACATATCGGGCAAATCTTCGGCTATCAGGCCTATGCCATAATCGCTGCCAGCCTGCCCGTGCAGCCAAACGCCTGCGCAGGCCGCCTCAAACGGCATCATGCCTTGTGCTAGCAGCCCACCAATAATGCCGGCAAGAACATCGCCCGATCCGGCAGTCCCAAGTTCTGGCCCCGCATTGTCATTAATGGCAAAGCGCCAATCGGGCGACGCTATGACCGTATCAGGCCCCTTCAGTACAACAACCGCCCCTGATTGGACCGCCGCAGCCATCGCCTGTTCAAGCCTTGAGGCGCCTTCTTTAAACAAACGCGCAAACTCCCCCTCATGCGGGGTAAGGACAGCCGGGTTTGGCCGCACTTTAAGAGTATCAAACAAGGTGTCCGGGTCATCTTGGAAACTGGTCAGCGCATCGGCATCAAGCACAAGCGCAGCAGGCGCGGCACAGGCGGCAAGCACAGCTTCACGCGTTGCCTCACCCACGCCGTTCGCGGGCCCAACAATGACCGCATTGCGGCGCGCATCGTCAAGCAAGGGGGCGAAGCCGCCGCCCTCACCCTCACCATCCCGTTCGCAATCAATCATGATCGCGGTTAGGTGATTGGCCAAAACCATCTGCGCAGATGGCGGCCCCGCCACCGTTACAAGCCCCGCACCAACACGCAGGCCAGCCATCGCCGCCATGCGCGCGGCACCGGTTTTGGTCATACCGCCAGAACGAACCAGCATATGCCCGCGCGTATATTTGTGCCCTTCACTATCTGGCACTGGAAACTGATGCATCCACAGGCCCGGACTGTTATGCGCGCCCTTTGCCTCAACCGCCTGCAAGGCTGTGTCCGGTATGCCGATATCGCGGACGCAAATCTCTCCGCAATAGGTCCGCCCCGGATAAAGCAAGTGCCCCGGCTTCGCCCGAAAGAATGTCACTGTGAAATCAGCCTCTACCGCTGTGCCGCCCACAGCGCCAGTGTCACCATCAACACCGGAAGGCACATCCACCGCCATAATATTGGCAGCGCTGTCATTCACGCGATCAATCAAGTTGGCAATGTCACCTTCGATAGCGCGCGCCAACCCTGCCCCGAAAAGACAATCAACGATCAAACCGACATCATCGGAAACCAAGTCTGGCGAAAGGGCCAAACAGTCCCCCTGCCACTTGTCAGCCATGGTCGCCGCATCACCCTTCAGAGCTGCACGGTCACCCAACAATCCAATCGTGACCGGCCAACAGGCATCGGCAAGCAAGCGCGCAATCACAAACCCATCGCCACCATTATTGCCGGGGCCACACAGAACCAATGTCGGGCATGGGTCTATACGGGCAAGAATCTCATCAACACAGGCCTGCCCGGCATTTTCCATCAAGGCTAGGGATGGCACGCCCTGACTAACCGCATGCTGGTCGGCAGCATACATTTGTTTGACTGTCAGCAGATCATGATAGGGCATATTACGGCCTCCTCAGTCCTGCATTATAGCGCCGGGTGGAGCGTGTGCCAGTCTGTTGCCCGTTGATAAACACCTGCAATCGTCAGGGCGAGATCATCACGGAATTGCGGCGCCACCACCTGCAAGGACAAGGGCATACCATCCTGACTGAAGCCGCAAGGCACTGCCGCAGCGGGCTGTTGGGTCAGGTTGAATGGATATGTGAAAGGCGTCCAACTTTCCCACGTACCAGCACCGGGTTTGCTGTTATCAGGTCCGCCGGGATAATTGGCACCAACCTCAAACGCCGGGATGGGCATTTGCGGCGTTAATAGCCCATGAAAGCCATCCATTGCCTGACGCATGTCACTGCCGAATGTTTCGCGCGCCTTGATAGCAAGCTGAAAGTCGCGGCGACTGATTTGGCGCCCCTGATCGACTACATATTGCAGGCCCGGATCAATCAAGGCGAATTGATCATCCGGTAAGTCTTCCAATAAGAAGGCAGCGCCGCCATACCAAAGCACCTTGAAAATCTCGACCGGGTCGTCGAACAGTTTTGGCGCATCGACCAATTTTGCGCCCTGCCCCTCTAGCACTTTCAGCGCTTCTTCAAACGCTGAGGCGACATCGGGGTGCACGTCAACAAATCCCAGATCAGCACTGACCATCAGGCGTGTTTTGTCCGGCAACGGCGCTGTCGCCGCCTTATGCCAGTCAATTGCAGCGTCTGGCAAATGATACCAATCACGCGCGTCGGGCTTGGCAAGTTCATTCAGGAACAGGCCAAGGTCTTCAACCGTGCGGGCCATAGGCCCCACATGCGCAACCGTACCAAATGGCGACAAAGGAAAGGCCGGGACGCGGCCATAGCTTGGCTTAAGACCCGACACGCCTGAGAACGCCGCAGGAATACGGATTGACCCGCCGCCATCAGTCCCCGTTGCGATGGGGCACAATCCAGCGGCAAGTGCTGCACCACTTCCGCCACTTGATGCACCGGGTGTCCGTTCCAAGTTCCACGGGTTCCGCGTTATGCCCGTCAGCGGGTTATCATTTGTGCCCTTCCACCCAAACTCAGGTGTGGTGGTTTTGCCGATCAGGACGGCGCCCGCCTCCTTCAAGCGCGCAACGGAAGGCGCGTCCACATCCCATGGGCTGCTTGGGTCTATAGTTTTGGACCCGCGCAAGGTCGGCCAGCCCGTTGTCAGCAAGATATCCTTGATCGCGACGGGTACACCATCAAGCGGCCCAATCGGCTGCCCGGCTGCAAACCTTGCTGTCGCCTCATCCGCCTGTCTTTGCGTTTCCCCCTCATCAACAAGGCAAAAACAATTGATGTCACCATCAAGCTGTTTGATACGTGCCAGCAAGTGATCAACAACGGCACGAGGCGTCAGGTCACCCGCGCGATAGGCAGCGCCAAGTTCAGCAGCGCTCATCCATTCGATTGCTGTCATATTACCGTACCACCGTGTCCGCTTCGCGGCCCTGTTCGACAAGGGTCAACTTGCCTTCGGTAAGGTCAAAAGTTGTGACTGAACAATTATCGGGCTTAAACACAATCACCGCATCAGACCCCGCGGCGTGCCCAGCTAACACATTAATCGCAATAAAGTGACTGAAGATGACCTGATCGCCCTCCCCCTCAAGCGCGAGCACATAATCAAGCACGGACTGTTTCCAGTCCTGAATTTCAGTTTCAGTATCTGACCAATTCCCCATCATTAGTTTACGCAGCCATGTGGTCCGCTCCTCAAGGCCCATACCGAGTGAAGGAAGCTCTGCCACCTCAGGCGTTATGGTCGGCACTTGGCCCCACATCGCCGCCAAGGGTGCTGCCGTTTCCTGACAGCGCATAAGCGGGCTGGTGCGGATGGGCTGTTGCGGCAGCCTGTTCAGCACTTGGGCGACCGCATCTGCCTGCCCCTGCCCCTTTTCTGACAGGCCCGGATCAGCATGCCCGTCCCAACCGCTGGCCGCTTCACCGTGACGGATAAATGTTAGCTTGGTCATAAAGGTCTGCCTTTTTCGTCAATTTCCGGGTGTAAAGATATTCAGGCCATCAACTTTCGTCACAGTGCCCGGGCGTCCAAGACTATCCCGTTCCTGCAAGTCATTCAGTGTAATGGCATCATTGGGTGTGTTGGCAATGAAGCGGCTCCCGTTCGCCAGGCGACCAATAATGATCCCCCGTTCCGGCCCGTGCCGACCATGCACAATCGTATAGGTTTCGATGGTCGCATCACCTTCGGGGTTTTCTTCCAGCACTGGCTTTGCCGGGTCATTGTCAATACCGGGCTGATAGCTCGCCTGCGCCTCACGCACCCAGGGGCCTTCCTTAGGCTCAGTACTATAAAGGCCGCAGGCATGTTTGGTGACGAACCAGCCATTGGCTGTCACCAGCCCCTTCTTGCCCGGTTTGGCGCGCAGCTTTGCTGCCATCTCGACAATTGAATGCATCACATAGGCACTGCCCGGCCCGCCGAAATAAGGCAGCCCGCCAGTGATGGTCAGGCCGCGCGGATCATCGAAGGGAATGCCCAGTTCCATACAGGCGATCTCGACCGCGCTGGGGAAACAGGAATAAAGATCCATAAAGTCGAGATCATCAACTGACCAATCTGCCATATCAAATGCGCGGTCTGTCATGGTGCGAATGGCAGGGCTTGAATAATAGTTCACACGTTCAGACACGTTCCAAATGTCATAGGCGTCACCACATCCATGCAGGTAAACACGCTGCTCTTCGGGGATGCCCATCTCATCCGCTGCTGCAGTTGAACACATGACAAGCGCTGCGCCCATATTGACCCGAATGATTGAGTTCAGATATTTCGGATAGGGGAAACCGATCCACCGATTGTCATCGCCGATGGTTGTCAATTCTGCGGCTGACCGCTCAATGGGGAACCAACTGTAAGGGTTGTTGGCTGCAACCTCAGTAAAGGGGGCAAACAGCCTGCCCAAATGATCCATATGTTCCGCAATCGAATGGCCCATATGACCGCGAATGCCGTTTTCAAACAGGGGATAAATATTCACCGGAAGATCAATGCCGTGCAGCTTTTCATGATCAGACTGACCGGGCCTGTTGGTGCCAACAATTTCAGGCTCACCGCCAGGCTCATCCGCCCAGTCATCAAGCGACAGGCCCGACTTTAACCGATTGACCATCGTGCCCAACACTTCACAACCTGCGATCAAAGCAACATTCACACCGCCCGTTGCAATCCGTTCAGCCATATCATTGACCAACATTTGGGGTGAGTTTCCGCCCGTCGCCGCATAAATTTCTGTCGGCACACTTTCAAGGCCAAGCGACTTGGCGACTGTGCGCGGCGGATTGGTATAGCGCCCCCCCATCGCAGAGCGGACATCAGGGGAATCGACGGTAAACTCGATAACTGAAATTCCATCAAGTGCAGCGGTTACCTTGTCTGCTGCACCTGTATCATCGACAGCGAGCCGGGCAATCTTTGCCAAAAAGGCATGTGGGGTCAGCCCGTCTTCAGCAGACGATCTATCGGTAAACTCTCCCCCGCCGATCAGAACCGGTGTCCGTGGATCAATTGAACCAGCCATCTTGTTTTCCTTCTATGGGAATGTGGATGGCTTGAGTCCTACCCCCTTTCCACATAGGCGGCAAGGCGCTTGACCGCCTCGTCAAGCACTGCGTGACGCTTTGAAAAGCAAAAGCGGATGACAGTGCGCACCTCATCCGGCAGGGGCGTGCCGCTGACCCGTTCAGGCGCATAAAAAGCACTGACCGGAACCGCTGCCACACCGGCATCACGTGTAATGCGTTCACAAAATGCAGCGGCAGGCTCATCTATGCCAAGCCGGGCCTGAAGCGGGGCATAGTCAGCCGTCAGAAAATAGGTGCCCGCTGCCGGATGAACGATAAAGCCAACGCTGCGCAGCCCATCGGCCAACCGATCACGCTTTGTCTGCAGGTCTGCAGTCAGCTCATCGAAATAGCTGTCCGGCTTACCCAACCCATAGGCCACAGCCTTTTGAAGATCAGGCGGCGTGGTGAAGGTTAAGAACTGGTGCGCCTTGCCGATCATATTCACCAGATAAGGCGCAGCGGTAATGTAGCCGACCTTCCACCCGGTCAGTGAAAAAGTCTTCCCTGCGGATCCAACACGGATGGCGAGGTCTGCCATCCCCTCAAAACTCATTAAGGGCAAATGGCGCTGCCCGTCAAAGACCAAATGTTCATACACCTCGTCACACAATGCCGGCACCTGATGCCGAACGCAAAGCGCGGCGATTGCTGCCAACTCATCATCTGTAAACAGCTTGCCTGTTGGGTTCATAGGGGAGTTAAGAACAATCAATTTCGTTTTATCTGTGAACGCGGCCGCTAGCGCATCCAGAGGCACAGCCCAATCTGGCGGACATAATCTAACCAGCCGGGGCACGGCACCGATCTGTTCAATGATTGGCAGATAGGAATCATAAAGCGGTTCAAACAACACCACCTCATCACCCGGATTTAGGAGGCCTATCAGCGCGGCGGTCAACGCCTCCGTCGCTCCTGAACAGACCAGCACATGCTCCAGTGTCAAATGATCATAGCCGTAAAACCGTTTGTCATGTACCGCCACAGCCTCTCGCAATTCGGGGATGCCCGGTGCAGGCGGGTATTGGTTAGAGCCATGCAACAAGGCATCTGCTGCAGCCTGCCTGATATCCAGCGGCCCTTCTTCGTCAGGGAAGCCTTGACCGAGATTGATGGCATCATGCTTGATCGCCAATTCCGACATGGTCGTGAATATGGTGATCCCATAGGCCCCCAATGCCCGATTGCCTGCATAATCTGACGTCATAATATCGCTTGCCCCGCCTGTATGATTGGCCGCACTTTTGAATATAATAGGTGGGTGACAGGACCATCCTCCTCTGTCAAGGTCGGCCTCCTGTGGCATGAAACAATATGGGATTGAATTGATGGCAGATCAGCAAAATGACAACATTTATGTCGGTTGGGAAGAATGGGTTGCACTACCCGATCTTGACCTGCCTGCTATCAAGGCAAAAATTGATACGGGCGCAAAAACGTCTGCGCTGCATGCAACATCAATCGAATATTTCGGATCAGAAGCACGGCGCAAAGTCAGGTTTGGTATACAACCGCTGACCGACCGGCCCGACATTTTAATCTATTGCACCGCGCCCTTGCTTGAAATTCGGGAGATCACCAGCTCAAACGGCGAGCGGGAGTTCCGCCCTGTTATCGAAACCAAGCTGCACGTCGATGGGCAGGAATGGCCAATTGAAGTTACCTTGACCAATCGTGATTCCATGTCGTCACGGATGCTGCTGGGTCGGTCTGCAATGATGGACAAGCTGATTGTCCAACCGTCAGAAAATATGCTGTTGCCTGAGCTAACGGCTGACCTGTATGGCGGTGGCCGCAAGCGTAAGAGCCGCCGCCAACGGTCACTTAAAATTGGCATCCTAAGCCGCGAGCCCAACAGTTATACTACCAAGCGTTTGGTCGAAGCGGCAGAAGAGATGGACCATATGGTCGAGGTGATTAATACCACCCGCTGCTATATGAACATCACAACGGCAAAGCCGATGATTTATGCCCAAGGCAAATCGCTGGAAGGGTTCGACGCCATCATACCTCGCATCGGCGCGTCCATCACCTCATACGGTATGGCGGTTGTTCGCCAGTTCGAAAGCATGGGGGTGTACTGTCTGAATGGGTCCGGTGCCATCGGCTCCTCCCGCGATAAACTTTATGCCCATCAATTGATGGCGCGTGCCGGGGTCGGCATGCCTGTTACGGGCTTTGCCCACTCCCCCCGCGACACGGACGATCTGATCCAAATCGTGAATGGGGCCCCACTGGTCCTAAAGCTGCTCGAAGGCTCCCAAGGCAAGGGTGTGGTTCTGGCTGAAACCCGCAAGGCTGCAGAAAGCGTTATTACAGCCTTTCGCGGACTGAATGCCGAATTGTTGGTGCAAGAGTTTGTAAAAGAGGCCGAAGGGTCAGACATTCGCTGCCTTGTCATCGGCTCAAAAGTCGTGGCGGCCATGCGTCGTCAGGCACCTGAAGGGGAATTCCGCTCCAACCTGCATCGCGGCGGGGCCGCAACGCGCGTGCGCATTACCAAGGAAGAACGACAAACCGCTATTAAGGCTGCGCGTGTTTTGGGCCTGAAAGTTGCGGGCGTTGACCTGTTGCGCACATCCTCCGGCCCAAAGGTTTTGGAGGTCAATTCCTCCCCCGGCCTGGAAGGCATCGAAAAAATTACGGGCAAGGATATTGCCGCCATAATCATCCAACATGTTGAAAATAAACTTTTAGGACCAAACGAAGCCGCCCAAACACGCGCCAAAACTGCCCAGCAATAAGGCATAAGGCATCGGGGATTTCTGCGCCCGCCAAGCGTGTGCTTAATTTTTAGCCTGCAAAGCGTAAATATTGGGCAGATTTTTGACTATTTATTGGGCAATTTTTGATTAGAACTTGCCGCAGGCCATGTCGCACCAGAAACAGGCGGCGATTCCACCATAAAAGCCTTGAGTCACAGCGCCGCGAACGAAAAAGCCAAAACTGGCATGAAATCTGCTTCTATTACCGCAGAAAACAATTCAATGAGACACCGCGACCCAAAATTCGGTCCGGCCCGCAACAAGAATGAGGCAAAATATGAAAAAGATCGAAGCCATCATCAAACCGTTCAAACTGGATGAAGTGAAAGAGGCACTGCACGATATTGGCCTGCAAGGCATCACTGTTTTGGAAGCCAAGGGCTTTGGCCGCCAAAAGGGGCATACTGAACTTTATCGCGGCGCTGAGTATGTTGTGGATTTCTTGCCAAAAGTGAAGCTGGAGATCGTGATTGACGATTCACAGCTTGAACGCGCCTTGGAAGCCATCCAGAATGCTGCCCGCACTGGCCGCATCGGTGACGGCAAAATCTTTGTCAGCACCATCGACGAAGCAATCCGCATCCGCACGGGCGAATCTGGCGCAGACGCCGTTTAAGCCCACCTACCCTTATCATAGGCGTCCCCTAATCAGTTTATGGGGCTTGGGGCGCCGATCTAACAAACCACTTGTTACCCACTCCCCTGCGGGACAAGAATTTTGAACCGCCTGCATGGTGCAGGCCAAACACTGAAGGAAGTTTTCAATGGCTGACGCAAAACAGTTGCTCAAAGAAATTGAGGAAAATGGTGTCAAATATGTTGATCTGCGTTTTTCCGACCCGCGCGGGAAATGGCAGCACGTAACAATGGATGTTGCCGTCGTTGACGAAGACATGTTCGCCGAAGGCGTGATGTTCGACGGTTCATCAATTGCTGGCTGGAAGGCCATCAATGAATCAGACATGACCCTGATGCCCGACTGCGACACAGCATTCATGGACCCGTTCACCGCAGAATCAACCATGGTTGTGACCTGCGATATTCTTGAGCCCAGCACAGGCGAAGGTTATGGCCGTGACCCGCGTTCAACAGCCAAGCGCGCCGAAGCTTATTTGAAGCAAACCGGTATCGGTGACACAGCCTATTTCGGTCCTGAAGCTGAATTCTTCATGTTCGATGATGTGCGTTGGTCAACTGACATGAACGCAACCGGCTTTGCCATCGATTCAATGGAAGGCCCCTACAATTCAGCTACTGACTATGAAGCTGGCAATATGGGCCATCGTCCGGGCATCAAGGGTGGTTACTTCCCCGTCGCCCCTGTCGATTCAGGTCAGGACATCCGTTCTGAAATGCTGACAGTGATGAAACAAATGGGCCTGCCCATGGAAAAACATCACCATGAAGTGGCACCGTCACAGCATGAGCTTGGCATGATTTTCGGCACATTGGTCGAACAAGCTGACCGGATGCAAATGTACAAATATGGCGTGCACATGGTTGCCCATCTGCATGGCAAGACAGCAACCTTTATGCCCAAGCCTGTTAAAGGCGACAACGGCACTGGGATGCACGTTCATCAGTCAATCTGGAAAGATGGTGAGCCGACCTTCGCAGGTTCAGGCTATGCTGATCTGTCAGAAACCTGCCTGTACTATATCGGCGGTATCATCAAGCACGCCAAGGCACTGAATGCGTTCACCAACGCGTCAACCAACTCATACAAGCGTTTGATCCCCGGTTTTGAAGCACCTGTTCTGCTGGCCTATTCAGCACGTAACCGTTCTGCTTCTTGCCGTATCCCGCATGTTGGCAGCCCCAAAGGCAAGCGTATTGAAATCCGCTTCCCTGACCCGACTGCAAACCCCTATCTGGCATTCACCGCAATGCTGATGGCCGGTCTTGACGGTATCGAAAACAAGATCCATCCGGGCGACCCGATGGATAAGGACCTGTACGACCTGCCCGCAGAAGAGCTGGCAGCAGTACCGACCGTTTGTGGCTCACTCCGCGAAGCTTTGGAAAATCTGGACGCAGACCGTGCCTTCCTGACCAAGGGCGGCGTGTTCACAGACGACCAGATCGATGCTTACCTCGAGCTGAAGTGGGAAGAAGTGTACAACATGGAACACACCCCGCATCCGGTCGAATTCGACATGTACTACTCCTGCTAATCAGCAGAATAGCAGTTAACAAAAAGCCCCCGTCGGTTCAGCCGACGGGGGTTTTCTTATATCGAAATGACAGCAAAAGCGGGATGAAAGGCACATCGGGGGCAAGGCGCTTGACGACCAATGCAATCGCCGCGTGATTAATCGAATTCACAGCGAACTCGGCGCGCGCCCTTTAGAAAAAGCTAGCCACTTCCTGATAGGCGATAGCGGCCAAGGAACCGATCCACAAAATGGCACCTGCTGCCATGGAAATCATAAAGCCCTTACCTCGTCCTTCGGGGTTTTTAATATAGGCCATGGCATAAAGCTCGCGCCCCACGACCCAGAAAATGGCCAACACGCCTGCGGCCAAATCATTCACCCACAGGCCGAACATCCAAAGGCTGGGCAAAAAGAAAACCAACTGTTCCATTGTGTTTTGCTGCACACGGAACGTCCGTTCAAATTCAGGATTGCCATAAGTGGCGGGGGCCGGAACGTTATGTTTTACCCGCGCGCGCCCAACCAAAAAGCTGAAGGCAAAAAACTGTCCGACCGCAATCAGGGTCATAAATGATGTAAAGGCAGGTAGCTCCATGTCGTCCCCCATTTCGCCTTGTCGTGTCCCCTAGGTTTCAGGGGGTCCGCTTGCAATCAATTGACACGCGGACTGCACATTTATGCAAGTCCATCATTTCCGGCGCAACAAGGCAAGCGGAAACAGACTATTTCCTTCCGCATCAAGGCATATCAAATCCGGCCTGATTTCCACCGCTTAAGAAGATGCCTTCGCCGCCGCCTTGGCGGCGGCCTTCGCGTCAATTGACTTCACCCAGCGCCGGACCAGTTTACGCATCGGATCCTCAAACAATATATACAGCAGGTAAGCTGCAAATACTGAAACCACCAACATAAGCTGACTGACGATGATTGCTTCCCAAAAACCGCTGAACTTGACCCACCCCATGCCGATCAAACTCATAAACACACGTTGCACCAGCGCATGCACCATATAGATCGAATAGGATATTTCGCCCAGGAACATGATGAAACTTGTTTCAAAGAACCACCGCACTTTGTTGCCGTCAAACGTCACTGACAGAACAATCGCTGCAACCAACAACAGCAAATAGCCGTCATTTATCTTGAAATGAAACCCAACAAAAAGCGCGACTATGCAACCAGCACTAAACAGCGTTGATGCAAGGGAGTTCATCGCCCGATAAAGCTTTAAATCATGATAAAGTCGAAACAGCCCCAGCCCCATCGAAAAGCTGAATATGCCGCGCACTGCCCCTAGTTCAAATGTTCGGTCGATCCCCCCTGCCCCATGAGGTTCGGGTGGCAAGCCAGCCAGAAAGAATATTGCCGCGATCAACGTGCCAAAGCTTACAAGGGCAATAGATGTCTTAGGCCTCAGGAAAATATAGACCAGTACAGGAAATAACAGATAGGCCGCCCATTCGGCACTAATTGACCATGAAGGATAGTTCCAACCCAAGTTCGGTTCAGTCCCCCATGCGTGGATCAAAAGCAGATTGGTAATAATCGCCTCTGGCCGTCTGTCTGGATGCTCCAACTGACTGAAATCACCACGCATGACATTATCAAGTTCAAGCACGACAAAGCCTGCTAGCACTATAAAGTGAACCGGATAAATCCGCCCGATGCGAAGCGCGATATATCGCTTATAGCCTTGCCAGTCGATGCCTGTCGCAAAATCGCGCCAATGGACATAACCCATGATGAAACCACTCATCATAAAGAACATGTCGACGAACACATGCATCTTGGGAAAGATCAGGCCATATTCCACCGTCGGCACATCTATTTCCCAAAAATAGGAATAGTGGAAAACGATAATCGCAACGGCAAGCACACCCCTCAGCCCGGTCAGACTGTCAAGCTGCGCTGCCTCGCGCATAGGTTTTAAATTTGGTTGGCGAATGGACGCCGCCGCACTGTTACTCATTAAACTTTGCCACTCTCAAATTTGATGAGCATGCCGCAACTTAATAGACCAAGGCTTTTGCCGCCGCCCCTTCCCCTCTTTGATAGCGCAAAAAGGCACGAAAGACACCCATTTTGGGATCAGGGTCCAAACCATCTGCCATGCGGAAAATTTGCTCGCAGAACCAAGCCTGCACGGCCCCGAAATTTAGGGTCTTGATCAGCCCTAGATTGCTTTGCGGCCCTAACAAGCCCGGCCCCAAACGCAAGGTCTGTTCATAGGCGGGGGCCTGATCAATTTCAGCGGCCAATAGCTTATTGGACAGGTCCGGCATGGTGCAAAGCGGACGGGCGATGCCGATTAGATCAGCGTCCCCATCGCGAATCGCGTCTTCCATTGCCGCACGCGTGCGGAAGCCACCTGTAACCATCACGGGAATGGTGCTGACCTGTTTGATGGACTTTGCATAGTTCAGAAAATAGGCTTCGCGCGCCTTGGTCCGTTCTGTGACATGGCTGTCATAAATCGGCTCAAGCACGCCATCGCGCCCCATCATGCTGGGCTGTTCATAATTCCCGCCAGAGATTTCAAGGAGATCAACCCCCTCCTGCCCCAGCCATTCAACGACCTGCAAGCACTCCTCATGGGTGAAGCCGCCCTGCTGGAAGTCAGAACTGTTCAGCTTAACTGAAATTGGAAAATCTGGCCCGACTGCCTCGCGCGCCTTGCGAACAGCACTCAACAAAAAACGCGCTCGGTTTTCCAAGCTGCCGCCATATTGATCCTCGCGCTTATTGGCGATGGGCGACAAAAACTCAGACAATAAATAGCCATGCGCTGAATGTATCTGCGCGCCGGTAAATCCGGTTTGCTTTGCTGTCAGCCCGGCATTGGCAAACCGATCGATAAGCCCCTCGATCTCATCCACTGTAAGCGCGCGCGGTTCCCCGAACAGGCCGCCCGGCATGTTAAGCGGGATGGCAGACGGGCCGACCGGTTCTTTGGTAACGGACTTGGGTGTTTGTCGTCCGGCATGGGAAATCTGCATCCACAAATGATTGCCATTCGACGTGCCTGCGGCGGCATAAGCCTCCAGCTCTTTTAGGCCGCCATTGCTGCCATCGATCGCGACATTGCCGGGACGTTCAAGGTAATGACGGTCGATCTGCACATTGCCTGTCAACAGCATGCCTGTACCGCCCTCTGACCAGCGCTTATAGAGCGTGACATGCCTTGCGGTTGCACGGTTATGTTCATCCGCCAGCCCTTCGGTCATTGCGCCTTTGCCAAGTCGATTGGGCAACACAGCCCCGCAAGGCAATGTCAAAGGGCTCGCTAAAACAGACTGGCTCATTCTAATTTCCTTTTCATTCAGGGCCTTTAGACCTGCGTTATCTATAATGGGCAAGCGCAACTGGACATGGCCCCCATCACGGTCATACTGGAGACATATTGCGAATCACAAGCCGGATGACAAGAGATGAGTGATCTGTTCGACGAAGCAGACAAAAAACCTGCCCGCAAAAAGGCAGCCCCCAAAAAACCAGCGGCCAAAAAAACCGCTGCAAAAACTGCGAAATCAGGCGCAGCCGCAGAAGACTATTCCGCCAAGGACATCGAAGTTCTTGAAGGGTTGGAGCCTGTCCGTCATCGGCCCGGCATGTATATTGGTGGCACCGACGAACAGGCGCTGCATCATCTGGCAGCTGAAATCCTCGACAATTCAATGGATGAGGCAGTAGCAGGCTATGCCAATAAGATCAGCATTCATCTTGATGAAGGCAATCGTCTGACCATCACCGACAATGGCCGTGGCATCCCAATCGATCCGCACCCCAAATATAAAAAGCCAGCGCTTGAGGTTATTTTGACCACCCTTCATTCGGGCGGCAAGTTCTCGAACAAGGCCTATGAAACATCAGGCGGGCTGCATGGCGTCGGCATTTCAGTTGTGAACGCGCTTGCCATTGAAATGACTGTCGAGGTAGCACGCGACAAAACCCAATGGCGGCAAACCTTCAGCCAGGGCAAGCCAACTTCTACCTTGAAGAAAATCGGCAGCGCCCCGAACAAGCGGGGCACCTCTGTCACCTTTGTGCCAGACGATGAAATTTTCGGCGGCAAGATCAGTTTCAAGCCTGCCCGCTTGTGGCGCATGGCCCGATCCAAAGCCTATTTGTTTCGCGGCGTTGAAATTCAATGGTCGTGCGACCCGAAACTGGTCGAAGGCACACAAACCCCCGCAACAGATACATTCCATTTCCCCGGCGGTCTGACAGACTTCTTGAACGCAACATTGGAAGGTCGCACACGCGTAATTGACCCTGTGTTCGCTGACAGGGTTGAGACCGATCAAGGGACCGTTGAGTGGGCCATCAGCTTTGTGGGCGGGGGCGATCCCCTGATCAGTTCCTACTGCAACACGATCCCCACACCTGATGGCGGCACCCATGAACAGGGGCTACGCGCCGCCTTGCTTAAGGGCTTGCGCGCCTATGGCGATTTGGCAGGCAACCGCAAAGCAAAGGACGTCACCATCGACGACCTGATGGGGTCTGCCGCCGTGATGCTGTCAGTCTTTATCCCCAACCCCGAATTTCAGGGCCAAACGAAAGAAAAGCTGTCCACGCAGTCGGCGGTAAGACTAACCGAAAACGCCATGCGTGATCATTTCGACCATTGGCTGTCAGGCTCCCCCAAGGATGCTTCAACGCTTCTTGAATGGTTGATTGAACGGGCCGAGGAACGCCGTCGCGAAAAGGCAGATCGGGAAGTTAATCGCAAACAGGCAACACGCAAACTGCGCCTGCCGGGCAAGCTGGCCGATTGTTCGCAAGGCAATTCAGCAGGCACCGAATTGTTTTTGGTTGAGGGTGAATCTGCCGGTGGCTCTGCCAAGCAGGCGCGCAATCGCGCGACACAGGCTGTCTTACCCCTGCGTGGGAAAATCCTGAATGTCGCCAGCGCCAGCCGCGACAAGATCAGACAGAACCAAGAACTGTCAGATTTGATTCAGGCGCTTGGCGTTGGGCTGCGTGACAAGTATCGCGAAAGCGACTTGCGCTATGACAAAGTAATCATCATGACCGACGCGGATGTGGATGGGGCACATATTGCCTCCCTCCTCATGACATTCTTTTTCCAAGAACTGCCGCAGCTGGTTCATGACGGTCATCTCTATCTTGGCATCCCCCCGCTTTACAAACTGACCCAAGGGGGCAAGACCGCCTATGCGCGTGATGACGCCCATAAGGATCAGCTGCTTGAAACTGAATTCACAGGCCGCGGCAAGGTAGAGATTGGACGATTTAAGGGGTTGGGTGAAATGATGCCTGCCCAACTAAAAGACACCACGATGAACCCGGCAACGCGGTCCTTGCTGCAGGTCGCCCTGCCATCGGAAGAAAAGGCCGCGAAATTCACGCGCGACCGTGTTGATCAGTTGATGGGTAAAAAGCCCGAGGCACGCTATCAGTTCATTCAGGAAAATGCGGCCTTTGTCACCGACCTTGACCTATAACCGTTTTTTGCTTGCACCATCGGGCTGGCTGTGCTGGCCTGCTGGCTGAATTATCTGCGCCAAATTCGGCGTAAAGTTGCGTAACAGCGTCAAACACGGCGCATATATGAATAAAGGTGAACATATGACTGCGATCCGCAATATTGTGACTGTTTTGGCCCTGACAGGCATGCTGGCACTTGCCGCCTGTGGCAAGCCGAGCAAGGCTGACATTGTTTCCAAGGCCGAAGACGTTTCAACCCGGGCAGAGCTTGAAACCGCGCTGGGCAAACCCGATTCTATCTCCAAGTTCGGCTTTGTTGAAACATGGACCTATGAAGCAGAAGACGGCACCGTCAAATTCGATCTGACAGGTGATTCAGTAGTTCTGAAGCGTACCGGGGACGCAGCCGAAGAAGACAAATAAGCCTGATTTTTAGGCTAGTTACTGCACCCACTCGCCATTTAGGCGGGTGGGTGTTGCTTTTGCGGCGCGCGTCACGCTGTCGCCGCGCGGGGCCGCGCCCTTGACTTGGCCGCCCAGATTATAGAGTGTCCGGCCCAATACAGGCGCGGGCGTGCCATTTGGGCCCCGTGCGTTCCGCAATCAAGCAGGATAGCTATGACTTTTGCCGACCTCGGCCTTTCAGACGATCTATTAAAAGCGATCAACGACCAAGGATATGATGAGCCTACGCCCATTCAGGCCAAGGCCATTCCGCATGTCTTGGGTGGCGCCGATGTAATGGGCATTGCCCAGACAGGAACCGGCAAAACTGCAGGCTTTACCCTGCCTATGATCGACCGGCTATCCAATGGCCGCGCCAAGGCCCGTATGCCGCGCAGCCTGATCCTTTGCCCGACCCGTGAACTGGCGACGCAGGTTGCGGAAAACTTCAAGCTTTATGGCAAATATAAAAAGCTGACCATGGCATTGCTGATCGGCGGCGTTGCCTTTGCTGATCAGGACCGTTTGATCGACCGTGGTGTTGATGTTCTGATTGCAACACCGGGCCGCCTGCTCGACCATGTTGAACGCGGCAAACTGGTTTTGCTGGGTGTTCAAATCCTTGTGGTGGACGAAGCTGACCGCATGCTCGACATGGGCTTTATCCCCGATGTGGAACGTATCTGCGCATTGGTTCCTGCTGCCGGGCGGCAAATGCTGTTCTTCTCTGCCACCATGGCACCTGAAATTAAGCGCCTTGCCGACAAGTTCCTGCGTGATCCTGTTAAGGTCGAGGTTGCCCGTCAGGCAACAACTGCCGACACAGTGACCCAGCATCTTGTGCAAGTGCAGCCACGTCAAAAACGCAAGGCATTGCGCCACCTGCTTGATCAAGAAGACGTGCAGACCAGCATCATCTTCTGCAATCGCAAGCGCGACGTGTCTGAGCTGTTCTCATCGCTTAGCCGCTATAACTATTCTGTCGGCGCGCTGCATGGCGACATCCCGCAAAATTTGCGGACAGAGACACTGGATAAATTCCGTAATGGCGAGCTGAAAATGCTTGTCGCGTCAGACGTTGCGGCACGCGGGCTCGACATTCCTTCTGTTGGCCATGTGTTTAACTTCGACCTTCCCATGAATGCCGAAGACTATGTCCACCGCATTGGCCGGACAGGCCGTGCCGGCCGCACGGGCACCGCCTACTCCCTATGTACTGATCGGGACAGCAAATATCTTGACGCGATTGAAGCCATGATCAAAAAGCCGATCCCGCGTCTTGAACTGCCCGGCATTACCGACAAGGGGCCGACTGGCGATAACGAAAAGTCAGACGACAAGCCGGAAGCCAAAAAGACATCGGACAAGAAAAACAACAACAATCAGCGTCGCAACAATAACAACAACAATAACAGCAATAGCGGCAAGTCTGAGCGCAACGATCAGAACAACCGTCGCGGCGGCCGTGGGCGCAACCGGAAAGATGATCTGGGCCCGCCCGTTGTGGGTTTGGGCGATCACGTCCCCGCCTTTATGCTGGTGTCTGTTGCCCCTGCAGCACGCAATCAAAAATCCGCTAGCGCGCCGGCAGAAGAACAGGCAGACAAAGGGTCTGACGATCAGGCAACTGACGCGGCCTAATCTTCCAAACTGTCCTGATAGGCAAACAAGCCTGGTGCACCGCCCGTGTGCAGGAAGATAACATCCTGATCACCGCTATATGTCCCGGCGCGAATGTCACCGATCATGCCGCCCATCGCCTTGCCTGAATAAACAGGGTCAAGCAACAAGCCGTCATAGCGCGCGCAAAGCACCAGCGCCTCCCGCACCTCGTCGGTCAGAAGACCATAGCCCGGCCCAATAACACCGCCCTTAACGATCACCGCGTCACGCGGGATTTCTGGCGGGTTCTCCAACAAAGCACGCACCTCTTCTACTAAGGCAAGGACTGTCTCCGCCACCTTGGCCTCATCACCCTTATAGACGTCATAGCCGATCACAGGCACATCACACCCTGCGAGCGCTAGCCCGGTTATCAGCCCGGCCTGTGTGCCGCCTGTGCTGGTTGCATGGCAAATCGCGGCGGGCGCCAGATCAAGCGCCTGAATATCCATGGCAAGCTCAATCCCTGCCTTTACATAACCAAGCGTCCCAACTGCGGTTGAACCGCCCGGCGGATGGATCGCGGCCTTGCGCCCCTCTACCTCAAACGCCTCAAGCAGTTCACCAAGTTTAACAGCAGCCTCTTCATCACTATCGACCGGATGGATGGTGGCCCCGAACAAATCATCCAACAACAGATTGCCAGACCGCTGATAGGTCTGTGTTGCGTTCGGCACTTGTCGGACCAAAATCGCATGACATTCTAGCCCGGCACTGGCGCAGGCGGCCGCCGTTTGGCGAACATGATTGCTTTGCAAGGCACCAAAGGTGATCACCGCATCCTCATCCGCCTCAAGCGCAGCGCCGATCAAAAACTCCAGCTTGCGGGTTTTGTTGCCGCCAAAGCCAAGTCCGGTGCAATCGTCCCGCTTGATATAGATTGACGGGCCATCCAGCAATTCAGTCAGCCCGGCTAGCGGTTCAAGCGGCGTTGGTAAATGGGCAAGTGGGAAACGGGCAAAATCCATAAACTGTTCCTAGGGGTAATATAAAAAAAGGCGGCACTGATCTTGCAGCACCGCCCCATTTTAACGCAAGTCCGTGTCTGGACTATTTCATCATCTGTTCAGCCATTTTACGCAGGTCCGGGCCGTAAGGCGGACGGACAGCATTCAGCAAATTGTCAAAACGTTTGCCGATCTGTGTAAACACCGCTTTCTTGTGGCTGAACTGACGGAAGCCATCAACACCATGATAGGCACCCATGCCCGCAGGGCCGACACCGCCAAAGGGCAAGTCTTCCTGCGCCACATGCATGATCACTTCGTTCACGCTAACACCGCCTGATGTGGTGTTGTTCAGCACGTGATTTTCCTCGGCCTTGTTTTCACCGAAATAGTAAAGCGCCAGCGGACGATCCTTGGCGTTGACATAGTCAATCACTTCATCAACCTGGCTATAGGTTTTGATAGGCAATAGCGGGCCGAAGATTTCGTCCTGCATGATTTTCATATCATCGGTTGCATTCACAACGATGGTCGGCGGAATTTTGTGGGCAGCCTGCTGGCTGAAATCTTCATTCGCCGGATTGATTTCACGCACGGTTGCGCCCTTGGCCTTCGCATCTTCGATATAGCTGTTCAGGCGATCATAATGACGCTCGTTCACGACAGATGCGTAATCAGGATTATCCTTCAAGGTCGGATACATCTGGGTCACGGCTGTTTCTGCCTTGCTGACAAATTCATCAACCTTCCCATCGGGAACATAGACATAATCAGGCGCCAAGCAGATTTGGCCTGCATTCAGGGTCTTGCCGACCATGACACGCTTTGCCGTGACATCAAGGTCAGCGGTGTCTGAAACAACAACCGGGCTTTTGCCACCAAGTTCCAGCGTCAACGGCACCAGATTTTCAGATGCTGCGCGCATCACATGCTTGGCAATTGATGTTGCGCCTGTGAACAGCAAATGGTCAAACGCAAGGCCGGAGAATGCCTGACCAACCTCAGGCCCGCCGGTAAAGACCGCAACTTCGGTTTCATCAAAAGTTTCGGCACACATGCGGGCAATGACTTCTGAACTTGCCGGGGTGAATTCACTCGGCTTGATCATCATGCGGTTACCGGCGCCAAAAATCCCGGCGAAGGGCGCAAATGTTAGCTGAAAGGGGAAGTTCCACGGTGAAATGACACCCACCACGCCAAGCGGTTGATAATCAACGCGCGCCTTGGCACCTAATAGGCCAAGCGGGAATTGCACCTTGCGCTTTTCAGACTTCATCCAGCCTTTCAGATGCTTCATCGTGTGCTTAAGCGGCCCGATTGACCCGGCAACATCGGTGAACAATGTCTGGTCAGGCGACCGGCTGCCAAAGTCTGAATTGACCGCATCGCACATTTCTTTTTCAAATCGTAGCAGCATATCGACGGTACGCTGCAACCGATCCATCCGCAGTTCATAACTGGGGGGACCATCCTGCAAATAAGACTGGCGTTGCTTGTCCAGCACGGCCTGCATTTGTGCCTGAAGGTCAGCACCCTGTGATTGATCAATTGTTGCGGCGGTCATGTTATGCCCTCCATTCTGTTTAGATAGTCGGCGCACCCCTTTATCAGAAGCGCCCCAATTGTGGATTTGCGTCAATTCAATTTCTTGGCTAATGAGAGACAGTATTTCAGACCCGAAGTCTAGTCAAAAATGACGCATCTGTCAGGGTAATATAGACAAAGAAAAGAGCATTTCAGACATGATCCCAACCCTGACCACCAACCGATTGATTTTACGTGGCTTTTGCGCGAACGACCTTGAACCTTACATGGGGCTGGTCGGGGATCGTGAAGTCATGCGCTATATCGGTACTGGCGTAACGCTCGACCGGATGAACGCCTTTCATTCGCTTGCCTCTATTTTGGGCCATTGGCAGCTTCGCGGCTATGGCTTGTGGGCGGTTGAGGAGCGCGCGACAGGCGCACTTGTGGGCCGCATCGGCTTTTATAATCCCGAAGGGTGGCCCGGCTTGGAAATCGGCTGGTTGCTGGGGCGCGCCCATTGGGGCAAGGGTTACGCAACGGAAGCTGCCCATTCCTGCCTGAAATGGGGCTTTGATACGCAAAATATGCAAGATGTTATTAGCTGCATTCAGCCCAAAAACACGCCATCTATTGCCGTTGCAGAACGGTTGGGCGAACGGCTGTTGCGTGAGGACCGCCTGCAGGGCATCCCGGTTTTGATCTATGGGATGGACCGGAACGATTGGTTGAAAAATCGCACCGAATAAGCTGGACTGCCCCTACCCTAGCCTCTAATTTGCCACCAACAATATTTTGCCATTCACTATGCCAATTCCCTCATGAACAGGATTTCAACATTATGGATTATGAAAGCATCCGATTAGAGGTGACAGACGGCATTGCCGTTCTTACCTTGAACAGGCCAAAGGCGCTGAATGCTGTCACCCCTGACATGCTGGCAGAAATGATTGACGCTGTGGATCGTGTGGCAGCAGACGACAATGCCCGCGTACTTGTTATGACGGGTGAAGGGCGCGGCTTTTGTGCAGGCGCCGACCTTGCTACCAAGATGACAGACAACAAAGTCACCTTCCCTATTGAGGCACCCCATGGCGGCAAGCCTAATAATGGCGATGTCACGGCATCTGCGATGAAGGCGCTTCATAATCCACTGATTGCCAAAATCTGGCATCTGAACAAACCTGTTATCAGCGCCATCAATGGCGTAGCAGCAGGTGGCGGTATGGGCCTTGCCCTGACCTGCGATATTGCGATTGCCGCACAGTCAGCAAAATTTGTGTGTGTGTTCGCCCCCCAGCTAGGCATTTTGCCCGACATGGGCACGACCTACCATTTGCAGCGGCTGGTCGGTCGCGCACGGGCCACGGCACTTGCCTTCCTTGGCGAGAAACTGCCCGCAGAAAAGGCGCGTGATTGGGGCATGATCTATGATGTGGTTGAAGATGACCAGTTGATGGACGAGGCGATGAAGGTCGCCCGTAAACTGGCTGACGGCCCACCGCTGGTATGGCCCGCAGTTCGCAAAGCATTTGCCGACAGCGAACAGAATAATATTGACGACCAACTTTTGTACGAAGCCGAAGGCCAGCGGATCTTCTGCGCCACCGAAGACTTCCGCGAGGCAACCATCGCCTTTGTTCAAAAACGCAAACCGGAATTTAAGGGCAAGTAACTGCCCCACCCTATCTGACACGCAAACCCGAAAGGACACTTTATGGAATTCACAAAAGTACGCTTGGACGTTGATGGCGCGGTCGCCATCATCACCATGAATGATCCGGCAACCATGAACGCCATGGGCATTGAAATGCTGCAAGGCATGAACGAGGCGCTGGAATATATTGAGCAAGAAGAAAATGGCATTCGTGCGGTTGTGCTGACGGGTGAAGGCCGCGGCTTTTGTTCAGGCGCCAATCTCAACCCCGGATCCGGTGGTGGTGCAGCAACCGCGGCCGCTGGCGGCGGCAATACGCGCCCAGATGCAGGCGCTGCCCTAGAAACAGGCTATCACCCTGTATTGCGCCGCATGCGCGAACTGAACGTGCCAATTGTGACCGCCGTAAACGGCGCCGCGGCAGGCGTGGGGATGAGCTTTGCCCTGATGGGCGATATGGTTATCGCCGAAGAAGGCAGCTATTTCCTGCAAGCCTTCCGTCGCATCGGTTTGGTCCCTGATGGCGGCTCCACTTGGATCCTGCCGCGTCTGGTTGGCACAAAACGCGCCATGGAACTGTCGCTTCTGGGTGAAAAATTGCCCTCTGACAAGGCGCTTGATTGGGGCTTGATCAATCGCGTCGTTCCCGATGGCACAGCGCTTGAGGCCGCCAAGACCTTGGCAACTGAGCTTAGCGAAGGGCCGACAACGACATTGTCGATGATCCGCGACCTTTATTGGTCAAGCTTTGAAAATTCCTATGAAGAACAAATCCATCAGGAACGGAAAGCCCAACGTATTGCAGGCCGCACAGCAGACTTTATTGAGGGCGTCTCAGCCTTCTTGCAAAAGCGTAAGGCAAACTTTACCGGGAAATAAGATCGATCACAGCAGGCCGAGCTTCACAAGATCGGCCCGCATGTCTTCGGGCATGTCATCGCTGCTGGCCTCATAAGGGCCGATATCCGCAGGGACATCGTCATCAGCCAAATAGCGCCAGCCCTGAAATGGCCTTCGGGGCTGGTTTTTTGTGGCGATCAATTGGTTATCGAGCACGATAGCGCAGCGGCGAATGCCATCACTGCCTGTAACCTCATCCAATGACACTATACGCTGGCGCGCCTGTATCGCGCCCTTGATTACCCAATAGAGCGAGCCGCCATCAAGCAGCTCCTCACCCCTTTTGGGAAACATGCGCGTCACATGGGTCAGCGCTGGTTCCCCCTTGGCTGCCTGTTCAATCCGCCATTCAAGACGCGATGCAAGATGGTTCAGGCTGTCAATCCCAACACATAATTTGACAAGGTGAACCACAGCCCGCCCCTATGCGTCGCCTGCGTCTACAAACTTAATCAGGATTGCCCCTTCGTCCACCTGATCGCCGGGGCCAACGGGCACTGCCTCAACCTCTGCTGCAGCAGGCGCGGTCAGGCTGTGTTCCATTTTCATCGCCTCAAGCACGCCAAGTTGCTGCCCGGCCTTTACCTTGTCACCAACCTTAACGGCGAGCGAGATGACCTTGCCCGGCATGGGTGCCAAAATGGCGGATGCCGCCGCCCCGCTTTCTTCAAATCCGTCTGCAGCAAAGGGATGTTGGGCCACAAGCTCAACCGTGCGGCCATCTAGGCCGACATAATGCGTATCACCTGCCACACGATGCGCGGCACTGACTTTCTTGCCATCGATCAGGACAGCACCTTCCACAATCTGGACGGACGCGCCATTGATGATATAGCCGCCTTCCGTTTTATAGGTGGCGACCAAGGCGTGGTCTTCCTTACCATGGGCAAAAACATAATGGCGCTGACCCGGCACACCCGACACGCGGAAACCATGATTTGCGGCCCAAGGGTCCGCACCGTTTGAGCAGTCCTCATCAGCAAGCCGCGCAGCCGCAGCAATCAGCAACGCTGTCTGTACATCGACGTCCGTTGCTGAGGTGATCAGATCAGCCTCGTTAGCCTCGATAAAGCCAGTATCGAATTGCCCGGCGGCAAATCCCTGATGTGCAAGACAGGCAATCAGGAAAGGGATATTGGCTTTTGGTCCAGCAACAAAGCTTTGCCGCAAGCCCGCGATCAGCCGCCGACGCGCAGCATCACGATCATCGCCATAGCCGATCACTTTCGAGATCATGGGGTCATAGAACATGGTCACGGCATCGCCTTCGCGTACACCGCTATCAATGCGCAGCCCTGCCCCCGTTGCGAGTTCAAGCCCGTGCAACGGCCCGGTCGAAGGTAAAAATTTCTTTTCCGGATTTTCGGCGTAAAGCCGCACTTCAAAGGCATGGCCTTGTAGTGGCGGGGTATCAGGCAAACCTTTGCCCGCAGCCACATCAAGCTGCAGGCCCACAAGATCAAGCCCCGTCACCTGTTCCGTCACCGGGTGTTCCACCTGCAGACGGGTGTTCATTTCCATGAACCAGAACCCGTCAGGACGCAACGGGCCGGACCCGTCAGCGATAAACTCAATCGTGCCTGCACCGACATAATTGATGGCCTTGACCGCGTTGGTAGCAGCCTCTGTCATGGCGGCGCGCACCTCGTCAGTCATGCCGGGGGCGGGCGCTTCTTCAACCACCTTTTGATGGCGGCGCTGCAAGGAACAGTCACGCTCATAAAGGTGGATCGCCTTTCCATTGCGGTCTCCAAACACCTGCACCTCAATATGGCGCGGGTTCAGCACATATTTCTCGATCAAGACGCGATCATTGCCAAAGGCTGACTTTGCCTCGCGTTGCGCCCCTGCCAATGCATCGGCGAAATCAGCAGCATCATCAACACGGCGCATCCCTTTGCCGCCACCACCGGCGACAGCCTTGATCAAAACAGGATAGCCAACTCGTTCTGCTTCACTCGCAAGGTGATCGACAGCTTGATTGTCGCCATAATAGCCGGGCACAACAGGCACGCCCGCCTGTTCCATCAGCGCCTTGGCATTATCCTTTTCGCCCATCGCGCGGATGGCATCGGGATCGGGGCCAACAAAGATCAGGCCCGCCTTTTGCACAGCATCGGCAAAATCAGCATTTTCCGACAAAAAGCCATAGCCAGGGTGAATGGCCTCTGCACCCGTGTCGAGCGCGGCTTGCAAAATCACATCACCTTTAAGGTAGGAGTCCGTTGCAGCGGCCCCACCAATATGCACAGCCTGATCGGCCATCGCCACATGCTGCGCACCTTGATCAGCGTCGGAATAGACCGCAATGGTTCTAATCCCGCGCGCCTTCGCCGTGCGGATGATGCGGCAGGCAATTTCGCCGCGATTGGCAATCAAAAGCGATGTAATCGACACAAAGGCCCCTATTCTTCTGTTGCGCCGGACTGGCGGGAGGCGATCAACGCCTCATGATCGGCAACCCATTGTGGCTTACGCTTTTCAAGGAAGGCACGCACACCTTCCTTCCCTTCATCTCCCATGCGGGCAGCGGCGATCCGCTTTGCCGTATCATGAATGATGTGGTTATTGATCGGCTGATCCTGCACGGCACGGATCAATTCCTTAGCAGCGTGAACTGCGCCCGGTGCCGTTATAAAGGCAGCATCGCATAGCTCGTCAACAAGGGCATTCATGGCAGCTTCGTCAGCCACAACCTCATGCAACAGGCCAAGCTCCTTACCCTTTGCTGCATCAAACCGCTCTGCAGTCAGGAAATAGCGGCGCGCCGCGCGCGGCCCAATCGCTTCAACCACATAGGGTGAGATGACAGCAGGGATCAATCCTAACTTAACCTCAGACAGGCAGAACCATGCCTTCTCTGTCGCAATTGCAACATCGCAGGCTGACACAAGACCAAGCCCACCACCAACGGCGGGGCCTTGCACAGCAGCAATGGTCAGTTGCGGCAGGTCATAAAGCTTGTGCAACATGGATGAGAAGAAAACAGAATCTTCCTCATTATCATCCTTGGTATACTCACCCGCCTTCTTCATCCAATTCAGGTCAGCGCCAGCGGAAAAACTTTTGCCCGCTCCCCTGATCTGGACAACACGCACACCGTCCGCACCGCGCAGATCCTCAAATATCTCATCAAGCTGTTCAATCAAATCAGCATTGAACGCGTTATGCACATCAGGCCGGTTCAGGGTGACAATCGCCACGCCATCCCGCGTTGTATCAAGCTCTACATATTGTTCCATTGCCGCATCCTTTCTTTTCTTGTCATTCGTTACATGCGGAAGATGCCGAAATTGGTATCCTCAATCGGCGCATTCAGGCAGGCAGAAAATGCCAAGCCCAGAACCGTGCGCGTATCGCGCGGACGGATAATGCCATCATCCCAACCACGAGCCGTCGCAAAATAGGGATGGCCTTCAACATCATATTGCGCGCGAATGGGGTCTTTAAAGGCTTCCTCATCCTCTATTGACCAGTCATCCCCCGCAGCTTCGATATTATCGCGGCGCACGGTGGCGAGCACGCTTGCCGCCTGCTCTCCCCCCATGACGGAGATACGGGCATTGGGCCAAGTGAACAAAAACCGGGGGCTATAGGCACGGCCACACATGCCGTAATTCCCCGCCCCGTATGAGCCGCCGATAATGACGGTGATCTTGGGCACATTTGCGGTGGCAACTGCGGTCACCAGCTTGGCCCCATCCTTGGCGATACCACCTGATTCATATTTGCGCCCGACCATAAAGCCGGAAATATTCTGCAGGAATAAAAGCGGAATTTTGCGCTTGGCACACAGCTCAATAAAGTGCGCGCCCTTTTGGGCACTTTCAGAAAACAGAATGCCATTATTGGCAATGATGCCAACACGCATGCCCCAAATTTCGGCAAACCCGCAAACAAGAGTGGTGCCGTAAAGAGCCTTAAACTCATCAAAGCGGGAGCCATCCGCGATGCGCGCAATCACCTCGCGCACATCATACTGGGTTTTAAGATCGGTGGGGACGACGGTTTCAAGCTCGGCAGAGTCAAACAGCGGCGCATCAGGTTGCGTGTCGGGCAGCATACGGCGCACAGCCTGCGGCCCGTCAATATTACGCACGATCTGCCGTACAATGCCCAGCGCATGCGCGTCGTTCTGAGCATAGTGATCGGTGACGCCGCTTTCTTTGCAATGCACATCAGCGCCGCCCAAATCCTCGGCGGAGACAACTTCACCTGTTGCCGCCTTAACAAGCGGTGGGCCACCCAAAAAGACGGTACCCTGATTGCGCACAATAACGGTTTCGTCACACATGGCGGGCACATAGGCACCGCCTGCAGTACAACTACCCATCACGCAAGCAATTTGAGGAATACCGCGCGCGGACAGGTTCGCCTGATTATAGAAGATGCGTCCGAAATGATCGCGGTCAGGAAAAATCTCAGCCTGATTGGGCAGGTTCGCGCCGCCGCTATCAACCAAATAGATGCATGGCAAATTATTTTCGAGCGCGATTTCCTGCGCCCGTAAATGTTTCTTGACCGTCACAGGATAGTAGGTACCGCCCTTGATCGTCGCATCATTACAGACGATGACGCATTCGCGCCCTTCTACCCTGCCGATGCCGCTGATCATACCAGCGCCATGAATATCCCCGCCATACATGCCATGAGCGGCAAGCGCAGACAGCTCCAAAAAAGGCGAGCCGGGATCAAGCAGGCGTTCCACCCGCTCTCGCGGCAACAGCTTGCCACGGGACACATGGCGGTCACGCGACTTTTCATTCCCGCCCAGCGCAGCCTTTGCGGTTTCCGCGCCAAGGTCGGCAAGCAGGGCCGCCCACGCCGCCTGATTGGCCTGCGCCTTATCGCTTTTGAGATCAGCTTTGCTGGCAAGGACTGTCATGTTTAGACAAGCTCAATCGCGACGGCGGTTGCTTCACCACCACCAATGCATAGCGAGGCGATACCGCGTTTCAGCCCACGGTTCTTCAACGCACTGATCAGCGTCACAAGAATACGTGTGCCAGATGCACCGATCGGATGACCAAGCGCGCAGGCACCACCATTCACATTGATCTTTTCATGGGGAATTGACAGTTCCTTCATGGCCGCCATGGCAACAACGGCAAACGCCTCATTCACCTCAAACAGGTCAACATCATCTACGGACCAGCCTGTTTTCTTCAGCACCTTTTCGATGGCACCAACGGGGGCGGTGGTAAACCATTCAGGCGCGTTGGCGTTTGATGCCTGCGCCACAATGCGCGCAACTGGTGCCAGGCCGCGCTTGTCAGCCTCGTCCTTCGTGGTCATGACGATCGCTGCAGCACCATCAGAAATTGACGAAGCATTTGCAGCCGTCACAGTACCGTCCTTTTTAAAGGCAGGACGCAAGGCAGGGATTTTGTCTGCATTGCCCTTAGGCGGTTGTTCATCGGCGGTGATGGTCACCGTGCCCTTGCGTGTTGAAATTTCAACCGGGGTGATTTCAGCATCAAACGCACCGTTTGATTGAGCTGCCTGCGCGCGCTTTAGCGATTCAATGGCATAGGCATCCTGCGCCTCGCGCGTGAACTGATATTTCTCGGCACATTGTTCGGCAAACACACCCATAGCAAGACCGGGATTGTACGCATCTTCCAACCCGTCCAGCATCATATGGTCTTTGACTTCACCATGACCCAAGCGAATGCCCGACCGGCCTGAGGGCAATAGGTGCGGTGCATTCGTCATGCTTTCCATACCGCCAGCCAACACGATAGGCGCATCATCGCCGCGCGCTACGTCAGCAAAAATCTGATCAGCAGCAGCCATCACAGTTTTCATGCCAGAGCCACACATTTTGTTCAAGGTGGATGCAGGTGCCGTATCAGGCACGCCCGCCTTAATCGCTGCCTGACGGCCCGGGGCTTGGCCCTGACCTGCCATCAACACATTGCCCATCAACACTTCGCTAACATCCTCAGGCGCGATACCTGAACGGTTGATCGCTTCCTTAATGGCGACGGCGCCAAGGTCTGATGCAGTGGCAGCGGCCAAATCACCTGACATGCCGCCCATAGGTGTGCGCGCGGCACCCAAAATCACAATCTCTGTCATACTAATCTCCGATAGTCTTTAAAGGCGTCGTCAGGCTGTTTCGCTGAACAGCTCGCGCCCGATTAACATGCGGCGGATTTCTGAAGTCCCCGCCCCGATTTCATATAGCTTGGCATCACGCAACAAACGGCCTGTTGCGCTTTCATTGATATAGCCTTGGCCACCCAATGCCTGAATGGCCTCAAGCGCCATCAGGGTTGCCTTTTCAGCAGAATACAAGATTGCACCTGCAGCATCCTTACGCGTCGTGTCACCACGGTCACATGCCTGTGCCACCGCATAAACGTAAGCCTTGCTGGCATTCATCGTCGTATACATGTCGGCAAGCTTACCCTGCATCAACTGGAATTCGCCAATTGGTTGGCCGAACTGCTCACGCTCATGCACATAGGGGATCACAATATCCATCGCTGCCTGCATGATGCCAAGCGGACCACCCGACAGAACCAATCGTTCATAATCAAGCCCGCTCATCAACACGCGCACGCCATTGTTCAGGCCGCCCAGAATATTTTCTTCTGGCACTTCGCAATCTTCAAACACAAGCTCGCACGTGTTGGACCCACGCATGCCAAGCTTGTCGAGTTTCTGCGCGGTTGAAAAACCCTTCATCCCTTTTTCGATCAAAAAGGCAGTGATGCCATGGGGACCCTTGTCAGGATCAGTTTTGGCATAGACAACCAAGACGTCTGCGTCAGGTCCGTTTGTGATCCAGAATTTATTGCCGTTCAGAACGTAACGGTCACCTTCCTTACGAGCCCGCAGCTTCATCGACACAACGTCCGAGCCTGCGCCGGGCTCTGACATAGCAAGCGCGCCCACATGCTCACCCGTGATCAGTTTTGGTAGATAGGCGGCCTTTTGCGCGTCAGTGCCATTGCGATTGATCTGGTTCACGCACAGGTTTGAGTGTGCGCCATATGACAGGCCAACAGATGCAGACGCACGGCTGATTTCTTCCATCGCCACGACGTGAGCGGTATAGCCCATATTCACGCCGCCATAATCTTCAGAAACCGTCACACCCAAAACGCCAAGGTCGCCGAACTTCCGCCACATGTCCGCGGGGAATTCATTGTCGAGGTCGATCTGTTCAGCGCGGGGCGCAAGCTCAGCCGCGGCAAAGCTTGAAACAGACTCGCGCAGCATATCGACATCTTCCCCCAACCCGAAGTCAAAGGGCGGCATGGAGTTACGGATCATCAAAAAAGCTCCCCAAAAGGTTACAGCATGATCAGCCCGGCAAGGCCAAGAAAGGCAAAGAAGCCTACCACATCCGTCACTGTTGTCACAAAGACAGATGAGGACACAGCCGGGTCAATATTCAATCGATCAAGACCCATTGGCACAAGAATACCGGACAAACCAGCAACTATCATATTAATAACCATGGCAAGCGCGATGACGCCGCCAAGGGCCGGGTTTTCAAACCACCAGCCCGCAATGCCGCCGATCAGAACGGCGAACAAAATCCCGTTGAGCCCCCCCACCAAAACCTCACGCGTCACAATACGCATGGCATTGGCAGCGGTTAGTTCATGGGTCGCCAAGGCACGCACGGCAATCGTCAGGGTCTGGGTTCCTGCATTGCCCCCCATTGAGGCCACAATCGGCATCAGGATCGCGAGGGCAACAACTTGTTCAATCGTTTCAGCAAAGATTGCAATAACGGCGGAAGCAAGGATGGCCGTGCCCAAATTCACCAGCAGCCAGATAAAGCGACTGCGGGTAATCGCCATGACGGTGTCGGACACTTCTTCTTCACCAACACCAGCAAGGCGCAGGACGTCTTCTTCTACCTCGTCTTGGACAATCTCAACCATGTCATCAACAGTGATACAACCGACAAGCCGACCGGTTTCGTCAACCACCGCAGCGGTCACAAGGTCATATTGCTTAAACAGCAAGCCAACTTCTTCCTGGTCAGTTTCAGCAGGAATGACAATCGGTTCTTCCATCATGATGTCATCGACGCGCGTTGGGCGCTTGGCGCGCAACAACCGATCAAGCAGCACGCCACCGATGGGCTTAAAGTCTGCATCAATGACGAACAGTTGATAGAACGTATCTGGCAATTCATCTGTATCGCGCAAAAAGTCGATGACCTGCCCCACCGTCCAAAAGGCAGGAACAGCAACCAGATCACGCTGCATGATGCGCCCGGCAGAATCGTCCGGGTAGCTCAAGCTATCAGCAAGGCTTAATGCATCAGGGGCGTCCAATTCCCGCAAAATTGCTTGCTGCCGCTTTTCAGACAGGTCTTCAAGCACATAGACCTGATCATCTGAATCAAGAGTTGCGACAGCCTCTGCCACCTGCTCAGCAGGCATTGAGCGTAGAAGGTCATCCCTGATCCCCTCATTCACCTCTGCCAGCATGTCCCCTGCAGTTTCAGGGTCGAGCACCTGCATCAATGGTTCGCGCAGGTCAGAGGGCAATTGCTCAACAACATCCGCAACATCAGCGGGGTGAAGCGGGTCGATTATGTCCTGAACAATTTCTGTCCGCTCATTTTCAAGCGCATAGGCAACTTCGCGCACCAGTTCTGCTGACGGGCCAAAAAGCTCCGTCACCGGTTCGGTTGGGACATTCGCCGCTGCATCAAGCAAGGGATCGGACATGCCAGGCCTTCCGCATTAAAAAAGAGGGTTACAGGCCTGTCCTATCATAAATTTCCCCTAGGTCACGCCAATAATTTTCAATTTTCGACACCTGCGACGGATCAACACCAAAATACCGAAGTTCCGCTATTTCTTTGTAGGTTCTGCCCACATATAGCCCTGTGGCGCCTGATCTGCGGCACAGGGCGGCGACGCCGATTCAATGTTACCTGCCGGCAGCATCACATCCGCATCAGGACGCGTGAATCGCTTGCCACGCAGCAATACCTGCCCATGATGACCTGCCAGCCCCATCTCCAAACTTTGGGCAATGCGCCCTGCCCTTTCGATAAAGGTTACAGCCGCCTCAGGCGGACAAATCTCGGTCGCGGTTTGCGTAAACAAGGAAAGCCAATGATCAAAATGACGGGCATCAATCGGCAGCACAACATGCTTGGGCATAGGTTGCCCACGATAGTCGCCCGATGACATCACAACTGACGCCCAAAAGGCACACATGCGGGCAAGGTGACTGTCCCAATCGGTGACCTTGGTCGCGAAAACCGGCCCCAACAGAGCATCCTGCCGAACCTTGTCATAAAAGGCGTGGACGAGTTTTGCGATCAGCGCATCATCAATGCCAATTGCGCGCGCAGCTTCCGCCGCCTCTGCCCTTAGGCGGGCGCGCCGTTCAGCAGGGCTTTCACCTTGTATATCGCGAGGATCAGTCATGGATCAAAGATAGCGCCGCCGACACCAAAGGAACAGACGGCAAATCATCGCTCACAAACATGACTTGAAATATGGTGCGGCCGAGAAGACTCGAACTTCCACGGGTTTTACCCCACAGCGACCTCAACGCTGCGCGTCTACCAATTCCGCCACGGCCGCCCATGACATCCGCCGCACCTAAGCAGCGGGTAGAGTTCGCGGTTGATAGCAAACCCCTGCCCACTAGGCAAGCAATCCTGTTCGGTAAATCACGCGGCGCTATGCGCTATTTTGACAGGCTAATGAGCCCTAGATGCCACCGCCATCACACCTTGGGCGCTCACGGCAATTCCCCGAACGATGTTCGGGATCATGCCAACGCGAGTGCGGCGCTAACCGCGCCGGGCCCTCAATGGGCCAGTTCAAGTTGAAGCGTTAGATGCCACCGCCATCGATGAATGTATCAGGCGTATGGATACCGCATTCGGTCTTGTCCTGCCCTGACCAACGGCCAGAGCGCGGATCCTGCCCCGGTGCCACACGGTCTGTGCAGGGCATGCAGCCGATAGACAGATAGCCATCTTCAACAAGCGGATGCGGCGGCAAATCATGCGCCGCCATATATTGGGCCAAATCATCCTCTCCCCACAGGGCAAGGGGGTTGATCTTGATTTGCGACAAGGTTGGCTCAATCAAGGGAATTGCTGCACGGCTTGCGGCCTGAAACCGCTTGCGCCCGGTAATCCAGGCATCAAAACCGTCCAAGGCACGGTTCATAGGTTCCACCTTGCGGAATTCGCAGCAAGCCTCAGTATCCCTGGACCAAAGCGTTCCATCAGGATCAAGCTTTGCTTCAGCCTCAGGGTCTGGCTTAATTGAGCGGACATTGGTCAACCCAAGTTGGTCGATCAGCTTATCGCGGTAGCGCAATGTTTCGCCAAACAGTTTGCCAGTATTCAAGAAAATCACAGGTGTGGCGGGATCGATCATCGCCACCATATGAAGCAGCACGGCAGATTCGGCGCCAAATGACGAAACAAGCGCAATAGACCCTTTCAACTCATGCTTGATCATTGACTGCAACAAGGCATAGCCAGACAGGCCTTCATAGGCTGACGACAGTTCGTCCGCACGGGCGCGAACCTGTTCCGCGTCCACCAATGTGCGGGTCTGCGTTTCTATGCGCTGCGCCTCGAAGGCCATAACATCATTCCTTTTCAGGCGATTCCGCCTGCCACTCGAATTTTCCTTAATGTGTATGGTATCCAGTTTATTTTCAACCCTTTTTGTGTATTTTATTTTATTTAACACTTACTATATGTTTTATGCGTGTCGAGAAAAGCTTGCTTTTCCGCCGGATTCGCAAAATCAGCCAGAGCGCCGAGGTGGACTTAGCCCGCGCAATTTCGCCGCAAGCCCATAAAATCAAGCGCTTGACCTACCATGCGCACTGCCCCATCTTGCCGCGTAATGGTTACTGAATGGATAATATCGGACGGGCTCGTGCCCTATCCCGACGCGCTGGCCTTTATGGAGGAGCGTGTCGCCGCCATCATCAATGATGGTGCCCCAGACTTGGTGTGGCTGTTGGAGCATCCGCCCCTATACACTGCCGGGACCAGCGCAGATATCAAGGATTTGGTGCAGCCTGATCGCTTCCCCGTCTATGACGCTGGCCGTGGCGGCCAATACACCTATCACGGGCCGGGTCAGCGCGTTGCCTATGTCATGATGGACCTAAACCGTGCGGCTAAGAGGCATGGCAAGTCAGGCCCCGATTTGCGGGCATTCGTAAATAGTTTGGAAGACTGGATCATCGACACGCTCGCCAGCTTTAACGTGACAGGCGAACGCAGGGAAGGCCGCGTTGGTGTTTGGGTGGATCGCAGCCAAACACTCGGCCCCGGGCGCGAAGACAAGATCGCCGCCATCGGGGTACGCGTGCGAAAATGGGTAACGTGGCACGGCATCTCGATCAATGTGGAGCCTGAGCTTGACCACTTCACAGGGATTGTCCCCTGCGGCATCAGCCAACATGGGGTGACCAGCCTTGTTGATCTGGGCCTGCCTGTCACAATGACTGACCTCGACATGGCGCTAAAGGACAGCTTTGAAAAAGTATTTGGTGATGACTAAGGTCACGCTGACGCGCGCCACATTGGACGAGCTTCCGATCGTTGAAAATCTGCTGCAACTTTATCTGCACGATTTTTCCGGCTTTGCAGGCGCTGATAGCGAACATGGCTTAATCGGCCCAGATGGCCGTTTCGCCTATGGTACATTTCCCGGCGGGCTGGAAAGCTTTTTCACCGACAATGATCGGTCTGCATGGTTGTTCCACTACCCCCACCCCACTGAAGGTAACGTGTTGGCTGGTTTCGCTTTGGTAAACCGTTGGTCCCCATCAGGCGACGAGGTTGATCATGTGGTTGCTGAGTTTCACATATTGCGGAAATATCGAGGCACCGGATTCGGCAGGGCTGCTGCCCACGCCCTATTCACGGAACTGCCTGGCACGTGGGAACTTGGCATCATTGACGATAATAATGATGCCCGCGCCTTCTGGCCAAAGGTACTGCAGTCCGGCCCCTGCCGCGATGCAAGCCACAGCCGCGCTGGCGCGAATTGGTCCGGCGATATTTGGCGGTTTGAAAGCTAAATTAAATCAGAGCGCATTTCAGCGAAGGGCACAGCCCGAAAGCGGTAAAAAATGCCGCGCAAATTTAAAGCGCAGTGTCGAGGAAAGTCACAGCCTCGATCTTATTACCGTCAGGATCACGGATGAACGCTCCGTAGTAGGTAGTGATCGTGGCCTGCCGTTCACCGGGCGGCCCATCGCAGCGCCCGCCATGCGCCAAAGCATTGGCATGAAAGGCATCCACAGCCTCTACCGATTTTGCGCGCAGGCAAATATGAACGCCGGTCCCATCAGGAACCAGCGCCAAATCTTCGCGAAGATTGATCCAGAATTCAGGATATTTCTTGCCATATCCCGCGCGGTCGTCCCCAGCGATAAAGCAGATCAGGCCCAGCGGTGCAAACACCGCATCGTAAAAGGCCTTGCTTGCTTCAAGGTCGCGGACAGCGACGGAAATATGGTCGATCATCTATCTATTCAAATTCCAGAATAATCTCATCAACGGCAAGTGAATCACCGGCTGCGGCATTGATCACGGAAACAACGCCATCGCGTTCTGCGCGCAGGACGTTTTCCATCTTCATTGCCTCAACAACTGCCAGTGCTTCGCCCGCATGGACCTTTTGCCCAACCTCTACATTGATAGAGACGACCAGACCCGGCATCGGGCACAGCAGCATCTTAGAGGTGTCGGGCGCTTCTTTCACAGGCATCAGGGCTGCAAGCTCTGCCGCGCGCTTAGTACGCACCCGCACATCGCAGGAGGTGCCGCCCTGCTCCACCGAGAAGCGACCAGGCGTCCAGTCAATCTGCACGGTAATGTGATGACCGTTGACTGTGCCATAGAAACGGCCACGACCCACAATCCAGTCAGAATGGACTGAAACGATCTTACCGCTTTCTTCGAAAGTGACATCAAGTCCGCCATCGACTTCCTCGACAGCAATCGGGAAGTTGCGATCATCAAGGCTGACCACGCGTTCAGGTGACACTTTCACACCGCCAAGCGCAAGCTGACCTGATATCTGGGCAGCACGGGCACGGTCCTTATGATCGATAAAGGCCGCAACAGCAGCAAGATTCAATGCACGCTCATCATCAAGCGGCGCACCTTCAAAGCCATCAGGATATTCTTCGGCGATGAAGCCTGTGGTGATATTGCCTGACCGGAACCGATCATGTGACAGCACTGCCGCCAGGAACGGCACATTGTGACCGATGCCGCGCACATAAAACCCATCAAGGGCGGTAACCATATGATCCATTGCCGCTTCACGCGTCGGGCCATGCGTACACAGCTTTGCAATCATCGGGTCATAGAACATGGAAATTTCCGCGCCTTCATACACGCCCGTATCATTACGGATGGTCAGGCCATTTTCTGTTCCTTCAGCCGGGGGACGATAGCGCGTCAGACGACCAATTGACGGCAGGAAGTTGCGGAACGGATCTTCGGCGTAAACACGGCCTTCCATCGCCCAGCCATTGATACCAATGTCGCTTTGCTTAAGCGCAAGTTTTTCACCTGCTGCAACGCGGATCATCTGTTCAACCAGGTCAACACCTGTGATCAGTTCTGTCACCGGATGTTCCACCTGTAGGCGGGTATTCATCTCAAGGAAGTAGAAGTTCCGGTCGCCATCGACGATGAACTCAACCGTACCGGCAGAGCAATAGTCCACCGCCTCAGCCAAGGCAATCGCCTGTGCGCCCATGGCTTCACGAGTGGCCTCATCCAAAAAGGGGCTGGGCGCTTCTTCAATCACTTTTTGATGGCGGCGCTGAATGGAACATTCACGCTCGTTCAAATGGATTGTGTTGCCGTGTTTATCCGCCAGCACCTGAATTTCGATGTGGCGCGGCTGGGTCACGAATTTTTCGATAAAGACGCGATCATCGCCAAAGCTTGATTTCGCTTCGTTCACGGCAAGCTGGAAACCTTCGCGCGCTTCGGCACTGTCCCACGCAACGCGCATCCCCTTGCCGCCGCCACCAGCGGAAGCCTTGATCATAACTGGATAGCCGATATCGTCGGCGATCTTCACCGCCTCGTCAGCGTCCTTGATCACACCAAGATACCCGGGAACCGTGCTGACGCCTGCAGCATCAGCAAGTTTCTTGGATTCGATCTTGTCACCCATGGCACCAATTGCCTTGGTGCCCGGGCCGATAAAGGTGATGCCAGCATCTTCTAGCGCATCGCAGAATGCGGCATTTTCAGACAGGAACCCGAACCCCGGATGCACAGCCTGTGCCCCTGTGTCCTTACAGGCCTGAATGATCTTATCCATCAACAGATAGGATTCAGCCGCAGGGGGTGGGCCTAAAAAGACAGCCTCGTCCGCCATGCGAACATGCAGGCCATCGGCATCTGCTTCGGAATATACGGCAACAGTTTTGATGCCCATTTTGCGCGCGGTCTTGATAACCCGGCATGCGATTTCGCCACGATTGGCGATCAGAATTTTGTCAAACATGATGTCTTCCTCAAGCCAAACTTAAAGCGGGATATTGTCGTGCTTCTTCCACGGGTTCTCTAACTCCTTATCCTCAAGAAGCTGGAGCGCGCGGGCAATGCGCCGCCGCGTGGAATGGGGCTTGATCACATCATCAATGTAACCACGGGCTGAGGCAACGAACGGGTTCGCAAACCGATCCTCATATTCCTTGGTTTTTTCTGCGATGGCTTCGGCGTCACCGATCTGGGACCGGAAGATAATCTCAACCGCGCCTTTGGCGCCCATCACAGCAATTTCCGCAGATGGCCATGCATAGTTCATGTCGCCCCGTAAATGCTTGGACGCCATCACATCATAGGCACCGCCATAGGCCTTGCGGGTAATGACAGTGATTTTCGGCACGGTTGCTTCGCCATAGGCAAACAATAGCTTGGCACCATGCTTGATGATCCCGTTATGCTCCTGCGCCGTGCCGGGCAAGAAGCCAGGCACATCAACCAATGTCACAATCGGAATGTTGAAGGCATCGCAGAACCGCACAAAGCGCGCGGCCTTACGGCTTGAATCAATATCAAGCACACCAGCCAGAACCATCGGCTGGTTCGCAACGAACCCAACCGTCTTGCCGCCCACACGGCCAAAGCCTGTGATGATGTTTTTGGCAAAGCTGGGCTGAATTTCAAAAAAGTCTGCTTCGTCCACAACCTTCTGAATGATTTCCATCATGTCGTAAGGTTTGTTGGGGTTGGACGGAATAATGGAATCGAGCGAGTCTTCCAAACGATCAATCGGATCTTCTGTCGGGCGCTGCGGCACCTCCTCCCGATTTGACAAAGGCAGGAAGTCGAACATACGACGTGTCTGCTCCAACGCCTCGACATCATTGTCATAGGCATTGTCTGCGACGGATGATTTTGACGTGTGGGTGACAGCACCGCCCAGTTCTTCCTGTGTCACGGTTTCCTGTGTCACCGTTTTCACAACGTCAGGACCTGTCACAAACATATAGGATGTGTCTTTGACCATGAAGATAAAGTCAGTCATGGCGGGTGAGTAAACCGCGCCACCGGCACATGGGCCCATGATCAGTGAAATCTGCGGGACGACGCCGGATGCCAACACGTTCTTTTGGAAAACATCAGCATAACCGCCAAGGCTGGCAACACCTTCCTGAATACGGGCACCACCTGAATCATTCAGGCCAATAACGGGCGCACCGTTTTTCATGGCCATATCCATGATCTTGCAGATCTTGGCAGCATGGGTTTCAGACAGCGACCCACCGAACACGGTGAAGTCCTGTGAATAGACAAAGGTTTTGCGGCCATTAATCGTGCCCCACCCCGTCACAACACCATCGCCCGGCGTCTTGGTCGCCGGGTCGTTCATGTCAAAGTCTGTGCAGCGATGCTCCACAAACATGTCATATTCTTCGAAACTGCCTTCGTCGAGCAGCAGGTCGATACGCTCACGCGCTGTTAGCTTGCCGCGGCCATGCTGCGCATCAATACGCTTTTGACCACCGCCAAGGCGGGCGCGCTCACGCCGTTCCTCAAGCTCTGTAATAATTTTATTCATCTGAGATCGTCTCCTCATCACGACGGCTATGCCGGTCCGCAGGCGGGCCGAAATGCGTTCGCCGGTCAGATTAGTGATTGGTATGTCTTAGTAAGAGACGGGTAGCATTTTGCCCTGCAAATGCAAACATTTTTGCGCTTATTTTTGCTTTAGAAGGGCTAAAAAGCGCTCCGCTGACAGTATGTCAGCTTTTAGCCGTTTTCTGCGGTCTTCAGCCTCAGAATCACTGCCCCAAACCTCTGCCTGATAAAGCTCTTCAAGCAGCCCTAAATCAAAGGCGGTCGCAGCGTCAATCTCACCTCGCCAGACGAACAGGCCAAGAACGAAGGAGCCCGTGATCGAAATCAGGGTATGGAGAGCTGATAATTCAAAGCAATCGGCCTCCATCAACAGGTTACGCGCCTGCAACAGCGTCTCGTCAGGTTGGGCTTGATGAATGATGCCTCCTGCAAGCACAAAGCGCAGACCAAATTGATCTTCCGCACGCTTCAATACGGGGTCCCAGGCTTGCGATTGTTTTTCAACCAGTGTGTTAGGGTCGGTCGCGCGATAGCACAGGGTGTCACTGCCGGCATAGCCTGCGAGGTCATCGACAATCGCAGCCATCTGGGGGGTGATGCGATCAATAGCCGACACAGCGAGGGTCATCGCCGCCATGCTTGTGGGAACAACCTCTTCGCCCTGCCCGTCCCATTCGGATGCAATCTCTATTGCAAGGGCCTTTGTCGGCAGGATCAATGCGCTTTTAGCCGGGGTCTTAATCGGCCTGCCATCAAGGCCGACGGTCCAGCCACTCTCAGCTTCACCTTCAACCTCAAACTCAACTTCAAGGGGTGCTGCTTCTTTATAAAATCGCTTCATTATCCAAACCCGTTTGCGGCAAGCCACGGCATCAATTCGGCGGCGTCTTCCAGAACTGTTGTCGCACCTGCTTCCAGCAGCAAGGCACGATCATGATTGCCCCAGTCAACACCGACCGCCACGCATGATGCAGCCACCGCCATCTCTATATCAAAACTGGTATCGCCGATCATCGCGGTAGCGCCAGACGCCACGCCCTGCCGCTGCATCAACTGGTTCAGCATATCAGGATGCGGTTTTGAATGGGCCTCATCCGCAGTAATTGAATCATCAATGAAGCCGCGCAGGTCATGATGATCCAACACGCTTTCAAGTCCCTTACGGCTTTTGCCCGTAGCAACAGCAACAATCATGCCACTGTCTTGCGCAGCTTCAAGGCAGGCACGGATATTGGGATAAAGCGGCTGGTCGTAGGCGGGGTCGATCTTCAACCGATTAAATGCCTGTTTATATCGTTCGCCGATCAACTGCACGTCATCAAAATCGGCTTCCTCGCCCATATTGTCGAGCAACCGCCCGATAGCGCCCGTCAAAGACAGCCCAACAATGGCGCGGATCGCATGATCATCTGGGCGCGTGCGGCCCAATTCATCAAAGGCTGTATGCATAGACGCAACGATCAACCCGGCTGAATCGACCAGCGTACCGTCGCAATCAAACACCAGCATTTTGTTCTGCTTTTCGGTCATCGCGTCATCATATCAGTTTTTGCGCCGCTTGCCTGTTTCAGCAACAAAAGGGCTGGGGTGATCGGTACCAAAGGTCAAATCTGCCCACGTCTTTTTCATGTGTCCGCTTAAAGGGGCAGAGACTGTCAATCGCCCCCCATTGGGGTGGGCAATATCAATCTCGCGCGCATGAAGGTGCAGCTTCTTTGACACGCCTTCAAGCATTGCTTCGGCGCCGCCATATTTGCCATCGCCAACAATCGGCGTTCCCAATTGGGCCATATGCGCCCGCAACTGATGGGTCCGCCCTGTCAGTGGTTGCAGGGCCATAAAGGCGGCGCGACGGCCCATCTGTTCCACAACCTCATAGGCGGTTCGTGCAGGCTTGGCATCGGGATGGTGACGCTCCACTACGGCCACACGCTCATGCGCGCCTTGGGGGCCACGGCCCGGCAGTTTGGCAAGGGCGGCATCTATTTCGCCTTCCTTGGGGGTTGGCACCCCAACCACCAGCGCCCAATAGGTCTTGACCGCATCGCGGGCCCGAAAACTTTGTGTCAGCGCACGCGCAGCGGCGCTTGTCTTCGCAACAACAAGAATACCGGATGTGTCACGATCCAAACGGTGGACAAGTTTGGGCCGATCCTCATGCGCCGCGACCAGCCCGGGCAACAGGCCATCAAGATGACGTTCCGTCTTGGTCCCGCCCTGCACCGCAAGCCCGGAAGGTTTGTTCAAGACGACAAGATCACTGTCCTCATGTATGACGAGCGACCGGATATACTCTCGATCCTTGGCGGGCAGGCGTTCAGACTGTTGTTTTTTCTGGCCACCATCGGGCGCTGTTTTTTCAGCCTCAAGCGGGGGCACACGGATCATATCACCCGCCTGAATACGATCGCCCGGTTTGGCGCGCTTGCCGTTCAGGCGCACCTGCCCTGTGCGCAGCAATTTTGACAATCGTCCAAAGGACAGGCCTGGATAGGCCGCCTTAAACCAACGATCAAGACGTTGGTCGCCATCCTTGGCAGACACTTCGATTGTTTGAACACCACTCACAGTCCGGGACCGCCCATGCCACGCGCCAACGCAAGCCCAAGAACAACCGCCAGAAGTGACAGGATGACAGACCCGCCGACATAACCAACAGCCGCCATCATTTCGCGCCGCTCCCACAGCACCATGACGTCGAGCGAAAAGGCAGAGAATGTTGTGAACCCGCCAAGCAATCCTGTGATCAGTAAGGCGCGCCATTCATCTATCGCCAAGGCTTCAGAGGGTAGCCGATGCAGGATCAATCCTGCCACCACCCCTATAAGCAAGGAGCCGATGACATTCACAAGCAACGTCCCATAAGGGAACCCGGCGCCCAGCAGACGCGCAGCCTGATTGACCGTGGCAAAGCGCAACATCGCGCCTAACCCACCGCCAAGTCCGACAAGCATCATCAGCTTAACCATTACCGTTTCCTTTATCACCATCGCCCTGCTCGCGCCGTTCATCCCAAAAGGCGACGCGCTTGGCCAATTCCTTTTCGAACCCGCGGTTCACCGGGTCATAATATCGTTCGCGCGGCATTTCCGGCGGAAAATAATTCTGCCCAGAATATCCATGCGGCGCGTCATGATCATACCGATAGCCATCGGCATAACCCTGCGACTTCATCAATTTTGTCGGTGCATTCATCGCATGTTTTGGGGGCATAAGGGAACCTGTCTGCTTCGCCGCAGCCCCGGCCTGTTTGAACGCCGTATAGGCAGCGTTCGATTTGGGCGCCGTTGCGAGATAAAGCACCGCTTGGCCCAACGCCAACTCCCCCTCAGGGCTGCCCAATATTTCAAAGGCCTGACGCGCTGCAATGGTTTGCGGCAGTGCCTGTGGGTCCGCAAGGCCAATATCCTCTGACGCCATGCGGATCAAACGACGCCCGATATATAGCGGGTCCTCACCCGCCGTAATCATGCGCTGAAACCAATATAGCGCCGCATCAGGGTCAGACCCCCGCACCGCCTTATGCAAGGCAGACACAAGATTAAAGTGACCGTCGGCCCCCTTATCATAAACGGGCGCGCGTTTTTGCAACCGTGCTGCAACCTGCTTGCCATCAAGCGGCGCATCAGGCGGCAGGGCAAACATCTCCTCCGCCAGGTTCAGCAAGAACCGCCCATCCCCATCTGCCAAGCCGCACAATGTGGCACGGCCATCCTTGGTCACTGGCAGTTTATAGCCAACCAATGTTTCGGCCCGGGCCAGCAATTGTT
Source organism: Alphaproteobacteria bacterium (assembly GCA_965229935.1). Taxonomy (GTDB): domain Bacteria; phylum Pseudomonadota; class Alphaproteobacteria; order SPJN01; family SPJN01; genus SPJN01. Next base: position 1,464,520 of record CBDDKB010000002.1, read on the forward strand.
CCATCGCATGTTCTGACAAACGGTTTAGGGTCAGAACCTGACAACGAGATAACAGAGCGGCATTCAACTCAAAGCTGGGATTTTCTGTCGTCGCCCCAACGAGTATGATTGTGCCGTCCTCGACATAGGGCAAAAAACTATCAAGCTGTGCCTTGTTGAAGCGATGAATCTCATCAACAAATAACAGCGTGCCACGCCCGCGAATACGGTCAGCCTTTGCCTGTTCGAACATCTTGCGCAAATCGCCAACACCGGAAAAAATGGCAGAGATTTTGCGAAACTCTAGATCCGCGTGATGGGCCAACAAATGCGCAATGGTGGTTTTGCCTGTCCCGGGCGGGCCCCATAATATGAGTGACGCAAGACGTCCGGCAGACACCATGCGCGCCAAAGGACCGTCAGCGCCCAATAGATGGTCTTGCCCAACAACATCATTCAAGGCAGCAGGACGCAAACGATCAGCCAAGGGGCGCGGCGCGTCAGCCCCCATATCGGCACTTTCGAACAGATCGCTCACCCCATCCCCCGCTTGGTTCTATTTTGCCCGTGTCTTGTAATTCAGAATACGATCATCGCGCGATATTGCAAAATCCCAGTCACCTTTATGGGCAGCAAGCTGCGCTTCAAGCGCCGCACTTGTTTTCACGGATTGACCGTTAAAGCTGGCAATGACGTCACCGGGGCGCAGCCCCCGCCGTGCGGCATAGGAGCCACGCGACAGACGCACAACCACAACGCCATTTTCAAGTGGATCGCGGCCCAACTCCTCAGCAAATGCGGGTGACAGGTTAGCAACCGTGACGTCGTTCAAGGGATGATCCCCAGCCAGTTGACGTTCATCCCGGGCGGGCGTTTCCGGCGGTGTCGCGCGTTGCAGGCGTGTCACCTTCATATCGCCACTACGCCAATAGCCGATTGTGATCGGCTGCCCTTTTTCCGATGCCGCAAGGCGGAACCGGATAGCTTGCATATCAAACACATCCTGACCATCAACCGTCAGCACAACATCCCCGACGCGCAAGCCCGCCTGATCTGCTGGCCCGTCCGGGTAAAGCTCGTTCAAAAGAACACCGCCCGGACGATCAAGCCCCAGGCCGGTTGCAATTTCACTCGTAACAGGCTGCCCGTTGGCACCAAGCCAAGGCCGTTGCAATGTCCCATCACCTAGTGCGGCGGCCACAACCGACCGCACCATATTAGACGGGATGGCAAAGCCAATACCAACCGACCCGCCCGAGCGGGAATAGATTGCCGTATTCACACCGATTAACTCGCCCCGCACATTGACCAGGGCACCGCCTGAATTGCCGGGATTAATCGCAGCATCCGTTTGGATAAAGAATTGATAGTCAGCAACACCGACCTGCGTGCGAGCCAATGCTGATACGATCCCACTGGTTACCGTTTGCCCAACGCCGAAAGGATTGCCAACCGCCAACACAAGGTCACCGACATCAAGCGCATCGGGGTCACCGAAATGGATGGCGGGCAACACCTCCCCCTCTGTATCGATGCGCAAAACAGCCAAGTCAGTGCGTTCATCGGCAAGCACGATCTCAGCCTCGAACTCACGACGGTCAGACAGGGCAACCGTTACTTCGTCCGCGCCTTTGATCACATGATTATTGGTTATGATGACGCCATCAGCACCCACCACAACGCCGGAACCTAATGATTTTTGCACTCGTTCTTGCGGAACCGATTGACCGTTTGGTCCACCATTCGGACGCTGCCCAAAGAAGCGCCGAAAGAAAGGATCGTCAAACAGGGGGGAGCGGCGTTGTTGGGTCCGCACTACTTTCTTCGTGTAGATATTGACCACCGATGGGGCCACCTGCCGAACAATCGGCGCAAAGCTTAAATTGATCTCAGCCTGACTTTCGGGAACCAGATCGCCGCTCATATCCTCTGCCGCTGCGGGCAGTGCGCCCAGTGACAAGGATGAAGCAAACAAGACTGATGCAATGAATATTCTAAAAAGGCTCATATCCACACTATACATTGTTCTGTTTCAGGATGCTGAAAATCATGTGCGCCCTAATTTGGGCAATTTCGCGACAGCAGCCTGCCCAAAACACGCCTATTGTCCAAAAAACAACGCCCTGCCCCTCATTCAAGAAGGACAGGGCGTCATTCAAATCATGTAGCGGCCTTAGGCTTCGACAGCCTCGTCAATGGCAGCTTCTTCACGGGCACGGTCAGCGGCACCCTTGGCATCGGCATCACGATCCACAAGCTCAATCACAGCCATGGGGGCTGCGTCACCATAGCGGAAGCCCGCTTTCAAAACGCGGGTGTAACCACCGGGGCGTTCTGCGTAGCGTTCTGCCAATGTGTCGAACAATTTCTGTACAGCAGCCTGATCGGGCAGCTTGCCCAGTGCCTGACGGCGGGCATGCAGGTCACCACGTTTGCCAAGGGTGATAAGCTTGTCCATATAGGGCTTCAGCTCTTTTGCCTTGGGCAGGGTTGTTTTGATCTGCTCATGCGTGATCAAGGACACAGCCATATTGGCCAACATGGCCTTACGATGGCTGGCGGTACGATTTAGGCGGCGATGCGCTTTTCTATGTCTCATAGTCTTTCTCCTTATGCCGGGCCGAGGTTATCCCCGATCTTTCTCCGGTTTCCGATGACGCCGCCCCTGTTGCGGGTGCGACGCGGTTAAATTGCGGGCACAGGCATTGTGACCTGACCCGCAAATTCTTTAGATGGCGTCTTCGTGCTTTTTCGCCAGCTCTTCAATATTGTCCGGCGGCCAATCCGGTACTTCCATACCAAGATGCAGACCCATCTGTGACAGCACTTCCTTAATCTCGTTCAAGGATTTGCGGCCAAAGTTCGGTGTACGCAGCATTTCGCCTTCGGTCTTCTGGATCAGATCACCGATATAAACGATATTGTCGTTCTTCAGGCAGTTTGCTGAACGGACAGACAGTTCCAACTCGTCCACCTTCTTGAGAAGAGCGGGGTTGAACTGTAGCTCAGGTGCTTCGACTTCTTCTTGAACCTGTTGCGGCTCTTCAAAGTTGACAAACAGTTGCAACTGGTCCTGCAGAATACGCGCAGCATAGGCAAGCGCATCATCAGGTGTCAGGCTGCCGTCTGTTTCGACCTGCATGCTCAACTTATCATAATCAAGGTTCTGACCTGAACGGGTCTTTTCAACCTTGTATGAGACACGCTGGATCGGTGTGTAGACACTGTCGATCGGGATCAGACCAATGGGGGCATCGGCGGGGCGGTTACGCTCAGCCGGGACATAGCCCTTGCCCATATTCACGGTCAATTCCATGTGGATGCGTGCACCATCATCCAATGTGCAAATTTCATGCTCAGGATTCAGGATGGTGACATCTGCCACTTCGCCGATCTGGGCAGCGGTTACAACGCCCGGCCCTTCAGCAGCCAGCACCAGCCGCTTGGGGCCTGTGCCTTCCATGGCAACTGACAGTTCTTTCAGGTTCAGGATGATGTCGGTGACATCTTCGCGAACACCCTCGATTGAGGAGAACTCATGCAGCACACCATCAATTTGAACAGATGTGATTGCAGCACCCTGCAATGATGACAACAGAACACGACGCAGCGCATTGCCAAGCGTTAGGCCAAAGCCACGCTCCAGCGGCTCGGCGGTAACGGTTGCCATGCGCAACGGATCTGCACCCGGCTCAATCTCTAGGCCGGTCGGTTTGATCAATTCCTGCCAATTCTTTTGAATCACGGTAGGCCCTCATTTTCTGGGCATCAGTCGCTGACCTGGTGAGATTAGGTCGGAAAAACGCTGACGCAGGAAACAGGAAAGGACAGGCAAATGCCCGCCCTTCTGGTTCGAGAATGGTTTAGACGCGACGACGCTTGCGCGGACGGCAACCATTGTGCGGGATCGGCGTCACGTCGCGAATGGACGTGATGGTGAAACCGATGGCCTGCAGCGCACGCAGCGCTGATTCACGACCGGAACCGGGACCCAGCACCTCAACCTCAAGGGTTTTCATGCCATGCTCAGCAGCTTTCTTGCCGGCATCTTCCGCGGCAACCTGCGCTGCGAAGGGAGTCGATTTACGTGACCCCTTGAAACCCATTGCACCTGCTGATGACCAAGAGATTGTATTCCCCTGCGCATCGGTAATGGTGATCATGGTGTTGTTAAATGTTGCCGCCACATGCGCAACACCAGAGCTGATGTTTTTGCGTTCGCGACGCCGGATACGTCCGGTTTGTGCCTGTCGAGCCATGTAATCCGCCTTTTAACCCAATTATTTCTTTTTGCCGGCAATTGCTTTTGCCGGGCCTTTACGTGTGCGTGCATTGGTATGCGTGCGCTGGCCACGTACAGGTAAATTGCGACGATGACGAAGACCGCGATAGCACTTCAGATCCTGAAGACGCTTAATATTGGCCTTTACCTCGCGGCGCAGATCACCTTCAACTAGATAATCAGCGTCAATGGTTTCACGGATACGAATAACTTCGTCGTCCGACAATTCATTGACCCGACGGGTATCTTCGATACCGACTTTTTCGAGGATCTCTTTTGATTTCGCCGGACCAATCCCATGGATATAGGTCAGGCCAATCAGCACCCGCTTTGAAGTCGGGATATTCACGCCTGCAATACGTGCCACCAGCTTATGCTCCCAATATGCGCCCGAACCGGTATTGGTCCTTTATGGACGCGCAAATTCAATTCCGCAGATGACTGATCATCTGCAATTCCTGCAATGTCCCTGTGCCGAATTATAGTTGGCAGCGCCTTAAACGCACTTTCCAACAATAAGGGGCACCGGTTGCCAAGTCAGCCCGACCGCCCTTGCGGCCAATGAACTGCCCCGGCTTGTGTCTCGATCAGATTTCCGCCCATCAGAAACCAAATCTTTCCTGTCAAGCCACCGGCTTATGACGGATCACCATCGGTCATCCTGCCTTCGTGCGTTCCCATTTTGAAACGAACGAAACCACCCGATCTGTCAACCAATTGGCTGATTCGACCGGCTGGATTTAAGACTCTGCTTTATCGCCTCATAAGGGCCGCGATTATAGGCGTCAACCCCTTGGGGTCAAGCCGCCTTTTCGCCCTTAACCTGCGGCAAACAGTGCCTCAATTGCTTGGGATACCTCATTAATTGAGGCCATCCCGTCCACAGACCGCACCAAACCGCGATCAGCGTAATAACTGATCAAAGGGGCTGTCTGATTATGAAACGCGTCCAGACGGGTTTTCACCGCTTCTTCATTATCGTCAGGACGACGTTTGAACTCTTTTCCACCGCATTCGTCGCAGATTCCTGCCACTTTTGTCGGTTTGAAGGTATCGTGATACCCGGCACCGCATGAGCCACAGGCAAAACGGCCAGTGATTCGCTCTACCAGGGCGTCAATATCAACTTCCATATTGATCACATGGTTGAGCGACACACCCTTTGCATCCAAAAGTTGATCAAGCGCCTCAGCCTGCCCAGTAGTGCGCGGAAAGCCATCAAGAATAAAGCCGCCAGCCTTGATATCGTCCTGGTCCAGGCGTTCGTCAATGATGCCGACAACAACTTCGTCAGGCACCAATTCGCCCGCTTCCATCAAGGCACCGGCCTTTTTGCCGATTTCCGAACCGGATGCAACAGCAGCGCGGAGCATGTCACCTGTGGACAACTGTACCATATTGCGGGTTTTGACCAGCGTTTCAGCCTGTGTGCCCTTCCCGGCACCGGGCGGACCAATCAGGATGATGTTTTGGGCTGCGGCGTCACTCATCGACGAGACCCTCTTAGTTTTGATTTCTTAATCAGCCCTTCATATTGATGGGCAATCAGATGGCTTTGAATTTGGCCGACCGTATCCATGGTCACTGACACAACAATCAGCAGGCTTGTCCCACCGAAGTAGAACGGCACAGCATAAGATGAGATCAAAATCTCTGGCAGTAGACACACAGCGGTCAAATAGGCAGCGCCGACCACGGTCAACCGGGTCAGCACAAAATCAATATATTCGGCAGTTTTCTTGCCCGGACGAATGCCGGGGACAAAGCCGCCCTGCTTGCGCAAATTATCGGCCGTATCTTCAGGGTTAAACACCAATGCGGTGTAGAAGAAGGCAAAGAAAATTATCCCGCCAGCATAGAATGCGAGGTATAGCGGCTGACCACGGCCCAACATTGCCGTGATAGTGGTCAACCATTCAGGTCCACCCTCGCCACTGAAATTGGCGATCGTAATCGGTAGCAACAGGATAGAGCTTGCGAAAATCGGCGGGATAACACCTGCGGAATTCAGCTTCAACGGTAGGTGAGAGCTTTCCCCACCCGTCATCTGACGCGCATTTACCTGACGCTTGGGATATTGGATCAACAAGCGGCGCTGTGCCCGTTCGATGAAGACAACGAAGGCAATCACAGCAACAGACATCACCAGCAGCGCAATGATAACCAGTGTCGGCAATGCGCCAGTACGGCCCAATTCAAATGTGGATGCCAAGGCGCTGGGTAGTTCTGCGACAATACCTGCAAAAATAATTAGCGAAATACCGTTACCGACACCGCGTGCAGTAATCTGTTCGCCCAACCACATCAGGAACAATGTACCGCCAACCAGCGTAATCACCGTGGTGGTAAGGAAGAACCAGCCAGGGTTCATTACGACCCCTTCTGCGTTCTGCAGACCGACGGCGATGGCAAAGCCCTGCACAGAAGCAAGCAATACCGTGCCATAGCGCGTATATTGGTTGATCTTTTTCCGGCCCTGCTCACCCTCTTTCTTAAGGGCTTCCAATGTCGGTGAGACCGACGTCATCAATTGCATGATAATTGATGCCGTAATGTAGGGCATAATGTTCAAGGCAAAGATCGCCATACGCGCAACCGCGCCGCCCGCAAAGGCGTTGAACATGCTCAAAATACCGGATTGGTTCTGCTCTACAAGCGTCGCAAGAGAGGTCGGGTCAATACCGGGCAAAGGGATATACGTCCCCAAGCGATAAACGATCAAAGCGCCCAGCGTGAACCAGATGCGCTTGCGCAGATCTTCCGCCTTGGCAAAGGAGGAAAGATTGATATTCGCAGCAAGCTGTTCGGCAGCAGATGCCATATTGCAGGATCCTTCAGCGAGAGAGCGGCAGGACCGCTCAACAGGGTCTAACGGGCCACCGGCTAAAGCCGCAGCCCGTCAATTCTGTTTACGCGTCAGCAGCCTCTTCAGACTGTTTACGCGGTGCATTGACGGTGACAGAACCACCGGCAGCTTCGATTTTAGCAATGGCAGCCTTTGAGGCGCCAGCAACCGTCAGCTCAAGCTTGGCAGAAATTTCACCCTGACCAAGAACACGCACACCATCAAGCGCGCGACGGCATACACCAGCAGCGACCAGAGCTTCGACAGTCACGGGCTGACCGGCATCAAGCTTGCCCGCATCAACAGCGCGCTGCAGACGGTCAAGATTGACTTCGTTGAATGACAGACGGTTCGGCTTGTTAAAGCCACGCTTCGGCAGGCGCATGTGAAGGGGCATCTGACCACCTTCAAAACCCTTAATCGCAACACCTGAACGGGCCTTTTGACCCTTGTGGCCATGACCTGATGTCTTGCCTGTGCCTGAACCGATACCACGACCGACACGTTTGCGATTCTTGGTTGAGCCGTCCTGCGGACGCAATTCATTGAGTTTCATAATAGACCTCTTCTATTGGTCGATACGCGCATAACAAAATTGCGGCATCGTTTCAATCAAGCGCAGGTGGTATCCCCACCCACTCGGTAAAAGAAGGGCAGCCCAAAAGCCGCCCTTGCATTTCGTTAGTCTTCTACCCGAACGAGGTGAGAGACTTTATTGATCATGCCGCGAACGGCAGGTGTATCTTCAAGCTCGCGGCGTTTGCCTACACGGCCAAGGCCAAGACCCTTTAGGGTTGCAAGCTGGTCCTTGGGACGACGGATTGAGCTGCCAGTCTGAACGACGGTCAAAGTCTTATCAGCCATTGATTAACCCTCCGCTGCCTGTGCTTCGCCAGCATCTTCAACCACTGCATCTTCGCCACCGCCACGACGGTTGGACAAGATGTCAGCCACTTTCTTGCCGCGCTTGGCGGCAATCCGGCGGGGGCTGGACTGGTTCTGCAGGGCATCAAATGTTGCCCGCACCATGTTATAGGGGTTGGACGTACCAATTGATTTGGTCACAACGTCCTGCACACCCAACATTTCAAAGACGGCGCGCATCGGGCCACCGGCGATGATACCGGTACCGGGAGGTGCCGCACGCAGCACAACCTTGCCCGCACCGTGATGACCTGCACAGTCATGATGCAATGTGCGACCTTCGCGCAGCGGTACCCGGATCAGGTTCTGCTTGGCAGCATCAGTTGCCTTGCGGATAGCCTCAGGTACCTCGCGGGCCTTACCATGACCAAAGCCAACACGGCCCTTTTGATCACCAACCACAACCAAAGCGGCAAAGCCGAAACGACGGCCACCTTTCACCACCTTGGCGACGCGGTTGATAAAGACCAACTTGTCTTCAAATTCTGATTCCTGGCGGTCCCGGTCGTTACGGCCGCCGCGTTCTTTTTGATTACGTGCCATTATCAGGACCCCTTAGAACTTCAATCCACCTTCACGGGCGCCATCGGCCAAAGCCTTAACACGTCCATGAAAGATGTAGCCGCCACGATCAAAAATGACTTCCGATACACCGGCTGCAACGGCGCGTTCAGCAATCAATTTGCCAACAGCTTCGGCAGCGGCCTTATCGGCGCCGGTTTTCAGATTACCGCGCATGTCTTTTTCAAGACTTGATGCAGCAGCAACTGTTTCACCGGACAGATCGTCAATGACCTGAGCGTAAATGTGTTTTGATGACCGGAAGACAGACAGTCGAGGCCGATCACCGGCGACTTTGCGCAACTGCGTGCGGACACGCTGTTTGCGACGATCAAATGTTTTATTTGAATTAGCCATGACCTTACTTCTTCTTACCTTCCTTACGGATGATAAACTCATCCGCATACCGAACACCCTTGCCCTTATAAGGCTCCGGCGGACGCCAGCCGCGAATTTCCGCAGCAACCTGTCCAACCTTCTGCTTGTCAGAGCCGGAAATAACAACTTCCGTCTGGCTGGGGCAAGCAATGGTGATACCTTCAGGCGCTGTAACCGTCACATCATGGCTAAAGCCAAGCTGCAGGTTCAAATCCTTGCCCTTCATCTGGGCACGATAACCAACACCGGAAATCGCCAGTTTCTTTTCAAAGCCTTCAGACACGCCGACAATGATATTGTCGATCAATGACCGCTGCATGCCCCACATGGAACGTGCGCGCTTTGAATCGTCAACCGGGCTAACGGTCACTTCATCATTTGCAAGCTCGACCGTCACTTCGTCGACAATCGGCATGCTCAATTCACCCTTGGGGCCTTTGGCCGCCAGGGACTTGTCCGCGATCGTAACGGTTACACCGCTAGGGACCGGAACTGGTTTACCACCAATACGTGACATTGTTCCCTCCGCTCGATCTTAGAAGACTTGGCACAAAAGTTCGCCACCGACATTCTCGTCACGGGCACGGGTGTCAGACATAACACCACGCGGCGTGGACAGAATGGCGATGCCAAGACCATTAGACACACGGGGCATATCCTTAACGGATGTGTAGACCCGGCGGCCAGGCTTGGAAATACGGGCGATCTTTTGGATCACCGGTGTGCCTTCGTAATATTTCAATTCAATTTCGAATTCAGACTTGCCGCCATCGAAATCAGTACGGGTATAGCCGCGGATATAACCTTCATCCGTCAGCACTTCCAAAACCCGTCCACGCAGCTTTGACGCCGGAGTTGTCACAGTGGACTTACGACGTTGTTGCGCGTTACGGATACGTGTCAGCATATCACCCAAGGGATCGGACATAGTCATGGTCTGCTCTCCCTATTACCAGCTTGACTTCACAACACCGGGCACCTGACCGTCTGAGGCCAGCTGACGCAGTGAAATGCGAGACATGTTGAATTTGCGGTAATAACCGCGCGGACGGCCGGTAACTTCACAACGGTTGCGCACACGATTGGCGGCAGAGTTGCGCGGCAGTTCGGCCAATTTCAGACGCGCTTTGAAACGCTCTTCCATCGGCAGACTTTCATCCTCGGCAATTGCCTTAAGCGCAGCGCGCTTTTCGGCATATTTGGCGACGAGCTTCTTGCGACGCTCGTTTTTCGCTACAGCACTTTTTTTAGCCATGCTTCCTTCCTTTGGACCTATCCGGCCGGCCCCTGCTCATCAGGGGGTTGTGCCCGGTGGTTTCCTCGAAATCCTTAAAGGGTGCCTCGCTTTCGCGATTAGGCAGCCTGTTCCTCTTCGGCGGGGAACGGGAACCCAATTGCTTTCAGCAGGAACCGTGCCTCGTCGTTATTTGTGGCGCTGGTGCAGACAATAATGTCCATACCCCAAGTTTCATCAACCTTGTCATAATCGATTTCAGGGAAGATGAAATGTTCTTTGATGCCCATGGCAAAATTGCCATTGCCGTCAAAACTTTTGGGGTTCAGACCACGGAAGTCCCGAATACGGGGCATCGCAATCGTCACCAAACGATCAAGAAATTCGTACATCTGCGTACCGCGCAGCGTCACCTTCACGCCCAAGGGCATGTCTTCACGAACCTTAAAGCCAGCGATTGACTTTTTGGCGCGGGTAACAACCGGCTTCTGACCAGCAATGGCTTCCATTGCAGCTTCAGCAGATTTGACCTTCTTTGTATCAGCGGTGGCCTGGCCAACACCGATGTTCAGAACGACTTTGTCGATCTTTGGCATCTGCATTTGGTTGGCATAGTTAAACTCTGCCTGCATTGCCGGAACGACTTCGTTCAGGTAGCGGTCTTTAAGACGCGGGTTTGTTGACTCAGCCATCGAGAACCTCCCCAGAACGTTTGGCATAACGGACCTTGCGGCCATCATCCAAAATCTTGAACCCTACGCGGGTCGGCTTGTCTTCCTTGGGGTCAACAACCGCCAAGTTTGACAGATCTACAGCCGCTTCCTTGCGCTGGATACCACCTTGATCGAACTGTGTCGGACGCTGATGACGGGTCGCAACCTTTACGCCCTGCACAACGGCCTTGGCAGCACCGGGCAGCACACGCAGAACTTCGCCGCGCTTGCCTTTGTCGGCACCGGCCAATACTTCGACCTGATCACCCTTTTTAATTTTTGCAGCCATCACAGCACCTCCGGTGCGAGCGAGATGATCTTCATGTGATTGCGCGAACGCAATTCACGGGTCACCGGCCCAAAAATACGCGTACCGATCGGCTCGCCCGCATTGTTGATCAAAACAGCGGCATTCCGGTCAAACCGGATAACGCTGCCATCATTGCGGCGAATGTCGGTTGCCGTGCGAACGATAACGGCCTTTAGGACGTCACCTTTTTTCACGCGACCACGCGGAATAGCTTCCTTTACAGACACAACGATTGTATCGCCAATGCCTGCCACCATATGCTTGGACCCGCCAAGCACCTTGATGCACTGAACCCGGCGAGCGCCTGAGTTATCAGCAACATCTAGATTTGTTTGCATCTGGATCATGTAAAGACCCTACCCTTCAAAGTTGGACGATATCGCTCCAGGCCCTATGCCTGGGTGATCACTTCCCACCGCTTCAGCTTAGAAACGGGGACACATTCCTGAATCTGGACCATGTCACCAGCTTTAAACTGATTGCTCTCATCATGTGCGTGGTACTTTTTGGACCGGCGCACTGTTTTCCTCAATACCGGATGCGTAAAGCGACGCTCGACGCGGACGACAACTGTCTTGTCACCCTTGTCAGACACCACTACACCCTGAAGAATTCGTTTCGGCATGCTCTCGCCTCACTCTACCTAAGACAGCTTAGCTGTCTGTGTTCTTCTTAGCGGACAGAACGGTTTGAATACGCGCAATATCGCGACGTACATCCCGTACCCGAGCCGTGTTTTCCAACTGACCGGTTGCCTTTTGGAACCGCAAGTTCAGCTGTTCCTTTTTCAGCACCTTCAACTCATCAATGAGTTGATCCGGCGTTTTATCGTTCAGTTCAGCGGCGTTCATAGCCTAAACCCTTTTTCCTACCGCTTGCCGATTAATCAGCAAGACGGGTGACGATCTTGGTCTTGATCGGCAGCTTTGCAGCGGCACGTTCAAGGGCGCCCTGCGCCACGTCCTGCGGCACACCGTCAATTTCGAACATGATCCGGCCAGGCTTGACCTTGCATGCCCAAAATTCGGGCGAACCCTTACCTTTACCCATACGTACTTCGGTCGGTTTCTTCGACACGGGCACGTCGGGGAAAATTCTAATCCACACACGGCCGGCACGTTTCATATGACGGGTCATGGCACGACGAGCAGCTTCGATCTGCCGTGCTGTGACACGCTCCGGCTCCATGGCTTTAAGGCCGTATGAGCCGAAATTCAGGCTTGTGCCGCCCTTCGCATTGCCGCGGATGCGGCCTTTATGCATTTTGCGGAATTTCGTGCGTTTTGGTTGTTGCATCGTTTAATTCCGGTTTCCATCTCGCGTCTTGACGCAGGACTGATCTGCCCTATTCGTCTTGATCGCTTGCCTCACTTAATGTCGGCAGACAATCTGCCGACCGTTTCCACCAGACGGAACACAGCCTTAGCTGCGATCACGTCCACGATTTTCAGAACCGCCCTGACCTTCAAGCGCGCGGCGCTCAGAAGCCATGGGATCATGTTCCATAATTTCACCCTTGAAGATCCACACCTTCAGACCGATCAGGCCATAGGTGGTCAACGCTTCGGCAGTACCGTAGTCAATATCGGCACGCAGAGTATGAAGCGGCACACGACCTTCGCGGTACCATTCGGTACGGGCAATGTCAGCACCAGCCAAACGGCCACCGGCATTGATCCGAATACCTTCGGCGCCCAGACGCATTGCGGACTGCACAGCACGTTTCATGGCACGGCGGAAAGCCACACGACGAACCAGCTGCTGACCGATGCTTTCGGCAACCAATGTTGCATCAAGTTCAGGCTTGCGGACTTCAACAATGTTCAAGTGAACTTCTGAATCCGTGAACTTGGCAACTTCGCGGCGCAGCTTTTCAATGTCTGCACCTTTTTTACCGATGATCACACCAGGACGTGCTGAGTGGATGGTCACGCGCGCACGACGGTGCGGACGTTCGATCACAACTTTTGACACGCCAGCCTGGCTGAGCTTGTCTTGCAAGAAGCCCCGAATTTTCAAGTCTTCCTGCAGCATGGGACCATAGTCACCGGAATTCGCATACCAGCGAGAATCCCATGTGCGGTTCACCCCAAGGCGCAGACCAATCGGATTGATTTTCTGACCCATCTTATTCCCTCTTAGCTCGCGTCAGCCTGTTCGCGCACCACAATGGTAAGGTGGCTGAACGGCTTAAGAATTTTGCCGACGCGACCACGTGCACGCGGACGCCAACGTTTCATGACCATGCTTTTACCAACATGGGCTTCAGCGACGACCAGGCTGTCAACATCCAGATCGTGATTGTTTTCTGCATTGGCAATCGCACTTTGAAGGCACTTCTTCACATCGTTAGAGATACGACGATTAGAGAAGGTCAATTCGGCCAAAGCCGCATCAACCTTTTTGCCACGAATGGTTGCCGCAACGAGGTTCAGCTTTTGCGGGCTAACACGCAAAGAGCGTGCAATTGCCTGCGCCTCGTTATCAGCAAGCCGGCGTTCCTGCTTCTTCTTGCCCATGACGGCTACTTCCTTTTCGCCTTCTTGTCGGCCTCATGCCCGTAATAGGTCCGGGTCGGTGAGAATTCACCGAACTTATGACCAACCATGTCTTCCGACACGAGAACGGGAATGAATTTTTGGCCGTTATACACACCAAAAGTCAGACCGATGAATTGCGGCAGAATGGTTGAGCGGCGTGACCAGATCTTGATCACATCTTTCCGACCAGACTCGCGCGCAGCTTCAGCCTTTTTCAACAAATAGCCGTCTACAAACGGCCCTTTTCTCAAAGAACGTGCCATGACGACTAAACCTACCGTTTCTTCTTCGACTTGCGACGACGCAGAATGAACTTGTCTGTCGCTTTATTATTACGGGTCTTGGCGCCCTTGGTCGGCTTGCCCCAAGGTGTCACCGGATGACGACCACCTGAGGTACGACCTTCACCACCACCATGGGGATGATCGACCGGGTTCATAGCAACACCACGAACAGAAGGACGGCGGCCCATATGACGGCTACGACCAGCTTTACCAAGCTTAACGTTTTGATGATCGGGATTTGATACGGCACCAACGGTTGCCATGCCTGTTCCCAACACCAAACGCTGTTCGCCTGACGGCAAGCGCATGATAGCGTAACGACCGTCGCGACCAACCAGCTGGGCATAAGCACCGGCAGAACGGGCCATCTGGCCACCCTTGCCCGGCTTCAGCTCAACATTATGCACGATTGTACCAATCGGCATGGCTGACAACGGCATTGCGTTACCCGGCTTCACGTCGACCTTGGCACCTGAAACGACCTTGTCGCCAACTGCCAGGCGCTGCGGCGCCAGAATGTATGACAGTTCGCCATCTTCATAGCGGATCAACGCGATGAAGGCTGTGCGGTTCGGGTCATATTCCAGACGCTCAACCGTTGCGGTGACATCATGCTTTGTCCGCTTGAAGTCAACCATACGGTAGGAACGCTTGGCACCACCACCACGACGACGTGCTGTCACACGACCATGATTGTTACGACCACCGGTCTTTGTCAGACCGCGAGTCAGTGTTTTTTCCGGGCCACCCTTGTGGAGACCTGACCGGTCAACCAGAACAAGGCTACGCTGCCCAGGTGTTACCGGCTTGTATTGCTTCAAAGCCATCGGTTTTCCCTTTCCTGCGCCTTAGATTCCGGTTGAAACGTCAAGCGTCTCACCCTCGGCCAAGGTTACATATGCCTTTTTGACATCCGCGCGACGGCCGATCTGACCGCGGAAGCGCTTAACCTTGCCTTTGACCCGTACTGTGTTCACTGCTTCAACTTTGACATTGAACAGCTCTTCAACAGCTTTCTTGATTTCAACCTTTGTGGCGTCATCAGAAACTTTGAACACAACTTGGTTATGCTCAGAAGCCATGGTGGACTTTTCAGTAATCACCGGTGACTTGATGACGTCATAGGAGCGTACCGTCTTCATTTCAGGCGCGCCTCCAACGCTTCCAAACCTGCCTTCGTCAGCACAAGACGCTCACGACGCAGAATGTCATACACATTGGCACCCTGGCTGGGCAGAACATCCACTGCGGGGATGTTGCGCACAGCACGCGCAAAATCTGCGCTTACTTCGGGGCCATCGATAATCAGGGCATTATTAATACCCAAAGGCGCAAGCGCCTGACGTAGGCTGGCGGTCTTGCCGTCACCTTCATAGGCTTCCAACACGGTCAATGACCCGTCTTTTGCCTTGGCGGACAGCGCAAGCTTTAGACCCAGCTTACGGATTTTCTTCGGCAGATCATGTGCATGGCTGCGCGGTGTCGGACCGAATGTACGGCCACCACCAACCATTGAACCAACCCGGCGTGAACCGTGACGGGCACGACCCCCACCCTTCTGGTTGCCCCACTTGGCACCAGTACGGGCAATCTCAGACCGGTTCTTAACATCATGTGTGCCCTGCTGGCGCTTTGCGAGCTGCCAACGAACCACACGCTGCAGAATGTCTGCGCGAGGCTCAAGGCCGAAAATGTCTTCTGACAGTTCGACTGAACCTGCTTTTTTACCAGCGAGGGAAATTGCATCCAATTTCATGATTACGCATCCTTCCCTTCTTCGGCACCGTCAGCAGCTTCGGCAGGTGCGTCTGCTTCGACGGGTGCTTTTGCTTCCGCTACGATTTCTTCGGCTGCTTCTTCTGCAGGCGCTTCTTCGGCGGGAGCATCTTCGTTACTTGCACGCAGGGCGGCAGGGAACGGTGCATCAGGATGAACAGCTTTCTTCACCGCATCGCGGATCAGAACCCAACCACCCTTGTGACCGGGCACGGCACCCTTGATCAGGATCAAGCCCTGTTCAGGGTCCGTACGGACGATTTCAAGGTTCTGGGTCGTCACACGGGCTGCACCCATGTGACCTGCCATTTTCTTACCCTTAAACACCTTGCCCGGGAATTCGCACTGACCGGTAGAACCATGTGAACGGTGAGAGATCGACACACCATGCGAGGCACGCAGGCCACCGAAGTTGTGACGTTTCATACCACCGGCAAAGCCCTTACCGATTGACGTGCCAGACACGTCAACATACTGACCTGATACAAAGTGATCGGCGGTAATTTCCGCGCCGACTTCGATCAGATTGTCCGGGGCGACCCGGAATTCAGCGAGCTTGCGTTTTGGTTCAACCTTGGCCACGGCAAAATGTCCGCGCAACGCCTTGGTTACATTTTTTACTTTGGCTGTCCCGGCACCGAGCTGAACGGCACTGTAGCCGTCCTTGTCCTCGGTCCGCTGGGACACAACCTGGCAATTTTCAAGCTTCAGCACAGTGACAGGCACGTGACGCCCATCCTCGGTGAAGAGGCGGGTCATACCGACTTTCTGTGCGATCACACCGGAGCGCATTGGTCTATCCCTTCGTTGAGCCTTCCCCCATTGGGAAGCTCGTTCACAAAATACTCAGGGCCTTTATCAAAAAGGCTTAGAGCTTAATTTCAACATCAACACCAGCAGCAAGGTCGAGCTTCATAAGCGCATCAACCGTCTGGGGTGTCGGATCCAAAATGTCGAGCATGCGTTTATGTGTACGCACCTCAAACTGTTCGCGACTTTTCTTGTCGATATGCGGCCCGCGCAGAACAGTGAACTTTTCAATCTTGGTCGGCAAAGGGATGGGACCACGCACGCGCGCGCCTGTCCGTTTTGCCGTGTTCACGATCTCGCCGGTCGACGCATCAAGAACCCGATGATCGAACGCCTTCAGGCGGATCCGGATATTTTGACTTTCCATCGACTATATTCCTTATCGTTAAAAGCAAATGGCGTGCTGCCCATAAGCAGGCAACACGCCGTGTTTATTATTCTACGATAGCGGAGACGACGCCAGCACCAACGGTGCGGCCGCCTTCGCGGATCGCGAAGCGAAGACCTTCGTCCATGGCGATCGGGCAAATCAGCTCGACATCCATAGCGATGTTATCGCCGGGCATAACCATCTCTGTACCCTCAGGAAGGGTCACAACACCGGTCACGTCAGTTGTACGGAAGTAGAACTGCGGACGGTAGTTTGTGAAGAACGGTGTATGACGGCCACCTTCATCCTTGGTCAGGATGTAGGCTTCTGCCTTGAACTTCGTATGCGGGGTGATCGAACCGGGCTTGGCCAGAACCTGACCGCGCTCAACCTCGTCACGCTTCGTGCCGCGCAGAAGAACACCAACATTGTCACCTGCTTCACCGCGATCAAGCAGCTTGCGGAACATTTCAACACCGGTAACCGTTGTGGTTGTTGTGTCATTGATGCCGACGATTTCAATTTCGTCACCAACCAGAACAACACCGCGTTCAACACGGCCGGTCACAACCGTACCACGACCAGAGATGGAGAACACATCTTCGATCGGCATCAGGAAGTCACCATCAATCGCACGCTCGGGCTGCGGAATGTAGGCGTCAACTTCGGCCATCAGCTCAAGGATTTTTTCCTTGCCGATGTTTTCGTCACGGCTTTCCAAAGCAGCAAGCGCTGAACCTGCAACGATCGGAATATCGTCACCGGGGAATTCATATTCGCTCAACAGTTCACGAACTTCCATTTCAACAAGCTCTAGAAGCTCTTCATCGTCCACCTGGTCAACCTTGTTCAGGAATACCACAAGCGCGGGCACACCAACCTGGCGGGCGAGCAGGATATGCTCACGCGTCTGGGGCATGGGGCCATCAGCGGCGGAGCAAACCAAAATCGCACCATCCATCTGCGCAGCACCGGTGATCATGTTCTTCACATAGTCAGCATGGCCGGGGCAATCAACGTGAGCATAGTGACGATTGTCCGTCTCATACTCAACGTGAGCTGTAGAGATCGTGATACCGCGTTCACGCTCTTCAGGGGCCTTGTCAATATCTGCATAATCAGAAAACTCGGCGCCGCCCTGTTCTGCTAGCGTCTTTGTAATCGCAGCCGTCAACGTCGTCTTACCATGGTCAACATGACCAATCGTGCCGATGTTACAATGCGGCTTCGTCCTCTCAAATTTCTCTTTCGACATGATCGTCTCCTTCGAAGAAACCTATTTGTCTAACTCTTATCGCAAGCGATGGTTCGGGGTCGGTCGTTACGCCATTTTGGCGACGACTTCTTCCTGTACCGCGTGCGGAACTTTCTCATAATGATCGAATTGCATGGTGTATTGCGCACGCCCCTGGCTCATTGAGCGGAGGTTGTTCACATAACCAAACATGTTGGCCAAAGGCACCATGGCACCAATCACCTGCGCATTACCGCGCTGTTCGGTACCGGTCACCTGACCGCGCCGTGAATTCAGGTCACCGATAACGTCACCCATGTAATCTTCAGGGGTCACAACTTCGACCTTCATAATCGGCTCAAGCAGTTGGGCGCCTGCTTCGTCCGCCAATTCGCGGAAAGCAGCACGACCGGCGATCTCGAATGCCATAACTGACGAGTCAACATCATGATAGGCACCGTCAACCAGCGTGATCTTGTAGTCGATGACAGGGAAGCCAGCCAGCACACCAGATTTGGCAACGCTGTCGATCCCCTTTTCAACGCCCGGGATATATTCCTTGGGCACTGAACCACCAACGATGGCACTTTCGAACAATTCGCCTGTACCGGGCTCTTGCGGCTCAAGATCCAGAATAACGCGGGCGAACTGACCGGAACCACCGGACTGTTTCTTATGGGTGTAGTCAACGCGGGCGGGCTTGGCGAATGTTTCGCGGTAAGCCACCTGCGGTGCACCGACATTCGCTTCAACCTTGAACTCACGCTTCAGGCGGTCAACGATAATGTCGAGGTGAAGTTCACCCATACCGGCAATCACAGTCTGACCTGATTCTTCGTCGGTTGTGACGCGGAATGAGGGGTCTTCCTGTGCCAGGCGAGACAGAGCAAGGCCAAGCTTTTCCTGGTCACCCTTGGTCTTCGGCTCAATGGCAATTTCGATCACGGGATCGGGGAATTCCATACGCTCAAGAATAACCGGGTTGGTTGCAACGCAAAGCGTGTCACCAGTTGTGGTATTCTTCAGACCTGCGATAGCAACAATGTCACCGGCGCGGGCTTCTTTAATGTCTTCACGAGAGTTGGCATGCATTTGCAGCATACGGCCAACACGTTCGCGATTGTCCTTAACGGAGTTCATGACAGATGTCCCGGTTTCAAGAACACCTGAATAGACGCGGGCGAATGTCAGCGAGCCAACAAACGGGTCGTTCATGATCTTAAAGGCCAAGGCAGAGAAAGGCTCATCATCTGATGACTTACGCTCGATTGCCTTGTCAGCGTCATTCATGTCCACACCCTTAATGGCGGGCACGTCCAACGGCGACGGCATATAATCAAGAACAGCATCCAGAAGCGGCTGCACACCCTTGTTCTTAAAGGCTGTACCGCAAAGAACCGGCACAAATGCGCTTTCCAGCGTACCGCGACGGATCAGGTCTTTCAGCTGATCTTCGCTGGGCTCTTCACCTTCAAGATAGGCTTCCATCGCGTCATCATCGATCTCAACTGCTGTTTCGATCAACTGCGCACGATATTCTTCGGCCTTGTCTTTCAGCTCATCACGAATGTCTTGATACTTAAATTCAGCACCCAGACCTTCATCCAGCCAAACAATTTCCTGCATCTTCAATAGGTCAATGCAACCTTCGAATTCTGCTTCTGCGCCGATCGGCAACTGAGTGACCAGCGGGGTAGAACCCAAGCGATCAACAATCATGTCTACGCAGCGATAGAAGTCGGCACCTGTACGGTCCATCTTGTTGACGAAGCACATACGCGGCACACCATATTTGTCAGCCTGACGCCACACTGTTTCAGATTGCGGCTCAACACCGGCAACTGAGTCAAACACAGCGACAGCACCGTCAAGCACACGCAAGGAACGCTCAACCTCAATGGTGAAGTCCACGTGACCGGGAGTGTCAATGATGTTGATGCGGCAGTCTTTCCAGAAGCAAGTCGTTGCAGCAGAGGTAATGGTGATACCACGCTCCTGCTCTTGCTCCATCCAGTCCATGGTGGCTGCGCCATCATGCACTTCACCGATTTTGTGGCTTACGCCTGTGTAGTAAAGAATACGCTCGGTCGTTGTGGTTTTACCGGCGTCAATATGGGCCATAATGCCGATATTGCGATACTTATCGAGGGGGGTTGTGCGTGCCATGATTGCTCACTCCAGATCCGGCGACTACCAACGATAATGTGAGAAAGCACGGTTGGCTTCTGCCATCCGGTGCGTATCTTCACGCTTCTTAACTGCTGTGCCGCGGTTCTGCGCAGCGTCCATCAGTTCAGCGGACAGGCGGTCAACCATCGTACGCTCAGACCGTTTGCGGGCAGCTTCGATCATCCAACGGATGGCCAGTGCCTGACGACGGTCGGCGCGGACTTCAACCGGCACCTGATAGGTGGCACCACCAACACGACGTGAGCGAACCTCAACAGTCGGGCTGATATTTTCCAGTGCCTCATGGAAAAGCGGCAGCGGCTCTGCGCCCAACTTTTCCTGCACGCGATCAAGCGCACCGTAAACAATCCGTTCGGCGACAGATTTCTTACCGTCAACCATCAGATTGTTCATGAATTTTGTCAGCACGACATCACCGAACTTAGGATCGGGGATAATTTCGCGCTTTTCTGCTCTATGACGACGAGACATAAGCTGTACTCCCTATCCTTATTTCGGCCGCTTGGCGCCGTATTTGGAGCGACGCTGACGACGATCCTTGACACCCTGGGTATCGAGCACACCACGAAGAACGTGATAGCGCACACCCGGCAAGTCCTTCACACGACCGCCGCGCAGCAGCACGACAGAGTGTTCTTGCAAGTTATGACCTTCACCCGGAATGTAACCGATGACTTCATACCCTGATGTCAGGCGCACTTTGGCAACCTTACGCAGAGCCGAGTTCGGCTTTTTCGGTGTTGTTGTGTACACGCGTGTGCACACGCCGCGGCGCTGAGGGCATGCCTCTAGCGCGGGAACCTTGTTACGCTTGACCGGCGCTTTGCGCGGTTTGCGAATTAGCTGGTTGATCGTAGGCATATGATCTGTTCCGCCTGCCGTTCGTCCTATCGGTAACGCCCAAACGGGCTGCTTACCTTGTTAATCTCTAGCCTTCAGGCCCAATTAAGACGCACAAAAGCGCGCTTTATGAGGGACCCTAAAGACGCGAAAGAGATCGCGAGGCGCATGCCGGACAGCAAACACCCACGATCTTACATCAGAGGATCCGGTCAGAATTGTCCGTAGACCGGATCATGTCTCAGAATCTGTCAGTCGATCTGAACAACGTTTAGTCCATCTTGCTGCGTCCCAAAGGGCGGTTCACAGGCCTATGAACTACGGCTTGTCCTTATCGGTGGGGCGTTATAGTCCCCCGATGCCGTGCGGGTCAACACTATTACCCCCGAAAAAGCAGCGACATCTTGGCATTTTTGGGCAAATCAGGTGGTTTATTACAAAAACAGGTCAGCTTGCCGCAATCAGCACTGCAAATTTCGGCAATTTGACTGGAAAATGCCGGCCAATCACCGCACATAGCCCCGATTCTTTCTGAAAAAAACAGTCTTTTCAGACCGATTCCCCAAAATCACCCCAAGAATCATGAGTCTGATTCTGTACGGGTCACAACCGCTGTGCCTGAGGCAACAAGCATTATCATGCCGCCTTTTTGCCCGCCGCTCAGCTCCTGATAGTCAAGATCAACGCCGATCACAGCGTCAGCACCGATTGAGGCCGCTTCGTCGCGCAGTTCATCCAACACAATCCTGCGGGCGTCACGCAATACGGTCTGGGTTGACCCACTGCGGCCACCAACCACATCGCGGACACTGGCGAAAAAGTCCCGCAGAACATTCATGCCATACACACATTCTGCGGAAATCACGTCAATTTCCCGTTCGATCACCCTACCCGCCACGGTAAATCCAGTGGTCAGCGTAATATGGCTATTATCCTGATCTGACAAATCTAACTCCTAAAAATCTGGTCCAGGCGCTGCGCGCCGGACATCTTATGACTTCGGGCCGCAAAGTAGCCCACGAACCTATTTACTTAATATCCACAAACCAATCTATTACCCACAAAAAAGGGCGCAGCAATAAAGCCGCGCCCCATTTTTTTGCCTTAGGAAAAGACTTAGCCTTCAGCGGCAGTCTCCTCCCCCTCGTTCAAAACAGATTCAATATCTGTTTCAGCCGGGGCAGCGGCTGCAGCTGCTGCGCGGCGTTCTTCGATCACAGCATTGTCGCGATCTTTGGCAACTTTTGAGAACTGCTTCATCATCGCGCCTGTCCCGGCAGGGATCAAACGACCAACGATCACATTCTCTTTCAGGCCATGCAGGCTATCAACCTTGCCGTTTACTGACGCTTCGGTCAGCACGCGGGTTGTTTCCTGGAACGACGCAGCAGAGATGAAGGAGCGGGTCTGCAGGCTGGCCTTGGTAATACCAAGCAACACAGGATGGGCCTGTGCGGGCAAGCCACCTTCTGCAAGTGCCTTTTCATTGGCCTCTTCAAACTCTTGACGATCGACCTGTTCACCGATCAACAATGTTGAATCGGCAGGATCGGTCACTTCGACCTTCTGCATCATCTGGCTGACAATCACTTCAATGTGCTTGTCATTGATCTTCACGCCCTGCAGGCGGTAGACCTCTTGAATCTCGTTAACGAGATAATTGGCCAGTGCCTGAACACCCATAATACGCAGGATGTCATGGGGGCTGGGATTGCCATCGATGATATATTCGCCCTTGCGAACGAAGTCACCTTCATGAACCGCAATGTGCTTACCCTTCGGCAACAGATACTCGACCGGATCTGCATCTTCTTCTACAGGAAGAATTTGAACACGACGCTTGTTCTTATAGTCCTTCTCGAAGTGGATGGTGCCGTCAACTTCAGCGATCACGGCATGGTCCATCGGCTTGCGGGCTTCGAACAGTTCCGCAACGCGAGGCAGACCACCGGTAATGTCACGTGTCTTTGCGCTTTCGGAAGAAATACGCGCCAACACATCACCGGCATGAACCTTTGTACCATCGGCGATTGACAAGATGGCATCCACAGCCAGCGGATAACGGGCATCGTTGCCGTTGGCAAGTTTCAACACATCGCCATTTTCATCGACAAGCGCAATGGCAGGCTTGAGGTCATTCCCACGGGCTGATGCGCGCCAGTCGGCGATATGCTTGGTTGCAATACCAGTGGTTTCATCCACTTCATCACGTGCAGACACGCCGTCAACAACATCTTCCCATTTCGCAATACCTTCACGTTCCGTGATGATTGGCATTGAGTAGGGATCCCATTCGGCCATACGCTGACCCTTGGCAACGGCTTCGCCTTCGCCAATCATCAAACGTGAACCATAAGGCACCTTATGGCTTGCGCGTTCGACACCTTGGCTGTCAACGACAACCAACTGACAGTTCCGGCTCATCACCACCCAACGGTCTGATGAATCCTTCACCACATTGGCATGATCGATGCGCAGTGTACCTTCATGATTGGATTCCAAGAAGCTTTGATCCGCAACCTGCGCTGTCCCACCGATATGGAACGTACGCATAGTCAACTGTGTCCCCGGCTCACCGATTGACTGTGCAGCAATAACACCAACAGCTTCACCGATATTCACCGGCGTACCACGAGCCAGATCGCGACCATAACAAGCACCACAAGTACCCGTCTTGGTCTCACAAGTCAGAACAGACCGAATGCGCACACCCTGCAGGCCTGCGGTTTCGATCGCATCAACAGCAAGCTCGTCAATTTCGGCGCCAGCTTCGACAATGATGTCGCCGCTAACCGGATCAACGATAGTCTCTGCAGCATGACGACCAAGAATACGTTCGCCAAGCTCTTCGATCACCTCACCGCCTTCGATCACAGCTTCGACATAAAGGCCGTTTTCTGTGCCGCAATCACGTTCGGTAATAATGCAATCCTGCGCCACATCGACCAAGCGACGGGTCAGATAACCAGAGCTAGCAGTCTTCAGCGCGGTGTCGGCCAGACCCTTACGGGCACCATGGGTTGAGTTAAAGTACTCAAGCACCGACAGGCCTTCTTTAAAGTTTGAGATAATTGGTGTTTCAATAATCTCACCAGAAGGCTTGGCCATCAGGCCACGCATACCCGCAAGCTGTTTCATCTGCGCGGGGGAACCACGGGCCCCTGAATGGGCCATCATGTAGATTGAGTTAATGTCCTTCAGACGACCTGATTCAGGGTCGAGGTCTTCGGCCTGAATGCGTGCCATCATTGAATCAGCAACACGGTCCGTGCATTGCGCCCAGGCATCAACAACCTTGTTGTACTTCTCACCCTGGGTGATCAGACCATCAACATATTGCTGTTCATATTCCTTGGCGAGGGTACGTGTTTCTTCAACAAAGGCCACCTTCTCGTCAGGCACAACCATGTCATCCATGCCGAATGAAATACCGGCGCGGCAAGCATGGCCGAAACCAAGAGCCATGATGCGGTCACAGAAGATTACCGTGTCCTTCTGACCGCAATGGCGATAGACCGTATCGATAACCTGTGACACTTCCTTCTTCGTCAACAAACGATTGACCAAGGAGAACTGGATCTTTGGATTAAGCGGCAGATGCTGGGCCAGCAACATACGGCCCGGCGTCCCCTCAACAATCTCGGTCACCACTTCACCTTCTTCGTTCATGAAGGTGTGGCGTGCCTTCACCTTGGCATGAAGGGTTACTGTCCCTTCTTGCAAGGCGTGTTCAATCTCACCAACGGAGCCGAAGACCATGCCTTCGCCAGGCTCGTTCGGTTTTTCCATGGTGATGTA
Source organism: Alphaproteobacteria bacterium (assembly GCA_965229935.1). Lineage (GTDB taxonomy): Bacteria > Pseudomonadota > Alphaproteobacteria > SPJN01 > SPJN01 > SPJN01. The sequence continues at coordinate 1,489,588 of CBDDKB010000002.1, forward strand.
GTAAAGGCCAAGAATAATGTCCTGACTGGGCACAATAATCGGCTTACCATTCGCAGGCGCCAAAATATTGTTGGTGGACATCATCAAGACGCGTGCTTCAAGCCGTGCTTCAAGTGACAAAGGCACGTGAACAGCCATTTGGTCACCGTCAAAGTCAGCGTTAAACGCAGTACAGACCAACGGATGCAGGCGAATTGCCTTACCTTCAATCAAAACAGGTTCAAACGCCTGAATGCCAAGACGGTGAAGTGTCGGCGCGCGGTTCAACATCACAGGATGTTCGCGGATCACCTCATCCAGAATATCCCACACTTCGGGACGTTCTTTTTCCACCAGCTTCTTGGCCTGCTTCACAGTAGAAGCAAGCCCCATCGCTTCAAGGCGGGCATAGATAAAGGGCTTGAACAGTTCCAGCGCCATTTTCTTGGGCAGACCACACTGATGCAGCATCAGTTCAGGACCAACCACGATCACGGAACGACCGGAATAGTCAACGCGCTTACCAAGCAGGTTCTGACGGAAACGGCCCTGCTTACCCTTCAGCATATCTGACAAGGATTTCAGCGGACGTTTGTTTGCACCTGTGATGGTACGGCCACGACGGCCATTATCGAACAGCGCATCAACAGATTCCTGCAACATGCGCTTTTCGTTGCGGATGATGATATCCGGCGCACGCAGTTCCATCAAACGCTTCAAACGGTTGTTCCGATTGATCACACGACGATAGAGATCATTCAAATCTGATGTCGCAAAGCGACCACCATCAAGCGGCACCAAGGGGCGCAGTTCCGGCGGGATAACCGGAACGATGGTCATGATCATCCATTCAGGCTTATTGCCTGATTCAAGGAAGGCATCAATCAGCTTCAGACGCTTGACCAATTTCTTGGGCTTCAGCTCTGACTTTGTATGACGCAATTCTTCGCGAACCAGCTCACGCTCTTTCGCAAGGTCGATGGTCATCAGCATATCGCGGATCGCTTCCGCACCGATCCCGGCGGTAAAGCTGTCTTCGCCATATTCGTCCTGCGCGTCATAGAACTCTTCTTCTGTTAGAAGCTGGCGTTCTTTCAGCGGTGTCAGGCCCGGCTCCTGCACGATGAAGCTTTCGAAATAGAGCACACGCTCAATATCTTTCAGCGTCATGTCGAGCAAAAGACCGATACGGCTGGGCAGTGATTTCAGGAACCAGATATGTGCAACAGGCGCTGCCAGTTCGATATGGCCCATACGTTCGCGGCGCACTTTAGACAGGGTAACTTCAACGCCGCACTTTTCGCAGACGATGCCCTTATACTTCATGCGCTTATATTTACCGCACAGACATTCATAGTCCTTCATCGGACCGAAAATGCGTGAACAGAATAGACCGTCCCGCTCAGGCTTGAATGTACGGTAGTTGATGGTCTCTGGCTTTTTGATCTCACCATAGGACCATGACAGGATCTTCTCTGGGCTGGCCAAAGAAATCCGGATGGAATCAAATGTATCGCGCTTTTCGGCGGGCGAGAAGATGTTGGTAACGTCGTTATTCATCCTCTTGTCGCTCCTTCAAAATTGCCTGTGTCAGGCGGAAAATAATCAGCTCAATGGGTTTGATCCGCCCGCCTGTCGGTAGGCGGATCATTTTGGCAATGCTTATTCTTCGGTTTCAACCAGTTCGATATTCAGGCCGAGTGACCGCATTTCCTTCACAAGCACGTTAAAGCTTTCAGGGATACCGGCTTCGAAACTATCCTCACCGGCAACGATTGCTTCATACACTTTGGTACGACCAGCAACGTCATCCGACTTGACGGTCAGCATTTCCTGAAGCGTGTAAGCTGCGCCATAGGCCTGCAGCGCCCACACTTCCATCTCACCGAAGCGCTGACCACCGAACTGTGCCTTACCACCCAGCGGCTGCTGCGTAACAAGTGAGTACGGGCCGATAGAACGGGCATGGATTTTATCGTCAACCAAGTGATGCAGCTTGAGCATATAGATATACCCAACCGTCACCGGGCGGTCGAACTGTTCGCCGGTACGACCGTCAAACAGAATTGACTGCCCTGACTGATCAAACCCGGCAGAATCGAGATGATCAACAATGTCCGCTTCGACAGCACCATCAAACACTGGTGTTGCCATCGGCACACCCTTGCTGAGGTTTTTGGCCAATTCGACAATGCCATCGTCACTGTCAACCTGACCAACCTCACCTTCAAAGCGCTCGTCGCCATAGGCAAGTTTCAAGCTGTCCTTGATCTGACCGATCTGACCATCGCGCGTATATTGTTCATACGCAGCCTTGATCTTGCGGCCAAGACCTGCAGCGGCCCAACCCAGATGGGTTTCAAGGATCTGCCCCACATTCATACGTGAAGGCACACCAAGCGGGTTCAACACCACATCAACCGGGGTGCCGTCTTCCAAGAAGGGCATGTCCTCTTCGGGAAGAATGCGAGAGATAACCCCCTTATTCCCGTGACGACCAGCCATCTTGTCACCGGGCTGCAGCTTACGCTTCACAGCGACGAAGACTTTGACCATCTTCATCACGCCAGGCAGCAGCTCGTCACCACGCTGAACTTTTTCAACCTTGTCTTCGAAGCGGGCCTGCAAGCGTTCACGATTCTCATCATAAAGCTTTTTCAAACCTTCCACGTCGGCCATGGCGCTGTCATTGGTCAGTGCCAATTCCCACCACTTGCCACGGGGCATTTCTTCCAACAGGGCTTCGGTCACCTTGGCACCTGCATCATACCCCTTGGGCGCATTGGCGATCTGCTTGTTCAACAGCAGTTCATGCAAACGCGCATAGGTGTTGCGGTCCAAAATGGCCTGTTCGTCATCACGATCTTTTGCAAGACGTTCGATTTCTGACTGTTCGATTGCCAAGGCACGTTCGTCCTTGTCGATACCATGACGGTTAAAGACGCGAACTTCGACAACAGTCCCTGTTGTGCCCGGAGGCAACCGCAGTGACGTGTCACGAACCTCAGACGCTTTTTCACCAAAGATGGCGCGCAGAAGCTTTTCTTCCGGCGTCATCGGGCTCTCACCCTTTGGCGTTACCTTACCGACCAAAATATCGTCGGGGGAAACTTCGGCACCGACATAAACAATGCCAGCCTCGTCAAGGTTAGACAGGTTTTCTTCACCCACATTCGGAATGTCGCGTGTGATTTCTTCGGGACCCAATTTGGTGTCGCGGGCCATCACTTCGAATTCTTCAACATGGATAGAGGTGAAGACGTCATCCTTCACGATCCGTTCAGAGATCAGGATGGAGTCTTCAAAGTTGTAACCGTTCCACGGCATGAACGCGACCAGCGCATTCCGGCCCAGTGCCAATTCACCCAAATCGGTTGACGGGCCATCGGCAACAACGTCCCCTGCCCGCACTTCGTCACCGACACGCACAATCGGGCGCTGAGTGATACATGTGCTTTGGTTGGACCGTTGGAACTTGCGCAGATTGTAGATATCCACACCTGATTTCGTCACGTCGCGTTCTTCGGTTGCGCGCACAACGATACGGCGGGCATCCACCTGCTCAACCACGCCTGTACGGCGGGCGACAATGGCGGCACCTGAATCGCGAGCCACAACCTCTTCCATACCTGTACCAACCAGGGGCGCTTCTGAACGCACCAAGGGCACAGCCTGACGTTGCATGTTTGAGCCCATCAAGGCGCGGTTCGCATCGTCATTTTCAAGGAAGGGGATCAACGCCGCAGCAACAGACACAAGCTGTTTCGGTGACACGTCCATATAGTCGACATTGTTCACGTCGGTCATCAGGAAGTCACCTGCTGCGCGGCATGACACAAGGTCGTTCACAAAGTGACCATCATCGGTCAACGGCGCGTTGGCCTGTGCGATGGTGTATTTGCCTTCTTCCATAGCTGACAAATAAACAACATCTTCGGTGACCTTGCCGTTCTCAACCTTGCGATATGGGCTTTCGATAAAGCCATATTTGTTGACACGGGCATAAGTAGCCAGTGAGTTGATCAGACCGATATTCGGACCTTCAGGCGTTTCAATCGGGCAGATACGGCCATAATGGGTGGGATGCACGTCACGCACTTCGAAACCGGCGCGTTCACGTGTCAGGCCACCCGGGCCCAATGCTGACAGACGACGCTTATGCGTAATTTCTGACAGCGGGTTTGTTTGGTCCATGAACTGTGAAAGCTGGGATGAGCCAAAGAACTCACGCACAGCAGCAGCAACAGGTTTGGAGTTGATCAGGTCCTGCGGCATCACAGTGTCGATTTCAACACCGCTCATCCGTTCCTTGATCGCACGTTCCATACGCAGCAGCCCGATGCGGTATTGATTTTCCATCAACTCACCGACTGACCGGACGCGGCGGTTGCCAAGATGGTCAATATCATCCACCTCGCCCCGGCCATCACGCAGATCAACCAATGTTTTGATTACAGCCAGAATGTCATCCTTGCGCAGGACACGAACAGTGTCTTCGCATTCAAGGCTCATCCGTGCATTCAATTTCACGCGACCAACGGCTGACAGGTCATAACGTTCTGAATCAAAGAACAGGCCATCGAACAATGCAGTTGCGGTTTCTTCGGTGGCAGGTTCGCCCGGACGCATCACGCGGTAGATTTCCACCAAGGCGCTGTCGCGATCTTCAGCCTTGTCTGCCTTCAATGTGTTGCGGATATAGGCACCCACGGTCACATCGTCGATCTCAAGCACGTCAAGCGAGGTGAAACCGATTTCCAAAAGCTCAGCAATCAGCTCCTCGGTCAGCTCGTCACCGGCTTCGACAAAAATCTCACCCGTGTTTTCGTCAATCAGATCATAGGCAGCAAAGCGGCCAACCAAATCTTCTGACCCCACCAGCAATTCGGTCAAACCATCTTCGGCCAGCAGGCGTGCCTTACGCGGGGTGATTTTTGTCCCCGCCTCAACCACGACCTTGCCGGTCTTGGCATCGACCAAATCAACAGTGGGTTTAACACCGCGATATTTTTCAGCATCAAACGCGACTTTCCAGCCATCGGCCTTCTTGTCGAACTTGTAGATACGGGTGTCATAGAAGAAGTTCAGGATTTCTTCGCCCGTCATGCCCAGTGCGTACAACAGCGTCGTAGCGGGCAGCTTACGACGGCGGTCAATACGAACATGTACAATGTCTTTTGCATCAAATTCGAAATCGAGCCATGAGCCACGATAAGGAATGACGCGCGCAGCAAACAGAAGCTTGCCTGATGAATGGGTCTTGCCCTTATCATGGTCAAAGAACACGCCCGGTGAACGATGCATCTGGGAAACGATCACGCGTTCGGTGCCATTGACGATAAAGGTACCGTGGTCGGTCATCAGCGGCATGTCGCCCATATAGACGTCTTGCTGCTTGATATCCAAAACGGACTTGGCACCTGTTTCTTCGTCTACTTCAAAGACGATCAGGCGCAATGTCACTTTCAAGGGGGCTGAATAGGTCAGGCCGCGCTGTTGACATTCTTCAACGTCAAACTTCGGCTCTTCATATTCAAAGCCGACAAATTCCAAGGTGGCGGTCTCTGCAAAGTCAGAAATCGGGAACACCGATTTAAAGACGCCCTGCAGACCATCTTCACCGCGCGCGTCGTCAGACATATCGCGCTGTAGGAACAGGTCGTAGGAATGTTTTTGAACTTCAATCAAGTTCGGCATTTCTGCCACTTCGGGGATATGACCGAAAAACTTGCGAATACGTTTCTTGCCGGTGAAGGACAAGGAGTTATTGATCTTGGTTGCCATGCCTGCCAGATGCCTTACATGTTGGACAAACCATACGGTTTGAAGTGCCGTGAACCCGACAACGCCAATTGTTTCAAGGCAATAAGCGGCGCCGGATGAACGCGCAAAAGGACAGACAACACCCGCCTTGCCTGAACAAAACGCCTGCTATCGGTCTTCCTGCTTCTCAAACACCCCTGAAGAGTAATCCGCCGCTCTTCTCGCAATTCAGTGCCTGCCCGCACTGGCCCGGGGTCGGGCCACCAAAAAACGCCGGAAATTCCGACATTTATGGGACAGAGGAAGCGTGTTATAACGCCGAATATCAGGGGACGCAATGGCGATTCCCCGCTTCTTGCGAACATTTGCGCCGCAAATTCGGTTCAAAATGTCGCGCAGCCGCACAAACCGCCCCTAAAGGCCGCTATCTATGACAATTTCAGCCCTAGATCACATTCAGTTGGCGATCCCTGTCGGGGCTGAAGATCAGGCCCGCGCCTTTTATGGTGACGTGCTGGGCTTTATTGAGGTTGAAAAGCCCGATTATATGAAGGCACGCGGCGGGCTTTGGCTCAAAAGCGGCAGCGTTAATCTGCATTTAGGGGTCGAAGAGAGCTTTCGCCCTGCGCAAAAGGCACACCCTGCCCTAGTGGTTGATGATCTAGCTGCCTACGAAGCAAAGCTGCGCGCGCTTGGCCATGAGATTAAGCCCGACAAGCCCGTGCCCGGCTTTATCAGGTTTTCCAGCCATGATTGCTTTGGCAATCGGTTGGAGTTTATGCAGGTTGACCAATAATCATCCCAAAATGCGGTTTCGATCCCCATCCGCTTCGTAGCCGGACCACCTATTTTTAAAAATCAGCAAGACAAACAAAAACCGGCCACCCCCGAAAGGATGACCGGCTTTGTTCAAAGATGTTTTTGCTGGTCGCTCTTTGGCGGCCATCAGTTTCAAAGAAACTGACTGCAAAACGCTTAGGCGAACTACTTGAGTTCGACTGTTGCGCCAGCTGCTTCCAGCTTTTCTTTGATTTCGTTGGCTTCGTCCTTAGAAGCACCTTCCTTAATAGGCTTGGGTGCGCCTTCGACCAGCTCTTTCGCGTCTTTAAGGCCAAGACCGGTGATACCGCGAACTTCCTTAATGACGTTGATTTTCTTGTCGCCTGCAGAAGCAAGAATGACGTCGAATTCGTCTTTCTCTTCAGCAGCGGCAGCATCACCACCAGCAGCGCCGCCAGCAGCAGCAACAGCAACCGGAGCAGCAGCGGAAACGCCCCACTTCTCTTCCAGCATTTTTGACAGTTCAGCAGCTTCCAACACTGTCAGAGCAGACAGGTCGTCAACGAGTTTTTCAAGATCAGCCATTTGTTAGATCCTTTAGCTTTTCAAAAGGCCGGGCATGTCATTCCAAAAAATAACCCGGCAGGTTGTTTATGAGGTTTACGTCTAATCCGTAATGAATTAGGCCGCGTCGCCTGATTGACCATAAGCGCCAAACACGCGCGCCAACTGACCGGCAGGTGCTGTAGTGACCTGAGCAATCCGTGTAGCGGGTGTGTTGAGCATGCCGACAATCTTACCCCGAAGCTCATCGAGTGACGGCATAGACGCAAGCGCCTTCACACCATCAGCATCGAGCACCGTGTCGCCCATAATGCCGCCGATAACGACAAGCTTGTCGTTGGCTTTGGCATAATCAGAAACAACTTTAGGTGCAGCGACCGGGTCGTCAGAGTAGGCAATGGCCGTCGGCCCCGTGAACAGATCTTTGATCGGTTCGCAGGATGTGCCGTCAAGCGCGAGCTTTGTCAGCCGGTTCTTCGTAACTTTGAAGCCGGCACCTTGGTCTGCAATCTTATCGCGGAGGTCTGACACTTCAGGAACGCTGAGACCTTTATACTGGGTCACAACGACAACGCCTGCAGCAGCAAACACACCGTTCAATTCGGCGACCAGGGCTTCTTTTTCCGCTCTGTCCACACTCTTCTCCGTGGCTATGACAGTTTGCGAACAAACCATCAGTTTCGCCTTGGACCAAAAATTTCAGGAAGCTGGTTTGGAACCGTCGCCAGTGGCGGGGCGGTTCTTGGCAAGCGACCTGCTTTTCAGCCCGGTTCGCCTGTCCCCAATCGGATCAACCTTCATAAACATCAGAAACCCAAAGGGTCTGAAGAATTCCGGTTACGCCGTCTCATGCAGGATAGTGTTTAAGCCTTCTTGCGAAAGCTCCTGCAATCTTGGACAGGTTTGCAAAGGTAAAACGGGTCCGAAAACCCACTTTCCTTGCGATGTACGACCCGCCAGCTATGCCGACAGGCCGGACAATCTTTAAAAAAGATGGCGTTAATTAGCCGTTCAGGCTGGCCAAGTCAATATGCACGCCCGGCCCCATGGTGGAACTAAGTGACACACGCTTGACATAGGTGCCTTTTGCGCCTGTCGGCTTTGCCTTCATGATGGCGCCAAAGAACGCTTTTACATTGCCTGCAATGGCAGCTTCATCAAAGCTTGCCTTGCCAATGCCGCCGTGAACGATCCCGGCTTTTTCGCAACGGAATTCAACTTCACCGCCCTTGGCGCCTTTGACAGCTTCAGCCACATTGGGCGTCACTGTGCCAACGCGCGGGTTCGGCATCAGGCCGCGGGGGCCAAGCACCTTACCAAGCTTACCAACCACCGGCATCATGTCGGGGGTCGCAATGCAGCGTTCAAAGTCGATATTGCCTGCCAGAATGGCGTCGGCCAGATCGTCGGCACCAACAATATCGGCACCGGCTGCCTTGGCCTCATCAGCCTTGTCACCCTTGGCGAACACGGCAACACGAACGTCTTTACCTGTGCCATTCGGCAGGGCAACGACGCCGCGCACCATCTGGTCCGCATGGCGGGGATCAACGCCCAGATTGATTGAAACTTCGATGGTTTCATCAAACTTTGCATTGGCGAATTGCTTAACCAGCGCAACAGCTTCGTCGATGGAATAGTCTTTATTCTTATCAACTGCTTCGCGGATCGCTTTTGTACGTTTTCCAACCTTAGCCATGATCGTTTACTCCTTCACCTCAAGGCCCATGGCGCGGGCGGAGCCTTTAATGCTCTCCATCGCGGCCTCAATGGTGCGGGCGTTCATGTCTTCGATTTTTTCCTGGGCGATTTCACGGACCTGATCGATCGTGACGGAACCGGCCACAACACGGCTAGGCTCGCCAGAACCCTTTTTCAGCTTCGCAGCTTTTTTCAGCCAGTAAGATACCGGCGGCTTCTTCATTTCAAATGTGAAGCTTTTGTCTGCGAACACTGTGATGGTCACAGGAATCGGCATGTTTTTTTCCATGCTGTCTGTTTTGGCATTGAATGCCTTACAGAATTCCATGATGTTCACGCCATGCTGACCCAAGGCCGGGCCGATGGGCGGTGACGGGTTTGCGGCACCCGCAGGCACTTGCAGCTTGATATAGCCGTCAATTTTCTTTGCCATTGCTCTCTTCCTTAAAGACAATGAAGCACCACGGATTTTTCCGCAGCGCCAAATCGCCGAACTGATGACCCGCCGCCATTGCTGGGTTTGGGTCGAGAGGTACGTGGTCGGACGCGTCAGGACTTAGACACTATCTCCCACATACGTGAGGTGTCAGTTTTCTTGAAAACTGGCCAAAAATCATGTCGCTTTTGCGAAAACGACAAAAAAACCGCTGTTTCCACCAAAAAAGTGGAAAGGTCAGGTTTTTTCAACCTGACTGTATTCAAGTTCAACCGGCGTTGCACGGCCAAAGATGGACACTGCGACCTTGAGGCGCGCATTCTCTTCATCCACTTCTTCAACCGCACCGTTGAAGCTGGCGAAGGGACCATCGCACACACGCACCTGTTCGCCGATCTCGAATGTGATGGAAGGCTTGGGCCGTTCCACACCTTCTTGCACCTGGCTAAGAATACGCATGGCTTCTTTTTCTGAAATCGGAACGGGGCGCGTGCCGGAGCCGAGGAAACCTGTCACCTTCGGTGTGTCTTTCACAAGGTGATAGGCACCGTCGGTCATTTCCATTTTAGCCAGCACATAGCCGGGGAAGAATTTACGCTCTGCGCTCATCTTCTTGCCACGGCGCATCTGCACCACTTCTTCTGTGGGGACCAGCACTTCTTCGAACAGATCGCTCATCCCGTTTTGGGCAGCGGTTTCCTTAATGGAAGCTGCCACCTTTTTTTCAAAGCCTGAATAGGCGTGAATGATATACCAACGCTGGGCCATCTTAACGCCTCCCTAAAACTCAAGGCCGAGCAAGGCAGTAATGCCCAGCTTCAAGACCTGATCGACAGCCAAAAAGAACAATGAAACGATCACAACCATCACGAACACCATCAATGTAGTGGTCATGGTTTCCTGACGGGTCGGCCATGTCACCTTGGCGGTTTCAGCACGAACCTGCTGCACAAATTGCGCAGGGTTGGTCCGCTTTTTCGGGGCCGGTGCCTTTTGATCTTTTTCTGCCATTTGGCTGTACCTAATTCAGTTTGGCGGCAAGCCGCCTTCTTGTTTTGACCTGATGGTCATTTTTACCGCATGGCAGGAGTGGAGGGACTCGAACCCACAACCCCCGGTTTTGGAGACCGGTGCTCTGCCAATTGAGCTACACTCCTATGCGGCAGTATTGTCTTCTATCACATATTCCAGAAGACAATAATGAAAGGCGCCCGCCCGGATGACCCGGACAGGCGCTATTCAATACTTATTCTACGATAGCGGAGACGACGCCAGCACCAACGGTGCGGCCGCCTTCGCGGATCGCGAAGCGAAGACCTTCGTCCATGGCGATCGGGCAAATCAGCTCGACATCCATAGCGATGTTATCGCCGGGCATAACCATCTCTGTACCCTCAGGAAGGGTCACAACACCGGTCACGTCAGTTGTACGGAAGTAGAACTGCGGACGGTAGTTCGTGAAGAACGGTGTATGACGGCCACCTTCATCCTTCGTAAGGATATAGGCTTCGGCCTTGAACTTCGTATGCGGGGTGATCGAACCGGGCTTGGCCAGAACCTGACCGCGCTCAACCTCGTCACGCTTCGTGCCGCGCAGAAGAACACCAACATTGTCACCTGCTTCACCGCGATCAAGCAGCTTGCGGAACATTTCAACACCGGTAACCGTGGTGGTGGTTGTGTCATTGATGCCGACGATTTCAATTTCGTCACCAACCAGAACAACACCGCGTTCAACACGGCCGGTCACAACCGTACCACGACCAGAGATGGAGAACACATCTTCGATCGGCATCAGGAAGTCACCATCAATCGCACGCTCGGGCTGTGGAATGTAGGCGTCGACTTCGGCCATCAGCTCAAGGATTTTTTCCTTGCCGATGTTTTCGTCACGGCTTTCCAAAGCAGCAAGCGCTGAACCTGCAACGATCGGAATATCGTCACCGGGGAATTCATATTCGCTCAACAGTTCACGAACTTCCATTTCAACAAGCTCTAGAAGCTCTTCATCGTCCACCTGGTCAACCTTGTTCAGGAATACCACAAGCGCGGGCACACCAACCTGGCGGGCGAGCAGGATATGCTCACGCGTCTGGGGCATGGGGCCATCAGCGGCGGAGCAAACCAAAATCGCACCATCCATCTGCGCAGCACCGGTGATCATGTTCTTCACATAGTCAGCATGGCCGGGGCAATCAACGTGAGCATAGTGACGATTGTCCGTCTCATACTCAACGTGAGCTGTAGAGATCGTGATACCGCGTTCACGCTCTTCAGGGGCCTTGTCAATATCTGCATAATCAGAAAACTCGGCGCCGCCCTGTTCTGCTAGCGTCTTTGTAATCGCAGCCGTCAACGTCGTCTTACCATGGTCAACATGACCAATCGTGCCGATGTTACAATGCGGCTTCGTCCTCTCAAATTTCTCTTTCGACATGACCTCTAACCTTTTCGTGTCGACAAGTGTCTTCCAAATAAAGACACCCCAGAAGAAGCGCCGCGCCCGGACCATCCGGAAAGTTGCGGCACGGTAATGGAGCGGGTGATGGGAATCGAACCCACGTAACTAGCTTGGAAGGCTAGGGCTCTACCATTGAGCTACACCCGCATATGTTTTGCCGATGTTGCCCCCACCCTTTTCAAAATCAGGTTTGACCAACACCAAAGGGGCCGCCCAATCTGTATTTGAAAACGGCAAGCCGTTCAAAACATGTCGGGAAGACCCCCAATATTCTTTATGCTGTCTGAACAGACGGTGGTGGAGGGAGCTGGATTCGAACCAACGTACTCATACGAGACCAGATTTACAGTCTGGCGCCTTTAACCACTCGGCCATCCCTCCGTCCGTCGTTCACATCGAAAACCGATGCGCAGACATAGACATAAAGACTATGTGAGGCGCGACACTAGCTTTTCGGTCATACCGATGCCATGCGGCACTTCGTGCCCATCGCAGCCAATTGGCGCCCCACCCGCCCTTACACGTGACAGTCCCCAACGCCTTCAAAAGAAGACAAAATCAACGGCAGACAAATCACTGAATTGCACTGGCAGGCGGCGCGGACTATAAGCGGAACCTATGACAAAGTTCAAGCATGAAAAGCCGCAAAAAACCGGGAAATCCGGTGCGCAAAAGGGCGCACGCCCCTTTAAACCCCGTTCCCAGCCGGATGAGGGCCCGATTTGGCTGTTTGGCAGCCATGCGGTCAAGGCCGCTTTGGTCAATAAACGGCGCAAACCGATTCGGCTTTTATGCACGCTGAACGCGCGCGACAGCCTGTTAAAGGACGAGATCCCCCTACCTTTTGAGCCTGAAGACATGATGCCCCGTGATATTGACCGGGAAATCGGCGCAGGACACGTCCATCAAGGCATCGCGATGCTGACTGACAGGCTGGTGCAGCCAAGACTGGACCAAATCCTGACCGCCAGCGCCCATGCCGACAAAACAGGCCCGGTGCGGCTTTTATTTCTGGATCAGGTCACAGACCCCCATAATGTGGGGGCCATCATGCGCAGCGCCGCCGCCTTCGGCGCGCGCGCCATCGTTCAAACCAGCCGCAATGGTGTGCCCGAAACAGGTACACTCGCCAAAACCGCCTGTGGCGCGTTTGAAGTGTTGCCGCTGGTTTCAGTCACCAATCTGGCCCGCGCCTTGGACGAGGTTGCCGATGCAGGCTTCCTTCGGATCGGCTTGGCAGGCGAAGGTGACAAAGCCCCAAGCGACATAGACAAGACCCGCGACCTTGCGATTGTGTTGGGGGCGGAAGGCAAGGGCCTGCGCGCCAAAACCATGGACACATGTGACAGCCTGATGCGACTGCCCATGCCGGGGCTAGAACGTTTGGAGGCGATGCATGGCATCGACAGCCTAAACGTATCGAACGCTGCTGCCGTTACACTCTATGCCCTGTCGGCTGAATTAGGCTAGACTGACCCCAACACAATAACGGGGGCAATTATGATTCTTGATCAAATCAATTACTGGACTATTCCTGCAGGCATGGTCCTGTCGATGGTGATCGGCATGCTTTATTACAATCCGCGCACCATGGGCGGGGTTTGGATGCGTGCCATGGAAAAGAGCGGCATCGCACTTCGCGCAAATGGTGGTGCCGCCATCGCGCTGACCATTCCCCTGTCAGCAATGAACAGCTTTTTCTTTGCGATTATTCTGCAATGGGTCGGCGCGCCAGGGCCGGGTGAAACAGGCCTAATGACGGGCCTGTGGGTTGGCGTTGTTGTGTGGCTTGGCTTCAGCTTTACCAACCTCGCGATCAACAGCCTGTTTACAGCTTCAACCCTGAAACTGTTTTTGATCAACACGCTGCATTTCCTGATCCTGTACCTTGCAATGGGTGCAACCTTTGGCTGGATGCAGTGGGGCTAGAACGCCGCTTGACAGTCCTGACCCCGTCCCCTAAACAGCGCCCCTACCTGCGCGGCACCCGCGCTTAGGGCGTATAGCTCAGTTGGTTAGAGCGCTGTCTTCACACGGCAGAGGTCACAAGTTCGAATCTTGTTACGCCCACCATTTTCTTAAGACAGCGCCCCGACACATTTGCCTGCGATTAGGCAGCAGATTGCCCAAATGCCTCAAGCGCCTGTTCCTTGACGGTTTTGTAATCCATCTTCCCATTAGGCGCGCGGGGAATTTCGTCAACCACCAAAATGCGGCGCGGGGCCTTATAGCCCGCAAGGTGGTTTTTCACATGGTCGATCAAGCCAGCCTCATCCGCTGACATGCCGCCTGAAAATTCCACCAGCGCAATCACCTGTTCGCCAAAACGCGGATGGGGAATGCCCGCCACCGCAGAATCACGCACAGCGTCGTGACGCTTCAACACTTCCTCAACTTCTTCGGGGAAGACTTTCTCTCCACCCGTGTTGATACATTGCGAGCCGCGCCCCAATAGGACGAGAGAGCCATCAGCTTCAACCTCTGCCCAATCGCCGGGCATGGACCAGCGCCTGCCTTCGATCATGACAAAGGTTGCGGCGGTCTTTGCCTCATCCTTGTAATAGCCAAGGGGGATAAAGCCGCCCACGGCGACCTTGCCGCGAATACCGGACCCGGGGGTGACACGCTCCCCCTCCTCAGTAAAGCAGGCGCAATCTTCACCGATTTCAAAACGGGCAGTCTTTACCTCGTTCCCTGCGGTCGTGATGGAACTACCTAGGCCCAAAGCTTCGGATGAAGAGAAGGCGTCAACCATCATCGCCTGGGGCATGTGTTTTAGCAGGCCATGCTTGTTTTCCTGATTCCACATCGCGCCAGATGAGGTAATCACCATCATGGTGCTGATATCCCAGCGTCCGGGATTATCGTCCAACACTTCAAGCAATGGTTGGGCAAAGGGCTGGCCAACAATTGTCATGCGCGTTGCTTTATACTTATCAACCATGCCCCACACTTCTTCGGGGTTGAAACCGCCGCGCGACAACAGCATGACCGTTCCGCCTGAGGTCATCGTGGTCAAAGCTGTCAAAAACCCTGTGCCATGCATCAAGGGCGGCGCAATCACTGCCGCAGGACGGATGGGGGCGGCGGCTGCACGTGGGCCTGCCTCCTCAGGACTAGCCAGCGGCGGAATACCAAGCACGGCATTGCCGCCATAGGTACCTTTGCCAATCATATCAGCCTGACGCCACATCACACCCTTGGGCATGCCTGTGGTGCCGCCGGTATAGATCATGAAAATATCTTCACCTGATCGACCCCATGGGGCTGTCACCGGGCGTTCTGCCGGGGTGTCCGCAATTACATCATTATAGGGGATGACCCAATCGGGCAGTTTAGTGCCGCTACCCTCGTCCGTTACGCAAATCCAATTGACTTCACGCTCACTCATGCCGCGCACGTCTGCTGCGATCGACAGATAGCGTTCTTCGAACACAACCGCTTCGGCATCACCATTGTCGAGCAGATAGTCAATCTCCTCAGCCGAGTAGCGGAAGTTCACATTATAGGGGGCAAGCCCCGCCTTCATCGCCGCATGATAGGCGACCATAAACTCAGGCCGATTGGTTGAATAGACCGCCACCTTTGACTGATGCTGCAACCCCAGCGCCAACAGACGCGCTGCAAGCGCATCGGCCTGGCGATCAAACTCAGCCCATGTCATGACCGTGTCGTCTTGAATAAAGCACGGCGCGTCGTCAAGCGATGCCGCAACCGATTCCAGCATGGCCGGATAGGTCCAATCAAAATGTTCCATTATTTTGCCCCACAATTTGTTTTGGCTTTTACAGCCTATCATTGGTGCAGGCCGCGCCAGTTTACCCGACGCGGCTTGACTTGGTCTTTGTTACGCGCGCCTATTTAGGCTGCATGCGAATGCCGCCATCCATGCGGATGCATTCCGCATTGATATAGTCATTTTCCATAATGTGCTGGGCCAGTGCAGCAATCTCGTCCGCAAGGCCAAGCCGCTTCGGATTCAGCACCTGACTTGAAAGCGGCTGCAATGCCTGTTCGATTTCAGGGGTCAGCTCTTCATGACCACCCATCAACATCGGCGTTGCAATCAGACCCGGCACAATCGTGTTGACGCGAATGCCCAACACGGCAAGGTCACGCGCCACAGGCACGGTCATACCGATAATGCCGCCCTTGGCTGATGAATAGGCAGCCTGCCCTATCTGACCTTCATACCCAGCGACTGAGGCTGTGTTGATGATCACACCACGCTGATTATATTTGTCATAAGGTTCGTTCTTGGACATTTGTTCGGCGCAAAGGCGGGCAACATCGAATGTGCCGATCAGGTTCAGCGCCACTGTCTTTTTATAGTTTTCAATATCGTGCGGCCCGTTGCGGCCCATGGTGCGGGCTGGGCCACCAAAACCACCACCGGCAAAGTTACAGTTGATATGGATGGCACCGAATGTGTCCATAACCTTGGCAATACCCGCTTCGATTGAGGCGGTTTCCATCACGTTGACGTTGCAATAGATGGCGTTGCCTTCGCCCAATTCGGCGGCAACGGCATTGCCCTTTTCATCATTAATGTCGAACAGGCCGACCTTGCCGCCTGCTGCAACAACACGGCGTGCCGTGGCGCGGCCCATGCCTGATGACCCGCCGGTGATGACGGCAACTTTTCCATTAAGATCCATTTTTGAACTCCCTAATTCTTTGATTCCTGAATAATGAACCTGCGCAGTCTAGTGCATGTTTTGCCAAGAATCCCAGCATTTATCCCACTTGTTTTCGGATTTCTGTGGCCCACTGCATGTGGCCAAAATTTCATAATTGACAATACTCTCATTTTTATATATATAACCCAATAACTGACTGGGGCTGTCCGAAAACGGGCGCAAGAAAAATTGAGATTTCGAGATGAAGACACAGGTATTGATTGTGGGCGCGGGGCCCGTGGGCATGTTGGCGGGATTGCTGCTGTCAAAGCAGAATATAGCCAGCATCATTGTTGATCGCCGCTTTGAAAGGCTGCATGCCCCAAAGGCCCATGCCGTGAACCCACGCACACTTGAAATCTGTGATCAGGCTGGGCTGTCGGGCGATTACATCCGTTCCCATGGGGCACCGCACAACATTGCGGGCCATGTCCACTTTGTCAGCACGTTGGCGGGTACAGACTTCGGCTCCCTCCCCTATGAGCGTCTGACGGATGATGCCTTGTCGATCACTCCCTTCCCCCTGATCAACATGTCCCAACCGAAATTTGAAGGCCTGTTGGCCGGGGCGTTGCAGAACTGCGATGATGTTGGCCTGTTGCGTGGGGCGACCTGCACTGCCCTGACTGAGCGGGACGATCATGTCGAAGCGCAAGTGACGCTTCGCGGTGTGGACCAGCCACTGACCATCAATGCTGATTATGTCATTGCTGCGGACGGCGCAGGCTCCCCCACGCGGGGAAGCCTGGGTATTGGCATGGACGGGCCGGAGGCGCTGGAAAACTTTATCATGATCCATTGCGAAGGTGATCTTAGCCATATAACAGGCGACCGGGCGGGCGTGCTTTACTTTGCAACAGACCCGAACAGTCCCGGCACCTTTATCTTCCATGATGATAATAAAAGCTGGGTCTTTATGCGGCCCTATAACCCGGCGACAGACAGCGCCAACAGCTTTGATGAAGCACGCTGCCGCGCAGAGGTGCTAAAAGCGCTTGGTAGCGACGATGCGCAATTCCACATCAGAAATATCAGCCCATGGGCCATGTCTGCCCAAATCGCCACCGCCTATCGCAAGGGGCGTATCTTCCTTGCCGGTGACGCTGCGCATCGCTTTCCCCCAACAGGTGGGCTTGGCCTGAACACAGGCGCTGGCGACGTGCATAATTTGGCATGGAAGCTTGCCCATGTTTTGACGGGCAAGGCCGCCCCTGACCTGCTTGACACCTATCAGGCCGAGCGCCAGCCCGTCGCCCAAAACAACAGCGTGCAAAGCATGACCAATGCGGCAAAAATGTTTGAGCTGATTGCCGCCCTATATGGGCCTGACCCTGACAAAGCGGACGAATTCTTTGCACAAATTTGCGAGGACCCGACAAACCCAACGGTACAGGCCGGGGTACAGGCACAACGCCCGCATTTTGATTCAATCCGCCTGCAATTGGGCTATCGCTATCATTCAGACGCCTTGATCGGCTCCACCCCCCATGCGGATGCCGACAGCGACATCAGCCAATATGATCCAAGTTATGAGGTTGGCGCGCTATTGCCCCATGAATGGTTGGCAGATGGCACGTCGTTAAAGGGCGCCCTTGCTGCTGATCGGTTTACGCTGGTTTGTGGGCCAGATGCGGATGGCTGGGTGCAAGCCGCCAATGGCTGCGCCGTGCATCACTATCAAAATAACTGGCACGACAAGACAGGCCTGCAAAATGATGGCGCCGTTCTGGTGCGCCCCGATGGGCACATTGCAGCGCGCTACCCCACCGCTTCGGATGATGCGGCACGCTGCCTTGCATCCGATCTGTCACAAATTCTGAACCTGGCATCGTAAGGAGAGCGATTATGGATCTTGGACTAAAAGGCAAAAGCGCGATCATCTGCGCCTCCTCCCGCGGGTTGGGCAAGGCCTGCGCCACCTCACTGGCGCGCGAGGGCGTCAACGTGACCATTAATGGTCGCGATGCCGATGCGCTTGAACAGACAAGACAAGAAATAGCGACATTGAATGGTGGGACTGTCACCGCGGTACAGGCTGACATCAATACAAAGGAAGGCCGCGTAGACTTGTTGGCCGCCTGCCCTGCACCGGATATTCTGGTCAATAATAATGGCGGCCCGCCCCCCGGCCTGTTTACCGCGTGGGAGGAAGACGATTGGCAAGGCGCGCTTTCATCAAACCTGTTAGCGCCCGTCATGATGATCAAAGCAGTGATTGAAGGGATGCAGGAACGCAAATTTGGCCGCATCGTCAACATCACCTCTGCCATGGTGAAGGCACCCAATGTGTTTATGGGCCTGTCCACAACCGCGCGATCAGGCCTGACTGCGATGAGCAAAGGTCTGTCTGTATCTGTCGCCAAGGACAATGTGACCATCAACAATATGTTGCCCGAACGGTTTGACACCGATCGGCAAAAACAAATGGCCGAACTTGCGGTGGCCATGCGCGGCATCACCATTGAAGAAGCCCGCGCTGAAATTGCAGAAACCATCGCCGCAAAACGCATGGGGGAGCCGCACGAATTTGGCGACGCCTGCGCATTCCTTTGCAGCGCACAGGCCGGATATATCTCTGGCCAAAACCTACAGCTTGATGGCGGCACCTATCCCGGCCTGATCTGATTTTCCTGAAAGGAGATTGTTATGAGCACATCTATTCTGATTGCAAAAATTTTGATTTCACTGCTTGCGGTTATGCAGGCAATCGGCCCGATGAAGGCTGACTTTAACCAAACCCATGCCACCAACCCCCTATGGCCTGCCCATGCACGTTTTCACGTTGTCTGGCAGGTCCTGACACAGGCTGGTGTCTCCGGCGTTGCCCTGACCTTGCTATGGGCCTTCCCCAGCCAACTCAATAATTGGATCGCCGCCCTGTTGGCATTCAACTGGATTGTCACCTTCTTTATCAATCTGGCAGTGATGAGCATGTATGACGGTGCCCTGAAAGATGTGAACGGCATCAAGCCATTCAAGTTCAATATTGGCGGCAAGATTCGCGAGGTCGATACCAACCTGTTTGGGTGCACAATCATGGTGGTAATTGCCGCCATCATCATTACACTGTTAACGATTGGCTAGGTACAACTCACATGACAGGCAAACAGATGCGGCGCCATTATTTTCAGGACAAGGCAGTGCGGCTGCCCAAAAAGGACCGGACACGATCCGTTCTGATAGATGGCGCCATATCGGCTGTGGCCCAGCATGGCATCCAAGGTGCCTCGATCAAGGAAATCGCAACCTTGGCCGGGGTATCGAACGGCACCTATTACAATTATTTCAAAACACGCGATGATGTGCTGCGGCTCGCTGCCTTTTCTATTGCGTCGGAAATCACCGACGAAATCGCGGATGAGGTGGCCCATATTGAAACCGGCGTTGGGCGCATCATTGTGTCAACCAAGCTGTTTATAGACCGCGCCACAATGGCCGCTGACTGGGGCGCGCTGATCGTCGATGTGGTTCATCAGCTTTCAGACACACGGCAGAATATTGCAGAACATTTGCGCGAGGATGTTGGCCTTGCCATCTCCCAAGGCGATTTGGCTGACGTGCCTGACCGCTTTGCCGTGCAGCAGATCTCATGCCTGATTGCGCTTGCCATTGAAATGGCGATTCAGGATCATGACGAACCGCGCATCGCGGAACGAACCTGTGCCTCCGTGCTTCAGATTCTGGGATTGTCTGCGCAGGACGCGGAAAAAGCCGTTCAAAAATACCTCTGACTTTTCAATCATTTCGCTGAATTTGACCCTGTGTGGCCCCGCCCACACAGCAAACAAGCTTGACTCTTCCGCCATTTTGCGGGAAATAGACACCGTGTCTAGACACGGTGTCTAACCGACAAGAAAAACCAGCGGGGCAGATTGTGGTCACAATCGTCAGAAAAGAAGCAGATCAGATAGACGAGGCACGTCCCTATCAGGATGCGCTGCTGCAAGCGATCAGCGAATTGATGGTTGATGGTGCCACATTTACCGAACTGTCTGTTGCCCGTCTTGCCCGGCAGGCAGGCATGTCTCGCGCCACATTCTATTTGCACTATCGCGATAAAAGCGAGCTGGTGGAAAGTCTGGGCAATCTTGCCAATCTGGATTTCACACAGGCCATTGATCACTGGGCCAAGCATGCCCACCGGGCCAACTGGACTGACCTTCAGCATACGATGCAAAGGGTTGTTGAGCTTTATGAAGATCATCGCACCTTGATCGATATTCTGACCGAAGTATCAGCCTATGACCGTCGCATTCGTGAGTTCTATATCGACCTGCGCGTTCGGCTTGCCGCCCAAATGTCAGAGGCGATCAGGCGTGCCCAAATGGCAGACGTCACACACCCTGATTGCACGACAGATTTCGGCAGTTTCATGACCTTTGCGATCGAACGGAACTGCTATTACCACGCCAAATCACCAACCAATGAACGGGCACCCTGGCTGATCGATATGATCACCCACATGTGCTGGAGCGCCATCTACAAACCCAACATCGCAATTGACAAAACTGCGCCGCTGTCGCGCTAGACAAGACAGCGCCATAAAACAAGACCGCGCCATAAATAAGGGGAGAAAGAAAATGACCGCCCAACCGATTGAAATGAACAACTCGCTACCTGAAAACGGCATCCATGTCGCTGATCCCGAATTGTGGTCAGCAGAAAAGGTGCTGCCGCTGTTCAAAAAACTGCGTGAGGAAGACCCGGTTCATCTAGTGAAGGACAGCCCCTATGGGGATTATTGGTCCATCACAAAATATAAGGACATTGTTGAGGTTGATACGACCCACGGCATCTTTTCATCTGCTGCCGATCTAGGCGGTATCGTGATTGATGACAACATTACAAATGATACCGAGGCAACCGGCGGCGCGTTAGAATCCTTTATCTCAATGGACCAGCCGAACCATCAGAAATATCGCAAGGCTGTGCAGCCGATTGCTGCCTCCCCCTCTATCAAATCAATGGAGGAGCTGATCCGCACACGCACACGCATGGTGCTTGATAACCTGCCAGTGAATGAAGAATTTGACTGGGTGGAGCAAGTGTCTGTCAATCTGACCACCATGATGTTGGCAACCTTGTTCGACTTCCCATTTGAAGACCGGGCAAAACTAACCCGTTGGTCAGACGTTGCTACAGCCGAACCGGGTAGCGGCATTGTGGAAAGCCAGGAACAACGCCTGGGTGAGTTGATGGAATGCCTCGAATATTTCACCAAACTGTGGAATGAGCGCGTGAACGAACCGCCGAAGTTCGACCTGATCTCAATGCTGGCCCACGACCCAGACACGGCAAATATGACGCCGCTACAATATCTCGGTAATCTGGGGCTTTTGATCGTGGGCGGCAATGACACGACACGCAACACCATGTCAGCCACCATTAATATGATGAACCTGTTCCCTGACCAGTTCGACTTGGTGCGCAAGGACCATAATCTGATCGACAATATGGTTGCCGAAGTGATCCGCTGGCAGACGCCCCTATCCCACATGCGCCGCACGGCGCTGCAGGATTATGAGCTTGGCGGTAAGCTGATCAAAAAGGGCGACAAGGTTGTGATGTGGTATTATTCCGGCAATCGCGACGAAGATGAGTTTGAGAACCCCGACCAGATCGATATCATGCGCCCCAATGTGCGCAAGCATGTAAGCTTTGGTTATGGCATTCACCGTTGCATGGGCCTGCGCCTTGCTGAACTGCAATTGCGAGTACTGTGGCAGGAAATTCTGGCCCGTTGGAACGACATCGAAATCACCGAACATCCTGAGCGTGTGAAGTCAAACTTCGTCAATGGCTATGCCAAGATGATGGTCAAAATTAAGGGCTGATCCATCCCCAAACTATTGGCCCTAATGAGAATGGGCGGTCCGATCTTGCACCGGGCCGCCCATTTTTATGATCGGAATGTCTGTACCTTTATCCCGGCACACGTTCAAAACTAGGCACCCCATCGGGGATATGATGGAAGGGCTGTTTATCAACCGTATAAATCGCCATCATTGCGTTAAAGACACTCGGGTCATCAAATGTCCCGACCTTTAACATAACAAGATCTGGCAAACTTGGCGGGCGCGAGGCAAGTGACGTTCCACACTTACCGCAAAATTCCCGCACAACCGGCGCGTCCAAATCATCTCGGGCGAATTGCTGGGGCTCACCCTTGGTATAGGTAAAGGCGGCAGCCGGCACACCTGCGGTATAGTTGGGTCCACCGCCGGAAATATACTGGCATTCCCGACAATGACATTGCGCCATCATTGCCGGATCAGCGTCGACTTTGAAGCGCACAGCGCCGCAATAACATCCACCTGTTACTGACATGATCTATTCCTTTCTTATGCAAACTCGGGCTTATCCAAGCTTGGGGTTGATCAGATATTTCTCGCCTGTTGCCTTTAGATTATAGGCACGGGCATTGTCTGCATCCAGAACGTCAGACAGCGAAATTTCATGGCTGTAATTGCTGGCAAATGTTGTCTTCAACTCTGCCGCAACGCGCGCCTGCAATTCCATCATCCGTTCCATCCCGACACGGCCCATGAACAGGGTCAGCAAATAACCGCCAATGCCCCATGACATGCCATAGCCGCGATTAAGCGTCGTCGGATTAAGGTCAAGTCCACCATAAAGATAGACCTGCTTGTAGACGGTAGACCCATAAGGGCTCCAATTCTCGGCATCGCGTGAGAAGGCGCGTTCCATCGCGGTCAACATCCGGTCAGCAAGATTGCCGCCACCTGTTGCATCAAACCCGAGCGACGCGCCCGTGTCAGCAATCGCGTCGGTCAACTGATCCATAAAATCATCATCTGATGAGTTAACAACGACCTTGGCACCCTGCCCCTTCAACAGATCAACCTGTTCCTGCTTACGCACGATATTGACCAGTGGCACATCCTCGTCCAAGCAAATACGGTTCAGCATTTGCCCAAGGTTTGAGGCAGCAGCGGTATGAATAATCCCCTTGTGCCCATCAAGCCGCATTGTGTCTACAAAGCTAAGCGCGGTCAGCGGATTGACAAAGCATGACGCCCCATCGCGGGCCGTAGCGTCATCTGGCAATGGGAAACACATGGCGACATTAACAGTGCGATGGGTGGCGTACATAGCCCCACCCATACAGGTCACGCGTTTGCCCATCAGGGCCTGTGCCGCATCTGACTTGCCAGCAGCAACAACAACGCCTGCACCTTCATTCCCAACAGGCAAAGGCTTGCCAATACGGGCACCTGCAAATTTCATAAAGCGCGGATCAACCGGGGCAACCAAGGTACCATCTGCTTCATTCCGTGCCTCTGCCATGTTGGCGGGGCCAACCAGCGCACCAAGGTCAGACGGATTGATAGGCGTTGCCTCAACCTCGACCACCACCTCGTCATCGCCGGGAACGGGCATATCGGCGTCCTTCAAGAAAACGCGCAGTTCCCCCTCTTCTGTTAGCAGGGAGCGGAGTGTTTTAATCTGTGTCATAACTAGGTCCTATTATCAGATTGCAATTTTTAGAATGGTTTCGCCGGCGATCATGACTGACTTTCGGCACCAAGCAAAGCGGCAAGTCCACCCCCTTCTTCCGGGTTCCATGAACGGCTGGGCCCAATCAACGTGCCGCCGTCGGCCAAAATCTCTGTCCCATTGACATAGGCCGACGCGTCAGAGGCAAGTAAGGCCGCCACATTGCCGATATCGCGCCCCTCGCCCGCACGCCCGACAGGCACACCTGCACCGCCAACCTGCGCAATCATTGCAGCGGTTTGGGCGGACTGATCACGATCCTGCCCAAAGGCACCACCAAATATGCGGGTGGCAACCAACCCGGGCAGCACCGCATTCACGCGCACATGATATTTGGCAAGCTCTGCCGCCGCTATTTTGGAAAAATGCGCCACCGCTGCCTTGCACAGGGAATAATTCAACGTCGCATGCCCCGCCGATCTGGCCGATGTTGAAGACGTGTTGATGACAGAACCGCCGCCACGTTCCTTGAAATAGGGTAAGGCAGCCTGTGTGCCCTGAATGACAGATTTTAGGAGTAGATTGACATCACGGTCAAAACCGTCTGCATCAAAATCCTCGACACCCTGCAAGGCACCGGCGGCACCTGCATTATTGAACAGCGCATCTACGCCGCCAAAGCTATCAGCACATAGCTTCATCGTGGCATCAAGATCAGCCTTGCTGGTCACGTCGCATTTGATGAAGCGTACTTTGTCAGCGCCAAAGCGCTCCTCCAGTTCTGCACCGGCATCGGATACATCTGCGGCTACGACTTGCGCGCCAGCCTCAACAAATACTTCGACGCTCGCATAGCCGATACCGCTTGCAGCGCCCGTAATTACAGCCGCTTTGCCTGTTAGGTCAGTCATAAATTCAATTCCGCTTGTTAGAGATAAGTGCGCGACAGCTTTGACAGCGTGTCTTCAAATTCCTGCATGGTCCGTTCAATGATGGTGGCGACAGGCTCCACCTCCTCAATCCGTCCGGCAACCTGTCCGGTTAGGGCGATGCCTTCCTCAAGCTTACCTTCAAAATAAACCTGTTTGACGCCGCCGCCCAAGGTTGCCATGGCATTGCCTTCGCCACGCTCCAACGCCTCAGTCGTTTCCGTGCGCAGGGCACGTAGCGCAGCACCGGGGCCATTGGGCTTAATCATCACCGTGCCTGTGTCTGGCGCATCAACAATGGCCTGTTTCCAATTATTGTGCACCGGACTTTCAAGGGCGGAAACCATGCGCGTGCCCATCTGCACCCCCTCAGCACCCAGCGCAAAGGCTGCTGCCATCGTTGCGCCATCGCAAATGCCGCCAGCGGCAATCAAAGGCACATCAAGTTTTGAGCGCACCAAGGGAAGCAACACCATGGTTGACACATCCTTGGGGTTTTTAAAGCCGCCGCCTTCGCCCCCTTCAACAATCAACCCATCAACGCCTGCATCTACTGCCTTTTGCGCCGCCTCAAGCGTCGGCACCACGTGGAAGACAGTCAGCCCGGCTTCCTTCAGAATTTTGGTGAACTTATTGGGGTTGCCAGCAGATGTGGTAACGGTCTTCACCCCCTCCTCGATGATAAGATCAATGATCGACGGATCGCGAATAAAGGCCTGGGCGATATTCACGCAAAAAGGCCGATCCGTCAGGGTTTTCATCTTGCGGATCTCGTCCACAATCGCCTCATTCTCACCTGACGATGTTTCGATCATCCCCAAACCGCCCGCGGCCGATACGGCAGAGGCAAGTTGAGAGCGAGCAATCCATCCCATCGGGGCCTGAATGATGGGATAGGTCATACCCATCATTTGGGTAACGCGATTATCAATCTTCATACTGTTTCCTGCTTTTGTTTTTGGGCTAATTTTACCAACGGGTGATGACTTCCTCGGCAAAGCCAAGCAGGTCCGTCACCTCAAGAACGGTGCCGTCATCCAGTACAGCCTTGCCGTTGAATTTTCCGAATGTCTGATGGGTCAGCGAGCGTAGGACAAACGCGTCGATCATATCCGCGCGATCCAACACCGGGTCAAAGCGCATCTCAAACCGTCCATCGTTTGACGTAAATTGCCAGGGCCCCGCATCAAACCCGTCCGGGTTGATATGAAATGTAATCTGGTCAAGCTTATGGGCGACACCATCATAGAACAGCATATTTTCACTCGCCGCAGACGTGTCGCCAAACCCATAGCCAATATTGAAGCCAAAGCGGTGACCATCCACAAGGCCAGAGGCTGAGCCCCAATACCAACAATTATTATAGGCCCAGACCCCGCGCCCCCAATCAAGCACGCCGAAATTCTTGTCTGGACTGAATGTGTAGTCCTGCCCGGCAACAGTGACCGTCCCACTGGCGGGCATGCAGTTTATTTTTTGATTATAGTAAAAGGCCCGCTTTGAATGGCTGTAGGGCGTGACAATCGTCATCCGATCATCATGACGGTCTTCAAGAAAAATGTCTGCACTGATACCGCGGCCATTGTCCCACCCGGGGGCATCAACCTTCAATCTGCGACCGCCTGTTTCATGGGTAAAGCTTAACACCATCCCCTTGTGGCTGGCATGAACATCGCCGCTATTGGCGCTGCCCGGCATACCCATCCTGCCGCGCGGCACCAATGGAATGGCGGCGACCGGCACGACCTTGCCTGCCTTGAAATCAAACCATGTTGCTGACAGCAACCCCATATAGCCATTGTCTGCAACAACACAGGCAAAGCCATAGTCGTCATCAAGGACGCAGTAATAGTCCCATTCCTTCAGCCTGTACCACGGCGCGCGCACGTCAGAGGAAGAATAGGTCTTGGCCTCGTCCGTGGCATAGCCGACCTCAGCCAGATTGCCCGCCGCGTCGAACAGTGGGCCTTTCGATAATTTATGATGTTGCACAGGCGGTTCCGATAATAAATTTAGCCAAAGCTGGTGACATCTGCGCCATCGGGCAGGTCTATGCCCTCAAGTCCGCCAGACGCAGCCTTTGGCATGCGGCCCAGCGCCACCTCGGGCGGGCACACACCTGCGCCTGACCCGTCAGGCATGTCAGGAACAGAGAAATAGCCCAAGACGTAATTCCCCATCGTATAGCCCAGCAAGTCTGTGAGTTCAGGATCAAGACTTTGGGCAACCTCTGGCGGGCAGGTCAGATATTGATTTTCTTCCTGTCGCAACCAGCCAACCACATAATCAACATTAAAGCCCAAACGTTCTTCATCCTTGGTCGTGTTAGGACCACCGCCATGAAATACCGTGCCTGTATAGATCAGAACTGATCCTGCCTTCATTTCAACCTGCACCGCCTCGCTTGGGTCAGGCAGCCGATCAGGTTCCCACAAATGACTGCCCGGCACGACGCAGGTCCCCCCGCGTTCCGCAGTAAAATCATTCAAAGCCCACATGGTATTGCATTCAACCTCAACCTCGTTCGGGATCATCACACCCCACGCCCAACGGTCACGGTGAAGTGGCTGCGCCTCCTGCCCCGGCAGGATGCGAATGATTTGGCTGAGGTTTAGCTGCACTTTTTCACAATAAGGCCCAAGCCAGCCGCGTGCAGTTTCAAGCACAAGCGGATGCATGATCAGATCACGACACCCCGCTGACCGAGACACCAACGCCCCTGTCCGCGTCGTGTGATAGCCGGAAAACCCATCCTTCCCCACAGGTGTTGCATCAACAAAGGGGCGGCATTCCTGTTCAATTTGATCCAACAATGAACGATCAATCAACTCGTCAATAATGACCGCACCATCCTGTTTCAGGACGGCGGTGACATCTTCAACGCTTGCCTTATTGGTCAGTCTTTGCAGTTCAGCCATGTCCCCGGCCTCCAATCCTAATTTCTATTTCGCAGCAACCGACGGGTCTGCTGGGCTTGTGAAACTAAAACGCGTTAAATGGGCAATAGCTGTTCCGAAATCGGTGGGCACCAGCACCTTGACCGGGATCAACAATTCGTCACCCGCGTCTGTCGTAACGCGCCCAATATAAAGTTTAGACGGTTTGTTTTCATTCGATCGCGCATCAAGACGGGCCTGCGCCTCGTCATTAAAGGCGGCCAGCGGCTGCCCCGCGACTTCACAGATATAGGCCGGGCCTTCAAACTCACTATACCGGCTTTTCGCCAAACTGGTTTCACCAAGAAGTTGAAAGCCGATTGTATAGGCGGATTCGCCACTGAAAATGCTGTGGCTTTCAGCACAGACCTGATCACCTGACATAAATGTTTGGTTGAACATGGCCGCACTTAACGGATCAATCATCCCGGCAACCTGTGCAAGAATATCTTCGTCTGCGATGGACAGATCGCCACCAACCCGTGTCAGATCAAACGGCCCATCCCGATCAAAGTCAATTTTGACAGAGCGGACCTCTTCGCCATCTTCAAGATAACGACTTTCGAAACTGTCGGGCGTTGCCCGTCCATCAACAATATGACCTGATGCCCAGCTATTCACATCAACATCAAACAGGATCGACGCAATCCCAACCGGATAGACATGGCTGGCGGATTGATACCGCCCCGCTAAATAATTGGTTTCCCAATCAAACTTCAGAATTTCCATCCCACCAATAAAGACACTGATTTCAGCATCAAGTTGGTAGGCGGGCATCTTGGGTTCGCCCTGAAAATCAGCATAGGCACTGACCGGACAAATCAGTCCGACAGCAGCCAGAAATCCCGTTACAAATTTGTTCATTCTATTATCCTTTGCCCCAAGCAATCAGAATAACACCGGATTGGCTGAATCAATAGCTTTTCGGTAAATCGAGCACATTTTCGCCAATGAATGACAGGATCAACTGTTCACTCACCGGCGCGATGCGGGCAATCATCACCTCGCGATAGAGCCGCTCCACATGAAATTCCTTGGCATAGCCCATGCCCCCATGGGTCAACACCGCCCGTTCGCAAGCCTGATGGCCTGCCTGCGCGCCCAAATATTTGGCGGCATTTGCCTCTGCCCCGCAGGATTTGCCAGTGTCGTAAAGCCAGGCAGCCTTCATCACCATTTGCCAGGCAGCCTCAAGCTGCGCCCAACTATCAGCCAATGGATGCTGGATCGCCTGATTTTGGCCGATGGGGCGGTCAAACACCTTCCGGTCAGCGGCATAACGCGACGCACGGGCCAGGGCATCGCGGCCAACGCCAACAGCCTCTGCCCCGATCAGGATCCGTTCAGGGTTCAGACTGTGCAACAGGTACGAAAAGCCCTTGCCCTCTTCGCCAATGCGATCTTCTTCGGGCACTTTCAGGCCATCAATAAAAATCGCGTTGGAATCAACCGCCTTGCGCCCCATTTTTTCAATCTCGCGCACCTCAATCGCATCACGATCAAGGTCTGTGTAGAACAGCGTCATTCCGTCTGTCGGTTTCTTACAATCCTCCAGCGGGGTTGTACGCGTCAGCAACATAATCTTTTCAGCCACCTGCGCCGTCGAAGTCCAGACCTTTTGCCCATGAACCTCGTAAGCAGTCCCCACCTTTTCGGCACGGGTTTTGATGCGTGTGGTGTTTAGACCCGCATCAGGCTCCGTCACACCAAAGGCGGTTCGTTCCTTGCCCTGAATTAAGGGCGGCAGGAACCGGGCCTTCTGCTCGTCCGTGCCAAACACAACAATAGGATGGGGGCCAAACAGATTGATATGAACTGCAGAGGCGGCCTGCATACCGCCGCCATGACGGGACAGCTCATGCATCATAAGCGCCGCTTCGGTCACACCAAGGCCCGCGCCGCCAAATTCTTCGGGCATGGTGATGCCCAAAAAACCGCCCTGCGCCAATGCCTGATGAAATTCAACCGGAAAGCCGCCCTTGCGGTCCTTTTCAAGCCAATAATCATCATCGAATTGCTGCGCGACGCGGCGCACATTTTCAATGATAGCTGACTGTTCCTCTGTCAGGGCAAAATCCATGATCAGGCAACCCGATCAAGAAAACTGGTCAATTCGACCCAATAGGCTTCGGGCGCATGTTCGTGGATAAGGTGGCCAACCTCGTCAAACAACATACCGGTTGCGCCGGGGATCAAACCCTTTGCCTTTTCAAAATCAGGTGCCGTGATCACCGCACCTTTTTCGGCATTCCCTGCCAGCACATGCATCGGTACAGTGACATTTGGCAAATAGGTTTCGGGGTCCTGAAAGCCGATATCATCATCACCCGTAATCACGTCCAGCACATGCCAATCACATTGATGCATCAGCATTGCCTGTATGGCGATGTCTTCTTCGGACACAAGGTCGATATTCTTTTTTGTTAGATCGCCGAATGCAGGCCCCTGCGCGATCAGGGCGGCAAGCTCCTCAACAGACTGTCCCGCCTCGTGGTGGCCCTTCATCAAATTTTGAATGGCCGTAAAGATTGTCGTGATGGTCCCCCGGCCCGGCCCATCAGGCTTGCCGCTGAAAAAGGGCGGGTCCTCAAGCATCACACCGCACAAAGGCACAGCATTTGCCCCCGCGATTGAGGCGGCAACGATGCTGCCCAACGAATGGCCGATTAACACAATCGCCTCATCCCCCACCATGGCGTTAATAAATTCTAAGGTGTCGGCGATATAATGCGCATTGGTATAGGGCCCGCCAACCTTTTCGGATTCCCCATGCCCACGGAAATCAAGCGCAAACACACGGTGATTTTCCGCCAAACGGTCACCGATCCCGTTATAGGTTGCGGCCCCGGCAGTAATACCGTGCAGCAGGACAATGGGCGTGCCCGCCTCCCCCGCTGTCAAATAGCTCAAGGTCACGCCGCCAGACGTGGTAAAGTTCTTCCTGTCCATAATGCCCCCATCATGTTTATAAAGTTGATAGCGATATTTCTATTATGAATGGGGGAATAAAAATATGAAAGCGCTTTGCTATCATGGGGCACACGACATTCGTTATGACACGATGGATGACCCGACACCTGCCGCGCCGACCGATGCCATTGTCAAAATGGACGCCTGCGCCATTTGCGGGTCTGATCTGCACATTTACCACGGACAAGGGTTCAGCCCCGATCACGGCTTTTGCGTCGGGCATGAAGCGGTGGGCGAAGTTGTCGAAACGGGCAAGGGCGTCAATCGCCTGTCTATTGGTGACAAGGTAATGATCAGCGCCGCAGTCGGTTGCGGCAATTGCACCAACTGTCTATCGGGTCGAACCGCCCAATGCCTGAACGGGATGATGGGATGTTATGGCCTGTCTGCATCGCTTCAAGGCTGCCAGTCAGATTATATCCGCGTCCCTGTTGCTGATTTCAATACCGCGCCAATCCCAGAAGGCCTTTCCACCGAACAGGCATTGATGCTGACCGACAATCTGCCTACCGCCCATATGGGTGTATTGAACGCCGATGTGGCACCGGGCAAGAACGTGGCGGTGATCGGCCTTGGTCCCATTGGTCTGATGGCGGTAGAGATTTCCATTTTGATGGGGGCAGCGCAGGTCTTTGCACTGGACCTTGTTCCAGAACGCCGGGCCATGGCTGAAAAATTGGGGGCAACACCGGTTGATCCGGCCAATGCCTTTGAAACCATTGCCGAGGCTACCAAGGGCCGCATGGTCGATAGCGCCATTGAAGCGGTTGGGGCTGACCCGACCATCAAATTGGCGATCGATCTTGCCGGTTTTGGCGGCACGGTTTCAGCCTTTGGCGTGAACCTAAACCAGGATTTTCCCTATCCGCTTGGGTCCGCTTTTACGAAGGGGCTGACATTCCGCATTGCAGGCTGTTCCGTTCCTGAACATTGGCCGACACTCATCCCCCTGATGCAGCAAGGCCGCCTAAAACCCGAAGCCTATATCACGCACCGCATGGCGCTGTCTGACGGGGCTGAAGCCTATCGCATCTTTGACCAAAAAGAAGATGGCGCGATGAAGATGGTGCTGACCAACTGATGCTAATCAGGCAGCGCAAAAGCCATCAGATGATCGCCGGGGGGTGAACCGCCGGACCAATGCCCACCAACGGCAATCACAACATATTGTCGTCCGCCCTTTTTGGTTTGATAGGTCATGGGAACCGCGTTGCCCGCTGTGGGCAGGCGCGCCTTCCAAAGCTCCTGCCCGGTTTCAAGGCTAAACGCGCGGAACGCATGTTCGTTTGAAACACCGCTGAACACCAAACCGCTGGAGGTGACCATCGGCCCACCGAACCCCGGAATGCCCTTCACCCACCAAAAGGGGAATGGCGCCAGATCACGAGATGTGCCCAGCGGGACGGACCAAAGGATTTTGCCCGCCTCAAGGTCAATCGCGTCAAGCCTGCCCCATGGCGGCTCAGAACAGGGAATGCCAAGCGGTGACATGATGAACCCGGTCTCGACACAATAGGGCGTGCCCATTTGTTGCTGAGGAATGCCTGCACAGTCTTCGCGCGGGATCAGTTTAATATGGCTGGGCACATTATTGCTATGAACGACCATGATTTTGCGCCTTGGGTCAATTGCGGGCGATCCCCAATTATTCCCACCGCCATTTGACGGATAATGGACTGACCCTTGCAAGGAAGGCGGCGTATAAATGCCTTCATTCAAATAACTATCGAAAATCTGGCGGCAACGCCGTGCATCAAGCCCGATCACCCCCCATGCCATATCACCCGTCAGCTTATGGGGCGTTGTATAAGGAATGTGGGACGGAAAAGGCTGCGTTGGCGACAGATATTCGCCGGGAACCGCCCCCTCCTGCGGCACCGGGCGTTCTTCGATGGGCCACAGGGGTTCCCCCGTTTCGCGATTAAACGCAAAAGTCATGCCCATCTTGGTGACCTGCACCACGGCGGGAATGGTCTTCCCCTCAATCTCCATATCGATCAGGGTGGGTTGCGCGGGGGTGTCATAGTCCCACACATCATGATGCACAAATTGAAAGTGCCAAACGACTTTGCCCGTCGCGCCATCAAGCGTCACCAATGAACTAGAATAGTAATCAAGGCCGTTCTTGGGATCGTCCCCCTCACCCTTTCTGTGGCCGCCATGATAGTCGGGGGTCGTGTTGCCTGTTGGCAGAAAAACCAAATTACGTTCTGGATCGACAGCGATGATCGACCACACATTGGTTGTCCCGCTGCGCCATGTGCCATCAGGGTTTTTGTCGGGACCGCCGGGCGGCACCGGGTTCCACGCCCATTCAAGCGCGCCTGTCCGAATATTATAGGCACGTACCACACCGCCTGGAGAATCCGTGCGCTGATTATCCAACACCAGTCCGCCCGTAATAATCTTATCGCCCAAAATAGCGGGGGGCGAGCTGATGCCATATTCAGCCGGATGATGGGCAGACAACCCGTCCGACGTATCAACCTCGCCATTATCACCGAAATCAGCACAGGGCTTTCCTGTATCTGCATCAAGTACGATCAGGCGCGCATCCTGTGTGCCCATCACAATCCGCTTTTCGCACACGCCGTCGCGGCCCGATGACCAGTAGCTGACGCCCCGGCAATTGGTGAAGATTATCTCTTGCTCGACATTC
The DNA here is from genome assembly GCA_965229935.1 of Alphaproteobacteria bacterium. Classification (GTDB taxonomy): domain Bacteria; phylum Pseudomonadota; class Alphaproteobacteria; order SPJN01; family SPJN01; genus SPJN01. Next base: position 1,522,903 of record CBDDKB010000002.1, read on the forward strand.
ATTTTTGGATCAAATGACCACAATTCTGCGCCGCTATCCGCATCAAGGGCAAAGACGCGATTGAATGGCGTGCAGTAATAAAGCCTGTCATCAACCATGATCGGCGTGACCTGAAACGAACTTTGCATGGTCGGCAATTCCCCGGGGCCGACATTCATATTGCCCTGACGCACATCACCAGAACGATGCACCCACGCGAGCTCTAACCCCGCGACATTATCCGGGGTGATCTGATCTGCCTTGGAATAGTGCGTGCCGCCCGGTGTTGCGCCATAGGCAGGCCAGTCAGCAGCATGCCCAACGGGCACGGCAACCTGCCCCTCGCCCCGGCAGGCAGTAAGCCCAACCAAAAGCGCAAATACCAAGCCGACTAAATGACCGAAACGCATAATGCCCCCTGTTTTTATTGGGGTAGCATAATGCGGGCGTGTTCAGCCCTGCAAGACCTAGAGGGTAATTTGATCAATCATTGCCAATGTATTGCGGGCCATACCTTCAAGTAGGCGCGCACTTGTGGTCTGCTCACGATCGCCGGGGATATGATGGTGGGAATGATAGCCAACCATCCCAATCGCGGGGTCATAACCACTTTTGGTGACGGCCAACATCTCGCCCACATTGAACTCATCCGTCGATACGATTTGTGCTTTCAGTCCTGCCATATCAGCCGACACCAAATCGCGCGCCTGTGGCGTCACCATAAAGATTGCGCCTTTATGATCATCACTGAATGTATAATTGCCTTGGTCATCAACCTGCCACTCGCGGGAGGCAAAGCCCGCCCCCAAATGAACCCAAAGGGCAGTATCGGCAGGTTCTGGCAGGCCATGGGCGTCATGCAACAAGCGCGCGCCAAGATTATGAAACTCATGCCCGCTATTGCTTGTAAAACACAGGCTAGGACCATCAGCACGCCCCGCCAGCACAGAAGACAAACCACGGAAAAGCGCGATACCCGGCCCGCGTTCACCACCGCAATTGGTCCACCCTGATTGGGGGGTAGAAACGATGATCCATTTATTGCCCCGATCAATGCGGCCCGTAACGGACTGGCCCTCGACCTGTTGAAAGCGCCCGCCAATTACGATGCGGCCGCGCTTTGCAGCCAGAATTGCGGGCAAGTCAAGCTGCCCGGCAAGAACAATCGGCCCAGCAAAGGGCTTCATATGTTCTGACACATTCCCAATTTGATAAAGGCCGCTTTCATGGGTTGAAACGGCAATCACGGCAGCGGCACCTGCGGCAAAGGCCGGCGCAATGCGGCCTAAATTATCTTCTGTATCTATCGTGTTGCCGCTAACGCGAACAATGACGATAGCCCCCTTTTCGATGGACGCCGACGCGTCCTCAGACCTATCAACCAGCGGCGCTTCAATATCCGATGACGCATGAGGTTGCGGCCATTGCGGCCAAACCGAAAGCGTCTGCCCGCCATCCAAAATCAAATCGCTTTTGTCGGCAATATGCTGCTTAACAGGTACGGCACCATAGCTGACATCAAAACCCAGCCCGGTCAGATGCCTTGCCTGCCAGTCTGAAACTGCAAGGTCAGCGCCAAGCCCCGTATGATGAATACCAAAATCAACATAAGTTTTCACATCGTCAAACAAGGCATGGCTTGAAAGTGGGTCATGCGGTTTGGGTTCCATGGCAAATGCCCCGATTGTGTTAGTCGTCGCGATTGCAGCGGCAGCAGCCGCACCACCGACCGCAAGCCCGCCGAACTGACGCCGGGAAAAATCAGATACCATGGTCCACTCCCCATTCTGTTTTGTTGGCCAGCTTACCAGCGCAGGGAGAACTCCGCAAAGTAGCGGCGCGGATCATTGACGGCACCAATGAACGAGCCTGTTTGCAACGGAATATCCGCACTGGCGGTTAGCACCTTATTGTCCAGCAAGTTCTTGCCCTGCACAACAAATTTCCAGACCCCGTCGTCATCGCGCAACCCGATCCGGGCACCCAGATCAACATGTTCGTCCTGAATGGCGCGACGATCATTGTCGTTTGAAGAAAAGCTCCACGATTGGTATGAGCTTGTCACCCCAAGGATAAGATCAAATGGCAGGTTACCCAGCGGGTTCACGTGATTAGCCATCAGACCCGCGGTCCATTTCGGCGCACGCTGCAAGCGTTCGCCTGTCAGATCACAAAATTCCTCATCTGACCCTGCCGGACAAGGTGCGGTATCAAACTTGTCATAATGGGCATGGAGCCACCCGCCATTGAGCGCCAGAACCGTGCCGATAAAGGGGGCATAGGCAAGCTCAACCTCAACCCCTTGGCTTAGGGCGTTGGCTGCGTTACCAACGGTAAAGGCATCACCCGTGAAATGAGTGACCTGCAAATCTTCAAACTCTGTTCTGAACAGGCCGATATTGGCAGTCATGGCGCGGCGGAACCATTCGGTTTTTATGCCCGCCTCATAAGTGGTCGAAAACTCCGCCTCATACTCCAAATCTTTTTCAAAGGACGCATTGGCGTTATAGCCGCCCGCTTTGTAGCCCTGTGCCCATGTGAAATAGACCATGATGTCGTCGGTCGGCTGATATTTGACCGATGCTTTACCCGTGAAATTGGTTTCATCACGGGCGCGATGTGCCTCGTAATCTTCAAGGCCAAGGGCAACGCGGAACACGACAGACACGTCCTGCACGTCATAAACCCGGTCGAGCTCTTTCTCCTCATAAGAGAACCGCCCACCCAATACGAATGTCCACTTGTCGAAAGGTTGCCAATTGCCCTGCCCAAAGGCGGCATAGGTAAGGGTTTTCTGATCAAAGGTTGCGTCCAGACGTTCTGTCTGCAGTTCAATCCCCGGAACAATATCGGTCAGCGCATCTGCAATAATGTCGGGCAGCACAAAGTCCCCGACAAACTGGCCGACATCATCGATCTTCAGCGCGGTTAAAAAGTTCGTGCCCGCAAAATCAGCACCAAAGCCATAAAGCCCCGCCACATAATCAAACTGGCCCAATGCACCGATATCCATCGGCGCAGATTGCAGGCGCAGCTCATGGCTCCACTGTGTATAGGTGTCTTCGTTCAGGGTTGTCAGGATCGGAGCAGGCCCAAAATCCGCATCAAGCGCGGTAGAGGTATCAAGCGTTGACCACGACCCGATATAGATCAAATCAGTATTGCGGCCCACTTCCCAATTCACAGTGCCCGACACCGTATCAAAGCTGGTGATGAAAAAGCTCTTATGATCTTCATGGATTTTGTAATCTTCGAAATCATCATCCGCCTCAGGATCAAAGGCGGTGTAGGCGGCGCGCGTCGTGTCCGTGTAAAGATAGGGCTGCATGCCAATGCCTGCACGGTCATATTCAGCAGTGTGGAACGCAAGTTCCACATCGAATTTCTCAGACGGTTGTATGCGCAGCTTGGCCCTGTATTGCGTGCGGATCTTATCAACCTCGTCCCGTTTCAGGGTGGTGTTGTAGATAAAGCCTTCGCGGTCATTATAAACGCCGCCGATACGGAATGCGGCCAATCCATCAAACAAGGGCACATTCAGAACGCCGCGAATACGCTGATGCTCAAACTCCCCCATCAGGTAATCAAGGCGCACTTCCCATTCATCAAGTTGGGCTTGACGTGTGGTCAGGTTCATCGCCCCTGCTACATTGTTTTTACCGAACAATGTGCCTTGAGGGCCGCGCAAAACTTCGATCCGTTCGAGATCAAGAAACGCTGCTTCAAGATAATCAACACGGCCAAAGAAAATACCATCGACGTAAAGACCGACAGAGGTTTCAAAACCCCGATTGGGGTCAGAGCCAAGCCCGCGTATTCGCATATTTGTGCTTAGGCCGTTCGAGGTGAATTTGGTGTTGGGCAACAACGCACCCATTTCCCCATAATCAGTGATGTTCATTTTCTCCATCGCTTCACCGCCAATGGCAGAAACCGACAAGGGCACATCCTGAATATTCTCGGCCCGTTTTTGGGCGGTGACGATAATCTCCTCCAATGTCGCGCGCGGCGATGCAGCCGCCTCAACCTCGGTTGAAGCATCTCCCCCCTGCACCGCCGCGTCGACAGGCCCCCCAGCCTGTTCTGTTTCAGGAGTTGTCTGCGCGAAAGCCGCGACTGCAAAGAAGCTGAGCCCCAGCCCCAACCCTAACCCACGGCCAATCGCAACACCCGCTGTGTTCAGCACATTCCTGATCATCAGATCCCCCAAGTTCAACTTGTCATCTCGAATTTGAAAACCAATTACAATATTGCAAACTTTATTGTCAACAATTTTGTTGACTGTTTTGTCACGCTATGCCAAATAGGATGCAACTTAGACAGGAAATGGCGGAAATCATGGCTTCAGCCAATTTAAAGATTGATCAAAACGGCAATCGCTTGCCCCTGAATGACTGGGTCATTCGGGAACTGGCGCGCATGATACAGCGCCGCGAGTTACAGCCGGGCGACCGATTAATCGAAGCTGACTTGGCAGCAAAGCTACAGGTCTCACGCGGGCCCGTGCGCGAAGCCTTGCGCCAGCTATCAGCCAATGGCGTTGTGCGCATTGAACCGATGAAGGGCGCTACTGTTGCCCGCCCTGACCAGGACAGCACCCTTGAAATGATGGAGGTGTCAGCCGCCCTATTCGGTCTTGCCGCCCGTCGCGCCTGCCGCTGCCGCACCGATGAAGACCTGCAAAAGCTGGAATCGCTTGCAGAGGAATTGGTAACACGGTCTCGCGATGATGACACAACCGCGCGCGATCACCTGCGTGCCTCTGGCCTTTTGTTTGATCAGATCGTGACGTCAGCCCATTCTGAACAATTGGGCCGCATGTTGCGCAATCTTGTTTTTCTCGGCCCCTTTGGCCTGTTTGCACAACTTTCTATGGAAAGCAAAAACGCCCGCATGGAAGGCGCAGACTGTTATCAGGCTATTATCAAGGCAATTGCCGCCCGGGATGAGGCTGCGGCGGCTGACGCAAACAACCTGCTTCATAGCCGTGCCCTGCGTTCCCAAGGAATTGAATTGCCGCTTTAAGAGATTTGCCGCTTTGACATTGCAGACTATGCAAGGATCAGCCCTAAACCGGCTGATCCTTTTTCTTTAGCGCCATCAATTGCACCGCTGCGCCACCAATTTCTGAAACCAGAAACACGACAAAAATGATGGAAAAGCCAACGCTGGCCCAATAGTAAACCAGCAATAGCGCGACCGCCAACCGGGCATAAGCATCAATCTTTGTGGTCAGTGCCGTCGGGTCCAACAGGCGCGCAATGGCCCACATTGCTGCCAAGACACCAACAACATTGACGAACAACATGCCCGCTTCGTTCATCTGACCTAATGGGGACTGAACACCCGCCGCGCCATCTGCCAGTATGAACAGACCTATCAGAATATGGGCAAGGCCCGGCAGGGCCATCGGCCCCACCAGTATAAGATCAAGCAGGGCAAACCGCTTTGCGATTTTGGTTTGTTGTTCAGTCATACCATTCCCTTTTTTGCCCAGAAAACCCTTTGGCTGATCCCAAGGCCACGCGCTTGCGTAAACCATATGACCGCAACCGGAAGGATCAGACTATGCGAACTGCTATAGTTGGCGCAAATGGTGCCATCGGCAATGCCATTTATGAAAAGATTGAGGCCCAATCCACCTGCCAAACAATCGTCAGGCTGGGCCGCACCACCCATAGCAGCGATGTCGATATCCCCATCGACCTTAACAATGAACAATCATTTGCGCAGGCTGCCGAAACCATGGCTAAGGATGGACCATTCGACCTTGTCCTTGTGGCAAGCGGTATCCTTCACGGTGATGGTATAAGTCCCGAAAAATCGCTGAAGCAGATTGACCCCGCCACTATGATCCACCTGTTTCAGGTCAACACTGTGCTGCCGACATTGGCACTGAAACATTTTTTGCCCCTGTTAAGGCGTGACCGCCGCGCCGTTTTTGGCTGCCTATCAGCCCGCATTGGAAGTATCAGCGACAATCGGGTCGGCGGCTGGCACAGCTATCGCGCGTCCAAGGCGGCATTGAACATGGTCATCAAAAACGCAGCGATTGAAGCCGCCCGAACCAAGCCGCAAACAATCATTGTTGGCCTGCACCCCGGCACGGTTGATAGCGACCTATCACGCCCCTTCCAAACGAACCTGCCCGCCGGGCAACTGCAAACCCCGGCCAAATGCGCCGATCAATTGTGGCATGTCATCAACAGTTTGACGTCACGCGATCACGGCGCGCTTATTGATTATACAGGCAAGCACATCGCCCCCTAAAACCACCGACCCAGCCCCAACAAAACGACCCCGCACCTTTTTAAAGTGCGGGGCCAATTCAGTTTTAAGGCAAACAGGGTTTACCCGCGGGCGATAATCTTTTCGGCAATGGCCCATGCTGCATCGCCAAGGCCGCGCACATTAGACGACATTTGTTCGGCATGTTCTGATGCCGCCGTTCCGTCACGCAGGCGGCCACGAATACCCTGCAAAATGCCGCCAATGCGGAACATATTGTAGGCAAGGTACCAATCCTGATTGTCGATACCCCCTGTGCGCCCTGTCCGCTCGCAATACATTTTTGTGTATTCTTCTGCGGTTGGAATGCCAAGCTCTGCAAACTCTTCCGCCGTCAGGCTGGCAAGATCATTGCCGGGCATCTGCCAGCTCATCAAATGATAGGTAAAGTCACCCAGCGGGTGGCCCAACGTGCACAATTCCCAATCAAGAATGCCCAACACTTTAGGTTCGGTCGGATGAAAAATCACATTGTCCAAACGATAATCGCCATGCACCAAGGTCACCTCGTCCCCTTCGGGGATGGTGGTTGGCAGCCAGTCGATCAGCTTGTCCATGCTTTCGATGGTTTCGGTTTCAGACGCCTTATATTGTTTGCCCCAACGGCTGATCTGACGTGCAAAGTAATTGCCCGGCTTGCCGAAATCCTCAAGGCCAACGGCCTTCACATCCACATTGTGAAGCTTGGCGATGGCATCATTTAGCGAGTCATACATGGCCGCGCGTTCTTCGGCGGAAAAACCGGGCAGTTTTTGATCCCACAAGACGCGGCCATCAATACATTCCATAATATAGAACATTGTGCCGATGACGCTTTCATCTTCACACATGCAATAGGTTTTGGGTGTCGGCACGTCGGTCGGACCCAATGCGGTGATGACGCGATACTCACGATCAACAGCATGGGCTGAGGGCAGCAATTTCCCCGGCGGCTTACGGCGCAGCACATATTTGCCGGACTTGGCAATCACCTGATAGGTCGGATTTGATTGGCCGCCCTTAAACTCCTTCAGTTCGATCGGTCCTTGAAACCCTTCCACATGCTGCTGCATGTAGTTTTCAAGCGCCACTTCGTCAATTTTATGCGCATCGGCCACATCTTTTGTGCCGGTAAACTGCTCGTCCTTTGATGCCATGTTGGCCCCCACAATCAATTGATTTCAAATTTCTGTGTGCTTGTTTTAAAAGCTTTCGCGTTCCCGCTCAATAGCGCGCCAGCCAATATCACGACGGGCAAACCCACCGGGCCAGTCGACCTTATCGAGCGCAGCATAGGCTAGGTCGCGTGCCTCCGTCACCGAATGGGCGCGGGCAGTGATATTCAGGACGCGCCCGCCAACAGCCACGATTTTGTCGCCATCCTGTTTGGTGCCAGCGTGAAAAATCTCAACCTGATCCCCCTCGCCCGCAGTATCGAGATTGCCGATCTCCTCGCCCTTATTATAGCTGCCGGGATAGCCATTGGCGGCCATCACAACGGTCATGGCCGGGCTTTCATACCAAGCCACCGTTGCCTGATCCAATGTACCGTTGGCGGTGGCGAGCAATAGGGGCACAATGTCTGACAGCATGCGCATCATCAGCACCTGACATTCAGGGTCACCAAAGCGGGCATTATATTCGACAAGGCGCGGGCCTTTATCTGGGTCAATCATCAATCCGGCATAAAGCACACCCTGATAGGGGCGGCCTTCGGCAGCCATCCCGGCAATGGTGGGCTGAATAATCTCGTCAATTGTTTGGGCAATCAGCTCATCCGTCATGACGGGCGCTGGAGAATAGGCACCCATGCCGCCCGTATTGGGGCCCGTGTCACCATCGCCCACTCGCTTATGATCCTGCGCTGTGGCAAGTGGTAGGGCCGATGTGCCATCGGTCAGCAAGAAAAAGCTGGCTTCCTCGCCCTGCATAAATTCTTCAACGACCACTTCTGCGCCTGCGTCGCCAAAGGCACCATCGAAGCAATCGGCAACCGCGGCCAAGGCCTCATCCAAAGTCATGGCGACGGTCACGCCCTTACCTGCGGCCAAGCCATCGGCCTTGATCACAATGGGCGCGCCTTGGTCTTTCACATAATTTTCTGCATCGGCATGATTGGTGAAGCGCGCATAGGCAGCCGTAGGGATATTATATTTAGCGCACAGGTCCTTCATAAAACCTTTGGACCCTTCAAGGATTGCCGCATTCTCCTTGGGGCCAAAGGCGGGAATGCCCAATTCTTCCAACCTGTCCGCCAATCCTTTGACCAAGGGCCCTTCAGGACCGATCACCACAAGTTCCGGCTTTTCAGCCTTGGCCCAGGCGGTTAGCGCATCAACATCTTCGGCACCGATGTCGAGCGGTGTTGCGATCTTGTTCATGCCGCCATTGCCCGGCGCCACGAATAATGAGGACACAAGCGGCGACTGCGCGATTTTCCATGTCAGCGCATGTTCGCGCCCGCCACTGCCAACAACCAGAATTTTCATAAGAATCAAGCCCTTGCGCTGCCGGACAAGCCGGACTTTCAGAATAGTGTCCGCCCTTGTAGCATGGGGGTCGATTCGACTCCAATAGACCAGATTTGCGCCACAATGACCGACATTTCACCAGACCATAATGATGCCGCCCTGACGGTCAGCCAGATCGCCGGGCAGATCAAGCGCGTGGTCGAAGGTGAGTTCGGCCATGTCCGCGTGCGGGGTGAGATCAGCCGATTTACTCGTGCAGGGTCAGGCCATTGCTATTGGAGCCTGAAGGACGACAAGGCCGTGCTTGATGCGGTGATGTGGAAAACAGTTGCTGGCCGCCTTGCCTTCCGCCCCGAAGAAGGGTTGGAAGTTATCTGCGAAGGCAAGCTGACCACCTATCCCGGCCGGTCGCGCTATCAAATCGTGGTTGAACGGATGGAGCCTGCGGGCGAAGGCGCGCTCATGGCTATGCTGGAAGCGCGCAAAAAGCAGTTGGCGGCCGAGGGTCTGTTTGATCAGGACCGTAAAAAGCCACTGCCCAAACTGCCGACCACAATTGGCGTCGTTACCTCCCCCACTGGTGCTGTCATACGCGATATTCTTCATCGTCTAAATGACCGCTTCCCGCGCCATGTTTTGGTCTGGCCTGTTTTGGTACAGGGCGAAGGGGCCGCCGCACAAATTGCAGAGGCCATTCGCGGCTTTAACGCCCTCCCCGTTGATGGCGGGCCGATGTCCCGTCCTGATCTGTTGATTGTGGCACGCGGTGGCGGCTCGCTCGAAGACCTGTGGTGCTTTAACGAGGAGATTGTCGCGCGCGCTGCTGCTGACAGCGACATCCCGCTTATCTCAGCCGTGGGTCATGAAACCGACACGACGCTGATTGATTTTGTCAGTGATTTGCGCGCGCCCACCCCTACCGCCGCAGCAGAGATCGCCGTTCCTGAGCGGCGCGAACTGATGGCGCAAACGCTGGAACTGGCAGCCCGCATGGACCGCGCGCAATCTCGCATTCTGGCTGAACGGCGCGATCGGCTTGCCGGGCTGGCACGGGGCCTGCCCCGCGCGGATAAGCTGTTTGCCCTACCGCGACAGCAGTTTGATCGGCTTGCCGCCGATTTACCGCGCGCCCTGCGCACACGATTGGACGCCGCACGGCTTGCCCTAACACGGCAAAGCGCGGGCCTGCGCCCCACCGCCATTGTCACCGCAACACGCAATGCCCGCAGCAGCTTCACCTCGCTTGAGGGACGGTTCGTCCGCTCATGGCCGCGCCATCAGAACAATTATCGCACACGTCTTGCCCGTGCTGGACAATTGCTTGAGGCCTATTCCCATCAGGGTGTTTTGGCGCGCGGCTTTGCCTTGGTGATCGGCCCCGATGGCAAGCCCGTACGCCACAAAAAGGACACATGGCCGGGCGAAGATGTCACCCTGACATTTGTGGATGGCGACGTCAGTGCCCGTATTGAAAGCGGCGGCAAGGGGCGTGCGACACGCCCAACCAAGACAAAGCCTGCCCGGTCGGCTAAAAAGGCTGCACCTAAATCAACAACCCCGCCCAAACAGGCCAGCCTGTTTGATGAGGATTAAGACATGTTACAACGTGATGGCGGCCTGCCCGACGGGCCCGCAAAACTGGAATTTGAACAGGCCGATTTTTCGATCATCTGGCCGGGCCGTTATGTGCTGTGTGCCGTAACGGGCGAGAAAATCCCGCTTGAACATTTGCGTTACTGGTCTGTTGAACGACAAGAAGCCTATCGCGATGGCGAAACTGCCTTTGGGGCTGAGCTTAAATGGCGCAACGCGCAATCATAGGCAAAGGCATAGGCATAGGCATAGGCCTGTTTCTATCGCTGCTGCTATTGTCGGCAGCTCCAGCCCCAGCCCTTGCGGTTGAGCTGACCTTGACGGGTGATCTAACCCAGGGCGGCTTTGTCAGCGCCCAAACGGTGCCCGGCGCAACAGCCAAGCTGAATGAAAAACCGATCAGGGTTGATGATCAGGGCCGCTTTGTCTTTGGCTTTGGTCGTGACGAGGCGCTAACCCACACGCTGACCGTGACCGGGCCAGATGGGACGGTTGAAACACGCCCCCTCACCCTCGCCAAGCGTGACTATAAAATCCAACGGATCGAGGGTCTGCCGCAAAAATATGTCAGCCCCCCTGAAAGCGTCCTAAAACGCATTAGGGAGGAGAATGGCCGCATCTACACAATCCGCAATCGCGATACGGATTATGGCGGCGTGTTCGGCGGCTTTATCTGGCCTGCCGAAGGGATTGTGTCAGGCGTTTACGGCAGCCAACGGGTTTTGAATGGCGAACCCAAACGCCCCCATTTCGGCATTGATATCGCTGCCCCCACCGGCACAAAAATCATTGCCCCGGCAGGCGGCATTGTTCGGATGGCTGAACCTGATCTTTTTTACACGGGCGGCACCATCATGCTTGATCATGGTCATGGGATCGTCAGCGTCTTTTCCCACCTGTCCAAGCTCGACGCAAAGGTTGGCGACTGGGTAGAACAGGGCGTCAAGATCGGCGAAATCGGATCAACTGGCAGATCCACGGGGCCCCATCTTGATTGGCGGGTCAATTGGTTCCAAACCCGTTTGGACCCAGAATTGCTTTTGCCCGAAAAGGACTAGTCTTTGGGCCAGCCCAGCACGCGCACCTCGCGCTGCGGGAACGGGAAGTGAATGTCGTTTTCGTGGAAACGGTCCCACAATTCCAAAATTACTTCAGAGCTGACATTGGCCACCCCGTCTTCGGGGTCACGGATCCAGATACGCATTTCAAGATCAACGGAACTGTCGCCCAGCCCCATCACATTGCAGCGCGGTGCAGGGTCTGCCAACACGCGGGGCACAGCCTCTGCCGCCTCCATCGCGATTTTTTGCACGGTGCGCAGGTCTGAATCATAGGCCACACCAAACGGAATTTTGACGCGCACAATTTTGGAGGAAAATGACCAGTTGATCACCTGCTGGGTGATCAAATCTTCGTTCGGGATCAGGTGTTCCTTCCCGTCCCGCGTGACAACGGACACGAAGCGCGCACCCAGCCGATCAATGCGGCCATAAGATTCGCCAATCTCAATCACGTCACCGGGCTTGATCGATCGATCTGCCAACAGGATCAAACCTGAGATAAAGTTCGCCACAACCTTTTGCAGGCCAAAGCCGATGCCAACACCAAGCGCACCGCCGAACACGGCAAATGCCGTGATGTCCACCCCGATTACCGCCATGGCGATCAGGAAGGCGGCACCGATCAGTGTCAGCCGCACGATTTTGGAAAACAGAACCTGTGCCGATGGTTCAAGATGGGTCAGGCCACTTAACCGCGTATCAGTTATCCGCCCCAAAATGGACGACAGCCACAATAGACCGACCAAGACCACGCCGCCCTGAATGACAGACAACAGGGTCAGACGCACATCACCGATGCTGAACCCAACACCGTTTAGGGCCTGCGTCACAGGGTCAATCAGACCGAATATGGTCAGCCCTGCGATCAGCAGTGAAATCCAAGTGACAATCTTGCGAACAAACACATCCTTGATGAAGGAGCCTGCGAGCAGAATAACAATCCACGCAATGAACAGACGCCACAGGCTGGCAAGGATGACAGGCTCCTCCCCCAGGCCCCTACCGACCCCTTCGCCCGTGGCAAGCATGGCTGCTGCAACCACCAAATAACCTGCCAAATCAGGGAAATGTTCCCGGTATTTGTCAGCGATCAGGCTTAACAGCGGGCGGGTCAAAAGGCTGGACAGGCCCAAAAGCACCATCACCCCGATCACTTCGATCAGACGAGGAACCGTCAGCACCTCAGCCTCGGCAAAGGCGCGAACCATGTCCCAGATTTGTGTCAGAAATTCAGCCATATAGTCCCTGATTCTTGTTTCAGATGATTGCCAATCGCGCCAAGGCATGACACAAGAACAACACTGTATTCTTCTTCATTAATAGAGTAACCCAATGAGCGAGCAATCCAAAGATATATCGACCCACGGCAATGTGGGAGAGGTCCGCGACAATCACCGTTTCGACGAATCTGCCCTATTGGCCTATATGCAGGAAACTGTAGACGGCTATGCAGGTCCGGGCAATGTCCGTCAGTTTGCAGGCGGGCAATCAAATCCCACCTTTATGGTTGAAACGCCGGATGCATCCTATGTGATCCGCAAACAACCCCCCGGTGAACTACTTCCCTCCGCCCATCAGGTTGACCGTGAATATCGCGTGATGAAGGCCTTGGCTGACACGGATGTCCCCGTACCTGAGATGTTGGCACTTTGTCAGGACAAGGACGTTATCGGCACTGATTTTTATGTCATGCGTTTTTTGGAAGGCCGCATATTCCGCGACCCGCGCCTGCCAGACGAAACAGCACAAAGCCGCGCCGCCATCTATGACAATATGGTCGATACACTCGCCAAACTACACAAGGTTGATTACAAGGCGGTTGGCTTGGAAGATTTTGGCCGTGCCGGAAATTATTATGAACGGCAGATTGGCCGCTGGACCAAGCAATATCGCGGGGCAGAAACCCACGAAATTGCATCAATGGAAAGTCTGTTGGAATGGCTGCCTGATGCCGTGCCGCAGGATGACAGCGTGTCGATTGCCCATGGTGATTTCCGTCTGGAAAATTCCATCTATCACCCGACCGAACCGCGTATGATCGCGCTGCTTGATTGGGAACTGTGCACCATCGGCCACCCCTTTGCCGACCTTGCCTACAACTGCATGCTCTATCACATTGACAGCCCCTCATTGGGGTCATTGATCGGGCTTGATTTCGATAAGCTCGGCATCCCGACAGAGGATGCTTATGTGGCGCGTTATTGCGAATTGTCCGGGCGGTCTGAAATTCCTAACTGGGACTTTTACCTTGCCTTTGCGATTTTCCGTATCGCCGCGATTTCGCAAGGCGTTTACAAGCGCGGCCTTGATGGCAATGCAAGTTCAGATCAGGCCAAGAATTATCGTGATGCCTGCCAGACCCTTTCTGATGTCGCGTGGGAGATCGCGCAACGATCAGCCTAACGGCGATCCTTGAAAAACTGTTTTAGCAGGCTTGCGGCATCCTCGGCGGCAAGCCCGCTATAAACCTCCGGCCTGTGGTGGCAGCTCGATGTCGTGAAAATGCGCGGGCCATGATCGACACCGCCCATTTTCTCATCCTCTGCCCCGTAATACAGCCTGCTGATCCGGGCGTATGAGATGGCGGTGGCACACATGGGGCAAGGCTCCAGCGTTACGTAAAGCGCGCAGCCTTCGGGCAATCTTTCTGTCCCCAAATCAGCACAGGCCCGCCTTATCGCCAGCATTTCTGCGTGGGCAGACGGGTCCTTCAGCTCTAAAGTGCGATTACCTTCAACAGCCAATACCATGCCGTCAGGACCAACCAACACAGCGCCAACCGGCACTTCACCACGGCCAGCAGCGTCTTTTGCGGCCAAAAGGGCCTGATCCATAAAGTCTGACTTGTCATAGCTTTGCGTCATAGCGCCAAAATGGGCGTTGCCCCCTGCGCGGTCAAGGCCAATTGTGGTATAGCTGCCCCCCTGTTAAGGAGCGTCATGACCAACGGTTTTGAAGATAAAGACAATAAAGAACGCATCGCCAAGTTTATGGCGCGGGCGGGTCTTTGCTCGCGCCGCGACGCCGAACGCTGGATTGCTGAGGCACGCGTGATGGTCAATGGCCAATTGATCACCACCCCGGCAACATTGGTTGGACCCGATGATTCGGTGAAAGTTGATGGCAAGCTGATCGGCGCGGCAACAGAAACGCTGTTGTGGCGCTATTATAAGCCTGATGGGCTTGTCACCAGCCACAAGGACCCCGAAGAACGCCCCACAGTGTTTGAGAACTTGCCGCCGCATCTACCCCGCGTTGTCTCTGTCGGTCGGCTTGATCTGACAAGCGAGGGGTTGTTGCTGCTGACCAATGATGGTGCTCTTGCCCGCTTTTTAGAGCATCCCTCGACCGGGTGGATCAGGCGCTATCGCGTGCGCGCCTATGGCCGGGTCAGTCAAGACCAGCTCGACGCACTGGGCCAAGGGGTGACAGTTGATGGCGTCCGCTATGGCCCGATCGAGGCTGAGATTGATCGTGTCACAGGCGGCAATACATGGCTGACCATTGGCCTGACAGAGGGCAAGAACCGCGAAATTCGCCGTGTGCTGGGAAGCCTTGATCTAACCGTTAATCGCTTGATCCGCATGTCCTATGGGCCGTTTCAACTGGGCCGCCTGAAACCCGGCGATGTTGAACAGGTGCCAAGGCGCGTATTGTTTGACCAGTTGGGCTTGAAAAAGGGTGATGATCTGGGCAAGTTTTTAACAGATCAAAATAACCATTCCCCCGCCCAGACACAGGCTGACCACGCCCCAACAAACCAATCGCCGGAAGCTGCGACAGAACCAATGACCAATAACAAAAAAGACGCTGACGAGATTGTGATCAAGCCACGGCAGGCGAAAAAGACCCTGCCGAAAAAAGAACGTGTGCGCCACGTCAAGGCAAGCTCTCTTTACGAACGCCGTGCACTGCGCCGTAATCGCCGCGAAGATGCTGAGGATCAGGAAAATCCTGAACCCGGCGCACGCCCGCGCCGCTATCGCGACCATCGCGACCCGCCCAAAAAACGCAACGAGGGTACAGGACAAGGCCGTGAAGACCGGCCCCAACGTGGAGATCGTCCGCAACGTGGCGATAGACCACAAAGGGGCGAGCGCACGCAACGGGGCGACAGACAGGATCGCGATGACCGTCCACGCCGCAGCCCTTCAGATGACAAACCCGGCTTTAGGGGTAAGTCTGACGGTGGCTTTAAGGGCAAATCATCAGGCGGCTATAAAGGCAAATCTGACGGTGGCTTTAAAGGCAAATCTGATGGTGGTTATAAGGGCAAATCGGGCGGCAAACCCGGTGGTCGTCCCAGCGGCAAACCTGGTGGCAAACCTGGCGGCAGGCCAGGCGGCAAACCCGGCGGGAGACCGGCACGCGGCGGCAGACCGTCAGGCCCCGGTCGTGGTCCAAATAGGGGCCCGAATAAAGGTGGTGGCCGCGGTCGATGAGGATTATTGCCGGGCAATGGCGCGGCAGACCGCTTAACGCGCCCAAGGACCGGACTATCCGGCCCACCACCGACCGTATTCGGGAGGCTTTGTTTTCCAAACTCGACGCCATGAATGCGGTCGCAGGCGCAGATGTGCTCGATTGTTTTGCAGGCACCGGCGCACTGGGGTTTGAGGCATTGTCACGCGGCGCAGCCTCACTAACCGCTGTGGAAAAGGCACCAGCCAGTATCGCGCTTATCAAGGCGAACCAGACATCTTTAGGCGCGGCGCTTACCCTGATCAGACAGGATGCGACCAAGCTGGGCCCCTGCCCCAATGCAGGCGGGTTTGGTTTGATCTTTCTTGATCCGCCCTATGACAAGGGATTGGTTGCGCCCTGCCTGACCGCCCTGTTATCAGGCGGCTGGGCCCGCGCAGATGCGACCATCATCATCGAAACCGACAAGCGCGAAGCACTGACGCTTCCAGAAAGTTTCGACATGGTGGATGAGCGTGTTTATGGCGACACGCGGCTGACCTTTCTAACGCCCGTAAACTAAACGGCCCTAGCGGCGTCCGAATAGACGTTCAATATCTGCCTTATCAAGCTCAACATAGGTTGGGCGTCCATGATTGCACTGACCGGAATGGGGCGTTGCCTCCATCTGTCTTAACAGCGCATTCATCTCCTCAATCGTCAGGCGACGCCCTGCCCTTACGGAGCCATGACAAGCCATCGTCCCCAATACATCGTCGAGCCGATCTTTCAGGGCATGCCCCTCACCCAATTCATCAAGATCATCGGCAAGGTCCTTGATCAGACCCTTCACGTCACCGCCCGCCAATAATGCGGGCACTTCCTGCACGGCAATGGCACCGGGCCCAAAGGGTTCAATGATCAGGCCATAAAGCGCGAATTGATCCGCCAGTGCGCATAGCTGGTCAACCGTTTCTTCGGGAAGATCAACAATCTCCGGCACCAACATGGCCTGCCGGGGAACTGCGCCGCCTGCCATTGCCTGCTTCATCCCCTCATACACCAGCCGTTCATGGGCGGCATGTTGATCAACGATGACAAACCCCTCCCGCGTTTGGGAGACGATATAGGTTTCATGCAATTGGGCACGAGCGTGACCAAGGGGAAAATCCTCATCCCCTGTCTTGTCTTCTTGCGCGGCAGGCGCAGAAGGTTGCCCCGCAATCGGCGCAGCATAATCAAAGCTTGCCTCAGCCATTTGGGGCGTGAGGGTGCTGGGCCGCGGCGGTTGATAAAGCTGTGAGGTAAAGCCTGTCTGGCGCGGCTCGCCTGTTTGCTCAAATTCAGGGCGGGCCCTGCTCATCAAATCGGCGGCAACGCTGGTGCTGGCGCGGTGCCCAGCCTCATCCAAGGCACGGCGCAGGCCGCCAACAATCATGGCACGCACGCCTTGTTCGTCCCGAAAGCGCACTTCGGCCTTGGCGGGGTGGACATTCACATCAACCAGCTCGGGCGGCACATTGATAAACAGAACCAATACCGGGTGCCTGTCCTTGGCAAGGAAATCACGGTAAGCACCACGAATGGCCCCGATTAAGGAACGGTCACGCACCGGGCGGCCATTGACGAATAAAAACTGCGCTGTCCCTGTCCCGCGATTAAAGGTCGGCAGCCCGGCAAAGCCGCCAAGATGCCCTTCGCTATCGCCTGCTAGGGGACGGGTATAATCAATCTCTATCGCGTTTTCGATAAAGTCTGCACCGACCACGCGGGCAACACGTGCCGCCAAGGACGGATCAGGGGGAAAGTCAAATCGCTTGCGCCCATCAAGCATAAGGCGGAAGCCCGTATCAGGATGGGCAAGCGCCAGACGCTGCACAATTTCAGATACGGCCCGATGTTCAGCCTGATCAGACTTCAAAAACTTCAACCGTGCGGGCGTTGCGTAGAACAGGTCGCGCACCTCAACCCGAGTGCCTTTGTTGAGCGCTGCGGGGCCAACGGCAAAGGCGCGCCCCCCTTCGACCTTAATCACATGACCTTCATCATCGCCCGCCTGCCTGCTGGTGATTTGCAGCCGCGCCGCCGACCCGATGGAGGGCAATGCCTCCCCCCGAAAGCCCATAAAGCCGATATGGGTCAGATCATTGTCCGGCAGTTTTGAGGTTGCGTGGCGTTCAATTGCCAGCGCCAAATCATCGGCTGTCATGCCGCGGCCATCGTCACTGACACTGATTAGCGATCTGCCCCCTTGGGCCAATTCAATCGCCACATGCTGTGCCCCGGCATCAAGGGCATTTTCCACAAGCTCCTTCACCACGCTTGCGGGACGTTCCACAACCTCACCCGCAGCGATGCGGTTGATCGTAACTTCATCAAGTTTGCGGATCGACACGGGCATGAAACTTAGCCGTCACCTTGCAAATAGGCGCGGGCGCGCAGCTTGCTATCCTCAACCCCCGGCTGGTCATAGGGGTCAACACCCAACAGGGCGGCGGTTAAAATCGTTTCAATCATGAAATGCATGAACAAATGCCCTATGGCCCGTTCATCAACTTGTGGCACATGAATGTGGCGCACAGGGCGGCCTGCAGCGACCAAACTATCCATCGTGCCGCGCTGTTCGGCATCAACCAAATCACCCACCGTTCGCCCTGCCAAGTAAGCAAGCGAAGGGTCAGACGCCAATCCCGCAGGCACAACAGGCCCGGTGCCCGCAACATCCGTTGTCAAAACAGTGTAAAGCTTATCCGCAGGACCTTCGGCATAAAGCTGTAATTGGGAGTGCTGATCCACAGGCCCAAGGGCGTTGAGCGGCGTTGTCCCCCGCCCCTGTTTGCCCAGACTTTCGGCCCAAAGCTGGCGGTACCAAAAACTCAACATCTCAAACCGATCAGCATAGCCCATCATCACCGTTTGATTGATGCCAGCAGATTGCGCGACAAAGGCCATTGCAGCCCCTTGCGCCGGGGCCACATCATCAAGTGCCCCATCGCCCATCAGAGGGGCAAGGGCATCGCCCGCCCCGCCACGGATCGCAACGGGGTCGAGGCCCATCAAACGCGCGGGCAATAAGCCGACATTGGTCAAAACGGCAAAGCGGCCCCCGACGCGCGGGTCATGATCAAGAATAGGCAGACCCAACTCGTCACCAAGGCGGCGCAGCAAGCGATCCCCCGGCTCAGTAATCACCGCCATCTGCGCAGCCGCGCGGTCAGTCCCCAACCAGTTCAGCGCAGCAAAGAATTGCGCCATAGTTTCGGCTGTGCTGCCGGACTTGGAAATCGCCACAAAAAATGTCCGCCCCTTGGGAAGCTGTGCAAAGGCGCGGTCCATAGACAGGGGATCAAGATTGTCCCAAAAATGTAGTTGCAGGTTCTGGGCGGGGTCAGCAATGGCCTGCAATGCCTTGCCCCCAAGGCCGGACCCACCCGTCCCCAAAATCACCACATGATCAGCGGTGTCAGAGATTTTGGCCGCCAAATCATCAACAGCGTCCAAATCCGTCCGTTCATCCGGCAAGTGCCACAGGCGCAATCCATCTGACGCAAAATCCTGCCGCGCCTGTTCACGGGCAGGCGCAAGATCCGCAATCGCTGCGGCAATCTTGTCGGCACCCAGCGCCGCAAAACAGGAATCCATGTTGATTTTCAGGGACATAAGGCCGCCACTTACAAGGAATCAGAATGAGGTAATGGCTAGTCTAGCTTCTATCAGCCTGGGGGGCGAGCCCTTAAAGCCTGTGTCGCAATCGCATAATCGGGGCGGCTTAATCGAGGCTACCTAGTCGAGACCAACGGGCTGCCCAACCGCAACCGTATAAAGCTGATCAACACGCAGTAAGCGGGTAGCGACACGGCGAATATCGTCCAGTGTGATCGCTGCGATCAGATCGTTCCGCTCATTAAAATAATCTGGTTCAAGCCCGGCAAGTTGCAGACCCAATAACTGACTGGCGATCTTGCCGTTGCTATCAAAGCGCAATGGGTAAGCGCCGATCAGATATTGCTTTGCTGCGGTCAGCTCATCCTGAGTGACGCCATTTTCGGCCATGTCGGCGATCACATTGCGCACCAGTTCCATCGCCTGCCCGGCAGATTCATTTTTGGTGGAAAAACTGCCCATCAATGTCCCTGCCTGTTGATAGGGGGACAGGCCCGTGCCAATGCCATAGGTCAGGCCACGCTTTTCACGCACGTCAATCATCAAGCGAGATGAAAAACTACCGCCGCCCATAATATGGTTCATCACATAGGCAGGCAGGAAATCAGGGTCGTCGCGCAAAATGCCCGGCATGCCGAATTGCAAAATCGTTTGCGGGATCGGCAGATCGATCACATCAGTGCCGGTTTTTGCAGGTGTGATTTGATCACCGGGCGGGGCCAAATCAACCTCAGGCAAATCACCAAAGGCACGGTCGATCAGACGGCCTGCCTCTTCCGCAGTGACATCGCCCACAACCGCAAGGCGCAGATTGTTTCTTCCCAATCGCGTCTCAACAAATTGTTGCAGGTCAGCCTTGCTAAGCGATCGCACACTTGCTTCATCCCCGCGCACGGGGCGACCATAGCCATGATCGGGGAAAGACTGCGCCATCCAGTGACGGGCGGCGATGCTGTTCGGGTTCTGCGCGTCACGGGCAAGTATTGACACGATCTGACCTTTGATGCGTACCAGCGTATCTTTATCAAAGCGCGGCGCGGTCAGCGCCAAACGCAACATGTCAATCGATTGGGGCATGGTCGCAGACAGGCTGGTCAGGCTGCCAGAAAAATGATCGCGTCCGGCGCGAAAGCTGACACCCGCACCCAGATCATCCATCCGTTTCTGGAAAGCTAGACTGTCAAAAGGGCCCGCCCCTTCGTCCATCGTGCCTGCAGCAAGGCTTGCCACCCCTTGTTGATCGAGCGCATCGGCAGCCGCACCAGCGCCAACGAAGGCAAAGTCGATACTGGTTACAGGCGTGCCATGATCTTCATACAGCCAGAAATCTATCCCCTTGGGGCTTTTCACCTGCTGCACGTCAAGTGCAAAGGCCTGCCCGTTCAGGACCGCCAAACATAGCAGCAGTGCAAGCGTCACTGTCCGGCAATTAATTAGGGCGCGCAATCTGGTCATGAGGGATCAGCCTTCACCGCATAGCCTGTCACAGAAGGTTGCGCGACCAGCGCCTTGGCGGCCTGCTGCACCTGTTCCTGTGTCACCGCACGTAGCCGATCTGGCCAGTTCCGCAAGCTGTCTTCATCCAAGCCGACTGTTAACCCGGCACCGATGATGCGAGCGAGATGACTGGCGCTATCCTTGGCATAGATCTGATCTACCAGGCTGTTCAGCTTGGCGCGCTGCAATTCTTCTGCCGTAACGCCATTGTCTGCAATGTCCTGCAAGGCAGCGCGGGCGCTGGCCTCAATCTCTTCAAGGGACTGGCCGGGCAGCGCCGTGACGGCAACGCCAAACTCAGCCATATCGACGGCCATGCCCTGATACCAAGCACCAGCACCGGGCGCGCGCTTTTCCTCTACCACCAAACGCTGATAAAGCCGACTTGTGGTGCCTGAACCGAAAATGTCGGACAGTAGCGCCAAGGCATAGGGGTCCGGTCCGTCGTCCGTCTGC
The DNA here is from genome assembly GCA_965229935.1 of Alphaproteobacteria bacterium. Taxonomy (GTDB): domain Bacteria; phylum Pseudomonadota; class Alphaproteobacteria; order SPJN01; family SPJN01; genus SPJN01. The sequence goes on from CBDDKB010000002.1 coordinate 1,544,291, forward strand.
TGGGCCGTATAGCTTGGCACCAGCCAGTTAATCTGCAGCCGATCCTGCGGCAGACGAGGGTCAGAAAATGACAGCCGGCGCGACACGGTTTGCTGCGGCTCCTGCGGGCGCTGACGCGGCGGGATGTTCATAGACTGCAATTTGCCATAGGTGTTGTTGGCAAGGCGCGTCACCTCTTCAATAGTCGTGTCACCTGCAACGATTAAAATAGCATTATCAGGCCCATAGTGACGCTTATAAAAATCGAGCGCAGCTTCCGGTGTCAGCCCGGTTAATTCATGCCGCCAACCGATGATCGGAATGCCATAGGGGTGGTTAAGGTAAAGGGCGGCATTCAACTCCTCCCCAAACACGCCATCGGGGCGAATTTCAATGCGCTGGCGACGTTCTTCCATCACAACGGCGCGTTCGGGCAAAACCTCAGCCGGGTTGAAGGCAAGGTTCGCCATCCGGTCCGCCTCAAGCGCCATCATTTCAGGCAGATGCTGCTTGGCGATTTTTTGGTAATAGGCGGTGTAATCCTGACTGGTAAAGGCATTTTCCTGCCCGCCCGCAGCGGCAACAATATCGCTGAACTCACCAGCCTTGCGGGTCTTGGTGCCCTTGAACATTAAATGTTCCAGAAAATGCGCAAGGCCTGAGGCACCCGCATCTTCATCCGCCGCCCCAACCCGGTACCACACCATGTGGGTCACAACAGGCGCGCGATGATCTTCGATAACGATGATTTTAAGGCCGTTGGGCAGCGATGCCGTATCAAAGGACAGGCGCGCATCATCATACAGCGCGTCAATATCAATGACGGGCGGCATATCTGTTGCCGCTTGGGTTTGCGCAGTGACTTGCGCTTGCCCCTCTATCAGGAAATCAGCCGGGGCGTCCCACGTCCACAGCCCATACCCTGCTGCAATTGCCCCCACCAGACCGACAAGCCCCCCAGCTCGTCCAAACGGTTGGGACATATTCAGGATCCTGAGCGCCAGAATAGAATTGAATCGATAAAGCTTTCGTCTTTTTCGACCATGCCTTGATCATCCTGTGTCATGGCAGGGCGATTGTCGGGATCGATTTCCTCAGCCCCGGCACGTGACAATAGCTGATTTTCACCGCTTGAAAGATCGCCATCATTTTTGGCGGGCGCACCGAACACGGCAGACCGCGCACGGTCGTATGAGGCCTGATCCTGCGGACCACGGGCACCTGCTGCTGGCGGACGCAGATTGATGTCAGGCGGCATGACCAGCGGTGCGCGGGTGACAACGGTAAATTCATCTGGCACGTCGCGGTTAAAGCCAACCAAATCGTTCGACCCGCCACAGGCGCCAAGGATCAAGGTCGCACCCATTAGGCCGCCCAATCGCACCCCATGCAAAAATGACTTACTGCCAATCATCAAATGTCTCCCAATGCGCATTGTTGCGCTGACTATATAGCGTTACCCGCTTTTACCCTGTTCCGCAGTATCAAACAATCCATCGACCAAAATAAGGCACATTCCGATCACAATGGCACTGTCTGCCACGTTAAAGGCCCAAAAATGCCAGCCAAACGCGTGAAAATCAAAGAAATCAGCCACCGCGCCAAAGTGAAAACGGTCAATGACATTGCCGATGGCCCCACCAACCGCTAAAGGCAGGGCCCACCGAATCAGCGGCTGCGCGCCTTCAAGGCGGCCATACCAGATGGTCAGGCCAATAGACATCAGAATGGAAAAGCCGATTAGCAGAAAGCGGCCGGTTTCAGCCTCCATCTGGAATAGGCCCATGCCGACACCCCGGTTCCAAACCATCACAAGGTTAAAGAAGCCTGTAATCTCAACCACGCCCTTGGCGGGCATATCAAACACGAAAATCAGCCACAGCTTGACCGCCTGATCCACCGCGATAATAGCGAGCGCGACCAGCACAAAGCGCAGCCATTCACCGCGATTTGCATTAGCCTGCGCCATTAAGACAAAGCCTCGTCGCAGCGGGCGCAAACAGCATCATGCTTGTGGCTGCCAACATCGGGCAGCACCATCCAGCACCGCTGACATTTTTCGCCGTCAGCCATGCCGGGCACAACCGCAACCCCCGCCACATCATCGAGGCGGAATGCATCGGCAGGACCGTCAGCCTGATCAAGCGTTGCAGCAGAAGTAATGGCAATCTCGTCAAGGTCAACACCGTCAAGCGCGGTTAGCAAATCAGCATCCGTCACATGAACGGTGGGGGCCGCTTCCAGGCTGGCACCAATGCGTTTTTCGCGACGCTCAATCTCAAGCGCGCCGGTTACAACGCGGCGCACCTTCAATACCTTGCGCCATTTATCGGCCAACGCCTCATCACGCCAATTGTCGGGCATGTCGGGGAAGGTCCGCAAATGAACAGAGCTATCGTCAGCGTCATAACGGCTTAGCCACACTTCTTCCATGGTGAATACCATGATCGGGGCGAACCAAGCGGTAAGCGACATAAACAGATGATGCAACACGGTTTGCGCCGCGCGGCGACGGATGGAGCCCGCCTCATCACAATAAAGCGCATCTTTGCGGATATCGAAATAGATCGATGACAGATCAACCGTGCAGAAGTTGAACAGGGTTGAATAGACCCGCGCAAAATCATAGGCGGTATAGGCATCACGCACGATCTGATCAAGCTCAACCAAGCGGTGCAGCATATAACGGTCCAGCGCGGGCATCTGCTCAAACGGCAGGGCATCAGCCTCATCAAAGCCGTGCAAATTGCCAAGGATAAACCGCATCGTGTTACGGATCTTGCGATAGGCATCAGTCCGCGTTTTCAGCGTTTCATTGCCGATCTTCAAATCTTCGGTAAAGACGGAACTTGCCACCCACAGGCGGATAATCTCAGCCCCTGATTGTTTGGTGATCTTTTCAGGTGACACAGAATTGCCGCCTGACTTGGCCATTTTCTTGCCGTCTTCAGCCAAGATAAAGCCGTGGGTCACGCTGGCCTTATAGGGGGCCTGCCCGCGCGTGCCGCATGCTTCAAGTAGTGAGGATTGGAACCAACCGCGATGCTGGTCTGACCCTTCAAGATAAACGTCCGCCGGCCATGCCTGCCCGTCATTATTTTCAAGGGTAAAGACGTGGGTACAGCCTGAATCAAACCAAACATCCAGAATGTCTGTGACCTGATCATACTCATCCACATTATAGGCATCGCCAAGGAACTGCGCTGCGTCCTGCGTGAACCAGGCATCGGCGCCTTCTGCGCGGACCGCATCAACAATCCGCTGATTAACCGCCTCGTCACGCAACGGCTCGCCCGTTTCTTTGTTAACGAACACGGTGATCGGCACGCCCCATGCGCGCTGGCGAGAGACAACCCAGTCAGGCCGGTCTGCAACCATGCTTTGAATACGGTTGCGGCCCGCGGCGGGCGTAAACTCAATCTCAGAAATGGCTTTCAGGGCATTATCCCGCAAGTCATTCTGCGTCATCGAGATGAACCATTGCGGCGTATTGCGGAAAATCACAGGCGCTTTGGAGCGCCATGAATGCGGATAAGAATGGCGCACACTGCCCTTGCACAAAAGCGCGTCGTGATTATTCAATTCCCGCAGAACGGCCCAGTTGGCAGGCCAGTCCTTGGCATCCTGTGTCATCACGGCAAGGCCGCCGAACAAAGGCACATGATCAAAGTATGTGCCGTCATCCTGCACGGTGAAGGGGATTTCGATCCCGCCAACGCGCTGGCAAATGTCATAGTCATCAACACCATGACCGGGCGCGGTATGGACAAAGCCTGTCCCCGCCTCTGTCGTGACATGATCACCATCCAGCAAGGGCACATCAAAATCATAGCCTGACCCGCGGAACGGATGGGCGCAGACAGTTCCAGCGATATCGCCTGCATCACCAACACGCGTCCAGTCGGTGATTTTGGCATCAACGCGCACCTGTTCGGCCAACGCGTCAGCAAGCACCAAACGTTCGCCCGCTTTGGCAAGGCTGCCTTCGTCAATAGCGCCAACCTCGTAAACGCCATAGTCAATAGCCGACGAATAGGCGACAGCGCGGTTACCGGGAATGGTCCACGGCGTCGTGGTCCAGATCACAATGCTGGCCCCGTCAAGCGCGGGATTGCCAGCGGTCACAACCGGGAAGCGGACCCAGATGGTGGGCGACTTATGTTCGTGATACTCAACCTCAGCCTCAGCCAGCGCGGTTTCTTCGACGATCGACCACATAACGGGTTTTGAGCCACGATAAAGTCCACCATTCATCAGGAACTTCTGAAGCTCCTGCACGATGGTGGCCTCAGCCTCATACGACATGGTGAGGTAGGGATTATCCCAATCGCCTGAAATGCCCAGCCGCTTAAACTCGTCCCGTTGAATGTTCACCCAATGGTCGGCAAACTCGCGGCACATACGGCGAAACTCAACCGGGTCGACATCGTTTTTGGTCTTACCCTCGGCCCTGATCTTTTCTTCGATTTTCCATTCGATGGGCAGGCCATGACAGTCCCAACCGGGGATATAAGGCGCGTCAAACCCCATCATGGTCCGCGAACGGACGACAATATCTTTCAGCGTCTTGTTCAGCGCATGGCCGGTATGAAGGTGCCCATTGGCATAGGGCGGGCCGTCATGAAGGATAAAGCGTGGCCGATTTTCAGCAGCAGCCTGCTCACGCAAGCGCTTATAAAGATCCATCTTTTCCCAACGGGCCAGCCATTCAGGTTCCCGCTTGGGCAGCCCGGCGCGCATGGGAAAGTCGGTTTGCGGCAAAAACAGCGTGTCGCGGTAATCGGGGCCCGTGTTTTCTTGGGTATCTTGTGACTTGTCTTGTGTCTGGTCAGACATGGATCAGCAGTTCCAGCAATGTTGGGATAATGGCAATAGTGAATATTCCCGGACCGGACGCCTGCCAATTAGTCAGGATCGTCTGGCCGGGCCCATAATTCGGTGTATGCCGCGCGGCGGCTGGGCTGGGACAATCACGTAAGTCATATGCGGGGTTCTACACGCCCAAAAGGTCACGGGCAAGGTCACAATCTGCGGCGATCTGCGCCTTTAGGGCGTCGAGCCCGTCAAATTTCTGTTCTGCCCTGATATGGCCCACAAATGACACGCGGACGGTTGCGCCGTAAATGTCCCCGTCAAAGTCGAACAAATGCGCCTCAAGCAATATGTCCTGCTTATCAAAGGTGGGCCGTTTGCCTACATTCGCAACCCCGAAATAGCTGCCAGAATGCGCCCCATCAACGATTTCAACCTTGATGGCATAAACCCCCAGCGCAGGCACCAGATAGCCGCCCATGGCAACATTCGCGGTGGGAAACCCGATTGTGCGTCCGCGTTGATCACCCTTGATCACCGGGCCTTCGACATACCATGGATGGCCCAGCATGGCTGCTGCATCATCAACCCGCCCGGTTTTCAGCGCCTGCCGGATCAGGGTTGAGGAGATGACCGCCCCATCCTCGCCCGACACAGCCTCTATCACTGTCAGGCCAATCCCCAAGTCGGCGCCCATCGTTGCAAGCATATCCGTGTCGCCCTGACGATCACGACCAAAGCGGAAGTCATAGCCGACAATCACGTGACAGGCACCCAGCCCCTTGGCCAATACAGTTTCGACAAAATCAGCGGCGGACAAATGCGCCAGCTTTTCATCAAAGCTGAGGACAAAGGCGTAATCGACCCCATACATCTCAAGCAAATGGGTCTTTGCATCCAAAGGCGACAGGCGCATCGGTTCGGGCGAATGATGGAAATATTCCGCCGGGTGCGGTTCAAACATCAACACACCAAGTGGCGCGTCTTTTTCCTTGGCAAGCTTTGCGGCCTGCCGGATCAGGGTTTGATGACCCTTATGGACGCCGTCGAAATTCCCGATCACGACGACCGCTCCACGGGCGGCATCGTCCATGCCCTGCATATCTGTAATGACACGAATGGTCATACCGGTTCAGCCCCTAAATAAAATTTCTACCAACTCAATTGGGTCATCGCAGCAACGGCGTCAAGCCCTGCTGCGCGCATCGCATCATTCATCGACGTGTGATCAAGCTGCCCCACGCCGCTATAGCCAAGCTCTGCTGCATGGATGCCGCCTGCGATCAACAGCGCGTCAATACCCGCCTGATTGGCACCCAAAATATCGGTCTTCAACCCGTCGCCAATGGCCAACACGTCTGATTTGTTGAGCGGAAAGCCCGCCTTCATCCCCAATTCGCGCAACACAGCCTTATAGGTCGGCGCGTGGGGCTTGCCATATATCAGAACCCTGCCGCCCATCTCTTCATAAAGCGCGGCAAGCGCCCCTGCGCACCAAATATGATCATCGCCGCGCATCACCTTGATGTCAGGATTGGCGCAAACCATCGGCATGTCACGGGACAGACCGACCTGAAACAGATCCCGATAATCTTCAGGCGTTTCGGTGTCATCATCGAACAGGCCCGTATTCAGGATGAAATTCGCTGTATCAATATCGCCTTCAACAAGTGGCAGCCCATCAAACACACCCCGATCCCGTTCCGGGCCCAGATGGACAAACACCTGTCCCCAATCGCCATCTGCAATCTCAAGACGGGTCAAATCGCCGGATGTCAGGATCGTGTCATAAGCGGTCGTGGGCACTTTCAGCCGTTCCAACATTTCAGCAACAGCCGCAGCGGGACGGGGCGCATTGGACAATAGCGCCACTGTGCCCCCGACTTCCCGGCGATAGCGGGTCAGGGCAGCAACCGCCTGCTCATAGGCAGCTTTGCCATTATGCACCACCCCCCAAAGATCGACGATCAGGGCAAGGTAATCCGGCAACAGCCCCCCTGCCCCTTCGATCACGGGGATTGTTTTGTCATCTGTGTCGGTCATGGACAGCCTTACAATAGTCTCGAACCGCAGTGCTACCCCGTCCCTATGCCAAGGTCAATCTAACCAAGCAGGTCACGCGGGGGCTTTTCATCGCATGACACAATCACTAGGCTGCGCCCATCAAAACAAACTTTAAGCAAAAAAGGGGCCAGTTATGAGCAGTCTTTTCGATCTTTCCGGCAAAACCGCCATCGTCACCGGATCAACACGCGGCATTGGTGAGGCGATTGCCAAACGATTTGCCGAACATGGGGCGAATGTCGTCGTGTCATCACGCAAGGCTGATGCAGTTGACAAAACAACGGCAGAAATCAATGCCGACTGGGCCAAGTCCGGCAATCGCGCTATCGGCGTGCCCTGCAATATCAGCGACAAGGAAGATTTGCAGCGTCTGGTAGACACAACAAATAAAGAGTTTGGGCAGGTTGATATTCTGGTCTGCAATGCGGCGGTTAACCCTTTCTTTGGCCCCAGCGCCGAAATTCCTGACGATGCCTTTGACAAGATCATGGCATCAAACGTCAAATCAAATCACTGGCTGTGCAATATGGTGTTGCCGCAGATGAAGGAACGGGGCGAAGGGTCGATCACCATCATCTCGTCGATCGGCGGGCTGAAGGGCAGCGAGGTCATCGGCGCTTACTGTATTTCAAAGGCGGCTGACTTCCAGTTGGCACGTAATCTGGCCTGCGAACATGGCCGCGACGGTGTTCGTGTGAACGCTATCGCGCCGGGTCTGATCCAGACCTATTTCGCCAAGGCGCTGTGGGACAATCCCGATATTCTAAAGGCATCAACCTCAGGCTCAGCCCTAAAGCGTATTGGCCAGCCGGACGAGATTGCCGGGGCGGCGGTCTTCCTTGCCTCAGACGCGGGTGCCTTTACCACAGGCCAAGGCATTGTGGTTGATGGCGGCGCCACCATTACTGGTGGTTGATAACTTTAAAGGATAAAGGTGCGATCCCCACCGGGGTGGGCGAAATGGTGGGGATCGCATACCGCATAGGACTTTCGTCTGCCGCGGCTCATAATAATATACGAAAATCGAAGGTTCGTTTTCACCCAATAAAAAAATCTACCAAGCGAATCCTTAAAAATCCATTGCCGCTTTACAGGCTGAATCATGGCGATAAACTGGTCTCCATAATCTTGGATTGGCTGTCTCGCGGCCCGCCCCCCAACCCCAAGATGTGAAAAAACGAACATTATTTCAAATATTTAAGTGACTTTGTTCAGTGAATTATACAAACTTACCGCAAGTGGAATTTGACCTGTTGGTAGCCTGACCAGGGCGGATTATTGGGGTTTTAGGCGGCGACATGCGCCGCCGGAAAGAGGGAACTTTGTGATGAGTGTCACAGCAGATTCAGCAAAATCAGACGGCACAAAACCCAAGCTTGATCAATCAGCGCAGTCGCTGGCCAATATTGACCTGTTTGATGGGCTGCCCGCAGACCGAATCAAGGCGATTGAGGACGAAGCTGAATGGCAAAGCTATGCCAAGGGCGACACAATCGTTGAACAAAACTCAACCAGCGCCAATCTGATGCTGGTGGCAACAGGCGCCGTGCGCATCGTCAACTATTCCCCCACCGGGCGCGAGGTGGCCTATGCCTCGTTCTCCGCCGGGGATTATATTGGCGAGATTGCTGCCCTTGACGGGCAACCGCGCACAGCACATGTGGTGGCCCTAAAGCCATCTGTCATTGCCAAACTTTGCCCAGACAGTTTTCGCGATCTTTTGATGGAATTTCCTCAAATGAGCATCAAGGTCGCCCAACGCCTTGCCACAATTGTCCGCGCAGCGGATGAACGGATTTTGGACCTGTCGACCCTTAGCGCCTATGAGCGTGTGTATCGCGAATTATTGAGCTTGAAGCGCGAAGACCCTGTGATTTTGGGCCGCTTTCTCATTCATCCGATCCCGACACAGGCACAAATGGCAGCGTCCGCCAGCACGACCCGCGAAACTGTTGCGCGGGTATTATCGCAGCTTGCCCGCGATGGCGTGGTCGAAAAGCGTGACAAGACAATCTATATCCGCGAACTTGAAGCATTGGAGGTTTTGGCACGCTCCGCCTCTGCCCGTGCATTTGGCTTTGCCGATCCTGACTAAACCCCAGCTAATGATTTAAGCTGATGAGCTGACCTATGGCACGCGCAACCTCTGATCAAATTCTGACCGCTGCCCGAAATCTGTTTGTGAAATATGGTTTGCGGCGCACGTCACTGGACGATATTGCGGCCGCCGCCGGCATTGGCCGGGCCACACTGTTCAGGCGCTATACCAATCGCGATACGCTGATGGCCGCTCTAATCGAAAAGGAGCTTGCTGTCGCTCTTGATCAGATCGCCGCTAAAACAGAAGAAAAAGAAGATCCTGAGGAGAAATTCATCGCCGGCTTTTTGGCCTTTATGAATTTGGTCCGCACCAACGATTTGCTGCACGAATTATTGCAATCTGACCCCGATACAGTCCTGCCGTTGATGACAATTGCCGGACAAGAAGCAGTCGCCGTTGGCCGTCAGTTTGCCCAAACACATTTGCAGATGGCGCAAGCGGATGGCATCGAATTAACTGCTGACCCTGAATATTTGGCCGAAATGCTGGCCCGCATTGGACATTCACTTGCACTGACACCACAAACGAAACTGCCGATCAAAGATGATAAAGCCATGGCAGACTTTGCCCGCGATTGCCTGATTCCCATGGTTTTTAAGTAAGGCCGCCTGTTCCTTAACCTTAGCAATGCAACCAATTCTCACCGATTGCAAAGCAAGCGCATATTGACTCGCGCAAGATTATGATACTATATTTGTATTATAGTCTCATTAAGGGAGGGTCGCTCACAATGCGCGCATCAAATAAAAAACAACAAACATCCAACACACCTTATGTGACCACCCTACCAGTCACCGCCGACAAGTTTCGTGATCGCGCGCTTGCGGTACCGTTCTATGCCCGGGTGATCGGATTACAGCCATCCCACCCGATTGTCGGCGCAGGGCTACAGGAACATTCCACCGTGTTTTCTGACCCGTTCGGCCGTGCATTGCGCACAACACAGGCGTTGGTCAATCAGCTTTATGAAGACCCAGAAACCTTGGGAAAGAAAATTCGGGAATGGCACCGCGATGTGAAAGGAACTGACGACAGCGGCAAGGCCTATCATGCGCTTGATCCCGTGCCGTGGGCTTGGGTGCATTTTTCAGCATTTGATGCCATTCTATACGCATTAAAAATGTTTGGTCGATTGCCCGATCGCGCCACACAAGAAGCCATGTATCTTGAATGGCGTGACAGCGGCAAGTATCTGGGCGTGAAGCCCAAACTTAGTCCCGACAATCTTGACGAGTTTGAGGGGTATATTCAAACGACCATCGATCAGGATCTGTACGCAACCGAAAATCTGCGCAGCATTTGGACCTATCTAGAAAATGTGCCGCTTGCTGAGTTGCCGGGCGTTCCAAAGCTGGGCGAGAAAATCGCGCAGCGGCCCTTGGGTCATGCCGGGCGCATCCTTGTTGGACACGCCATTCCCAAGAAAATACGTCGCGAACTTGGCTTGAAATGGGGCATGCCGGAAAGCCTGCAGCATGAGGCTTTGTTGCTGACCTTAAGAACAGCGAATGCAGCATTGCCTGAAACTGTGCGGGTCTGGCCCGAAGCTTTGGGCAAGGCAAACAGCATGTTCGATCTGTCGGCCCGCCCGCAACCTGCCTAAAGACTTTCTAGCGTCGCCCTGACATTGGCCGCCAGTTCATCTATCTGGCTTTCGCTGATGATAAAGGGCGGCGACAGCACAATTGAATCGGCGGCAATACGGACCATTGTATCCTGTTCTTCAAAGGCTTTGCACCCTGCCTCAAACCCGCGCTTGCCGGGCGTGCCCGCCTCAGGCTCAAGATCGATGGCGGCAACAAGCCCGATGGTCCGAATGTCGGTCACATAGGGCGCGTCTTTCAGATCATGCATCGTGTCAGCCCAAAGGTCGGTCAGATCGCTGACACGTTCAAACAAGCCCTCGTCCCGATAGACATCCAATGTGGCAATCCCTGCAGCGGCCGCCAAAGGATGACCCCCATAGGTATAGCCGTGAAAAATCTCATTCACATGGGGCGGGCCTGTCATAAAGGCCTCGTAAATATGTGGGCCCATTATCACCCCGCCCATGGGAACCGCCGCGTTGGTCAGCCCCTTGGCACACGTGATCATATCAGGCGTCACACCGAAATACTGTTCCGCAAAGGGTGTGCCCAGACGGCCAAAGCCGGTAATCACCTCGTCAAAAATCAGCAGGATGCCGTATTTGTCACAAATCTCGCGCAGGCGTTTCAAATAGCCGATAGGCGGCGGCAACACCCCGGTTGACCCGGCAAACGGCTCAACAATCACAGCGGCGATGCTTTTCGGGCCATGCAGGCCCACCAAACGTTCAAGATCCTCGGCAAGTTCAATGCCATGTTCAACTTCGCCACGGGTGAATTTGTTTTGGCCCGGCAGATGCGTGTGGCGCAGATGATCAACACCCGGCAGGCCGGGGCCGAATACAGCACGGTTGGTGACGATACCGCCAACGGACATACCGCCGAAATTCACACCATGATAGGCGCGCTCTCGCCCGATCAGGCGGGTGCGACTACCCTCCCCCCTTGCCTGATGATAGCCGATGGCGATCTTAAGGGCGGACTCCACAGCCTCTGACCCTGAATTGCCAAAAAACATGTGGGTGAAATTTTCACCCGCAAGCTCTGTCACGCGGGTGGCAAGCTCAAACACTTTTGGATGGCCGAAATTAAAGGTCGGACCATAGTCCAATTCCTTGGCCTGCGCGGCAATCGCGTCAGCAATCTGGGGCCGACAGTGACCCGCATGCACACACCACAATCCGGCGGACCCGTCCAAAATCGGGCGGCCATCATCGGCAGCATAATAATGCATATCCTTTGCTGCCTTCACCATGCGCGGCTTTTGTTTGAATTGCCGATTGGCCGTAAAGCCCATAAAAAAGGCATCAAGATTATTGGGGATGGCGGACTCTGATGTGGTCATAACTGGCTTGTCCCTGTCAGCCCTGATTGATAGATAGATTGCATGTTTACCACGGCCTACAAAATCCGCAACGCCACACCGTCGGAATTCCCCACCCTTGCTTCCGTTGAAATGGAAGCGGGCAAGAAATTTATCGGCAAAGGCATCATTGACGACACCGTCGACTTCACCGTCAAACCAGAGAAATTTGACTATGGGTTTTCAGTGGTCGCCGCAACCGAAGATGAGATCGCAGGCTTTATCCAGCTTGTCTGGGTTGACCGCTTTTTGCATATCGAAGAAGTGTCCGTCCTGCCCGCCCATCAAAATCAAGGCATCGCTGCCGCATTGATCGCCCATGCACTTGACCTTGCACGCCAGAAAGATGGGCTGGGCGTCACGCTTTCAACCTTCCGCGACGTGTCATGGAACGGGCCTTATTACAGCAAGCTGGGATTTGAAGAAGTGTCTGCGGTTGGGTTGGGCGAAGACTATACCGAAATGCGGCAGGAAGAACATGACGCCGGGCTCGACATCACGGCCCGCTGCCTGATGATCTATCACCTGTAAGTCTCCCGCCCTGCGCCAAAATTCAGGCGCAAAGTCACAAAAATTTCGCGCAACGGGTCTTGACGATCCGGCCTATGGGCCCTACATCACGGGCAGCTTGTTAGCACTCCCCTAGCATGAGTGCTAACAACACAGGGGAAATGCGCAGAATTCTGCGACTTTTCAAAGATTTAACAGCTAAGTGACCCAGTCATTTAAGGAGAAACATGATGGCATTCCGCCCTCTTGCAGACCGTGTTGTGATCCGCCGCGTTGATTCAGACGAAAAAACCGCCGGTGGCATCATTCTTCCCGATTCCGCACAAGAAAAGCCTTCTGAAGGCGAAGTCGTATCCGTTGGCGCCGGCGCGCGCGACGAAGCTGGCAACCTGATCGCCATGGAACTGAAAGCGGGCGACCGCGTTCTGTTCGGCAAATGGTCCGGCACCGAAGTCAAGATCGACGGCGAAGACCTGCTGATCATGAAGGAAAACGACGTTCTGGGCATCGTCGGCTAATCAGCCGCCCCTTGCCTTACCGTTTTCATTCAAATCCACACAAATTAAAGGAATCTACTCATGGCTAAAGAAGTCCTGTTTGATACCGAAGCCCGCAACAAAATGTTGGCCGGTGTCGATATCCTCGCCAATGCCGTTAAAGTGACACTGGGCCCCAAGGGCCGCAATGTCGTGATCGACAAAGCATTCGGCGCACCGCGCACCACCAAGGACGGTGTCTCGGTTGCCAAGGAAATCGAACTTGAAGATAAGTTCGAAAATATGGGTGCCCAGATGGTCCGCGAAGTGGCCTCACGCACCAATGACATTGCCGGTGACGGCACAACCACTGCAACCGTTCTGGCACAGGCTATCGTTCGCGAAGGCACCAAGGCCGTTGCAGCGGGCATGAACCCGATGGACGTGAAGCGCGGCATTGATCTTGCAGCAGCCAACGTCATCGAACAGCTTGGCAAACTGTCCAAGAAGGTCAAAACCAACGAAGAGATTGCACAGGTCGGCACCATCTCAGCCAATGGTGAAGCAGAAATCGGTCAGATGATTGCTGAAGCCATGCAGAAAGTCGGCAATGAAGGCGTTATCACTGTTGAAGAAGCCAAGGGCCTTGAGACAGAGCTTGACGTTGTTGAAGGCATGCAGTTCGACCGTGGTTACCTGTCACCTTACTTCATCACCAATGCAGACAAGATGATTGCGGAACTTGAAAACCCCTACATCCTGCTGCACGAAAGCAAGCTGACCAACCTGCAGCCGATGCTGCCCCTGTTGGAAGCCTCCATGCAATCAGGTCGTCCGCTTTTGATCATCGCCGAAGATGTTGAAGGCGAAGCATTGGCAACCTTGGTTGTGAACAAGCTGCGCGGCGGTCTGAAAATCGCTGCTGTTAAGGCCCCCGGCTTCGGCGATCGCCGTAAAGCCATGCTGCAGGATATCGCTATCCTGACAGGCGGCCAGGTTGTTTCCGAAGACCTCGGCATCAAGCTTGAAAACGTCACGCTCGACATGTTGGGTCAGGCCAAGCGCGTGTCCATGTCCAAGGACGACACAACCATCGTTGATGGCGTTGGCAAAAAGAAAGACATCGACAGCCGCGTGTCACAGATCCGTGCGCAGATCGAAGACACCAATTCCGACTATGATCGTGAAAAACTGCAAGAACGTCTAGCCAAGCTGGCTGGCGGTGTTGCCGTGATCAAGGTTGGCGGTGCCACCGAAGTTGAAGTGAAAGAGCGTAAAGACCGCGTTGATGACGCCCTGAACGCAACCCGCGCTGCGGTTGAAGAAGGCATCGTCCCCGGCGGTGGTACAGCTCTGCTGACATCTTCAAAAGCACTCAACAAGATTGAGCTTGAAGATGCCGACCAGCAGGCCGGTGTGAACATCATCAAGAAAGCACTGCAGGCACCGATCCGTCAGATCGCCTCCAATGCAGGCGTTGATGGGTCTATCGTTGTTGGTAAGGTTCTAGATAACCGCTCCAAATCATTCGGCTATGACGCCCAGAACGACGTTTACGGCGATCTGGTCGCCATGGGTATTATTGACCCGGCCAAGGTTGTGCGCACAGCGCTGACCGATGCTGCGTCTGTTGCCTCGCTGATGATCACCACCGAAGCCATGATTGCCGACAAGCCGGAGCCGAAGGGCGCCGCCGCACCGGCAATGCCTGACATGGGCGGCATGGGTGGCATGGGCGGCATGATGTAATCATCCGTCCCAGTCGGACAATGGGCGGCATGATGTAATCATCTGCTCATCACAACAAATTGAAGGCCGGGGTGATCCCCGGCCTTTTTTGTTGCGTAGAAACCTATAGGCTATGACCACAAACCTATGGGGGACATCATGATCAAACTTCATCACCTGCAAATTGGCCGTTCTATCTTCACGCTTTGGCTGCTTGAAGAATTGGGCCTTGATTACGAGATTGAAATCTATCAGCGGATGGAAAATTTCCGCGCGCCGCCGGAACTAAAGAATGTTCACCCGCTGGGCAAAAGCCCTGTCATCGAGGATGACGGGATTGTGGTTGCAGAATCAGGGGCCATCGCCACCTATCTGCTGACCCAATATGGCGCTGATAGCGGGCTTGTCCCCGCCCCATCAGACAAGGCGGCCTTTGCGCGTTATCAAAGCTTCCTGCATTTTGCCGAAGGCACGCTTGTTGGCCCCTTTATGATGACCATGGTCGGCGGCGGCGCAGAACAGATCACAGGCTTTGCCGCGCCTGAGATTGCCGCCAATTGCGCCTATCTGGCGGAGGAACTGGCAGGCAAAGACTATATTATGGGCGACAGTTTCAGCGCTGCTGATGTCGGCCTAATTTGCGTATTGTCTATGGCGAATAATATGGGCGCGCTGCCGGACCTTCCCGTATTGAAGGATTACATCGCCCGCTGCACATCGCGCCCGGCCTTTGCCAGCGCTATGGAAAAAGGTGGTGGCAGCTAAGGCCCCACAACGTCATCCCGGAAGCGTGAAACGCTGTCCGGGGTGAAAGCATTCGGAAGAATGTTACTTACCCATATAAAGGTCAGGGTCGTGGGGCACATGGTCGGCGTGTAGCTTGGCATGTTTCAGCTCAATCCGTGCGCGGCTTGTAATCTCTAGCGCGCTGCGGAAAAACAATGTCGCCATAACAAGCGCCGCCAACAGGTCCGGCAGGTGGGAGCCTGTCAGAAAAACCACACCCGCAGCACCGATAACAACAACGTTACCAATCGCATCATTTCGGCTGCACAACCAAACAGCCCGCATATTGGCGTCGCCATCTTTCCACTTCATCAGTATCAGAACGCTCAACACATTGGCGGCAAGGGCGGCAAGCCCAATACCGCTCATAATCGGGGCATCAGGCACGGGGCCATCAATCAGCCGATAGATGGTCATGCCCAACACGATCACCGCCATCACCAGCAGGGACATGCCCTTTAACATGGCAACCCGCGCCCGCGTGGCAAGGGCGGCACCGACCACAGCCAATGACAGGCCATAGCTTGCCCCATCGGCAATAAAATCAAGCGCGTCAGCCTGCAACGCCATTGAGTCGGCGTAGGAGCCGCCGATAATCTCAACCGCGGCCATGCCGATATTAATGATCACAACTGCCCACAAGGCTGCCTTGTAAGCCGTTGATATATCACCACTTATGCCGTGTTCGTGACCGCAAGATGCAGACATGCCGCCCGCTCCTTTCTGCTTTGATTCTCATCACTATTATGGTCATTATGGATGCTGTAACGATTACAGGAGCAAGCCCCATGCCGAACAAAAGTGCCGCAGTTCTAAGCATAGGCGAAGCGGCGGAAATGACAGGCATCACGCCTGAATCCATCCGCCATTATGAAAAGATTGGGCTGATCCCTGCCCCCACCCGCACACAAGGCGGGCGGCGCACATATGGCCCGCCATTGGTGGAACGGCTGCGCTTTATCCGTCATGCGCGGCTGTTGGGGTTTTCACTTGATGATATTCGCACCCTGCTCGACCTATCGGATGATCCCAGTCATGATTGCAGCGCCGCCGATTCCATCGCGCGCCGCCACCTTGGACAGGTCACCGCCAAGCGCCAAGCGCTAGTTGCGCTGGAAACCGCCCTGTCAGATATGATCGCGGATCATTGTCATGGAAAGGTCAGCCAGTGCCGCGTGATCGAAACACTGGCTGATCATGATTTATGCACAGATGATCATCTGCCGCTAACCGGGCCGCTAACAAATGAGCTGCCTAATACTTCGCGCCAGTCTTAATCCAGCGCATCCGTAAACCGCTGATATAGCGGATTGGGGTCGGCAAAGATATAATCAACATCAAAGGCGACTATGTCCTGAAACCCTGCCTCCTGCAAAATATGCGTGATGGCATAAAGCTTCTTGTGCGGGCCATATACCACATAGGCATTGGCATTGCCGCTGGCCGCGATGGAGGAGCCAAGCGTACAGCCAAGGCCATCCGTCAACTCATCAGCGATTTCAGCAAAGGCAAGCGGATCACCATTAAAGCGGATTGCCTTGCGCCCCTCAGCATCGGCGCGGGCGCCAATCATATCAAGGATGTGCCGCAGGGCACGGCGTGCCGATGGGCCCCAGTTGCGCTTGAACGATCCGGCAAGGCAGGCATAGCTTTCCAGCATCACCCCGTCTGACAGGATCTTCAGATCATTCGCCTCAAGCGTAGAACCTGTGGTGGTGATGTCCACAATAATCTCAGCAGCGCCAGAATTGGGCGCGCCTTCCGTGGCCCCAAGGCTTTCGACAATGCGGTAATCGCTGATCCCCTGCGCGGCAAAGAATTTGCGCGTTGCATTGAGATATTTTGTGGCAACCCGCAACCGCTTGGCATCATTGGCATGCATTTGCGCCGCGACATCATCAAGGTCAGCCAGCGTGTCCACATCAATCCATGATTTGGGCACAGCCACCACCAGCTTGGCATAGCCAAAGCCTAGCGACAGGATTTGTTGCAACACTAGATCAGGGTCTGCCAGCTTTTCATGCAGCAGGTCCTGGCCCGTGACGCCAAGGTGGATATCCCCAGCCTCAAGCGCGGCGGGAATTTCGCCAGCCTGCATAAAGACCACATCGACATTGGCAACGCTTTTCAGCCGCCCGCCTGTATAGCCCCGCGCACTGCCATCCTTGGCGATGGGAATCCCGGCATTGCGGAAATAATCTTCCACCTGTTCTTTCAGGCGGCCCTTGGAAGGAACGGCAAGGATCAATTTGTCAGTCATGATGGTCTCCTCCCCTTCCTATTGGCCAATTGCCGTGACAAGACGGTCAGGCCGGATCATCGCGCCGATGGAACTGCAACCCGATGGCCCGCCCAACTCAGCAACCAGCCCATCATAACGTCCGCCACCGGCGATAGCACCTTCCGGCACCTTGGGGGAGCGGACCTCAAACACAATCCCGGTGTAATAATCCATTGACCGTCCGAATGTGGTGGACAGGGTAACAGGACGATCACCGATCAGGTCGAGCAAGGCAGACAGGCTTTCAAGGGGGCCAGCCACCGCATCACCCAAGTCACCGACCAGCGCCCTGATCGCGTCCAGCGTTTCAACGGCAGGACCGTTGAGCGCCACAAAGGCGCGCAGACGATCCAGCACCTCCCCACTTACGGGCGGGGCGGCCAATGCCTCAGCCTTTTGCAACAGGCGCGCGGCAATGTCTTCAAGGCTGCGGCCCCCGGCGGGCTGCACATTGGCAAGCGACAACATCTCATCCATCATGGCCCGGCGCGCACCTTCATCAGGCAGTGCGGCCAGCGCCGCGGCAACGCCGCCTGCGTCACCACCCTGTTCAGGATTGGCAAGCGCATCAAGCAGGGCGGCAAACCCCTTGGGAGAGGAAAAGCGGCGGCGCAGCTTGTCCTGCACTTGATCAGTTAAGGGCAGCGCCGCAATCATGGCGCGGAACAGCCCGACATGGCCGATTTTCACCTCATAATCGGTTAGGCCCATCGCTTCGCATGTTGCAAATGTTTCACGTGAAACATCCACATCCTCAGCAACATCGCTGTTACCTCCAAACCATTCAAAGCCGACATGCGTCGCCTCGCGCGCTGCGGCAGGCTCACCCACGCGGGGGACGCGGAATGCGGGACCCGCATAGGTCAGCTTGGCAGCCGCGGGGGCCAAACCGTCAATATAGGCCAGCGCGGTTGGCACGGTCAGATCAGGCCGCAGGGCCAATTCCGTCCCATCCGGGCTGTTGAAAATATAGGTCCGGCGGCGAATATCTTCGCCCGACCGATCCAAAAAGATCGCCGCATCGGCCAAAACCGGCGGTTCAATCGGGGCAAAGCCTGCCCCTTCAAAGCGCGCTTGTAGGGCGCGGGTCATATCATTTGTTGAAACAGACATTAGTCCAGTCCCATCTTCGGACGGTGCTCACGACCATCCATATGTCAATTCATGTGATGTTTGGGAGATTTACGGGCCACGGTCAACCGCTGAACTATGCTTTTTTTGGGGCACGTTCGCAGGCAGCAGTGACCCGTTTAATGTCGATGATGACGGGAAAGTGCCTCACGCACCTTCGCGACCAGCTCATCCCGCTTGATTGTGAACTGGGCCGGCTGCTCTTCGCGCCAGACTGTATTGTCCTCAATTTCCTTGGAAAGCTCTAGCCCGCGCACCAAATCCTTGATGGTCAACTCACCACGATCAAACTCATCAGACCCGGCAATAATGGCAAGGGGGGCTTCGCGGCGGTCAGCATATTTAAGCTGCGCCTTCATGCCTGAGCTGCCCAAATAAAGCTCTGCCTTGATGCCTGCGTTGCGCAATTCTGCGACCATCGCCTGATAGTCTGCCATGCGCTCACGATCCATTGCGGTGACAACGACAGGCGCGTCCCACCCGCCGGGCGCACGATCCAACGCATCAAGCGCTGCAAGCAATCGATCCACACCGATGGAGATCCCGGTTGCGGGCACATCCTGGCCGGTGAAGCGTTTGACGAGACCATCATAGCGCCCACCCGACCCGACAGAGCCAAAGCGGCGCGGCTGGCCCTTTTCATCCACAGTTTCAAAGGTCAGCTCAGCCTCAAACACAGGGCCGGTATAATAGGCAAGCCCGCGCACGACAGACGGGTTGATCACCACTTGCCCTGTGGGCACATTCTGTGCCGCCAACAGATCGGCAATTTCAGACAGCTCATCAATACCTTGGCCGCCGACTTCCGATGCGCCAACAAGCGACCGCAAATCATCAAGCACGTTGGCACCGCCAGCCTCGACAAAGCCCATGACCTGATCAGCCTCGCCATCGGTTAGGCCGGCACCCTTTGTAAAGTCGCCGGACACATCCTTGCGTCCCTCACCCAACAAAAGACGCACACCATCAGTGCCCAAACGGTCCAGCTTGTCGATGGCGCGCAGCACGGTCAGCTTCTTTTCAACGACAATGGGATCGGACCCATCATCCAAAAGGCCGATGCCTTCAAGCACACCATCCAAAACCTTGCGGTTGTTCAGATTGATAACGAAATCTTCGCGCGGCAATCCGATCGCGTCAAAGGCCGCAACCTGCATGGCAAGCAATTCAGCTTCGGCACCCATTTCCGCTGTGCCGACCGTATCAGCATCAAACTGTGTAAATTCACGGAAACGGCCCGGCCCCGGCTTTTCATTACGGTACACAAGCCCCGTTTGATAGCGGCGGAACGGCTTGGGCATGGTCGCATAATTTTCAGCGACATAGCGGGCCAAGGGCGCGGTTAAATCATAACGTAGGGCCAGCCATTGACTGTCCTCATCCTCAAAGCCGAACACGCCCCCTTCGGGCCGATCAACATCGGGCAGGAATTTGCCAAGCGCATCTACATATTCAATGGCGGGGGTTTCTAACGGCTCAAACCCATAAAGCTCATACACATCACGCACCGCATCAAGCATCGCGCGGCGGGCTGCAATCTGGGCAGGCGTAAGGTCCCGAAATCCTTTTGGAAGTCGAGCCTTGGGACGCGGCTGTTTTTTCGGCTTGGCCATGATCCTTGCCTATTTCCTGTCCAGCGCAGTGTGAAAAGCTCGCTTTGATCAGGATGGTACAGCCGCCCCGAATTGAACGGGGGACCTCTAGTGCCACAAACTAGCGCTCTAACCAACTGAGCTACGGCTGCACATCCCGAACATCCCAGAAATGACAAGCATTTCGGGGATAGGCGCTGGACACTATACTGTGATCATAGCTTTTTCAAGCGCCCTGCCCCGCTAAAAACTGCGACACGGCGACCAGCCCGAAATCACTGATTCAAAAGGATTTTGCGGAATTCAGCCGACAGGTCCCCCTTGCCCATCCCCGGCCCTGACTATAGGCTGCTGCGCAACTGACAATTCTATAAGAAACAGGGATTCGCCATGACCGCTGATCTTCCCACCCCCCACACCCGCTTTGTTGAGGCGAACGGCCAAACTTTTGCAATTGACGAGATGGGCGATGGCGACACGCTTGCCCTATGCCTGCACGGTTTTCCTGAAAGCCGCCATTCATGGCGCGATCAACTGCCCTTACTCGCCAAGCTTGGCTATACCGCATGGGCGCCCGATCTGCGCGGCTATGGCGACACATCCCGGCCCAAGGGGGTAAGGCATTATCTCCTCGACGTCTTATGTGATGATGTGGCGGCACTGATTGATGCCAGCGGCAAGGACAAGGTGGTGCTGATTGCCCATGACTGGGGCGGTGCCATTGCCTGGTCTTTCGTTATTCAAAAGCTGCGCCCGCTGGACAAGTTCATCGTCATGAACCTGCCCCATCCACAAAAAATGCAGGAACGGATGAAGCAAGGGTCTATCCAGCTATTGCGTAGCTGGTACATTTTCTTTTTCCAGATCCCGTGGCTGCCCGAATTCATGATGAAGCTGGGCAAGGCACGCTTTATCCGTCAGGCATTTTTGGGCATGGCAATCGACAAGCGCCGCTTTCCCAAGGAGGTTCTGGATCATTATGCAGACAATGCCATGAAGCCCGGCGCCATGACCGCCATGGTCAACTATTATCGCGGCCTGATCAGGGGCGGCGGCTCGCAACGGATGAAGGGCAAGGATTACGGCATTGTCGAAGTGCCAACATTGATGATCTGGGGCGAACAGGACACCGCACTTGATATCAGCACGACCCACAATACGGATGAGCTTGTCAAAGATTTCACAATCCGTTATGTGCCGAATGTGTCCCACTGGGTGCAACAAGAAGCCCCCGAAGTGGTCAACGCCATTATGGAAGCATGGCTGACAGGACAGAAAGTGCCTGAGGCTATCGACCTTGACCCCAGACTAGAATCACGCGAGCGCGTGGAAAGTGAGCCCTATCGTGAGCCAGCCTGACACTGACATCCAAGCAGACCTGCAAGTCGGCCCAACTGAAAATGGCATGGTCCGCATTTTGATTACGGTCGATGGTGCGGAAATACCGCTCGACTTCTATCCAGATGAGGCTGAAGAAATCGCGTCTGAACTGCGGGCTGCTGCCAGCCAAATTACAGGGGGCGGTAAAGGAAAGAAGAAGTAGGTCACAAAGGCCCGTCACGCGGATGACGAAGATGCCGGATCATTATTACGCGCCGCCGGACGAAAAAGTCTGCACTTTTTCCGGCGGTCGCTGATAGTCCGGCATGACGGCATACGCCTCACCCCAGTTCAATATCGACGGCAAGTTGGGCGGCCAGCGCCTCAAACGCTTCATCAAGGGCAGCGCGGTCCAGCCCTTCAGGCGCCAATGCCGTTATTGCAGCACTGAATACAGGTTGGCCCGACATGGCGGCGGGCTCCTGCTCTGACGACATTTCGGTGACATTGATGGCATGCCGCGCCAACAGGTCGGTCACCTCGTTCACAATGCCGGGATGGTCTGCGCCGCTGACAGTAACTGTCAGGCCGGATTGTGCCTCACCTTCCAGCGTGTCATCCCCCACCTCAACCATGATGCGGGCATCTTGCTTGCCAAAATCAGCCAAGGCATCGGTCAGCGCTTCTGCATGATCAGCAGGCACATCAACCAACACGATCCCAGCAAACTTTCCCGCAAGTTGCGCCAAACGGCTTTCAAGCCAGTTGCCCTGATGGGCAACCACAATGTCTGAAACGGATTTGATCAGGCCGGGCCGATCATCGGCCACCAGTGTCAGCACAAGTTTAGTCATTGAAAATCTTCCCGCTCTTTATCTTTTTGCCAATGTAGGAATCAGACCACAAGACTGCAACCAAATTCGCGTAGCAATTTAGGGCAAAGAAAAACCCCGGCACGTCAAACGCACCGGGGCTTTATGATTTTGATGCTGGCGCTGATTAGAAGCGCAGCTCAACCTCTGCACGACGGTTGCCGCGTTCGCGGACACCATCAGGTGTTTCGATTGCCAGACGGCTTTCGCCAAAGCCTGCCAGTTCCAAGAGGTCAGGGTTCACACCTTCGGCAATCAAAGCGGCACCAACAACATCGGCACGGGCAGAAGCCAGCTTGGTGTTATAGGCAACGGACCCTGATGTGTCGGTATGACCGTGAACCACGATCAGGACAGCTTCCTGACTGATCGCTGCGGAAGCTGCCTGTGAAATATCACGATAGGCTTCTGCTGACAGTTCGGTTGAATCATGGTCGAAATAGATGCTGAACGAAATCGGATCGACCATTTCGGGTTCAGGCATTTTCGGTTCCGGATAGCGAACTTCTTCAATGGCCTGCTCATATGCTGCGCGGCAAGCGCTGGCATGTTCGACATTGATCTGTTCTTCGACTTCCTGCACCCAGCAATCATATGATGTCTGCGCACGGGCCAAGGGGATCGGTGTTTCGAAGTCACCACCCTTTGCATAGGCTTCCATGATGCGTGCACGGGCAGCGTCAAGTGCCACAAGCTCGTCCCCTGTGATGTTCCATTCAGAAGCCACCCAAGGTTCGACATTGCCACCTGATTTTGCCAAATCACGCTTGGCCGCAAAGGCGTCACCATCAACATAATCGAATTCAGCATATTCGCGCGACGCAAGGTCGGCATAACCGGAGGTCAAGCCTTCCTGCAATGTTGTGCCTGATACAGCAGGTGCACTAGCGGTTGAGCCGCCATACATACCAGCCTGAGCACTATTTGCAGCCGCCAACCCCAAAACAGCAACAGAAGCCGCCACAAGAATTTTGCCACGGATCATGGTCAATCCCTTTCAACACATTCCCGTCTACGCGGGCCCGCCAATGCGGGTTTACACAAGAACGACGACATAAGTTTGCATAGATATGCATCCCCAAGCCGCCCTTTTCAGGTCACTAACTTAACGCCCCCGATCCAATCTGTCTCGGGGCAATTAAAGATTCGGTAAGGTAAATTTAGCGAAACCGCGTGAATTGCGCCACAAGTCGCAATTTTTCATCAATTTCAGGGGGATCATGTTGCAATTTGGTGCCACCCTTGCAACCACACTGCGCAAATAGGGCCTTCAAATCGCGCTAGTCAGCCCCCTCCCCATCCAAAACCGCAATCAATGACTTCATATTCAACGGCTTGGTCATAAAGCGATAAGCCCCGCTTTCCAGCACATTTGCGGCATCCACATCACCCCCATGACCGGAAATCACGATGATTCGCGGCATGTCATCGGCGCGCAATTCCTTTAGACGTGTCAGAAGCCCCATCCCGTCAAGACGCGGCATGCGAAGGTCCGTCACAATCAGGGAGATGTCAGGATTTTGGGTTAAGGTTTCCAGCGCCTCCACCCCGTCAGCGGCAATGCGCGCGTCAAATCCTTTACGAACCAGAAACTCTGCTATATTGGCAGCGATATCAGGCTCGTCATCTACAACTAAAACAGAGCGGGTTTGATCGGTCATACTGACGGGGACAAGGCTTTCATGCTGAATCGGATAACACAGACACTCAGCTTACAAAGGCCACATGCAATCTCAAGCATGTTCTGCGCTTTGGCCCTGATCGGTGCATTCTGCACGACAGTTCCAACCGCAACGGCACAAGATAGGGTTAACGCCACCGCTGCAAGACAGGCTTTGGTGAAATCGCTGACCGAGAAAGCAGAATCAGGGAATGCTGATGCGCAATTTGCCTTGTCAGAAATTTTGCGCACGCAGGCGGGCAACGATCCCGTGAAGCTTGCCTACGCAACCGGGTGGCTGGTGCTGGCAGCACAGCAAGGGCATCCGTCTGCGATTGCTGCGATGACTGAACGCGGTCTTCCTTTGCCCATCGTAGACCAGACAGATACCCCGTCAGACAAAAGCAATTCAAAGCAAAGCGACCTTCCGCCAAGCATGGCACCTCCGGCACCGTTTAAGGCCCCTGTCGCACAAACTGCCTATATTGTCTTGCTGCAACCAACACAAATAGGCTGGGCCCAAGCCCGCGCAACGCTACAAGCTGATCAGGAGTTGAGGCCCTATCTTTTGGCTGATCAAAACGGGCAGGCACAAAAGAATGGCGTCATCATGCTGGGACCCTATTATTCCCGCGCGCTGGCGATTGCGGGCATTGAACGGGCCGCGGGTCTGGGTGCCTTCATGTCACGGCTGACCCAAATACGCTGAGATAATTGTCAGGCTAACTTCAGGCGTCGATAACCGCTTCAACGGTTTGGTGAAGTGCCTTTAACGAGATCGGCTTTTGCATGACAGCGATCACGCCTTCTGCGGTTGCGCTGACCCGATCATACACATCGGGAAAACCTGACATCAAAATCACCGCCGTTTTGTGATCAAGGCTGGTCAAAACCTGCGAGATGCGGTCGCCCTGCATTTGCGGCATGTTGATATCCATCACCACCAATTGCGGGCTGTGTTCGCGCACCATATCAAGGGCGGTCAGGCCATTATCGGCGGTCATGACAGACAGGCCCTTACGCTTGAGATAATCGGTAATCTCCTCAAGCTGGGAAGGATCGTCATCAACGACCAGCACATCAATCTGACCTGGGGTCTGTGTCACCGCAATTCCTTTAGCCTGTATGGCGGCGCTGTGTGATCTGCGCCCCCAAGATACTGCCTTGTTAACCATTCTATTCATCATACAAGTCCCGGCTGCAAATACAAAATAAAGACACGTGAAAAAGAGGCGCGGCCAATCAGCCGCGCACAAGGCAGCTATTCAGCAGCTTCTTGCAGATTGTGCGCCGCTACATCTGGCGTCCGAATGCCGAACAAGGCCCGCATTTGAACCAGCGCATCAAGCAAATAGGCTGAAACCTGCGCCTGCCCTAATTCGGTCGGGGCCAAATTGATCCGGCGACGATCAGCAGGATCTGCCTCTCGCACCAATAATTCGGCGGCGACAAGCTCATCCACTTTTCGCATGGCAGTGGTTTGGGGGATGGTGCTGGCGTGGCACGCTGCGGTAACCGAAACACGATTGCCCAATAAGGCCTGTTCATGAACGAATAGCAGAATATCGAAACTGGGATCGCCATCGGCGCACACGCTGACCGCGCGATCTCTGGCACGGCGCATATAGTGCAGCACCTTGATCACCGCCAATTGGTCATGGCGATCAAGTGGTTGGCCGCCCGACGGGCGCTTGGCTGGCCGCTCCAGCAGATGCAAAACCAGTTCGGGTTCAACCGCCAGTTCCGGCACGGGCAGAATTTCGGCTGACTTATCCAAAGCAGCATCAGACGTCACCACTTGATGACGCAAGCTATGCAAAAGGTCATTGACCTGTGATTGCCGCTCACAATAAGCCTGCAGAATCTGCCGATTGGCCTGCAGGGATTGGCGCAAGGTCCGCGCATCTGCATAGGCAGGTAAAATATCATTCACCCCCATTTGCACCGCGTTGCGCAGGTCTGTGAAACTGGTCTCGCCAGCAAGCAACATGGTCCGATAGGGCACTTTTGCTGACGGGCCTGACATCAAGCTCGACAAAAACATCGCCCCAGACATTTGGGGCATTTGCGCCTGTACAAGCACCAAAAATGGCGCTGCCTTTTGCTGGCAGTCCTTTTCAATCTGTTCAAGCGCATGACCGGGAGCGGCGAAGTAAACAGGCTCCAAATCCAGCGATCGGGCCAGACTGATCATACCGTCAACAGCGGTCCTGTCCGGCTCGACAATATAAAGGGCTATTTTCTGCATATCCCTGTCCTTATATAAGTGGGGCGCCAGTCAATAGCGCCGACTTGGATCAAAACTGATCCAGTTCGGGAATAATGCAGCAAAAGGGGTTAACAGACGGTTAACCCGCCCGCGCCACACTTTATGGATACGTGACCGCAATCACACAGGCATATGGTGAATGCTGCTAAATTTATGGTTTTAGGGGCTTTTCGGGGCTGGAATCATTGTTTCATGATCGCTATTGTTGCCGTTAACGATCTGGGCAGCTTTGGTGGCGGCGCGGATACTAGGCACTGTGCGTAAGGGGATTGCAAATGGCACCAACAACAAGCGCAACGATTCGCAAAACTTCAGGATGGCGCATTATCGCCGGGGGCCTTGCCCTTTTGACTTTGGCAGCCTGCGCCACAGAAGACCCGCGCGCAGTCCTAAAATCACAACGCGATGTAGCAGCGCTGCAAAGCGCACCAAAATCGACCAATCCGTTTAACCGTGCCTTGCAGGACAATTACCTGTCCTTTGCAGAAAGCGAAATGATTGCCGGCGAAGATAGTCTTGATGCAGGCTATTTTGCACGCAAGGGGATCCGCGCCTCAAAAGGGCAGCAGGTTCACCCTGAAAGCCCGGCCTTCTGGCCTTTGACTGCGGCCAGTAGGCGGCAGCTGGAAAAAGCGCGCGACGATCTTATGACGGCACTGAACAATGGTGGCCGCGAGAAGGAGCCTTTGACATCAGCCAAGGCACAAGTGTCCTATGATTGCTGGGTTGATGCGGCATCTGATTACATCAAAACGCCTGATCAATGCGCCGATGACTTCGCCCTGGCGATGAACAGACTGGCCCCCTATTACAAGGAGCCTGAGCCGGAAGAAGAGCCGGAGGTTACGCCGACCAAAGTGACCGAACCGCAACCCACAATGCCGCAAGGCGATGTGGTACGGCACCTTTATATCATCCTGTTTGATCTGAACAGCGCCACGCTTTCAACGGACGCTGCCGCAACGCTGCGCAAAATCGCTGCGGAATTGTCAGGCTATGATCGGGCACTGATCCGCATTTCCGGTCACACTGACAAACTCGGCTCAGACAGTCGCAACTTTGCCCTGTCACAGGATCGCGCAAGCATTGTGGCCCGCACCTTGTCAGAGGCAGGCGTCCCCAACCACCTGATGCAAATCCTGTGGGAAGGCGAAACGCACCCGGCAATCGACACACCAGACGGTGTACCGGAGCAGATCAATCGCCGCGTGGTGTTGGAGGTAACGGCAGCGCGCCGTTAACAGACATTGCAGCGCTTTACGCCGACGCAACAGGCCCTTAAAGCGCTGCTTGCCGCGCAGGCAGAACTGCTGACAACAAAACCGGCGAGCGCTGACACGGCGCTTGCCCAATTCCTGAACAAGGGCGCAGATTGTCTGCGGCAGATCACACAGGCGCGTGTCGTCACAATCTGCCGTGTGCTTTATAGTGGACAAACCGATCTTGATGGCCGGGCTGTCCTTGCCATTGAAAAAGGGCCAACCGGTACATCCATTCCCCCAGATCGAGCGGACCAAGCCATCGCGCTGACCTATGAGCTGGCAGACCTTGCGGCGAGCCGTAGCCTCGACCACCTGGCAGAGGGGGAAATCGCCCGCCTGCGCAGCGCAGACCTTGCCGACCGGACCCGGGCTTTGATCAATGCTGACGAGGCGGCAACCGCAACAACACATGTCTTGCGCTGCACCGCCGGGTCGGCTGATCGTGTAACCGCACTGGCGCTATTATTCTTTGCCGATCAGGATGCACAAAGCGCCGAACAGAACGAGGCAAAGTCGCTGGCCGCAGAGATCATCGGCCAATCAATCAGACTGTATCGCAAGCAGGCGCAAAGTGGTGGCGGCACACCAGACCACGCCCCCACCCCCCAAAGTACGCAGCAGCAAAGCTGGCTTGAACAGGCCAGAACAGGGCTTGATGCCTTTTGGGAGGCTGATCCACGTGGCCGCATCACGACGCTGATCCCCCTGTCGCAACGGTTCACAGACATGGATCGCAGCAAGTGGATTGGGATGAGCTTGCCTGACCTTGCCCCCGCAAATCAGGCCGGTGGCAACCCGCCGCTTGGCGCACCCTTGGAACAAGGCACCGCATTTCGTGACGTGCCCGTGCGCACACCAACCGAAGCAGGGCGCCTGCGCGCCAGCTTTTCAGGCGCGCCTATATTGCCTGAACATCGCGATGGGGTCAGTGCCTTTGCCGGATGCCTGACCATCATCAGCGATGAACAAGGCAGCGAACAGGAACGCCGCGCCCTGATGGAGCTTGTGTCAAGACTGGAACGGGCGCGCGACCGGGAACGGCAATTGCGCACAGAATCTGAAACCCTGCTTGAAGGGTTGCGGCTTTTGACCAAACCGCTGCCAAGCCGCCAAATCTTTGACGGCCTGTTTGGGTTGCTGCAAGGAACATTGGCATTTGAAGGCGCGGTGCTGGTGCGCCGCCACTGGCAGGGCCACTTGACCGCCGGGATGGCAACCGATCAGGCACTGGAAGATTTGGACTGGCGTCAGATCGCAGCACAGATTGGCGACGGGCTTCCCAAACAGCCCAGCCTGTTGTCCGAAGATCATGAATTATTGACCGCCATTCGCAATCATGGCACCGCAGCACGCGACTGGAAAAGCGGCCTTGCCGTTCATATTGATCTGGAAAACCAGCCCGCATGGCTGATCTGCCTGCATCGCCAGCCATTCTTTTTTGACATGACTGCGCTGGGGCTGGCCGGGCGGCTTGCCCTGTTGACCAGTCAGGCCCTGACCCATGATGCAGAACGGAACAAGGCCCTGCAAAGCGCAAAGCTTGCCACATTGGGCGAAATGGCAACTGGCATTGCCCATGAAATGAACCAGCCTTTGGCGGCCATTTCACTTGCCGCGCAAAATCTGGAACTGGTGCTGGAGGATGAGCCGATTGACGTTCCCTACGCCCAGGGCAAGGTTGAACGTATTCAGGCACAAACCGAACGGGCCAGCCGCATCGTCAATCAAATGCGTGTCTTCGCCCGGCAATCCTATGATGTCAGCGGTAGCTTTAAACCGTCGGAACAGATTGATGCGGCCCTGCAAATCGTTGGCGAACAATTACGCAGCCATAACATCACCCTAACCCAATCAATGCTTGCCGATGAACCGCTTGTCAGTGGGGATGCGCTGCAATTTGAACAGGTTGTGCTGAACTTGTTAAGCAATGCCCGTGACGCGATTGATGCGCATTTCAGCACCCTGCCCCCCGATCAGCTTGGCACGCAATCAGGCAAGATCGACCTGTCCCAAACACTGGTGGACAAGGATCATTTGCGCATTCGATTTACAGATAATGGCGGCGGCATTCCCGAAGATGTGTTGCCGCAATTGTTTGATCCGTTTTTCACCACCAAACCTGTCGGTGAAGGCACGGGCCTGGGCCTGTCCATATCCTATGGGATTATGCGTGATATGGGTGGCGCCATCGAAGCACGCAATGGCCGCGATGGCGCCGAGATCGATTTAATCCTGAAGATTGCGTCCTAGTTGCAATTCCCCTCCCCGCTTAGAAACCTTACCTAGTAACCGCCATTCGACACTGTCGCGATGACGTTCGGTTCTTCGTCGGGGAGCGGCACAATACCTGAGAGTTGACCGAAGCTTGTAGCTGAAAATTGATAGCGCAATTCAACCTCGAACAGACCGGGATTGTCTGCCGCGGGGCCGATACGCCGTTCAATTAAATCGGTATTGATTAAGCCGCTATAGGCATCAAGAACACGGTCCACCTGCTCTTCTGCAATGGTGCTGCGTTCCGCAGCATTCATCGCAGTTAGTGAGGCTCTCGCACCCTCGCTGGCCGCATGGTCAAGCGCCAGCATGACGGAAAAATAGAATCCGTAAACACTCGCGCCAAAGACCAGCATGAACAGGGTTGACGCGACCAGAGCGAACTCTACAGCAGCCGCGCCCCTATCCTGTTCTTTGCATTGGCTAAGCCAGTTTTTCAACCGATCTGCCACTGACGGATCAACCGCCGGTCAGGGTCGTGGTCATTGCGGTGAACTGGGCAGCAACTTCATCACCAAGTGAGAAGGCCGCAGCCGCGATGACCAATGAAATGGCCGCAATGATCAGTGCATATTCAACGGCTGACGCACCTTTGTCGTCATCCTTAAACTGCGCCAGTTTGTTCTTAATTTTCGTATAGACAGAAAGCATAATTCACTCCATTTCGCTAAAACGTTATCACATGACCATTGGTCGGTATCATAACGCGTCTACCAAGCTCCGATCGACATTATTGTCTATCAGATAACAATAACCGGCGTACCACAGCGAACATCTGATGGGGCCAGCTCTACATACCCCGCCCGAAGGCCAAGGGAATTCAAAATACTGAAAACTAACGGGTCAAGAGTCGAGGTAACGGACCCGACAAGACCAAGAACAATGCCGGTGATTAGGCCGCCGCCAAGCCCGCCACCGAACCCACCACCGCCGCCGAAACCGACGGACAGGCTCAACTCATTTTGTAGTGAGCTGAACAGGCTACCAAATGTTTGCTCATTCCCGGTCAGGGCGGTGTTGCCTGCTTCGATATCCGCAACGGTCATGGTGACCTGTTGCGCACCTGAACCAAGCACATCAATCGCGGCGAAAGCATCCACATGGATCAAGCCGATATTCAATATCTCCACAGAACCTGGGTTGATCACCGGGCCATTGGCGATATCGTTCGGGTCAATATCCGCAATATATGCACGACTTAGGGAGGACGATGTTTCAAACGTCATCACTGTGTCTTGTGACGGGTCAAAGCCACAATCAACATCTGTCAGGGTCACATCCGCGCCGCCAAGCTCTACATAAAGCGGCAGATGGACAGACAGAAAGCCAAACAAGCCGCCGCTGCCGAACAGATTGACGTCAAGCAGCACGCGTCCGGCACTTGCGTGAATATGTGTGCCCTTGGGCCCAACAACAAGCGGCGCACCGCCACTACCGACACCGCCACTTAATGAGCCACGGTCAAGCGATACATATAGATTAACATCAATCAGACCGGGGATGTTTTGCACAAGGCCAAGGTCGATCAGTTCCCCTGCCCCTGCGATTTGAATGGAATGCATCATCACATCCAAAGCGCGGAACCCAGTTGACGCATCGGTGCGCCGATCAGGGTCGCCAATCGGGCGCGCACCCAACGTGCCAAGGTCAACAAGGTCCCCCATTGGCACATTCATGCTGAAAAGCCCGCTCATCGCCGCGACGGTTTCAACAGCGCCAAGCGCGGTCCCGTTGACGCCCGGCTGCAGGCCCAACACATTGGCGAGCGACCCAACAAGCGTACCTGCGCTGATCGTGTCATCCAGCAATTCTTGATAGGTGTCAGCGTCTGATCCGCTTTGTTCTGCGACATCATCCAGCACGTCGAGAATATCCACCCGCTCCTCAGCGAGGGCGTTATATTCTTCAGTGCTTAGGTTCAAATTATTCCCCGTCAGCGCGCCCAAAAGATTATTGGTGATTTGCGCATTCAGCACACCGGATGAGGCGCTAAACCCAACCTCAGGAATATAGGCAGCGACGGCATCAGCCTCGATCTCCAGATTATCACTACCGCCGATGGCACCGAAAAAGGCCATGGTCACCTGATTGCGCAACACAACTTCGACCGCATTGTCACCCTGATCCGGGCGGAACCTGTTGCCAAGGCTTGCAAAGGGGTCATACTCACCGACCCGCACCTGTTGCAGCACCTCTGCATCAAACCCGTTGGAGGCAAGCGAGGCCAAAACCAGTTCCTGCGCCCGCGAAGTATCAAGGCTGGCCGCCAAGGCCGCCTGATCAGCGACGCGCTGCAAATCCTTTTGCTTAAAATGAAGATGTCCTGCGTCAACCGAAATTGCGGTCAGGGCGATCAGCATGCTCAACATCCCGGCGGCAAGCACAGCAATATTGCCGCGATCGTCCCGCAATCTGTGCGCAGCGTCTGCCACGCGTACCCGCGATGTGTCCCAAAATTTGGGCATGGTCACTCTAGCCTCGGTCAAGAAGAACAGTGTTTATGGGCAAACAATAGGTCAAATTGGTAAATCAGATGTTAACGGTTACAAATTTTCTGCTTGTGGCGGGTTGGGCCATGCCTTGATCATGGCGGCAACGGCCTTTTTCTCAACAGGGTCAAGCTGATCGAACATGGATTTTGCAGTTTTGCGCATTTTGCCGTGGTAATAGGCAACAATCAGATTATTGCGAATCTGGGGCGATCCCGGCGCAAGGTCATAGGCCTGACGCAGCAATTGCTGGGCCTTTTTATATTGGCCGATCTGCGCCAGCGCATAGCCAAGATTATTCAACACAGATGGGTCAGACGGGGTTAACGACCGCGACCGTTCAAAATAGATCGCCGCATCATTCCACTTGCCGCGGCCTGCGGAAATCCGCCCGGCAATCTTGTTCGCCTTGGCCTGAAGGATTGTGCTGTTGCCGCCCCGTTCTCGCTTTACAAAGGGGGCAACCGCCGCCGCTGCCTCGTTATAGCGGCCAAGCCGGGCCAAAACATCGGCACGCATCAAATCTGCAACAGGGTCACCAATGACACGTAGGCGATATTCATCAAGATGGGCCAGCGCGGCATTCAGCTTCCCTTCGGCAATCAACTGCGCGATCAAATCCAGATAGAGTTTCTGTGACCGTTCGTCGGTAGACTCCGCAGTGACAACCCGCCCCTCATCTGTGGGGTTTGCTGCGGCTGCGCCTGTCGTGGTCCGTTCCTGCGTGACACAGGCTGTTAAGGTTACAAGCAGGCACAGGCTGATTAAACTTTTCCGAAGCATGCAGCCTCCCCCTTAAAACGCGATTGTGAATAATAAGTGCATGATCATGGCCCCAATTGCGGCGGTACATTCGCATCCGGCATACCGGTCAGGCCACCAATGATGGCATTGACCGCCGGACCGCCGATCAGGATC
The DNA here is from genome assembly GCA_965229935.1 of Alphaproteobacteria bacterium. GTDB lineage: Bacteria > Pseudomonadota > Alphaproteobacteria > SPJN01 > SPJN01 > SPJN01. Next base: position 1,577,764 of record CBDDKB010000002.1, read on the forward strand.
ATCAATGCAGGCAAGAAGCACAGCACCATCACCAAAGTCATGCGGACTGAAATTTTACCGGCAACCTCGCGCGCCTCTGTCATGCGCCGTTCACGCAAGTCACTTGAATAGCCGCGCAACGTATCGCCAAGGGGGGCGCCATGGATCAAGGATTGGCGGAACATTCCGGCAAGTTCCCGCGCCTCGTCAACGCCAAGGCGGCGGGACCAGCGCGTCAGCGCCGCGTCATAGGTCATGCCAGTATCAATATCATGCACCAAGTCTATCAGCCCCGCTTGCGTTAAAGGAGCAGCGCGCCCGGCATGGCGCGCCACATGGCGGATTGACTGATCGAGTGACAGACCTGCTTCAACCGTCAACACAAACAGATCAAGCACGAAGGCAAATTCCTGCCGCACCCGGTTCTTACGCGAGTTCGCCATGATCGTCAGCCATTGGCCCGCGCCCACATAAGCAATAGTGAAGCCCAGCACCGTCAACGTGATCTGGATCATGACGGGCAGACCCGCACCAGATGACGCCCACACATAGGTCGATACGGTCACGGCAACGCTTGTCAGCAAACGCAGCAGCGCAAACCGATGCAAGGCGTTAACGCGCGAAAAATCCGCTTCCTGCAATTGTGCAATCAGCTTGATCCGTTCTTTGCCAGTCGGTTCAAGCCAGCGCCAGATCCCTACGCTTTCCACGTCTGCAGTGACTTCGGGTTCAGGGCGACGGTGTTTGCGCACAACGGCGAACTGCTGCAAGCGCTGTTCAACTTGGGCAGACTGGCTTTGCGCCTGCATGGCACGCGCTACAAGTAATGAGCCACCGGCAATCAAAAGAGCTGCGAGTAATAGGATCAGGCTCACATCACACCTCCCTGCCGCATCATCCGGCGCAGCAAGACGGCACCGATCAGCACAAGGCCAACAGCAACACCAAACAACATATGGCCAGCCGGTTCGGTGAAGAAGAAACTGATATAGCCGGGATTAATAATGGCAAACCCAATACTGATCACAAACGGCAATGCGGTCAGCACTGTTGCACTGCCCCTTGTTTCTGATGTCGTCGCAGCAAGTTCGCGGCGCACACGGTCCTGATCCTTCAACAGGCCAATCAAATTACCCAGAATATCGGTAATCCGACCCCCATAGCGCAAATTGGTGTCGATTGCCGTGTGGAACATATGAAGTTCCGGCACATCAATGCGAACGGCAAGCCATCCAACCGCCTCAGCCACCGTTGCGCCGTGATCAATACGGCGCACCATCGGATCCAAATAGCGCTTGGACGGGTCAGAGGCGACATTCATCGCGCGGCCCAAAGCCTGCTGCAATGTGTTCCCGATCAACAGCAACTGACGCACCCGATCAAAATAACCGGGTAAGGTTTCGCGAAACTCGGCCAAACGGCGGGCGGCAATCAGTTCCAACACCAGCCACATAATCGCGAGGATCGACAAAAGACAGATCAAGGCGAATATAAATCCGGCGACAAATACCAGCAAAAACAACAGCGAGCCGACAAAGCCTGCCGCTACCATCACGGTGCTGGGGGATGGGTTGATATCCGCACGCGCAACGCGGACCCGCACAAAATCAGGTATCCAATTGGGCAGCAGGTCCAGAATGCCTGCCTCCTCACCCGACCAATCAAGCAAACGTTGATCCGTACGCAAACGGCGCAGACGTTGAAAGACTAACAGCTCCCGTTCCTGCCGTTCCTGTTCCGCCCGCCACAGGATGAGAAATCCCGCAATCATGCCGATGCCGACAATGAATAATAGGATTGAGGTCAGAACGCTCATCTTGCGACCTGCCTTGCCTGCGCAGGTGTCACCGCCATGCGGTCACTGAAATAGGGCCGTCGGGACAAGGTTTCAAAATGCCCACGCCCGGACAAGGGCGGCTCTTCCACAAAGCGGTAGAGTTCGTTTAGGGAATAGGTGTCGCCCTCTACCCCGGTTAATTCCATGACGGAGGTTATGCGACGTTGCCCATCCACATGGCGCACAGTTTGCACAATCAATTGAATCGCGGATGAGATATAGCGTTGCCGCAATCTTGTATCAGCCTCAAGCCCGCCAAAGCCCAGAAGCATTTCAAGCCGGGCCAACCCATCGCGGGCTGAGTTTGCATGCATCGTGGCGAGCGAGCCATCATGCCCGGTGGACATGGCCTGCAGCATATCAACCGCCTCTGCCCCGCGCACCTCGCCCAGCAAAATACGGTCAGGGCGCATACGCAATGCGTTACGCACAAGATCACGGGCTGATACTTCACCGCCGCCTTCAGGGCTGGCCGGGCGGGTTTCAAGCCGCACCACATGGTCCTGCTGCAATTGCAGTTCCGCCGCGTCTTCAATCGTCACCAACCGTTCATTGTTGGGAATATAGGCGGACAACATATTCAGCAATGTCGTCTTACCGGACCCTGTGCCACCCAGCACAAGAATATTCAGCCGAGACAAAACGGCCTGACTAAGAAAATCAATCATCGCCTGGGAGGCTGACCCCAGCCGCACCAATTCAGGACCACTTATAGAGGCATTGTTGAATTTACGGATCGACACCATGGGCCCATCCAATGAGACGGGCGGGATCACAATATTGACACGGCTACCATCAGGCAGACGCGCATCAACAAAGGGATTGGCCTCGTCCACGCGGCGACCGATTGGGCCGACAATGCGGTGAATGATCGACATCAAATGTTCATTGTCACGGAACCGCACGGCAACCTGCATCAGCTTGCCCTTGCGTTCCACATAAACGCGCGAACAGCCATTGACGATAATGTCACCGCAATCAGGGTCAGCCAACAAAGGCTCAAGCGGGCCAAGGCCGCGAATTTCATTGCGCACATCTTCGACAAGGCGGCCACGTTCCGCTGCGTTCAGGGCAACCCCTTCACCCAGCAATGCAACGCCCACGGCCTGTGAAATTTCAGACTGCAGCGCCTCGATCGACATATCCTCGGCGCGCAAATGTTTCTGTTCAAGATGATCAAGGGTCAGCTGAAAGCTTTGAAACTTGATGTCCTGATATAGATCAGTGGTCGCAATGTCAGAGGTACGCGACCGATCAATCGTCATATGTTCGCGTGCTGCCACCATAATACTAGCTCCGGCCCATTAGATTGCGAATGCGGCCCACAAAACCACCACCGGCAGGGTCGGCCTTAACATCTTCACCCAGCAACAAGCTGCGTACCTTTAGGCTATAGGGGTGCGTGGGTTGATGAAGCACAAGGGGCACCCCCTCATTCACCGCATCAGGTAGGTTCAGGGGCGCCGCGGGCAATGACCCCGCAAGGGGTAACCCCAAAGTGTCAGCAATACGGTGTGCCGCCAGTGTTTGGCCCGGTTCTTCATTCACCACCAACAGGCGCAGGCCGGTACGGGCCAGCTCTTCAGGGTCAGCCTGTCCAAAGATTTGCCGCAACAAACGGCTGCCGCCGCTGACGCTGATCATGTTGGGCTGCACCGCAAGATAATCAAACGCAACGCCCACGGCACTGATCGACAATAGCGGCCCAAGTCCGATATTCAACCAACTGCCGCTGGCATAAATCACCACCTGATCAAAGAAGGGGCGCACCAGCGTCAGCATGGCATTCAGCTTGGCGGGATCCAACACTTCCTGCATGGCAAGGGCATTGCTGTTCACCAAACGGGTAGGCAACAAATAAAGCTTGTCATATTGGTCAGAGGCCAAGGCACTTAACAACAATGTTTCATCAAGGCGGGGCAGATCGACCAAGGCATCCTCAACCGTATAGGTCGGGTCCATGCCCAGCGCCAACGCCGCCTCATCCCCTTGCGCTGACAGGTCAATCAGCAGCGTTTTCGCGCCATTCGCGGCAAAGGCCGCCGCCATATTCGCCGCCGCAATGGCAACATCCTGATCTTCGCGGGCAGAGGTGATGACATGCAGCACCCCTTGGGCCTTTGACATGGTGCGGTCATGATGACGATGCAGATGCGTGCTGATTTGGGCGCGCACTTCATCAATCGTAATATCGCGGTCAATGAAATCCACCGCGCCAGCACGCATGGCAGACAATACAAGCTGGGCGGACAATGAATCGCCCGATGCCACAATCGGCAGACCCGGACGACGTTCCTTCATCATGCGCACAATATCAAGCAGGCTTTCACCCCCTGCCGGACGCGCATCAAGATCAAGCACCAGCAGGTCAGCATCAAGACCATCAATCAGTTCATCAACCAATGACACGTCAGGTTCTGCGGCCGCCAAAGTTGCTGTTGTGCGCAACCCTTCGGTCAGCCGTTCGATTAGCGAGCTGTCCTCTGACACAACAATGATACGGAACGGATCATCCTTGCTAGAAGTCATGTTCACAACTTTGTCGTTCATGGCAGCAATCCCTGATATTTCAGCTTATCCTCAAGATCATTGGTGCCGAGGAGGAAATCACCAGTGGTGGGGCGGTAATTGATCAAGGTTTCACCCGGCAAGGCGACTGGCACCTGCTTGCCCGTTTCAGATGAAATCAGACGCGGGGTTGCAATGATGATCAGCTCCTGCGATTCCTTGACCGCACGCATACGTTTAAAGAATGCCCCAAGAATCGGAATATCACCCAGCCCCGGAACGCGTTCTTCGATATTGGCGGTACTGTTCATCATCAACCCGGCAAGGACAAAGCTTTGCCCGTCTTCAAGAGCTACCGTCGTCGTGGTTGACCGGCGGCGCAATGCTGGAACATTAAAGCCCTGCAGGGTCAGCGCATTGGCGTAATCAAGCTCGCTTACCTCGGGCGAGATTTTCAGCTCAATCTTACCGCCTTCAACGATGCGCGGTTCAACATCCAGTTTGACGCCAAAGGGTTTATATTCAATCGTCACCGTACCGCTGCCTGCGGTCCCTTGCGGGACGGGAATCGGCACCTCACCACCGGCGAGGAAGCTTGCCTCCTCCCCCGATTTTACTTGCAAGGTCGGCTCTGCCAACACTTGTGCAAGGTCAGTGCCGTTAAGGGCAGAGATAACGCCCAGAATATTTGCACCGGGCTTACCAATCAGCAGATTAAACGCATCATTGATTGGCAACCCTGCGGTTAGGTCAAGCGCGGTTTTGCCAAGGTCAAAACTGCTTAGGGTGCTGGGCGCGGTTGCAGCACCAACAATATCACCGCCCAGAACGCGGAAGTCGAAGCCAAGCGATTTCAGCGTCGACACTGATACAGCGGCAAAGCGCACATCAACAGCAACCATGTCAGGGCCAGCAACACGCGCCAGATCAACAAAACGTTTGCCCAGAATGGCGGTCACAAGCGCACGCGCCCGTTCAAGCGCCGCTTCACTTTCCGCAGTGCCAACCAAATAGGTCCGGCCCTTTTCAGTGCGTACATCAAGCCCGGTCAATGACGGATCACGATCAAGCAAACGGCGCAGGGTTTCAGTATCCGCCTTAACGGTCACTAAAAAGTCGTAACGCTGTTCCTGATCTTCGGTGCCGTCCTTTAACACCCAAACGGACATGGCGGTACGGCCATATGATTTGCCAAGCACGCGCAGCTCATGATCGGAAACCGCCACCACCTCTGCGACGCCTTCATCGGCGATGGCGACGCGGATGACGATGCGGTCTTCCTTGATGAATTTTTGCATGCCGGGGTTAAGGATAATCTCCCGCGCCTGCGCTGCTGTTGTCCCTATCAAGGGCAGCATGACAAGCATGGCCAGAATAAATGATAAACGCCTAACCATTACCGGGAACCTCCCACTGTTGACCGTCCGCCCAATACACGCACCTTCTGGGGCGGGGCTGCTCGTTTCTTGTTACCCTGTTCTGCTGCTGCTTCTTCAAGGCGACGCTTCACACGCTCTTTCGCATCATCGCCGCGCAGATCATCAACAATGATGGTCTTGTCTTCAGCTACTTCATTATCATCCAGGCCGCGCAATGACAGGAAGTAGGTGCCCATGTCGCGCGCAAGGGCAAAGCGGGACGCCTGTTCCGGCGTCAGGGCAAGAGTGACATTCCGATAGGGGTCAACATTCAGTGCCAGATCACCCTTGATCAATGGCCCGATACTCAACACCTCAAGATTTTGAATTAGGATCCGCGCTTCGCTGCGGTCTTCGCCACCGGCTGGATTTTCTTCCAACTGGGTTTGGCTAACGCGCCGCGACGGTGCCAATGCTGTTTCTTTCAACACATATTGAATATCAACATGATCACCGGGGCGGATAAAATTACCGACCGCGATTTCGTCAGACACACGCACCGCAATGGCGCGCATCCCCTCTGGCACCAAGGCGGCCAAGCCAACCTCGTTCGGGGTTTCAGCCATTTGACTGCGCAGCAGGATCTGCCCTGCCTTCATATCTTCGCGCAGGTAACGGCCACGAATTGATTGGCTGGTCATGACAGCACCCGCCGGGCTTTGCCCTGCAACTTTCAGCACTGTTATATCCTGATCGGTTAACTGTGTGCCCCGTTCAAGGGCGCGGGACGTTGACCAAATTTGGTAAATAGTCTCTGCCCCATCGCCCTGCCCATTGGCAGAATTACGACCGGAATCTGGACCAAATTGACTTGAAACCAATCCATAACCGGCAATAACGATAATCACCGCCGCGATCATGAACCCGATCCCAATAATAAGCTGCGTGCGCGTTTTGCGCTCCATTGAAGCCTCCATGACCGAACAGGCCAATATATTTGCCACTATTGCCAGCTCGCTGGCGGAACTGAGCTACACTCTCGCCTAACCCGGTTAACCAAAGGTTAACAGCTATCGGGGCGACTCCCCAACATGATAATTAACCAATTGATTTTACTGAACTAAATAAATTTAATTGTTTAACAAATCGCCCCCCCATAAGGTGCACTGATTCTTTTGTGCCCCCTCACCCAGCCAGCGACTGACACATGAACCAGCCATCACTTATCGCCGCACAGGACATTTCAGTTGCCTATAACGGGGTGACAGCGGTTTCAGGCGTGACATTAAAGGTCGAACGGAGCGAGATCGTAACGCTGATCGGGCCAAATGGTGCGGGCAAGTCAACCATCATCAGGGCGTTGTTGGGCCTTGTCCCCCTTGCGGGCGGCACCATAACCAAACAGCCAAAACTGCGCATTGGCTATGCCCCGCAAAAGCTGAACCTTGATTCTGCCATGCCGATGAGCGTGACCCGCTTTCTGACCTTAAGCCCCCATGCAGGCAACCCAAATGACTGCGCCGATGCGCTGGCGTTGACGGGCGTTGCGAACTGCGCCGACAAGCAATTGGCGGATTTGTCGGGCGGTCAATTGCGCCGCGTATTGTTGGCACGCGCCTTTATGACTGCGCCTGATTTGCTTGTCTTGGACGAGCCTGTCGCCGGCGTCGATGCGCAGGGGCAATCCGACCTTTATGCCCTTATTGGCGAGATTGCGCGCAGCCGCGACTGCGGTGTGCTTGTGGTCAGCCATGATCTGCATCTTGTGATGGCCCAGACCGATCATGTGATTTGCATTAATGGACATGTCTGTTGCGAAGGCCATCCGGCCAGCGTCACCAAAGATCCCGCCTATCACACATTGTTCCAGCCCACCTCAGCCAGTGGCGATGGAACCGCAGGTGATCTCGCCCCTTATGAGCATCACCACGACCATCATCACCACTAAAACAAGCACGCAACGCACGGCACGCAAGACCAGCTTGCGCAAAAGGAAACCCGCCTGTTTCGCAACGGGCGGGCTAAAGTTTGGTTTGGGTTATTTGTCGTGCCACTCGCTTACTCCACACGACGATAAGAGTGGCAGGGGCCCCGTTCATGCAACAGGGGGGATTGGGGGGGGGCTGGGTTAACATGATCGGCAGCCCCTGCCATCTCAGAAAGCCATCACCAGGTGATTGCGTTCTGATAGGTGCATCATGCCCCCACAAGCTTAACGAAACCTTAACAGAAAAATAAAAATTCGCGCAGTCGCACTTTTATTTAGATCAGACCCATTTTAGATCAAACCATGGTCATCAAGGAATTGGGCGGTCTGCTCAATCGCCTTCAATGCGCTGTCCATCTGACCAATCATGCTGACAAAGCCATGTATCTGATCATTATGCTGGACCGCGTGAACCTTATTGCCTGCCTGCTTTAATGCGGCGGCATAGGCCAACCCCTCGTCCCGCAGGGGATCATAGGCCGCCGTCAAAACAAATGCTGCGGGCAGTCCTGAAAGCGATGCGGCGCGCAAGGGTGCCGCCAATTGATTGGCCGCATCATCGCTGGTCACATAGCTTTCCCAGAAAAACTCCATCCCCTTTTTGGTCAGAAGATAGCCGCTTTCATTTTCGCTATAGGACGGGCGTGTGAAGTCGCGATCGGTCACCGGATAATAAAGCACTTGCGCGGCAACCTGTGCCGTGCCCTCGTCCCGCGCCATCAGGCTGACAGCAGCTGCAAGATTGCCCCCGGCACTGTCACCGCCGACAATGATCTTGTCCGCATTGATATTCAGCATTGCTGCATTTTGTTGGCACCAAACCAGCGCGTCATAACAATCCTGCAACGGTATTGGGAAGCGATGTTCAGGCGCAAGCCGATAGTCAACAGAGATCACGCCAATGCCCAAGCGGTTGGCAAGACTTTGACACAGGGCGTCATGCCCCTCCAAATCTCCAAAGACCCAGCCGCCACCATGATAATAGATCAGCAGGCTATCGGCCTGTTCCGCTGTACCGGCGGGCTTATAATGGCGCGCCTTTATAAGCTGCCCATCGCGCGTGGGGATCGACAGGTCTTCGCGCCCGCCTGTTTCCAGCCCCTCAACCGGGGCCCGCATTGAGGCCATCAATGCGCGTGCTTCAACAAGATCCATCGCCGCCAAATCAAGTTCGCCAAGTTCAGCCAAGGTGGCAACCAGTGTCGCTGCCTGCGGGTGCAAAGTCATAAAATCAGTCCGTATTGCTTAAAATTTTGCCATCAAATGAGTCTGGAACCGCCCAAAGAGTCAAGGCTGATTTCAGGAAAATATCGGGCTTTGTGCATTGTAATTGCAAAAACCCCATCTAAACTTAGCCGACAGTGAAGGGGTATTTGATTCGGGCTGGAGAAAATATCTATCTGCGTTGGGGCAACGACGCTGAGCTTCGCACAACATTTCGCAGTTAGGAGCGACACATGGCGATCAAAACCATTATCGACACATTGCGCATGCAGGCGGACCTGGGTTGGGGTGCCTCAGAAGCAATAACAGGTGCAGTGACAGCGCGGGCATTGGCGCGCATCGTCCCCCATCATGAAGAAGGCGCAGGCCCCAAGGGTGTTATGACCCTGCCCGGCTTTACCGGACCTGAATTTTCAATGCAGCCGCTGAACAGATTTTTGAACCGCTTGGGCTATGATGCCATCGGATGGGGACAGGGACAGAACCTTGGCCCGCAGGGTGAAAACGCCTTTGCCGCACTGATGGAAATGGCGCAGGTTCTGGGTGATCGCATCAAGGCCCATTGCGACAAGACAGGCGGCAAGATCGCCCTTGTCGGGCAAAGCCTTGGCGGCGTCTATGCGCGTGAGCTAGCCTTTTTGATGCCTGATCATATTGAACGGATTATCGGTCTTGGCAGCCCAACCATGGTCAACCCTGACACGATGCATCATGTGAATTCACTTTTGACCAATCTGATGCAACGCACATCGGGTAAGTCTGTTGAGGAAATGGCATCCGAACAATGGATGATGAACCGCCCCAGCAACATTCCCGGCGTCCCGTTCGTGTCGATCTACAGCCCGTTTGACGGTGCGGTCATGCCTGATTCAGTTGCGATCAGTGGCCCGGACATGCGGACCAAACGCAACACAGTGACCGAGAATATCGAGGTCGTCTGCTCACACACGGGGATGGCAACCGGGCCCTTGTGCCTGCTCGCCATTGCAGACCGTATGGCCGTTGATATGGAAAACTGGACCCGCTTTGACCCGACAACATACGCGCCCCAGCGTTTGAAGCCAGTGGTGAAGGCATGGTACCCCCGCCCGATCGGCACCATGCCCGGGCCGTTGTTGGAATCACCGGCGGTCGCCGCGTGACCATCTAACCGACAAGCTGACAAAAGCGGAGACGTTATTGATGCTGGAAGGCAGTCTGCATCCTGATTTCGGCCTTGTTGCCCATCGCCTGCGCAAGATCATGCCCAAAAGCGGGTTTGGCGGCGCCGCCGTTGCGGTTTATCACCGTGGCGAAAAGGTGGTGGACATTTGGGGCGGGACCAAAGACCCGGACCGCAATCCGTGGCAGGCAGATACCGTCTCCCTCAGCTTTTCAACGACGAAAGGCATGGCCTCTACCCTTCTTCATATTTTGATTGATGAAGGCCGTGCCGATTATGACGACCCGGTTGCCAAACACTGGCCCGAATTCGGCAAGAACGGCAAAGACCAGATCACCATTCGCCAAGTCATGTGTCATGAAGCAGGCATGTATCATCTGCATGACATGCTGGACGATGCCCATGAAATGCTGGACTGGGCCACGATGGTTGAGCGTCTGGAAGATGCCGCCCCCTGCCATCATCCGGGCACAGCGCATGGCTATCACGCACTGACTTATGGATGGCTGGTAGGTGAGCTGGCGCAACGTCTGGCAAGTGACACGTTCCCAAACCTGTTGCAGGACCGGATCGCCGGGCCGCTTGAGCTTGATGGTCTATATTGCGGATTGCCCGACAGTGAAAAATCACGCCGGGCAACCTTGAACACCCCCTCCCCCAAAACCGAAACACCGAAAGACAAGCTGCCCACTAATCGTGAACCGATGCAGTTCCGCGTCTTGCGAGCCATGTTGCGCGGCGCAAGCCTTGGCAAGCTTGACCCGGCTGAGGGGCGGCGTGCCCTGTCATCAAAAGGGATGAGCAAGTTTGACTTCAACGCTGACGCCACGATCAGCGCTGTGATCCCGGCGGCCAATGGATGCTTTACTGCCCGCTCTCTCGCCCGCGTCTATGCGGCGCTGGCCAATGGGGGTGAGCTTGATGGCGTACGCATCATCAGCGCCGAAGGGATTGCCAAAGCAACCCAAATTCAGAACACAACCGCTGACAGGGTGTTGATGATCCCCCAGCGTTGGCGCTTGGGATATCATCGTGTTTATGACTGGTTTGGCCCCAAATGTCCCAACGCGTTCGGCCATTATGGCTATGGCGGATCGGGCGCATGGGCAGACCCGGACCGGAACCTATCATTTGCCCTGACGCTTAATCACGGCATCGGCACCCCAACGGGCGATACGCGCACGACAATGCTGACACGGGCCGCGCTGAAGTCAGCAGATATGAGGCGCTGATCATGCGCCGGTCTTTCAGAATAGTGACGGTCTGCCTGATGCTTGCCGGACTGGCTGCGTGCGAGACGCCGCCACCCCAAAATCAGGATAATGCCTGCGAGATTTTCCGGCATGAACCTAGCTGGTTCCACGCTATGGAACGGGCCGAAGCCCGCTGGGGCGCGCCTATTCACGTACAGCTTGCCATCATGCGGCAAGAATCAGCCTTCAAGGCACGGGCCAAGCCGCCGCGCGATTACATTTTATGGGTCATCCCATGGGGCCGCAAATCATCTGCCTATGGCTATGCGCAGGCACAGGACCCGACCTGGGACTGGTATCGTGACAAAAGCGGAAACTGGAACGCCGACCGGGATGATTTCGACGACGCCGCTGATTTCGTCTCATGGTATGTGGCGCAAACCACGCGCATGACCGGCCTGTCCAAATGGGACGCCTATGGCCAATATCTTGCCTATCATGAAGGTCAAACAGGCTATAAACGCGGCACCTATAAATCTAAGGCTTGGCTGATTGGCGTCGCACGTAAAGTAGACCGCAATGCCAAGGTTTACAGCGCCCAAATCGCCAAATGTCGTGACGAGTTTGATGGCCCTTGGTGGTGGCCCTTCTAAATTAACCATTTGCGAACCAATATGGTGCGAATTTTAACATGCTTTGCTGACAATATTGTCATATAATTCTGGACGCAAGGGCGCTGCATTTATATAGTGCGCTTCACCTATCTGCGAACAAGCCGTCTAGAGCAAACAATGTCAAAACTCGTTCAACTAAAACAAACAGACCTGTTGGCGCGCGAGCCGAAACAAGCGCGCGGCAAGGTAAAGGTTGAAAAAATCCTCTCTGCCGCTGAAGAACTGATCCTTGCCCATGGCGCTGACGGATTTTCCTCGCCCATGGTTGCGGAAGCTGCAGGCATTCCTGTTGCCAGCGTCTATCAGTTCTTTCCCACCCGCTATGCCATTTTGCGTACATTGGCCGAACGCCATTATGAGGCGATGAGCAAATCGCTGCTTTCCCATTTCAGCGAACGGAAAGTTGAAAGCTGGTCAGAGGCGATCTGCGAAAGCATTGATGTTTCTGCCGCCTTTTCAAACACCAATCCGATCAGCATGGCGCTTTTCCTGAACGGCCCTGTGCGGGCAGAGGCGATTGATGTTGTCAGCGCCAGCGCCGTGGAACTCGCCAACCGAATCGGCAAGGCCATTATTGATGATGGCTATGCCCCTGACCCCTCTATCCCGATGGGGATGGAACCGATCAGCCTGTTGATGGATCTGGTGCAAACCGTATTCGCAGCCAGCTATCGGGTTGAAGGCAAGATTTCTGATTATGCCCGCGAAGAAGCAAAGCGCGTGGCCACGGACTATCTTGGCCATCATATGAAATAACCAAACTGCTGGGACCGCAGGTCGCACAATTTTACGCAAATCGGGCTATTCAATTGGTTGCATGCCGCTGCCCGCATCGCTATTGTGCGCCACCACTGCCCCGGTCGGGGCATGATTCCTAAAGTTGGGGCGTAGCCAAGCGGTAAGGCAATCGGTTTTGATCCGATGATGCGCAGGTTCGAATCCTGCCGCCCCAGCCATCTTCTCTACATCATCTATGTGCACTATATGCGGGCTGTATGGGCTTTGTAGCGCTGCTTATATTGGCCCCCTCAGGCCATGATTTTGGTTGCTATTGTAAACAGCAGCACAATCGCGCTGATAAAAAATCCCAATAGCGGCAACCATGCGGGAAAGTTTGGCACATGGGACAAGCGAGGGGCGTTCCCTTTCCGCTTAAGCTGCCACAGTGCAAGGTTGACCACTGTAAATACCGTTAGAACAATGCTGCTTGTCATCTCTGCCAATGTGGCAATGGGTAAAAAGCAGGCGAGGCCCCAGCCGACCACCACAACCAGAAATGTTGCCTTGATCGGTGTGCGCCGCGTTGGGTGCACATCGGCCAGCCATTGCGGCGCTTGGCCCTTGCGCGCCATCCCATAGCCGACCCGCGCAGCCATGATGATTTGCACCAGCGCGCCATTCAGACCCGCCAGTATACTAACCAGCCACAATCCTGATGTAGACATCCACCCGTGCCCGCTGGCCAATGCAGCAACCGGGGCGGCGCTTGCTGCCAATGTTTGCGGCGGCACGCTTAACACCGCAATTAGAGCCACAGCCATATATAATAACGCGGTCAGCCCAATACATATGAATATGGCAAGCGGCATGTTGCGATGCGGGGCCTTTACCTCCTCCGCCAGATTGACCATATCCTCGAACCCGATAAAGGCATAAAAGGCCAGAAACGCCCCTGCGAATACCCCGCCCCACTGGCTCGGCCACAGCTCCATATGACGCTCAGGCAGGGTTCCCAATGCATCCACATTGATCGCAAACACATAGATCAGTGCCCCCACCTCGATCACGGTCACAATGCTGACCACAAGGACGGAACCGCCGATTCCCCATGCCGCGATCAGGAACATCGCCAGATAAAGCAGGCTGATCAGCACTATGGGGTTCAGCATGGCCGATGATGGCAACAGGGGGGCAATAAACTTGGCCGATGCGGCACTTAGTGTGGCCGTTGACACAATGCCCGTCGCCATAACCAACAAACCGGTTAAACGCGTCAGGGTGAAATTGCCAAACCCCGCCTCGACATATTGCGCTTCGCCGGCACTAACAGGGTATCGAGCCGATAATTCTGCGAAAGAAAAGGCACTGACCATCGCTAACAATCCGGTCAAGCCAAAGGCGATCGGCGTTGCCATGCCGGATAGACCGACAACCTCGCCCAGCAGGGCATAAAAACCGCCACCGACTATCGTGCCGACACCATAAAACACCAAAAATGGCAGCGAAATCGAACGTTTTAGAGTGGTCGATGCCATGCGCCCTGCATTCTCCTTCTGATATCGGACTGGATTTGGTGCTGTTGTCATATCTTTTGCACTCATGTCGATGTCGATATCGGGTCTGATGCACCATAACTTGCCCCACCAGCCCCCCGACAACGATGAGCTACATCAATAAGCCGCAAAATTAGCGCCAAAACAGGCCTATCCTCAGCGCCACGCGCGCGACAGGCATCTGCGCAATCCCATTGACTCAAAACAAGAACAAATATAGAACATTTAGAGTTATAGAGGCGGACAGAAAGATGCAAACACAGTTTCAAAACATCATCCCCCTTGCCCCCATTAGCGAGGTGGCGTCCTGTCCCCTGACCTTATTGGGACAGACCAGCCTGCATGAAATTGTGCCGACCGGGTGGAAAGATATCGGGGCCATGCTGGGCTTTGTAACCGGGGCTGTCGGGCAGGCAGGTAAAGCAAGTCAGCCAAACAAAACCGGCGGGGCCGCTGGGCCGTGTTTGTGGATACGGTCCCCCAAAACGGAACGGGATTTAGGGCAGCTTTTTGGCCCCGGCCTGCATGATTTCGGGATTGATCCTAATCAGGTGATGATCGCAAACGCCCGCCACGACAAGGATATTTTGGGCATTATGGAAGAAGGGTTAAGCACCCCCGCCCTTTCAACCGTCATTGCCACCCTGCCCGCCAACAGCGCCTGTTATGACTTAACAGCCTCCCGCCGTTTGGCATTGCGGGCGCGGGAACATGGGGTGCGTGCCCTGTTATGCAGGGTCGGTCCGGGGCTGGCCCCATCGGCAACCCATTATCGTTGGCAGATCAGGGCGCGGCCTCAACGCCCTAGCGGCAAGCAGGCGGCCCCCACCTTCACCCCCACTTGGCAAGTTGGCCTTGTCAAAAGCAAGCAATCCGCGCCGGGGCGCTGGGTTATGAGTTGGAACCATGAAACGCATTCTCTTTGTGTGGATGCCCTATCTGCCGACGGATCGGCTGATCAGGCAGTCGAAAGGCACGCTTGACGCGGATGCGCCCCTTGCCCTTATCAGCCAGCAAGGGAACATCCGGCAGCTCAGCGCGCTTAATCACGCCGCCCGCAAGGGAGGGCTATCCCCCGGCATGCCTGTTGCCGATGCGCAAGGGGTTTGCCCCGGCCTGCAACTTGACCATCACGACAGTGACGCAGATGCCCGCCTGTTAAGGCGATTGGGCCTGTGGGCCATTGGCTATAGCCCGCTGGTCATGCTGTGCCCACCCCATGGGCTTGCCCTCAACATCACCGGATGTGCCCATCTGTTCGGCGGCGAACAAATGATGATGCGCAGCATTTATGACGCCCTAAAAAAACAGGGTATCACCACAACCATCGCCATTGCAGACACACGCGGCGCAGCAAGGGCGCTGGCCTGTTTCGGGAACAAGCCATGCAATCATATCGCGCCGGGCGATAAAGCAACCTGTGACGCGCTTTACCCCCTGCCCTTACAGGCGCTTTTTCTTGATCAAATGGTCATTGATAAAATCAGATCGCTGGGCCTGAAGACAATCGGCGACCTGCGCCGCGCCACACGCGGCGGGCTGACCCGGCGATTTGGCAAACAGGTAATGGATGCCCATGATCAGGCCCTTGGCTATACTGCCGAACCGTTTGATCTGCTATTGCCCCCGGCGCAATTCCGGCAATCGAAAAATTGCCCCAACCCCCTATTCACCCTTGATGATCTGTTACAGGCCGCGGCCCATCTGACCCCGCCCTTGGCGCATAATGTTGAACAGGCAGGACAAGGCATCACCCATCTGCGCCTGTCCCTGTTCCGGGTTGACGGTCATGTCTTTCGGTTCAGTGTGCGTATGGGCACCGCGTCCCACGACCCGGCGCATCTGACGCGTCTATTATCTGATCGGTTAAAACAGTGCGAGGGGCAGGTCGATGTAGGCTTTGGCTTTGACCGCGCCGTACTTGAAGCGGTCGAGACCGCGCCCTTTCGCCATGATCAAACAGGCCTTGATCATAACCGGGCCGCACAGGCCATGACGATAGATGACCCCCGTCTTAGCGCCCTTGCTGATCGATTAAATGCCCGCTTTGGCGATGGCACTATGCAGCAATTCTATCCCCGTGCCAGCCATTGGCCCGAACGATCCTGCAAGATTGCCTCATACGACACGGCGCTAACGGATTGGGCCGGGCATGATAAGGCACGGCCCCTCACCCTTCTGTCCCCGCCCCAAGCGATTGAGGCGATTGCCGAACTGCCTGATGGCCCGCCCGTACAATTCAGATGGCGCAAACAGGTTTTTGTAATCACTCACGCCAGCGGGCCTGAACGGATCGCCCCTGAATGGTGGCTATTACCCGATGCGGTCCGCAAGGCAGGACCAGACATTATCAAACGGTTCAGGTCACGTGACTATTACCGATTGGAAGATCAGGACGGGCATCGGTTTTGGGTCTTCAGGCGCGGGCTTTACGGCCCCGACCTAGCGGCTGACATGCCGAGCGACACGCCACGCGATAATGCGGACAAACCCCATTGGTTTGTCCACGGCCTGTTTGCGTAAGGGTCGATTAGATGAGCGGTGATAAATCCCCCTATAGTTTCAGCAGGCAGCGTCATCCGGCCAAACGCTATTTGGATGGACCGCCAGACTTGCCCGCAAACAAAGGCACGCCATTTGTTGAGCTATGCGCCTGTTCCAACTTTTCATTCCTCTATGGGGCCAGCCATCCTGATGAAATGGTGATGCAGGCCGCCCATCTTGGCCTTAAAGGGATTGTGATTGCCGACCGCAACAGCTTTGCCGGGGTGGTACGCGCCCATGCTGCTGCGCGCAAAGTCAGGGATGTTATGCCCGCCTTTCAATTCATTCCCGGTGTCCGGCTCATCCCCTTTGCCCCACCCCCTACCCTTGATGGGCAGCCGATTCAAACAGGGCCGGAGCTTGTCACCCTGCCCATGACCCGCGCCGCCTATGGCAGCCTGTGCAAACTGTTGACCAAAGGTAATCGCGCAGCCCCCAAAGGGCGCTGCTACCTCACCCTCGCTGACATATGTGATCAGGCGGATGAGCAGATCGGCATCATCATCCCCCCGCGCCCGCTGACCAACCAGTTCACAGCACAGGTCAAACAGCTAAAGCGCGCCTTTAAAGACAGGCTGTATCTTGCCGCAACACGGGCCTATCTGTCTGATGACGCATCCTATCTGGAAAGCCTTGCCACCCTATCACGCAGGACCAACACGGCCCTGATCGCCACAAGTGATGCGCTCTATCACGATCCGTCTCGCAGATTGTTGCAAGATACGGTCACCGCCATCCGCACCCACCAGCGCATTGCCGATGCTGGCTTTACCCTTCACCCCAACGCAGAACGACATTTAAAAAGCGGGGATGAAATGGCGCGCCTGTTTACCATTTGCCCCGATGCCGTAGCGCGCACAGAACAGGTTGCAGCGCGCTGCACCTTCAGCCTCGATGAGTTGCGCTATGACTATCCTGATGAGGTGATCGGCGATGGCGACACACCGCAAGACGCGCTTGAAAAACTGACATGGGCGGGCGCTGCGACACGCTATCCCGGCAAGCTGCCTGATAAAGTACGCACGACCCTGATCCACGAATTAAAGCTGATCAAACAGCTTGATTACGCGCGTTATTTTCTGACCGTCTATGACATTGTTCGTTATGCGCGGGAGCAGAAAATCCTGTGTCAGGGCCGTGGCTCCGCCGCCAATTCAGCCGTGTGCTACGTCATTGGCATCACAGCAGTAAACCCGATGGAAGTGGATCTGCTGGTTGAACGGTTCATCAGCGCCGCCCGGGATGAGCCACCCGATATTGATGTTGATTTTGAACATGAACGCCGGGAGGAGGTCATACAATATATCTATAACAAATATGGCCGCCACCGCGCCGGGATCGCCGCAACCGTCATCACCTATCGCTGGAAAAGCGCCATTCGTGAAGTGGGCAAGGTGTTGGGGTTAAGCGATGACATTACCGGGCTGTTATCAAAATTGATGGCACGCTGGACTGCACATGGGTCGGAAGATCATATGTTGCGTGAAGCGGGGCTCGACCCTGCTGATCCTTTGTTACGGCTTGCCATTGATCTTGCCAGCGAACTTGAAGGATTTCCCCGCCACCTGTCGCAACATGTGGGCGGCTTTGTCATCACCAAAAACCCACTTGAAGAAGTGATCCCGATCCACAATGCGGCGATGGATGACCGTACCTTTGTGGAATGGGACAAGGATGATCTTGACGCGCTGGGCATGTTGAAGATCGACGTGCTGTCGCTGGGGATGCTGACCTGTATCCGCAAATGTTTTGAGCTGATCCGTGATTATCATGGCGAACCTTATACGCTGGCGACCATTCCGCGTGACGACCCTGACACCTATGCCATGATCCAAAGGGCTGACACAATCGGCGTGTTCCAGATCGAAAGCCGGGCGCAAATGTCGATGCTGCCACGGCTTAAGCCGAAAAACTTTTACGACCTTGTGGTCGAAGTGGCGATTGTGCGTCCCGGCCCCATTCAGGGCGATATGGTCCACCCCTATTTGCAGCGGCGGGAAAACCCCGACCTGATCGACTATGCCATTCCTGAGCTTGAGCCTGTGTTGCACAAGACCCATGGCGTACCCCTGTTTCAGGAACAGGCGATGAAGATCGCCATTGTCGGCGCAGGCTTTACCGCCGAGGAGGCTGACCAGCTACGCCGCGCTATGGCAACATTCCGGCGCAATGGCACCATCCACTTATTCGAGGACAAGTTCATCAATGGATTGATTGATCGTGGCGCCCCGCGCGAATTTGCCGAACGCTGTTTCAAACAGATCGAAGGGTTCGGCGATTACGGCTTTCCTGAAAGCCATGCCGCAAGCTTTGCCCTATTGGCCTATGCCTCGTCATGGTTAAAATGCCATTACCCCGCTGCCTTTGCCTGCGCCTTATTGAACAGTCAGCCCATGGGGTTTTACGCAGCAGCGCAAATTGTCCGCGATGCCCGCGATCATGGCGTCACCATCCTGCCGCCTGATGTGAACTTCAGCACATGGGACAATCGCTTGGAACATAGCCCGGACGGGCCTGCCATCAGGCTTGGCCTACGACAATTGAAAGGCTTCAAACAGGACAGCGCCGACAGGCTGCTGGCATACCGCCAAAACGGCTATGACAGTTTGCGTCACCTGAAACTGCGCGCGCAGCTTGGTCATGGGGATCTGGTGCGACTGGCGCAGGGGGATTGTTTCCGATCGCTCAGCCTGACACGCAGGCAGGCCCTGTGGGCCGCAGAAGGATTAATGGACAAACAGGCCCCGCCCCTGTTGCAACATGTTGAAGCCAAGGAAGACGCGGACGAGGCTGACCTACCCCCCATGCCGCTGGGGGAACAGGTGGTTTATGATTATCAGGCCCTGAACCTGACCTTGCGTGATCATCCTTTGAAATTACTGTCGCCGCACTTCCCCAACCGTACATTGGGAGCCGGGCTTAGTGCCCTGAAAACCGGACGCAAAGTGCGTGTGGCAGGACTGGTGCTGAACAGGCAACGCCCCGGCACCGCCAAGGGGGTGATCTTTATGACATTGGAAGATGAAACCGGCGCGCTTAACATCATTGTGTGGGCCAAGGTGTTTGAAGCCTATCGCCGTGACCTGTTGACCGCCCGCATTATGGAGGTGGAAGGGCGGTTACAAAATGAGTCCGGCGTCATTCATATTGTGGCGGACAGGCTGATTTGCCGGAATGACCTGTTCGGGCAGCTTATGACCATCGACATGACACAGGGGCAGATCGATACCTATCTGCCGGGCCGACACCCACGCAATCAACAAAACATCGCCAGCCTATTACCCAAAAGCCGGGATTTTCACTAGCCGAACCCCATCGCCGCAGGATAGATTGCTGTTAAACAAGCGAATAATGGGGTTCTTTATGTTGCGTATGTTGCGGTCAACGCGTCTGCTTTTTCTCACACTGTTGGGCATCTGCCTGACAAGTATCGCCACCGCAAAAGACACGCGCCCCAATATTCTGCTGCTGGTGGCAGAGGATATGAGCCAACATATCGGTGCCTTTGGCGACCCGGTTGCGGTGACCCCAACGCTCGATCAATTGTCAGCACAGGGCACCAATTTCCGCAATGTCTTTACAGCATCGGGGGTCTGCGCCCCGTCACGGGCGGCCCTGATCACAGGCGTTCATCAAGTAAAGCTCAATGCCCAGCATATGCGCACCGCATCGGCCATTCCCGGCTTGCTCGATTCAGGTGGTCCGATTTCTTATGAAGCGGTCCCCCCTGCTGAGGTGAAAGCCTTTCCCGAATTGCTGCGCGCGCAGGGCTATTACACCTATAATGTGACCAAGACCGATTATCAGTTCGGCAACCCGTTCACCATTTGGGATAAAAATTCCACCAGCGCCCATTGGCGCGACCGGGCCGATAAGGACCAACCCTTTTTCGGCATGGTCAATTTCATGTCCACCCATGAAAGCGGGCTGTTCCCCAAATCCGGATGGCCACAAAGCCTTGTCCATTTTATCACGCAGGTCCTTTTGCAAATCCGCCTATGGGGGTTTGAAGATGTGGTCACGCCTGATCAGGTCACTGTGCCACCCTATTACCCGGACACACCGGCGGTGCGCGAAACACTGGCCCAGCTTTACAACAATATCGCCTATATGGATGGGGAGGTGAAGGTCCTGCTTGACCAGTTGGAAGAAGACGGGCTGGCCGATAATACAATTGTCATTTTTACGACCGACCATGGGGATGGCCTGCCGCGCGGCAAGCGCAGCCTGTATGATCTGGGCATTCGCGTCCCCGTCATCGTCCGCTGGCCCGATCATTTGCGCCCTATGGATGAACCTGCGGGCACATGGCGCGACGACCTTGTCAGCTTTGTCGATTTTGCCCCCACCCTGTTGAAACTGGCAGGCGATCAGGCACGCGATTGGATGGATGGGCGCATCTTCCTTGGCGATCAGACCCAACCTGCCCCGCCCTATGTCTTTTCAGCGATCGACCGCGTTGACACAGACGGGCAGCGCACGCGCGCCGTCACAGATGGCCGCTATAAGCTGATTGCAGACTTTGCCCCCGACGTCCCGCCGCTGTTTCACATTCCCTATCGCGATCACCTGACCATGATGGATGATCTTTACGCCCAACGTGACAGGGGTGGCCTGCCCAACGACGGCGGCTTCTATGCCATGACGCGACCGGGGCGCGAGCTTTATGACAATGCGACAGACCCTCATGAAATACATAATCTGTGGGATGACCCGGCCCATCGGTCCCGTGCCGAAACGATGGAGACAGTGTTGCAGGGCTGGCTGACCGCCAATAATGACCATGGGGAAAAAGAGATTGATCTGATCAAACGAATTTGGCCCGGCATGGTGCAACCCGAAACCGCCGCGCCCAGTTTTGCCCTAACAGATCAAGGCCTGTTGCAGATCAGCAGCGCAACACTGGGTGCCTCAATCGGGTGGCGCATCAATGATGGCCCTTGGCAGCTTTATAGCGGGCCGATCACGGCCCAGCAGGGGATTGAGGCAAAGGCAATCCGCTATGGCTTTAAAGAAAGCGACGCCAGCGTCTATGAATAGGCAGTTGGCCTAGTCATGGTGGAACACCTCCTCCATCGCGGCCCACCATTCCCCTTCGGCACGGCTTTCAAGCCCTTCCTGACACGGGTCGGTCAAGGCCCACCACCGTTGGGTCGCAGGATCATCAGCCATTTTTTGCATGTCAGCCTCATAATCAGTGCCGTGATACTCAAATATACCGAACAACAGGTTTTCAGGCTCACGCAGGAAAATGGAATAGTTGCGGATATTACACTCCGTAATCTTGGCCAGAATTTCAGGCCACGCATTGGCGTGCAATTCCTTATATTCCGCTAGCTTTTCTGGGCGAATTGCAATCACCATAGCCTTGCGTTCCATCATTTACCCTCCCGCTTCAAATTGGCTTATGCCATCATAAACGAACCACTTGCATGTAATATACTCTATCTATAGGGTCCGCCACAGTAAAACTGATTTTTTGGGGGCAGGTCATGTCAAAAATCGCCAAAATCACTGCGAAAGATATTCGCTTTCCGACATCACGGGAACTGCATGGCTCTGACGCGATGAACCCTGATCCTGACTATTCCTGCGCCTATGCCACATTATATGCAGATGATGGGTCTGAAATCGGCGGCGGTCTGACCTTTACAATCGGGCGCGGGAACGAACTTTGCGTGGCAGCGATAGACTCGCTGGCCCCGCAATTGATAGGCCGCAGCCTTGACGAGTTTGAGGATGATTTGGGCCTTGCCGCGCGCCTGTTGATGCATGACAGCCAGATCCGCTGGCTTGGCCCGGAAAAGGGCGTGGTGCATTTGGCTGCTGCTGCCCTGATCAATGCGATTTGGGACGCGCTTGCCAAACGGGCGGGCAAACCGCTTTGGCGTTATGTTGCAGACCTGACGCCGGAACAATTTGTCAGCGCCGTTGACTTCCGCCATATCTCAAACTTCCTGACCCGCGACGAAGCCTTGGCAATGTTGCAGGCGAATGAGGCGACAAAAGCTAACCGCATCGAAACATTGCTGGCCGAAGGCTACCCCGCCTACACAACTGCTGCAGGATGGATCGGCTATACGGACGAGGCCATCAAAGACAAGCTGAATGCTGCCTATGCCGATGGCTGGCGTCATTTCAAAATCAAAGTCGGTCGCGACATCGAAGAAGACAAGCGCCGCTGCGCCCTTGTCCGTGACGTTCTGGGCGATGATGTCCGCCTAAGCGTCGATGCCAATCAGGTATGGGAAGTGGATGACGCAATCGCAGCCATCAAGGCCATCGCCCCCTACAATATCCATTGGGTTGAAGAACCCACCAGCCCGGACGACATTATCGGGCACAAGCAAATCGCTGATGCGGTCGCCCCCGTCAAACTGGCAACAGGCGAACACGCCCATAACCGCATCATGTTCAAACAATTATTGCAGGCAGAGGCCATTGGGTTCTGCCAAATCGATTCCTGCCGTGTTGCGGGCGTCAACGAAAACCTTGCCATCATTTTAATGGCAAACAAGGCTGGCATTCCCGTTTGCCCCCATGCGGGCGGTGTTGGCCTGTGTGAATATGTGCAGCATCTGTCAATGATCGACTTCATCTGCGTGTCAGCAACATGGGAGGGGCGCGTTGCCGAATATGCTGGCACCCTGCATCATCATTTTGCCAACCCGGTTGAGATCAAGAATGGCCGTTACATGGCCCCGACCGCACCGGGCTATTCTGTTGATATGCTGCCTGACAGCATGGCAGATCATATTTATCCGACCGGCAAGGCATGGGCCTGACTTTACCGACATATGGTATCGGCGCGGCTGGGCTGGGTAATCTTTACCAAGCCATCAGCGACGAAGACGCCCGCGCAACGCTTGATCACATCAGGGCGGCGGGCTTCGACTATCTAGACACCGCCCCCCATTACGGGCACGGCCTAAGCGAACAGCGGTTGGGCGACTATTTCAAGCAAAGTGGTTGGCGGCCCCACATCACAACAAAAGTTGGCCGTGTCCTTAAGCCTGTCCAAGGCGACATGCCAGACTTTGGTTTTGTGAACCCTGCGCCCTTTGTGCCAACCTTTGATTATTCCGGTGAGGGAATTGAGGCGAGCTTTAAAAGCAGCCAAGGCAGGCTTGGCGTTGAAAGCGTCGATGCGTTGCTGCTGCATGATATTGGCAGGCTGACCCATGGCGATGATCATCCGCGTGTGCTGGCGCAAGCATTGGCAGAAGCATTTCCAGCGATGGAAGGGCTGAAAGCATCTGGCAAAACACAAGCCATTGGGATGGGCGTCAATGAAGTCGCCATTTGTGAAGAGGTGCTGTCCCACCGCAAGCTCGACGTTATTTTGCTTGCCGGGCGCTATACGCTTCTCGAACATGCCGACACACTAGGCTTTCTCGATAACTGCCACAAAGAAAGTGTGCGCCTGATTATCGGCGGCGCGTTTAATTCCGGCCTACTCGCCGGGGCCAATAAATATGATTATGGCGATGCGCCTGACTGGGCCATCAACAAGACCAAGGCGTTGAACGCGGTGTGCGCCAAACATAGCGTATCACTACCCGCAGCGGCGTTACAATTCTGCGCTGCGCACCCGGCGGTGATATCCGTGATCCCCGGCGTGCAGCAGCCGAGCCATGTCACAGACGCCAAAAAATGGGTTGATGAAAAGATACCTGCGGCCCTGTGGGATGAGCTAAAGGAAAATAGCCTAATCGATGGGGAGGCACCGATACCGTCATGACCATTATTGATTCACATATGCATATTTGGACCATGGCGCGCGGTGACTATGATTGGTTGACGCCTGATTTGGGGCCGATCTATCGCGACTTTTCCGTCGATGATGTAACAGATGATCTTAATCAGCTTGGCGTTGATCAGGTTGTGCTGGTACAGGCCGCGGGCACCGCCGCCGAAACCGATTTCATGCTGTCTGTCGCCCGCAGCAATGACAAGGTAGGCGGCGTTGTCGGCTGGATTGATTTTGAGGCTGAGGGCGCCATCGAACAGATCAAGCAACGGGCCGCCGATCCCTATATGGTCGGGCTACGCCCCATGATTGCAGACCTTGATGATCCTGATTGGATATTGCGGGCTGAGTTTGCGCCCCTATTCAATGCTATGATCGACACAGGCTTGATATTTGACGGCCATGCCCGCCCGGACCTGATCGGCCAAAAGGTTGAACTGGCAAAACGCCACCCTGAACTGACCATCGTCCTCAATCACGGGGGCAAGCCCCCAATCGCCTCAGCCGATCTAACGCAATGGAAACGCGATTGCAGCACCATTGCCGCCTGCCCCAATGTGGTCAGCAAGTTTTCCGGCCTGCGCACCGAAGCTGGTGACCGTTTGGATGATGATGCTATCCGCGAAGCAACTGACCATCTGCTAGACACATTCGGCCCCAACCGATTGATGTGGGGCAGTGACTGGCCTGTGCTGACTTTGGCTGGTGACTATAAACTATGGTTTGAGCAGACCGAACGCCTACTGGATGGCCTGTCAGAAGACGACAAGGCAGCGATTATGGGCGGCACCACGCAGACAATCTATTTTCACGGCAGATCATGAAGGAACGCAGGACCATGAGCAGACTGCAAGGCAAGACAATCATTTTGACCGCCGCCGCCGCAGGCATCGGTCGGCAAAGCGCACTAAACTTTGCCCGCGAAGGCGCTGACGTTATCGCCACGGATATTGACGCGGCAGGCCTTGCCTCGCTTCACGAGGAAGCGCCAGCCATCACGGTCGAAACTTTGGATGTTACAGACCAAGCAGCCATCGCTGCCCTGTTTGCCAAACACAGCAAGGTTGATGTGCTGTTCAATGTGGCAGGCTGGGTCCATCATGGCACGATCGAGGATTGCGACCGCGCCGCATGGGACCAGTCACTGGCCCTTAATCTGACCGCTATGTATGAAATGAACCGTGCGGTCATCCCGTTGATGCTGGCCCAAGGTGGCGGCAACATTATCAATATGAGTTCCGTTGCCTCCTCCGTCACGGGGGCGCCCAACCGCTTTGCCTATGGGGCGACGAAGGCGGGTGTGATCGGCATGACAAAGGCAATTGCTGCTGATTATGTCGGCCAAAATATTCGCTGCAATGCGATTTGCCCGGGCACTGTCGACACCCCATCACTTCAGGGGCGCATGGCCGCACAGGGCGATTATGACGAGGCACGCGCCGCCTTTATCGCGCGGCAACCGATGGGCAGGCTTGGCACGGCTGAGGAGATTGCAGCCCTTGCCACCTATCTTGCCTCCGACGAATCAGGATTTGTAACAGGCCAGACCCACGTCATTGACGGCGGCTGGACAGCGTAAAGGATAATCACCATGAAACTATTACGGGTTGGCCCCTTGGGTCAGGAAATTCCTGCCATCGAAGATCAGGATGGTGTCTGGCGCGATGTCAGCGCCCATATATCTGATTGGGACCATGACGCCCTGTCAGACGAAACATTAGCCAAGCTCGGCGCGCTGGACCTTGCCAGCCTGCCTGCGCTTGATAAGAACAGCCGTATTGGCGCGTGTGTCGGTCATGTGGGCAAATTCATCTGCATCGGGCTTAACTATGCTGACCACGCCGAAGAATCCGGCATGGAAGTGCCCGAAGAGCCTGTGATCTTCTTTAAGGCCACCAGCGCTGTTTGCGGCCCCGATGATGATCTGCTGATCCCGCGCAACAGTGAAAAGACTGATTGGGAAGTAGAGCTTGGCGTCGTGATCGGCAAGGCTGGTAAATATATCGACGAAGCCGACGCCATGAAACATGTGGCAGGCTTTTGCGTTGCCCATGATGTGTCAGAGCGTGCCTTCCAACTGGAAGGGACAGGCGAATGGGAAAAGGGCAAGGGCTGCGATTCTTTCGGCCCCATAGGTCCTTATCTTGTCACCCGCGATGAGGTTGGCGACTACGACAATCTGGATATGTGGCTTGATGTAAACGGACAGCGCATGCAGACAGGCAATACGCGGACCATGATTTTCAAAATCCCGCATCTTGTCAGCTATGTCTCCCAGTTTATGAGCCTGCAGCCAGGCGACGTGATTTCAACCGGCACCCCTCCCGGTGTTGGGTTGGGCATGGACCCGCCTGTTTACCTGAAGGCTGGCGACAAGGTCGCGCTTGGTATTGAGGGGCTGGGCACACAGGCCCAAACCTGCGTTCAGGATTAGCCTCCTATTCAAATCCCTCCCAACTATTAAGCCCGGGCCATTTGGTCCGGGTGTTTTTTTGGTTTTGGGGGCCCTGATTCCAGTCTTTATTGGCGCTTTAGTTCCACTCGCTGGCCCTAATTTCTCAGCCTGCGGGCCTTCTTTTGACGCCTGCGCCCCTCTATTTAATGCCTGCGGCCCTCTATATTTGCGCCTGCGGCACAATGGCGTAATAGCCGTGTTTATAGTGTTTATTCAATAGTTTGTGGTGATTTTAGCGTTCGTTTCAATAGTGATATCGCCTTGTTTTTCGATTTTTTGTCGATTTTATATTGCCCCACAAAAGTGGGCGTGACATAAGACACTCACCTCGGGGGGCCGAACGAACTTTCCTCCGAAACTCATTGAAACAAAAACTCGATAACTCGGAGAAATCACATGTTTAAGTTTTCTAAAAAAGTCGCCGTTGCTTCAACAGCCGCAGCTCTGCTGACAGGCTCTGCTTTCGCAGCATCTCAGGGCTCAATCGGTGTAACTTCAACCGGTTCTGTTGACATCAACGCCGTTATCCCCGGCCTGATCCAGATCAGCAACCTGAACGACATCGACCTGGGCACATGGTCAGGTACAGGTGACATGACAGGCAATGACGAAAACTGCGTCTGGTCAACCACCCGCGGTTACAACCTGACAGCAACCGGTTCAGGCGCCGCTGACGCCTTCACCATCACAGACGGTTCAAACACCATCGCCTACTCTGTTGCTTGGGATGATGTGGACACCGACGATCAGGCCGTGACCTCAGGTCAGGCTCTGGCTGGTCAGGCTACTGACGCCCTGACAACCAACTGCTTGGGTGGCGATACTGCAAATGTCACAGTGACCGTTGCAGAAGCCGACGCCGCAGCAGCACCTGCCGGCACATACTCAGGCACGCTGACACTGGTTGTTGCTCCTGAATAAGCTAAGCGCTTACCTCTCACCGGCTCACCCACAAATGGCGGGCCGGTGATCCCCCCTATAAGAACGGGGCTTGCCCTCAAAAGGGCTATCCTAGGATCTAGATCCAGGTCACAGCAGTCCGCATAATGATTGCTGCAGAACCACCCCAAATCCCCTGTTCGTTCGGCCTTCGGGTCTTGTGAGGTGATGGTCTCTCATCTACTTCACCAAAGCACGCATCCCACAAAGATGCGTGCTTTGCTTTTGGGGGAGGTAGCTTATAATCCGCTCATGCTCATGTCGTCTAAAGACAATGCCTATCAATCACGCCTGCAATTTCTTGGAAATTGGCAAACATGGATTCTTGCGGCCTGCCTTGTGATCATCGTCCATCCCGCACTTGGCAAGAAAGACAAAGATGGCGTTTTTCTTGATGTTTATGAGGATATTGATCTGGGCATCTGGACAGGCCGCGGTGATTTGGACGGGGAGGCTGACGTCTGCATCGGCTCAAGCTCATTGGCATTCACCATAAAAGGCACGGGCCCGAACACAAAGGATGACGGGGATCGCTTTTTCTCCATCAAGGGCCCAAAGGGCAGCAAGTTACCCGTCTCCCTATACTACGTCTCAAACCAAACCACTGTTGAGCTTGAGCCCCATACCGAAGCTGGCCCCATCAGAACCGACGCCACAGCACAGGACTGTGCGGATCATCATATCGCCTCAGCACGACTGCGCGCCGTGATCAGGGAACAGCACCTTGCAGGCAGCCCCGCAGGCAGCTATAGCGGCAAAGTCAATTTGATCGTCAAGGCAGAATAGATCTTGTCCCATTTCGTTTTCCGTTGCGCCCTTATGGCGGCAGTGTTTTGTGGTGTCCTAACCGCAAAGCCTTATGCCTATGCGCAAGCGGTTCCTGAGGGGTTTGAATTTCTGTCAGAACCGCAAACGACCTTTGTCGATATTTATTTTGGCGGCAATAATATTGGCGGGACGTTGGCAACCTTTACCCCCGACGCCATCACATTTGATGACCCCATTGCCGTAGTGGACATGCTGCCCAACCTGATCGACAAGGAAAGTGTTATCGCCGCTTTGTCAGGCCCTCTTGCCCCCAATGTCGATCAAATCTGTCAAACAGAATCCTCATCTGATTGCGGCAGACTTGCGCCGGAAGTTGCTGGCGTCATATTTGATGAAGGGCTGTTTCGCGCCGACATATTTGTGAATGCTGCTTTTTTAGAAGCCTCCACCCTCGACGATGTGCGGTTCTTGCCCGCTGGCGATGACAGTTTTGCCGTGACCGCCGATCTTTCCGGGTCCGTCTCAGGCTCACGCGGGGCGGCGCAATCCGATACTTCCTATCAGGTGATGACCAAGGTGATCGCGGCCCAAGGCAATCAAAGATTGGAAGTCATTGGCGGCATCGCATCAGATACAGATGGCGAGATTGACCGTATTGCGGCCATCAGGGAACAGGGCAACACGCGGGCAGAGGGTGGCTATATCCGCTCGTCCGGCACGGCATTGATCAGCGAATTTGAAACCTATGGCGTGCGCTTTCAATCAACCACCGACTTGCGGTTGGACCTTGAGCAAACATCTGCAACGCCAATCGTCCTGTTTATTGAGCGGCGGTCGCGCGTCGAAATCCTGCGTGACGGGCGGCTCTTATCCACCCGCACCTATGATGCCGGAAATCAGGAACTTGATATTTCAGACCTGCCCGATGGGGCCTATGACATCACGATCCGCGTGTTTGAAGGGGCGGCACAGGTTAATCAGGTTGACCAATTCTTTGTGAAGTCACGCCGCTTTCCCCCGCGCGACACCTATATGTTTGTCGCAGAAGCTGGGGTTTTACCGCGCAGGAACGATACACGCGCATTGCCGCAAGCAACCTCTAACTATTTTGCCCATGCCGGACTGTCAAAGCGGATTGCGGACAATATTGCCGTGAATGCTGACCTGTTCGGGTCAGAACATGTCGGCAGCCTGTCGGGCAACTTGATATATCTTGCCCGCAATCTGAATATTGAGGCAGATGCCCTTGTCAGCACAGACCAATCTGCGGCTGCACGTATCAGGGCCGCCTATGCCCTGCCTGGTTTCAGCGCGTCTTTGGACGGTATGTGGGAACAAGATGGCACCTATGCCTGCAACTCCCTAGACGAGATGTTTGACCCTGTAGAACAGGACGCACGTGAGTTTACCGCCAATACAAGCTTTTCCCTAGGTCCGGTTCGTGTCGGTGCACGCTATGAACACCGTGCGCGCAAGGTTGCTGGCGTTTTTGAAAGCGAGGATTTCTTCCTGCCAACGCTTGACTGGTCCTACCAGCCCAACAGCCGCCAAACGATTGCCGCTGCCCTGTCGGGCCGATTTGGCGAGGGAGAGTCGACTGTATTCCTGCGCCTGACCTTCCGCCAACAGGATGGCAAGTGGACCTATTCAGGGGCCAACCGTTCAAGCTTTATTTCCGGCGACCATGACCTTTTGGACACCAGCACCGCTGAGGTGAACTGGCGCGACGGTCTTTTATTTGACGATGATATTGAGGCCGGGGCCGGCCTGCGCACCCAAAGCGGCGCGGTCGAGTTTTTCTCCAGCGCCTCATATCTCGGCAGCAGGGCGCAGGCCTTTTTTGATCTTGATCATGGCATCACGGATAATCACGTCACCTCATTCACTGGATCAGCACGGACAGGCATCACCTTTTCGGAAGGTGCCTTTTCGCTTGCCGGGCGTCGTCAGGCCGGTAGCGCGATTGTCATCAACCTTGAGGGCGATGCAATTGGCAGCGAGGTAACCTTGAACATTAATGGCCGGTCCTATGGCAGTGCTGCCGTTGGCAGTCGCACCCCCATATTCCTGCCCCCTTATGACTTGTACAAGGTTGAACTGGCGATTGAAGGCGGCGACAATATCCGCTTTGACGGCAGGGCGCAGCAATCCCCCCTGTATCCCGGCAATGTGGTCACCATGACATGGCAGGTCGATAAAATCGTGCCCCTGTTTGGCCAGCTAGTCGATCCGAATGGGGAGCCACTGTCCGGTCGCAAAATCACAATAGGCAGCAATCAGGATTACACCGACGAATTTGGTTTCTTCGTCATTGATGCATCAGCGTCTGACAAGACATTGATCGCATCACGCAAGGGAGTTGATGAATGTGAGATTACACTGCCTGCGCTTGATTTCACTCAAGACCTGGTCAGCCTTGATGCAATGGTTTGCAACTAGGCAAGCCATGTCACGCGCGCCTTATCCCGGCCACTGGCCGGGCCAGTCAAAGTAAACGCAGGTGCCGCGCCCTTCGATGCCCTGCTCAATCCCGACCTCGCCGCCAAGGCCCATCACCAAACGACGAACGATTGACAGACCAAGGCCTGTTCCCTTGCGCTTGTCCTTCGGCAGGGCAGAGGCAAAGGGATCAAACACCTTGTCCTGCATGGCTGCAGGGATGCCCGGCCCGTCGTCGGCCACCCGAAACCGCCAGAAAGCGCCTTGTTGTTCTGCGCTGACATGGATGGAAGGCTGGTCCCCATCATGATACTTCAGCGCGTTGGTGATCAGGTTAGCCAAAATCTGCTCTAACGGGGCGACTGCGGTGTGTAGCGTCGGCAGGTTCGTACAAACAATGTCATGCTTACACTCGGGCGGCTGGCTGGCTGAGATGCGCATGACCATTTCTTTCACATCCACCGTGTCCAATGCGACGCTTGATTTGTCTGACCGATAATAGGCCAAAAGCGATCCCGCCATATCACGTAGGTGTGTTACGCGCGCTTCGATATCATCGAACATGCCGCGCGTTTCATCATTCAGATATGGTTCCAAATCCTCGCGCAGCCATTCTTCAATCGACATGATCGCGTTTAGGGGTGACTTCATATCGTGGGCTGCCACCGTGGCGAACTGTTCTATCTGCTCCCGCCTTTCTTCAACAGCCAGCAGATCCTTTTTCAAATCGCGGGACTGAAGGACCAGTTCCATCGCGCTGCGCCTGTTCACAAACCATTGATACAGCGCGTAAACAGCCAACAGCCACGTCAGCACCGCAAAGAAAAGCACTGCCGCGACGTTTTCATCCTGAAAACTTTCAATAATCTCCTCTTCAGGAACCATCAACACTGGAAAAGCCAGATCACCAATTGTGATTTGGGTATGCACCACAAACTTGGAATAGGCCTCCATAACAGTTTGCGCATTAGGGGATTGATAGATTATTTCACCTTCTGGGTTCCGGATCATAATCTCAAACGAATCCGGTGTCACCAGCCGCACCAACCCGTCGAACGGGTCTGGTGCTTTAATCAGGATAAAGCCTTCCACTTTTCCCGGTTGCAAAATCACTTTGCCCAGCCGAATTCCATTGCGACCACCTAACTCGTTGCGATAGGCAAACAGACCGCCGCCAAGATGCACTGGGTCACCCACGGGGTACCAAATATGCTGCAATATTTGCGGATCAAGCGGCTGGCCGTCACGCGTCGCAATTTTTAGATTAGGGTCATCGCCCAGTGTTTTAATAATAAAGGCAACCGCAATCGGCATTGCTTCAAACAAGGTGTCATATTCAGCCCTGTCATTCAAAACGCTGAACTGAATGATTTGCCTGCTTATCCCTTGCAGAGTCGCCCGCACCTGCGCGTTCTGGGCATCAACATAGGATGTTGCTGCCGCTTCGCCAAACGTGCGAATACGTTGATCAGAATTGTTCGACAAAACGCCCATCATAAAAAAGATGGCCAACACGCCACCGATGGCGAAGGATAGCGCAACCCCCACTTCCTTGGATCGCGCACGCACCTGTGTATCGCTAATCATGGCGGACATGACACACAGCCCCACCACACCAATCATGATAGGGGCTTGGGAGCTGACCTTGAACAACAGGATCGATTGGGGAATATCCAAATATGACGTGTACACACCGAACAATGTCACCAGCGCAACAACGCCACCCAAGACAGCCGTTACATAGAACCGCAACAATTTCGGGTAATTCAGATCAAGCAGAAGAAGCGCAGTACAAATAACACCAAAAGCTTCCATCGGTGTCAGCGTATGGTTTACCGTCTGCACTTGCCCCGTTGTGAGGGTCAGCAACCGAGAAATCCATTCGCTTTCTATACCGATATAGGCTTCAACAAGGTCAATCGCGCCTTCGCAGATTACGATCAGCGCCAACAGAACAGCCAGTTTGCTGGGCCGACCACGCCAGATCGTGATCAAAAAACCAAGACCTAATAGGGTGACAGACAACACCACATAGACGTTAGGCGGACGACCCGTCATCGAAAAGCGATGCAGAACGTCCTGCGCAAACATCCAGCTGTTTAAATTATAAACGCCGTACAAGACCAAAATACCGGCAGTCAGCGTTGCCCAACGCCCAAGAAAACTGCGCCGATAATCCTGAAGCTCCATAAGGCCCCCCGCCTGTGTCGTGTCCATGCCAGCTTGCCTGTCACATTCAACCCATACAAGGCCAAAAATCAGGAAAGTCCTGCAAAACCAAGCCGTTATGCGTCAAAATGGCTAAAATGTGAATTCGATAAAGAATCCAATATGTTGGAATATTGACACCTTTCTTCTTTAATCAATTTTACTATATTTTCGATTTTTTGTCGAAAATATCTTGTGCGTCATTTTTATTGATATAGATTGCCCTTCGACAGAGGGCCGAACGAAACTTTCCTCTGCCAAATTGTTAACCGCCACTCGTCAGGAAACAGACCGTGAAACGGATTTTGGTACTGACAGCACTTTTGATGTGCGCCCTGTCATTTGTCCCAGGGGCAGCCTTTGCTGCCTCTAATGGTGGTCGCGGCAATTCCTCAGGCGGTGACGCGTCAATCAATGCCGAAATCTCTCCCCTTGTTCGGATTAGCAGCCTCCACGACATCGATCTTGGCACTTGGGACGGCCAATCGGATATGTCCGGATCAGAACCTAATTGCGTCTGGTCAACAACTGGAGGATACGCGATCACCGGTATCGGATCAGGCACTGATGGCGATTTTACCATTACAAACAGTGTCGATGAATTAACATATACAGCGGAATGGACGGATAGCTCCGGCAAGAAGGGCAAAAAGCTGAAAGCCCATAAAGAATTGGACAAACGTGTTACCGATGCAAATGCACAGGACTGCAACGGCAACACCAGCGCGACCCTAGATATTGAAATTAAAAAGGGTCACCTAAAGAACGTCAGCGCTGGCACCTATTCAGGCACCCTTACCCTTATCGTTGCAGTCGAATAACCCGTCGAAATGGGAGCTTTCCCTATTGCAGTGCAGAACAATTCTGCTACCATCTGATTATTCGTTCGGCCCTTTGGGTCATGTGGATTTGGATCACTCCGATTCACGAAGGGCACATGCTGTAACCGCAGCGTGTGCCTTTTTCTTTCACCGCAACAAGAAATTGTCTATTCTGCGGCCATCACAAACCGATTTGGATTCTGCTTAGATGACACGCCTACGCGCTCGCCTTTTATTTGCTCCGCTTTTTGCTGTCCTGCTGATGGCTTTTGCCGGACCGGCCTTTGCCAAGCTGGTCGTTAACAAGAATATCGTCGTCATTGGCACCGATGGGCGGCCACGCGCGGATATCGAGCTGCGCAATATCGGGGACGAGGTTTTGTATGTCGCTGTCGATCCAGCGCGCATCGCTGATCCGGGGACGGACGCGCAGGAACGCCAATCCCCCGCTGACCCGCGGGAGCTGGGCCTGCTTGTCACGCCGCGCAAATTGGTACTGCAGCCGGGCGACCGCAAGATCATTCGCATGACCTTGCTGAAAAAACCGACCCAGACGGATGATGTCTATCGCGTGTTGGTGGAACCAAAGGCAACGGACTTTGATGCCGACACAGAAGGCATGAAAATCAAAATCATGGTTGGCTATGACATTCTGGTTTTGGCGACGCCGCGCTCACCCGCGTCTAACCTGAATGTCCAGCGCGACGGTGCCATGCTTCACATTACGAATGAGGGCAATTCAAACGCACTGCTATATGATGGGCAGCAATGTGATGCAAAGCTGGAAGACTGCAAACAATTGCCTGTTAAGCGCATTTACGCAGGCACCAGCTATGACATGCCGCTGCCATTTGAAGGCACCCCTGCGCGTTTCTTGATGCTTGATGCCCGTGGCAGTCAGGCTGTGGAATATTGATTAGTCATTAGGCCTTGCCAGCCCAACTTTCGGCGGCGGCAATATCTGTTGAAAGATAATGCAAGGCCTGTTCAAGCACGCCTTCGGAATCCCATAATGTTCCTGGACGAGCAGCGGGCAACATCAGCGCAACCTTGTTGGCAAGATCAACCAGATCCTCATAGGCCTCGTCATTATCATCCGGGACAAACCGTTCCAGTAAATTGACGACTTGGGCCGACACTTCCATCCGCACATTGACCTGCCGTGTGAAACGGTCAGACAGGAACAAAGTGTTTTGAATTACCAATTGATAAAGCTTGGGGTGTGCTTCGGCATAGGTCACAGCAGCGGTCACAATGTTGCGCATCGCCCCTGAGAAACTGTCGTCGGCACCAACAGATTTCCCAACAAGTTGAAACAGCTCACGCTTTGCCTCGTCAATCACGGCTTCGATCAGCGATTCAGAATCTGCGAAATAGGAATAAAACGTGCCATGCCCGACATCTGCGGCCTCTGCCACGCGGGCCGGGCTTAAAGACATCACGCCGCCGTCTTCAATCATGTCCTTTGCAGTCATGATGATCTTGCGGCGATTGATGATCTTGTTGGCAGCGCGGCGGCCAATGCGTTTGCGTAATTGTCGTTCGTCTTCAGCCATCAGACGTCCCCCCTATGCGGCGCCAAGTCCCGTCAAGGCATCGCAGATTGCGTCAACGGACAGCGGCTTCAACACAACAGCAACATTCATTGCCCGCTCCCCCTCCTTAAACGCCAGATCGTCTGCATTTGCGCCTGTTACGATCACAATTGGTGTTTCCATATTGGCACCACCGCGCCGCAATTCACGCATGAGGTTCAAGCCATCAAGGTCTGGCAGCAAGACATCACACAAAATCACATCGACTTTTTCTTTTGAAAGGGTTTCAAGCGCATCACTTGCAACGTCGAACCCGATCAATTCACAATTCTCGAATTTGCGGGTTGCTCGTTTCAGTCCGGTTAGGACAACAATGTCATCGTCGATGACTGCAATTTTTTTATTGCCAAACTCAAATGGCATAAACCCTACGCTCCAATCTACTTTTACACTTGCTGCTTAGGCCCCCACCCGGCAACAACACCTCACCATATTCCTGGCACGACGTCGGGTCAATTAGGATAAATGGTCAAGATTTCTACATGGGCCATTTTGTCATATCGCTTCAGGTTATGATCCTGTCATGATTAATAATCAATTTCTGAAATAAAATCATATTTGGGGTTCTGGGGCTGGGCATGCCAAATAGTTTACGAATTCTAGTTGTGGATGATGAAGAGATCGTCCATCGATCACTACGACGCGCACAACAGCGCGGGCGTATTGATGCTGAATTGCAAGACGCCAACAATGGTGCCGAGGCACTGGAATTGTTGAGCGGACAACCAAGCGACACCCCTATCGTCGGCGTATTGCTCGACATCAACATGCCCATCATGGACGGGTTTGAGTTCCTGTCGAAAGTGCGCGCAAGCGCGGACTATGATCATTTGAAAATCATCATGCTCAGCAGTTCTGATGAACCATCTGATTACAACCGCGCCATGAAGCTGGGCGCTGATGGCTATCAGGTTAAGAGTTCGGCCAATTCTTTGGTTGAGGCTATTTCACGATTAAAAGAAATCGTTGGAGAGTAAGGTACTCGCCTAGTCCTGCCACACGGCGAATGTCAGCCGAACCGTTGTGCCGCCGTGGCCTGTCTTGGCAATTGATACGCGCCCGCCCAGCGATTCAACAATACGCCGCACAATCGGCAAGCCAAGGCCCGACCCCCCCGCATCTAGACGTGAACTCACACCCGGTTTGAATATCTCAGGCAAAATGCTTTCGGGTATGCCCTGACCAGAATCCACAACATCAACAATGACATGGCCGGGCCCTGATTGCGTCTGCACAAGGATCGCTCGTTCGCCCTTGCCATCCATCGCCAAGCAAGCATTTTGAATCAGATTGCTGAACACCTGCAACAAGGCCCCCTTGTTCGCAGCTATCGGCGGCAAAGTCGCTGGCACATCAAATGAAAAGCGGACGTCGTGACTGATCAATGTCGGAACAGTGATCGTATAGGCCTGTTCAACAACGCCGCGCAAAGCAACAGGCCCCATTTCAATTTCTGCATTTTTACTGCCCAATGACCGGACGGTGCGGCTGATCGTGCGCACCTGTTCAACCATATCATTGATAGCGCGAAGGTCATCTGCAAGGCCATCTATCTGGGCAATCTCGTCATCATCCAGCCAGTCTTCAACCAGAATGCTGATATTCCCCAAGGGCTGGTTAATTTCATGGGACAGCACGGACGTCATCTGCATCACCCGTTCAGTGCTGGCACTCTCAGATAGCTCCCCTTGGGCTTTAGCCAATTCAAAGCCGCGCTGACGCAACTTTGTTTCAAGGTCACGGTTCTTGGTTTCAAGATTACGGATAAGCTGATCGACGCTTTTAATTGCATCTGTTAGCTCATCCTCCTTGCGCCAGATGGATCTGCTTTTTTCAGGGGACTGGTTTTGTTGAGGCGCATCTGAGGAAATCTCGCTAGCTTCAGCAAGCATGTCGCCCAACAACAAAAGACGCTGCCCATAACTGCGCGTCAAAAACCAGACCGCAACAAACAACAGCCCAATTGCTGTACCAAAAATCAAAAAGAAACTGCCCGCCAGATTGCCGATAATCTCACTTTCGTGAACCGTCACCAAAACAGTCCACCCATTATAGGTTTGCGCCGTTCCTGCGAACCTGACAATCCAATCATCATCGGTAAACTTTGTGATTTGATCCCTTTCAGGCAGCTTGGGGTTCGCAATCACAGGATGGTCAGCACGACTGACAGATGTGCGTCCAAACAAGGAAGGGTCCATCCGCGGCGGCCACAATTGTTGCCGGGTGCCATCTTGCTGCGGCTCCAGCCACACAGAAACTTCCGCCGTTTTGTAAAGCGCCATGCCACGTTCCAACGTGCCGGACACAGCCCCACTATTCCAATAAAGGTCCAGTTGCCCGACAATAACACCATCAATCACAATCGGCGCCGTTGACTGAGTGATCAGCCGACCATCTTCGGTCACCAACGCGCGCACACCACGCCCACCTGTCGGCCCCATGATAGGGTTCAGAACGCTATCAACGCTGCGGAGCGCAACCGGCTTTGGATTGCGGCCAACACTTATCTCGTTGCCATCATTGTCACGAATAAAAGCTGCGTGATTGAGTTGGAATGAGCGTACACGCGTCCGCATAACTTCTATCGCGTGCTGATCCTGCATACCTGACTGGATGATCTGTTGCGCCGCTGCATTGTCGGTCAACAGATCAACGACGATCAAATCTTCCTGATTGAGGGTATCAAGCTGGCGTGCGCGCATCACAGCGACGTCATGCAAATAGCGTGCGGCACCATCCTGAAACTGGTCATAGCGAATACCATAGGTGATTAGACCAACCAGCACCGCAGGACCGACAACGACAATCGTGAAAAGCCAGAACATTTTATTGAACATGGCGGTACGATAATGTGATCGTTGTGCTGACATATGCCCGGCCCCAAAAGAAACTTGTTGCAATTTAGGGGGGTTAGCGGATGAGGTCCAGTCTCATCCGCGGCAGGCTCAAATCATTCTGATGCAACAGTCAATGTCAAAACACCGCTATAGTCACCCGCAGGGGAGGCAGCCAAATCTTGCTGATCAAAACCGATGGTCATCAGGGCCATGCTGGCCTCGTCAGAGCAACTTGTGTCAATTGACGGGGACGCCAGATCCGGTAGGGCCTGACCGGGCTGCAATTGCTGTGCGCTACCCGAAGGCGCTGCCCATTCGACTGAAAAAGGAATCTCATTCCCCGTTTCATCACGAATGACAAAATCACCGCCACCAGTGCCTACGCCGGTCAATGAGTAGCCGCGCGAACTGCTCCACACACAGACCTTGTCATCGTTCGACATAGACTGTGTGCCATCCCACGTGCCGAAGCTCATATCCTCGAGGTTGCTTATGCGGACAAGTGCTGGGATCGAGACCGAAAGGCCAACGCTGCCTTGTGACGAACTACCAATTTCGCCATCTGTTGCGGCAAAACCGGGCTGCGATGCCAGCAGTCCTGCAAACAATGCAGTACACAAAAACGCGCTCCGCACGGTGACATTCCGGCGGATGAAAAATTTTTGCAAATTTTTCATATAGTTACGCATTCAAGCTCTCAAAAACTGGTCGCAGAACCATTTAAACAACACCCTTATTATAAGGCATTTCCTTACAAAGGGCAATTTCACCATAATCTTATGGGGATTAACAAAAGCTCTGCAATCATTGAATTTTCTACAAAACTCTTCCAAATCGGGACATATTGCGCCCCACTATTCCGCCTCTCTTCCCCAGTCTTTAGAGCCCACCAAATGAAAAACCCCGGCTGTAACAGCCGGGGCCTATCTGGTTTCTAGCCCCTTAAGTCAGGGCCAAGCCGTTCAGCCTAAAGTGTTTTTAGGTTGCCGGCTGAAGATTTACCACGACGCTCGTCAACTTCGATATCGTAGCTGACTTTGTCACCTTCATTCAGACCTGACAGGCCTGAACGTTCAACGGCACTGATGTGAACGAATACGTCGTCCCCACCTTCGTCAGGGGCAATGAAACCATAACCCTTTGTTGCGTTGAACCATTTTACTGTACCTGTGCTCATTTTATATCCTTTCTAAGATCAGGTTGCAGGTTTGACGATTAGTCTGCGTCACACGCCCAAGGCATGCCCGCCGATAAAGTTCAGCATTCGAGACAAACCCGCAATTGAACCATCGTCTGTTAAATATCCGGGATATGAACCCCCGGTTTTCTTGAATTGGTTGTTCCCTGTCATTGTCACGTCATGATCCAATGCATTGCACAACATAATGGCAGTACCATTACGCTGAAAAACATGGATGGGCACCGCAGCCGTACCGGGGGCTAATGTCGTGCGCAATGAGGGAACTTTCTATTCTGCGAGCGGCGATTTAATCTATCGCGGCGAATTCGCTTTCTTACACAAGCAGCATGCGTAGTTGGGCTGCTTAAAATCTCATGCCCAAATGGGCTCTTTCAGGCAATGGCCATCTAGGCCAGATGCAAAAAAGCTGCTGCACAATTGGTGATAAACCGTCCACGCGCTGCACAGCACTAAGACCTGACCATGTTCGCGCTTTGATAGCAAGTGATTTCATCCAAAATATCCGCTTTTTACCTGCGATAGTTTACCTTGATATTCTTCCACCTGACTTATACTAAGCAAAGATTAGGAATTAAAATTACATAAAGGCTGCCCTTATGAGCACCGAAACATCTACAGCAGCAGGGGCTGGCGCCCTAAATGCTGCCTCTGCGCCCGCGCCTGCCCTGACTGATCTCGGCCCAGAAATTGTCGACCCACCCAAATGGTTGCAGGACGCAATGGCGGTTCCCCGTAGCCAAGGCACAATTGACGCTGATGGCTGCCCCATCAATTATTTCCAATGGGGCGACCCAAGCAAGCCAGCCCTTTTGATGATGCATGGTTTTTTGGCCCATGCCCGCTGCTTTGCCTTTATCGCGCCTTTCCTTGCTGACGATTATAATGTGGTCGCCTTTGACCTGTCCGGCATGGGCGATTCGGGTGCGCGCCACAGCTATCCGCTTGAAACCCGCGTGAACGAGGTTTTGGCCGTTGCAGAACAAACCGGCATGTTTGCCCCTAGTGCCCATAATAAAAAGCCGACGCTGATCGCCCATTCCTATGGGGGCCATGTCGCACTTGCCGTTATGGAACAGGCGTCTGACAAATTTGACGGGTTGATCATCTGCGATTTGATGACCCTGCGCCCTGAACGATTGATGGCCTATTTCGGGTCGTCCAAACCACCCGGATCACAGGACCCGAACCGTCAGAATAAAATCTATGAGGATTATGAAACCGCTAAGGGCCGCTTTGTCCTGTCACCACCACAACCGACAGAAGTCCCTGCCCTGTTCGATTACATGGCCTTTCATTCCTTAAAACAGGTTGAAGCTGGCTTTACATGGAAGTTCGATCCCAGCGTATTCCGCCGGGACACTGACCAGCATGAGCATGTGTTTAAACAGGGTGAGACAATCGTCAAAACACCGGGTCGCAAGGCGCTGATATACGGCGAACAAAGCCAGCTGTTCGATGCCGACTCCGCTGCCTATATCAAAGAACTTGGCGGCACTGACATTCCCATAATCGGCATCCCAAACGCGCGTCATCATTTGATGTTGGATCAACCCATCGCATTTGCCACGACATTACGCGCGATATTGGCTATGTGGGCCTAGTCCATCACCTCGACACCGCCCTGATCTGAAATGTCTCTCTTTGCCCGCAAGCCAAAATGCGACATCGCATGATTTTTAACGTTGACAGTGTTAATTTAACAGTGTTAACAGTTTCGCATGGCACGGAAACGACAAACTGACGATCAAATTGC
This sequence comes from Alphaproteobacteria bacterium, assembly GCA_965229935.1. Classification (GTDB taxonomy): domain Bacteria; phylum Pseudomonadota; class Alphaproteobacteria; order SPJN01; family SPJN01; genus SPJN01. The sequence continues at coordinate 1,619,269 of CBDDKB010000002.1, forward strand.
AGCACGGCGTGAAGAAATTCTGGACGCTGCAATGCAGGTCTTTGAAACGCAGGGCGGCATAGGCGCTGTTAGCTTCCGCAATGTGGCAGCACACATGGGCATCAGCTATTCAGCCCCTTACCGCTATTTCACCGATAAGGATGATTTGCTGAACGCCTTGCGCGCCCGCGCCTTTCGCTGGATTGAGGCTGAGATGAAGCGCGCGATCAAATCAAAACACGCCGCCTCTGCAAAACTTGAAGCCTTGGCCCGCGCCTATGTAACCGCAGGCATCGAACGGCCCGATCGGTATGAATTGATGTTCTTTGAACTCGAAAACACGGACATCGCGGAAAACTCCCTTGAACTGCGGGCCGCCAAGAATGACGCCTTAGGCGTTTGCACCGATGTCATCCGCGAAGGTCAACAAGACGGCACCTTCAGCGATCACCTTGACCCACTGGTGGCAAGCCATCTGTTCTGGACAGCGGCGCACGGCCTTGTCTCGCTTGAAGTTGCGGGGCAGTTCGTCATGGGCTGCACAATTGATCAACTAGTCGCCCCCCTGTTTCAGACCTTACAGGCACAAATTCTGGAAACAGGCGCCGTTAACGCAAGCAAACTTGCCGTCACAGGATAGGAGGCTTTGATGACCACACAAATCGAAGACCGCATTCCCATACCGCGCGAAATCCCATTCGAATTTCCCGACGACATTGACCCACAATGGATTCCAAACAAGGATGAATTGACCGCCATGTTTAATGGCGCGTCACTGACCATGCCCTATCTTGAACCTTTTCTGATCCGCACAATGGCAGAGGCTGCGCGGTCAATCAGTGACCCGCAAGTCAAAGAAACCGTGCGCGCGTTTAATGCACAGGAAGGGCAGCACTTTCAGACCCATCGTCGCTTCAATGAATTGTTGAAGGAAAAGCGCTATCCTGAGCTTGCCGAAACCGAAACTGAGATGGAAGCGTCCTATAAGCGTTTGAACCAAAAATCATTGCGCCTGCGCCTTGCCTATACCGCCGGGTTTGAGGCGATGACGCTGGGCGTTACAAAATGGCTGATCGAACAACGCACCAGCCTGTTTCACCACGCAGACAGCCGCGTTGCCTCCTTCGTGCTGTGGCATATGGTTGAAGAAACCGAACATAAATGCGTCGCCTATGACGCCTATCGTGACCTTTACCCCAATGGGCTGGGGAACTATATCGCCCGTGCCATCGGGGTTCTGCACGGTTCGTTCGATGTGATGCGCTTTTCCCGTCGCGCCTATATCAAGATCCTAAAGCGGGAGGGGTTGTGGCGCTCCCTCGCTGCACGACTAAGGCTCTACAAAAATCTAGCCGTCTTTATCGGTCATGTTGGCCCCTATCTGTTTCGCGCGACCCTGCCCGGGCACGACCCCCGACAGGAACGTGACCCCGATTGGGTTACCCGATGGCTGGACCTATATGACAGCGCACCAAAGGACAGGCCGCCCCTAATCGACACTTTCGATCCAGACATGCCTGTACCGTTCGCAAACGCCGCAAGCACATCAAACTAAACCAGACCGGGGAAAAAGATGACCCACGCAGACATTTCAGACGACATCATTAAACAATTGCGGCGACGCCTGATCGGTCATGGGGCCCTACTGGTTTTTGCAGGCGGTGTCATCGGCTTTTTCTTTTTGTTTTTTCTAATCGGCAAGATTGAGCTGTGGCCAATCCCCGGCAGTATCGATTATCAAATGCCGGGAACCTATGATGGTTGGCGCATGGCCCATCTTGAAGGCATTTTAAATGGTGTTCTTTTGTGGCTAACCGCTGCTGTTCTGCGCTTCTTACCATTTGGTGAGCTTGGGCTGAAACGGTCTGTCAATTGCCTGATTATCGTTGGCTGGACGTTCATCATCGCCTCCACCATTGATCCGCTATTTCTTGACAGTCGTGGTCTTGCGTTTGGTGGGCCCCTTAGCAACCAAATCGCGTTCTTTCTATTTTATGTCGGCGTGCTGATTGTTATGATCATGATGCCGATCATTGCCTATAAGTCCTTGGTCAAGAAGACAGACACTTAACCAATTGCTCACCAATGTGCGACAGGATGCACTAGGGTGCAGCAGCGCCTTAACCTTGTCACGTCTGGGGCTATCAGTCATGATTGCCCTACCTAGAAAGGTGAGATACGCGCATTGGATACACTTTTAACTTCCATCGACTATCGCGATCCGGTTTGGATTGTCATCGCCTTTCTGTCTGGATTACTTGCCAGACAAGTTAAACTTCCTCCCATGATCGGCTTTCTAATGGCCGGCTTTGTTTTGCACCTGATGGGCGCAAGGAACGATCAGTTTCTGACAATGATTGCTGACCTTGGTGTCACGCTGTTGCTGTTTACCATTGGCCTGAAACTTCGGATTAAGACCCTAGCCCGCCCGGAAATCTGGGCGACGACAGGGATACATATGGTTTTCATGGGGGCCGCCACGTTCGGCATCATCCTCCTCTTGGGCTGGGGCGGCGTGCAATTGTTCAGCGGCCTAGACTATAAAGCAGCACTCATCCTTGCCTTTGCCCTGTCTTTTTCCAGCACCGTATTCACCGTTAAAATTTTGGAGGATCGGGGCTCACTCGTTTCGCGCTATGGGCAGGTCGCCATTGGCGTTTTGGTCATGCAGGACATTGCCGCCGTTGTCTTTCTTGCGATTTCTGCTGGCAAGTTGCCCTCAATCTGGGCACTGTCGCTTTTCGCCCTGATCCCTGCCCGTCATGGATTGGGCTATATCATGCACCTTAGTGGCAATCGGGAGCTGCTGGTGGTTTTCGGTCTGACAGCGGCCCTTGGCGGCGCTGCATTGTTTGAACTTGTGGGCCTGAAGGGCGATCTTGGCGCGCTGTTGGTTGGCGTCCTGCTGGCACAGCATGAAAAGGCAATCCAGCTTTCCAAAACACTGATGGATTTCAAGGACCTATTTTTGGTTTGCTTCTTCCTGACGATCGGCCTGAACGGAATGCCTTCCGTGGATGCAGGCATAGCAGCGCTGATATTATTGGTTGTCATCCCCTTTAAGACCATCCTCTTCACCTATTTGATGAGCCGCCTGCGCATGCGGGCACGTGGCGCGACGCTGGGTGGATTAGTGCTAGGCAATTATTCTGAGTTCGGGCTGATCGTTGCAGCAACCGCTGTTGGTGCCGGCTGGTTGACGCATGATTGGTTGGCAGTGATTGCGCTTAGCCTTGCAGCATCACTTGTGCTGTCCTCAATCTTGAATGTTTATGAAGACCAAATTTACGCCCGCGTGAAATCCATTGTTGTCAAATGGGAGCGGCCCAACAGATTGCCCGGTGACGAAGACATTGATTTAGGCGACCACAAAATTCTGATCTTTGGCATGGGGCGGGTAGGTCGCGCCGCCTATGACGAAATGTGCCCGGAGGCTGGTGCGAAAATTGTCGGCATCGATCTTGACGAAGAAAAAGTTGAAGTAAGCTGTAACGAGGGTCGCAATGTCGTTCTGGGCGATGCCACAAACCCTGAATTTTGGGCACGCTTAGTCGCGCAGCATCGGGAAATTGAAATGGTGCTACTGGCGATGCCCAACCACCATGCCAATCTGGACGCTGCACATCATATGCGCGCACGGGGCTATAACGGTCCGATCGTTGCCATTGCGCTGTTCCCCGACCATGAACAAGAATTGCGCGAAAACGGGATCGACGAAGTGTTCAATATCTATGCACAGGCAGGCAGCGGCGCAGCGACCCATATGCAGGAATTGCTGCAATCCAAACCTGCCTGACACGTTCTCGACAGCGCACAGAAACGCTACAGGCTGCTAGTCAGCGGTTACTGAAAATTGCGTAAACAAGCCCATCTCATGCGCGCCCGGCACCTCTGCAACAATGCCATAGTCGCCCTCTTCAAGGTCTACTGTGAAATAACCGGTGGACCCTTGTGGCATGTCATGAATGCCCCCAACAAAATAGGCCGGTGCCGGTGTTTCCTGCCCCTCGTTTGAGAACGGGTTCATCCACTGAACCGCCTGCGCCACATCGGTTTCTGGGTCGATCCTAAATACATGGGCATCAAGGCCGATTAGGCCGCCAAAAAGCTGCTGCTCAACAAACGTCACACGCACAGAATTGGCACCGGTTTTGAACGCGCCATCCACGATGTCAAACCCGGATTTGGTAATAGCAAGCGTCACATTCGCCTCAGGCTCCGCCATGCCGCCATCTTCTGCCGTCACCGTCAGCGGTAACACCATGCCATGCATTCCCGGTTCAGGATTGTAGTTATGCTGCATGCCGTTGGTCTTCACATAGCATTCGACGATGTAATTTCCCGGCGCCAGATACATCGTTGCCTCGCCCACAATGCCGTCAGACATCATGCCTGGACCACCTAGATAGACAGTCTCTGCAATCCATCCCGGAATGGTGGACATGATCTGATTGGCCTTATCCAAATCGCCTTCCAGTCGCGCCGTCAGGCTTTTCTGAATTGGCTCAATCACCATATCGGCGATCATCACATCCGTGACCCCTTCGGGCAAACGGTAAACGAGCGCGTGGTGGATCATGCCGGAATCATTATTGACGCGCACCTTTGTCCAGCCAGAAGGAATCTGTGATGGCCCAACAAAAGTCCACCCATCAATGCCGATGGGAAGTATGTTCTGTTTTTCTTGATTAGCTGACGATTTACTTTCTGCTGAACCATTTTGTGGTTGCTCATCACAGCCAATAAGTAAAAAGACGGTGACAAGGCCCACTAGCATCTTCTTCATAACAGAATTCCCCTGTTTTTTTGCCGCCCACAGAAACGCTAGCAAAATGCAGCAGAAACACCAAGCCAAGCATAATGCTCACCCGCCTGCAGCCGAAAACTGCAACAAAATCAAAAACTTTTCTTGATTTTCTACACTCTGACTTGGCACTGTGCATGCATCACGAGGCGCTGAGATAACGAACCGCATAATTTGAATACCACTCCCAAATACAGTCATAGGCGGTTGCAAAGACAGCCCGACTTCACAGGTGGCAGACTGACCACTTTTCGTGATGTCCTATTACGACACGGCCTGCCCGGCCTGTTCCTCGCCTGTTGTTTTCTAGCGCATCCGGACCTTCAACCACACTTCGTCGACAGCATCGGCAAAGCCGCCGCCGATCCGGCCCGCTATTTCGTCTGGCTTTTGGCGATTGGCTTCGCATTGAATCTCTATGCATGGCACATCGACAAGAGGTGGAGTGTCGCCAAACTGGGTTGGATCCTTTACCTTGGCGCCCTATCCTTATGGGATGAGTGGGTGTTTCGGATCGCCCTGCCCCAAACACTGGAAAGTTGGGGGATTGCTGTATGGAGCGCTGCTGCGATCAGCGCATTGTTGTTCGGCAGCGCCCACTACTTTACACTTCGGTGGAAATGGCACTGGTGTGTTATGGCTGGGTTTGGCGGCTTCGCATTAAGCAGACAAATGGAATTGCACAACGACCTACTTCTGATTACCGCATTTCATTGGATCGCAACATTCTTGAACACACCTCGACCGCCCGGCCAGTCTGCGGCCTCCAGCTCTGAATAGGCGCGTTGCTGCATCCTAAGGGAATGCAAACCCCTGACGCCAATCACACCAACATTGGCACCTAGGGCTGGTATCAACCCTAAAGCTCACACATTCGATCACACCCGGCCACAAACACCAAATTCCCCGCCCGATGGGCGAGGGTTTCAATAATGAAGTTTTTGACTTGCGATAGACTCAATGAGCCTCACCTCAAAATGGTCCCCCGGACCATTTTGCCCCTAGGGGGACTGTTCGCTGGCCCACGGGGGTAGGATTTGAACTGTGCTGCCGCGCGAGCGATGCTCGCTTGCCGTTCGATCACTTTCGCAGGCGGCCTGTGCGCCTGCTCATCCGCGTTGCGGACCGTTCCGAACCCTTCAGGTTATGAGCCTAGCGGCCACACACAGGACCACTAAGCGATTCAAATGACTCACTTTTTCAGCACATGACCATTTAGTCCAAAACCAAAGCGACGCTCCTCAAAACCGCGCAGTTCTGCCATTTGTTTATTGGGCAGATCAAGGCGACACAGTCATTTCAAATTCGCCCCGTCACAGACAAAATCTAAATGGTCAATTCGTGCACCGGGGAAGATTCCAACCCCTCCTATTCGCATTTCGACCCAGATTCGTAGTCCGGGGCGGCGACAATGTTTGCACTAGGCATATGACCTCGGCGGTTCAAACACGGTCACCTCGCACCAAACAGCGTCACCGTTTGTAAACTTACCTTGTTATTTGGTGCCCATGATCAATCGGATTGTATCCCATGAGTCAAATGCCAGAGAAATTGCCATCGTTGCTGACATGGCGATTGCCCACACGCCATAAAAGCTACGGGGATTTGCATTGGGGCCAAATACATCACGAGACAGCAAATAATATAGAACGGGCGTCCAAAGCACTAGATGCACGACGGAAATCCAATCAATATTCCCTGTCACGTCAGTGACGAACGCAGATGCAGGCACATTCAGGAACAACATCATACCAAGCGCCAGTCGTGCCCCCCATCGGGTGAAGACAAACAATAGGCCGGTGCCAAAGACCAGTCCCATAAAGTTCATCCACATATTCACCCAGTCTGGTAAATATTGTGCTTGTTCTTGAAACTCACGGAAAAAATTGAGTATGTAATCCATAGCCTTCTACCTTGCCCTAAAAAATTAGTAAGCACCTAGTTGGTACAATTGGAAATCACTTGTTCGATGGCAGATACAACTTGGCCGGTCTTCTCAGCATCAAGGGCGTCTGCATGCGGGTCTGCGAATTGTTCATTGTCATTGTCATAGTAGCACCCAGACGCATCGGCGAACTCCTCACTTAGGACAGCGCGAAACAATATTCTTGCACCAATACCGATATCCCGACCCTCTGATCCGGTCGCTTCCCGAACCATTTTACTGTTCAGCAATGACCCAGGATTAACCGCAATTATTGCAGGACCGTCACTGCCAAGGTCAGCGGACAGTTTGAATGACCACATTGTCAGCGCCAGTTTACTTTGCGCATAGGCATCAAAGCCTGACAATTCGCCATTGCCAAGCAGTGCGTCAACTTCCACTGGCGCCTGCGCAGCGGAGGACAGGCTGACAACACGGCCATCAGATGACAGGCATGGCAAGAGCAGCTTGGTCAACAGATATGGCGCTACCGCATTGACCATAAAGCGAAAGTCAAAACCATCAGTGGTTTTTGCGTTTGGTACTTTCATAACCCCTGCATTATTCAGCAGTACATCGATGTGATCATGATTATTTTTGACCTGACCTGCCAAGCGGACAACTTCTTGAAGGTTCGAAAGGTCAGCACAATAGGTTTGGACCGAACCACACCCATCAATTGCATCAAGTTCTGCCTTAACTTTCGCCAGCTTTTCTTCGCTGCGACCATGAATAAGAAGCGTGTGACCTTCGGCGCCTATCAACTTTGCGGCCTCAAGTCCAATGCCATCTGTTCCGCCTGTAAGTAGTATTTTTTTCGCCATTGTTTGTTCCAACTTAAAATTTCAGTTTCTAAATTCAGTTTGACCAGTAAATGAACTCATCACCTTCTTGATCTGGCTGACTGAGATCACGGTCAATATTGATTGGCGTTGAAATTTGCGCGGGCCACATCGGCTCTGCCTGTTCGGCATTCCAAGCGGCAAGGGCGGACTGCAATTCTGCCAGTTTGTCAGGGCGTGCGTCTGCCAGGTTATTCTGCTCTGATGGATCATTCTTCAGATCATACAGCCAGACACCATCATTGGGCGTTGAAACATTAAGCTTCCATCCATTCACCAATGCACTTTGTGATGTGCCGGAGCGCCAGAAGAGCTTTTCATGGGGCACGCCTGTTTTTTCGCCTGCTGCATAGGGCACAAGATCAACACCGTCCATTTTACGATCAGTCGGCATGGAAGCACCAGCTGCGGCGGCTGCGGTTGCGTAAATGTCAAAATGATGGACAGGGTCGTTTACGATAGTTCCAGCCGGAACTTTACCCGGCCATTTGATGAAGTAAGGCACGTGAATGCCGCCTTCAAACAGGCTGATCTTCCACCCACGGAACGGCGCATTGACATCAGGAAGTCCGATATAGCCTGCACCACCATTGTCAGATGTAAAAATCACAATCGTGTTTTCATCCAGGCCATTATCTTTCAGTGCTTGCAAGACACGACCAACCCCGCGATCAAGGCCGCGGATCATGCCAGCATAAACACGTTCCCGGTGCAGGTCGATATGACCCAGCGCATCATAGTCTTCCTTCGAAGATTGCAGAGGCGTATGAGGTGCCCAATGGGCGAGATAAAGAAAGAAAGGCCGGTCCTTATTGGCTTCGATTACCTTCACAGCTTCATCTGTGTAATAGTCAGTCAAATGCCCTTTGGGTTCAAAGTTCGGACCATCATTGTATTTCGTGGCATATTTCAGGCTTGCCCACAGGAACTTATCGATCGGATCAAAGTCCTGCTTGGCATTTACAACATTGGGTGAGTCCTCGTGATCAAATAATGCGCTGACCATTAAAAGGCTTTCATCAAAACCCTGTTCATAGGCAGCCATCCCGTTTTCAAGCCCCAAATGCCATTTGCCGATATGCACATTATGGTAGCCGCGTGTTTTCAACAATTCCGCCAATGAAATTTCTGAAGCGGGCATGCCCATTAACTCATAAGGCAAGGCCCGTTCAGACTCATGCCTGATGCTAGGCAGGGTCGGGCTATCCCCAACGGAAAGCATGCTGAGCGTGTCAATCATCCCCGGAGGGGTCGGCGTAAACTCAAAGCCGAAGCGCGTCCCATACCTGCCTGACATCAACGCCGCGCGGGAAGGCGCGCATGTGCCGTTGGCGGCATAGCCGTTCATAAAGATCGCACCATCTTGACCAATGGAATTAATGTTGGGCGTCGGCATAGTTCCACCCCCAACGCCGCCGCCATTAAATGACAAATCATTGAAGCCCAGATCATCCGCGAGGATCAAAACGATATTTGGGGGGCGTTGATCAACGGGTCGACCTTCAGGGTCTTTCCCCGTCTCCCAGGCGACATCGCGATGCGGCTGCGCATCAATGCGCTGTTCCATCATAATGCCCATTGCGGTGAGCATAATCGGCGCACGGAACGCCCACACCACGGCCAACAGGATCACCAGTGTCAGAACGGTGATGCCCAAACGCTTCATCAATTTGCTCATTTTATTTGCCCCCATAGCCTGACAATCAAATACCCGCCCCGCAGGAATTGACACTTCATCCGATATTAATATATGACATTAATAGTCACTTCGTCAAAGACTTTTGACGAACCCGCCTTTTGACCGTGGAGATCCCAATGATCGAACTCTATACCGCCCCAACACCAAATGGTTGGAAAGCCTCCGTCACGTTGGAAGAACTTGAACTACCGTACAATGTTCACCTCGTGAATATTGGCGAAGGCGACCAGAAAAAGCCCGATTTCCTTGCCATCAACCCCAATGGCCGCATCCCCGCTATTGTTGACACCGATCTAAACCAGCGTGTCTTTGAATCAGGTGCGATTATGATCCATCTGGCTGAAAAGACAGGTAAACTAATACCGACAGACCCCGCTGGGAAAGCCGAAGTTATGTCGTGGCTGATGTTCCAAATGGGCGGCGTTGGCCCGATGATGGGGCAAGCTAATGTGTTCTTCCGCTATTTCCCGGAAAAAATTCAGCCTGCCATTGACCGCTATCAAAACGAAGGCCGTCGCCTGTTTGAAGTGCTCGACACCCATCTGGCAGATCATGAATGGCTGGCAGGGGATTTTTCAATTGCTGACATCGCAAACTGGTGCTGGGTGAGGACTTACAAATGGTCTGGTATTTCCATTGACGGGCTTGACCATCTGACCCGCTGGAAAAACACAATGGAAGCGCGTCCCGCATGCCAACGCGGCCTTGAAGTGCCGATCAAGCTACAAATTCCGGATACTGACGAAAGCGACGAAACAGACAAAAAAGACTTCGTCAACAAGGCGCAAAATATTTTGCAGAAATAGCAAACGCATATCTGAATAACAAAAAGGGGCAAACTCAATTTGCCCCTTTTTCTAATCCTTCAAATTAACAAGATTAGGCCGTGTGCTTTTTCATCCGATAGGCCACATAGAACGGCAATAATACCAAAATCGTCAAAATCAGTATAATGATACCGCCGCCCAATCTATCTTGCAGCCCATTGGCCATTAGCTGCTTCACCTGTGTGTACCCCTTGGGCATAGGCAAAACATCATTATCACGCTTAAACTGTTCATAATCAGACAGCATTTGCTGGAACCGCACAGGCTCCGCAGCGGAGAGGTCTATAGTTTCGCCTGGATCTTCAACCAGATTGAACAGGCGCCATTTTCCATCCCCTAGCGGGGCCTGATTGACCACGATTTTATAATCGCCCTTGAACAGAGCAGCATGCCCCGTCAGCTCATACCCAACATAATCAGCTTCGCCGCGCACCTGCTGTGTATCACCAGCTAGCAAGCCAGACAGGTCGTAGCCGGTAATCGGTTCCACAGGGCGGCCCGCAAATCGACCATCAGGCATCGCGACACCCGCCATTGAAAGAATAGTGGGGGTAATGTCTGTTGCCCACGCAAAGGCGCGGGTTATCCCCCCCTTATTGGCAACAGATGGCCCCGCAATCAACAATGGCACACGCATGCCGCCTTCACCTGTATAGAATTTGAAATAGGAAAGCGGGCTGGCCGATGCGCTGGCGAAGCTGGGGCTGATCGTATTATAACTGCCCTTCTCGCCCAGCGTTTCATAATCGGTTTTGTATCCAAGGCTTGTGGCAACAAAACTATCGGGAAAGGCATCAGGGTCGGTTGCGCCGCTTGCTTCGCTCCCATTGTCAGATGTGAAAATGAAGATTGTGTTTTCGTACTGACCTGATTCTTTTAGGTAGGCGACCAATCGGCCAATATGAAAATCCATTGCTTCGATCATACCAGCATAGACGGCCATGCGCTTTGCCTCAAACCGTTTGCGATCTTCTGAAAGCGCATCCCAGTCCTCGGTTGACGACATTTCCACCATCTTGGTATCAGCCGGAACGATACCAAGCTCAATCGCGCGTTCTAATCGGCGTTGACGCAATGCTGACCAGCCGCCCGAATAGGCGGTCATATAGCGTTCGGTATAGTCTCGTGGGGCCTGCACCGGCATATGAACGGCCATAAACGGCAAGTAGGCGAAGAATGGCTGATCACCTTCCCGATCCGCCTCGATAAACTCTATCATCTTATCAATCAAAAAACGGGAGGAGTAGAAATCATCCGGCAAGGTATAGCGTTCGCCATCCGCAAACCAATTGGCCTGATCATAGATTGGCAGATAAGGGCGCTGTTCCCAATTATCCGCACCAGAATCCATCATGGCAACCGTGCGTTTGAAGCCGCGTTTGCTGGGCAGCTTGTCAGGCGTCATACCCAGATGCCACTTGCCCGCTATATAGGTGTTATAGCCTGCGTTTTCGAGCAGACTTGCAACCGTCACAACATTATTACCCAAAACGCCCTGGTAATTTGCAGCCACCTTTTGTTCAGGGGCCAACATTTCAGGAATGTTGGGAACGCCCGCACGGTGATTATTCACGCCCGTCAACAACATGGCACGCGCAGGCGCACAGTTTGCCGCCGTATGGTAATTGGTAAATTGCAACCCTTCTTGCGCCAAGGCGCTCAAAGTTGGGGTGTTCACTTCACCGCCATAGGGCGCGGTGTCAGAAAAGCCCAAATCGTCTGCAAGAATGAAGACAATATTTGGGCGCTGTTCCGTTGCCGCCGCACTTGTTGACCCAAGCGCTAACCCGATCAAGGTCGCGCTTACTATGTTCTTGATTACCGACCTGCGCATCAGTCGGCACTCGCCAAACGGCGCGATGCCGCAAAGAAGATCAGCGCCGCAATCACTTCAATACCGATCATGTCAGTAGCAAGTGTTGCATCATGAATCAGGAATGCAATGACACGACCGATTGCCGTAATGCCAAGCAACATAATCGCTGGGTAGAACCAAAGGCGTTTGCCACTGATCATGCCGATCAGCGCACAGGCACCAAGGGTTAAAAAGAACCCTGCCATGTCGCCGACTTGGGAGCTAAGGCCAACACCGTCTGCTAGGTCCAAGCCGAACATTGGGGCAATACCTGCAGGTGCAACCAGCCAACGCACACCATTCACAATGAATAATACGGACAGAACCGTTACAAGAATCTTCAAGACCAGTTTCATTGATTAATTCCTTTCGGCAATCAGCTGCATCATCATGTGTGACGCTTCAAGGCCGGAGTTTTGGTTTTGCCCGGTTACAAAGCGTTGTTCATCATCCACAACAACCAAGGTTTCAAAGAAATCGCGGAACCCGGCCTTACCTTCAAAAATGGCGCCAGCCTTGCGCAGTTCTGTTTCAGGGTGCATGGGGGTAATTTCGATCCGCAGTTCTTTCACCTGCTTATCTGTAACCCCAGTCATGCGGCGTCCAGCAACCAACAAATTCCCGTCCTTATCTTTGGCGCTAACCAAGCCAAGCGCACCATGACACACACTGCCAATAATCGCTTGTTTATCGCCATAATAGGCTTGGCTAACCTTTGCAGCCAGCACCGGTGATTGTGCAAGGTCATAGGCTGCGCCCCAACCGCCTGCAATCATGATCACATCATATTGCGTGATATCGACATCTGCGATCGGGATCGAATTGTTAGCCTTCGCCAGTGCGATCGGGTCTTCTAAAAAGCGTTTATCCTCGGGGGAAATAATCGGGAACAGGAAGCTTTGCGGATCAATCGGGATTTCACCGCCTTTGATACTGGCAATATCAACATCCATGCCGCCATCAAGGAACGTGTAATATGGATGCGTCATTTCAGAGGCAAAAACACCCGTTTCACGCCCTTCTGTTTCACCCGGCGCGGAAAGCACACTGTGACTCGTAGTGATGACCAGTGCTCGCTTGCCCTGCAATTCATATGTCGGGCCGGAATATTCGGGATGAACGCCAGCCTTATGAAGAATTGTCGGCAACGTCATTAAAAAAACAGCAATAACGGCGACGATTCCGCCAAGAATTTTTAGTCCCGTTTTCATGGTATCAAGGCTCCATACTTATGCGCATAAACTTGCGCCCATCAGTTCATTAATGTTATACATTAATTTGATTCATATGGAAGCAAAACCTGCCTCCTCTTTTCCTTGATAGAAAGCAACATTATGGACCTCGCAAGTTTGACAGTTACACCCTTATATATTGGCATAAATGCACTATTACTGCTTGCCTTGTCCTATAGCGTCATTCGCATTCGCGTCAGAAAACGCATCACAATCGGTGATGGTGAAGACCTTGGCCTACAACGCCGCATTCGCGCGCACGCTAACTATGCCGAGCACATGCCGATTGCGCTAATGCTGCTGGGGGCCTTGGAAACATTGGGGGCAAACCCTACGGCACTTCTGATTATCGGCGGCATTGTCACATTTGGCCGTATCACGCACGCTATCGGACTGGGCGGCAATGAAGGCGCCTCATTCGGACGAATGTTTGGCCACGGCATGACATTGCTGTTCCTGCTGGGCGGCGGCATTTGGTGTATTGTCCTTTACTTTGACTAAAGCCCACAATTTCCAACTACCTTCTATTGCAGAGACAGAAATGAGTGACGATCACATCCTTTACACCGTTGCCAACGGTGTCGCGAAAATCACCCTAAATCGCCCCGATAAGATGAACGCCCTTACCCCCGAAATGCTAGGGGATGTGCTGCGCCGGGTGCGTGATGCCGCCGCTGACGAAGCTGTGCGCGTTATCGTTTTAACAGGCGAAGGCCGCGCGTTCTGTGCCGGACTGGACCTTGGCGTCATTGGAACCGGAACAAGCGGCAGGGGGTTGCCCGGTCCTGATGAAGGACCTGATCCTTTATGGGGCGACGATATTGGCCCAGCGCTGAAGCGCTTTTACAGCCACGGTTGGGAAGATTTCATGATCGCCCGCAAGCCAGTTATCGCAGCCATTAACGGGCCTGTATTTGGCTGGGGGTTTATCCTATCCCTTCATTGCGACATTCGGTTCGCGGCGCAATCGGCTTTGTTCAACGCAACATTTGCGCGGCTGGGCATCCCGGCTGAGAAGAATGCCGCATGGCTGTTGACCCGCTTGATCGGCCCGGCAAAAGCAGCGGACTTATTATTTTCTGCGCGGCGTTTTGATGGGACTGAAGCAGCAACATTGGGCGTTGTTAACGCAGCCATCGGGGACGATGATTTAATGACCCATGTTATGGATTACGCTGAAAATATCGCAACGAATAACGCCCCGCGCTCGCTCGCTGCAATCAAGGCACAAATTTGGACAGCGATTGACGACCCATATAACGAGGCATTTCAAGTGTCAGATCGCGAACAGGCACTTGCGACAAAAACCGAAGATTTTAAGGAAGGGTTCACAAGCTATAAAGAGCGACGGACACCTGACTTTAAAAACAAATAGTCAAAGCAGGAAGGCAACACACGAATGGACACTGATCTAAAAATTGTTGGCGTTGGCGCCTCCCCCTACACCCGCAAACTACGCGCGGCCATGCGGTTCCGCCGTATCCCTTATCAGTTTGTCATAATTGGAAGTAAGGAAGCGCAGGCCCTGCCCGAACGCCCACTGCCACTAATCCCTTATCTGGTTTTCCCCGGACAGGAAAATGGGCCGATGACCGCAATGTCGGACACGACCCCAATCCTCAAACTGCTTGATGAAATCTATCAGGAACGGCGCTTGCGCCCTGCAGACCCTGCCCTACGCTTTATCGATTCCCTGATTGAGGATTATGGCGATGAATGGTTAAGCAAATGCATGTTCCATTATCGTTGGGCCTATGTGCCCGACACAAAAAAGGCCAGCGCCTACATGCCCTATGGCCGCATGATGCAAATGACCAAGGAACAGGGCGATCAGGCAGAACAAATGATAGCTGAACGGCAAATTTCCCGCATTGGCGTTGTCGGATCTAACGAGATTACCGCCCCCATCATTGAAGCAAGCTGGCGACGCTATCTGGAAATTTTCGACGCGCACATTCAAAACCAGCCCTATCTGTTGGGCAACAGACCCGGCGCAGGTGATTTTGCCTGTTATGGCCAAATGACAATGACCGTCATTACCGATCCGACACCCGCCAGTGTCGCACTGGAAGTATCCCCCCGCGCCTATGCATGGACAGAACGGCTGGAAGATATTAGCGGTATTGAGGTGGGTGACGATGACTGGATAGACCTGTCTGCACCACCGTCCAGCCTGCATGACCTACTTAGCGAAATTGGGCGGGTCTATACCCCCTTCTTGCTGGGCAATGCAGCTGCAGTTGCCAGCGGCGCGGACAAAGTTGATTGCGAAGTCGATGGCCAGCGCTGGGTACAGGAGCCATTCGTCTATCAGGCGAAATGCCTGCGCTGGTTGCGTGAAGAGTATGCCGCGCTTGATCAATCATCCAAGGCACGTGTCGATCAAGTGTTGGATGGAACCGGGTGTGAGGCGCTGTTCGCCTAGCATCCACTTCCTCTACGCTGCCGCGTCCCGTGCCAACACCTGACACCGCAATAGTAAGCGGCGCGTATTCGGGTCAATTTCTGTACGGCGATGCAATACGCGGCGATTGTCCCATATGATTAAATCACCCGGCGTCCAGTTTTGTTCAACAATATGACTTTCTGGAACTGCATAAGACCAAAGCTCATCCAGCAGGGCTTCGCTATCGGCCAATGACAGGCCGGGGATATAGGCCCAATCTCGGCGACCAAGATACAGGCACTTGTCACCTGTTTCGTCATGCGCGCGTACAATGGGATGGACCGCACCGGGTGCGTCGCGCGGATCATCAAACGGCTCATATCCAAACCGCAAATCACCAACACTGGTATGGGCGGCATCATGTTTGATCGTCAGGTCTGCAATTCGCGCCTTCAAATCATCTGGCAAACGATCATAGGCTGCCCGTTGATCAACAAAGAATGTATCACCGCCATGGGGCGGAATTTCAACGCCCAACAACACGCTGGCTGGTGGCGGCGTTTCAACATAGGTCATGTCGGAATGCCATTCAGCTTCTGAATTACCTAACCCACCAATGGGACGACCATCGACCAGAATATTTGAAATCGCAGTAACGTATAGATTGTCGATTTTTGCCTTCTGTGCGTCAGTCAATTTCCCCAAAGGTATCTCTTCCAATGGCCCGAACCGCTGGCTGAAGGATTGCAAACTATCCTTATTCAGTTTCTGCCCCTTAAACCGCAAGACACCATAATCAAGCCACGCCTGATAAACTGCTTCAAATTCATCATCTGTAATCGACGCAAGATCAATGCCCGATATATCAGCACCGAACCCATCACAAATTGGATTTATCTTCATCTCACGCCCCTATTTTCAGTTGCTTTCTTGCGCTTCACGCATCGCCTTGGCGGCGGGTTGTTCTATCAAATTGCCGTGCTTGTCAACCGCGGCCGTTCCGGTGGACGCTTCCATCGCCCAGCGCGGCGCAATCAAGCGTGCCAAAATAATCGTACTATCGTCGGCAGCAAACATATCGAAAAACTCTTTCAAAGCAGCGCCAAGCACGGTTTCGAAATACAATACATGTTCGACTTGACCGGGGGCATAGTCACCGGGCTGCGCGCTAATCGCCTCGCTATACCAGGCCTTCGCATCCTCGATCCCATATTTAAAGATTTTGGTATCAGGGAATGGTTGTGTTCGGTCGTCAAGCCATCCACCAATCAGATCCACAATTTGATCAATGGATAGATCGCCAAGCCCTACTGTGGTTCGTCCCCTTCGGCGCACGCTCATTTCATACCAAGGCTGCAGCAACAACACCTCGTTAGCCAGACGATCACGCCATGTCACAGCCTGCTTTTTAGGCTGGGCAAAATTAACGGGGCAGGTTTCTGTCTGCGCATAATCAATTGGCGGCAAATCAACTGGATAACCTTCCAGCACAGGTCGCGCCGGCCGATCGAGAAGATCAAGACCCGCCATAATCACTTTACGTTGAAAGTCAGCGTCATTCGGTTTCCCCAGGGGATAACCAAAAGGAAATGTCACCCATAACAGGCGCGGCGGCTGCAACGCCTCCGCATTTTCACGCACCAGCGCGATACCGGTTGTCATGATGCCTTCCATTTCAAGGTAGTGAGCAATCGCACATGTCGCCCGTGTACAGTTTGGGCAGACAGGCGTAATGAACACGGCATCAACACCGTCGCGTTTCAATATTTTCGCAAGGGCACGGACTGACGTTTCATAGGCATCGGGCATCAACCCACCGCCCATAAAGCTGTAATGGGCAGACCCAAGGCCGCCAATCACGCCTTTGTCAGCAAGATCACGAAAACGTTCCAGCGGAAAAACGACATTCACATCATCCTGAAATCCCGACCGATCAAAATTGGCGGAAACATGGGACATGAGAAGGTCTGACATATCAATGTCGCCCGGGATGACCCGGTAGGAAGCGTCTGCCAATTCAAAATTGGCATCACCCCTAAAATGCAAACCTGCGGTTGTGATAACCGCAAACTTCATTTCATTAATGGGTTTTGTTTTTTCTACCCATTGCGGTGGGGCAAGCGGCGGCAACTGTTTCATCAACAGATGTTCCCGATCATATTTATTCAGATCAGAAAGTTTTACCATTGCTCGCCCCCCAGCGTATTAGTGACCTTAGCTTAGGTCGATCCGCTCAGGCACCAGCATACGGATCATTGCCTCAGCCTTTTCAAGGTTTTCTTTGAAGCCCGGGCGCTGTTTCATAGCCTCGGCAAATTTTACCAATGCCGGCCATTTGCCCGCATCAGGCAAACCTGCCACCAAATCCAACTGGGTCATTTGTCCACCCACTGCGATATCCGCAACAGAATAGGCATCACCGTAAAGGTACTCACCGCCATCCAGTGTCTTTTCTAGATAGTCGAAAATGGGAGGCAAGGTTTCGTTCCACGTTGCACGTGCTTTATCCAGATCAGATTCCTTACCGGCAAATAGCGGGAACAGGATCGGACGGAACAAGCCCATGCCAAGCGGCATGGCAAACGATGTATCAGAAAATTCTTCGATGGCTGAGATACGCCCCAAGTCATACGGTGTGCTGCCATATAGACCAAGGTCATGCTTCGCGTTTAAGAACAAGGCGATTGCGGTTGAATCTGCGATTGTGCCTGCATTGCCTTCTTCTGCAATTGTCTTGTCGCGTAGCACCGGAATGCGTTTCATCGGGCTAATGTCCAAGAACCAGTCAGGCATGCCGATGATATTGACTTCTTCGAAATCATAATCGATCCCACCATGCGCCAGCACACCTTCCGCCTTGCGCACGAACGGTGACATATGCATCCCATAAACGACATAATCTGCCATGATAAATTTCCCTTTATTAAATTCGCGTCACCTTATTTGGTGAAGCTTAGTCCTTCGAATTTTTCTGACTCACGCCACTGTTTGATGTGCGCGAAGTAACCTGCGGGGCCGCCGGGATGACCCTGACTTTGCCGCATCGCCTTGGTCCACCCTTTGCCTTCATTATTGTAGTAGCCAGGGGTACATTCAACACCGCCCAGAACACTACTTTGGCCGCCCGATCCTTTTTCATTCAGGATCAATTCAACCCATGCAGATTCTGCTTCTTCGGTCGGCTCAATCTCCGTATAGCCTTCCGCTTCAGCGTGAGATACGACCTGCGCAACGGTTTTCGCGTGATCCATAATATTATGTGGATAGTTTGAAATCATGTTGGCTGCCTGATTAGGCTGCACCATCAATAAGTTGGGGAAGCCCTTAATATGAAG
The DNA here is from genome assembly GCA_965229935.1 of Alphaproteobacteria bacterium. GTDB lineage: Bacteria > Pseudomonadota > Alphaproteobacteria > SPJN01 > SPJN01 > SPJN01. The sequence goes on from CBDDKB010000002.1 coordinate 1,638,152, forward strand.
GCCATGCAAAGAACGCATCCCATCTGCCCAATAGTCTGACAATAGCTGACCATCGCGGCCCTTTATGTCATAGCCGGATTTCATTTCGTAGCCCGTTGCGATTTCAAAGCCTGAGGCATAGATAATGCAATCAACTTCATATTCTGTGCCGTTTACAACGACACCCTTTTCGGTGATCCGCTCCACACCTTTACCGTCAGTATCGACCAATGTGGTGCTGGGTTCGTTATAGGCCTGAAGGTAATCATCATTAAAGCAAGGCCGCTTACAAAGCTGTGAATACCATGCCTTCAATTTTTGCGCGGTTTCTTCATTTTGCACGACATTGTCGACGCGATTGCGGATTTCATCCATTTTTTCGATATCGGTTTCTTCGAATGCAGTTCTCAAAGATTCCGGTTTCAACATCTCTTCAGGTGGCAATGTCAGTACGCGATTCAGGACGCGTCGCGGAATTTCAGTCCAGCCGTCATCAACCAAATCTTCGGCTGGAATATTGCGGCTTTGATTTTCCACAAAATTGTCGAGCCACTTTTGCTGCCAACCTGGCTGCGCAATAGACTTGAACCATTCGGGATCAAGGTCCTGATTGTTGCGCTCATCCACAGACGAAGGCGTGCGCTGAATAACGAACAGTTCCTTCGCATATTTTGCAACTTGCGGAATACACTGAACGCCGGTTGCGCCGGTACCGATAATGGCAACGCGTTTGTCGCCTAATTTATCGAGCGGGGCACCATTTGAATCGCCGCCTGTATAGCCATAATCCCAACGACTTGTGTGAAAGCTTTTACCCTTGAATGAGTCAACACCTTCAATCGCGGGTAGTTTGGCAACATGAAGTGCACCCGGGCCAACCCCGAAATATTTCGCAGTGAAGTCATCACCACGGTCGGTCGTAATACGCCAAACCTTTTTATCTTCCAGCCACTCAACAGTACGCACCTGTGTATGGAACAGTGACTTGTCATAAAGGCCATATTGATTTGCGATACGCTCACAATGTTCCCGAATTTCCGGTCCCTTGACGTATTTCTGGCTGGGCATATAGCCAGTTTCTTCAAGCAGCGGCAGATAAATCATCGCTGCTGTATCACAAGCCGCACCAGGATAGCGGTTCCAATACCATGTCCCGCCGACATTGCCGCCCTTTTCAATAAGCCGGAAATCCTTAATACCAGCTTCTTTTAGGCGCGCGCCCACCACTAGGCCGGCAAAACCTGCACCTACAAAGGCAAAGGTTACATGGTCCTTGGCGGGCTCACGCTCCTGAAAGGGGGTATGAGGGTCCGCTGCCATATCGTCGAACTTGGCTTCCAAGCGGACATATTGATCGGCACCATCGGCGCGAAGGCGCTTTGCACGTTCTTCGGCATATTTTTGTTTAATTGCGTCTTTGTCGAGTGCTGCGGCAGACATATTCTGATCTCTCATTAGCAAACTTGAATGTTCGCGCCTTCCTAACTAATTGAAAAGATGATATTTTTTCCAAATGTTAGCCAATGCGCAAAATTAATGTAGTGCATTAATAGCATTATAAAGCCAGCAATACAAGCATCTGAACAGTAAGAAATGGGGATTTTAGGTCGCGGCCAAATAGCCTACCTGACAAATGGCTGCTTCATGGACCGCCTTATCAATGGGCTGTGCGGTTCCGGCCTCCACCTGTGCTGCGTAATCCACTGCCTGCATAATTGAAATGGCAAATCCCTGACGCAACCGAACGCCAAGCAATTCAGCGGGTACATCGCTCAAGCAAGAGACGACAATATCCCGAAGCTTATCCACGCTTTCCAGCCTATTTTTGGATACCATTCTGCGCGCATTAAATCGCGGATGAGATGTTAGCTGGTAGCAGCACCGAATATACAGGCGGCCATCTTCATCCAAGCAAGCTTCCATGAACGGTGTCATTGCCGCTTTCAAGGCAGCCAACAGCCGTTCGTCTTTGTTTTCTTCATCGACACGATCCAAATTGGCGATCTGGACTTTTTGAATCTGCCTGAACCGCTGCATGAACACTTCCGTCACCAGCGCTTCGAGATTTCCGAAATGATAGTGAACCGCACTAGGGTTCTTGGCACCGGCAGCAAGCGTAATATCCTTGACCGTTACTGCACCCAATCCCTTTTCTGCAAGCAATCGCTCTGCAGCGCGAAGCAATGCTTCTTTTGTACTTTGCTTTGTGCTTTGGACAGTTGACATTCGGAACAAACCCAATCATTAATATTATGCATTAATACACTGCATCATTACCTAATATCCGGTCAAGCGATAAGAAAAGCAAGCAAACGACCAAGGCATTTGAGCGCAGTAGAGCAACCATTGGGGGTAGAGCTTTTGGAAACCGCACCTACGACGACACCGCCATTGCGGCGCATGACGAAACTGCTGTTCAGCCTTGGTGCAGTCGGTTCAGGCGTTAAAACAGGCGCCTTCGAGTTCTTCCTGCTGATTTTTTACAGTCAGGTCGTTGGCCTTGATGCGCGGCTTGTTGGCCTTGCCATCATGATTTCAATGGTGTTTGACGCCATTAGCGACCCGATCGTCGGCTATTGGTCAGATAATCTACATTCAAAATGGGGGCGCAGGCATCCCTTTATGTATGGTGCTGCTATACCGGTTTCCATTCTATTTTTCTTTTTGTGGAGCCCGCCTGACGATGCCAGCCAAACAGTCCTGTTCTGGTATTTGCTGATTATGGCGACAAGCATCCGCACATTGATTACCTTTTTCCAAACACCCAATAGCGCCATGATTCCCGATCTGACGCAGGATTATGATGAGCGTACAAAGCTGTACAGTTTGCGTTATTTCTTTGGCTGGTGTGGACCGAACACATTGATGATCGTTATGTTTGCCGGCATCTTCCCCTTGTTTATTACAGACACAATCACTGATGGGCGCTTCAACAAAGATGCCTATGAAGTTTATGGATTGATCGCGGCCACCATCATTTTCATCACGATCATGATTTCGTCGCTTGGCACTCATTCCCGCATCCCCTATCTGAAACCCGCACCCCCTTCCCGTAAAATGACTTTGAAGCGCGTGTTTAGGGAAATTTTTGAAACCTTATCCAATCGATCATTCATCGCCCTGTTCTTAGCGGCAATGATAGGCGCGGTGGCGAGTGGGGTGTCGTCTGGCATGTCGCTATATTTCTTTACATATTTCTGGGGCTTCACAGAATCGCAAACCAGCCTGATCTTTATCGGCACATTTGTTGCGGCCGTCATTGGACTGACGCTCGCGCCCTACGTATCGAAGAAGATCGGAAAAAAACGCGGCGCCATGATTGTTGGATTAATCGCCTTTGGCGGTGCGCCCTTGCCTATTCTTTTACGATTGCTGGACCTGCTGCCCCCCAATGAAACTCAATTCATTTTCTGGTTTGTAACAATCACAAATGTGATTGATGTCGGGCTGATCATTTGTTTCCAAATCCTGTTTGCATCAATGTTGGCAGACCTTGTTGAGGCGAGTGAGCTGAAAACGGGACGCAGGTCAGAAGGCGTCTTTACATCCGCTGAAACTTTTATCAAAAAGTCTGTTCAAGGGTTTGGGGTTATGGCGGCAACGTTCGTTCTTACCATGGCCGGGTTCCCGACCGGTGCAACTGTTGAAGAAGTAAGCGATGACACACTGTGGCGCATGGGCGCCTATTATGTGCCTGTCGTTTTGACATTGTGGTTGATTATGATCGCTGTGATTTCCACCTACCGCATTGATCGCGATACCCACGAAGAAAACCTGCGCCAACTGCAAGAACAGGCATGACTGATTTACGCATATTTTCATACCTACCCAACCCCCGTCTTTATAAGGCAACCATCACGGCCCGCTTTTCAGGGGCGGTGGTAGAGGTTGTTGGCGACAGCCCGCCCAGCCTGATCAATTGGTTGTGGGATTATGATGCGCGTGAACTGACAAACCAAGACAAGGAAGCCTTGAAAGCCTATGCACGCGAGGCAAAGATTGGATTCACCGGGGTTAGTTTATACAAGTCTAACGCGTTTCTTGCGGCCCATCCATTCGGCAACGTCCCTGCCGGGTTCTTAAATGATGGCGACGTTGGCGTATTTGAATCCAACTCAATCATGCGCGCAGCAGCACGTGCCGGGAAGCAACCGCACACCTTGCTTGGCGATAACATTGCAGATCTTTCGCGCATCGATTCATTTCTAGACCGATCGCTGGTATTCGCCCGTGACCTACAACATTATTTACTGGCTGGCGATGCAATGGACGCCGACCTTCATAAGAGAATGGCAGGCGAACTTGCGTCTTTCGCATCTGGTATTGAGCTGGCGTTGGATCGTGCCACCTACATTGCAGGGGACCAGCTGACACTGGCCGACATCTGCATCATCTGCGATCTTTGCCAAATAACATACGAATTTGGACATGCGGAAAGGTTTGAGAAGCTGGGGCTTGCCCCACTGCTGCCGACATTAGAACACTACGGCAATATTGGCAGGTTGTTTCAGACACTGGCGAAAGATGACCGCTTCGCACAAGACCTGGGGCGCTATTTCAAGAAAATCCTCCCCCTATACGACTAACGCCCCGCCAGTAAAGGCAGGGCGTTTAAGCGTTTGTCATTCTGCGGTGATTAGAACCTGACGCGGAACTCCGCAGAGATAAAGCGCGGTTGATAATAGGCCGCCATGTGGCTGCCGTTCATCGCAGGTACATCACCACCGCCCGCTAGAATGATTTTGTCTTCAAGATTGCTGCCGTTTACAACAAACTGCCAAACATTATCGACATCCTTCAGACCAATCCGGGCGTTGTACAGCCAAAATGCTGGCTGAAACTCATTCTCATCCAGGTCCGTCGCCATAAACTGGTCACTTTGATAATTAGCATCAACACCGATCATGAATTCGAAAGGCAAGTTACCAACCTGGCGCATATAGTTCGCGCCGATTGTACCGTTCCATTCTGGCGCACGTTCAAGCTCTTTCCCAGACAGGTCACAGGCATCTTCGCCAGATTCTGCCGTACATGGGCCTCCAGGAAAACTGTCATAACGCGCATAGGTGTAGCCGACAGATGCATTTATAAACAGGCCGGGCGCAAGCACAGCCGTACCATCGAACTCCGCCCCTTTGGTGGTCGCGGTTGCAGCATTCTCAACAACAAATTTTGTGCCATCAAAGACAGACACCTGAAGATTATCAAACTCAGTCCAGAACAATGACAGGTTCGCGCGGAACAAGCCGCCCATAAACTTGCTCTTTACACCCGCTTCATAGGTGTTTGATTTTTCTTCCTCGAACTCAAACTCATCCGCCCGCGCAGCAGCAGGGTTAAAACCACCGCCCTTATAGGCCTGTGCAACCGTTGCATAAGCTGTCATATCATCGGTGATTTTATAACTTAACGAAAGCTTGGGGGAGAAGTCCTTTTCCGTCCGTTTGCCGCTAACGACATATTCTTCCTGATCGAGGAACTGTTGGAAGAACAGGCCGTTATTTTCAAAAACCTGCTCTGAGTCCGCCTCTTTCTCTTCATAGGAGAAGCGCGCACCAACGGACAATGTCCAACTATCTGTAAAGTGCCAGTTTGCCTGCCCATAAACAGCAACAGATGAGGTTTCTTGAAGAAACGCGCGGTCAGAACTATCCCCTGTGAGCGGTCCGGTTAGCGACGGTATCAAATCAGCAATCGGCTGTAACGCTGTCGGGATCAATACACCGCCGACAGTATCAAGCGGATCAACATTGGGTAGCAATTTTAAAGAGCTTCCTGTATCAAGCTCTGATCCAAAGAAGTAGAGCCCCGCCACATAGTCAAGTTCACCAGCGGGAGAAACCACGCGGAACTCCTGGCTCCACTGTGTCCAATCCTGATCGGTTCCCAGTGTAAGAATCGGTGCCGGGCCAAAGTCAGCATCAATCAGGTCAGATTTTTCCAAATTTGACCAGCCTGTGATTGACGTCAGGTTGAAATCGCCCCATTCATAATCCGCCTGCAAAACACCGGTTATGATTTCACTATTTGCATCGCCATTCTGATCAAAATAACCAACCCGATCATCATCATTGTCATTAAACCGCGGGTCAAATGTGCGGTACAGGGCGGTCATTTGCGGTGTTGCCTTATTGACCTGAAACCCCCAAACCCGTTGAGAGTTTTTGCTGTAATCAGCGGTTGCAACAACCGACAGATTGTCGATCCCATCAAAGCCAAGCTTGGCGCGGAATGCATCTTTGTGGATATTAATTTCGTCCCGGTCCTGCGTGGCATTATACATAAAGCCGTCGCGGCGATCACGAAAACCCGCTATGCGAAATGACAGAACGTCGTCAATAATCGGACCGGTTAACATGCCGGTCACCGTCTGCTTGTCATAATCACCCATCGCATATGACAGGTCTGCGCCCCATTCATATTCCGGACGGCCGGTCGTGACATTAATGGCACCTGCAATCGTGTTCTTGCCCATCAACGTGCCTTGTGGGCCACGCAGAACTTCAACACTGGCCAAATCAAGCATTGCAGCTGTCAGGTAGCTGATCCGGCCATAATAAACACCATCGACAATGAAACCGACGGCTTGCTCAAACCCGGAATTATTACCCGAGCCAAGGCCGCGCATTTTCACAAAGCCTGTTACTGAACCTGCGCTGATTTTTACATTGGGGGTGTACAGGGCCAGGTCATTGAAATTGTCGATACTTTTCTCGCGGATTGTCTCTCCGCTCACGACCGAGACTGATAAAGGAACATCAATCAGCCGCTCCTCACGCTTTTGCGCCGTCACAACAATTTCATCTAAAGAACGATCCTGCTTAGCAGCGGGCTGCGCTGAGGCCGTTGATTCCTGTGCTTCAGAATTAACCTCTGCCGCAGGCGTTGCCGCCTCTTGTGCTACCGCTGTTGAAGCAGCCGCACTCAACAGCGCGGCGGTCACGAATTTCCGCATTTCTGCCCCCAGTTTTCATCCTGCAATTAATGCTAGTCATTATTAATGTACTATATTAACATCACTTGCAAGTACAGAATTGACTAAGCTGGCGACTTTGAATCTAGGGAGCTGACAATGAGCGAAAAAACCGCAGTTATCATCGGCGTTGGGGCCATCAACGGCATGGGAGGACAGCTTTGCAAACGCTTTGCCAGCCTTGGCCTACATGTTGTGATTGCCGGACGGACACAGGGCAAAATCGACAAGGTGGCAGAGGCAATCCGTGCAGATGGTGGCAGGGCCACCGCAATTGCCTGTGACGGCACGATTGAAGCCGATGTAAAAAACTTAATCGCTGAAGCTGCCAAAATCGGCCCGATTGATCTTGCCATTTTCAACACTGGCAACAATATGCCCGGCCATCTGATCGGGATGGAGGCAGACTATTTCGAAGAATGCTGGCGGCTTTGCACATTTGGCGGGTTCCTATTTGCCCGCGAGGTGGCAACCCATATGGAACAGAATGGCACCGGCACCATCCTGTTTACCGGCGCCACCGCCGCAAAAGTCGGCAATCCGATGTTTGTTGCTTTCACGGCTGCCAAAGCAGGCCTGCGCACCATGGCGCAAGCAATGGCGAAAGACCTGTCGCCTAAAGGCATTCACATTGGGCATGTCGTGATTGACGGCGCAATCGATGGCAACCGCATTCGCAAGGGCCTGCCGCAACTTGTTGAACGCTGGGGCGAAGATCGCCTGGTCGAGCTTGGGGGCATCGTTGATATTTACGAGATGCTCTACAAACAACCAAAACGCGCTTGGACATTTGAAGTCGATGTTCGTTCAAGCGTTGCTGAATTTGGCATTCAATAACCCCTACCTAGAAAGGAAACGATTATGTTGAAACTTCATTTCGCGCCTAACTCGCGCGCTGGCCGCATTGTCTGGCTGCTCGAGGAACTTGGCCTTGACTATGAACTCAACCGCATGGACTTCCACCCCAAGGACCTGAAATCTGATGAACATCGCGCGCGTCATCCGCTGGGCCGCGTGCCCGTTCTGGATGATGGCGATGTCTCGATTTACGAATCCGGTGCCATTGTTGAGTATATATTGGAACGACATAAAAATGGCGGGCTGAAGCCTGCGGTCGATTCCCCCCTATTCCCTGACTATCTGCAATGGTTCCACTATTGCGAAGGCATGGTGATGCCGCCCGTCAATATCGTTGTTGTGAACACATTATTGCTGCCGCCGGATCGCCGCGACGAAAAGGCATTGGCACAGGCCAAGAAACTTCTGACCAAAGCGCTGGCACCCGTTGATGAGGTGTTGGCGGATCGTGAGTATCTGATTGGCGACTTTTCCGCCGCTGACGTCATGCTGGGCCACGCCTGCTTTATGAGCAACCGCATCGGATCTGTCCCAGACGAAATGGAAAATTTGAAAGCCTATATCGGCAGGATCGAAGCACGACCCGCCTTCCAAAAAGCCATCACAATGAAATAGACGCTCTTCAAATCCAAACAAAAGGCCCCGCCGCAAAAACACTGCAACGGGGCCTTTTTTGTCTTGTTGGTCCGACTAGAAAATTGATGCGTGCTGCCCGCCATCAATCACAATGTTTTGCCCAACAATAAAGCGGGCCAGCGGACTGCACAGTAGCGCCGCCATGGGGGCCATGTCGTCAGCTTCCCCCACAAAACCTGTGGGGATACGATTATTCTCAAGGAAATGTTTCAAGACGACTTCCGGGTCATTTTCCAATCCAAAGGCAGGCGCATATTCATTCTGAATCAGGTTTTGCGCCCCTTCGGTGCGGAACATGCCGGGTAGAATATTGTTGATAATCACCCCATCCTTTGCGATCTCACGCGAAACACTTGCCGTGTAGTTGATCAGCGCTGAGCGTGCCGGACCAGACATAAGCCGCCACAACATCGGGTTTTTGGCCGCAAAGGTCGCGATATTGACAATGCGTCCCCACCCTTTTTCCTGCATGATCGGAATATAGTGGCGCATCAGCTCAATCGGGCCAATCAGTGCTGTATCGATAGACGCACGCCAATCATCAGGTGTCAAATCTAGATAATTGCCATTCGGGGTCGGTGGCTTGATCGTGATCGTCATAATGTCAGGCGACGGGCACGCTTCAAACACGGCATTGCGCCCTTCTTCTGTGGAGGAGTCGGCCACGATAGGCGTCGCATCCACCCCATATTTTTCTGAAATCTCAGCGGCTGCCGTTTCCAGACGCCCCTTACCGCGCGCACTTAAAAACAGATTCGCGCCAGCCTCTGCCAATCGTTCCGCAGTGGCGCGCCCCATACCGGCACTACCACCTGCAACAAGGGCCGTTTTACCTTTGATTTGAAGGTCCATATTCTTCTCCCTATTTCTTCAAGCCAGCCTGATCAAGCCGCCAGCGCAACGTATCAATCCGGTCCTGACCAAAGAACGGCTCTCCATTAAAGACCATGGTCGGCACACCCCAATGGCCTGCATCATCAAGGGCCCGCTGGTTGGCTTCAATTTCGGCCATTGCCTTATCCATGTCGATGGCCGCCTCAACCTCATCCAAATCAAGTCCAGCCTTAGCAACGGCGTTCTTCAGATGATCACCTTCATGCCAATTTTCTGTACCGCCCCAAATCATGGCTGCAACATGATAGATAAGCTCCAGCCCCTTTCCGCGCTTCGCCGCTTCAACGCCCAGCGCAGTCAAGCGATAGACATAGGGCTGTTCGTCAGCAACTTGAAAGGTTGCAAAATCCTGCACAACAGGGTCAGGGCGCGGCCACGCAATCGGCAAGCCCAAATATTGGGCGCGGCGCATGGAATCCATGACAATATATTGCGGGGCCTTGCGATTATCAGCATTAAACAATAGCGCGTCATCACGCACCGCAATGGGAAGCACCGGTCGCAACACCACATCCACATTGTAGTCGTCACGCAATTTCAGCAAATCCGGTGTAACCAGATAGGAATAGGGACTGCGGAATGACCAGTAAACTTCGACTGACTTTTGCATAACTGTCTCCATGCATATGTTAAAATACGTAAATTTTTGAATGATACCGCTAGAGCAGAGGCTTCGTCACCAGCACGATTGTTTCAACAAGACCAGCGTCCCGATGCACCGTCGCAGCTACAAAATCGGGATCGGCTGCCATATCAAGGAAGGCGGCAACGTCAGGATATTCCATCGTCGCAACCTGATCCCACTGCCCCCCATCACCAATGATGCAAGCCTCAACATCCGCCAAAACCGTCAGTTTGCCGCCTCGCTTGGTCACATGCTCAAACGCCTTGGGGCCATAATAGCCATTATAAGCTTCCTTGCCTGTCAGGCCTTTGTCTGCAAACTCATGGCCTTCGGGATAAATTGCATGGTCGCGAAAGGCCAACAAATTCAAATAATGCAGGGGACCGTCATAGTTTGTAGCTGCCAGCTTCTCCAGAATTTGTGCCTGTTGCTCATCAGGGTGAATCCCGCCCTGTCCTGATATTACCGCCATGCTTCAACTCCCAACCTTGGTGATGCGTAATAAATTGGGGCAGGTTTTCATCCACTTACCCTACCCAAATAATGCCTTGCATTAAATTCCTAGACTTTATGGCATAGTCCATGCCAGAATGAAAGTCGAAACGCGGAAAAATAGGGGAAGTATCATGAGAATTAGCCTGCCTTGGTGGTTGATAGTTATCATTGTTCTTGAAACTGCGCCGATGTTTTTCGGCCCCTACATGGTGCTGAACAATCCCCCATTCTTGGGCGGACCTGACGCTGAAGCAGTTAATCAGGCAGCCTATATCTATTCGGCACGTAATATTGCGGTTGGGATTGCGCTGATCTTGGCGACCTACCTGCGCAACGCCCACATGCTGTTCATTTTGATTCTGATCAGGCTTATTACCGACTTGGGTGACCTGCCGACCATCATACATTTTGATCTTGTGTCTAGCCCTACACGCGCAGTAGCGATCTTTACATTCCTTTATTACATCCCCGGGATCGTTGCATTGCGCTATCTGTGGAAACGGATCAAACCGAATGCAGCCGGTTAAGCTAACGCGTGACATCAAGTTTAAAGACAATCAGGAAGTTTGGACCTGATTCTTACTCAAAGGAGTAATCCCAAATGAAGAAAACTTTGATCGGCCTTGTTGGTCTTGTCATCATACTTGGCGGCAGTTTCGCCTTATTCGGCGGCGCAATTGTAGAACGCGTTATGCCGCGCGTCATGGAACAGCGCATGCTGGCTGACCGGGTTGCGGACCTACCTGATGGATTGCATGTCTTTGTATGTGGCGCAGGCTCCCCCATGCCGAACCCAAATGCTGGCGGGCCTTGCCTGACCGTCATTGCAGGCGAAAATGTATACGTGGTTGACGCAGGTTCAGGTGGTGTGCGCACCATGGCGCTTAACGGCATCAACCCTGGCTCAATTAATGCGGTGCTGTTGACCCATTTTCATTCTGATCACATTGACGGGCTGGGTGAAATGCAATTATTGCGCTGGGCACAAGGTGGATGGGACACCCGCCTGCCTATTCACGGCCCTAAGGGCGTCGAGCTGATTGCCAGGGGCCTTAACATCAGTTACGCGCAGGACTTCAGTTACCGTGTTGCGCATCATGGCAAGGATGTTATGCCGCCGTCTGGCGCCGGTGTTGTTGCCAAGCCCTTTACCGTTCCCCAAAATGGCGAAGCGGTTTCCGTGCTTGAAGACGGTGATTTAAAGGTGATTGCTTTCAGCGTCCTTCATGCCCCGGTGGAACCTGCCGTAGGCTATCTGTTTACCTATAAGGATCGGTCCGTATTAATCAGCGGCGACACATCAAAGTCTGATAATCTGGAACTGTTTGCCAAAGACGTTGATCTTATGATGCATGAGGGTCTGGCCCCCAATCTTGTGAATGTTATGAAACAAGCTGCGGCAAATGCCGGTCAACCGCGCGCTGCAAAAATCTTCCATGATATTCTTGATTATCACGCCAGCCCCAAAGAAGCAGCAGAGTCCGCAGCCGCGGCCGGCGCAGATATGTTAGGCTTTTATCACATTGTTCCGCCCCTTTTGCTCGGCCCGATGGAAGACCTTTTCCTTGAAGGTGTTGCAGACGCATATGACGGCCCGGTCATCATTTCAGAAGATGGCATGTTTTATCACCTGCCCGCTGGGTCAGATGAAATTACTGTGGAATAATCCCCCCACAATTCCGCAGTCGCACAATTTTGCAGTCGCGCAAGAAGGGCGATCCCTCCCTTCTTGCGCCTCACTAAACGTTAGAACAACCTGCCGCGCACCATAATGGATATGACAATGAAGTTTGATGATGTAATAAACGAACGGCGATCTATTCGTGGCTTTCTGGATAAACCAGTCCCCCGTTCAGTGATTGAAGAAGTGTTGCAGCTCGCCATGCGCGCGCCCACCTCTTACAATACACAGCCTTGGCATTTTCATGTTATCAGCGGCGCACCACTTGATGCCATTCGTAAGGGAAATACCGAACGCATACTATCCGGCGCACCTGATGGCCGGGAATTTCGCACCGGCGCAGCTTCCACAGGCGTGCATCGTGACAGACAAGTCGGCGTCGCAAAACAGCTTTTTGCGGCAATGAATATCACCCGCGATGACAAAGAAGCCCGAAATGATTGGGTGTTGCGCGGGTTCCGTCAATTTGATGCACCCGTGTCGATTATCATCACATTCGATAAACAGATCGAAGGCAGCGATATTGGCCCGTTTGATTGCGGCGGCATTACAAATTCACTGGTCAATACTGCATGGTCACGTGGCCTTGGCTGTGTCATCAATTCCCAAGGCGTAATGCAAAGTTCTGTCGTTCGGGAAATTGCAAACATTCCAGATGACGAAGTGATCATGATCGCCGTCGCAATGGGGTGGCCCGATGAAACCTTTCCCGCCAATGCCGTCATTTCAGAACGGGTTACTGTATCCGACGCGGCAACATTTGTTGGCTTCGACGATTAAAGGATTGATTCAATGTCGCGCACAAAAGCTTTATGGATCGCACTGGCCGCGATCTACGCATTGTTCTTCAGCTGGTACACGTCCTTTGGCGGCCCATTAACCACCGAAGAGCAAGCGCGATATATGGATTATTTCAAGAACGGTCAGTATGGCGACAATGCGGAACTTCTGGCACGGATGGAAAAATTTATGGCTGACGATACGGGCGATGATTTCGTCATGATCAATGTCATCGATTTATATGACACCCCGTTGCAGGTTGACGGTGTTGAGCCCGGGGAAACAAGCGCGGATGTGTTGGAAAAATATATGGCCTTTATGACGCCCGAATTGTTGGCCCGTGCCAGCCACCCTGTGCTGTATGGTCAAGCAGCGTCCAATGCGATGGACCTGATGAATGCTGATGGCATGGAACAGTGGACAACAGGCGCGGGCATGCGTTATCGCAGCCGTCGCGACATGTTGGAAATTTCAACCAATCCAGACTTTGGCGGTGCCCATATCTACAAGATTGCGGCAATGGAAAAAACCATCGCCTTCCCTATCGATCCGTGGTTTCACATGGGTGACCCGCGTCTTTTGTTGGCGTTATTTTTGTCATTAATCGGCAGCCTTCTCAGCTGGCGCTGGGCAAGCAAAACCACCGCCCAATAAAGGTGGATCAATTTGCATGGACGACGACAAAGGCAAAACCAAAACAAAACCTCGTCGAAGGCTGCAACGGCCACCTGACTTTACAGGTGGTCGCCTTACAACATTTCGTGAAGTGTTTTTCAGGCATGGTCTTCCCGGCCTGGCACTCGCCTGTTGTTTTCTATTCGTTCCAGATTTGCACAATGCGTTCACTAGCGGCTTGGAAAAAACGGTATTGTTTCCAGGACGGCACGCTGCCTTTCTGATCGGCATTTTCATCGCATTGAACATCTATGCCTGGTGGATAGACCGACAATGGTCCATGCAAAAACTGGGATGGGTCGCCTATTTGGGCGCATTGTCATTCTGGGAAGAATGGGTGTTTCGCATCGCCATACCGCAGACGTTGGAAGGATGGGGCTTAACAGTCTGGTTCGCCGCCACTTTTAGCGCTGTGCTATTCGGAGGCGCGCACTATTTTACGCTACGGTGGAAGTGGCAATGGTGTTTAATCGCCTGCATTGGCGGCATAGCCTTAAGCCGACAGATGGAGATGCGCGGAGATCTTTTGCTGATCACCGGGTTTCACTGGGTCGCAACATACTTAAACACACCGCGATTGCCGGGTGGCCAAAGCAACAATAGCAAATCAGACTAGAATGACGCGCGCAATTCCGCTGTGATGCGCCGCGGCTGCTGCAGCAGCGCCATTCGACTATCTGTCAGCGGGCCCGGAACAAACACACCTGTACGTACCGTTTCATCGGTCAAGTTTTTGCCTTGAACAACAAGCTGCCAAGTCCGATCCCTTTTCGATAGCCCAATGGCACCTCCATAGAGCAGGCTTGAAGGTTCTGCGCACAATGCATCCAGATCAGGACACAGATTCTGTTCGCTTTCATAGGTCACACTTGCATTAACGAACAGACCGAATGGCAAGTTACCGAGAGGCAGTAGCTGGCTTATGACAACACCGCCAGAGAATTTGGGGGAACGCGCCGTTGTACGCCCGGTGAAGTCACATGAATCTTCTGCGCCCAGCAACAATTCCTCCGCTAGCAGTGGTGATTCCTGCGGCGGGCAGTTAGCGTTCGGGAAATCTGCAAAGTATGAATCAAGATATCCGCCCGATATATTTAGACGCCCACCGGGCCAAGCCCGCAATTGCACATCCCATTCCACGCCACGCGCAACCGCTTCACCGCCATTGGTAATAACGGACCCGTCCCCCGAAGCAAATTGCGACTGCTGCAAGTCAGTAAAGTCTGTCCAGAACAGGCCAATATCAATGCGTAAGGCACCATCCCAAAAGGCCGACTTGATCCCACCTTCATAGGAAATTGAATTTTCCGGATCAAACTGGACAGTCGATTCATCCTGCCCAGCAGAATTAAAGCCGCCTGCCTTAAACCCGGTTGCAACGGTAAGATAGGTGGTGATGTCTTCAGTTATATCGTAAGTCGCTGACACTTTCGGGTTAAATGAGAAATCCTCTCGTGATCCGCTAAACGTAAACTCATCTGCCTGCGACCGCAGAATGATAGCCGTTTCATTATGATCCTGAATGCGCGTGCCTTCCTTTTTTGTCAGGCCAACACGACCACCAACAGTCAGCGTCAACCGTTCTGTTGCATCCCAATCAAGCAAACCAAACAAGGCGTATGA
This sequence comes from Alphaproteobacteria bacterium, assembly GCA_965229935.1. Taxonomy (GTDB): domain Bacteria; phylum Pseudomonadota; class Alphaproteobacteria; order SPJN01; family SPJN01; genus SPJN01. Next base: position 1,653,371 of record CBDDKB010000002.1, read on the forward strand.
ATCTTGATCTTGCAGGAAGAAATTATCGAGCTTCTCTTCCCCTGCGGCCAACAGATCCGCCGCAAGAAATCCTGTTCCGGCGACAAGGCCTTCAAGGGCAGCAGCGCCCATATTGTTATATTCAATCGTAATCTTTGATTGCGTGTTCAAATAGGACGTGTCCGCAAACAACCCCACCATCAGGTTCCAGTCACCCTTCAACCATAACAAGTCTTCAAACTTTGTATTCATCCGCAGTTCATGCCCGTAGGCATAAAAATGTTCCGGAAATTCGATGACGTTGAATGGCGCGGGGCCGCCGTCACCATCCAAAATGGAATGCGTATCGATCTTTGAGTATGAGAATAGATAGGTGAAATCCATATTCCCCAATGTGTAATCAGCCTTCAGGTTCGCTGAATAACCGATGGAATGCACCCGTTCAGTATGGTTTGGCTGGGTTTTCCTATCGGTAATATCATCTTCCACACCGCCAAACGGCGTTTGAATGGCCTGCGCCCTCACACCAATTTCAGAATATTGGGAGCCGAACCCTTCGATCAGGTAGTCGTAATGGCTAACCTTACCAACCAACTTCAATCCAAAATCAAATTCGTAAAAGGCTTTGCCCTGCAGCGCGAGCGTCGTGCGCCCCTCATCGCGTTCACCGGTTATGGAGTTTACGAAATAGCCTTCGCCGCGATCACTTTGGGCCACAAGGCGCAAAGCAGCCTGATCAGTAATGGGTGCATTCAATATGCCGCGAAGCCTTAGCTGATCAAAATCACCTGCTAGCACATCAACATTTGCCTCCCACTCTTCCGGGTTCGGGTCGTATGATGTAATGGAAATAGCCCCCGCGATTGTGTTCTTCCCGAAAACAGATCCTTGCGGGCCTCGCAACACTTCGACCTGTCGGACATCGACAAAGGCAAGGTCATATTGAATGGCACGCGGTAGGTGTGCCCCGTCCACAAACAGGCCGACCGATTGATCAAAGCCTGCATTGCCTGTTGTGCCAAACCCGCGAATGCGCACCTGATTGTTGATATTGTCATTCTCGAACTTCACATTGCCGACCATGCGCCCAATATCCGCAAGGCTTTCAACATTGGTTTCTTTCAGCATCTCAGCGCCGACAACTGATACCGACAAGGGTACATCCTGCAGTGACTGCGCCCGTTTTTGCGCCGTCACAATGATCTCATCCAACTTCTTGTCTGCTTGTCTTTTCGCCTGCACATCGGCTTCGGCGGGGTCTTCTCCCGTGGGGGCGGTAGCCGCCTCTGCTTCACTACTGATTGCAGTATCATCCTGTGATGGTGCAACTTCCTGCGCGTAAGACAGGCCATGTCCCAGTGACAGGACCACAACAGGAACGGACGATGCCAGAACGGCTCGCATCAAGCTACATTTCAACACAGAAAATCCCCCCAGATTTTTCTATTCGCCTTGCTTGGCGGTAATTTCTATTCGCCTTGCTTGGCGGTAATTTTTATTCGCCTTGCTTGGCGGTGATAATGTACGGAACAATTAGGTCCGCTAAAAAAGTTGCAAAATCTTCTGGCGATGATCGATCCCCCTGAAAGATCACCCGCATGATCAACGCGCCATAGATTGCGTCAAAAGCATCCGCCATGCGCGCCTTGATAGCGGCTGCATCTTCATGTGGTTGTCGCCGCGCCACGAATCCTGAAATATGATCAATCAATGTTTGGCGAAGTCGCAAAAACCGTTCCATCATCTCGGGTTCAGACATGCCACGTTGCAATGTCGCCCGGATAATTCCGGCATGTTGGCTAAACTTCACAGTATTATCTAAAATGGTTGCATGAATTGCAGCTTCTGTGGCGACGCCTTCTAAAGCTGACCCATCAAGGAAGTGCCCAATCATCGCGCCCGCTTGATCACGAAACCGATCTAGCACCGCATTGAACAACCCGTCTTTATCTTTAAATCGGACATAGACCGACGCGGGCGACATGCCTGCGCGATCGGTAATATCGTTCACCCGTGCCCCGGTATATCCCTTTTCAGCGAACACTTCTTCGGCTGCTTCAATTAACCGGTCGCGGGTGTCTTCGGCACGCTTTTGTGAGATTGGGCGCACCCACCCTTCAGCATCCAACTGCTTCAGTTGCTGCCGTAATATTGGGTCTTTAATTAGTTGTCCGGCGCGATTGCTCAAACCAATCAATCCCTTCTTCTTAAAACTAAATCTAAATTTATATTTACTTTTGACAACATGTCGCAGTATTGTCAACCAACGAATTAATCCTAGGGGGACAAAAAATGAAATGGGTAAAGCGACTAGGGATTACGTTTGCAGCCCTGATACTTATCGGTGTGGTCGGTTTTTCGGCACGACATGAGTTGCTGCGGATCAGAACTGGCCTGCCGCCTTTCACCCACAGTGCAGGCGAACGTTTCGACACGATGGTTGCAATGGCTGATGGAGCGAAACTCTATACAACCGTTCAACTTCCAGAAGGTGATGGCCCCTTCCCTGCCGTTTTGATCCGAAGCCCCTATACGCAAGTCAGCTTTATATTCCGGAACATTTTTTGCGGGCGATTTGTCCGCTATGGCTATGCCTGTGTTCTGCAAGATACACGCGGGCAAGGAAAGTCGGAAGGCGGCTGGAACCCCGGCGGCAATGTTGAAATTGGCGATGGCCGGGACACACTTGCATGGCTTGCTGACCAAGATTTTCAGGATGGCAATATCGCCATGGTCGGCGCATCCTATCTGGCATCTGTGCAATTTTCTGCCTTGGCCGGTGGCGCGCCGCCAGAACTAAAAACCATCATCCCTGCCATGTATGCAACCGACAATCGGGGCGCCAATTTTCAGGATGGTTTGTTCCGTCACGAAACCTTTACGGCATGGGCCAGCATGATGCGTGGCTCAAACTCCGAGGGGCTTTCACGTGCAGGCGATGACTATCAAAAAGCGATCTTACATCGCCCTCACAACACAGTTGATACAGAAGTGTTCGGCATGGAAATGCCTTGGTATCAGGGCATGATCTCAGCGGCCTCCCCCGCTGACAGTCATTGGCACGACAAAGATTCCGTCGCCGTTCGCAACGTACCGGAACATATAGACATTCCGGTCCTAATGATCGGCGGCTGGTACGACGTGTTCTTTGGGCCGCAACTTGAAGACTGGCAACGCCTGGCGACTCGATCGTCTAGCCGCTACATTCTTGGTCCTTATACGCATCCGGGTGGTTATGGTGAAATTGACATGCCCAATGCAGAAGGTGGGCAGTTTCAGTGGGCGGAGATGCTTCCGTGGCTGGAACATCACTTAAAGGGCAAACCGCTAACGCTTGAACCCGGCATCAAACTCTATGTGATCGGCGATGGGGAATGGCAGGTACGTAGGAATTGGCCTAGCCCCTACGAAACACGCACATTCCATCTTAGTAATTTAGAAGCGGCAAACGATTGCGAGAGTGGCAAGCTTTCAGCGCATCCGGCAAATGGTCAGGTAACCTACACTTATGATCCTGACAATCCCGTACCAACCAAAGGCGGATCAGGCATGTTGGCATTCAACATTCCGGGGTTTGATGGCGCAGACCCATCAAATGTCGAACAATCAGGCATGTGCGAACGGAATGATGTGCTGACCTTTCAGACAGAGGCGCTGGATGAAAGCATGCTGATCTCCGGCAATATTTCGGTAACTCTTGATGTTTCTTCAACCGCGCCAGACACTGCATTTTCAGCAAAACTTATCGAGGTTTTCCCTGATGGGCGCGCCTATAATATTCGCGACAGCATCACCACACTGGCATACCGTAACAAAGCACAAACACCGCAAGATTATACACCAGGTGAAAAACTATCAGTGACGATAGATTTCTGGCCAATAATGTGGCGATTGCAACCCGGATCGCGCTTGCGCTTGGACGTGTCGTCTTCTGACTTCCCGAAATTCCATGCGCATACCAACCGCGCGGGGCCGTGGGAACAGCAGACAGGGGCCGATCTGGCGCAGCAAACCATCTATGGCGGCTATGTTGAATTACCTATAGAGCGGTGATGATACCATCAGTGCAAAGGAGCAAATCCATGAGCACTGAGGATGCGGTCGTCAAAAAATAGTTGCTACTCAGCCACCCTATTATGGGCGCGCTAAATTTTAGCGTTACAGGATTCCTGCGCCCCAAATCACATCGCCAAGCAACCTTTATCAAAGTCAGACTGTCCCAATGGTCATTGCTGACCATTAGGTTGTTTTGGAACTTAATGGTCATGTCACAGACTGGGCCCTGTGTGGGCACTGAAGTGTTGAGCAGCCATAAAAAAAGCGCCCCGGAGGGCGCTTATGTGTTTGTTATTATTGTTGTTTTACTTGGTTGCGGGGGTAGCATTTGAACCTACGTCCGGCCTGTGCGCCTGCTCATCCGCGTTGCGGACCGTTCCGAACCCTTCAATTTATTCGCCTACGGCTCATTTCCCAAAGCAGTAAAATCAATTCTGCCTCACGACCAAACAAAAACCCGACACAAGGCCGGGTTCATGTTTGGTTGCGGGGGTAGGATTTGAACCTACGTCCGGCCTGCGCGCTTTGCGCTTGGCGTTCGCGCTAGAATCGGTCCCCCGGACCGATTTTCATACGCGCTCACCCTTCAGGACCTGAGGCTCACACATTCGATCACACCCGGCCACAAACACCAAAGCCCCCACCATCGGTGAGGGCTTTGGTATTGGTTGCGGGGGTAGGATTTGAACCTACGACCTTCAGGTTATGAGCCTGACGAGCTACCGGGCTGCTCCACCCCGCGTTATGTTTGAGCCAAGAGCCGCAGCCCTATTTATTGTTTGTCTTGCTGTGCAAGACGGGGGCTGCTCCACCCCGCGTTATGTCTGAGCCAAGAGCCGCAGCCCTATTTATTGTTTGTCTTGCTGTGCAAGACGGGGGCTGCTCCACCCCGCGTTATGTCTGTTTTTGCGCGGTTCTTTTTACCGTTCCGCGCTAACGCGCTTCACTTAAGAACGCTTATAATCCGAGAGCCGCAGGCGTGAGCATCGAAGATGCAAACTGCCGTGAGGGCAAAAGGTTCTATCAAGTCCCTTAGCGTTTTTGCTTAGTGACATGCGATCGATAAGCGATGCTGAGGGAAGAGATACTGAAGAGGGATATGATTGAGATTAAGCAGACTTTATAGACCTGGCAGCGACCTACTCTCCCGTGCCTTAAGACAAAGTACCATCGGCGCAGAGACGTTTCACGGCCGAGTTCGGAATGGGATCGGGTGCAGCCATCTCGCTATGACCACCAGGTCAATAAAGCCTGCTTATTCTGTTTAGCGCTCACGGCATTCTCCGATCTTCCAGTTACAACAAAATAACTAGGCGATTGAGCCTCGCCCGACTTTTCGGGCGCCCTCGCGGAGACGATAACCGATAGGTTATCTGTCGCGAGCGCTATTTAATGTCTGATCCTCTTTTTGCGCGGTTCTTTTTACCGTTCCGCGCTAACGCGCTTCACTGAAGAACGCTTAATATTGGATGCTGATGTAATTCACATAATCTCAATAAGGGCAAAACAACCCGCCAAATTCATACTTGGCGGAGCGGCGCGATAGCGCCGGCCCTCGCAGCCGTAACGCAACGCGTTACTGGCGAAGAGATATTAAAAGCAGCGATTTTAACACTGCACATGAAGCTCAAAAGCCAAACGAGGGATTAGTACAACTTAGCTACACACATTACTGCGCTTCCACATGTTGCCTATCAACGTGGTGGTCTTCCACGCCTCTTCAGGGATGACTCGTTTCAAGGGGGGCTTCCCGCTTAGATGCTTTCAGCGGTTATCCCTTCCGAACTTAGCTACCCGGCTGTGCCGCTGGCGCGACAACCGGTCCACCAGAGGTTCGTCCACCCCGGTCCTCTCGTACTAGGGGCAGCTCCTCTCAATCATCCTACACCCATGGCAGATAGGGACCGAACTGTCTCACGACGTTCTAAACCCAGCTCACGTACCACTTTAATCGGCGAACAGCCGAACCCTTGGGACCTGCTCCAGCCCCAGGATGTGATGAGCCGACATCGAGGTGCCAAACACTGCCGTCGATATGGACTCTTGGGCAGTATCAGCCTGTTATCCCCGGCGTACCTTTTATCCGTTGAGCGATGGCCCTTCCACGCGGGACCACCGGATCACTATGACCGACTTTCGTCTCTGCTCGAACTGTCACTCTCGCAGTCAGGCAGGCTTATGCCATTGCACTCAACAACCGATTTCCGACCGGTCTGAGCCTACCTTCGCGCGCCTCCGTTACTCTTTGGGAGGCGACCGCCCCAGTCAAACTACCCGCCACACAGGGTCCCGGATCCTGCTTCAAGGATCGCGGTTAGATGCCAGAGACGACAAGGGTGGTATTTCACATTGCGGCTCCACTGGAACTGGCGCTCCAGTTTCAAAGCCTACCACCTATTCTACACATGTCGCCCCTAGCACCACTGTGAAGCTGTAGTAAAGGTGCACGGGGTCTTTCCGTCTAACCACGGGTAGCCGGCATTTTCACCGGCCATTCAATTTCGCTGAGTCGACGTTGGAGACAGTGGGGAAGTCGTTACGCCATTCGTGCAGGTCGGAACTTACCCGACAAGGAATTTCGCTACCTTAGGACCG
>CBDDKB010000002.1:1665000-3074269 GCA_965229935.1 Alphaproteobacteria bacterium
CGATTCGCTGGCGGAGGGTACAAGGCAAAAGGAACGGGGCTTCACAAAAGTGCGTCCGAGCAAGCGTCATGCATTACCGTTTCATCTAACTCTTGGCGGAGTTGGCGCCGCTGCGCTTGCGCTTGTGCTGGCCGGGATTGATATCCAATCAGACGCCCACACAAATGCTGCAGCCCCCACCTATTCCCAGACCGCATCATCTGAAGCACCCGCAAATCATGCGACGGTAGACGATGCCAATGATGTCGCCGGCCCTGCCGAGATGACGGCTTTGGCATTGCCTGCTGCCACAATGGCGCCGACGCAGCTTACGACACCTGAACCAGAAACGCTTGGCCCTGTCATTCGCACACACCGCATTGCATCGGGCGATTCATTCAATGGCGCTTTGAGCAAGCTTGGCGCCACAAACCGCGATGCCTATCTTGCCAGCCTTGCACTAACAAAGCATGTCAATGCCAAGCGGTTAAAGGTCGGCCAATTGTTGACCGCAACCTTTGACGAAACTGATCCTGATATGCTGACCGCTGTCAGCCTGAAGCTTGATGCCGAAGACACAGTGAATATCAGCCGCGCAGGCAAAGGCTTTGAAGGCAAGGTTACACACACACCTTTGCAAGCAGCGCAACATCGTGCCAGCGGCCTTATTACCAGCAGCCTTTATGAAGGCATGTTGGAAGCTGGCGTCCCTGATGCAGCGATCGTCAATCTGATTCACATCTTCAGCTTCGATGTCGATTTCCAGCGCGATATCAGAAGCGGCGACAAGTTCGACCTTTATTACGAAACCCATCATGATGATGAAGGTAATCTCGTCAAGACAGGCCCCATCATGTTCGGGCAATTAACACTGCGCGGTAAAGAGATTGCGCTTTATCGGTATAAAGACCAGGACGGCTTTACAGATTATTATCATCCCGACGGGTCAAGCTCGAAAAAGCTGTTAATGCGCACCCCGATTGATGGCGCACGCATTTCATCTCGCTATGGCACACGCAAGCATCCCGTATTGGGCTATCACAAAATGCATAAGGGTGTGGACTTTGCCGCCCCGCGCGGCACACCGATCAAGGCCGCAGGCAATGGTACGATTGAATATGCAGGCCGCTATGGCAGCTTTGGCATTTATGTGAAGATCCGCCACAATGGCACCTATAAAACTGCCTATGCCCATATGAAGGGGCTGGGGCGCGGCATCAAGAAAGGTGCCCGCGTACGGCAGGGTCAAACCATCGGTTATGTCGGCACCACCGGCCGGTCAACCGGACCGCACTTGCATTACGAAGTGCATAAAAATGGCAAGCAGGTAAACCCGCATTCGATCAATCTGCCTACCGGCAAAAAGCTCGACAAAAAAGAAATGGCGCGCTTTACAGCCAATCGTGACAAGATTGATGTCGCCATGTCAGAGACGGAACCGTCGCGCCTGACCGCCGACGCGCGCTGATTAAAACGCGCGTCGACAACTTATCCAGCTATAGCAAAAATTACGCGGCGGAGCTTTCTTCCTGCCCTGCAATCGTGAAGGTTAGACCATCACTGCCAACAGTACCGATCACCTTATCGCCATCTGACACAGCCCCTTGCAGGATCAATTCAGCAAGCGCGTTTTTCACCTGCCGTTCGATCACGCGACGCAAGGGCCGCGCACCATAAACGGCGTCAAAGCCTTCATCCGCTAACCATGTACGGGCAGCATCATCAAGCTCAAGCGTGATTTGCCGATCAGCAAGCAGGTCAACAAGGCCCTGCAACTGGATCGTCACAATAGCGTCCATGTGATCGCGGTTCAGCCGATTGAAAGTCAGGATTTCATCCAGACGGTTCAGGAATTCAGGCTTGAAGTGACCACGCACAATCTCCATCACGGCGCTGTTCACATCACCCACATCCAAATCCGTACCGGACGCCATAACTTGTGCGCCAAGGTTTGAGGTCAGCACAATCAACGTGTTGGTAAAGTCAACCACATGGCCCTGACTGTCGGTCAAACGACCATCATCAAGCACCTGCAACAAGACATTAAAGACATCGGGGTGGGCTTTCTCAACCTCGTCAAACAGCACAACCTGATAGGGTCTGCGCCGCACAGCTTCGGTCAGGACACCGCCTTCTTCATAACCGACATAGCCGGGAGGCGCGCCCACAAGACGAGCCACCGCATGCTTTTCCATATATTCGGACATGTCGATGCGGATCAGCGCCTTGTCATCATCAAATAAGAATTCGGCCAGCGCCTTTGTCAGCTCAGTCTTGCCGACACCTGTCGGCCCCAAAAACAGGAAGGAGCCGATGGGCCGCGACGGATCCTGCAAACCCGCCCTTGCGCGGCGCACCGCGTTCGACACAGCGGTGACCGCCGCATCCTGTCCGACGACACGCGCCTTGATATAGTCTTCCATGGCGAGCAGTTTGTCCCGCTCACCCTCCAGCATCTTATCGACGGGCACACCGGTCCAGCGCGAGACAACGGCTGCGATCTGCTCCTCCGTCACGGCCTCGCCAACCATCGCGGTTGCCTGTTCAGCCTCCAGCGCATCAAGCTTGCGCTCAAGCTCAGGAATTTCGCCATGCTGCAGGGCACCTGCCCGTTCAAAGTCTGAGGCACGGCGGGCGGCATCAAGCTCAATCCGCGCATGGTCAAGCGCCTCTTTCACTGTTTGCGCCTCGTTACGTTTGGCTCGATCAGCCTGCCATTGGGCATCAAGTTCTGACGCCTCGCCCTCAAGCTTTGCCAATTCATCCTCAAGCGCGGTCAAACGATCTTTTGAGGCCTGATCTTTTTCTTTGCCCAGTGCCTCCCGTTCGATCTTGAGCTGCACGATACGCCGATCAAGCTCGTCCAAGTCTTCGGGCTTGGATTCGACCGCCATCTTCAATCGCGACGCTGCCTCATCCACAAGGTCGATGGCCTTGTCCGGCAGGAACCGATCAGTGATATAGCGGTTTGACAAGGTGGCAGCGGCCACAACCGCGCTGTCAGAGATCGTGACACCGTGGTGAAGCTCATAACGTTCTTTCAAGCCGCGCAGGATTGAAATCGTGTCTGCCACATCAGGTTCATTCACATAAACAGGCTGGAACCGGCGCGCCAAGGCGGCGTCCTTTTCAACATGCTTACGATATTCATCAAGTGTGGTGGCGCCGATACAATGCAGCTCACCACGGGCCAAGGCAGGCTTTAACAGGTTAGAGGCATCCATCGCCCCATCAGCCTTACCTGCACCCACCAGCGTGTGCATTTCATCAATGAACAGAATGATCTCGCCTTCAGCATGGGTGATTTCATTCAGAACCGCTTTCAAGCGTTCCTCAAACTCACCGCGATATTTTGCGCCCGCCAATAATGAGCCCATGTCGAGCGACATAACACGGCGGTTGCGCAGACTGTCTGGCACATCACCATTGACGACGCGCTGCGCCAGCCCTTCGATGATGGCGGTCTTACCAACGCCCGGTTCACCGATCAGGACTGGGTTGTTTTTCGACCGCCGTGACAAGACCTGAATGGCGCGGCGGATTTCTTCATCACGTCCGATCACAGGGTCCAACTTGCCCGCGCGGGCCGCCTCGGTCAGGTCTTGCGCATATTTGTTCAGCGCATCGAACTGGTCTTCAGCACTGGCGCTATCGGCGGTACGCCCCTTGCGCATTTCATTCACAATTTTGTTCAAACCGTCAGCAGTCACGCTGTTGGCAGCAAACAGGCTTTTCAGATCATCATCGCCATGGATTACCAAGGCGGTCAAAAGCCGTTCGGTCGTGACAAAGGCATCCCCTGCCTTTTCAGCCAGTTTTTCAGCCGCATCAAACAGCTTGGCCGTGGCCTGCACCATCTGCAAGCCACCGGCACCCGATCCTTCGACGGAGGGTAATTTCGATAATAGAAGGTTCAGTCCCTGTTCAAGCCCAGCAACATCACCGTCGGCGCGGTGGATCAGTTTTTGTGCCAACTGCTCCTCATCATCAAGCAGCCCTTTCAGCACATGGGCGGGGACAAATTGTTGATGGCCGTGCCGCAACGCATAGGTCTGGGCGGCCTGCAAAGCGGACTTTACCCGCTCCGTATAGCGTTCTGTGTTCATCGCAACCTCATTTCTAGCCCGTTTTATTGGGGGACCCGCTTGGCGGCATCACCCTTCTAACGTCTGGTGGATGTCTATCTTTTGATCATACCAAGCCACGCAAAGCCTACCATGATCTATGTCAAAAACGGTCCCGCATGGGCAGCAACCGTCCCTACATATGTGGGGCGCTGTAGCGAAATATCAAGGGGTGTAAGGGCCTGAAAACAGGGCCTAATCCGCGTCGTTTTGGACCGCTGCCATCATATAATTGACGCCCATATCCCGGCGGTTGAGCGAGAATTGATCAGCAAACGGCGCGTAACTCACCCCGGTTTGGTCAACGACCTCAAGCCCGGCAAATTCCAGATAGGATTGCAATTCCGCAGGGGTGATGAACTTGCCCCAATCATGGGTCCCGCGCGGCAACCAACGCAGCACATATTCCGCGCCGAATTTCGCCAGCATCAGGCTTTTGGGGGTCCGGTTCAATGTAGCGACAAGCATGATGCCGCCCGGCTTCAACATACGCGCGCAATCACGCAGGAACGGACGGGGGTGGGCAACATGTTCCACCACCTCCATATTCAGGATGACGTCGAAAGATTCCCCTGCGGCACACAAAGCCTCCGCCGTTGTGGCGCGATAGTCGATGCTGAGGTCCTGTTCCTGCGCATGGACCGTGGCAGTGTTGATATTCTGCTCTGACGCATCGGCACCGGTTACTGAGGCACCCATGCGGGCCATAGGCTCAGACAAAAGCCCGCCGCCACAGCCAATATCAAGCAATCTTAGCCCTGTTAGAGGGGTTTGCGCACTGTGATCCAGACCGAAATGGCTGCAAAGCTGATCCCTGATCCAGCCAAGCCTGACCGGGTTGAACTTGTGCAGGGGCGCAAACTTGCCCCCCGCGTCCCACCATTCTGCGGCAATTGCCGAAAAACGGGCCACGTCCGCCGGGTCGATAGAGCTTTGCTGGTGAGCGGCCATAAGGTGAAATCCAAACCAAAATAAATGTACAATGCGACGCGGCGCATCGACTTGCCCTAATCAAAACAAGCCTTTATAAGCGCCGCGACTGTTACGCCTATCATATAGGTTTGGATTTTGGGAGCAAAAGAGACAATGGCGCGCATCGTCATGAAATTCGGCGGCACGTCCGTAGGATCGGTTGAGCGGATCAAGAATGTCGCCCAACGGGTCAAGGCCGAAGTAGATCAGGGCAATGAGGTTGCCGTGGTCGTCTCTGCCATGTCTGGCGAAACCAACCGCCTTGTCGGTTTGGCGCAGGATATTGCCCCCATGCATGACGCCCGCGAATATGATGTTGTGGTCGCCGCTGGCGAACAAGTGTCTTGCGGTTTGCTTGCCATGGCCTTGCAGGATATTGGGGTGCAGGCCCGCAGTTTTATGGGCTGGCAAATCCCGGTGCGCACATCGGATGTTCATTCCGCTGCCCGGATCAAGGAAATTGACGCAAGTCTGCTCGACCAAAAATTTGCCGAAGGTCATCAGGCACTTGTGATTGCAGGATTTCAGGGCATTGGCCCTGATGACCGCATCACCACGCTGGGCCGTGGCGGGTCAGACACGTCTGCGGTTGCGGTTGCCGCTGCCCTGCGCGCAGACCGCTGCGATATTTATACGGATGTTGACGGGGTTTACACGACCGATCCAAGGATCGTGCCCGTCGCCCAAAAACTTGATAAGATCACTTACGAAGAAATGCTGGAAATGGCTTCATTGGGGGCCAAAGTCCTGCAAACACGGTCAGTCGAACTTGCCATGGCCCATAATGTCCGCCTGCAAGTCCTGTCCAGTTTTGAGGATAAACCCGGCACGCTTGTCTGCAGCGAGGAAGAAATCGTGGAACAGGAAATCGTCTCTGGTATTGCCTATAGCCGTGATGAGGCAAAGGTCACATTGGTCAAGGTCGCAGACCGTCCCGGTGTTGCGGCCAAGGTATTTGGCCCGCTGGCTGATGCTGCGGTCAATGTTGATATGATCGTGCAGAACGTCTCAGAAGACGGTGCTAGCACTGATATGACCTTTACCGTGCCGCGCGGTGATCTTGCCCGCGCCGTTCAGGTGATTGAGGGCGCGCGGGCTGAGATTGAATATAGCGCGCTCGATACCTCTGCCACAGTGTCGAAAATCTCGGTCATCGGTGTTGGCATGCGCTCCCATGCGGGGGTGGCGCTGACTATGTTCCGTGCCTTGTCAGACAAGGGAATCAACATTGAAGTGATTTCTACGTCCGAGATCAAGGTTTCGGTTCTGATCGAAGAAGAGTATACAGAACTTGCCGTGCGCGCCCTGCATACTGCCTATGGGCTGGATGCTGCGTAACCCTTCACGCGCGGTTACAATGATGCCGTAACGGCACCCATCAGGGGTCTGCCTCCGCCCCGCTACGGAACTGTGTGACGAGTTATGAGCCGAAAGGTAGACCAAAAACCTGCCACTGGCCCCTCGCGGGCTGGGACATCCCACGGCCTGTTGCGCGAGCTGAACGGCGTCATGGCAGAAACCGCCGCCCCGGCTGAGGCGCTGGGCAAGATTGTGCGGCTGATCGCGGCCAATATGGGCGCTGAGGTCTGCTCTATCTATCTGACGCAGCCCAATAATCTGCTGGAATTGTTTGCCACAGAAGGGTTGAACCCGGACGCCATCCACCAGACACGGCTGAAACTGGGTCAGGGTTTGATCGGTGTCATCGCCGCGACCGCGCGGCCCCTGAACTTGGCAGAGGCGCAAAGCCATCCGCAATTCGCCTATCGTCCAGAAACGGGCGAAGAGGCGTTTCACAGTTTTTTGGGTGTGCCCATCATCCGCAATGGCAAGGTGGCAGGCGTTTTGGCGGTGCAAAGCCGTACGCCCCGTCATTATTCAGATGATGAAATCGTTGCCCTGCAAACCATCGCGACCGTTCTGTCCGGCATTGTTGGATCAGGCCAGTTGGTCCGCCTGCGCGGGGTTCACGACAGTGACCTGAAACGCGATGTTGCCCAACGTTATGACGTGATCGGCCTAGCCGACGGGATCGCCGTTGGCCATGCCAAGCTGCATGATCCGCGGATTATCGTTGAAACACTGGTCGGTGACGATGATCCTGAGGTTGAACGGGACCGCCTGACCAACGCTATGGGCGACTTGCGCCAGTCCATTGACCGCATGCTCGATAGCGCTGACGTGTCCTTGGCCGGGGAACATCGCGACGTGCTTGAAGCTTATCGCATGTTCGCCAATGACAATGGCTGGACCCGCCGCATCATGCAGGCCATTGATGGCGGTCTAAGCGCCGAAGCGGCCGTCCAACAGGTGCAAAGCGAAACCCGCGCGCGGCTGCAGCATCAAACCGATGCCTATTTGCGTGAACGGCTGCATGATCTGGATGACCTATCGAACCGGTTGATGCGGCACCTGATGGGCCTTGCCTCTGACATTGGTGGCAAGACCGCCGATTTGCAGGATGATACTATTCTATTTGCCCGCTCCATGGGCCCGGCTGAGCTGCTGGATTATGACCGCAACAAATTGCGCGGCATTGTGTTGGCCGAAGGGTCCCCCACCTCTCACGTCGCGATTGTTGCCCGTGCGCTTGATGTGCCTTTGGTGGGCCGGGCGAACGAAGCCATTAACTCCGTTGAAGATGGCGATCTTGTCGTTGTTGACGCCGACACCAATCAATTGTTTGTCCGCCCGCAATCAGATGTTGCCGACCAGTATCGCGAGGGGGTCAAGGCCCGTGCCGCCCGTCAGGCAGTTTATGAAGCGGCGCGCGATGAGCCTGCTATCACCAAGGATGGCACGCGCATTTATCTAAACATGAATGCGGGTCTGGTCAGTGACCTTGACACCTTCAAGCGCACAGGCGCGGACGGGATTGGCCTGTTTCGGACAGAGCTGCAGTTCATGGTCAGCTCGCAGTTACCCCGCACCAATGCCCAGATCGCGCTTTATAAACAGGTTATCGAAGCGTCAGAGGACAAGCCCGTTATCTTCCGCACTATTGATGTGGGCGGTGACAAGGTGCTGCCCTATCTTGACAATACGCGTGAAGAAAATCCCGCCCTTGGCTGGCGCGCTATCCGCGTTGCGCTCGACCGTCCGGCATTGCTGCGCTATCAGGTGCGCGCCCTGCTTGAAGCTGCAGATGGCGGCCCGATTTCCTTTATGTTCCCGATGATTGCGGACGTGTCAGAATTCCAGCAGGCCCGCCGGGTTGTCGACCGGGAACTGGAACGGCTGGACAAGCTGGGCAAGCCGCGTCCGTCAGACCTAAAAGTCGGCACCATGCTCGAAGTGCCGTCACTGGCATGGCAGTTGGGCACATTATTGCCGCTGACCGACTTCGTCTCTGTCGGGTCGAACGATTTGATGCAGTTTTTCTTTGCCTCTGACCGTGGCAACCCAAAGCTTGCCAACCGCTATGACCTATTGTCGCCATCGGTGTTGAGCTTCCTGAACTTTCTGGTCAATGCCTGCAACACGATGAATGTGCCGATTTCGCTTTGTGGTGAAATGGCAGGCCGCCCGCTAGAGGCACTGGCCCTGATCGGCCTAGGCTTCCGCTCTATCTCGATGCCGCCTGCCTCAATCGGGCCGGTGAAACAGATGGTCAAAACGCTGGATCTTGCTGCACTTGAACAGTTCATCATCACCCTGTTCGAAATGCCCGACCATTCAGTCCGGGGCAATCTTGAAACCTATGCCAGGGACCGCGGCATCCTGATTTAGACTCACGAGTCAAATTAAAAAATTTACATTTCGGTTTTGGTGCGGATTTTTTGTTTGTTTATGGCTCAATCGTTGCAGACTCGTCACAATTCTGATTTACTTTAGACGTAGTAAGTATCGGCAAACATGGTTTTTTCCGCTCAGACCCGGTCCGGCGGAAGGTCATTGCCGAAATTATTACATTTCAAATCAGGGTTTGGTTTCATACCGCTCACCAACGCTATGCCCAAAAGGGGATTGTTTTGACGGCACTCGGGTTTCAGGACGCAATGACTGCGACTGACCAGACAACAGCCAACGACGATCTGGCAGCAGCCAGCGTCGGGGCCCTGTTGCGTCGTGCGCGCAATGCAAAAGGTCTGTCGCGCGAAGGGGTCGCGGCCCAATTGAATATCCAATTGTGCCAGATCACTGCCCTTGAAGAAGACCGGCCTGACAGCCTGCCCCCCTTGGCATTTGCGACGGGGTTTGTCCGTTCCTACGCGCGGCTTGTCGGCCTTGATGCAGAACAGACCGTCAGCATCTATAAAGAACAGATGGGCGGCATGCTGAAAGGTGCCGCAACCGGACAGGACTTCATCACCAGCCGCGACCTGACCATGGATGATGGCAGCTCGGCACGGCTGATCATGATGTCCGTTATTCTGGTTGTGATTGGTTTGTTGATCGCAGGCGCTGTTGGTGCTGGTTGGACGATTATCGGCAGCAGCGATGATCACCGCACCTTGACGCCGCTTGCCTATGACGCCGCCGATGACAAGGGCGTTCTGCCCGTTGCGCAAACCGCAACCCGTGTACGCAGCGCCCCCAAAGAAGCGCCAACACCCCCATCAGTAACCATTGAAGCAAAGCCTGTAGCAACCAATCCGCAGGCCCTTGCCACACCAACGCAATCAACCGGCAGCGCCCAACAGGATAGCCCGCAGGCACCACAGCAAGCAGCAGCCGCGCCGGAAACAAGCTACAGCTTCACCATTACGGCGCTTGATGTCAGTTGGGTCCGCATCAAGGATGCCGACGGGATTGAGATTGCCAATCAGATCCTGCGCACCGGTCAGCAAATTCATATCGAACAGCGCGAGAAGGTGACCCTGACGACAGGCAATTTTGAAGGCCTATCCATCACCCTAAACGGCGCGCCCTTGCCCGACGACATTAAAACCATGGCCAATGCTGCCGATGACAGCATGCGCTCGCTGGTGCTTGACCGCACGGCCCTGTTGAACGACACACAGAATCAGAACTACTAGCCTGTCGCCCCCTTGGGATTGAGGCGGTTTATCGCGCCCAATCAGCCCCTAACCATGCTAGACAGTCGTCACATTGAAGGATGTGTGAAGATGAGCGTCAGACCCTATCGCGACATATATCGGCGCAAAAGTCGCCAAATCATGGTTGGGACCGTCCCTGTCGGCGGCGATGCCCCGATTGCGGTGCAGACCATGACCAATACGCTGACCTCTGACGCCAATGCCACCATCAACCAAATCAGGGGCATCGAAGACGCGGGCTGCGATATTGTCCGCGTGTCCTGCCCTGATCAGGAATCGACTGCCGCCCTGAAAGAGATTGTCAAAGCCTCCACCATTCCGGTCGTGGCCGACATCCACTTTCACTACAAACGCGCGATTGAGGCGGCAGAGGCCGGCGCCGCCTGCCTGCGTATCAATCCGGGCAATATCGGCAGCGCCGACCGTGTGCGGGATGTTGTGCAGGCCGCCAAGGATCATGGCTGTTCCATGCGTATCGGCGTGAATGCCGGATCGCTTGAAAAACATCTTTTGGAAAAATATGGCGAACCGTGCCCCGAAGCGATGGTTGAAAGCGCGCTTGATCATGCTCGCATTCTAGAAGACCACGATTTCCGCGAATTCAAAATCTCGGTCAAGGCAAGCGATGCCTTTTTGTCTGTTGCCGCCTATCAGGGCCTGGCAGAGGCATGCGATTACCCGCTGCATATCGGCGTGACAGAGGCAGGCGGACGACGCATCGGCACCGTTAAAAGCGCCATCGGTTTAGGCAGCCTGTTATGGGGCGGCATCGGCGATACGCTGCGTGTTTCCTTGTCCGACGATCCGGTTGAAGAAGTTCATGTCGGGTTTGATATCCTAAAATCCCTCAACCTACGTAGTCGCGGCGTCAATATCGTGTCGTGCCCGTCTTGCGCACGCCAAGCCTTTCCGGTGATTGACACGGTGCGCGCCTTGGAAGAAAAGCTGGCCCATATCGCCACGCCCATGACGCTTTCAATCATTGGCTGCGTTGTGAACGGCCCGGGCGAGGCACGTGAAACAGACATTGGCCTGACCGGGGGCGGCAAAGGCAATCACAAGGTTTACCTGTCCGGCCTACCGGACCACAACACAACAACAGGCGATATGCTTGATCACATCGTCCATCTGGTCGAAGAAAAAGCTGCCGAGATAGAAAAAGAACTGGCTGCAGAAAAAGCCACCGATAAAGACGCGGTTGCCGCCGCCTCTTAGCCACGCACTTGTAACAGGACCTGTCCCCGGCCCGATTGTGAAGGGTCCGGGGTGTTTGAATTATGGATAACGCACAACTTACCGCCATCATTGACCGTTTTCAGGGGCTTGAGGAAGAGCTTGGCTCCGGCAGTTTAGAGGCTGACCGTCTTGCCCTGCTTGCCAAGGAACATGCCGATCTGCGCCCCGTTGTTGAAGCGGCGCAAGAGCTGATTGACGCGCGCGCGGAACTTGCTGATCTAACCGAATTGATTGATGGCGATGACGAAGATATGGCCGCCATGGCAGCGGATGAAAAACCCGCGCTTGAAGAAAAATTGCCAGAGCTTGAGCATCAGTTGCGTCTGATGTTGCTGCCCAAGGATGCTGCTGACGAGAAAAGCGCCATCCTTGAAATTCGCGCCGGCACTGGCGGGGATGAGGCGGCCTTGTTCGCAGGCGACCTGCTGCGCATGTATGAACGCTATGCCGCCAATCAGGGTTGGAAGGTCAGCATCATGTCCGCCAGCGCGGCAGAGGTTGGCGGTTATAAGGAAGTTGTTGCCAATATCACAGGCGCGGGTGTTTATGCCCGCCTAAAATATGAATCAGGGGTCCACCGGGTCCAGCGCGTTCCTGCCACAGAATCAGGGGGCCGCATTCATACGTCAGCGGCTACAGTTGCCGTGCTGCCGGAAGTTGAAGAGGTTGATATCGAAATCAATGAGTCTGACTTGCGCATTGATACCTACCGGGCCTCAGGCTCTGGCGGGCAACATGTGAACACGACAGATTCAGCGGTCCGCATCACCCATATCCCGACCGGGGTTGTGGTGGCGCAGCAGGATGAAAGCTCGCAACACAAGAACAAAGCAAAGGCCCTGAAAATTCTGCGCGCCCGCATTTACGAGGCAGAGCGTGAAAAACAGGCCGCTGAACGATCCGCAGACCGCAAGGCACAGGTCGGCTCTGGCGATCGATCTGAACGCATTCGCACCTATAATTTCCCGCAAGGGCGCATCACTGATCACCGCATTAACCTGACGCTTTATAAGCTCGCCCAAGTGCTGGAGGGCGAAGCGGTGGACGAATTGGTCGATGCTTTGATTGCCGAAAATCAGGCCCGCCAATTGGCCGCCCTTGATGATGGCAGCGATGACTGACACGCGCGACAGCTGGCTGCGCATGGCGACCGCGCAGCTTGCCAAGGCGGGCATAGACAGCCCTGCCTATGATGCCTTGATGCTATTATGTCATGGGTTGGGACTGCCCCATTCAGATGCCAAGCTGCACCCGCAAACCACATTGGATGAACAGGGCCTCGCCCAATTGGCACCCTTGTTGGCGCGCCGGATTGCCCGCGAACCATTGGCGCATATTACAGGCACGCGCGGGTTCTGGAGCCTTGATCTCATCGTTACCCCTGACGTGCTTGACCCCCGCCCGGACACAGAATGCGTGGTGGAGGCATTGTTGAACCGCGTCACTGACCGTCGTGCAGACTTGCGCCTGTTGGATTTGGGAACAGGATCAGGCGCAATCGCCCTTGCCTTATTGGCAGAACTGCCGAACGCCACCGCACTGGGTGTTGATGTGTCGGAAGCGGCACTGAAAATCGCCGCAGCGAACGCAGACAAAAACGGGTTGGCGGACCGCTTCACCCCCTGTTTGGGTGATTGGGATGCTTGTGGGCAAACAGGCTTTGACCTGATTGTATCGAACCCGCCCTATATCCCCTCAGCCGATATTGACGGGCTTGCCCCCGAAGTGCGCATGCATGAACCCCATCTTGCCCTAACACCCGGCGCTGACGGTTTGGCGGCCTATAAAACCATCCTGTCCCGGCATCATCTATGGGCTGGGCCCGATAGTTTGATCGGGTTTGAATGCGGCTTTGATCAGGCCCGCGCCCTACGCCAATTGATGGTTGATCATGACATCAAAAACACACAGATACACAAGGACTTAGCCGGGATTGAACGGGCCGTCACAGGACAGTTATAATGCGGCAAAAGGGGCCAAAAAAGCACTTGGAACCCGCCCCCGGACAGGCTAGGCTATAGGGACTGAGCGGGTGCGTGGGAATAAATCGGCCCCGCTTGATGAAACTCCTGACAGACTGTGACAACGCCCTAAAGGGCCGGTCGGTCAGATTATGAACCGTCAAGGATCAGGGATTTAGCACATCATCGCAGCGCACTTGCCTGCCTGAAGGCTGAGACAATCGCGGTCTGTCCCCTTGGGAATGACCTGCCCTTGTGACGATACGGTAAAGATTTCCGCCATGACTAATCTCATGGCACGCAACCGCAGATGCTGAAACCGGCATCTGCTCGATTGACACAATGCAGCAGCGGATGAACGCATGAGGCATGGCCAAAACAACAATAATGGACGTCGTCGCGGACGCGGTCGTCGTCAACAAAATCCACTCAACAAATCATATGAGTCGAACGGCCCGGACGTAAAAATTCGTGGCAACCCTTCGACCATCGTTGAGAAATATCTGACATTGGCTCGCGACGCCCAATCAAGTGGCGACCGTGTGATTGCTGAAAACTATCTGCAACATGCAGAACATTATCAGCGTATCATCAATGCCTATGCCCAGACGGTTGAACAAAAACAACAGTCTAACGATCAGAACAATGATGATCAGTCAGATGATGACAATGAGACAAACGCATCATCAGACAATTCTGCCGATGCGGATACCGGGTCAGAAGGCAAGGCAGACGCTTCTGACGCCTCTTCTGATGAAGCACCGAAGAAACGCACCCGCCGCCCGCGCAAGCCCAAAGCTGACGCCAAATCTGACGATAAGAGTGCTGACAAGGCCGATGCCAAGACAGAGAACAAGGCAGAGGGCAAGGCTGACGACAGCGCCGAAAAAGTGCCTGAAGAAGCTGCCGAATAGGCTTTCGGCTCAGACAAGCGATTAAATAGGCGGGTGCCCAGCAAATCATGTGGGCCCCGCCTTTTATTTTGCGCTTATGACGCGCGTTTAATGTTCTTCGATATCGACCCAAGGGATAGAGGTAACGTCGATCCCCTCCTCCTTCAGTTCCTCCACATCGTCTTTGGTTGCCTCGCCATAAATGCTGCGCTGTTCTTTGTCGCCATAATGAATGGCGCGCGCCTCATAGGCGAATTTTTCACCCACATAGTCGCTATTCTGTTCGACATGCTGGCGCACTTCTTTCAGCGCCTTGATCACGGTTTTTTGCAGCTTTTCATCGCGCGCCGCATCCTTGCGCCGCCCGGTTGCCACATTGGGGGCCATGATCCCCTTGCTGATCTTTGTTGATCCGCAATAGGGGCAAGATAAAAGCCCTGCCGCCAATTGATCCTCATAGTCTGAGGAGGAGCGGAACCACCCTTCAAACTCATGATCTTTATCGCAGACAAGATTATAGGTCGTCATCGCGCGGCCCTACCTGTCCTCAAGCGCCGGCATGTCCGACAATGTAAAGGCACGATCGTGATCAAGCGCGGGAATTTGGCCGCGCGCCTTCGTCACCTCGTCCAAATCAATATCGGCGGTGACAACACATGGGTCCGTACCGCCATCGGCCAGCACTTCGCCCCACGGGTTGACAATCAGGCTGTGACCAAAGGTTTTGCGGCCATCTTCATGGTCACCGCATTGCCCGGCGGCAAGAACAAAACTGCCTGTTTCTATGGCGCGGGCGCGCAACAAAACATGCCAATGGGCCTGCCCCGTCACACGGGTAAAGGCGGCGGGCACTGTCAGGATCGCAGCCCCGGCCTTTGCCAGACTGCGGTAAAGGTGCGGAAATCGCAGATCATAACAGATCGACAGCCCCACCTTGGCCCATGGCAGGGGGGCCACAACCGCCCGCGCACCGGGACGAAAGACCTTGCTTTCACGAATGGATTCACCGCCAGGCAAGGTCACATCAAACATGTGGATCTTGTCATAGCTCGCCACGATGCGCCCCTTGGGGTCCAGCAGGAACGACCGATTGGCGATTGTGTCTTCTGTCAGACGTATGGGGAGTGAGCCGATATGAAGCCACACCCCTAATTCATCTGCCAATGTGCGGAAGGCGCGCAAGGCCAAATCATCAGAATCGCCCCGCGTGACCGCAAGTGCAGCGGTTGAGTTACGCTGCATCAGGCTTGTCACTTCGGGGGTTGAAATAAAGTCGGCCCCCGCGCCTGCTGCTTCCCGGATCAGGTCTGACGCTGTGCGGATATTCTGAGTGATTTCGGTGCCAGACGTCATCTGCACCAGACCCGCGCGGAACGTCATGGGTCAGCCTGCCTGCTGCTGCAACAGGGCATCAAGCTTGCCCGCGCGTTCAAGTGCATAAAGATCATCGCACCCGCCAACATGGGTGTCGCCAACAAAGATTTGCGGCACCGTATAGCCGCCATTGGCGCGGGCTTCCATTTCCTGCCGTTTGGCAAGGTTCATGCCCACATCAATCTCGTCAAAGCTGACGCCCTTGTCGGACAGCAGCGACTTTGCCCGATAGCAATAGGGACAAATGGCAGTGGTATAAATGGTTACAGCAGCCATGAACGGCATCCTTTGTGACTGATTTATGTCCCTTATATAGGAAGGGTTGCGCAGGGCTCAAGGGTGCTGATTGTCTCTGCCATTTGTGTATGACTTGTTGGGCGGCACCGCCGCCAAAACCACATAATTGACGCTTGCCGCGCCGGCATCTTTCAAACAGGCCGCGCAGGCAGCCAGTGTGGCCCCGGTGGTCATCACATCATCGACCAGCAGAATACGCCGGCCCGTCACATCCATATCCACCTTAAAGGCGTCACGCACATTCTTAACGCGTTTGCCCCTGCCACCTGACTGCGGCGGCGTGGGGCGCAAGCGGACAAGACCACGCCCGACAGGCAGACCGGTTTGACGCCCCAGTTCAATCGCCAACAGGGCCGCCTGATTATACCGTCTGCCAAGATAGCGCCGCCAATGAATGGGCACAGGCAAGATCATATCACACTCCTGGTCCAGCCCGTTTAGGCTGGTGCGCATCAGGCGCGCCAGATCAGGGGCGCAATCGGTACGGTCAGCATGTTTGAACCGCAAGACCAGCGTCCGCGCAGGCCCGTCATAGCGCATCACGGCGCGGCGTTGGTCATAAAGCTGTGGCAGATGCTGACAATCACAGGTCGTCCGATCATCGTCATAAAGCGGCGGCAGGCCGCAAGACACGCAAGGTCGCCCGGACAATAGGGGCAGGTCAGGCCAACAGCCCGAACAAATTCCGCCGGGGCGGGCCACAATCTCCTGACACAAGGGACAGGTGGGCGGGATTAAAATATCCGCCACCCGGTCAATTGCCCCTTTTATCTGTGCCCCGATCAATGTCATAAGCAGATCATGTCCGAACAACCACAGATATTCAATCGTATGCTGGTCCGCCAGCGCCGGGACCGTTCTGCGCGCAGGCCGCAGGACGTCGATTTCCTGCGCGTTGAAGCGGCCGAACGGCTGGGCGAACGGCTTGATGATGTGACCCACAAATTCCCGCTGGCCGCCCTGATCGGTAATGGGCGCGGCCATTTGTTAAGCGCGCTAAACGGGCGGGCGGGAATAGAACAGGCCGTCACGCTCGACTTTTCCCCGGCACAAACACAAGCAGCAGGCGGGCTATCCATTTGCGCTGATGAAGAATGGTTGCCCCTGAAAGAGCAAGCTTTTGATCTAATCGCCTCCAGCCTGTCGCTGCACTGGGTCAATGATTTGCCCGGCGCACTGATACAGATTAATCGCGCGTTGAAGCCTGACGGGTTCTTTGTCGCCAATCTGATCGGCGGCGATACGCTGACCGAATTACGGCAAAGCCTGCTTGCCGCTGAAAGCGCGATAGGCAGCGGGGTTGCGCCGCGCGTCTCCCCCTTTATGGATGTACGCACGGCAGGCAGCCTGTTGCAGCGCGCAGGCTTTGCTTTGCCCGTGACGGACATGGACCGCATCACCATCACCTATGAAACGCCGTTCAAACTATTGCATGAGCTGCGCCAAATGGGCGGAGCAAATGCGCTAACCAACACCCATAAGGGTGCCCTGCGCCGTGATGTGCTGATGGCGGCTATGCAGCATTATCAGGACAATTTCAGCAATGATGATGGACGTATCAATGTGACGGTGGACCTGATCACCCTGACGGGATGGGCCCCCCATGAAAGCCAGCCCAAACCACTACGCCCCGGCAGCGCAAAAATGCGGCTTGCCGATGCGCTTAATACAACAGAAGAAAAGCTGTAACCTCTTAACGCTTGGCGTCGCCTACAGCAAATCACGCAATTGCGCGACCAAAGGCACATCTGCTGGCGGCATGTCATAATCACCAAGCCGTGTGGGTGACACCCATTTAAGGGCCTGCCCTTCCTTTGACATGGGCGTGCCTTGCCATTTGCGGCAGACGAACAACGGCATCAACAGGTGAAATTCATCATAGCTGTGGGAGGCAAAGCCGATAGGCGCAAGGCAGCTTTCCCATGTATCGATGCCCAGCTCTTCCTGCAATTCGCGGATCAGGCAGGCTTCGGGGGTTTCCCCCTCCTCCACCTTGCCGCCGGGGAATTCCCACAGCCCCGCCATGTTTTTACCAGCAGGCCGCTGGGCAATCAGCACGCGGCTGTCGCGATCTATTAGCGCGCAGGCCGCAACCAGAACTATCTTTGTCCCCTGATCGGTCAAGGCCCGCTAGCTCCGGTAATCGGCATTAATGGAAATGTAGCCGTGGGTCAAATCACAGCTCCACACCGAGGCGCGGCCAGACCCGACACCCAAATCAATGACAAAGCTGATCTCCTCGCCCTTCATATGGGCAGCAATAGGTGCCTCGTCATAATCGGGCACACGCAACCCATCGCGCGCAACAGCAAAGCCGCCAATGTCGATCGATACTTTA
This sequence comes from Alphaproteobacteria bacterium, assembly GCA_965229935.1. Taxonomy (GTDB): domain Bacteria; phylum Pseudomonadota; class Alphaproteobacteria; order SPJN01; family SPJN01; genus SPJN01. The sequence continues at coordinate 1,683,175 of CBDDKB010000002.1, forward strand.
TCGCGATCAGCTTTTTCACCCGACTTGCCGATAGCCATAATGATGCGGCCCCAATTGGGGTCCTCGCCAGCGACGGCTGTTTTAACCAGCGGGGAATTGGCAATCGCCTTGGCTGCCCGACGGGCGGAGGCATCGTCTGATGCGCCTGTCACCGTGACGGTCATCAGCTTGGTTGCGCCTTCACCATCCTTCACCACCTGAATGGCAAGGTCTTGCATCACGGATAAAAGCGCGGCCTTAAACTCATCAAGCGCAGGATCGTCTGCACTTTGCGGTGCCTCATTCCCGGCTTTCCCCGTTGCACACAACAACACCGTGTCAGAGGTTGAGGTGTCAGAATCCACCGTGATTGCATTAAAGCTTTGATCAGTCAGCGGCCCCATCAGCGCATCAAGCACAGGGGCGGGCAGCGCCGCATCCGTAAAGATAAAACCCAACATGGTCCCAAGCGCAGGTTCGATCATGCCGGACCCTTTAACGATCCCAGCAATTTGAACGGTTTTGCCATTGATTGTGGCGGACGCTGTTGCCCCCTTGGGGAACGTGTCAGTTGTGCGAATAGCCTCTGCAGCCTGATCAAGCGCGCCCGTGGTCAGCGCCGCTGCCATATCCGGTAGCTTGCTGGTCATCTTTTGGGTTTCAATCGGCTCCCCAATGACCCCGGTTGAGGCAAGCATGATGGTTTCTGCAGGCACACCCAACAGATCAGCAGCAGCCTTTGCCGTATCAGCCGCAGTGGCGGCACCCACCTTGCCTGTAAAGGCATTGGCATTGGCCGCATTCACCACCAAGCCGCGCACAACACCCGCAGCACCATGCGTGCGGCACCAATCAACAGGCGCGGACGGCATCACTGATTGCGTGTAACGCCCGGCAAAACTTGTCCCCTCGTCCAGCGCGACGAGCAGCAGATCATGACGGTCACCGTAAGATTTGCTCCACTTCCCCGTGGCGATACGAACACCGTCGATTGCCGGAAGGTCAGGAAAGCTTGCCGGGGCAAGCGGGGATTGGGCCAGAACACCGACCATATTAGTTTGCCTCTTCTTCTTCGGCTGTATCTTCTGCGTCGTCAGCCTTCACAAACTCAACGCCCACCTCTTCGCGCAGGGCAGACATGCGTTCTTCGATTGCTTCACCCAGCAGGCGATTGGAAATCTCGTTCTTAACTTCATCAACGCGTTCACGCCGATCGGTCACCTCGATCACATGCCAGCCGAACTGGGTTTGCACCGGGTCCTGACGGACCGTGCCGACCTTCATGGCAAAGGCAGCATCAGCAAAGGGTTTAACCATCTGTTCATGACGGAACCAGCCAAGCCCGCCACCTGTGGCACCTGAGGGGCCGGTTGATTTTTCTGCGGCCAAGGTTGTGAAGTCACCGCCATCATTCAGCAGCTTGATGATGGCGCGGGCCTCATCCTCTGTTTCAACCAGAATATGACGGGCATTGATTTCAACCGGCACTTCAAGACCATATTTATTGTCTTTCAGGGCCTGTTCGACGATTTCATCTGACGCCACCTCTTCGCTGACCTTCATCAGCCATGTGGAATAAAGGATCTGACGTTCAATAATCGCCAGCGAATGTTTATAATCCTCTGTCTGGTCAAGACCCTCACGGCGTGCCGCAATCGCGCCCAAATGCATCGAAACCGTCATATCCAGCAACATGGCCTGACGCTGATCATCGGGCAGGTAATTCAGATTATTGCCCGCCATCTGGGCCTGCGCGGCAAGCTCGCTGACGCGTACTTCCTGACCGCCGACACGGGCAACAACCGGGTCCGAAACTGCCCGGTCATCCTGTGCGGCAGCGGGCTTTTCAGCGGCGGCCCAACTGGGCAACAATACAGCGCCTGAGGCTGCCACCAACACGCTTGCGGTCAGGGCGATAGAGGCAAGGGGGGCAAATTTCATAACAACACCTTATGTCTTGGATTGCCCAAATCTGTCATAGAAGCGGGCCAGATCTAACCGATAGACCACGAGAGTGTGACCGGATTTCGGCAAAATCTGAAAATTGCGCGCATATTGCTGGCCCACCCCCCGGTCCGCAAGCCCAAAACGCCAATTGCCCCATATTTCTGCCAGAACTCCGCCTCTCCATTGCCCCTGCGGCAGTGCCAACATTGACATTATGGGGTCTGAGCCTTATCTCAACCACATATATTCATAGAGTGACCACTCATATCAGGATTATCAGGGGCCCCTTATCTATCGCCAACGGCCAATGGCCATCGGCACAGGCCCCATATTGGAGAATTCCCATGGCAGGGATTGGCGGTTTAGCCCGGCGTATGTTCGGCTCATCCAATGACCGAAAAATCAAACGCCTTCGGCCCATGGTGGACGCCATCAACGCGCTGGAAGATGAAATCGCCGCCCTATCGGACGATGATCTGCGCGCCAAAACAGACGAATTCCGCGCCCAACTGGCCGACGGCACCAAAATCGACGATCTATTGGTCCCCGCCTTTGCAGTTGTCCGCGAAGCTGCCAAACGCGCCTTGGGCATGCGCCCCTTTGATGTGCAATTGATCGGCGGCATTGTCCTGCACGAAGGCCGCATTTCAGAAATGAAAACCGGTGAAGGTAAGACGCTGGTTGCAACCTTGCCGACCTATTTGAATGCGCTGTCGGGGCGGGGCGTTCACGTGGTGACCGTCAATGATTACCTCGCCAGCCGCGATTCAGGCTGGATGGGGCAAATCTTTAACTTCCTAGGCATGTCTGTCGGCGTCATCACCCATGGGTTGACCGATGATGAACGGCGCGACGCCTATGCCTGTGACGTGACCTACGGCACCAATAATGAATTCGGCTTTGATTATCTTCGCGATAATATGAAATACAGCCTGGAAACCATGGTGCAGCGCGGCCATCACTTCGCCATCGTGGATGAGGTTGATTCAATCCTGATTGACGAAGCGCGTACGCCCCTAATCATTTCAGGGGCGCTTGATGATCAATCCGATCTTTATCACGCCGTCGATGCACTGATCCCACGTCTTGATGACGAATCTTTTGACCTTGATGAAAAACAGCGCACCGTCACCCTGACAGAAGAAGGCAATGAACAGCTTGAAGACCTGTTGCGGGAGCTTGACCTGCTGCAGGGCGATGGCCTGTATGACGTGGAAAATGTCACGCTGGTTCATCATGCCAATCAGGCCCTGCGCGCGCACAAGCTGTTCACACGCGATGCAGATTATGTGGTGAAGGATGGCCGGGTCGTCATCATTGACGAATTCACAGGCCGCATGATGGAAGGTCGCCGCTATTCAGATGGCTTGCATCAGGCATTGGAAGCCAAAGAAGGCGTGGAAATCCAGCCAGAAAACCAGACGCTGGCATCCATCACCTTCCAAAATTATTTCCGCCTTTATGACAAGCTGGCCGGGATGACCGGGACCGCAGCAACAGAAGCGGAAGAATTTGAAAGCATTTACGGGCTTGAGGTGATGGAAATCCCCACCAATGTGCCCGTTGCCCGCCTTGATGATAATGACGAGGTGTACCGGACCGCGGCTGAAAAGTTCAACGCCATTGTCGATGTTATCGATGATTGTCAAAAGCGCGGCCAACCGATCCTTGTCGGCACAACAACGATTGAAAAATCAGAATATCTGTCCGACCTGCTGACCAAGAAAAAAGTCACCCATAATGTGCTAAACGCCCGCTATCATGAAAGCGAGGCTGAGATTGTGGCTCAGGCAGGCGTTCCCGGCGCTGTCACTATCGCCACCAACATGGCAGGTCGCGGCACCGATATTCAGTTGGGCGGCAATGTCGAAATGCGCCTGAAGAATGAGGCACCAGAAGACGCAACCGACGATCAGCTAGCTGCCCTGCGCACCAAGATCGAAGCGGAAGTTGCCACCAACAAGGAAAAAGTACTGGCCGAAGGCGGGTTGTTCGTGCTTGGCACCGAACGGCATGAAAGTCGCCGGATTGACAATCAGCTTCGTGGTCGGTCAGGCCGTCAGGGTGACCCGGGCCAGTCACGTTTTTATCTATCCCTTGAAGATGATTTGATGCGCATTTTCGGCCAAGACCGCCTTGATGGTACCTTGCGCCGGTTTGGCATCAAGGATGGCGAAGCGATCGTCCATCCCTGGATCGACAAGGCCCTGGCGAAAGCCCAAGGCAATGTCGAGGCACGCAATTTTGATATTCGTAAGAACCTGCTGAAGTTCGACGATGTGATGAATGATCAGCGCAAGGTGATCTTTGAACAACGTGTCGAGTTGATGAGCGATGATGACCTGTCTGACATTGTGACAGACATGCGCCATGAAGCGATCGACATTCTGGTCGCCCGCCACATCCCTGAACGGGCCTATGCCGAACAATGGGACACTGAAGGGCTGACCGAAGGCGTGAAAGATCTGCTGGCGCTTGATCTACCCATTGGTGATTGGGCTGCTGAAGAAGGTATCGCCAACGAAGAAATTCTAGATCGCCTTTACAAGGCCGGTGATCAGGCAATGGCAGAACGGGCCGCCAATTTCGGCCCCGACACGATGCGCCAGATTGAAAAGGCTGTGTTGCTGCAAACGCTTGATGGGGCATGGCGCGAACATTTGATCATGCTGGATCATCTGCGTCAGGTGGTTGGTTTGCGCGGCTATGCCCAGCGCGACCCGCTGAACGAATATAAGACAGAGGCCTTTGCCCTGTTTGAAAACTTGCTGGTCAAATTGCGTGAAGACATCACCCGCACCCTGTTCAACCTGTCCATCAGGACAGAGGCGCAGACCCCCGACCTTGAGGAACTGCCACCCGAGGCGATGAACGAACAGCATATCGACCCCACCACGGGCGAAAATGAAATGGCAACTGCCGAAGCGGAAAGCGGACGACGGGCGTCGAAAAGTGCAGCCTTGCGCCTTGGCCCGGCTGCGCCGATTGATCCTGATGACCCTGCCACTTGGGGCAAGGTTGCGCGCAACGCCCCCTGCCCTTGCGGGTCAGGCAAAAAATATAAACATTGCCATGGCCAGGTTGCTTAGGCAGCCAAGCCAACAAGTATCAAACGAAAAACGCCGCCCACTGGGCGGCGTTTTGTTATCCTGTTCGGCACGCTTGCCTGATCAATTCCACTGATAGGTCAAGCTAAGGCCGAATGTGCGCGGCTCACCAAAGACGCCTTGCTCATCAACCCCGGCAAATTTAAATGCTGCCAATTGCGTCACAAGATATTCCTTGTCGAGCAGGTTTTTGCCAAACACAGACAAGGTCCATGCCCCGCCCATACCCAGCGCATCCGATGTCATCAATGACAGGTTCGCATCAACCAGACCACGGAATGACATAGTAGCCGTATCGTCCTGATTAACCGATGTCACCATATCGGTCTGGAAGTTAAAGCCCAAATAGCCTGCAAAATCCAAATTGCTGCCTAGGTTGGTGAAATAGTCCAAGCTGATAGAACCTGAATGGCGCGGCGCATAGGCAAGACGTTTGGTCAACAAATAGGTTTTGTCATTGCCCGCATCATCCTTGATGGTCACGCTTTCTTCGCCATGATCGGTATAAAGCATGCCGTAATTGATACGGGTCACCAGTGCCTCTGTCACAGCCATGGTGAAGTCCATTTCAAAGCCCGCAATCTTGGTGCCATCAACACCGATAAAATCGCGGTCACCGGGCGTCGTGCCTGTTTGCACTGATGTCTGGAAGCCATCAATTTCAAGATAGAACAGGGCTGAGTTCAACTCGACCCGGCCATCAAAAAAGCGGCCCTTCATACCCAGCTCGTATGAGATGACGTTTTCTTCTTCAAACCCCTTTTGGAAGTTTTCCGGGTTGGCAGACCGAGTGGCTGTACCGCCCGTCTTATAACCTGTCACGACCTTGGCATAGACATTCGTGCTGTCTGACACATCATATTCAATCGTGCCTGACGGGTTAAAGTTTGCAAAATCCTTTTCATAACGAACTGTCGCCACTTCACCATTTGGAATACAGGGCGTCAGATTGTTGATGAAGTTGGGGATAAACAAAAAGCGCGTACAATCCGCAGCGGTGAACCCGCCTTCTTCAGCAAATGAAAATGCATTTTCGTTAATCCGGTCAGCCTCACGCCAGTCGAATGAGAACCGCCCGCCAAGGGTGATGTGCATCCGTTCATCAAAGGCCTGGGGCGAAATCGTGCCTTGCGCAAAAATGGCCAGCGCCTGGTTCTTTGCAAAGGTCTGGTCCAACGAACGGGGCCCTTCGATTGTGGTTGAATTGGTTGCGTCCTGATAGATCTCATCCTGATAAAGATATAGACCAGCAGTGTAACGCAAGGGGCTGCCAAACAGTCCGCCTTCGCCCAAAATCTGGATTTCCTCACTCCACTGTTCAATCTCTGTAATGTCAGCTTGGTCAGCAATTGGACCGTTTGAGGTTGAAACAGGCACAAGACCAAAACTATCAAGCACCGGCAGGGGCACACCAACCGCGATCGTCCCTTGGGCGTAAGGCGCAAAATCACCGAAATTATCGCGGTTCACTTTGCGAAAGCCCGTAACAGACTTCACCGTTGTGTTTTCAGAAGCCTCCCACGTCAGCACCATCGAGACGCCGTAAACCTCGTTCTCGCCACTACGATAAGGACGTAGGGAATTGGTCTCGCTTTGCCGTTCGCCTGACACAGGGGCTGAGAATGTGAAATTACCAACAGGCTGCGCCACGGGAATATTTGCACCGGGGATCAAGGTCAGACTGATCGGGTCAGTCAAAGGGCCGCTATGGGAGCCTGAATTGGCAGGCCCGCTCAACCCCTGTTCATAGGGGGCAGAATCCCGCAAGGCGGTACCATCAGCACTTAAGTCAAATGAGAATGTGTCTGAGATATCCCAACGCAAATCAATGCGGCCTGCCACGCGGTCTTCAACACCGAAATCATCGCCGGGGCCGTTATTTTCAACCAGCCCATCACGATAGGACCGCAGGCCAGAAACCTTAACCCCGACATCATCGCCCAAGGGGAAAATCAACGAGGTTTTGGATTTGTAGCGCCCGAAATTACCCACGGTGAAGCTTTGCTTAAATTCCCACGCGCCGGTCGGCGGGCGCGAAGTGATCATATTAATCGCGCCACCTGTTGCGTTACGTCCATACAAAGTGCCCTGCGGACCACGCAGAACCTCAACCCGGGCAAGGTCAACAAGCTCAAAACCAGAGCCGAAGGCAGAACCGACATAAACGCCATCAATATAAAGCGCCACTGACGGGTCTTGCGTCGGCTCAACAGAATTTTGGCCAAGGCCGCGAATAAACAGGCGGATCGTATCAGCAGACCCGGTGAAATTGTTCACGAACAGGTTCGGGATATTGGCGGCAAAGTCCTTCAACTCGTCAATACCACGATATTCAAGCTGCTGTTCGCCCAATGCCACAATCGACACCGGCACGTCCTGCAGGCTTTCAGCACGCTTTTCAGCGGTCACCACAATCTCTTCCAATTGCGGGCCTTTACTTGCTGGATTATCGCGTGTGGCGGACCCATCGACATCCGCTGTCATCACAGGTGTTTCTGCGGTTGCAGGTGCCGCCGCCTCCTGCGCCAATACTGTTGTTGAAGCTGTCAGTCCCGCGCTTAAAGAAAACGCCAGCGCGGTTGCGGCGAACAAATGCCGTTGCTGCATATCCGATACCCTTTCTATCGGTCCCATCCCATTTTACAGAACAACGGCCTCTTCTATCGGACCTTATGTTCTATCCCTGTTGCCGCTCTAGCCGCATAGTTGCAGCACAAAGCGTTCACAGATGCAAGAAAAGCCAAAAAACACGCTAGCCACTATCTGACTTGCGTGATTACCCAGCCCCTCAAACCCACAACAAAATGCACATACCCCTATGCACATTTCATTTTCTTTGAATTTGATATTTGAATCTTGGTTCAATTTTTGTAAAAAGGCAAGAGAACAATAGAAAGGCCGGACGGACGGGCCATGAAGTGTCACCAGAATGACACGTCAAACCCGCCAAAATCCGCCAAAGAACAGTTCATTGGGGTTCATGGGACCTGCCGCAACAACTGGCAGGCTTTGGGCAAGGAAGTAACAAATGACACAAACCGCCTTTATCACCGGCGCGGCCATCGGCATGGGGGCCATGATGGCCAACAAATTGGCGGACCGGGGCTGGACCGTTCTTGCAGGAGTTCTGCCTTCGGAAACGAACCTGGAACTAAACAAGGATCATCCGAACATTCATGTAATCGAACAGGATGTGTCCTCTGACGCCTCTGTTAAGGCAAGCGCAGAACAGGCCGCGCCCTATCTGACCGATGGGCTGCATTTGGTGATCAATAATGCAGGCATCGCCAATATCGCCCAAGGGGTGGTTGAAGGGCTGTCGATTGACGAGCTGCACAAGATTTTTGAAATCAACACATTCGGTCAATTGCGTGTGGTACAGGCCTTTCTGCCTGCCCTGCGCAACGCCACAGGCACGCGCCGGATCATCAACTTTGCCTCAGGCGCGATTGTGGTGAACCCGCCCGGTTCTGGCGCCTACAATATGTCAAAGCATGCTGTTCACGGCATGACCATGACATTGCGGCATGAATTGGCAGCCTTTGGGGTAGAGGCATGCTCCATCCTGCCCGGCGGCGTCAAAACCGCGATGACCGCCAACTCGCACGAAACCACCAAGGCGATTTGGGACCGTGTGTCACCTGAAATGCGTGATGTCTATTTCCCGGTTCTGGGCAACACAACCACAAAGGTGCTGCCTGACATGCTGGAAAAGACCGGCAACTCCCCCGACTATCTAACAGACGAAGTGCTGAAGATCGCCACAGGCAAGGCCAAGCTGAAACCCAGCTATCTTGTGGGCAAGGAAGTCAAGCCGATGATCCCCATGCGGCGCTGGCTATCTGAAAGCGGATTGGAAAAAGCCATCCGCGGCCAATTCAAAATTCCTTCTTCACGCTGACACGCCCGAAAACGAGATTGTCATGACCGATATCGCCGCCACGTTCGCCGGGCTAAAAGCCAACACGCCCGCCCTCAAACAAACCAGCGCCAAACAGCGTGCCGACCGCATATTGGCACTGCTTGACGCCACCCTGTCGCGGAAGGAGGAGCTTTACGCCGCCTCCAACAAGGAACGGGGCACCTGCGATATGGATGTCGCGGCAGAGCTGATGATGCTGTCGATGGAGGCGAAGTTCATCGCCAAAAATGTCAGCAAATGGATGAAGCCGCAAAAGGTCAAAGGCTCCCTCGCCTCAATGGGGAAGAAAAGCTATCTCTATTATGAACCCAAGGGCGTGGTACTGAACCTGTCCACATGGAATGCGCCTGCTGTTATTGGGCTTTATCCCATGTTGCCAGCAATTGCGGCTGGTAATGCCTGCTACCTAAAACCGTCAGAGCTTGCACCCCATTCCGCCGAGGTGCTGGAAAAGATTGTCCGCGACGTCTTTCCCGCCGATGAATTCGCGGTTGCCCAAGGGGGCCCCGAAACCGCCCAAGCCCTGCTGGAACAGCCCTTCGATCATATCTACTACACAGGCGGACATCGGGTTGGCCGCATCGTGATGGAAGCGGCAGCAAAGAACTTTGCCTCTATCACTCTTGAAATGGGCGGTAAAAGCCCGGTCATTATCGATCCGTCTGTGAATGTTGATAATGCAGCCAAGAAGATCATGTGGGGCCGCATGGCCAATGCGGGTCAGATGTGTGTCGCTGCTGATTATGTGCTGGTGCCACCGCAGCTTCAGGACAAAATGGTCAGCGCCCTGATTGCCCAGGCCCATGCTCTTTACAATGCGGATGGTCAGGGCTTTGACAAGGCACCTGAATTTGCCCGCATCATCAATGATGCGCATTTTGCGCGCGTTAAAGCATTGTTGGACGACGCCATCGCCAAGGGCGCCAAGGTTGAACTTGGCGGCGACAGCGATGCTGCCAGCCGCTATATCGCCCCCACTGTGCTGACCAATGTCACCGAAGACATGACCATCATGCAAGAGGAAGTGTTTGGCCCCATCCTGCCCATCATGACCTATGGCTCGCGCGAGGAGGCGGTTGAGATTGTGGAACGACGGACAAAACCGCTGGCGCTTTATATTTACGGCACTGATGAGGCAGCGATGGAATGGTTTATCAACCACACATCGGCGGGCAGCACCGTCCTCAACCATAATTGTGTCCAGTCTGGCACCAATCCCAACCTGCCCTTTGGCGGTGTCGGGCATAGCGGCATGGGCCGGGTCGGCGGGTTCCGCGGCTTTGTTGAAATGTCAAACAATCGTGCGGTGATGAAACAGCCCCTTGACCGCTTGCGTGATATGGCGGTTAATTTCCCCCCCTATTCTGATCGTTACAAAAGCATGATCTCAAAGGGGCTCGAAAACTAAAATAACAAGCGGCAGGACACTTATCAGCATGACATCTGCGCGCCTAATCACCCTGTTTGTGGCAGGCTTTATCATTATCGTGCCCAATGTGATGGATTGGGGTCCCACACATATTTTCAATGATGATTGGACGGGTCACGCACGACTGCACACCGCGTGGCAATTGGCCACGCAGACCATGTTTGCTGCGGTGGCCTTTGTCTTTGCGTGGCGCGGCAAGATCGGCGAAGCTGCAACCATCAATTTGGTGATACTTGTCGGCTTTTTCATTGCCGGGCTATTGCATGCCGCAGGCGTGTTTGAGGGGGCCTTTACCGACATGACCGATGGCAGCACAGAAATCGCAGGCATAGACGGGAACTTGCTGGCCTTTTCAATCCTGTTGTTTTTGCAGGTCCTCGCCATTGGCCGGGCAAGACAGATTGCAAAATAACCCCGCCTAAAAAGTAACGCCGGAACCGTTTCCGGTCCCGGCGCTGCCACCCTGTTAAAGCTTTATCGTTCTTTATTTCCTGACCCCATTCACCTTGACCTTAAAGTTCATAGCAGGTCCGGGTGTCGGCGCTGTTTTTGTCTTAAGTTCATAATCAGGTGACGGCAGACTTAGATCCAGCTTGTAGAAAAAGCGTGCCATGGTCAGCATGATCAACACATCCGCAAGGCTTTGCCCCAAGCAAGTATGATTGCCACGCCCGAACGGGGAATAGGCCCCCGGCGCGCGATGTTCATTGCGCGGTTCTTCATAGCGTTCAATGTCGAACTTGTAGGGATTGGGGAAAAACTCTTCAAGGAAGTGCGGCACGACCGTTGCCACATACAGCATCTCACCTTCCTTGATCTGGTAACCTTCAAATTCAAAATCCCGTGTCGCGGTCCGCATTTGCGCCACCGCAATCGTATAGAAGCGCAGGGTTTCAAGCACAGTGCCATGCATGACCGGCATTTTGCGCAAGGTATTTTCGTCAAGCGGCTCCCCACTTTCGAAAATCGGATCAACCTCGGCGCGGATACGCTCCAGCAAGCCCGGCTCCTTCAACACGGCATAGACCATCGCCGCGGTTGTGTTCGCAACTGTATCAAGCCCAGCCACATAGGGGCCGGTCAGGATCAAAATCAAATCCTGTTCAGGGATCAGATCGGGACGTTCTTTATGTGTCCACATAATATCGTCGATCAGATTGCGTTCTTCTTCTGGCTTATATTGGCCGTGATCATACCAATCCTTGATCATTTTTTTGCCCAGCTCATTCACGCGGGCCTTAGCCTTTTTATAGGCCGGGTTCTGCAGCATGATTTGCGGACGCTGGCGCGTGACCAACACATTCAAAATATTCAGGATGGAGGTACGAATATCCTTCACATAATCAAGCGGCGCTTCACCTGTCAGGATCGTGCCAAGCAAATCGACGACCATATATTGCATCGCCTCAACCACCGGAACGTCGGTGCCGGGCTTCCAATCCCGGTCCATGACATAATCCATCCGCTCGATAATTTCGTCGTAGCGGCCTGCAATGGCCTGACGGGAAAAGCCCTTGGACATGACCTGACGCAATTCGCGATGTTCTTCGCCATCAATGCCGGTCAGGGTGCGGGTGGCACCATATTCCTTCACCAACCCTTCCCAGAATTCTTTTGACCGCAGGCTGTCGCGCCCTTCGCGTGAATTCATGAACAGGGCCGCATTGGCACCTGCCAGCACAGTCTGTTCCCGGCCCAGCACATTGATGCGAAACGCAGGGCCATAATCCTTGTAACATCTAACAAACAGGTCAGCCGGGCTTTTCGCCATTTCTAGCGTATTGCCGATCAGGGGCAGGCCCTTCACCTTTGGCGGACGGGGCAAGGATGTTGTGGCGCCGGATTCTAGTGCGACCATGATGCTGGTTCCTCCATTAACCGCGGGCCCACTTTTTTTAGAGAGGGGGAGCCTTCGCGAAATCTTGCAAATGCCTGTCGGCCCACACGCCGTGTCAGACAATATGGTATATATTGTATACTATACCCTTTAGCAAGTATTTTCTGTCGCAGGCCTGCGCCGGGCTCTAGGCGGCAAAAGCGGGAAGAAACAGCAGAAAACAGCGATTATTTGAAGTAATCAGGTTTGCCATTGGTCCAAAGCTCACCCCACAAATTCCCGCCACCATCAATTGTGACGGTCTGCCCGGTCATAAATGATGACAGGTCAGAGCCGAGATAGACCGCAGCGGACGCGATTTCCCACGCGTCGCCAAAACGCAATTGCGGGTTTGACCGGACAAAGGCTGCGCGCACCTCATCCTCATACACCGCCATCCCTTCGGTCATGATGGCGCCGGGGGCGATATTATTAACCCGAATGTTAAAGGGGGCCCATTCCACCGCGACAGATTTGGAAAAGGCGATGACCCCTGCCCGCGCCGCTGCGGTGTGGGAGACACCCAACATGCCCCGATCAACAACGGTCACGACATTAATGATCGCACCGGGCCGCCCCGCCTCTCGCCATGCGCGCGCAGCGGCCTGCATCATAAAGAATGTGCCGTTTAAATTCGTGTCAATCACGGCACGCCAACCGCCCTCAGAAAAGTCGATGGCATCCTGTGGGAACTGCCCGCCTGCGCTATTGACCAGCACATCAATGCCGCCCAATTCTGCGGCCTGCGCAAACAGGGCCGCGACCTGTTCTGTGTCGCGCACATTAGCGACCACATAGTCCGCTGTGACACCTTCGGCCCGCAGCGCGTCTACCAGCTCGCCCAGCTTGTCTTCATTGCGCCCACTGACCAAAAGCGAAGCGCCCGTCCGCGCCATTGCCCACGCCGTTGCGCGCCCCAAACCGCCCGACGCGCCAGAGATCAGCACCCGTTTGCCCGCCATCAAATCACCGGCAAACCCGTTTGGCTTGGCGCTCAACGCGTCATTGGAAGGGGGCGTTACCGGGATCATTTCAACAACTCGCCAGAGATAATCAGATTGCGCACTTCGGTCGTACCGGCACCGATCTCAAGCAGTTTGATAGAACGGTACAACCGGTTGATCTCAGATTCCCAGATATAGCCTGACCCGCCATGGATCTGCATCGCCTCGTTCAAGACATTGTTCATCGTCTCTGCCGCATATTTGATTGAGGCAGCGGTCAGCATGTGAATTTCACCATGCCCCGCCTCACCATGACCGACCTGATTACAGGCCGCCAATACACGATTGTTAAAGGTGCGCAGGGTTTCGACCCACACATACATATCGGCGATCTTTGCCTGCACCATCTGGAAACTGGCAATGGGCTGGCCGAATTGATGGCGTGTCTTGGCATAATCGATGGACAATTCCAGCGCCCGTTCAGCAACCCCCAGACAGACCGGGGCAACCACGGCGCGTTCAAGGTCAAGCCCGCTCATCACCACGCGGACGCCCTCATTCTCGCCACGCAGGCGATTGGCGGCGGGCACCCGACAATTGTCAAAAACCAGCTCTCCCGTCTGGCTGCCGCGAAAGCCCATCTTTTCCAGCTTTTGCGCGACCTTGAAACCGGGCGTATCCGTCGGCACGACAAAGGCGGAAATCCCCTTTGCCCCTGCGGCCTTGTCAGTCTTGGCATAAACCAGAACCACATCTGCGACCGGGCCATTGGTGATGTAGATTTTCGTGCCGTTCAGCACATACTCATCCTCGTCTTTAACCGCCGTTGTGCTCATCGACCCCAGCGCGTCTGAGCCTGCGCCCGGTTCCGTCAGGCCAAGTGCGCCAGTCCATTCACCGGAACACAGCTTGGGCAGGAACCGTTTGCGCTGCTCCTCATCGCCATTGGCGTAAATATTGTTCACACATAGATTGTCGTGAGCGAGCCAACTTAAGGCCAGCGCATGATTGTGCCGTGAAAAAGCCTGTGTAATCAGACCCGCCGTCCAAATATCAAGCCCGGTGCCGCCATATTCTTCGGGCACGGTCACGCCCAGATAACCCATGTCACCCCATTTGCGCATAATGTCTTCGGGCCACCATTCCTCGGCATCCATTTTTTCAGCCAAGGGTGCCATTTCGGCGCGCGCAAACTTGTCTGCCGCATCCAGAATTTCAGTCTGTTCCGCTGACAGGGAAAAGCTTTCATCCGCCGCAAGGGCGTTGCGTATGGATTGATCTGACATTTCAGGCCCCATTAGTAAGTAGTATTTCCATTAAGAAAACAGCATTCAAACCCTATTTCAAGCACAATTTGTGCATTTTTTTATCGGTTTTCCCTTGATTTTGATTTTTTAGTGAGTTTGACTTACTAAAATTTTTGAAGGAGATCTGTCATGTCCGATTTGGTTTTGCATGAACCACGCCCCCATAATGATGGCGGCACAGTCCATTGGCTGATCATCAATCGCGAAGAACGGCGCAATGCGCTGAACGCCGATGTCATGGCGCAAATGTCCTTGGGCGCATTGCGGGCCATTTCCGACCCTGACGCGCGCGCCATCGTGATCACTGGTATCGGGGACAAGGCATTTTGCGCAGGCGGTGACCTGAACAGGGGGCGAAGGCGAAACGCCCTTTGGCCTGAACTATCAGAACCCCAACAATCCTGTGGCAGACTTCTTCCGTCTGCTGGAACGGTGCAATCTGCCCGTTATCGCCCGCGTCAATGGTCATGCACTGGCGGGTGGGCTGGGGCTGATGTGTGCCTGCGATATGGTCGTTGCCTGTGATGACGCCACATTCGGGACACCTGAATCGGCGGTTGGGATTTTCCCCGCCATGATCCTGCCCTATATCCTGCGCGCTGCACCGCGCCGAAAGGCGCTTGAACTATGCATCACCGGCGAACGGTTTTTCCGCGCAAGACGCGCTCGATATGGATTTGCTGAACTATGCAGTGCCGCGCGCCGAGCTTGATGACAAAATCGACTGGCTGTTGAGCCGCATCACCAACAAATCCCCCACCGCCATCCGCATGGGCAAGCTTGGCTATCACGCCATGCAAGATATGACCGTCAGTCAGGCGCTCGACTTTGCGCAAATCCTGCTGCCTGTCATGTCAGGTTCCCAAGACGCGGCTGAGGGCATGGACGCCTTTGTCGAAAAGCGCAAAGCCAACTTCACAGGCAAGTAAAGCATCCACTGATGGCACGCACACCGACACAGAAACAGATCAGGCGTCTGCCGCGCGAGGAGCGGTTGGCCCGCATCAATGATGCGGCACGGACAGTCTTTGAACAAAAAAGCTATGAAGACGCGTCGATGGCCGAAATCGCAGCAGGGGCAGACCTGTCAGAAGCTGCCCTTTACAAGTTTTATGAGGGCAAGCACGCCCTTGTCGCCGCTGTGATTGAGGATTGGTATGAAGAACTGATCAGCGATATAGACGCCACCTTGTCAGGCATTCCCGATCCGCTGGCCCGGTTGCGGTTTTTGATTTGGCGGCAGCTCAAGGCCTTTGCCGCCGCCCCCGGCCTGTGTCGCGTGATCCTTTTGGAAATGCGTGGCCATGCCAATTATCGCGGCAGCCCGGTTCATGACTGCAATCGGCGTTACACGACATTTATGCTGAAAACATTGGAACAGGGTATTGCCGAAGGCGTGATCCGCGCCGATGCGCCCGCGCCCCTTTTGCGCGATCTGATCTATGGCGGCATCGAACATTCGGTTTGGGATTTTTTGGCAGGGCGCAAAAAGACGCTGAAGGTCGATCAACTAACCGATCAGATTTTTGCGCTGTTCTCATCCGGTGTCTCACGCACGGCACAGCTTGATGACGCGCTGGCCCGGCTTGAACAGGCCACACAATTACTCAATCAAAAGGCAGGAACATGACTGCATTGAATGACCAATTGCCCGCGGTGCTGATCGCCAATCGGGGCGAAATTGCCTTGCGCATCATGCGCACGCTAAAAGCGCTCGACATCAAATCCATCGCCCTGTTTCACGATTTGGATCGCGATGCGCCCCATGTCCGCGCAGCAGATCATGCGGTTGAAATTTTTGGGGAGCCTGCCACACAAGCCTATCTTGATGCCGCACAGATCATCAAAGTCGCGCAGGATCAGGGCGCCAGTGCCATTCACCCCGGCTATGGCTTTTTGGCGGAAAATGCAGGCTTTGCCGAGGCGGTCGCCGCAGCGGGGTTGGTTTTTATCGGGCCTAACCCCAACGCCATCCGCGCCATGGGTGACAAGATCGAATCAAAAAAACTGGCACAGCGCGCTAATGTCTCAACCATCCCCGGCACCGAAGATGCGGTAACAGATATTGACGAGGCGGCCCGGATCGCCACTGACATTGGCTATCCCGTTATGGTCAAGGCCAGCGCGGGCGGCGGCGGCAAGGGCATGCGCATCGCCCATGATGAGGCGGAATTGCGCGCCGTATTCAGTCAAGCCATCAGCGAAGCCAAGACAAGTTTTGGTGATGATCGTGTCATGCTTGAAAAATTTATCACGCGCCCGCGTCACATTGAAATTCAGGTACTGGGCGACAAGCACGGCACTGTTATTGATCTGGGGGAACGTGAATGTTCCATCCAGCGCCGCCACCAAAAAATCATTGAAGAAGCCCCCAGCCCCGTGCTGCGCGATGATGTGCGCGCGGCCATGGCGGCGCAGGCCGTCGCCCTTGCCAAGGCGGTCAATTATGATTCAACCGGGACGGTCGAGTTTATTTTGGACGAGGCGCAGAACTTCTACTTCCTTGAAATGAACACCCGCCTTCAGGTTGAACACCCGGTGACAGAACTTGTGCATGGGCTTGATCTGGTTGAGGCACAGTTGGAGGTTGCCGCAGGCAACAAAGTGCCCGCCACCTCAAGCAAAGCAACAGGCCACGCGATTGAGCTTCGCATTTGTGCCGAAGACCCTGATCAAGACTTTATGCCCGCTATCGGCACCATACGGAAGCTGTGCCTACCCGACGCCGATTGGGTCAGGTGGGACGCGGGGATAGAGGAAGGCAGCATCGTCACCCCCGCCTTTGATCCCATGCTGGCCAAGCTGATCGTCTATGGCGACACACGCGCCCAGGCGATTGAACGGGCGCAGGCCGCGCTGACAGACCTTGCGGTGCTAGGCATCACAACAAACGCCCCCTATCTAAACCGCATCCTTCATCACTCCGCCTTTATCGCAGGGGAAACCATCACCAGTTTTGTCACCGATCATGCGGAGGCATTGTTGCCACCCGCCATGACGGACCAGCGCCTATTGGTTGCGCTGGCTGCCGCCGCCTTGTCCGACCCTGCGGTGATGCAGCAATGGCATGACACATCTGAAACAGCGCGCCACATCGGCGGGTGGAGGAACTAGTCATGGCAACCTATCGCTTGGATGATCAAAAGCACGACCTGACCTTAACGCCGCTTCATGGCGGCTTGGGCCTAATCATTGATGATAGGACCCATGCGGTCAGCCTGACGCCGCTGCCCGATAGCAGGGCGCAATTGCGTATTGGCAGCAGCACGCACACGGTTGCCGTTGCCGAGGATGGCGACGATCTCCTTGTCCAGCTAGAGGGGGAGGTGATCCGCCTGAACCGCTTTACCGCGTTTGAGGCGGCGGGCGGCAACAGCGCCAATAAGGACAGTGTGATCGCCCCCATGCCCGGCACCGTCATATCGGTCAGCGCCAAGCCCGGCGATCATGTCGCCAAGAATGATGTGCTGATGATCATTGAAAGCATGAAGCTGCAAACCACCATCGGCGCACCGCGTGATGGGCAGATTGAAAGCATCTGCTTTGCCGCCAATGAGACATTCGATAAGGGCAGCGCGCTGATCACGCTGGTCCCGCTTCCTACCGATGATGAGGAGACAGACTAATGCGCCGCATCGTTTCGACCATCGACACCAATTCCCCCACCTATAAAACCTATCGGGCCCATAATCTGAAACTGGTTGATGAATTTCGCGCGCGCCAAAAGGCCGCCGCCTTTGACCGTCCGCAACGGGATATTGATCGGCTTGCCAAACATAAAAAGCTAACCGTGCGCGAACGGATTGACCTGTTGCTTGACCCTGGCACGCCTTTCTTGGAGCTAAGCGCCCTTGCTGCCAACCAGTCCTATGATGGGGAAAGCCCGGGGGCCAGTCAGGTTGTCGGGATCGGCACCGTGTCAGGCCGGGAGGTTTTGATCCGCGCCGACGACCCATCAATCAAGGGTGGGGCGTGGTATCCCTTGTCGATCAAGAAAATCGTCCGCGCGCTCGACATCGCAATCGAAAACCGCTTGCCCGTCGTACATATGTGCGACAGCGCCGGCGGGTTCCTGCCCCAGCAATCCGACCTGTTTGCCGACCGCTATATGGCGGGGCGCATTTTCCGCAATCAGTGCCAACTGTCCAAAATGGGCTGTCAGCAAGTCTCCATCGTGTTTGGGCACTGCACCGCCGGGGGCGCCTATATCCCTGGCCTCAGCGACTATTCAGTGATGGTACGCGGCAATGGCGCGATCTTTCTGGGCGGCCCGCCCCTTGTGAAGGCCGCAACGGGTGAAGAGGTCAGCGCCGAAGAATTGGGCGGCGCATCCGTTCACACGGTCAAGTCAGGCGTATCCGACTATGCTGGCGACAATGAACAGGAAGCCATCGCCATCGCGCGCGAGATTGTCGAAACCTGGACACCGCAAGACAAGACCAATGTCGAACGCCGCCCGGTAGAGCCGCCCTATTACGACCCGAACGAGCTTTACGGCATTATCCCCGACGACATCAAAAAACAATTTGATATGCGCGAGGTGATTGCCCGTCTGGTTGATGGCAGCCGCTTCCACGAATATCAGCCTGACTATGGCACAACGCTTGTGTGCGGCTATGCCTATTTGCATGGCATCAAGATCGGCATCCTCGCCAATAATGGGGTGTTGTTTAACGACAGCTCCTTAAAGGGCGGGCATTTTATTGAGCTTTGCAATCAGAACAAAACACCCATCCTGTTTTTGCAAAACATCACAGGCTTTATGGTGGGCAAGGCCTATGAAGAGGCAGGCATCACCAAGGACGGGGCCAAGATGATTATGGCGCAAGCTTGCTCTGAAGTGCCGAAACTGACCGTGATCGTCAATGGATCGTTCGGGGCTGGCAATTACGGCATGTGCGGGCGCGCCTATGACGGGCGGTTCCTGTTCATGTGGCCGCAGGGCCAAATCTCTGTCATGGGGGGTGAGCAGGCCGCCAAAACAATGACAGAAGTGAAGGTCCGCCAAATGGAACGCAATGGCGAAACCTTGTCAGATGCGGATATTGCAAAAATCCACGACCCCATTGCCGAAGAATATGAAGCAAAAGCAAACGCCTATTATTCAACATCGGAACTGTGGGATGATGGTATTTTGGACCCGGTTGATACGCGCAATGCGTTGGGCGTTGCTTTGTCCGCTGCGCTTAATACCCCCATCGGGGCCCCCCGTTATGGGATTTTCCGGTTCTAATCTCATTCAAAATTGAATATAAATTCAATAAACAACAAAGATAAATTGACCTCATCTGCCTAACAGGGAGCAGACAGAATGTTCGACGTCACTTTGACAGAATCCTATTTTCCGGCACAGGACACCAGTCCCATCAATGATGTGACCGTGGGTGATTTGCTGCGCGCCGCTGCGAAAGATGCGCCTGACCAGATCGCGCTAAAGGAAGTTACCCTTGATGGCACAATCGGCAGGGTCTGGACCTATGCCGAATTGCTGGCAGATGCCGAACGGCTGGCCCGCGCGTTTATGAGCCGCCATCAAAAAGGTGACCGCATCGCGGTCTGGTCGCCCAATATCCCCGAATGGATTTTGATCGAAATGGCCGCCGGGCTGACAGGTGTTACCCTTGTCACCGTCAATCCCAGCTTCCAGCCGCGCGAAGTTGCCTATGTGCTCGATCAATCAAGTGCCAAGGCGCTTTATTATGTGGAAAGCTTTCGCGGCAACCCGATGGGCGATATTGCCCGCGATGTGACAAAGGACAATGACGCCGTTGCCCATGTCATCGACATGCAGGACGAGGCTGCCTTTTACGCGGGCGATGATTGTGACACCCCCTTCCCCACTGTTGATCCTATGGATGCAGCGCAAATCCAATATACATCCGGCACCACAGGCTTCCCCAAGGGGGCAACTTTGCACCATCGCGGGCTGTGCAATAATTCCCGGCTGCATCACGAACGGATGGGCGTTGCCAAAGGTGATGTTTATCTTAGCTTTATGCCGCTATTCCACACGGGCGGGTGCGCTGTTTCCGTGCTGGGCACCATCAATATGGTCGGCACGCTGATCCTGTGCCCGATCTTTGATCCCGGCCTAATGAACCAATTGATCGAACAGGAAAAGGCGACGCATTTTCTGGGCGTCCCCACCATGATCCAAGGCATGATTGAGGCGAACAAGGCCGCGCCGCGCAACATGTCCTCGATGAAGGGGATCGTCTCAGGCGGGTCAATGGTGGCCCCCGAATTGGTCAAGCAGGCGCGCGAAACCTTTGGCGTCGGGCTACAAATCATTTATGGACAGACAGAAACCTGCCCGCTTTTGACCATGGTTTATGGTGATGATTCTGTTGAAGACGCCAGCACCTCTGTTGGGCAGCCCATGCCGCAAACCGAAATAGCCATCCTCAACACCGAAACAAATAAAGTCGTTCCCATCGGCGAAGTCGGCGAAATTTGCGCCCGTGGTTACATGAACATGCTGGGCTATAACGACAACCCCGAAGCCACCGCAGCAACCATCGATAAGGAAGGCTGGCTGCACACTGGTGATCTGGGCCGTATGGACGAACGCGGCTATGTCGCTGTAACGGGTCGCGTGAAGGAGATGATCATCAGGGGCGGTGAAAACCTGTTCCCGGCTGAGATTGAAAACGCCATGCTGGAACATCCCGCCATCAATGAAATTTGCGTGGTCGGGATACCGGATGAAAAATGGGGCGAGATTGTTGCCTGCTTCATCCGGTCTGACGCGGCTGACAAGCCCACTCGGGATGAGCTGGTCAGTTTCTGCCGCGAACGTCTGTCGCCGCAAAAAACCCCGGCCCATTGGATTTATGTCAAGGAATGGCCGCTGACCGGATCAGGCAAGATCCAACGGTTCCACCTGCGCGACCAGTTCGTCGAAGGCCTGCACGAGACACTTTAATTTGATCACTTAAAATAAGTGGTCCGGCTACGAAGCGGATAGGGACCGAAACCTCATTTTAAGTGATTGGTCATCTTCGATGATTAAGCACTTCTAAGAATGTTCAAAAATGTTTCAGGTTCAGGCCGGACGCGATAATTGTCGGTCTGATCTGAAAACAGGATCGTGCCTTCATCATCAACCACCAGCAAGGTCGGCATGACCGTATCTGTGTCATAGCCAAGGGGCGTCATCCCCATGGGCAGGCCATCCTTGTGCGCAATACCCAACTGTTCAGCGACCCTGTTTTCCACATCGACCAAAAAGTCGAACGGCACTGAATAGCGCGCGGCAAGCTTGCGCGTATGATCATGGGGCTGTGGGCTGATCAGGGCAACACGCGCCCCCAATTCGGTCAAATGGTGATATTGATCGGCAATTTCCTTGATCTGCGCCATGCAAAGCGGGCACCAATTGCCGCGAAAAAACAAAAAGACTACCGCACCGCCGCGATAATCGCTGCTTTTAATGACTTGGCCATCCTCATCCTCAAGGGCGAAATCAGGTAACCTGTTCCCGACAGATAATGTGACCGATGGTTCACGGTCAAAACTTGAATACCAGAAGTCATAAATCAAAAAACCGACAAAGCCCACCACAGCCAAGATCAGCCCTTCAAGTGCACTGGCACCGGAGGTATAGCCGTAAAAGGCCAGCAACAATCCCATCAGGCCCAGCAAAATAAACTCAGGCAGGCGGCTAGAGGTGCGGGCAAGATGGGTTGATACCATCGCAAAGCCCAGCATCATTGCCATGGGCACTGTGGTCATCAAGGCGCCGATATAGCCGAAATCAAACCCGTCTTGGCCCAAACGGTACAGGGCATAGAGCGGCAATCCGAAAACCAGCACGATATAAAGCCCGACAAAGCGGCTTTTCATGGCACTCATGACCCAAAACTCCCAAAACGCATTTTTTTACCTCGATTGATTTAGATCATAGCTGACCTGACCATGGTCTGTCATTACATGGACATGAAAGTGACGAACACGTCATTTTCTGCCCCGGCATCTCTCCAGATGCCACCCCACATGAAGGCGCCGCATTAGGTGCCCCATACATAAGGCACCCCAGCGGGTGCCGCCTCCAAAAGTCGCCGGGTGGAACTTCTCTCCTCCCCCCATTCGGTGGCCCATGCACCCCGTCTTCCCCGCGTTGCCCCGCGGATCAGTGAAGACGGGGTGTTTTTTCATCATTCTGTCACACAAAATCCGCTAGAAAGGGGGCTGAATTTGTGGCGCAGTACCTACGCCACCCCCTTTAATGGATGCACATCATGTCTGACAACCGCCCCTTGAATGTCCTGTTCCTGTGCACAGGCAATTCTGCCCGTTCCATCCTTGCCGAAGCCATATTGCAAAAGGCAGGCGCGGGCCGCTTCAACAGCTATAGCGCGGGCAGCTTTCCAAAGCCTGCCCCCCATCCTGCTGCGCTGAACCTGTTGGACCAAAAAGGATATGACATCAGCACATTCCGGTCCAAAAGCTGGGATGAATTTTCAGGGCCAGAGGCACCGCAGTTCGATTTCATTTTCACCGTTTGTGACAATGCCGCGAATGAGGTCTGCCCAGTCTGGCCCGGCCAACCGATGAGCGCCCATTGGGGCTTGCCCGACCCCGCTGCTGTCGAGGGTAGCGCAGCAGAAATCGCCGCCGCCTTTGCCGACACCTACCGCATGCTCACCCGCCGGATTGAAATTTTTTGCAGCTTACCGCTCGAATCGCTCGACGCGCTTTCAACGCAAAAGCAGTTGGACGAGATTGGCCAATCTGCCGACTGAATGTAGAAAATCCACGTCAAGGCTTGACCCTACGGCTTATTGGGCTTGACCCGGCCCACTAACTTTTCCGCAGAACTCTGCGGAAAATATCTTGCGTCACGCCCCCTGCCCGGTAAAGTTTGCCCCATAACAAAAGGGGACAATCGTGCCGGACTATAGCCATTATCAACATCTGTCAGTGACCATCACTGACGGCCTTGCCACAATCGCCTTTAATCGGCCCGATGCGCTGAACGCCATCGACATGCGCATGCATGAAGAATTGGCTACCGTGTTCTTTGATGTGGGCCGCGATCACAATGCCCGTGTCATCATGCTGACCGGTATCGGCGATCATTTTTGCGCAGGCGGCGATCTTGGCTGGATGAAAGACGCAGCCGAAGGCAACGCGCCCATCCCCGACGCGATGGAGGCTAAGCGCATCATCTTTTCCCTGCTTGATCTTGAAAAGCCGATCATCGCCAAGGTGCATGGCTCATGCGTTGGATTAGGCGCGACCTTGGCGCTGTTTTGCGACACGATTTTTGCCGCCGACGATGCCCGCATCGCTGACCCCCATGTGCGCGTGGGGATCGTGGCGGGTGATGGCGGCGCAGTGATCTGGCCGCAATTGATCGGCTATGCCCGCGCAAAAGAATATCTGATGACAGGCGATCCCCTGTCAGGGGCAAAGGCCGCCGCGATCGGGCTGATCAACCATGCAGTGCCCGCGGGTGAGCTTGACAAAGCAGCCGATGATTTCGCCCAGCGGCTTTTGACCGGGCCATTGAAAGCAATCATGTACACCAAAACCGCTGTCAATATCGGCCTTAAGCAACTTGCCCATTCGATTATGGACACGTCCGTTGCCTATGAAATCCAGACCTTTGACACAGACGATCATCGCGAGGCGGTTGATGCCTTCCTGACCAAACGCACACCCGTGTTCAAGGGAGAATAAGCAAGATGGACGTCCCGATTAATTTCACAGAACCCCATGACATTCAGTTGCTGCGCGATCAGGTTCGCCGCTTTGTTGACGAGCATATGCCCCGCGAAAAGGCCCGCGAATGGGACCGGGATAATATCTTCCCCCGCGATGTGTTTAAGGGTCTGGCCGACCTTGGCCTGATGGGGCTGACGGTTTCAGAAGAGTTTGGCGGCACAGGCCCCAATATTTACGCCACCGTGGCGGTGATCGAAGAGTTGGCAAAACGATCCGTCGCCGTTGCCTGCCCCTATATTCAGGCTGTGTGTTATGCCGGCATGAATTTGGGTGAGAAAGCCAATAATGAGCAAAAATCTGCGCTGTTGCCCAAGGTGGCAAGCGGTGATCTGATCTTTGCCTATGGCCTGTCTGAACCCAATGTGGGCGGCGATCTTGCCGCCGTGGAAACCACTGGCGTGCTAGACGGTGATATGGTCATCATCAATGGCACCAAACGCTGGTGCACCGGGGCGCATATTGCCGACTATATTTTCTGTCTGCTGCGATCTGGCCCCAAGGAAGACCGCTATCAAAATCTGTCAATTGTGTTGATCCCGACAGACACGCCGGGTATTTCCCATCAACCCTTGGGCCATTTGGGCATAAGGGGCGTCGCGACAATGGACGCGATCTTTGATGATGTCCGCGTCCCTGCCGCAAACATCCTTGGCGGCCCTGACATGTGGCACAAGGGATGGGGCCAATTGGCTGGCCGCGCGCTTGAGGTTGAAAAGCTTGAGCTATCAGCCTGCGCGCTTGGCATTGCGGAGGCGGCAGTGGCCGACGCATGGGCCTATGCCGAAGAACGCGAACAGTTCGGCAAACCCATCAGCGCCCATCAATCCATCCGCCACGCACTTGCTGAGGTGAAAACAAAGGTCGCGGCCATGCGGCACATGCTTTATCACGCCGCGTGGCTGACGGATCAAAACCGTCCCTCCACCGTTGAAACCTGTATGGCGAAACTTTTTTGCTGCGAAGGTGCGGCAGAGGTAACGCAGGCCTGTCAGCGCATCACAGGCGCCTATGGTCTGTCAGACGGGATGGATATGGAACGCTATGTCCGTGATGCCATTTCGCTGCCCATTGTGGGCGGCAGTTCTAACATGCAGAAAAACAATATCAGCAATCGGCTTGGCCTCAGACAAAAGTAAAGGATCGTCATGACAGAACTTACCCAAGCCGAATGGACCAGCCGCGCGGCAGCCTTTAAGGACGAGGTAGAGACCCGCGCTGACGACATCGAGCAGGCCCGCGTTCTGCCCCAAGACCTTGCGGACAAGCTGGCCGGGGCCGGGCTTTACAAATTGCTGGTGCCCAAAACCTATAATGGGCATGAGGTTCATCCCTGCACATTCCTGAATGTTGTTGAACAGGTGGCTCAGGCTGACGGGTCCGTCGCATGGTGCCTGAACATCTGCAACACGTCCGGCTTAATCGCCGCCTATCTGCCGCCCCAATATGCGCAGGAAATCTATGGGCCCGACGACGCCATAACGGGCGGCGTCTTTGCCCCCATGGGCAAGGCGGTCAGTGACGGCGAGCACTATACTGTCAATGGCACATGGAATTGGGGATCAGGCACGTCCAACTGTTCGTGGATCATGGCTGGTTGCATGATCATGGGTGATGACGGCAAGCCCCAAATGATGGAACAGGGCGGCCCCCTGTCGCGCATGATGCTGCTGCCGCGTGCGGAGGTTGAGATTGCCGACACATGGCATGTCACAGGCCTTGCCGGAACAGGCTCAAACGAATTTACCATTACCAACAAACAAGTGCCGCTTGACCGTTCTGTCGCCCTTGCCACGGATAAGCCATTGCGCGATGCACCGCTTTACGCCTTTCCGTCATTCGGCCTGCTTGCCATCGGGATTGCAGCGGTTGCGGTCGGCATCGCACAGGGCGCAGCAGAGGAATTCATCGCCCTTGCCGGGGCCAAGACACCGCAATATTCCGCCAAGTCTCTCGCCAACAAATCACAGGCGCAAACAGACTTTGCCAATGCAATGGGATTGATCGAAGGGGGCCGCGCCTTTTTGCATGATGCGGTAGCGCAAGGCTATGACAATGCCGCAGCAACGGGCGCGCTGTCAGATACTGACCGGGCGCGGATCAGACTGGCTGCCACCACTGCCACCAAAAACGCCGCCAAGGCGGTTGATCTGCTTTACACAGCGGCGGGCGGCACCTCCGTCTATTTTGCAACGCCCCTACAGCGGCGGTTCCGCGATGTCCATGTCGCCACCCAACATATTATGGTGGCAAGCGGCACACTGGAATTAACCGGACGGGTTTTGTTGGGGGTTAAAACCGACACGGCAATGCTGTAGACTGGTGGGGTTCTGCACCTTTACCTAAACAGCCAACGTGACCCAGCCCCCACCCCCCGACAAAAAACCTGTATTGATCATTGTTCACCGCGCCGATAGCGAGCCGGGGCGCATCGGCCACTGGTTTGAACAGCATGACCAACCTTATAAGGTGTGCCGCCTTGCGCTTGATCACAAGCTGCCGCCAAGTCTGGCAGATTATGCAGGCGTCGTGATTTTTGGCGGCCCGATGAGCGTCAATGACCACCCAGATTTACCTTTTCTTGATGACGAGATTAAGTGGCTGCCCACCATCCTTGATGAAGGCGTGCCTGTTTTGGGCCTGTGCCTTGGGGCGCAATTGATTGCCCACACGCTGGGCGGACAGGTTGCACCACGACCCGATGGTTTTGTTGAGGTCGGCTATACAGAAATCACCCCAACAGAACAGGGCCAGAAAACAGGCCTGTTTCCCAAACCGCTGCATGTCTTTCAGTGGCATCAGGATGGCATTACCCTGCCCCAAAACGACCCGCATATCAGGCATCTTGCCGGATCAGACCGCTTTCCGGTGCAGGCCTTTATGTGGAAAAATCACGTCTTGGGGGTGCAATTTCACCCTGAAGTGACCCGCGCCATGTGGCACCGTTGGATCATCCGCGCCGATGATATGATGACCCGCCCCGGCGCGCAGCCACGCAAGGCACAGCTTGATGATCGGCTGCAATATGATAATGAGCTTAAATACTGGCTCGACAGAACCATGCCGGCATGGTTGAACGGCACATTACTTATTGATTAAGGCAGGCTATACAAAATGACACTTCGCCAAATTCTATGCGGCCTCATGCTTGGTCTTTTTGTGTTTGCCAGCGCCGGGATTGCGACCCCCGCATGGGCAGCATCTGACGGGCTTGGCGCGGCAGAGGCTGGTCGCCTTGCCGATATGTTGGAAAACCCAGAAGAACGCGATGCGCTGATCAGCACATTGCGCGATCTCGCTGCAGTGGAAAGTGATGCGAAGTCCGCCCCCACAGGCGCAGCAGGCGGTCTGTCACAATGGCTGGGTGCATTGGTCGGCCGCGCGACCGAAGGGCTTGCGTCACTGGGCGGGCAATTGGCAGAGCTTGTGGCCGCGATGTCTGACCCCGGTGCCATTTGGGCTGAACTGCAAAATGAATGGCAGGACGAGACACAGCGCGCCATCTGGCTGGGCATTTTGTGGAAGGTGGGGCTGATGGTCGTGGCGGGTCTTATTGCCCGCTATCTCGTCCGGCTTGCCTTTAAGGGTCCGCGCAGCAGGATCGAGGCACGGGAAAACCCAACCCTGCTGACCCGTCTGCCTTGGTTGCTGGCGCGCACTATTTTGGACGTTCTACCCATTCTTGCGCTTGGCCTTGCAGCCTATGGCACGTTGGAGCTGACGGGCCTTGGCACCAAAATGGACTCAGACCAAGGTGCCCAAACCGTTCGCGCTATCGGCATAGCTGTTATTCAGGCGATTGTGCTGGCGCGCATGATCCTTGCGGTGACGCGACTTGTGGCAACCCCGCTTGCCCCCAATTTGCGGCTGATCCCGCTTGCTGATCACACCGCAGCCTATACCTATATCTGGGTGTCACGTTTTGTGAATGTGGGCGTTTATGGCTTTGCCCTTGGGCCGATCTTGTTGATGGCCGGATTGCCCGCAGACGCCGCAGCAGGCTTTGCGCGTCTTGTAGGCTTTTTGATGCTGGTGCTTGCCTTTATCGTCGTGTTGCAAACCCGCCAATCTGTCGCCGCCTTTATTGAAGGCGAAGCCCCCGCCCCTGACGAATTGCAGCGCCGCGTCACCGCTATTGTACGCGCACGCCTTGCCGATGTGTGGCATGTGCTGACGCTGGTTTACCTGACAATTTTCTATGTCATATGGGCGCTGTCGATTGAAGGCGGCTTTGCCGTTATGTTGTCAGGCACCGTTGGCACCATCATTGTCATCACATTGGCTGAACTTGTGATCAAAGCCATTCATGAAGGCATGGGCCGCTTTGTCCGCATTGACCCTGAAATCGAAAAACGTTTCCCCGGCCTTGAGCAACGGGCCAGCCGCTATCTGTCTGTTGCCCGCTATGTGGTGACAGGGCTTGTGTGCCTGGTCGCGTTCCTTGCCATTTTGGAAAGCTGGACCGTTGATGTGGTCAGCGCCATCGGGTCAGAGGCTGGCGGCATTCTGCTTGCCAAGCTGGGCCGCATCCTGCTGGTCGCCATTGCCGCCATTCTTGTGTGGGAAGGGGCACGCGCCCTTGTCGCCCGGACACTATCAAAACAGGATGATACGGGCACAACCACCGTCCGTTCCCAACGCACGCGCACCTTATTGCCACTGGCGCAAAGCGCGCTGACGATTGTAATCGCGCTGATCGCCGCCCTGACCATCCTGTCAGAGCTTGGGCTGAATATCGGGCCGCTGTTGGCCGGTGCCGGGGTGATCGGCCTTGCTATCGGCTTTGGCGCACAGACCTTGGTCAAGGACATCATCACCGGCCTGTTCATCCTGATGGAGGACGCCATCGCCGTCGGTGACGTTGTTGATGTGGCAGGCCATACGGGCACGGTTGAGGCTGTGTCTGTGCGGTCGGTGCGGTTGCGCGACTTGAGCGGCACGGTCCACACGGTGCCCTTCAGCTCCATCGACTCGGTAAAGAACCTGACAAAAGATTTCAGCTATTATGTGTTGAATGTGGGCGTGGCCTATCGTGAAAACACAGATGCGGTGATCGCCCTGATGCGCGAGGTTGATGAGGATTTGCGCAGTGATCCCGAATTTGGCGGCGACATGCTGGCCCCCCTTGATGTGCTGGGCGTTAATGAGTTTGCAGATAGCGCCGTTGTGATCCGGGCGCGTCTGAAAACCCGCCCCCTACAGCAATGGCGCGTGGGCCGCGAATATAACCGCCGCATGAAATTCAAGTTTGATGAACATAATGTGGAAATCCCATTCCCGCATCAAACCCTGTATTTCGGTGTCGATCGCGATGGCAAGGCACCGCCTGCCTATATCGCCATGGCCTCTGCCGAACAATCATCAGCCCCCAAAGGGACGATCGAAAATACCGACGAATTGGCCGCCCGCGAACAAAACGCACCGCAAAAGAAAGATAGCGGCGACAGCGCGACAGAGCTTGAATAGGCACCTAGCGGCGTTTCGCTTTGCGGTCAGGCTTGTAGAATCAGGCCTGAAACCGCTAGGTTACAGCACTGTTTGTTCCTGATTCGGACCGAAGATGAGCCGCGTTATAGATCCATTTGCCGAAGACCGTTTTGCGGGGTTGCCGCCCTATGCCTTCCCGCGTTTGCGCGCCTTGTTGGACAATCACGCGCCCGGTGCTGAACAGACCATTAATCTGTCTATTGGGGAGCCTAAGCACCCCTTCCCCGAATTTGTCGGGCCGATTTTGCAGAACGCGCTGGCGGGCTTTAACAAATATCCGCCCAATAATGGCAGCCCCGGCTGGCAACAGGCGGTGACTGGCTGGCTGACCCGCCGCTTTAATCTGCCTGAGGGCGTGATTGAACCTGCCAAACATCTGATTCCGCTGAACGGCACACGCGAAGGGCTGTTTCAAGCCGCAACAGCCTTTGTCCCCGTTGCGGACCAGTCAGGGCGCAAGCCGCTGGTTCTGATGCCCAACCCGTTCTACCAATGCTATGCAGGTGCCGCGCGCGGCGCGGGGGCAGACCCCGTTATGCTCGACGCCACAAAGGAAACAGGCTATCTGCCCGACCTTGATGCCCTGACAGACGAAATGCTGGCCGACACCGCACTGTTTTATCTGTGCACCCCTGCCAACCCGCAAGGGGCAGTGGCAGACCGAGCCTATCTTGAAAGGCTGATTACGCTGGCTCGCACCCATAAGTTCATCGTCGCGCTTGATGAATGTTATTGCGAAATCTATGACACTGATGCGCCCGCAGGTGGGCTTGATGTTGCGTGGTCACTATCCGAAAACTTTGCCAATGTGCTGGTCTTTCATTCCCTATCGAAACGATCAAATCTGCCCGGGTTGCGCTCAGGCTTTGTCGCCGGTGACCCTGATCTGATTGCGCGGTTTAACAAGGTCCGCTCCTATGGCGGTGCACCGACGCCCCTGCCGATTGATGCGGTGGCGACCGCTGCTTGGTCTGACGAAGCGCATGTCGAGTTAAACCGCACGCTCTATCGCGAAAAGTTTGACATTGCGGAGCGGATTTTGGGTCCCGCTTTCGGCTTTGAACGGCCCCAAGGGGGGTTTTTCGTCTGGCTTGATGTGGGTGACAGCGAAAGTGCCTGCCTGCGCCTGTGGCGCGAAGCGGGTATCCGCACCATTCCGGGGGCCTATTTTGCCTATGACCGGGCCGATGGCAGCAATCCCGGCGCGCAATATCTGCGTATTGCCCTTGTGGATGATGCCCAAACCATAGACCATGCCCTAACCAAACTTGTGGAGGTGTTGGCCTAATGGCGCGAGCAACACAAAGCACAGCCGGGCGGGCGGGCCAGATGGGCCCCAGTACCGTCAAACAATTCATGAACCGCCGTTTGGTCGAACTAGGCGGCTTAGTCCTGTTCCTCGCGGCGGGCCTGATCACCCTTGCCTTGTTAAGCCACGGTCCCGCAGACCCATCCATCAATAATGCCAGCACGTTCGACCCGGTGAACACGCTGGGCATTTGGGGCGCAGCTTTTTCCGATATCGCCTTGCAAACCATGGGCATCGGTGCCGGGGGTCTAAGCCTGATTTTGGCCGCCTGGGGCTGGCGCATCATCTCCCACCAAGGGTTGCCGTTTTTTTGGGCCAATGCGCTCGCCACTCTGCCTGCCCTGTTCAGCCTGTGCCTGCTGCTTGCCGCCCTGCCGACGCCTTCAGGCTGGCCCTATCGCGTCTCGCTAGGCGGGCTTGTCGGTGATGGGCTGTTGTCTGTGATCACAAGCCTTGCCGACATGGCCGGAATTGCTGCTGCCGCCCCCTTTATCGCCGCGGGCCTCGCGCTCCTTATCGGTGTTGGTGCCTTTGCGCTTTGCTTGGGGATCAGCCGTGCCGAATGGCTTTATTCCTTCCGCTGGTTGACCTTCGCCATTCAGTGGACAGGCTGGGCCATTGCGGTTGTGTATGACCGCGTGAAACACGCTATCGCGCCGCTTTTGGAACGCCGCGCCGCCGCCAAGGAAGCCCCCGCCCCACGGGTTGAACCGCGCCGCAAACGTCGGCCCAAACCGACCGCAGCGAAACCGGATGAAGAAACACAAGCGCCAGAGGCACCTGAACCTGCCGCCAAACGCAGGGTGGAACCGAAAAAGGCCAAGCCCAAATCATCCAAGCGGGCACAGGCCGAACGGCAACCAACCCTCGCGCTCGACACCAATGGTGACGGCTTTACCCTGCCGCCCTTGTCCATCCTGCATGAGGCTGACCCGACACAAAGCCTGCATCGGCAAAATGATGCTGCGCTGGAACAAAATGCCCGCATGCTGGAAGGCGTGCTGGATGACTTTGGCGTGAAGGGTGAGATTACGGCGGTTCGCGCCGGACCTGTTGTGACCCTGTATGAACTGACGCCCGCTGCAGGGATTAAATCAAGCCGCGTGATTGGCCTTGCCGACGATATTGCCCGGTCCATGTCTGCCATCTCGGCCCGTGTGGCGGTGGTACCCGGCAAAAATGCCATCGGGATTGAGCTGCCGAACGCCAGCCGCGAAACGGTCTATCTGACCGAAATGTTGTCGAGCGCGGATTTTGATGACCGCAAGGCCAAGCTGAACCTTGCCCTTGGGCACGATATCGGCGGCACGCCTGTTGCGGCTGATTTGGCGCGCATGCCCCATCTGTTGATTGCCGGAACGACCGGGTCGGGTAAATCTGTTGCGGTCAACACGATGATCCTGTCGTTGCTTTATCGTCTGTCGCCAGATGAATGCCGCTTTATCATGATCGACCCGAAGATGCTGGAACTTAGCATCTATGACGATATCCCCCACTTGCTGGCCCCGGTTGTGACCGATCCGAAAAAGGCTGTTGTGGCCCTGAAATGGGCGGTGCGGGAGATGGAAGACCGCTATCGCAAAATGTCCAAGCTGGGTGTGCGTAACATCAATGGCTATAATCAGCGCGTTGCCGAAGCCCAAGCCAATGGCGAAATGTTGCGCCGAACCGTGCAAACCGGGTTTGACGATGAAGGCAAGCCCGTCTTTGAATATGAAGAACTGCCCTATGAGGCACTGCCCTTTATCGTCGTTATCGTCGATGAAATGGCAGACCTGATGATGGTGGCAGGCAAGGAAGTTGAAGGGTCCATCCAACGCTTGGCGCAAATGGCGCGCGCGGCGGGTATTCACCTTATTATGGCAACACAGCGCCCGTCAGTTGATGTGATCACCGGGACGATCAAGGCGAACTTCCCCACCCGCATCAGCTTTCAGGTGACGTCAAAGATCGACAGCCGCACCATTTTGGGTGAACAGGGCGCCGAACAATTGCTGGGCATGGGTGACATGCTGTACATGGCAGGCGGGGGACGCATCACCCGCGTCCACGGCCCCTTCGTGTCGGATGAAGAGGTTGAAGAAGTGGTCAACTTCCTGAAAGCCCAAGGGCAGCCCGATTATCTTGACGATGTGACCGAAGATGTGGATGGCGAGATTGATGCCATCATCAATGGTGGCGTCAGTGGCGGCGGTGGCGGCAGCGGTGATGATCTGTTTGATCAGGCGGTGGCAATTGTCGCCCGCGACCGCAAGGCCAGCACATCCTATATCCAGCGCAAATTGCAGATCGGCTATAACCGGGCCGCCAATTTAATCGAACAAATGGAACAAGAAGGCATGATTTCCCCTGCCAACCACGCAGGCAAGCGCGAAATCTTCCTGCCGGAGCATGAAGCGTGATCACAATTTGGTCGCCGCAATGCCGCTTTGCATTCACGATTTTGCCCCAATCCGCAAGCTAAATGGCCATGACACAAATGAACATAGCGGCAAGAAAAGGCCAGATTATGCGCGCGTTGACATTCGCAACATTGACCAGCCTGGGGCTGACCTTGGCCCTTGGCATCCATGCAGCAACCCCTGTCGGGGATAGCGGCACCAAGGCTGTTGTAGCGACAACGGCGGCACAGCAAGCAGAGCCCGCGCAACAAGACGTGTCATCGCAACAAGACACAAGGCCGGAGCAGGCGGTTGAAACGACTGAGGCTGATGTAAAGGTAGATGCAAAGCTGGAGGCGGAGCCACAGGTTGCGCCTGACCCCAAACCTACCTCCCAATCAGCAGCCAAGCCAGTGGCCAAGTCAGCAGCCAAGCCAGCAGCCAAGCCTGCCCCCTCACCAACGCCTGAGACAGCCAGTTGGCAGCCCATCAGCGAAACCGATGCCATGCAGGCGGCAAACGCCTATCTTGCTGATCTGGGCAGCCTGCGCGCTGATTTTCAGCAAATTTCGCCTGACGGGATGGTATCCACCGGGGTTGCCTATTTGAACAAGCCGGGGCGCGCCCGCTTTGACTATGATGCCCCCAGCCCCATCACCATTATTGCCGACGGGTTCTGGGTGGTGCTGGTGGATGAAGAAACCGGGACGCAGGACCGCTATCCCCTATCTGCCACGCCCTTGGCCATCCTGCTCGACAAGGGGACTGACCTGAACAGGCTCGCCACCCTTGATTTATTGGAGCAGGGCGAAAATATTCTGCGGCTGCATCTGAAAAGCCGGGAGGAGCCGGGCCTTGGCACCCTGATCCTGACCTTTGCGCGGGAACCCTTTGCCCTGACCGGATGGTCCGTCATTGACGCGCAGGGCTATCGCACACGAGTGTTGCTGTCGGCGCTGGAACCGGGCGCGGTTCTAAGCCCCAACCTGTTTCACATAGACGTGCTGGCACCGAATCGCCGCCGTTAGGGTTTTCGATCATTTGTCGAAACGGAATAAAGAATCTATCTTTCAAATTTGATTTTTGTGCATTGCAGCACACGGAATATGGGTGATTTGTTCCGGGCGCTCCGCCAACTTTTCAAGCCGTTGATTTTGTTAACAAAAAATGAATTATCGAAACTCGCCATTTTTGCTGCACCGCGACATCACTCTTGAAAATCAGGCCAAACAAGCCCATCTTATGATCATAGCCAAGGGCGATTGCCACTTCGGCTGACGATCTGCCCCCCGCTCACCGTCAGCCTGTCCCTTGGCCGGATTATCGTCCGATCCCCTCGCGATAATCCCCCATCTCTAGGATGGATTAGCGCCCTGTTGGTTACCCTGCCGACAGGGCGCATTTTTGTGCAGTCGTTATACTCCCGCTCGTTCCGGATAGGTTCGGTATCCTCAGCGGTTGCCCGCCCGGCAACAGTAAAGCGCGCATTTTTGTGCAGTCGATGGCGGACAAGATCATCAGGATAAGTTCGGTATCCTCAGCGGTTGCCCGCCCGGCAACAATAAGGCGCGCATTTTTGTGCAGTCGATGGCGGACAAGATCATCAGGATAAGTTCGGTATTCCCAGCGGTTGCCCGCCCCCGCCACAAATCATCGTTTCCCGCTTCACCCGAAGGGTGAATTAGGTTAGTCAGTGATCATGATTGACGACATGCCCGATACACCATCCGACATTCCCGACGGCGCCGCCCTTGAAGAGCTGGCAAGCGGCCTGCCTATGCTGCGCTTTGCCCGCGATTTTGGCCGCGCGCTTGACCAACTGCCGTGGTTCTCACGGCTTGGCGAACATATGGCCGAAGATGAGCGTGAGGCCGCTACAAACTGGCTTGAAGGGTTGGGCTTTCCCTATGCCGCTGTCGGGCAGGTGCAGGACTTTGAAGACGCCGCCGCCATTGCCGAGGCACTGGCCTATGACACGCCGGGGTTTGACGCCGAAGAACAATTACGTGCTAGCCTTACAATGGAACTTATCGACCTTGTGGGGGAGGAGCCGGTGCAGCTTGCTCAGACCCTGATCACTGATGGCGCGGGCCAGGCCACCAAGGATTGTGCCGCAGAGGCTGCCGCCATGTGGGACGAGGTGGATCAGGAACTTTTGAACGCCATGTCGGGGGCTGCCATTCAGGCCGTCCATGGCGAAGGGTTGCGCCGCATGATCGAAATCACACAGGATCATCTTAATATTCCTGTGGATGACGATTTGATCATCCACCCCTTCCGCGCCCGGTTCAGCCTGTTCGGGCGGGGCCGCTGGGTGATCGGCCTGACCGGCGACACGCTAAGTATTTTTTAATCTGTAACTTTTGGACCACTTTATGAGCATGAAACTCGCCACATGGAACATCAACTCTGTCCGGCTGCGCATTGATCTGGTGCGTGAGTTTCTGACTGAGGTACAGCCCGATGTGTTGTGCCTGCAGGAAATCAAGGTCGCGAATGAGCTGTTCCCCCGCGATGCCTTTATCGACATGGGCTATCCCCATCTCGCCATTAATGGGCAAAAGGCCTATCACGGCGTTGCCACCATCTCGCGCATTCCGTTCAAGAAAGAAGCGGCCCGTGAATTCTGCGCCAAGGGTGACACGCGCCATGTCAGCGTCACGCTTGAGGATGAGACGGAGATTCATAACTTCTATGTACCCGCCGGGGGGGATGAGCCGAACCCTGAGGTGAATGACAAGTTCCAACACAAGCTCGACTTTCTGGATGAAATGACAGGCTGGATGAAGGGCTGGAAACAAAAGGACAAGGCCCGCCGCGTCATGGTAGGCGATTTGAACATCGCCCCGCTTGAGCATGATGTTTGGTCCCATAAGCAGCTTTTGAAAGTTGTCTCCCACACCCCGGTTGAGGTTGAGCGGCTTGATCAAGTGTTCAAGGCAGGCAAATGGCATGACCCTGTGCGCCATGAACAGCCTGAGCCTGAGAAGCTTTATAGTTGGTGGTCATATCGGGCGAAGGATTGGGCCGCGGCTGACCGTGGCCGCAGGCTTGACCATATTTGGGTCAGCCAAGCGCTTGCTGATAAAACGGCCAAGACAGAAATTCTGCGTGACTGGCGGGGCAAGGAAAAACCGTCGGATCACTGTCCTATCGTTGCCACGATAGGCAAGTAGCGGTGTGACCAAATTAGCGGAGCGACCACCAGCAAAAGTGGGAACCGGTTTTGCGTCCGGTGGCGCGACCAAAATAGGCGGAGCCTAAAATGGATCAATATCACATCTGGTGCGATCTAAAGCCGGGAGTAAAGGACATGGATTTTGTCCGCGCCGTGCAGACCTTTCTTGGTGCCGCGAAAGATGATGGCAAGCTCCAAGCCTTTCGCATTATGCGGCGCAAACTCGGCCTTGGCCCGAAAGAGCTGGGCGAATGGCATTTGATTTTGGAGTTTAGCGGGCTGGCGCAGATTGATACGCTGTTTGGTGATGTCGCCACCCGGTCAGGCGCGATTGAGGAACGTCACTTCGGCGTCAATAATATGGTGGCACGCATCAGCTTTGGCCTAACACGCGACTTTCCCGATGATATACGGGTAGAGGGTGAAGAGCGGTTCTAGTCGATAACGCCAGCAGACCGCAGCGCCCCTTTTAACCGTCCCGTCAGCGCCAGCCACAGCATGTGATAGTCGCCGCGTAATGACCACAAGGGATAGTCAAAGGTCGCGGGCTTGTTCTTTTCGATAAAGAAATGGCTGACCCACGCAGGCCCATAGCCGAAAAACAATGTGCCCAGCACCAGCCACCATGTCCCGGTTACGATACCAACGACCAGCGCGGTCGTCGCCGCGAACGTGCCCAGATAATGCAGGCCGCGCACAGACGGCTTGCTGTGTTCCGTCAAATAATAAGGAAAGAAATCAGCATAGGTTTCAATCGGCCTGTTGGTGCCGGGGACGGTACGGTTTTCCATCTTATTTTTTCTCATCCTTCTTTTTCAGGGTCACCACAGTAAAGGTCGATGTGGCGGTCGCAACCAGCGAGCCATCTTCGTTCCACAGGGCGCATTCGATAAAGATCACGGACTTGCCCCGGCGCACGGTTTCGGCGCGCGCGGTCAAACGGCCCGGACGGCCGGGACCGATATAATTGGCCTTCATCTCCATCGTCGGGACAATCTGGCCCCATTCAACGGTCAGCCCGGCACAAAGCGCCATCACATCATCCAGCATGGCCGCAACCATACCGCCATGAATACCGCCCCATTTATTGCAAAGCTGATCGGTTGTGGTGAAGGCCTGATCAACAATGCCTTTTTCTGCATCGCAGCCAATAATCTCCAACCCCAGCAGGGCACTGGCAGGTGACATTTTCTTGATCTGCGCAGCCACATTGGGCGGCAGATCATCAGGCAAACTGGTGAGTTCCGTCGGGCGGTCCTTGATCGACATAATGGGGTCCGTTTCTGTTTGGTCAATTGATCTGGCGACACAATAGGCATGACGGACGCAAAAGTCTATTTGCCATCACACAGCCCGTCATGGCATAGAAATCACAAGAAAATCAGGACTTTTGCTGCTATGAGCCCCATCCGCTTTGACATCACAGGCGCTGTCGCCACCGTAACGCTTGACCGGCCCGACAGTCACCACGCGCTGACCGGGGCTGATCTTGAACGATTATATGACCTGTTTGGCGAGGTGAATGACAATCTGAACCTACGCGCCCTTGTCCTGACCGCAACGGGGCAACGGACATTTTGTTCAGGCGCCAGCCTGACGGAAATTGCCGAACAAACATCGGGCAGCAAGGATAAATGGACCAACCACCCCCTGACAGACGTTTCTCAACGGCTTGAAATGTTACGCGTGCCGACCATTTGCGCGCTTAACGGGTCGGTCTATGGCGGCGGGGTTGAGCTTGCCATGGCCTGTGATTTCAGAATCGGTACACGGGGCATGCGCTGCTTTATCCCCCCGGTGCGGGTTGGCATTCACTATCCGCCTAGCGGGCTGAAGTTGCTTGAAACCCGATTGGGGATCAGCGCGGCCAAACGGTTGATTTTGGCAGGCGAAACTTTTGACGAAAAAATGCTGGCCCATTGTGATTTCTGTGACTGGTGGGCTGATGATAGTGCCGCCACACTGGCACTTGCCGCTGACAAGGCGGCGGAACTTGCCAGCTTTGCCCCCCTCGCGATGGAGGGGATGAAACGCGCACTCAATCAAATAGCGCATGGTGATCTGGACGAGAAAACTGCCAATCGCACCGCCGCCCAATGCTGGGCCAGTGATGATTTGCAGGAAGGGTTGAAGGCCCGCGCCGAAAAACGCGCGCCCCAGTTCACGCGTAAGTAGACTTTTATTGTCACGCGCCGCCGCCACCAAATGAATTTGACGCAAAACCGGTTCCCACTTTTGCTGGCGGTCGCTTACACGATCAACTTGTACCCACCGCCTTCAGTGACCAGCAGGCTGGCCTCCTTCGCGTCGGGTTCAATCTTTTGGCGCAACCGATAAATATGGGTTTCAAGCGTATGGGTCGTCACGCCCGCATTATAGCCCCATACCTCATGCAACAGCACATCACGGGCAACCGCGCGACCACTGACCCGGTAGAGATATTTCAGGATCGCGGTTTCTTTTTCGGTTAGGCGGATTTTCTTTTCATCCTCTGTCACCAATAGTTTGGCGGCAGGCTGGAATTGATAAGGCCCGATATTAAAAACCGCATCTTCTGATTGTTCATGCTGCCTTAAATGCGCCCGCACACGCGCCAGCAACACACCGAACTTGAACGGCTTGGTGACGTAATCATTCGCCCCGGCCTCAAGCCCCAAAATCGTATCAGAGTCTGAATCAGCCCCGGTCAGCATAATGATGGGCACTTTCACGCCAGCCTTGCGCAACAGCTTGCACACCTCGCGCCCATCAAGGTCAGGCAGGCCGACATCCAGCAGGATCAAATCCACATGGCTTTCCTTGGCGAAACTAACGGCATTTGCGCCGCTGTCAGCCTGGGCGACCAAAAACTCCTCATGCAGGTCAAACTGTTCGGCCAATGTCTGCCGCAAGGGGGTATCGTCATCGACGATCAGGATTTTGCGCTGTGCACTCATCAAAGGGGCCTTCGGGCTATTTCATTGTGTTATAATGCTTAACGGGCAATGTGGACAATGAAAAGACCCCTTTGGGGCAAGCCTGATAACGCTTGATCACAGTCAAGTGATCCGGCTATTGAAGGGCATGACTATTGAAACCAACCATAATGATACCAGCGCCTTAAAGGCGGTGGACCGGGCTGCAGGCGATATGCGGCGCGGATTGCCCGTGCTTGTCCTTGATGGCGGTACAGGCTTTTTAACGGTGGCAGCCGAAAATCTGGCCCCTCGGCAATTATCTGCCCTGCGCGCTATGGCTGGCGACGCCCCGCTTTATCTAGGCTTGCCCCCCGAACGGGCGCAGGTTTTGAAGCTGCGCCAATATACCGGCGATATTTCATGGGTTGCAGTTGACCAACCCGACGCCGCAGCAATGCTGAACGGCCCCCTATCCGCCGCCACTATCAGCGCGCTGGCAGATCCCTTACATGACCTAAAAGACCCGCTGCGCGGTCCTTTTGTGGCGGAACGAACACCGCCCCCCGGTCCCGGTGATGCTGCCATCAAACTGGCAAAGATCAGCAATTTGCTGCCCGGTATTGTTGTTGCCCCCCTAAGTGCAAAGCGCGCCGAAGAGGTGAGCGACACCGAAGACCTGTTGATCGTCAGCGCCGATCATATCCGCGCCTATGACGCCCTTGATGGGTTAAGCCTGCGCCATGTCACCCATGCGCGCGTGCCCCTTGAAGCTGCGGCGGAAACACGCCTGTTTGCCTTCCGCCCCGATCATGGCGGCACAGAACATTTTGCCATTGTGGTGGGCGAACCCAAAAAGCCCGGCCCGGTTTTGGTCCGGCTTCATTCTGAATGTTTTACGGGCGATTTGCTCGGCAGTTTGAAATGCGATTGCGGTGATCAGTTGCGCGGCGCGATCAAACTAATGGGCGAAGAAGGCGCAGGCATTGTGCTTTATCTCGCCCAGGAAGGTCGCGGCATTGGCCTGATCAACAAGCTGCGCGCCTATGAGCTGCAGGATCAGGGCTATGACACGATGGAGGCGAATGGCCGCCTAGGCTTTGCCGATGATGAACGCCTGTTTGAACCCGCCGCCGCCATGTTACGCCAGATGGGCTATACCAAGATCCGCCTGCTGACCAATAATCCTGACAAAGTAGGGCAGCTTGAAAATCTGGGGATTGAGATTGCTGAGCGCGTGGCCCACAAATTCCCGCCCAACCCCCATAATCAGGCCTATCTGATGGTCAAAAAGGCCAAGGCGGACCATGATCTTTAAGGTCAAGCAGACCGGCCCCGGCAAGGCGCGGGGCATGATCAGCAATCAGGATGTGGGATTTGCCGCGCCATGCGCCCTTGGCAAAAACGGTATCACGACAGAACAGGCCGCCTGTGAAGGTGATGGGGCAACCCCTATCGGCACATGGATGATCAGGCAGGTATGGTATCGACCTGATCGAGGCACCCGCCCCCTAACAGGCTTGCCCTGCCGCATCATCAAGCCGACAGATGGCCGGTGCGATGCGCCCACCGATCCTTGTTATAATCGGCATGTCACACTGCCTTACCCCGCGTCGGCTGAACGACTGTATCGTCGCGATCACCTGTATGACATTGTGGTGGAGTTAGGCTTTAACGATGACCCGGTCATACCCAACAAAGGCAGCGCTATTTTCATGCATCAGGCCCGGCCCGGCATGACGCCAACGGTTGGCTGCGTTGCCCTGCACCCCCATGATTTGCGCCACCTGTTAAGGCTGGCCCATCCGGGTAGCGCCGTTCAAATTATGGCTTAGGCCGCGCGCCGAACACTGCCGTGCCAACGCGCACATGGGTCGCGCCGAATTTCACTGCTGTTTCAAAATCCCCTGACATGCCCATTGACCGCACGGCTAACCCGCGATCAGCCGCCAGCTTATCAAGCAGCGCGAAATGAAGCGCAGGGGTTTCCTCAACCGGGGGGATACACATCAAGCCATCAATCACCAG
The DNA here is from genome assembly GCA_965229935.1 of Alphaproteobacteria bacterium. Classification (GTDB taxonomy): domain Bacteria; phylum Pseudomonadota; class Alphaproteobacteria; order SPJN01; family SPJN01; genus SPJN01. Next base: position 1,724,689 of record CBDDKB010000002.1, read on the forward strand.
CCCACATTCATCCTGCGCGACCGACAATAGCGCGTCCAAATCCTGTGGCAGGACGCCTGCCTTCTGCTCCTCCTCGCCCGTATTGACCTGAATGTAGAGCTTTGGGGTTTTGCCAATCTTTGCCATAGCCTCAGCCAATTTGCGGGCAAGCTTGGGCCTGTCGAGCGTTTCGATAACGTCGAACAAGGCCACGGCATCCTCTGCCTTATTGGTTTGCAACGGCCCAATAAGGTGCAGCGTGACACCGGGATAGTCTTCCCGCAAGGACGGCCATTTTTGTTGTGCCTCCTGCACGCGATTTTCACCAAAGGTGCGATGACCAGCCGCAAGCACTGGGCGTATCACCTCCACAGGTTGGACCTTTGAGACGGCAACCAACGTCACCTCATCTGCTGCGCGGTCAGCCTTTTGGGCCGCCGTGGCGATTGCCTCTTGCACTTTATGATAGCCTTCGGCACCGTCAGTCATCTTTTCAATCCTGTGAGGGCGTGTCATTTCCCTTTCTCTAGCAACAAGTGCAGCGTGGCTCAATAAGGCAGGGCCCTTGGGGTCATTGGTTTTACTGACCGATGATGACCGTTTGGCTGATCCGCGCCCCATCATGGCGCGCCTGCCAAGGGGCAGCAGCATCATTCTGCGCAGCAAGAACAGGATTGATGAGGGGGTTGCGCGCGCCATCCTGACCGACGCACGGGGCCGCCACCTGAAACTTTTGATCGCACAGGATGTCAGGCTTGCGCACCAGATTGGGGCAGACGGGGCCCACCTGCCCCACACAATGCTGCACAATTTGCCGGGCTTGAAAAATCTTTACCCGCGCCTGCTGTTTACTGCCGCCTGCCATAACGGGCATGAACAACGCCTGGCACAACAGGGCCATGCGGATGCCTGCTTCCTGTCCCCGCTATTTGCAACGCAAAGCCATCCAAATGCGGCTACCCTTGGCACGCTGCAGGCCCGCAAATTGCTGCGCGGGAGCACGATCCCGACCTATGGGCTGGGCGGCATCAACAAAAAAACGGCAAGCCGTTTGATCGGCCTGCCGCTTTACGGGATCGGTGCCATTGAAGGCTTGGTTGATTAGCCCAAACCGTCAAACAGGGCAGTGGACAGATAGCGTTCAGCAAAGCTGGGGATGATCACCACAATCTGCTTGCCCTTCATATCGGGGCGGGCACCAAGTTCCAGCGCCGCCGCAATCGCAGCGCCCGATGAAATACCACAAGGCAACCCTTCTGTACGGGCGGCGCGGCGTGCGGTTTCAAACGCGGTTTCATTGCCGATGGTCAAAACCTCGTCCACCAGACCCTTTTCCATATTGCCGGGGATAAAGCCTGCGCCAATGCCCTGAATCTTATGGGGACCGGGCGTACCCCCGGACAGGATGGGGCTGTCTTCAGGTTCCACCGCGATCATCTTCACGCTTGGCTTGCGGTCCTTCAATACGGACCCGACACCTGTGAAGGTGCCGCCTGTGCCCACACCGCTGATCACCACATCAACGCCGCCATCTGTGTCATTCCAGATTTCTTCGGCAGTTGTTTTACGGTGGATTTCAGGGTTGGCGGGATTGTCGAATTGTTGCGGCATGACCGCGCCATCAATTTCACCAACCAATTGTTCGGCGCGGGCAACCGCACCCTTCATCCCCAATTCGGCGGGGGTCAAATCAAGATCAGCACCCAATAGCAACAGCATCTTCCGCCGTTCAAGCGACATAGATTCAGGCATGCACAGGATCAACCGATAGCCTTTCGCGGCTGCCACAAAGGCCAGCGCAATCCCCGTATTGCCCGATGTCGGCTCCACAATTGTGCCGCCGGGCTTTAACGCACCAGATTCTTCAAGGGCCGTGATCATGGCAACGCCGATGCGGTCCTTAACCGATGACAGCGGGTTAAAAAATTCCAGCTTGGCAAGGATATCAGCTTCAACCCCCGCTTCGGCTGCCATGCGCGACAGGCGAACCAAGGGCGTGTTGCCGATGGTGGCGGTCATATTCTCATAAATTTTGCCGCGTCCGGGCTTGTCGGTCTGTGTCATAATCGGATCGTCCCTGTTCACTTAAATCGTAAAGTCAGAATGCCTGTCAGCCTCTGACATAATATTGGCTGCACGCGCCTGGGTGCATAGATCTTCAATCGTGATTGTGTCGAGCGTAGCCATCATATCCGCCTCCAGCTTATGCCAAAGCGGACGAACCACCTGTGCCGACAGGTCTGAGCCTGTGTCTGTCGGCACATCGTCTGTGGATTCAAGGGTGGAGACGATGCGCACAATCTCTCCCACCGTGATGCGACGCCGTTCGCGCGCCAGCCGATAGCCCCCCTTGGGGCCGCGTACGCCTTTCAATACACCTTCATGCACCAATTGCTGCATGACCTGTTCGAGATAGCGTTGGGGGATACCCTGTCTGCGCGTAATCTCTTTTGACTGCACAGGTTCGGGCCGAGCGTTATAGGCAATATCCACCACAGCCTCGAGCGCATAAAGCATCTTGCGGGATAGTTTCAGCATAGCAGCACCTCCCCCCTTTTAGCCTTGCGTCCCGGTGGAGCCGAAGCCCCCCGCACCGCGCGCGGTTTCGTCAAGATCATCAACCTCAACCCAGACGCCTTGCGTCACGGGCGCGATGACCATTTGGGCAATCCGCTCACCCCGTGTGATCTCAAAAGCCTCCTGCCCCAGATTGATCAGGATCACCTTCACCTCGCCCCGATAGTCTGAATCGACCGTACCGGGGGTATTCAAAACTGTTATTGCCTTTTTGGCAGCAAGGCCCGACCGGGGGCGGACCTGTGCCTCATACCCCTTAGGCAATGCGATCGACAGGCCCGTGGGAACCATTGCATGACCGCCGGGGGCAAGCACCATCGGCTCCCCCTCTGGTACGGCAGCGCGCAAATCCATGCCCGCAGCACCTGCACTTTCATAGGATGGCAGGGCCAACCCATCGGCATGTGGCAGGCGTTTCAGATTAATCGAAACCTGATTGACCATTGTTACTTATCCCCCAATTCATCAGCGATCCGCGCTGCAAGCCGCGCGGCCACTTCGTGTTTTGTCAGCACGGGCCAGTCTTCGACACCCTGTGCGGTAACGAGATGAACCTGATTATGGTCCCCCCCCATCACCCCGCCTGCAACGGCAGAATTGCCTGACACGTCATTGGCCACGATCCAGTCACAGCATTTCTTTTGCCGTTTTTGATCGGCATAGGCGACGACATCATGGGTTTCAGCAGCAAAGCCAACAATCAAGGCCGGGCGCGCCGCCCCTTCAAGGGCACCGACTGTGCGCAGAATGTCTGGATTTTCTGTCAGGGTCAGCGTGGGCAGGCCCGCGCCTTCACCCTTTTTCAATTTTTGATCAGCCTCATTATCCGTGCGCCAATCAGCAACGGCGGCAGCACAGATCACCCCGTCAGCGGGCAGACTATCCTGAACCGCCGCAAGCATATCGCGGGCGGTTTCAATCTTTTTAACCGTGACGCCTGCAGGGGCGGGATGATTGACCGGGCCTGATACCAACGTCACCGATGCCCCCAAATCGCGCAAGGCTGCTGCAATGGCATGGCCCTGCTTGCCTGAGGAACGATTGGCGATAAAGCGGACAGGATCAATCGGCTCATGCGTAGGCCCCGACGTGATGATGATATGCTTGCCTTGAAGCGGTCCTGCGATCAATTGCTGTTCAACAGCGGCAACAATTTCCAACGGTTCGGACATACGGCCCGGCCCAAACTCGCCACAGGCCATGTCGCCATCATTAGGCCCAACAAAGCGAATGCCGTCCGCTTGAAGCGTTGCGATATTGCGCTGGGTCGCAGGATGGTCCCACATGCGCACATTCATGGCAGGGGCAACCAATACAGGCGTGTCGGTGGCAAGAAGCGCGGTCGTCGCAAGATCATTTGCCATGCCGTTTGCCATGCGCGCCATCAAATCAGCAGTCGCCGGGGCAACCACAATCAAATCAGCAGACCGGCTGAGTTGAATGTGCCCCATCTCAGCCTCGTCCGTCAGGTCAAACAGATCGGTAAAGACCTTTTCACCCGTCAGGGCTGACACAGAAAGCGGCGTCACGAACTGGCTGCCCGCCTGGGTCAGGATCGCGCGCACAGACCCGCCCCGTTCACGCAAACGGCGAATAAGATCAAGGCTTTTATAGGCAGCGATCCCCCCGCCGATGATCAGCAGGACGGTTTTGCCTTGTAATGACGACATGTAGCCAATCCCAATCCGGCCCGCCCCGTTTTTGCCGGGGTAATCAGACCTATTCACATTTTTCTTGTGTCTTATATCAGAAAGACATCACAAATGTGTAGGAATAATTTGGAAATAGGCTAAATCAGCAACAGGGCAGCCGCGGCACCTGCAATCAGCCCCAGCAAGGCCCAAATCGGCGCTGATCCGCTGTTTTCCGCGGCTTTTTGGGCCGGTACGATTGGGCGCATCATATCAGGCGCACCATCAGAGATGGCCTCACCCTCCAAACGGTCAAGCAGTCGGGGCAGGCGGCGCAAAATCTGTTCCACCAATTCAACGCCCTCTCGCAACCGCGCCTCTGGCCCCACCATATCGCGGACCCAATGTTCCAGGACCGGGCGGCCCACTTCCCACAGGTTGAAATTGGGATCAAGGCTGCGGGCAACCCCCTCAACCACGATCATGGTTTTTTGCAGGAACAGCAATTCAGGCTGGGTCGCCATATTGAATTGGTCCGTCACTTCAAACAGACGGCCCAGAACCCGGCTCATATTCATGCTATCTGCATCGCGTCCGAAAATCGGCTCCCCCATCGACCGCAGGGCAAGGGCAAAATCCTCAACCGGTTGGGTGTCAGGAACGAGGCCCGCCTCGTAATGCAGATGGGCGACGCGCAGATAATCGCGTTCAATCACACCATACAGAATCTCAGCCAGATAGCGGCGATTATCTGGATGCAGCCGTCCCATGATGCCGAAATCAACAGCGACCAAGCGGCCATCGGCCTGCACGAAAATATTGCCCGGATGCATGTCCGCATGGAAGAAGCCATCACGCAGGGCGCAATTCAAAAACATCTCAGCAAAGCGCGCGGCAAGCTGGGCCGGGTCATGCCCCGCTGCCACTAATGCCTCGCGATCATGCAGCGGCACCCCGTCAATCCATTCTGTGGTCAGCACACGGCGGCCCGTGCGATCCCAATTGATGGCGGGCACACCCACACCCTCATCAAGCTCAATATTATCGGCAAGCTCGCTTGCTGCGGCAGCTTCCAGCCGCAAATCCATTTCAAACTGGATGGAACGGCGCAGCGTTTCCACTGTTTCTATGGGGCGCAGGCGGCGGGCCTGCGGCACCAGCCGTTCAATCATGCGGGCTGCAAAGGCAAAGCTTTCAAGCTCTCGCGCAAACAGCTCTTCAATTTGGGGGCGCAATACTTTTACAGCAACCCAATCACCGGCGCTGCCATCCGCATTCTTGATCCGCGCCTTGTGGACCTGCGCGATGGAGGCTGCGGCCACCGCCGGGCCAAACTCAACAAACAGTGTGTCGAGCGGAACGCCAAACTCGGCTTCGATGGCGGCTCGCGCCAGATCATCGGCAAAAGGGGGCAACCGATCCTGCAGGGCGGACAGATCGCGCGCCACTTCGGGGCCGATCACGTCAGGCCGGGTCGCCAGTACCTGTCCGATCTTGACAAAGCTTGGGCCCATCGCCTCCAACGCCAGCGCTAGACGCTGACCGGGGCGCAAATTCGGGTCCGCCTTGCCAGTGCCAAAGCCAAGCACGTGCCGCCCGATACGGGCCACCAAGGGCGCCTCCGCCAAGACTTCGGAAGGCACCAGCGCATCATGACGGGCAAGGGCACGGCCCGTCCGCGCCAGCCGCCACAAATGACCGATGGTCCGAAAAGGGCTTCTAAGCACGCTGGCCATACTCAGATTTTCCAACCTGAATGAATGGCGGCAATCCCGCCTGTCAAATTGCGGTAGGAGACACGCTCAAACCCCGCATCTTTGATCATAGCAGCAAAGACATCCTGCTGGGGGAAACGGCGAATGGAATCCACTAGATACTCGTAAGACTCGCGGTCATTGGCGACCTTGTCGCCGATCACGGGCATCACCCGGTCAGACCATTGGGTGTAAACAGCGTTCAATGCGGGACGTGTCACTTGCGAAAATTCAAGGCACAGGAACCGCCCGCCGGGACGCAACACGCGATAGGCCTCGTTCAATGCCTCGGGAATATCGGTCACGTTGCGAATACCGAACGCGATTGTGTAGGCATCCATCGTCCCAGCCGGGACGGGCAGGCGTAATGCATCGCCCGTGACAAAGCTGGTATTTTCGTCAAAGCCGAAATCAAAGGCCCGTTCACGGCCCACCTGCACCATCGATTCGGTCAGGTCGATGACCGTCACAAAGGCGCGGTCGCGCACACGTTCCTGAATTTTGAAGGCAATGTCACCCGTGCCGCCAGCCACATCCACGACCCGCATGCCGCGCCGGGGCGCAAGCCATGAGATCATGGCGTCTTTCCACATGCGGTGCACACCAAGCGACAAGAGATCGTTCATCAGGTCATAACGGTCCGCAACAGACCGGAACACGCCCTGCACCAAGCCCGGCTTTTCCTCGCGCGCCACATTACGCTTGCCGAAGGGGACGGTTTCGTCCTGCGTCATATCCTGTTGGGGTGCCTGTTCTGTCATGCCCTGTTCTTTCTTTGGAAGCGCGACCATAGCGCGCCTGTCGCCTTTGGGCTATGCTGCTGCTCCTCAAGCGACATCCTGTCATACCCGTCTTAACAAGAAAGCGCGAGCGGCCCAACACCTATGCCCGAGTTACCCGAAGTAGAAACTGTCAAGCGTGGGCTTGCCCCCGTTATGGAAGGGGCCGTGATCAGCAAAATGATCAAGCGGCGGCCCAATCTGCGGTTTCCCATGCCCGACAATCTCGAAACCGCCTTAAAAGGCCGCCGGGTTGAGGGGATGGAGCGGATCGCCAAATATATCCTGATCCATTTCGACAGGGGCCCGGCCCTGCTGCTGCACCTTGGCATGTCGGGGCGGGTCACGATCCTGCCCCCTGATGAGGCAAAGACCCACCCGCGCGGGCCGCATGATCATGTGGAATTCCACCTGAAATCGGGCTGGCAAGTCATCTTTACCGACCCGCGCCGCTTTGGCCTGTTGGTCTTTGCCGACCGGGACGATCCCAGATCCCACAAATTGTTAAGCCACCTTGCCCCTGACCCCCTGTCCAACAGCTTTTCTGAGGCTGCGCTGTCGGCGGCCTTAAAAGGCAAGAAAACACCGATCAAATCAGCCCTGCTTGACCAGAAAGTGGTAGCGGGTTTGGGCAATATCTATGTGTGCGAGGCATTGTTTCGCGCCGGCATCTCCCCCCGTCGCAGCGCGCACACGGTGGCAGGCAAGCGGGCAGAACGGCTGGTGCCCCATATCCGCGATGTATTGGTTGAGGCGATCAATTCCGGCGGCTCCACCCTGCGTGATCACAGGCAGGCCGATGGCACGCTGGGCTATTTCCAGCATAATTTCGCCGTCTATGACCGGGAAGGCACGCCTTGCCCGACGAAGGGCTGTGACAGCACCATCAAGCGCATTGTCCAATCCGGCAGGTCGAGCTTTTTCTGCTCGCAGTGTCAGCGCTAGGTGTTAGACTGTCCCCATGATCCGCACCGCTTTTCTATTGCTGGGCCTTTTGCTGCTTCCCCTATCGGGACAGGCAGACACCGACGCGCCGCACAGCTTTACCGATGCCCCTGACCTTTATTTAATGGCGGGTCTGACCGAATCAGCGGATGAAAGCATGCTGTTCGACAAGCCTGAGGGGCGCATCGTCACCGCCATCGCCTATGGCCCTGTTACCCGGCCCGATGTGCTTGATTTTTATCACTCATTGCTGCCGCAACTGGGCTGGTCACGCCACAGCTTTGGCCATTATGCCCGCGATGGGGAGGCACTGTCCCTTTCCGTAACCAATGCAGAAAATCACCTAACACGGCTTGAAATCACGATAGAGCCTGTGCAACAGGTGCCCTGAAACAAATTCCTTCCCGTTAAAAGGACCATTTCAAATGGCTTATGACAATATTCTGGTCGACCGTAAATCAGGCGTCGGCATCATCACCCTGAACCGTCCCAAGGCGCTGAACGCCCTGTGCCACGATTTGGTGACAGAGTTGAATGATGCGCTCGACCAGTTCGAAGCAGACGATGCCATCGGCGCGATTGTCGTCACAGGCTCAGAAAAGGCGTTTGCAGCCGGGGCCGACATTAAGGAAATGCAGCCCAAAAGCTATATGGACGTCTATAAGGAAGACTTTATCACCGCCACATGGGAACGGATCAGCCGCGTGCGCAAGGTCACTATCGCTGCGGTGAACGGCTATGCCCTTGGCGGCGGGTGCGAACTTGCCATGATGTGCGATTTCATTCTGGCAGGCGACACAGCGAAATTCGGCCAGCCCGAAATCAATCTGGGCGTGATGCCCGGCGCAGGCGGCACGCAACGGCTGACCCGCTTTATCGGCAAGTCAAAGGCCATGGAAATGTGCCTGACAGGCCGCATGATGGACGCCGAAGAGGCCGAACGGTCTGGCCTTGTCTCGCGCATCATTCCTGCCGCCGATCTGGTGGACGAAGCGGTGAAGGTTGCCGAAAAAATCGCAGAACTCAGCCGCCCGGCCACCATGATGACCAAAGAAACGGTCAATCGCGCCTATGAAACCACGCTTTCAGAAGGGATTCGGTTTGAACGCCGCCTGTTCCATTCCATGTTCGCCATGGAAGACCAGACCGAAGGGATGAACGCCTTTATCGACAAGCGGACAGCGAATTTCACGCATAAGTAAGGGTTATGTGGCAGAAAACCGGGGCTGCGGCGGCAGGGTGGCTAAGCCAGTATGCCGCAGTAAACAGCGCAATTTCCCCGGTTTTTTCAATTGACGCGGCGGGCACACTTTCCTATAAGCCGCGCTTACCGAATTAGCGTTCCCAGCGCGCCCTGCAATTGATGTGCAGATGTCGTGCGCTAGGAGCAATTGAAGACAAACGAATTAGGAGCCTTCCATGGCCAATTCACCTCAGGCGCGCAAGCGTATTCGCCAGACCGAGCGCCGCACAGAAATCAACACGGCACGCCGCAGCCGTATTCGCACTCACATCCGCAAGGCGGAAGAGGCAATTGAAGCAGGCAATAAAGATGATGCCAAGACCGCTCTGCGTCAGGCTGAATCAGAAATCATGCGTGGCGTGTCCAAAGGTGTGATCAAAAAGAACACAGCAGCGCGCAAAGTCAGCCGCCTGAATGCACGGGCCAAAGCCATCGGCTAACCCCTCGCAGCAGCGCTGATCGTAAGAAGCCGGGCAATCGCTCGGCTTTTTTGTTGCTCAAAACTTATGAGCACCAGCCAGCAAAAGTGTGAAGCGGTTTTGCATCCGGCTGCGTTACCGGAAATCAAACCACTTACATCTATCGCGCCAGCGATAGTCGCGCCTGCCCCGCCCCATTGGGCGGGCGCGAATTGCGCCCACCCTCGGGTCAGGCTCGACAATGCCAGTCCGGTCTATATGTTCTTGGGCGGCTGCATTTGGTCGCAATTTATAATTGGGGAAAACTCCCCGCTTGCGAGGCTGCGCGCAATCTCATATGGTCCCGCCCATAAACGGGTCGACTTGTTTTCGTCAGACCGTTAGGGGCCGCATTAGCTCAGTTGGTAGAGCAACGCATTCGTAATGCGTAGGTCGCTGGTTCAAATCCGGCATGCGGCACCATCTACTCATCACCATCCGGATACGTAAAACTGACCGATTGAGGTCCGCCCGACTTTTCGGGCGCGCCCGCGCAGGCATGAGCTTGCGAATTGCCGTGAGCGCATAAAATGCTCGCTGGTTCAAATCCGGCATGCGGCACCACTCCTCTGTTATCTAAAACGCGTAGCCCGGCCAATTTATGCGACCGCCAGAAAAATCAAAAAGCTGGTATAATTCCATTCCTACGCCAAAATGACTAAAGCAACTTCTGGTGACGGATTGATGGTATGAAGAAACATAACTCTGGCAATCTCGGCTGCGGCTGGATCGCGCTTAGCATCGTCAGCTTGAGCTTCATCGGCCTGATCATCGTCGCCTATTCTGTAGGTATTTACATTGGAAGCACGCAATAAATACCCCCCCAACTCCCAACTTGCCGACCCACCCTGCCCTTGATAGGTTGGCGGCGGTTGGTAGCGCGCTGAAGGGCGGGGCCGAAAAGGCCTGACCGTCAGCGCATGTGAGTTGGAACAGGCAGGCTTCGTGCAATACAGGTCGGAAATTGATGGTTTGCGGGCAATTGCGGTTGTCCCGGTCCTGCTGTTTCACGCGGGCTTTTCGCTATTTTCTGGCGGCTTTGTCGGCGTTGATGTCTTTTTCGTCATATCGGGCTATCTGATTTCGTCGCTGATCTATCAAGAGGCGGCGGCTGGCAAATTCTCTATCCTGAATTTTTATGAACGGCGTGTGCGCCGCATCATCCCCGCGCTGATTGCGGTGATCATCCCCTGCATGATCATTGCCCCCTTTGTCATGCTGCCCGACGATTACGAGAATTTCGCCCAATCGGTCATCGCAACATTGTTGTTCGGCAATAATCTTTTGTTGGCCGTTACTGCGGGCTATTGGGATTTGGCGGCTGAGTTCAAACCCCTGCTCCACACATGGAGCCTGGGTCTGGAAGAACAGTTCTACATCCTCTACCCTCTGGGGCTGATGCTGGTGCTAAAGATCAGGCAGTCCCTGTTCCCGCTGTTCTTGCTGTTCGGGATTGGGGTCAGCATTGCGGCAAATCTTTTCCTCACCCCCCAAAAGCCTGAGGCGTTTTTTTACTTCCTGCATTTTCGGGCATGGGAATTATTGCTGGGCGCATTTTGCGGCTATGCCGAACGATGGCAGCGGGACAGCAAGGGCAGCGACCTGTTGGCGGGCGCGGGGTTAGTGATGATCCTGCTGTCGATTGTATTATTGCCTGCGGCGTTGACCAACCCGTCAGCGCAGGCGGCCCTACCCTGTATCGACACGGCGCTGATCCTGTCATTCGCGCGCCAAGGCACGTTGGTGGCGCGGCTTTTGTCGACCGGGCCCTTTATCGGCATCGGGCTGATCAGCTATAGCGCCTATTTATGGCACCAGCCTTTATTTGCCTTTGCACGTATCTTGAGCTTTGAGGAACCGCCCTTGTGGCTGTTCAGCCTGTTGATCCTTGTGACGATGGGTCTTGCCTATCTAAGCTGGCGCTTTGTTGAACAGCCCTTTCGCGACCGATCACGCTTTACAAGGGCGCAAATATTTGGCCTCGCCACGCTTGCCAGTGTCGCACTGATTGTACCCAGCTATGTGATCTATAAAAATGTCGGCTTCCCCGACCGCGTGGCCAGCATGAATATCAGTCACACCCCACCTTATCAGTATAACATGCGGGCCTTTGCCTATAAGAAGCCCGAATTTGACGATCCGACAAAGCCCAACTTGCTATTGCTTGGCAATTCGCATGCGCGCGACTTCCTTTATGTCATGCTCGAAACCGATCAGTTTGATGGCTATGAGCTATTGTATGACAATCGGGTGAAATTATGTGCCGGGTTTGAAAACCAGCCGCGCGCCCATCTGATTGACGATGCTGATGCCTTTGTGATCATCCCCGGCGCCGCCTTTACACCCGGTTGCGGGATGGATTTGGATCATCCGCAATTGCGCGGCAAACCGCTTGTGGTCATCGGGCCAACCCATTTCGGCTTTAACCTCAACGCCTATATGCGCGTGCCCGAAGAAAAGCGCCCCTTGCTGAACGCGCGTTTGATGCCGGACCTGATCGAAAAAAACGCCACCTATAAGGCCTATGTGCCCGCACAACACTATCTTGATGTGCTGGGTATATTTAAGGCGCGCTATAACGGCCTGCCAATTTTTGACGCGCAGGGCGGTCTGGTATCACCTGACAGGCTTCACCTGACCCATGTCGGGACACGCCTGTTTGCCGAGACTGTTTTGGATGATCCTGTCTGGGGTCCATTTGCCTTGGAAGCAACCGACTAGCGTTTGTTCTGCTTGCATCGCCAGTGTCGAGCGGGTCTAATCCACATGTGGTTGGGCAGATCGACGAGCGGAACGGGACAGCGCTATCAAAGCACAAACACATATCGATGCAGAGCAGCCTGCGGCCGCCCCCACCCCCTCGCCCTCGCCTTGGCGGGAGGCGTTGTTGGGCAGCCTGTTCGGCGTCAATTCCGTTCTGTTTGCCATCGCTTTTTCAGGGGTGATGTTCCCCGGCGGGCTTGCACCCTATTTAGGGCTGGGGATTTTAATTGGGCTGGTCGGCAATGGAGTTGTGAATATTGTCGGCGCGTTAACGAGCAAAGTGCCCTATGCGCTGTTCACCCCGCAGGACAAGGCAGGCGTGATCCTGGGCGGGATCGGGCTTAGCTTTGGCGCGGTCATTATCAGCAATCCTGATAAGGCGCCTTACTTTGCCTCAAACTTCATTGCGATGATTTGCATCGCCGCGCTGTTCACCGGGTTGATTATCTACCTTGCCGGACGGTTCAAGCTGGGGCGGGCGGCGCAAATTCTGCCCTACCCTGTGATCAGCGGCTTTCTGGCCGGGACGGGTATCTTAATGTTCAAGGCCGCCTTTGTGGTGATGCTGGATCGGCAACTGACCCTAGATGCCATGCAAGTGGTTTTTGAAACGCAACACATGATGCAATGGCTGTTGGGCTTGGGCGGGGCGGTTTGTCTGGCTTGGCTGTTACGCAAATTCCCGACCCCTATCATGTTGCCATTGGTGATGGGAATTATCACACTGTTGATCTATGGCGGCCATGCGCTTGTCCCTGAGGTCGTCAATGCAACATGGTTTTTTCAACCTTCGCCGCCTATTGGCGATCAATGGAAAAGCCTGTCGCCTACATTGCTTGACGCGCCATTCATTGCCGGGTTCACCCCCGAATTTCTGACCATCACTTTGCTGACCATGCTGGCGGGGATTTTAAACGTCCTCGCCATTGGCATCGCACTTAAACAGGACATCAATCTTGATCAGGCGCTGAAGTCTGATGGCATAACCAATGTCATCGGCGGCCTGTTCGGTGTGATGGCGGGGCATACCAGCAATTCCAACAGCACGATGATTTACAATATCGGCGGCCGTACCCGGCTGATCGGTATTTGCTGCGGGATTGTCTGCCTGATCGCAGCAGGTTTTGCCCCGCAATATGCCGACAAAGTCCCGCGCGCTTTGCCCGCCGTCATCCTGTTCCTGTTTTCCGTCAACTATCTTTATGAATGGTTGTGGCAGGCCCCGCGCAACTGGCCCCTGTCTGACAGGCTGGTCACCTATATCATTATCGCGCTTGTCATCAGCTATGATCTGCTGACCGCCATCGGTGCCGGGCTGATCATTGCAACGCTGATGTTTGCCATCCGCTATAGCCGCGTGCCCATCCGCAAAAGCGAAAAACGATTATCTCAGGTGATGAGCAAGACCGAATGGCCGCCCGAACAGCGTATGCAACTCAGCCGGGAGGGGGACGAACGGGTCATCATGACCCTGACCGGGTTCTTATTCTTCGGCTCCATCATGCGATTGGTTGACTTGATGCGCACCTATCCCGACACGGTAAGCCATGTGCATTTTGACTTTGCCGATGTCACGGGCGCTGATTCATCAGCCACCCTCGCCATGTCGCGGCTTGATCTGATTGCCACCACCAAGGGGATCAAACTGTCCCAATCAGGCCTGTCTGAAACACTTGCCCCCTTTTTGAAAATCGATGCTGCTGCGCAATTCAAAACGCTGGATGAGGCAACGCATAATTTTGAATATGATGTTTTGGCGGATAATCTTGCGAAGACAATCACCCTGAAGGAGGGTTTGGGCGCGCTCGGCATTCCCCCTGCGGTGCAGGACCGCTTTACCCCGCTTGATCTTGCCGCAAATAGCGACCTGTTCTGTCAGGGCGAAGAAAGCGGCGACATCTATTATCTTGAATCAGGCTCGCTTGTCGTGGTCAGCGCCCAAGGCGCGGTGCTGCGCACTTTGCGCCCCGGTGTGTTGGTGGGAGAGATGGCGCGTTATGGCAACCGCATTCGCAGCGCCACCATCCGCGCCGCCGAACCAAGCAGGCTCTTTCAGCTTAGCGATGCAGATATAGACGGCCTGCCCGAAGATCTGCGTGCCAGCCTGCATGAGGCGATTGCCAGATTGCTGACCAATCGTCTGGCAGACATGACCCGGATTATGAGCCAGTCTGACTAACCCGGATCTCGCTCCTAAATCGCCAAGCCTGATGCGCCGCCATCCACACGGATTGACGTGCCTGACACCGCATCGCTGACCGGGCTTGCCAAGAATGTGACGAGCGCGGCGACTTCTTCCCGCGTTGTCAATCGGCCTGAGGCTGTCGGCATTTCCTGCGTGGCGAGCGCGGTCTCAACACTGGGCCAATCGTCGGGCAGGCCCTTTCGCTTGGCGCGCGCACAATAGGCGGCGATGACTTCATCCGTTGCAATCAGGCCGGGGGCCACAAGATTAACGCCCACCCCCTTGCCCAACAGGTCCTTGGCGAGTGAGCCGAACATGGTCTGCATCGCGCCCTTACTGGCATAATAATGCGGCATGACCTTATTGGGGATCAGCGCACCAATCGTTGAAAGGCCAATGATACGGCCCCAGCCCTGCGCCTCCATATCCGGACGGGCCCGATCAATCAGACGTACGGCGGTCAAAACATTCTGATTATACATTGTAAGCCAGTCGTCCGTCGGCAGCTTGCCCCATTTGGCAGGGGCAGCCCCACCCAGATTGGCAATCAGAATATCGACCGCGCCCGCAGCCGCCATCACCTGATCAGCACCTTCGTCTGTTTCAAGGTCCCCCGGCGCACAAATCGCCCCCGCTGGCAATAGCGCCATTGTCTCCGCACAGGCGTCCTGATCCGGGCCGTGGACAATGACCACCGCGCCCTCATCCGCCAGTGCCTTGGCGATAATCTGTCCGGTGCCGCGGTTTGCCCCCGATACCAACGCCCGTTTTCCCTGTAATTTCAGGTCCATAAACCATCCTTTCCTGTTCAGGGCAGCATAAAGACCTGTCGCGATGCTTAAAATACTCAATTTTATGGTCATTTTTTGCTTTTTTGCGTAAATCCGGCATGCTATTTCTACGCAAACGATTAAAACAGGGTGGATTTGATGAACGGGGAACAGGCCAACACGGCCTATTCGGATTTTTACGCTGATTTCTATGACAGCGCCCAGATTGGTGAGGCAATCCGAACCGACAGCGTAGAAGGCGTCGAATGGGACGACCAGTTCGACGTGGTGGTCGTCGGCTTTGGCGGCGCAGGCGTTGCCGCCGCGATTGAGGCGCGCGATCAAGGTGCCGCCGTCGCTGCGATCGATCGTTTTGAAGGGGGCGGGGCAACCGCCACCAGCGGCTCCGTCCTCTATGCGGGTGGCGGCACCGACCTGCAAAAACAGAGCAATATCGAAGACAGTCCTGACATTATGGAAGCCTATTTGCGTGACGAGGTGGGGGAGGTTGTCCGCCCCAAAACGCTGCGCGCCTTTTGCCAAAACTCTGTCGCCAATTATGAATGGGCGAAACAAAATGGCGTCCGCTTTGGCGGCAAGGCCCTGCCCGGCAAAACCACCTATCCGCCGCATGGCTATGGCCTATATTTTTCAGGCAATGAATCTGTGAAAAGCAATCAGGACCGCGCACCCGCCGCCCAACGCGGCCATGTTGCCGCCGGGATCAGCCGCTGGTCAGCCTTCGGCCCCGCCTTTTACGGTCCACAAAAAAAGATGGCGCTTAAGAAAGGCGTGCGCCTGTTGAAACAAAGCCGCGCCACGCGCCTTGTCTGTGACACGACAGGCCGCGTTGTGGGGGTAGAGCTGATGGTGGTACATGGCATTTGGCCCGCACTCAAACACCGATTGCTGAACCGCCTGATCGTCAAGGCCCATATGTTCAGCGCCGATCATGCCGACAAGTTGCGCCAAAAGGTGAAGGTGATTGAGGCAACACACGTCCGCCGTAAACTGATCCGTGCCAACAAGGGCGTGGTGATCAGCGCCGGGGGCTTTATCTTTAACCGCCACATGATCGAACAACTCACCCACAATTTCCGCCGCGCCTTCAGGCTGGGCACAACGGGGGATGATGGGTCCGGCATTTTATTGGGCGCGTCGGCTGGCGGCAGGCTCGACCGGATGGGACATGCCTCGGCTTGGCGTTTTATCAATCCGCCTGCAAGCTGGCCCAAGGCGATCCTGATCAACCGTAAGGGCGAGCGCTATGTGAACGAGGCTTGTTATGGCGCCACCATCGGCGCGCCCATGTTTGAACAGCATGAGGGGCAGGCCATCCTGATCATGGATGACAAAATCTTCCAGCAGTCGCGCAAGGAAGTCACCAGTAAAACCGCGCGGCCTGTCACCATCCTGCAAACCAAGGCCGCCTTTTGGACAGCCCATAAAGAAGCACCAAGCGTTGCGGAGCTTGCCAAGCGAATCAAAGCAGACCCGGACACACTGCAAGCCACGATTGACCAGTATAACAAGATCGCAGCGGGCGAAGCACAAGACCCGTTTGGCAAAGACCCGTCTGAATGTTTGCCCATCGGGGATGGCCCCTATCACGCCATTGATATGTCTGCCGGGCGCGGCGGCGTCACCCCCTGCATCACGCTGGGCGGGTTGGTGGTCGATGAGGACACAGGCGCGGTGCAGGATCATGAGGGCGAGGCTATTGCCGGGCTTTATGCAGCAGGACGGTCTGCCGTGGGCATTGCTTCCAACACTTATTTAAGCGGCCTGTCGCTTGCTGACGGTCTGTTTTCAGGCCGCCGAGCCGGTCATCACGCCGCCACCGGGAAAAACCTCTATAGCTAGGATAAAAGCGCATCTCAGCGAAGGGCCCAAACAAAGTGAAGGCCCGAAAGCGATAAAAGATGCCGCGCAAAATTAAGGAGAAACAACATGGATCGTTTGAAAGATAAAATCGCCATCGTCACTGGCGGGGCCAGTGGCATCGGCGAAGCCACCGCACGGCTGTTCGTAGAAGAAGGCGCAAAGGTCGTCATCACCGACATTGATGCAGAGGCCGGCCAAAAGGCAGCCGATGAAATCGGCGCAGGTGCTGAATTCATGGCGCAGGATGTAACAAGCTATGAAGGCTGGGCCGCGCTTGCCGATGCGGTTGAGGCAAAGCACGGCACGATTGATGTGCTGGTCAACAATGCAGGTACGCTGAAATTTTGTGGCCTGACCGACCTGACCGAAGCTGACATGCGCAAGATCATCGACATCAACCTGATGGGCGTCATGTATGGCACGCAGGCAGTAGCGCGGGTCATGCTGAAACATCAGGCAGGCTCCATCGTCAACGTGTCATCGGTTGATGGGCTGACAGCGGCCAATGCCCTTGCCCCCTATTGCGCATCAAAATGGGGTGTGCGCGGCTTTACCAAGGCAGCAGCGCTAGAACTGGGCCATCAGGGCATTCGCGTTAACTCTATTCATCCGGGCGGCGTCTTTACGCCGCTGGCAAATCGCATGGGCCAAACCAAGGAAAGTTTTGACAATGGGTTCAAGATTTTTGCCGCCCAACGGTCCTGCTATCCGGTTGAGATTGCGCAAGGTATTTTGTACTTCGCCTCTGACGAGGGGGCCTATTGCATGGGCTCAGAACTCGCGATTGATGGCGGTATGGTCGCGGGCCATTATTATGGCGCCCTGCCCGGCGCGCCAGAGGCCTTGATTCCCCCCCAAATGAAGAAGTAGTCTGCGCCCACCTTGAAATTTTGAGTGCAGGAGTACCCCCATGATTGGCAAGCTAAACCATGTCGGCGTCGCCACCCCGTCCATCGAAGAAAGCGTCAAGCTTTACCGCGATGTGCTGGGCGCGACCAAAATCCACGAAAAATTCTCCATGCCTGAACAGGGCGTGTGGGTCTGCTTTGTGGACTTGCCCAATTCACAGATTGAGTTGATTGAGCCTTTCGGCGATGACAGCCCGATCCACGGCTTTTTGAAAAACAATCCCAATGGCGGTCAGCATCATGTCTGCTTTGAAGTCAAAGACATCATCGCCGCCCGCGATGAGATGAAGGCCAAAGGCGCCCGCATTTTGGGCACGGGGGAGCCACGCATCGGTGCCCATGGGGAGCCGATCATCTTTGTCCACCCCAAAGATATGGGCGGCGTTTTGGTTGAACTGATGCAGGAGCCTAAGGGCGCGCACTAGTTTTTTGCTTTATCGGGGATAAGGCGCTGACGCACCATCCCCTCCGCGCGAAAGCACGAGGCCACAAGGGCCTAGTTACAAGACATAAAAAGGCGGCCTCAACCGGGCCGCCTTTTCTATTCCAAAACCTTCACCCCGGACTTGATCCGGGGTCCATAGTGACTATCAACCGCTGTAATGGATCCCGGATAAGGCTATCGCCTTTCCGGGATGACGACTTAAGCTCATCCCCGTTCCAAAATCGCGCAGCCATTCGGCACGCCGGGCGCAGCGGTGACAAGCACATGATCCACGTCGCCCTGCTGATTGACGGATGACCCACGGATCTGGCGCACCGCTTCGGCGATGCCGTTCAACCCGTGAATATAGGCTTCGCCCAATTGGCCGCCATGGGGGTTCACAGGCAGCTTGCCGCCACGCGTGATATGGCCTTCGCGCACAAAGTCAGGTGCCTCACCCACCTCGCAAAAACCAAAGGCTTCAAGCTGGGGCAAAATCCACGGGCTGAAATGGTCATAAAGGCAAGCAACGTCAATATCATCCGGCGTTAGCCCCGCCATTTGATAAAGCTCCTTCGCCGCCACATCCATTTCAGGCACGCCGGTGATCGTGTCGCCATAATAGGGCGTCATCATCTGCGTGTCGGGTACAGCGGCCTGCCGCGCACCCGCAATCAGCGCAGGCGTATGTTTCAAATCTTTCGCCCGTTCCGCCGATGTGATGACAAAGGCAACTGCCCCATCACTTTCCTGACAGCAATCAAGCAGGCGCACCGGATCAGCAATCATGCGCGAGTTTGCGTGATCTTCGAGCGTAATCGGTTTTTCATAAAAGAAGGCCGCCGGGTTAGTGCTTGCAAAGTCGCGCATCGACACGGCGATGCGGCCAAAATCCTGCTCCGTCGCCCCATATTCATGCATATAGCGCCGCGCTGACATGGCAATCCACGCCGCAGGCGTCATAAACCCATAGGGGAAGTAATGCGAAAAATGGATGATGTTGGGATTGGTCGGCTCATTATTCAAAAGCTGCCCATTGCCAAAGCGATAGCCTGACCGTTCGTTTAGCGCGCGGTAGTAAACCACCACATCGCACAGGCCCGACGCAATCGCAGTCGTGGCATGAACCAAGGGACCGCAAGCTGCCCCGCCGCCATATTCTGTGCGGGCAAAGAATTTCAGGTCCTTACCGCCCAGCATGGTTTGCAGGGTAATTTCCCAGTTATTGTCCATTGAAAAGCTGACCATGCCGTCAACGTCAGCCATGGATAGCCCGCAATCATCAAGCGCGCCTTTGATCGCCTCTGCCGCCAGTTGCAATTCTGAACGGCCTGAGTTTTTTGAAAATTCGGTTGCCCCGATCCCGGCAATGGCTGCCTTGCGAGACATGAAATGTGTATCTGTCATCTGTCTGTCTCCCTCAACCAGCGCCGTTTAGATCAATCCAGGCTTCGCCCGTGACGTGATAGCCCATGGCATTTTTGCCCTTGAAATCAACATGGGCAATGCCATCGTCGAACCCGATCACCTCGCCCTGCATTGTCATGGTGTCACCGGGGAAATTGGGGCTGCCGATCTTGAACTTGATACGCTTGATTCGCGCGCCGGGCCCGGCCCACTGGGTCAGGTAACGCCCGACCATCCCGTTAGAGGTCAGCACATTCATAAACACATCAGGCGTGCCCGCATTTTGCGCCGCAGATTTGTCATGATGAATATCCTGGAAATCCTGACTTGCCAGTGCGCCCGACACGACCAGCTTGGTCGTAATGGGAATATCAAGCTTGGGCAAATCATCACCCACAGCGACGGAAGAAATGGTTTGTGTCAAATTGCTCATCTCATATCCTCCTTACTGGGCTGCAGGCTTGAATAGCGGCAGGACAAGACCATCCTGCACTTCGGTCAGCACCGCCTCGACCCGCATGCCAATGGCAAGTTGATCAGGCTTGATCTCAACCATCTGGCTGACGATGCGCACACCATCATCCAAATCCACAAGGCAGATAATGTTGGGATAATCAAAGGGCGGAATATGCGGGTAATGCATCACCGTATAGGAATGCAGCGTGCCCATGCCTTTTGACTCAACCGTGTCCCAATCAAGGCTTTGGCAATTTGAGCACATTGGCGCCGGTGGATGACGCAGCGTGCCGCAATTTGTACATCTTTGGATCAACAGCTTGCCATCGCGCAGGCCCTGCCAGAAATGCTTGCTGTCATGATTTTCAACAGGGTGCGTGCGCAGCACGGCCATTGAGTTGGCGTCCCCGCCTGTGTCTTGCTTGGCACCCGGTCCTGTCGGGTCTTCCGGCGGACGATACTTAAAGTAGGTCACGCGCGCTTCGCCGACACATTCATCGCCGACAAAGAACTCCGCCAATTCCGTTACGAAATAGCCATCACCCAGCCCGGTGGACTTCAGCTCTGATATTTCAACAATCGTTGTGAAGTGGTGAAGCTGCTCACCCTCCTTCAAATAGCGGTGATAGGTCTGGTCATAGTCTGCGGCGACAACGCCGGAATAGCCTTCTGCTTCCAGCACGTCCAACACCTCAAACGGATGAACGTCGGTGGAACCGGGCCCATAGTCCCCGTTCACATCGCGCATGGTCCACATTTGCAGGCTGGTTGGCGGCGCGGTGACGCCCCCCTCATCCAAATAAAGCGGATTGGCATCCCCCATCGCAGAGCACCATTGCCACACAAGCGGGCGGCTGACGGCATTCCACGCATTAAACGGCCCGACCCGGCGCCCGATATAGGTCCGGATCTTGGCATCCAACGCGGCATCGACTTGGCTCATCCAAACGTCTCCTCACGAATTTTTATTGCGATTGTCCTGTTGGTATCAGATCAGTTATTGAATCTCAATTCAATTTTTTGCATTATGTAAAAAACACAGGATAGAGGGCAGGAAGATGGGAAATTTCCCCGCGCCAGAGCGCATCAAAACGAACGGGATCGAACTTGCGGTTTGGCAGAAAAGGCCTGAGGGAAACGCGCATGATCTGCCCGTTGTTTTCTGTCACGGCTTTCCTGAGCTTGGCTATTCATGGCGTCATCAGTTGGACGCAGTGGCAGCGGCGGGCTATCACGCCATTGCGCCTGATTTGCGCGGCTATGGCCGGTCTGACGTGCCGGACGACGCAACAAGCTATGACATGAAAACCGCAACCGCAGACGTGGCAGGCCTTGTCAAAGCATTGGGGTATGACAGGGCGATCTTTGTCGGCCATGATTTCGGCGGCATGCTGGTTTGGGCCATGCCCTTTTATCAGCCCGACATGATTGCGGGCATAGCCTCGATCTGCACGCCCTTTACCCCGCGTGCGAAGAATGAGCCGATCAGCATGTTCAACCATATTTATGGTGAGAATAATTACATCAACCGCTTTCAACAGCCCGGCTTTATGGAGGCACGCTTTGACCCCGACCCGGGCAAGCTTTTCCGCATGATGATGCGCGTTGATGAGGGCGACGGCACGCCACTAGGGCAGGCAGGCCATCTTGATACAAGCATGATGGAATGGTGGGCCAAGATCGAAACGGACGAGGCAAATTGGCCGGGCCGTGTCTTCCTTGATGAGGATGAGCTGCAATTCTATGTCGACGCCTATAATGCAGCAGGCGGCTTTAAAGGCGGCTTTAACTGGTATCGCTGCCTTTCCCGCACATGGGAAGACATGGCGCAATTCTATCCAGACGGTGTGCGCATCAACCTTGATTTCCCGACCCTGCAAATGATGCCGGACCGCGACCCGTCATCCCCGCCCTTTTTGGCGGATGGGATGCCGAAATTCTGCACTGACTATGAATATAAGCTGATTTCAGAGGCTGGCCATTGGGCCCAACAGGAACAGCCCGCACAGGTTAATGCTGCGCTGACCGATTGGTTGAGGCGGAAATTTTCCTGATGCTGATCAGTATGTGGATCATCGGCGTCATCGCGGTGGTGAGCCTGTTTTTATTCGCCTTGGGCTGGTTGATGGGGGGCTGGATGCAAAACAGCCCGCGCACCGCCAAACCCCATTATGATGACCGGGACAGTTTCCGCACACCGGAAGATCTTGGCCTAACTGCACAGGCGGTGCAGGTCCAAACACCTGATGGCGTCACCCTCGCCGCTTGGTATATCCCGACAGACAAAGAGGATGCGCCCGCATTGATTTGCATGCATGGGGGACGGGACGATAAACGCTATTTCCTGCCCCTTGCCCCTGCCCTTCACGCGGCAGGCTACGCCGTTTTGTTAGTGGATGGGCGCTGTCATGGCGACAGCGATTTTTGTGAACCGGGCCTGACATTGGGCCTGACAGAGAAATATGATGTGATCGGCGGCGTCGATTACCTTGAAGCGCGCGGCCACACATGGATTGGCGCGCTGGGCTGTTCACAGGGCGGCGCGTCCGTCACCCTCGCCGCGGTGGAGGAGCCGCGTATCAAGGCGCTGCTGCTTGAAAGTACAGGCTATTATATCGGTCGGCCGCTTGAGATGATGGCAGAACGGCATATCGGCTTTGCGCCCAAGCTGCCCGCGCGGCTTTTAACCTTTACCGCCATGATGCGGCTGGGCTTTCCCCTGCGTGATGCGTTGACAGGACGGGGCACACAATATCGCGTGGCGCATAAATTGGCCGACCGGCCCATACTGATGCTGCATGGCGGGCGCGACGACATCACGCCACTTTCAGATTTTGAACGCTATGCAAAACTGTTTGGCCCCAACACCAAAACCTGGGTGTGCGAGCGGGGTAAACATTGTATCCTGCGCCGCGCGCTGAATGATTACGCGCCAATGGCGGTCGAGTTTTTTGATGGGGCCCGCCCCAAATAACCCCCCAAATAAAAAAAGACCACCGTCCTTGAAAGGGCGGTGGCCAAAGTCTAAGTCAGGCAATCATTGGGGGGTATTGCCTGACAATGCGTTTTGCTTACTCGGCAGCCTCTGACAGGTTGCCCAATTCAATCTCGATATTATTTTCAGGATAGAACTGCTTGTACCATTCGCGGTACTTCAGGATCGGCCCGTCTGTTGAACTCAAGATCGGGTTTTCAATATAACCCTTGCGCCGCCAGATCACGGCGTCCTGCATCAACTGACGCTTGGATTCATCCTTCACATAATCGGACACGGCCTTCATCTCATCATCTGACATGGTGTTGTCAGGATCAGGGACAAGGAAGTGACGCATGCGCAGCTGTGTTGTCAGCTCGTCAATCGGGGTGCCAAAGAACAGATGCTTGGTGCGGAAGCCAAAGCTGCGCTCACCCACTGAACTGGTGCCCCAAGTGCCGGGGCCTACAGCCCAACTGTGATGAATGACGCCGCCAAATTCTTCCTGCGCGCGGTCATCATTGTCAGGGCGAACGGCCTTGATCTTTGATTTCCATGTATGGCCATCAAACTTCATGCCGCCTTCTTCGGGCACCATCTTCCATGTGCCATGCACAGCGTGGAAATGCGCCCAGTCGGGACCGTTTTCCAGCACTTCTTGGGGATGGGTGTGCAGCGTGTCGAAATCCATATTGAAGAAAGAGCCTTGGAACGCGTCGCTTTCATCCACTTCAGGCGTGTACCAAATGGGATCGCGGCCCTTTAAATCGTGCCAGACAAGGATCGCGCCGTTCTGTTCCACAGTATTCCACATATTCAGTTTGGCCGTGGGGGGCGCAACCTTGGCAAAGGGCACCTCGACACACTGGCCGTCTGCATCATATTTCCAGTGATGGAACGGGCAGCGGATGGTTTCACCTTCCACCAAACCGCCATCGCCCAGATGGGCGCCCAAATGCGGGCAATAAGCGTCAGCAACACAGGCGCGGCCCGATTCTGTGCGGAACAAAACCAAATCCTTGCCGAAATATTTGATGCATTTGCTTTCGCCGACGGCCACTTCTTCGGACCAACCGACACAGAACCAGCCCGTCGGATAGGGGCTGAACGAAAAGCGATATTCGCTGCTGCTGGGTACAGACGACATGAGGAAACTCCCTGAAATACGGCCCTCTTTCGGGGCGCGTTGCTTGTCCGCAATGAAACGATAACAGCCGTTCCGTCCACGGCATGTCAAAAATAGTATACATATAGTACCATTCTGGCGAGTCATTTCAAGTAAAATTGAACCCGCATTCAATTTTTTATGGAATCTTTGTGTGGCAATCACTAGATTGCCAAAATACGGGCGCCCACCCACCGCCCCGCCCGACCGCCACAAGGGTACACTTACATGGCGGCCGGGCGGGGCGGTGGGTGGCTAGGACCACAAAGAAATCAGGGAAACATTATGTCCGAATTTATGGATAAGGCGGCGATCACCGGCGTCGGCACAACGGAATTTTCCAAAAATTCCGGCAGATCAGAACTGCAATTATCGTGCGAGGCGTCCCTTGCCGCCATCAGCGATGCGGGCCTTACCCCCGCTGATATTGATGGCATCGTCAAATATGACATGGACTCAACCGAAGAAGTGGCGCTGCAACGCAATCTGGGCATCCCCGACCTGAACTTCTATGCGCAGCAGGGTTATGGCGGCAATGGCTCCTGCGCAGTAATCCAAACAGCGGCGATGGCTGTGGCCTGCGGCATGGCCAAGCATGTACTGGTGTTTCGTGGACTGAATGAACGGTCGGGCACACGCTTTGGCACCGATGTGGTTGGTGCAGGCGGCGGCGGCACTTACGCGACCAATCTGGACTATTACATGCCCTACGGCCTGTTTGTGCCCGCCATGTTTTGCAGCTTTCAAGTCAATCGCTACTTTCATGAATTTGGCGTGGACCGGGAGAAGCTGGGTTGGGTGGCGATTACCCAGCGCAAGCACGCCATGAAGAACCCCACGGCCCGCTTTACTGAGGAGCTGACATGGGATGATTATCTGAACAGCCGCTGGATCGTGCGCCCCACCTTCCGCCTGTTTGATTGCTGCGTGGAAACAGATGGGGCTGCCGCTGTCGTGGTCAGCCGCGCCGACCTTGCCAAGGATTTGCCTAATACGCCTGCGCTGATCCACGGGGCCGCAATTGCAACAGGGCCTGAGAATGAATTCTCAACCTCCTATTATCGAGACAATATCTGGGACAGTTGCGAACAGCGTTTAATGGCGGACAAAATTCACAACCAAACGGGCCTGACCGCAACGGATTATGACGTTGCCGAGCTTTACGATGCTTTCGCGATTCAAATTCCCTTTTCGCTGGAAAGCTTCGGTTTCTGCGAAGTAGGAGAAGGCTTTGACTATATTGCTGACGGGCGCATCGGGCTGGGTGGCGACATCCCCGTGAACACACATGGCGGTCACCTGTCAGACGCCTACCTTCACGGCCAAACCCATATTATCGAAGCTGTAAAACAGCTACGCGGCACCGCCAATGCCCAAGTCGACAATGCAGAAACCGCGCTTGTGACAGGCGGCGGAAACTCCGCGCTTGTTTTGCGGAAAGGAAACTAATCATGGATTTCCCAAGACCCAAACCAACACTTACACACGACAACAAAGCCTTCTGGGAGGGTTGCAAAGAGCACAAGCTGTTGATCCAGAAATGCAATGATTGCGGACGGCTGCAACACCCGCCCCGGCCCATTTGTTCTGAATGCCATTCGCTTGACCAAGGCCATATTGAGGCCAGCGGCAAAGGCACTGTGCATTCCTATATGATCGGCGAACGGTCAATCCATCCCCTGTTCCCGCCCGGATACAATATGGTGCTGGTGGATCTGGAAGAAGGCGTGCGCATCGTCAGCACAGTTGTGGACATAGACCCTGACGAGCTTGATTTCGGCATGGCCGTTACACTCGACTTTATTGACGAAGACGACGAATTTTCTCTGCCGATTTTTCGGAAGGATTAGGAGCGTCAGCCAGCAAAAGTGGGAACCGGTTTTGCGTCCGGCTGCGCGACCACAATAATCACCGCCCACGCATCAGCTTCACAACCCGAAAAAACCGTCATGCCGGACTATAAGCGACCACCAGCAAAAGTGGGAACCGGTTTTGCGTCCGGTGGCGCGCCATTAAGATCCGGCATCCATTGTAGCAGTTGATCGTCAGTATGGCCCCTGGATCGCGCAGCAGGGCTGCTTGTCCGGGGTGACGTGATGAGATGAAATCACCGCCCACGCTTCAGCTTGGCGAGGTTGGGCATATATTTCAGGGAGGAGGCCGGCGGGGCCTGTGCAAACATGGCCCGGTAATAGGTGGCGGCAATCAGCTCTGCCACCTCGTCCGCATTGGTGTCGAATGTTTGCAGCTTTTCCAACCGATGCACAAAATATTCACTCAAAAATATGTCGCCGATCCCGCCAAGGGAATAGGCAAAGAAGACCTGTTCCTTCTCAGTCAGCTCCACATCGGGGAACAACCGTTCGAGATTATCCACCAAAAAGCCCAGCCGCCGTTCGGTTGACCGCCGCCACAGGCCCGCAAGCTCAGGCGATTCTGATGACATTTGCTGCAGGCAGCGCATCAGGCCGGGTTGGGCCATATAGGCCTCCACCACCACTTTCACATGGGCGCGCAGACGGCCAAACCAGTCGCCGCGTTCAATCTCGCCTTCCAGTGCCTCCACATCCTCGATCCGCTCAATCATCTCGGTCACTAGTTCGATCAGCAGGCTTTTGAGGTCAGGGAAATAATGGTAATAAAGCCCCGTTGCGACGCCCGCCTTGGTCGTGATGTCCTGAATGCGCATATCATGATAGGGTGTCGTTTCCAGCACATCGCAGGCGGCCTGTTTCAGTGCAGCGCGGGTGCGAGCACCTTTTGTCGTCTTTGTAGGTGCTGATTTTGCAGATGCGGCAGTCATGGCGACTCACCTTTATGTAATTTCAAGATTGAATCATTATTCAAAAAAATGTGATAATCACAAGGACTAAACAAGCTGCTATAAAAGCGGGCGCAAATTCATAATAAGCAATGCTGTGGGAGGTGACCGATGTCGCAAGCGCATAAACTGTTGATCAATGGGCAGTTGGTAGAGGGGGCAGACACGCTTGATGTCGTCAATCCCGCCACCGGACAAACTTTCGTAACTGTCGCCCGCGCCAATGCTGCCCAGGCGAACGAGGCTGTCGCCGCCGCAAAGGCCGCGCAACCCGCATGGGCCGCGCTAGATCAGGCAGAACGGGCAAGCTATCTGACCAAGCTGGCAGATGCGATTGATGCCAATGCCGCAGAACTAACCCGCGCACTTGTTCAGGAACAGGGCAAACCAATGGCAGAGGCTGGCGGCGAAGTTGCCTTTACCGCCATTTTCATTCGCCACTTTGCAGGCTTTAACGGCTTTGACCGCGAGATCGTGCAGGATGATGACAGTCTGCGGATTGAGGCACGCTACACCCCCCTTGGTGTTGTGGCGGGTATCACCCCGTGGAACTTCCCCCTATTGCTGGGCGTTGCCAAAATCGCCCCGGCGCTGATGACCGGGAACACATTTGTGTTGAAGCCCGCCCCGACCACCCCCGTCACCTCCCTGATGGTGGGCGAGATGGCGGCAGAGATTTTGCCCGCAGGTGTCCTCAACATCGTGACGGACCAAAATGATCTTGGCCCCGTGCTGACTGATCATCCTGACGTGGCGAAGGTCAGCTTCACAGGCTCCACCGCCACAGGCAAGAAAGTGATGGCTGCGGCGGCAAGCTCGCTCAAGCGGATTACGCTGGAGCTTGGCGGCAATGATGCAGCCATCCTGCTCGACGATATTGATGTGAAGGAAGCGGCCCCCAAAGTCTTTGGCGGTGCCTTTACCAATGCAGGCCAAGTCTGCATCGCGGTCAAACGGCTTTATGTGCATGAAAGCCAGTATGACGCCATGTGTGAGGAGCTGGCCAAAATCGCCGACGACGCGGTGCAGGGTGATGGTCTTGAACAGGGGACAAGTATTGGCCCGCTTCAAAACGCACAACAGTTTGAAAAGGCCAAGGGCTTTTTGGAGGCTGCCAAGCGCGACGGCACTGTGATCGCAGGCGGCACGGCTGCCGAAGATGGCGGCTATTTCATTCGCCCGACCATCGTCAAGGATGTGCCGGACGACAGCCCCATCGTGAATGAGGAACAGTTCGCCCCCATTCTGCCCGTGCTGAAATATAATGATGTGGATGATGTCCTCGCCCGCGCCAATGACACGGAATATGGCCTCGGCGGGTCGGTCTGGTCATCCGATGTGGATCGCGCGATTGAGCTGGCGGAGAAGGTTGATAGCGGCACCGTGTGGGTAAACCATCATCTGCACTTTGGCCCGCATGTGCCTTTTGCGGGGGCAAAACAGTCCGGGCTCGGCGTCGAATTTTCCGAAGAAGGCCTGCGCGAGTTCATGCAGCGCCGGGTTATTTCGGTGAGTAAGGGGTAATACACAACTTACAAATAATTGCGATTCTTGTATCCCCGCCTCATAATTGAGGTGGGGATTTTTATTTTGGGGATCATAAATGTTCAAAATCGTTATGGCATCGCTTGGAATCTGGGGCCTGATCATCGGCGCAGCTGCCGGATATTATTTCGGCAGCAGAGGTCACTACCCGCTGAACAATATTGGGTTCATCGAAACAACAGAGCCGCCGAACGATATAAGCCGTTTCTTCTATTATTCAGACTTACAAGTACCTGATGAAGACACAGATGGCCGTGGACAAGATGTCCTTGACCTCATCGCTGAATACCAACAATCGCTTTCAGAAGACGAATTCAACTTATTCGCTATGAAAGTCTATGATGGCTACAGCCACTATACAGCTTCAGCGATGTTGATTTACTGCTTTCACACCGGCCAAACTGCAATTGGCACCTATATGGGTAATATGTATCAGGTGAACAAGGAAATTTCTGATCACCAATTCGACCCAACGACAGAACAATTCCGCTTTCCAGAGGTTGAAATCTCAAAACAGACGCGCCTCTATATAAATAATCTTGTGCATCGAAGAATGGACCGCTTGGCAAACAGGCAGGAAACGTCACCAACAATTTTGTGCGAGTCTTATACAACTTTTGACGTTGAAACGCTGAGGCAGATCAGCTTTGAATCGATGTTTCCAACACTTTACGAAGCTGCGATGAAGCTGAAGCCAGACAACTGACCAATTGATCGCGGCTAGTCCTCGGCGTTTTTGTTTGGCATCACCCGCAAATCAATCTCGCGGTTCACAGCTGCACACATCTGTTTCATCAACCTCATCTGCACCAAAAACGAACTAATCCCCGTGTTCCATGGAAGGAGAAGCTCGGCAATCTCAATTTTGGAATGATAATCAAACAGAGTCTGGTCAACCAACCCTGGATCAATCTGATTTGTTGCCTTCAAATAATACAAATAGTCTTCCGCCCAGCCTTTATAGGCGACGTGAATCCAATAAAGGTTGAACCCAAGAACAAAAAGATAGCCGACAGCTTTTGCAGGACTTGTCCGCCTATAATCCTCCGGGATAACCGCCCACGCCCGATAAAGCAACTTGCAGCCGAAAATTGTGGCGCCAACCATGATGGTAAAGGCCGTAGCAGCCAAAAAAATGAATATGATATGAAGCAACGTCTCGTCGACATAATACCAAGCATACAAACCAAACATAAATGAAGCCACAAACCCCAGCCCTGCAATCCACATGACATGTGTATAGTGGGAATAGACCAGTGGCTTCATCGCGTAAGGCAAGGGCGGCAAGGCTCGTAGCGTATTGCCAGTCGGCTGACGCCAAATATCTTCTGCAGCTCGACTGGCCAACGGCCTACTTCCCCAACAGCTCGAAAAAACCCCACGCTGGATCATCCCTGTCGTCACGACCAAGGTGTGAGCCTTGCTCGAAAGGCCGGGTCCAGTCTGTTGTGGTGGGGCCAAGATGGTTCCAGTCGGAGACGAGCTTACGGTGGGCGAACTTCCACGCGCCATCACGTTCTTCATATTTGTCGAGATAGCGGCCTGCGGTCACCAAATCCTTAGAGGGCGCTTGGTCGGACGCCCGCGTGCGGTGGTAGTTGACGGCATAGACCTCCCCCTCCGCCCGTGTCGGGTCGTTCGGATCAATCACAATCAGATGATTGAGGACGTAATGATTGGTCGTCTCAAGGCCCTTCATCTGGCCTTCCTCCAGCCAGTCGAGATAGCCAGATGCAGGCCCGCTATGAAGCCCGCCATGATCATCAATCGCGTCTGGGTGATAGAGCGTACGCAGGGTGGCGAAGTCGCGCCGATCGACGGATCGGGCGTAGGTTAAAACCAGTGTTCTGATTTCTTCTTTAGCGATCAAGTCTTCAACTGTCATCACGCCCAATCCGTTTTTTTGTTGCGCGGATTTTTTTACCGCTACGGGCTAAAGCCCTGCGCTGAAAATCGCGTGATCGTGAATAGGTCAACACAAGATCGCGGATCGCGTCCTTGGCGATGAGATTTTCCAGTGACATTCTTGCCCCCATAAAACGTCACCCCGGACTACAAGCGACCGCCAGGAAAAGTTGCAGACTTTTCCGTCGTGCGGCGCGCAATATTGATCCGGGGTCTAGACTGAATGGCAACCGCCGCTCTGGATTCCGGATCGCGCTCCTGTCGTCGCTTGTCCGGAATGACGCTAGTAGTATTACTCAGCCGCCTTGATATTTTCCTGATCAGGGCGCGGGCGATAGAACTGTGCGTACCAGGCGCGCGCCTTCATGATCGGCCCGTCACCGGCACACAGAAGCGGCTTGTTAATCGTCGCTTTGTTTTCCCAAATCGCCACATCCTGATAAAAGGCATCGCGGCCTGCGACCGTATACATCTGGGCGCCTTCCTTCATTTCAGGCGAATCGATGCCCATCGTGTCGACCATCAAGCCGTACCAGACGCGGACATTTTCGCTATCAATCGGCGTATGGGCGACTAGCATGATGGAATTCATCTGCCCAGTCATATGGGTGATCAAATAGCCGGGGCCGTGATAGACCGCCTCTGTATGCAGTTTGCCGCCACCTTCATCGGCCAGCGTTTTGTGCCCGCCGCCCTGAATTTGTGTGGCGGTGTGGCCTTCAAACTTGTTTTCAAAATATTCCACGATAGAGCCATGGACCGGATCGAAATGCGCCTTGTCAGCGATATTGTCGATAATCTCACGCGCATGAGTTTTGACGGTGAAGGTCTCAGGCTCCCACCTCATCCAGTTGGGATCATCATATTCAGGCTGCTTGGGCAGCTCATAATCAGGCTCCCCACCTAATGGATCATGCCACATAAAGACCATGCCGTCTTTCTCGTCGGCGGGATAGCTATCAAGCTTGGCCTGTGGCGGGATCGTCTTAGAATAGGGAATGTCATCGCATTGGCCCTGTTCATCATAATGCCAGAAATGGAACGGGCAACGCACACCATCGCCATCGACCACGCCGCCGACCGCGATTTCTGAGCCCATATGCGGGCACAACCCATCAAGGATCACCGCTTCACCCTTGGTGTTGCGAAAGCCAAGATATTTATTGCCAAAGAAATGCAGCCTTGTGGGCGTTTCGTCATTCAACTCGTCAGAGCGGCAGACCAAAAACCAGCCGCGCGGAAACGCGAACTCACCGCCAACGTCTGGGGCACCATCAAATTCACCGGGCATGTTACCTCTCCCTTTTTAGTGGGTCGCTCTCGTTCAACGACCTTTTACTTTGTCGTCATGCCGGACTTGATCCGGCATCCAGTCGAGAGTTTTTTCAACCGCCGTTCTGGATTCCGGATCGCGCTCCTATTGTCGCTTGCCCGGAATGACATTCACTAACTAATCATCGCCGGGTTCGGCTCTGCCGGGCCGCCCAACATTTCCCTATATGAAGCGGGGATGCGGCCATCCACATCCTCGACCCCTAATTCCTGTCCAATTTCAGAAGTGTACCAAGCTTGGCCTGAACGGTCCATGACCTGCCCACTTTGATAAAGCGCGGCGATAATCCGGCCCGGATATTCAGGGCTTTCGAGCCCCTCCATCAGGGGGGCATAGGCCTCAGGCGCCGCTTCAAGCGCCAAATTGGTCCGTTCCGTCTTAACGATGCCAAGCCATAATGACAGCGCCGCAACCCCATGATCGCGCAGCTCCTTCGCCATATCGGCGGCCATCTTGTCAGCGCCTGCCTTGCCAATCCCGTAAATCGCAGAGTGGATATAACAGCGCGCACCCGGGCTGGAAACATTGACGATCAGCCCCTCCCCCGCCTTGACCATATGGGGGGCCACCGCATGGGCTGCCACATAATGGGCGCGCAGGCCCAAATCAATCATGTCATCCCAGTGCGACAAGGGCCGTTCCCAAAAAGGCTTTGGCTCAATCAAATCATCGGGCACCGCAAACACATTATTGACCAGAATGTCGATCCGGCCCGCATCGTTCATGATCGCCTCGACAACGCCGATCACCTCATCATCATTGCGATGATCGCACGGCACCGCGATGGCGCGACCCCCGCGAGCGGCAATCTCTTGGGCCGTTTTATCGATGGTGCCGGGCAGTGGGGCATCCCCCTCCTGCCTGCTGCGTCCGGTGACATAAACTGTTGCGCCTGCCTCTCCCAAGGCGAGCGCAACGCCCTTACCGACGCCGCGACTTGCGCCTGTTACCAATGCGACTTTGCCATCAAGCACACCCATTACGCATTCCGCCCTGTCAGATCATTGGCGGCAATATAGCCGAACGTCATGGCAGGGCCGATCGTAACGCCCGCGCCGGGATAGGTTGTCCCCATGACAGAGGCCGAAGTATTGCCAATGGCATAAAGCCCCTCAATCACGCTGCCATCTGTTTTAAGGACACGAGCCTTTTCATCAACCAGCAAGCCACCCTTGGTGCCAATGTCGCCGGGGTAAATGGGTATAGCATAGAACGGCCCGTCCTTGATGGGGGCGATACATTTGTTGGGGCCATGGCGCTGATCGCCATAATATTGATCATAGAAACTTTCACCGCGATGAAAGTCAGGATCATGGCCGCTGGCGGCATAGTCATTATTCTTCTGAACTGTCTCGACCAAGCCTGCCTGATCAACGCCGATCTTGTCAGCCAGCTCCTCAATCGTGTCAGCGATGGTCAGGATTTCCTTCACCTTGCGGGGCAAGGTTGCATCAGGCCCTGCATAGCCGGGCGGCAAGGGCCCCAGCGGATATTTCTTGCGGAAGGTTGCGTCAAACACGATATAGGCGGGCACAGATGGCGCATCATCATCATTACTGTAAAGCGAATGGCCGTTTTCAAGATATGGCGCAGCCTCGTTCGAAAAGCGGCGACCCGCTTTATTGACCATCACCAAGCCGGGGCTGGACCGTTCAGCAAACAGGACCCAAGGCCGATCAATGCCCGGCACTTTAATGGCCGGGGCCCACCAAGCCCAGTCCATCAGATCGGTGGCAGCGCCCAACCCCTCGCCCGCGACGATGCAATCGCCCGTATTATTTTCTTGTGACCCACTCCAGTCCGGGCTGGTCGGTTGCGGCAATGCCCGTTCGCGCAGCTTTTGATTATGTTCAAAACCGCCCGCACCCATAATCACGCCCTTGCGCGCCTTCACGCGAAACGGCTTGCCATCCTTTTCAACCACGGCACCGACAACCTTGTCGCCATCGGTGATCAATTCACGGAAAGGGGTGTTGAGCCATAGGGGCATGTCCCGCTCCAACATGGTCCAGCGCAACCGCCCGATCAATGCATTGCCAAGCGTCAAACGCCGCGTCCGCTTGCCCTTCAGGCGCGCGGGAATGTCTAGATAGTATCCCAACATCATTTTCGTCAGGGTGCTTTTCCAACCATCCGCCTGCGTCAGGAAGGAACGTCCTTCGGCCATCGTCATGCTGAAACGGCCCTGCACCACGGTTTGACGATGTTGCGGGCGCAATTGTTCAAACAGCTTGCCCAGTTTACGCGCATGCATGGGCACAGGTTCGTGAGTGCGATAGCCCTGCTTGCCGCCGGGCTGTTCCGGGTAATAATCAGAATAGGCAACGGGGCTATAGTCCAGCCGCGAATGATCCGCCATGAATTTCAACATGCGCGGCGCTTCATCGACATAGGCTTCGAGCCGTTTGGGGTCCACCCGGTCACCAACAACATGCTTCAGATAGGACAAGGCCTCGTCCCTGCTGTCATCAACACCCTGGGCCAGCGCATAATGGCTTGCGGGAATCCAGATGCCGCCACCCGACATGGCAGAGGTGCCGCCATATTGATCGGACTTTTCAACCGTCAACACATCAGCCCCACCCACATGGGCAGTAATCGCAGCGGTCAAGGCACCGCCCCCTGAACCGATCACCAATATATCGGTTTCATAATCAAAGCCGGTGGCATCGCTTGCCATCAGCGCCTCCCTGAACAAAGCGTGCGGGTTTTCCCGCGTAATCTATTTGACAAATTTTGCGTATATTGCCATTCTGACCGCCGAGTGTAAACATGTATCGTAAATCACAGGGCTATTTTTTACGCATTTGATCAATTTGCCCGTGTTTTTCGATCAATTCCGAATTTTAGACCGACTTAAAGGACCGACTATGCCGACGATTTTCGCCACCGACACTGACGGAAACGCCCACGAAGTTGCGGGCAAGGCCGGTGAAACCCTGATGGATGCGTTGCAAAACGCCAATATTGCAGGGATTGAAGCGATTTGCGGGGGCGCCTGTTCCTGCGCCACCTGCCATGTGCATCTGACGGCAGATTGGATGGAAAAGCTGGGCGAACGGAATGAGGTTGAGGAGATTTTGGTCTCTGCCACCGATGCGTTTGACCCTGCGGTGTCGCGCCTGTCCTGTCAGGTTGAGCTGACGGACGAGATGGACGGGCTGACCGTGGTGGCGCAAGTCCCAGAATAAAACGCATCAAGGTACGGTGACTGTAAAGGGGACGTTGATGGATTTAGGCACAATCGCAACCCTCGCCGAACTTGCCAGCGCCCTTGCTGTGTTGGTGACATTGCTGGTCCTGATCCATCAGATCAGGCAGAACACGCGGGCGCTAAAGGCGCAAAGCATGTATGCCGCGAACGAGGCGTTTAATATGCTGAACCTGCAGGTTGGTGCCGACCCGGAACAGGCGCGCATCTACCTGCAATGTTCACAGGATTTTGATGGCGCGCCACCTGAAATGCAGGTGCAGTTCAGCTTTAATTCCATGGCAATCTTTCGCGTGTTTGAAACCATCTATTTTCAAACGCAATCCGGCGTGGCCGAACCGCGCCTGTGGGAAGCGGAAGAACGATCGATACGCCAGCTATTGGCCATGCCCGGTGTGCGCCAATGGTGGCGCGGCAATCCGCTTAGCTTCTCGACAGAGTTTCGAGATTTGATTGACGGCATGATTGCCGAAATTGAAAAGGCGGCTTAGGCGCCAAAGATTGGCAGAATGGCGGCGCGGCAGTCTGCTGCCTCCAGCCTGTCATTGACGATGGCTTGATATTCTGGGTCGTTATACCAGTCCATCACATGGTCTGCGGACTTAAAGCCCAGCATGACAATCCGCTCCCCATGCCAATCACCTTCGATGACTTCCGGGTTTTGCGTGGTGATGACCCGCACCCCATTGTGGGACGCTGTGATGGGCTTTGCCGCCGCCGCATAGGTGGCGAGGCGGTCGGCATCCTGCACCACTTGGGTGATCAACAGCAGCACTTTGCAGTCTGACAGGTCCGCCCCCTCAACCCCCTCAAGAATTGCCGTGCGTGAATCGGTTGCAGCGAGGCGAATGCCGACAATCTCCTGATAGGCGGGTGAGTTGTACCAAGCGCGCGCGGTCTCTACATCCTTGAAGCGCAGAATGACAACATTGTCGCCATGCCAATTGCCCTCAAGCACTTTGGGCGCGCCGCCCAAAACGACGGGTTGGCCCTCATAGGGACCGACCGTTGCCCCGGCCTTGCCAACATAGTCGGCGACCTGATCAGCGTCGTGAATCTCTTCGGTGAAAATGATGTAACCGGGTGCTGACATGGTGTGGGTCCTTCCTTACTCGCGGCCCGCATGATGGCAGAAAGTATTGGCAAGTCAAAGACATATCAAGTTTATCGAAAAACGCCTTCCCAATTAAACAAACGTTTAGTAAATTATCTGCATGACGAGGATCATGCGAGATTCGGAAGGCCGATCGGGGGGTGCGCCCTCACGATCAAAGGGCGCAGCGGCCCATCACAAGGATGGGCGCGGGTCGATCCTGCGCGCCGCAACACGGCTGTTCTCAGAAAAGGGATTTGAGGGTGCCTCCATGCGGCAGGTGGCACAGGCCGCGCGCATGACGCCCGCCGCGCTTTATCACCACTTCACCAATAAAGACGCGCTGTATGATGCGGTGGTTAGCCAAATGCTCGCCACCACGGTTGAACCATTGAAGCTGATCACCCGCACGGACAAGCCCGCCGCCGATCGGTTTTATGATGTGTTGCTGCAAGGCGCGATTTTGATTGAGGCACTGCCCGATGGGGTGCGTCTGCTGCGCCGCGAAGTGACGGAGCTGCAGGCAGGCCCCGACGGGAAAAGCAGCCGCCTGATCGACGCGCTGGCTGCGCCGTTTGAAGAATTGTTTCTGCTTCTGGAAGAGCTTGCCCCCGATGAGGACCCAGTCCTGATGCTGGGCGCCATCGGCTCGCTTCTGCTTGGCGCGTATGAGCTGCGGCCCATTTTGGGTGCCCTGCCCACGCGCGACACCATTGCACCAACGCCTGAAGACACAGCTCAGATGGTGCATGCCCTATTCATGCGGGGTCTAGGACTTGCCCCCGCCAACACACCGCTAACCGGATCAACCGGACGATAAAAATGCGCGATAAAACAAAAGGCGCAAACACAAAAGAGGAAACGACAATGACTGCACAACTGAAAACAGAGGCAGCGCCCCAGGACGAGGCACCGGCATCAACAAGCCATCCCAAGATGACCAAGCCGGGCCACTTCACCAAACGTGAAACCCAAATGTTCAACAAGTGGACAGGCTCGCTCGGCAAGCTTTTGTTGGGCAAGCCCGTCGCGCCCACCGATGCCCATTATGATGCCTTTGCCCGCATGACGCTGGAGGGCGACCCCACCGCCGACCGGGTGATCGACTGGTTCCGCGAGGTTGGCTTTGTCGAGGGCCGCCGCCAGCTTGACCTTGCCCTTGAAGAAGGGATTGAGGCTTTGGACAATCCCCATCAAAGCCTTGTTGATCTGTTTGCTGAAATTGATCCTGAGCCTGTCTGGCTTGACCGTGATTTGTTGGAGGTGGCCGCCCGTGCCACCCATCGCAGCGGCATTATCGGCGGACTGGTGCTGGGCGATCTTGCGCTGATGGGCGGCTATGCCATTTCAACCGTCATGAATAGATCGCTGGTGTTCACAGGTGCGCTCAACACCGGGGCGGAAAAGCGTTTGCGCGAAACGGGGAAATGGTGGCTCGACGTCACATCGATTGGCGGGCTAGAGCGGCACGGCGTCGGCTTTAAAAGCGCCACACAAGTACGCATCATGCATGCGCTGGTGCGCGCCAAGCTGCACCACCACCCCAAATGGGACTTTGAGGAGCTGGGCATGCCGATCAGTCAGGCGCATATGCTGGCGACCAATCAGGCCTTTTCGGTTCTGTTCATTTATGGCTGCACCGTGTTGGGCGTCAAGTTCAGCAAAAAGGAACGCCGCGCCATCATGCATATGTGGCGCTATCTTGCCATGCTGAATGGGGTAAAGCCCGCCTATACCAGCGAGGATGAGGTGGATGGCATTCGCGCCATTTGGCTGTCAGTCACAAGCCAACCCCCCGCTGACGAAGACGCCGTTGCCCTTGCCAAGGGTCTGGCTGAAACCAGCCTGTTCGGCAACACTGACAATCGCTTATTGTCTGCAGTGTCTGACACGATGGATCATGTTCGGCTTGGCCTCACCCGCATGTTGGGCAGCGAGGTCTATAACGGGCTAGAACTTCCCGAAGACAAGGCATGGCGTCTTGCCCCCCTTGGCATTCGCGCCATCACGACGGGCACGGAACTGGCGCGGCGGGTCACCCCCGGCGGCACGCGCCTTGCCGAACGGTCGGGCCGCTGGTTGCAAGAACAGGCCTTTAACGGCATGGACGAAGATGCCAGCTTTAAACCTGTTGAGACATTAGCCAAAGACAAGGCCGCAGCACCCGCCTGATCGCGGCACGAATTTTTAGATGCGCCCATCATGGTTCGGGACTATGATGGGCGCATGTGTTTACGGCGTCTCATCCCCCTCCTCATGGCTGCTGTCCTTTTTGGGCTGGCAGGGTGCGAGGTGCAAAAGCCCCTGAAGGGCCAAGTTACCTCCAACCAGCTTTCAGCCAGATTGGCTAAACATGCCAAAGTGATTTTACCCACCAAGGTCAAACCGCCCTATCCGACGGTCTTGCTGTTTCATGGCTGCGGCGGCGTCCATTCAAATGCTGAGGCATGGGCAAACGGCTTTGCCAGCATCGGGTTTGCCGCCGTCATCGTGGATTCACTCACCACCCGGGGGATGAACAACCCCATCGCCGTTGATAAAGTGTGCAAGGGCTTTGCTCTAACCGGCACACAAAGGTCAGCCGATGTCTTGGCCATGATCGGTTGGGCGCGCAAAAAAGGCTGGGCCAAAAAGGATGAGATTTATCTCGCGGGCTGGTCCCATGGCGGCTGGGCGGTGTTGAGCTACCTCTCCCAGGATGTGACAGCCACCCGACTTCCCGGATTGCGGAACATCCCCAATACCGCCAAGGCAGATGCAGCGTCGGTCAGCGGCGTGATGCTGTTTTACCCCCATTGCGGCGCCTTTTCCAAATCCGCCAAAAGCAATTTCACCCGCCCGACGCCGTTATTGATGATGCTGGCGGAAAAAGACAGGGTTGTCTCAGTGCAGGATTGCCTTGCCCTTCATGCCCGACTGGTCAAACAGCGCTGGCCCGCCTTGGCCAAGGTATATCCACGCGCTCGCCATAGTTTTGACGTGCCCGAAAAAGCGAATGGGGAACGCAACCCTGAGTTCAGCAAGGCCGCAACCGGAAAATCAATGAAGGACATCATGGACTTCTTGATCAAGGTCAAAGCGCTCAATAAAGGCAAGTCATAGAAAAAGCCCGGCGCTGAGGCCGGGCTTTCTAATCTTTACGGTGCTTCTCGCAAAATGTGGCTTA
This sequence comes from Alphaproteobacteria bacterium, assembly GCA_965229935.1. Classification (GTDB taxonomy): domain Bacteria; phylum Pseudomonadota; class Alphaproteobacteria; order SPJN01; family SPJN01; genus SPJN01. The sequence goes on from CBDDKB010000002.1 coordinate 1,764,065, forward strand.
AACTAGCCGATTGAGGCTCGCGCAACTTTTTGCGCGCCCTCGCGGAGGCGCGGCCCATTTTGGGCCGCTGCCGTGAGCGCAATCATGCAACTTTTCTTTCGACCATCATCTTCTTAATTTCTGCGATGGCCTTGGCCGGGTTCAACCCCTTGGGGCAGGTTTTGGCGCAGTTCATAATCGTGTGGCAACGATAAAGCCGGAAGGGATCTTCCAGATTATCCAAACGCTCACCCGCAGCTTCATCGCGGCTGTCGATCAACCAACGATAGGCCTGCAACAGGATTGCCGGACCCAGATAGCGGTCGCCGTTCCACCAATAGGACGGGCATGAGGTTGAGCAGCACGCACATAGAATACATTCATACAGACCATCAAGCTTGGCCCGGTCTTCCTGTGACTGCAACCGTTCCCGACCTGACGGGACAGGTGTTTCGGTCTGCATCCAAGGTTGGATCGACGCATATTGCGCATAGAAGTTTGTCAGATCAGGAACCAGATCCTTCACCACTTCCATATGGGGCAACGGATAGATCGCCACATCGCCTTTGATTTCATCAATACCCTTGGTACAGGCCAGCGTATTGGTGCCATCAATATTCATGGCGCAGGACCCACAAATCCCTTCGCGGCATGACCGACGGAATGTCAGGCTGGGATCAATCTCATTCTTGATTTTGATCAGCGCATCCAGAACCATCGGCCCGCATTCGTCGAGATTAACCTCATACGTGTCAACGCGGGGATTGTTGCCATCATCGGGATTGTACCGATAGATGCTAAACTTGCGGGTGGAACCGCCCTGTTGCGCCGGGTGATTTGTCCCTTTGCCGACGCGGGAGTTTTTAGGCAAACGAAATTCAGCCATGATCTTGCCCTTTCCTTAGTACACGCGCTCTTTAGGTTCGATATAGCTGATCTCGTCAGTCAGCGTATAATTGTGAACCTCGCGGTAGGACAAGGACACCGTGCCATCTTCATTATGATGGGACAGGGTGTGCTTCATCCAGTTTTCATCATCACGGTTCGGATAGTCTTCGCGGGCATGGGCACCGCGACTTTCTTTCCGTTCAACCGCACCTTCAATTGTCACCTGTGCCTGACGGATCAGATTGTCAAACTCAAGCGTTTCGATCAGGTCAGAGTTCCAAACCATTGAACGGTCAGCGGTCGAAATGTCTGACATGCCGTCCCACACTTCTTTCACAAGGCCAACGCCTTCGCGCATGGTTTCTTCGGTACGGAACACAGCCGCTTTTTGCTGCATGGACCGCTGCATCTGGTCACGCAGCTTGGCGGTCGGTGTGCCGCCATCGGCGTAACGGAAACGATCCAGACGTTCCAGCGCCTTTTCGGTGGCCCCTTCTGCTTCCTTCCGCACCGGCGCGCCGGGGGTCAGAACATCGGCAGCGCGCAATGCGGCGGCACGGCCAAACACAACAAGGTCGGTTAGTGAGTTTGACCCCAAGCGGTTCGCACCATGAACTGACACGCAGGCCGCCTCACCCACAGCCATCAGGCCGGGGACGATTGCATCATCATTATCAGGGGTCGGGTTCACAACCTCACCATGATAGTTGGTCGGGATGCCGCCCATATTGTAATGCACGGTCGGGATAACCGGGATCGGCTCCTTCAACACGTCAACACCGGCAAAGATGCGGGCGCTTTCCGCAATGCCCGGCAGGCGGGTGCGGATGTGATCAGGGTCAATCAAGCTAAGATCAAGCAGGCAGTGATCAGCATCTTTACCAACGCCGCGCCCCTCATTGATTTCAATGGTCATTGAGCGGGAAACGACGTCACGGCTGGCCAAATCCTTGGCGCTCGGCGCATAGCGTTCCATAAAGGCTTCGCCATCGGCGTTGCGCAGGATACCGCCTTCGCCGCGCACCCCTTCGGTGATCAAACAGCCTGAACCGTAAATCCCTGTCGGGTGGAACTGAACGAATTCCATGTCCTGCATGGGCAGTCCGGCGCGCAAGACCATGCCGCCGCCATCACCTGTACAGGTATGGGCAGATGTGCATGAGAAGAAGGCACGGCCATAACCGCCGGTGGCAAGGATCGTGGTCTGCCCACGGAAGCGGTGCAATGACCCATCTTCCATGCAGATTGCCAAGACGCCTGCGCAGGCACCATCATCTGTCATCAACAGATCAAGCGCGAAATATTCAATGTAAAAATCTGCATCGGCGCTTAGTGACTGACCATAAAGCGTGTGCAGGATCGCATGACCCGTCCGGTCCGCAGCAGCACAGGTCCGGTGGGCCTGACCTTCACCAAAATTGGTGGTCATGCCACCAAAAGCGCGCTGATAGATCTTGCCATCTTCGGTACGAGAGAAAGGCACGCCGAAATGCTCAAGCTCAAGCACGGCGGCGGGAGCTTCACGGCACAGATATTCAATCGCGTCCTGATCACCCAGCCAGTCAGACCCTTTCACAGTGTCATACATGTGATAGCGCCAGTCATCCTGTTCCATATTGGACAGCGCGGCAGAGATGCCGCCCTGCGCCGCCACCGTGTGGGAGCGGGTCGGGAACACTTTCGTTAGGCACGCGGTTTTCAAACCGGCCTTTGCGGCACCCATTGTGGCGCGCAACCCTGCGCCCCCGGCACCGACGACGATCACATCATAAGTGTGATCCGTGATTTCATAAGCGGCCATAACTCAGCCTCCAAAATTGATTTGCAACACGACATAGGCACACAAGATGCCAACGCCTGCGCAGAAAAACGTATTCAACAAAAGGGCGGAAATTTTCAGGGCGTCATTGGAGATATAATCTTCGATCACGACCTGCAGGCCCAGCTTCAAATGGTAAAAGCCGACGCCGATCAGCAATAGCAACGGCACGGCGAACAAGGGGTCAGCCAGTGCGATGCGTGCGGTCATAAGATCAGCCCCCGTCAGGGTGATGACCTTGGCGATAAACCAAATTGTCAGGGGTACCAGCGCGACAGCGGTGACGCGTTGCGCCCAAAAATGGGTGGTGCCGTCTTTTGCAGACCCCAACCCACGGACACGACCAAGCGGTGTTTTCAAGCTCATTTCGGTGTCCTCCTTAAACCAAGCCGTAGGCCAAGGCCCACTCAATTGCGGTCAACAGCACAGTGGCACCGATAATCACAGCGCCAGACCTGGCGTGGGTCGACACATCAAAGCCGCGACCCGTATCCCAATAAAGATGGCGGATGCCGGTGCACAGGTGGAAGTTCAATGCCACGGTAAAGCCGAACAGAACCAGTTTGCCCGGGATCGACGTCATGCACAGCATGAACAGGTCATAGGCATCCGGGCCGGCGGCTATGGCGATCAACCACCACGCCAGCAGCAACACACCGCCTGCAAGACCGACACCCGTTATACGGTGCAAGATCGACAGACGTGCTGTGAGGGGTAGTTTGTAAATGGACAAATGGGGGGACAAGGGCCGCCCGCTATTTTGCTGCGTCTGTGACATGGACAGAACACTCCCAGTTTCACGAGCCATACTGTCCACCTGGGAAGACCGTGGAACCGATGGGTTCCGAATCGAACTTGACGGGCAGCCATTACGGCCCACGGATTAACTCGGCGAAAGGAGGGCAAGGGTTAAAATCCCATGATGGGAACCCTTCATAGACATATCACCATCACTGAAAACCCAGTGAAAACAACCTGTCCGTTCACGCGCCCCTCTCGCCCGATCACTGTTCTTACGTTTGTCATGTCCGGTCGGTTTTTTCAAGCGGCAATAGGGGCTTGGCGCTTGATTTTTCTGCGACACGCAGCCCCTGACGCACCGTCATCCGACCAAAAGGTGGCCCGTTTGCCCATCAATTAATCACTAAATTTGATTGCCCCCCGCCCGGTGGGTCGGTTAAGGGTTAAACAAGATCGCAACCAACCTTGTGTGAACCCCGTGTCTCAAAAACCGAAAAGCGCCATCAAAAGCCTGCCCCGCCATGAGCGGAAGGCCGAAATGCTGCGCGTGGCGGCGGAAATCTTTGGCGAACAGGGCTTTTACGCCACAAATATGGATGATGTTGCGGCCCGTTGCGGTATCGCCAAGCCCATGCTGTACAGCTATTTCGGCAGCAAAAAGGGGCTCTATAAGGCTGTCATCACCAAATTGTCCAAGGATGTGACCGCGCGGGTGCAGGCGCTTTTGGACATTGAAGACCCCGAAATCAGGCTGGAACAGACAGTGCTGACCCTGCGCACCTTGTTGCTGACCTATAACAAGGTCTGGCTGCAGGCACGCGACATGGCCCGTTCAGACGATGAAATCGGCAGGCTGGTGGACGGGTTCCGCAACGCCATCATTGATGTGCAAAGCAAGACCTATGCGGATTTGCGCCCCGACGGGCTGGATTTTGAAACCGCCCGCGCTGTTGTCACGCCCTATATCGTCTCAATCATGGGGGCGGCAGAATCTGCGTCTGAATGGTGGCTGTCCAATCGCGATCTTGACCTTGAACAGGTCAACGGCTTTTCAGACCATCTGGCCAAAAACAACCGCCGCGCCATACGCGAGGCGATGGAAGCGGCCGCCAAGGGCGTGCCCCCCGCCAAGCTCCACTAGCTGGTTCTATCAGCAAGTTCAGACACTTACCCAATCGGCCCGGATAGCTGCGACACTATTCCGGCCCAAATATACGCAAAAGTAGCATTTTGCCCTTGCTTTTCATGGGCTAAAAACTACTTTCAAGTAGAAATTGGCGTCGCAAAGACGGCCATCACCAATAAACAAGACCAAAACACAAGAAAAACAGACAGACAATTAAGGGCAAAAACGCGATGAGCACGCAATTCGACCATTCACAGATGGACATCAAACCCCGCAATGAAGATTTCCAGATCAATGCGGACATGCCGCGTGAATGGCTGGATGGCGAAGCTGCCACGACCTATTGGTTCAATGCCATGTCAGTGGTCTTCCCCGAGGGGGAGCGTTTGTTCATGGATTCAGTCCGCGCCTATAAGGACCGGATCGAAGACCCCAAGCTGCTGGAACAGGTTCGTGGCTTTGTCGCCCAAGAAGCCATTCATGGCCGTGAGCACGAAGTCTATAATGAAGTGTTGGAAGAACAGGGTCTGAACGCGGCCAAGCTGGAACGGCTGACCAAGACGATCATGAAATACGCCCGTCGCCAGCCCAAGATTGCGCAACTGGCAGGCACTGTCGCCGCTGAACATTTCACCGCCGTTATGGCCCATGCTTTGCTGTCGCGGCCCGACATTATGGAAAACGCCCACCCCACCTATCGCGCCATCTGGACCTGGCACGCGATTGAGGAGCTGGAGCATAAGGCCGTTGCCTATGACGTCTATGAAACCGTTGCGGGCAAGGGCTTTGGTGCCTATTTCCGCCGGGTGCTGACTTTTACACTCGCCATGACCATGATGAATGTCCGCTTTACCTACAATTGGTCAGTGATGATGCGTGCCTCCGGCCATGGTTTGGGCCTGCGCAACTGGGGCAAGCTGTTTGGCTTCCTGTGGGGCAAGACAGGCTTTTACCGCAAGGCCATGCCGCACTTCCTAAGTTTTTATCGCCGCAACTTCCATCCGTGGGACGAGCAGGATTATGATCTGGCCGCACGCGCCATGACTGCCTATCGCGCCGACGCGGATGCTGGCAAAGCCGCCCTTGCCGCCATGAATACAGGCGATCTACAGGCTATCCCGGCAGAATAATCTGTACTGCGTAACTTGCCGGATAGGGAAGGCCGCCCGCTAGTTGCGTTGGGCGGCCTTTTTTATTGCGCACTGCTTTTCCGATAAGCGCCGGGTGACATGCCGTGCCAACGCCGGAACGCGCGGGTAAAGCTGGCCGTATCGCCATAGCCAAGGTGAAAGGCAATCTCGTCAAGTTTCATAGCTGTCCCGTCTAACAATTGATCAGCCATGTGCCGCCTTGTGTCATCCTGCACTGTGCGAAAGCTTGTGCCCGCCTCCTCCAACTTGCGGCGCAGATTGCGCGGCGGCATCTCAAGCGCGCCGGCCACCTCCTCTAACCCCGCAGCAAGACCCAACGGCCCAAGCAGGGCTTGGCGGACCTGTTGTTCAACGCCTTGGCTTGCCATGCGGGTCATCAATTGACGGCATTGATCGTCGATCATCCGCGCCAGTTTTTCATTATAATGGGGCATGGGTTCGCCTGCGACGGCACCATCCCCCACCACAGCATTATGGGCACAGCCTGTGTGGACGGGGAGGTCAAGCAGCGCCTCAATCTCAGACTTGTGGGGCACGTCCCCCTCAAACTCCAGCCGCAAGATCGCGTCGGGCTTATGGGTCAGCTCACGCGCCAGGATGACAGAGGTACTCATGTCACGTTCGAGCATCATCTGTTCAAGCGGTCCGGGTATGGGGGACGGGTCATAGATCAAATAAAACTCGCCATCCATCTTGCGCTTTTGCACAAAACAATAGGCGGTGCTGAGGGGGAGGTAGCGGATTGCCCGGTCCATCCCCTCCTCATAGGTTTTGCTGATCGACAGGGCAAAGCCCCACGGCCCGAACGCCGACGCGTTAAAGCGCATCCCCAATGCGGTGCCAAGCGCCGCAAAATCGGGCAGGCCATCACGCAGATTTTGCAGCAACACCAATTCCTGCTCCCGCGTGATGGTTGCCTCCGCCAATGCAAGCGCGGCAAGATCAAGCCCGGTTCCGGCCAAGCACGCCCGCTCATCCACGCCATGTTCGGCAGCGAATGTCAGTATAACCCGCGCGATGGCGGCGCTGTGTAGGACAGGCTCTTGGCTCATAATGTCTCCCTGCCTTTTTATAGGCGCGAAGCTGCAAGCCGCGCAATCACGTTCCGCCCCCTTGTCAAAACTGCCCTGTTTTTTGGGCACTACTGTCCTGCCCCATTTTCAAGGGCTGCGCTAGCTTACGGTTATAAACAAGGGAGAGACGCGCATGAACGCTATCGACACAAATGCACCCGACCTGACAGCCCTGAACGCACAGGCCAACAAGGCAGCACAAAAATATATGGGCAAGCTCGCCTGGCCCACCGTGTTGTTAGGGATTGCCGTTCCGACCGCCATTGCAGCCAGCACCGGCGCATGGATGGCTGGCTCCTTGCCCTTTTGGGTCTGCTTTTTTGTCTGGTTCGTCGCGAGTTTTGCCGCCTATACGGTCGTGCATGAGGCAGCGCACGGCAATATCAGCGGCAATCACAAGAATATGGTGTGGCTCAATAATCTGATGGGCACAATTAATGGTATTGTGATTATGGTGCCCCTGACCACCCATCGCCCCGAACATTTGGTTCATCACCGCTTTACGAATGACCCGGTCCATGACCCCGATTGTGTGACGAAGGAAGAGCATAAAACCGGCCTGTTCGGTTTTTTGGCGTTCGCCACAAAATTCTTTATCGACGCCAATCTTTATGCCGTGCGCGATCATGGCAAGGGACCAATTGCCGACACAAAAATGATCGCACGATTTGTGGTCGAGCTTTCGCTGGCATTTGGCTGGCGCATCGCACTACTCACACAAGTACCATTAGTCGAAGGGCTGGCCCTTATAGTCGGCACATTTGTGTTGGCTGCCTATTATCTGATTTACTGGTTCGCCTTCCGCCCACACCTGCCCTATCAAACCACGGATCGCTATCGCAATACGAACAGCTTCCACATCCCCACATGGGCGCGGCCCTTCCAATGGTTCCTGTTGGGTCAAGACTTGCACGCCATCCATCATCTGTTTCCGCGCGTGCCTTTCTATCACTATCGCAACCTGTTTCGCGAGATTGAGCCTGTGTTGCGCGCCCACGACGCCCCCATCTTAGGCGCGTTCGACCGCAAGCCTGTAGCTGCAGGCGTGATTTAAGGCGTGATCTGGGGTTTGAGCGCGCCTGCCACACGGCGCGCCTCAATCTCATAAGCAATCTCCGCGGGCGTCATATGATCTGTGTGGATCGTGTGACGCTCAAACCCCGTAAGCGCATCAAATTTTTCATGCATGATCTGCACAGCCTCAGCCCGCGTGTGAATTTCTGAGGCACGGTTGCGCGCCGACACGCGCAGCGATGTGACATCCAGCGCCGCATGCAACAAGGCATAGTGAAAGCCATCGGGCAAACATTCATGGATCAGATCAAGCCACCACGGCCCAATTACCCCATCTACAATCACGTCATAATCGTCTGCTGCGAATGAGTGCGCCGCCGCAAAAAAAGGCGCGCAGCACCGCACGGTTCTGCGCATCGCTTTCAGGCGTGGACGGGTCAAGCGGGTGGGCTAGAAAGTGGTAGAACTTGTCTGACTCTATGACGACCGACTTCTCCGTCCGCGCGCCTAACAAAGCGGCGACAGTCGATTTCCCAGATCCGGGCGGTCCTGAAATGATGAGGGGTTTGGGCATCATGTTCTCCTACATCGCGTCTGGCCCGGGGTGGGCGCACTCGCGCCCGCCTATCGGGCGGGACGGGCGCGACATCGCTACGCGATGATTATGTTAAACACACCACGCCCAATAGTCGAAGATCAGGATGGTGGCGTCGTCGTCGGTAGGCGGGAAGTCTGTGCAGGGCGCGTTCTTGGTCGCGATGGTGCGCAGCCTTAATGCGCCCAAGCCATCCGCAACTTCTGCCTTGTCCAGCACTTCGGTCCATGCATAGACCGTATCGCCCGCGAACAGTGGTGCTTTGTGTGTGCCGCCATTGATCGCCGCCAAGGCGAAGGCGTTTTCCAGTCCATTAAAGCTCATCGCGCGGGCAACCGAAATCACATGCCCGCCATAGATCAACCGTTTGCCAAAGCGGCCCGCTTGCGCCGCGTGCCCGTCAAAATGCACCTTTGCGGTGTTTTGATAAAGGCGCGTGGCGAGTTGATGCTCCGCCTCCTCCACCGTTTGGCCGGGGCCGTGATCAATCTTCTCCCCCACCTGAAAATCAGCAAAGCGTTTCGCGCTACCCGCCGCAACAAAATCATAACCGCCTGCGTTAAAGCCTGCGGGCGCGATCAAGTCGCTTGCCGCCACAGCGTCCGGCAAGTCTGGTACGCTTGGTTCCGGCGCAGGCGCATCCGCGTCGCGCTTTTCCACCAGCACCCAGCGGCGATACTCCAACGCCAGCTCATCCCGCTGGTTAAAGCCCCTGGTATGAACATAGACAGTGCCCGTCTTGCCGTTTGAATTTTGCTTGAGGCCGATCACTTCAGATTCTGCGCGCAGCGTATCCCCTGCCACCACGGGCGCGTGGAACAGCCCTTGGGCATAGCCCAAATTCGCCACCGCATTGATTGACACGTCCGGCACGGTTTTGCCGAACACCGTATGAAACGTCAGCAAATCATCAAGCGGCATGTCGGGATAGCCCAGCGCGGTTGCAAAAGGCGCACTGGAATGAAGGGCAAAGCGTGAGCCATAAAGCGCCATATACATGGCCTGATCGCCATCGGTTAAGGTGCGCGGGGTGGCGTGGCTGATCACCTGCCCCAATTTAAAATCTTCGAAATAGCGGGACATCAGTCTGCGGCCCCTTCTTTTTGGGCGATGGCATCGGCTATCGCGACGGTGCGCAGGGCCTGATCACGATGCAACAGCTCCACCATCTTGCCCTCCACCTTCAGTACGCCTTTGCCCGCAGCCTCAGGCGCTTCAAACGCGGCAATGACTTGCTTGGCGAAACTGACTTCATCGTCGGTGGGGGCAAAAATTTCGTTCGCGGGGGCAAGCTGGCTGGGATGGATGAGTGTCTTGCCATCAAACCCCATATCGAGCCCCTGTTTACATTCGGCTGCGAACCCATCCTCGTCCTTAATATCGTTATAAACCCCATCAAGGATCGTCAGCCCGCCTGCGCGCCCCGCCAAAACGGCAAAGGTCAGGATGGGCAAAAGGGGCGACCTGCCCGGCACAAATTGCGCGCGCATATCCTTCACAAGATCATTCGTGCCCATGACCCACACCTTTTGCCGTTCTGACGCATCGGCAATCGCTTCTAAATGCAGGATGGCGCGGGGGGTTTCGATCATCGACCAGATGGCGAGCGTGTCGGGCGCGCCCGCATTTTTCAGCGTCTGTTCAGCGCGGTGAATATCGCCTGCGCTTTCCACCTTGGGCAGCAGCACCCCATCAGCACCTGATTGAGCGATGGCGGCAAGGTCGGCACTGCCCCACCCGGTCCCCAGCGCATTGGCGCGGATGATCACTTCGCGCGGGCCAAAGCCGCCAGCCTTCACCGCCGCAATAACCTGATCGCGGGCGTCTTCCTTGGCGTCGGGGGCCACCGCGTCTTCAAGGTCAAGAATGACCGCATCGGCAGGCAGTGTCTTTGCCTTTTCAAGGGCGCGGGCGTTCGATCCGGGCATATAAAGGACGGATCGACGAGGCTTTACAATGGTGGGGGAGGCTTGATTTTGGGGCATGAGGCGACTCACTTTTGAATTCTTGACTTTCACTGACTATAAAAGTTTGGTTCACTGCAAACAATGATCGAACAAAAACACGAACAGCAAAGCAAATAGCGTATTTATGGCAGTTCTATCCTTTCATTCCCAAGTCGTGCGCGGCCATGTGGGCAATTCAGCAGCCGGGTTTGCCCTGCAACGGCTGGGCCATTCCGTGTGGGGTGTGCCCACGGTGCTTTATTCCAACCACCCGGGCCATGGCGGCTATAAAGGGGCGGCAACTCCGGTCGGCACCCTGCTTGATATGGTGGAGGGGCTGGAAGACCGCGGCTGGCTGCCAAAAGTCACCGCGATCCTGACAGGCTATATCGGCGATGATGAGCAGATCGATGCCCTGGTGGAGGCGGTGGACAGGGTCAAGGCGGCCAACCCGGCGGCAATCTATATTTGTGACCCGGTGGTGGGCGACCAGTCCGGCCCCTATGTCGATGCGAATATTATCGAGGGTATTATGGATGATCTTGTGCCCCGCGCCGATTACGTCACCCCCAACAGGTTTGAGCTTGCCACCCTGCTTGATCAGGACGACGCGCCCACCACAATTGGCGAGGGGGTGGAGGCAGCGCGCCTTCTGCCCAACGGGCCGATCTCAATTGTGACGTCGATGGAAGACACGGCGCGCTTCCCCGGCCAGATCCAGACATTGCTGGTCAAGCAGAACGAGGCCTATGTGATCTCCACCCAAAAGATTGGGGTCGGCACCGAAAGCGGTGGAGACTTTAAAGGCGCAGGTGATTTGATGACCGCGCTGTTGTTGAGCGGGTTGCTGAAGCGCCGCCCGCTCGAACAGGCACTGGCGCAGGCCAGCGGCTCGCTTTTTGATATATTGCAAGCCACTGACCGCGCAAATGCGGACGAGTTATTGCTGATCGCCAATCAGGACCGCCTGACCAATCCGCTGACAACAGTTGCGATTGGTAAAGCATAGGAGCGACAGCCAGCAAAAGTGGGAACCGGTTTTGCGTCCGGCTGCGCGACCAAAAAACTAAGCTTTTACAATCCCACGATCAAGCAATAGCTCAGCAATCTGCACAGCGTTCAATGCTGCACCCTTGCGCAGATTGTCAGACACGCACCAAAAGGCCAGGCCATTATCAACGGTCGGGTCGCGGCGAATGCGGCTGATATAGGTGGCGAAATCACCAACACATTCCTGCGGGGTGATATAGCCGCCATCTTCACGCTTATCGACGATCATCAGCCCCGGCGCGACACGCAAGATCTCGCGTGCCTCATCCTCATCAACGGGCTTTTCACATTCAATCGTCACAGCCTCTGAATGGCCGACAAAAACGGGCACACGAACGCAGGTCGCAAAAAGTTCGATCTTGGGATCGACAATCTTGCGCGTTTCGACCGTCATTTTCCATTCTTCTTTGGTCGCGCCATCACCCATGAACTTGTCAATATGGGGGATTACGTTAAAGGCGATCTGCTTGGTGAACTTTTGCGGCTCCACCGGATCATTGACGTAAATCGCACGGGTCTGGTTGAACAGCTCGTCCATGCCTTCCTTGCCTGCGCCAGACGCAGACTGATAGGTCGACACGACAACGCGCTTGATCCCATAGGCGTCATGCAGCGGCTTCAACGCCACCACAAGCTGCGCGGTAGAACAGTTGGGGTTGGCGATAATGTTCTTCTTGCCATAGCCATCAACCGCGTCAGCGTTTACTTCCGGCACGATCAGGGGCACGTCCGGGTCCATCCGGAAATGGCTTGAATTGTCGATGACAATCGCGCCCGCCTTGCCCGCACGCGGCGCATGTTGGGCAGCAACATCGCCACCGGCGGCGAACAAAGCAATATCAACACCTTCAAAATCAAAATCGTCGAGCGACTTGCACTGCACCGTCTGATCACCGAACGATACATCCTTACCGATTGACCGGGAGGAGGCAAGCGGCGTCACCTTGGAAACGGGCAGGCCCCGTTCGGCGACAATATTCAGCATTTCCTGTCCAACGACACCGGTTGCACCTGCAACCGCAATATGGAGACCCATTGGTCTATTCCTTCTAAATAGGTTTTACTGGTCGAGTTCGGCGAGGATGGCTGTGCCCATTTCCTCTGTCCCGACCTGTGTTGCGCCTTCGCACATGATGTCACCTGTACGGATTTTCTTGGCGAGCACGGCTTCAACCGCGCGCTCAATCCGATCTGCAATGTCACCTTCGTCAAATGTGTAACGCAGCGCCATCGCAAAGCTCATGATCGTGGCAATCGGGTTGGCAATGCCCTGGCCCGCAATATCGGGGGCGGAGCCGTGCACGGGCTCGTACATGGCTTTCGCGCGACCCGTTTCGGGATCAGGCGCACCAAGCGAGGCAGACGGCAACATACCGAGTGAGCCTGTCAGCATCGCAGCGGCATCCGACAGAATATCGCCGAACAGATTATCCGTGACCATCACGTCAAACTGTTTGGGCGCGCGCACCAATTGCATGGCGGCGTTATCCGCATACATGTGGGAAAGCTCAATATCCTCATAGCCCTCGCCATGAAGCTTGGTGACTTCCTCGCGCCACAAAATGCCCGATTCCATGACGTTGGCCTTTTCGCAACTGGTCACGCGACCGTCACGCTTGCGCGCCAAATCAAAGGCGACCTTGGTGACCCGGCGAATTTCATTCGTCGTATAGGTCTGCGTGTTGAAGCCGCGACGCTGCCCATCAGGCAGGTCTTCAATGCCGCGCGGTTCACCAAAGTAGATACCGCCCGTCAGCTCACGCACGATCATGATGTCGAGGCCTGCAACCACTTCGGGCTTCAGGCTTGATGAGTCCACCAAGGCTTCGAAGCACTGTGCCGGGCGCAGGTTCGCAAACAGACCGAGTTCTGAGCGCAAGCGCAATAGACCCCGTTCCGGCTTGATCGAGAAATCAAGATCATCCCATTTCGGGCCACCCACAGCGCCAAGCAATACGGCATCAACTGTGTGCGCCTTGGCCATTGTGTCGTCATGCAGCGGCACGCCATGCGCGTCAATCGCAGCACCGCCAACCAAGTCATACTCAGTCGTGATCACTTTACCCAGCTTGTCACCCATCCAGTCAATGATGCGCTGGACTTGCGACATGGCTTCAGGCCCGATGCCATCACCGGGGACAATCAATAGGGAGCCGATTTGTTCAGACATGTTCATTCCTATCAGTCTATCTGTTGCGACTGCTACTTTCCGCAGCGGTCACCCCGCACTTGATGCGGGGTCTTTGTTATCCGTTTGCTCTTACGTCGCCTTAGAGGCGCAGACACGTCACGCCGCGGCCCAAAGATGCCGGATCAAGTCCGGCATGACGTTCCTTGTTTCGTTCTACGACTGCCGCCTTCTTCAACCGTCACCCCGGACAAGTGAAACGCGATCCGGGGTCCATGCTGCGTGGCAACCGCTATAATGGTTCCCGGATATAGCTGCGCTATTCCGGGATGACGTTAGTGTTTAAAGCCAAGGCTGCGATGTCGCCCGCGAAGTCTCAAAGCTATCGATCTTGTCAGCCTTTTCCATGGTCAGGCCAATATCGTCCAGACCTTCCATCAGGCAATGCTTACGGAAGGGATCAACGTCGAATTTCACTTCGCCGCCATCGGGACCAGTGATTGTCTGTGTTTCCAGATCAACCGTCAGCGTGGCATTGGCACCGCGTTCTGCATCATCCATCAGCTTGGCGAGCGTATCCTTATCAACCACAATCGGCAGGATGCCGTTCTTGAAGCAGTTATTATAAAAGATGTCGGCAAAGCTGGTTGAGATGACGACACGAATGCCGAAGTCGAGCAAGGCCCAAGGCGCATGTTCGCGTGAGGAGCCACAGCCGAAATTATCGCCCGCCACAATGATCTGCGCATTGCGATATTGCGGCTGGTTGAGAACAAAGCTCTCAATCTCTTTCCCGTCATCATCATAACGCATTTCGTCGAACAGGTTCACGCCAAGACCGGACCGTTTGATGGTCTTGAGGAACTGTTTCGGGATGATCATATCCGTGTCGATATTGGTGATCGGCATCGGTGCGGCCACGCCGCTTACTTTTGTAAACTTATCCATTCTTCCGATCTCCTATTATTCGTAGTCACGCACGTCTGCCAGTTTCCCGGCAAAGGCAGCTGCTGCGGCCATTGCGGGGCTAACCAGATGCGTGCGTCCGCCACGGCCCTGACGACCTTCGAAGTTACGGTTGGACGTTGACGCGCACCGTTCACCCGGCTTCAACTTATCATCGTTCATGGCAAGGCACATGGAACAGCCCGGCTCCCGCCAGTCAAAGCCAGCGGCGGTCAGGATTTTGTCCAGGCCTTCTTCTTCTGCCTGTTCCTTCACCAAACCGGAACCGGGGACGACCATCGCGTGAACGTGTTCGGCAACCTTCAAACCCTTTGCGGTTGCCTTTTCAGCAATCGCGGCAACGGCGCGCAAATCTTCGATCCGGCCATTGGTGCAAGACCCGATGAACACTTTATCAATCGACACGTCGGTCATCGGCGTATTGGGGGCAAGGCCCATATAATCGAGCGCACGTTCCAGCTTGGCCTTACGTGCAGGATCAGATTCCTGTGCAGGGTCCGGCGTCGTGCCTGTGATTTCAACCACGTCCTCAGGGCTGGTGCCCCATGTGATTTCGGGGACCAGCTTGCTGGCATCGATTTCGATTTCGGCGTCAAACACGGCACCGTCATCAGTCGGCAGTGTCTTCCAATACTCAACCGCCATTTCCCACTGGGCACCCTTGGGTGCCTTGGGGCGACCCTGCACATAATCAAAGGTCTTTTGATCAGGTGCGATCAGTCCGGCGCGGGCGCCGCCTTCGATCGTCATGTTACAGACGGTCATGCGCCCTTCCATTGACAAGGCTTCGATGGCTTCACCAGCAAATTCGATGACATACCCCGTACCGCCTGCGGTACCGATCTTGCCAATCACGGCAAGCACGATGTCCTTTGCGGTACAGCCCTTAGACAACTGACCTGAAACCGTCACGCGCATATTCTTGCTGCGCTTCTGGATCAGGGTTTGGGTGGCGAGGACATGCTCAACCTCAGAGGTCCCAATCCCGAACGCCAGCGCGCCAAAGGCACCGTGGGTTGCGGTGTGACTGTCGCCACACACAATGGTCATGCCCGGCTGGGTCAGGCCCTGTTCCGGCCCAACAATATGCACGATGCCCTGACGGATATCGTCCATGCCATAAATTTCCAACCCGAAGTCAGCAGCGTTCTGCATCAACGTATCAACCTGCAACTTGCTTTCAGGATTGCTGATGCCGTTGGCGCGACCTTCAGTCGGGACGTTATGATCAGGCACGCACAAGGTGTTTTCAGGCTTGCGGACCTGACGATTGGTCATGCGCAACCCTTCAAACGCCTGCGGGCTTGTCACTTCGTGGACAAGGTGGCGGTCGATATAAAGCAAGGCGGTGCCATCCGCATCTTCTGAAACCAGATGCGCGTCAAAGATTTTATCGTAGAGCGTTTTTGGGTGGGCCATGATCAAATTCCAAAATCAAAATAATGTGTAAAAGTAAAACAAGCCGCGAGGGGATTTTCCCTGCGGCTTGTCTCTAAATGTCTAATTCGGTGCGAGAGATTAGCCGCGCTTATTGTCTTTCTTTTCTGCAATACGTGCAGACTTACCTGTGCGGCCACGTAGATAGTACAGCTTCGCACGGCGGACACGACCACGACGTTTGACTTCAATCTCTTCGACCAGCGGGCTGTAAAGCGGGAACACACGTTCCACACCTTCGCCGTAAGAAATCTTACGCATGGTGAAGTTTGAGTTGATGCCGGATGACTTGCGGGCGATGCAGACGCCTTCGAAGTTCTGCAAACGCTCACGATTGCCTTCCTTCACGCGGACAGCAACGCGCAGCGTATCACCGGGGCCGAATTCGGGCACCTGTTTCACTTCTGACATGCGCGCCATCTCGGCGGCGTCGAGTTGTTCAATAATGTTGGCCATAGCTTACCTTTTTCACGATCCGTACTTGATCCCACGATCTAGGCTTGTTGCGCGGGGTGGACTGCTATTCGTCCGAGCCGCTTTCATTTTCTGCCTTATATCGCCGCCAGAGGTCCGGCCGTCTTTCCTTTGTAACTCGTTCTCGTTCGGCCTGACGCCACTGGGCGATCCTGCCATGATGACCAGAGGATAAAACCTCCGGGATTTGTTTGCCCTGCCATTGGGCGGGGCGTGTGTAGTGCGGGTATTCAAGTAACCCGTCTTCAAAACTTTCTTCTGCCAATGTTTCGGGCGCACCGAGCACACCCGGCAGCAACCTGATCACGGCATCGAGAAGAACAAGCGCCGCAGGTTCACCACCTGAAAGGACATAGTCCCCGATTGACACTTCTTCGATCCCGAAGTGGGTAATCACCCGCTCGTCCAGCCCTTCGAAACGTCCGCAAAGCAGCGTCACGCCGGGGCCATTTGCCAATGCCTTTACACGCGATTGGGAGAGCGGCTTACCGCGCGGGCTTAAATAAAGCAAGGGGGCATTTTGGGGAAGGGTTTTCGGCCCCTTTTCCCCTGCGCTGATTGCCGCAGCTTCGCCGCTAATTTCTGCGGATTTCTGCGGGCCATAGCCCAGACTTTCAAGCGCCGCGCCGACCACATCGGCACGCATCACCATGCCTGCGCCGCCCCCTGCTGGCGTGTCATCGACAGAATGGTGCTTGTCGGTCGCAAAATCCCGTATATTCAGGGGGTTAAGCGCCCAAATACCCTGATCAAGCGCGCGGCCAGCCAGCGAAAAGCCAAGCGGGCCGGGGAACATGTCCGGGAACAGGGTCAGAACATTTGCTGTCCATGGGGCCTGCCAAGGGGGCTGATCAGTCATCATCAGCCTCCTCTTTCGGCTCATCAATCAGGCCTGCCGGGGGGTCGATCACGACGCGGCTTGCGCGAATATCGACGGTGGGCACAGCCTCCTTAGTGAAGGGGACAACGATGGTTTTGCTGCTGTTCGCCAATTTCACGTCCAGCATATCGCCTGCGCCATAATCAGCGACGCCCAAAATAGTGCCAAGCGGCGCCCCGTCAGGATAGGTGGCGGCAAGGCCAATCAGGTCCGAATAGTAAAACTCGTCCTCATCCTCAGGCTCCGGCAGCGCGGTGCGGGGGACGAAAAGCTGTGTCCCGCCAAGGGCTTGCACCTCTTCGCGGGTCAGGTCCACGCCCTCAAGCCGGGCGATCAGGACGCCGGGCTTTGCCTCACGCAGGACCGTGATGCCGAAACGCAAAGACCCGTCCTCCGTCTCCACCTCACCATAGGCAGCGACATCAAACGGGTCATCGGTAAAGGCACGGATCCGCGCCTCTCCCCCAACGCCATGGGCCCCGGCGATCACGCCCACGCAAATACGGGGCTGTTTTTCAGCCGGGGACGACATCGCGTGTTAGCCTTCGGCTTTTTCTTCTTCAGCAGCAGCTTCTTCAGCGGGTGCTTCAGTTTCTGCGGCGGCTTCTGCTTCCGCTTCGGCTGCTGCTGCGGCTGCTTCTTCTTCAGCCTGCTTGGCCATTTCCAGACGTTCCTGAGCCTTCTGGCCGGGCAGCGCTTTCTTGGGGTTGTTGCGGGCCTTGCGTTCCATGATGCCAGCGGCGTCAAGGAAACGGTTCACGCGATCTGACGGACGGGCGCCCTTGGCGATCCATTCCTTGATGCGTTCTTCCTTTAGCTGCACGCGATCTTCTGAATCCTTGGGCAGCATCGGATTGTATGTGCCGACATTTTCAATGTAGCCGGAGTCACGCGGTTTGCGGGAATCGGTTACGACAATACGGTAAAAGGGGCGCTTTTTTGCGCCACCGCGGGACAAACGAATGGTCAATGCCATGACTTAAGCCTTTCTTTTCATCACTACACCAGCATTTCAGGCCGGAATAAAAATTCACAATCGGCGGAAATCCGCCATTTCTACTTTTCTAACTCTCAAACAATGAACCGATATTCATTTCTTGATCATCGATTCAGATCTCAATCTCGTCTCTTCACGTCGCTATTTTTGCGTCTCTATTTTTTTCCTGTGCCGGGAAAACCGGGGGGCAAGCCGCCGGGGGCGCCCGGACCGCCTAAACCGGGCAGTCCACCACCTGCGCTACCGGCGCCACCGGGACCACCCATTTTCTGGGCCAGTTGTTCCATCTCTTCCGGGCTTGGCATGGCAGATTTATTGGGCAAGCCCATCGCTGCGCCCATGGCTGACATCAAGCCCTTGCCCTTTGACATTTTCTTCATCATGTCGGCCATTTGACGGTGCATTTTGATCAGCTTGTTGACCTCTTGCACGCTGGTCCCCGAGCCTGCCGCGATACGTTTTTTGCGGCTGGCCTGCAGCAATTTCGGCTGCAAGCGTTCTTTCTTGGTCATGGAATTGATGATCGCTTCCTGACGTTTGAACACGCTTTCGTCCATGTCGAGCTGGTCGAGCTGCTTCTTCATCTTGCCGATGCCGGGCAGCAGGTTCAGGATGCCGCCCATGCCGCCCATTTTCTGAACCTGCTGGATATGCTCGCGCAAATCATTCATGTCGAACTGACCCTTGGCGAATTTCTTCGCCATGCGTTGGGCCTGTTCAGCCTCCATCGTTTCGGCAGCTTTTTCGACCAGCGAAACAATATCGCCCATGCCCAAAATGCGGCCAGCCATACGGGTCGGGTGGAAGTCTTCAAGCGCGTCGAACTTTTCACCAACACCCAACAGCTTGATCGGGCAGCCCGTCACCGCGCGCATGGACAGCGCCGCACCGCCGCGACCATCACCATCAACACGGGTCAACACGATGCCCGTCACGCCAACACGTTCGTTGAATTGCTGGGCGACATTGACCGCATCCTGACCGGTCAGACTGTCAGCGACGAGCAGGGTTTCCTGCGGCTTGACCGCATCGCGAACGGCAGTGACTTCCGCCATCAGGCTTTCTTCGACATGCATGCGGCCTGCGGTATCAAGCAGCACAACGTCATAGCCTGACAGGCGGCCTGCATTCATCGCGCGGTTGGCAATATCAACAGGTTGCTGGCCTTCAACGATCGGCAGCACGTCAACACCTGTCTGCTCACCCAGCACACGCAACTGTTCCATCGCAGCCGGGCGGCGCGTGTCGAGCGAGGCCATCAGGACCTTTTTCTTGTCGCGCTGCTGCAAGCGATAGGCAATTTTGGCGGTTGAGGTTGTCTTACCAGAGCCTTGCAAGCCCACCATCAAAACCGGCACAGGCGGCACAGCGTTCAGGTTCAACCCGGCACCGACAGCCTCAGGCGCGTCGGCATCACGAGACAGGGCAGGATCACCGCCCAACATTTTCACAAGCTCGTCATGGACGATCTTGATCACCATCTGACCGGGGGAAACTGATTTCAAAACCCCTGCGCCAACGGCTTCCTCACGGACATCTTTGATAAATTTACGGGCAACGGGCAATGCCACGTCAGCCTCAAGCAAGGCAACGCGGACTTCGCGCAGGGCGGCATCGACATCGGCTTCGGACAAAGCACCACGCTTTGTCAGCCCGTCGAGAACACCGCCTAACCGTTCCTGTAATGTATCAAACATACGTCAAAATCCTTTATATCCTGCGCAAAGCGATATCGCACCGGTGGGCGAAAACTCGCTGACCGGTGGTGATAAGGGGCCGCGCCCCTGACCAGATATGTCACTTCTAACAGGAAGTCGGGGCACTCTATACTTTTGCAGCCTGCCGTCAAGCCAAACCGCGCGTTAGTGTGGTTGGGGCGGCAAATTGCCCAAAAGGACAGATTCCGGGCTTAAATCCCCGGCAAACTGCTCTATATAGCTAGATATGCGCAAGATTGAGTTTCGCAAGATGCACGGGCTGGGCAATGATTTCGTCATTATTGACCAGCGCGGAGGCAAGCCCCTGCTGACAGAGGCTGAAGCCGCGGCGATCGGGGATCGTCGGCGGGGGGTCGGTTGCGACCAATTTATTGAGATTGCAGACCCTATCAGCCAAGGCACCAGCGCCTTTCTTCATATGCGTAACGGCAATGGCGAGTCGGTTGAGGCTTGCGGCAACGCCACCCGCTGCATTGGCCGCCTGCTGGCCGATGAAACAGGCGAAGCAGAGCATATTGTCGAAACCGTCGCCGGGCAGCTTGTCTGCACCTTGTTGGATGACGGGTCTGTCGGCGTCAATATGGGCGAACCCGGTTTGGACGCCGCGCAAATCCCCCTGTCCGACCCCACGCTCGACACGCTAAGCCTGCCAATCAGTCTTGACGTGCCCGGCCTGCCGCCGCTGGAAAATCCGACAGCGGTCAATATGGGCAATCCCCATATGGTGTTCTTTGTCGAAGATGCTGAGGCCTATCCCTTGGATGAGATTGGTCCGACTTTGGAGCATCATCCGCTTTACCCCGAACGGTGCAATGTCAGCCTCGCCACATTGCGCGCCGATGGCACAATTCGCCTGCGCGTGTTTGAACGCGGCGCAGGGATCACCCAAGCCTGTGGCACCGCCGCCTGCGCCACAATCGTTGCAGCCCGCCGCCGCAAACTGATCGAGGGGCAGGCTGCCATGATCGTGCTTGATGGCGGCCCACTGATTATGGCCTATCAAACCGATGGCGAGGTTTTGATGTCAGGCCCTGCAAGCTATGCATTTGAAGGCGCGCTTGATCTAGACGCGCTGATGGGCTGATCATGACCGGATCACCTGACACACAGCTTGATATTGTGACATTCGGCTGTCGCCTTAACAGTCTTGAAAGCGACCGCATCCGCCAACAAATGGCAGGCCGCCCGACTGAGGATGACACAATCATATTCAATACCTGCGCCGTTACGGCGGAGGCTGAACGTCAGGCCCGCCAAGCTATTCGCCGCGCCCGCCGCGACAAGCCCGATGCCAAGATCATCGTCACAGGCTGTGCCGCGCAGATCACACCTGATGCCTATGCCCAGATGGACGAGGTTGATCAGGTCCTAGGCAATGAAGAAAAACTTTCCATCGACCGTTTTTTAAACACGCCCGAACCCGTAGCCGTACAGAATATTATGACGGTCACCGAAACCGCGCCGCATTTGGCGGATGGGTTTTCTGATCGCGCCCGTGCGTTCCTGCAAGTACAAAATGGCTGCGATCATCGCTGCACATTCTGTATTATCCCCTATGGGCGAGGCAATTCCCGGTCTGTCCCGGTTGGGTCCGTGGTTGAACAGGCGCGTCTATTGGTTGATCAGGGCTTTTCCGAAATTGTTGTGACGGGTGTGGATATCACCAGCTATGGCGCTGATCTTCCCGGCAGCACAATGACGCTGGGCAAGCTGTGCCAAAAAATCCTGACCCATGTGCCGGACCTGCCGCGATTACGCCTAAGCTCAATCGATTCTATTGAAGTTGACGAGCCTTTGATGGAGTTGATTGTCAGCGAGCCCCGCTTTATGCCCCATCTGCATTTAAGCCTGCAGGCCGGTGACAATATGATCCTGAAACGGATGAAGCGGCGACACCTGCGCGAAGAGTCAATCGCCTTTTGCCAGACTGTCAAGCAGGCGCGGCCCGACATCGCCTTTGGCGCAGACCTGATTGCAGGCTTCCCCACCGAAACGGACGAGATGTTCGCCAATTCCCTAAAACTTGTAGATGACTGCGACCTGACCTTCCTGCATGTCTTCCCCTATTCCCCCCGCCCCGGCACGCCAGCCGCTCGCATGCCCCAGCTTGACCGCAGTATTATCAAGGACCGCGCCGCGCAATTGCGCGCAAAAGGGGCTGACAAGTTGACCGCGCATCTGTCGCGTCAGGTGGGTCGGACTATCAGCGCGCTGGTGGAAAAGCCGGGCCTTGCCCGCGCCGCAGATTTTACCGAAGTGATTGTGGATACAAGCTTGCAACCGGGCACAATCCATGCGCTAACCGTGACCGATAAAACAGATTCAAAATTGATTGCTTCTTAACCTATGACTGATCAGACACAGACGCCCGAAAATGAGGGCGCGGAAAAACAGGGCTTTTTCGGACGGTTGCGCAAGGGCCTGTCGCGCAGCAGCGATAATCTGGGCAGTTCCGGCGGACTGTTCACCAAGCGCGTCTTGGATGAGGAAACGCTGGAACGGCTGGAAGACTTACTGATCGCAGCCGATCTTGGTGCCGAAACCGCAATGGAAGTGGCGGACACATTGCGCGATGAACAATTTGCCAAAAACATTACGGCAAAACATGTGCGCGAGGCGCTGGCCAAAAGCATCCTGCCCCATCTACAGGCGGTTGAAGGGGCGTTGGATATTCCCAAAAAACATGATGGGCCGTTTGTGATCCTGTTTGTTGGCGTTAACGGCACGGGCAAGACAACCACCATTGGCAAGCTGGCGCAGCATTTCCAAAAGCAGAAAAAATCCGTCATGCTGGCAGCGGGGGACACGTTCCGCGCGGCTGCCATTGAACAATTGACTGTGTGGGGCCAACGTGCGGGCGTGCCCGTTGTGGCGCGCGAACAGGGCAGCGATTCAGCCTCCCTCGCCTTTGAAGCGATGACTGAAGCCAAGGCCAATAATGTTGATATTTTGATGATCGACACGGCGGGCCGTTTGCAAAACAAAACCGACCTGATGGCGGAACTTGAAAAAATGCTGCGCGTTATTCGCAAGATTGACGACAGCGCGCCCCATGCGGTGTTGCAGGTGTTGGACGCGACGACCGGGCAGAACGCGTTAAGCCAGGTCGAAGCCTTCCGCGATGTGGCGGACGTTACCGGGCTTGTGATGACAAAGCTTGATGGCACGGCAAAGGGCGGGATTATGGTGCCGCTGGCGCGCAAGTTCAAAATGCCCGTGCATTATATCGGTGTGGGCGAAAGCGCCGATGATCTGCATCGGTTCGATGCCAAGGATTTTGCCCGCGCGCTGACCGGTGCTGGCAGTCTCACTTAGTTCAAACTCACTATGGATCCCGGATATAGCTTCGCTATTCCGGGATGACGATATAGATTATTTCGCAAACCTACCGTCACCCCGGACAAGCGTTAGCGCGATCCGGGGTCCATTGAAGCATCAACACGCCCATGAACCCTTTCGTTTACATTGTTACCAACAATCGCAAGGGCACATTCTATGTCGGCGCAACCTCCAACCTACCCCATCGCACTGCACAGCATCGCACAGGGGCATTTGATGGCTTTTCCAAGCGGCACAACCTGACGAAACTCGTCTGGTTTGAAGCGCACGACACAATGGAAACAGCCATCACACGGGAGAAACAAATCAAACGTTGGCGACGGGACTGGAAGATTGAGTTGGTCGAAGACAACAATCCCGGCTGGCGCGACCTTTATTTCGATATCGCGGAACCGCAATGACCAACGAACTGATCGCGATCGGGCTTGTGCTTTTGTCCGCCCTGTTCAATGCAGGGATGAACAGTTTTCACATTCGCGCCCATGACAAGCTGGTATTCCGCAGCGTGCTGGCGCTGTGTTCAGGCTCATTATGTTTACCCATGCTGTTTTTTGTCGAGGTCCCAGCGGCGGGCCTGTGGGTGTTCTTGCTCGGCTCCACCGCTATTCACATGGGCTATCATATTGTGTTGGCGAACTCATACCGCTTTGCCGATCTATCCTTGGCGCACCCCCTAGCGCGGGGGATCGGCGCGGGCCTAACAGGGGTTGGTGCCTTTCTGACATTGAACGAGGCGATGACAGGCCTGCAATGGCTGGGCCTTGCCATGACGGGACTTGGCATTGTCGCCTTTGCCGTGGACGGGCGGATCGCACGCGCCAACCCCAAAGGGATCATCTTCTCCCTCCTCACCGGGTTGTTCATCGCAGGCTACACGCTGGTTGATGCGACAGGCGTGCGCAGCGCGGCAGATGTGGGGCAGGCCGCGCTCTCCTACATTATGTGGTTCATGGTTTTGGAAGGGTTCGGCGGCTTCCTCACCATTTTTGTCTGGGCAGGCCCGCGCAAATATATTGCCGCTGCCAGAATGGATTTTAGGGGCGCGTTTGCCGCCGCCGTGGGGGCCGTCATCACCTATACGCTGGCATTGTTTGCCTATACTTTTTCGGACAATACAGCCCCCTTGGCTGCGTTACGGGAAAGCTCCGCCATTTTCACGGCCATTATCGGGACGGTGTTTCTGGGTGAAGGGTTTGGTAAGCGGCGGGTCATTGCGGCCATTGTGGTCGTAACAGGGCTGGTCCTGATGCAACGTTTGGGGTAAATCTCAGCTATGACTACTGCACAAACCCGCACACTGACCAACGGCCAAAAACAGGCGATAGATTTCGCCCCTTTGCTGGTCTTTTTCGTCACCAATTATTTTTGGGGCCTGATGCCTGCAACGGGCGCGATCATGGTCACCACCACCATTGCCATCGCCATATCATGGTTTGTGGCACGGCACATTCCGATGATGCCGCTTGTCTCTGCCATATTGCTGATGATTTTCGGCGGGCTGACGCTGATTTTCGATAATGATATTTTCATCAAGATGAAGCCCAGCATCGTCTATGTGATGATGGCGATTGCCTTAGCCATCGGGCTTTATACCGGGCGCAACTTTTTGGGCAAGGTCATGGGCGGAGTGTTCAGTCTGACCGATCAGGGCTGGCATATTCTGACCCTGCGCTGGATTGCGTTCTTTGTCTTTGCTGCCTTGTTGAACGAAGTGATCTGGCGGACCCAACCGACCGATGTGTGGGTCAGCTTTAAAGTCTTTGGCTTTTTACCGCTGACCTTTGTTTTTGCAGCGTTCCAAGCCCCTCTTCTGAACAAACATGGCATTAAGGCCGACACTGATGACTGACCGTTCTATCGATCCATTCGGCACCTATGAACCGGACGAAAAAATCAAGCGCCTGATGTCGCGCGTGCGCAGCTTTCCCACCAATTGGGCTGGCAAGCGGCTGGCATTTTTTATGCGGCGGCGCGGGCTGAACCAGCTAACCGCCCCGGTTGATACGGTTGTGATTGGGTTGAAGCTCAGGCTCTACCCCTTTGATAATCTGTGCGAGAAGCGGGTTATGTTCACCCCTGACCTGTTTGACAAGCAGGAGCGCAGCTTCCTTGCCGAACAGGCGCGCAAGGCAAAGGACGGGTTCTACTTTGTCGATATTGGCGCGAATGTCGGGCTTTATTCCCTGTGGGTTGCCTCAAAATCCAAAAGCGTCAAAGTGCTGGCGTTTGAGCCGCAACAGGCGGTCTATGACCGGTTGATGGATAATATCACGCTCAACCAATTTGACGGGCAGATCACCCCTTTGAAGATGGCTGTGTCAGACAATGACGGCATGTTAGAGCTTGCCATCGACGCCAAGAATAAGGGTGCCAGCGGCAAGTCCGCCGATCAGGTCGGTACGGAACAAGTGCCTATGCGGCCCCTGTTGGCTGTGTTGCAGGAGCATAAATGGCCGCGCATTGATGCGTTGAAAATCGACATCGAAGGCGCCGAAGATATTGCCCTTGCCCCCTTCTTTGAAACCGCGCCTGATAAGTTGCTGCCACGCTATATCATCATGGAATGGGCCCCTGAAAGATGGGACCGCGATTTGGGCGGGCTGATGGACAAGGCGGGCTATAAAGTCAAAGTCGACACCCACATGAACAAGATTTACGAGCGGGCCTAACGGCCCTTGACCTTGCCACCAAAACAACCCACAAGGGAATGAACTGACAAACGTTTTTTTGGGGGAGACTATGCGGATCATTCTCAGCCCCTTAGCGCTTTTGGCTTTGGCTGCCTGTTCAACGGGGCCAGCATTTCAAACTCAAACCGCAGCCGTTCAAACGATCGGTTTTCCAGCTTTACATCAAGTGACGACAGCACCAGCACATGAAGCGATGATTGCGTACGGGAAAAAGGGCAGCACCGCTAAGTCGCTAGAAGTCACCCACCCCACCACATTCGGCGTGTCAGAAGGCGAAAAGAAAGCGATTCCTTTTGTCGGCACCTGTGGCCGCACTATAAAACAAGGCTCCTATCCATTGGCTAAGGTTTGGGACGGCAAATTGCCAAACTTCGTGCCACAAGGGCGTTATGAATGCTACGGCCCTTTCAACTCGCAATTCACGAACGCGGACGGGGGGTCAAGCTTTCTTGGCGGCTGTTTCGGAAACCCCGACAATCTATATGTTTGCACCGACGAAACTCATTATTTTGCAAGCTTTGTCGATTTCGCTCTTATAGGACGAAACATTGAGTTGAAGCAAAGTGCAGCCAATCTTGCTATCGTCTCATCAACAACCGGAATGGGGTCAAACACTGTAAAAGAATTTCGCTACATCAAACGTAACGGCAACATCTTCTATTTCACCTATCGTGAATATGATGACTACCCGCACCATGTTGTGACAGAGGCGCAGTATCAATATGATCTGTCCGCCACAAATGTGATCGCGTTCGGCAACATGCGGGCGCAGATCACCAACGCCAACGACAATCAGATCGAGTTCACGCTGCTCAGCAATTTCTGACCAGCCAGTCGATCAAACTAGTCACGCTTTTTAAAGAAATTGCCCCAATCGCCTTCCGGATTGGTGAAGGGGGCAAATTCTGTCTGCCCCCACACGGTGCGATATTGTTCGAGCGCCCATAGGGCCGAGGGGAACGCAAGTTCGTCCCACGGGATATCGTCCCAATCGAACAGGCGCACCTCAAGGCTTTCTTCACCCGCAGAAAAGTCCGGCGCGCCTTTGAACCGCGCCTTATACATGAGCTGCACCTGAGAAATTCGGGGAATGGAATAGACTGCCAATAGCTGCTCAATCTCAAGCTCTGCATTGGCTTCTTCGCGCGCCTCACGCAAGGCGCCATGTTCGGCGCTTTCGCCTTCTTCCATAAAGCCTGCAGGCAGGGTCCAGAAGCCCAAGCGCGGTTCGATCGACCGTTTGCACAACAACACTTTGTCATCATGAACGCACACAACGCCCGCAACAATTTTCGGGTTCTGATAATTCACGAACCCGCAATCATTACAAATCAGCCGTTCGCGATTATCACCCGCTGGAACAGATTTTGAGAATGAGCCATCATAAAGCATCGGGTTGGTGATACCCGGCTTATGCTCATGCTTCTTTTTTGTGCTGTCGTCGTTTGCCATAGCTAATCTTGCAAATCTTTTAAGGCCGCTTCAACCCCTTCACGCACGGGAGCTTGGGGCGGCAAGGCATCCAGCACCATTTGAAGGTCAGCCCGCGCCGCACGCTTGTCACCGCGAGAGGCATGGCCAAGCCCGCGATAATAAAGCGCCTGCAGGTTTGACGGATCAAGCTCCAGCGCCTTGTCAAAGGCGGCCATCGCCGCATCCGGCACACGGTCATTGCCTGTCGCATTGATCAGGGCTTCGCCATAGGCAGTTTGGGCTGCACTATCGTTGGGCTTTAACCGCGCGATATTTTTCGCCGCCTCGACATAACCTTCAATATCGCCCAACACTTTGTAGGCGCGCGCGAGGCGCGTCCAGCCATCAAGATCGTCCGGTTCATCCTGCAACCGTTCGGCAAGCCCGGCAACCATGCCTTGGATCATGCCCATACGATCATCGGCTGACATATCCTTGGCAGCCTCCATATCCTCTCGCGTGGGCCCCGGCGCACCATTTGCGGCGGGCGCATCTGCTGACGACCCAGTAGAGGGTGCGGACTGGCGGGCATTACGGCGTGCTTCTGCGACGCGCTGCACCAACTTCTCAGGCAATGGCTTGCCAGAGGCTGTCGCCACCTCGTCCAGCCGCGCCACAAGTTGGCCCATCCACGGGGCGTCATCGGCAGTGTCGTTATAAAGTGCGACGAAAGCATCATAGGCCTCAACCATGCGGCCCTGCTGGAAGGCATAAAGCGCAAGGTAATAGCGGCTGCCCGGATGTTTCGGATCAATCAGCGCTGCATCGGCAAACAAGCCACGGGCCCGTTCGGTCACGGTGCCGCCTGCAGCAAACACCAATGCCTCGCCCGCGCCCATCAAGGGTTCAGGATCACCTGGCGCGCGCGTTGCGGCCTGTTCAAACGCATCTGCGGCATCTGCATGGCGACCCAATTGCAAATATGTCCGCGCCAGCAACATCCACCCTTCGGCAGGGGCGTCTTCGCCCTGTTCGCGCAACTTATCGTGTAACTGCCCGGCCAGCTCAGCCAACGGGCCTGCATCTTCGCCCGCGATTGATTGCCCGGAGGGTGCCGTAGGCCGCGCGACGGAGGCTATGGGCCGCCCATCAAGCTGCGGGACGCCGATCATGGCATAAAGGGTAAAGCCGCCGCCCAGCATGACAAAAATGACAAAGGCTGCAACCGCACCCAATGCGCCCTTTGACAGGGGCTTATCGGTACCCGCGGTATCGGCAGCAGCGGCGGCAAGGACGCGTGCCTCAATCTCGGCGCGTTCTTCGTCTGTTTGGGCCGCTGCCATCGCATCGCGATAGACCGCCAACGCATCGGCGGCGGCGCTGTCACCCGACCGGAAAAAGGGCCACAACAGAATGACCAGCACAAACGCGACGGCGAGAAAAAAGCCGATCCAAATCATTCATCATTCCCTTTTAACAATGCCATCGCCCGTGCCTTGTCTTCATCTGACAGGGTGGTTTCAACCTTGGTGCCTTCTGCAGCACGGCGGCGCATCACAAAATAAATCGCCACAAGCCCCAACAGAACAAGGGCCAAAGGCCCCAGCCACAGGGCATAGGTGCGCTCTGAGACAGGCGGGCTCATCAACACCCAATCGCCATAACGGGCAACCATATAGGCGCGCACCTCGTCCCCGGTGTCGCCAGCAGCCACACGTTCGCGCACAACGGCGCGCAAATCCTTGGCCAAGTCTGCGTTGGAATCTTCAATCGACTGGTTCTGACAAACAAGGCAACGCAGCGTCTTTGAAATTTCCTGCACCTGTTGTTCCAGCGCCGGGTCATCCAAACGATTTTCATCAACCGCAACTGCACCCGCGCTGATGGGCAGCGCAAACAAG
The DNA here is from genome assembly GCA_965229935.1 of Alphaproteobacteria bacterium. Classification (GTDB taxonomy): domain Bacteria; phylum Pseudomonadota; class Alphaproteobacteria; order SPJN01; family SPJN01; genus SPJN01. The sequence goes on from CBDDKB010000002.1 coordinate 1,793,390, forward strand.
GGCAGCATCACCAAAGCTGCAAGCACTGAACGCAAATTGCTCATTCGCCTTGTACCCCCTTAATAAAGGGCAACAGCTTTTCATCTATATCCGCATCGGTCAGCGGCCCGATATGTTTATAAAGGATGGTCCCGTCGCCCGACACGATGAAGGTTTCAGGCACGCCATAAACCCCCCAATCAATCCCGGCACGGCCCGATGCATCAACACCGACACGCGCGAAAGGGTCGCCAAGTTCATCCAAAAAGGCGCGGGCCTGTTCGGGGCGATCCTTATAGTTCAGACCATGAACGGGAACGCCGCTTTGTGCGCCCAGCCGCTTTAATAAGGGATGTTCCACCCGGCAGGGCACACACCAACTGGCCCAAACATTCACAATCGACAGGTCGCCCGCCTGCAAATCAGCGGTGCTGAGGCCACTGTCAGCAGCCCGGCCTGTTAAAGGCGGCAGATCAAATTGCGGGACCGGCTTGTCAATCAGGGCAGAGGGGATTTCCTTTGGGTTAAGGCTTAACCCCACATAAAGCGCACTGGCCAGCAGCGCAAACATCGCCAAGGGCACGAACCGCATCAACCGGGCGCGCCACACAGAACTTTGATCACTCATGCAGCGGCCTCATTCCCTTTGGGTTTTGTGGCCTGACGGGGCCTGCGCGCAAAGCTGCGCGACAGGGACAATAGCCCGCCAAGGGCCATCAAGCCTGACCCGGCCCAGATCCAAGGCACCAAGGGCTTAACATAAACACGAACGGCAAAGCCCTGTTGGTGATTGCCCTCTCCCACCACGGCGAACAGGTCGCGCAGGGGATGGGTGCGGATCGCCGCTTCGGTCGTTGTCTGTACCGGGTCACGATAGTGACGCATTTCGGGGCGGAAAGGTTTTGTCCATTCAGCCTCACCAGCAGTATTGCGTTTCGTGACCATCAAGGTGCCCTGTTGGGCGCGATAGTTCGGCCCCGGCACCATAGCCACGCCTTCAAGCGCGAACTCATATTGGCCCAGCGTTACCTTATCGCCCACCTTCATGATGCCCTGCTGTTCCTGTGACCAGCCGGTATTGCCGACAACCCCCAGAATAACGAGGCCAAAGCCGAGATGGGCCAAACTCATGCCGTGGACGGAGCGGGGCAAATTCGTGAAGCTGCCGCGCAACAACCCGGTGCGGCGCAACCAATCAAGCCCAGTGCCTGCGATCACCCACATGCCGATGCCAACCCCGGCAAGGCCCCACCAAGGTGCGTGGGTCGTAAAGATCAGCGTGGCAAAAACAGTCAGGGCCGCAATGGCAAAGATCAGCCCCAGCCTGCCGCCCATGCCAGCCAACTGGTCAGACCGCCAGCGCAGCCACGGCCCAATGGCCATCGCCAAGGATAGCGGCACCATGATCGGCAACACTGTCGCGTTAAAGAAGGGCGGGCCAACGGTAATCTTCTCACCCGTCAGGGCATCAAGAAATAGGGGGTAGAGCGTGCCGAGCAGAACCGTGCCCGCAGCACTGACCAAGAACCAGTTATTGATCAGCAAGGCCCCTTCCCGGCTGATCGGGGCGAACAATCCAACAGGGTCAAGCTTGCCCGCGCGCAGCGCATAGAGGGTGAGGGAGCCGCCGACAACAAACACCAAAAAGCCCAGAATAAAGGCACCGCGCGCCGGGTCCGTCGCAAAGGCATGAACAGATGTCAGCACGCCTGAGCGGACCAAGAATGTGCCTAACAAGGAAAGTGAGAATGTGGCTATCGCCAGCAGGATGGTCCAGCGTTTCAAACTGTCCCTGCGTTCCACCACAATCACCGAATGAAGCAAGGCCGTGCCCATCAACCATGGCAGCAGGCTGGCATTTTCAACCGGGTCCCAGAACCAAAAACCGCCCCAACCCAATTCGTAATAGGCCCACCAACTGCCAAGCGCGATGCCGATGGTCAGGAAAATCCACGCCGCCAATGTCCACGGCTTGACCCAACGGGCCCAGGCCGCATCGACCTTCCCCTCGATCAAGGCACCGATGGCAAATGAAAAGGCGATGGAAAAACCGACATAGCCCAGATATAGAAATGGCGGATGAAAGGCGAGACCGGGGTCCTGCAATAGCGGGTTTAGACCCATCCCCTCAATCGGGGCAGGGTCCAGCCGCGCAAACGGGTTTGAGGTAAAGATCGTAAAGCTTAAGAAGCCCACCGCGACCATGGCCTGAACCGACAAAACGCGGGCACGCAGGCTTAACGGTAATGATTGACCGAACAGGGCAACAGCAGCCCCGAACAGGGTCAGGATCATGATCCACAACACAAGGCTGCCTTCATGATTGCCCCAAACGCCGCTGATTTTATACAGCATGGGTTTTAGGGTGTGGGAGTTATTGGCAACGGTTTCGACGGAAAAATCACTGACCACAAAGGCGTGGGTCAACACCCCGAACGCACCCGCGATCATAATGCCCTGCACCAGTGCCCCTGAATCGGCAAAGCGCATCAGCCGCGCATCGCCGCGCACCGCCCCCCATTGGGGGATGATCGCAGACAAGATCGCTGTGATCAGGGCAAGACATAAAAAGACTGTGCCGATTTCAGGCAGTAATCCGGTCATTCGCCATACCCTTTATAGTTCTCGCTGCCATAGCTTTCGTAACTGTCGTTATTTTTCACGCTATCATCAATCAGGGTTTCATCAGCCTTCCACTTGCCCTGTTCCTTCAGGGCGTCGGCAACTTCCTTGGGCATGTATTTTTCATCATGCTTGGCAAGGACTTTTGTCGCGTGGAATTGACCGTCGCTCAAAAAGCTGCCCTCGGCCACAACGCCTTGTCCTTCGCGGAACAGGTCGGGCAATAGGCCATTATAATGAACGGTCACGCTTTCGTTCAGGTCGGTGACGATAAAGCTGACATCCAGCCCCTCGCCCTTATCGACGCTGCCTTCTTCGACCAGGCCGCCGACGCGGATTTGCGCGCCGGGATTAATCGCCTTTTCCTTTAATTCCGTCGGGGAATAGAAATAGACCAGTGAATCGCCAAGGGCGCTTAGGATCAATATTGTTGCCAGCGCCAGAACGCCGATGCCGCCAACCAAAAACCATGTCCGTTGTTGTTTGCGTGTCATGATGATTGATCCTCACCCTTTAAACTATGTTCAAGCGCGCGCAGGCTTTTGGCGCGGACGATCCACATCACCCCACACAATGCCAACGCGACCCCATAAACGGGCCAGATAAAATCGGCATAGCCATCCATTGCCAAAAAGCTAGACAGGTCTTCCAAATCTATACTCCCTCCGTCTGGCGCATGGCACGCGCACGGGACTGGAACCGCAAAATCTCAATCTTGGTGCCCATTAATGACATGGTCAGGTAGAACAGGCCAAAGGCCATCCACATGGCAAACAGGGGCCATAACAGGCTTTCATGAATGGCAGGGCCGTCCATCCGCACAAGTGATGCAGGCTGGTGCAGCGTGTTCCACCAATCGACGGAAAATTTAATGATCGGCAAATTGACCGCGCCGACAATGGCGGTGATGCGCGCCGCCTTGGCGGCCTTGATCGGGTCTTCAATGGTTTGCCAAATGCCCATATAGCCGAAATAAATGAACAGCAGGATCAGTTCCGACACCAAACGCGCATCGCCCCATTCCCACCATGTGCCCCACATAGGCCGCCCCCAGAACGAGCCTGAAAACAGCGCGATAAATGTGAAGGCGGCCCCGATCGGGGCGCTCGCCCGGGCAAACAGGTCAGCCACCCGGTGGCCCCATATCATCGCCACGATGGACGATACGGTCATAATCGCAAACACCATCATCGACATGGTGGCGGTGGGGACATGCACAAACATGATGCGCACGGTTTCGCTTTGCTGATAGTCAGCCGGGGCCACAAACAAGGCAAGATAAAGCCCGCCGACAAAGGCAAGCCCGGTCAAAAGCTTGGCCCACGGGATCACCCGGTCGGCAATTTTGATAAAGGCTTGAGGATTGGCGTAGCGTTGCATTGCGTTTCTTAAAAGACTGTGTTGTTAGGCGGCATTCAAACGAAGTGCCGCCGCGGCGGCAAAAGGCGAAAGGACAAGACTGCCAAGCGCAATCAATGCAAGCAGCCCCAATGATGCCGACAGGTCCGGCGATCCGGTGCCCGCCGCCCCAATGGCCGCGGACCCGAATATAATGATAGGTACGTATAGCGGGATCACCAATAATGACAAGAGTAACCCGCCACGCCTGATTCCCACTGTCAGCGCAGCACCGATCATGCCGATGAAACTTAACGCAATTGTGGCAAGAATGATGGTCAAAATCATGACCGGATAGGCCTCAACCGGCAGGTTCATCAGCAATCCCATGACAGGCGCTGCCAGCACAAGCGGCAGCCCCGTGCCCAGCCAATGGGCCAGCCCCTTGGCAAAGACCGTCAGCTCCAGCAACGGGCCAAGGGTGATCAGCCCGTCAATGCTGCCATCCTCAAAATCGGCTTGAAACAGCCGATCCAGCGTCAACAAAAGCGCCAAAAGCGCCGCAACCATGATGATTCCGGGGGCAATTTCGGCCAGCTTGTCCCCATCGGCCCCGACCCCAAAGGGCACAATCATCCCTATCATCAGGAAAAACAGCACAGATTGCACGACACTGCCGCCCTGACGGATGGCAAGCCGCAAATCACGCTTCACAAGGCTTAAAAAGGGCGATGCACTCAATTTGTGCCCCCCTTTTTCAATATGAGATCAAGCCCGCCCGCAATCTCCATCGGCTGGTGCGTCGCCACAAGCGCAAGACCACCACGGGCACAATGATCCGCCACCAGCGCCGTAATGGCGGCCTGACTGTCGCGATCAAGGCTGGCCAGCGGCTCATCCAGCAGCCAAACCGGGCGCGGGGCCACCAAGGCACGGGCAAAGCTCAACCTTTTTTGCTGTCCTTGGGACAGGATTGAGGCGGTGTGATCCCGCAACACCCCCAAAGACACGGCATCAAGCGCCTGATCGACGCTTAAACTGCGCTCATTCCCGGCAAAGTCGCGCCAAAAGGCCAGATTCTCACCCACGCTCAACAAGGGTTTGAGGCCAAGGCGATGACCATAAAGGAAGCACTGTTCGGCAAGCTCCACCCCCTGCCCATCGAGGGTGAGACTTATGCCCCCCTCCTCAGCCCCTAAGAGGCCAGCAAGGGTCAGCAACAACGTCGATTTCCCAACCCCGTTTGGCCCGGTCAAACTGACCGCCTGCCCCCCTGAAAACGCAAAACTTAACCCATGCAGCACGGTGCGGGTGCTGCGCGTTACACACAGCCCGTCAACCGACAGGGACAGGGGGGGAAAGGGCGTCATGCTCATATTTCGTCGAAGCTTCCACCACGTCCGCGCCCGGCAGCAAAACGGGCGGCGCCTGTGCGTGCCTCGTCCGCCTTGAGCGCATGGCGGCCATGCACGGTTTCGTTCTGCATCGCCTGATCATAGCCCATGCCCCATTGTTCAAGGGCACTTAACCGATCATGGCGCATGCAGATTTGCGGAAACTCGCATAACTGCTTGGCAAGCAGCTTCGCCTCCACCAAGGCCTCACCCTTTGCCGCCTTGCGATTGGCAAGCCCCATCATGATGGCTTCGTCCGCGCCAACAGGCCGACCCGTTAAAATCAAATCCATTGCATGGCCTTGCCCGATCAGGCGGGGCAGACGCACCGTCCCCCCATCGATCAGGGGCACGCCCCAGCGACGACAAAAAACGCCCAGAACCGCGTCTTCGGCGACCACGCGCAAATCGCACCACAAGGCAAGCTCCAACCCGCCGGCAACGGCGTGACCTTCAATAGCGGCGATCACAGGTTTATTGAGGATAAAGCGGCTGGGCCCCATCGGCCCCAGATCAAGCCTGTCAAACTCATCCCCCATCTTGGGCATGGTCACGGGATTGGCCCCCTCGCCCGTGGCGACAGCCTTTAGGTCGGCGCCTGCGCAAAAGGCACCGGACGATCCTGTCAGAATCCCGACCTTTTTCGTGTCGTCAGCATCAAAGGCGGCAAAGGCATCGGCCAGCGCGCGGGCCGTGTCACCATCAACCGCATTGCGCCGTTCGGGCCGGTCGATTGTGACGATGGTCACCTCATCCTTATGTTCAATTTTGACTGTCACGAAACTCTCATTAAAATTTATGCCGAATGGGGCTACTATGGCTGGAAGTGCCGGATTTTTGAAGCCTAAACGGCCCATCATCCGCATAAGAAGACACAAAGAGGAACCTGACATGGCTGCACCCGTACAAACACTTGGTCAAGATACGCTGAAAACCAAATCCAAGCTGACGGTGGGCAAGAAAACCTATACCTATTATTCTGTCCCCAAGGCGGCAAAGGCACTGGGCCTTGAGTTTGACCGCCTGCCATTTTCCCTGAAAGTCATTTTGGAAAATCTGTTGCGCTATGAAGATGGCGACACGGTGAAGGCGCAGGATATCAAGGCGCTGGGCACATGGCTGAAGCGGAAAAAGAACCCGAAGGAGATTGCCTATCGCCCTGCCCGCGTGCTGATGCAGGATTTTACGGGGGTGCCTGCGGTGGTGGACCTTGCCTCCATGCGCGATGCGATGACAGCATTGGGCGCCAACCCGAAAAAGATCAACCCGCTGGCCCCGGTTGATCTGGTCATTGACCATTCGGTGATGGTGGATCATTTCGGCACCCAACAGGCGTTCAAAGAAAATGTCACGCTGGAATATGCGCGCAATGATGAACGCTATAAATTCCTGCGCTGGGGCCAACAGGCATTTGATAATTTCCGCGTTGTGCCGCCCGGCACTGGCATCTGCCATCAGGTCAATCTTGAATATCTGGCGCAAACCGTGTGGACGGGCAAAGGGCTGGATGAAAAAGGCAACAAGGTTGATGTTGCCTATCCCGACACGCTGGTCGGCACCGACAGCCACACAACCATGGTCAATGGCCTTGCGGTTCTGGGTTGGGGCGTCGGCGGGATCGAGGCTGAGGCCGCGATGCTGGGCCAGCCCATTTCGATGCTGTTGCCCGAAGTGATCGGCTTTAAACTGACAGGCAAAATTCAGGAAGGGCTGACCGCAACCGACCTTGTTTTGACGGTCACGCAAATGCTGCGCCAAAAGGGCGTGGTTGGGAAGTTTGTTGAGTTTTACGGCCCCGGCCTTGATGCCCTGTCATTGGCTGACCGGGCAACCATCGCCAATATGGCCCCTGAATATGGGGCAACTTGCGGCTTCTTCCCCATTGATGATGAAACCATCAACTATCTGAAGGCAACGGGCCGCGCGCCTGCCCGCATCGCATTGACGGAGGCCTATGCCAAAAAGCAGGGCATGTGGCGCACCAAACGCACAAAGGACCCGGTTTTCACCGACACGTTGGAACTTGATATTTCCACAATCGAACCATCCTTGGCAGGGCCCAAACGCCCGCAAGATCGCGTCGGGCTGAAGGACGTTGCGACGAACTTCAACGATGCCCTTGTCGGTGAATATGGCAAGGGGGATGAGGGTGACAGGCGCGTCAAGGTCAGGGGCGAGGATTTCGACCTTGGTCACGGCGATGTGGTCATCGCCGCGATCACAAGCTGCACCAATACCTCCAACCCCTCTGTCATGATTGGGGCGGGGCTGTTGGCGCGCAATGCGGCGAAACTTGGCATGAAGGTCAAGCCGTGGGTCAAAACCTCCCTCGCGCCGGGTAGTCAGGTGGTGACGGATTATTTGCAGGCAGCGGGCCTGCAGAAGGAGCTGAATAAGCTGGGTTTTAATATTGTGGGTTATGGCTGCACGACCTGTATCGGTAATTCAGGGCCCCTGCCCCCCAATATCAGCAAGGCAGTGGCAGACGCAGATTTGGCCGTTTCATCCGTTTTGTCAGGCAATCGCAATTTTGAAGGCCGGGTCAATCAACAGGTGCGGGCAAATTACCTTGCCTCTCCCCCCTTGGTCGTCGCCTATGCCTTGGCCGGGTCCACCAAGCTGAACCTGACCACGGACCCGATTGGGCAGGACCGCAAGGGCAATCCGGTGTATTTGAAGGACATTTGGCCCACAAACGCCGAGATTACCGAAACCATTCGCAAGACCGTGACGCGCAAGGCGTTCCGTGACCGCTATAAGGATGTGTTCACCGGGGATGCGGGCTGGCGCAAGATCAAGGCGGGGGAAGGGTTGACCTATGACTTTGATCCCAAATCAACCTATGTCCAGAACCCGCCCTATTTTGATGGGATGGGCATGGCGCTTGACCCAATTTCGGATGTTGAAAATGCCCGCGTGCTGGGCCTGTTCGGCGATTCCATCACAACCGATCATATCAGCCCCGCTGGCGTCATCAAAAAGGACAGCCCCGCAGGCAGCTATCTGATCAAGAACAAGGTCAAGCAAGCCGACTTTAACTCCTACGGCTCACGCCGCGGCAATCATGAGGTGATGATGCGCGGCACCTTTGCCAATATCCGCATCAAGAACGAAATGGTCCCGGGTGTCGAGGGGGGCGTGACCGTCCACCACCCAAGCGGCACACAAATGCCGATCTATGACGCGGCCATGCAGTATCAGAAAGACGGTGTGCCGCTGGTCGTTGTGGCGGGCAAGGAATATGGCACAGGCTCCTCCCGCGATTGGGCAGCAAAGGGCACGAACCTATTGGGGGTTAAGGCTGTGATCGCAGAAAGCTTTGAACGCATTCACCGCTCCAACCTTGTGGGGATGGGTGTTCTGCCCCTGCAGTTTGAGGAAGGCACCAGCCGCAAATCGCTGGGCATGGACGGGTCTGAAACCGTGACCCTGCCGGGCCTTGCAAAGGGGATCAAGCCGCGCATGACCGTGACGGCTGAAATCACCTTTAAGAACGGCAAGACAAAATCCGTGCCGCTATTGCTGCGCATCGATACAGGCAATGAGGTGAGCTATTTCAAGAATGGCGGCATCTTGCATTACGTGCTGCGCAATTTGGCAGGGTAATCCCCCGCACCGTCACCCCGGACAAGCACCAGCGCGATCCGGGGTCCATACTGCCGATCAACCGCTGCAATGGATCCCGGATAGCGTTTCACGCTTCCGGGATGACGGATGAAAATGACCTTTGTCTATCCGCATAGACCGTCATGCCGGATTTAATCCGGCATCCAGAGCAACTAAGTGAAAGCATCTTCGGGCTGGACCCCTGATCAAGTCTGGGGTGACGATTTCTCAATCATCATCATGATGCTCATACCGCTCACCGCGTCGATGGGGTGGGCGGTCGGGGAAGAAACCATATTCAAAAAACTCTTCCCGTTCATGATCTGACAGGATGCGGGCACTGTCCAGAACCGCTTGATTGGTCAGGGCGCGCACCCGGTCCATCGCCTGATCGACCTGTTGCTGCGCAGCGATTACCGCATTTTCATCATAGCTGGGCGCGGTTAGGGCTGCGGTCAGCGCGCGGCGGGCCGCAATCATCGCGCGGAATTCCCGATGCAGCGCACGGCGGCTATCGCGCCAAATATCGCGCACCTGATCGCGGCTTTCATCCGACAAATGTTCAAGCTGGCGCGGGCCCAACCCATGATGCATCCCATCACGCGGCCCCATCATCCCACCCCGATGCATAACAGGGCCCAAGAAGACGGCGACAGCAAAAATATTCACTGCGACGGACACAAACAGGGCGATGGCAAGCAGGCGGTTCCGGCTCATGGTGTTCCTCCCAATTCAATTGCGGGGTCAAACCCGGTGCCCAACACAAGCGTATTAAAACTGGCGGACGCAAACTGCGTGCCCTGATCGGTGATTTGCCGGGTCGGCATCAACTCAGGTGCAAGGCCAAGGCCCATCACCGCCACAAGGGCAAAGGCGGTCAAAGGCTGCCACACCGGACCAAAGGGCCAGAAAATTTGGCCAAGATTGCGCCAGCTAACTTTGGTTTGCGCCGCGTCGAAATCTGCCATGATGCGGCCCATCAGGGCGGCGTCTGGTTGCGGCGGTGCGGCCTTCTGCAACAAGCGATCAAGCTGTTTGTCATCCATGTCCTATGCCCTCCATCAAGTCTTGCTGCTGGTCCTGCAGCAATTGTTTCAGCCCCTTGCGGGCCCGGGCGATCAGGGATTGGAACGCATCAGCCCCGATGTCCATCACCCCTGCCCCTTCATCTATCGACAGACCATCAAAATAATAAAGCGTGATCGCCACCCGTTGCCGCGCCGGTAGATGCGCAATGGCCTGCTCAAGCGTGGCGCTTGCCTCCAGCGCCTCATACTGCTCCTGCTGATCAGGTCTGTCATCGGCAAGATCAAGCAGGCTGTCCGGGCCCGGTTGGTCGGGCCGCTCTTTCCGCAGCTGATCAATCCACAGATTTTTGACCACCCGATAAAGCCAGGTTGACAGGTGCGCCTTTGGCTTCCATTTGGGGGCAGCGAGCCAAAGCCTTGCCATCGCTTCCTGCGTCAGGTCATCGGCAATATCGGCGCGGCCCGCAAAGGCCAAGGCCATCCGCCATGTGGGCGCAAGATATCGATCCAGCAAGGTGCGGCAGGCGCGTTTATCACCCGCCGCAACCCGACGCATCAATTCTGCATCCTCGTCATATGCCGCCATCATAATGGGTGCAGCATAGGCTGACAGCGCACCTGTCACCAAGCCTTACCAACGCGGGCGGCGGTGATCATCATCGTCATCTTCATAGCGGTCATCATCGTGATACCGCTTTTTCTTCATATGATGACGCATACCCATATGGGCGTCTTTGGCCTCCTCCCGGCTAAGGGCGCCATCGCCATCCTTATCGGCGCGGTCGAACATGGCGGCGCGGCGCTTGTCCATATCCTTACCTTTGGGCTTGTCAGCTTCGGTCAAAAAGCCGTCACCATTCTGGTCCATGCGATCAAACATGCGATCAGCGCGAGCGGCATAGTCGCTTTTCCCGGCGGCCTTGAACTCGTCACGGCTGATTTTGCCATCACCATTTGTGTCTTTCTTGTCGTGACGCGCCTTGCGATGGGCGGCAATTTCCTCACGCGTCAGCTTGCCATCACCATTGGCGTCAACCTGGTTGAAATAATGGTCGGCACGCTCTTTACGCATATCCTTGTGGGAATCAGCGATGACAGCGCCTGTAAAGGTCAGCGCCACAATCCCGGCAAGGGCGGGCAGGCTGTAAAAACGTATCTTTTGGGTCATTTTATGCTCCGTTCAAACCGGCCTCCCGTTTTTGTGGGAGGGGGGAGGCCTAGGGGTATGATCCCGAACAGACAGTTCACCGACTTTTCGCCGACTGTTTGGGGCTCATACTCGTTAAACGGGGCAGCGGCAAAAATCTGTCGCTGTTTATTGAGATTTTTTTGGCTGACCTACAGCGGCCTACATCAGCGCCATATAGGCCACAACCGCCAGACCGACAATCGCCACAAGCCCCGCAGCGATCAGGGCCAGCGGCAGGTCATTATTATTCGCGCTGGCATTGGCACCCTGTGCGTTCAAGATGGCTTCCATTTCCGCCGATGCTGAATTGGGGTCAAGGGTCATATCATCAGTGCGCGGTTCTTCACCCAACAGGCGGTCAGCACGATAAACCATCACCGTTGTGTTGTCCTGACGGCGGCGGCCTGCATCCGTCACGGCCTGCAACAGTTTTTGCACCAGCTCATCCACGGGGTTATCGCCATGCTTGACGACAATCTCGTTAATCTTGTTGTTCGGCAGGGTTTGCAATCCGTCAGACGCCAGCACAAGCACATCACCCTTATGGATCGGCAATGGGTCATGAGGCAGGTCGATCAGGGTCAACTCCTCCCCCACAACGGCAGAGCGCAACGCATTGCGGCGCGGGTCTTTCGACGCCTCCTCAACTGTCATGCGGCCTTCCTTGACGAACTGAGCCAAGACAGGCGCCATGGAATGATCGTCATTGATTTGCATGATCCGGCCAGACGAAACGAGGTAAAGGGGCGAATCCCCCACGCTGATCCAGCGCGCGCCCTGATCGGTCAGTTGCACAGCCACAAGCGTACAGCCCATCCCCTCAAGGTCTGGATTGTTCTCAACCTCTTGCGCGATACCGACATTGGCCGCATCAAGCGCCGCCATAAATCGTTCAGACACCGGGCCATCAGAGCCCATGAAGTGATCGGTGAAATAGCGTACGGCGATATCAGACGCCTCTGCCCCGCCGGCATGGCCACCCATACCGTCGGCCAACACCATCAACAGCTCACCGGGGTCTTCATCAGTTGAAGCTGTCAGGCATGAAACTTTGTAATCATCTTCCTGATAATCACGCCCGCCCTGCATTTGATCAGCAGCGACGCGGGAATCCTGAAAGCTCATTTTTTCTGTCTCACTCATCATTCAGATCCTGCCAATCAAAGTTTTCATCACATAAAGGTATCAGCATCAAAACCGTGTCACCGATTGTAATGCGATCACGAGCCTTAAGCTGCTTTGGTTCAAGCAATGGCTTGTCATCAAGATAGGTTAGGTTGGTGCCGCCACCATGCTGCACATAAAATTCACGCCCGCGCGGATCATAAATCACTGTCGCATGAATACCGCGAGAGACTTGCGAATCCCCAAAGGTCAGCGCCACCCGCAATTCAGCCGCCCGCCCAATGGGATTGGTGCCATAGCCAAGCGGCAAACAATTGCCCACACCGGGACCTTCAACAATCACCAGCCAGCCAACAACCGGGTTGGCCATCGCATCAATCGGTTCTTCTATTTTGGGCGCACCTGCAATTTTCACATCGGTTAAGGGGGCAACAGGCTTGTTCGTCTTGCGGCGGGAGCCGAAAATCCGCGTCGCCTCGTCTTCCCCGGCGTCAGACTGCATGCCTGATTTTTTGACGGTGCTGACGGGGGTTATCTGCTCTGCCTCGTCATCAATGACAGGCGCGGGCCCGTCATCCATATCTGAATCTGTCGGGGCATCAACTTCCTCACCCTGATCAGACTGCATATCCGGCCCGTCATTTTGGTCAGGCTCATCATAAACCGCAGCAATCTCACCTATGTCGCCTTCGTCCTCGTCATCACCTGACGGAAGGATATCTTCATACTTGCCCGCATCAGTCATCAATTTCGGGCTAAGCGTTTTGACCCGCGATACGGGATCATCCTCAATCGATTTTGTTGAAGACTTTGATGGCCTGATAACAATGTCCGGCTTGGTAATTTCTTCTTCTTTGACCGGATCAGGCGTCGATTCAGGCTCTGGCTCTGGTTCGGCAACAGCTTCAGGCGCAGGCTCAGGCTCTGGCGTAGAGTCTTCTGGGGCGGGCTCTGGCGTAGGTTCTGGAGTAGATTGGCCCCGCCCTAAAATCATGGTTTCTTCGTCCGACGCATCATAGGCAGCCGGCGGGGTTTGCACGGCAGGGTCGCTATCTGCGTCCCCTTTGCCCAGCACCATGGTTTCTTCATTTTCGTCGTAGGGCGCATCAGCAGAAGCGTCACTGGCAGGGGTCGCAGGCTCTTCCTTTGGCGCATTGGACGCGCCGGACGCGTTGGGCGCGGGGTCCGCTGCACCGCGCAGGCCCATTTTAGTGTCATTATCAAGCTGGATGGTCGCGTCTTCTGACCGGGCAGAGACAGGCTCGTCACTTAACAGGGGCTTAAGCGGTTCAATCTCACCCTTAAGGCCGCCGCCTGGGTTGGCGACGCTAACGGGCATATCGGGCAAAACAACCTTGCTTTGCCCCTTATCCTTTTTGCCCTTCTTTTTATCCTTACTCCAGAAACCAGCCATAATTCCAGCCCCGCTTACTCTCCCCCAAAAGTTATCCTAGGTCTTATGCGATATTTTGGCGGACCTGCGCTCCATCGCATCCTCCGCCGTCAATTCCTGCTCTCCCAGCTTTATTGGTTGGGTTGGCTCTACAAAAGATTGGCGCACCCGCACCCATTCCCCATTATCCAGTTTGAACGACCCCGCGCGGGAGTTGCAATCCGTCAGATAATACCGCCCATCGGCTGAAACCGACAATTCAGCATGAAGGCGCGACACGCTATTATGATCTACGATGATCTCGCATGTTATGCCCCTGCCTATGCGGTAGGATCGGATCATTGCCCCTCCCCATCAACTAGGTCACGAACAACGCGGAACCCGTTCGTGTTGGCGCGCACAATGCCGAACATTTTTGAACGACGTTCAAGCGTGCTGTAATCCACAGCATTGCGCCACGACCCGCCACGCAAAATACGCCAATTGCAATCACCGCCAGAATCCCATGATTTCCGGTTTGAAGGCGCACCTGTATAATCATCATGCCAGCAATCCGATACCCATTCAGCGGCATTACCATGCATGTCATAAAGACCGAATTTGTTCGGCTTATAGGATTTCACCGGCGCCGTTGTTTGACCATGCTGGTCTGTACAGCCATCCTTGCCCCAGTCAAAACCAGATTCCTTGCCCGCCACATTACCATGGGCACAGATTTCTTTTTCATTGTCGCCGAATGAATAGACTGTCGTGGCACCACCGCTGGCAGCATATTGCCATTCAGCCTCGCTCAACAACCGATAGGGCTTGCCCGTGCGTGCTGACAAGAAACCAACATAGCCTTGTGCATCGGCAAAGCTGACACCGACAACCGGCAATTGCCCCTTACCAAATGCAGGATCACCCTTATGCTGACAAGCAAAGGCCGCAACACAGGCATCCCATTCGTCGAATGTCACTTCCGAAACCGCAACTGCGAACGGCTTGTCGACCGTCACCGTGCGCACCGTGTTTTCGCCCGTTTTGCTTTTGGCGTTCATCGTCAGCGACCCCGTCGGCAGCACCTTCAGCGGCGGACAGGATTCGCAATCCTTGATGATGCTGCCAATCTTGACTTCCTTACCCGGACGGGCAGAGGTTTCTTTTAGCGCGGACAGCAATTCACTTGATAGCTCACCGGTGACCTTGCGGCCCGTCTCTTGTTCAAACAATTCAATGGCAGCTTCGGTTGCCTTGTCATAATCACCGGTTTGCTTGACGGCATAGCCAAGACGGGCAAGCTCTTTTTGAATGTCGCGGGTCAAGGCCTTCTCAGCATCGGCCATTGCGGCCATTTGTTTGGCCTGTTTCAAATTTTCGCGTGCTTCGCCCGCATAGCGACCATCAGGGTAGCGGTCGAGATAGGCTTCGTATGACCCCGCGGACCGTGCCTTTTTGGCCTTCGCCCACAGGCGGTCCTCTGCCACCTGACGCAGATTAGACATCAGAATCAGATCAACCTTGGACGATTTGGGCAAGCCAACCTCGCCGCGGAATTTTTCAATTGCCGCATTGGTCTTGGCGGTGGCTTTGCCTGATCGATTATCGATATCATAGCCCATCTGGGCCAGCAGTTCCTGCGCTTCCTTGCGCAGGACGGCTTCTTCACGGTCCCGCTTGGCTTTTTCTTCTGCCTTGCGCACAGAATTCAGCCGATCAAAGGCCCGCGTTGCCTGTGCAACATGGCGCCCCTTGGGGAAGTTTTTCAGATAGGCACGATAAGAATCCAGCGTATGGGCAGCCTGTGCCTTGGCATAGGCCTCATCATCCTTGGCAAGTTGTGCGGCACGCTTTTCAGCCTCGTTCAGGCGCGCTTCGTCAGCCTGCAATTGCTTGATCGCCGCTTCTGCCTTGTCACGGTAAAGCCCGTCTGCCCATTCTTTCAAATAGGCACCATAGCCGCTGACCGTATGGCCGCCTGATGCTTCAAGCCAGGCTTTCTGGTCGGCCCGATCACGTTCGACTTTCAGTCGTTGCAGCGTTGTTGCATCGGCAACGCCTGATTGCGGCAATCCTTTATCAAGTTGGAAACGCGTCAGTTCAAGTTTGGTCCGCGCATCCATTTCGCCGTTTTCAGCAACGCGGTAGCCCAAAATCTTCAACTGACGCTGAACGTCCTTCACCTGTTCGGGTGTCAACTTCACTTCAGCCGTTTGCGGGACAGATGTTTGCGTACCGCCCGATGTGGTCGTACCGCCGTTACCGCCGCCATCAGTGCCGCCACCGCCAAGCGCGAAATAACCGCCAGCGCCAAGCCCGGCTGCCACCAATAGGCCCAAGCCGACGAACAGACCGGTTTTGCCGCCGCCACCGCCTGATTTAGGTTCACCTGAGGTAACATTCAGACGGCTGGTTTCACTAACGCGGCTGCGACCACCGCCCATGGACAAAACATTTTCCGGCACTTCGCCGAACATTTCGATCCAGTCAGGAATGTTTTGGGGCCGATCAGCCTCACGCACCGCAAGGGCGGCATCAAGGGCCGCCAAAAATTCGGGGCTTGCCTTGCCCTTGGCCGCCTCAACCGCCGGGACCATTTCATCATCAAGAATACGGTCTGTTGCATCCTCGGGTGTATGGCCCATCAAACAGCGATAGCCAACCGCGCCCAGCGCATAAATATCAGTCCACGGGCCCTGATTGCCCTTGGTCGAATATTGTTCGATCGGCGCATAGCCCGGCGTCACGATAGAGGTGACAGACAGGCTTTTATTATTCATCGCCTGACGGGCGGCACCGAAGTCGATCAGGACCGGGGTGCCATCTGTGCGGATCATGATATTGCCGGGCTTAATATCCCGATGTAGCACATCGCCTGAATGAATGACATTCAAACCGGACAGAACGGGCATCAAAATACCGCGCAATTGCGGTTCAGTAATGGTGCCCTGACGACCAAGATAGGCAGACAGGCTTTCGCCTTCTGCATAGTCCATCACGATGTAACCGGTGCCGTGATTACGGAAGAAGCGATAAACCTTGATAATATTGGGATGGTCAAAGCGGGCCAACACGCGCGCCTCTTCCAAGAACCGGTCCAAGCCCCATTCAAAGTCTGATTGGTCGCCAGACGAATGCGGCGCCACGGTTGACCCGTCTATACGGGTTGCCAATTCACGCGGCAAATATTCCTTGATCGCAACCTGCTTATCCAGATTGTGATCAAACCCAAGATAGGTGATACCGAAGCCGCCAGCACCCAGCACCCGAACAAGTTCATATTCGTCGATGCGGTAACCGCGCGGTAGGGCATTCGTATGCTCTGAAGCCATTAGTTTGTTCCGGTCTCATGCTTGAGCTTGCTGACGCGCGCCTTGACGCGGCCCAGCTTAATCTCGTCTTCCATCCTCAGCCTATTGGGCTTATAGGCCAAAAGCGCGACCCCGTTCAACAAAGTTCCATTGGTTGAATTCAGGTCCTCGATTTCAAAGCATTGATTTTGCCAGCGAATTCTAAAATGTCGACGTGACAATTCGGGCGATTCAATCACATGATCGACCAAGCCTTTGTGGCGCCCAAAAGTGACCCCGAACCAGGTTTGGCCCAGTTTCGCGGCATCAAGTTCATATTGCACCTGATGGCCGTCAGACATGGTGACAATCAGCAAAAGCCCATGGTCTGCTGGCGACCCGGGCGGCGCAATGGTTGACCGGCGACGCACTGCATCATTCGTTGCCCCCGCAGCGCTGCGGTTTGACGGCATCACGGTGCGCGATACCTGCTCAACCACCTGAATCAATTGTTGGCGCGGTTTGCGCAAGGCCAGCCCCAGCGTCAACAAGGTCAACAGGACCGTCACACCAACGCCGATCACAATCGACAGATTGACCTTTCGTTGGCGTGCCCGTTCTTCTTCCTGTTTGGCCTGTTCGGCAGCCAGCTTGTCTTCCTGCGCCTTTAGTTGCGCCTTCAGACGCTCCGCCTCTTTCGTAGCAGCTTCGGCTTCCTTAGCGGCCGCCTCGGCCTGTGCCTGCGCTTCTTTCGTCGTCTCTAGCGCGTCCTGCGCCTTTTGATTGGCGTCATCGGCGCTTCTGCGGGCACTGTCGGCGCTTTTGCGGGCACTGTCGGCGCGCTTGCGGGCTTCTTCGTCGGGTCCGGCGACATTGGTTTTACAGGTCTGCTTTGTGGTCACAGGCTTTAAGCCCAGATCCTTCAACTGCTCTGACCCCATGAATCTTACAAGCGTCGTCGTGTGGATCGCGACGTATAAGGCCTCGCCCCCGGCACCGCCATAGCCTTGCGCAGCAACGCCGACGACACGGCCACAATCATCCAAAAGCGGCCCGCCGGACGAGCCACGATTGATCACCGCATCACTTTGCACCACGCGGCGTGCGCGGGCGCGGTCATTTTCCAGCAACGAAACAACACCACTGGTTGCACATGTATGCAGGGTGCGTCCCCCTGCTGCGGCATCACATTTTGCTGAGAACCCAACCACATTCACGTTGGAGGCACGCGGCGGATCACCCATAAACAGCGTCAATGGCGGGCGCGTCACGCCCTGCACACTTAAAAGCGCCAGATCCATCTGCTTTGACTGCCACAGGACCCGCCCCTCATACCCGCTGACATCGCCGCTGGGGCGAATGACGATCCGGTCGGCCCCGGCAATGACATGGTAATTGGTGGCGATGATGCCATCATTGGTCACAAAGAAGCCTGACCCAAAGCTGCGCCCTACCTCAATCCGTACGATGGACCGTTCAACCTTGTCCACATCAAGCGCCGCATGGGCAGGGACAAGGGCACCAAACAAGACAAAAGCCGCCGAAATGAAAAGGGCGGCAGCCCTGCGCCAAGCGGCGAGCCACCGTCCCAATCCCCGTGTGCTTTTGTCAAGGGACGGAACGCCCCCCCACCGGGCGCGGCCGCCAGAACGCAATATCACAAAATTTCAACCTTCAATTTAACACTGCCAAAGAAGACAGAATCACCATCGCGGATTTGAACCGGGTTACCTTGCCCAGCGGGCGCGCCATTCACCATGGTCCCGTTGGTGGAGCCCATATCCTCGATCATATAACCGCCTGAGCTGACGCGGATCGCAGCATGGGCGCGGGACATTTCGGCATCATTGATCAACACATCTGAATGTGACGGGCTACGGCCCAGAATGATCGATGATTTTGCTGCCAAATCCTTACCGGGCACGGTCACTTTCAAAGGCTGATTATCACTGTCGAGGCCGCTTAGCACAACGTCAGGATTATTGCCGCTGCTGCCCGGTGAGGCTGCGGCGGCGTGATCAGCGCGCGGCGTCCGGCGCCGTACAGCGGTCAGTTCTTCCTGCATTTCGGTTGTGGACTGACGGCCCTTAATCACCTTGAACAGGACAAAGCCGATGATGGCGATGGCAATCAGCGCGCCGACACCAACAATGATCTGCATCATTTGTTGCTTATCGGCCGCCTCTTCTTCACCAACAGTGCGTTCGGCACCTGCGGCCTGCAACTCACCGCGCATGGCGGCAAGGTGGGCATCTTTTTGATTGGCAAGCTGTTCAAGCTGCGCTGCATAGGCGGCAGCAGCGCCCGCCCGTTCACGCGCGGCGGTGGCCGCAGCCTCTGCCCCGGCTGTGTTACCGCCTGAGGCACGGACGGATTGCAAGAATGCCTCAGCCTCGCGGGCGGCCTGCTCAGCCTCGTTTGCGGCCTGACGGGCAACCTGTGCATCCAAACGTGCATCGCGGGCCGCATTCATGGCTGCTTCCATGGCCGGGTCAACTGATTGCGACCCGGTGGTCTGCGGTGCCGTTGCGGGCATACCAGACGGCATCCCGGTCGGCGCCTGTGCTGCAGGGGCCTGTGTCCCTGCAGTGTTCACACCCACCGTACAAACAGATGTGGTCTGGCGCATATCAACGCCCGACGCATTCATAAAGTTCATCATGTCGTCAAAGACCGGCGCCTGACCCGCCGCCCCTGAGGAGGAACGGTTCATGGACAGAACTTCGCCACAGCCGTTGACAAGCGGGCTGCCAAGACCGTTCGCAGGCACAGCGGCGCTGTGGCTTGACGTCATGGCCCCACTGGAGGTCTGGCTGACATCACCCATTGCACCGGGGACAGAGGACAGAGTTTCAGCCTGGCCGTTCACACTCATAGCCAGGATGGCAAACACGCCAGCACCGGGCGCGGCGGGGCCCTGCGCAATTATTGCGGGGATCGCAATATCAAGACCGGGCGCAGAAATAATCGCAATATCGAGCAAGCGGTTTTCGCGATGAAGCGCCGCCAGCGTGGCCGTGCCGCCGGGACTTGAAACCTTGATCTGATCGGCCCCTGCAATCAAGGTTGAGGAGGTCAGGATATCCCCAAGGTCAGACACGATGGTGCCCGTCCCTACCGCCGTTTCGCTGCCATTCTTAAAGACATGAACCGAAACGATAGATTTATTCAGGCTGGATAGATCAAGCGCGCGCGCCGCACCTGACGCCAAAACCGTCGCCGTGACGACAAGACTGAGCGCAAGCCCCATAACCAGTTTTGAAATCCGATTTAATGATCCGTCCAGTCCCCGCATGACCCGCTCCCTAAAATTGCCACTGATGGTCGATTTACCGATGCTTTGAAGCAGAGCTGATCTTGCTGAAAAACAAAGGATTTGCCAAGTGCGTTCCGGCGTTTAGGCGGCAATTTCGGCGGAAAAATGTGATCTGCGCACATTTTTTCCGATTCACGGTCCCACAAGACAGGCCAAGATCAGCATTGATTTGCAAGTTTCACAAAAAATGCATAAAAAACGGGCAGTTGCTGGCTATGTAATGATGCAACACTTTGGTTGAATTTTGCCACACACATTCTGCCACCCCTTGTCAGGCAGAGTGTTTTAGTTAATGTTTGGCGCGAATACCCTAAGATTCATTCGCTTGATTCCGTGGAGGAACCCTGATGCGTAAGATTTTGATTTCTGTGGCCATGCTTGGCCTTGGCGCCTGTGCACTGCCGGGAACAATGGATGCAGATGCCATTGCCGGTCTGTCTGGGGCCTCCTCACCCTTTAACGACGCCCTGCACACTGGCTATTCAGCACTGGGTAAAGGCGAATATAACGAAGCTGACTGGTGCGATGGCGACCATTTCCTTGGTAAAGCCGAAGCCGTTGGCACAGGCGGATCAATCGGTCCTGACATGGCAGATTCTCGCCGCCTGCCCGAAGAACACCGCGCTGCAGCCGCTTCCTACTACACACGCCTAACGGACGCGTTGGCATCAGACGCTGCTGCCAAAATGCCGATGGTCGCTGCGAAGGCACAGGTTGCCTATGACTGCTGGTTGCAGGAAGTTGAAGAAAATCACCAGCCTGAAGACATCGCCGCATGTCAGGGCGACCTTGACGCTGCATTGGCACAGCTTGCTGCCAAGCCGATGGCAAAACCCGTCAAGAAAGCACCGCTGGTCCAGCCGAAAGGCCCGAACCGCTTTGTTGTTTGGTTCGACCTTGATTCAGCCACCGTCACTGCCGATGCCGGTACCATCATCAAGCGCGTTGCAGATGCCTATGGCTCACGCAAGTCCAAGATGATCCAACTGGTTGGTCACACCGACACATCAGGTGCCGACGCCTACAATAAACAGCTATCCATCTGGCGCGCAGAAGCCGTTAAGGATGCGCTGGTCAAGGAAGGCGTTGCAGGCGACAAGATTTCAACCAAGGGCGCTGGCGAAGACCTGCCCGCAGTTAAAACCGGCAATGGCGTTGTGAACGCTGCTAACCGCCGTGTGGAAATCCGCCTGAAATAATTTCAGGACATTCTGAACACCAAAGGCGCGTGCCCCTGTCATAAAGGGCGCGCGCTTTTTCTTTATGCTGCCCGTCTCCTTGAATTATGTCTTGCAGAGACGCAGCGGGCTAAGCACACTGCCCCAAAGTGATTTTGCAATCAGTAAAACAAACAAATCAGCAAGGGGGCTTCATCATGCGCGCAGCAGTGATGCGGGATCAGCAATTATTCATCGAAGATATCGAGGCACCCGAACCGGGTGACGGACAGGTCCTGGTCAAAACACTGGCTTGCGGGATATGCGGGTCTGACCTACATGCTCTGCATCATGCTGACCAAATGTCTGAAATGGCCAGACGCTCAGGCTCTGACGCATCGGCGTTTGACACCGCGCGCAATGTGGTTATGGGCCATGAATTCAGCGCAGAGATTCTTGACTACGGCCCCAACACACAAAAAACATTCAAGCCTGGCACGCGGGTCTGTTCCTTCCCCATCACCTTTTCAATGACGGATGGCATCCGGTCTATCGGTTATTCAAATGATGTGCCGGGCGGCTATGGCGAACAGATGATCCTGAATGAAATGTTGCTTACCGAAATCCCCAACGGGTTGGCATCGGATGTTGCCGCCCTGACCGAACCATCAGCAGTGGGCGAACATGCCGTCGTCAAAGCCAATGTATCAGACGAAGACGTCCCCATTGTCATCGGTTGCGGTCCCGTTGGACTGGCTGTTATAGCCGCCCTGAAGGCACGCGGTATCGGCCCGGTGATCGCTGCCGACTTTTCCGCCGCTCGCCGCAAATTGGCAGAGCTGATGGGCGCAGACATCGTGGTCAATCCCAAGGATCATTCGCCCTATGACGCATGGGCCGACAAAGCCATCCCAGAAGGATATGACCCGAAAAGCCCGCTCAACATGTTGGGCATGGGGCCACAGCCCAAACCTTGCGTCCTGTTTGAATGTGTCGGCGTGCCCGGCGTCATCCACCAGATGATGGAAGGGGCCCCGCGCAATGCCCGCATTGTGGTTGTTGGCGTGTGCATGGAACGCGATCACCTTGAACCCCTGTGGGGCATTATGAAGGAGATCAACATGCAATTCGTCTTGGGCTATACCCCTGACGAGTTCAAAAAAAGCCTGTTCAATATCGCAGAAGGCAAAATCAATGTTGCCCCGATGATCACAGGCACGGTCGGGGTCAGCGGTGTACCACAGGCATTTGAGGACCTGTCCAACCCTGAACAGCACGCCAAAATCATTGTTGAGCCTTGGCGGGATTAGGGGGAGAGAGTAACATGATCCGCATGGGTGTATTGGGGGCCGCACGCATCACAGCCCCGGCATTATTGGACCCGGCCAGAAAGCTTGACGGGGTTGAGGTCAGCGCCATTGCCGCGCGCGATCCCAAACGTGCCCGGGACTATGCGCGCAAGCACAAGATCAGCACCGTCCATGACAGCTATGATGCGTTGTTGGCTGATCCCAACATTGACGCGATCTATAACCCCCTACCCAACAGCCATCACGCCCATTGGACCATCAAGGCGCTTGAAGCTGGCAAACATGTTTTGTGCGAAAAGCCCATTGCCAGCAACGCGTTGGAAGCACGCGCCATGCAAGAAGCTGCGGACAAGTCAGGTAAAATATTGGCGGAGGCATTTCACTGGCGCAATCATCCTGTGGCGTCCCGCATGTTGGAGATTATCGACAGCGGCGCTATCGGCGACGTGCAACATGTTGAGGCGCAGTTCTGTGTACCCTTGCTGGAGCCGGGCAATATTCGATGGCGCGAAGATTTGGCAGGCGGCGCCACCATGGATACGGGCTGTTATACAATCAATATTGTCCGCCATCTTGCGCGCGCAGAACCCACCGTTAAAGGCGCCCATGCCCGATTGATGAAGACAAATGTGGATCGCTATATGCGCGCCGAATTCACATTCGATGATGGCGTGACGGGGCGCATCATCTGCGCCATGGCCGCATGGCCTTTATTGAAATGCTTGGCCCATGTGGAAGGCACAAAGGGCGCAATGACGGTGATGAACCCGATTGCCCCGCAGCTTTATCACAAGATCACGATCGAGACAGACACAGACAAGGTCGTCGAAACCTGCCCCGGCACCACAAGCTATAAAGAACAGTTGCGCAATTTTGTGGCTTGGGTAAATGATGGCACGCCCATGATCACTGACGCCGCAGACGGGGTGAAAAACATGGCCGTGATTGACGAGATTTATCGCGCCGCTGGAATGGCCCCACGACAGGGCGCAGACCTGCCGCCGGGCTATGAGGCCTATCAAGCTCATTAGGGAACCAAAAAAGATGAGCCGATTTACCATTGCCACCTATCGCGCAGACGCGGGCGATCCGCAAAATCACGAAGCCTTGCGCCTATTGATTGCGCAGCATCACATGACCTTGCGGGTTGAGGGGCTGGCTTCCTCCCGCCCGCCGCTTTTGCTGCATGCCGACGACGGCACGTTTCTGGAGATTTTTGAATGGGCCACGGATGAGGCCGCCGCCGAAGCCCATTCAAACGACCGGGTGCAGGCCCTGTGGGCCAAGATGGGCGAGGTGGCGAACTTCCCCCCCCTGGCTGACGTTGCCGGATGTGATCACCCCTTCCCTCACTTTGCCCCGGTAAAGCTGTAATGATCAATGATCCGGCCACATCTCCTGAAAACAGGCAGTTAACGCGCAGCACAAATGCCCCGGCATTGTTTGCTGCAATATTGTTGGCATTTTTGCTGCCCGCATTGGGGATTTTGTGGCAGCCCCCCACAACCGCCTATCCCGATATTGACTATTACGCCCAAATGGCAATGAACAACAGCGCCAATGTGCCTGCCCCATTTAACACCCGAGTGCTTGCCCCCTTTTTGGCAAGCCTGCTAATCATTTGGCTATCAATTGACGCGATGCACGCATTGCTGATTGTCAATCTCGCCGCGCTTGGCTGCTTGATCTGGCTTGCGTTTATTCATTTGCGCGACCATGCGATCAGCCCGCCAATGGCCCTGTTATTGCTTTGTGTGCCATATCTCTACACACTTTATCAGTTCATTTATGTCCCAGATTTGCTGACGGTCACGGTTAGTTTTGCCGCCCTAATTTGTCTGCTAAAGCGATCTCGCTTGCTTGTTGCTATAGGCCTTACGCTGACACTGCTTGCAATCATGAGCCGGCCAACCGTAGCTGCCATTACAGGTATTATGGCCGTTATCATGTTTTTTCAACACACCAGGTCCAAAGCTGCCTTGTTGCTGCTAACAACAATTGCGAGCTATTTGGTGGCCGCCATGGCTGTACAAAGCGATCAGGGTAACGTGCATGAGCTGAACAGCACCCTATACATGATCATGAAATTGCCCGTTAATTTCGTGCGCAACTATTTGGGCATAATTGTTGCGACTGATGCGTTCGCTCATTATTGCCCCGCCCCCATGATGATTATCAATGTTGAACAATTGCCCGGCACTGGCGCGATCAAGGCTGTTCATGTTTGCTACCCTGACTGGATACATCTAGCAAATATCTATATTAGCCTTGCCATTATGGTAGGGATTTGGCCCTGGATTGCACTTCGTCGTAATTTGCCACCCATTAAAGGGCCGTGGATAGATCATGCGTGGAGAGAGAGGCTTTGGCTTGCCCCACTTATCATATTTCTGTTGCTTGCCCCGCTATTGGGACTGACTGTGCAAAGGTTGTTTTTATATTCCTTTATTGTTTATCTCTTTGCCCTGCCCCAAATCGCAAATTCGATACGCAACAAGGCAACAAACACTAAGTTGCCAAAATGGCCACTTCTATTGGCGGGCATCAGCACGCAAGCGGTTGGTGTTGTCTTTTTGATATGGTTATCGCCACCGCAATAGAAGAAATTCAATGGCGCCGCGGCTTCCAATCCCTCAGAGTGTAGCTATGCCGCACTTTCCCACCATATTTTCCGCATACTAGGCCTTGCAGCAAAGTCGAATTTTCACTAGAAAGGCCGTCTCCAATTGGTGCGGGCGATTAGCTCAGTTGGTTAGAGCGCTGTCTTGACATGGCAGAGGTCACAAGTTCAAATCTTGTATCGCCCACCATTTTCTCAATAAAATCAATATATTACAAACGCGCGATTTTCAGCACACGCGACTGGGACCAAGTTGGGACCATAATGGGACCATGAAGTTTGCGCGCAAATACGCCGTCCATCTCTGATCGTACGAAATGACCTCTATCAAGATCAGGCCACTCTACTGACAATCGCGTCTTGCCAATGGTAACCTTTCAATGATTCTCTTGGTGAATGGTGACTGGCAATTATGCGCTTCTATGCAGACGGCCCTGACATTCCTGATGACTTGTTACAAGCAGCCGACGAAGGCCGCCTAGCGATCGTTAGCGGCGCGGGCGTCTCCATGGCAAATGGCAACAATATGCCAGGGTTTTTTGGACTGGCTGAACGCGTCATGAATTCATTAGGAGCCCTGCCAGAATCAGAGGCCCGACGCGCCCTTAACATAGCAAGAGAAATAGGAGGAAGAGCGGATACACCGGGCAACCTATTTGCGGGTGACACTATTTTTGGTTATTTGGCGCAAGAATTTGATGTCGACGAATTAAACAATGCCGTTGCAGCAGCGCTTAACCCGGGCCCATTTCCAAACATACAGGCACATCTAGACCTTATTAGAATCGGAACATCGCCAACCGGTTCGACCCGCCTGATTACAACGAATTTGGACCGCCTATTTGAAGTTGCAAACGGTGAGTTGCCGCAATTTGTCTATCCTCGCCTGCCGGTCGTTGACGAACTCGAAGACCTTCACGGGTTAGTCTATTTGCACGGACGTGTTTCGGAGAACTATCGTTCTATGGAATCGCGCAGCGTTGTTCTGACGCCACCCAGCTTCGGGCGCGCCTATTTGCTTCGCAGATGGGCCACAGACTTTCTTAAGGATGTATTGAAAAAATACGTCGTCCTCTTTGTTGGCTATTCTGCGGATGACCCGCCAGTCAAATATCTTCTGGAGGCGTTGAAAGATGACAATGACGCCGCCCAGAGAATATTTGCCTTTTACTCCAACCGTGACATGGGCGCACGCGCCTCCTGGCAGCGAAAAAACGCCCTTCCGATTGAGTATAGGGCGCAAGGAGATGATCATTCAAACCTGTACGACACGCTCAGCGCATGGGCAGATCGCGTAGAACATCCAGCGCGATGGCGCGCAGCAATCATAGAAATGGCGCAAGCTGGCCCTGCCGCTTTATCGCCTTATCAACGCGGGCAGGTCGCCCATTTGGTGTCAACCGAGCTAGGGGCGAAGGACTGGGCAAATGCTGATCCACCTCCCCCACCCTCTTGGCTCATGGTATTCGACAAGTCCTGTCGTCTGGCAGAAAGAAGTCGGGTTTATACCGATGACGGGAAATCTAGGCATATTCTTCCCGCCCGACTCTTTGGTCTCGACAATGAAACCATATTCCTCCCGGCACCACAGTCCGAAGCCTCAACGCAGAAAACTGAGGCAAAAAGCTCTGTTCCAGAAAACCGTAAAGAACCTTCCGATACTCACAAAAGCGATGGCGATAAAAAGAAAATACTCGATAGGGCGTACCGAAATGCATGGTCCGCCTTCACCCCCACAGAACATGAACGGCAGGACATCGCTACTGACGCAGTTTCAGGCCTTCTTTCCGGGCCGTACACACCTGGTCCATATCTTTTGCAACGGCATGATTGTCTAAAAACATGGATCGCAAAAGTCGCGCACACCCCCACTGCGATCTGGTGGGCGGCAGGGCAAGCTGGCCTTCATTGGCAGCTTATCAATGAAATCTCACGCCGCATGGCAATGGACGACAGTGGTTTTGACACGGAGTCTGCCCAAGCATGGCGATACATCCTAGAGGATTACAGGACCACTTATCGCAGCTCCAGCAGAATGTGGCATCAATTTGAACGCAACATTCGCGTAAATGAGTGGACAGCGAACAGCGAACGCGAATTTCAGGATATAGACCGTCCCAGGGTGGTCGTCGCACGCAATAATTTACTGGGGCCTGCAATGCCATTAGATGTATCTGCCTTGCAGGTTATAGATCGCCAAATATCCTATGCTGATACTATACGTCCAGATCGCATTCCACGCGATGTTGTCAACACTATTGTCCCCCTGGCGCGCGAAAACCTAGAACGCGCAATTACTCTTGTAAAAGAAATTTATGTCTATGGTTGGCTGGCTATCCCACCATTTAATCAGCCACCAGAGGACCAAATAGACTCCCATACACGGACACATGGTTTGCCTGGCATGGTTCATCGGTTTGCAGCCTATTTTGCCCAGCTAATTGAAATCGATCCCGCCGCCGCGAGACAAGAATTTGATCGTTGGCCGTTAAACGATCACCATATTTTTGACCATTTGCGAATTTGGGTCGCTGGGCAGACAGACCTGTTGTCCGCAGACGAGGCAGGACAAACACTCCTCTCTCTCACATCACTGGGTTTCTGGGAGAGTTCTCACCGTCGCGACCTACTGCACAGCTTACGCGCAAAATGGCAAAATTTGTCCCGCGAAACGCGCGTCGCCCTAGAACAGCATATCCTGGCTGGGCCTGAACAGGGGGATGGAGAGGGCATTAAAGACTTCGGCCGAAGACGTCGCCATGGTCCAGCTGCTATATTAACATGGCTAGCGCATAATGATTGCGAGCTGTCGCCTGACACAGCAGCCAAACTGGCCACACTGGTGAGCTCAATCGATGGCTGGGACGGTTCATATTGGAGTTACAACGATGCTGCATATGAAAGTCGCGGCGGCATTGTACAAACCGATACCGACTACCACTTTTTGCTTCATGTACCAGTTGAACAGGTTCTCGCCCTTGCTCAAGAGGCAACAGGAAGAACTGACGATCTCTTACAGCGCACTGACCCTTTCAAAGGACTGTGCGAAAACGAACCCGATCACGCCTTTGCCGCACTCGAACACGCGGCATCTAATGGGAATTACCCGGAATGGGCTTGGTATAAATTCCTATGGAGCGATGTTTGGAACGATTACAACGGATCACTACTTGGCAGGGCACTCAACCTGCTAGCGGCAGCGCCGAACGACGCGCTGTCAGAAAACAGTTATGCGATCTGCTATTGGTTGCAGACAGTCTCAGACCAAGGCGATAATACATTTTGGCAGGCTTTCCCTACGCTGTTTGACCGGCTGGTCACCTTGCTGGAGCAAAACCCCGCATTAGGCGAAACAGGCATCACCACCAATCAGCCTGGCACCGATTGGCGTGGCGAAATGTTAAACTCCTGCGTTGGCAACTTGGCGCGGACAGTACAACGGCTCCCTGCGCGAGAGGCAGCAACGCAGGATACAGGCTTGCCCGATGATTGGAAGCAGCAGATTGAGCGATTGTTAAGGCTTGATGGCAATTTGCATCGTCATGCAATAACAGCACTAACATTCCACTTGCATGGACTTCACAATTTGGACCCAGCATGGGTTGAGCAAAACCTGCTGCCAATTCTTGCCACAGGCACTACAGACGATAGGGACGCATGGTGGCAAGGCTATCTGTGGCAATTGCGGTATCTGCCATCAATTGTGTTGTTCAACCAGCTAAAATCGCATCTGATCAACCGATTGCGCGAAGGTCGCGATTTGCGAGAGAGCCGCCATTCGACCATCGCCAACCTTGTGCTTGCCATGTGGGCGAATATCAAAAATGACGAAAACGGACAACAAATCGACGATGAAGAACTGACACGGCTGTTGCTTGACGTCGGCGACAATCTGCGGGTCGGAATAATCTGGTGCCTTAATGATTGGTTGAACAGGCCCGACAGTTCGTTCCCGTTTAGCCGCGCGCTAAAATTATTCCAGTCTGTCTGGCCCCGCCAACTGGCCGCGAAAACCACAGAAACAACCAGTGCACTAGTGGATTTTCTTAACCATACAACAGAAAATTTCGCTGAACTGGCACAGGCCATCATCCCCCATCTGACCAAATTGCCGCCGGACGATCACGAAATTACATTCTTCCTTTATGAAAATACGGAACGAGCAACCCAACACCCGGAAGAGACACTTGCCATTTTGGATGCAATCATTCCAGAGCGTATGATGTGGTGGCCACACCATATGGCAGAAATCCTTGAAAACATCATCGAAGGCCGACCCGAACTGGCACGCGATCCGCGTTATATCGAGCTAAGACGGAAGTGGGATTCGCGATAATCAGCGTTGGCCGTTACCGCATTACAAAATCACTTGCCGTAATGAATTGATTGCATAAGTGTGCGCCTTTTTGAGAGGTCCACTTTATGCCTGAATTTGATGAACTACGAGATACATTCATATTTCACTGCACGGTTGAGCGTCGACTATCCAGCAACACAGTTCTGGCCTACAAAAGCGACTTGAAGGATTTTAAATTATTTCATAGCAGCGCCGTCGATACTGATTTCTTGAGCCAAGATGCCATCAAGAAGTACCTTGAGCATATGACGACAGAACGTGAGCTATCAGCTACCACGGTTAAACGACGCATAGCCAGTCTAAAGAGATTCGCAAGCTTCTGTCATGAAACCTACGGATTGCCATCACCATTTCAAAATTGGCAACCTATCATCCGGCAACCGAAGCGGCTGCCCCGCGCATTGTCCGCGCAGGAAGTGCGTAGTTTGTTAAAATCGACTGCCTCGGCAAGCACGCAAACACCCTCCACATCGCTGATAATTATTGTCTTGTGCGCCACAGGACTCCGGATATCGGAACTGTGCAACCTGAAACTAAAGGATATCAGCAAGAATGGTTCCACAATTCATGTCTCAGGCAAGGGCGCGCGCGACAGAATTGTTTATATTGGCGACAAAACCTTACGGCAAATACTGGCGAAACAAAAAACATCTTCCCTGAAGAACGACAGCCGCCCGCTATTTTGCCATCAGGATGGCAAGCCCCTCACCCCGCAGACAGTTCGCTACCGTATTCATCGCCTGCAGGAACAATCAGGTCTGCGCAAGCGGGTGACACCACATATGTTCAGACACACCGCTGCAACGCTCCTAATCGAAAGCGGCACAGACATACGATTTGTTCAGAAGCTGTTGGGGCACGCCTCAATTTCCACCACAGAAATTTACACACAGGTGAACGATGTGGCTCTCCAACGGGCGATTAAAAAGGCCAATACACTGGAAAGATTAAAGATTATGTAGCGCGCTCTATCGATTCTCAACGATAACTGGGAATTATTGATGAGTATGCAACTGATCTGGGTTGGCCCTCGCTGGTCTGATTTAAAGGGCATAGAAATGGAGTTTGATCAGCATATATGCTTCCTTGGACACCCTTCGACAGCCAAGCATACCCCGAGTGTCCCTCAAAATGCTAATCGGCAAACTAATCTTAACTACCCCAAAAACGGAAGACAGGCTGATTCCTATTACAGCGAGGAGATGCATAAGCATGTTCGCGCAAATCCAAATTGCCGGTTCCAAACCTATGGCGCCCTAAGTGATCAGCTAAATTCGCAGTTCAGAAATTATCTGCCTTACTCGAACTCGCGAAAAATGATTGACGAGCTGAATGATAAACTCATCACGCGCTGCTGGCTTCGTTCAGGGGTAGCCATCGTCGACTACCTAGTCATAGGGAAGCACCAATGCAACCTTGATACCCTGAAAGGTCTTATTCCTGAAGCTGATAGGTTTGTTGTGCAATCAATGATCGGGTCGGGGGGCTTTGGCACCTACTTGATTGACGCCGTCACCCCTCAATATGATACCGACGAAAATTTCCTGATAGCGGCACCATTTATTGAAGATGCTTTGCCGGTGAATTGTAACATTGTTGTCAATCAGAACTCAGTTAGTCAGTTACCTTCATCCATACAAATTATCAGTCACAAAGAAGGCAGATTGATCTATGAGGGCTCTGATTTCGGAGCTTTTCAACTGCTCAGCAAAAAGCAAAAAATGGCAATTGATACAGCAATTGCTACGATCGGTATGGCGTTACAAAAAATCGGATATCTTGGGTTTTGCGGGATAGACGTTCTGTTGGATTTCAAATGTAGTAAGGTCTATTTCATTGAGGTAAACCCGAGGTTTCAGGCCTCGACAGTTGCCCTAAATCAAATACTCTTGGATCAGATTGGAACTGGCGCACAAGCACTTCACAGAAAATCATTCGATGATCCTGCCGCCAAGCCTGTTGAAGCATCTGATATCAATGGATTTGGCGCTATATATGCGCCTATCTGCAATCAAAACCACCTATATCGTGCCAGTGATCTAAAGCAACAGGATATTTCTTTCAAGTCACCGGATCAACGGCGCGCTCCCTTGGGCCAACAATCCGGATACATCCGGTTTATGTCCGATGGCGCCAACGCTGATACGATATTCGAAAATAACGCTGTGCGCTACCGCGTAATCTCCGACAGAAGCTTAGGCGGTATATTACCAACAGGCCAATATCAGCTAGCCCCAACGGTTGCGCTGCTTGAAGAGCCGCTGGATGATAAGTTTCAAGATGTTCAAGCGAATGAGTTTGAGCGACTTGCCAAACTAAAATTTCACCTCTTTTCATATGGCGCAAGAATTAGTCCTCGAGCATTGAGCGCGATATACAAAGGTGCAGACGCCATTGCGGTTCGCGACGGAATTGCCGGCGGCATCGAATTGATCTTTTTCGATAACATGCACGTTAACACGCCGGTAAAAGAGTTTTTTGTGGCGCTCAGTCCCTTCCAACTGGAGTACCAAGGTGGCCAATATTTCCTTACCTGCGAAGGAGAATATGTAACCCACTGTAACATCGCTCCCCAAACAGTTTTTCACGATACGGAAAACGTAAAGGGGACAGCGCTTGCCGAAGTTGGGCATATTACAACTGACCGCGTTGGCCTGTATCCATTTCGGAGTTGTCGTTACAACAATCGGAATGCCACCGCATGTAAGTTCTGCGAAATCGGACACCTAAAACCATTGCGTCCTGTCTCACTTGAAGCTGCGGGCGCAGCGGTCGATTATATTGAAAGCCATGTGCCAAATTGCAATCATTGTCTGATCAGCGGCGGAGTACCACCTGCCAGTCAGTGGCATTACTATATTGATTTTACAGCAGCGGTTCGAAACAAAACGGATAAACCAATATATTTAATGATGGAGCCGCCAGAGGACCTGCAGCGCCTACAAGATTTGAAGGAGGCTGGCGTGACAGAAATCGCGTTTAATCTGGAATTCTTTGATCGGGATTTGGCCAAGGCGGCGATGCCGGGCAAGGGCGCAATTCCGTTGGAGAATTATGTGAGCGCGTTTCAAGCTGCCAAAAGTATTTGGCCAACCTATGGCGATGTTCGCAGCATTTTAATTGTTGGATTGGAATCTAGAGAATCAACTATGAAAGGGATTGATCTTTTGACGACACTTGATGTTTGTCCAATTCTCTCTCCTTTTCGACCAGTGCCAGGCACTGGCTACGACACCCTGCCGCCGCCCAGACCCGATGATCTCTACAATATATGGTTGGAAGCGGAGATAATGGTCAAACAGCATGGCGGTTTCTTGGGACCGAGTTGTCATGCCTGCCAAAATAATACGGTAAGCTTGCCATTTTCGTTGGTTAAGTAGTTCTAGGTTTTTTCAATCTGAACGGCGCCTTGGGAATCGACATAAGCACAAATCTGCGGCCCATCATTTAGCGCCATAGAACTAATCCTCGCTTGCCTAGAAAATGATTCGGCAATTTCTTGATACTCCGGTCGGAGATCATCTATGGGCATTTCGGTTGCAGACACATCCTTGTCGCCAAATGTATTAACGGCCAGAGAGGTTGCCGACACGATCGTTGTTAGAAGCATCATCACGCTTATAGTGCGGTCAAACTTACTTGTTTTGGGTTGATTAGCAACAGAACTCTCCTGCACCATCGTAAGCTTTTCCACATTGTCAATGTGAATCACAACCGTGTTAGGATTGACCGACGCAAGTGATGCGCTCTTTACGGACAGGCTGATACCATCATGCTTCTTCATAGCATCCAACAGCTTATGTAAGAATTGTAGTCCTAAAACTCCCCCATCATGGCCACCCGAATTCAGTTCATACACTAAGCGGATACTAACCGGCGGGCACAAACTGTCGAGCATCAGCGCGTCACGCATTTCACCAAGGTGTGTGAGATACAATTTCTTTTGCCATGGCTCCGTTATATATTTTCTTCCTACATGTTGTGCGAACAAGAACCATTCACTGAGTTCCTCTTTTGAAATATAGCCACTGCTACTGGCAAGACGCGCCAAATATTTAGCCTCTCTGAAGCGGCGATCCATCAGCGATTCTGTCATAGCTTCTCGAAAAACAGTTGTGAATTTTCCTGGATTTTCGCCGATCACCATGAGATTGGCCAACGGAAAATACTCACGCTTAGAGGCATAAAGCTCCGCAATATCGTAAGCTTCTTTCATTGCTTTATCTACATCAAACAGTGGTGAATTGGCCGAGTCCAGACTTCCATCTGTTATTAAAACTTGTCCAGCGGCAATCCAGTTCAGATCAAACCCCTGAAGATACAAAATCTGGTTTATGCCGAACAATACTCTGTCTGGATCAGCGCCCGTGAAATCGCAATACTCCACATTCGCTTCAGCAAAATTAATATTTGAAATTTTGCTTTCTGCAAATGAGCTATTCTCGAATGACGCTGACCTCAATTGCAGGTTTTCCAGCACAGCATTATCGAATTGACTGCCATTCATGCTAGTTCCACTGATCGAAAAGTTTTTAAAAGTCGATTTGCTCCATGAGCACCAACCCATATTTGAATCAATGAACCCGGGATTTCTTTCGGTGCCCATGAAACAACATTCCTGGAATTCAGAATGCTGAAAATTTGCGTTAACAAAAGTACAGTCATGGAAACAACTTCTTGAGAACCGTGAACCTAACGCACCTGATCTAGAAAAATCCACCCGCTGAAATGATGTTTCAACGGCCTTCATCCGCTTTATAGATTTTCCGTAATAGCTACTGTCGATGACCTCCGAACCACCCTCGAATGAGAGGTCGCTACTAACATTTTTTGTATTGCTATTCGGGTCAGGTGAATATGCATTCATCAGGCTATTGTTGGTCCGCAGCACCTGATTACGGTTAAGCGGGTAGCTTTTCTCAAGTTGCATACTCATCAATAATTCCCAGTTATCGTTGAAATAAATTGGTTTTTGGGAGCATGTCACACACCAATTAGAAAGGTTAGCGGAAAAACCATCACTGCGCACGCCTTATGAGCGTCACAACAAAATAAATCAAACTTACTTTCTTCTCCCATTACGGGTATCATATGATAAAGTTAACAAATAATGCAATAATCGCATAATAGGGGGGCGTCATGCATTGGAAGGTTATATCTACTGTCGCGATCAGCTTGAGCCTTGCAGCCTGCGCTAACATTCAGACGATCAGTCGAACCACCCCTCTGCCAACAACAACTGACAAAAGTGGGAGCGGCGCGACGGGAATCGCGATTCATCTTGATGCCCAACAGCGGCTCGTCATCGTTAACTCCCTCGGTAAATATTGTTCGGAGCCTAGCCCGGATGCCCTCGCCGCCTATGCCTCATCCCTTGGCTTAGGGATTGGTGCCACAGGTTATGGGTCTGGCTCACTCGCATCTGCCAATCAAAACGCCGCTGCAAGTATTGGACTGCGCACACAGTCGATCACGCTAATGCGCGATACACTTGCGCAAATGTGCACATCATACGTCAATGGTGCGATCGGGCCTGCGCAGGTTGCCATTCTACTCAACCGTAGTCAGGATCTTGCCGCTGCTATACTCGCCATTGAGCAATTGACAGGTGCTGTCAGTGCCAATCAGGTTTCGCTGACACCGCAAAGCTCTGCCAACGCTTCTGCCACCATTCTGGCCAATGCCAAATTACTTGAGCAGGCGCAAAATCGACTGGACCGCGCCGAAAAGACAGAAGACAAAGCAAAGGAAAGAGAGGCAGCTGCAAAGCAGCTCCGTGACGAAGCAGTTCAGAACCATGAGGCTGCCGAGGCAACACGCAATAGCCTTCCGCCAACCATCAACGATGACACCCCAGAAACAGACCGACAGGCAATCTACAAAGCCGATGCAAAGCTAAAGGAAACAGAGCAAGAGAAGAAGCTCGCCCAAAATGCGTATGAACTTGCCGCGCAGAATCTTGAGCGCAAAGAGGAGCGGGTAGCGCGGGCGCAGGAGGCCGTGGATAAAATCACCGACAATCAGGAAGCTGCTACAACAGACAGCAGCGCCACTTCGGGCAGTTCGGCTGACTTTGGCCGTCCGGTACAGGTCAAAAACTTGAGCGACGGTGCGACCAAGGAAATCGCAACCGCCGTAAAAGAAATCGTCATCACCATGTTGACCAAGGATTACAGCGTTGAAGGCTGCATGGCGCTGATCACAAGTCCGCCCCAAACAGGCAATCCCAATGCCGAGGCGATCAAATTCTGTCAGGATCTTGTAATGGCCAACGCAGCTTTTAGTGCCGCAAAGGCTAAGGAATCTAGGGAAAGGGTCACAGTAGTACCGTTTGGAGCAGATTCAACGTCCGACCGCATTGATACCTGGCTTGATGCCGATACTAACAATCGCACCGCGCTAGGCAACTGGATCAAAGGTCGAGATGATCCAGACCTTAACAAGCTAGACATTTCCGATCTCTTGAATGGTCCATACAGGGCCTATCGCGAGGCGGCAATTTTGGGCCTGAATATCCCTTAATGAATAGAAGGCAATACCTAAATGTCAGAAAAAATTATACCGGGCGTCCCCCAAGACAGGCTTGGAGTTGTCATAAAGCGTGAGTTTGACGATGGCGCCAAAACTGTCCTTGTCGAATCACGCGACAATAAAGTTCTTTACACATTGCGCGTGACCAAGGGCACGAAAGGACATTAAACATGTGCGACACTTGTGAGGACAAACCAACACCAGAACAAATCAACGAAACGCGTTGGCTTGAAGCCGTGCACAGGGATATCGACTTTGGCAATCGGTACCGGATAGAGCTTGATAAAACGCTCTTATTGCTGGCAGCAGGCCTGTTCGCCTTTACCGTCAGCTTCCCTCCCAAACTCGACCAGGTCGACTGTATTTGGCTGCTGGCCATTGGGTGGCTGGGCCTTGTTCTTTCGATGGTAGGGGGATTTGGCGAGCTGCATGGATGGGAACGATATTACCTGACCTATCGGGACCATGACTATAAGCTAAGAACGAAGGGCGCAGGAAAGCCTTGCAGAGATAAGATCACAAAGGTGCGTATCAGCGCGCGCGTCATGCAGTTCGCCGGTTTTTTTGGCGGGGCTTTGTGTCTGGGCTTATTCTACCTCAATAATATTGACAATCTAAAATAGGCGGGGACAAAG
Source organism: Alphaproteobacteria bacterium (assembly GCA_965229935.1). Lineage (GTDB taxonomy): Bacteria > Pseudomonadota > Alphaproteobacteria > SPJN01 > SPJN01 > SPJN01. Next base: position 1,830,259 of record CBDDKB010000002.1, read on the forward strand.
GCGGGACAGCGAATGGATAGTAAAGAATGGAAAAAAACGGCAGGCAATATGCTGCACGCACTTGCCAATGGCAGGATAGCCGAGGAACGCTATCTCAAAGCCAATGTCAACATGATCAGGGCAGCCTTGTCAGGCAAGGGTCCGGACGGCACGAAAAATGACCCAACCCGATCGGCAAAAACTGTTTTCAACATCGCTGCCGTCCATATCCCAGCATTTTGCAATCACGGCTATAAGAACACATATGATCTGAAACAGGAAAACAAACTGGGTGCCAACCAGCCAAGCCAAAAGCGTATCGCCGTTGATATGGCACTCCCCCCAACCGATCACGAGAAAATTTATTTTGGCGCTGTAGAGCTGAATGGATGTGGCGTTAGATTTTATGGTGACATTTGCATGGTTTTGACTGTTACCAGTAACGACACAGTCATCCTTGACCGCAACTCATACGACATTCAGCGCGAACCATTGAACTTGGAAACAAAAAGCGACGAAGACAAAGCACAAGAAATTAGCGGCACATGGAAGGATGATCTAGCTACGATTGCGACCATCAAGGTGCTTGAAGGGCAACCGGTAACCACGCGCCGTATCACGACCGGAATCATCTCTGACAGACTGTTGACAGATGAAGATTATATTGAAGTTTTACGCGAAAGATCTTTCGGCAAGGACGACTTGGAAGAAACGCGCATTTCGGCATCTGAGGTTGCCAAGCAAGAGCACATTGGCAATCGCTTGATGGTCGGCCCGACGCCTGACTGGGCGTCATTGCTGTGGCGCCATCAACACCGGCAGGCAGCCCGCGCCCTTTCTAAGCACAATGTGAAACTGAAAACGGTCACCCATAGCGGACGGGAAAAATAGACATGCCTTGGTATTTTGAAAGTTTGGATGCCAAATCCGGTCAGGGCTTTATTCAGTTTTCTGACACAGCCGCCAATCGTGACTCCACAACAGAGGTGGAAACGATCTATGTGGGCCCGCCCGACTTCACGCCCGTTGCGGGTGTTAGCCCCTCAACAGCGATGGCCGCAACACGCGGGTCATTCCAGCATCGGCTATATTCGCAAGATGGCAAGCGCGAAGTATCGTTTGATACGCTTGAAGCGGCGATCAGCTTCCTGCGCCGCGCCTACCTGTCAGCGGGCGGCGGCCCAACAGGTGATGATGGCACGGGGCCTTCACCGTCAGAAGGACCACGGCCGGGGGAACCCGGGGGCGGCATGGAACTGCTGCAAGCGTTAAGGGACGTATTTTCTTCATTTAGGGAACTGCCCCCAGAAAATTTTGACGCGACCTTCTGGAACTTTGCTAAACCCGGGTTTGAGCGAGATTGGATTCATCTTTCCAGCTATGCACTCGACTTTTTGGCAACTCAGGGATACGCCCAAAATCCCCGTAGCCAAGGCGAGATAAGGAGCCGGGATGCACTAGTCTATATGGCGAGTTCTATTAATTTAGACATTGATGTGGATTGGTTTCCAGATGAACCCTATCCGCCATGGTGGTGCCACCGCTTAGCAGCGGCCCGAACGGACCCAATGGACCTATTGGCCGCACTGCCAATACCTCTTGCTTGCAGCCAGAAATTTCGAACCGCCGAACGGCCAAGCCTTGTTGACTTTATGTCCATCGCCCTTGCGAAGCCGGAGTATCTTGCCGATGACGATCCTGCCATATGCCTATTGATTTTGATTGCTGCGTACCTTAATGCCAGTGAACTAGAACGTTTCAGCTTTAATTCGGCGGCGTTAGGCAGAAAGGCCGCCACTTGGCTTGTGGCCAATCTTCCCGATCATATCTACGATCAAGACACGGAAACATTGATTGGCGATGCTAACAAATTGTCTTATTTCACTACCTGACCAACCTCCTCGCCATTCAAACTAATTTTTGCCTTTCTTAATCCATTGCAGCCCCCGCGGCACACCAAAACATGCTACAATTCCAACCAACCTTCCGAACAAAGTGGTTGCTGTCATAAGGATTGAGCAAAGAACAGAATGGGCCGCTACTTCACCTCTTCAACACTCGCTCAGAGAAATACAAGCGCTTCAGGCTTCACACTCGTTGAGGTGATGGTTGCGCTGGCAATAATTACAGCCGTCGTTGCGGTGCTTTACCCTGTTCTGCGTGATAGCGCCGCGCGCGCACAGCAAATCAATGAGCGCGCAATCGCCCAACTACACCTGTCGTCACTTTACGATCAGATCGGCGTCACAATCCCGGTCCAAACAGGCACACATACCGGTGGATTTAATTCTGGACACAGCTGGTCCATCACCATCACCCCCTCCAATAAAATTGCCGCCTTTGAAGACCTAGTCCCCTATAAAATCGACCTGACAGTTTCCGGCAACACAAACGGAGCGGTCCTGGCAGGGCTTTCTACATTACGACTTGGTTCACCATGACCCCGAGCGAATCACGCCACTCAGAACGGGGTTTTACATTGGTTGAGGTTCTTATCGCCACTTCAATCAGCGCCATGCTTATGATTTTGGTAGTTAGCTCAATGCGGTTCGGCATCAGGGCGGATCAACAGGCCAACAATTACCTGCAACAAACCCAACAGATGGTGCTGGCACATCGCACCTTGCGAAACCTGATACAACACGCCTATCCACAGCTCGTAATGAGCAGGGACCGTCACTTCGTCGCTGACTTTTTTGGCCAACACGATTCCATCAGGTTTGCCACACTTTCAAAGACAGGAACCCCGGAACACATGCAGATCAATGTGACTCCTGACGAGGGCGGGAGATCATTGACGGTTACGCCCCCCCAAGGCAAATCGCGACCATTGATCAGGAATGCGCTCGCCATCTCCTTTTCCTACCTGCCAGCAGACGCAGATGCGGGTGGAAAGCCGCCACAATGGCAACAAGAATGGCGTGACAGATATCGGCTGCCCGCTCTTATAAAAATTGAAGTCACCGCATCGAACAATGAAAAATGGCCAGCACTCATTATCCACCCCCAGATCGAGGTTGATACTGATTGTGTCTATGACAGCCTTACCGGCTACTGCAAGGGGCGTCGATAATGGATCGGCGGCATGAGAGGAAGGAGCAAGGCTTTGCCCTTATATCCGTTCTTTGGGTCGTGATTTTACTGTCACTGATTGCTATGACACTTCTAAGCAATACCCGTAATGCGGCACAGACAGGACATACATATCAAACCGCAATTGATCAGCGCGCCATTAGTGATGCGGCTATCAGCTTTGCTGTTTTGAAACTAGTGGAAGCAGGGGAGTTGGCGCAATGGGGACCTGAAACGCCAGCATTGGCATTTGAATGGAACGGCATTCCCGTAGACATCAGAATTCAGGATGAACACGGCAAGTTCGATTTAAACACAGGTGCTGTTGATGTGCTTGCGACCCTGCTATCCGCACTGATTGTACCGCAGGACTTAGCGGACGATTTAGTTTCGGACCTCGAAGATCGGCGATCAAAAGAGCAAAGGCGTGTAGACACGCTATCTCAATCAGCATTTATGTCCGTCGAAGGCCTAAAAACACTCCCTCATATGACAGAAGCTCTGTTCGAGAAAATTGAAAGCCATAGTACCGTTCATTCAGGCCTGACCCATCCTGACAGACGCGTTTCCACAATCTCGCAATCGACCGAGAGCAATTTATCAACGCCCCATATTCCGTTAAGCGGCGGGCGTGCTTTCACCATAACCGTCCGTTATCCAATAGCGGGAGCCATGCAAGTCTCAAGGCAAATAATTCGGATCGCCTCAGATGCGCCACAAGGCTATTGGATCCTGTCAAACCGATAGGTGGCGAATAGATTCCCTGTGCTGGATTTGGCTTATCAAGATTTCCAGTTATCTCTAGAAACTCTTGGGATCAAAGCTCCTAATGCGAGCCATCCTCTACCAAAACCTTTTCAGCAACTATTTGTGCATTTTTGAAAGCCTCAAAGAGGCAATTGACATGTCTGCGAAACCATTCCAGCTTTCCATCCCCGATTTTACCTCCGAACGGATAAACCAAAAGTCACATAATCTCACCCTGTGGATTCCTCACCCGACACCTGACATATGGCGTACCTTCAAGATTGACCGCCAAACTATCACCAGTTGGGGATCCTAAGGCGAAATTGCGGAAAAACAAGTCTGCCCGTGCATAACTAACACCAACCTCTGTAATTGTCATGCGACCGCCGTGCTGGGAACTGCGCTCCTTCTTAACAACGAGTTCCAGAAAATTTGTGTCAAAATTATAGCGTTCAAAAACCCCCCCACCTTTGAAAGTCAGTCCGGAGTGCCTTGGATAAATATAGTATGTACCCAAATCACCAGATAGGTGCTCCTGTAGCTCTGGTTTAAGCAAATATGAAGATACCGCCTCTCTCAAAATGGTGCTTGCAGATTCATCTTGTGATATATTTTTCATGGCCCGGCATGAGGACATCACACTCCAATTCAAGTATATTGGAATACTTGTAAGAAGTGCACAAATTCCGATGACGACAGCCCATAAAATTCTTTTCGGCAAACTATTTTTGTTGTTCATAATAATCGAAACCCCGATTTGCCCAAGGCACAGCTCCAACACTTTGAAACAGATTATGCTGACCTTCTCCTGCACTATATTGATAGAGATTCCAACCCCAAGTCATTGGAACTATTGACTCCCTACTGAACCCATAATGCGCAGCCATCATGCCAACACCAACATAATTGATTTCCCCCCCTAGCCCAAAACCGACGCCATCGACATCAAAAGTCCGACTTGTAAGCTCGGACTGATATAAAACCGTATCAGCCAATATAAAATTATCGGTTATGGATAGGTAAGAAACTTCTTTTGAAATCACATCTTGATACGCCAAATGCAGAATGGTCTGATATTCGTCATGCGATAATGGTATAACTTTGTAAGGATTTGCGTTTGCGCGAGCTAGAATTACCTTTGACAACAACGCCGCCTGAGAAACGTTGTCAAAGCTCGCATCGTTACCACGCTCCGAAGCGCTAGAGTATGCTGCAGTATCTGCACCCCCCTCTGACTTTCCACCGCCTAATGCCCCACTCTGGCCATCCTCTTGTGCCCCTAGGGACGCCTGTGCAACCGCAGTAGAACCGTTCAACAGCCCCCCATATGAAGAACTGCTGCCTGGTGAAGAAGCGCCGTAGTCCGCATCACCGTTTTGAGAGTAGCCGCCGCCCGCCTGGCCCTGCATTGACCGGCCACTGGACCTGATGTCCGACGAAGAACCACCTACACGATTGGCATCTGCCGCATGAGTAGCCCCAGACTTCTTATTCTTGGGGTTGTTAGTAGCCACGCTGGCAGTTGTTCCGCCATGCACACCGGCATTCTGTGTGCCCTGCCCAAATGTCGCTGACTGAGCGGCGGCACCTGTTCCCCATCTGGAGAAAGCGGACGCGAGCCTATGACCTACCTCTTGCAAACGCCGAGCAGCCTCTGCGTGTATCGCATAATACCGTTCGAAAAACGTCGGCTCATCGGTCTCCTTTTTAGAAACAAAGCCAGTAGGATCTGTCAAACTTAATGGATTATTGCGCACATATGTATACCGGTTCAGTGACTGCGTATCGGTCATATTCTGGATAACGGTATCAGCAGACATAACCCGGCCAATTTTCGGAATGTACATTCGAGCATTCATATTGACCAAGCCAAGTTCATCAATCATTTCATGCCCAGTAAAGCCGCGTGTGGTTTGCGACTGCACTGTACCAGCAGGATCATCCGCGCCGTTTGCATGACGACGCTTGCCCCAGGCGTCATAGGACAGTCGTTCAATCACATTGCCATCTTCGTTTGTTAATACGGAAGTTGACCCAAGATGATCCTTTGTAAAGTAATGCATGTCATAGGATTGCTCCTCCTGCACAACGAAAACACCGATCATTTCGCCTTCTGCAAAGATGTAATTATTCCACTTGACCGTATGCTGACCTGTTACTTTCTCTGCCAGAACACCCGACGCCTCATCACGAAAATACTCTGTTTTAACGTTATTGATTGTTTGAGAATATCTGTGGCCGTCCGGGCCATATTCGTACAGCACGGTTGTGCTACCTTTGGTGATACCCGCGACCTTGTTGGCATCAAACCAACCTATCACAAGACCATCGCCTCGTATCATGCTGCCATTATTGTCATAGGTATAGCTTGCCTCGACCTGTCCGGTGATCGACTGAACAGCATGGGGGCGCGCTTCGCCCGGCGCAGGATAGGCGTAAGTACCAACATCTGATCTTTGAACTATGTTGCCCAGTTCGTCATAAGCAACAGTTTTGGTAACACCGCCGACGATTTGATAGCTGGTCAATCGGTTTAACGTGTCATAAAGAAAGGCCTCCGTCAGACCTTCATTCGAATCAATTCGCTGAACCAAATTGCTAAGCTCGTTAAACACAAAGGTAAAGTTGGCGACTTCTGTACCGCCATTTACCCCGGCCAGTACAGATGTAAGCTCACCCTTTCTTGGATCATATGCGCGACGCGTTTTAACGCCGTTGCGGTAGGTAAATTCGCGCAGGCGACGCTCTGCATCGCGCTTGTCCGCTTTCCAGATAGGGGCAGAAGAAACGAATGGGCCCGTATCCCCAGATTGCAACAGTGCGCTTAGCTGACCAAGCGCGTCATAAATGTGAACAACCTCTAGGCCAGAGGGGTAGCGAATTGTGTCAATACGTCCATCGTCATTATAGGTTGTTTCGTAACCATGTTGTACTGGTGTAAAATCAGTACGTGTAACACGGCCAAAGTCATCATAGGTAAATGTTTTGGTTATTGAATTTTTGCTATTGTTTCTAATAAGATCACGCAGTTCCTCTGGAAGTACATTCCGGTAAGGCCCATTTCCTGCTGTCACGGGATCCAGAATAAAATCAAGAATAGGTTGTGTGCCAAGCAGGCCCTGCCGATACTCATAAACAATTCGCGACCAAGATAGCTTTCCGATCGCTTTGTGGCCAACGTCATATCTCCAGTGGGTTATTAGCGTGTCGTCTTGTCCAATATAAAGCTCGGAATATGTTGGGCGCCCAAGTCTGTCATATGTCGTTGTTGTTGTTTGACCGCGGGCAGTTTTTTGGCTGACTAACTCGCCAAGCACATTATAGCTATATGTCCACCGTCCCAAATCAGGATCGTTTGAAACTGTTCGACGCCCTAGCAAATCATACTCGAACGATGTGATATTACCCATAGAGTCTGTGATCTTCGTCCGGTTGCCTACAGCGTCAAACACGAACGTTGTTGTATTGTTATCTTCATCAGTAGCAGAGACTATGTTGCCCTGCGCATCACTGACGGTAGACCTTGTTTGTCCAAGCGCATTGGTTATGGACGTTTTTAAGCCACTATAGGCAAAACTCAGTTCGCTAAGATCGGGTGCAATCTCTTTCGACTTTCGGCCCAACGCATCATATTCGGTAACGCGCCAATAGACCGTGGATTGCGCCACGCCGCCAACAGTGAAATGTGCCAAACTCTGCCGTGATACACGCCCTAATTTGTCATACTCCGTTATTTGCGAAATCTCTGTGTTGTTTTCGGCTTCAGCCACAGAAAGAATCGACCGACCCAGATTATCAAAATAGGTTTTTGACCAGGCACCATTTTTGTCGCCATTGCCATCCTGGGGTGTCTTAACAATCAAAAAGGCACCATTCGAGGGACACCAGGCGACCTCGCTGCAGTATAGGTAGTCATAAACTACGCGATTTCCATCAGGCGCGATTTTCTTCTTTTTCCGGCCAAGGTCATCATATTCAACCTGAGAGACAAGATCGTTGGGATCGGTCTGCTCTATCATTGCGCTGAATCTAGGGTCATGAACCATCGTGGTTTCATGGCCTAACGCGTTGACAATCGCATCCGAGAATTGTCCTCGATTATCATAAACCGTGGAAGTCGTCCGAGATTCGACATCGGTGCCGCTGACGATGACACTGACAATATTGCCATACACATCATACTCATAACTTTTTGTTTGAGTGTAACTAACCTTGTTTGGCTCAATTGTTTCAGTGAGCAACAAGCCCGTTTGTGTATCATAACTGAAATTCGAATGCCGTGTAATCGTTGCAGCAAGCGCATCGGCGGACATCACCCCACCAACTATAAGCACACAAAATTTGACAAGAAATCTATTCGTTTTTGAAAACATTCAAAGTCTTCCCCCAAAACAAGACTTTTATCGAACACGCGAATCGAGAATCATTATCTGGCAAAATCGCCAGTCCGTTCATTTACTCGAAAGTCGTGGCCTAGGACCGTCGAAGGGCACAAAATAATGTACACCGCCATCTTCTGTATCAATCGGACTATGCCCACTATACCTTATAATTTCTCCGTCATTTTCTGTCCGGATAAACCCGGGCATTAACCCACCATTAAACAAGACTCTTTCTCCCGTTCGCAGGTCATAGATTATGCTATCGCAGCCTCTAAATGTGCAAACTCGGTACTCGCGAAAGTAGCGCTCATCTAGTTGCCCATTGCCGTCAAACACGACCTCACCTTCCCGAACTTCGTCATCTGCCTCTTGCCTCACAATTTCGGCAAGCTTATCCAGCATTTCCTGAACTTGCTCTGGAAGCAATTGCTGCATCGGCGGCACTTCAATTTCCTGCCCTTGAACTGAATGTGCGATGCTGAGAAAGAGCGTAACAATTGAGATGTATCGAAAAATCATTGTGAACCTAGCCATCAGTTTGGTGTCTCGTCGGGAATTTCATTAACCACCGTTGTGGATGTCAAACGACCAAGATGCCAATTCACAGTATCATTCAAATAGGTATTCATTGTGGTCCTCTTAGTGCCATCAGAATTGGTTACAACGACCAACGTAGAGTTACCAAATTCATCATACTCATATGTGGTTAATGATGTCGGAAGTGCTGTTCCATCTAGATCAAATGACTCATCAAAGGATTCTGAAAGAAAGGGAAAATATCGAGTGCCATCATACGAAATCACGTCATAACTACGTATGTTTCGGCTAATGAGCTGTCCTTGTTCACCTCCTAGCCATTGTTCTTCAGTTTCCAACAACCCCGAAAACGGGAAGTCCGTTCTAAACCGCTGCACCTGTGTGATGTCACGCTCGTTGTCCATGACAAAGACCTTTGCAAAACCCTGCATGCCTCGCCCCTGCAGTTCCATCACTGCATCTTCATACCGATAGGTTGTGTTGTAGAATTCATTTGCGCCAACTTCAGCGTTCACTTCAGACACCACATACATTGGCCCCGTCCAACTCATATAAGGATAGGCAGTTGTGTCATTTATTGTGTATACAGAAGCATCGCTAAGCGCGCGGTATGTTATTTGAGTTTGCGCTCCCAGTCCTGTAGTGATTTCAGTCAACAATTCCGATTTAACTAAATCTGCGACATACCAGACATTTTTACCGTCCTGCGGATCCCAGATCATAAGGTCATCAATACCGTCGCCGTTTAGGTCGCTGGGCACCGGAACCGCGCCGCCTGTGCTATAGCGGCGTCGAAAGTATGTCCTGGGATATCGATTTGCTATCGGAGCAGAGTATTTACCGTTACCTAAATTTCTGTATGTATAGTTATCTCCCGTATTTGAATCGAATGCGATAAAATCAAGATGCCCACTACCTGTCCAGTTTCCAATACTCATGCCATGCAATGATGGAAGTGGCCAAAAAAGTTCAGACGCTGAAAACTGCCCCGTTCCATCATTCACATACAAATGAATGTTAGGGTGATACCCGCCATAAAAATTGGACCTACGTCGAAAAAAATCGGGCGCAGAATCGGCATTTATGTCAACAACACGCAAATCGTCTTCATTTAAAAAAAGTGTTTCGGTCGGCCCAATGTCTTCGAATGTACCATCACCTCTGCCAGCAAAAACATACAATGGGGCCGCCTGCCTATGCCCCCCTTGTAGTCGCCACGCCACATCAATCCTGCCGTCGACGTTGAAATCTGCTAGCATTGGTCGCCACCAGCATGTTCCATTGCAACTAAATCTCTTAATTGAATCAGGGTCCACGGGATTGAAGGCAAACTCAGAAAACACCACCTCGTCATCAGCGGCAGAGTCTGTGGCACCGAAGTCTGTTTGATTGATAAACCAGAAATTGCTGCCAGTTATGGCGAAGTGGAACATTATGTCCGGCAAGCCGTCCCTATTGTAATCCCCCACATGCGCATCCCCAAATGCCGCAGGCTCTACATTGCCGTCTACTGGTGTCCACCATTCCCAATGAGCGGATGTAAACTGGATAGGGTTCTCAATCGCGCGGAAGGTCATGTCCCCATTATTGATATACCAAACATTCCGGCCATTTTCGTAAGGACTGTAAAAAAGAACATCAACTTGGTTGTCACCATTCCAATCCAACAACAAAAATGAATATTTAGGCCATCCGAGTGAAAGGCCTGGAAAAGCATCCACTTCTTGAATCTCGGCCGGGTCGATTATGTCCTCCAATCTGTCAAACTGTAAATTTCCCTTGTTGACGTACCAGATATTTTTACCCGTTCGCTCCTCATAAATCAGGAAATCCTTTAGTCCATCGCCATTCCAGTCGCCTGAATAAACATTGGGAATCCATGCACCTGTACCACTATGAAAATCGTAATCGTAAAATTCTGTTGGATTGATTATATCTTCCGCTGACTCTTGCTGAAAAATAGGTAAGGCAAACTTCGAATAATCAAAGCTTGTTGCCGGCAGGCAAATAGTTGCACCGCCACTGCAAAGAACTATTTCCGTAAGTGTGCTGCGAAATACAGCTTGGTTGGGGATTTCTTGGGATTGAGCATATTGTAATTTATACTCAAAGACCGGACTATCATTGCTATAAGACTCTATTTTGACCAATCGAAGAGATGACATTTTCTGTCGCCCCGATTGCATGTGCAGCAAAGGGTCGTGACGTTCCTCATACTCAAATCGCACTGAGTTATAGGGCTGCAACCCTGCTGCCTCATTCCCTGTATAGTTGACTCTTTCTGGGTAGAGCTGACCGCCATCGGGTTCAGCAACATAGGAAACCGTCAAATAGTTTCCCACCACATCAGAAATTCGGTTCACATTCCAAGTCTGTATTGTTTCGCCATCAGCTGCATATGAACGGGTCGAATCAGCCCTGCCAAACTCCATGACCTGACCTGTCTTCGTTATTGCCTCAAAATAGGCCGGTCCATTTCCAGCAACTCCGTGTGCAATAACTTTTGTGAAGCCCTCCATCTCCGTCCGATATTCGGAAAGATCTGCGCCACGCTCACCACTGACCAACAAAAGCTCTTGTCCATCAATGCAAAAGCTATCTGAATGGTCATTTGTAACTGCGGGAACCTGTTCTGGAATTGGATACAGTGGCACGCATCGATATATGGAAGAAAAGCCAGTCAGCATCCACCCTATGCCGACAACGCCATTACCGGAACTACTATTGTATTCCAGCGATATTTCCGGCTCCATGCCTGAAGTTCCAGGGGCAATGGAAATAGGCACCGTATACACAGCACCACCCTGCTTATTCACGTCAAAAGTACCAGGCAACACCATTGTTTGGGAATTTGAAGTCGGAGAGATCAGAACAGCAGTAAAGACAGTCAACCATGCCGACACGGCAAATCTACACCGTATGAATTTCATCGGATCCCCCAATCTATGAAATTATTCTCATAAAAATTTGTATCAACCGCAGCCACCCAGTTCAATGACTATTTTGCAATTGATGCATTGGTCTGATTACTGGTGACGCTGGCGGCATTGGGCCCGTTAAGACGATGAGCCATTGCATTGGGTTTCATGCCCCAACTGCTGCTGGCTCTGGCCATCCGAGCTGTTGTATCAGTCAAGTTCTTTGACTGTAGACTTACTGGAATTGATACACTTCGAAAAGTTGCAAACTATCATCAGCAAAATCGAAGGAAACATGCCAAGCAGTACCTTGGTCTACGAATTCCAACAAGAACCGTAGCGGTCCATGCGTTGGCGTTCTTCGTATAGAAAGTCGCCATTGATTGTCGAACAAATGGTAGTCCCCACCAAACAAACGGGTTCTTAGTGCGGACAAGTTGGTTCCAAAATTCGAATGATTATCAATAGCCTTAGCAGCCTTGTCAAATTTATCCAACGAACCAAAGGTATCGGGTAAACAATTTGACAATTTGAGGAATAAGCTCGGCGTTATGCCTTGCACTTCAACAAACTCTCCAAAGGTAGGAGGCGCTTCGTCGGAATCATTCTTTTTGGCAAAAAATTGAACTGGACCTTCTGAATAGGCATCAATATCTGATGGAAATTCTGTCCATTCTGCACCCCCATCACCTTCCTCTAGATAAACGGGCCGTCGAAAGAAATAATAAACGCCTTGCGCCTCCCTTATCGCCGTCGCAACGTGAATCCATGGCTCATTCCGTATCGAAACACACAAATATAAGGCGCCATCAGGCTCCACAATATCCCATAACTCATCAACTGACGCGATCGGAAAGCGGATGGCATCCCGGTGCATTTTTGGCACATATGAGCATGTCTGCCTTGATGGCGTAGAAGCAAAGGCAGCAGTCTCAGAAAATGCGAGCTGCACCAATACGCAAGCAGCAACAAAACCAAACAAGCCTCGCATCATCGCTCCCTATATGCCTCAACCAACCTTTCAGCATCGGAATTGCGTAACCTATAATCACGATCAACATTATTCCTCATTATACTATAACTAGGAAGAGGTGCATGATTGGAACCGAGCAACTCGGGCAGCATTGGACTTATTCCACTACACTTCGCTAAAAGACGAGAGCACCACCCCACACCCATTTGACGGATCTTGGTCACCTACCGCGCTGCCGATCAAAAGATACCTACTCGCTTGTCAATTTTGTCCTTCAACATTATGCGCACTGCATTCCAAGTTGCCTTCACTCGCGCAATGGTCCCCGAAACGAAATGCTTTTCCTGCTTGATTTTTGCCAACTGGCCTGCCGCAAGTGCATGCCCTAATTCGACTGCTTTCTCATAGTACGAAACTGCCAGGTCAATGTCTTTTTCCACTCCTCCCCCATAGTGATAAAGCATGCCCATAGCATAAAACGCCCCCATTTCCTCACTATGTTCTGTTAACAAACGGAAGTGATGAAATGCATCGAGATACTCACGTTGATTCAAATATATCCTGCCAAGACCGATATGAGCGTCAATTGTATCAAACTTGTCTTCTGCTATTTTATACCAATGGATCGCCGCGTCATAATTCCTAGACGTATTCCCATCTCCATTCTCACACCATCGACCCATTTGCATTATGGCACGACCACAACCCGCGTTAGCTAACTTTCTCATTTCGGCATGTGCTTGTGATATATCGCCAGAATTGCGAATATCCACAATTCTCTCGAAATGCTGATCAAACCATTTTGGTTCATACGTCTGGATCAGATCATTCTGTTGCATTGCAATTTCCTAGTATCGATTCAATTCCATAATCCGTTTACTCTGGTCCAACGAGCGTCGCAAAACACCAAACGAGTTGTCAGGCGACCAAGTTCCCGTAGAAAGATCCTGCGCGCACATACTAAATATGCAGCCTGCAACATTACCAACAGTTTTAGGGTGAGTTATCACATAATGGAACCCACGGGTACCCAGCCCAGCGCTCTTCCCAACGCCCATCGTCGATGAAATGATTGCAGTTGCTCCTGCTCGCAACTCATCTACTGAACGCCCTGCTGCTCCAGCGGCAACGGCGTCCATTGACATATTTGAAGCCCTTAGAGCACTTAACTCACTGTCAACCACACTGATTTGTTCCATCAGCGATATCTGATCCGTCGATGAATCCCCGATCAAATCTGCTAGTGCACGGCGTGCGCTTAACAGATTCTCTTCTGTTGTGCCTGGTCCGAAATGAGTTGTAACTTCGCCGCCAGCGCTATCACCTCCCATTCCATTTCCAGCGCTTGAAGATCGTCTATTTCCTATTGCGTTGCTTCCATAACTCGCTGCATAGGCAAAGGCGCTGGTATAGGCACCATGGCGGAACTTACCGCCGCCAAGCTCGGCAGCGATGCCGCCGGTCACTGCACCTACTGCGGTGCCGGACCATATATCTGGGGCCTTGTAGAGATTTCCGGCAAGAGACGAGAAGCCAACCGCGAAGATCCTCACTAGGTAACCGGCAAACAATCGTGGCAAAAGGAGTATCGGAGGTCTCTACTGTGCGATGAACTAATGGCTCTCATCGATGCATACCGGCGAAAGCACTCCATGTTCACGCACTTTCTCGAGCATGTTCTCTGCTTTGGATCTTGCAACACCGCTTTCAATTAGCGATACCTCCATTTGCAGCTTCCGCATAACCTCAGAGTCATTAATCACACAATAAAAGTCCCGATCTTCCATCACATAGAAAAGAAACAATAAGCTTTCTTGATAAAAAGCATCATTGTTGCCTCTGTTCGTCGCCAGCAACTCTAATATATAGGGCACAGCCTGATCACCCTGTTCTGAGATTGGTATGGCCAAAGTTCTATCAGGTGGTATGGTGTTAGAGGAACGCATAAGATAATGATCGATCTGCCTCTCTACAGGGCACTTCCAAATAGTCGCCCATTGTTGCTCATATGAAAGAGAACCAAAACTGGTAGCTGAGCAAAGTTCAGAAGCAGGTGACGCAAGGGTACTTCTCCCGCACCCTTGCAACAGTATTGCGGCACACAATATTAGATATACTAAACCTTTATCGATCATCTAATAATCTCTGTACTTGTAACTGTAGGCTCTTTCACCTGCGCGATTAGCCTCTTGCTCAATTATATTTTTGGTATAAGCGCACTCTTCCGCGCAGCTAGAGGAGAGATGGCTGCTCGACTCAAATCGATATGCTTGATCAAACGCTATACTATAAATTAGGTATTGATTTACATGGGTCACTTCGTGGGTGATGCTATATAGCGTTAAACCATCGCTCCCAACGTATATTCTTATTCCGTAAGTATATGCTTTCGCTGGCAAACTACCGACATTATGCGCTTTTAATGCGGTCGGTGAGGCGTGGTTCAATGTGGCCGCGTCCGCTGCCTTAGCACGGGATGTGCGAAATTATTGAACCCATTCATACTGATAATCAGATGGAAGAGGATTGTGTTTATCGAAGTTGCCCTCGTCAAATAATTGAGCCCCGAGCAATTTATATCCTTCGCCAACTATTCTGTATAAGTACTCATAGACTGTCAGACTATAGTCTTCAAATTTCAGTTGCTCTCTTCCTCCAAAAACAACTAAACCATGCTTATCAAACAACCCGACGACTTTATCTCCCACAACAGCGCAAGCGACAAGCATTTGATAATTCGGGCTTCTTTTTCCGAAAGTCCCAACTTTGCCTTTTGTAAACGCTAGCATCTCTCCATCAGGAAACACATCAACATATATGTGATCTGCATTAAGGCGATCCGCGTCGAGAGATTCGTATTTCTTCACCACCTCAGTACATACGTGTATTAACTCGAGTGTGCGCAACTCCAACTTCTTGGCTTGTTGAACACTATCGGTACAACCAAGCAAAGCCAAAACAATGACCAGAACCAATGGATAGGATATTTTCATCACTGAACTACCCTACCCACCGTACCACCGAACCCAACTTTCGAACATCTACCTGGCTCACAAACTGATGTGTACACCGTTTTATTTCGATAGGCGCCAACGTAAAGTGAGCGACCTGACTCTGATACCCACATTGCATCATTTTTGTATGAATTGCCGCTTGCACTAAAAGTTCTATTTGAGAATATAGGACTTCCGCTAGGATGAGTGTGAAACCCAGTGCTAGATGTAGGAATAGAAACCGCAATGTCTGTCCCAGACCAAGGAATACTATAATGATACAGGCCATCGCTGCCCAAAGATATATTCGTTCCAATTTCAATAGTCATATCTGACGACAGTTTTGCCAACGTATTGCTAAGATAAACAGCTGCCTCGTCTTCCGTCGCAAAACCATGCTGCTCACTCAGTACCCCATCTTGTTTCAGTTGAGATAATCTTGCATCGACAGCATCTTTGTTTTCCTGACTAAATCCACTTCCTTGGCTCTCCCCAGCAAATGCAGTTGCGGCCTTCCCAGCCCCATAGCTTGTTGCATAGGCGAAGGCGCTGGTATAGGCACCGTGGCGGAACTTGCCGCCACCAAGCTCGGCAGCGATGCCACCGGTCACGGCACCAACTGCGGTGCCGGACCATATATCAGGGGCCTTGTAGAGATTACCGGCAAGAGAAGAGAAGCCAGCGGCCAAGAAGCCATCCTGAAACTCCCCACCATTGACTGCGTTGAGCGTGCCGCCAACCGCTCCGTTAGCGAGAGCCTTACCGCCCCAGCCCAAACTGGATGAGCCAGCTATACCGCCGGACAAAGCGCCAGTGACCACCCCCTTAAAGAAGGATTTAGGATCACCCGTGGCAATCACATTGGTCACACCGCCGGTGACACCACCAGAGATCGCCCCTGCCTGCGCCGCCGACAAGCTAGTGAAGCCACCTAGAATTTGCGGCAGCAGGAATTGCTGCAGCACGACAGCGGCTACAATCGCCAATATCGTCCGCCAATATTTTTTGAAGAATGGTTTGACCTTTTTTGACCACCAGGAATGACCGCTGGGGTCAATCAAACTCAACGGATTGTTCAGAACATAGCTATAGCGATTGAGCGCCTGACTATTGGTGGCGTCAGGGATAAGCGGGTCCGCAGACAGGAACCGGCCAATGGTTGGGTTATAGACCCGGCCATTCATGTTGACGAGATCAGCCTCGTCAATCATCTCATGTCCAGTGTAGCCACGAGTGGTTTCAGACGTAATGGTGCCGCTGGGATTGTCGGTGCCATTCGGGAAACGTCGTTTGCCCCACGCATCATAGGAGAGGCGTTCAGTTACGGCCCCTGCTTCATCGGTCAGCACCGCGATAGACCCAAGATGATCCGTTGTGAAAAAACGGGTCTTCGGCTCAATAACATTGGTGACGTTTACATTATCCACCGCATCGACATACATGCCGACCATCTCACCATTCGCGACCAGATAATTGGTCCAGCTTGTGGTTTGTGCCCCAACAACCTTATCCGCAAACAAACCGGATGCGGCGTCACGGTGATACTCAGTCCGTTCACTTCCTGATACTTTTGTGACGCGTTCAAAGTCAGCGCCGTAAAAGAACGACACTTGGTTGCCACTGCTGGGCAGGATACGCGCAATCTTATTCCACGGATACCAATGGACAGTGGTGCCCCTGCCAAATGTCATGTTCCCATTGGCGTCATAGGTGTAATTACCACCGAACGTGCCAGCA
Organism: Alphaproteobacteria bacterium; assembly: GCA_965229935.1. Taxonomy (GTDB): domain Bacteria; phylum Pseudomonadota; class Alphaproteobacteria; order SPJN01; family SPJN01; genus SPJN01. The sequence continues at coordinate 1,847,597 of CBDDKB010000002.1, forward strand.
ATGCTCTTAACAGCATGCGGCCGATCCGACCCTGGTGCAGGATAGGCGTAGGTACCCACATCCGTTTTCGACGTGATGTTGCCTGTATCGTCATAGGTGACAGTTTTTTGGCTACCCCCAACGATGTTATAACTGGTCAGCCGATTTAAGACATCATAACCAAAGTTTTCAACAAGGCCTTGATTGTGATCACTGCGTGATCGCAAGTTTCCGAATGTGTCGAAGATGTACGAGAAATCAGCAATTGCACCGCTGTTCCCTGCCTCAATCGCGGTCAAAAAGTTTGTCAGCGGGTCATATGTGCGTTTGGTCTCAAACGCCATATTTCCTTGCCAGAAGTTCAACAAACGCTGGCGCGCATCTCGTTCACCTGCCGCCCAAAATGTTTGTGTGCCGCCAGCAGCCTGTTTCAGCGTGTCGAGCCGACCAAATGCATCATAGTTGTGCTGTACCGCGAAACCAGAGGGGTAGGTTACCTTGTCTATACGGCCAGCGCGATCATATGTTGTATCAAACCGCCCGAATGTACCCCACATTCCCATTTGTGTGCGTGTGACGCGCCCGAACTCGTCATAGGTCAGTGTTTTCTGACCGATCCAGTTATAGAGATTTCTGATAACATCCTTGATGAGGTTGGGCAGGCCCTGATAAAGGCCCGTACTCACAACCATCTCAAGTGTGTCATTGATAAATTGATTGTAGCCAAGGTCGAGAATGCCATCGCGAAACCGATAGACGGTGCGTGCGGTATGGAGTTTCCCTATGCCATTCCCAGCCGTGTCATAGGTCCATCTGAATTCTGCCTCATCCTCGTCGCCCATATCTGCCAGCAGATTTGTGGGGCGACCCAATAAATCATATTGGTGCGTCAATGTCCGTCCATCGGCCATTGTTTGAACGAGCAATTCGCCAAAGGCATTATACTCATAAGTGCGCAAACCTAGGTCAGGATCATCTGTTTCAATCTTGCGGCCAACCTTGTCATATTTGAACTTGATGACATTGCCAGCCATGTCATGAATTTCAGTCTGATTCCCAAAGGCATCATATTTATACGTGATGGTTTTCCCGTTCGGGTCTGTCACCGAAACAAGGTTGCCTCGCACATCCTTGACGCTGGTTTTCACTTGGCCCAGTTCATTTGTGATACTCGTCGACAAACCGTTATAAGCATATTGCATCGTGCTCTGGTCAGGCATTGTGACTTTGACCAGACGATTGAGTGCATCATAATCGCGCTTGACCCAAACTGGTGTCTGCGCCTTTGCACCACCCCAGAAATAAGGCTCGCATTGTTTTGCGACACGTCCAAACGCATCATATTCAGTGTCTTCGACGATAGTTGATCCTAATTCGTCTTCGACTTCTGTTCGGATAGAGCGGCCATGACCGTCAAAATAAGCTCGCGCCCAAGGTGCACTCTTCACACCATCTGCATCAAATTGAAGTGTGTGTATTACATAGGCACCATTTGTCGGGCAGGTAGCGGTCCCCCCCAGCGATTGGCAAACCAAATACTCTGTTTCCGTATAGGCACCGATGGGAGCTGTTTCTTTGATCTTGCGACCATGGATACTGTAATCCCAACTTGTGGTAAGCCCGTTAGGTCCGGTTTGCGTCAACGGTACGCCGAGCTTTTTGTCGTACGTCCAGTTTTCCTTGTGTCCAATAACGTTTTCGACTTCTTCGACAAATTGGCCACGCGCGTCATAAGTTGTAGACGTTGTGCGAGACGGCATGCCCGATGCTGAAACAGTCTCCGCAATCTGGTTGCCGAACAAATCATGCTGATAGGTTTTAGTGATCGAAACACTTGGATCACTCGGCTCAATCGTCTCGGAAACAAGCAAACCTGTTGCAGGGTCATAGGCAAATGAGGTGGTCCGTGTGACCGACGCACTAAACGCATCAGGAACAGACAGTAGGGCCCAAAAAACAAACGCCGTCACGGCTGTGAATATCAATCGCGCCGAAAGCGATCCCATCCGCAACTGCAATATATATAGCGTCAGAAACCGCCGTAAATGCCATGCTAAATTCCTATCAGACTCGCTCCGATATGACTGCCTCTGCATAGCCCCAATCCCATTCAAAAATTTGTACAACTGCATGAAATGCCACCCGATCCCCCGATCAAGACGGCATTGCTAATTACTGTCCACGCGCGCGTGGAATATCCTCTGGCGCAAGTTCGATCATCGGCGCTATTTCTATCGGCCGTTCCGCCGCCCGCGCCTGTCCCGTCGTATCGTCAGATTCCATTTCAATACGGATAACTTCCTCGCCCCGACCTGAAGCGGCAAACCATTCGGCCCAGACACCGTTGATCATGATGATGTCCCCAGTTCTGCGATCGATCACGAAATCCTGACACCCCCGATAGGTACAGCTACGCGATGCCTGAAAGTGGGCCACATCCAATACGCCAGATTCGGATCTGACGATTTCCCCAATTGTCGCCACATCGCTCGCGGTTTGTGTATCGAGAGATTGAATTGCAATAATTCGATCTTGCACTTGCTGTTCTGTCAAAATGATGCTTTCTGGCCCGTCTTCCTTAGCAACTGCATCATCCCCACCCGCAACCGAGAGACCTATCATCAGCAAAGAAAGCGCCTTCAGACTATACTTATTCATAACATTCCTCACTGCGTTGCCGATGGCACATCGTTTGTCACCGACGTGCTCAACAAACGCCCTATGAACCAATTTACCGTGTCATTCAGGTAGGTATTGATAGTGGTTTTGGTCGAGCCATCAGCCGCTGAAACTATAATCTTGGTTGCGTTCCCAAAGCTGTCATATTCATAGGTCGTGACTAGACCTGGCATTGGTGTACCGTCTAGATCGGTTGATGCGGTTTCCAATCTAGACAGGAAGGGAAAATGGCGCGTCCCGCCGTAACTGATCGAGCCGAATTCACTTGTGCTGCTACTAATCAATTGATGGTGGGTTCCGATTTCACGCCACTGCTCTTCCTTTGTCAGAAAGCCGGTAAAGGGGTGATCCAGACGGAAGGTTTGATACTGTACAAGATTGGTTTGTTCATCCGTCGCAACAAACTTTGCAAAACCCAAAAACCCTCGGCCCTGGAGATTTGTTTCGCCATCCTCATACTGATAACTGGATGCATACGATCCACCGATCCCATCACTCGCCTCGACGCGCGACACGACGTAAATCGCACCACTAACTTTCGCGTGGGGGTATGCAGAAGGAGCAGTCTTGGCATAGACAGAAGAATCTGAAATCGGAGCATATGAAACTACTGTCTCTTGCCCCAAACCAGTTGTGATTTTTGTTAACAAATCCGGCCGCGTTTCGCGTTTTGAAAACCAGATGTTCTGACCATTCGATTTCTTAAATCGCGCTAGATCCTCTATCCCGTCTCCATTCCAATCACCCGAAAGAAGCACGCCGGTGCTGCGAAAACCACCACAATATACTCTCGGCGTAAATAAACCCAATACACCCGGCGTAAATAAACCCACTTTTAGATCTGTGTACGTATAGTTGCCATGACTGACAAACCAATGATTGTTGAAATTATAATCGCAATTGCTGCCGTGGTAATACATGGGGTCTAGTTTGCCGTCCCCGTTCCAATCACCAAATGCAGGGACATTCGGTGACCCATGGTGTGTGCGTAGGGACGGCGTATATTCATACTCAAACCCACCGGCACCATCATGTCTATACCAAAAGAAATCTGCCTTGTGCGAATAGAATGAAACAAAATCGTCATTACCGTCGTCATTAAAATCAACAACAGAGTGAATTTTCTGTGTGGTGATATATTGACTGGTTAACGTTGATAGCGCACTAAATGTCATTGCCCCGTCATTCTGGAAAACATAGACAGGCGATTGTCGATCTGTTGTCGTATCTTCCATTATCCACGCAATGTCCTGCGTGCCATCGCCGTTAAAATCACCTGGCATCGGACGCCATGTATATGACTGTGTCGATGACACATCGAAGCGATCAATAGATGACTTGGAAATAGGGTTAGCCTCTTGCAGTGCGAATGCTACAATGTCATCCACCGTGTCATCTGTTGCACCGAAGTCGGTTACATTCCTGTACCAGAGGTTCTGGCCAGATTCTTTGTAGAAGAACAACAGATCAACCAAACCGTCACCGTCAAAATCGGCGGGTATAATATCCCCTACCACCGCGGGTAATTCTGATGGCACTTCATCTTGTTCATCTATCCAATCTTGCAGGTGTTGCTGATCAAATTGAACTAGATTGGGCATGGCATCGAAAAGAAAGTTCCCTCGATTGATGAACCAGTCATTACTGCCATCCTCCGGATCATGTATCATCACATCCGTCAGCCCATCACTATTGGCATCTATCAGAAAAATCTTGGATTTGTCAGATTTCAAAAGTAGTTGCGGTTGAATAGGATTGCCGTGCACTTCGGGGAAAGAGAGTGCCGCGTCAATACCTTGATCATTCAAGTACCAAAAGTTTTCGCCAGTCTCCTTATCGAATGCCATCACATCTGAAAAGCCGTCCGAATTCCAATCTCCAATATGCAGATCTTTGTCCTTGATATCGGCGTGAGGGACTTTGTCACTAGCAGTCCATGTCGAGAAAGAAGAGTGTGGAGGATCCGACATCTCGAAGCTTGTAGGCAAAAGGCATCCATCAACACCTATACCATAACACAACTGAATTTGAGAGATCACACTCTGCTTCGTCACTCGCGTTGCATCCAAGTAGGTAAGCTCATACCGATTGACCAAATCGGCCTCGCTATAGGCTTCAACTCTGATGAGTCTTTTTGATTCAGCAATCTTCAAACCGCGTTGATATTTTGTTTCGGTATCAGGTCGATCTTCATACACGAACCGGATGGAATTATTGGGCACCATGCCCGCGCGAGTGTTGCCGGTATAATCAATACGGTCTGGGCGTATAGTTCCTGTCACCGAATTATCAAGATAGCTGATCGTGAGATAATTCCCGACAGTGTCTGAAACCCTTGAAAGCGACCATGCACGCACTGTACCGCTGCCATCAGGTGCACTCAGCCTTGAATCGGCTGTGCTGCCAAATTCCATGATTTGACCTGATTTAGTCCTCACTTCAAAGCTAAGCGGGCCCAGACCAGAGGTGCCGATTGCTGTAATTTTGGCGAACCCCTCAATCTCTGTCCGATATTCAGCCCCGGCCAGGCCATGGGTTCCGGAAACCAACATCAGGCGAGAGCCGCCCATACAATAAGGGTCCGCGAGCGTGTCGTCGTTTGCAACGCGAATACCATCAAATACGTGCTGCTTCGCGCATCGACTGATTACTGTCAGGCCGCTTAGCGTCCACCCAACGCCTAGCAATCCGTTGGGGCGGTTACTGTTGTAGTCCAAGGATATTGAAGGAACCATGCCCCCGGTTCCGGGCGGCATTGCGATTGGAATTGTATAGGTTGCGGCACCATCCGAAGTCACCTCAAACGAACCAGGTGTCACCATCTGCTGCGCTTCCACGTGGAATGTTTGCAAGCAAACCGCCACCCCCGCCAACAGGGCTAAATACGCGCCGGCTTTTCTAGCAGTTTTGAAACGTAGAATCCCCATATGTCCCCCAAAAACAACTGTAGTTTCAACGCTTCACGCAAAGGCCAACTACGGGCGAACTCGCATGCGCATTAACTATACCGCTTCAAATATGCTTGGAGGTGACAGAATGTCAATATTTTTGTAACTATGTTTATAAATTGTCGCACTTTTAGCGCTGCACGAGCCATATTCCGGCTGCGGCAGCACACAAAAAGGCACCAAATGGCAATTTCACATGCCTAAACATGCGCATGTCTGCGCCGCCGCTGAAAAGTGGGGCTGCTAATATCGCCAGTAAAGATGCCGTCAGAATTATGATCGGCAAAGGCTGCCATCCAAACCAAACCCCCAGCCCTGCCATCAACTTGACATCACCGAGCCCGATGCCTTCCCTGCCCCTAAGATAGAAAAAACCGACCCTGAGTAAATAGAATGCCCCACTTCCAACCAGCATTCCGATTATCGCGTCCTGCCAGCTAATGTGATGCAAGCTCGAGATAGCGACGAGTCCCGTCAGCGCAAGTGCAACCGTTAGCGCATCTGGCAAGAGGAAATAGCGCAAATCAAACAGCGACAATGCAAGCATCAACCACAGAAATAGAGTTGTTAGTCCAAGCCAGAAAACTGAATCTGCCAGAACGGCCGCCAAAACTGTACAGCCAAGCGCTCCAAGCTCTATCAATAGCAGTTCCCGTGGGATAGACGCACCGCAACGACGACATTTCCCGCATGATTGTACAAATGATACAATCGGAACGAGGTCAAACCAGCCCAAGTTCCTGCCGCACGACCGGCACCTTGACCTTGAAAACACAACCGGTTCATTGTTTGGCAGCCGATCCAACAACAAACCAATGAACGACCCAACAATTGGCGCCACTGTAAGCAAACAGACGATCACCACCTGTTCAAAGTCAATCATTCACGTCCTTTAAAGAATCAGACCCTTCTTCAACGCCAACGCCTTTGTCCGATGGCGAAACTTCAAGAAAATCTAGCTGCTGCCGAAGATAGTTCAGCGCCTCGCGGGCATCATCTGCATCTTCCACGAGATGGGGGGTTAGAAAAATAATCAATTCTGTTTTCCGCGCAGTGTCTTCCTGCGTTTTGAACAAATTTCCAACCGCGGGGATCGACTGTAGTAATGGCACTCCTGAATCGGAGCGCGTCTTGGCTGTCCTGATCAACCCACCAAGGGCGACTGTTTCACCATCCTTGACCGAAACAACGCTAGAGAACTTACGTTGTTGAATTGTCGGTGAGTCGATACCTGAAGTCGTCGTTTCGGCCACATCGCTGACTTCCTGACTGACGGTGAGTTCAATATAGTCATTCGCGCTAACCCGCGGTTTGACCTCAAGAATAACCCCCGTTTCGCGCAATTCTACATTTGTCACAATAGGTGCATTAGGGTCCGTTACTGATTGTGCCTGCCTTGTGACAATCGGCACCTCATCGCCTACCTGCAACATTGCCGTCTTGTTATCCACGACCATTAACTTAGGCGCGGAGATCACATTTACATTGGTCACAGAAGATAGTGCGCTCAATGCCACCTGCACGTTTGCGCCAATCGATGTAAAGGAAAGGCCTGGGAACTGTGCTGCAACCGCCCCATTCGCAAGATTGGACAGCGTGACCGTTTCCCCGTTCTCACTATAGTTCCAGTTCACACCAAATCTGAAATCATCAGTTAGACTAATTTCGACGATTGTCGCCTCAATCAAAATTTGAGGTGACACCGCATCCATCTGCTCAAGCAGTCGCAAGACCGATTGGTAATCTTGCAATGTTGCTCTTACAATAATGCCATTGTTAACGGTGTCGGGAACAACCATGATGTCCCCTACAACAGATCTGCCTCGTCCTGTGCCGTCAGTCAGCGAATAGGCCGCCGCAACTATTGATGCTAGCTCTTCCGCAGATTTGTGTTTAACGCTGTAATAGTGAAGCGTTGTCCCGGTACCTAGCGATTCACGATCCAACTGCTTTAGCCATTCAACAGCTTGATCATATAGCCTGTCATTTGCAGCTGATATTAAAACAAAATTCAACCGATCAATCGCCAAGGTTTCAACCAACCCGCTCGAGCTGCCCAAGCTCGCCTTTGTAATCACCTCAAGCTCCTGCTTAATGTCACCAGCCTGCGCATATTGAAGAGCAAACAAACCTACGCTACGCCCCTCAAGACGCGGTTGGTCTAGCCGCTTTAGAACATCATCAATGACATCTATGTCCTGAACAGGCCCCTTAACAATCAGGATGTTCTGCGCATCAACGCCCATTAGGGTCACATTTTTCGATTTGAGCGGCTCTACAACGCGCACCGCATCACGAGCTGAAATATAGTTCAAGTCGATAAATCGTGCACCGAATCCGCCGCCGCTGTCTGAGGATGACATCAAGGGCTGCGTCCGCTGCCCTGCGCGCTCAACTGTTGTTAGCAGGAACCCGCTGTCGAGCTGCTGCAGCACAAGCCCCATATCAGCCAGCAATGCTTCTAGAATATCCAGCGCCTTTTGAGCAGGCACTTCACCATCAGATGTCAGGGTTATCTTGCCGCTAATGCCCGGACCGATGGCAACATTATCTTCAAACAGCAAGTTAACTATCGTACGAACAGCATCTGCGACCGGCGCATCCACGAATTGAAGTGAAACAGATTGTGGTTTCACGCGAGGCGGAGATGCTTCGTCAACAACTTCAGCTCTGTTTGTGGTCCTGAGTACTAGCTCGGGAGCCTTTCTGTTCGACTTTCTCTCCACTTCAGAGAGCTGACCAGGCCGCCTCTGTTCTTTGTCAGATTGCCGGTTTCTTGAGGACGGATAGGAAAACTCAAAATTCTGATTTTGTAGGTCTTTAGGCGCATCGCAACCCGAAAGCGTAAATAACACCGTCGCGGCCAACACACCTAGCCCCCTGCCAAAACTCAATATTTGCGCTCGCGCAACTAGACTTTTTTTAATTTCATTCGTCACTGCATCTTCCCCTATAATCGCAGTGTGACAGCTCGCCCTTTGAACTCTCCACGGATATGATGATCACCGATCTCAATAACATTCAGGCCTTTAAACATCGTAGCTTCTGCAACATTTCTCGTTTCCGCTGTCGGTTTATGCAAAAGCAAGGCATGCCTTCTACCATCTTTTGTCAATATTCCAAGCAGTCGAAATTCCCTGTCAAAGGCATTACTCCTATCAAATGCCTGATCTTGCCTTGCTATGAAATCAGAGCCAACAGATTGAAACAAATCCGGATTCCCAAAGTTGAGTTGCATTGTCTCCTTACCGCGATTTGTTTCTAATTCTTGAATGCTGATGTCATCGATTAGTATTTTGTAGTTCTTCGTAGGAGCAAACAGCAACGCAAAGGCTAGTCCGAAAAGACACAACACCAGCAACCAATCTATGCTCATCCTTTGCATCGCCTACTGATCCCTTGCCAATAATTTCGGCACAGCGATGACTATAGTCATTTTCACGGAGTTGGGTATCTCACTTGAAGGCTGGCTTTCGAACTCTATCGAATGAAAAAAGCGTGCCCTGGGATCAATTGGGAACTCCGACAATGCCTCAAGCATCTGGGCATAGGATCCGCGAACCTCTAATTTTTGGGCATCGATATCAGCGTCAAGTGCGACTTGTCCGCTCCTATTTGCTAAAAGGCTATGTCTGCGCAACACCGCATCTATGCTTGCGATCAGGTGTTTAGATGTAACAGGCGGCAACATCAACTCTGGGAACGCCTGAAATAGAGCTTGCTGCTGGCCGCGAAGTTCGCGCTGTTTCTCCTCATACCTGGAAAGGACGCGCTCATATTGTTCAGTCGCTTCGCGATGATTGTTCAATGCATCAATGACATCTGTCCCCACCACCGATATGCCGCAAATGCAGGAGATGACAATAACGATCCCAATTAGAACCGCAACCAAAGCTCTTAGCCTTATGCCCCAGGAGTCTAGAGTGCTATTGGGCATGAGACCTCAGATTCCAATTTAGGGTGACCCTTCCGGGCACTTTTCCCTGGTGAATCTGAATTGCAGTCGACGACGGATCAGATGCCAATATGTCCTTTAATTCTGCAACCGAAATATCCCTCAAGTCCCCCTCGGCCCGGCCGCTCACCCCACTAAACTTAATCCGATCAAGCGCGAAGCCTTGTTCATGCACCTCCGAAACCAGTCGCAACCCGGTCGCTAGGTCTGCTAGAGATCCTCCAGTCCCTAATTGGCCTAATGCGCGCCTTTCAGACTGCAAAACTTCAACTTGGCCGCCGCGTAATTTTAATTGTGCAACTAACTCTCGCTGACCTTCCACAAGTGCAGCACGATCCGTGTCGAGCCGATTAGCCCAAGACGTAAGCACGACAATCGAAAATACAATTAGCAAAAATTTGGGCAGCACTTTCCGTGCTGTATTTCGGTAGAGATTCGTAAGGTCACGATAAAACACAAATTGGACGGCCTCTTTGTTCGCATGGTCGGTAGCAACCACCAAACCTGGATCTCCGCCGGAAAAATTACTCACAATTTGCGCAACGTCATCCTTCCGACACAGTGCTAGTTTGCCTCTGCCATCGCTCTGCTGCACATGATCGAATAACACGCGGTCTTGGGGAATTGGCGACAGTTCACTCATCATAAGAGACAGCGCCACGTCTCTCTTCCTCTTCGATGCTATCGGCAACGATAGCGCCTGCGTGTAGACTGCATCTGAAGGCAACAAAACAAGCTGCGGCAGGCCTACCAAATCCTTCCCGCTAAGATCTTCAGCCTGCTCTTCAATTGAACCGTCCCATTTATACTGCCCCAAGGACCATCGCACAGAAGGAGCGCTTATATCATCTATCCGCCCGATAGCGACCTTCGCTAAGGGAAGCGTTGCCACAAATTTGGGCAGAAGAGGGCGAATGGATTTCAGCCACCACTCGAGGCCCGCAAAAATTACGGCTGTGGATTTGTCGATAATCGACCATGCATCACTTTTGTGCGATGTCGGCATCTTCGCCATCCCCGCCAACTTGGCCATCGGCCCCCAGCGTCGAAACTATGAAACTTCGATTGCCCGCAACCAACTCGTACAGATAAGGCCGCCCCCAAGGGTCAACCAACCCCTTCTCATCTTTTAAGTAAGGACCAAGCCACCGGACATTACCTGAAGGGCGATCAACAAGGGCTTTCAAACCTTCTGCTTCGCTTGGATACACCCCAACATCCAGGCTATAAAAATCGAGTGCCGCGGCCACATTGGCAAGCTGCGTTGCTGCAATATCAGACTTGGCGCGCCCCAAATATCCCACAACCCGCGGCGCGACGAGTGTTGCCACAAGCGCTATGATGGCTAGGACGATCAGCATCTCGATCAATGTGACGCCTGCTTCCGCTTCTCGACCATCCCCGTTGATGACCGCTTCTTCGTCATCTTGCTTCATCAAAGTACCGCCATTTCATTTAGGCTCAGAATTCCAACCATCACAGCACCAACGACCAGCGCAATAATCCCCCCCATCACAATAACCAGTGCTGGGCCCAAAATTGCCATTAGTCGTTTTTGTGTCATCTTCACCTGATCTTCACAAACCTGCGCGGCATTGACCAGCATTTTAGGTAGATCCCCCGTCTGCTCACCTATCGAAACCAACGCCAAGACTTCATGCGGCACAAATGCATGTTGAGCTAGGGAATCAGAAAGCGAACCACCCTCGCGTAACGCCCTTTCAGTCAAATCAAGATCTGCGGCAATGCGCTGGTTCCCGACCGCTTCTTTCGCAACATTAAAACTGGTGGACATGGGCACATTTCCATGCGCAAGGCCGCCCAAACAATTGCAGAACAGGGCGTAGTTCGACTTCGCCACCATTTTCCCCACTATTGGCAACCGGACAATTGCCCCGTCGACATAAACAGGGCGGCGACGCGCAGCAATCCGACCAATCAGTAGGACAAGCAAACCTCCGATCAATAACAAGGGGCCAAAATCCCTAATCAGAGATCCTAAGACTATCATTGCCAGCGTTATTTCAGGAGCATCCCCTTTTGCCCCCTCAAACAGGCCCTCAAATTGGGGCAGAATGACAAAACTCATAAAGAAAAGCGTCGCCACAACCAATAAGATCAAAAATACCGGATAGGCAATCTGCGACACCAGTTCTCGTCGGAACTGCACAATACCCTCTAGCAGATCCGCTGCCTCGCCAACACACTCTGATAGAGTACCGGCGCTCTCACCAGCCATAAACAGTGCGCTCATAAGCTGGGGCGGCTTTGTTTGATCCATCATGAGAGACGAAGAAAGCGCATTACCTGCACTCACTCTACTATCCAAGCGTTCAATAAACTGGCGTGTTTTGCCCGGCCTTTCATGCTCTTGCAGCAAGCGCAATGCTTCACGCACCGGGATGCCGGCACCCAGCAAATCTGCGAATGCTCTGCAGAATCGTGAATAGAACGTCAACGATAACGGACCGGAAAAAAGCCCGTCAAACATTGCCACCTTGTCACCCTGCTCTCGAATATCAATCGGCACCAAGTTCCGGCGACGCAACAACTTGAGTGCCTCATCTTGTGACGAAGCCTCAACTTCACCTCGATCCCGCTCACCATCCGGACGGATGGCGTGAAACCGATACATTTTGAGTTGTGCTTCCTCAACCAAGAACACGCCTCACTTCTTCATCTGTCGTAACGCCGCTCGCAGCTAGTTTGAGCCCCGCATTGAGTTTGTCCACTACGCCAGATGATCGAAAAGCCTTTCGAACAGCGATCGTATCATCCGTGACCGCTATGGCTTCCTGCAACTCAGGTATGAACTCAACACATTCCGCGACAACCGTACGGCCTTTAAAACCCACACCATGGCACGTTGGACATGCCTCAACCTCATCGCCAGAGCATGTTGGGCATAATTTCCGTACCAGCCCTTGAGCCACAATACCAATTAGAATTGAGTTTAATAGATTAGGCTCGACCCCCAAGTCTCGCATTCTAGCAAATGCCGTTGCGGCGTCATTTGTATGTAGTGTTGTCAACACTAAATGACCCGTCATGGCCGCATGTGCTGCTATTTGTGCGGTTTCTGCGTCCCGGATCTCACCAACCATTATGATGTCGGGATCATGCCGCAGCATGGACCGCAGCGCGGTCGCAAAGGAAACACCAATCTTCGGATTGACTTGCGACTGCACAACATCATCAATGTCATATTCAATCGGATCTTCAATGGTCAGAATTTTCTTGTCGCCAGTAGCCAATTGTTTCAGCCATGTATAGAGCGTGGTTGATTTCCCGCTTCCGGTAGGACCCGTGATGACAATCAATCCATTATTGTGGGACAGAAATCTGTCAAATAGAGCAACCTGCTCTTGATCAAAGCCAAGAGCATCATAGGTCAACGCCAAGCGTGATTGGTCTAACAAACGCAGAACCATACCCTCACCAAGTTTGCCTGCGATAGTGGACATGCGAACATCCACATGGTGCCCGCGTAGGGGAAACGCAAAACGACCATCTTGCGGCAGACGTTGTTCTGCAATATCCAAATTCGCCAGAATTTTCGCCCTCGAGATGATGGACTTACCCATCCCTTTGGGCAAATGACCATGGTCGCGCAAAATGCCGTCTATGCGAAAACGGATTAGATAGTTATTTGCATGTGGCTCAATATGGACATCCGACGCGGTCAGGTTCGCAGCCTGCGCCAGCACCTCATTCAACCGCCTAACGACGGGCTCCTCGCTCGCGAGGTCTTTAAGACGTGCAACATCATCTGACACATCCGTCATTTGCGCTGTTGACGCAGTCGGTTCCTCGTTTTGATGCTGATACAAGGCCTCATACCCGAGCCTGAACAATGTATCCGTTGACACTATGGGCAACACGTTCAAGCCCGTTGCGAACTTTATCCCTTCCAACGCTTCTGTTTGTGACGGATCAACTGTTGCCACAACTATCGCATCGCCTTGGCATGCAACGGGTAAAAGCCTATTTGCTTCCAAGAAACTTGGATTTAATGCGTCGCTCTGTATTGCACGTGAAGGGAGGTCCTGTTCCTGTAAAGTCGAGAGTTTATAGATGCCTGCGATTTGCTCACATAGATCATCCTCTCCAATCAGCCCCAACTTTGTCAGAACCAGATCTGCAGCCTCCCCGGTTTCTGCAATAACCTGCTCAACATGCGGAAGCGATTCAGGGCGCAAATGCCCTGCCGCGACTAAGCGCGGCAAATATGACGGCATAATTCCGCCGGCCACTTCATCATTCAGAGGGCGCGTCATCTACTTCCTGCTGCTGGGTCTCCCAAGCCTCCAAAACTTCAGGCGGCACAATTTTAACGCCCAGCCGCCAGTCATTAGGATTTTCCCGTTCCAATTTGTTACGTCTTTTTACGGCGGAAACTAGCGGCCAAAAATTCTTAAATCGCCGCTCCCCGCGTTGCAGCAGCAGGTAGTTGACCTCAGCCTCAACATGGCCATGTTCCATTGCGGTCAAAAAATATTCGGCGGCTTTCACCTTGTTTACCTCAACTCCTTCACCCAACTTGTACATCATGCCTAGGGCATAATGCGCACCCCATTGATTGGAATTCACAAGTGTCTGAAAATAGCGGTGGGCTTGCGCAAAGTCGTCCTGGCATCTGCCACGCCGAAAATAGGAGCGGGCGAGTCTGAGGCGTGTACCTTCATCATCGACGATATTGAGATATTGGTGATAATAGCGAATAGCTTCATCAAGATCGACTGGCACACCATCACCACCGACTTCATAAATATTCGCCAGTTCAAGTAATGCGAGAGGATCGCCTTCACGCTCCAATCGCCTTGCCTGAAACAAGGCACCTGAAATATTTCCCGCACGCAACAAACCATCAATTTTTGAGAGAATTGGGTCCCACTTTTCACTATTTCGCAGATACTCCATAAGCTATTCAATCACAATACTATCGAAAGGGGATTGGCCTGTTCAGTGATTCCGCCTCAAGAAATGCCTAAAAAAGTAAGCCACCGCGAAAACCCATGAAAAGAAAACCAGCCCAAACCCCCAAAACACCCTATTGGAAATCTCCGCATTGCCAAAGAAATCCCACAACATCACGCCCCAAAAGCCGAAGGCCCCAATGAACCCTGCATAGTACACCGTCCTGAACAGAATGCCTGTCTCAAAGATAGCTATCTCGTTCGCGCCAACGTAAAACGACAAAATGATGACCTGAACAAACAATATGAATGTTGCTATCCCCAAATATCGCCTCAAATACATCACCCTTCGCCCCCTAATATAGATCGACAGAAGCCTCGAGGCCGATAATGGCCTGCCCCCCAATCTCGAGGCGCCGCATTTCCTCTAACGAAACACCTTCGTAGCCAAAACTCCCGGAAAATTCATAGCCCCGCTCCTCAATAACGCTCGTGTTCAGCGGTGGAGGCATTAGAGCAATTGGCAAGACATCATCAAGGCCATCAATTGCATTCAGGTCAACCTTTCGCTCAATACTACCTCCAAATGACCATCCAAGCACCTCAATGTTGAGACCGTACCCCTCATAGTACGTTCTCCTATTTGTGTTAGTATCTATACCAACCGCCCCAAAATTCACCTCAACCCTGCCGAACACCACCTTTCGCAGTCCAAATTTTAGGCCACCCTGAGCGCCAATAGATGTTTTGATCTCAGCAGTGGACTGTTCCCATGGATTTACCACTCCAGCATGCGCCAACCTCTCGAAACTTTCGTTGCCCTTGGTTCTGTATATTTCAGAACCATCGTTAGGCCCCGCGCGAACAACAGAACCACCAGCAGCCAACTCACTAACCTCTTCACCAGAGGTCAAACCGCGCTCTACAAATATTGCTTCTGGATCTGTCAAAATCTCATGGAATCTACCAGAGTGAACACCCTCAACGCTTTCGTCGTCAATCCCCCCCCAACTTAACAACAGATCCATAAGGGCACTAATGTCAATTCCTACAAGTAAATCTAAATCCGGCAGGTAAATCGAGTCTGATATGCTGATAAATCCACTCGGGTCAGTATAACTTAGCGGGTTATTACTTACATATGTGTAACGATTCCAAGTCTGGCTCGCCGTGAAATCCTGTATAAACGGATCAGCCGAGGCAAACCGTCCGATGATAGGATTGTATACCCGACCGTTCATGTTCACCAAATCAACTTCGTCAATCATCTCGTGACCAGTATAGCCACGAGACGTTTCTGAAGTAAGGACACCCGCAACATCATCACTTCCGTCAGGATAACGACGTTTTCCCCACGCGTCATATGAAAGCCGCTCCACCACATTGCCTTGTTCATCCGTCAAGACAGAAATCGACCCTAGATGATCACTTGTATAGTAGCGAATTTCTTCGGAGCCATCCGTATGCTCAAAATGAACACCCACCATCTCACCTTCAGCGAAAAGGTAGTTGTTCCATCGAACTCCCTGATACGCAACGCGCTCAGCCATGAAACCTGAAACAGTGTCACGATAATATTCGGTTCTGACATTGTTCACAGTTTGTGAAAGTCGTTCCTTATCAGCACCATATATATAGGAAATCTGCGTGCTTCCTTGAGTTATAGATTCGATTTTGTCGAATACGTACCATGTAACAGACAGGCCACCGCCGGTCGTCATGTTGCCGCGATCATCGTATGTGTAATTTGCGTTATAGGCCCCTGAAACGGTCTGCACCGCATGCGGCCTTGCAGTCCCGGCCGCTGGATAGGAATAAGTCCCGACGTCTGATTTAGATGTGATATTGCCGGTATCGTCATAAGTGACTGTTTTTGCTGTCCCCCCATTAATTGCATAGGAGGTCAAACGATTAAGCATGTCGTAGCCAAAATCTTCGGTCAGGCCTTGAACATTGTCCTTTCGCTGTCGAAGTGTTGCCAACTTGTCAAAGACATACTCAAGATCAGCGACTGTATTATTATGGCCCGTTGAAATATGGGTCACTAGACCATCATCAGGGTTGTAGGTCCGGCGAGTTTGCAGGTAGTTCCCTTGCGTGAAAGCTGTCACGTGTCTTTCTGCGTCGCGGCTATCCGCTCGCCAAAGTAGCCGATTACTCCCATCATCTGACCGCCGCAATTCTCGCACCTGCCCAAGCGAATCATACAGCCGCATCACTTGCAGGCCAGACGGATAAGACGTTTTATCCAGGCGGCCATTTTCATCATATGTAGATACAAATTTATGATTTTGCCCCCACATTGATGTGGTTGTTGTCACTGGACGAGACAGATTATCATAAGTCAGGGTTTTGGTTGCAATCCAATGCGAGTTATCACGAACTGTACTTTTGACGTCGCCTGGAAGGGCCTGATAGATGAAATTATCATTCGTCAATGGGTCCAGAACGACATCAAGCTCTTGATTCTGACGTGTGTGTAACAGTCCTTCGCGGAAATCATAGTCGATACTTGACTGCACCAACTTCCCCACCGCATTTGCAGCGCTGTCATAGGTCCAATAAGAATAAATCGTATCTTCAGCACCAAGATACACCTGCGCTGAAATAATTCGCCCAAGTTTATCGTAGCGCATACTGGTTGTTCGGTTATTCGGGTTTCTCAGCGTGCGCATGTCGTTATGCAGATCGTATGTGTAGTGCCATGCACCTTTATCTGGGTCAATCAGCGCAATCTTACGACCAAGCTTGTCATACTCCGTAGAGATGACGTTCCCTGCCATGTCCCGAACCTCTGTCAAGTTCCCAAATGGGTCGTATTTATAGGTAGCTGTCTTTAAATTGGCATCGACGGATGAGATGAGATTGCCGCGACTGTCCAACGTTTTGACAGTTGTCTGGCCCAAAGCGTTGGTTACTGTAATTTGTAGTGCTGTATAGGAAAACTGAGTAACGCCGCCATTTGGCGCTGTCACCGTTTTCTCTCGGCCCAATACATCATAAGTGCTCTCGCGATATACCGGCGTTCCTGCATCAGGGCCAGTAAGGAAGTAAGGGCGGCTCTTCTTTGCAACTCGACCGAATTTATCGTAAATCGTTTCAACAGCAATGACATTGCTATTGTCGCCTTCAGAAAGGTTGAGAATACTTCTGCCCAGGCGGTCAAACACAATCTTTGACCACGCCCCAATCTTCACACCATTTGAGTTCTGCCGTTCGCTATGAAGAACAAACGCGCCATTTGTCGGGCATATGCTTTCTTGGGCACAATATGTGTATCCATACACTGTTTTGGTCCCATCGGGATGCACCTCTAAAACCTTCCGTCCCAGAGAATCATATTCCCACCTTGTCTCAAGATTGTTGGGGTCCGTCATGGAAGCGGTGTTCCCGAACGCTGGGTCCTTAACGTAGGAGTTTTGGTGATTCAGTGCGTTCAGATTACCGACAATAAATCGACCGGAAACATCAAATATAGTCGTCGACTTTCTTCCGCCGTGAATCACGGCAGTGGTATTTCCGAATCCATCTCTGGTAAGCACTCGCGCACTCGTAAGGGCAGTATCATCAGGCTCGATTGTTTCTTTTACTAGTAGCCCCGTAGCCAGATCATAATCATACGAAACCGTGCGCGTGATGGTTGCCGCAGCACTAGCCGTAGAAAAAAACAGACAGGTCGCAAGTCCTATACAAGTAGCTAGCACCGCCCCCAATCGCGCGTGGTGACCAAAACCACATGAATGTTCATCTGCGTTATTCATACCTGTCTGCCGAAACCAATACATTTCGCCGCGCCCCCAATTCGCTCAAATCTCATTCTTCCGTCTACATTCAGTCCGGCACAACGGATGTAACTGAAGACCGCAAAAGTCTGCCGATAAACCAGTTTGCTTCATCATTTGAATACTGATTTACGGTTGTCTGCTGCATGCCATCAGACGTAGTCACGACAATCTCTGTCGGATTTCCAAAATCGTCATATGAATATTGAGTTGTCCGTCGTGGCAAGGCAGTGCCATCAAGATCGAACATTTCCTCAACCTGTTCGGACAAAAACGGGAAAACCCGGTCGGCTCCGACAACAACTGACGAGTATGAATTAACGCGACGGCTTAACAACTGGTTATTGATACCGCCCAGCCATTGAGTTTCGCTTTTTGTCTCACCGGTGAAAGGATATGCGGTATGAAAAACTCTAACACTTGAAATGCCAGTTTCCAAATCCTCAACAATTTGTTTTTCGAACCCTTGAAACCCGCGCCCATTCTGGTCCAGCACAGCATTCACATAGGAATATTTGGTTACATAGTCGCCTGCACCACTGGTCCCCGCCTCAACTTTCGAAACGACAGAAATAGGATTCTTCAGAATATATTCAGGGTAAGAAGATGATCTTGTCGTCGAGTAAACCGTCGGATTGGTTGTAAAATCGTACGAAATTTTCGTGACCTCTCCTAGGCCATTTGTAATTTTAGTGACAACGTCCGGGCGTGGCTGCCACGCGCCATACAACCGACTTCTGTTGGTATCTATATATACAATGTCATCTGTGCCATCCCCGTTCCAGTCACCAGAATAAGAATTGGAATAGACGTCTGTTTGCCACCTGGGCATACGGTCAAAGGTTTTACCAAATTTGAAATCCCCGAAATGGCGGAACCAATAGGTGTGGCCACGGTCTGACCGCCAATATGACATAAAGTCTTGGACTCCATCTCCATTCCAATCCCCAAATACTGAGGTGGGATTATCGTCATTCATCTCGGACTTAGAAAGCGGTCTCATGGTGACAGAAAAATGCGCACGTCCATCGTTCGTAAACCAGCCATTTTCCCCGGTGTACGGCTTTTTGGCCAAAAAATCAGTCGCCCCATCGCCATTAAAGTCAACCGCGAATACGTCATGCTCCCCCTTGATCAGGCTGTGGGAAACAGACGGCATCTGCTCAAATGACATGTCTCCCGAATTCAAGAAAATCAGCATCGGCCCGGTCATATTATCATGTGTCCCTCGCCAGGCGACATCCGTCGCACCATCGGCATTCCAATCACCGAATAATGGTATGTAGTGTATCGGGGTATTGTCAGAACGACGATAAAATAGAAGACTTGGGTCTATAGGGTTCGCGCGCTGCAAAGAGAATGCAAGTTGATCATCCGTTGCCGTATCAGGATCGCCAAACTCAGTTACATTGCGATACCAAATATTCTGCCCTTTGCCGTGCTTGAACATAATGTCCGGCAACCCGTCCCCATTAAAATCTCCAACAAAGGGCTCGCCCACTGTATAAGAGCGCGGGTTAGTATTCTCGACCGCCACAAATTCTTCGGGAAACACAATAAGGTTTTCAATCTTCTCGAACTGCATACCACCCTTGTTCAAAAACCATCGATTGACACCGAAATAAGACCGATCCTGAAACATTAGATCGGTGAGCCCATCCTTGTTCCAATCACCGATTACCACATCACTGTAATCAGTGTGCCCGGCGGTGTCTAAATCGCTCCGCGAGATAAGGTCATCGTGTCGAGAAAACTGGAAGTTCCCTTCATTCAGATACCAGATATTCTCGCCATTCGCTCGAGAGATAGAGAGGACATCTACATGACCATCGCCGTTCCAATCACCCTGCAGAAAGCTAATGCCTTCTTTAATATTAAAAGCGGCCCTATCAAATGGATTATCGGCCGTTGGTTCCGTAAACCGCGCAAATTCATTTTTGTATGTTTCGAATTCAGTCGCGGGAAGGCACCTTATTCCAGCGCCATCACAAAGTGTCACTGCCGAAACAACACTCCGAACAGTTACCTGAGTGTCGCTTGGCTCGTCGCCATACCCAATTTTATATGACAGAACGGCATCAGGTCCATTGAAGGTGTTTATTTCGGCAAGACGTTGGTCAGTTTGTTTCTTAAGACCTGCACTATATTTTGTTTCTGTATCAAATCGATTTTCATAAAGAAACCGCACGCTGGCAAAAGGCATCAAGTTTTGCGAATCATTCCCTGTATACTCGATCACATCGGGGACTATCTGATTACCATCTGATGCTGGCACATATGCAAACCGCATATAGTTCCCGGATTGATCTGAAATTTTATTGACGCTCCAAAGCCGAACAGTTGCTTCGTCTGGCGAAATGACCCTTGAGTCCGCTGTCACCCCAAATTCAAATATCTGCCCGGATTTAGTCCAAACCTTGAATGATGCAGGACCATTACCCAGCGCTCCGACCGCTATGATTTTGTTAAAACTCTCAATTTCTGTCCGATATTCGGAATCTGCGTGCCCATAATCACCGGCAACTAATTTCAGTTCCTGATCATCAATACAAAAGGCATCATCATAGGTATCTTTTATTGCCGGCCGTATCATGATGCCGTTGTTCAATTTTGAGCATCGTTGAATAGCTGGTATCCCGCTTAGGGTCCAACCGACACCTAATAATCCATTCCCTCTTGCGCTATCATATTGAAGCGACAACACTGGCTGTACGCCGTTCGTTCCTGGGGGCACACTTATCGGAATGTCATATATTGCAGAACCATTTTGACTCACGGTGAAGGCACCGTGCAGCATCATAGTTTGGGCTTGTGCCGACAAGCTAAACGAAACAAGCCCTACTAAAAATGCCGCGAAATTCCAGACGCGTCCAAATAATTGCCCCACAATCACTGGCGCTTCCCCCTCACAAATGAAATGATCATTGAAAGTGATCAACGATCAGATAACCCCAAAACATGAAACTCTATATAAATTTCATGATTGGGGTTAATGCATTATGTTCCAAGAGAACGCAAATAATTTTTGTCACTCAACCATGATCAAGCAATCCCACCGCGTTCCGGTAGGTATTATGAATCTCAGAACATGATGCTGAGCTGACTTTCAGAAGCACTGGAATGTTTTTTTTAGAAACAAATCTCCCCCTCCAACCAGCAAAGTGATGAGCATCTACCCGTCTAAACGCTCAAGCAAATCGCCAACACCGCAGCTGAAGTAAGCACACAATTGATCAACAACATCCAAGTCAACACGTTCTGCAGTTTCGTGATAAAGACGCGTGATCGTTCCACGATTAATCCCTGTGTCGTTGGAAACGTCTGAAATTTTCAGCCGCCTCTCCCCCATCATTCTTGATAAATGGCACTTTATCATCTTTTTAAGCCCAAATTGATCTATAGAAGAGCATTTTGACTTGACAATGCTCATTATAGGATTATATTGATCTACAGAAGATCAAAAACTTCTTGTTCAGATCAACAATCCTTTTCGGAGATCACTATGGCACAGACTTATCTGACAACGGAAGAACTTTCCACGCGCATCAAATATGACCCCCGCACCATTCGTGAGCGGCTAAAGGATTCTGTCCTGATTGAAGGCGTTCACTATATTCGTCCGTTCGGCGGCCGGAAGATCCTATACATCTGGGAGCAGATTGAATGCGACATGGCCTCAACCGTGCCCTCTCTTCTTCCAATGCGCAGCCACTAAAGGTCTTTCCCAATGGCAACCATTCGCGCAAGAGGGTCGCGTCTGTACGTTGATTTCAGATACAAAAATCAACGGTGCAAAGAGTCGACCGGCCTCACCGACACACCACAACACCGCCGCCGCCTGCAGGGTATCGTTAAGCGCATGGAAGCGGAGATGGTGCTCGGCAGCTTCGATTATGGGAAATACTTCCCCAATAGCCCCAAAGCCGAAGAGTTTCGGAAGCTGAATCAGCGTGCCGCTGCCATGCGTGCAGATGTTCCCCTGTTTTCTGTCTTTGCAGAAGAATGGATAACCGAAAAGAAAGTCGAATGGCGCCAGTCCTATATCGACACGATGGACATTAATTTCGAGCACTATCTGCTGCCGAAATTTGGAAAGCTGCCTGTCAATGCAATCTCAAAGGCAGATATCCTGAAGTTCCGCGCTACGATTGCCTCAGAAGACCCCAAAACCGGTAAGACCCTTAGCCCCGCACGGGTTAATCACATCATGGTGCCTTTGCGGATGGTCCTGACGGAAGCAGCCGACCGCTACGAGTTCGTCAATCCCTACCGCAACATCAAGCCCTTGAAGGAACCCCGCGTCGAGGTGGAGCCCTTTACCTTGGCTGAGGTGAAGCAGATCATTGATACAGTCCGGCCTGACTATAAAAACTATTTCACAGTGCGGTTCTTTACAGGATTACGCTCCAGCGAAGTGGATGGCCTGCCATGGAAGAATGTGGATTTCGAGCGCAGGCAGATCCTTGTTCATCAGGCCTATGTGCAAGGCAAGATCGTTCCCACCAAGACGGATGGCTCGTTTCGGGCGGTACAGATGAACCAATTGGTGTTTGATGCCTTGCAGGACCAGAAGAAAGCAACAGGCGAGCTATCAGACTATGTCTTCTGTACCCGTAATGGTCAGCCCCTGCAGAACCGCAATGTCACCCAGCGTGTCTGGTATCCCCTACTCAGGCATTTAGGCTTACGTGAGCGCCGTCCCTATCAAACCCGTCATACAGCGGCCACACTCTGGCTGGCAGCTGGTGAGTCACCTGAGTGGATTGCCCGCCAGATGGGCCATACGACCACCAAGATGCTGTTCAACGTCTACTCCCGCTATGTCCCCAACCTGACACGTCAGGACGGATCAGCCTTTGACCGTCTGCTTGCCAAGGAGTTTGAGCAGGCATTGCCTATTAATCCCACCCCCACCAAGTCTGAATAGGAGCCCCCATGTCTAGACAGATCAAGCCACCCTTTGGCTTTGAGCCCCGCCACAAAGTCCTGCGCTATCTTGAACAGCGCGATATTCGCAAAAGCGGCAACAGACCTGTCGGCTCTGTAATCGTGATTGATGTTGGCACAACCGGCCTACGGGTTGAATTTGACCATGTCACGGAACTCGGCTGGATGGAGGTCGGTTATGATGCAAGGCATCAGATCTGTGGGGTCAACGGCCCCTATATCCATAAGGGGATATTTCCCACGACCTTGAACCTTGTGTCCGATCAGGGCCAATCAGTTGGCTATACACATCCAGACCTTCAACTCTTTCTTGATCGGGTCGAACGGGCCGGCCTGATCATCAGCCACAACAACAATTTTGATCGCCCCATGCTGGAGAAGGCCATCCCTGCCCTTGCCAGTACAAGCGCCAAATGGGCCTGTACCCTGCATGATCTAGACTGGAAATCAGTTGGCAGCTTGGATAACCGCCTGTGCGATCTGCTGGATCATTATGGTGCCTGCCACAATCGTCACAACACGGAAGATGATGTCATTGCCCTTACCTGGCTGCTGGGCCGGTGCTGGCCCGAGGCGCAATACAATCCATTTCCCTATCCCAGGCTTTCCATCGCCGGAAAGGATAATCGGGATCAGGAATGTTATGTGACCAACCTGTCCATGCTGATCCGCAAGGCAGAAGAAGAAGCGCAACAGCAGTTCCGCCCACAATCCAAAACCCCCTCATTCGGCGTGATGGACTTTTAGCCCAAGCCGATAATCACTCCCAATCCCCTACCAACGACAAGAAGGAACATCCTATGTCCCCCACATTCAAAACAGACGACCAGAGGTCCTCCACCATTATCGATTTTCCCCGCTCAAGCACAGGAAGGACAGGCAAACTCTCAAGCAGCCTGGCGCGCGGTGCCTTCAAACGTCCTGGTGGCACGTTAGCTGACAGTGACTACAATGGTAATCACATTGCTCAACCCGGCATCTCTTCATCGAGCATCAGCTATTTTGAAGGACGCATGCTTGACCTTGCCAAAGACCTTGGTGTTCCGACCAATCGTCGCGAGGCAAGGAAACTGGCACAGGTGCTAAACTCGTCACTCGGCATGAACCAGACTGTCACCATCGCAGTTTTGCTCGGTCAGCCCCTTGCTATCGACAATATCACCGCCATCACCAACATCATTGAAAACACAGTCTTGCGATTGGGCATCCACGCCCCTTCTAGCTTCGATAACTGGTGCTTTCTGCTCAACTGCCTGATCGATGATGCCTTGGCACAGGATTGCGGGTAAGCCGCAATGATCTAGCTATGGGGATGTTGCCAACTCCGTAGGCAGCAATCCCCTCACCTCACCTTCTGACTTTTTGCGCGCCCGTTCATTCCGACGTACGCGCCGCAGCCCCGCTTTGTCTGACAACAAAGCAATTCCCCCCCCCAGAAAGGACCACACATGTCTAATATTGCAGCCGCCATTAACGAGTTCGCCGTCACCACACCGGTTTCGGATATGAAACTGTCCGGTACCGACTGGACGCATCCACTATCCCGCAGGGACATTACCGCCCCCTATGATCTCGAAGACATGGTTCGCCGCCGTCTTAGCTTCATGGGCATTGACGAAGAAACCTGCGAACCATTGGTTCTGGACTTCATCCGTAAGGAAATTAGGGACAATGATCGGACCATCGCCGCTATATTCATTCTCTTCGGTATGGCCTTGGCTACCCGCGATGATTCCATGATTCTCGACGAACAGATCATCAAGACCCTGTCTTGGGGTCCCTATTCAGAGAGCTATTTTGACAATCAGACCTCATATTCAATGCGCGACGAGGTTGATGAACTAGGTGGGCTACAAGCTTTTGGCGAGAAGGATACACTTGCGAAGGTCCGCAATGGCCTGAAACGCGTCGTCACAGAAGCCAATAAATATGACCAGCACATGAGACAATTGATGGGCATCTGCTTCAGCGGGCAAGACAGCATGGACACCAAACTGCTGAGCTGGTTCATCAAATGTGCCGAGCTGAAACAAGTGGCCGTCATCGACAATGCCGAGATCAATTACAGCCATGCGGGCCATTTCATTGCGCATGGGGATCATTACAAACACCCCTTATTGGGAACAGATAAAAACGACCGCTATCTAAGTTCCGGCCGCGATTCAGGCATGTATACGTCTGCACTTGTGGCTTACTGGCCTGAACTGCGATTAGCGCGCACCATCAGCCGCTTTTACTTATTCCCGAATGGCGTCAGCATTCCCGAGCATCTCGAACCGATCATCGCGAAGATGGATAATGGCGAAGTGCTCGACACCCTCAGGGACTATGAGCTTAACCTGCCAAAGCTAGAAGGCGAAGACGAGCGCGAGTTCCGGGATGAACTGATCGAACAAGTCGATGAGGAAGTCGCGCGAATTTTGGAACCGGAAGAACTGAACCCCGACGAGTTTGAAGACGGATAACGCGCCGAAGCCGACGGACAGGCGGAGCAACTATCGCTTCGCCTGTTTCTTTCGCACCTGTTTCTGGATTTGGGACATCAATTCACCGGCATCAAGATCAAGCACTGATGCGATTTCGATCAGTTCGACAACGTCCAGGCGTCGTTGACCGTTTTCGAACTTGGACACAAAGCTCTGCGGCTTGCCCAAAATGCGCGCCAGCTCATCCTGGGTCAGGCTTTTCTGTTGCCGCGCCGTAACGAGCGACTGCGTAAACTGCCTATAGATTTCGGTGAAGTTGGATTTCACTTAGCCTGCTCCGATTAGAACTGGCTAAATCACATATATTCAATATCAGAATATCCCAAAACAGGTTGTGCGCGGGAAATCTAAATGCCGACCTCAATCCCTCGCCTCACTCGGAGGCGACATCGCAACTTTCATATATTCCAATATGGGATATTTTCTGATAATATTCGTTA
This sequence comes from Alphaproteobacteria bacterium, assembly GCA_965229935.1. Taxonomy (GTDB): domain Bacteria; phylum Pseudomonadota; class Alphaproteobacteria; order SPJN01; family SPJN01; genus SPJN01. The sequence goes on from CBDDKB010000002.1 coordinate 1,873,729, forward strand.
TTAGGATATTCATAGAAAAATTAGGGCCTTACCTAAGTGCACAATTGCTGTCTGGAAACTGTCTTATGACCACTTCATCGCATCGCTCACCCGCGATAGATGCCGCGGCGCTCTAGCCTGTCTCAGATTCACGGCACACAAAACCAACCAATTTTAACGAACAAACTCTTTCGGAGAACAATCATGATTGAACTGATTACTGGGCGCGTTTCCACCACAGGCATGGCATTCAACCCCGGCAATCCTGACGCAGGGTTTACAAAAACGGCTGACTTTCGTCCCGGAGGCATTGCAGGTTTTGACGCCTTTCAATCACATCGATTTATGATTGGGACTTCTCGCGCATTTTATCCCTCAGCCAATGGCGTGGATTGTTCACATGGCGATGAAGTTGTCGCTGTAGGTGAACACAAAAAGGGCGAGTTCAGAGTTATTGCCTTGGCAAATGTTACAACAAAAATGATGGACGATGGCAGCACGTTGCGGAAAACCATGCTAAAGGGAATCAGGCTGTATTCATGGTTAGCAATCCTCATGAGTTTTGCATGCCTCATCACGATCATATTGTCGATTATGGCACCAATCTGGTTGATTGGCGGCATATGCGGCCTTGTCTACACGAAACGTCGTGAGAAGGTCATCAACCAAGCAATCGAAATGCTTCGAAACCACGTCAACGAACTGTCGATGCAACCTTCCAGCGTTCAGACACAAGCTTGATTTGTAAAATAGTTTACGCGGCGCCAACGCGTCCAGCCATAGATTCGATAGCTACAAGTCAGCCCCCAGTATGGCGACTAAACGAAAACGCACAATTTCAACGCTTGTCGAACAGGAGAACTATCTATGATTAGACTTTTAAGACGCTTTCTTGGCATTTGCCTCGTAGTCCTATTGTTTCCCTTTTGGGTGGCAGCCTTGAATTTCTCAGAAGCTATTACGGATACATGCTTGCCCTATGGCGACGGGTGGGCTTTTCCAATCTTCGCCATATTTTCTGCACTCGGGTTCCCAGGGCTGATTGCCTTGGGAAATCTTTTCCCGACATTCTAGATCTTGCGACAGATGACCTTTGGCTTCTGGCCATTTTCTTAAGTGAATATTCCACGCGCATGATATCACCAGAAACCGCGGAAATCCGCGGAACGCCACTTACTTTGGGCGTATGACTCCATAATGACTGTGAAGGAGGCGGTCATCACGATTCACTCCTTCGCATTTCAAAATGACCTATCACGGTCTTAACAATGGAGAACACAATGTCCGTGCAATCAATTAACGAATAATCAACCACAGTAGTTGCGAATAGGTTCGATTCATCTACCTTCGCCAAAGGACATGTACCAAAACTGGTCCTGAAATCTATCACAGATTCCTTTGAAGCTGCGGTCTCCGCTATGAAAAGCGGGTTTCCTAGACTGTAGCTCCAAGAAGAAATCAAAAGCATACGATCAGAACCGGAAGTAACTGAAATCGATAAATCAGTTTACGCGAAATCAAAAGCTCCTGACGGCAGACAACTCATTGGCCACGACTTTAGGATCCAACGCCTTAAAGAAAATGCAGAACAGATAGACGGCATACCAGAGACCATAGCTGCCTCCGCCCTCGTCGTTAACCAACTCTATTGACCAAACGCCCCAAGGCCATTTCTTGCTTTTAAATTCTGAGGGCTCCGCACGGTCGATCACTATACCCTTCGAAATATTCCGTGATCGCCGAAATACTACAGCGGATCTGTCGGCAGCGTGCTGATTGGGTATCCACCTGATATTGATGTTTTGCACCGGCACAATTCGCATAAACAAGCGCAACAACAAAAGACCATCTGCTTCCGCATCAAACTGGCCAGAACCAAATGGATTGAACGATCTTTTAGATGAACTGACACAGGCAAGATAGGATTTGAATTCACGATGTATCCGCTCCTGCTGTTCAATCTGAATAGATGTAAACTTACGCTGCGCTCCTAACAAACAGCCGCCGCCATCATCAAGCTGCCACAAACCAGTTACTTGGAGCAAAGAGGCCACCTTCTGCCAAGCAGTATTTAGCAACTTACGCTCATAAAATTGCCTTGGGTAGCTCGCTAGCAGTCCCGGCACCTCTCCAAAGGAATCAATCTGCTTATTCGCTGCATCTCCAACACCGGTCAGTAATTGAGTCCGTATACCTTTGAACTGATCCTTTGGCTCGTCATTATCTCTAGAGCGACTTTTTGGTGCCCGCTTTTCTTTGACTGGCTTCTGGGTCAACCGAGACGCCGTTCTTGTCATCGCTTCAATAAGATCAGCACATAGCGCTTCAGGGAATTCTACCTTCAAAGCAATCTCAGAAGGTTGCATACCTTGATGTGCCAACACCGCCATTTTCTGAAAATCTCCAGCAGTTGGCATAATTGCGGTAATTTTCGGAACATCAGGTTTCTTCGGCTCATAGATCTCAAACCTGTTCAGTTCGTCATACTTCGAACGCTTTATCATCTCTTCTTGCAGAACATTGAGTCGATCAAAGGTTGATTTCGACCGAAACCCAGTCATCAAGTGACTTGCACGCCCAACTGACAGTCCCAAGAAATCCGCCATAAATCGCTGATTACAATCCAACGCAACGACTTCACCTGCCACGATGCCAGTATAGAAGGGTTGATCTTGTGCCATCGCTTCAACACTCATTAACTCCATGACATGCAGATAACTAGCCATCGTTTCCTCATAACCAGCATGTCCCAACGATTGTGAAACTATATGGACAAGCCTACGATCCACCCTGGTTGCAATATTTTGATTATGATGCCTCGCGCCAATTTCTTTGAGCAGCTCTTTTCCTTGCACCCCATTGATGATGTCAGAATGAGGGTTACACGCAAGGTGCAATGCCATAAACAAATTGGATGCAGCAGTGTGGCGCAAATCATGAAACCGGAAGTCCTCGTTGCCAGTTATCTGTTTCAACATTGGCAACAAAATGCGTCTGACGGACTTTGATGAAACTGGGCTTGATCCATCAACGAACAGCGGCTTCTGACTACTCGACAACTCATCAAGAGCAAGAGATTGCATACGCGCACGACGCACACAATATTCATATACTTTCCGCAGATCCTGCTCAGGCATAAGTGCCGCAATGTTTATCACACGCTGACTGGTTGTTGACTTTACACGACCAAGCTTGTTGCGACGTATCACGAGTGATGCAGCGACAATTTCAATTTCGCCTTCTCCGCTTTTATCGCCAACAATCAAGTCAATATCACAGCACTCAAGTCCGACTAGTTCGCCGATACGCACACCGCACCAATATGCTAGAAGCAATAAAGTCTCTAACTTCTCCGACCAAGCGCTATTGCCCATTTCTCGAATCGAAGCCTGTGCAGCTCGCATTTCAAGGATCGTCAGATATGCTGCCCTAAGCTGTCTGCGCCGCGACGGCACGCCGAAATGTTGGTATAGATCGAGTTCAGGAATATCTTCTTCTACTCGGCTTAGGATGAAGTCGTGAAGGCTCTGCATTTCCTTGACCAATCGGACCTTCTGGGATGCCTTCTTCTTAGCAAAAACACTCTCGTAAATGCTTACCCAGATATCTTCTTCCTCAAACTCCTCTTCTTCGAATCCGGCAGCTGCCACAAAGAAGCGCGGGCCCAATGCACTTAAACAGTTCGTAACGCCGCCCACGCTGCTCAATTTGCTGTGTTCCTGCAAGACGTTGCGGACCAGCGCCTGCACCCATCGCGCAACCAACAAATGAACTGGGGGCAGAGATGTTCGCTCAATATATTTCTCAACATTCTCTAGTGCAGTCTTTCTCCACCTGCCGTGAGGCAGATCTTCAAAGCAATTGCGCAACCCATAATATGCCTTTCGGGCATCAACTGCTGCGTTCTTCGGTTTTCCCATCAGATCTTCAGATTGAACGGCACCGAGACTATCACCTTCTTCGGAGTCAAATGGCAGGTCCCGCACATAATCTTTGGGCTCGAACCCAAGAAGAGCAGCGGTTCGCTCGAGGTCAAGGCTTCTGGTTCTTAATTCACCAGAACGATAGGCGTAAACGGCAGGCGGCGCAGACAAGGCACCAGCATGGCGACACCATTTCCGCACCTTATTGAAACTCGCTTTAACACCAATTGCTTGCAAGAATTCCCCAACGAGGCTAGGGGCACGATCGACCCATTTGGTCTTGAACTCTTCAATGTCCGCAAAGTCATACGTTTTTCGAAGTCGCAGAATGAGAACTGCTGTCAACGGATCGGGAATCCATGTTTGTCTTTGTTGGCTTGAGGTCTCCGTCAATGCCGCCCCCTGCTCATCTTCAGGGGTCTCCCGGTCCGTGGTTTCATTTTCCAATATCAGTTCGAGAACCAGGCGGCCACCTATAGCCTTTGGATTCACCTCTAGGCATCGCACCAAGCCACGCAACAAATCCGGCTGCACCAAGCCACCAAATCGCATCGCACTGTACAGCACCTGCCCAAGCGGCAATTGGCGACGCGCCAGATATTCCGCAAGGGCCTTTTCCATTTCTGTCTTTGGCAACTCCAGCGCGTCTAGCTGCCCAGCATCGCCCTCAGCCTGATGCTCTGCGGGGTCAAAATCTTGAATGGACGTCAAAAACCGGCCATCTATATCCCGCAAACGAGATTGGCCAGCGCCATCAAAACCTTTCAGCGTGCTTTTAGGCGGCTTGTATTTTGTTGTCGGCGATAGGTTCTCAATTTTCCAACCTAACTTGTCCGCCCCGCGTTCCAGAGAATGAACCAACCAATTGTGCAGCGCTGATGGGGGGCACTTCACCTCACAATCTGCCTTCTTTTGACACCGCTGATAGGTGGAGAAAAGTTCATCTTGCAGAGCGCGCACTGCCTCGATATCCAGCATCATTTCGCGTTCACCACCCATCAGTGCGGGATAAGAATATCGAAACAGCTTGTTTATTTCGTCCGCAAGCCCACGACCAAACAGCCTCGCATTGGATCCCCATTTCCAGACTTTATGAAACTCAGTCATCGCAGCATCGCCTTTGGAATGCGCCATTGCAGGTCGTGCCACAGCTGTGTTATCGGCCCTTCCAGTTCGGTGCGTATTTGAGCCGGCGAAAGTGTCGATGGGGCTGAATAAGGCTCTTCGCCAATCGTCCAGTGCCCCATTAGCGCATCGATGACATGCGATGGCACACACTGTTCAATCAAATAGTTTACTAGAAAATGGCGCGGCGCATTGATCGGAGTGTCCCAGAACTCTTCTACCAATTCTTGAATTGCGCCCTGTTTGGCATCTCGTGGCTCCATGTTGGATCGGTAGAAAAAGAACGGCGCCACACCTTTCTGAGCAGGGCTATGAACCAGTGACGCGGATCTACGTTTTTTGTAAAGCTCAAGAAATTCCAAAAAATCTGGCGGGAGCCAAACCAGTCGTCGCTCATGTGAGGCATCGACGGCCTTATCTCCAACTAGGGCGAACCCTGTAATCAGATCAATATCGTCGAAACTTGAGATTGGTGAACTAAAGGGACGAAAGCCTGTTAGCAGTTGAATGCCGATCAAAACATAGAGTGTTAAATAATCATGGGATAAGCGATAGTAATAATCTTGATGCCGCTGACTATAGAGCTCATTCAGCTTTAATCTAATATCTGCGCCAAGGGCGCGGTAAACTTTGATTTCAGAACGCACTTGCGACCCAACCCACCCCGATAGTTCGTTTGAAGAAATTTTATCAAACGTAGAACGCAAGCCTAGATTATCGAGCAGACCCGCAACAGCCTGCTGATACCGCTCCGCTACCCACTGCCGCCGCTGCGAAATATAATATAGCTGGCTTTCAACCAGCCCTCCAATTTGAATACCCAGAACAAAGCTGGCGATGTTCCTGCCTCCCAGTGCATTTGAGAGTTGTAGCGGCAAGTAAGCCTCAAACCTGTGCAGCGTTAAGGTGTGTTTTACTGGCAGTATCTCATTTGCCAACAACTCCTTTACTGCAACCTCAATTGTTGCCCCAGTATGACGTATTAGCTTGGATCCATTTTTTCGCGGATATTTCGTCAGGTAAGCGTTTAGAACATCCCGCAATAAATGAGGCGCTGGCAACACGATGTGACTACAGGTTGGCCGCACAAACTTTTGCCAGCTATCGTCCACCTTCTTCGCCGCTCGAGGCCGAAATGCAGGCACATAAATACGCATACCATCCGCCCGAACGCCGCCGACATTCGGTAGCTGGCCCTCAAGCTCATCGCCGCTTTCAACAACCCGAAACTTTAGGATCTGATCCAATGGCCGACCGGCAAGAAACATCAGCAACAATGCCAGTCGCGCTGCTAACTTCACTTCATCAAGTTCTAATTCAGCATCACAAAGCCACCTAAGAAGGCGTGCAACATCAACGCTTGATGCGGCCCCATGCCCAATGGGTAAAACCTGCGCTGAGCGCTTTATCGAATTTATGCGGCCCTTGGCATTTCGGCTGGCCTCTGTCGCCACCCGCTGATAAGCGCGCTCCTTAGAAATAATCTTTCTTTTCTCGGATCTGTCTTCGGGCGGAGCGCAGGCTGGCATTGACCTTAACTGGCCCGTCTCTGTCAGTCTGTAGTCCATTGACTCAAAGAGCAGACCTTGCGGGCCTGTTTCCAAGGTAACTCTGACGCTACGAGCCCGCCCTTTTGATACTCTTTTGTATCCGCCTGTTTCGAGTTCTGCAGCCTCTCCTAAACGCAAAAGGTCTTTCAAAGTTGACTCTGATGTAATGTGATCGTTTGACAGACGAAGCAGATCCCAAGGGTCTTCACCAAACCCATCAGGCAAAGTTTTTAGTCGTTGTGATTTTTCGACTAGAATGCGTTTGTAGGCTTTCGATGCGGCCGCAAGGCGAGATCCATATTTCTTTCCCTTCGCCTCCAGCAGTTGCTCCACTTTGAAAGACGAGCGAATAATCGACTTTGCCAACGCCTTCTGATTTGTACTCCACCCCACATCATAACACGCGATCATCGTGAACGTCGGACACGTGGTCGATGTTCCGATCATTGTCGGCTTCGAGTTGGGTATTGCGAGATCACCAGAAATTGCCGAAATGGCATCGGCCATCTCCCCCAAATCAATCAAGCCTTCATCAATAAAAGTCTGGCAGTTGTTAATGAAATGAGGCCAGTTGAAATCTGCGGCAACCAAATTCACGTCTGGATTAGGAACTAATAGGTAGTTAGCCAAGCCTTTCTTTATTCCTTCGTCAATCATCGAGAACTCCATCAATAAGCGACAGTTGCGAATTTGCTGCCGGAATTTTTTCCAACCGTTTTGATGAAATCATCAGCGCTTTCGAAAGATTCTCGATTGATCTATAGCCGGTCAGCTTTTCGCGCTGTTCGCGCTCAAGCCTCTTAAACGAAACGTGAAGGACCTGCATTTCAGAGCGTGCAAACATCGCCATCAGTATACCGAGGCTGGCGATTGATTCAGCCTCGTCTATAACGGCCACAGCCCTATGGTTTGAGAGATCAAGGACCGGAACAATGCACCCCGAACCCAGAATACGTTTGGCAATGAGATAACTGAGGAGACCTGATCTTAGGTAGTAGCGGGCGCCGCCACCTTTACCTTTCTCGACAACAAGAGGCTGCAACCGCAAAAGGGCAAAAATGCCATCCTTAGTCAGGGGCGGGTCGAGCAACCCAAGGCCAGCAAAATCATTACCGATAATATTTGCGGCGGGCGATATTTTCGTGGCGGAAATGTCGCTAAGTTTTATCAGTTTTTCGACTGCCATTTTTTCTCCGAAGTCGGCCCCGGAGACAATCTGGATAGAGATCAAACTCTATGTCAAGTTACTGTTATTATTGGTATTTTTTCTTCATTATAGTTGATTTTAATAATGAACTGACAGGTCATTATAGTGCGATTTTATAATGAAACAGGCATTACAAACGAACGTTGCAATCAATCCATTCATTACAAACACATACTTATAATGAATTCGGCACATACTGACGCAGGAAGAGATTCGGTTGCGTTTCGACAACCTTTTCAAAGCCGGCTTTTTAAAGGTCGTACATGTTCACTGATTCTCATGGCACATTAATGAGGTGAAACGTGGAACATAGTCCGGCGAACGAGGCTAGCGTTACAGTGCACGCGAGACAAATAGAGGACAGGCAAGTTCATGACAATCAACCAGCACGGGGAAGCCGCAATACGCAAATACCTTGAAACCACAAACCCAGAATATGCCTTATCTATTTCAGGGAAGTGGGGCAGCGGCAAAACCCATTTGATCAAAAAATTGACAAACGGATACACAAAGGAAAAATGCATTTATGTAAGCCTATTTGGCATTGCGACGCGCGCCGAATTTCATATGGCCTTGCTCAAAGCTTGCAAAATCGCCTGGGGCAACAAAGTCGCAGAAGCTCTACGCCAAACCAGAATAGGCATCCCCGGCATTGCCAGCCTAAACTTAGGCGGAATCATTAGTGACACGATTGCATGGGAAGTATTAGCACGGCAGATGCCCGACATTTTGGTGATCGATGATATCGAGCGCTGCAAGTGGCCGGTCGATGAATTGTTTGGTTTCTTGAACCAGCTGGTAGAACACGAACGCAAGCAGATTATTTTAATCGAAAACCCAAACGGCAATTTGCATCTGAAAGATCAATCTGTCGGGGATGAAGAATCTGCCGTAGGTCAAGAGGCAGCAGCAATCGACGAGCGCGAAAAGCTAATAGGTCAAACTGTCATCATTGAAGCTGACTTCGATACAGCATTCGGCCAATTTGTGTCGCAATACCAAACAAATAGGACTCAGCGATCACGTCAAGCGCTGCATGAAAACCAGCACCACATTAAAAAGGTATTTGTTAACTCAAAATACTCCAATCTTCGGCTTCTGAAGCGGGCCATCAGGGATTGCTTTGATCTGTTAGACAACATGCCCGAAGGCGCATTCGCCTACCCTGAGAAAATCTCCATCCTCATTCAATCTTTTCTGATCATTCATATGGCATTCAACAATAATGACCTAACAATTGACGACTTAGAAAAAAGAGGAAACCTAAGTCAATACACAAATGCCTCGGAAAGCAGATTCGCGTCTCTATATAAAAGACACCCATCGTCCGGAATCGAAGGATACGGCAACCCCGTGCTTCCAAACGATATTGCATTACATGTCATTGGATATGGACATATGTCTGCAGACCAAATTACAGACGCAATTCAAAGTTCCAGTCACTTCACAAAACCTGATGAGACACCTCTTTGGCGCAGAGCATGGGACTGGCGAGAATTGACCGCACCCGATGCAGTCTCACTGATGGACAACCTTGAGAAATCTCTAAGAAACGGTGACATCGTCCAGCCGGGCGAACTTCTTCATGTTTACAGTTCATTCTTTGATGCCGCTGAACAGGGGGCAATTAACCACAACGCGGATCAAGTCAACGAATTATTCATGTCAGTTATATCCGACTTGAAAGAACGCAGCCTATTGATGGAAACGGACCACAAGGGAGCTGATTATCAGAATGACCGATATCAATATGGCTTTAATGATCGGCTAAGGGTTAGCTACGGTGGTTGGACCTTTGAAGTCAGAGCTGGCATGGATCCAGTGATAGATCACCTGAAGTCTTGTATGGATGATCTTTTCGAAGCAAAAATTCCGGCGATCTGCGACGAAATCCTAGAAAAGCTAAAGACCGACCCAAATGAATTGGTTTGGGATATCGCCGATAGTTCGGGTCGCTCTCAGTTCCCCAACTACCCCATATACTCTATGATTGCTGTTAATGACTTTGCCGCCCGCCTATACGACTTGTTTCAAAGCGACCGCCAAACTGCAAATTTGATCGGAGACGCTGTTAAATATCGCCTAGACTATCACAGAACCGCATTGAGTGATGAAGTGGAGTGGGCCAAAGAGGTTGGCGAACGCATGATCGAACTAGGCGCATCAGAGTCGGGGATGGCAAGGGTCCAAGCTGTTCAATTTGCAACACGATATTTGGGGTATGAAGCGTCCGAAGCGCAGAATTTTCATACACCATAGTAATGATTCTCGGTTCATTTATCGAATCTCAAGAATTCAAATTCCCTCATCTAGAAATCACAACCATTGATTCAATCGCTGGCTCGCAGCAACCTTCCGTATTTCGGCCGGATATGGTAGAACAAAACGTGCCCATGCGAATCGGGCACAGCATAAATAGGGAATTTACGAGTTGGCAGACACACAGAAACAGTTTGAAGAGTTCCATCAGATTATCCGATTGTCGGCAGATGATGGAAAGGCGATTTTGGCGGAAAAGCGCGACATTATCGAAAAAGACCTAAAAGCGGGCCTGAAGAAACGAGCTGAAGAAAACGACGAAGACCAAATTGGCTTTTCGACTTTTCAACAAGGCAGCTACGCCATGAATACCGGAACCGTTCCTGCTAACGGTGACTATGATATTGATGTTGGAATCCTATTGGAAGGGACAGAAGATACCTTTCCAGACCCCGTTGGCATTAAGACTATCATCCGAGATGCGATTAATTCCTCTGTTCGCACTGTCACGATACGACGCCCGTGTGTGACGGTAAACTACATTAAAAATGGCGAGGTAGATTACCATGTAGATCTCGCAATTTATGTCCAAGATGATTGGAGTGATTGCTATAAAATCGCCTTTGGACGTGAATTTTCATCTGATGAAAATAAACATTGGCAGATAAGTGATCCAATAGGACTGAAAAAGGCGATCAATGATAGGGTTTCTGATGACGGCGATAGAAAGCAATATCGACGTGTCATCCGTTATTTGAAACGTTGGCGAGACATGAACTTCACGACTGGCTCTCCCCCAAGCATTGCGCTGACCGTTGCTGCATATCATTGGTTTTCAGCAGATACTCTGTTTAGAAAATATCGCGATCTACGGGCGCTTGAGCGACTGGTTCAATGCATGTTGGACAGTCAAGGATTTTTGTCGGAACGGATGAAAATTAAATTGCCTGTTGAACCTTATAATGACCTGCTTGATAGCTTAACTGATGCTCAGATGGAAAGTTATAGAGGAAAACTGGAGAAGCTGCACGATGCTCTTGTCTCGGCAAGAGATGACGATGATTTGATTTCTGCGTGCAAGACACTGAAAAAGGTGTTTGGTGATGATTTTCCTGTGCCGGAGGATGACGATCCGGAAGGCAAAAAGAAGAAATCTAACAGCGCAGGATATATAACAACTGGGTCTTCAGCTTGACACCGGATTGGGTTTCGATCGCGAAAAAAATTGATGTGGTCGAATCGGCTGAAATGAGCCGTAAAGGCCGCTTAATCTGTAATGTCCGCGCTGGTGAAAATACATGGAAAATCGGAATTTCTGTGGAATATCCAATCCGCCGCCTGCCAACTGTTGTGTTGGAAGATGTGTATGATCTCCAATTAATACCTCATGTTTGTTGGGAAGGCGTGATTTGTTACTCTACTAACCAAGGCGTTAGCATAGATTTTGAGACCCCAGAATTCATTCTTGCATCTGTGCTTTCAGATGTAGTCAAAATCCTTTCGGAAGGCGATCAGCCTTGGGACGAGAATCCCCACCTTGCGGACGCCTTTTTTAGTGAATTTGAGGGCTATTGGAACAAGCAAAAGAATTGTCTCAGCGTTGATGTTTTGGTCGGCCAATTGGATCGTGTTGCGCATGCCAATGTTTACATACGGCCGGATTTGGAGATGTCGACCACTGGGGCGATATATACTGTGATTTCACGTCAGCATGAGAGCCCCCTTAATCATTTGTTCAAAGGAGCTGTGTTGGGGGAAAGTCCGGTACATTGGCCTGACGCACTCATTATCCCTTTGAGTGAACGTGTTAGGCCGCCAGAGATGGCCGAAGAGTTGGACGCAGAATGTGTCACGCGAATTCTTGAAAAAGTGCCAACCAAGGATCGCAGAAAATGTTCTGCTTTGTTCAAGAAACGATCAGCTAAAGGACGAAGCCTGATACTAATTTTTCAAATGCCCCGTTTGAAATCGGAATATTCGATGTTCGGGATTATTGTTGGGGCGAAGTGCGTTTGGAACGGCTTGAAATTGAAATCAGCAGAATTTTTGCGTCCACTTGTTGTCAAAAGGCAAACCAAAGAACATTTATTAAGACGGGCTGGTGGTATTCCATCGTTGCAGAATAAGCATGTAGCAGTAGTTGGCTGCGGCTCTGTCGGAGGAGCGATAGGAGTTCTGCTTGCGAAAAGTGGGGTCGGAGAAATTACATTTTTTGACGATGACTATCTGACGAGTGAGAACCTTCATCGTCATGTTCTCGGCGTGCCTTGGATAGGCAAGAGTAAGGCGATTGCAATGGCTGCAGAACTCGAAGCTCGACTACCTTATGTTAAATCACATGCCGTTAATGAGAGGTATAACGGGACAGCCGAGAGTGACTGGTGTTTTGATGCTGTGGTGCTTGCAATTGGTGAGCCAACTATAGAGCGCGCAATAAACGAACAATATGTACAGCGCCGCAAAAATGGTCCGGTGCCGATTCTTGTAACAACATGGCTTGAGGCAAAGGGTGTTGCTGGTCACGCAGTTTCGATAAATGGTCAATCAGCCGGTTGTTTGTCATGCCTGTATCATTGGGAAAATGAGTTTCAACTTTTTCCCGTTACTTCAATAATTTCGCCCGATGAAGTAACGGCCACAAATTTGACGGGTTGTGGCGGAACCTTCACACCGTTTGGGGCAATCGATGCGGAAAAGACTGCGGCTGTTGCCTCACGGCTAGTGTTGCGGCAGCTTAACAAAGTTACCGATCACGCAGAGTATGACTGCTGGTGGGAAAGGGATGTTGTGGCGACGGGGGTTAAAGTCAGAGATATTCGAATGTCTGGGCCTATGGATGACTTTGCTCATTCTGCCACTGCGCATATTGCAGAAGGATGCCCGACGTGTCGTCTTTAGGCGGAACAAGATACTTCGATGTTCTATGCAGGGTTCCAGATTTCGTCATGTCGGATCACGTGCTGGAAGTTTTTCATTCATTTAGGCAAATTGAAGCGGATGTGCTTGAAGCGGGTGGCGTATTACTTGGTTCTTTATATGAGAAAAATGAGATAGCTTTTGTGGAAGCGGTGAGCACACCGTTGCCGGGCGACAATCAGTCAAGGCGTTCATATTACCGTTCTTCGAGTCACAATAAAGTTATTCAAAAATATTGGAAAGAGAGAGGTGGCTATGGTCACGCTCTAGGCATCTGGCATTCACACCCAGAAGATATCCCCACCCCCTCAGCTGTGGACCTGGCCGATTGGCGACGAGCTCTGCGTGGTAGTCGATTTGAATCAAAGTGTTTGTATTTTGTCATCGTGGGGAGAGCTGAGTTGGGGGTTTGGGCGGCTTTGAGGTCAGCAAAGTTCCTTCGGGTCGGTAGGTTTCGATTAATTCAAATGACCCATCATGATGGATGTTAAGCATATGAATAAGATTGTTCGGCAAGCAAAATACTATTTAGACATCGTATTTCACTACGTGTTTAGGAAAAAGTCTCTTGGGCTACAACTGATCCGTATAGGTGTTTGTGGTATCGGCATAACTCAAGTCGCCAAGTTCACTATTACGTGGGCTGGACAAGAATATGGGATTTCGGTTGCGACGGGCGATGCGCCTGCCTACATCGCATTTACTATTAGCTCACTTCTTTTTGTTATTGCCTTATCAGGGCTAGTTATAGTCTTAACAGATTGGTGGCGAGAGATTAAGGACGATCAGGACAGCCGCGTTTTAGTGATCGAAGGGAAAGGTATGAACAACCAGCAGTCGCTACCACTAAAAGATTCAGTTGAGCCAAAACGAGTACAGAAAGAGACTGCATATATTGATATCGGGCCATATTATGAAGGGCAAGCAGTAACGACCCCTGAATTAGCCTTGAGAGAGGTGTGCAAAATAGAGGAAAATGTTGCAGGTCGATTGAAGGACTCGGATCCATCAAAAGTTTCCGTTGCTTTTGGTGGTATCTTACCAGTGCCGCTTCTATTCACGGCGGGGTATTTGTTGGACGATCAAACTAGTATTTCGGTCTATGATTGGGGGAGATTCGGCGGTAAAGGCTGGTCCTTGCCAGATCAGTCTGACAATGGAAATGAAATTCTTATTGAAGAAAGTGATTTCGGCGAAGCCACGCCGACAGATGTATTGTTTATCATTAGTGGTTCATACAAAATTGATGCATCTGATATAGAGCAATTTACGAGTTATGCAAAAGTAGTGGCTACTGCAGCAAGTATAGGCATTGATAATTTTCATTCACTGCCAGCACAGCTAAGAATGGTTGAACAAATTATCGCGAAAATTCACGATCTGAAAAACAAGGGGGTTCAGACCATCCATTTTCTGATTGCCGCATCAAGTAGTGTCGTGTTTCGGATCGGGGCACACTATGACAACAGAAATTTCCCTGAGTGTTTAGTCTACCAATATCAAGACCGAAAATACCCATGGGCGGTTCGATTGAATGCCATTGGCAAAGGCCCTGAAATTGTACGCTTTGATTCGGATGCCTCTTGATCTGATACTTAGTTTTGACATGTATTTCGAACCAAAACCACTTCTGCTGTGTGGTCACGACATAAAGATCTAGAGGGCAGCAGTACAATTGAATAAACAATCGTCGGCGATACCATTGCAATCACCGACGCAAAGGTTGACGCAAGCCAAACACTCTCTGCTCAGAACGATGTCACATATGGACTTAGCAGAATCCGTAGTGAAGATTTCGATACCTGGGGCGTACTGGCGCAAGACGTAAAGCCAGAACTGTAGCTTTTCATGGAGGACACAACAGCATTGTTTAGCAAGCCAATAAGCTATAAAAAGCGAGGCTTCAATTTGGTGCAGCACGGTCGATTGGACAGCACTCAAAACACCCCGGATTTTAAAATCAGTTTTACGCTGTTTTGATCAAGGTCGGTGACCGCAATTTTCTCTATTAGGTGTAAATCGGCATGGTGCGCAGTTGACAGCTTCGCCTGAACCCCGCAGAATTGCTTACAAGCAGCGCTTTAACCCGCGCGACACCAACTAGCCCCCACCTAGCATTCCATCTTGACATGGCAGAGGTCACAAGTTCAAATCTTGTATCGCCCACCATTTTTCCTGTGAAATCAACAAGTTACAAAAATCTCATTTTGGCCACATGTCGTGTTGCCCAAATGTTGCCCATATGATGCCCACACCTTCTGGCGCACGAATGACGATATTGCACATCAACGGAAAATTGACCTCTGTCCTGCATTGAGCACTCCGTCAATTTTAACCCGGACACAGTCTATTTCAATGTTCGCATTCTCGAATGTACGTTCGGTTTATGGCGCTACCCGCGGAAGAATCGAACTCCCGACCCCCAGATTCGTAGTCTGGGGTGCTGCTAATATTTTCCATGGGTTAGAATCACTTATAGCTTCAAAAACCGTTCAAATCGTTCCAAATGACGTCACGGTTTGTAAACCGGATTGTTAGCTACAGAATAGACGCGACCTCTCACGAGAACCGCGATGAAGGTCTATCTTTGATATCCGCACCGCCAATCAAACAGGAAGGACAAACAATTCTACCCCGCCACTAACGACACCTTTCTGGGCCAGAACTTCTCGCGCAAGCCCTAAAATACTGGTGACGTTGCCCTTCAGGATAGCAATTTCAAGACATAAATCATGATTCAAATGAACATGAGTTGACGATACGGTATCGCCATGGTGCGCATGGAACAACTTCGTCAACCGCTTGGACAATTCCCGTTCGTCATGATTATAGGCATAGGATAACACAGCATGGCCACTGACCGACTGGTCCACTGACACTGCATGGTCAGCCAAAGCCTGCCGTAAAATATCCCGGATCGCCTCTGACCGCGTGTCATATTTTTGGCTGTCGACATAGGAATCGAACGCCGCCAAAAGATCAGGCTCCAAGGTGATGCTTATCCGTTCCACGTGCTGTCTCCGCCTATTCCGTCATTGTATTACAAAAAATATTTTTGTAATACTTTCCCAATTTGACGCATCACATTGGGGGGTCAACCATGATCAATACAATCAACCTAGCAGCCGCCTGTGCAGTACTAGTGCTAATACCTGCCGCAGTTTTGGCCGATGATCAATCAATTGATGAAGTTCATGTCTGGGGACGAGCCACACAGCAGGTTGGCACCGCCTATAATGCGGGCGAAGGCACAGTCGGATATGCGGATTTCGAACTGCGCCCCATGTTGCGCAGCGGTGAGTTTGTGGAACTTATCCCAGGTATGATTGCGACGCAGCATTCCGGCACAGGCAAAGCCAATCAATATTTTCTACGCGGGTTCAATCTTGATCACGGCACAGATTTTGCCGGATTTGTTGATGGGGTGCCGGTCAATATGCGCACCCATGGACATGGGCAGGGCTATCTTGACCTGAACTTCCTGATACCTGAATTGGTTGAACGACTTGATTACCAGAAAGGTTTGTACGACGCCCGGAACGGCGATTTTGCCGTCGCCGGGGCAGCCCGGATGCACAGTGCAAACGACCTTGAAAGCAATATTGCTAAGATCGAGGTTGGTTCATTCGACGCTTATCGGGGCTTTGCAGCGCTGCAAAACAATGATGGTGATGCAAATTGGCTGTTCGCTATTGATGGCCAAATCAATGAAGGGCCCTGGGTGCTGGATGAGGACCTTAAAAGCATTAAAGCCTATCTTGCCCGCACACAAGCAGTTGGCAATGGCCGCGCAACTCTGCGCGCTATGGCTTATGACTCAAGCTGGCAGTCAACTGATCAGGTGCCGCTGCGCGCCATCAGATCTGGTCAAATCCCCGCTAATGGGTTCATTGACCCTGACCTAGGCGGAGACACGTCCCGCTATTCACTTTCTGCCATCTATAACGATCAAACCTATAGCGCCAGTGCCTATGCTATCTTCTATGAGCTTAGCCTGTTCTCAAACTTCACCTATTTCCTTGATGACCCTGTGAATGGCGACCAGTTTGAACAGGTGGACAAGCGCGTCATTTTAGGTGGCCAAATTGAACGGACGACGCAACTTAAAAGCCGACCCGATAGTGAACTCACCTTTGGGGCCGACATTCGTTATGATCATATTTACGAACTGGGGCTTCACAAAACGGTGGCACGCCAACGCATTAATAGGGTTAGGGATGATCAGGTTGAGGAATTGTCAATCAGTGCCCATGCCCAACTGACAACCCAGCTGACCGATCAGATCCGCGCCCGGGTCGGCGCAAGATTGGATTATGTCTCATTCGATGTTGATGCCGCTTTAATACAAAATAGCGGTAGCGGAGATGACCTATTGCTCAGCCCCAACCTGTCACTTACCTACCAGCCGTATGAACATTTGGAATTTTACGCAAGTTATGGTCGCGGGTTTCATTCCAACGATGTACGTGGCGCAACAATCAGCATCGACCCACAAACACTCACGCCGGTCAGCGCGGTCGATGCGCTCGTTGGCGCTGAGGGAGCGGACATCGGCTTTCGCCTTCAGGCCGACAACAAAGTCAATTTTGCTGTCACACTGTTTTGGCTGGAGCTTGATTCAGAGCTGGTATTTGTCGGCGACGCAGGCACGACAGAACCCAATGACAAGACAAGACGATTTGGCGGCGAAGCCGACCTGTTTTGGAAGCCTGTATCATGGCTGACACTTGATGCCAGCGCCGGGCTGACCCATGCACGCTTTAAAGATGTCGCCGCTGGGCAGGACCGCATCCCCAATAGTATAGAGCGCGTTGTCGGCGCAGGCATAACCCTTACCAATGACAATGGCGCTTCTGCATCATTGCGGGTCAGGCATTTTGGTCCAGCGCCCCTGATCGAAGATAATAGCGTCAGGTCTGACGGCACAACTATCGTCAATGCAGGTGTAATCTACCCGTTTGGCCAAAGCGAACTCCGGCTTGATGTCTTGAATCTTCTGGATTCGGATGATGCAGACATCACCTATTTCTTCGATTCGCAGCTCGCTGGTGAAGCAGCCCCGGTGTCGGATATTCATCTTCATCCTGTTATCGAACGCACTTTCCGCCTTTCGTACGGCATCCGGTTTTAGGCAAACCCACCCCAACTGCATTCGTAAGCTGTAGTGTCACTAGTGGAAGGTTCGGACTCCCCCCAAGTTGCTCTTGGCCCCAATTTCTAGCCTGATAGGTCGACAATGAATTCAAAGACTTACATAGAACGCAACTCCAAAGCCCGGCGAAGCCACGCCAAATCGCGCCAAAAATGATAAACATTACACTTGGCCAATGTGTCAATTTGGGCGTTTGTCGGGAACAGACCAACGTGGTTTAGTCACACCATGACTGTCCAAAACCTCAATATGTATCTGCGCAGAACCTGCCATGCCTTACTTGGCGTGATCGTTTTTGTTGCCTTTACCCTGAGTGGCTGGACACAGGCACAGGCGCTTTCACTTTCAGGTGATGGCAACACATCTGGATTTTGTGATCAACTCGCACAGCAAACCACCGATCAAGCGAACGCACGACAAAACTGGCTTGAGACTGTAGGGCGTGATCTTGGTGTCGATGTCCCCTCCCCCGAGGACAATACAAACGTCTGCATCCATCTTTGCTGCCATCTGCCTGCCCTTTCAGAATTGCCAACTCTTAACCAAAGCGCAATATCATTCACTGTCTCTGTCACCAGACAAGCAGACCCTATTGAGAATACGATCACGTCGGCGCTTTATGTCGGTCCGCCCACAGGTCTACGCGCGCCCCCACTTTCCTGATTGATGATCAACGCCTGCTGCGATGACAGCAGCGGGTGAAAGTTTCCGCCAATCTGGATATCCGTCATATGACCGGCTTTAATCATCGCATTATGTGCGCCATATATCTGGCTGCAGCGCTAATCCCTGTTCAAGTCAACGCGCAAACAGACGACACACCTCAATCAGTGGAAGCGCCATCACCCGTTGATGAGATTATCGTCACCGCAACAAAGCGCCCGCAAAATGCTGGTGATGTCGCCATTTCCTTATCCGTGAAGGACGGCACGTCGATCGAGAATAACGGCATCGACAGCCTGATCGAAATTGCGCGCGAAACCCCCAATATGACGATGTTTTCGGCAGGGCCCAGCTCCCGCTTCATCCAGTTGCGCGGAATTTCAACCATCGCAGGACGATCAACGGTCGGTTACTCCCTTGACGATATTTCCCTCGCCGGTTTTTCAGTCTTTCAAGCTGACCCTTTTTTGTATGATCTTGATCGCGTGGAAATTCTGCGCGGCCCACAAGGGACGCTGTTCGGTGAAGGGTCAATGGGTGGCTCCATTAGACTGATCACCAAGCAACCTGAATTTGAAACTTTTAGCATCAAGGCCCGCGCGACGGGCAGCAAAACAGAAGACGCCGACGATAGTCAGCGCCTTGATGGAGCGATTAACCTGCCTATAGGCTCCCTTCCGCTCGCACTACGCCTAACCGGAACCTATGATCGCCGGGGCGGCTTCATTGATCAGCCTGCACTTGGCAAGGAGAATGCAAACTATGAGGACCGCGATGAAGGCCGCGGCACGATCAAATTTGCCCCCTTCGATGGCACGCAAATCAGTCTGATGACGTCTGCAAAAAATATCACCTATGGCGCGAACGGAACCGCCTTCCCCGATTACACACAAGATGCACGGATCGACACGACCTCTACTGACAAGATGCGGCTTTATAATATCAACCTGGCGCAGGACCTGAAGCTCGTCGATATGTTCATAAGCCTCTCGCAGTTCGACCGCAGCTTCGCACGTCGCACAGATTCAAGGGATGAATTACCCGCAACGCTTGGGCTGGATATGGAACCCGCAGCAAGCGCACTGATGGACAGTGTCAATGCTGTCCCAATTTTGGATGCGGGCGATAGCCGCTATGATATGGCGGAACTGCGCTTTACATCTGAAATCATCACATGGCTGAACGGCGTTGTCGGCTTTTATTATGCTGACAAAAATGATGAACAGATCGCTAAATGGGATGTTGATCTTGATGAAAATCTAGCGGCAAATATTTTACCGATATTGGCGGGTGTTTTACCCGGCCTACCCAACGCACCACAATTTCCTTTGCTTGACGTCACGTACGTTACCGACCAAACGCAGCGCGCAGCCTATCTACACGCTGACATTAATTTGACCAGCTATGCGTCACTGGCGATCGGCACGCGCTACACACGCGAAGAGATCACCGTCACGACACAAGGTACGTCAAGTTTGCTACCTGCCGATGGCACCTACAAAGATGACTTGTCTGTCCTAACACCACGGGCACATCTTGCCTTTGACTTCAAAGAAATTCTTGGTCGCCCCGCGCACATGGACCACGGTTTGATCTATCTTTCAGCCGCACGCGGCTACAGATCAGGGGGGGCAAATGCCGCCGTTACAGGCCCACTTGGTGACGATATCGACCCGGCTTTTCGCCCCGATTATCTTTGGACCTACGAGCTTGGCACCAAACTGTCCTTTTTGCAGGGCGCCTTTTCAACGGAACTTGCCGTCTATTACAATGATTGGTCGAATGTACAGGCATGGGTTGCCGGTAACCTTTTTCCCTACATCAAGAATGTCGGCGATGCGCAAGGACTTGGGGTCGATGCCCAGATTACTCTGAAGCCGCTTAGCTGGACCAGCCTAGTTCTGACAGGCGGGTATAACGACGTTCACTTTGTGACAAGCACAGCCGATAAGGCAAAAGGCGATCCAACAGACAATGCCCCCAAATGGTCCGCTTCAGCATCCCTGTCACTTGCAGGGCCACTTTTTTGGGGTATGTCAGGACATGGAATGATTACCTATTCCTTTGAAGACACCACCCATTACATCTATCGGTCCGCTGCCATTCACAATCAGGTCGGGCCACTGCATTTCCTCACAGCACGACTAGGCGTAGATATTAAACAAGCACGCCTTTCTATTTTCGCCGACAACTTGACTGATTATCGCGGCAGAACAGACGCCAATCGCGCCGACGACACTCAGGCAGCGCGGGCCCGCCCCCGCACAATCGGCCTCGAAATCAGCATGTCATTGAACTAAAAATTGACGAAGGAACATCCCATGATCAAGTTATCTTCACATCTAATGGCGCAAACTTTAGCGGCTACCATATTGGTACTTCTGTTTTCGGTTCGGGTTGTAGCGGATGATGGCATCCCAAAAAGCGCAGAACAAATTTCATATGAAGCGCATATGGAGTTGATGAGCAAACCCGACCTGAATATGCATGGCGATGAGAAAATCGCGATGATCATCTATCCGGGCTTCACCGCGCTTGATCTCACAGGGCCACAATATATTTTTGCCAGCATGATGGGGGCGGAACTGTTCCTGATCACAACAGAAGACACACTCGCCCCGATCAAAAGCGACACCGGTCTTGTGTTCACGCCTACGCATACGCTCGCTGATGCCCCGCAAAATGCAGATATCGTCT
This sequence comes from Alphaproteobacteria bacterium, assembly GCA_965229935.1. Taxonomy (GTDB): domain Bacteria; phylum Pseudomonadota; class Alphaproteobacteria; order SPJN01; family SPJN01; genus SPJN01. The sequence continues at coordinate 1,895,200 of CBDDKB010000002.1, forward strand.
TTGTCCCCGGCGGCACGGTTGGTACATCCAATGCAATGGGAAATGAAAAGCTTCTGGCCTATTTGTCCAGCCAATATGAAAAAGGTGCTTACGTTACTTCCGTCTGCACAGGGGCAATGATCCTTGGTAAAGCGGGCGTTTTAAAGGGTAAACGCGCAACGTCACATTGGATCACCAAGCCACTGCTGACCAAATTCGGCGCGACCCCTGTTGACGAACGCGTCGTCATTGACGGGAAAATTATTACAGGTGGCGGCGTCACAGCAGGCATTGATTTCGGATTGGTCTTGCTCGCGCATTTACGCGGTGACTTATATGCGAAGGCGATCCAGCTACAATCGGAATACTCGCCTGCGCCCCCCTTCGAAAGCGGCAGCCCAGAAGAAGCAGACCCCTGGCTGACCGAAACATTGCGCGGCATGTCTGCTGTTTCGATAGAAGCATTCGAAAAAGCGGCTGAGTAATTTGGTCTTATTTTGAACGGAAGTGGCGCACCGGGGAAGATTCGAACTCCCGACCCCCAGATTCGTAGTCTGGTGGTCTGGCTGCTGAAGTCTAATGCTAGCCCGATACTTGATTAACTGCTCGCCCAATTATTGATCGTCGTCGACATGTGTCATCAACTTCTCGACTGGCACGCCGAAATAGTCACATAGCTTGTCCACTACTTCCGTGCTGGACACATAGCCTTTTTGGTTTGCCATCTTTGAAAGTGTTGTCCGGTGCACACCCGTTTCGCGCGCCAATTCTTGAAGCGTCAATTTCTGACCTGTTTCAAACTGACGGTCAGCAATCAACTCCAACAAATGAAACCTAATCATTTAGCCACACCGTTTAAGACCACATAAGTACAATTGTTAGTCTTACGCTACATTTTTCTATTATTTTTGTCAATTTGCTCTTGATAATCACGAAATATGAGCTATATTGTGACTGAAAGCGACATTTTGTTGCCCAAAAAGAGGAGATGTTGATTATGACTTACTTGACCACCGAAGAACTATCTTCCCTCATCAAATATGATCCCCGCACCATTCGTGAGCGTCTGAAGGATTCCGTCCTCATTGAAGGCGTTCACTACATCCGCCCATTCGGCGGTCGCAAGATCCTTTACATCTGGGAGCAAATTGAAACCGACATGGCATCCTGCGCACCCGCCATGCTCCCGGTAACGAGCCACTAACGGTTCGCCCCATGGCCAGCATCCGCGCATTCAGAGGTAAACTCTTTGTGGACTTCCGTTATCGCAAACAGCGGTGCAGGGAATTCACCGGCCTTACTGACACGCCACAGCATCGCCGACGCCTGCAGGGAATCGTCAAGCGCATGGAAGCGGAGATGGTGCTGGGAAGCTTCGACTATGGGAAATACTTCCCCAATAGCCCGCGAGCCCAGGAGTTTCGAAAGCTTGAGCAACGCGCGACGGCCATGCGTGCCGATGTTCCCCTGTTTTCTGCATTCGCAGAAGAATGGAGGGCCGAAAAGAAAGTCGAATGGCGCCAGTCCTATATCGACACGATGGATATTAATTTCGAACACTATCTGCTGCCCAAATTCGGGAAGCTGCCGGTAAATGCAATCTCTAAAGCAGACATCTTAAAATTCCGCGCCACGATTGCCTCTGAAGACCCCACAACAGGTAAAACATTAAGCCCCGCACGGGTTAATCACATCATGGTGCCTTTAAGGATGGTTCTGACTGAAGCCGCCGACCGCTTCGAGTTCGTCAATCCCTACCGCAACATCAAACCGTTGAAGGAACCGCGTGTCGAAGTTGAACCCTTCACCCTGCCCGAGGTGAAGCAGATCATTGATACTGTCCGGCCTGACTATAGGAACTATTACACGGTACGGTTCTTTACTGGGCTTCGCTCCAGCGAAGTGGATGGCCTGCCATGGCGGAATGTGGATTTCGAGCGACGGGAGATTCTGGTTCATCTGGCCTATGTGCAAGGCAAGATTGTTCCGACCAAAACCGATGGATCGTTTCGGGCGGTGCAGATGAACCAATTGGTGTTTGATGCCCTGCAGGATCAAAAGAAAGCAACTGGCGAGCTGTCAGACTTTGTCTTCTGCACCCGTAATGGTCAGCCCCTCCAGAACCGTGTCCGTTTTCATATAAATTGGGACAGATGATCTGTGTCTGATCAGGAGGGTTCTGGCTCTGTTGATTGATGTTAAGCCGCTTTTGTCTGATGGATCAAGCGGCGTGCTTTGATGGTCTTGTCTTTGATCTCCTTTCTTCGTTTCAGAATGGCGTGGTGGCGCCCGAAGTACACGTCAGCCGGTGTCACATTGTTCAGGCTCTCGTGATAGCGCTGATGATTGTAGTAATTGATGAAGTTACCGATTTCCTGCTCCAGATCCCCGGGTAGGTAATAATTGTTGAGCAGGATCTTGTTCTTCAGGGTTTGATGCCAGCGTTCAATCTTGCCCTGTGTTTGAGGGTGATGCGGCGCACCCCGAATGTGGCGCATGTGATTGGCCCTGAGATAATCAGCCAGCTGTCCCGAGATGTAGGAACTGCCATTGTCGCTGAGCAAGGTGGGTTTGTGGGCAATATGAACCTTGTCACAGCCTGATGCGGCAATGGCATCATCCAATGTGTTCATGACATCACCTGCCTTCATCGTGCTGCCCTCTTCTGTCAACTTGGCGCCATGAGATGATATAGCGGGAATAATCATCAAGAATGGTGCTGAGGTAATACCAGCCCCAGCCTGTGATTTTGAAGTAGGTAAATTCCGTCTGCCAAAGCTGGTTGATCGCAGTGGTCTTGTCCCTGAACTCATCAGCAGCCTTGATAACCGTGTGAGCGGGGCTGGTGATCAGGTCATGGGCCTTGAGAATGCGGTAAACACTTGATCCCGAGACATAATAGGCTTTTTGGTCGGTAAACCGCGTTGCCAGTTCCCTTGGTGATAGGTCCTGCGCATCTTCTTCCAGGGCCATATCAACGACTTCACCACGGATAGTGTCAGGAATACGGTTCCAGACATGACCGGGTGTGGGAGTGCGGTCTTCCAGCCCACCTGCCCCTAAGGTCAGATATTTGTCATACCAACGATAGAAGGTGGTTCTGGGTATTCCCAGCATGTCCAGCGTCCGCTTGGCGGGCAAATGGCTGTTATCCACTGTTCTGATGATCTCTAGCTTTTCTGATGCGGAATATCTCATTCGTCGTACTCGTTCGGCCTTGCGCTCGAACCAGTGGCGCGCTGTCGGCCTCACCCCCCGCATGCTTTTTTTGGGGTGAGGAGGATCAGAAAATGGTCCGGGGGACCATTTTCCCGACGAACGGTTCTCAAGCGTCAGGTCCGCAACAGCCTCTTTCAAGGCGGATGCTTCTGACTTCAACGCCTTCACCTCCGGAGAGCTTGCCTGACGGGCTGTATCACCTGCCAGACGCTGCTTTCCAGCCTCAAGGAACTCCTTTGACCAGGAATAGTACAGGCTCTCGGCAATGCCTTCCTGCCTGCACAGGCTAGCGATGCTTTCTTCACCGCGCAGACCGGCCAATACGATCCTGATCTTCTCTTCGGCTGAATAGGTTTTACGGGTCCGCCTGCGAATATCCTTCACGGTCCGTTCGGCGGCATCTTTATGATTGTTGGATTTCTGTCTCATTGTTCGCAGTTGCGCTCGAACCAATGGCGCGCTGCCTGCTCACCCCCTACGTCGTTACGATGAGCCAGAAATCCTCCTGATACAATTACCCTAAAACTGTTCCATAGGGCCTGACGTTAGACATCAATGTCATTTCATTCCCTGCCAATATGGCAATCCTTCTTGTCAAACAGCATCGCATGAATGACAATTATTCATAATCATGTAAAGAAAAACGGGCCATGTTATAGGGTAGAGGCAATATCGCGAAACGCCACCAGCGATGTCCTATTTAACACCCAGAATCGCTATTTCCTTTTGGGCATGGACTAAATCTGGATTGAGGTGTCTGTGTAAATAGGTTGATTTTTGGACTTCGCAGAGTCTCACCTCCCTGCGCTCTGCAAATAACCTGCATCTATATCACTCGCGCTCTTAACGCCTAGCAAAGCCATATCTCGTGCAAGTTCTTCTTGCAGAATAGTAAGCGCGCGCGCAACGCCAGCTTCGCCGCCAGCTGCAAGACCGTACAAATACGGCCTGCCAATTGACACGGCATCAGCCCCTATAGCCAGCGCCTTTAATACATCTGTTCCTCGACGCACACCGCCATCCAATACGAGCTGCAAGTCAGTCCCAACCACCTCGCGTATGCGGGAAATTTGGTCCATAGGCGAAGGCACCGTGTCCAGTTGTCTGCCGCCGTGGTTTGAAACCATCACAGCATTGGCACCAAATTCATTTGCAAGCTTCACATCAGGGGGCGAAAGCAACCCCTTGATAACAAGCGGTCCTGTCCAGCGGTCCCTTAACCATGCAACATCATCCCAAGTCAGGGCGCGATCAAATTGGCTGTTCACATAGGCTATCAAACCCATCGGGCCTTGCGCACCAAGCGCATCGACCATGTGTGAAACATTGGCAATGTCGAACCTTGGGCTTAACAACAAATTGACAAGCCAATGCCATTTGAACATGAATCCGGATAGATTCTTGGCTGTGATCCGTGGCGGCATCGTCATCCCGTAAACCGCATCACGCTGACGATTGCCAGCAAGGGGTGTATCAACAGTTAGGCACAGCGCGTCATAACCACTTGCTTTCGCACGCGCCACCAAATCTGCGGTCAGCCCCCTATCGCGCAAGATATACATCTGAAACATTTTCGGGCCTGTGGACAGGTCTGCAATGTCTTCCATCGCCGTTGTCGCCATTGTCGACAGGCTGTAGAGCATGCCTGCCTTTTCAGCTGCACGCGCCACACCAATTTCTTTTTCATGATGAAACAGACGCGACATACCCGTCGGGGCCAACATGATCGGCGCTGATACTTTTGCACCAAATAGGGTTGTAGACGTATCAACAGCGCTGACATCACGAAGCATACGGGGGACGAGCTGATAGTCTTCAAATGCAGCACGGTTTCGCCGCATCGTCCATTCATCATCGGCACCACCATCAATATAATGGAACATTGATGCCGGCAGACGCTTTTTGGCCACCCGGCGCAAATCATCAATAGATAGGCATTTTTCCAGCTTGGTGGTCATGGCACCGCCATTTAAGCACGCTTAAACATGCGCACACCCATCCGCATAAATTCAACATCCCGTTGGTTGTTGCGCAGAAACACAATCTTGTTTTTCAATGCCGGGTGATCCGAATCAGGTGTGAAAATATCAGTTGCGTAGGGTTTCAAGGCCGCGCTGATATCCGGTGCGCCAAAGGCTTTGTCCTGCACCGTCAGTGAAAACCCATCCACTTTTGCCAATACAGTCATTCGGCTTGCCAGACTTTCATAAACACCAGCGAAATCGGTATGATCTTGCTGAGCAATGGCGGGCGGTGTTGGATCAACAACCTTAACCTCCACTATATCTCGCAAGAAATCGCGTTCAAATTCTTCATAAAGCTCACCGCTGGGTGAATTCGTCAGCAACGCGAAGCTGGCATCATGATCGGGATAAAGCCGCATATAGGCATATTGGCCCAACGTCCCGCCATCGTGACCAACGGTTGTATAACCGTCATGCTGACCAACCATCCACCCCAAACCCCAATGGGTAATGTCGGCACGGGTAAAAGGCGGCAACTCTACTTCGGCAGAATGCATAGCCTGAATGCTGTGATCATTCAGCAAGACCCCGGCTTTAGAAACCCGATTCCCGAATTCAAGCAAGTCCGTCGCGCTCATACTCAGGGCGGTCCCTGCTGCGGCTGCACTTAACATCAAATAAGTTACCGGCGCGGGGGCAGGCGGATTGCCCATATGCCCCATAGCGCAATTAAAACGAAGGGATTCTTTGGGGTCCGCAAATGCTGTTGTTAGCCCTAATGGCTTGCAGACCTGATCCATCACCGCGATGGGCCACGGTTTGCCAGTTAGCACTTCGATCATGCGCCCAAGCACCACATAACCACTATTGCAGTATGTCATGGGGCCGTCACCCGGCGCATAAAAGCTGGGCAACAAGCGCATCTTCCGCACATAGGATAGTGCTGATGGCCCTTCTGGATCATCATCGGGGAAGAAGTCGCCTTCCATCCCACTTGTGTGGGTTAGCAAATGCCGGACTGTTATGGATTTAGCAGCTTCCAAATCAGCAATAGCGAACTCCCGCAACACGTCGACAATCTTGGTGTCCAAAGACAGCTTGCCCTGTTCAACCAGCTGCATAATTTGCGTTGCCGTGAACAGCTTGCCGATTGATCCGATTTGAAAAATAGTTTCAGGCGTTACGGGAACATTACTGTTCAGATTAACAACACCTGATGCAGCAACCGTTTCCTCACCATTCAGTCGGATGACAAGGCTGGCACCGACAACACCATGCTTTGCACACAGTGTATCAAGATAGTCTTGAAGCTGCCCCTCATTGACCCATGTCATCGCTGCTTACTCCGCTCGACACACGGCGGTAGATTGTTTTGCCAAGGCCGGATTCCATTTCCATCGCACACAGGCGACCATTCGGTTCATACCATAAAAGGTTCACAACCTCACGACCTTCAACAGTGGCTTCAACACGATATTTTTCGCACGCCATTGTGACCCCATCCCCCATGATCGTCTCAACCCCTTGTGATTGAGCAGAAAGGGAAACGGCCTCCCCACCGCCAAGACCGAACAGATTTGGACGTTTTATGAACAGGCGATGCCAAAGGCTCATCGGCCAAGCCGCGCTTTCAATCTCGACAGGATCGCCATTCGCCGTTGCGACCCAGCCGCCCGATCCATCTCGCTTTGCTGAGAACGTAACGGTTTTGTCCATAAGGGACGTGTCGGCAATCGTCTTTGCCGAATAGTCAATCGGTCCAGACTTCCCCCATAGCGTTGTCGCGGTTTGATCGACATCCGCACGCATCAGGAACTTTTTGATGCTGAATTGTTCTGACCGCTTTACCGTCAGCGCACCATTTTGACGAGAGAACTCAAAAGTTAGGGAGCCAATCTCGGCACCCTTCTCATTCTCCAAGACAAATTGTAGTTGCTCGCCACCTTTCGGCGACCATGATTTCTCCGCCCAGGCAAGTCCGGGGAAGCTAATTAGGCCAGCTAACAACAACCCGACAAAGCGCATTAGAAATTGGCTCTGGCTTGGACGCCGATGGTCCGCGGGCGCGAGGTTGAGAATATCTGATCAGACTCACCTTCACGCAATGCAGACCGCGACAGAACCGGGCGTTCATCGGTGACATTATTGGCGAACAGGCTTATGGCCCATGTTTCCGCCTCAACCCCCAGTCGCAAATTCAACAAATCGAACGCAGGGGCCAAATCACCATCGGGTGCACTATTGGTTTTTGCCAGGTGGAATTGCTCGTCCGTATAGGTCCAATCAACCTGCAAATAGGGAACACCGAAATCAAAGCTGAACGGGCGCAAGTTCACACTCACAGATGCCGTTAATTCGGGCTGGTTCGGCAAAGGCTCACCCGGAATGATCGTGCCGGACTCATCACTGCTTAGAATCTCGCTTCGGTTAATGCCGAGCGATCCGAACACCATCGCCCAATCTGCAATCGCGGCAAATTCAATTTCACTGCCATAGACTTCAGCCTGCCCGACATTTTGAATGGCAATAAATTCCGCCGGAACACCGCCTAACGAGCCGGTGACAGTTGCAACGGCTTGGGTATTGGACCAATCAAGATAGTAAGCATTCACATTGAATGTCAGTCGACCACTCAAGAAACGGCTCTTAAGGCCAAGCTCATAATTCCAAAGGTAGTCAGGCTCGTATGATTTGAATTCATGAAAAGTTGACGCAACATTGTTGCCACCTGAGCGGAAGCCCTTTGAAGCCAAGGCATAGACATTCAGCCAATCATTGGCGTCCCAAGCGACAGAGATTTTGGGCAATAAATCGCGAGAGTCTGACTCATGATCAGTAATTGTTTCTGCGCCCTGCCCTGCTGCAATCTGGGCCAATCCCAACGCGCCATGCGAAATTGCGAGCTGATAAATATCCGTCCGCTCATAAAAAGCACGCAAGCCGCCTGTGATCTTAATTGGTTCCCATGGATAGTATACCACTTCGCCATAGGCGCTTAGCTGTTCAAAAATCTCTGTACCATTAGCCGTAATAATGCGTTGTTCGCCCGGCAGATCAGGTGCGTTCTGATTTTGGTAAGAGCTTGTTTCCGTCTTGCTGGCATAAAGACCCGCGATCCAGTGCCATTTGCCGGTATTTGTCGAAACAAGACGTAGCTCCTGACTAATGCTTTCCTGATCCGTATCAAAGAACTGATTTTCTTCGGTAATGATATTACCGCCGATAATATTGTCAAACACGGTCACAAGCACGCCCGATACCGGATCGGCAAGCGGGCCAAGTATTGGCCGCAAAGTCAAATCAGCAGCTTGCGGCACCAATGTCGTCAACAATGGCGAGAATAGCTGGCTTTCACGATAGCTGGAAAAATAGCCACTGACCGATGTCAGCTCTGCAAAGTTAAACTCATACTTCAATGTTAGGGCGCCAAACTGAAAATCAGTATTGTTAAAGCGGTCTTCGTTGATGCTGTTCTTTAGCTCACCTTCGCGCGGATCAACCTCGTGATAATTGTCCAGCTCTGAATCCTGTGCCAACATAAGAATGTTTGCGGAGAGGCGATCCGTCGCCTCCCAATTCAACAGCACCCGTCCAGACCAAGACCGGCTTTCATCTTCGTTCTCAGTACCGCGGTTGACATAGTCGATGAAGCCGCCATCCAAGCGATAGGTCGCGACCGCACGCATTGTGAGTTTTTCGCCTAGTGGACCGCCTGCCGCCATGCGCACACCATAGCTGGGATCACCGCCACGCGTTGTCGCGTAGGAGGCATCTGCCTTATAGGTCCAATAATCTTTGGAAGGCTGTTCAAGTAGCAAGCGGATCGCGCCACCCATTGCCCCTTCGCCATAGAGGGTACCTTGCGGCCCCTTTAGAACCTCAACACGGGACAGATCATATAGGCCAATATCCGGCATGGATGCGGCACCACGGATTGGCACATCATTGATATAGATCCCAACCGTTGACACACCATCGCCAAAGCCGTTGAAAACCTGCGTCAGGTTTGAAATGCCGCGCAAGGCAACGCTTGTCGTGCCATTGCCTTCTTTCTTGAATCCCGCTCCGGGAATTTTATAGACAACATCTTCGATGCCTTTGGCACCCGAAGCGTCAAGGTCAGCACCTGAAAACACCTGAATGCCGCCAACATAATCTTGCAAGGTTTCTTCGCGGCGGGAGGCGGTCACAATAATCTCTTCAACCGATTTTTCCGCTACCTTGGGTTCGGTTTCTACTGCATCAGGGGTTCCGACGGTCGCTTCTGCATTTACGTCCTGCGCATATGTGGGCGCAGATTGTCCTGCCAGATACAATCCACCAAGGGCGATCAAAGCCCCAAATTTCCGCCAATGCCCCATGATCCGCTCCAATAGTCAAAGTTGGCCGTTAGATTGCTACATTAAATCCCATATGACAATTATCTTAAAAAGTGTCATAACAGCACAGGAATAGGGAAGAGGATTGCATCGTGGGTACGAAGTTTCTATTAACCATTTTATCACTGGTTCAAAAGCTGATGGGCCTGATTTCCGGCGCTTTTGCGCGGATTTCGCCCGATAAATATGCCCCTAATCTTGTCTGGCCGAAGCCCACAGGCAGTTACAAGGTCGGTATTCTTGACGATGTGATTGAAGACACAGGTCGCAAAGACCCGCATGGCACAGGCAATCGACGTCTGCCGGTCAAAATTTGGTATCCCGCCAATGTGAATGATGAGGCACGCCAGCGCGCCCTCATGTCCAATTGGGAATTACCCATCATGATCAAAGGCATGACAAAAGCGATGCCAATCTCGCCATTTATGGTCAAACGGCTTGGGCAAACGGTTACAAATTCCTATGAAAACGCCCCCGCTATTGAAGGCAGCTTTCCTCTGATCCTTTTTAATGAAGGGTTTGCTGGCATCATCTCCCAAAACAGCCATCTTTGCGAAGACCTTGCTAGCCACGGCTATATCGTCATGTCGGTAGACCATCCCGGCGGCGCGGCAGCCACTGCCTTTCCCGATGGCGCAGGGCTGGCGCTAAAGGATGACCTGCGCGCCATGATGATGAGCCCGGATTTAATGAAGCCAGCGCTTGGCATGAAGAAATCAAAAAACTTTTCAGACCGGCTTGACGCTTTGAAAGGCTATTTGGACTTTGCCCCGCTTGAAGCAGAAGGCCGCGTCTGGGTTGATGATCTTACCGGCGCCCTTAATGCGCTTGAGGCAAGTAAAGTTTCCCCTGCGCTTCAATCCGTCATCAGCAATGCTGATCTGGGCAAAATCGCGGTGGCCGGTATGTCTTTTGGTGGCGCGGCAAGCGCCGCATTCGCCCACCAAGACAGTCGCGTGACATGCGCCATAAATCTGGATGGTGGCCAGTTCGGGACAGAGCTTTTGGAATCCCCAATCAAATGCCCGCTATTGATGATCCATTCCTCCTTCGCCACATTCCCTGATGGTGGAGGTTACAACGACTTCTTTTACGACAGTTTGGATCAGCCCAGTCGTGACGAAAGTGTCTACAGGTTTGTTGTAGAGGATTCCGGCCATATTGATTTCACCGACATGACCATTTTCGGGCACGGGCCGGTTGCCAAATTGCTGGGCCTTGGTGGCATTGATGGGTTGGAGATGTTGCAACTGACCGCCGCAACCGTCAGACAATTCCTGGATAGCGAATTGGGCGATGATGAAGCTCAGTTTGATGTATCCGGACTGATCAACAACCACCCATCATTACAACAACAGGATATGTCAGCGATCAGGGCGTGGCGCAGCGCCCAATAGGGCGGCATCCTTTAACGTAGATGTTTGCACGTCCGCACTGACGGGCGCGTATAGCGACCTGTAAAACAGGGTTGCCATCATATCGATTAACCCTTCAAGACTGCCCGCAAGGTCCAAACGGCGCTGGGAACGTTTGACTGCAAGCGTTGCATAAAGGCTGTCTTCCAGCAGTGTTCCCGCTGTCCAAACGGCAAGTTCCTGCGTTTGGGGCGAAACATCTTTTGAAATTTCGCGCGCTTTCATATCCCTTACAATGCGGCCAATGGTTAGCTTATTGTATCCCTGACGCAGCAATGCCATTTCAGGGTCACGATCAACCCGGGCCATCAATCCGCGAAACAAATCCGCATTGGCAGCGTAAACACGCGTGTATATGTCGATGAATTTGAACACACCTTCAAAGGCGTCACCTGACCCATCTAAATCAGGTAAACGCGCATCACGAAATGCCAATAGGCTATCTACGACCGCGCGTTCAGCTAAACTCGCGTCATCAAAATGGACATAAAATGTGCCTTGGGCAGTATGGGCCTGCTTATTAATGCTTGCCGCACGAATGGGGTCGTCATGCGCCGCCATCAATTCCGCGGTTGCCCGCATCAATCTAAATTTTGTGCGCTCACCACTTCTTTCCGGCAAGGCATCGATGGACTTATCGATTTCTTCGAACCAAGACCATGCTTCAAGGTTTGCCGCCTTTGACAGCAAATCATTGTCACTTGTGGCAGGGATACGGGCAGGGTTTGCCATCAGGTTTCACACTTCATTGCCGCCATGAACATCAATATCTGCACAAGCTCTGCCGCTGTATCAGTCTTAAACGTAATGGCATTGCCTTCATGATGCTCAATGAAGGGCAAATAACCGTAAAGCTCAGCCTCGACCGGGCGTAACATCACGGCTTCAACTTCATAGGGACCCGAAGATTTATAGGCTGAGAAGTTGTTGATCCGGCCAATAGCGCGTGTCATGCCTTCGGCAATCATCGCACGGGCGCGTTTTGGCGTAACGGTTCTTGCAGACTGATAGCCATAGGCATGTTTGGTCACGACGGTTTCAACATCGCCCAGAATTTCTTTTGCCTGCCCGCAATAGGCATCATCACCGGACACCATGATGACCGGAATGCCAAGCTCCCCCAGCACAGCAGCATGGAGGGAGGTTTCAGAGGCCAGTTCACCATTCACAGTGATCTTGATGAAGCGCGCGCCGTGAATTGTGTGGGCCAGCAACCCATTCTTTGTCCCAGCGCGGGCATGATGGCCCAGCAGTACAGCACCGTCAAAGCCGCCGGTTTCCGCCCCCTGCGCAATCAAAAGCGGGCGGGGCCATGATGTCACAACTTCGACCCATTCCGGGAGTTGTTCCAGAATCAGGTTCCGGCCAAGCCCATGACCATCAGCGATTGTCATCCCGTCGACACCTGCCGCTTTCGCAGCTTCACATGCCGCAACAACTTCGCCTGTCATCCAGCCGCGTCCTTCGCCATAGAACGGCCCGCCGGGCAATCCATCCTGCGGGTGAACCTGCCCCGCAACCCCTTCAATATCTGCTGACAACCATAATTTCATGGTTCGGCCTCCTGCGCCAAATGCTCCAGATGACAAATTCATTAATAAGTGTCATATATACGCTTTCAGTGCTGGGAGCAAATCATGACTGGAACAGATCGCGATATTTTACTGCCAGATGGCAGACAGGTACGGCTTCGTCTGTTTGGCGACGATGGCGCGCCGACGCTGTTCCTGATGCATGGCACACCCGGCTCCCGCTATGTCTCGCCACGTATCACGGCCCCTGTAGCGGCGAGCGGCTTTCGCCTGATCACGCTTGATCGGCCCGGCTATGGCGGCAGCAATCCGGACTATCCCCGCTCCCTCGCAAGGTTCGCCAATGATATGGGCCACATTATCGGCGCACTGGACCTGACCAAGTTTGCGGTCGCTGGTGTTTCTGGTGGCGGTCCACATGCCCTTGCAACCGCAACTGTTGAGGGCTGTGTGTCATGCACCGTTCTTGGCGGCTTTGCGCCTGTTCCGTCAAAAGGCCCATTGCCTGAAGGGCCAAACAAACTCGCCCACCGTCTGATGCGCCTATCTCCTGCCCTGTTCAAGCTGTTCAACACAATCGCGACCAAGAATGCCATAAAGGCCCTTCAAGATGATACGAAGACCGAACGGCTGATCAACGCAATGCTTGCCAAAATGCCGGAAGAGGACCGTGCGCTTATCAGCGAAGACGACGCCACAGCCGGGCTGATCACCAACCTGCGCGAGGCGTTTAAACAGGGCGGCGACGCGGTGGGCGAAGAATCCCTAATGCTGGGGCGCGATTGGGACATTGACCTAGGAACGCTGGCCACCCCCATTCACTGGTGGCACGGACAGGATGATGCGAATGTCGCCTTCACCGATGCAGAACGGTTTGCCGCAACGCTGCCACAGATGAACTGGCACCCTCTGGCGGGCGGCCATTCAGCATGGATGCATCATTGGGATGAGATTTTGCAAACCATTGGCAAGCGTTTGACATGAGCATCACCAAGACAAGCCATCGGGACGGCATTTGCGCCAGCGCGGCTGACGCCATTGGCAACACACCCCTTGTTGCCCTAGACCGCATCACGCAGGGCCTTGATGGTCGTATATTAGCTAAGCTTGATATGCTTAACCCCGGCTTTTCAAAAAAGGATCGCGCCGCGCGTCAAATTATATTAGAGGCGGAACAGTCAGGCGCGCTTAAACCCGGTCAAACCGTCATCGAACTAACCAGCGGTAATATGGGCACAGGCCTCGCCATTGTTTGTGTCACTCGCGGCTATCCATTTATTGCTGTTATGTCAAAGGGGAACTCAATCGAACGCGCCCGCATGATGCAGGCATTAGGCGCAACAGTTGTGCTTGTCCCCCAAGCGCCCGGCGGCAAGGTTGGTGAGGTTTCCGGTGCGGATCTGGCCTTGGTTGAAGAAAGAACCAAGCAGTTAACCACAGACCACAATGCGTTTCGCGCTGATCAGTTTCAGCTAACCGGCAATGGCAATGCCCATTACACGACAACCGCCCCTGAAATTTGGCACCAATCAGGGGGCACGATTGATGCATTTTGTGACTTTGTAGGATCAGGCGGCACGCTTGGCGGATGCAGTCGCTATTTCAAAGAGGTAAATCCTAATTTTAATTGCTATGTGGTTGAACCCGAAGGGGCTGCGATTTTGTCGACAGGCGAGGCACCACGCCCTGACCACCCCATTCAAGGCGGCGGCTATGCGATTGCTGATCTTGTCCAATTGCAAGGGATCGCGCCTTCCGGCTATATTCAGGTTACAGGAGAAGAAGCAACAATCGCAGCACGCAGATTGGCAAAGGAAGAAGGGCTGTTCGCCAGCTATTCGTCTGGCGCAAATTTGGCCGCAGCCCTGAAACTACTTGAAACCAGTGAAAAAGGGAAAACCATTGCGATCATGCTGTGCGATTCCGGCCTCAAATATCTCAGCACTGATTTGTGGGAAGACCCGAAATGAGCGCGCCTGCGTCACAAAATCAGCCGCATGACACTTCGGGACTAAACATTCCTGATCTGCCGAATGATGCCACTGACATTCTGACATTCACCCCGGTCAAGAAACTGGTTATCTCCGTCCTTGGACTGGCTGCCGATATTTTTGGCTTTTGGCGCACCCCGAAAGATCACTTGATCAATATTGATAGCCTGCCCTTCTGGGCCTATTGGATCTACAAAACGCGCCAGCCGATTACAAAGGGAAAGGTAGGCTGCGATCAAGAATCCTATTTCAAGGAGCGCGCCGCGCTTGCCCCCCTGCCGGATGGGTTCAAAGCCACGCAACATACAAGTATCAGCGCGGTTGGTGATTTGATGTGCACGGCGGGATTGGAACAGTCGCAAGACAAATTATATGCCACTGTTGCTGACCACATATTCAATGCCGACATTCGATTTGCAAATTTGGAATCGACACTCACAACAAAGCAGACTACGGCCCTTTCCTTCAATCAGGGCGAGACGCCGGACATCAACCTGTCGCCTGATCAATATCGCCCCTTGATCGAACATCAAGGCAAGCGGTTCACAATCGTCCAACTCGCCAACAACCACATTTTGGATTGCGGGACAGAAGGTATTGATACAACGCTTGCACAACTAGCGCGAGATGACATCGCACAAACAGGCGTGAACATGTCGTCTGAACAAGCAGACAGGGGCATCATTCAGGACGTGAAGGGGCTCAAAATCGGTTGGGTATCAGCAACCTATTCAGTGAATTTCAGAGACTTTCCAGACAGCAAAGACTATCTGACAAATTTTGTGCCCTTTCATCTGGAAGAAAAGCCAGACACGTCATTGATCCGCAAACAGCTTGAATGGTGTAAAGCACAAGACTGCGACTTCATCATTCTTGGCCTTCATTGGGGGCTGGAGTTTGAGTTTTTCCCCCACACTGATCAAATCGAATGGGCGCATCAGTTTGCTGAATGGGGTGCGGACCTGATCATTGGACACCATCCCCATGTAGTCCAACCTGTCGAAATCTATACGACCCAACGTGACCCCATTAGGCAAGTTCCCATACTATACAGCCTTGGCAATCTAACGCCGCTGATTAAAAACCCCGCCTCCACACTCGCTGCGATCGCGAAACTCAATCTCGCGACAGGGGTGATTGATGATCACAAGCGCACCTATGTCGAAAGCCTTGATATGGTGCCCGTCAGTGTTTGGGCGAACGATCAACACCTCGAGCTTCACCCTGTCAACAAATTGCAGACTTACGCTCTTTCCCCCACAGCGTTAGACTATGCTGACGCGCTTGCAAAATACCGCGATCTTGTCTTTCCACCCCAATCAAATGGTCGAGCCACATCATGACAAACCAAATTCTTTTGAAGAACGCCCTTCTATTTAATGGCCGTGATGAGGATTTGGTCGACGGGGCTTATGTGCTGATCGAAAATGATCGCATCAAAGAAGTGTCAGACAAGCCAATCAAAAGCCAATCTGCCGCCGAGATAGATCTAGCAGGGCAATTTCTGATGCCGGGTCTGATCGACCTGCACTTCCATGCCTATTCGATCAGTTTTGACATGCGCAAGCTTGATCACATGCCCTCACCGCTGAAAGTTGCCCATGCCACCAAATTGCTGGAAGGTGCCTTACAGCGCGGCTTTACAACTCTACGCGACCCCGGCGGTGGTGATGTCGGCCTGTCTCTTGCGATTGAAGCGGGATTGATTGAAGGGCCACGTTTTTTATATGGCGGCAAGGCGCTATCGCAAACGGGTGGCCACGGGGACATGCGCCCCCATGACGAAGAACAACCTTGTGGTTGCACCTATTCAGGTGCGATTTGCCAGATTGCAGATGGCGCAGACGAGGTTCGCAAAATCTGTCGAGACGAGCTGCGCAAGGGTGCCCATCACATCAAACTATTTATTTCAGGTGGCGTCGCGTCGCCCACCGACCCGATCTGGATGCCGCAATTCACTGATGAAGAAATTCAGGCAGCTGTGTATGAAGCGCAGACACGCAGAAAATATGTCGTGGTACACTGCCATACAGATGACGGCGCACGCCGCAGTGTGAAAAATGGCGTCAGGTCCATTGATCATGCGACAGAGATCAGCCCGGAGACCGCGAAACTGATCGCTGAATCAGGAACGACCTACACAGTGCCCACACTAGCCGTTGTCCGCCAAATTCTTGATCATGGCGAAAATCTTGGCATGTATCCCGAAAGCCTAGAGAAGATCAAACCGACCTACGATATGATGATGACATCAATCGAAAATTGCGCCCGCGCAGGCGTCAAGATCGGCCTAGGCACGGATTTGTTTGGGCCAGAGTTTCACTATCTACAATCGCATGAGTTTGAATATCGGGCAGACGTCAACACGCCGATCGATATTTTGCGGTCTGCCACATCCATCAATGCCGAGATTGCACAATTGTCCGGGGAAATTGGCGAAGTAACAGCGGGCGCCTGCGCTGATCTGATCGCGCTGACCTCCAACCCACTAATTGACCTAAGTGTATTTCAACGTCAGCAGGATATGCCCCTTATCCTTCGTGGCGGGAAACTTATTAGAAACAATCTTTAGCCTGAATCATGAGAACCGGCCCTTCCCTAAGAAACCCGGCAAGACCGCCAAATTATTGCGATGTTGACTGTGCCTTTAGGTGATCCAGCAACAACCCATTCACGGCATCAGGGTCTTCTTGCTGCAAGAAATGTCCGGCACCTTCGATCACACGAACCTGAAGCCCGTTCGTGAACTCATCCTCTGACATACAATCAACAAAAACATCCGCTGCAATACAGCCATCAATCGCGCCAGCCAGCCCCAATGTCGGCACGACACATGGCTTCATCATCAGATCAGCAGTTGGCGCCATGGATGGATGTGATCTGTTGGAGATTGCCCTGTAATAGCCAAGCGTCGCTTCCAGCACACCGGGTTTCCCAAGCGCCGTTTTCATCGCTTGTAATTCTTCCATCGGTAAATCCCAACCGGGTGACCATTTGCGCCACAGCCGTTCAAGAAAGGCGAAATCCTTACGCGCGACAGCCCAATTGGAAAGCCGCACAAGCTGGAAAAAGAAAATGTACCAGCTATTCCGCATCTGTTTGAAATTGCCTGTCATGGCCTGTTGAAACTTGATGGGATGGGGCACAGACATCATCGTCAGTGAGCGATATTTTTCGGGCGCATATTGCGCCGCCATAAAGGCAATCGACGCGCCCCAATCATGACCGACAATGTGTGCAGGACCAGCATCAAGCTGATCAACCCAGGCCGCAACATCCTCTGCCATGCGGATTGAAAAATAGTCACCATCGGCAGGAATGCTGGATGGTTCATAGCCCCGCATAGTGGGAGCGATGACACGAAATCCCGCATCAGCCAACGGCTGTAATTGATGACGCCACGACCGCGCCGTGTCGGGAAAGCCATGTAGGCAAATGACTAGCGGCCCCTCGCCAATATCATAGGCTGAAAATTCCAGTTCGCCATGGCGGAGTGTCAAGCTTGGTTCAATATTTGCCATTTTATCAGCGCCCTACAAACGTGCTTCGCGTAGCTTGGAACGGCGTACCTTGCCATCATCGCCGCGCAAAGGCTCCCCTACAAATTCAAAACTGCGCGGCAATTTATAAGGTGTTAGTTGCGCTTTGAGATGATCAATCAATGCCGCTTCATCAACACCATCGGGCGCATCAACAATGGCATGCACCTGATTGCCCATATCCTCATGCGGTAAGCCAATCACTGCGGAGCTGCGAACGGCGGGGTGTGCGTCGATTGCCGCCTCTATCTCAGCGGGATAGACATTGGCCCCGCCCACAAGGATCATGTCATTGCGACGGTCGCCCAAATAAAGATACCCATCCTGATCCAGATGTCCCATATCGCCACCCGATTCCCAACCGCCGTCAAGGCGGCGACGTTTGTCATTACCTTCGACATATTCGTAAGGTGGCTCAAACCCGATGGGACGCATATAGACTTCGCCCGTTTCACCAGCAGCCACGGGGACGCCATCATCATCCACAATTTGAATCTCGCACCAGGCAAGGGCGCGCCCTACAGACCCTTTATGCGCCAGCCATTCGGCACCATCAATACACGTACCGCCGAGCCCTTCGGTCATTCCGTACAGTTCAAACACAACTTCAGGCTTGGCGACCCAATTGACCCACTCTTCCTTCAGCCATGCGGGGCAAGGGGCGGATGTATGGAACATTGTGCGCAGGGATGAAATATCATATGCCGCCTTCACATCATCAGGCAGCTTGAACATACGCTGCATCATGGTCGGGACAAGATAGGCATAGTCAGCCTTGTGATTATCAATCTGGCGCAACGTATCTTCGGCGTCGAATTTCTCCATCAATACAACATGGCACCCAAGGCCCATCGCGATCACCGTAATGATCAAGGGCGCGCCATGATAAAGGCGGCCGGGAACAACATGCGTTTCCTCAGCCTCGATACGGAACGTATCACCCGCTGTCTGCGAGATTGCCGCCGGGGATTTGATCAAGATGACTTTCGGACGACCGGTTGACCCACCTGATACAGGCGCGCGTGAGATCATCGCCACCTTGTCAGGCAATGGGGCATCTGAAAACTCATTATAAGACGTGCCATAGGGCAAAATTTGCGTGCCTGTGACGAAACCTTCATCAACACCGATCACAACGCGCGGCTTGCCTACTTCGACAATTTCCTGAAATTCTTTTTGTGACATACGCGGGCTTAGCGTTTGTGGCGCCGCCCCCAATTTCCAAGTCGCAAAGAAATAGATCAGCAAATCAGCTTCGTTCGGCAGCGCAATGGTGACGATGTCGCCTTCGACAACGCCCTTACTTTCAAGCAGGCGTGCGGCCCGGTTCGTTGCCTTGTCAAAGTCAGATCGGCTAAGGGTGCCCTTGCCATCTGTTAGCATTGGTTGGTCGGCATCCCGTTCCGCCCAAAAGGCCAGCGCAGCGCCATAAGACATAGGCTCGTTAATCGTTACCTTATCCATTTCTTTTCCCCAGATTAGAATGACATGCGGGCTGTAATGCCGCCTGTGCGGGGCCGCCCAATAGTCGTGTAACGACGGGTATCTAGTAATGTGCGGAACAGTTGCGGTCGTTCATCAAGCAAATTGTCCACAAACAACCCAACACCCCAATTCATACCGTCAACTGATAGGTGAATTTGCACTTGCTGATAGGATTCGACCGGCAGGCCGCTTGGTTCTGTGTTGCTTTCGACAACAATATTCATGTCGTCGATATACTGCCACCCACCGGCAATTGTGCCCGTGACATCACCCCAAAGATCCATTGTATATGCCGCAAAAATACTGGCGGATAGTTCTGGCATCGACGGTAAGGGCGAGCCAACAAAGGCATCTGCATCCGGTTCCGTCTCTGTGATTTCGCCATCCAGATAGGACAGGTTTATACCCAGCATCAAACCTTCCATCGGAAACAAAAGCGTTTCGATTTCAGCGCCAAGAACGCGTGCATCACCGGCATTGTCAAAGTAAATCAGCTCTGTCGGAATTGCGCCAATAGTGCCAACGCCCGCTTTCAATAGCTGAATGTCTTCCCAATCAAGATAGAAGAACGTGCCGTTGATCGTCAGCGCGCCGGATAACCAGCGTGTTTTGTACCCCGCCTCATAATTCCAAAGATAATCCGGGTCCATAACCGGATCCCCAACATCAAAGGCAAAGTTTGCGTTGGGACCCGCGGACCGGAACCCACGACTGACAAGGCCATAGACCATGAAGTCATCGTCAATTTGCCACTTCAAAGATGCCTTGGGCAGGAAGCCATCAACCTCAGGCTCTAGATCAATTTTGAATGTTGTGGGCCCACCAAATCCTGAATAAAGCAACGCATATAGCCAATAGACATTGAACGTATCATGCAGGCCGACTGTTTCGTTAAAATAGCGAAGGCCAAGGGTTAGCTCCAACGCGTCCGTCAGCTCATAATTGCCTTCGGCATAAACAGCATATTGTTCAAACGTTTCAACGCCGTGGCGGTCATAGGCCCGATCATCAAATGGTGACAACGGCTCTAACAATGCTTGCAGCAGTCCGCCGGTTGGATCGGGCGGCAAGGCCGTGTCCGGCTGGGTGAGAACCCCGAAATAATCTTTATCGCGATTGCGGTAGAACAGGCCAACGACCCAGTCCAGACGCTCATCCCCCGTTGACATGAGGCGCAGTTCTTGGGCGAAATTTTCTTCGCTTGTAGTCCACAAAAGCGGCTCTTCATTCACAAGGGTTTGCTGAAAGAAGTCATCAATCTGGAACCCTGTTGCGGGCAAGCCCAGCTCCTCCTGCAAGATCAAATCAATGCTGTTGCCCTCCAGCAATGATGACGTCAGGCCGGAACGATAAATCTGATCTTTATCTGCCTTAATCAAAGATGTGACAGAGGTAAGCTCAACCGGGCCGAAATCATATTTCAGCGTCAGGCCATAAAGCCCAAAGTCAGTTTCAGAGAACTGCCGTTCAAGCTGATCATTCTTCAAATCATCTTCACCCGAATTGACATTCGGAAACTGGTCAGCGCGCGCATAGTCAAGCAAGACCATTGCCTCTACCTTAAAGGCATTCCACTCGCCATTGACGATGCCCCGGACCGACCACCCGTCAGACGTATTAGCATCTTCACGGCCCTGTTCGGTATAATCGACATAGCCGCTTTCTTCTTTCATTGTACCGACAAGGCGTAGACCGATGCGGTCCTCAACAATCGGGCCGCCAAAGGCTGCCTTGGTGAACCAGTTAACGCCGCCCTCCTCTGTATAGGACAGGGTGGCGTCTGCCTTTGCCTCATACTCTGTCAGGCTGGCATGATTGACGATCATCTTGATCGCACCGCCCATCGACCCTTCGCCATACAGCGTACCTTGGGGGCCTTTCAAAACCTCCACACGGTTCAGGTCATAAAGCGCAAGGTCTGGTAAGGTGCCCGCGCCCTGCATGGGCACATCATTCAGATAAAGACCAACTGTTGACACACCATCGAACGAGCCTGAGTTATTGCCGGCTGCATTAGAAATACCGCGCAGGCCGAGTTTTGTGCCACCCGACCCGTCTTTTTGCATGCCGGCACCGGGCACTTTCAGAATATAATCTTCGATGCCATCAGCGCCCTGCTTTTCAAGCTCATCCCCACCAAAAACCTGAATGCCGCCAACAACCTCTTGCAAGTTTTGTTCGCGGCGGTTCGCTGTGACGACAATCTCATCACGCTGTTCGGTGGGCGCAACTTGTTCAGCGTCCTGTGTCGGCGCTTCTGCTTCCTGCGCCATAACATGGTTGGCAAGCAAAAGCGTAAAGGGCGCCGCGGCCAGCGCCTTCAAAACATGATGACGTTTCATGGTTTTAATCCACTGATGGTAAAGTCAAGAAAGGCATCTGCGATTTCATCAGGACTATGTGGTCCATCCGCGCGATACCAATTGGCAATAAAGTTAAAGGCACCGATCACGGCCATTGCCGACAATGTCGGATCAACCGCTTTAATCGACCCATCCTCGATCCCGTGTTTGATCAGGTCACGGATCAGATTGATAAACCGACGACGCGCTATCGCGTATTCCCCACGGCTTTCCGGCTTCAACGCGTTTACATCAATCGTGATCAAGCAACGCGAAAAGTCATCGGTAATCCAGTGGGTATAATTGCGAAACAGGTCAACCAACCGTTCCATACCATTCAGGTTTTCTTGATCCAGCGCCCCTAAATATTCATCCAGGCCTTTTGACCCTTCGGCCAGACACTCACGAATGATGCCGTCTTTCGAGCCGACATAGTGATAGATTGTCGGTTTGGTCACATTCAGATTTTTCGCAATCTCGTCGATTGACGTTTTGTGCACACCCTTTTCAACAAAACACCGCGCCGCTTCGCGCAAGATCATCAACTTCCGCTCGTCATAGTCGGCATTCTCTTCGACACCCAAGCGGCGCGCGAAACTTTTTCCTGTTGGCTGGGCGGTCATAATCAGTTCCCTTTGAATTCCGGGTCGCGCTTTTCAAAAAACGCCTGCACAGATTCGCGGAAGTCTTCTGAGGCAACAGCCACCATATATTGGTCGCGATCCATAAATGTCGTCGCATGGGAAAGGGCATAGGCAGCAGCATTTACCGCCTGTTTCGTCATGCGAACCGGAAGGGGGGGCAGTTTCGCCACGCGCGCCGCAAAATCCCGTGCGGCGTCGATTGCCTTGCCATCTTCCGCCACCTCTTCGATCAGGCCCCATTCATAGGCCTGATCAGCTTTAATAGGCTCGCCCAAGGTCACATATTGCTTGGTACGTGCGGGGCCGATCTGCGCAACAAGACGGGGGATTGTGTGCCAGCTCATATTAATGCCAAGCGGGATTTCAGGCAGGCGCATATGACCAGACCTGCCCATGACACGATAATCAACCGCCGCCACCAGCGCCGATGCACCGCCAATACAGAACCCTTCAATGGCTGCAATGGTATAGGCTTCGATGTCCTGCCATGCCTGACACATATCAGGCCCCAGTTTCAGGAACTGACGTTTTTCAAGCAGTGATCCGGTTGCCATAACCGACGCCCCCGTATCACGCAGGTCTGCACCGGCGGAAAATTTGCCATCTGTCTTCAGAACTACGGCAACAATGTCTGGATTGTTCTGCAATGCACGTGCGGTATCGCGCAGTTCTTCCATCGCCTGCGTTGACAGGGCGTTCAATCCGTCGCCACGCGAATAGGTGACCTCTGCAATGCGGTTTTCGATCTGGGTTGTGACAAATTCCATAAATTTGGCCCCTAAAAGCAGCAAATAATCAGCTTGACTTGTTTATACCTTGGGGTAATATACCTTTAAGTAAAAACAAGTCAAGCCTATGAAATATAAAAATGGTATGGCTTTCTACTTTCCGGGTTACCAATGCAGGAGAAACATGATGGTAGACGCAGTTATCGTATCAACAGCACGAACAGCACTGGCCAAGTCTGTTCGGGGGTCATTCAACAACACGCATGGCGCAACAATGGCGGGCCATACACTAAAGCACGCAATTGAACGCGCAGGGATTGAGCCGGGCGAAGTCGAAGACGTGGTCATGGGCTCTGGCCACCCCGAAGGCGCAACAGGCTTCAACGTTGCGCGCATGTCGGCGATCCGCGCAGGATGCCCCGTGACAACATCCGGCACCACAATCAACCGTTATTGTTCATCCGGGCTTCAAGCCATCGCAACCGCAGCAGGCCGCGTGATGAACGAAGGCGTGCCCGTCATGGGCGCAGGCGGCGTTGAATCTATCTCACTGGTGCAGATGGGCGGTCATATGAACACCCATGCCGCAACAGAGCCTGAGTTGATCAAGTCACATCCCGCCTTGTGGATGGGTATGATCGAAACAGCCGAAATCGTTGCAGAACGCTATGGCGTTACGCGCGAAGCACAGGATGAATATGCGCTGCAAAGCCAACAGCGCACCGCAGCCGCACAGGAAGCTGGCAAGTTTGACGATGAAATCGTGCCGCTGACCACAACATGGAAAAAGGTCAACAAAGAAACCGGTGAAGTCGTTGAAGAAGAAGTCACCGTTTCAAAGGACGAATGCAATCGCCCCAGCACCACACTTGAAAACCTTCAGGCACTGCAACCTGTCTTTAAAAACGGCATGGTCGTGAAAGAGGGTAAATATGTGACAGCCGGCAATGCCTCACAAATGTCTGATGGCGCATCTTCCTGCATCGTCATGAACGCGAAAGAGGCTGAAAAGCGCAACATCGAGCCCTTGGGCATTTTCCGCGGCTTTGCCGTCGCCGGGTGCGAGCCTGACGAAATGGGCATTGGCCCCGTTTATGCTGTACCGCGCCTGTTGGAACGTGCTGGCCTAAAGGTCGATGACATTGGCCTATGGGAATTGAATGAAGCATTTGCCAGCCAGTGCCTCTATTGCCGTGACACGCTTGGCATTGATCCTGAAAAATACAATGTCAATGGCGGTGCAATCTCAATCGGTCACCCTTATGGCATGACAGGCGCGCGGGGCGTTGGCCATTCACTGATCGAAGCAAAACGTCGGGGCGAGAAATATACAGTCGTCACCATGTGCGTTGGCGGCGGCATGGGTGCCGCTGGCCTCTTTGAAGTCGCCTAATCACAACCCCACGATAATGAGAGGCGAAGCTGATCAAACGGCTTCGCCTTTCTACCCCCCAAATAATAACAAAAAAAGCGGAGCCTGACATGACACAAATGCCCGTGCGCAAAATGTCCTTTGAATTTACGAACGATATGGATTTGGTTTTTGTCAATTATGACGTCCCCCAATCCTATATGTTTGTCGGCGCGTGGATGATGCTCCCTTACCTTGAGCCTTATTTGATAAGCGTTATGCGCCAGGCGATGGCACTGGTCGATGACCCGGCACTACGCGAAGATCTAAAGCGTTTCTCCGCACAGGAAGGCCAGCATTTCCGCCAACACGCCATCGCAAACGAAATCGTACGCAATCGCACAAGCATTTCTGACAAGTTGCTGGCGATGGAGGCAGAGTTGAAGGCTGAATATGACAGCTTCCTCGCTGACAAGCCTTTAAAGTTCAACCTTGCCTATGCCGAGGCATTTGAGGCAATGACGACCGCGTCGGCCCGCACGCAGTTTGAGCTTGAAGAATTTGATAATATGCATGGCCCGCTTGCCGACCTGTTTGAATGGCACATTATGGAAGAGCTGGAGCATCGCACCGTTGCTTATGAAGCCTATGAGGCCATTGTCGGCAGTTATTTTTATCGTGTTAGCGCAGGTGTGACCGCCTTGCGCCATTACTTCAAATGGGTCAATCGGTTCCAACAGGTTCTGATGGAAGATCACGCAGAAGAACTGGCCAAATATAATGATGACGCACAGCTAAAGGCTGCACAGGCCCGTGTGAAGGCATTTGTCAAACGCGCCCTGCCCCGTTGGGCCAACATCTTTATGCCCTGGTATCACCCCCGCAAGCTGTCGGTGCCAACCCAGTTTGAGGCGGCCAGAAAAAAATATTCAGATCGCGCCATCGCGATTTCCTAATTCATTTTATTTACAGGAGCCACTTATGTCAGAGCCCAAAACCGTTTCACTTGTCGAGCAGCTTCCCAAGATGGCGGATGCATTTGCAGCACGCGGCACAAGCACCGTGCCGCTAGAGGTCGATGCCCAAACGCTTTTGATCGAAGATCACGAATTACCCTATCTGGACAGTGGCGATGGCACGGGGCTTCAGCTTCTGCATGTTGATTTGAATATCGGGTTGTGGATTTCAAAAACGCGCCTAAAACCCGGCACGCAGGTTACGCGCCATTACCACACCGGCCTTGTCTACGCCGTTACCCTGCAAGGTGAATGGTTCTATGCAGAAACGCCCGATCATGTGAACAAGCCCGGCTCATACCTGTTTGAACCGGCAGGCTCGCTCCACACACTGACCGTTCCCGAAGATCAGGACGAAGACACGATCGTCTGGTTTGCAATCTATGGCGCAAACCTGAACGTGGATGAGGCTGGCAATGTTGTGTCCGTCATTGATGCGCCCGCAGCGCTGAACCTTTATCGCACCGCATGCGAAGCAGCAGGCGAAGACATTTCCAAACTGATCATTGTCGGGGAATAAGCATCATGACTGACGCCACAATTCGCGCCGCCGTTGTGCGCAAAGGTCACTTTGCGATCGAAACACTTCCTGAACCAGTCCCCGGGGCAGGTCAGGTCTTGGTCCGCACGCGCAAATGTGGCATTTGCGGGTCAGATCTACACTTGTTTAAACATGCCGAAGAAATGATGCAGGCACAGCGCGATCTTGGCCTGTCGCCGGGTGATCTGTCCGATGGATTGATCCTTGGCCATGAATTTGTGGCAGAGATTGAAAGCTTTGGTCCCGGCTGCGCAGAAACATTGAATATAGGCGATCGCGTTTGTTCCATCCCCTTTTTGATGACAGACGGCGCAATTGATTCAATCGGCGCCAGCGTCGATACGGTGGGCGCCTATGCCGAAAAGCTTTTGCTGACAGAAGCCGTCCTTGTGAAGGTTCCCGACAGTGTCACCGATCAAGCCGCTGCATTGGCGGAACCTGTCGCCATTGGCGTTCACGCCGTCAACAAGGCAGCCATGTCTGACACTGATATTCCTGTTGTTATCGGGTGCGGCCCGATTGGTCTGGCCGTTATCTCTGTCCTTAAAATGCGCGGCTATGAAACGATTATCGCAGCCGACCTGTCACCCAAACGGCGCGAGCTTGCCGCCGCTATGGGCGCAACAAAGGCGATCGACCCGCGGGAAGCCAACCCCTATGACGGGATCGACCCAACGGCACAAACAATTGTGTTTGAATGCACGGGCGCAAATGGCGTTTTGGGCGGCATTGTCAAACAGGCACCACTAAAGTCGAAAGTCATCATTGCGGGTATCGTGTCAGGCGAAGACAGCTATAACGCCCTTGTCGCCGTGACAAAGGAACTGACATTTATCTTTGTGACCTATTATGACCCGGCAGAGTTTGTCGATGCACTACAGGCCATTGCAGACGGCCATATCAATTGGCAGGCATGGGTCACGGGCGAGGTTGGCCTTGCAGGCGTTGAAGGCGCGTTTGAAGCCCTTGAAAACCCAGAGGCACATGCCAAGATCCTGATCGATCCGTCAAGCGACGCCACGCTCTAATCAGGGATAAAAAATGCCTATTCATTCAAGCGCCGTGGGCACCAAAGTTACTTCACCGCCCGTTACCATCAGCACACGACAATGCCTTGCCTATGCAGCAGGGTTGGATATTCGCACGCCAGCCTTGTTCGACGACTTGCACAATGATTTTGCGGCATGCCCGCAAATGTGTGTGTCGCTTGAATGGCCGCTTGTTAGCCACCCCGATATGGCAGCCTCCTATAAGCTCGACCCGTCTGAGATCAGCCGCGGCGTTCACTATGTGCAAGACAGTATTTTCCACGCCCCAATTCGGCCAGGCGATGCGCTAACGACATCGACAGAACTTGTCAGCATGACACCCGGCCCGGCAGGGGCGCGCACCATTCAAATGTGTGAAACAAAAACAATCGATGGTGCCACCAAAGTGACGAGCTATACAAGTTCGGTCATTCGGGGGGTCGAAATCGCCGGTGATCCCGTGACAGGCCCCCCAGTCCCCGATTGGCCGACAAGCGATAGTGCTGTTGATGCAGGATGCGCTGAAATCTTTATCAATCCGGGCTTGCCCCATATCTACACAGAATGTGCCAACATCTGGAACCCGATCCATACAGAGCGGGCCGTTGCCAAAGCAGTTGATTTGCCAGATGTCATTTTACACGGCACAGCGACATGGGCGTTGGCAGGGCGAGAAATTATCGACCGCTTTGCCGATGGCGACCCCGCACGATTAAAACGACTGTCAGGTCAGTTTTCGGCAATGGTCATGCCCGGAACAACAATCAGCATTCGGTTTGAAAAATCAGCCACAGAAAATGGCGAAACCATCATTGCCTATGACGTGCAAAATCCTGATGGCTCACTTGCGATGAAAAAGGGCAAGGCGCTGATTGCAAGCTAATCTCCATCCCAATACTTCAGAATTGGCTACAATTATGAACGACCCCCTAACCATTGGCTTTCTGATTTATCCGGGCGTCACTGCCCTTGATTTTGTCGGGCCTGCACAGATTTTGAGCCAAGCACCCGGCATGTCAGTAGACATTATCGCGAAAACCAGCGATCCGGTTCTGACCGACTCCGGCTATGCCGTCGTGCCAACGAAATCCTGCGCCGCCTTTTGATAGCGGCCCCCCGAAAAGGCAGGGGCGGAAATAACCGCCCCCGTGCGCGACCTGTTCAAATCAATGATCCAGCTCTAATATCCCCTTAATTCAAATCGAACAGGGGCAGTCACATGACATTCAATACACCGCTGGCCATTTCAGGCCCATTGCGCCAACCACGCCAGATGTTGGAAGATCAGGAATATGATGGTCATGTCTCCATCCATGATGACGACATGGCTGAAAAGCTTGGCTTTAAGGCCGGCCCGATTGAGGGGCCAACACATTTCAGCCTGTTCCCGCCCTTGCTGGAAAAAATTTGGGGCCAAGCATGGTTTGAGCGGGGCTGCATCTCTTCTCACTATCAGAATATGTGTGTCGAGGGGGATGAAACCCGCGCCTTTGCTGAACTACCCGGTGATGGCCAGACGAAGATCCGCGTTTGGGCCGAAAAGGCGGATGGGACCCCCATCCTTGACGCCAGCGCATCAATTGGGCCGGATCACGCACAGACCCTGCTGGAAGAACGCATGGAAAAATTGCGCGCGCCTGAACGGCTGGTAATCCTTGAGGATCTGCATGTCGGCATGACGGGCAAAGAAGAAGAACGCGTCATCATGGAAGCGGATCAGCATATGGGGCACCTTTACCCCTTTTCGCTGAACCAGAAGCTAAAAGTCATTACGGAAAATTCCGACTGGTATTCAACGGATAACAATCCTTGGGGCCGCCCCATAATCCCACTGGAAATGGTTAGCGTATTGGCAGAATACAGCAATCGTAAAGCTGCCTTTCCGGTTAAGGGACCGGCGGTCGGCCTTTTCGCTGATCAGGAAATACGAATGATTGATGGCCCGCTATTTGTTGGCGAAGACTATATCATTCGCCGCGAAATCGCTGCCCTGTCTGAAAGTCGGCGGACCGAATCTTATTGGGTGCGCACACGCATTTTTGATAAGGACGGCAAAAGGCAAGTCGCTGAAATGTTGTTGAACCACGCAACATTAAAGGACTCATACGCTGATTATCCAAAAGACTGAACAGGACATCGGTCTCGCTTAATACCGATAAAGCGACCTCAACCGCCACTAAGCTCAAAGGGGCTTTAAGCCCCAAAAAACAGAAAACCCCCATCATCGCCTGATCATGTCGGCAATGACAGGGGTTTTACTGGATTAGACGCTTACAGGGACTGTAGGCAGGATCTTTCAACAGCACCGCGGAAGGCGCGGATATAGGCTGCCTTCACGTCATCGCTGGGCGCAATCGGTGCCTGATAGGCCAGACGGACAATTTCCAGATAAAGATCCGTCAACTCGCCCGCACCTGAATTGCGGATGATTTCAATCAAGGCATTTAGGGGCACACCCTTTTGCCGTGATTCCATGATTGTGCCGCCAATTTCACCAAGTGTGCCGCACGCTTCGGCTGCGCTTGCCGCAGACGCTTTGGTCGGGGCGAAAGCAAGGCCAGAGCTCGCAATGATAAGTGACAGTGCTAAAACAGACCAACGTAACATATGATTTTCCTATGGTTTGTTGGGCAGCCTGTTCACTGCCCACTGGTTAGGTTATTTGATGCAGCCTCAGTGCCGATTAATTCTTGGCACAATCGTCGGTCAGGCCGACATCGGAAGCTGACATGGCAATCAACGCACTGGGGTCAGACGGCATCAGCGCAACCATGCCTGAAAACTGGTCATCATCGCTGCTGCTGTCTGCACCGATATTATCAATCTCACCCAGGATCATGTTGGAATTCAGAACGCTGCCGCCACCAATATTGTCGCCGCCAACCGCAATCGTTGACGCAACGTTCTGATTGGCATTTGCAAAGGCCTGATGCAGTTTTGATTCTGCGCCGCTAACCGCGATCTGATCCTGCTCTGCTGCGATTGACGTGCTGGTGCTGCCGCCGTCTGCGCAGTCATTCAGTGAAATATTATTGCCTGACGCCATAGCCGCATTGGCAAAAACAAATGACAGCGCCATGGCTGACAGGCCAGCGGTTACTTTGCCAGCCTTTGATTTTTGAGTGTCTGAAGTCAAATTCATTATGGTTCCTCGTTATGAGCATGGCGGCATAGGGCCGCCTGTACGCCCGTCCCAGCCGTACCAATAGTTCCCATAAAACAGCTATCAAGAACCATTGCCCCGGAGAATAGTGCAATTGGGCCATTAGGGCGCAAATTCAGATGAATCTTAGGGGTAGATAATCGCCCGCGACAGCGCGCTACGAATACAAAAAATCATTAAAATTCAAACAGATGACAATTTTATCGCACCTATAGCGTGAATTTCAGCATCGCCTGACAGCTTCGCGGTTGTGCGGTCGTTGCCGTATGGGTCCCGCCAAATAAAGGCGCGTCCATACTGTCAACGCGATAAATCTCGTCGGTCAAATTGCGCCCCATCACAATGAACGCAATCGCGCCATCGCGCGACTTGACCCCAGCGCGCAAATTAAACAGCCAATAGGCCGGTTGCCGATCCAACGGGTCAAGATCAACCTGCAAATCCATATCATCCTGATAGATTGCGTCACCCCCAACCACCAATGCAAAGGCCAGATTACCCAGGCCAATGGTCTGATCGGCTGAAACAGCCCCCTGCAATCTGGGGGCATTGGCAAGGCGATCATTGGTCTGGTCACAGAACCCCGCACCGGGGCCAAAACTGGGCAAAGGTTGGTCAGAGATACATTGCCCGTTCTTGAAATTCTTATAGCTAGCCTTCAACAGACCGACACCGCCAAACAGGCTTAACCCCCAATCGGTCGTCACCATGGCTTCAAGCTCTGCGCCTTGGGCAACCGCGCGTGGTGCATTCGACACCACAATGTCAAAACCGTTAAAGACAGCGATTTGCAGATTGCGAAAATCTGTGTGGAACAGGTTCAGGTTGACGGTCAGACGATTATCCAAGAACCGTGTCTTCAGGCCTGCCTCCACCGTATCGGCACGCTCATCCTCAAACTCAATCCCTTCGCGACGCAGGGCAACGGCGTTATAGCCGCCTGACTTATAGCCCCGACCAAGGGTGGCATAGACCCAGCCCCAATCAGCAAGCTGCCATGTTGCCGATAGTTTGGGGGCCAGCACAAATTCATCCCGCTTGTCTGAAAAGGCAAAATCCTCCATCCCCGCGACGGGCCCCAACAATAGGGTCGGCCCGGGGAATTGCAGACCCGTCCCAAGTGATTGGTCATAGGTGATGCGCTTTTCATCCCGGCTAAGGCGCACACCCCCATCAAGTTTCAGCCGCTGCGTCACTTGCCAGCCAAGTTGCCCATAAATGGCCAGCGTTTGACTGTCCTGCTGAAAATCAGATGTGCGCCGTTCCAGCAATACAGGCACATCAGGCAGCAATCCGGTCAACAGTCCCACACCATCACCCAAAACCGCGCCGGGCAATTGCAACAGGGCCGACGGGATGGTCAGGCCAAACAAAGTATCTGCCAAATCCTCAGAATAGGCGGCGGACAGGTCGGTGCTGTCACGCAAATCAGCGGTCAGATAATAAAGCCCGCCAATAAATTCCACCCGTCCGGGGGGCGAGATCAGCCGCGCCTCGACACTTGTTTGCTGATGGGTCTGATCATCGGTGACGCCGATAACAGGAATGGGCGTGCCGTCAAAATCCGTTTCGCCAAACCTGTCAAAGCCGCCATGACCAACAATCAAAGACAGGTCATAGCCCCGAAAATCATAACCAAGCCGCGCCACATAATCATTGCTGGTCTGCAACCCATATGGTGCGATGTCGAGCGCATTTGTCAGCACATCCAACTCAGCCTCTGTTTCCGGGTCGAACTGGCGCATCAAATCCAAAAAGGGTTGGAAGCTATTGGCGCTGAGTTGATTGCGAATACCTTGAAACACCTCGACCCGATTGCGTTGATAGGTCAGCACCAGTTGCAGATCAGGCGTCAAGTCAAGCCGTGCCTTCGCGCGCAGGGTCAGCGTATCATAGCCCCCGTCATCCAGACCCAATGTAGTGTTGCGCAAGAACCCGTCGCGATCCGTGTAATAGGCTGCCAGCCTGATGGCGGCGCGATCATCCCACAGGGGGATGTTCACAACCCCCTCCCCCGTTTTTAGATCGTTCGACCCTATGGTGCCTGTCCCCTCAACCTGCCAGTTATCACTGGGCATGGCCGAATGGACCGTAACGGCGCCTGCGACTGTGTTCTTGCCAAACAAAGTGCCTTGGGGGCCGCGCAACACTTCTACCCGGTCAATGTCCAATAACCCCATCAACAGCGAATGGGGACGGCTGTAATAAATATCATCAACGAAAAAGCCGACTGATTGTTCAAAGCCTTCATTATAGCTCGACCCAAAGCCGCGAATATGGATGTAGTTGAACATGCCATTGGTTTGGATTTTCAAATTGGGGACATAACGGGACATGTCCTCAAAATTCTCAAGCTGCACTTGATCAGCCTGCTGGCGCGTGACAACGGCAATCGATAACGGCACCTCATGAAGGGCCTTGCCCCGCCGTTCTGCCATCACCACAATTTCATCAAGGGCGCGGCTAGTGTGTTGGGCGTGGGTTTGTTGGGTGTGGGCATCAGCCTCCTCCGCCTGGGATGACACAGGCAGACCCAATCCACCCAAACCTAATCCACCCAAAACAGCACCGACCATAAGCAAACACAAACAGGTCTTCTTGCGCCTTGGCTGCACGCGATTACTCCTGCGTTTGGACATGTGGTGCTTGGGTAAAGGCAGCAATCTTGTTTTGAAACGCAGTGATCAGTGGGGATGGGCCACCGATTTGGGCAAGGCTCATCAGGCGGGACAACTCCCCCTCGACCTTCACTTTGCCCGTCACCAATGCCTTCATCGCGGCCAGCTTGTCCGTCTTGATGAAAATCGCATAGGTCAGGGCAAACGGCATGGTCAACCGCGTGGGCGCATCATCGGCATAGCCTGCGGCCAGTACGCCACCTTGCAAATGCGCCTCAATCGGGCCAGAAGGTCCATCAGGAACCAAAATATCAACAAAGATGGACGCCGCTTCAGGGGGAAGATCAAGACCGCCAAGCTCATCCAGCACCTGATGGGCCTGTTTAAACCATTCGGGACTTAGGAATTCCACCATCACGCCACACCTTCCTTTGTAGAACTCTCTTCTACCCGATATTGAGCCATATATACAATTTGACATATTTGTTAACGAGATAACAAATGTTACAGTAATCCATGAGCAAATCAAAAGCCTCGTCGCCTGCAAAACCCAAAACTCGGGACCGGATTTTATTCACCGCCAAACAGCTTTTTAACGAGTTTGGCGTGCAGGTTATTAGTGCCAATCGCGTGGCCGACGAAATGGGCATCAGCACGGGTAATCTGCATTATCATTTCCCCACCAAGAACGACATGATCTATGCGCTTTATCAGGAAATGGTCGCCAAGGTTGACCCCATCCTTGATATTGAAGATGCCGCGATGGGGGATATGGAACGGATCAGCGGCGACATTCAACAGATGCTGGCCGCCTGTTTGGAATATCAATTCTTCTTTCCAGAGATTATGCCCATCTGCCTGCGCGACGAACGTATCGCCCGCGATTACAGCGCCTTTCAAAACCGCACCGTTGCCAAAATCGCCGTCGCCTTTCGGTCAAGCTATGTGCGCGGCCCGTTAAGTGACGACACCCACCCTGCCTATATTGATGCGCTAACGCGGAATATTTGGCTGATCATCACCAATTGGCTGAACTATGTGAAGATTGCGACCGGCAGCCCATCAGGCACCATCGAACCGGTTGATCTGATTACCCTGATGATCCAGATCTTTGCCATGATGCGCCCCTATATGAGCGAGCAGGCAAAACAGGAATTTGAAACCCTGTTCCCCATGGATGACGAATTATTGTCCATGATTAATGCCCGTTATCGGGAACTGCCAACCGCAGCTCCAAGTGATCAGGATTAGGCATTTAGCCCCCCACCTATTCACCTTGCCCGGCAAGCCCCAATGACTTCCCCAAACGATCATCCTGTTTGCGTGTATCACGCCTGATCGTCGCGCGATGTTTTTCTGACAATCGCTGCACCACAAGCCGCAATAGGCCCGCAACTATAGGCGGCACCTGACCATCCGCCGCCTTGAAGCGCTGCGCCAACCAGCGGGCAACCCCTTGCGCATAGGCATGCAGCAACGGATCATCCAATGACATGATAATCTGGGCCGATCCGACCTGGCCCTGACGGCCCGCACGGCCAAATAATTGCCGATCAATGCGTGGAGACTCGTGAAGCTCCGTCAAAATAACGTGCAGCCCACCAGCCTCAAGCGCCGCTGCACTTGGCTTAATGTCCGTTCCTCGCCCAGCCATATTGGTGGCGATGGTGATGGTGCCCGCCTGTCCGGCCCGTGCAACAATCTCAGCCTCTTCCTCATCCTGTACGGCGTTCAAAATCACATGGGGCACATTCTGGGCCTTAAACAGCGCCCCAATCTGTTCTGAGGTTTCAACAGACCGCGCACCGATCAAAACGGGCTGTCCATGCCGAACGATGCACGGACCATTCCTGCGGGCATTAAATGCGATGTAAGTTTCGGGGCGTCACAAAACTAAACGCCCAACCCCGATCTGCCCCGCATCGCCCTATAGATCAGGCGCTTTTTTGTGCGGGCAGATCCGCATGTTCTGTCAGCCGCGCCAGATTGCGTAACGACAATAGATGGGCATAGATACAAGCCATCATGCCGTTTTTGTGCATGTCCAGCACAGCCGCATCATCAAGGTCACGCAGCTTTGCCTCATCAACGACAAACATGCCTTTCAGGTTCACATTCTGCCCATCCTTGCGGCGAATATTAACGTCGCGGCTGATCAGCAGATCATATTCTTTCAGCTTATCGACCAGCAATGATGTGCGCCGCATTTCGCCGTGAAACTGGGTCAGAAACTCAACCGCCCGCTTCATCCCGGCAGATTCGGTGCCGTCTTCTTCAAACAGACGTTCACCTTCCTTATCGTTCAGCCCTTCAAAATTTTCGTCGATGCAAACCGCATATTCATCATTGCCCTTATTGGCCAACACAAATGGATACATGCGGACAAAGGCAGGGCGATAGCCATCGGTCCAATTGCCATCACCATCAACATAATAATTGGTTTGATCAGCCAAGCCCAACATGGCAACGGGGGTGACATTATCCTTGTCGGCCCCGGCAAAAATAATTGCATATTCATGCGCTGCCTCGGCAAATTCCACGGCAGCAAGCGGGACAGAGTTCACATTCCTGACGTGACCAAAGACAGATTTTGCAGGTGCGATGCGCATATCTTTGTGACGCTCGCGATTAAGCGGCACAAGATTGTCGTAGAACATGAACTGGGCCATCAGCCACTCCCAAATACTAGAGTTATTGATCTAAAATAGCGAAGCTGGCCGGACCATGCCAGCTATTTTGCTGAATTTTTGCGCGAATGTGATTATGCGCACATGAAAAAGGCCCCCGCTAGGAAGCGAGGGCCCGTTTCAAAAAGGTTGAACCGCCTTAGTGTACGGGCGGGGCAAAGCTTGTCAGGTTGATGCCTTCGACCGCTGCGGTGTACTCGTCAATATTGGGCGTGCGGCCCAAAATGGTGGACAGCACCACAACCGGGGTTGAGGCCAGCAAAGATTCACCACGCTTTTCGTCTGAATCTTCAACAACGCGGCCCTGGAACAGGCGGGTTGATGTTGCCATCACCGTATCGCCCGGTTCTGCCTTCTCCTGATTACCCATGCACAGGTTACAGCCGGGGCGTTCAAGATAAAGCGTATTGTCATAGGTCTTGCGCGCCTCGTTCTTCGGCGAAGCATCGTCAAAGACAAAGCCTGCATATTTCTGCAAGATGTCCCAGTCACCTTCGGCCTTCAACTCATCAACGATATTGTAGGTCGGGGGGGCAACAACCAAGGGGGCCTTGAACTCAATCCCACCATTCTGCTTTTCAAGATTGCGCAGCATCTGGGCGATGATCTGCATGTCACCCTTATGAACCATGCATGAACCGACAAAGCCAAGATCAACCTTCTTGTCACCGCCATAGTAAGAAACCGGGCGGATCGTGTCATGGGTGTAACGCTTGGACACGTCGTCATTGTTCACGTCAGGATCGGCGATCATCGGTTCGTTAATCTCGTCAAGATCAACGGTGAACTCAGCAAAATATTTTGCATTGTCATCAGGACGCAGCGCAGATTTTTCACCGGACCGAATTTCGGCAATGCGCTGATCAGCCTTGGCGATCAACCCGGCCAGAACGCCATTGGCATTGTCCATGCCCTTGTCGATCATGATCTGAATGCGGCTCTTGGCGATCTCGAGCGAGCCGATCAGTGTTTCATCTTCTGAAATACAGATGGAGGCCTTGGCCTTCATTTCCGCAGTCCAGTCGGTGAAGGTAAAGGCCTGGTCAGCCAGCAATGTGCCGATATGCACCTCGATCACACGGCCCTGGAAGACGTTCTCGCCGAACTGTTTCAGCATCTGGGCCTGCGTGGCATGCACCACATCGCGGAAGTCCATATGATCTTTCAGCGTGCCTTTAAATTCAACCTTGACCGATTCAGGGATCGGCATGGTTGCTTCACCCGTTGCAAGGGCCAGCGCCACTGTGCCTGAGTCAGCACCGAAGGCAACGCCCTTTGACATACGGGTGTGGCTGTCGCCACCGATAATGATGTCCCAATCATCCACGGTGATGTCGTTCAACACCTTATGGATCACGTCGGTCATCGCAGGATACACATCCTTGGGGTCACGTGCTGTGATCAGACCAAACTTGTTCATAAAGCCCATCAGCTTGGGGATATTGGTCTGTGCCTTTGAATCCCACACAGATGCCGTATGACAGCCTGACTGATAGGCGCCATCAAGCACGGGGGAGATGACGGTAGCTGCCATAGCCTCAAGCTCTTGGCTGGTCATCAGACCCGTTGTGTCTTGTGAACCGACAATGTTCACCTTCACACGAACGTCTGATCCTGTGTGCAGCACCTTGCCATCAGCCACGCCAACAGCGTTGCGGTTAAAGATTTTTTCAACCGCTGTCAGGCCCTGACCGTCGTGGGAAATTTCTTTTGACGGGGCAAAAACGGCAGGGGCGTCAACACCCAGCGTTTCGGCGGCGAATGTCTGCAATTTCTTGCCGAACACAATCGCGTAGGAGCCCCCTGCCTTCATGAATTCAACCTTTTGCGGGGTGAAAGCAGAAGACACATCCATCAATTCTTCACTGCCATCTTCGTTCAGCAGCTTTTTGGTTTTGGTGTTGATGGTCAACACGGTGCCTGTTTCAACAGAATAGGCCTGCTCCAGCACGGCATTGCCGTCTGCATCAAGAACGGGCTTACCATCTGCGTCCACTTTCTTGACCCAGTTTTTAAGGTCAAGGCCGATACCGCCTGTCACGCCAACCGTGGTCAGAAAGATGGGGGAGATACCGTTGGTACCTGCCACAACAGGGGCAATATTCACAAAGGGCACATAGGGGCTGGCAGGCTTCCCCGCCCACAGGGCCACATTGTTCACGCCCGACATGCGGGAGGAGCCAACGCCCATTGTCCCTTTTTCGGCGATCAGCATAACGCGGGCTTCGGGATGCTTTTTCTGCAGGGCCTGAATTTCTTCCTGCGCCTCTTCACTGATCATGCATTTACCATGCAGCTCACGGTCAGAACGGCTATGCGCCTGATTACCCGGTGACAGCAAATCGGTTGAGATATCGCCTTCGGCAGCGATATAGGTCACGACCTTAATCTCTTCATCAATCTCGGGAAGCTTGGTGAAGAATTCAGCCTTGGCATAACTTTCAAGAATGTCTTTTGCAACGGCGCTACCGGCTTCAAACGCCTTGGCAAGGCGGTCCATGTCAGCTTCGTACAGGAAGACCTGTGTCTTCAGAACGTCTGCGGCCTGTGCTGCGATGGCGGCATCATCACCAAGGGCAAGGTCCAGCAACACGTCGATAGAGGGGCCGCCCTTCATGTGGGACAAAAGCTCAAACGCGAAATCGGCTGAGATCTCAGCAACTGTTGCGCTGCCCAGAATGATCTCTTTCAGGAACTGCGCTTTAACGCCAGCGGCGCTGGTGGTGCCGGGCAGCGTGTTGTAGATGAAATATTTCAGCGAGTCTTCGCGGTATTCGTTCCCGGTGTCTTTGATCTGTTCGATCACTTCGGCCAGCAATGCGCCATCTTCAATTGGCTTGGGGTTCAAGCCCTGAATTTGACGTGTATCGATTTCGTCCAAATAATCGGTGTACAAGCTCATGATTTCACCAGCTCCCATTCAAAACTGTTTTGTGGGTTTCTCGTAGCAGGGATTGTCGCCCGATACGATGAATTTGATGGGGGTGGTTTACATTATAATTAGGCCGCTGCCAGTAGGTCCTTTCGACCCACTATGACAACACAGCCCGACCCGCGAAAATTGACGGAAATCCAATTTATGCCAATGCAATCAAATGGTTATGGTGTTTATGCGGTTGGGGCCGCCTAACCGACAAGGCCGCTTTCCAGTATACCGTCAAAAATAAATTGCACTGCCAGCGCCGATAACAGGACGCCGAACACTCGCGTCACCACATGCATCGCCGTGACGCCTGCAAATTTGGTCAGGTTCGCCGATGGGGCGCTTGATCTCGCGCTCCTCTCCCCGCCCATTCAACCGCACCTGACCGAGCTTGAAAGTGCGGCCCTGCCCCCGGCCACGCTATTGATGGCAGTCCCCGCCGATGACCCGATTGCGCAGCAAGGCGCAATCAAGCTTGATCGGCTAAAAGGGCAAACCTTGATCACCGGATCATTAATGCCCGAAAGCGGCTTTTACATTCAATTGATGTCACTATTGGGCAAGCTGCGCGCCGACGTGACCCTACGGGATGGCATTTACCCCACCACCATGATTGCCAATATGGTCGGGGCCGGACTTGGCTGGTCATTGGTGACTGAGGATTCTGTTGATAGGGGCCGCGCTGACGTTGCGCTTGTCCCCATAAGGGGCGTCACAGAAAAATTACAACGCGCCTTGGTTTGGCGCACGGCTGCCCTGACCCCCGCTGCTGGAAAACTTGTGCAGCAACTGACCGCTGCACTTTAGGTCTTACATAAAGACAGCGACGGTCTGGCTCATCATCATCACAGGCTGGCCTTTATCGTTCCACATGGCCATTTCCTGGGCTGAATAGCCGTTCTGCGCTGTCTTGGCCGTTGACCTGATCAACCACCAGCCCGATGCGCTTTGGGGCGCATCATCCATAATCTCAACCGACCATGTCATGGTGCTGATCGGCTTGCGTTCCGGCGGGGCAGCAACGATGGCAGCAGGCGGCAGTGCATCACCAAGAGCGATCAATGGCGATAGATTGGTCGGCAGATCATCATCGGCATGACGCAGCCAAATCAAATATTCAGGCTTTGCCCCCGGCGTCAGGGGCCGGGCACCGCCTGCCATGCGGCTTTCAAAATGCTGCGAAAAATGTTGCGGGTTTGCGGGCGCATCACCGACGGGACGGAAAAAGCCCTCACACTCATCCCAGTGGGGCACGTCCGGTGCAGGATAGTCACTAATATCAATCGCTGACTCGCGGCTGGCGCCGAAACAAAGCGTGGCGCGGGCGGCCAACTGATCATCGCCGAACAGATCCACGCCGTAAAAGGCGGATGATTTTCCACGGCGCAGCAATTGCGGCGCGATCCGCAAGGTGCCGCCTGCAGGCCCAACAAAGGCAAACTGCGCCGACCGAAGTGGTGGCAGATCATCACTATCCCGATTGGCGGCTTCCCAGCAAAGCGCAGCGGTCAACCCGCCAAATGCTGTACGTCCTTGCAACCAATCAGGCGGCAACACCACCTGATAGCCACCATCGCTGGCCGCTACCGACGCCATTAAATTTGCAAAGGTAGTCGCAGTCATACGCAATCAAGGCCCCAATTCCCACAGTTTCAAGTCGAAACCAATAGGCGTTGAGGCCCTGAATGACAAGATGACAAGTGCGTGTTTTATTCAGCCGCGATAGGTGATGGCGCGGCATCTACGCCCTCTACCTGACGGGCGCGCCAATCAGAACGGATCATCTCAGACGTCTGGCGGGAGCCATCGGGGCTCCACCCCGGGACGTTGAACATATAGTTCAGCGCGTCTTTCGCAGACTTTGCATTCTTCACATCTTTAAAGATGGCGACCCATTCGTGGAACGCGATACGCAGCGGGTTAAAGGTGGCTAGGTTTTTAACAATGCCAAAGCGCGGGCGGTCAACCTGCCAATCTTCTTCCTCTACAAAGGTACCAAACAGGCGATCCCAGATAATCAGCACACCGGCATGATTGCGGTCCAGATAGCGCGGGTTGGTGGCATGATGGACCCGGTGATGGGACGGGGTGTTAAACACCCATTCCAGCGGGCCAAGCTTGCCGATGGCTTCGGTATGGATCCAGAATTGATAGACAGTCGAAATCGCCTTGAACATGATGATCATTTCAAGCGGAAAGCCGATTAGCGCAATCGGGATATAGAAAATGAACGCGCCTGAAAGATTGGTCGTCCAAGCCTGCCGCAAAGCGGTGCTTAGATTATAGTGCTGGCTTGAATGGTGATTGACGTGACTTGCCCAGAACCAGCGGATTTCATGGCTTAACCGATGGGACCAATAAAAGCTCAAATCCTCGATAAAGAAGCAGGCCACAAAAACATACCAAGCAAAGCCGAAATCAAACAGGCGGTATTCGTGTAGCCAAACCAAAAAGGCGATACCGAACGTACCAACTGTGGCACCGGCAATCACACTGCCGAACCCCATAATCAGCGAGGCGGCTGTGTCTTTGGTTTCATAACTGACCATCTTGCGGTTTTTACGCCAAACCAAAAGCTCAATCACGATCAGGATGATGAAGGCCGGAATGGCAAAGGTAACGATATTATCACCGGTCATTGGAACGACTCCTTACGCAGCAGCGCGCGCGTCAAGCTGCGCGACGAGAGAGCGGGGCACCCGAATATCGGGGGCAGAAAAATCATGGAAGTGAATCTGGGCGGGCGCATCGGCATCACTTGCCGCCGCAATATCTTCGCGATTCAGCAAGCGCGTAACGAATGTGTCACCGACAGAAAAGACTAGGCCGATCTGATCACCTGCTGACGGGATCAGGGCTACCTGCCCATCCTCAGACAGCAGCACCTGATCATCTTGCCAGTGCGGGTAGTCGCGGCGAAAACGGTCCAGCGCCTCACCCGCAGTGGTGATGCTGGCTTGTTTGGACCCGCCGAACAGATACACAAGCCCGATCAGGGCGGCGACGCCCAAGGGCGCAATTACGATAATGAAAATGGCAGACATTGGCTTTCTTCTTCTTATTGTTGGTCTTCGATAAAGGGACGCATCAGCATCGTCAGGAAATCCAGCACCGCTTCGGTGTCTGCAGAGGCAGAGCCGGTATGAAATAAAACTGCGCCGCCCATAATGGCTGACAGCCCAACCTCAACAGCGCGCAGAAATTCTTGCTGTTTGGATTTGGCGGGAAATAAGGTTTTGGCCAGCAACAAAGTCGCATCGCGATGGGCGTCCGCCACATCATCAAGGGCAGCAAGCAAATCAGGATCGGTCCGTGCCGCCATGTGAACTTCGGTCAGGGCAATGACGGTCGGGCTTGCATAAATCTTCCAAAGATAATCGACTGTGGCGCGCAGCCGATCAGGGGCATCGACCAGCGCGCCCAAGGTTTGCAAGGCATCGGCTCGCAAATTTTCGTTTGATGCCTCGTTCGCCGCGACGATCAAAGCCTGCTTGGAGGGGAAGTGATCAAACATCGCGCCTTTTGAGACCCCGGCGCGTTTGCACACTGCCTGTGTGGTCAGCCCGGCATAGCCGCTTGCCACAAGCTGTTCCAACGTGGCCTGCAAAATGCGCTGACGCGTGTCAGCACGGCGATCAGCCTGACTGCGGCGCGCAGGCTTTACCTCATCATTTTTTGCATGTGTGATTTGGGTGTCGGTCATATCACTCACAGGCCCTGTCAAAATCTTGTTTGCGCCCGCTTGTTTGATTCAACTGGTTTGTATGAATTTGGGACGCTTGATTGGCTGCTATATAGCACTCAACTTATCGACCGACCAGTCGGTTTTTATGTATTTTGCTGCGACATTTGCGCGTCATGTGTCAAAATCCTTAGAAATCTGCCAATTATCACCTCTTCCTCACATAAAGACGCCAACCTGCCACATGGACAGTATATTCTTATAAGCGTATATACAAAATTCAGAATATTTCAGCCTCAACCCCCATAGGAGGTACGCAGCATGGATGCAATGGATGCAGCTCTGCTCTCACGAATCCAATTCGGCTTTACCGTTGGGTTTCATATTCTGTTTCCCACATTCACCATCGGGCTCGCCCTGTTTTTGGCAAGTGTCGAGGCTTTGTGGCTGAAAACCCAAAACGAGGAATGGCGCAGCCTGTATCGTTTCTGGGTCAAGGTCTTTGCCCTGACATTCGGAATGGGGGTCGTATCCGGGCTTGTGCTGTCCTATGAGTTCGGCACCAATTTCAGCGCCTTTTCAGAAGCAACCGCACCCGTTCTTGGGCCCCTATTGTCTGTCGAGGTTCTAACCGCCTTTTTTGTCGAGGCAGGCTTTTTAGGCATCATGCTGTTCGGTTGGGACAAGGTGGGGCCGCGCCTGCACTTCCTTGCCACAGTGCTGGTGGCGCTTGGCACGCTTAATTCCGCATTTTGGATCCTGTCAGCCAATAGCTGGATGCAAACCCCCGCCGGGTTTGAATTTAATGGCGCGCAATTCATCCCCACCGATTGGGCCGCAATTATCTTTAACCCCAGCTTTCCTTATCGGCTGGTGCATATGGTCTTGGCTGCGCTTTTGACAACATCGCTGGCCGTCGCAGGCATTTCTGCATGGCAAATCCTGAATGAACGCGGCGCGCTGATTGCCAAACGCGGCTTCTTTATGGGGATTGCCATGATGGCCATCGCCGCGCCTGCGCAAATTTTTGCAGGTGATTTACACGGGCTGCAAGTTCGTGAGACCCAGCCGATCAAGGTCGCCGCCATGGAAGGGTTGTGGCACACCACCAAGGGCGCGCCATTGGTCCTGTTCGGCCTGCCGGATATGGAAGACGAAACCAACCATTTCGAAATTGAAATTCCCAAACTGGCGAGCCTGATCCTGACCCATGAATGGGACGGAGAAGTACAGGGCCTGACAAGCGTGCGCCCCGAAGACCGTCCCAATGTCCCCATCGTGTTTTGGAGCTTTCGCATTATGGTGGGTTTGGGCTTCCTGTTCCTTGCCTATGTCGGTGGCGCGATCATTAGCCGTGTGGTCCTGAAACGCTGGCACCCGCTGGCGCTTCAAGCCGCAGTGCCGCTGATCCCGCTTGGCTTTGTTGCCACCATCGCCGGGTGGCTTGTGGCCGAGGTGGGCCGTCAACCCTGGACCGTTTATGGCATGATGCGGACCCATGACAGCGTCTCCCCCGTCAGTGCAGAGGCTGTAATGACAAGCCTGATCGCCTTTATCATTGTCTATGGCTTGTTGGGCATCGCCTATCTTTATTATGTCAGCAAACTGGTCCGCCATGGCCCGCAACATGAAACGCCACAAGGCCCCGTGCCAGAAGCGATGCGCGGCGCCCGCCCCGGCCTTGCCCTCAAGGAGGAATTGTCATGATGGGACTGGAGCTACCCTATATCGCTGCGGCGCTGATCGGTATCGCCATCATGCTTTATGTCGTGTTGGACGGGTTCGACCTTGGCATCGGCATTCTGTTCCCCTTTGCCCCCGACCATGATGCGCGCGATAAGATGATGGGATCAGTTGCGCCCGTGTGGGATGGCAATGAAACATGGTTGATCCTTGGCGGCGGTGGTCTGTTTGCCCTGTTCCCCAAGGCCTATGCCATCGCCCTGCCCGCCTTTTACGTGCCGATCATGTTGTTGCTTTTCTCGCTGATCTTTCGTGGGGTCGCGTTTGAATTTCGCGGCAAGGCCAAAACCAGCCGCTTTCTTTGGGACGCCGCATTTTTTGGCGGCTCCCTCGGCGCGGCAGTGGCGCAAGGCTTCTTGTTGGGCGGCTTGCTGAACGGCGTCACCGTCATTGATGGCCGCTTTGCAGGGGGTGCGTTTGACTGGCTGAACTGGTTTTCATGCCTGACAGCCATCAGCGTCGTGATCGGCTATGCCCTGTTGGGGGCATGCTGGACGATCCTGAAAACCGAAGACGGGGTGCGCAAATGGGCCTATCGGTTAGCTATGCCCTTGGCCCTTGGCATGGGTTTGGTCATGGCCCTTGTCAGTATCGGCACACTTGTTGCACATGACGAGGTGGCCACCCGCTGGTTCGAAGGCAGCAACCTGGTCTA
The DNA here is from genome assembly GCA_965229935.1 of Alphaproteobacteria bacterium. Classification (GTDB taxonomy): domain Bacteria; phylum Pseudomonadota; class Alphaproteobacteria; order SPJN01; family SPJN01; genus SPJN01. The sequence continues at coordinate 1,939,824 of CBDDKB010000002.1, forward strand.
TCTGTCACCGATCCCGGTCCTGACCACGCTGGTCTTTTTGATCCTGTTGCGCGGGCTGATGATGCGCCGCGATTCAATCCCGTTTGGTGCAACGCTTGGCCTGTTTATTCTAAACGCTATCGGGCTAGCGGTCGGGTTTTACCCGGACATCATACCCGGCACACTGACCATTACCGAAGCTGCTACCGAACGGTCGAGCATGATTTTCGTCCTGATCGCGCTGGCGCTGACATTGCCGATGGTGCTGTTCTACACGGCCTATGCCTATCGGGTTTTCCGCGGCAAAGTTACAGGAGCGCAAACCTATGGCTGAGGGGACAAAGCGTTTTTTATGGTTTGTCGGTATATGGGCCGCAGGCGTGGTCTCGCTCGGGCTCGTCTCCTATGGCATTCGGGCGCTTTTGGGCTTGTAGCACCTCTCCAGCGCAACCATGTTGCGTTTGCCTTTTTCACAAAGGCGCGTCAGTCTACCCCGACATAAAAAGGGGGAGGCTGGCATGACAGAGCTGACAGAACGGCGCTTGCAAACTGTGCGCGATCACATGGCGCTTGAAATCACGCATGATTGGGATGGGGTGATCGCCACTTTTGACCATCCCCGGTATGAATTGCATGGCGGCGGTCAGGTATTTGACGGCGAAGACGCGGTGCGCGCCTATTTCGATGCGTCCCGCACACCCTTTCCTGATCAGGGGAATGAGATTATTGCCATTGCCGCAGATGGTGATTTTGTACTGGTGGAATTCTGGCTGACGGGCACCCATTCAGGGCCCCTTAAAGTCGGCGACAAAGTGATCGCGCCCACCGGCAAAAGTTTCAAGGTTCGGATGAGCGCGAGTTTTGAGTTCGCCCCCGGATCAGACAAGATCATCTGCGAACGGCCCTATTTTGATCAAGGGGCCGTATTGCGCGCGCTAAATCTTTAATCAGAAAACTGGATCAGTATTATCTGATTAACTTATTTTTCTGATAAGACTGCCTGCCCTATACTCACACCATCATCGCACTCGATTTTGTGAGAGAGGGGCAAACAGATGGACATAATCACAGCAGGCAGTTTAGGCAGTCTTTTCGCCGGCCTCGGCACTGCCGTTGGTGCGCTGGGTGTTTTCGCCCTGCGCAATCTGTCAGCGCGCACGGAAGACATGATGCTGTCAGGCGCAGCAGGCATTATGCTGGCTGCCACATTCTTTTCACTGTTATTGCCTGCGCTTGATAACGGCACGGCTACCTTTGACAGCGAGGCCATTGCCGCCGCGCTTGCTATAGCGGGGCTGTTGGTCGGCGCCTTGCTGATCTGGACCGTACACATCACCGTCCCCCACGAACATTTCGAAATGGGGCGCGAAGGGCCGACTGCCACAAGATTGCGGCAGATCTGGTTGTTCGTGATCGCCATTACCTTGCATAATTTCCCTGAGGGGATGGCTGTAGGCGTTGGCTTTGGCGGCGGCGACTTTGCCAATGGTCAAGCCTTGGCACTGGGGATCGGGATACAAAATATCCCCGAAGGGCTGGCGGTCGGCCTGTCGCTTAAGGCCATCGACTATTCAAACATGCGCGCCTTTTTATTGGCGAGCCTGACCGGATTGGTTGAGCCTATTGGCGGTTTTTTGGGCGCGGTTGCGGTGACCTACACAGAACCTGCCCTGCCCTTTATTTTGGCGATGGCAGGGGGCGCCATGTTGTTTGTAATTTCAGACGAGATTATTCCCGAAACACACAGACGTGGCTCAAAAACACACGCCACAGCAGCGCTATTGATCGGCTTTGTCATTATGATGGCGCTCGACGCAACACTGGGCTGATATTGAATAGGCATAAGATCAAGGCCAAGGCAAAGAAAAAGGCGGACCCAACTGTTTGGGCCCGCCTGATGTCTTTTATGATGTCGGCTTTTTTTCTATCAAGCTCTCAACAGTGGGTCAGTTTGTAAAACTGCTACCGCTGCGGAAGTGATCTTCAATGGCTTTGTTCACGCCATCCTCACCGGCACGACTAATATGTTCGTCGATCTGACGGTCGTGATGCTGTTCAACATGGCTGCCGCCGACACGCTCTTGCTTATCTTTGTTGCGGTCAGCCTTGCCCGGCAAATGTTTGATCGCCCTGCCTGTGCCTTTCTTGATCTCCTCATCAGTGACGATATAGGGGTCAACCGGGGCCTTGTTCGGATTATCTGTTTCGGTCCGCTCATTCACACGGGTCAGCAATTTCTTACCGCCCTTGTTGCTGACCATAAGCTTGCCAACGCCGCCATCTTCATCCCGTTCAAGAATGACATAGTTCAACGTCCCGACCGGCCCCCCGCGGCCAGATCCCGTTGTGCCGCGAATACCGATGGTCATAGTCGGTGTATTGATTTGCAGGGCATCATCGCCAACCTTGGACAAACCGCCTGAGATAAAGGCGAACGACCCTTCGACAACGCTTAACACACCTGATCCGCTGCCACTGCCGCTATAGGCATAGTCATCCAACACCATGCGGGCATTGGCACCCAAACCAAAATTGGTGCCATCAATAAATGTGACGCCAACACCGCTGTCAGCGCCGGTTGCGATGACATCATTTTGATACACCATGTCACCAAGCGCGACGGGAATAGCTGTTTGACCCGCACGGTCAATCGTCACCGCCCCTGTCAGTTCCCGCACCTCACCAATCGGATCGGACTGGGCCATGACTGGATTAGCACCCAGTACCAACGCAGCAAACGCAACAAGACCTAGCAAGGCCCCCCGCACAGATGCTGTCAAACTTGAAAGTTTGTCGACCATTAAAAGTCTCCCCAAAAACGGATTGACGGTCCTTGCCACAAAGTCCGTCTGGATAATTGTCTGTTAAGACCCTGATGCAAAAATATTAACAGGTCAAGAACATCGTCCTGCATTGCATGCCCGTAGACTTGCAAATGGGACAATTTTCGTTCATGGCTTAAACAAATCACTGATTAAACCTGTTGGGGACGAGATTCATGACTAACCGTTCAGCATTATTTGCCGCAACGCTTATCCTGTCGGGCAGCTTTGTTGGCACCGCATTGGCAGATGTCGGCGACCTGCGGACCAGCGTCGGCTATGTCTTTACAGATTCAGATTATAATGGCGGTTTTGCTGATGCAGCAGACCGTGAACGGTATCTTGTGACAGCACGGGGCACCTATACCTATACAGAAAATCTCAAGATCGGGATTTCTGCGGGGTTCGGTAATTCAGATGCTGATCGCAATGCGCCCGCCTTTACAGACACTGACATTGAAACCTATTCAGTCAATGCATCCTATCGGGTGAATGACTCATGGTCGGCCTTTGGCGCCATCGGCTATACTGAGCTTGATACAGATGGCGTTGATCCATTCGGCACCGCCTTCAGCACCGAAGGGGACGGCTTCTCCTACATCGCTGGGGCTGTCTACGATAAAGAAGTGTCAGAAAACGCCTTCTTCCTATTGTCAGGGTCTGTCGCCTATGCGGAAATCGACACCGACACATTCACCTCCGGTGTGCCGGGCAATGAATTGTCTGTTACCACATGGTCCGTGACACCTGAATTCGGTGTTGTCCTTGGCGATTACACGGTGACAGCAGGCACAACCTATATCCGCGCCAACCGCGATGTGCGTTTCGTCAATGACCCGACCCGTTTTGAAGGCAGCATCGGCGTCAGCTATGATGCCGGGAATGACTGGTATATCAGTGGTCGCGTGAACAGGAATTTTGCCGAACAGGCAACCAACACCACACGCTTTAGCCTGAATATCAGCAAGACCATCAATCTGCTGAATTAGGTTTTAGGGCCACCAATGGCGACAGACGGCGCAACATTCTGGGACAAGGCGGCACGGAAATATGCCGCCTCACCCATTGGTAATCAGGCCGCCTATGAAGAAACAATGACCCGCACCCGGGCCTATTTGGGCACCGATAAAAAAGTGCTTGAGATCGGATGCGGCACCGGATCGACCGCATTGTTGCTAGCGCCTGATGTTGGCCACATCACAGCAACAGATTATGCCGCCGAGATGATCGCAATCGGCAAAGAAAAGGCAGCCGCCGCAGGCACACAAAATATCACCTTTATTCAGGCAGAAATTACGGACCCGCAATTTGCGCCAGCAAGCTTTGACGTGGTGATGGGCTTTAACCTGCTGCACCTGTTGGAAGACCCGGCAAAGGCCATCAAGCGTGCGCATGAGCTGTTGACCCCCGGCGGCTATTTCATTTCCAAAACCGTCTGCCTTGCGAAAAAGAAGTTTCTGTTTGCTCTGCCCGTTTCGGTCATGCGCCTGTTTGGCAAGGCCCCCTATTTGAACTTTTTAGGCACCGATCAGATTGAGGACATGATTACGGGCGCAGGATTTGAGATTGTTGAAACTGCTGACCTGCCGCCAACCATGCCCAGCCATTTTGTCGTCGCTCGCAAGGTTTAGTGCTGGTATATTTTCCCGACCAAATTGGGGGGAGTAATATGCTGCTGAAATTTTCAACCGGATTGGCGTTTGGCTTCGGCACATTCCTGGCGATCGCAGAAGCGTGGCGCAACTGGGGCAACTGGCAGTGGTGGCCCTTTTGGACGGTAGACTATATCGCCGCCATCTTGTTGATTATCGGTGCGGTCGCAGTCTGGCGTGGTGCAGGCCGGGTCTGGTTGGCCGCTGGTTGGGGATTTACCGCCGCGATGTTCTGGATGTCATTCTTTAGCCATCTTGCAGAACAACAAAGATTGGCTGCAAAAGTCTATGGTCCTGATGGCGTCATGACTGAAAACAGTATGACCCAAATTATAGGCATTATGACCGCCATCGCCTTTGCCGGGCTGTTCGCAGCCCTGTTCAGCAAGAAGAATCCATAGAAAACCCCTAAATTCCGCCATTTCGCTTACAAGCAGAGGCCCTTCACGCGTTCTTATGAAAAAACTTGCATATGCATATTTTTGCGTATATATCAGGGGCAAGATTTCCTAGCTGAATGAGGTGCCATCATGGCTTTACCCCCTATTTTTGATTCATTGCGGTTGCCCGTCGTCGGCTCCCCCCTGTTCATTATTTCCAACCCTGATCTGGTGATTGCACAATGTAAGGCGGGAATTGTCGGCTCGTTCCCGTCATTGAACGCCCGCCCCCTGTCACAGCTTGACGAATGGTTGGCCCAAATTACTGAGGAACTTGCCGCCTATAATGAAAAGAACCCGGACGCGCCTGCGGCCCCCTTTGCCGTGAACCAGATTGTGCATCGGTCCAATGACCGTTTGGATGATGATTTGGCCCTGTGCGAAAAATATAAGGTGCCGTTGGTCATCACATCACTGGGCGCCCGTGTTGAGTTGAATGACGCGGTTCACAATTGGGGCGGCATCACGCTGCACGACATCATCAACAATCAGTTCGCCCATAAAGCCATCGACAAAGGTGCCGACGGCATCATCGCCGTTGCGGCCGGTGCAGGCGGCCATGCCGGCACGCAAAGCCCCTTTGCTTTGATCCAGGATATTCGCGAATGGTTTGATGGCCCGCTGCTTTTGTCCGGCTCCATGGGATCAGGCGATGCCATTCTTGCTGCGAAGGCAATGGGGGCCGACCTTGCCTATATCGGATCCGCCTTTATCGCCACCAAGGAAGCCAACGCAGTTCCCGGCTATAAGCAAGCGATTACCGAGGCCCATGGGGAAGACATTGTCTATTCCAACCTGTTCACAGGTGTGCATGGCAATTATTTGCGCCCTTCCATCATTAGTGCCGGGCTGGATCCTGACAATCTGCCGGAAAGCGATCCCAGCGCGATGAATTTCGGTTCTGGCGGGAATACTGACGCCAAGGCATGGAAAGACATTTGGGGTTGCGGTCAGGGCATCGGCCCCATCGACGAAGTGTTGAGCGCAGGTGACCTGATTGCCCGCTGGACCAACGAATATGAGGCGGCCAAGGCCCGCATCATGGCGGCCTAACCCCTATGGCCCTAAGCCACGCGATATTGGTCTCACTGCTTGACCGTCCGCAGGCGGGCTATGACCTTGCCAAACTGTTCGACAAAACCGTCGGGCAGTTCTGGCGGGCCAGTCACCAGCAAATCTATGGCGAGCTGCACAAGCTTGCCGCCAAAAATTTTGTTGAGGCTGAGACGATTGAACAATCTGATCGGCCCAACAAGATTGTCTATTCCCTGACCGATGATGGCCGCAGGGCGCTTGATGACTGGATGGCGGCACCGACCACGCCCCCCTCAATCAAGGAAGATCTGATCGTCAAGCTGTTCAGCTCAGGCAGGGTTGATGCGGCGGTACTGCTGGCCAATCTGCGCCAGCGCCAGCAATTAGCGCGTGAAAGGCTGGCCGAATGGGAAGCGGTGCGCGATGAGTTCTATCCCGACACGAACAAGCTGACCCCGCGCCAGACCGGGCGCTATCTGGGCCTGCAAAGCGGCATCACCTCTGAACTAAGATTTCTTGATTGGTGCGACGAGGCAATCTCTCTTCTAACACCCATCGCAGAAAAAGAATCCCAAGCGGCAAAGGCTTGATCCCGCCCCCATTTTTATGGCATAGATCATGCCAATAAATTCCGCTGCCTGACACAGGTGGCGCGGACAGTATTTTGGGGCATATCATGGCGAAAAAACTTCTCATCTCATTGGCAGTACTCGTGGCAATCGGCGCGGTCGGGTGGATGAACCGGATTGATCTGATCCTGTTTGTTCTGTCAAATGCTGGCAAAACCGACATTGCCGCTACACAGACCATTAACTGGGATCAAGGCCCCACAACGCGTTCAGACGCACAGACGCAGCCCAACATCATCTTTATTCTCGCCGATGATATGGGGATCAACGACATCTCAACCTTTGGCGGCGGGATGGCCGGGGGCACGGTCAAGACGCCTAATATTGATCGGCTGGCAGCCGATGGCGCAATCTTTACCCAGTCCTATTCCGGCACGGGCACCTGTGCCCCCTCGCGCGCCATGTTGATGACGGGCCGCTACCCGACGCGGACAGGTTTTGAATTCACGCCGACCCCGCCCGGCATGTCGACCATGATACCGATTATCTCAAGCGGCCTTGGTCGGCCCGAAGGGGTGCCGATGCCCCAGGCGCGCGACAATGACGTAGCGCTAAGCTATGAAGAAATGGGCCTACCCAGCAGTGAAGTCACTATCGCCGAACTGTTGAAGGCACAGGGCTATCACACGGTTCATATCGGCAAATGGCATTTGGGCCGCAACCCCGGCAGCAACGCCAATGATCAGGGCTTTGACGAAAGTCTGTTGATGCATAGCGGCCTGTTTCTGGAGGAGGACGACCCGAACGGCGTCAGCGCCAAGCTCGATTTCGATCCGATTGACAAGTTTTTGTGGGCGCGCATGGAATTCGCCAACAGCTTCAATAATGGCAAACCGTTCAAGCCCGGCGGCTATCTGACCGACTATTGGACAGACGAAAGCCTGAAAGTGATCGAGGCAAACAGGCACCGTCCCTTCTTCCTCTATCTCGCCCATTGGGGCATTCACACGCCGCTGCAAGCCACCAAGGAAGACTATGAAGCGGTCGGCGACATCAAACCCCACCGCGCCCGCGTCTATGCTGCCATGATGCGCGCGCTTGACCGCAGTGTCGGACGGATCATGGACAAGCTTGAAGAAACCGGGCAGGCAGACAATACCATCATCGTCTTTTCCAGCGACAATGGGGGCGCGGGCTATATCGGTATTTCCGATGTGAATGCGCCTTATCGCGGTTATAAAATCACATTGTTTGAAGGTGGCATCCGCGTGCCCTTGTTCATCAAATGGCCGAACAAGATCAAACCCGGCACGGTCATCGACAAGCCTGTCGCCCATATTGACGTGATGCCGACACTGGCTGCGGCTGGCAATGCCCCCCTTCCTGAAGGTGTAGAAATTGATGGGGTGAACCTGTTGCCTGCTGCGCAAGGTACCGGGGCGGTTACTCGCGCCGGTGATGCGATTTTCTGGCAATCGGGCTTTTACAAAGTGATGCGCAAGGGTGATTGGAAACTGCAAGTGAATGAACGGCAAGACAAGATCTGGCTGTTTGATCTGCAAAATGACCCGACAGAACAGGTCAATCTGGCCGACAGCTCCACCGAAAAAGTAGCCGAACTAAAGGCCATTCTTGATGCCCATCATGCCAGCGCTCGCCCGCCCCTTTGGCCCCACACGATTGAGGCGCCGACATTAGTCGACAAGACCTTGGCCGACGAGTATCAGCCGGGTGATGAATATATTGTCTGGCCGAACTAGGGCCCGGGCTGACAGCTAGGCGGGCGGGTAAAATTCTGCTCGCCTTAGCTGAACTGGTTGCGTAAACTCAACCATAGGGGGCGCGTAGAAACAAAAAAGCGCGCTGACATTGTTGGGGGGACGGATTATGACCAAATCATTTTGGGCTGGACGCGCTGCATTTGTGTGCGCGGCATCGCTGATCATCGCTGCACCGGCGGTTGGACAGGACATGGATGAAATATTCATGGCTGATGATACAGCGGTAACGGAAACGACGACACCAGCCCCCGCCCCCGAACCCAGCAAAGACCCAGCCCAAGACCCTGCCCTAGACCCCGATACAGCCGAAGCCAACGGGGCCGCCGAACCCAAGCGCGCCACGCTGGACGAGATTGTTGTGACCGCCCAAAAGCGGGCAGAGGATATTCAGGACGTGCCGCTATCGGTCTCTGCCATCGGGGGCGAGGCTTTGAAGGAAAAGAACATCGCCAATATGGAACAGGTAGCGGACGAGATTCCCAACCTCCATATCGAGGCGCAGCCCAATGCCAGCTATATCTATATGCGCGGCATCGGGTCCGGCTTTAATCGCGGCTTTGAACAATCGGTCGCTATCATCATTGATGATGTGTTTTATGGGCGCCCGTCCTACCTGTCGAATGGCATGCTGGACCTTTATGCCATCGAAGTGTTGCGCGGCCCGCAAGGAACATTGTTTGGCAAAAACTCTACCGCTGGGGTGGTGCATTTGCGCACCGTCAAACCGGAACCTGAATGGGCCATCGAAAGCGATTTCCTAATCGGCCAAGATGAAGAACATCGTCTGCGTGGCGCTGTTCAAGGGCCGGTATTTTCGGATGAGTTGAGCTTCCGGTTTGCGTTTGCCATTCATGAACGCGAAGGCCATATAACCAATACGACACGACAGTTCAGCAAAGAACGCAATGTCGATACGCAAAATATCCGCCTGAAACTAAGGTGGGAGCCGACAGCAACCTTTGACACTGTTCTATCCATCAATGGCGCTACTGTGAATGATGTTGGCCCGGGCGATGAATTGATCAGGGTGCGCCCCCGCCACCTTGCGGCTATGCAGGTGTTTGACAATCGCATGTCCGCCACATTGGGTGATGATCTTAGCAGTGAAAATCATGAAGGCTTTACCGACCGCGATACATGGGACATCACCTCAAACTCAAACTGGGATGTGTTTGGTGATTACACGATTACAAATGTGTTGAATGTCGCCTATATGGATGATGACACACAGTTTGATGCGGACTTTTCGCCCATTCCCTTCATCACTCTGAACAATAATGAAAACTTTGATCAGATTTCAGAGGAGCTGCGCATCACCTCGCCCCCCGGAACGGTCGAATGGGTGGCGGGCCTTTACGCCTATAACGCCAAAATGAAAGCGACCTTTGATATTGGCGCCTATCTGAATGTTGAAGAAATCGGCTTTGTTACCGGGGCGGTTGATGAACAATATGACAATGCCGAACTGGGGCAGGCCGCCGGTATCAGCATTTGTGTGCGGCAATTCCCCGACCGCGCCGCTGATTGTTTAAACGGCGGGCTGCAAGGCAATTTCGGCCTACCGCAACAGCTTGAACGGTCATTCACTACATTCGATCAAAAGACCAGCTCCTACGCGATTTTCGGGCAGGGCACTTGGCATATCACGGATGATTTTTCACTTCTGCTTGGCATACGCGGCACAACCGAAGAAAAAGAGCTGACCTATGACCATGTTCTGTTAAACCTGATTACCGGACAGGAAGGTGAGGTAACCGCCAACCCGCTGGGCGCATCTGCCTTTCCCGTGATCCAGACGGGCAATGTGCAATTTTCCGCAAAGCGCACACGCGAAGAAACAGATGTCAGCCCCAAAATGTCACTGACCTATCAGTGGAATGACGATGTGATGACCTATGTCACCTATGCAAAGGGATTCAAATCAGGCGGCTTCAACGCACAGGCCCTAAACCCCAGCGAGCTGGAATATGAGTCCGAATCCTCTGACGTGTTTGAAATCGGGATGAAGTCCACATGGCTTGAAGGGGCGGCGCGGTTCAATATCTCTGTCTTTAATTCAGCTTATGAGGACCTTCAAACCACGGCCTTTAACGGCACAACTTTTGTGGTTGTGAATGCGGCGACCGCGGACATTACCGGGGTTGAATTTGAAGGGGCGATTGTGCCTGCGGATTATTTGATGGTGACATTCTCAGGCTCATGGACGGACGCAATATTTGATTCCTTCCCCACAGGCCCCTGCCCGGCAGAAACAGATGCGGAGTTCCCCAATTTCATCACCAATGCGGCGGGGCTGACATCGCCCGGCGTGTGTGACCTGACCGGGGAGCGGCTGGTGAATGTGTCTGAATGGGTGGCCAATGTTGACATTACATTTGACCGTCAGGTGCTGAACTGGCCATTTCGCTTTGTTGCCGCAATCGGCATGAACTTTGCAACCGATCTGTTCAATGCCTTGGATCATGACCCGATTGACGTGCGCGAGGCGCGCGCCATTTTCAAGGGCCGCTTTGGCGTGCGTGATATTGAAGAACGGTGGCACTTCACTGTGTTTGGTACAAACCTGACCAATGTGAAGGACCTTTATACCTCCGCCGATGTGCCGACCTTTGTCGGCTCCCACTTTGGGGCGCAAACCCCACGGCAACGCTTTTCAGCAGAGCTGGGGGTCAGGTTCTAAGCCGCAGACTATTAGACGACTGCCAAGTTCACCAAGGCAGCGATCAGGGCCAGGATCAGCGCCACGCTGACACGCGGGTGCAGATAGAACGCCACCATCGGCCTTGATGGGAAGGCGAATGTCTGGTCAAGCGCGGCCAGTTTGTATGGGTGAATACGCCCAAAATCAGGATCAAGCGCAGCGCGCATCATATCTCTGCGTGACCGATACCGAACCGTCCCCATCGTGTGCCAGCCGGGGTCTTCTGGTGTATTCTGTGCCTCCACATAGCCGCCGGTGGCGCGCGTCACCAGCGCCGGGTGACCGGCACGTTTCAGCAAACCGCCGATAAAGGGTTTGGAATAGGCCTGCAACAATTTTAGGGCAGGCATCTGCGCGCCCGTATCAGGATGGGTCACAGGGGATGGATTGAACTTCAGCAAATTGACCATCAGAAACTCTTTGCCGTCATCCTCCTCCATCACTTTTTTCATGCGGGCAAGAAAAACCTCCCCCTCGGGGCCTTGGGCATCCGGCATTTGTTTGGCGATCTCCAGAAAGCTGGCAATCTCGTTCGGCTTTAAGGGCCCCCGCCAATTGTCATACCAAAGACGAAACAGAATATAGGCAGCTAACGCGCCCCCCCAAATCATCGCGGCTGTCATGGCTGACACCTCCCCATCCATTACATATTGGCAGTTAGTGTGTCATTATATTTTCAGCGGCGCAAGCCCAAACTACACCACCCGTTACACGCCCTAGCCGCTTTGTTCTGCGCGCGCGGCAGCAATATCGGGGCGCAGTAATTCAAAATAAAGCGACGGGCGCGTCGACCCGTCGGGGGCCGTGCAGTCACGTGACTTGCCTTGGGTGAAGCCCATCTTGGTCAGCAGTTTCTGGGTACGGACATTATCTTCGGCACACGTCATGGCCAGCAATTGAATGCCCATATCCTTGAACAGCCACATAAAGATACTGCCCGCGCCTTCTGATCCGCGATGCTTGTTTTGCAGGCTGGCCCGCATGCCGCCGCCCATCTCGGCAGAGGCACGGTCCGGCCAAACCTGTAAATCGGCAAAGCCCATGACCTGCCCGCCCTCATCGCGGGTGATCATCAACACACCTTCGCCCGCTGCGCGCTCACGCAGATGCTGGTCAATCCAGCCCTGCACCCACTCAAGCGTCACATCATTCGGGATTGTGTAAAGCGGCCCATTCACTTTCGGATCAGACAAAAGATCAAGCAGACCTTCGGCATCCTCAGCCACGGCAACCCTATGCCCGCTTTCGTCAATGCCATCCATAGAGCGGATCATGTTTCTGATCCGCATTTCTTCATCAGCCGAAACTGTAATGACTGTATCGGGAGGTAACTCCATGCCGCCTGCGCCCCTTCTTTATTTTATTTGCCGCAAGGGTGCAGGGCGACGCGCGATAGTTCAAGTGCGGATCGCGTGATAGGCCGTGGTGACATAGGGAAATGTTACCGGGTTCTGCCCCGCCAAATCCGGCGTTGCCGCAATCAGCGCAACAATCGCCGCCCGCACCTTATCCTGATCAGCATCAGGCAGGGCGGCAATAAAGCTAACGGACATGATACGGTCAATAATCACCTGTTCTGCTGGCCCCGTGTGACCATGCGGTATCGTCATCTGGGTCAACGGCGTCAACCCATTGGTTGGAAACAGCACCTTCCAATCCCCTTTGTCATGGCGCGGGGCATCGCCCTCGTAAGGGCGCATAATCTCAGTCAACGCGGCAACCCATGGGGTCCGTTGGTCACGCCTGTTCCAGATCAGGCCCAGACGCCCGCCGGGCTTTAACACACGTTTGATTTCAGAAAGCGCGGTTTGATTGGCAAACCAGTGAAATGATTGCGCGCAAACCACCACATCAACTGACTGATCATCCAGCGGTATCGCTTCGGCCTGCGCGGTGATTGTTTTAATAGAGGGATAAGCCTCGCCAAGGGCAGTAAGCATTTCCGGCACAGGATCAAGCGCCCAAACAGTTGCACCAGTTTGGCTCAATAATGATGTGAACTTGCCCGTGCCTGCGCCAAGTTCCAACACCTTGCTGTCTGGTCCGATCCCCAAAGCATCGGTCAGCCAATCCATAACGGCAACAGGATAATCGGGCCGCCCGCGCACATAAGTATCTGCAGCCTTTTGATAGCCTTGCGCGGCTGCATCATGGATTGTGGTCATGATGATTTGGCGACCTGCACCTCACGATAGGTAAGGTACAGGCTGGCCCCTACAATGATAATCGCCCCACCGATTGTGATCGCATCGGGCACGTCACCAAAAAAGATAAAGCCTGCCAACCCAGCAAAGATCAAACGTGTGTAATCAATCGGCGCAATCGCCGTTGCCTCGCCCACCGCATAGCCCTTGATAAAGCAGGTCTGCCCAGTGACCGACACAATCCCCATCAGGATCAACATGCCAAGCTGGGTCCAACTCGGCGTTACCCATTGCATATAGGTTGGAATGCCCGTCACGATCAGCCCGGCAATGGCGGCATAGGCGACCTGAATGGCGGTATTTTCTGTACGCGACAGGATCTTGATCAGGATAATGGTCAAGCCGCCACAAAAGGCACCCGCCACTGCAACAAGTGCGGCTGGCTCAATCGCCCCTGTGGGTCTGACCATAATCAACACCCCGACAAAACCGACAAGGGTGACCAATATCCGGCGCGGGCCCATCACTTCCCGCAGGATAAGCACAGCCAATATCGCCACAAACAAGGTGCGGGAAAATGTGATGGTGATCGCGTCGGCAAGCGGGATATAGATCACGGCATAAAGCCCGCACATCATGGTCAAACTGCCCACCACTGCACGCACGCCCATCAACACAGGCCGTCCCGTCCGCAAACCGCCAGACCCTGCGCGCAACAAAAACGGCATGGACATGCAAAAGCCCATCAAGGCGCGGAAGAAAATCACTTGGATCGACGGAAGCTCGCTGCCCAATTGTTTGGCCAGCGTCGTCATGCCCGTCAGGCACAGGCTGGCAGCCAACAACCACAAGGCGCCCTGCAAATTGGGCGGCAGCCCCTTTAGCCCTAACCGGCGCTCACCACCCTGTGTCACCTTGATCAGCCAGCAACAGTGTCAGAGACAAACGGGTTCATTGCCCGTTCCTGCCCAAAGGTTGAGGTCGGGCCGTGCCCCGGCACAAAGGTAATATCATCGCCCAGCGGAAACAGCTTTTCCCGGATTGAGCTGATTAGCGCCTGCGCATCCCCCATGGGGAAATCTGTCCGCCCGATCGAATATTGGAACAATACATCGCCAACAACTGCCAAGCGGTGCGTTTGATCAACAAAGACCACATGACCAGGGGTGTGGCCGGGGCAATGAAACACATCAAGGGTGATCTTGCCGAAGCTGACCTGATCGCCATCCGTCAGCCACCGATCCGGCACAAAGGCACGGGCGCCGGGCATGCCGTAATTGGCGCCCTGATCCGGCAGCTTTTCAATCCAGAAAGTGTCGGCCTCTTCCGGCCCTTCGATAGGCAGGCTGTGGCGGTCTGCATATTCCGCCAACTGCCCTGCATGGTCGATATGCCCGTGGGTGCACAGCACTTTCACAAGCCTGACCCCCTGTTGGGCAACAGCGCCATCAACCTTGTCCAAATCACCACCGGGATCGACGACGACCCCTTCCATGGTTTCGTCGCACCACATTAATGAGCAATTCTGTTCAAAGGCCGTCACAGGGACGATCATTACCTTGAGAGCCATCAATCAACCTTTCACTATCCTGCCCGTTTCATGACACGGGCAGGGCCGTTCCGCAAGTGGTGGCACATACGGGGCGCATACTGCCTAAGCAGCGGCCAACGACGCCTTGGTCTTGGTGACCTGCAGGGCTGCGTTTGCCGCCTCGTTCCCTTTCTTGACGAAATGGGCGCGGAAGAAATTATTGTGATCGTCAGTTTCCTGATAATGATGCGGCGTCAGCGAAACCGACAGAACAGGCACGCCTGTGTCCATCCCGGCGCGCATCAACCCGTCAACAACTGCCTGCGCCACAAAATCGTGACGATAAATACCGCCATCAACCACAAAGGCGGCGGCAATCACTGCATCATAATTTCCGGTTTCGGCAAGCTGTTTGGCAAGCAATGGCATTTCAAAGGCACCGGGCACATCAAACACATCGGTCTGATCTGCGGGGATCAACTCGTTAAAGCCGACCAAGGCCTGATCAACAATATCAGAATGCCAATTGGCCTTAATGAATGCGTAGCGGGGTCGTGTCGTCATGATCATTCCTCCAAGCAAAGACACTTACCCAAGGCGATCACGCATACGCACACACAAAAGCGTGCGCGTTGTCATCTCTTCCATCCGGACTTTAACCGTCGGCCCAGGAATCACACCTGATCTGCTTGACCCTTTCTGTCATATTGATCAGAAAGGCGCTCGCGGGCTTTTACACATCTGAACATCAGTAAAGATGCGCAATCACCGCCGGTGGGGAGTTCCACCCCGCCCTGAGAACAGTCTAATTTTGATAAATTATCATGGCGCGTCAAGCCTGTTCTGCTTGACGTAGGGGCCGCCGCCGCGCATTGGCGCAAATGTGGACAATCACGTGCCGCGCGTGTCGCCAAACAGGCGGATATGCAGCCGATCTGAATAATTCACGCGCCGCGCAACACAGGCATCGATCAGCCAATCGGCCTTGTCATTCAACGCCGCAGCGCTTGTGCCTTCCGGCATGAAATAGGTACGCGCCGCCGGAATGGCAAAGGCCCGCATCAGGGCATCAACCTCGGCCAGTTCACCCTCATGGCTCAACACAAACTTAAAAAAAGTATGGGGCTGTCCGGCAAGATATGTCAGCGCCTCTGGCCGCTGACGCTTCTCAAGCTCGTTCTTTGAGCTGTCGAGCTTGGGCGAGACATTGATCTGATCAATCTTGGTCACCAACACAGGGTCGGGCAACAAGGTGCCATTTGTCTCAACTTCAAACACAAAGCTGGGATCAAGGCTGCGCAAGCCGTCGATTGCATCGGCAATGGCCCCTTGCTGCAACAGGGGTTCACCCCCGGTGAAGATCACACGGCGGGGGCGCAATTTTTTGACCGCTGCAATAATCGACTTGGTATCGCTAAGCGCTATTTCAGCCTTTGGGTCAAAGCGTTTGCCCCCTTCTTCAAGATCACGATGGGCAAAATCGCTGCCGATGAAATTCCACGTATAGGGCGTGTCACACCACCAGCAGTGCAAATTACAGGTCGAAAAGCGGACAAAGGTGGCAGGTTGGCCTGCGCTTGGCCCTTCGCCCTGAACAGAGGCAAAAATCTCAGGCGTTTCAGCATCAATGCGCGCCAGCTTCACAGCCACCATTGTCGGGATCCCTAAGCAAAATCAGTTCTATTCCTACATATCAGGCCACTGACGATTTGGCATCACAAATCAAACTGGTACGCCCGGTCGCACCTGATCTGGATCAATGGCGGCACAACCACAGGGGTATATGAGAAAGGTGTCATTAACTTTGTTGAGAGAGGCTCACCCCCCAAAATGACCAAGAATAAAACACTATCCGCCCTGTCCGGTCTGGCGATTGCCGCCAGCATGTTGGCAGCACCCGCAGCCTTGGCAAAGGATCCTGACGCAGGTTGGATGATCCGCGCCCGCGCCGTTGGCGTTGTGCCTGACGAAGGCGGCTCAACCTCGATCGGCGGCAAGCCCAAAATCGAAAATTCGCTCGTCCCTGAGATTGATATCTCTTACTTCTTCAACAAAACCACAGCGGTTGAGTTGATTTTGGCAACAACGCCCCATGATGCGAAGGTCAAAGGGTCTGCATTGGGTGATGTTGATCTTGGTAACGTGTGGTTGTTACCGCCAACCTTGTTGTTGCAGCACCATTTTGTGTCTGACAGTAAGTTCAAGCCCTATATCGGTGCCGGGATCAACTACACATTCTTTTATAATGATGACACGCCCAATAGCGGCCCTGTGACCGAGATCGATTATGATGATGGGTTCGGCTTCGCCCTGCAGGCCGGTGTTGATTATCACTATAAGGATAATTGGTACCTGAACCTTGATGTGAAACACATTTGGTTAAGCACAGACGTATCGGTCAATAATGGCGGCGTTACCGCCGATGTCGATATCGACCCGTGGCTGATCGGCCTTGGCGTCGGCTATCGTTATTGAGCCGGCTGAAGACTATCCAGCATCAGGCGATCATATTCTTCGGTCGCCTGACGCTGTTCGCCTGCAATCTTGATCAGATAAGGCAACAGGGTTTCTGCCACAACGCGATACCCGCGCCCGCTTAAAATGCGGCCATCAATCGTATAGTCGCGATAAATCGCCCCCTGCCTGCCAACAAGCGGGTCAAAAATATCGACATAGACATTGCCATAGCGCAACACCAAGGCGCGCAGCTGCTCATTATATTCTCTGATCGGTCGGGACAGTCCGGCGGTCAAGGGCGGCAATCCAACCACCAACAAACGATTGGGCGGTGTGACCTCGCGCAGATTGATCAGCAATTGTTCAATCCGCGCCAACACGGTCTGTGTATCAGCGCCAGCGAAAATATCATTTGCACCAATATGCAACACAATCGCCGACGGCCCGCGATTAACCACATGCTGTAGCCGCACTAAAAGCGCATCCGCACGATCACCTGTAATGCCGCGATTACGCACAGAGACGCCCGTAAAAAACTCATTCCACGCACCAAAGTGCATCAACTGGTCGCCCAGAAACACCACATCACCGCGTCTGACCGGAAATTCATCAAAATGGCTTAGGCGCGCGCGATAATCGGGCCGGGCAACCAACTGCCGCACTTCATCATTTTGTGCCTGTGCAAAGCCTTGCGCGCCAAGCTGCAACCAGATCGCAGCGGCCACGCCCAGCAATGTAATCAAGTGACGCAAAGCACCTGA
Source organism: Alphaproteobacteria bacterium (assembly GCA_965229935.1). Taxonomy (GTDB): domain Bacteria; phylum Pseudomonadota; class Alphaproteobacteria; order SPJN01; family SPJN01; genus SPJN01. The sequence goes on from CBDDKB010000002.1 coordinate 1,957,696, forward strand.
CTTTGCGATCCCAAGCTTGCTGGCATTGATGTGCCGCTGTTTAGAAGAACCGTTCAGGGACATGAACAATATCACCCGGCAACACAACCGAATTGTGTCCGGCAGGTTCCATCGCACCGTTTATTGCGCGTTCGATTTTCACGCCCTTCTTTTGCGCGCGATAGGTATAACCGCCTGCAAGCGCCACAGCATTGATCAACCTCATGCCTGAAACGTAGGGATAGCTTCCCGGTTTTGCCACCTCGCCCAAAATGTAAAAGGGACGATAGTTCAGCACCTCGACCCCAACACGGGGGTTGCGCAAATAGTTGGGGGACAAGGCCCCTTCGATCATCCGTTCAACCTGTTTGGTTGAATAGCCGCTGACACGCATTTGGCCGATCAGGGGGAAAGTTGCGAAGCCTGATCCATCAACCTCAAACTGGCCAGACAGGTCATCATGACCGAACACAGTCACCCGCAACTGGTCGCCAGAGCCTAAGCGATATTCGTCTGCTGCCGCCATTGAATAGTCAGGGCCGCCGCTGGAGCGTTGTTGTTGCGGTTGCTGCGGTTGCTGCGGTTGCTGCGGCTGGCCTTGTTCATAAGGTTTTTGCTGCGGATAGGTCGGCTGCTGGCTTTGTTGTTGCTGTTGTGGGGCAGGCTGTTGCGCGGCTGGAGGCTGCGTCCCACCGGAGGAGCCATCATCCCAGTAATAATAATCATAGTCGGCCTGCGCTTGGGCCTGGCCAAACCCTGCAACAAAGGGCAGGGCCAGCATAGCAAATACTGCCAAACACACGGCCATCACGAACCGTTTTACCTTTGCCGGATTATGCGCATGTTTTGGCGCGTCAGCCGCCGCACATGCCAATGTGCCAACCATTTCAGTCACAGGCACCACTCCAATTTCTGCCAGCATCATTCATCGATACATCTATATATCCAATCTGCCAGACAGTACACCTATCACCTATGGCAGCAATAAGGCGCAATTTTGTTTCTGATCAGACGCAGGCATCCACCCACCTAAAAACCGACATCGATCATCGCGCACTGTTTTGGATCAGGCGAACAGCGTTCTACCTAGAACCGTGTGGACACATTCAAGACAACGATATTCTGCTGGTAATCAAATGCAGGATCTGTTGAATCCCGATCGACATGGCGATAACGCAAATTGCCCGCGACATAGCGATTAAACACATAGGTCGCGCCAAGCCCCATACGTATACGATCATCTTCGCGTGTTACGGATTCATAATCACGATTGTCGAAACCGATATGGGCACCCAAAGTCAGATGACGGATCACTTCATAGCTGAATTGCAATTCCGTATCGATTGATTCATAGCCGCCAGCACCACCAAGGGTCGTATCACCAACTGTGCTGGTCAAACTCCAATCAAAGGCCATCAGTTTTGTCGGCAACCAAGTCAGATTAATGTCAAATCGCGGACCGCTAACATCTTCAAACACGGCATCGTCAAAGGTACGTTCTTGATAACCGATCGCCGCGTTACCCAACAAAAGCCCTGTGAAATCGAAATTCACACCTGCCACAAAATAATATTGGGTACCATCGCGTTCGGGGCCGATCACGGCGCCACCGGCGGCAGCATCAGGGTTCTTGAAATTAATGTCAGCGATGCCGAACCCGGCATAGGGCGCAATACGGGGCGTTACCTCAACCTCGATATTCCCATCGACATATAATGTGTCACGGTCACGATCATCCTGTTCAAGATCAATGGCCAGATTGGTATCGGCATCGGAAAAATCGACATTGCGATACCCGATTGTGCCATCCAGCACCACACGGACAAACCGGACTTCACTGCTGATTGCGGCGGCAGCAGTTGTGTAACGGACCGGTTCGGTCGGCAAAAATATCGCCCTGCCTTCATCATCATCGCCACGACGTTCGGTCGCTGACGCGATATTGGCAACAAACTGCAAATCCCATTGGCGGGTCATATTCAACCCGGTATCAATACCAAACCTGCCATGGATGAAATTATCATCAGACAGATCGGTAAAGACGCCAAAGGCAGCACCCAGATTAGTATTGAACCAATGGCGCGAAAAGTTGGAACGCAAATTGATTTGGGGCCGCAGCTCAAACCGCAGATCGTCTGCTTCGTTCACCGCTTCAAAGAAAATATTGTCGTCAAACACAGCAGACAGAACGGCAGTACCATCGAACAGAAATCCACCCAAACGTGTTTGCGTTGACTTCGGCTCGCCCACATTACGCTTGTCTTGTTTAAAGCCACTTTGCGCAGCAGAGCTGCCGGTTGTTGCGCTTTGCGCCATTGCCGTATTAACGGTCATTGTCAGCGCTGTTGCTGCGGCTGCCATGCCGGCCCACTTCCGTGCCCGCACCATAGCCTGCTTTACCCTCGAATCGACATCGTACATAACGATCCCCACCTTAATTTTCGCTTTACTGTCCCGTCGCGTATGTCATCCACCCGAACACGACACAACAGTTCATTCTACTGCACATCACTGCGGCTTCTCGCCTTGCATCGGCAAACCCTCAACCGCATCTGATTAGGATTAACCCTAACCTTTTGAACATGCTACATCAATATTTAGCTGAACACACTGTAAATTCAGCTTTTCCCATCGGATTGGGCCGATGCGGACCCCCAGTGTAGCCTGTAAGTCACGCTCCCCAAAAGCAAATCGCCCCGCGCATAACTGGCAGGGCGATCAGCTTAATCCAATTAGTTGTTCAGCTTAGGCTGCTGACGGGCTGGCAACATCCGTGCCTTCATTTTCCTCGTCAGTTTCTTCAAACCCTTCGCTGGGGTTTTCAACTGAATTCCCAGCGCCTTCAGCCACAGCAATCTGAATTGCCAAAGCCTGCGTTGGCACACTGTTGCTTAATGCAATAACGATAGCTGTAGAACAGGACGGGCAAGCCGCAGCCATGGCTGAGGCAATTTCCAACATTTGTTCTGGGCTTTCGTCAGAAGCTGTTGTCGCGATAGGCCCCGCAAGATCAGGGCGCAATTTCACAGCAGTTGAAGCGATTTCCGCTGCTGCGGCAGGATCATTGCTGATCACGATGGCAAGCGCCTCGAAATCGCCACCCGGCGCACTCATAGCCGCTGCAATCTTATTCAACACAACTGCTGCCAGTTGCGCCTGCGCCAATACCGGCGCCAACGCCAAAGGCGCTGAAATCAAACCAATCGCAAGCGCGTGACGCGCTTTCTTTAAAATAGAATTACCCAGCATAGCTAAGCCTCCTGACGCATACACCCGTGCTGCTGCCACTACTCTGCCCCAAGTATCAGGGTTTCTGCGGCATTGGTCAATGTATAAACCGTCACACTGGATGGCGGAATCACCCATTATTGGGACATTATTGTCACCATCAGTGGCATCCTAGTCACCTGCCAGCGGCTGAATCTGGCTGGATTTGCCCCATCGCCAGCCCCAGCATCAGCAACCACGCAACCGCAACCCCCGGAATTTGCACCGAAAAATCGCTCAGCCCATGAACGCCAACGGCGAAAGTCGCCCCGATTGCCATAATATGCAGGGGTTTGAACACATGGTCCTGCGCGCGGCTTGCATGCCCCGCTAGGATCAGACGCACCAGCAAAACAAGCGGGCTGGCCAGCAAAACCACCGTCATTGGCACCCCTAATTCTAGCGCCAGCTCAAGATAGACATTGTGCGCATAATCAACAGCGATCAACACCCAGTCAGGTTTGGCCTGCCGGAACATGTCCTGAAATGACCCCAAACCACTGCCTAACAATGGTTGCGTTTCAATGATATCCGCCGTGGTTTGAAACAGCACAAGGCGCGAAAAAAGCGAATTCATGTCAAATCCGACCGCGGCAGCATCACGTGCACCAAACAGCAGATCATACCCGATCCAGCCCAGCGCGGCGGTACCCGCAATCGCGGCCAACGCCAACAGATGTCTGCGCTGTTGGAAAAACACAATGGCAGCCGTCAACCCGGTCGCAAGGCCAAGTGTTGCAGCCCCACCATAGGAGGCTGTTAAATATATTGTTCCGGCATAGAGGGCGCATAAACCAATACCCATCAGACGCAGGGGCGTGGTTTCAATGGCATTGCGCAATTTTGACCGCGTCGCCACATGGGCGTTGCGCAGCCGGCCAATTCTGTTGCGCTGCTGCGTGTCTGCGATCACCAGTCCCAACGCCCCCAAAAAGCCAATAACCATCAAGGTGGAAAAATGGTTCGGGTTAATAAATGTCCCCGTCAGCGCGCCCTGATAGGCTGACTTGCTATGCCACAGTACCTTTTCGGTCCCCGCGCTGACCATCATCACCCCATAAAGCGCTGCGCCGCCCAACACGCCGTGAGCGGCAAAAAACAATTGTTGGCCCAACTGTTCAATGCGGCGCGAGGCGAACAAGGCAACACAGAATAAGAGGCCCAATGCCCCTATCCAAATCGCCTGTTCAGCAGCACGCACCGGCATCAAGGCCAAGGTGTCAGGTGCAGGTAAATCAAGCTTGGCAGCAATGGCGGCCGCAGGTGTTGGCCCCGCCCCATTCAGCCAACCCAACAATGCTGCTGACCCGTCAATCGACCCGGCCATACCCCATGCCCACGCAACAAAAAACAAGACAGCAGCAAGCAATTCTGTTCGTGCCAAGGCGATGCTGTTGCGGCCCCATTGCACAAATCCGGCACGCAACGTTAAAAGTATGATCACCCCGATCAAAACAATGCGCACCCAATGGGGCGTACCGCCGAATACAATCACGCCCAAAGCCAAACACAAGAACAGCAAGATACGGGTCATTCAATGACCCCCCGTTTGCGTTTTTGCGCCCGGCGCACCAGAATGGCATCAAACATGGCGGTGTCTTCGGGCGTTTCGGCAATCATGCCCCGCATCACCTGCAAATCACCGACATCTTCTGCGATGGCGATTAAGGCTTCACGGCGACGGGTATAGGTAAACTCATCAACCACATATTGATCCCAAATTGCATCGACCTCCCGCGCCATGCGGGCCTTGCCATCGTCTGACAAATACGCGTAATTGCGCCAGCCAAGCTCTATCCGTAATGGCCATAAAAGCTTGTCCGTCGGGCCGCTGCGCCAAGACCGTTCCAACGCGATCGCCGCGCCATAGGATGGCCCGGGGGTCCAACTGAAAAGATAAGATAGGTTGGCCCACGCAAACTGGTTCAACGGCTCAATACTGGTGCTTTCAAGCAAGCCGAATTGCGCATTGCCAAGATGGGTCATGCCCTTTTGACGAATGTCAGGATCTGTTGACCCGAAATAGAACCGCGCCAACCGAAGATCGAGCAGGGCTTTCTGGCGCATCACGCGCCCATTGGCCCAATAGGCCAACGAAAACTCATACCCCTGCATGATCAAATCAGCATTTGCCGGCACAACAAGCGGCGCCCCTGCATAGACATTCTGCGACCGGGCTAACGCATTGTCACTTTGCTGAACCTGATCAACCTCAGCATCATTGAGGTAAAGCGTTTCGCGTGCCACAACCGAAACCGCATAAGGCACAAACGGAACCAAAAGCGCGGCACAGAACGCCAACATGGCAAGGCCATACAGCCGCTGCCGCCACGGCGTCGCAATGGCGCGGGGTGCGGGCGCACCACGCCTTGGCGACCTTGCGGGCCCTTGACGACGACCTAATGTGACCAAGCTTCCCCCTATTAGCTACACCTGACGTTCGGCAACAATCCTTGCACCACTGACGGTGGACCACATGCCGGAAAGCACCATGAACTGGCCCGGCAGCTGATCCTATCTATGATGCTTTATATCGGTAATAGCTGTCAAAATTATAACTTTGCGTCGGATCCCCAAAATCATATGACGCGTGACGACGGACATCAGCCTGTGTCACGAACACACCAGCCAGTTTCGTGCCATCACCTTCAATCTGTTTGGCAGCCCATGTCACTTCTTCAACATCAACCTTGTTCCAGCGCGCGACCAGCACACAGGCATCGACATGTTGCGCAATAAGAAGCGCATCAGCGGCAGCACCAATGGGCGGTGTATCAACAATCACCAGATCAAATTCCTGACGCGCCGCATCAACCAATTTTGTCAGCTTGTCAAAGGTCAAAGCTTCAATCGGGTCTTCAACCAAAGTGCCGGCTGACAGAATTTTTAGGTCTGATGCAGCATCTTGCAACAGATAGGACGCAAGCGGATTGCCGCTTTCAAAATACTCAACCACCCCTTCGCCACGCTTCAACTTGGCATAGCGCGCGACCGCCGGGCGGCGCAGATCAAGATCGATCAGCAGCACCTTTTGGCCACGTTTCACGGCCATACGGGCCAATGACAGACTGACAGAGGTTTTGCCTTCCTGCGGGAACACAGATGTGACCGACACAACATTAACAGGCCGTCCCAATGTACGCTCAAAAAGCTGCACACCGCTTAACATACGGCGGATAGATTCTGTGTAGGGGGAGCCGGGGTCACGCAGCACTTCATCAGCAGCCTTACCTGTGCCGATGCGCGGCGACATGCCAAGCGGACGGACGCCCAATGCGGCAGGCAATTGCTGCACAGACCGGAACCGTGAATCCAACGTTTCAGCAATAATGATCAGCGCCAACCCCACCCCGATGGAGGCAAGGAACACAATGATCATAATCACCGGCTTGTTCGGATAGGCCGCAAAAATCGGCATCGGCGCCAATGAGATGATTGAGGCATCAGCCTCCTGCAAGCTGGCCTGTGTATTGGTTTCGCGCGACCGCTGCAGGAATGTCTCAAACAGGTTGCGCGAGGCTGCTGCCTCACGCTCAAGCGCCCGCAACTTCACTTCTGCGCTATTCAGGCGGCCCATTGACCGCTTCATCGTATCAAGTTCCGCCGACAAAGTGGCATAGCGTTGATTGGCAATTTCAGCCTCGTTCCGCATGCCTTGCAAAATCTTCTGAACTTCCAGTTCAATTTGGTTCCGCAGGTCAATAACCTCTTGCTCGATAGCGATCATCTTGGGATGCATCGGACCAAATTCCCGGCCCAGCTCAGCCTTGCGGCGCAACAACTTGCTTTCCTGCTGGCGCAACGCCTGAATAAGGGTTGAGTTCAACACTTCCGGCACCGCGTTATAGCCGCCGGGCCGCATAACAGCCTGTTCAGCCTGTTGGATGCGCGTTGCAGCCTCCGTCGCGGCGGAGCGTGCCTCAATCACCTTGGCATTCAGGCTCGACACCTGATTTTCAGCAAGGGTAGAGCTGGTGGATTTCAACAGGCCTGCCTGTGCACGATAGGCTTCAACGGCTTGTTCCGCCTCTTTCACATCGTCGCGTAATTCTTCGATGCGATCTGTCAGCCACCGATTGGCGCGGTCTGTTGTTTCCAGTTTGGCATCCAGTTGCGCGGTCAAATAGGTATCTGCGATCTGATTGGCAATCTCTGCAGCCAGGCGCGGTTTTTCAGACTGAAAGCTGACCGCCAACACATAGGAACGGCCATCATTAGTAACTGTCAGGTGGTTGCCGAACTTGATCTCAATCAAATTGTTCAACACCTCCTCGCTAATCGGATTGTCGGGCAGTGACATGTTCCGCAAGGTCTGCGCGATATAGCCCAATATGCCATCTGCACCGGCATCGCCTTCATAAGGTGTTGATTTGGTAATTGGCGGCGCATCAAAGCCATGAACCAGCCCCGGCTCAAACGGCTGGTATGGTGTTGGCTTGCCACCGCCCCACTCGTCAATCCGATTGGCAAGATTAAACAGCATGCCCGGTTTCAACCTGGGATTAAATTCAGGCTGGGCACTCAACTCCATCTTGTCGATTACAGATACAGCCACACGACGGGATTGAATGATCTCTTTTTCGGTTACAATACGGGGCAGATTCACCGGATTGCGCCCGACGACATCATCCACATCGACCACATTGGTCTTTGACGCATTCAATTTCAGCTTGGATGTCGCCTCATAGACAGGCGTTAACTGCAGCAGCACATAGAAACTGGCAATATTGACCGCAATCACAACCGCAATCAGGTACCACTTCCTGCGCCACAAAACGCCGAAAATATCCCATAGGTTGAATTCCAGAAAATTTGATTGATTGGCTGCCATATTGGATTGCGCCGTCATACTGTTGAGTTCCCTATACGCATCCGGCCCGTCACCGGCACGACCTTCCATTTTACCTAGTAGGGGACGATCATCGTCCCGATGGCTTGGTAGCCCTATCACTGCTGCCGCACGGCTTGTGCCAATGCGTCAGACCGTTTCTCCCTATCAAAAAAGCTCCCCCTCATCCAGCATGGATATGTCCAAACTGTGTCAAATGCACAAATTGATGATGAAATGATGATTGGATCATTGCCAAGCAGCACCTGACAATGCCAAAACTGTCACGTTCGGCAATCAAACAGCAACAGCATCCGCGGATTACGAGGGCTTGATGCAAGCAACGGCCTCAACGGCGCTATCAAAACGATCACACCAAAATAAAGTGGATATTTTGGTCTGTATTGTTGTTGCCAGTTTGACCCCGTTTTGGCTGTCTGTTGCCCGCTTTCCCGGCGGCGGCGCCATAGAATTCGGGCATGTAGCCAGTTTCTTGTTGGTTGCCGTAACAGCCGCTAACCTGTCCGCATGGCCACGCCTTTTCAATACACTCAAGCGCGACTGGTTTTTAGCCTATGTGTTCTTGTTCACTGTATTCTTATTAACAGGCTTGCTTCACAGCGAATTTGAAACCATGTCGTTTGCCTTTGGGCGCATATATTGGGTCTTCATCATGCTGTGTCTGGTTGCCAGACAACCGTCTGCCCGCACGATTTACTGGTCATCAATATTTGCTGTTTTGACCTTTTTAATCTGTTTTCTTTATTCATCCAATCAGGCTGGCCTTTCAGTTACGACGCTTTATCAAGAAGTTTTCTTGAATGGTAATACCTATTACGGACGAAACTACTATCTAAAGACATTGGTTCAACATTATGCCGACCCTTTTGCGCCTGTGGGGACCCGTGAAGACAGTGTGAACATCTTCTCTCACTTGCCGGTCTTGTTCACTTTATTATTGTTGATCACACGCCATGCTGTCAGCCCATTCCGCGGCAAGACACTGCTGGACAATTTGCTGACCCTATTTGCTGTATCATTCTGCTTTATTGCCCTGTCACGCACCGCCATTCTAATCTTGGCCGCCTGTGTTTTGGTGTCTTTTGCGCTTAGCTCCCTGAAGTCAGGGTCGTTCACAGGAATTTTGGGTCTGCTTGCACTTGGCATTTTCTTGTTGCTGGTATTGGGCACCGACACCAGCATGTTTGAAGGGCTTCGGGCGCGGTTCTTTGATGATAACCGTTCGCTCGACATTCGGTCTGAACTGACTACCTATACCTATAAAGTGATTAGCGAGAACCCATTTAGTGGCGGCGGCAGAATCAGTACAGAGCTTGATCAACGCACATTCCACAATCTGTATTTGGGCGCATGGGCGGCATCCGGCATTATTGGCCTTATTGCTGCCTTGGCTTATCTGACGATCTTTAGCCTGAACTGGATGCGGGCTTTGCGCATGGCGCTTGTTTCACGTGCAACCGTAAATGGCTGGTCCGTCAATTGGCTCCATTCATTGATAGTGCCCCCGATCCTAATGTCGTTTGTATCAGGCGGGATGGGATTAACTGGCGGCTTCAGTCTTTTGGCAATCGGCCTTGGCTTTCAAGCGATCGACCAAGTTCGTGATGCCCTGAAATCAACAGCTGAACAAGCTGACGCATCTTCCGACAACTTGCCCTTGCAGGATCAAGACAAAATCGCAACCCGCGTCGAAGCCTAGCCCAATTTTTTGAACCAACGCCGGGCAGGCTCCTCTACCCAATGGAAGGTGATGGCAGACGCGCCGATCGTTAGGGCAAACATCACTGCAATCTTATACCAGCTATTTTCAGGGGCAAATAGTGGCTCTAGCCAGGAAATCTCAAGCTGTTCCAATCCAAGCATGTAAAGGATCACTATGAAGTGCAACATATAGATCGAATAGCTAATCTCGCCCAGCCAGCAATTGAGCCGCTGTTTGGTTATAATGCCCAATGGGCCACTTTCTGAGCGCAAGCCCCACATCATGATCGCCAGAATCGGATAGACTAAAAGGTCATACCAAGAGAACACCAACATACACACGAACAACACAAATCCAACCGTCTGTGCAATGTTCATCGGTAATGGTGTTTCGCCGATTTTTCGTTGCGCCATCTCATAGATCAGGCCGCCTGTCATGAACCCCGCAAGACAACGAAACACGCCATAATCATATGACAGGTCAAGCGACCCAACAGGGTGCCCCGGCATGACCCATGCCAGTACGGCCATGCTGATCGCGACAACGGCGATTTGATAGATAATGCGCAGCCCTTTTGGCACAAAAAACATGACGACAAAGGCAAGATAGGCCACCATCTCAACACTGATGGTCCAGCTAGGGGCATTCCATGTCAGCGTGTCGTGCAGGCCCAACGATTGCAGCAACAGAACATTGGTTATAAATGACCAAAGGCTATAGGCATCGCCTGAGAACACAGTGGCATCAGTTTCGACAACACCCAGCGCACCGGCAACCGGGCGGGATATCTGCAACAACAACACTAGCAGCAAGGCAAATATATGGAGCGGATAGATCCGCGCCAGACGAGCCAAAAGATATTTTTTGACAGACGGCCACTGCACGCCATCGTCAAACAATCGCGTATAGACCGCAAAAATCACAACGCCGCTGACTATGAAGAACATGTCCAAAAACACATGCAGTTCTGTGAATATGTTGAAGGTGGCAGCATCAAGCGCAGCCTGATCGGGAATTTCCAGCCGAAAGTGATAAAAGGCAACAATTAGCGCCCCGATACCGCGCATGCCCGTATAGGTACGTTCGCCACTATTCATTTTATAATCCCACCATAGATTATTGCCACCGATATGGATCATCTAACGGATTTGACAGCCACGCAACAACCGCAAACTTGAACTGACCGCTTCTTTTCCGATTTTCACTATATTTTAAGGGCTTAACAGCTTTTCAGCCCATGACCTGCTGGCGAAAGTGTTGCATTCATCACACCAAAGTGTGTTTTCCCCGATTGACACAGTAAACCGGATTTAAGCATACTTCATTGTGGTGGTACTTTGGTCGGTATCCTGAACAGACGCGTGATAAACAAATAGAACGATTCGGTGTTACCAGCCTGTCACGAAAGGCGCGTACACAAGATCTATGCGGTTTAGGGTAAGGTTGCAGGGATTCAACGATGCGTGAGGAAAATCGTACACAGGGATTTTCTCGCCAATTATTAATGATTGGCGATTTGATCATGATGTTGATCATTGCCCAGCTTGTTTCCGGGGTCCTTATGGATGCGTGGTTCGGCATCCCGGACCATTTTCAATTGCCCACCATGATCGTCATCGTCACCTACCTTGTGACCAGCATTTTGGTGCGCAGCGTAACCGACACGCGCAAGCGCAATTTAGGCACAGACTATGCTGTGGTGATTATCTCATGGGTCTTCGCCGCCATCACACTGACGACCTATTTCTTCTTTTCCAAAACCGGTATCAATTATTCACGGCTGTGGTTTGGTAGCTGGCTAACCCTAACGCCAATCATGATTGTTCTGGGGCGTTTCTTCTTTGCCCAGGTTTTGGCTATTATGGGGATTGAAAAAGTCTATCGGCAACATGCCTTATTGATTACCGACGGGTCCGAAACAGCGACCAAGTTTGGTGACGCGTTTCGGCTAAACACCAACACAATTGAGATTGTTGGTTCTGTACACATCCCCGCTGTTGAGACTGATGACAAGGAACGGGAAGCCGCCGTTACCTCTATCAAGCGGCAGTTGGAAAAGGGCGAGATTGACACGCTGTTGGTTGCGCCAACCTCGAACCAAACCCTGCTTGCGGAATTGCATGAGGGACTGCGCCATTATTCAATCGACCTGCTGACCTGCCCCAGCAATTACAGCCCCAACATGATCGTCGCCGATGCCCTGATTGTCGACGGCATGCCGCTATTGCTGGCCCAAAGTCGCCCGATCAGGGGCGAAGCGCAAATTCTGAAAGCGCTGGAAGATCGTATCTTGGGGACAATATTGCTGCTGGCCTTTGCCCCCCTGATGATGATGATCGCCATCGCCATCAAGCTTGATAGCCGCGGACCTGTTTTCTTTATTCAAAGCCGTCATGGCTTTAACCATGACGAATTTCGGATGTTCAAATTCCGCTCTATGTATTCTGGCGATGACGGCGCCAAACAGGCAACCCGCAATGATGATCGCATCACGCGCGTTGGTCGCTGGTTGCGCCGTACCAGCCTTGATGAACTGCCGCAGCTAATCAATGTTGTGATGGGCCACATGTCCTTGGTTGGCCCCCGCCCGCATGCAACGCCGCATCGTGATATGTTTGCCAAACAAATCGACAGTTGGTTGGCGCGCCATCGCGTCAAACCCGGAATCACCGGGTGGGCGCAAATTAACGGCTTCCGTGGTGAGATTGAAAATTCTGACGAACTGCACGGCAGGGTCGAACATGACCTGTATTATATCGACAATTGGTCGGTACTGCTGGATCTAAAGATCCTGTTCATCACCCCGCTAAAGGGCTTTGTCCACCCCAAAGCCTACTAGGCCGCCGCTACCCCCAGAACGCGCCTTTTGCCTACTGGTCAGCATCCAACGCTGAGACCGGGAAAGACGCTGGGCTGTTATTAACCGGCACAAACGCTCCGACACATGGATTTCTATTGAGTCTGTCCACAATAATGATGTAGACTACACCTATTAGGCATTCAGCATAGTGTGACGCAAAAAAACCAAAGTCGCACGGGGACAAATTGGGGGTTCCAATGGACTATTCTTTTGACGGGCGTCGTACGCCCGCCGAACGCGGCGCGCGTTGCGCCGTCACAGCATTATTGACAGGCAGCTTTTTGGTCGCCAGCACGCCACTGTTTGCCCAAGAGGCTGAGGCAGAGGCAAAAGCCGGGGCTGAGGCAGCAGTCAGCACACAAGCTGACGACGCCACACCCGCAACAGATGACGCCCCCTCCGCACTGGAAACCAAACCGACAGGCCCCAAGCTTGACGAAATTATCGTCACCGCACAAAACCGCGCGCAGGATGTGCAGGATGTGCCGATTTCGGTGACCGCCATCGGTGGCGAAACGCTCGACCTAAAGGGGATCGAAGGTGTTGGCGGCATGGCGCTTGTGGCGCCGAATGTGAAAATTGATGCGGGTGCCTTCTTTAACTTCATCTATGTGCGCGGCATCGGGTCTGACAATAATCAGGGCTTTGACAGTTCCGTCGGCCTGTTTATTGACGGGGTTCATCTGGGCCGGCGCGGCTATATCGATCAGGACTTTGTTGATGTGAACCGGGTGGAACTGCTGCGTGGCCCCCAAGGCGCATTGTTCGGCAAAAACACCATCGCAGGTGCCCTTGCCATTTACACCAACGACCCAACTGATGAGTTTGAGTTCAACGCCACCTATAAACTTGGGTTTGAAAATTTTGCAGACGAAGATGAACGCTATAATTTTGCCGTCAACATCCCGATCTATAAGGACAAGGTGGCCATCCGCGCCGGCTATGGCCATCACAACCAGCCGGGCTTTATGTACAACACAAAGCTTGATCAGCCCGAACCCGTCACCAATGATGATTTCTACCACACCAAGGCACGGTTTGAACTTGCAGACAATCTGACATTGACCATCGGGTATGACTGGTCATCGATTGACCTTGGCGGTTCTGGCGCGCAGCTAACAGAACTGCCAGCCCATTGGGCTGCCTTGTTTCAACTGTTTGACTCCGAAGTTGAAGGCGACGGCACAAATACCACAACCTCTCGCGACGCGCGCGATGGTGCCTTTCGCGACACGACACTGGCCCATGCGCGGATTGACTGGATTTACAAGGATTATACCTTCACCTCCATCACGGGCTATGCCGACCTTGAAGAATTCGGTTTTCTTGATGTCGACTTTTCGCCCGTTCCCCTGCTCGCCCTTAGCAGTTCCGAAGAATATGACCAGATCAGTCAGGAATTTCGTGTCCTGACCCCCGAAGGGCCGCTGCAATTCATGGGTGGTTTGTTTTACTTCCAGTCAGAATTCACCTCTGAACAAAAAGTGCCGTTTTTTGGCATGAACAATGTCGTCCAAACCGCCACCACATTGGGCGTGATCCCGGCTGTAATCCAAGGCGCGCTTGACCCGTTGGTATCGCAACTGCCGGGCATTGATTTTTCAAGCGGTGCTGACGAACGGCAGAACTTTATCAATCAGCGCACCACGACCTATTCTGCCTTTGGCGAGGTAAATGGCTGGCTAACGGAAGAATGGTTGCTGACCGTTGGCCTGCGTTACACGCGCGAAAAGAAAGAGGCGTATCAGCGCCTGACCCATGAAAATGGCGGCGTCTTCTTTGCCGCGATTGTGCCGGGTGAAGAAGATTATGAACTGGATGATGACCGTCACGAAACCCATTGGACGCCACGTGTTGTTCTGTCATGGCAACCCGATGATGATCAAATGGTCTATGCCAGCGCCAATCAGGGCAATAAGGCAGGCGGCTTTAACGCCAACGCGCTGAACGACCAGCAAACACGGTTTGAAGACGAAACCTCATACGCGTTTGAACTTGGCTATCGGTCCACATGGTTGGGCGGCGCGGCACTGTTCAATGTTTCAGCCTTCTATTCAATCTTTAAGGACCTGCAAGTGTCAGCCTTTAACGGCACCGAATATGTGGTGACCAATGCAGCCGACGCCATCAGTCGCGGGATTGAGCTTGAAGGCGCGCTCGCCTTGTCAGAAACCCTGATGCTGACCATGAATTACGGCTATCTTGATGCCTATTATGACAGCTTCACATCGGGGCCTTGCGTGGCCGGTGCCGAAGAAACACCCTGTGATTTGACCGGGAAGCCGCTTGCCAACGCGCCGCAGGATTCGGGCAACTTCTCAGTCTTTTATGATACGCCGCTGTTTAACTGGCCGGTGAATTTTCACCTGTCAGCGGATGCGTTTTATCAGGGTGATATCTTCTTCCAGACGGACCTTGATCCGCTCGACACGCGCGAGGCGGCCGTGCTGTATAATGCCCGCGTCGGGTTCCACGATCCTGAAAATCTGTGGTCGGTCATTCTCGCCGTCAATAATCTGACCGGGGACGAAGCCTCTGTCGGGTCAGCAGACGTGCCTGTCTTTGAAGGGGCGCATTTTGGTGGCGGTGGTGGTGGCCGTGTCTTCTATCTTGAAGGCCGCGTCCGCTTTTAACCCGCACCACCACACACCAAGACACAGAAAACCCCGCCGCGCGAAATCGCATGGCGGGGCTTTTTACTCGGAACAAGTTCTAAAAATAATAAAGACCGCGCAGGCTTGTTATTTGTAATTCCGCATCGCTGAAATCCACATAGCGGTGATCCAAAAGCAACCTCACGCCCGGTGCCACCCTGACATCCACCCCTAGTCCAAACATTGGATCAACGCCATCATTCTTCTGACGAAAAGTAGTGACGGCGCCGGGGGGGCCCACTTTCTCAGTAATCTGGTTCCGCCAAAAAAAGGCACCACCTTCTCCAAACAAGCGAACGACACCAGTCTTACTTACAGGCAATATCAGTTTGCTAATCAGCGTCGCGCCGCGCAGTTTAGCGGTCGCTCTACTGGTTCGAAAGTTTACGAACAAGTCTGCACTGCCTTCGATCGCGAATGACATGCTCGAGCTAGTGCTAAATAGGCTTTCATACCCAAGAAATAAGCTGCCGCCCTTCGCGCGATCATCAAAATTTGCACCATTGGGCGAAATGCCGGCATCCAACCGACTATAATTTAAACCTATACCCCCATACAAATTGTCAGCAAATGATTGGCTAGACAAGGTCGCACCACCAAACACAATCCCGACTGCGAACAGAAGCTGCGCGATTTTTTTATTTGCAGTCATTGTTTTTCCCTTTTTAACGACACCAGTAACCGCCACGCAAAAAATGCATGGCGGGGTTTTTTATACTGCAAATTACCGTTTGGCTTAGTAGTAATATTTCAGGCCGAATGTAACACCATCAACATCAAGGTTGAACCCGGCACCTGTATCAATTTCCTGTAAATTGTATTTCCCGACCAGGCGCAAACCCTTGGCCACGACGGTATCAAGCCCGAAATTATAATAGAGGTTTTCACCGGTTCCATCACCGAGGAAACTTGCATCCACATCCCAGAACCCAATGCCGACGCCTGCCAACAATCGCACATTGCGTGCAGGGAACGGTGCGACCGCAAACGTCCCGCCAAGGGTAACAATGCCAACATTGGTCGTCCCTAAGCCCAAGCCTTTAAACTCCATTTCATCTGAATAGGAGTAGCCCAAATCGATACCAATAGTCAGGCCTGCTTCGGGTACCAGAAAAAAGTCCACCCCGCCATTTATGCCAATGGTATAGCCTTTTTCACTCGCCGCAGCAGCACCGCCAGAATCGAACTCGGTGCGAACAATTCCAGCCTGACCAGAAATATAAGGATAAATAACTTTATTTGTCGATGATTGCGCCCAAACTGCTTGCGGTGCGAATGCCAAAAGCGTCAATGCAAATAACCCGCCAAATACGGGCACAGATTTAAATCGCGTCATGATTATATTCCCCCAAATTTGCTCAAACCACCTGCAATCCCACAGGTCAAAACAGAAAAACCCCGCCACGCAAAACGCATGGCGGGGTTTTTTTAACTAGCAGCAAGTTCTAGAAGTAGTAGAGCGCGCGCAAGCCTGTAATGTGCCAATCGGTGTCATCTTCAAACACATACCGATAATCGAAACCCAGCCGGGCACCCGGCGCAACACGGAAATCGATACCCGCCCCTAGCAAGGCATCGCTGCCCGTATCTGATACACCGTTTACTTCTGCATCACCGAACAACACACCTGCCTGGCCAGAAAGCCGAACAATGCCGCTCTGCGACAAGGGTACAAATACTTTTGCCGCCACGCTGCCGCCGATCACCTCCAATGTATTGCCAGAATCTTCGAACTCGTCAAAATATTCAAAGGCCGCTTCAACACCGACTGAGACATTGCTTGATGATGACACTGTACTTTCCACACCCAGAAAGAGAGAGCCCGCAGCAACCCCATCGGAAAAACTGCTACCGCCGCCGACATCAACGTCAAGATAAGAATAATTAGCTGATAGACCACCATAGGCACTGACATTCTGCGCCATTGCCGCGTTCCCAATGCCCGCAACGCCGAACGCCGCAATCGCAGCCACCAAAAGCTTAAACTTGTTCATAACAATCCCCCGTTTTATGAATTAGTCCAGATAGCTTAACAGTCTGTCACGCCTTTACAATTGTAATTTTCTTTTGGTTTTCAGCTTTTAAAAGGCGCGCAGCACAAATGACACACTGCCCACATCGACATCTGAATCGAAACTGATGGCATTATCGTCGAAATAGAAATGCTCCCACTCAAACCTGATAAAGGCAAAGGGGGCCGCCCTGATTTCAGTCGATAGACCAAAAAAGAAGTCTGTGCCATCGCGTTTGGTGGGGCCAAACTCGCTATCCCAGAAATGCACACCGCCCTTGGCGCCAACGCGTAACATTTCCAACACTTGCAACCCGGCGGTCGCGGATAGGCCGATCGTGTCAGCCTCCTGCGTGCCGGCGCTATTGTTCAACTGGAATTTACCAAGGTCGGAATATTGCAGCTCTACCCCCAGTGATGGTTGCAGGCCGGGAATGCCGAAAGTGTTTTCAACCCCGATAAAGCCCTTATACCCGTCTGATTCATCCTGAATATCAAACGCGCCATTGCTGCCATCTTGCACCGCGAAGGAACCGCCCGCCCCCAACACAAAGGTCGGGATCAGGGGAACTGCCTGTGCCGCGCCGGTTAGGCCAACCGCAACAGCGGCAATTGAAACGGTCTTCAACAGGGTTTTGGGTGCGATACGCATAGGCTTGTTCCTTCAAACTGATAAGGCAGCTTAGACTGTCGCGGGGAAATAAGGTAAAAACCAGACCGAATGCCCCCTTGCGGGACACAAAACATTACACCCTGTGACAGTGGAGCATCAGCCGCCAATTCCGGCCATATGGAGATAAAATCCATAGACTCCCCAGAACGCATGGGCCAGACTTCCCCGACAAAATAAAGGGGGAGACAATATTATGGCACGCGCCTTTCCAGATCATCCATTTTTGAACGGCAATTACGGCCCTGTCCGTATGGAGGCTGAGGCCCTTGACCTTGAGGTCATTGGCGACATGCCCACCAGTTTAAACGGCGTACTTTACCGCAACGGGCCTAATCCCGCCTATGCCCCGCGCAAGGATTATCACTGGTTCTTGGGCGATGGGATGATCCACGGGTTTGAGCTGCGTGACGGTAAAGTCAATTACCGCAACAAGTGGGTACGCACTGAAAAGTTCAGGGTTGAACGCGAACATGGCGAGGCCCTGTTGTCGAGCGACTTTAACGATCTGGGCGACCGCGACCCGCGTGCGGGTGATACGGGCCTGAATGCGGCCAATACCTCCATAATCTATCATGGCGACAAGCTGTTGGCGCTTGAAGAAGTAAACCCCCCGGTTGAGCTTGACCCCGACACGCTTGAGACGATTGGGCCGTGGCATTTCGGCGGTGCTTACTCTGGCCCCATGACAGCCCATCCACGCGTTGATCCCAAAACGGGCGAAATGGTGTTCTTTGCCTATTTCGGCGGCTTTCCCGGTGAACCCAAGGTTGGCCTGCACTGGGTCAACAAGGCGGGGGAATTAACGCGATCAGAAATTATTGATGTGCCTTATTGCGCGATGATCCATGATTTCCTGATCACAGAAAATTATATCGTGCTGCCGATCTTTCCCGCGACGATTGACATGAACCGCATCGCCAAGGGCGGTGCCTTTGTGGCGTGGGACCCCAGCCATCACACCCATGTTGCGGTCATCCCACGCGAAGGGGACATAGCGTCAAACATTCGTTGGTTTGAGGCTGACCCCTGTTATGTCTATCACCCCCTTAACGCCTATGAGACCGGCGATGGCAAAATCATTTGCGATATGATGCAATATCCAGATGCGGCCCTGTTTGATGAGCAAGGCGGCAATACAAAGGCGCTTGAAGCAACTGAAAGCCGTTTGATCCGCTGGGCGCTGGACCTGAACGCCAATACGGGCGATTTCACGCAAACACAGCTTAGCGATTTTTCAGGCGACTTTCCGCGCATTGATGATCGGTTGACGGGCCTTAAAAATGATCACGGCTTTTTTGCCACGAAGTCCCATGCCGATCAGGATGGCGGGCCGTTCGATACAATCCTGCATCGCGACTTTACAACCGGGACCGATCACAAATGGATCGCCCCCAAGGGCCAGTTCGTGGCAGAGCCTGTCTTTGTCCCCGATAGTGCCGACGCCGCCGAAGGCGAAGGCTTTTTGCTTTCCCCGGTTTATTTGCAGGATGAAAACCGCACTGATTTGGTCGTGCTACGCGCCAAGGACATAGCGGCAGGCCCCATCGCGCGGGCCAAACTGCCAACGCGTGTGCCCTATGGCTTCCATGGGAACTGGAGGCAGTTTTAAGATCATTCGTCACCCCGGACTTGGAGCGACAAGCAGGAAAAGTTGCAGACTTTTCCGTCAGCTTGCGCGACCAAAAATGATCCGGGGTCCATACTGAGTTGCCACCGCTACAATGGATCCCGGATAATGCCCAAATAGAATTTGCGCCTTTCCGGGATGACATCTTATTTCATCAATCGGCCAAAAACTCTTTCGCGAGCCCAATAAATTCATCGAAACGGTCGTGATGCACCCAGTGCCCGGCCCCTTCGATATTCTTGAATTGCGCGTTTTTGAAATAGCCTAACCGCCCATCCTTTTCAGGGTCGGACGCCCAGCTTTCCGTGCCACGGATCAAAAATGTCGGACAGGTGATGCGGCCCCACAGCTCGGCTGTTTCTTCCTCGTCAAAAATGGTTGGGCCGAACTGGTGCATGTAATTGTCGAACTTCCACGAATAGGTGCCGTCCTCATTCTGGTTCACACCATGCAGCGTCAGGTGGCGTGCCTGCTCTGCACTCAGGAAGGAATTTTCCTCCGCCATGCGCGCAATCGCATCATCAATTGTATCGTAACGTCGTGGTGTGCGCGCAGCCAATCCACGCACCTGATCAATCCAGCGCCGCCAGCGTTCATCGCTTGAATGTTTTTTCTGTTCCGCAATCATATGCGGCGGCGGGCCAAGCCCCTCGATCGCGATGATCTTTTTCACCGTATCAGGATAAAGCCCAGTATAGCGCAGGCTAATGCTGCCACCCATTGAGTGCGAAATGATCGTCACAGGCGCCAATTCCTGCTGATGGATCAGCTGCGCAATATCATAGACATATTCGGTAAAGGCATAGTTTGAACCAAGCGACCATTGGCTGTCACCATGCCCGCGCAGATCAGGCGCGATGACGTGATAGTCATCCATAAACTGTTCGGCAACCCAATCCCAACTGCGGCAATGATCGCGCCCGCCATGCACCAGCAAAAGCGGCGGCTTATCTTCGTTGCCCCAATCAGCGTAATGAAGGCGCAGTCGCTGGGAAAAATAGATGCGGGAGCTTGGACCCGGCCGGGTTAATGTTGCGGACATAGATGCCTCTTTTCACAGAATATTTGATGGCGCGCAGTCTATGCCGCTTGACCGGAATTGGCAAACGCCCGAAACCCCTTTCCAATGGTTGCTCTGCCGTGGCACACTTCCGCCCAATAAACATTAAAATTTCACGGGCTTTTTCATGACCACAATTCTTATTGCCAATCGGGGCGAAATAGCCTCGCGCATCGCGCTTGCGGCGGCGGACCATCACTATGCCTCCGTCGCGGTCTATCCCGCCGATGATAAAGGCAGCCGCCATGTGCTTGCTGCTGATCAGGCTGTTGAGCTGCCGGGGTCTGGCGTTGCCGCCTATTTGGATGGGGCTGCCATCATCAAGGCAGCACAGGACAATCACGCCAGCGCGATCCATCCCGGTTATGGGTTCTTGGCGGAAAATGCT
Organism: Alphaproteobacteria bacterium; assembly: GCA_965229935.1. GTDB lineage: Bacteria > Pseudomonadota > Alphaproteobacteria > SPJN01 > SPJN01 > SPJN01. The sequence continues at coordinate 1,978,766 of CBDDKB010000002.1, forward strand.
GACTTTGCGCAGGCCTGCGCCGATGCAGGGCTGACCTTTATTGGCCCGCGCCCGGACCTGCTGACCCTGTTCGGGGACAAACTGGCCGCACGCCGCTTAGCCAATGATAAGAACGTCCCGATTGCCGAGGGCAGCTTTGGCGCATTGTCTGTAGAAGACGCTGCCAAGCTTCTGACATCACAACCGGGCGGCATTATGCTGAAAGCTGTCGCAGGTGGCGGCGGTCGCGGCATGCGCAAGGTGACAGACACAGCAACACTCACTGATGATTTTGAACGTGCCGCGTCGGAGGCGAAAGCCGCATTTGGCAATGGCGACCTTTATGCCGAAGCTTTGATCGACAATGCCCGCCATATCGAAGTGCAGATCGCTGGCGATGGTACTGATATTGCCGTGTTGGGCGACCGCGATTGCACGCTGCAACGTCGCCACCAAAAAATAGTTGAGATCGGCCCCGCACCGTGGATCTGCAATGACCATCGTGACGCCCTCCATGCCGATGCAAAAAGGCTTTTGGAAGGGTCAGGCTATCGCGGATTAGGCACGGTCGAATTTCTTGTAACAGACGACGGACATTACTTCATCGAGGTGAACCCCCGCCTGCAGGTTGAACACACAGTAACCGAGGAAGTGACGGGTATTGACCTTGTGCGTCTGCAATTTGATTTAGCCGAAAGCAAGACCCTGACCGAGCTTGGGCTGACCAATACACCAGAACCGCACGGCACCGCTATCCAGCTAAGGCTTAATATGGAGACGCTGGCCGAAGATGGCTCGCTGAAGCCCGGCGGCGGCACCCTCACCCACTTTACCCCGCCCGGCGGGCGCGGCGTGCGAACAGACACTTATGGCTATGTCGGTTATACCACCAGCCCGCATTATGATTCTCTGCTCGCGAAGCTGATCGTGCACACGCCGGGTGACATCACCAAGGCGTTGAAGCGCACGGCCCGTGCGCTAGATCACTTCCACATCGAAGGGGTGCCCCATAACAAGGCCTTGCTCGCCGTATTGCTGGCGGACGAGGCTGTCGGTGCAGGCAGCATCGATACCAGCTATATCGACCGCAATGTCGCCCGGCTTGTCGCCGCGCAGGATCAGGATCGTTTGACGACATCTCCAGACGCAACCACTCTCGCACAATCGGATGCGGCAGGCCCCCAAGGTTCCCAACCGGTGCCTGCGCCCATGCAGGGCACAATTGTCAGCCTGTCAGTGGCTGAGGGTGATTTGGTCCAACAGGGGCAAGAGCTGCTGATTATGGATGCGATGAAGATGGAACATGTCATCACCGCACCCTTTAGTGGCGAGGTTGCTGCTCTGCCCCATAATGCAGGCGACACATTGTTTGAAGGTGCGCCGCTTTTATTCATGCATGAACGCGCGGTCACAACCGAACAGGCCGAACAAGTCGCCGCAATTGACCTTGATGACATCCGCGCCGATCTAGCCGAAGTAATGGCTGCCCATGCGGTCACGCTGGACGCCTCGCGCGACAAGGCGGTGACCAAGCGGCACAATCTTGGCATGCGCACGGCACGTGAAAATGTGGCTGACCTGTGTGACGCGGATAGCTTTGCGGAGTTCGGTGCGCTTGCCATTGCCGCCCAACGCAGCAGGCGCGATCTTGATGACCTGAAACAAAACACCCCGGCAGACGGACTGATCACCGGCGTGGGAGAGGTGAACGGCGCCCTTGTCGGTAAGCAGAATGCGCGCACCGTCATCATGGCCTATGACTATACGGTGCTGGCGGGAACCCAAGGCTATTATAATCACCGCAAGACAGACCGGATGATTGAAATCGCCCACCAATCAAAGAACCCGGTCGTCTTCTTTACCGAAGGTGGCGGCGGCCGACCCGGCGACACAGACACGGGCAAGATCGGCATGTCAGGCGTTGACTGCACCAGCTTTGGCTCATTCGCGGGCCTGTCAGGCCATGTGCCGATTATCGGCGTTAATGCCGGGCGCTGTTTTGCAGGCAACGCCGCTTTCCTCGCCACGACAGACATCATCATCGCCACCGAAGATTCCAATATCGGCATGGGCGGCCCCGCCATGATTGAGGGCGGCGGGCTTGGCAGCTTTACCCCCGAAGAGGTTGGGCCGATTGACGTGCAAACCGCCAATGGTGTGGTAGATATCGTGGCGCGGGACGAGGCGGAAGCCGTGCACCTTGCCAAACAATCACTATCCTATTTCCAAGGGGCAATCAGCGATTGGACCGCGCCTGACGCCCGTGTGTTGCGCCATATCGTACCTGAAAATCGCCTGCGCATTTATGATGTGCGCGATGCCATTCGCGGCCTATCGGACGAAGGCTGGATGCAGGAACTGCGCCCGACCTATGAACAGGGCATGATCACCGCCTTCATTCGGGTGGAGGGTAAGCCGCTTGGCGTTGTTGCCAACAACCCCGCCGTATTGGCCGGCGCAATCGATGCAGGCTGCGCAGACAAGGCCGCGCGATTTATGCGCCTGTGCGAACAATTCAAGCTGCCCGTCCTGTTCCTATGCGACACGCCTGGCCTGATGGTGGGGCCTGAGGCTGAAAAGGAAGGCACCGTCCGGGCCGCAGGCGATATGTTCAAGGCCGCAGCGGCGCTAACCGTCCCCTTTGGCTCCATCACTTTGCGCAAGGGATATGGCCTAGGCGCGCTTGCCATGATGGGCGGGCATTCACGCATCACCCGCTTTACCATTTCATGGCCAACGGGCGAGTTTGGCCCGATGGGATTGGAAGGCGCTGTGCGGCTTGGCTTCCGAAAGGAGCTTGAGGCGATTGAGGATGCCGCCGAACGCGATGCGCTGTTTAAAAAGATGGTTGAAGGGCTTTATCAAAAGGGCAAGGCGCTGAATGTGGCGAGCTATAATGAAATAGATGCGGTGATCGACCCCGCCGAAAGCCGGACATGGATTAAGCAATTGCTGTCATAACAGCAACGGGGATCAAACAGTTGCTGTCATAACTGCAATGGGGATCAAACAGTTGCTCAAAACAAAAAGGCCGCTCCCATTTGAGCGGCCTTCATTCTGTAGGGTTGCTGACAATCTACGCGACAGCATATTCCGGGGCGATAGGCACAAAGGCCTCGTCCATGATCTTGTCTTTCTCGACAGAGCTGTTGGAACGTGAACGCAGGCTGACTGAGTCACCATTTTCACGGACAGCCTTAATCACCTCATGATATTTTTGCGGCCAGTGAATGTTGAACTCGCGGCGCACTTCATCAAGCGGCTTGTCCAGCATGGCTTCCCAGTCCTGTGCAGGCAGCCATTTGGCGCGCTTGCCGTTGCGATAGCCTTCCCACGCCAAGGCAAATGCCGGGGCGGATGGCGCAACCCGTTTCATCTGCAGCACAGCCATCAACACGATAAAGGCGATACCCCAATTACCGCTTTGCGCAAATGTGAATGACAGCAAGGCCATCTCGCCAATTTCATCGCGGCCATAGCCTGTTGTGACATGATAAAGATCATGGGTATCACGCACCCAATCGCCATAGGTTTCCATGTCGGTACCCTTAAAGGCCTTGGCAGCTTCCTTATCAAGGGTGCCATCCTCTGACGCCTGGGCAAGGCCTTCGGCGCTTAGCCCTTCGTGGGTCATAAAGGCATCATAAGTGTGGCCCAACGTACCGGCGGGCAACGCCTTGAACGGGGTGCGGTCAGACAGAAAATCAATGATCCGGCGTTTTTCGCGCAGGATTTTCTTGCCGTGATCTGTCTGCACAAATTTTCTATAGGAGCGGTTGAAACTATCACCTGTCAGCGCGCGGATGATCACAAACACCTCGGCCGTGTTTTCAACATCCTTGACCAAACGCTTATAGGCGCGCCACGCCTCACCCCATTGGATTTTGTTCTTGCCCGTAGGCATGTCGAATTCAGTGTCGACTGTTTTTGTTGCCATGGTTCTTGCCTCCAATTTTGTCAATAATACCGAATGACAAACTGTCAGACAAGCGTCATCGCACATGCCACTATACGGAATTTTGAGGACAAGCCCCGCTTACGTAGGGGCAAACAACAAAAATCAGCTAACCTGCCGCATATTTTCAGGGCCGAAAAAGGCGCGCATGGCGGTGACTTTGCCCTGATCGTCAAAGACCATATGGTCAATCACGTCGATTTCCATCACCACATCACCCAGTTCAACCCGGGCAGTGAAGGAGAATGTCGCCTCGTTCGCGGCAACGCGGATCGGGCCTGTCAACGTCAGCTTTGCCCCTGATTGCATAGAGGCGACGTAGAATTCACGCACCGCATCGCGCCCATCTTTCAAGGGACTACCGACCGGGTCTTCAACGGTGCAGTCATCCGCATAAAGATCCATCACCATATCGGCGCTGCCTTGGCTGAAGGCGTCGATATAGCCGTTCACGGCAGCGGTGATTTTATCGAATAATGGATTGTCGTTACTCATGATGAAACCTCTCTTTCTTTTTCCGTCACCCCGGACAAGCAACAGCGCGATCCGGGGTCCATACTGAATTGCAACCGCTGCAATGGATGCCGGACTCTGTTTGTTGCGCACCGCTGCATGGCGGCGCTTGTGTCCGGCATGACGATCATTTGCTACGGAAAATACCGCGATATTGTATCAGCAATGCAGGCGGGGCGTTCCTCGCCCTCAATCTCGACCGTGATGCGGACGGTTGATTGCACGCCGCCTTTCACTTCTTCGACATTCACGATTTCGCCCGTGCCGCGCAAACGCGCGCTCTGCCTGACCGCGTTGGGAAAGCGGACTTTTTCAACGCCGTAATTGACGCCCATCGAAAATTCCTCAACCGTCAACATTTGCGGCAGAAACTTGTTAACGAGCGCAAGCGTTAAATAGCCATGCGCAATCGTCGTGCCAAAGGGGCCGTCCTTTGCCTTGTCCTGATCCACATGGATCCATTGATGATCATCGGTGGCATCGGCAAACCCATCGATGCGGGTTTGCGTCATCTCCATCCAATCCGTCGGGCCCAGTTTGGTGCCTTCCTGTCCCATCAGATCGGTGGGTGTTTTGTAACTCTTGCTCATCATCAGGCTCGCTGGCTGGAAACAGAAACGGTTTCACCCGTCATATAGGTTGAATAGTCCGACGCGAGGAAGATCATCACATTGGCAACCTCCCACACCTCTGCGGCGCGGCCATAGGCTTCCTTGGCTTCAAGCTCCGCCAGTAATTCAGGCGAAGTGACCTTGTGTAAGAATGGATGCATGGCAAGGGATGGCGCGACCGCGTTCACGCGCACGCCAAGTTCTGCCCCCTCAACCCCGGCACAGCGGGTCAGAGCCATAACGCCCGCCTTGGCGGCCGCATAGTGAGCCTGCCCCTTTTGGGCGCGCCACCCAAGAACTGAGGCATTGTTGACGATCACGCCACCACCGCGCGGCTTCATATGTTGGAAGGCGGCGCGGTTCATGCGGAAGCAACCGTTCAACGTCACATCCATCACGATGGACCATTGATCATCAGTCATGTCGATCAGGTCCGCCGTGCCGCCAAGCCCGGCATTATTGATCAGAATGTCAACGCCGCCCAGTTCATTATGCGCAGCCGCAAACAGTGCATCGACATCCGCCTGTTCGGTGACATTGCAAATGGCGGTCGCAGGGCGCGGGCCAACCTCCTCCTCAATCTGGTCTGCCGCTTTGGCGATACGACCTTCATGAATGTCTGAGATCATGACGGTTGCGCCTTCCTCCGCTGCGCGCTTGGCAACAGAAAAGCCGATGCCCGTCCCCGCCGCCGCCGTCACCAGCACGGTTTTACCTGCCAGCAAATTATGGGCTGGCGGATAAGGTGGTGTGTTTTTCAAATCAGCCATGATCACAAATCTCCGCGCGGTTCCTTGGGCATTTGCAGCGCCCGTTCCGCAATAATATTTCGTTGAATTTGGTTGGTGCCGCCATAAATTGTGTCAGAGCGGCTGAACATAAAGAGCCGTTGCAGGCGGGAAAGCTCACCCCCCTCAATCCGGTCGGCATCCGCACCCATCACATCCATGGCAAGTTCACCCAGATTGCGGTGCCAGCTTGCCCAATAAAGTTTCGCCATCAGTGCTGATCGTTCAAGCGCCGTGTTGTTGGGATCAGACCCCTGATCAGACATTGTGCGGATTGCATTTGTGCGCATAATCTTAAGGCCCGCCCAAAGCTTCGCCAAACGATCACGGATCAAGGGATCATCATAGGTGCCGCACGCCTTTGCGGTCTTCACCACAAGATCGAATTCGTTGCGAAACAGCATTTGCTGTCCCAATGTTGAGACGCCGCGTTCAAAGCCCAGCGTTGCCATGGCGATTTTCCAGCCCGCGCCCAGGTCACCGACGCGATTTGCGTCTGGTGTGCGTGCGCCATCAAAAAAGACTTCGTTAAACTCGCTGGTCCCCGTCATTTGAATAATAGGTTTGATGGTGACGCCCGGCTGGTCAAGCGGTACTAACAGATAGACCAGACCATCGCGTCCCTTGGACCCGTCAACAGCGCGGGCGACAACAAAACACCAATCGCTCTCATGGGCGTTCGATGTCCAAATTTTTTGCCCGTCAATCACCCATTCGCCATCAATCAAGCGCGCCTTCGTACGCACATTCGATAGGTCAGACCCTGCATTTGGTTCGGAATAACCTTGGCACCAATAATCTGTGCCCGCCTTGATACCGGGCAAAAAGCGGTCTTGCTGATCTTGTGTACCAAGCGCAATCAGGGTCGGCGCAACCAACGTTTCGCCAATATGGCCTGACCGACCGGGCCCACCTGCGGCGGCATATTCTTCGTTATAGACGACCTGCTCTTCAATAGATGCGCCGCGCCCGCCATGCTCTGTTGGCCAGCCAAGCCCGATCCAGCCGCCCTTGCCCAATGCCTGTTCCCACAGCTTGCGTTCTTCAGGAAAGGCGTCTTCGTCACCGGGGCCGCCGCGATATTTCAGAGCTGCAAATTCGCCTGTCAGATTGTCTGACAGCCAATCACACACCTCTGTCCTAAAGGCCGAAAGTTCAGGCGCAAATTCTGCCTGCGCGCCGCCAAAGCCGCCTGCCGCCAAGTCAGCACGCAGCAGTGATGGCGTACCAAGCCAGGTTTTGGCTGCCCGCGCCCGCTTGAAATAAAAATGCAGCGGATAGTCCCAAGTGAAGCCGATACCGCCATGAAGCTGAATGGCATCGCCCGTCACCTTAAAGGTGTTTTCGCCAGCGGTGCTTAGGGCGATGGCGGCAGCTTCTGCCAAATCGCTATCTGGTTCATCGGCAGAAACTTGCAACGCATAGGCAAGGGCGGACCGCGCCTCCTCCACCAGCACCATCATGTCTGCGGCGCGATGTTTAATCGCCTGGAAGCTGGCGATTGTGCGCCCGAACTGCACACGTTCCTTTGTGTAGGCGACTGTCATGTCGAGCGCGGCTTGAGCAACACCGATCAATTCAGCCGCCAACAGGATACGGCATTCGTTTAGGGCGCGTGCTGGAAGCTCGCCAAGTTTTATCGCCTTGCTGACATCAATATCGACAGCCCCGCGGGTCACATCAATCACAGGCACAGCTTGCGGCGCCGCATCAGCCGCTGCCGCATGATAAAGCGCATCATCCTTTATGATCAGAAAATCAGTAGCGACATCACCATCCAGAACCGTGCGGCCAGCGCCTGTCGCATCAATGGCAAAACGTGCCTCACCACCTGCGATGCGGGGCAGATGCCTGTCATCGCCAACAGCGGACAGCAAGCGCGTTGCAAAACCTGCGGTGCTGAGGAATGGTCCGGCAAAACAGGCCGCGCCCAAAGTTTCAACAACCAAAGCCAAGTCATGAAGGCCAAGCCCGGCACCGCCTTGCGCCTCGGCAACACCGAGGCCTGCCATGCCAAGCTCCTGCGCCAGCGCATCATAGGGCGCAGTCGGCGCAGGGACATCAGACGTCAGACCATCAAGACCGCCACCATCGCGCCAGTCAGTTACAAACTGGCGAACGGTATCGACGATCAGTTGTTGGTCTTCGGTTAGGCTCACGCAATTATGCCCCGTATACTTTTTCCTGCACCGGGCCGTCGGCGATCAATTGATCGACCGCCGGGCCGATTTCTTCAGGGGACCACATGGCCCCCTTGTCATTTTCAACACCATGTTGCCAACCATCGGCAACAGACAGCTTGCCACCAAACATTTCAAAACAGCGGCCGTTTACATGACCTGATTGCTGTGACGCCAACCACACAACCAACGGCGCAACATTAGCCGGATCATATTGATCAAAGCTGCCATCCTCAGGCTTCTTCATCATGTCATCAAAGACGCCTGCGGTCATACCCGTGCGTGCCTGTGGGGCCAGCGCATTGGCGGTGACGCCATAACGGCCAAGCTCTGCCGCCTGTACCAGTGTCAGCCCCAATATGCCCGCCTTGGCAGCGGAATAGTTTGATTGCCCAACCGATCCCATCAGCCCCGCGCCCGAACTTGTGTTAATGATGCGGCCCGACACAGCCTCACCTTCCTTGGACTTGCCGCGCCAATAACGGCTGGCGTGGGAGGCGATGCAGAAATGACCCTTCAAATGAACGGCCATCACCATGTCCCAATCTTCCTCGGTCAATGATGTGAACATGCGGTCACGGCACACGCCCGCATTATTCACAACCGCATGAAGATCGCCGAAAGTATCAAGCGCTGCTTTCACAATATCAGCCGACGCATCAAAATTGGTGATGTCGCCTGTATTGGCAATGGCCTTACCGCCCGCCGCCTCAATATCAGCAACGGTTTGCGCAGCGGTTTCGGCGTTAATGTCATTGACGACAACAGATGCACCGGCCGCCGCAAGGCCCAGCGCATACCCACGGCCAAGGCCGCCCCCTGCACCCGTGACGATCGCGACGCGGTTTTCACAAATTCCAGCCATCCTGTTTACAGCCTTTCAATGATGGTGACGTTTGCCTGACCGCCACCTTCACACATGGTTTGCAGACCATAGCGGCCACCTGTACGCTCAAGCTCGCAAAGCAGGGTTGCCATCAGCTTTGTTCCGGTCGCCCCAATCGGATGACCAAGCGCAATCGCGCCGCCATTCACATTGGTTTTTTCATGAGGGAAGCGGGTATCTTTCAACCAAGCCATGGGGACTGACGCAAATGCCTCGTTAATCTCAACCAGATCAATCTCATCCCACGACATGCCTGCTTTCTTTAGGGCGTGCTCGCAAGCGGGGATCGGCGCGGTTAGCATCCAAATCGGATCATCGGCACGCACGGACATGTGATGGATACGCGCGCGAGGTTTTAGATTGTAGCGCTTCACCGCATCTTCTGATGCAACAATCAGGGCGGAGGAGCCGTCGCAAGTCTGGCTCGACACCGCAGCAGTGATGCGCCCCCCTTCTGCCAAGGGGTCCAGCCCCGCCATCCCTTCAAGGGTTGAGCTCGGCCGGATGGTTTCATCCTTTGCCAATTCAGGCATCGCGACGATTTCTTTATCGAACCGTCCTTCATCCTGCGCCCGCTGCGCGCGCATATGAGATTCAAGGGAAAAGACCTCCATCTCCTCGCGCGAAATTTCCCACTTCTCCGCAATCATTTCAGCAGACTGGAACTGGCTGACAGGCGTGTTGCCGAAACGCGCCACCCACCCTTCTGAGCCTGAGAACGGGTCGGTAAAGCCGAACTGTTCGGCAACCAACATGGCTGATGAAATCGGAATTTTGGACATGGTCTGCACACCGCCCGCAATCACCACATCATTGACGCCCGCCATAACAGCCTGCGCGGCGAAGTGGATGGATTGCTGGGACGACCCGCATTGCCGATCAACCGTCACACCCGGCACATGCAGCGGCAGACCAGCCGCCAGCCAACAGGTACGCGCAATATCGCCAGCCAAAGGACCGATGGCATCAATCGTGCCGAAGACCACATCATCATAATCCTCTGCAGGAATGTCGTTGCGGTCCACCAAAGCCCGCAGGATGAAGGCACCAAGGTCGGCGGCATGAACCTCCGCCAGTGACCCGCGACGACGCCCCACCGGGGTGCGCGCCACATCAACAATATAAGCTTCGGCCATGTTACATACTCCTCATTTAAGCTGCGGCAAATGTCGCGCCCGGACCAATGTCCAAGCCACCGTCGATCACAGCCTGATTAACAATATCAAGATGATGGTTTGTATCGCCCCACAGGCCTTCCAAGGCCCAAGCGCGTTTCATGAAATAGTGAAGATCAACTTCGAATGTGTAACCCATCGCACCATGTACTTGGATTGCGACCTCAGACGCAAAGCGCGCAGCTTCGTTCGCGGCAAGTTTCGCATGGGATGTGTTGAGCTTACTTCTGTCTGCACTATCAGACCCAAGCGCCGCTGCAGCGCGATAAACAACGGGGCGGGCGAATTCCAGCTTTACTTGCGCAGACGCCAAATGATGCTTGATTGCCTGAAACCCACCGATCGGTTGACCAAACTGCTCACGCTCCTTTGCATAATCTGTTGCCAATTGGACCATGGCATCGGTTAGGCCCAGCAGTTGTGCGGCAGCATATAGTGCGCCACGCATCGCCATTTGATCGCGCAAATCAGCACCGCCAACTTTCAGATCGTCAGTCAAATCAGCCTCAACCTTAAACAGGTTGCGATTGGGATCGATTGAGGTGACGGGCGTCAGTTTGGTTTTTGATGACGGCACACCGTAAAGACCGCCATCAGCGGCAATGATAAATCCATCTGCCTTATCCGCATCATGCACATAGGGGGCCAATGCGTGGACGGGCAATGCCACATGATCACCACTGACCAAGCCGCCCACTTCCTCAGGCAGGGTTGCCAGCACAGCAGGAACGCTGAGCGCCGCAATATCAACCAGCGGTTCAGGCAGGGCAACACGGCCCGCAGCCTCCGCAATCAAGATAAAGCTGTCATCATCAAGCCCAAGCCCGCCTGCGCTTTCGGGGGCGAGAACGCCCAGCAAGCCAAGCTCTGCCAATTGGGGCCACAGACTGTCGCGCCCATCTTGACTGCGCAACCGTTCGGGGGGATTGGCCCCTTCTAAAAAAGTGCGCGCACCATAAGCGAGGTCAAGCGCATCTTGTGAAAAACGAAAATCCATCTTCGACGCCCCCTCTATATCCGTGGCAAGCCAAGCACACGCTCGGCAATAATATTACGTTGAATTTCATTTGTGCCCGCATAGATCGGCCCGGCGAGGGAGAACATATAGCCATCGAGCCAACGTCCCGCAGCTTCGGCCCCATCGCCGATCAACTCGGCTTCTGCGCCCAGCAGGCTTAACCCCGTGCGGTGCATCATGCGGTCAAGCTCAGACCAAAAGATTTTGTTACAGCTTGCCTCGGCCCCGATCTTGCCGCCCGCCATAATCCGACTGGCCGTATGATAGGTGGACAGGGCATAGGCCTCTGCATCCTGCCATGCTTTCAAAACCAGATCGCGTGCCTCAGGCCGCGCTTTATCTTTCTTCTTGCGATAAAGCTCTACCAAGCGTTTGGCCGCTGCCTGAAACCGCGCTGGGGACCGCAGCATCAAACCACGTTCAAAACCGGCAGTTGCCATGGCGATGTTCCAACCCTTGCCTTCTTCGCCCAGCAAATTTTCAACCGGGACACGGACATTATCAAAAAAGATTTCGGCAAAGCCGGGATTACCGTCAAGTTGCGCAATCGGGCGGATAGTAACCCCTTCGCTATCCAGCGGAAACAGGATCATGCTAAGGCCGCGATGCTTTTCGCTTTCAGGGTCTGTGCGGAACAGACCAAAGCACCAATCGGCAAAGGGCGCACGCGACGACCAGGTTTTCTGGCCATTAATCACATAATGATCGCCATCACGGATTGCCTTGGTACGGATGCCCGCCATGTCGGACCCTGCACCCGGTTCCGACCAACCTTGCGCCCATATTTCATCACCCGCAGCCATCGGCGGTAAGAAGCGCGCCTTTTGTTCTGGCGTGCCGAATTCCATCAATGTGGGACCAAGCAGAAAGATACCGTTCTGGCTGACACGCAAGGGCGCGTCCGCGCCATAATATTCTTCTTCAAAAATCAGCCATTCGATCAGATCAACGCCGCGCCCGCCATACTCTTTAGGCCATGTCACCATGCCCCAATTGCCGGATTTCAACACCCGTTCCCATTCGCGGTGCTGTTGGAACCCTTCTTCACATTCAAGGGTCTTCAGTGGCGTCTTGGGGACGTGAGCGGCCATCCATTCGCGCACTTCCGCACGAAAGGCGCGATGATCGTCTGTATAGGCAAGATCAATCATCAGTCGTCAAACTCCGCCGCCTTGCCGCCCTCAACAAAGGCATCGCGCGATTTTTGGGAGTCCTCATGCATATACATTTCAAAGGTGAAGCCCTGTTCCCAGCGATAGAACTTATCGACATCGTAAGGCTCAATCCCGTTCAGGGCCTGTTTGGCGATGCGCAATGCATCACGGCTTTTCGAGGCGATCAGCCCGGCGAGTTCTTGCGCCTCGCTAACCAGATCATCCTTGGCGACAACTTTTTCCAACCCGCCAAGGCGGTGGATTTCCTGTGCCGTGATTTGCCCGCCCGTGAAAAAGGCCGCGCGCATTTTGGGTAGACCCACCATGCGTTGCAGATGCGCAGCACCGCCCATGGCCCCGCGATCAATTTCGGGCAGGGAAAAGAAACAATCATCCGACGCAATCACAACATCTGATGCACCACACACACCGATGCCGCCGCCAATGACATAGCCATGGGGGGCGGACACAACGGGCACTTCGCATTCATGCACAGCCTTGAACGTCAGGAAATTGCCGCGGTTCACCTCAACAATTGCGTTAGAGTTTTGTTGCAACTCCTTAATATCAACGCCTGCGCAAAAGCCGCGCCCTTCGGCACGGATCAATACACAGCGCACATCGGGCCGCTTGCCCATATCCGTGATCAGGTCCGGCAGTTCATTCCACATGGCGCCTGAAAAGGCGTTGACGGGCGGGTGATCAAAAATAATCTCGCCGATTTTGTCATGCACTTCTGTCTTAAACGGCATTTGCTTGTCCTATCGTCTTCAGACGGGCCTCAGCCTCCGTCACAATCGCGTTAATCAGTGTGGCGCAGTCCGGCAGATCGTCGATCAATCCCGCAACTTGGCCTGAGGGCAAGACCCCCTCGCCCGGTTTACCGTCCACCATCGCCTTTTGAATGATCATCGGCGCATTGCCCGCCATCATGGTTTGGCCCAATGTCATGTCAGTCTTGGAGGCCATGGCCCACGCGCTTTTGATCATGTCCGTTATGCTCGCGCCCGTTACTTTACGGAACGCCATACCGTGCTTGATCGCGCGGACCAACATCATCAGCTTGCCCGATTGTTCAAGCTGCGCCAGCGTTTCATTCATCACCATGCGTTGCGGCAATCCATCAAGCGCGGTCGAAACCGGAATCTCTGTCACACTTGCTTTCAAATAGCGCGCCTTGGTTTCTTCCGGGGTGGGGCTGTCAGACGTCAGCAAAAAGCGTGTGCCCATGGCAATTCCATCAGCACCGAACGCAAGGGCGGCGGCAAGCCCGCGCCCATCGCGGAAGCCGCCTGCGGCTGCAACCGGCACATCCGCCCCAACAGAATCAAGTGTTTGGGCAAGCAGTAACCATGTCGGCGTATCGCCTGTATGACCACCACCCTCACCGCCCTGACAGACGATAATGTCAGCGCCAAGATCAACGGCCTTTTGTGCATGCTTGCCTGCGCCGATTGTCGGCACGCACAAGATGCCCGCACCCTTTAATTTTTCAATCAATTTGGGGGATGGGGATCGCCCATAAGACACGGCGCGCACACCATGTTCGATACAAATATCAACAATGCGGTCTGCGCCAGGCTGAAACGAGTGGAAGTTGACGCCGAATGGCTTGCCCCCGACCGCTCGCTTGATTTGCAACACGGCCTGTTCAGTTTCTTCAGGCGTCATGACAGCCGCCGCCAAAAAGCCGAACGCACCTGCATTCACACTCGCAATGACAAGCGACGGCGTTGCGACCCAGCCCATTGCGGTCTGGATCACCGGAACGTCACAGCCAAGTGCCCGTGTCAGGCGTGTGTCTAGCAGTCCACTCATTACCGTCGCTTACTTCTTCTCATCACGCTGTGAGGCTGCCATTGATTTGGCATCAAAGCCGCCCAGATTGTCGTCGGAGATGAGGGAGTTATGCGCATGTGCAAAATGGTGCATGTGGAACACTGCATCCATACCCGTCCGTTTGCCCTGCAAATCTTCGATATGGTTGATGGCCTGCTTCGTTAGGCTAAGACCAAGGCGAGGCATCTTGGCGATGCGGCCCGCAATGTCGAGCGTTTCGCGTTCCAAATCATCCAGCGCCACAACGCGATTGACCATACCCATTTGATAGGCGCGTTCCGCATTCATGCGTTCGCCCAAAAACAAAAACTCCTTCGCAATGCGGGGGTTCAGTTCAAACGGATGGGCGAAATATTCCACGCCAGGAATACCCATGCGCACCACGGGGTCAGAGAAGAAGGCATTGTCGGACGCAATGATCATATCGCAGGCCCATGCCAGCATCAGACCGCCCGCGATACACGCGCCCTGCACCATCGCAATGGTCGGCTTGGGCATATCGCGCCAGCGGCGGGTCAGGCCAAGATAGGCTTCCTGTTCACGCACATATTGCAGTTCAGCGCCCGGCTTGTCCGCATGATCCCACCATAGATGCACACGATCCTGTGTTTCATGCGCATCACGCCCGGGGGAGCCAATGTCATGCCCGGCAGAAAAGTTTTTGCCATTGCCCTTCAATACAATGACTTTGACAGTATCGTCATCAATCGCGCGCTTATAGGCGGCATCAAGCCCGTACAGCATCTTGCCGTTTTGGGCATTGTGATATTTCGGACGGTTCAGCGTGATAATCGCCACGCCATCTTCGTTCACATCGTAAAGGACCGGGGGTTCGGTCTCCACATACTCTTCTGATTTTGCTGCTTCTGACATGTCTACTACCTCCTTCAGGCCGCGCGGCGACCGGGCGGGTTATCTTTAAATATGCTGGCGCGCAGATTATGCGGATCAAGCTGATTGATCATTTCAAGCGCTTCATCTGTCGGGGCCGGGGTTTCGATGATCTCATCCGCTTGCGCCAACGGAAAGCCTGTTTTTTCCTGCACTTCATCAAACGTAACGCCGGGATGAAGCGACACAACACGGATTTGATGATCCGGGCCGCCAAAATCCATCACGCAAAGGTCTGTTACGATCATGCGTAGGTCCAAATGCTCCGGCTGTTTGCCGCCGGGCCAACGGGCGGGGTTATAGCCAATGCCGCCAACCATATCGACTTCACCTTCAACAAAACTACGCGTCGAATGATTGGGCACGAACATGGAATTTGCATGGTTGATCGTATTGCCGGGAAAGCCGCGCACACCCAACAGGGCCGCTTTCGGATTTTCATAATCCCCAATGATGGAGATATTGGTCTGGCCGAAACGGTCAACCTGCACAGGGCCGACCATCGCATGGCGGCGGCCCGTATAAAGCAGATCGAACACACGTTCGTAAGACATATAGCCTTCGATCTTCGGCTCATATCCTTGGCGCGGACCAACAGGGACGGGTTCTGCCACCAGATAGACTTCGCCATCGGTCATTAACAGGCCCGGTTCAAACGTAGCCTTGGCAAGCGACGCAGCCAAACGTGGTACAAGGCCGATGCCGGTTGCCAAGACTTCGCCGTTGCCGCGAAACGCTTCCGCGGCAGCAGCGATACACAATTCAGCGAGGGTGTAATCGTTACTCATTCTCATCCCCTCCTTAAAAGACCGGCAGGGGCAGCGCACGCACTGCGTCCTGCCCACCAGCGGTTTCAATATAGGCAGCCTGATCCTTACCCGTGACATGGGCACCAACCCACGCGGCCCAGTCTTCATCCGAAAGCGCATCGGAATAGGTCTTCAGGAATTTTACGTCGATGCCATAATCAGGCGCGCAAGATGTCGGGTGTGCACCCATCGGCACCTCTGCAACGCCGGTCACATGACAGCGGTCAATCGGCATACGGATCGCTTCGGACTTCACATCCAAATCTTCTGTCGCCACCAAGGCCTCTGTCGTCAGATAGGTTTTGTCCGCAGCACGGGCAAACCATTCGTCAAAGAAGGGGTCGGGGCCGTAAATCCAGCTGTTGCCGCGCGGATCAGCCTTGTTCACATGGCACAAAGCCACATCAAGCTTAAGCGCAGGCATAGCAACCAATTCCGTCCCATCCTCATAAGGTGAAGTCACCGTCTTAAGCTGCGGGTTGCGCACCAATACATCGGATGCCAAGCCGACGGGTGTCGGCAGGAACGGCACACGCATGGCAGCGGCCTTCAAGCCAAGCTGCACCATGCCCTCATCCATTTCATTCACTTCAAAAGCGCCCTGTTGGCGTTTTTGCCGGAACTGTTTTTCAAGCGGAATGGCATCAAGGGAGACGAAGCCGAAGGTCAGCTTGCGCAGCTTACCCGCCGCGGCCAGCATCCCCACATCGCACCCACCATAGGAGACGATGCTGAGATCCTTGAGGTCGGTTTTCAGAATCTCTCGGATCAGCGCCATCGGCTTGCGCCGCGCGCCCCAACCGCCAACACCGATTGTCATACCGCTTTCAAGCGAGGCGACAATCTCAGATGCGCTCATAACTTTGTTCAAATCAGCCATCGTGATTACATCTCCGGCGTTGCATAATCGTGGCCCCAAATGTCACCACTGGTAGACACGGTGGGCGCAAATGACGACCAGTCTTCGACCTGTAATCCGTCATAGCCATACTCAATGGCGATGCCGCCGGGGCCGACGACGTAAAAGCTGACCATATTGTCGTTTTCGTGCCGCCCAAGCGATGCCATCAAGGGCAGCCCCGCCTGATTAACACGATCAAGACAGGCGCCAACCTCATCCAAGCTATTCACCTCCATCATTAGATGAATGCACATTGTCGGTGTCGGGAAATTGCCCAACGCCACCGAATGATGACGCGGATTATTGGCGTGGAAAAAGATGATGCGCATATCAGGCGCGCCCTCAGCAGGGGGCGGCAGGCGCAAATCATCTGACAGGCCAAAGCCCAACACGTCTTGGTAAAAGTCAGCGGTTTCCTGATCATTGGGCGCGGGTATAACGGAATGGCCCATGCCCATCGGTTCGGTGACAAAGCCTGACACACCAATGGGTGAAGTGAACGCATCGCCCATATCTGTGCGACCGACATAAAGCTCCAGCCCATTACCTGCCGGGTCTTTTGATTTCACAAACCGCGTGACAGAGCGTGCCGCAGCCTCCTCCGCGCTACCTTCTTCAACAGGTGCGCCTGCGTCTTTCAGCTTCCCGATCAGCGCGTCGAGAGTGGCGTCGTCGCCCGCGTCCCAACCATTTGCGGCCAGCACATCGGGGCCCGGTTCGCCCGTCGCCTGCACGATCATATAACGGAAGGGGGCGTCATCCATCTTGAGGTAAAGCGCACCGTCACGTTCGACTTTCTGAAGGCCCAAAATCTGTGTGCCGAACGTCTCCCACGCAGACACATCCTGCGCGGCGATCACGACATAACCCAGTCCTGCAATCATTTCCGTCTCCCTGTTCGTCTATTAGAGATGAAAGCCGCCATCAACGGCAATCATTTGTCCTGTAATGTAACCCGCGCGGTTGGAGGCAAGGAAGGATACCGTCTCTGCCACCTCAACCGGGTCACCAAATCGTTTTAGGGCAAGGCCTGCCAACACCGCCTCTTCCCACGCAGCGTCAAACACGCCCTGGGCCTGCAGACGTTTAAAGATGCCGGCCTCAATCACGCCAAGCGCAATGGAATTGGCGCGGATATTGTTGACGCCCTCTTCCTTCGCAACATATTTGATCAGGCCTTCAATGGCCATTTTGGGGGCAACCGACAGCACGTCACGCGGCGGCGTTTTCAAAATCCCGGCGGAGCTGAGGTGCACGAACGACCCACCGCCCATTTCAGTAAAGTGTGGCAATGCCGTGCGTATAATCTTGAAGGCACCGTTCAGATCATTGTCGATCACTTCGCGCCACTGGTCCTCTGTCACTTCGTTGAGCAACGGTTGCGCAATATCCGATCCCGCCGTGATGATGACCGTATGGATGCGGCCATGTTCGGCAATCGCATCGGTAAAGGTTTTTTCAATGTCTTTTGGGTTGCCGATATCGCCTGCGTGAATGCTGGCCTTGACGCCCAGCCCCGCCACCTCATCGGCGACTTTCTTGGCAGCGTCCTCATTATTGCGATAGCAAATTGCTACGCCGGAACCATCGCGCCCCAACACTTTAGCAATCGCACTGCCCATACCGCCAGAGCCGCCGAAAACAAGCGCGGCGCCATCCACAAACAAGCTCATGATCCATTGCCCCCCTGCCCTAGATCAGCAAGCGACCCATCAAGGATCGAATGCGGCACAAAGCGGGTCGCGGCGATTTTCCATTCCCCATCCACCTTGCGGTAACTATCGAAATAACGTCCCGCCATTTGGCGATAGGTCTGCGCATCCGTGTTCATCGTATAGAAATAAAGCGCCCAGACCGCTGTTGCGTCCACGTCCGACACAATGTCGATTTCCGGGTTCGACCCATGATGCATATCGACGATATGCGGATGACAGCCTGCCTGTTTGAATAGGGTTACAAAATCGTCGGCGTTGTCATAAAAACCCATTGGGCCAGCGTCAATAATTGCACCGTCAACAAAACATGCCCGGACCCGCTCCGGCTCTTTCGCGTCGCACGCATTCAGATATTTATGCTTTAGGGCCTTAATCGCCTCAATATCCTCAAGGCGCGTGATGCGGGCTTCAAGGTCTGTCATTGCGCAGCGGCCTTCTTCTTGACGATATCAAGCGCCACATCAACGATCATATCTTCCTGCCCGCCAACCATGCGGCGGTCACCCAGTTCCACCAAAATTTCACGCACATCGACGCCGTAATCTTCGGCAGCCTTTTCCGCATGACGCAGGAAGCTGGAATAAACCCCCGCATAACCAAGCGACAGGGTTTCGCGATCCACCCGCACGGGCCGGTCCTGTAGGGGGCGCACCAATTCTTCAGCGGCGTCCATCAGCTTGTAAAGATCGCACCCATGTTGCCAGCCTTTACGGTCTGCTGCTGCGATAAAGACTTCAAGAGGGGCATTGCCTGCACCTGCGCCCATCCCGGCAAGCGACGCATCAACGCGTCGCGCGCCTGCCTGCACAGCAACAAGCGAATTGGCAACACCAAGCGATAGATTGTGATGGGCATGAACCCCGGTTTCTGTTTCAGGGTTCAGCTCGCGATCATAGGCCTCAAGCCTATCGCGATAGCCCTCCATGTCGAGCGCACCGCCGCTGTCGGTCACATAAACGCAAGTCGCGCCATACTCTTCCATCAGCTTGGCTTGCTGAACTAATTGCTCAGGCTCGACCATATGCGACATCATCAAAAAGCCGATCGTGTCCATGCCAAGCTCTCGCGCCACGCCAATATGCTGCTTGGCAACGTCAGCCTCAGTACAGTGTGTTGCCACACGCACGGACCGCACACCCAAATCCCATGCCTGTTTTAGGGTTTCGCGGGTGGCAATACCGGGCAGGATCAGCGTTGTAACGACCGCGTTTTCCACGACGTCGGCAACCGCCTCAATCCATTCCCAGTCGGTGTGAGCGCCAAAGCCGTAATTAAAGCTGCCGCCATTCAGCCCATCACCATGGGCGATTTCGATGGCATCAACGCCCGCCTCGTCCAACGCCTTGGCAATCGCACGGGCATCATCAACACTGTATTGGTGGCGGATGGCATGCATACCATCGCGCAAACTGACATCTTGTATGTATAGCTTTTCTGTCGTCGGGTCTTTGATACGTCCAGTCATCACGCAGCGGCTCCGAATTTAAGGGCGGCAATCTTTTCCGCTGTTGCCATGCCCGCTGACGTCATGATGTCTAGATTGCCGGCATAGGCGGGCAGATAGTGCGCTGCGCCTTCGACTTCCAAAAAGATGCTGGACTTGATCCCCTCAAAAGTACCGAGGCCCGGAATTTTTACCGGATTGTTGGAGCCGAACCGTTCAAACTGCACATCCTGCTTCAGGCGATAACCCGGCACATATTGCTGCACCTCTTCGACCATACGTTCAACAGATGCGGCAATCTCTTCAGGTTCCGCACCCTGCGACAGGGTATAGATCGTGTCACGCATGATCATGGGCGGTTCAGCAGGGTTCAGGATGATGATGGCCTTGCCTTTTTCGGCACCGCCCACAACCTCAATCCCTTTGGAAGTTGTCACCGTAAACTCATCAATATTGGCGCGCGTCCCCGGCCCGGCAGAGCGGGAGGAGACAGACGCAACAATCTCGGCATAGGGCAAGCGGTCGGCAACCCGCTTCACCGCATAGACCATGGGGATGGTTGCCTGCCCGCCGCAGGTCACCATGTTCACATTGGACTGACCCAAATGTTCTTCCATATTCACAACAGGAACGCAGTAAGGGCCGAT
The DNA here is from genome assembly GCA_965229935.1 of Alphaproteobacteria bacterium. Taxonomy (GTDB): domain Bacteria; phylum Pseudomonadota; class Alphaproteobacteria; order SPJN01; family SPJN01; genus SPJN01. The sequence goes on from CBDDKB010000002.1 coordinate 1,999,271, forward strand.
GGCAGCAGGCGTCAGATCGACCATCTGCTTGCCGTGTTTTTCACACAGTTCATTATGATAGGCATGCGCCTTGGCAGAGGTCGCATCGAACACAATGTCGATATCTGCCCATTCGGGCATGTTGACCAGACCATCCATCCCCTCATGCGTGGTGGCAACACCCATGTCGCGGGCGCGTGCCAAACCGTCAGAGTCAGCCTCGATCCCGACCATCACACCCATATCAAGCAGGTTGCTGGTCTTTAGCACCTTGATCATCAAATCAGTGCCAATATTGCCGGAGCCGATGATGGCTACTTTTGACTTTTTCGTCATAGACCTTAATCCACAAAATCAACTGCGAGTTCGCCCACACCATGCAGCACCATGCGCATGGAATCGCCCGGCACGACAGGCTCAAGCGGGACAAGCGATCCTGATAAAATAACCTCGCCCGCCTCGAACGGGATGCCATAAGCGCCCAGCGTATTGGCAAGCCATGCAACAGACGCAAGGGGGGAGCCCTGAACGGCAGCACCAACACCTTCTGAAAGCTTGTCGCCGTTCTTAAAGACTTCGACCTTCAGTGCCGCAAGATCGACACTGTTGGGATCAATCTCGTCAGCCCCCAAAACAAACACACCGCAGGAGGCATTGTCCGCCACCGTGTCTTCGATCTTGATCTGCCAATCACGAATGCGGCTATCAACAATTTCAAAACAGGCCATGACGCAATCAGTTGCGGCCAAGACATCTTCGGGGGTAACGCCGGGGCCTTTCAGGCCAGACTTCAAGCGGAAGCCGATTTCAGCCTCTGCACGCGGCGCAATCAGCTCGTTCATCTGCACTTTGCCGTCGGTCACCCACATCGCGTCTGTCAAAAAACCAAAGTCAGGTTCAAACACGCCCAGCATGTCTTGAACGGGTTTTGAGGTGACGCCGATTTTTTTGCCAACCACCTTTTCGCCATCGCGCGCGATGCGCTTATCCAAAAACAATTTTGAGATTTGATAGGCGTCATCAATGGCAATCGCCGCTTCGGTTTCAGTAAGCGGCGGCAGTGTCGTGCGATTGCGCAGGGCTTGGTAAAGCGCCTCTGCATGCGCTGCAATTTGGTCAGACGATAACGCCATCAGCCATGCTCCAGGAAATCACGGCATGTGCGATTGAATAGGTCCGCATGTTCGACCATCACCCAATGACCGCAATCTGCCACCATCAAAAAGCGCGCCTGCGGGCAGGCCTGCATAACTTTTTCTGCGCCCGAATGGGGGCAGAAACGATCCTGAATTCCCCAAAAGCCCAGAATGGGCTGTTTCAGTTTGGGCAGCTCATCCACCTGATTGGGAATGCGCATCCGGCCCAACACTTCAGGTGGCATATCCTGCACAATGGCAAAGCGTTCATCGGTCAAGGCCTGCGTGACATGTTTGGGGTCATGCACCAATTGCGTCAGCAAGCCGCCCATCGCCTCGCGCGTTAGCCCCTCAGCAAAGCCTGACATCATCGCGGCAATGCCGGGCATAGCGAAATAGATATCAAGCTCTTCAATCCCGCCGGGGGCCATCAGGATCAGCCGTTCAACAAAATCGGGATGGTCGAGCGCTATGCGCAGCGACAAGGCACCGCCCAGTGAATTGCCAACCATCGTCACCTTGAAAATACCCAGCGCTTCGATCGCGCCCTTCAACGTGTCGCAAAACAGGTCGCGCGTATAATCAATATCCGTCGGCTTGGTGGAATAACCATAGCCAACCAGATCAGGCACAATCACGCGATAGCCAGCGCCGGTAAAGGCATCAATATTCTGTTTGAAGTTCGACCAACCCGACGCGCCAGGGCCTGAGCCATGGACAAAGACGATAACATTGCCATCCTTGGGCCCCAGATCATGCAAATGGATCATGACGCCATCGACGCCACTATCCACATATTGCCCAACGGGCGGTGCGCCGCGCCGCTGTTCTGCAGGAATGTCGGTTTCAAGATCAGACATAAAGCCCCCTAAATGCCCACACGCTCAAACAAAAAACTGCCTAAACGAAGAAGTCGCCATTATCAGCGCCCAGCATCATGCCGCCCAAATTACGCGCAAAGGGCGTCGGGTTATTGGCAACATGGGCACGGGCAATGTGAATATCGTTCCAGATTTGCTGGATCGGATGACCATTAAAGACCGACCGGCCACCAGCTACATCAAACAGCAGATCAACAGCCTTGATCATTTTGTCGATAACAAGACTTGCGTGATAGCGATAACGCACGCGGTCGAGCAACGGCACCTCGTCCCCCTTGCTGATCGCGCCAGTCATGGCGTCGAAATTGCGCATCATCAGCGCCTCGGTTTCATCAATCAGCATCACGACTTCGGCAACACGGCGCTGAATGTCAGGGTCGCCCATCAGCTTGCTGGGATCGGTTGAAGACCCGCCCGCATTTTCAATAAACAGATCAAGCGCATGTTTGGCAGCGCCGATAGCAGGCGTGCACACGATGCGAATGAAAACTTGCGCCCACGGCAAATCATAATAGGGATTGTTCTGACCGTTGACGCAGGCAAACCCGTCAGACTGCTTATGCGTGCGGTGATCAGGCACAAAGACAGGTTCTGCAATCACCACATCGTTCGATCCGGTGCCCTGTAGGCCCATGGCATGCCATGTGTCCTCAATGACATAATCTGTGCGCGGGACCAAAAATGTGCGATACCCCTCGCCCGGAACAATTGCGCCCAACAGCGCCCATGAACAATGGTCTGAGCCTGAGCTCCACCCCCAGCGGCCTGACAGTTTAAAACCGCCATCGGCCAGTTCGACCTTACCACCCATTGGGTTGTATGAGCTTGAAACCAGCGTGTCTGGATCATCACCAAAAACATCCTGCTGGGCCTGATCATCCATCAAGGCAATCTGATAGGGGTGGCAGGCGATAATGCCCGCAACCCAGCCAGATGACATGTCAGCCTCGGCAATTTTGATCTGCATGGCGAAGAAATCCTGTGGCGACATTTCAAGGCCGCCCAGTTTTTTCGGCAGGAAACTGCGGAAAACACCCGCCTTCTTCATAATTTCGATAGAGCCGGAATCAAGCCTGCGCCCATCGCGCCCGGCCTGTGCGTTGGCAGCAATCGCCGCCAAATGTGGTTCTATATCAATCGCGGTGCTGGTTTCGCTCATCATGACGACCCTCCCAAGGTCTTGTTTTTATGCCCGCGCGCAATTTCAGCGCCCGATTGCGGCGCATTTTGTCAGCGGAGAGAGGGTGCGTCAACTATTTTCGTATTTTATTGGGGTAATTTTTACGCATTTGGATGGTTTGGGAGTCCATGATCGCCCGGAATGCGTAAAATAGAGTTAGATAACCGTCATTCCGGGCAAGCTCACATTTGTGAGCGCGATCCGGAATCCAGAGCGATCGTTGAGAGCATTTTCGAACTGGACCCCGGATCAAGTCCGGGGTGACGGTCGGGGCAGCCTATCCCTCGCCATTCACGATGCGGCCCCAGCGGTAGTCATATTTCAGGAACTTGACCGCCAGCGTAGTTTCTACATGGCGCACGCCGGTAATCGGCATAATCATCTCGTTCACCACCTCAACCAATTGTTCGGGGGAGGAGACGACGGTAATCGCCAACACGTCATGACGGCCCAACATAGTGGCGGCAAAACGGATGACATCAAGCTCAGCAACCGCGCTTGCCACCTCGCGCACCTTATCCCGGTCGGCCCGAATGCCGACATAGGCCATCAAGGGGCTTTCCACATCAATCAGATTGGTGACAGCGGTGATTTTGATGATCCGTTCATCCTGCAACGCCTTGATACGTCCGCGCACCGTCCCTTCTGCAACATCAAGCTGTTGCGCAATTTCACGGTTTGAGGTGCGGGCGTTACTTGCCAAACATTCAAGGATAGCGCGATCCACATCATCAAGGGCGCGGCGTTTGTGATCTGTTGCGTTCTCTGCGGTCATAGTTCCGGGGCCCATTCACTTTGATATTTCAACACGTCGATACACAGCCCCGGTTCAAGTCTGGCTATGCCTTTGATGCCCGCAAGCTCGTCCGTCAAAAAGCGGTTCAGATCATCATAGCCTTGTGCCGCAACCAAAATTTCAAGGTCGAACGTCCCCGTCGTCATATTGACGGAAAAGACCTCTGGCAATTTGGCAAGCTCATGCCCGACCTGTTCGGCGGACCTGCTCTCAACCTCAATCCCAATGGCCAGCAGCATTTCAAACCCGGCAGCGGCAAAGTCCGTCACCGCCACAACGCGCAACACGCCTGACTCTTCAAGGCGGCGAATACGCGTGCGCACCGTCGCAGCGGTAGAGCTTAAGCGCCGCGCCACTTCCTGAATGGACATGCGCCCATCTTCCATCAAAAGTTCGATGATCTGACGATCCACATCATCAACTGATTTGCCATTCGGCTCAGACATAATTGTTCCTTTATTTGGTCGCGCAGCCGGACGCAAAACCGGTTCCCACTTTTGCTGGCTGTCGCTCCATAGTCATTCACCCTCGACAAGCGAGCGAAACGAAGGATTGGTTTCATCCATAATTGATTGATAGCGCGCGGTCAGCGCACCCTTGAAATGATCATGCGGCAGGATCCAAAAGCGACCCTCATCAACCGCGTCAAAGGTAATCCGCGCCAGCTCGTCCGGGTCCATGCCTTCATCGGCAATCAGGTTTTGCAAGCGCGATTGGCCATAGGCGGCATGCTCCCCCTCATCCGCCTTGCCATAACGATCCCATTCAGCAATGCGGGTTTTGATCGGGCCGGGGCAAAGGGCCGACACGCCGATAGGCGCCTTGAAATAGCGCAGCTCGTAAAGCAACCCTTCGGTAATTGCGGTGATCGCCTGTTTGGTAGCACCATAAATGCCGGAATTGGGCGTGACCGTCAGCCCCGCAATTGAACAAGTATTGACGATATGGGCGGGCGCTTCTTTGTTTTTGGCAGCTTCAATCATGCGCGGCACAAAATGGTGAATGCCATGGACAACCCCCCAATAATTCACGCCAGACATCCAGCACCAATCATCAAGGGTAAATTCCCACAGGAAACCTGTTTTCATCACGCCCGCATTATTGCAAAGCAAGGCGACCTGATCGGCCATCGCGAAGGCAGTATCGGCAAGGGCCGCCACCTGATCCGCATCAGACACATCGGCAGCTTGCACCATTACATCGTCGCGACCTGCCCAAGCGGCATCAAGCGCCCCCCTATCCACATCGGATGCAAGCACGCGAAACCCACGCGCCAAAGCCTGCGCCACAAGGGCCGCGCCAATGCCATTGGCAGCGCCTGTAATGACGGCAAGCGGCTTTTGTGCGGGGTCGGCTGACATAGGGGTCCTTGACTTGATTCGTCAGTATCACATCACAAAATTACGCAAACAGTCAATATTAACCCATGTATACTATCTTTTTGCGTAATTCTCCCCGCAGGATTGAGCGCAAGTCACAACTTCGGTAGGGTGGGTTTGTGGAGTGAGGGGAGTTTAAGAATGTTGAAAGACGCAAAACTGGTCAGCTTTATCGCCACGACCAATCCAGACAAGGCGCATCACTTTTATGGTGATCTGTTGGGCCTGCCCCTGATAGAGGAGACGCCCGTCGCGCTGGTGTTCCAATGCGCCAACGCTGAATTGCGCGTCGCCATCGCCCCACCGTTTGAGCCACTGCCCTTTACCGCAGCAGGCTGGCAGGTAACGGATATTGAGGCCAAGGCCGACGCGCTAACCGATGCAGGGATTGAACCTGAACGTTTTCCCGGCATGGAATATAGCGAACGAGGTATCTGGACATCGCCCGGCGGCGCAAAAGTCCTGTGGGTCAAGGACCCGGAGGGCAACCTACTGTCACTGACTGAATGAGCAGTCGCCGCCCAGTCATCCGGTGGGACCAAACGCACTTTTTTGATCACTCCAAAGGCGTAGTCCGACTACGAAGTGGAAACGAATCGAAACCGCCTTTCGAGTGATTATTTGTTATCCTGTCGGCCCAAACGCTCCGGCCTTCAAATTATCCTGATACTCGTCGCCCGTCATGCCCAGCACTTCCCGGCACACATATTCCGTATGCTCACCCAAATTAGGTGACCGCCGTTTTAGTGTGGCCGGCGTGTCCGTCAGCTTGGCATCATTGGCAAAATCATGCATCGGATAGGTGCCGTATTTTTCATGTTTCAGATACCGGAAAGTGCGCCGATAATTCAGATGCCGGTCTTCGATCAGCTCACGATTGTTCAGCACTTTTGCAGCATCAATGCCCTTGTCCTGCAACTTATAGACCAGCGCATCGCCATCGGCTTGCGCGGTAATGGCGGCAATCTCAGCCTCAAGCGCGTCTTCGTTTGCCTTACGATCAGCAAATGTTTTAAAGCGCGCATCGTCAGCCAATTGCGGTGCCTCAATAAGCGTGCAGAACTTTGCAAAATCCTCGTCAGACCAAATAGCCAGCGCCATCCAGCGATCATCACCCGCAATGGGGAACACCCCATGGGGCGCGGCCTGCGGATCGCGATTACCTGATTTTTCCCACGCCTCACCGTTTACCGTGTGCTGCAAAATTTCTTCCGCGCAGAAGGTTACACCACCTGCAAACTGGCTAAGGTCAATGCGCTGCCCCTCACCCGTCCGCTTTTTGTGGAACAGCGCCGCGGTCATCGCCATGATGCCATATTTGAAATTCACAACATCGGTCAGCGCGCCATAAATCTGCACAGGCCCCCGATCAGGCCAACCGATAATATCATTCAGCCCTGTCATGGGGGTCAGGAATGTTCCAAAGCCCGGCATGCCAGACAGCGGCCCAAAGCGGCCCATCATGGAAGTGCCGTAATAGATGATATTGGGATTGATCTTTTTCGCATCCTCATAGCCGATGCCAAATTTTTCCATGACGCCAGGCACGTAAGCTTCGGCCATCACATCGGCCCAGCCGATCAGGTCGCGCGCGATCTTAAGCCCTGCTTCGGACTTCAAATCAAGCGTCATGCCATATTTGTCATTGTGAACCTGCAAGAACCCGATGGACGCATTCATGTCCATCTGGCCATCCTTAAAGGGGCCAGCGAACCGCATCACATCAGGACGGGTCATGGATTCAATGCGGATCACCGTCGCCCCGTGCGAAGCAAGATATTCACACACAATCGGACCAACCCCTGACCAGGCAAAGTCCGCAACCTTGATCCCTTCATAAGCGCGTTTGCTTGTCATGACAGTGCCCCCCTATATCGCCTTGGCGGCACGCAAGGCCGCAATTTCATCATCACCAAGGCCAAGCGACCCAAGCACATCATCTGTATGTTCACCCAAATGGGGCGCGCGATGACCCGCCCGCATCGGCGTGTTGGTCATCACCATTGGCGCACCGGGATAGGTGACGTCACGGCCCAAATCATCATGGGTGACCTGCTGCCAGAACCCACGCGACACAAGCTGCGGATTTTCTACAAGCGTTGATGCATCATTGGCGGGATAAAGCATGATGTGATGGCCCAGCGCCTTTTCAAAAATCTCGTCGCGTGTCTTGGGCTTGAAGAAACGGCGGATCGGTTCGGCATATTTGTCGATAAAATCCTGCGTCGCATAGTCCGCATCAATATCGTATGTGTTCCAATCAAATTCATTGAGCGGCGCAGGGTCAAAACCTTCCGACTCCATCCATTTGATCATACCTTCCATCATACGGCCCCCGCCCATACCGCCGGGCAGGAAGACAAAGACAACATACCCATCAGCACATTCCCAAAAGACCGACAGGGCATAACCGCCGGAGGGTGTTTCGATCATCGCGCCCTGACGTTTCACAATGGCGCGATTTACCTCCCACGTCATCCAGTTGGTGGCAGACCCACACATGACCTGCACCTGACAGGCGGAGGTATCGATATATTGCCCCTCCCCCGTATTTTCACGGTGGAACAGCGCCGTCATGATCGCGCCCGCAGCAGCTTCTGAAGCATGTTGACTGATCTGCGGCACCTGAAGGCGCAAGGGCGCGCGATCCTTGTCACCCAACAGATCAAGAAAACCCGAATGGGCCATGACCGTCAGGTCGGAGCCGCGAAAACGGCTCATCGGGCCGTCCTGCCCGTAGGGGGTAATCGAACAATAGACAAGGCCGGGATTGTCAGCGGTCACATCCTCATACCCCAAACCGCGCGCAGCCAAATGGCCGACCGGATAGGTTTCAATGACCACATCCACACTTGCCATCAGCTTTTTGGCAAGCGCGCGCCCATCGTCACTTTCAAGGTCGAGCGTGATGCCTTTTTTGTTGCGGTTACGCGCCATGAAAAACAGGCTACGGGTCGGGTCCTCGACATTATCGGCAAAGGGCGGGCGCAAACGCGCGCTATCACCCTGCGGGGGTTCAACCTTAATCACCTCTGCGCCCCAATCGGCCAGAAAGCGTCCGGCCTCGTACCCGGTTTCATCGGTTAGATCGAGGACACGTATCCCCTTTAGCGCGACGCCGTCGCCGGGGCTTGGCAAACCAAAATCTGTCATGTCAGTCCCTCCCATTCATTTGTTTACGCCAGCCCGTCTTATGCGGGTGCCAGCGCCTGATAATCTTTCAACAATGCCCCATCAAGGGCGAGCGCCCCGATAGCGGGCAAATGATCTGTTCCACTGCCTAAATAAACGCCCTGATGCTTGGCCCAAACGAAATATCGCTGGATCGGATAGTCAAGATCCTGCCCGATCCCGCCATGCAGATGAAGGCAGGTGTGGGCAACCTTGTGGGCAGCCTCTGACACCCAATACTTGACCGCCCCTGCTGCTGCAGGCGCTGACCCGCCCGGTCCATCAAGACGGGCCAATGATTTCCACATGATAGTGCGCAAGGCTTCGATCGCCATATAGGCGTCTGCCATTTGTTGCGACACAGCCTGAAACCCCGCAATCGGACGGCCAAATTGTTTGCGATCGCCGATATAGTCTGCGGTGCGTTTCAACGCCTCCTGCAGGACACCAACGGTCAGCGCTGCCTGTAACGTATAGGCACGTTCCTGCAAAAAGCTCAAAGCCTCAGGCCCGCTGGCAAGAATATCATAGTCGCAATTGTCAAAGGTGAGTTGTGCGGCCTGCTCCCCACTCATCAAGGTGGCGGGGCTGCGTGTTACGCCCTTACCTTCAAGCGATACATAAAGCAGAACCGGCTGGTCATGATCTTTTGCAATCACAAGCGCGCCCGTGGCCATCATGCCATAGGGCACAGCGTCGGCCCGGCCTGTCAGCACCCCTTCGGTCAAGGTGGGCAAGGCGGCATGGGCAAAACGGTAGGAGGGCAGCGCCACTGTCACAACAGCTCCCGCCGCAATCTCAGCCAAGGCCGGATGATCGGGGGCAAAACAAGACAGCCCAAGCGCAGCCAGTGAGGTTGGCAGTAGCGGCACGGGCGAACAGACCGCGCCCTGCGCCTCCAAAACCTGTGCAAGTTCCATCAGGCCGAGGGCGGACCCGCCCGCCCCCTCAGGCACCACAAGCCCCGTCAGGCCTGCCGCGATTAAAGCATCCCATGTCGGCTGATCAAACGGCGCCCCCTCCTGATAGAGTTTCGCGCGCGCATCATCGGGCAGATGATCGGCAAAAAGCCGCTCTGCAAGGGCGCGGATCGCGTCCTGATCCTCTGTCAGCGAAAAATCCATGATTTTGGGCCGCCCAAGTTGAAAGGCTGTTACTCAGTTATTGAATCTAAATTCAATAAAATACTATACTGTTACCTATAGCAACTATTTTTCGCATCCCGATGGCAGAAAGCCCCAAGAAAGAAAAACCTATGCGTATTGAATTCACGAAAGAGCAAAAGCAATTGCGCCACGATTTGCGCAGCTATTTTGCCGACCTGATGACGCCGGAGCGCAAGGCCGCCACCAAAGGGATTGAGGCGGGGCCGATTTTCCGCGATGTGGTGCGCCAGATGGGCAAGGATGGTGTGCTCACACTCGGCTGGCCCAAGGAATTTGGCGGCGAAGGGCGCGGGATGATCGACCAGCTGATCCTGTTTGAGGAAAGCTGGGTCGCCAAGGCGCCCTTTCCCGTCGTCACAATCTCCACCATCGCCCCGGCGCTGATGCAGCTTGGCACGGATGAGCAAAAGCAAAAATATCTGCCCGGCATCGCAGCAGGCGAAGTGATTTTCGCCATAGGCTATTCAGAACCCGGTGCGGGAACAGACCTTGCCTCCCTCAAAACCAAGGCTGAGGCGGATGGCGATGATTTCATCGTCAATGGCACAAAGGTTTATACCTCAGGCGCAAACGGGGCTGATCATATTTGGCTGGCAGCCCGCACGGGCGGTGAAGACTTGCCGGGCGCGCGCGGCATATCCGTCATGATCGTCGATACGGATGATCCCGGCTTTTCGCTTGCCCCCATTCACACAGTGGCGGGCCTGCGCACCAACATGACCTATTACGACAATATCCGCGTCACCCCTGACCGGATTGTCGGCGGCGTCAATCAGGGCTGGGGGGTCATCCGCTCCCAACTCAACCACGAACGCATTTCGCTCGCTGCGATGAGCATCAATGGCATCAAATGCTATCTTGATTTGCTGGAGGCGGCGCGCGCCGAAGATCAGGATGGCCGCGCTGCGCTTGATGATTCACTGGTGCAGGCCCGCATTGGCGAGGTCTATTGCAAGTTCGCTGCCATGAACGCGCTGAACCTGCGCATGGCATGGCAGATCGACAATGATTGCGTCAGCAATGCCTTGGCTGCGGGGGTAAAGGTCTTTTCCTGTGACGAGCTTGTGACCACCATGCGGCTGATGATGGACCTGATGGGACAGGGCGCCAGCCTTCGCGCAGGGTCAGCCGGGGCGGAACTTGATGGTGAGATTGACGATATTTACCGGATGGCGCAGCTTAACACGTTCGGTGGCGGCGCTGCTGAAGTGATGCGCTGCCTGGTCGCCGCAGATGGCCTTGGCCTGCCCAACACGATTGCCAGATAGATTGCCAGATAGATTGGGAAAGGGTGCAGATGTGCACAGCACCTTCGCGTTCAAATTGATCGAACAACTTAAAGATGATAAGTAGGACTAGCTCAATCAAGCCTAAGCGTTAGAAGGGCCATTGGACTTGATATTAACCAAATTAACGAAAGCAATAAGCTGGTTTGCGGTCACAATTCTAAGCATGATTGGTGCTTGGGTAATCGGCTTACTAGCTATAATTGGCCTCGCTTATCTCATGATGATTAACGCAGGTTCTGGAAATGTGCCTGCCAATCATACAGCTCAAGCAATTGAAGGCGCGCCATGAAATTGCTGGACTTTCTGCTGAATATCTATGGCTGGCTGGCGACAATTGTCGGGTTTATTACTGTCGCAGCATTTCTATATTTATATTTCCAGCACGACATTTCACCGCTGGACATTTGGCACATTGTAAACCCGGCCTGATACGAATGCGCTCAACGCCCAGATGGCTTAAAATAGTTTCTTGGTCTATTGGCGGCTTGGTAAGCCTTGCCCTGCTGTGCTTAATCGCGCTGTGGGCCATCTTTAGCTTTGTCATCACACCAGCCCCACGTGAGGTTTCTCGAGAACAACTTGTAGACGACTATTTCTATAAGGCCGAGCAAAACGGCTATTGGTCGATGAAAGAATTTACGCATCCCGATGCGTACACAAAGATCAATCGCTCCTATAGCCACTACACGTTCAGATTAATGCCAGATGAAATCGGCCCCATGCCTACGCCGAATGATCGTGAGACCAAATTCAAACATGACATTTTGTGCCCCAACCCATCTGTTTCCGCCTTCATCCCTAAGGTCGAAGACGGTGTGATCGGCACCTTCACCTATATTGATGGGATTGGTGGCCCCCACGATTTCGACGAAGACGAACTCGCCTTGATCGACCATCAACTCAGCACTGTCATTGATGAAGAGCGGAAAATCTACGATAGTGTCGATTGGGATGATGGGCGTGGGGAATTCGGCATCTCTACACACTGGAATCATGATCTAACACCACTGCCGCCGTCAGCCGGAGTTGGCAAGGGGTTTACATGGACGTTCGAGAATCATCATCTTCGCTATGGCAAAGTCGAAATGATCACCTATCGGCGCGGCATCATTGTGCTGGGCAAGGAAGATAGCGTGATGATCAATTCGTCTCGCCGCGCCTTTCCTGACGACACAAGCGCAGGGCCACTTACGTGGGAAGAAACACTACACAATCTGCGCTACAAAGATGGATTACGCTATCAGGATCGTACGCCGGAAGATTGGGACAATGAGAAGGCACACCAAGTTGACCTTAATTATTTTGTTTTTGATCTGACCTTGTGTAACTCCCGGCCAGATATTCGCTACAAATTAGGAATGCGACTTAGTGATTATGACTGGGAACTCGACACAGTTGTCAAACAGAACGAAAAATAGCTCGACCATACGGTCGGATCGCGGAGAATCAACTTACTAGTTTTTGGCGACCTAACTGATGAGCTAAAGCAGGATATCAAGAAGGCATTGGACTTTTTGCTTCCCAAGCCGCAATCTGACCAAACCTTGGATCACACATAAAATTTTACCGTGAAAAAACTAGCACTCACAATCGGAATAATCAGCGCTGGCATTGCCATATGGGCAATTGTCGGGTTCGGCGTTGTGGCTTTCTTTGCGCCGCCAACACCTGAACCGCCACCACAATCGCTGCCCCGCGAACGGTTGAAACAAATGTATACCTATCCTGCGATTAGGGATGGCGAATGGGTCGGCAACACTGATGATTTCAATGTGCGGGAGCCTGGACGATTTGCGATATCAAACATGGGCGCACATGCAACGCTTGGCGACAAGGAAATAGCCAATGTTGGTGTGTATCGATCAAGCTATAAGCATCACTCGCGGCTGATCGTCTGCAAAGAAGTGGGAAAGAGTGTGATGTTCATTCGCGCGAATGACGAAGATAATGTCGAATCCTTTGACTTTTACGACAGACGCTTTGTACCGCTGACGATTACCGACAAAGACATTGACGAGGTTAACGAATTCATCAGCAAAATCGCCACCTATGAAGTTAACCAACTAACCAATATTGACTGGCACGATGGCGGCGGTGCTTTCGGTGTCGCGACCCACTGGAACAACGACCTCCAACGCCTGCCTCCCGAATCCGGCACTAACCACGCCTTCACATGGACCTATGAACAGCACCGCATCCGCTATGGCGTGCCAGACGCCATAGCCTATCGTCGCGGCATCATTGCCCTTGGCGGTGAAACGCTTGCGGTTATGATGTCGTCGCGTATCGCCTTGCCGGACGAAAGGCCCGGTCCGGTATCATGGCAAGACTTATGGCGCGATTTCAGCTTCGATGAAGGTCAGCGTTATGAGGATCGTCCCCCGGGCACGGCAGACCATGAAACGATCGACCTTAAATTTCTGGTGCTTGATGAAACCTTCTGCAATACGCGGCCCAAGATCAGAAAGAAATTGAACTTACCCATGCCGAAATATTATGGCCCTGACGGTGAGTGGGCCGCCGACTAAACCAGGCGCCACCGCCCCTGCCTAGTCCGCCAGAAAGGGCAGCGCGTCCCGGCGATAGCGAAAGCCCTGTTGCAGCGTGGCCGCATAGCTTGGCTGCGCCTCATGACGGACAGGGTTGATATATTCCCACGCGATCTGTCCTGTGGGCGTCACCTCCAACAGGCGGGCCTGCATCGCCTCTGTAATCAGGATATTGCCATTGGGCAGAAATTGCGCAGCAGACTTGATATCTGAATAAAGCGGCCATGCCCCGGCCTGTTGCCCCTCTGACAAGCCATCATAGCTTAACACCGGTTGGGCGCTGTCAGCATCAAGGTGCAACATGCGCGACCCTTTTTTGTTGCTGCCCAAAACCGGGCCCTGATTATCAAACAGCACAAGGCCGCCATCTGCGGTAAAGCCGGCATCATGCTGGTGGTGCCAATCACCGCGCTTGGCCCACACGACTTTTTCGGTTTCAAGATCAACCACAATTAAAGTCGAAGGGTTGCGTAACGAGATTAACACCTGGCCTGCGGCGACGCCGTTGATCCGCGCTGCCTCTTCGGCAGAGACAATATGGACTGAATTGGCGTGCATCGGATCAGGATTGGTATGGCGCCATTGGGGGTAAAGCGCCCATCGAAACTTTGTGTCGGCGATGGCATCAAACAGCGAAATGCTTTGCAAGACCTCACCCTCATCAGACAGAACCACAAGTTCGTCTATCAGCGACGGCGGCATAATAGTTGGGAAACGCGGATCGGTCTTTGTCGCCAAAAACTGCGATAGGGTAACAATGGCCCCATCATCTGCGCGTATCATCAAATCATGATGGGCATGACCGAACCAACGCCAAAGAACACGCCCCGTCCGGTCCATCTTGATGACACCGCCACCATAGGGGGTGAACCCGTCCTTTAGGTGCAACACACAAAGAAGTGACCCGTCGGGGTAGACATGCGGCTTACGGCAAATGGCCTGATCAATACTGGCAGGACGCGGATAGGGCACCTGTTCTGCTTCAGGCCACACATCATCGCGATTGGGACGCCAGCTTTGCAGCACGGCACCATCCATATCAATCAGATCAGCACCCAAAGTTTCCGATGAGCCATAGACCGTCACGCCATCAAACGCATTTGCAGGATCGTTGATGGTCACGCCCTTAAGATCATCTGACAATTGCACCCAATAGCTTTTGGAAATCTGCCCGCTTTGTGCCTTGACGGATCGCAGGGCTGCCTGCGCACCCAAAACCGCATTACGCACATGGGTATAGGGAAAAATCTCAAAGGCAACGGTCGCAACGCCATAGCCAAAGCTAACCAACACAAGGGCCATCACAAACCCAATAGCCGCCAACCTGTCACCCATAATTGCTAATCCTGTTGCTGCCGCCCCCGCCTAAAGGGGCCTGAACACGTCTATAGCAGATCAATAGCCCCAATCAAACAACCCCAATCAAACAACCCAAGCCAAACAAACCTGATCAGGCATCGCCCTTCATCCACCAACGGTCGGCTCATCAAACCAGACCAAATGACCCCCATGCGGGTGACAATAGGCCAACTGATGTAATGTCCCATCATGATCCTGACCGTCCCACAAACGCAGATTTAAGGTTGGCATGGTTGCGGTTGCATCAAGCGGTTCCAGATTCATCCACGCAAGCGGCGCATCGGGCGTTGCCTGCGCCCCTGCCGCGCGCATGGTATCAATCACATATTGGCGTGTTTCTTCAGGGGGGTATTGCCACATAATGGAATGATAAAGCACGCGTAAGTGGCCGGGATTGGGCTTTGTCAGATGCGCCGCAACCCAATCACCCGCATCACCCTGTTCGACGCTGACACCTGCATCACGCGCCAACGCCACCGCCCCTTCAAATCGGGCGATACGCGCCGCCTGATCCGGCCAAATATAAGACCGCACACGATCCATCTCGGCAGCATCATGGATATCAAGCGGGTTGATATCGACAGCCTGCCGCCGTGCCACAGAAAAACTTGCAGGCATGTCGGGGAACGGCCCTTCCCACTTCACATCAAAATGAACCGGGCCGTCAGGGTCACCCCAAACGCGACCTTCACCAAAATCATAATGATAACGATCCCAGATCAGGTTCAGACCTGCACTCGCGCCAATCTCATAAAGGTCAAGCGGCAGGTCAGAATATTGCGCCAAATAGGCAAAGCCGGGCAGCAATACAGATGACCGCCCCACCTCATTCGTTTGCACGGCATAGGTCAGAAAATCGGCAATCCAATCGCGGTGATCCTGAAGCGCTGCCAAGACGGGCCCGCGCAACTCATCCGCTGTGACTTTTTCTTTAGCAGGTGGATAAAGCGCAGCAAGATCGGGCACCTTACCTGCGCGCACCAGCATTTGCATGGCCCCGGCAACCCGCAGGGACAGGGCATCCATCGTCGGCTCCCCCCGCCATACGCCAATCATCTGATCCAGCACACCGCCATCAACCAAGTTTTGATGAAACACCCTAATTAGATTGGCAGTAAAGGGGGATCCCAGCCCCTCGCACCAACCGATCTGTGCCTCAAAATGCTTTAAGATGGTGTCGCGTTGGCCCACAAATGTCAGTCCTGAAAGCTTTTAAGATCTTCAATCGTGTCGGCAATTGCCGCCTTGATCAGATCATGCCCAACCTCAACACTTGCCAATGCAGGATTTGACCCAATGCGCCCATCGGGGAAAGTCCTGCGATAATCCTCTGAATCGGTAAAGCCGCCACGGGGGGCCAGCTCTGGCGTCATTTCAACCGATTTCACAGCGTCAGGATAGGCGGCATAGGTCACCGATACCTCAGACGGGGTGGCGTGGCTGCCCTCAGCAGCGCCATATTCCTTTTGGGAGATCGCGCCGACTTTTGGGCCCTGCCACCAATTGCGCAACTTGCATTGAATACCCGGACGGTTGCTGCCCGCCGCGCCTGCAAGGGACCGTTCGCCATGGAGTTCAGCAAAACAAGCCATTAGCGTGCCGATATTGCCCCCATGCCCATTCAGAAAATAGAACTTCTCAAACCCATGCACACGCAAACTGTCTGTCCAATCCTTAACGATCTGGATCATGGTGCTGGGGCGGATCGCCATAGACCCAGCAAAGCCCAAATGATGCTGCGCAATCCCCACATTCAAAGTGGGTCCGACCAGTACACCAGTTTCATCACCGACACCCTTGGCAATCACCTCAGGACAGATGGCATCGGTGCCGATAAATCCATTTGGGCCATGCTGTTCGGTTGAGCCGACCGGGATGATGATTGTCTTTGATCGTTCAAGATAGGCGTCAACCTCTTGCCATGTGGATAGATGTAACTGCATAGTTCCTCCTGAATTTGGGGCTATATAACATGAAAGCGGCAAACATGAAAAAGCTGTTGATTGGATTGGGGTTATTATTGGTGCTTGGCGCACTTGCCTATCGCTATGGGCCCGGCCTTTTTATGGCCCGCATGTTTGAACCGAAAATGAGCTTTATTGAGACAACGCCGCCACCGCAGCCTGACTACAATGATTTGGCAAACTGGTCCGCATGGCCGGGTCGGGCCGACACGGCAGATCAACTGCCACAGGGCGTCACCGCACCGGCAGAGGCTGACCGAAAAGCCGCCGTCTTTTATATCCACCCAACAGTCTTTAATGGCAACGAGGCATGGAATGCCGATGTCAGCGACGATCTGGTCAATTTGTTGGTCGATTATCTGCCGGTGTTGGGACAGGCAACAGTCTTCAACAAGTGCTGCCAGATTTATGCGCCACGCTACAGACAGGCAACCTTATGGACCTATATCGGGGCAGAGGAACAATCCGGCCTTGCCCTTAATCTTGCCTATCAGGATGTAGAAGCTGCGTTTGATCATTTTCTGGCAACGGTCAGCCCAGACATGCCCATCATCCTTGCCAGTCATTCACAAGGATCAACCCATCTTTATCGTCTGCTTGCCCAGCGGGTTTGGAACACGGCGCTTATGGACCGTTTGGTGGTGGCCTATGTCGTTGGCGTCTACACGCCCACCAGCCATATCAACATGATCCTTCCCGACATGCCAATTTGCGAACGCGCTGATGACACAGGCTGCATGGTGACATGGGACACCTATCGCCCTGATGGTGACCCGATGGTGAACCCCAACCCCATGACCCATTGGGTGCCTGATGGCAGCGCGGATGGGACTTATATCTCACCCCCGCTTGAAAGCCGCATGTGCCAGAACCCACTTGATTGGAATGAACCAAAGGGGGGCGCGGTCCCGATTTGGGCCGGGGGGTTGGGCGCAACTTTCGTCGGGGGGGAGGCTGACACGACAGACCTGCCCCGCCTTGGCAGCATTGATGAGACACAAGTTACCGGCGCCTGCCGCAATGGCGGCCTGGTGCTGAATGACCCTTATCCGACATTCTTGAACGATCACCCGGTGTTCGGCCCCGGCGGCAGCCTGCACCTGATGGATTATTCTGTCGTCTATATGGACCTGTTCCACAACGCGGCACGCCGCGTCGATGCCTATTTACATGATCGGAGAAACTGATGCCCATTCGCGCCGCAACGAAAGATGATCTTGATGTGATCGTCGCCCTGACCCAAGACCGGCGCAGCAAGCTTGCCCGCGCACAACCCGTCTTTTGGAAACCATCAGAACAGGCCGCCGCCATCACGCCACTGTTTTTCACCATGTTGATCGATGCGGATGAGGTTGGCACCCTTGTCCATACGGACGATACAACAGGCGCGGTCAATGGCTTTATCTTTGTGACCGAAGAACCGGTGCCCCCGGTTTATGATCCCGGCGGCAAGGCCTTTAAGATTGATGATTTCTGCCTTGCCAATGACACGCTATGGCCAACCGCGGGACAGGCCCTGTTTGACGCTGCTGAAAGCTGGGCAAAGGAACAAGGCGGCGCCATGATGATCCTTGTCGCCCCGACGTGTGAACCAATCAGGCATGATCAGGCCGCCGCCATCGGTTACAGCACTGTCACCGAATAGATGCGCAAACCCATTTAACTGCCTAACGGGACGGATTTAACCCGTCTATTAGACTAAAGAACGACCGTTCAGCCCTTGCACCTAAAGGGCCTGATCAACATAATGCGGCAAAATTCAAGAAACAGGTTTTGGCAGGAGAGAGCCCCATGACGGACCAGCACACTTTTCCCGTTCCCGCTGAATGGGCAGACCGTTCCCTGATGGACAATGACGCCTATCTAGCCACCTATGACGAGGCTGCAAAAGACCCGGTCGCATTTTGGGGCCAGGTGGGAAAGCGTCTTGATTGGATCAAGCCTTTCTCAGACGGGGCGATCAAAGACGTCTCTTATGATGCTGATGATTTGCACATTCGCTGGTTTCATGACGGCACATTGAATGTCGCCGCCAATTGCATTGACCGCCACCTGCCCAAGCGCGCCAACCAAACCGCCATTATTTGGGAGGGGGATGAGCCGACAGATGACAAGCACATCACCTATCAGGATTTGCATGACGAGGTGTGCCGCTTTTCAAACGTCCTAAAGGCGCGCGGCGTCAAAAAGGGTGATCGCGTCACGATCTATATGCCCATGATCCCTGAGGCAACCTATGCCATGCTGGCCTGCGCCCGTATTGGCGCTGTGCATTCAGTTGTGTTTGGCGGCTTCTCTCCTGACGCATTGGCGGGCCGCATTCTTGATTGTGAATCGACCTGCATCATCACCGCAGATGAAGGGGTCCGTGGTGGCCGCCTGATCCCGCTGAAGGCCAACACGGACGCGGCGCTTGAACAATGCCCGGATGTTGAAACCGTGCTGGTGGTTGAACGGACCGGCAATGGCGTTGCCATGAAGGATGGGCGCGATGTCTGGTATCATGATCTATCCAAGGACGCCGCAACCACCTGCGCCCCTGAAGAAATGAATGCCGAAGACCCGCTCTTTATCCTTTACACCTCAGGCTCCACCGGGACGCCCAAGGGGGTGCTGCACACAACGGGCGGCTACCTGACCTATGCAAGCTACACCCATCAAATGGTGTTTGATTATCATGATGGGGATATTTACTGGTGCACCGCTGATGTCGGTTGGGTCACGGGCCATTCCTATATCGTCTATGGCCCGCTTGCGAACGGTGCCACAACGCTGATGTTTGAAGGCGTGCCGAACTATCCTGATGCCAGCCGCTTCTGGCAGGTCTGCGATAAGCACAAGGTCAATATTTTCTACACGGCCCCGACTGCGATCCGCGCCCTGATGGCCGAAGGCGAAGGCCCGGTGAAATCAACCGACCGCAGCTCAATCCGTTTGCTCGGCTCCGTCGGGGAACCGATCAACCCCGAAGCATGGCTATGGTACTATAATGTGGTAGGCGATGGCCGCTGCCCGATTGTTGATACATGGTGGCAGACCGAAACAGGCGGCATCCTGATCTCGCCCCTGCCCGGTGCAACTGCCCTTAAGCCCGGCAGTGCCACGCGGCCCCTGCCCGGCGTTATGCCCGCGCTTGTGGATGCAGAGGGGCATGAGCTTGAAGGTGCCGTTTCAGGCAATTTGATCCTGAAAGATTCATGGCCGGGTCAAATGCGTACCGTCTATGGCGATCATCAACGCTTTATCGACACCTATTTTAAGACCTATCCCGGCACTTATTTCACTGGTGATGGCTGCCGCCGCGATGAGGACGGCTATTACTGGATTACAGGCCGCGTCGACGACGTGATCAATGTGTCCGGTCACCGGATGGGCACAGCAGAGGTGGAAAGCGCACTCGTCTCCCACGACAAGGTGGCAGAGGCAGCGGTGGTCGGCTATCCCCACGATATTAAGGGGCAGGGCATCTATGCCTATGTCACCCTGAATGCGGGCGAGGCGGCAACCGATGACCTCAAGGCCGAACTTGTGAAACATGTGCGCACAGAAATCGGCCCCATCGCAACGCCTGATCTGCTGCAGTTTGCACCGGGGCTTCCCAAGACACGCTCCGGCAAGATTATGCGCCGCATCCTGCGCAAAATTGCCGAGGATGATTTCGGATCGTTGGGTGATACCTCAACCCTTGCCGATCCCGCCGTTGTGGACGATCTGATCGAGAACCGCCAGAACAAGGCCTAAGGGCCAGCCCCTTAACAGAACAACAAAGCGCAAGGCGGGTCCAGAACGACCCGCCTTTTGTGTTCTGGCGGCAACAGCTAGGCCACAATATCGCGCGCCTGTTTGTATTTATTGTTGATTTTTTTGCATCATTGTGATTTTGTGGCATGCAGAAAGGGAGGTTGCTATGGCCATTTATGATCAACCAAAACAACGCAACAAGGCCAAAGGTTTCTTTGGCATGCCTGACAGTGATGAACGGCAAAAGCTGATCGACGAAGCAGATCAACACATCAAAGGTATCGGCAAAAACGGCAATAAATTGGGGGATTCTCACCGAATTGGAACCCTGAACAAGATTGCGCGATTGGAACCCGACGTGCGGGACGATGTTCTGGGCGCAGCACAAATCAGCACGACGCGGCTGACCAACACATTGCACAATTTGTCAGATTCACTTGAAGGCAAGCCACCATCGCGCTCAAACAGTCCTGCTGATGCAATTTTTGATACAGACCCTGCCAATCTACAAGCTGCCATGGACCGATCTTACGGTCTAATGATCAAGGGAAAGCCCAAGCCCGACTTGGCGGGTAAGAACAATTTGGCGGTCAATCAGCACGCACCCGCGCAATCGGATGCAGACCCCATAAAGGCGATTGGCCTTGATGTTGCAAAGTCTATCCCCGATCCCGATCTACGTGAGGATTCGACCAAGCCTGCAAAACCCGGCAATACACAAATTGCAGGGATGCAGCCTAATGTACCTGGCTATCAATGGGGCAGTCCATCAGGTCCAATCGGTCACATAAATCGGGCTGAAAAGGAAGCGCAAGCGGCTGGCAAGCAACTTGGGACCGACGGGCAAAACCTTGCAGGCGGTGCCAAAGCAAGGGGGTTGCATTTGATCCAAGCAAACCGGCAAGTGGGGATGATAGCGGGCGCGCGAAGTTGATGCATGAACTTGGCATGGAACTGACAGATGCTGGCATTCAAGGCGCGGAAGCCGCAGCAATAACCGTGCTTGCTGCCAACCCGACAACGCAACCCTTTGCAGTTGCAGGCGGCATCGGCCTGAATGTCTTGCGCGCATCTGGTGACATTCGACAAGATCTCGTGCGCGGCGCCCAGAGTGGTACCATGCGACGCCTAACCGGGCCGCAATTGAGCGTTGTCAGTTTCGCAGGCGGCATCATCAGTGCCTTCAAAATTCCTGGTGGCAAGAAAATAAACCAGTCATTTATGAAGAAATTTGCTGAGATTGCCGCAAATAAAATCGGGGCACCAACAATGGGAACCGCACAGAATGCCGCCGAAACTTTCACAAGACAGACACTTGTTGAAATGGTGAAGGCAGGTGTCGGGTTGCAACTATGCGATGGCCCGATCGAGCGCTGCACCACGGACCAGATCAATAACGCTATCGAACGCGCTGTCAACAAAACGGGCAAAAAGCACGCGGCATTGCCAAGCCTGCTTTTGGAGTATATTTCTGACGAACAACCAAAACGAGAATAGCGCACAGGCAGCAGCAGGGCAAACAGGTGACACGATCAACCATCACACTCAGCACGATCTGGATTGGTCTGTGTGTCGCCCTTGTTCTGGCCTTCACCCTGCCCGACGATATTTTCCCGCTAGATGAATGTTCGTCCTTTCCAAAGGACCAACTGGCAAATTGCCGCCACCAACAAAAGTATGGTTTCCCACAGCCTATCTATAATCACCCCTATTTGCAGGACTACCCGAACAAAATGATTGACAAGGATGGCAATTGGTCGGCCAGCATTGATGACGCCCTGACCGGACCGCAGCGCCTCCATCTGCCCTACATGAATCTGTCAATCATGTTGCGCGCGGACGAACGCGCCTTCACTAACGAGAATGCCAAGTGGATGAAGGGGAAGCTGTTGGTAAGATGCACGACCGGTTACCCTGATGCAGTGCTTTTTTCACAAGGCGACGATCGCACGATAACCGTCACGACATATAATTTATATAAATCACTGCCCAACGCTCGCCATCCTGACGAATGGCCCAAAAATTATGTGATCGACATTCCGGAAGATCTAGCCGCAACCCAAGCGGCGCTAGAGCGCTTTTTTCGCCACACAACCAATGAAAGCCACGCTGCATGGTGGCATAGCGCAAACAATATGCGTCGATTCGAAATATCTTTTTTAGAGGAGCCACGCTCCTTAACCCAAGAAACGGGCGTTCAACGGATCATGACCTATGCCTTCCGGGTGAAGTGGTTCAATCGCACCACTGAAGAGCTTGAGATCACCGCTACGTTTCGGGATATTCTTTTGCCATACAATGATGGCACAGTCCTTATCAGGGCACTGAAAACAACATTGGGCAACGCACAACCGCCCGAACCATCATCATGGCAGGAATTATGGCGCGACATCAAACTTAACGAGACGGGGGCGGACAATCAGCCAGCAATTCATGAAGACGGGTCCGTCGAAGAACGAATAGAAGCATATACGTTCTTATACAGAATTATGCGATGCGAAGATATAGATGCCCTACCCGAACCTTGGGCATGGCCGAAGGATTATCCGCGCCATTGGTGGTCGTTACAGTGAGACAGGTCAAAGCATGACACGATCAACCATCACACTCAGCACGATCTGGATTGGTCTGTGTGTCGCCCTTGCAGTCAGCTTTGTCATGCCGGATGGCGTATTGCCCCTTGATGAATGTTCGTCATTGCCAAAGGACCAACTGGCCAATTGTCGTTATCAGCAGGAAAACGGCTTCCCAAAACCGCTGCGCCATCATCCTTATTTGCAGGGCTATCCCAATGATATGTTTGATGCGAATGGGAATTGGCGCGCATCGCTTGACGATGCATTGTCCGGCGCCCAACGCATTCGCATACCTTACATGAACCTGTCGGTTACTTTGCGCAAGGGGGAGCGTGCCTTCGCCAATGCCAATGCAAAGTGGGTAGCAGGAAAAATTGAATCAAAGTGTATGCCGTACACTCCAGATGCAATCGTGTTTGCAAAATCAACAAACCAACAAGTCATCATAAGCAGCTATCACTATATCGCGTCATGGCCCAACCATAAGTTTCCTGATTCCTATCCACAAAGCTTCAAAATTTCTCTCCCCGAAGATCTTGATCAGGAACTCGATGATCTACGGGAACGGTTGGCATATAAAACAAGCGTAAGTCGCCCTAATTGGGGCGACCCGAATAGTATGCGGCGTCATGAAATCAGTTTTGTGGAGGAGCCAAAGTCGATCGCAACAGATACAGGCATTCCTCGCATCATGACTTATTCCTATAGGGCCAAGTGGTTCAATCGCAAAACCAATGAACTGGAGATTACGGCAACAGTTACTGAAATCTTGTTCCCCTATAAAAACGGCACCATTCATCTTAGCGCTCTCGTTACTACGCTGGACGACACCCCACCCGATCCGGTACCGTGGCAACATTTATGGCGAGATATTCAGTTTGATGATGGCTTGCCAGACAATCGCCCGACGCCCGATTCCAAGGGCGAAACTGAAGAGCGTATAAGCATCGGCTTTTACTTTGCCAGCATGATACATTGTGAGCGAATTGATGCTTTGCCAGACGATTGGGCGTGGCCCAAGGGTTATCCGCGTCATTGGTGGTCGCTGGAAAACTGGCTGCCTTAAAGGGTGGTCCTAAAAATCTGATGCAATGCCCTTATGTTCCCAATCGCCATAGCGGGTGGGTTCGGGGCCATCTGTGCCGCCGATTTCTTTCGGCATGGCCTTACCGTCAGCCGCAGCTTTTTGGTCCGTCACCTTTTTAAAGGTGGGGGCGGCGGCGTCTTCGGCGGGTTTATTGTCTGTTTCATCAGTCATGGGCGCAGTTTAGGCGGCCCCCGCCCATCAAACAAGGGACGGATAGTCCCACATGTCTAGGCTTCCCCTACACCGCCGAACTGCTTACAAGGGGGCATGAACAAACCCAACCAAAACAGACGCGGCCCCCGTAAGGGTCCCAGCAGGGGCAACAAGCCCCCATCAGGCATCAAACCAAGACGCGCGGCCCTGCGCCTGCTCAATCACGTATTGGAGGAGGGCAAGCCGCTGGATGACGGGCTAGCCTATCATCTGGGGGAGCTTGAAGGACCGGACCGTGGTTTGGCGCGCGCCATCGCGTCAACCGCCCTACGCCGTCTTGGCCAGATTGAGGCATTGATCAAACCGCACCTCAAACGCCCCTTAAAGCGTAAGGCCGCCCGGGCGCGCCATGCGTTGATTATGGGTACGGCGGAAATGATCTTTATGGACACGCCGCCCCACGCGGCAATCTCTATCGCGGTCAGCCTGACCAAACAGGATCGCGACTCAGCCGCGCTTTCAGGGCTTGTCAATGCCGTGCTGCGCCGGGTTTCCGAAACCGGCAAGGAAGAGCGCGCCGAACAGGATGCAGCACGCCTTAACACGCCCAATTGGCTGTGGGACCGCTGGGTCAAAACCTATGGCGCAGATCAGGCGCGCAGCATCGCGGCGCAACATCTGGCCGAAGCCCCGCTCGACATCACGCCGAAACCCGCCATGCCCATTCATGATCTTGAGGCTGAGGGTCTGCCGCTAGGCAGTTTGCGGCGCAAATCAGGCGGGGCGATCACTGCCCTGCCCGGCTTTGAAAATGGCGACTGGTGGGTACAGGACTGGGCCGCCGCCTTACCAGCGCGTCTGCTTAACCCCGCACCGGGCGCACGCGTGCTTGATCTTTGCGCCGCGCCGGGGGGCAAGACCATGCAGCTTGCCGCGATGGGGGCCACCGTTACCGCGCTCGACATCAATGATCATCGGATGGAGCGGGTGGAAGACAATCTCGCCCGCACCGGGCTTGAGGCTGAGTTGATTACCGCCGACGCGCTCGACTTCACCACCGATGATCCGTTTGACGCCATCTTACTTGATGCACCGTGTAGCGCCACGGGTACGATCCGTCGTCATCCGGACCTGCCCCATATCAAGGGCGCAAACCAGATCAAATCCTTGACCGAACTGCAGGCCAACCTGATCGACCACGCGCTGACATTGCTGAAGCCGGGTGGCGTGCTTTTGTACTGCACCTGCTCGCTTGAACCTGATGAGGGTGAGGCACAGATCACCGCCGCGCTTGAGCGCCATCAAGGCACGCTCTCCCGCAGCCCATTTACCGAAGATGAAACCAAAACTCTACCCGACAATGCCGTGACAGGGGCGGGAGAAATCCGCCTTCTGCCATATTATTGGCGCGAAATTGGTGGTATGGATGGATTCTTCATTGCCCGTTTAGTGAAACAGACCGACCCAAACGACTAAAGTGAAATTATGACACGTTCCACGCAGCCGATCCGCATTGCCCCCTCCATCCTTGCCAGCGACTTTGCCAAATTGGGCGAAGAAGTTCGCGCCATTGATGAGGCAGGCGCAGACTATATCCATATCGACGTGATGGACGGCCATTTCGTGCCCAATATCACCATCGGCCCCGACGTGGTGAAGGCGCTGCGCCCCCATTCAAAAAAGGTGTTTGATTGTCATTTGATGATCGCCCCCGCCGATCCCTATCTTGAAGGGTTTATTGAGGCCGGTGCCGATATTGTCACCATCCATCCTGAGGCTGGGCCCCACATTCATCGGTCCATCCAGTCAATCAAATCTATGGGGGCCAAGGCTGGTCTGTCGCTTAACCCCGGCACGCCGCTGAACGTGCTTGATCATGTGCTTGAAGACCTCGACCTCGTGCTGGTGATGAGTGTCAATCCCGGCTTTGGCGGGCAAAGCTTTATCGAAAGCGCCCTGCCCAAGATCGAAGCGATCCGCAAACGCATTGACGAGATAGGCAAACCGATTGACCTTGAGGTTGATGGCGGCGTGAATTTCGACACCGCCCCCCGCGTCATTGCGGCAGGCGCGGATGTGTTGGTCGCAGGCAGCGCTACCTTTAAGGGCGGGCCGGGTGCCTATGCCACCAATATCGCGACCATTCGCGGAGATGGCTGATTAGCATATGACGACAGGCGCACCGAAAGGGTGGTTGGGACTGATGCTGGGTAGAAGCCAGCCCGCCATTCGCCGTGCGCTATGGCAGGAATTTTGGGACATGCCGGTGCGCGGCGTCTCACGCCTTTGGCAAGGGTCAGGCTTTTATCGGTGGCGGCTAAAGGGCACCCATTCTGACCTGATCGAATTTGTGCCCAGTTGGCCCTTTCCCGGTGATGCCGATATCGCTGACGAGATTTTTACCGGCAATTGGATGATCGGCGGCCAGCGCATGACCCTGCGCGGCACAGCCCCCTGGCAGCATATTGACAGTTTCAGCCGCAATGCGGATGCCGCCCGGCGTGGCCTTCATTCCTTTGGCTGGTTGCCCCATTTTGCCGCCGCGCATGAGGCTGGCGACACCGCCCCCGGCGCACCGCCCACTGCGGCCATGCGCTACACAAGGGGACTGACAGAAAACTGGCTGGCTGAGTTCGGTGAAACGCTGGACCCGATTGCATGGGCCCCCGCTGTAACCGCCCGTCGCCTTGTTAGTTGGTTGACCCATCTGCGCCTGCTGATCCATCAGGCCGAACCTGTTTATCGGTCCCGTCTGTTAAGTTCGTGCTGGCAACAGGCGCGGCATCTACAGAAACAATGGTCATGGCTACCTGACGGGGCCGACCGAATTACAGGGGCCATTGCCCTGATCCTTGTGGGCTTGGTGATTGCCAAAAACCCGAAACAGGTCGAACGGGCGATGATCCTGCTCGAGAAAGAGCTGGATCGCCAAATTCTGGCAGATGGCGGTCATATCAGCGGCTGCCCCCAACAAATCAGTCTGCTTTTGGCGGACCTTGCCTGCCTTTATCAAATTTTGATCGCCGCTGACCTGCCGCGCCCGGAATTTTTGATGCACACAATGGACCGCATGGTGCCCCTATTGCGTCTGATGACCATGCCCGATGGCGGTCTGACGCAAATGAATGGCGGCATCGAACAGGGCATCGGCCAGCCCAAGGACGGGGCCAAGCCCAATAAGTTAAAGGGCAGCACCGCGACCAGCATGGAACAATGCTGCGCCACCCCAGCCATGATTATCAAGGCAACGGGGGTGACCGCGCGCGGGCTGAACGCTGCGCCCCATACAGGCTATCTACGGGTCGAAAAAAACCGCACCAAATTGGTGATGGAAGGGTTAAGCCCCCGTATGATGGGCGCCACAGATCAGGCAGCCAGCCTTTATCGCACCTTGCCCCACAGCGCCCCGGGCAGTTTTGAACTGTGCGCCGGGCGCAATCGGTTAATCGTCAATCTTGGCCCGCCCGATGGGCTGGAGCGTATCTGGCACAACCCCCTGCGCAGCACCCCGGCCCATTCGACGCTGATCATCAATGGCAGCTCAATCAGTGAGATGATTGACCTGAACGATCCGATGGCAGACGTGACAGGCTCGGCGCAACTGACCCCGCCGCAGGATGTAAAGCTGAACAGGCTGGAACAGGACGGCATGACCATGCTGTCAGTGCAGCATGACGGGTGGGCCAAACGCTTTGGCTATTTGCATGAACGCGATATTTATATGGATGGCGAAGGCGGCGACATCAGGGCCGAAGATCGGCTGATCCCTGCCGAGGGCAAAGCGGCCCAAAAACGCCGAGACGAGGTAGAGGCCGCCTTGTCCGCAGGCGAAGCACCCCCCAGCGTGGATATTCTGTTCCATCTGCACCCGACAGTGGCAACCAGCATGACAGGATCGGGCGGCATGGTCCTTTTGAACCCCCCCAGCGGCCCCGGCTGGTCGTTTGAGGCACGCCATGCCACCCTGACATTGGATGAATCCGCCTATGCCGGTGCGGTTCGCGCCTTTCCCGAAAAGCCACGCGGCACCAAAATGATCCGCCTGACCGTGCCATTGAAGCCTGAGGGCATGTCCCTGCGCTGGCGGTTAAGCCGATTTGACAAGGCCAAGCCCGGCGAAGACCAGTCACCGGACAAGGGGGACGTTTAGTCCCGTTTGCCATCCAAGCAGGCTGTGATAGCCCCTTTTCAACATCCCACTCCCTCTTAAAAGAGAAGAAAGACACGCCATGTCGATTGATCTTGTTCCCGTTAAACGCGCCCTGATTTCCGTTTCCGACAAATCCGGTTTGGTTGAATTGGGCCGCGCGCTGGCAGCCCGCAATGTCGAGATCCTGTCCACGGGCGGTTCTGCCAAGATGCTGGCGGATAATGACGTGCCCGTGCGCGAAGTGTCTGACTATACAGGCTTTCCCGAAATGATGGATGGCCGGGTCAAAACCCTGCACCCGAAAGTGCATGGCGGCTTTCTTGCCCTGCGGGACAATGATGATCACCTGCAATCCATGGCCGATCATGATATCGGGGCGATCGACCTAGTTGTGGTGAACCTCTACCCGTTTGAAGAAACGGTTGCCAAGGGCGCGGACTTTGAAACCGTGATTGAAAATATTGATATTGGCGGGCCTGCCATGGTCCGGTCTGCTGCCAAGAACCATCGTTCTGTCGCCATTGTCACCGATGTTGCTGACTATGATGAGTTGACGCAAAGCCTTGATGCCAATGATGGCACCACAACACATGACTTCCGCAAGCGGCTGGCGGCCAAGGCCTATGCCCGCACCGCCAGCTATGACAGCGCCATTTCGACATGGTTCGCGGGTGAGTTGGGGGACACGTTCCCCGAACGGCTGACGCTGGCAGGCAAACGGGCAGAAGTGCTGCGCTATGGCGAAAACCCGCATCAGGAAGCGGCCTTCTACACAACAACACCGCCACGCGCGGGCGTTGCGACCGCCAGCCAAATTCAGGGCAAGGCATTAAGCTATAATAACCTCAACGACACGGACGCAGCCTTTGAGCTTGTGTCCGAATTTGATCCTGCCACTAGCGCGGCCATTGCGATTATCAAGCACGCCAATCCGTGCGGTGTGGCCACGGGCGACACGCTGGCAGCGGCCTATGAAAAGGCATTGATGTGTGATCCGGTCAGTGCCTTTGGCGGCATCATCGCTGCCAACCAAACCTTGGACGCCGCAACGGCTGAGGCGATTTCCGGTATTTTTACAGAGGTGATTATCGCGCCGGACGCTGACGACGCCGCAAAAGAAATCATCGCCAAAAAGAAAAACCTGCGCCTATTGCTGACGGGCGGCCTGCCCGACCCCAAGGCGCTTGGCCTGACCGCCAAGACATTGGCAGGCGGGTTGTTGGTACAGTCACGCGACAGCGGCACAGTCGATGCGCTTGATCTGAAAGTCGTGACCAAGCGCGCGCCGACCGACCAGGAAATGGCTGATCTGCGCTTTGCCTTCCGCGTTGCCAAACACGTCAAGTCAAACGCCATTGTCTATTGTAAGGATGGCGCCACCGTTGGCGTCGGTGCCGGTCAGATGAGCCGGGTTGATTCAGCCCGCATTGCCGCCCGCAAGGCTGAAGACGCCGCAAAAGAAGCAGGCCTGTCAGAACCGCTGACCAAGGGCTGCGTCGTTGCCTCAGACGCGTTCTTCCCTTTTGCTGATGGCCTTTTGACCGCTGCCGAAGCAGGCGCAACCGCCGTTATTCAACCGGGCGGGTCCATGCGTGATGATGAGGTTATCGCCGCCGCAGACGAGGCGGGCCTTGCCATGGTTATGACAGGCATGCGCCACTTCCGGCACTAGTTTGATCACTTATCGTCACCCCGCACTTGATGCGGGGTCTTTGCGTGAAACTGCTGTTTCATCTCAGGATAAGCACGTCGCGTGGATGACAAAGATGCCGGATCAAGTCCGGCATGACACGATTGTCAAATGACATTAGAAAAACCGTGCCAATCTGATCTCAAGAAAATCATCGTCAGCAAAGGCGATCAAAGGATCCGTCTTGTTTGATGTGGTAACCGCGCGATATTCCAGCGTGATGCGACCTGCATCACCAAGACGACGCTCAGCCTCCACAGAAAATGACAGCGCGTCGCCATCAAGGTCGCTGATCGTCCCGGCAAGAACACTGGTCGATTGAATGTCATTCAATGACAGGCGCAAGCCTGAAAACAAATCATTGTCGAACGGGTTTTGGGCAGGCTTGTCGCGACTGTCCCACAAATATTCCACGACGACGCCCAAGTCAGCATCGCTGTCCAATATCCCATAGAAGGAATATTCAAACCCCGCCCCTGCCTGGTGGGAGCGTTTATCGAGCTCCTCCTTCGTCAGGCCTTCAAACTTCCACAGCCATTTGTCCTTGGTGGCCTGCACATCAATACTGGTTTGTGACAGTTGCGCATAAAACGGGATCAGCACGACGCCAACACCGGGCCTGAATTGCGGACGCAATTGCGGTGCGCGGGCGGTGCCTTCAAAATGGGCAAGCCCCACATCCCAATCGCCGATCACATGGGAATAGCGGACGGCAAAATCAATGTGATGTTCCTCGTCCCCATCTTCATATTGTGCCCGGCTGTCATCAATCAGCAGGCCAATATTGGGGCGGCCTTCAGGGCCCGCAAATGTCCGTTCGCGGAAATAGGGCAGCACATAAAATCGCAACGTGCCCCAATCCTGATTAAGCGAATAACGGACCATGGGCTGGCCCAGCTTGTCCTCGCCATCAACGCTTTCAATGCCGTCCGTCTGGTTGATCAGGTCGACCATATGGACACTTTCCAAGACACCCCAAAATTCTTTATCAAGACCGATCTTCAGATCCATCTCGTCCCACAGAAATTCAACAAAAGCAGCGCGCGCATCAAAGTGGGAACGACGATCGTCCCGACCGTCAATCCGCCCAAACAATGTCACGCTGGCATGGGTGACATCACCATAATAGGCGTCCGCCGTTGCTTCGCCCGACACTGACCAGTGCAATCGATCAAGGCCGCGCGGTGCGTCTGACTTGGAAAACTGGCGAAACTCAAGCTCGGCAAAGCCTTCATACTCAAGCTCAAGCTCATCGGCATGGGCCGCCCCTGTCAGCGACAGGGCGGTTGCCAGGCCGGCAATCAATTTTTTCATGTGATCCTACCGAACAGATGCAAGGCGGCTTTTGTTAAACTCAGATTCCTTTAAGCCAACGCCCAATTCAATCTTGGTCCACAGCAATTCCGTTGCCTTTTTGGTTTTGTGATTTTCCATATAGAAACGATGCGCCCGCCAGAATTTTTCGTTCAACAGGCGATAATCTGTCATGGTCATTGTTTTCAACAGCGAGTCACGACGATCATAATATTCGATCTTGCGCGGCTGATAATCGACCGTATCAGTCCAAACGATCTGACGCTTATAGCCAGAGCGTTTGTAAAGTGGGAAACGTTCGGACACATGGCAGGTCCGCTCTTCGGCCCCCTCAACACCGCATGGCTCGTCACGCAGGTAATTATAGGAATATTTGCGCACCTCTGTTCCGGCCAAATCTTCGTTCGCAAATTCCGATCCCATAAAGGGACCAGACTTGTTGGCAGAACTGATGCGGCGCAACGGTTTTGCCAATGCGGGCATATACATCCACTGATCATCCTGTTCCAGATGATGGGCAAAGGTCAGCATGATCGTGCCCTTCACATCACGCGGCTTGTCAAACACGATGATCGACTTGTCGCCATCATTGGGGTCCGGGTTTTCCAGAACCTTGTTGCGCATCTCTCGTTCAACGCGGTCGCCCTGTGCGTTCACAAGGATCATGCGCATATCAGATTCTGAATCGACGAAACCGTCATTGCGCTTTTCTGATTCAAGCGCAATGGCAAGACCTTTTTTCACAGGGTCGGTTTCTGCGGTGATAGCCTCAGGCACCTCTGCAAATGCGGGCACCGCAAGTCCGGCAAAAAGTGAAAATGTCAGTACTGATCGGATAAACATTAGGGCCTCCTATTCGGCGGGCGATGTTGAAGGGGTTGCAGATGAGTTGTTTGCATGCGGGCCACGCTTTTTGCGGCCATCGACATAGACCAGCAAGGCTGGCAACAACAAGAAGTCGAGCAGCAGTGCAAGACCGATGGTGATCGCCACCACCATGCCCATGCGTGCATTCACCAAGAATGGGGAATAAGACAGGACCAAAAAGCCGACGATCAAGACAAAGCTGGATACCCACAATGCCGTGCCAGTGGACGCAAAGGCATAACGGACGCCATCTTCGGCGCTATAGCCTTTTTCTTCTCGCGCCATTCTGTATTTCGACAGGATGTGAACCGTTGCATCAACGATCAATCCCAGAGCCGTTGCGGTCACGAATGACCCCCACATGCCAATGTCATGGAAGACAAGCGCAACAATACCAAAGGCAGCGAATGACGGTGCAAGGTTAGGCACCAGTGATACAAGCCCCAATCGGAACGAGCGCAAAGCAATCATCAGAATTGCTGAAATTAAGACCAGCGCGACCAACGTCCCCTCTACCATACGGATCAGGTTCGTCTTCCCAATGTATGAGAACATGGGCCCCTGCCCCGCAGGTTTCACGCGCATCAAGGGTGTGCCGTTTTCAGCCAACCATGCATCGGCACGTTCCTCCAGCAAGGTGAGTTCAATCGTGCTGACCTGTTCAAGCGTTGCAGTGAACTTGGTTGCGGATTTATCGACATTGATTTGGTCGGTCAGGTCCATCCCATAGGGTAGCGACATTTCATAAAGCAGCAGGAACTGCGCATTCATCTCGCGCGTTTCAGGGACACGGTAATAGGCAGGATCATCCGCATGCATGCTTTTGTTCAGCCGTTTCATAATGTCGGTCACTGCGCTGACATTCTGCACCTCAGGCTGGGCGCGCATCCAGTTGGCAAAGGCTTCGACCCTGTTCATATAGTCCGGGTCTGAGATACCGTCAGCTTCACCTGCCTCAAGGGAGTAGTGAATCTGATAGATGGTCGTCATAACCTCTGCCATATAATCTGAATCGCGGCGGAACTGCACACGCTCATCGAAATATTCGACAAAACGGTCATTGATTTCCAAGGTTGGGATCATCGCGGTCAACAAGACAACAATCCCTACATTGCCAACCAAAAGTGCCCGTTTGTGTTTGATGACAAAGCCTGCCAATTTCTCCATAAAGTCCGACTGCTTAACGACAGACCCTTTAGCCGTGATTGGCAGGATCGCGATTAGCGCGGGCAGCAATGTGATAGAAAAGACCCAGGCCCAAATTGCGCCCATTGCAGAAACATTGCCAAGATCGTGGAAGGGCGGGGCATCGGAAAAATTAAAGGTCAGGAAGCCAATTGCCGTGGTGATAGACGTCAGAAACACCGGCCCGAAATTGATCCGCATGGATTCAACCAGCGCATCCTGCTTGCTTGCACCTCGCCGCATTTCCACCAACATACTAACCAGCACATGCACCGCATCGGCAACCGCCACTGTCAAAATGATAGTGGGCGCACCGGCACTGGGGGGTGATAAGGGAATACCTAGCCACCCCATGGACCCCATCGCCCCCACTGTCGCAAAGGCGACAACGGCGATGGCGGATAAAGTTCCGGTTGCTGACCTGATCAACAGCCAAACACAGAAAGTGATAATCAGATACATGGCAGGCGTCAGGGTCGAGATGTCTTTCTTGGCCACATCAGAGAAATTATGCGACAGGTAGACCGACCCTGTTGAGCGGAATTCAATATCCGGATAAAGCGCGCTGTACTTTTCCACCATCGCTTGGGAATAGTTGACCTGATCAGTTTCAGAGGCGCTGTGGTCATCGCTATTCACACGCGCCACAATCGCCGCGGCGGAAAAGTCACGACTGAACAATCGGTCGATCAACATCGGTTCGCTCAACAAAATGCGCTGCAACCGTTTGCTTTCATCAGGCGTGACCTCTGCTGGGTCCCACACCAAATCAGCGACGACCAACTCGTCCTCATCAGCCTCTGTATGTTGATAGTTGGTGATACTGTCAGCACGCAGCGCGCCGGGCATTT
The DNA here is from genome assembly GCA_965229935.1 of Alphaproteobacteria bacterium. GTDB lineage: Bacteria > Pseudomonadota > Alphaproteobacteria > SPJN01 > SPJN01 > SPJN01. Next base: position 2,033,734 of record CBDDKB010000002.1, read on the forward strand.
GCCACGCATCGTCTGTCAGATCAAAGATCGCCTGAATAACACGCTGGTCTGTGACCTGCATCTCATCTGACTTGGGCTTCACCAGCCAGATCACCGTATCGGGTGCCGCATAGGTGCGCTGCAATTGCAGAAAGGCGGCAAGGTTCGGGTTCTTGTCCGAAAAGAAATAACGGTAATCATTGTTGAAGGTGATTTTGGATGCCCCAAAACCTACCGCACCAATGACAACAAAACATAGGGCAAGCACGGCCCACCGATAGCGGATGATGGCCCGTGTATAATTGATGATCAGATTATTCATGCGTCATCTCCTCGGTCAGTACGCATATGATTGGCAAAGGTAACAAAGCCGCGGTAATTCACCTCCGCGTGCTCACGGCTGGCAGCGGCCTTCATGGTGCCCATCACCCCTTGATGGGTGGAGACCATCAGCGCGGCCATGCCTTCAATATCTATGTCGGCGTGGATATAGCCTTCTTCCTGACCACGGGTTAGGGCTGCGAACATTTCGGCCCGCCACTCACCCAATAAGCCGTTCAGCATCAGGCGCATCGGCTCATCACTTGCGGCCATTTCCTGGATCAAATTGTTGATCGGGCAGCCCATGCGCAGCTCATCAATATCTGCATTGTCGATAAAGGTGCGGATGCTGCACTGCATATTGTCAAGCGGATCGCCGGGCTGGCGCAAATAGCGGAACCAATGTTCCTCCATAAAGGCGCTGACTTGCTGGACAAAGGCTGTCATCACCAAATCATGCTTATCGTCGAAATGATGATAAAGCCCGCCCTTGGTAACGCCGGCCCGCTTTAAAATTTCATCAAGCGATGTGCCGCGATAGCCGCGTTCATGCACGAGCGCAAACGCTGCCTCGATCAATTTTTGCCGGGTTTCTTCGCCGCGCGCCTGTTTTGCTACGGATGACACGAAATTGGCCCCATTCCCCATAAGTCAAAAGTCACAAAACCATACCGACCAGTCGGTTTTTTGGTCAAGCAGGAAAGTGGTCCAAGCACACGGAATCTCGCCGCACCTGTTCCGGGTCAATCATTTCAATGGGTTAGAGAGGTTATTAGCCTAACAGCCCGTATCAGGGCTAAGCTGGGACTGCGCCACAATTTGCTGGTCCTTGTCATAGACATAGCCTTTGACCAGCACATTATGGCCCTGCACCATGCTGCGAAACTTGGCATCACAGGCGACAGGCTTGACCAAACTGTCAAACAAGGTGGCTGATACCTGATCCGCAATCGTCTCAACATCTTCCTTTGCGTGGGACACAAAAGTCATAGACAGAATAAAATCCCGATGGGTCGCCGTGACGGCATCGACCCTGATCACCTCTGACATCATTTTGGGATAGCCAAGGCCTGTATTGGCGGAATGGGCAAATGACGCCAGAAAATCACTGATCTGGTCGGCCCAGCTTGCTGTCACAGGCGCAACAGACAGCACCAGCGCCAGCGCGCCACTTTTCAAAAGCTTCGTGATTGACGCCATCTGTCCACTCCTAAACGCAAAATCAACTCGTTCACATGGGATGCACGATGACAGACCAAGCCGCGCAAGGCCATAGGCCAAACAGATGAATTTTCAGGAAGGTTTGGAGCGGGTGAAGAGAATCGAACTCTCGTCGTCAGCTTGGGAAGCTGCTGCTCTACCATTGAGCTACACCCGCATCACAAAATTGTCTGCATGACCTAATGCGGATTGGGTCTGGGCGCAAGGGGAAACCGCGCCCACACCCCATTTGCCACAAAAAAATGCCCCGCAACATGGTCACGGGGCAAATCCTAAATTCTTTAGGCTGCTCTATCGCCTATTTAACGCCGTCTGGCAGGCTGATAGGCCATGTTGCAATGATGGTCGCAATAGGAATGACCGGGGGTCGCTTTCTTCCCACAGAATTGGAAATCATCATCGCCGGGATGACCGATCGGCCATTTACATGTCCGCTCGTTCAGATCAAGCAGGCTGACACCTTCACCGGGGGCGATTTCCAACGGCTCAGCCTCAACCACGCCATAGGGTTGGCGCAAGGCCGCTTCGTCAATCTGCTCTTCCTGCTGTTGTTTCAGGGCCAGATTGCCCACAACGCCGCCGGTTTGGGGCTGTTGTGTTTGGGCCATCACCTGCCCGGCATTAAAGCTGGGCCGCGAGGGTTCTGCCTTGCGCGTCCGTTCTGCCCGCGGGCGAGAGCCGCCGCCACGATTGGCATTGGGACGACCTGATAGGCCCAGACGGTGCGCCTTGCCGATAACAGCATTACGGGTCACCCCGCCCAGCTCATTCGCGATTTGACTGGCTGAAAAACCATCGCCCCACAATTTGCGCAACAGGGCAACGCGATCATCTGTCCAGGACATGTCTCTCTCCCTAAAAATTGACCCTTCATCACCGGCACCGATCCTGATTGCCGGACTGGCGGTCACGATAGGGACGAAAAACGCCCCGAAATCCCCAAGACCACCAATATCTGGGAGTATATCACAATATCTCGTATACGCCAGAGTGGCAGGCACAATATCCTGTGGATAAGTCAAAGGCCTTGCATTTTTGTGTTCAGGGCACAAAACTGGCGCCAATTCTATTGGGGCTGCCCTTGATTTTGCGATCAAGGGCCAAAAAGGCATTTATTTATGACAGAACAATCTTATGAGTTTCCGCCCATCGGCGTGCGGCGGATCGGGCGCGTGAATTGGCTGGGCGTCTGGACATTATATAAGAAAGAGGTGCTGCGCTTTGCCAATGTGTGGCTACAAACCATTTTGGCCCCTGTCGTCACGACCCTGCTGTTCTTTACAATCTTTACGCTTGCGATTGGGACCGGGCGGGCGCCTGTTCATGGCGTGCCCTTTGCGCAGTTTTTGGCGCCAGGCCTGATCATGATGTCGGTGCTGCAAAACGCCTTTGCCAACACAAGCTCGTCAGTTTTGATTTCAAAAGTGCAAGGCAATATTGTCGATAGCCTGATGCCTCCCCTGTCACCGGGGGAGCTGACCTTTGCCTATGCCATGGGCGGTGCCACACGCGGGGTTGTGGTGGCGCTGGCGACCGGGATTGTGCTGACCTTTCTGGTTGATATGACCCCCAACAATATCGCCGTGGTCATCATCTTTGCCTTCCTATCCGGGCTGCTGCTTAGCCTGATCGGCATGGCAGCGGGCATTTGGGCGGATAAGTTCGACCATATGGCGGCGGTCACAAACTTTATCATCATGCCCATGACCTTTTTGTCCGGCACATTCTATTCGGTTGAGCGGATGCCTGACCTGTTACAGACCATCTCGACCTACAATCCGTTCTTTTACATGATTGACGGGTTCCGGGCCGGGTTCATCGGGTCGGCAGATGCGCCGATCCTGATCGGCTTGGCCGTGCTGATCGGCCTGAACATGCTGCTTTGGACGCTGTGCTATCGCCTATTCAAAACCGGATGGCGGCTCAAGGCCTGATGCCTCACCCCGCCTTGCAGCGAGCGGTTTAGCTTGACTTAGGGGCACCTGCTGCGCAATATCCCGCCTTTCCTGTCGGGCGCTCTCTTTTTGGGGGGGTGCCCGACGCGCTTTTTAGGCAGTTTTTGTCGGTTTAGCCGCAGCAAACGCACGCGGCCAGCATTATAGGATCAGGGTTATGGATACGATCATGCCCACATATGGACGGTTTGACCTCGCTTTTGAGCGGGGCGAGGGTGCTTATGTCTATACGGCTGATGGTGACCGATATCTTGATTGCGGTGCCGGGATCGCGGTGAATGCGCTGGGCCATGCCCATCCTGCATTGGTTGCTGCCCTGCAGGATCAGGCGGGAAAGCTGTGGCATACCTCAAACCTATACCAAGTCCCCGGCCAGCAAAAACTTGCTGATCGTCTGACAGAGCTGACCTTTGCCGACACCATATTCTTCACCAATTCCGGGGCGGAGGCGTGCGAGTGCGCCATCAAAACCGCGCGGAAATATATGTCCGCAACAGGCCAGCCCGAACGGTACCGGCTGATCACTATCGAAGGCGCCTTTCATGGCCGGACCTTGGCGACCATCGCCGCAGGCGGGCAGGACAAGCATCTGGCAGGCTTTGGCCCCGAGGTTGATGGGTTCGATCAGGTCCCGTTTGACGATCTTGAGGCGGTCAAAAACGCCATCACAGACCAAACCGCCGGCATTATGATTGAGCCTATTCAGGGCGAAGGCGGCATCCGCCCCTTTAAACCCGACTATTTGCGGGGCCTGCGGAAACTGTGTGACGAGAATGGCTTGCTGCTGATCTTTGACGAGGTACAAACAGGCGTGGGCCGGACAGGCACCCTGTTTGCCTATGAACAGGCGGGCATCGCCCCTGACATTATGGCGGTTGCCAAAGGTATCGGCGGCGGCTTCCCCATGGGCGCATGCCTTGCCACGGAAGAGGCAGCAAAGGGCATGACAGCAGGCAGCCACGGGTCCACCTTTGGCGGCAACCCATTGGCGATGGCGGTCGGGAATGCGGTGCTTGATGTGGTGACGGCCCCCGGCTTCCTCACAAAAGTGAAAGAAACCGCACGTAGCCTGCGGCAACAATTGGGTGCCGTGATCGACAGTCACCCGACCGTCTTTAAGGGCCTGCGCGGCGAAGGGTTGATGATCGGCCTTGAGTGTGAGGCATTGAACAGCGATGTCGTTGCCGCCTTGTTGGATGAAAAAGTGTTGGCCGTTGGTGCCGGTGACAATGTGGTGCGGCTGTTGCCGCCGCTGATCATCGGCGATGCCGAGGTGAACGAAGCTGTTGCCGCGCTTGATCGCGCTGCGACCAAACTGGAAAATGAAACGGACTAGAACAATGACGGACCAGCAGGGACAAAAGCCCTTCCGCCACTTTCTGGATATTAGCGACCTCAGCACGGATGAGCTGCGGGCTATTTTGGATGATGCGCGCATGCGCAAACAGGCCCGCAAAGGCTGGGCCAAGGCCGCTGTTGATGCGGATGCCCCATTGCATGGCCGCATGCTGGCAATGATTTTTGCCAAACCGTCCACACGGACCCGCGTCAGCTTTGAAGTGGGCATGCACCAATTGGGCGGTCAGGCCATTGTGCTGAACTCCAACGACATGCAGCTTAACCGTGGCGAAACCATTGGCGACACGGCGCAGGTTCTGTCACGCATGGTCGATGCCATCATGATCCGCACCGATGATCATAGCGATGTTGTTGAGCTTGCAGACAAGGCTGATATCCCCGTCATCAATGGGCTGACAGATGACAGCCATCCCTGTCAGATCGTGGCTGACATTCAAACCTTTGAAGAACATCGCGGCGATATTAAAGGCGCGCGGGTTGCCTGGGTCGGCGACGGCAACAATGTGTGCAACAGCTTTGTTCACGCAGCGGGCCTATTGGACTTTACCCTATCTGTCGCCACGCCTGATCAGTTGAAATTGTCTGACAAGGTGCAGAACTGGGCCAAGGAAAACTTTGTCACCCTTGAACAGACGGACGATCCTTATGCCGCTGTTGAAAATGCCGATCTTGTGGTTGCCGACACATGGGTCAGCATGGGCGACAAGGATGCTGCCAGCCGCCACAACTTGCTTGCGCCTTATCAAGTAGACGCCAAGCTGATGGCCGCTGCCAATAAAGACGCGCTGTTCATGCATTGCCTGCCTGCCCATCGGGGCGAGGAGGTTACGGCAGAGGTCATAGACGGCCCGCAAAGCGTTGTTTTTGATGAAGCAGAAAACCGCCTGCATGCGCAAAAATCCATCCTTGTCTGGTGCTCCAGCGAGATTGAGCGCCAAGCAGCAAAAGTGGCGTCTGAAAAATGAGTTTTCCTGCATCCGGCACACATGATTTTTCCATGCCTTTTCAGGTCGAAGGGGCAGAGGCACGCGGGCGTCTTGTCCGCCTTGGCCCTGTTATTAATGAGATTTTGGGCGCGCATGATTATCCCGATCCGGTGGCGCGCATTTTGGGTGACACGCTTGCGCTGACAGCCTTGATGGGCAGCCAGTTAAAGTTTGACGGCACACTGACCGTGCAGGCACGCGGCAAGGGCGCGCTAACGCTTGTTGTAGCCGACTATGAACATAATAGTGATGATGATGGTGTTGGCCTGTTGCGCGGCTATGCGCAATTTGACCCCGACATTCTTGGCCTGTTGGGCAAGGCCCCCAGCTTTATGGGCATGATGAAACAGGGCTATCTGGTCATCACCATCGACCCCAAAGACACGCCCGGCCAAAAGATGAACCGCTATCAGGGCGTCGTCCCGATTGAAGGGTTGACCGTCGCTGATTCAGCGCGGGCCTATTTCCGCAGTTCAGAACAAATCCCGACCGTGCTTGACCTGTCCACCGTAAAGGTCGAAGGCCAAGACGCGGGCTGGCGCGCAGGCGGTCTGTTGGTGCAACATCTTGCGGCACCCGGCAGTCAGGCCATGGTGGATGAAAAAGAGAACTGGACGCGCATTGAGGCACTTGCCAGCACGATCAGCGCCGACGAAGTGACGGATCCCAATCTGTCAGGCCATGATCTGTTGTTCCGTCTGTTCCACGAAGATGGCGTTGTTGCCTATGACCCGCAAACTTTGAAGCGGACCTGTCGGTGCAGCGAAGAAAAGATCACGGCAACACTCGCGCAATTCGGCCCGGACGAGCTTGCCGATATGGTTGAACCAGATGGGATGATCCACGCTACCTGCCAATTCTGCAGCGCGCTTTATAAGGTTGACCCAAAAGGATTGGGTTAATTTATTATCTCAAATGCGGTTTAGATCCGTCTGCAAGCAACGGGCGGGCTACGCATTTAAGATAATCACTAAAGATCAGCGCCCAAATCATAGGCCGTCAGCGTCGCAATAGACACAATGTCGGACACGGTGGCGTTCATGGGCATGATCTGCACCGGACGTTCAAGGCCGATCAACAACGGCCCCATAATCGTCGCGCCGCCCAATTCCTGCAACAGTTTGGCAGAAATAGACGCGGCATGAACCGCAGGCATGACCATCACATTGGCCGGGCCTGACAGGCGGCAGAACGGATAGATCTTCATCAGTTCAGGATCAAGAGCCACATCAGGGGCCATGTCACCGTCAAACTCAAAATCGACCAAGCGGTCCTCAAGAATACGGACAGCATCGCGGGTTTTTTCCGTCCGTTCCGTCGGCGGTGTACCGAAATTGGAATAGGACAATAGCGCCACGCGCGGCTCATGCCCAAAACGGCGGGCAACAGATGCGGCGATTTCAGAAATATCCGCCAGCTCTTCACCAGACGGCATTTCGTGAATATTGGTGTCGGCGACAAAGACGGTTTTGCCCTTGGCCAAGATCACGCTGACGCCGATCACGCGCGTATTGGGTTTGGGGTCGATGACCTTGCTCACCTCGCTGAACGCCTGCGCGTAAGGGCGTGTCAGCCCCGTGACCATGCCGTCTGCATCACGCATTGCAACCATGCAGGCCCCGTGAATGTTGCGGTCATTATTCACCAGCCGCGCAATATCGCGCCGCAGATAGCCGTGGCGCTGTAATTTCTCATACAGGAATTCTGTATAGCGTTCATTGTTGGGCGACGTGGCAGCGTTCGCAATCTCAAGCGAATAGGCTGCTTCGATCCCCAATTCTTCAATCGTTTCGTGGATCACTTCCTCGCGCCCGATCAGGATCGGCTCACCCAAGCCCAGATCGCGATAGGCAAGGGCTGCACGGATAGTGCGTTCCTCTTCACCCTCTGCAAAAACAACACGTTTCGGCTTGGCCTGCACTTTTTGCATGATGGCCTGCAATTGACCCGCTGTCGGGTCAAGCCGGGTTGCCAGTTCCTGAGAATAGCCTTCAAGGTCGATGATTGGCTTACGTGCAACGCCTGTGTCCATTGCCGCCTTGGCAACGGCAGGCGGGATATGGCTGATCAAGCGGGGATCAAAGGGCACCGGGATAATATAATCGGGCCCATAACGCAGCCGCGCCCCATCATAGGCCGATGTCACTTCATCAGGCACATCTTCGCGCGTCAGGGCAGCCAAGGCTTCAGCCGCGGCGATCTTCATCTCGTCATTAATGGTGCGGGCACGCACATCCAGCGCACCGCGGAAAATATACGGGAAGCCCAACACATTATTGACCTGATTGGGATAATCAGACCGGCCCGTTGCTACGATACAATCAGGGCGAACGGCCTTTGCCTCCTCAGGCGTGATTTCCGGGTCAGGGTTTGCCATGGCAAAGATGATCGGCTTGTCCGCCATACTGTCCAGCATTTCAGGTGTCAGTGCACCCTTGACGGACAGGCCCAAAAAGACGTCAGCGCCCTTGACCGCATCGGCCAAGGTGCGGTCTTCGGTCGGCACCGCGTGGGCGGATTTCCACTGGTTCATCCCTTCGGTACGGCCCTGATAGACCGGCCCTTTTGAATCGCACAAAATGGCCTGATCATGGGGCAGACCCATTGCCTTGATCAGTTCAAGGCAGGCAATACCCGCAGCGCCTGCGCCGTTCACAACGACCTTGATATCCTTGATATCCCGTCCCGTCAGGTCCAGCGCATTGATCAGCCCGGCGGCTGAAATGATGGCGGTGCCATGCTGATCATCATGAAAAACGGGGATATCCATATCCTCGCGCAGACGATCTTCGATCAGGAAACATTCCGGGGCCTTAATATCCTCAAGATTAATGCCGCCAAAGCTGGGGCCCAGCGGGCGCACCGCATTGACGAAGACATCGACATCTTCTGTATCAAGCTCAAGATCAATGGAATCCACATCGGCAAAGCGTTTGAACAGGACCGCCTTCCCCTCCATCACCGGCTTTGATGCCAGCGCCCCTAGATTGCCAAGGCCCAAAATCGCCGTCCCGTTCGAAATCACGGCAACCAGATTGCCCTTAGCTGTATAATCATAGGCGCTGTCAGGCTGTTCGGCGATGGCGCGCACAGGAACGGCCACACCCGGCGAATAGGCAAGCGATAGATCACGCTGTGTCGCCATAGGTTTGGTCGGCACAACTTCGATCTTGCCCGGACGGCCTTGGGTGTGAAAGCGCAAGGCTTCCTGATCGGTAAACTGGGTTTTCTTGTCACCAGACATAGAGATGGTCCCTGAACGGGCAAAAGCCCTGAAATTGGAAAGGTTGGCAGCTTTTAGCCATGATCCGGGCCCTATGCAACCACCGCCGGCCAATATGCGGCTAAAATCCCGGCTTTGTGCCATTTATAGCCATTGCCGCATTGCCGCACGATCAAAAGAGGATTAGGGTCATCCCCTGTTCCATCATCGCCGATTTTGATTGTTTAGCCTCGCAGCACGCAACATTTATGAACGCCAACCCGAAATCACCAGAAAAGGCTGAAAAACAGGCCACAGATGCGCCCGTCACCCCGATGATGGCGCAATATCTGTCTATCAAGGCTGATCATCCTGATGATTTGCTGTTTTACCGGATGGGCGATTTTTACGAGCTGTTCTTCACCGATGCGGAAAAGGCTGCTGCCACGCTCGACATCGTTTTGACCAAGCGGGGCAAGCATCAGGGCAACGACATTCCCATGTGCGGCGTGCCCGTCCATTCTGCTGAGGCTTATTTACAGCGCCTGATCGCCAAAGGGCACCGGGTTGCCATTTGTGAGCAGACCGAAGACCCGGCGGAGGCGAAAAAGCGCGGCTCAAAAGCCGTGGTGCGGCGCGAGGTTGTGCGCATCGTCACCCCCGGCACAATCACAGAAGACACGCTGCTTGATGCCCGGCAGCATAATTACCTTGCCGCTGTGGCCCGCATTGCGGCAGAAGATGAGGTTGGCCTTGCCGCGCTGGACCTTTCAACCGGGGATGTGCGTCTTGCCCGGCTTGAGGCAGCAGAACTTGCCAGCATGCTGGCTGCCCTTGATCCGGGGGAGGTTCTGGTTAGCGAAAGCGCGCGTGGCGACACGCAGCTAACCGACGGGCTGGTTGATATGGCAGAACGGATGACCGTGCTTGCCCCCAGCCATTTTGCAACGCAAAGCGCTGACCGCCGCATATCAGACGCCTATGGGCTGAAAACACTCGACGGGTTTGGCGAATTGGGCCGGGCAGAAAAATCAGCCCTTGGCGCCGTTCTTGACTATCTTGACCTGACCCAGAAGGGCAAGCGCCCCCAATTAAAACCGCCGCGCCGCGATGATAAAGCGACCGGCGGCACCGCAGCGCTGGCGATGGACCGGGCAACGCGCGCCAATCTTGAACTGACCCGCACCTTAAGCGGTGAACGGCGCGGCAGCCTTTTATCCGTTATCGACAGGACCGTCACCGGACCGGGCGCGCGATTGTTAAGCGCCGATCTGGCAGAACCCCTAACCGCACTTGATGCCATTCACGCACGCCAACAGGCGGTGGGTCTGTTTGTTGATTATGAAACCCTGCGCACTAAAGTCAGAACGGCACTTAAATCCCTGCCTGATATGGCCCGCGCCCTGTCGCGCCTATCGCTTGATCGTGGCGGGCCGCGCGACCTTGCCGCCATTCGCGACGGGTTGGGACAGGGGTTTGAGCTTGCTGCCCTATTACAAGCCCCACCGAACGAGCCGGGCCGCACGGATGAGCCAAAGCCCCTACCAACATTGTTGCAGGATGTGCGCACCCAATTGCAGGCACCCCCAGTGCAGCTTGCCGATTTGTTGGTGCGTGCCCTTGATTTTGATGTGCCCTTGCTGGCGCGTGATGGCGGCTTTATCAAACGCGGCTATGACGCCCCGCTTGATGAGCTGACCCAATTGCGCGACGAAAGCAGGCAGGTGATCGCCCAACTGCAACTGCGTTATCGTGACGAAACGGGCATTCAATCGCTTAAGGTCAAACACAATAAGGTCTTTGGCTATTTTGTTGAAACCACCCCCACCAATGCAGACAAGCTGTTAAGCGCGCCCTTGTCAGACACGTTCATGCATCGGCAAACTTTGGCAAATGCAGTCCGCTTCACAACGACAGAGCTGGGGGAGCTTGAACAGAAACTATCCCGCGCCGCAGATGGCGCGCAGGCCCGCGAGCTGGCCCTGTTTGATGACCTACTAGCCGCTGTACTGGAGGCTGGGGAGGCTATTTCAGCCGCCGCAGATGCCCTAGCACGGCTTGACGTTACCGCCGCCCTTGGTGAGCTTGCGGTGACCCAGCGCTATAGCTGCCCTACAGTGGATGACAGTCTGACATTCCGCATCGACAAGGGGCGCCACCCGGTTGTGGAAGCTGCCTTGGCCGCAGACAATCAGGCTGACTTTGTGGCGAATGATGCAGACCTAAGCGCTGACCAAGCAGACGCGCCGCGCCTGTGGTTGCTGACGGGTCCCAACATGGCGGGTAAATCGACATTCCTAAGGCAGAATGCGCTGATCGCCATTCTGGCCCAAATGGGGTCCTATGTGCCCGCAGACGCAGCCCATATCGGCGTTGTGGACAGGCTATTCTCTCGCGTCGGGGCCGCCGATGATCTGGCGCGCGGGCGATCAACCTTTATGGTTGAAATGGTGGAAACAGCCGCGATCCTGAACCAGGCGGGGCCACGCTCGCTCGTCATACTGGATGAAATTGGGCGCGGCACGGCGACCTTTGACGGTTTGTCGATTGCATGGGCCGCAGTAGAACATCTGCATGATGTGAACAAATCACGCGCCTTGTTCGCAACCCATTATCACGAACTGACAGGGCTGACCGAACGGCTGTCGGGCCTTGCCAATCGCACCATGGCAGTGACCGAGTTCAAGGACGACATCATCTTCCTGCATGAAATCCGCCACGGGTCAGCCGACCGCTCATACGGTATTCAGGTCGCCAAACTGGCAGGCCTGCCGCCCGCCGTGATCAGTAGGGCCAGCACCGTGTTACAGGCGCTCGAAGATGGCGATCAGGCGCACAAGCCTGCGGCCCTGATTGATGATCTGCCCCTGTTTGCGGCAGAGGTACAGCGCAGCCCCGCGCAAACAGACACGCAAACCTCCAAACTGCATGACGCACTGGCAGACCTTGACCCCGACGCCATGACGCCCAAACATGCACTTGAAACACTATATCAGCTAAAAGCGCTGATTGATGACGAAGGATAGGCCCCGCAGTGGACACGGCCATTGAATCAAAGGACACGCAACCCCAACGCCGTCGCGGGCGACAGGGCAAAGGCGCGCTTATAGAACGGGCGGCGCTGAAGCAGGCTGTCTATGATCTGGCGGACGAACATGGCGCAGAATCGATGGCATTCCGCCCCGCTCTGATCAAATTGCTTAAGGATGAAAAGGCGCGGGCATGGACCGCTGCTGAAAACCGTTTGGTCAGCGGTGTTGCTGACGGCATCGGTGCCGCGCACCTGATGTCTGATGTGATGGACAAAATCATTGCCGTCCTCGCTGACTTTGCCACCGATTACCTCTACCGCAATACCAATCCCAGCAAGTATGAACGGCTGGGCATTATCGCAACGGGTGGTTATGGGCGCGGCGCCCTTGCCCCCCAGTCCGATATCGATCTTTTGTTCCTGCTGCCCTACAAGCAAACCCCGTGGGGGGAAAGCGTTGTGGAATGGTTGCTTTACGCCCTGTGGGATTTGGGATTGAAAGTCGGTCACGCAACCCGGTCAGTTGATGAATGTATCCGCCTTGCCGGCACCGATGTCACCATCGCCACCGCCATGCTGGAAACCCGTGGGCTGTGGGGTGACGAAGAGGTTATCGAAGACTTCCACAATCGCTATTGGACCGAAGTCGTGAACCCGCAAAGCACCACAGCTTTTGTTGAGGCAAAGCTGGCCGAACGCGATGCGCGCCACGAAAAAATGGGCGACACGCGCTATCTGGTGGAACCCAATCTAAAGGACGGCAAGGGCGGCTTGCGCGATTTGCAAACCCTATATTGGATTGGCAAATGGGTCATGGGCGTTGAAGAAGCAGACGACCTTGTACATGAAGGCGTCTTAACCAAGTCAGAGGCACGCCAGTTCCGCCGTGCCGAAGCGTTCTTTATGACCACGCGGTGCCATCTGCATTTTCTTGCCGAACGGCCAGAAGAACGGCTGACATTTGATGTGCAGGAAAAGCTGGCCCAGCGCATGGGCTATAAGGACCGGGTCGGCGGACGGGCTGTCGAACGGTTCATGCGGCACTATTTCTTAAGCTCAAAAGATGTGGGTGATTTGACCCGCATTTTCTGTGCCGTGCTGGAAGAAAAAAGCGCCAAGGCAAGACCCACAGGGTTTGGCAGGTTCCTGCCCTCGTTACCCTTGCGTGGGGGGCGCAAACAGAAATTCGGCGACTTCACGGTTCAGGGCGGGCGCATCAACACAACCGATGAAGACGCCTTTAAAAATGATCCGGTTAATCTGCTGCGTCTGTTCCAATTGGCGGACGAACATGATTTTGACATTCACCCGATGGCTTTGCAGCGGGTCACGCGGTCGCTAAAACTCGTGGTTGAAAAGCTGCGCGATGACAGCGAGGCGCACAAAATCTTCCTCGACATTCTGTGCAGCCGTCACAATCCTGAAAATGCCCTGCGCCGCCTAAGTGAAAGCGGCGTGTTCGGTCGGCTAATCCCTGAATTCGGGCGCGTCACGGCGCTGATGCAGTTCAACATGTATCACCATTATACGGTGGACGAACACACGATCCGCGCGATCGGCATCCTGTCTAGGATCGAACGCGGCTTGTTAGAAGATGACCATCCCGTGGCGACGATTGCCATTAAACAAATTGTAGACCGCCATGTTCTGTTCGTGGCGATGCTGCTGCATGACATTGCCAAGGGCCTGCCCGGCGATCATTCAGAGGTTGGCGCCGAAATCGCCCAAGACCTGTGCCCGCGTCTTGGTCTTGCCGAAGATGACACCGAAACCGTTGCATGGCTGGTCCGTGTGCATTTGCTGATGTCGAATGTTGCGCAAAAGCGCGACATCTCTGACCCAAAAACGGTCGAAACTTTCGCCCAGATCGTGCAAAGCCCTGAACGTTTACGGCTATTATTGTGCCTGACAGTTGCTGATATGCGCGCCACCGCGCCGGGTGTGTGGAACGGCTGGAAGGGGCAATTGCTGCGCGATCTTTATGATGCAACCATGTCCGTGCTTTCGGGTGGGCAACCCGCCCGCTTCCGCGAAGGCCGCGTTGCCGCTGCCAAGGACCGTTTGGCAGAACAATTAACCGATTGGGACGAGGCTGAACGCAACGCCTATCTTAACAGCCATTACGACACTTATTGGCTCAGTACTGAGGCAGAGGCCTGGGAGCGTCATGCCCGCCTGATGAAACAGGCTAAGGATGAGGGCAAGGTCCTGTCCGTTGACTGGCTGGTGCGCACAGATCGTGCGGCAACCGAGGTGACTATTGTCGCCCCTGACCATCCGGGCATGTTCGCCCGCGTCGCCGGGGCCATCGCCCTGTCAGGGGCTGATATTGTGGACGCCAAGGGCTTCACCACATCGGATGGACGGGCACTTGAAGTCTTTACCATTCAGGATCAGGACGAAACCGCCTTTTCTGACAAGCGCAGGCTAGGCCGCATCCCCGAACGGATTGAAGAGGCGTTAGGGGGCGGCGTGCTGTTGCCAGAGGAATTTGATACCCGTGGGCGCATCACAAAACGGATGGAACCGTTTAAGGTTGCGCCCCGCGTCTTGATCGACAATCAGGCGTCCGACATTTTTACGGTGATTGAGGTGAACGGGCTGAACCGTTTGGGCCTTTTGTATGATTTGTCCCGCGTCTTTTTCAAACACAATCTGACCATCGGGTCAGCCCATGTGTCATCATTCGGGGAACGGGCTGTTGACGTGTTTTACGTCAAGGACCTGTTCGGCCAAAAAATTCGCCACGAAGGCAAGCTTGAACATCTGGAAGCCGATTTGCGCGATGCGTTGAAACCCGATGGGCCATCAACAAAGACAGATGCTGAGGCCACCAACGAAAAGGTCGGTGCGTGACCACGCCCGATACATCACAGCCTTCTGACAACAAGGCCCCTGATACGAAGACGGGAACAGGTGGCCGGTCCTTCTTTGCGGCGGTTGCCACCGTATCCGGCTTTACGATGATGTCGCGCGTTCTAGGCTTTATCCGCGATATTATGGTGGCGCAGTTCGCGGGCACAGGCCCCTTGGCGGACGCATTCTTTATCGCCTTCCGCCTGCCCAACCTGTTCCGCCGCTGGTTCGCAGAAGGCGCCTTTAACGTTGCCTTTGTGCCGCTGTTCTCACGGCGTCTGTCAAATGATGGCGCGGATGAGGCTCAGCAATTCGCCAATCAAGCAATGGCCGCGCTGACGCTTGTGCTTTTCGGCTTTACCCTGCTTGCCGAGCTTTTCATGCCGCAGGTGATGGCGGTTATTGCGCCGGGGTTTAATGATGACCCGATGAAGGCTGAACGGGCCGTGCTTTATGCGCGGATCATGTTCCCCTATTTGAGCTTCATGGCCCTGCTTGCGCTTTATGGCGGGGTGCTGAACGCGCTGAAAAAATTTGCAGCACCCGCAGCGGCACCCGTTGCGCTTAACGTGGTTTTGATCATTGCGCTGCTTGCAAATCAACCTGTCGGGTGTGAGGCAACGGCGATCTTAAGTTGGGCCGTTGCTTTTTCAGGGCTGGTACAATGGGTCATTGTGTTGATCGCCCTTGAACGGCAGGGCTTTTATCTGCGCCCCACCATGCCGCGCCTGACCGCTGATGTGCGCCTGTTGTTCAAGCGCATGGTGCCGGGCATGATTTCAGGCGGCGTGATGCAGATTGATGTTTTGATCGCGTCCGCCATTGCCTCAATGGGTGCGGGGGCGATTTCCTATCTTTATTATGCTGAACGGATTATCCATCTGCCGATTGGGGTGATCGGCGTGGCCTTGGGCGTGGTCTTGTTGCCCACACTGTCTGAACGGCTGGCCAATAATGATCAAGCCAGCGCCATGGCTACCCAAAACCGTGCCGCAGAGGCCGCCCTGTTATTAACTGTGCCGGCCTGTCTTGCGCTTGTGCTGATCCCCGATGTGATTATCGGCGGGCTGTTTGAGCGGGGCGCATTCTCTGCCGCCTCTACCGCGTCAACGGCACCTGTCCTTGCCGCCTATGCCTTGGCGATGCCAGCACTGGTGCTGCAAAAAGTGTTCCAGCCCGGCTATTACGCCGCCGAAGACACGGTGACCCCCGTTATTTTCGCGACCATCAATATGGCAATCAATGCCGGGCTTGGCCTGACTTTGTTTCCGATATATGGCGCGGTCGGTCTTGGTATTGCCATGTCAGTGTCATCATGGATGCATTTATTGATGCTGATGGGGGGCCTGATGCGCCGGGGCGCATGGCGGGCTGACAAGCGGCTGATCAGCCGCCTTGTGCGGATCATCCTTGCCGCGCTGATGATGGGTGGGGCGCTTTATGGATTGCAGCTTCTGCTGGCAGACCAAGTGACCGCTGGCGGCCTTGAACGGATCGGGGCGCTGATAGCATTGGTCGGGGCCGGGCTTGGTGCCTATGGCGTCGGGGTGCTGATAACGCGCGCTGCCCACCCCAGTGAATTGAAAGCGATGATCAGGCGCAGTTGATTTTGTCAGCCCTTCGCTTCATAAACTGCGCCACAACTCGTTAGGAAAAATGGATCAATGACTGCGACCCGTGTTTTTAGTGGCGTTCAGCCGACAGGCAATCTGCACCTTGGCAATTATTTAGGTGCCGTGCGCAACTTTGCGCGCCTGCAGGATGAGCATGAATGTATTTATTGCGTTGTCGATATGCATGCCATCACGGTCTGGCAGGACCCCGCCGCACTCAAGCAAGCTACGTTAGAGGTTGCCGCCGCCTATCTGGCAGCAGGCGTTGATCCTGAAAACCACATCATCTTTAACCAAAGCCAGGTTCCCGGCCATGCGGAACTGGCTTGGGTGCTGAACTGTGTGGCGCGGCTTGGCTGGCTGAACCGCATGACCCAGTTCAAGGACAAGGCAGGTAAAAACCGGGAAAAAGCCTCCATCGGGCTTTATGCCTATCCTGTGCTGCAGGCTGCAGACATTCTGCTTTATAAGGCAACCCATGTCCCCGTGGGTGAGGATCAGAAACAGCATCTGGAACTGGCGCGCGACATCGCCCAAAAGTTCAACAATGATGCGGGCAATCAAGACTTCTTCCCGCTGCCCGAAATCCTTACCCCGCCTGAGGCTGCGCGGATCATGTCCTTACGCGACGGATCGGCAAAAATGTCCAAATCGGACCCATCGGATCAGTCACGCATTAACCTGACCGACGACGCCGATTTGATCGCCAAGAAAATCCGCAAGGCCCGCACAGATTCTGAGCCCCTGCCAGAAAACAAGGACGGGCTTGAAGGCCGGCCGGAAGTGCAGAACCTGATCAATATCTATAGCGCCCTGTCAGGCGATGACGCCGAGACGATTATCGCCCGCTATGCCGGACAGGATAATTTCTCAGGCTTCAAAACTGATTTGGCAGAAATCGCTGTGGCCCAACTTGGCCCGATTACTGCGGAAATGAGCCGCCTGATGGAAGATAAATCCCATATCGAAGCTGTGCTGCGCGATGGCGGGGCACGGGCGCGGGCGATTGCCGAACCTGTGTTGCAGGATGTTTACGATCTGGTCGGATTTGTCCGCTAAAGCTTGATTTTCGCGGCCTTTGCCCCCATCTGTTAGGGAAACAGGCAAGGAAGGAACCTGCGCATGGCCGTCCGCGAGCAAATCGAAGATTTCTGGTATGACCGGGTGCAACCGAAACTGCCCGATATGCGCGGCCTGCACAAAAAGCGCGCGACCCGCTATACGCTGGGCGTGTTGCTGTTGGCTTTGCTGTTCTATTACCTGATCGGCGGGTTGATCATTCACGAGATTGACGACGATCCGTCGTTTGAAATTTCGCAACGCTCAATCAGTTCGGGCCAGTCTATGGCGGTTGCCATGACCATCGCCCTTCTGGATCGGGAGGTGAACCAGCATGGCTGGACGGCGAATGACCCGTTTACCTCGCCTGCCGTAACGCTCGACAATATGCCGAACTATCAACAAGGCATGGTCCAGGCCCTTGGCCGTTTTGCGTTTGAGCTGGCCGACCAGGTTGGCCGCCGCCGTGGCTCCAGCCAGATTGACCCTGACCTGCAATCTGCTGCGGGGCTGCTGCAATATCCAGGCGATGTCTGGCATTGGGACCCCACCGTGTCGCTGTCACCCACCGCCACATCCGAGGCCCAGTATAACAAGGCCCGCCGCGCCTTGATCAGTTATAATGACCGCGTGGCACGGGGCGAAGCAGTGTTTGAAAGCCGCGCCGATAATCTGCTGGCAACGCTTGACCGCATGGCGCTCGACCTTGGGTCAAGCTCTGCTGCGATTGAAAACCAGATTGAAAATCCGACAGGCTGGTTCATTGATACCGAAGGTGATGATGTCTTCTACACAACCAAGGGCCAGCTTTATGCCTATTACATGTTGGTCAAGGCACTGCGTCATGACTTTAACAATGTGATACAGGAACGCGAGCTGGCGCAAGTGTGGGCATTATTGGAAGAAAGCCTGAAAGATGGCGCGTCCCTGCAGCCGCTGGTCATCATAAATGGTGACGCTGACAGCCAAATCCTGCCCAGCCATTTGGCGGCACAGGGCTTTTATCTGCTGCGGGCGCGCACGCAAATGCGGTCGATCACCAATATTCTCTTGAAATAAACCCATGTTCGGCACAGGCTAACCTGAACAAGGGTTAAGGCATGGCTGAAGAGATAAACGAAAAACGCATCGACACGCTGGACTATGCGCCGGACGATCCGAAGGATGAGCGGAACCTTGAAAAGCCGCTGAAGTTTCTGGTCGTGGTTGATGACACGCCCGAAGCGGAAGTCGCGCTTTATTATGCGGGGCTGCGTGCCCATCGCACCCATGGGCTGTTGACCATGCTGCGCGTGATAGAGCCTGAGAAAGGCTTTCAGCACTGGACCTCCGTCGCTGAAACCATGCGGGCGGAGGCATTTGAAGACGCCGAAAAATTGATGCGCGCCCACGCCACCCAAGTACAAAAAGATTCAGGCCTAACCCCTGAAATCGTGGTCCGCGAAGGCAAGACCCGCGACCGGGTGCTGGAACTGATTGAAGAAGACCGCGACATCCGCATTTTGGTGCTAGCCGCAGGGACGGGCAAAGACGGCCCCGGCCCCCTTGTGACCGCCCTTGCCGGGCAAATGTCCGGTGGGCTTGCCATTCCGATCACTGTCGTGCCGGGGAACCTGTCCCACGCGCAACTGGAACGGCTGGCCTGATGACGGCGCAAGCAGCGCAGGCAAATCTGGCAGCCCCCCTGCCGGTTGATGAGGCGTTGGGATATGACAGCGCCTATGTCGAACGGGTCGGCACTTTACCCCTAACCTCAAAATTCCTGCGCAATATTAAGGACAATCGACTTTGGTATTTGGCGGCGGCTATCGCTGCGCTTCTTTTCGGTCTGCAATTTTTTGTCCATTGGGTGACAGGTGATCTTGCCAACGGGCCGACACAAGGCGGGTTGGCTGCGTGGGCATCCTATTTGCAATATGATTTGCTGCATTCGTTTCTGATCAGCTACATGCTGATCGGGTCAGAAGGTTTTCGCCGGGGCTATGCCTGCCATATTCGCAGACTGACGCCTTGGCTATCAAGTGACGCCCCCTATTCAGAAGACTTGCTGGCACACAGGCCCGGTTATGTCTGGCTGGCAGGCGTGATCTCTGTCGTGTTTTTCGTGCCGATCATGTCCGTGCCCGTCTATGACATTTTTCCCAACAAGGCGATTTTCTATTTGATGATCGTGCGCATGACGATCCTTTATTGGTTGTTGGGCACACGAATTACCGAATTCATTTTGTTAAGCCAGCGCTTTGCCACCATGATCCGCAATCACCTGACCTATCGGCTGGTAGAAGACCAGCCCCGTCAGATTATCGGCAGCCAAACCCTGTCATCATCCTTGTTCCTGATGCTTGGGGTTGCCGTGACCCTGCCCACCTTGTCAGACGCCCCCACCACCTTGCAAACCATCGGCCTGTTGGGGCTGATTTCGCTGTTCAGCCTGATCTTGTTGTTGCTGCCCATCTTTGCCTTGCGTGACAAAATCCGCACCACAAAGGAAGATGAGATGGCGCTGTTGCAACCGCGCCTGAACGATTGTTGGGATGCCTTGCGGCGCGGTGATGACCCGCCCCATGATTTGCCCGCGCTGGTCGCGTGGCGGCAGGAAATCCGCAACACGTCTGATTGGGTGTTTGACGGGGAATCCGCCATTCGGTTGATCATAATCCTGTTGGTGCCCGCAGCATCTATTGTCGCCGGTGAATTTGCGGAAAGTCTGCTTGACCGTTTGATCGGTGGTTAATCCCAGCCCCGCTTAATCGGCGGTTAATCGAATATGGGCCAAACTGCCCCCTTGAAATTCCCGACCAAAACAGTCATCTATCCGAACAAAGCTATATTTAGGCTGTTTTCTGCGCTGTGAAACGAGATTAACCATGTTTATTCAAACCGAAGCGACCCCGAACCCGAATACGCTGAAATTCCTGCCGGGCCGGGCCGTACTTGAAACCGGGTCTGCCGACTTCCCCAATGAAGAGGCTGCCAAGGCGTCGCCGCTTGCCACCCGCCTGTTTGAGGTTGAGGGTGTATCCGGCGTCTTTTTCGGTTCTGATTTCATCACAGTGACCAAAGCAGACGAAGACAGGCAGGAATGGCCACATTTAAAGCCCGCCATCCTTGCGGCGATCATGGATCATTTTACTGCCGGTCTGCCCGTCATGGGCGAAGGCGCAGCGGACCGCGTGGCCCACATGCCCAGCGCCGCCGATTATGAAGGTGCAGATGCCGAGATTGTCGAACAGATTATCGACCTGCTCGACACACGTGTGCGCCCCGCCGTTGCCAATGATGGCGGCGACATTATTTTCCATCATTATGACCAAGGCATCGTCACCCTGACCATGCAGGGCGCCTGTGCAGGTTGCCCCGCCTCAACCATGACGCTGAAGCAGGGCATTGAAAATATGCTGCGCCACTATATCCCTGAAGTGACCGAAGTGCGCCCGCTCGAAGACATGCCTGCCTAATCCACGAATGTAGAGGCCGACCATTATGCTATTGGCCCTAGATACCGCTCAGGCGGGCTGTTCCGTCAGCCTGTGGGACGGGGCTGATCTGCGCGCCGGTGGGTTTGAACCACTGCGTCGGGGCCATGCCGAAATATTGTTCGACCGGATTGGCTCGTGTCTGAACGACGCCAAGGCGGGCTATGATGATGTGTCATCTATTTTGGTGACGACGGGTCCCGGCACCTTTACAGGCCAACGGGTTGGTCTTGCTGCCGCGCGCGGGCTTGGCCTTGCCACTAAGGCGCCCGTGATTGGCCTGACAACGTTTGAGGCGATCGGCGCAGCCCTGATCAACAAAGGCGAGACACCTGCCCAGTGCCACATCATCTTTGATGCAAGGCGCGATGAAGTCTATCACCAAAGCTTTGATCTTTCCGGGCCCTTACCGAAGACGCTGTCTGATCCTGCGATCATGTCAGTCAGTGCGGCACAGGACCAAGTGACAGGCGGCGTGCTGGCTGGGTCCGGCGCGCATCTAATCACCCATGACCTGCCCCGCATTGACGGGTTTGAAACGCCCGATGCCACACAGTTCGGCTGGTTGGGGGCGCACCTAACCCCCGGCCCGGACCGTCTGGCCCGGCCATTTTACCTGCGCGCGCCCGATGCAAAACCGCCCAGCGATCCGCCTGCACCGCGCCCCGCAGCGCCATCAAGGGCCTGACCGGACCGATGGCAATCCGCAACGCAACCAACGAAGACTACGCTGCACTGTCGGCGCTGCATCAGGCCTGTTTCGGTCCGCGCGGCGAACGGGTTTGGGCGGCGGATGAATGGGCCGATATGCTGTCCAATCCGACAAGCCATTGCCTTGTGATAGATGAAGGTGCCGACATTCTTGCCGCCCTTTTGCTGCAAACCGCCGGGGATGAAGCTGATGTGGTCACCATCATGACAAACCCAGCCAAACAACAGGCAGGCCATGCCCGCACCCTATTGGAAGACGGGATCAGGCGCCTGTCGCAACTGGGCATTCGTCGATTGTTGCTTGAGGTAGCAGAAGATAATCACGCCGCCCGATCCTTATACACAAGTACAGGCTTTATGACTGTCGGCTCGCGCCCCGGCTATTACAAGCGGGCAGACGGGGACGCAGTAGACGCCCTGATTTTGGCCAACGATTTCTAGCCCCTTTAGGTCGGCCCACATAAGGCCGGTGATGATTGCAATTACACTCAAACCGCGCTAAATCCATAAACCAGCGAAGCGACAGGCCCCGCAAGGGCCAATTAAGGGCCATAACTGGCATTGGTGGAGCATTAAGTATGCCGGACCGGATCGAAAAACTATGCGCCGAAAAGGGCATGCGCATGACGGAGCAGCGTCGCGTGATTGCCCGTGTATTGTCTGAATCTGATGATCACCCCGATGTGGAGGAGCTTTATAACCGCGCCTCGAAAGTTGATTCCAATATCTCCATCGCCACAGTCTATCGCACAGTCCGTCTTTTTGAAGATGCAGGCATTCTCGAACGTCATGATTTCCGTGATGGCCGCTCTCGCTATGAAGAGGTGACGGATCATCATCATGACCACATGATCGATATGAAGACCGGCAAGGTCATCGAATTCGTCAATGAAGAAATTGAAAAGCTGCAACAGCGCGTTGCGCGCGAGCTGGGCTATAAGCTGGTCGATCATCGGCTGGAACTTTATGGCATGCCGCTTGATGAGTCTGAAAAAGACTAGCAAGGTTTGATCATGGCAACTGTCCGCGCCATATATGGGTTGATCCTGTTCGGGCTGGCAGTTGTGGTGCTGGCCCCCATACAGATGCTGGCCTTAGCCCTGCGTTTACGCCCGATCCATATTCGCATTCCGATCCTGTTTCACACATTCGTCTCGCGTCACGCCTTTGGCATGCGCATCACCGTGCGCGGCACTCCTGAAAAGCCGAACCCCCACCCCCTGTTCCGCTGGCCCAATGCCAAAGAAGTGCGCGGCCCGGTGCTGTATGTCGCCAATCACAATAGCTGGTCAGATATTATCATTCTCGGCTCTATCACGCCGCTATGCTTTGTGGCCAAGGCCGAAGTTGCCGACTGGCCCGGCTTTGGCATCCTGTCAAAAATGCAGCGCACGATTTTTGTGAAACGTGAAGACACGCGCAAGGCAGGTGAGCAGGCCGCTGAAATGCTATCCCGCATGGATGGGGGCGATGCGATTGTTCTGTTTGCAGAAGGCACCAGCTCTGACGGGAACCGGGTCCTGCCGTTCAAGTCCAGCCTGTTTGCCGTGGCGCAAATGTCGGATATCCGCCATTCGATCCCGCCTGTGCGTATTCAACCCGTTTCCATCGCCTTTACAAAACTGGCCGGGCTGCCCATGGGCCGCCAATATCGCCCCTATTTTGCCTGGTATGGTGACATGGGCTTTGGCGATCATTTGTGGGAAGGGTTGAAACAAGGCCCCGTGGATGTCGAGGTGACGTTCCACCCCCCTGTCACCCTTGCCCAAATGGGGAACCGCAAAAAACTGGCAAATGCGGTCCATCGGACCATTTCTGACAGCCTTGCCCATGCCATTTCTGGCCGCGCCCTGCCGGGCCATGACGGGGCTGACAGAGCCTCACCCCCACAGGATGACGCCAAGGCTGCGTAAATCCGCACATTGACGCCCCCGCCCATCTGATCTATGCGTGCCCGTCATTTTAAACAGGGCAAATCCCGTGACCGAACAACCGACCAAGCCGCAAAATACCAAAAAGGTCTATATCAAGACCTATGGCTGCCAGATGAATGTCTATGATTCAGAACGTATGGCTGACGTTCTGGCACCGTTGGGCTATGCGGAATCGGACGGGCCGGACAATGCGGATCTGGTGATCCTGAACACCTGCCATATTCGCGAAAAGGCCGCCGAAAAGGTCTATTCTGAGCTGGGCCGCATTCGCCAGTTGAAGGCCGCTCGCGAAGAAGAAACAGGCGATGAGATGACGGTCGCCGTCGCCGGCTGTGTCGCCCAGGCCGAAGGGGCAGAGATTATGCGCCGCGCGCCCGTGGTCGATATTGTCTTTGGTCCGGGTGCCTATCACAAATTGCCCGAGATGATTGCCCGCGCCGAACGGGGCAAGGCTGATCCTGCCCAACGCGAAGGGCGCGGTATTCTGAACACAGAATTCCCCATCGAAGACAAGTTTGATGCGCTACCGATTGCCCGCGAAGGGGCAACAGGCCTGACCGCTTTTCTGACTGTGCAAGAAGGTTGCGATAAATTCTGCACCTTCTGTGTTGTGCCCTATACGCGCGGCGCGGAATTTTCCCGCCCCGCCGGGTCAGTGTTGGACGAGGCAAAGGCGCTTGTGGCCCGCGGGGTTAAGGAAATCACGCTGTTGGGCCAAAACGTCAACGCCTATCACGGCGAAGGGCCGGATGGGAAAGACTGGTCCTTGGGCCGTCTGATCCACGCCCTTGCCGAAGTGGATGGGGTGGAACGGCTGCGCTACACCACCTCCCACCCGCGCGATATGGATGATGAGCTGATCAATGCCCATCG
This sequence comes from Alphaproteobacteria bacterium, assembly GCA_965229935.1. Classification (GTDB taxonomy): domain Bacteria; phylum Pseudomonadota; class Alphaproteobacteria; order SPJN01; family SPJN01; genus SPJN01. Next base: position 2,058,310 of record CBDDKB010000002.1, read on the forward strand.
CGATGTCGATGCGCTGATGCCCTATCTGCATTTGCCGGTCCAGTCAGGCTCCAACCGCATATTAGAAGCGATGAACCGCAAACATACGCGGGATGAGTATTTCGCCCTGATCGACCGTATTCGTGAGGCCCGTCCCGATATTGCCCTGTCAGGGGATTTCATTGTCGGCTTCCCCGGTGAGGCGGATCAGGATTTTGAAGACACGATGGATCTGGTGCGCCGGGTCGGCTATGGCTCAGCCTTTTCATTCAAATATTCGCCGCGCCCAGGCACGCCCGGCGCTGCCCTTGAATGGCAGGTTGATGAACAAAAGAAAGATGACCGTTTGCAGGCGCTTCAGGCCCTGCTGCGGGACCAGCAAATCAGCTTTAACAAGAGCATGATTGGCAAAACCCTGCCAGTTCTACTGGAACGGACAGGCCGCCACGCAGGGCAAATGGTGGGCCGCAGCCCCTATTTGCAGGCAGTTCACCTTGATGCTGATCAAGCTTTGCTGGGACAGACAATTCATGTTACTGTCACAGACGCAACGCAGAATAGCCTTACAGGCAAAGCGGTGCTAAAGTGATTCGGTCGAAACTGATTTCGGCAGAAAAACCGGCAGAACAGGGGTTCAATGACCCAATTGTTGATTAGTCAGGCAATATGACGGCGAAACTGGTCCAACCATATTTCGCCCCTTCGGTCGCCCCGACATCTATCCGGCGCAGCTTTTTATTGCGCACTGCCTGTTCCGCCAAACGGACATTTTCAAACAAGTCCGCACCCACCTTAAACGACACAATTTCAATTAAGGTTGATCCCGCGCCTTTTGCCCCCTTGGGCTATGTCGCCTTTCAGTCAGCCTGCTGCCCCTTGATGCTTTATGGCTCCACTTTCTGAAATAGAGGATGATGATTTGAACCAGCCGCTATCTATTGTCGAGTTTCCTGACAATCATCTGGCTGCCGCACTGTTCGGCGAACATGACAAACATCTGGCACAAATTGAATCAAGTCTGGGGATAGAGATGATCCCGCGCGGTAATCGCGTACAGATCAGCGGCCCCAAATCAGCACGCAAAACAGCAAAACGCATATTGCAGGATTTGTATACCCGCCTTGAATCCGGGCTTGAAGTCGGGATGGGTGAAGTAAAGGGCGCCTTATCTATGGCAGAAACACGCTGGACCGATCAGGTCGAAAGCAGCACCCCTGAAATGAATGAAGGTGATCAGGCAGGCGAAGACGGCCATCACGGTTCTGTTTTGGCGCGCGATACAATGATCCGCACCAAGCGGCGCGTCATCACCCCGCGCACGGCGGGGCAGGCTGCCTATATCAAGGCGCTGCACAGTCATGAACTTGTGTTCGGTGTCGGCCCTGCCGGGACGGGCAAAACCTATGTCGCCGTTGCCATGGCCGCGCAAAAGCTTATGGAGGGGAAGGTTGACCGCATCATCCTAAGCCGCCCCGCGGTTGAAGCTGGCGAACGGCTGGGCTTCCTGCCCGGTGATATGCGCGATAAGGTCGATCCTTATCTAAGGCCGCTTTACGATGCGCTATACGACATGATGCCGGGCGATCAGGTTGCCAAGCGGCTTGAATCAGGCGAGATCGAAGTTGCCCCCCTTGCCTTTATGCGCGGGCGCACCTTGTCGAACGCCTATGTGATTTTGGACGAGGCACAGAACTGCACCACCACGCAGATGAAAATGTTCCTGACGCGGCTTGGCGAAAACTCCCACATGATTGTTACGGGTGACCCCAGCCAGATAGACTTGCCGCTTGGGTCCCAATCAGGGCTGGTACAGGCAACTAATACATTGTCGGATGTTAAGGGCGTCGCGGTTGTGCGCTTTACCAACAAGGATGTGGTCCGCCACCCCTTGGTGACACGCATCGTCAATGCCTATGACGATACCGAAGACAAGCTGATCAAAAACAAGTGACCACACGCGACGTTTTTCTGGCCATTAACCGGACCTGCAATCGCTGGCCCGACCCGATCGTCAATCGCTTGGGTGAGGCGGCACGGCTTGTTGCCTCCCAAACCGAAGATTGGCCGGATGAGCCTGTCGAGGTGTCGCTGCTGTTAACCGACGATGCCGAAATGGCGGCCCTGAACAAAGAATGGCGCGACAAGGATGGGCCAACCAATGTTCTGTCCTTTCCGGCACCAGAAGGCCTTCACGACCCTGATGCCGACGGCGCCCCCCTGGGCGATATTGCAATCGGGCTGACCATTGCCGAAACCGAAGCGGCAGATCAGGGCAAAAGCCTGTCTGATCATGTACTGCATTTATGGGTTCATGGCCTTTTACATTTGGTCGGGTATGACCATATGGAAGATCAGGAAGGCAATGAAATGGAAGCGCTGGAAATCAGAATACTTGCGCAAATGGGCATAGATGATCCATATAAGGATGGTGGGGCCTGAAAGTCCCCTAGAATAACAAGCCACGGAGGCAAAAACACAAGGCCATGAGCCTAACTGCAGACCGACCCTTAGGGGCCGACGACCCAGAAGAGCCATCATCTAGGCGCGCGCCACAGCCGGGACTGTGGCAACGATTGCGGCAAAAGCTTAGCCGTACCGCGCGCAATGAGGCGACCCTTGCCGAAAATTTCGACGATATTATCGATGATCATCACGAGATCCGCGATGCCTTAAGTGCAACCGAACGATCCATGCTGACCAATATCTTAACCGTGCGTGAAACACGGGCTGAGGATGTGATGGTACCGCGCGCCGACATTGTGGCGCTCGACAAGGATGACCCCCTAACAGATGTGGTGACAGAGTTTCGCGAGGCTGCCCATTCGCGCCTGCCGCTTTATCGCGACACAACAGACGATATTATGGGCATGGTCCACATCAAGGACCTGCTTGATTGGTGGGAGGCTGGCTTGCGCGGCGAAGCGCCAGAGAAGGACTTCTCGCTGCGGTCAATCATGCGTCCGGTTTTGTTTGTCCCCCCTTCCATGCCGGTGATGGACCTGTTTTTGAAAATGCAGGCCACCCGCATTCATATGGCAATCATTGTTGATGAATTTGGCGGCACGGACGGGCTGGCCACAATCGAAGATTTGGTCGAAGAAATTGTCGGCGAGATTTTGGACGAACATGAATCAGAAGGCCCGGTCATGACCGCGCTGCCTGATGGCAGTTTTGATGCCGATGCCCGCGTTGAAATCAATGATCTGGAAAATGCATTGGGCCTAAGCCTGTTGGATGATGATGAAGACATTGACACAATCGGCGGGCTGATCGTTGCCCTTGCCGGACGCGTCCCCCAACAGGGGGAGCTTGTCCGCCATCCCGCAGGGATAGAGCTTGAGATTTCTGCCGCCGACCCGCGCCGCATCCGCCGGGTGCTGATCCGGCGCCATCATAAAGAACCGCGCGAGAAAGACGACACGGCGTAGATCACTGAATCTGCCCTACGGGGTTGTCACAATCCTGCCCTGCTGGTGGGTCATGGTTGCAGCGATTTTGATTTGCCCCATTGGGTGCTAGGCTTGGGTCTATGGAACTGCACTTTAAAGACAGAAGCTTTATGCGCGGGCTGACCCACGGCATTTTCGCACTAGGTGCCGGGGCTGTCGGCGGCCTCGCACAGGCCCCCACATCATGGTGGGGCCTGTTGTTTATAAGCCTGCCTGCCCTTGTGTGGTTGCTTGATCAAGCCCATCGCGAATGCACAGGGAACAAACGCTGGCGCGCCTTCTTTGGCATTGGCTGGTGGTGGGGCTTTGGCTATTTGGGCAGCTCCCTTTGGTGGGTCGGCAACGCACTATTGGTTGATGCCGACCAATTTGCATGGGCGCTTCCGCTTGCCATGGTCGGTCTGCCCGCGGGGCTTGCCCTGTTTTATGGGCTGGCCACGCTGATCGCCAAACCCTTTTGGCGGGCAGACAAATCAGGGACGGGCGGACAGGCCGGGCACCCCTTTACAATCGGCAGACTTGTCGGGCTTGCCATTGCCCTTGCGCTAACAGATTGGTTGCGCGGGCATGTTCTGACGGGTTTCCCGTGGAACAGTCTTTATCAAAGTTTAGGCGGCACGGATCAGATGATGCAGTTCGCCAGTATTGGCGGGCCTTGGGCCTTGGGCCTTTTGCTGGCCCTTGCCGCACTGATGCCCGCATCCATGTTTGGACGCGCCTTAGCGGGGCGAACCTTTATCCTGTCGATGCTGACCGCCTTGTTGATCAGTGGCGGGCTTTTTGCCTATGGCACTTGGCGGCTTGACCACGCGACGCAAACTGCAGGCCCCACCACCGTTCATATTGTGCAACCCAATATCGCCCAAAAAGACAAATGGGACCGCGCGCTGCTATCCCAACATATGCAGACGCTGCTTAACCTGTCGGCACCGCCTGCAAATGACAATGCCCCCACAATTGTGATCTGGCCCGAAGTTGCCGTGCCCTATGATCTTGAGAATGAGCCGGGCCTGCGTGCCACAATTGGGCAGCAGATCGGTGACGGCAATCTGTTGATCACAGGGGCCTTCCTGTTTGACCGTGAACCCGGTGCGCCAACAAATATCTATAATGGCATCAGCATGCTCGACAGTGATGGGGTGATCATTGGCAGTTATAAGAAACATCACCTTGTCCCTTTTGGGGAATATTTGCCGCTGAAGTCAGTTCTTAGCGCAATAGGTCTAAAAAAGCTGACCGAGGGGATCGGTGACCTTGCAGCCGGACCGGGGCCACAAACTTTGGCCCCCTCCTCAAGCCACAGCGCCGCGATACCGTCATTCGGGCCGCAAATATGTTACGAGGCCATCTTTCCCCACCAACAGGTCGATCAGGATGGCCCGCGCCCACTTTGGCTGGTGAATGTCACAAATGATGCCTGGTATGGCGACACGCCGGGACCGCGCCAACATTTGATACAGGCGCGGTTTCGCGCGGTTGAACAAGGCCTGCCCATGGCCCGCGCCGCCAATACAGGCATATCTGCGCTAATAGATCCTTATGGGCGCATAATCGGACAACACTCTCTTAACCAACAGGGTGTTATTACAGGATCATTGCCATCTGCGCTGGCACCGACAGTCTATGCCCGTCTTGGGAACAGCCTGTTCTGGCTGCTGACCTTGGTTGGTATCCTTGTTGCGATCAGGCTGCGCCGCCCGTCAAACTGATCTGGGATAGCCGCCACGGCGTAGCAACCCTGTGTGCATACCAGACATGTGAGCAATTACATATTTGCAATGTGCGCATACATTTGTATAGATTGCGTTTCAGGGTGAGCGTGCGGTCATAAAGGCCGTCTCAGTCTTGAGTTTGTGAGGACAAAACCTTGGTTCAGAAGACCCCCAACCCCGTCGATGTACACGTTGGCTCGCGCATGCGTATGCGCCGCATGTTAATCGGGATGAGCCAGGAAAAACTTGGCAATGAACTTGGTCTAACGTTCCAGCAAGTCCAGAAATATGAAAAGGGCGCAAACCGTATCGGTGCCAGCCGCCTTTACCACATTTCAAAAATTCTCGACGTTAATATCAGCTTCTTCTTTGAAGATATGGCTGACAATTTGGCAGCAGGCCCCAAACTTGGTGGCGGCTTTGCCGAAGCGGACGAACAATCAGGCTATGTGGTGGACTTTTTGCAAAGCACCGATGGCGTTGCCTTGATGAGTGCCTATGTCAAAATCAAGGATGCCGCCGTGCGCCGCCGCATTCTTGAACTGGTACGCACCCTTGCAAACGAACCTGTAGACGACGAATAAATCGTCAGCGCCCTTTATGGGCTGCGGCAGATTCTTATCACCAGACCGGGTTTGCTTGACCTTGCGCGCCCTTCGGGTCTAATTAACAGCAAATTTCTTATGCAGCCCGGGTTCCCGGTGCACCCTTATTGATTTCCGTCTTTTGGAAGGACAAGTTTCGTGGCTCGTAGCGACTATCTCTTTACCAGTGAATCCGTTTCCGAAGGTCACCCTGACAAGGTGTGTGACCGGATTTCCGACCGCATTGTTGATCTGTATCTCGCTGCCGATCCCTATTCCCGCGTTGCTGTTGAAACACTGACGACCACCAACAAGATTGTTTTGGCAGGTGAAACCCGTTGCGCCAAAGAAATCAGCCACGCCCAGCTTGAAGACGCCGCACGCGAAGCTGTGAAGGCCATCGGCTATGAACAAGACGGCTTCCATTGGAAAAATGCCTCCGTCGATGTCTATGTCCATGGCCAGTCTGCCCATATCGCACAGGGCGTTGACGCTGACGGCAACAAGGATGAAGGTGCCGGCGATCAGGGCATCATGTTCGGCTATGCCTGCCGTGAAACAGATGTGTTGATGCCCGCCCCCATCACCTATTCCCACCGCATCCTGCAGGCTATGGCCGCAGATCGCCACAATGGCACACGGCCTGAATTCCTGCCCGACGCGAAATCGCAAGTGACGCTGGAATATAAGGGTGGCAAGCCGGTACGCGCGACATCCGTCGTTGTCTCAACCCAACATGTTGAGGGGCTTGATCAGGCACAGGTGCGTGAATTGGTACGCCCCTATGTTGAATCTGTTCTGCCCGATGGCTGGATGTGCCCCGAAGACGAATTTTACGTCAACCCGACAGGCACCTTTGTCATTGGTGGCCCGGATGGGGATTCAGGCCTAACAGGCCGCAAGATCATCGTTGATACCTATGGCGGCGCAGCGCCCCATGGCGGCGGCGCTTTTTCTGGCAAAGACCCGACCAAGGTTGACCGGTCTGCCGCCTATGCCTCCCGCTATCTGGCGAAAAATATCGTTGCTGCCGACCTCGCCGAAAAATGCACAATCCAGCTATCCTACGCGATCGGCGTGTCAAAGCCCCTGTCGATCTATGTCGACACTGCCGGGACTGGCAGCGTTGACGAAGCCAAGCTTGAAAAAGCGGTTGCCGAAGTGATGGACCTCACCCCGCGCGGCATTCGTGAACATTTGGGCCTGAACAAACCCATTTATGAAGCCAGCGCCGCCTATGGCCATTTTGGCCGGACCCCCGGTGATGATGGCGCGTTCTCGTGGGAGCGCACCGATTTGATCGACGCGCTGAAGGCAGCCCTGTCCTAAGGCAAAACCATGCCCAACAGACCAGATGGCGCGCCGATAAAGCCCAAGCGCCTCTATGGGCGGCGCAAGGGCCATCCCCTGACCGCCTATCAAACCGGGCTGATGGAAAATTTGATGCCCAAGCTGGGCGTCGATGTTTCTGCCCCGGTTGATCCTGCGGCGCTGTTTAACAAACCAACCCCCTTAAACCAGCTACGACTGGAAATCGGCTTTGGCGGCGGTGAACATTTATGTCATCGCGCCAAGACCATGCCCGATTGGCACTTTATCGGGGTGGAGCCTTTTGAGAACGGCATGGCCAAATGCCTGGCCGGGATCGACAGGGACGGTTTGGGCAATGTGCGTCTGTTGATGGATGATGCGCGCTTTTTGCTCGACCAGCTTCCCACCGCGAGCGTTGATCATATTGATCTGCTTTATCCTGACCCGTGGCCCAAATCCCGGCACAATAAGCGCCGCTTTGTCAATCAAGGCAATTTGGACGAGATGGCACGCGTGTTAAAGCCCGGCGGGCTGTTCTGCTTTGCCTCAGACATTCCGTCTTATGTTGATTGGACGCTTGACCATCTGCGGCGGCACAAGGATTTCAGTTGGCAGGCGGACAGTGCCGCTGACTGGCGGACCCCCTATGACGGGTGGATCAGCACACGCTATGAGCAAAAAGCCATACGTGAAGGGCGCACACCGCATTATCTGACATTCCAAAAAATCTGATCCTCAAAAGCGGTTTCGATCCGCATCCGCTTCGTAGCCGGACTACGCTTTTGAGGTCAGCAAAAAATCAGCCAAGCTGTCGCATGATCCCCCCTTGTAATCTCAGCGAAATGGGCGTAAAACCCCAGTCACATACCAGCTTTATGCTGGGCTTAGGCAGCGGGCCTCAAGCGGGGCCCGCTTTTTTATTACGGGAAGCACACTGTCTTTATGGCAAAACGCACCGCACTGGATGACGAGCTTGACGCGCTGTTGACGCCGACCATCGAAGCCATGGGCTTTGAGGTTATTCGCGTGCGCCTGATGGGCAACAGCCCGCAGGTTCTGCAAGTCATGGCCGAACGGCCTGATGGCACCATCAGTGTTGATGAATGCGCAGATATTTCCCGTGCTGTGTCTGCCGTGCTGGACGTGGAAGACCCCGTCAGCGGCAACTACACGCTAGAGGTCAGCTCACCGGGCATCGACCGGCCCCTGACCCGCCTAAAGGATTTCGATCGGTTTGACGGCTTTGAAGCCAAAATCGAATTGAAACAGGCCGTTGAAGGTCAACGCCGCTTTCGCGGCCGCCTCGACGGGGTTGAAGGTGACGAAGTACGCCTAGCAACCGACCAAGGAATTTTGGGCTTTGCCCTTGAGATGATCGATCAGGCCAAACTGGTTATGACCGATGAACTGTTAAAAATGGCTGGAGCGTCCGGGCAACCGGACACTGATAGTCAATAAATTAGGGACCACCGCTATGGCCGTCAGCGCAAATAAGCTGGAGCTACTTCAGATCGCCGACCTTCTGGCAGATGAAAAAGGCATTGATAAAGAAATCGTCATCGAGGCGATGGAAGAAGCCATTCAAAAGGCTGCGCGCGCCCGTTATGGCGCCGAAAATGATATCGTTGCCCAAATCGATCGCGAGACCGGCGAAAGCAGCCTGTTCCGTCAACGCGAAGTGGTTGAGGTGATCGAAAATGATCATCACGAAATGCTGTTGGCTGACGCCAAGAAACTGGATGCGGAAATCGAACTTGGCGGCTTTCTGCGCGAACCGCTGCCGCCCATCGAATTTGGCCGTATTGCTGCACAGACCGCCAAACAGGTGATCGTGCAAAAGGTCCGCGATGCTGAACGCGAACGCCAATATGAAGAGTTCAAGGACCGCGTTGATGAAATTATTTCAGGCGTTGTGAAGCGCGTTGAATATGGCAATGTGATCGTCGATCTTGGCCGCGCCGAAGGCATTATGCGCCGCGACCAGATCCTGCCGCGCGAAACATTCCGCGTCGGCGACCGTGTGCGCTGCTATATTTATGACGTGCGCCGCGAACAGCGAGGCCCGCAAATCTTTTTAAGCCGGACCCACGAAAACTTCATGGTTCACCTGTTTGCGCAGGAAGTGCCGGAAATCTATGACGGTGTGATCGAAATCCGCGCCGTTGCCCGCGACCCGGGCAGCCGTGCCAAGATCGCTGTCTTTTCCAATGACGGCTCTATCGATCCGGTCGGCGCCTGTGTTGGTATGCGCGGCAGCCGCGTCCAAGCGGTTGTGAACGAATTGCAGGGCGAAAAGATCGACATCATTCCCCATACCGAAGATGTGGCAAGCTTTATCGTATCAGCATTGCAGCCCGCCACCGTTGTGAAAGTGGTGATGGACGAAGATGCCGGTAAGATCGAAGTAGTCGTCCCCGACGATCAATTGTCTCTCGCTATCGGTCGTCGCGGCCAGAATGTGCGCCTTGCCTCGCAGCTATCAGGTTGGGACATTGACATTCTGACCGAAGAAGAAGAAAGCGCCCGCCGCCAGGAAGAATTTACCCAGCGCACCGCCCTGTTCACCACCGCGCTTGACGTGGATGAACTGGTTGCACAATTGCTGGCGTCAGAAGGTTTCACCTCCATGGAAGAAATTGCCTATGTGGAGATTGAAGAGCTGACCGACATTGAAGGCTTTGACGACGAAACCGCCGATGAATTGCAGGCCCGTGCTCGCGATTATCTGGCCCGTCAGGAAGAAATTCTGGTCAATCAGGCCAAGGAACTTGGCGCACAGGAAGACCTGCTGGGCTTTGAAGGTTTAACACCGAAAATGCTTGTCGCCTTGGCTGAGGCTGAAATCCTGTCATTGGAAGATTTCGCCGGCTCCGTCGCGGACGAGTTGATCGGCGGCGTTGATTTCATCAAGGGCGAAAAGATCAAGATCAAAGGCATCCTTGAAGGGTTCGAGCTAACCGAACTTGATGCCAATCGTTTGATCATGATGGCCCGTCTGGCAGTTGGCTGGATTGACGAAATGCCTGATCTTGAACCTGAAGTGGCAGAAGAAGAAGGCGTCGAAGATGAAGACGGTGCAGAAGCAGAAGGCGAAGAGCTGGCTGCGGCTGTTTTTGATGGTCCCGGTGAGGACCAGCCCGAGGATGCGCGTTAAGCGCTCCTGAAGAACGATGAGGACACGGCACGTAATATGCGGGAACGGCGATGCATAGTCAGGCGCACCAGTCTGACCGAAGATCGGCTGATCCGGTTTGTTGCAAGCCCCGATGGGGTTGTAACGCCGGACCTTTCCGCATGCCTGCCCGGCAGGGGCCTTTGGGTTTGTGCTGATCGTTCTGCCGTCCACGAGGCGGGGGCAAAAAACCTGTTTTCACGCGCTGCAAAAACCGCGCTGACATTACCCGGTCAGGCCGATGGGCTTGATTTGGCCGCCGCCGCAGACACTTTGGCCGATCAGGTCGAAGCCTTGCTGAAAAAACAGGCGGTTGCGGCCCTTGGCCTTGCCAAACGGGGCAGCGCACTGGTTCACGGACGGATGCGGGTCGAAGAACGGCTGAACAAGGGGCCTGTCGGTGCCTTGATAGAGGCCGCTGACGCTGCCGAAGATGGCCGCCGTCAGGTGCGCAACAAGCTGTTTGGCCTGGAAAAAGAGGCCGAGATGGCACACGCGCCCGTCATAAATAATTTCACTGTGGCAGAATTGAGCTTGGCACTGGGGGCGGAAAATGTGGTACATGCTGCCGTCAATCCCGGCAAGCTATGCCGCAAACTGATAGATGATACGGAAAAGCTGGCACGCTACACCGCCATTGCGGCGGCCTAGCAAGACCGGGATGAGAAGAAAGTAAGGACGATATGGCCGATACCAAAGATACAGAACCCAAACCCGAAGGCGGAAAAGGCGGACGCACACTGTCACTGAAGACAGGCGGCGGTGCCGGTGGACGCCGTGGTGGTGGCGCTGGCGGTGGCACGTCCCGTCCCAAAGTCGTGGTGGAAAAAAAACGCAAGCGCCTGACGGTGCCGACCGATGGTCAGCCTGCCGCCAAACGCGCCGCGCCCAAAAAACCCGCTGGCGAACGCAAAGTCACGCTGAAACCCGTTGTTGGTAAAGCAGCGGACAAAAAGAAAGCGACAGCAAAGGCCGCGCCAACCATTTCGGAAGAGCCGATTGAAAGCACTGATCACCTGACAGATTCAGAACGGTCAGCACGTGCCAAGGCACTTGAACAGGCGCGCATTGACGAACAGCAGCGCATTCAGGTTCAGGCCGAAGAAGACCGCCGCCGCGAAGCAGAAGCGGCCAAGCGCGCCGTTGAAGAAGCTGCCGAAGCCAAGCGCCGCGCAGAGGATGAAGAAGCGCGCCGCAAGGCCGAAGAAGAAGCTGCCCGCAAGCTGGAAGACGAGGCCCGCAAACAGGCTGAAGCCAAGCGCAAGGCAGACGAAGAAAAGCAAAAACAAACCGAAGAAGCACGCAAGGTCAAAGCGCGCGGCAAGATCGCCGACCCTGATGAGGGCGCGGAGGAGGCAGAAGCCCCCCAAGAAGATCGCCGCCGTGCGCCGCCCACCAGCTTCCGCGTCAAGGAAAGCCGCAAGCGTCCGACAGACACTGCCGCCCCTGCAAAGGGTGGCGACCGTCGTCGCAGTGGTAAGCTGACGATCAATCAGGCCCTTGATGAGGATGAGGGCCAGCGCGCCCGCTCGCTTGCCTCGCTCAAGCGTCGCCGCGAACGCGAAAAGCGCCAGCTTGAAAAACTGCGTGCCTCAAACGAAAAGGTCGCCCGCGAAGTTGTGATCCCCGAAGCGATCACAGTGCAGGATCTTGCCGCCCGTATGGCCGAACGCGGGGCCATCGTGGTCAAGACTCTGATGGATTTGGGTGTCATGGTGACGGTGAACCAGACCATTGATGCCGATACCGCCGAACTAGTTGCCGAAGAATTGGGCCACAAGGTCAAGCGCGTGTCAGACGCCGACGTCGAAGTCGGGCTTGAAATTGACGTTCAGGATGCCGATGCCGATCTGGCACCGCGTGCGCCTGTCGTTACCATTATGGGCCATGTTGACCATGGTAAGACCAGCCTGCTCGATGCGTTCCGCAATGCCAATGTTGTGGCGGGCGAAGCGGGCGGCATCACCCAGCATATCGGTGCCTATCAGGTGAAGGACCCGAACGGGAACCTGATCACCTTCCTCGACACACCGGGCCATGCCGCCTTTACGCAAATGCGTGCACGCGGTGCGTCTGTGACCGATATTGTGATTATCGTGGTTGCTGCCAATGATTCAGTCATGCCGCAAACCATCGAAGCGATCAATCACGCCAAGGCCGCCGAAGTGCCGATCATTGTTGCGGTCAACAAGTGCGACCTGCCCGAGGCAAATGCCGCAAAGACCAAACAGGATCTGTTGCAGCATGAAGTCTATGTCGAAGAATTGGGTGGTGACATCCAGTCTGTCGATGTGTCCGCCAAAACGGGCGAAGGGCTTGATACGCTGATGGAGGCGATTTCGCTGCAGGCTGAATTCCTTGAGCTGAAGGCCAATCCGGCAACAGAGGCGTCAGGTTCAGTCATCGAAGCCAAGCTTGATAAGGGCCGCGGTCCTGTTGCCACTGTTCTGGTCGGTCGCGGCACATTGAAAAAAGGTGACATCTTTGTTGCCGGTGCCGAATGGGGCCGTGTGCGTGCGCTGGTCAATGACCAAGGCAAACAAATCAAGGAAGCTGGGCCCAGCCAACCTGTTGAGGTGTTGGGTCTGCAAGGCGCGCCAGAGGCAGGTGACGAATTCATCGTGGTCGATAATGAAAACCGCGCCCGCGAAGTGTCCGAATTCCGTACCCGTAAAAAGCGCGAGGCTCAGGCTGCCAAGCTGGCCGGGGCCAACAAGTTCGAAACCATGTTTGCGCAACTCAGCGAAGACAAGGCCGCCGAAGTACCGATCGTTATCAAGGCCGACGTGCAAGGGTCTGTCGAAGCGATCATGGGTGCGCTTGACGGGCTTGGCACCGAAGAAGTGCGTGCCCTTGTGCTGCATGGCGCTGTTGGCGGGATTACCCAGCATGACGTGTCTTTGGCCCAGGCCTCAAACGCGATCATCATCGGCTTTAACGTTCGTGCCAATCCACAGGCCCGCGATCTTGCCAAGGCCGAAGGGATCGAGCTGCGGTATTATTCCGTGATCTATGACCTTGTTGATGACATCAAGGCCGCCATGTCAGGTATGCTTAGCCCCGACATGCAGGAAGAATTTGTTGGCCGGGTTGAGGTCCGCGAAGTCTTCTCTGTCGGTAAGGCAGGCAAGGTTGCCGGGTGTCTTGTCACCGAAGGCAATGCCCGCGCCAAATCCAAGGTGCGGTTGCTGCGTGATGATGTTGTGGTTCACGAAGGTGAAATCGACAGCTTGCGTCGCTTTAAGGACGAGGTGAAGGAAGTCGCCGCCGGTACCGAATGTGGTGTATCGCTCTTGAACTATCAGGATGTGAAAGTTGGCGATGTTCTGGAACTGTTTGAAGTGAAGGAAGTTGCCCGGTCGCTGTAATCTCGCCCGTGCAACTAGCTCGTAGCGCACTCTGATAGAGGGAAGCTGATGTCCCGCCGTAGACCACGCCGTAATGCGACCAATATTGCAGCCGGGGCCTCGCCCCGCCTGTCCGGTCGCGCGCCCAGCCAACGCCAATTGCGTATGGGTGAGGCGATGCGGCAGGCCTTGGCGGAAATCATCGCCCGTGAAAGTTTTGCTGATCCTTTGATTGCGGATGCGACCTTCACAATCTCAGAAGTGCGCCCCAGCCCCGACCTGAAACAGGCGACCGTCTTTGTTTCAGTGCTGGGGATGGACGGTGCCGATGAACAGGCCGCCATTCAGGCGCTGAACGCCCAGAAAGGCCCGATCCGTCAGGCGCTTGATCAAAAGATCACACGCAAATATTCGGCGGCCCTGCAATTTGTCCGTGACGGTCTTTATGATCAGGCAGGCCATATCGACTCGCTGTTGCGCAGCGACAAGGTGCAGGCCGATCTTTCCGAAGATGACGAGGATGATTATGGGGCGTAGGCGCAAGCGCGGATTGCCCATTAATGGCTGGGTCATTGTCGACAAGCCGCGGGACGTCACCTCGACCGATGTCGTCGCCATAGTGCGCCGCGCTTACAATGCACAAAAAGCAGGCCATGGCGGCACGCTTGACCCCCTGGCCGAAGGGATTTTGCCCATCGCCCTCGGTGAAGCGACCAAAACCGTGCCCTACGCCATGGATGCCACCAAATCCTATGACTTCACAATCCGGTGGGGCGAAGAACGCACCACAGACGATCTAGAGGGCGAGATTACCGTCACCTCTGACAAAATCCCGACCGAAGACGAGATTGTCCGGGGGTTGAAACAGTTTACCGGGCCAATTTTACAAGTGCCGCCGCAATTTTCCGCCATCAAAGTGGATGGCGCGCGCGCCTATGATCTGGCCCGTGATGGCGAAGATGTGGCGCTGAAAGCCCGGCCCGTTCATGTGCTGCGGCTCGAATATCTGGGACCTTTGACCGAAACAGATGGCGCTTTTCGCATGACCTGCGGAAAAGGCACTTATGTCAGGGCGTTAGCCCGTGATTTGGGCCGGGTCTTAGGCTCAGCCGCTACAGTTGCGGCCATTCGGCGGACCCGCGTGGGTCCGTTTGACGCGGATCGGGCGATTTCGCTGGATTCTTTACGCGATTTGGACAATAGTCCGCCACCTGAACAGGCCCTTTTGCCTGTCGAGACTGCGCTGGACGGTATCCCGGCGCTAGCCCTGACAGGCCCGGACGCGCAATTGGTGCGCAATGGCGGGGCCGTTCGGATCACCCGATTGATGGCAGATCAGCTTGCCCAATCCGGCTTATCGGGTGCCTCACCCCCCCTAGACGGGGGAGACGAGGCCCCGCTGGTTAAACTGTTCGACCCGCAAGGTCGCTTTTTAGCCCTGGCAAGTCCGGTAAAAGGCACTGTGCAGCCGGTTCGGGTGTTCCATTGTTGACCGATACCGTATGAAGGAACGAAATTATGTCCATTACGCCAGAGCGTAAGCAAGAAGTGATCGCCAAATTCGCCACAAAAGACGGCGACACAGGCTCCCCCGAAGTGCAGGTCGCTATTCTGACCAGCCGGATCGAAACCCTGACCGATCACTTCAAATCACACAAGAAAGACAATCATTCACGTCGCGGCCTGATCAAAATGGTCAACCAGCGTCGTAAGCTGCTTGACTATGTCAAGGGCAAGGATCAGGCCCGGTACGAGGCACTGATTAAAGAATTGGGTCTGCGTAAGTAATTGCGGTCCCAGGTGGGGAGCGGCTTGATGATAAGAACAGCGCCGCTCCTTCCAAAATGCATGGTTCTGACCAGATAAGAATGATCTGAAAGGCGGCAGGTAGAAACCTGATCCCGCCTTTTTGTCATTGTTAGATCAGCAGCACCCTGCGCAAGAAGGCACATCATGACGGTCATGATGTACTTTGCCCACGGACGGGCAAGCCCCCATTGGAATAGATGTTGTGGGGGGCAATGAAAGACAGGACGGAAGGTCCGTTCTGTATTGTAGGTGGATAAGGAAAATCCAAAATGTTTGACAAGCAAGTCAAAGAAATCGAATGGGGCGGCCGGACGCTGCGCCTAGAAACCGGGCGCGTTGCCCGCCAGGCCGATGGGGCCGTTCTTGCCACATATGGTGAAACCACCGTATTGGCCACTGTGGTTGGCGCAAAAAGTGCCAAACCGGGTCAGGACTTTTTCCCGCTGACTGTAAACTATCAGGAAAAATCATATGCAGCCGGTAAGATCCCCGGTGGCTTCTTCAAACGTGAAGGCCGCCCGTCAGAACGTGAAACGCTGATCTGCCGCCTGATTGACCGCCCGATCCGCCCCCTGTTTGCGGATGGCTTCAAAAACGAAACGCAGGTCATTGTCACGGTGATGAGCCATGACATGGAAAATGACCCCGATATTCTGGCCATGGTTGCGTCATCAGCAGCGCTGACCCTGTCCGGTCTGCCCTTCATGGGTCCGATCGGTGCCGCACGTGTTGGCTATAAGGATGGTGCTTACATCCTGAACCCGACCCTTGACGAGATGAACGACGCTGAAAACGCGCTCGACCTTGTTGTGGCAGGGACCAATGACGCGGTTCTGATGGTTGAATCAGAAGCCAAGGAATTGTCAGAAGAAGTGATGCTGGGCGCCGTGACCTTTGGTCATGAACAGTTCCAGCCTGTCATCGATGCCATCATCGAACTGGCCGAAGTTGCCGCAAAAGAACCGCGCGACTTTACCCCGACAGACCTCAGCGCCACCGAAGCTGCCGTTAACGCAGCGGTTGAAGCTGATCTGCGCGCGGCCTATGCCATTGCCGACAAGGCAGAACGTAAGGCCGCCGTTGATGCCGCCAAGGACAAAGCCAAAGAGTCTATCCTGGGCGCCCTTGACGAAGTGACCGCATCTGACGAAGTGAATTTCGGCGATGCCTTCAAACATGTTGAAAGCGGTATTGTGCGTAACAATATCCTCGACACAGGTTTGCGCATCGACGGTCGTGACACAAAAACTGTCCGCCCGATTTTGGCCGAAGTTGGCATCCTGCCCCGTACCCATGGCTCCAGCCTATTCACCCGTGGTGAAACACAGGCCATCGTGGTTGCCACATTGGGCACGGGCGATGACGAAAAGATGATCGACGATCTTGATGGCAAGCGGTACGAAAACTTCATGCTGCATTACAACTTCCCCCCCTATTCAGTGGGTGAAGCGGGCCGCGTGGGTTTCACCAGCCGTCGTGAGATCGGTCATGGTAAACTGGCATGGCGCGCCGTTCGCGCGGTTCTGCCCGGTGCCGATGAATTCCCCTACACGATCCGTATCGTGTCTGAGATTACGGAATCCAACGGCTCCTCCTCAATGGCAACAGTGTGCGGCAGCTCACTGTCATTGATGGATGCCGGTGTGCCGATCAAGCGCCCTGTCGCCGGTATCGCCATGGGTCTGATCAAGGAAGGCGACCGCTTTGCCGTCCTAAGTGACATTCTGGGTGATGAAGATCATCTGGGTGACATGGACTTTAAGGTTGCCGGTACCGATGCTGGCGTGACCTCATTGCAGATGGACATCAAGATCACAGGTATCACGACCGAGATCATGGATGTTGCCCTGGGTCAGGCCAAGGATGGGCGTATGCACATTCTGGGTGAAATGGCCAAGGCCTTGACCGAAAGCCGTGACAGCGTGGGCGAGCATGCCCCGCGTATCGAAGTGATCAAGATTCCGGTTGAAAAGATCGGTGAAGTCATCGGCCCGGGCGGTAAAAACATCCGTGCCTTGGTTGAAGAAACAGGCGCCAAGATCGACATCTCTGATGATGGTACGGTCCGCGTTGCTGCTGTCAGCAAAGACTCCATCGACGCTGCCCTTGACCGTTTGCGCGGCATCACGGCAGAAGCCGAAGTTGGCGTGATCTATGATGGTAAGGTTGTGAAGACCGTTGAATTCGGTGCCTTCGTCAACTTTATCGGCAATCGCGACGGGCTCGTCCACATTTCTGAAATCGCGAATGAGCGCGTCAACCAAGTGACCGACGTTCTTGAAGAAGGCCAGGCCGTGAAGGTCAAGGTGCTTGCGATTGACGAACGTGGCAAGGTGCGCCTGTCCATGCGTGTTGTCGATCAGGAAACCGGCGAAGAGCTGGAAGACACCCGTCCGCCGCGCGAAGAACGCGAAGGCGGTGAACGCCGTGGCGGTGGCCGCCGTGGCGGTCGTGGTCGCGGTGGTGATCGTCGCGGGGGCCGTGACGAAAATAATGAAGGCGGTAACGAGGGCGGCTCTTCTTCAGAAGATTAAGCCCAGCTTACACAGCTATTGAATAAGAAACGGCGGTTGAGGCATCCCCTCAGCCGCCGTTTTTCTTTGCCGCCTTATAGTCCGGCCCGCACACACCTGTCGGATTATGGGGCAGCTTTTGACCGCCGCGTAGAGATGAAGTGCCTATATTGTAACTCTTACTATCGCCATGCGCTGGGTGCCAATAGAAACGGTCACGCCCACCGTCACTGACAGGTTTGACTGTCACCTTGACTGTGGCCGATGCGCGAGAAAACATGTGGGCATAGTGTGTATCACCGACAGCGGTCGTGCTTGTGAAAACTGTCAGACCCGCCACCTCCTCCGCAGCGCAGATCACATCGCCCTGCAGGAATATGACAGCCTGCACATCTTCGCCTTCCAAGGAAAAAGGGACGCGATCAAAATTGTGGCCTTCTGGATCAGATACACGATTTTCAAGGTCGGCACGTGGGTCATAGCCGCCAGTTACATAAACAATGTCCCAATGGGGACCCCCAAACTGGGACAGATCAAGCAGGACAGGCCGGGTGTAGTTTTCAGCAATTTGCCGATGGACTTGGCCTATTTCGCCATCACCCCATCTGCCTAACCAGTGGATGGCTGACAGCGCCGTAGCCACCAGTCCCGGCACTCCAAACAAGATCAGCAATATGACGACAAAGAGTTTCGTCGGATTTCGGAAGATCGAATTACAGTCCATCACTCACCGCGCCCAACATAAAGCGCATCTGCCTGTCGCCACCAATCGACATCATTCACAAGGTGGGGGACCATCACAATATCATGATCACGCAAATCGTACGCGCGATGCATCAATAGTGGCGCGTCCCCAATTGCGACCGACATATCTTCTGGCAATGGTATCAATGCCACCAGATCATGAGTTTCGGGCAACACATAATCCGCGCGATTAGCCTCGCGCTCCCCCACAGGACGATAGGCAAATGGCAACCCAGCGGGCGCATCTTTCCGAATGTAAAATTCCGGATCATAATAGCTGGGGAACTGCTGCGGTTCTTGAAACGCAGTCGGTTGGAAAATCGCAACCACACGCTGTCGGGACCGCCAACATGGTGGGATGCCGTAAAAACTGATCGGACGTGCCTCCCGAAAAATTTGCGTGAGTTCAATATTGCTAAGCGAGAACAGCAAAACTACTTGCGTATCCGGTGCAACATACTTTCGCAAATGAACTGGTATGTCATCATAATAGATTTGCCGTTCAATTTTCTGGCGCAGCATGTCTTCTTCAGAACATATGCCGCCTGCCGCGTACAGGACAGTCAGATCAAAAGTCAGGATACGCAGCAGCACCAAAAACATGCCGCCCCACAGCAGAATATTGGCGAGCGTATTATTGGTTATGATCCGCCAAATCCTGCCCACATCAACCCGCCTTACGTTATCCGCCCGATCCAGCGGACGCGGCCTGCAATGCGCAAAGTTTCAGCCATGTCTGCACAAAGCGTTTCGGTTTCATAGGCGGGATTGTCCGACTTGATCGCCACCGACCCGTCGGTAAAACGCTGCACGCGCTTGACCAACAGCCGTTCGTCATAGCCGATGACATAAATCGCATCATCCATGACCCGTTCTATGGCCCGGTCCACCAACAGAATATCGCCGCTGCGGATTGTCGGTTCCATCGAATCCCCTGTGGCCCCAATAAGCGCGGCCTTACCCGGCAGGATCGACGCATCATCCAGCAACCATTCCTTACGGAAGGCGAGGAAATCGACCGGGGCCTGATCCTCAGCAAAGGCACCGGGCCCGGCAGAGGCTGCTACGTCAAAACGCGGCACCATGACAAAGCCTGAAATGTCAGGGGGCTGGCCTTCATACCCGGTTTGGGCCGGGCCGTTCAAAAGCCAGTTCAGATCAACGCCCTGTGCCGCCAGCTTGGCCAATGTTTGCGCCTTGGGCGCAACTTCGCCCATTTCATAGCGTTGATAGGTGCGCAGGTTCAAACCCAAATGGCCCGCAAAGACCTGCTGGGGCAGCCCTTCACTATCGCGTAACTCCGCCAAACGCGCACCAATGGCACGACAATCGAGCGCGTCCGCTTCTTCATATATGACGTCTTCTGGTCTCATAAACAATTTTTTGTCATATTAATACGACAAAATCAACATATTTTTACGACAGTTTTTTTGACTTCAACAGAGGGTGACTATAGTATGACGTGTATTATTGGTCAAAGACAATTGTATGCAGTCGGAGGGGTTATGAACAAGATTGACGGGGATTTTGTCGGGGATGGCGACCTAATCACAGTCGACACACCAAAAGGCGGGAACGACAGCGGGCTGACGCCACCGCCGCCTTCGCTGCCTCGCACACGCAGAAAAGACGGGCCGCGCCGCAACCGCTTTGACGAGTTAAGCCGCCTGATCGGCAAACCCGCCGCGCAAAAACTGGTGGAACGCTATGGCGGACGGCGGATCAACGTCCCCTCCACCATGCCGCCACGGCACGGGCTGGCACAGACCATCGGCCACGCCAAGGCGAAGCTGCTAGCCCGCGCTTATGGGGGCACGTGGCTGGTGGTTCCGGTTGGGTCGGCCACCTTTCAAAAGAAAAAGCAGGACCGAGCGTTGGTGCTGTTGGCGGAAGGCAAGACCATCAAAGATATTGCTCGCATGACAGGGCTGTCCGAACGGTCGGTCCAGCGGTTGAAGGCAAAGATAAAGGCGACTGACTGATCAGTCGCCCTTCATCATCTCATCGAGATCTTTCGCAGCGGCATCGTTTACTTGCGCGAAAGTTTGATGGCTATTCACCCTTCATCATCTCATCCAAATCCCGCGCGCGGGGCATATTGACGATGTTATAGCCTGAATCCACATAGTGGATTTCGCCCGTCACGCCACCTGACAAAGGCGACAAAAGATAAAGGGCGGAACCGCCCACATCGTCG
Organism: Alphaproteobacteria bacterium; assembly: GCA_965229935.1. GTDB lineage: Bacteria > Pseudomonadota > Alphaproteobacteria > SPJN01 > SPJN01 > SPJN01. The sequence goes on from CBDDKB010000002.1 coordinate 2,079,127, forward strand.
AGCGTTACATTGCGCCTTAACGGGGCGTGCGCTTCTGAATAGTTGAACATGAAACGGCTATCGCCGATCACGGCACCTGCCAATGTGCGCATGGGCCCTGCTGAAATCGCATTGACGCGAATATTATCCGGCCCCAGATCAGCCGCCATATATTTGACGCTGGCTTCAAGCGCTGCCTTGGCGACGCCCATCACATTATAATTCGGCATCACCCGTTGCGCCCCACCATAGCTGAGCGTAAGGAGCGCACCGCCATCGGTCATCAGGGGCGCGGCACGGCGCGCCACATCGGTGAATGAGTAGCAAGAGATCAACAAGGACTGGACAAAATTTTCGCGGCTTGTGTCCACATAACGGCCCTTCAGCTCAGACTTATCTGAATAGGCGATGGCATGCAGGACAAAATCAATCTTGCCCCATTCCTGTTCAAGCTGGGCAAAGACCGCATCCAAACTGTCATCGTCTGACACATCGCAATCCATAACGAGCGAGCTGCCGACAGACTCTGCCAATGGTTTAACGCGCTTGCCAAACGCTTCACCCTGATAGGTAAAGGCCATTTCGGCCCCTTCACTATGCAGCATTTGCGCAATGCCCCAGGCGATCGAATTATGGTTGGCAACGCCCATAATCAGGCCGCGCTTCCCTGCCATATGACCTTGTTTTGCAGTCATCTGTTTTTTCCGTCTTCTTGCTGATCAATCAGGCTGACCATCCGGGATTATTCAGGGCGACCGAAAACCAATGTCGCGTTAGTACCGCCAAAGCCGAAGCTGTTGGACAAGACGGTATTGATTTCGCCGTCAAACCGTTCGGTCAGAACGGGCACATCACCAACCTCTTCATCCATTGTGTCGATATGGGCGCTTTCACAGGCAAAGCCATTATTCATCATCAGGACGGAATAGATCGCCTCCTGCACGCCGGTGGCGCCAAGGGAATGACCCGTCAGCGATTTGGTAGAGCTGACCTTGGGCACATTGCCTGCGCCGAACACTTCGGTCAGACCTTCAATTTCTTTGGTATCACCAACGGGCGTTGAGGTGCCGTGGGCGTTTACATAATCAACCGGGCGGTTCACTGTGGCCAGCGCCTGCTTCATGCAGCGCACGCCACCTTCACCAGACGGGGCAACCATGTCATAGCCATCAGATGTAGCGCCATAGCCGATCAGCTCGGCATAGATTTTGGCGCCGCGCGCCTTGGCATGTTCATATTCTTCGATCACCATGGTCCCGGCACCGCCGCCGATCACGAACCCGTCGCGATCCTTGTCAAACGCGCGGGAGGCACGGGCAGGATCATCATTATATTTTGACGACATGGCCGTCATGGCATCGAACATCACAGCCATAGACCAATCAAGCTCCTCACCACCGCCGGCAAATACGATGTCCTGCTTGCCAAGCTGGATCAGCTCAGACGCATGACCAACACAATGGGCAGATGTGGCACAGGCCGAACTGATGGAATAGTTCACGCCCTTGACCTTGAAGGTCGTTGCCAAAACCGCAGAGTTGGTGGAGGACATGGTGCGCGGCACCATGAAGGGGCCAACACGTTTGGGGCCCTTATCGCGCGCCTTGTCAGCAGCTTCGATCAGGTTTTTGGTGGACGGGCCACCCGACCCCATAACGATCCCTGTGCGTTCATTGGACACTTCATTTTCTTCAAGCCCTGCATCCGCAATCGCCTGATCAAGCGCCACATAATTATAGGCAACCCCGTCACCCATAAACCGGCGCGCCTTGCGGTCAACCAGATTATCAAGGTCAATCTCAGGCTTGCCCCAGACCTGACTGCGAAAGCCCATTTCTGCAAATTGTTCAGAACGGGTGATGCCGGATTTTGCCTCCCGTAATGAGGCAACGACTTCCTGCGTTGAATTCCCGATTGGGGAGACAATCCCCATCCCTGTAACAACAACCCGTTTCATGGCAATACCACTCCGCTTTTACTTAAAATTCCGTAACGACAGGCCCCGTTAGCCTGCTGCGTCTTCATCCTTGGTCAGGACCACGCGCATATTGCTGGTTTCATAGGCAAGCCGCCCATCAACCTTGACGATCCCGTCGGCAATGCCCATCACCAGCTTGCGGTTCATAACCCGCCGATAATGAACTTCATATTCCAACATCTTAATCTCGGGCGTCACCATTTCGGTGAACTTCACCTCGCCCACGCCAAGCGCGCGACCGCGCCCTTTTAGGCCCATCCAGCCAAGGCCAAAGCCTGTTAGCTGCCACAACCCATCAAGACCAAGACAGCCGGGCATCACCGGATCGCCGACAAAATGGCAATCAAAGAACCAGCGGTCGGGGGTGATGGCATATTCGGCCTTAATCAAGCCCTTTTCGTAATTTCCCGAACAATCATCAATATGGGTGATCCGATCCATCATCAGCATAGGCGGCATGGGCAATTGCGGATTGCCGGGGCCAAACATTTCACCCTTTGCGCAGGCGATCAAATCATCATAGCTAAAGCTTGATTGTTGCGTAAAACTCATAATCGGTTGGGCCCCCTAAGGCATACTATTCGCAGGCAAATTCGCATTCCGGTCGGGACAGTCTATCTTGTTGCGCCCACTATGCAAGCACAGGCACGCCGCCCGTTCACGGAATTGTTGCGAAAAATTACAGCCCACAATAGGCGATGTGCCGACCCGTGACCAGCGCGACATTCGCGCGCGCAAATGTCACCAGAATATCCCTGAAAAACAGCAGCTTACTTCCATTCAAAAAATAGATCAGAGTAATCGAAACTATGATTTTGACAATCACACCCCCATTGGTAGAGTTCCCATCGGACGAGAGAGGGACAAAGACCAAGCCGCACGGCCATTGATTGGCATCAATGCAGCTTGCGCCGTTTTCCCGACACACTGTTTCACAATACCGGCGGCCCCCAAAGCTTGCCGGAGCCCACCAAACCCAATCGAGGGAGACGAACATGTCGCTGAATGGCACAAAAACACTCGACAATCTGAAAGAAGCATTTGCAGGCGAAAGCCAGGCCAACCGCCGTTACCTCTATTTCGCGCAAAAAGCCGATATTGAAGGTTACAATGATGTGGCAACCGTTTTCCGCTCAACCGCAGAAGGCGAAACAGGTCACGCCCACGGTCATCTGGAATTCATGGAAGAAGTTGGCGACCCCGCAACGGGTGAGCCGATCGGGTCCACTGAAAACAATCTAAAGGCCGCCATCGCCGGTGAAACACACGAATATACCGACATGTATCCGGGTATGGCGCGTACCGCCCGCGAAGAAGGCTTTGACGAAATCGCTGACTGGTTTGAAACACTGGCCAAGGCTGAAAAAAGCCATGCCGGTCGCTTCACCCGCGCGCTGGAATCACTCGACGGCTAATTAGCCCGATCTTCCAGACCTAAAAAATGATCGGGCTGCGTCGTAGATCGGCGTGGCCCGACTTTTTGGCCCCATTTCACAGAAAAATAGAGGCAAATATGCGCGAAGGCAGTCTAGACGCACCGACACGGCACCCGGTTGATTGGAAAAATCCCGACTTTACCGACCCTGCAAAATTGGACGAAGAATTGCGCCGTCAATTCGACGTGTGTCATGGGTGCCGGCGCTGCTTTAACCTGTGTGACAGCTTTCCGCGCCTGTTCGACCTGATCGACGAGAGCAAAACGGGCGAGCTTGACTCTGTCAGCTCTGACGATTTCAAGCCCGTGGTTGATGCCTGCACCTTGTGTGACATGTGCTATCTGACCAAATGCCCTTACGTGCCGCCGCATGAATTCAATATTGATTTCCCCCATTTAATGCTGCGCTACCGGGTGATGGAACATCAGCAGGGCAAGACCAGCTTTGCCCAGAACCAGCTATCGAAAATGGACCGCAATGGCAGGCTGGCCAGCATGGCTGCCCCCATCGTCAATTGGGGCGGCAAACGTGATAACAAACTGACCCGCCCCATGCTGGAAGCGGTGATGGGCATTGATGATGAGGCAGAGCTGCCCCATTTTGAAGGCAAGACATTCGTCAAACGCGCCAAGTCAGACGGATTGACCCCCAATCAAAGCGCCCCCGCCTTTGGTAAGCGCAAGGCGGTGATCTTTGCCACCTGCGCGGTCAACTACAACAATGCCGCCGTGGGTGAGGCGGCGCGCAAAGTGCTGGCCCAAAACGGTGTTGAAAGCCGGGTAGAATATCCCGGCTGTTGCGGCATGCCCCACCTTGAACATGGCGATATTGAAAAGGTCGTCGGCCAGTCGGACAAGATTGTCAGCGCGCTATTGCCCCTTGTTGACGAAGGCTATGACATCATTGCGCTGACCGCCAGTTGCGGGCTGATGCTGAAATTTGAATGGCCTTTGCTCAACCCGGATGACGACCGGTTGAAAAAGCTGGCCGCTGCCACCTTTGACATCAGCGAATATGTTGTCGATATCGCCAAAAAAGAAGGGTTGGCCGATGGCTTGACCGCCGTTGAAGGCGGCATCACCGCTCACCATGCCTGTCATGCGCGGGCGCAGAATATGGGCGCCAAAGCGGCAGAGATGCTGCGCCTGATCCCTGACACCGACATTGATCTGATCGAACGGTGTGCAGGTCATGGCGGCACCTTTGGGGTGCTGGAAGAAACTTATGACGTTGCGGTCAAGGTTGCCAAACCTGTTGTCCGCGCCGCCAAGAAAACCGCCAAGGCGCATGTCGTGTCTGACTGCCCGTTGGCAGCCAAACATCTGCATCACATGCTGGAGGGGGAGGACGTCCCCTCCCATGACAGTGTGATGCGCCACCCGATTGAAATTTTCGCACAAGCCTACGGATTCTAATCTTTATGCCTAAAGCAGATCGCATCATCACCGCCGACGATATCCTGTCGCTGGACGACTATATCCCTGTGCGCAAGGAAAAGCGCAGCGCGCTTGTTGCTATGAAAAAGCCGCGCCGCCTGCACCTTGGCCCGCACGCGACCGCCTATTTTGAAAATTGGGACACGATGTGGGCCCAGATTCAAGAAATGCTCTATATCGAAAAGGGCGGGGACGAACAGCTACAGGACGAGCTTGCTGCCTATAACCCCCTGATCCCGCAGGGCAATGATCTTGTCTGCACCTTTATGTTCGAGATTGACGAGCCTGCCCGGCGATTGAATATTTTGCGCCAGCTTGGCGGCATTGAAAATCACATCTTCCTGCAAGTGGGTAATGAAAAGATTTATGCCCGCCCGGAAGAAGATGTGGAACGCACCACCCCCGATGGCAAAACAAGCTCCGTCCACTTTTTCCACTTTGATTTGACGGATGCACAAATCGCCACTTTCCGCGATGCAGGCACGCAGGTTATGTTGGGCGCTGATCACGAAAATTACGCCCATTTGGCACTGTTGTCGGACGAAGGGCGGCAAAGCCTAGCAGATGACTTTGCATAAGGGCGCAAAGCTGCTAATATAGTTTTACACCTTTTCGGTGAGTGGCAATGAAAGCCGGTCCATCAGCCTTTTTCGAAAGACGCGATGGGCCGGTTTTTATTTTTGTGGGGCAGCGTCAACAACACCGAAGTTTGGCCCCAATATTTCGGATGGGCAGGACGGACGAAGCAGGCCAACATCGGTGCCCGGTGCAACATCCTCTATCTTGCCTAAATAGTTGATACCGGAAATACCAAACCAGTCATCTGGTACCGACACATATAGATCATCAATTTGCTTCTCTTGGTCAGGCCAGATTGTCAAAAAGGCACCGGAGATTTCGACCATGTGGCCGACGCATAATTCCTTGCCGTCACGCGGATAGTTCACAAGCAGATAGGTTCCATATTCTTCCCGCTCTGCAGATTGTTTGTTCACAAACAAAACAGGGTCGCCATTGTTCAGCGTGTCACTTTGATAAAGATAGCCACGCACAACGACATATTGCATCAAATAGGTCAGGGGGCGGTCCAACAGATCATAGATCGAAACCAATCCAACCTCTTCATAAACCTTGGGCGTCTTAAACAGATGCCCCCATACATGCCATCCCAGCGCTGCAACAGCACCGACAATCAATCCGATATAGAGGCTGAGAATAAGTTTCTTCATTCGACGTCGCCCTCGATATAGGGTCTGGGCATGATACGTTGTCCCCACGGATCGCGCTGGATGCCGAAACCATAATTATCTGGCAATAGGTTAGAAGGGCAAGATGGCCGCCTTAAACCGGGGGTTGGCAGGTTCATACTATCTTCCAGTTTGCCAAAATATTCGATATCGCCAATGCCAATCTTGTTCGCGACAAAGCTGTAATATTCGTTTTTTGGCAGGTTCATGCGGGAGACACCCATCACACGGACATAGCTGTTTAAGCAAGCAATCTTTGCGTCGCCCGGATAGGCAATAGCGACCGCCAAAGAATCATTCTGCATCTCAGCATCTTCTTTTGATGCATAAATCAACGCATCATAGTCCCCTCTACTTTCGGCCAAATAGCCCTGAACGGTAATGCGCTTATTCAGATAGCGTAGAGGATTTGCCGCCAGTTCTTGTATTGGCACCACTCCGAACGATCTGAACTTGTGAAGCTGATGGAACCCAAATCCCCAATTTTGCCAAAAGGCCCATGCCCCGACGACAAGACCGATATGGGCAAGGGCAATGACCAACCATTTTTTCATTCACGTTCCTCCTTGCCCATCTTGGTTACATACTGCCGGGCATCCCGTCTGTTTTCGACCGCGGTCTTTCAGTAAAACCATCCTCTGTCACACGGCCCTTGTGAGTCCATATCTCAAATGACCCATCGGGTCTCCCGACAAAATACGGTAGTTGATTATCAGCCCCCGGCGCTACCGCAAAATTCTCGCTAGGTTTATACTCGGATACCGGGCCATATATAACAATACCAACAGCCCCTTTGGGCGCCTTAATCGGCGCCATGCCGCCATCACCGCCTCTTGAAATGGTTGGGTTGATACGATCACTCAACCGAAATTGCGGCACCATCTTACCATCTATTTCCTTTGGCTCTACAGCCACAATAAACGCCGCCTGCGGCTCACCCTTTTGTAAACTATACCCCGGCAGTCCCGCGTTCCGCTTCCGGCCAGGGCGCGGCATATAAAACGGCCCCTTGCTATTGTCGCGAACATACTCTCGCAAAGGTTCAGGCGGTGATGTTTGATTATAGTCGGCATTGTGTTGATCATATTCAGATTGTAACAAGCCCATTATGTTCCGCGCATAATCCTCAGCAGTTTCTGCATGTTCTGTTGAAATTTTCTTGCCAGATTGATCCCATCTGAAGCGATCTGGTGCCTCGCTTTTCTTGTCCGTATTGTTTTGCCCATCAGAATCAACAGATGCATCAGTCATAGTATTGGGCTGCATGGGGCTGGCGTCTGCAACCATGTTTGACGTGCCCCGTGCCTTCTCTACAATCGCGCGGGCCTGTTCCTTATTATGCTGGTCCTTACCAATAGCCGCCAATGGCTTGATCAGTGGCAGTGCCCCATCGGGTGCTTTGACCGGGCTGTGGGCCTTGCCAGTTCCGTCCAATGCGTGGCCTGATTGGGAGGAAAGTTGAATGATTGTCGGCTCGTCCACCCCCTTGCGAAATAGAGTATCGCGGGGCGGTGCCGGTTCCGTCTTACCCGGCTGAAATGGCAGTTTATTAATCAATTGGGGATCAATGCCTGCTAGCCGTGGCAGCAGACGTTTGGAAAAATCCAGCTCAACATCTGTCGGGGCGTCCGGCTGATAGAACCGATTGGCAAAGCCCGATGGTTTCGCCGGGTCCGTTTGGCTGTTGATATATTGTTCAGCCTGAAGCGGGGCGACACCCAGGCCGTCGCGCAATCCCTTAAACGCAAATTGTTGATCATCGTCCCAGTCATAGGCCGTTGAGGGCAGATCAAATGCCTTGCGCCTGTTCCGGCGCATCCGGTCCGCCCCATCTGATTTACGCTGAAACAAAGTCCGTTTTACATCTTCAATCGTCATTTTTATTGCCCTCCATCATTGTCATTTCGCACCAAATGTTGCAAATATAACCACAATAAATGCACAATGTCAAGCATAAAATGCAACACACGTATTGGGAGCCTGTTGGTGTGGATGTAGGCAATGCTTCAGCTGCCATGCCCCCTTACCCTGCCGCTGGCCGCACCTCCCCACTTGCGGCCCCGTTGCTGTCGCCCTACACTCCGCTGACAAAAAATCAAACTGTAACAGGTCAAAATTGGGGGCAGATATGTCTATTGATTTCTCACTTTCACCCGAGGTGGAGGCGCTGCGTGAGCGCGTCCGCGATTTCATCGAAACCATCGTCAAACCGACCGAGGCTGAGATCGACGAAGAGGATCGCGACAGCCTGATCAAAGGCGTCATCAAAATGCGGACAGAGGCGCAGAAGCGCGGCCTTTGGCTACCCCATATGCCAAAAGAACATGGCGGCATGGGCATCGGTCATGTCGGCCTTGCCATGGTACAGGCAGAGGCGGCCCGCGCCCGCTTTGGCCCCTTTGCCATGAATTGCCAAGCGCCCGATGAAGGCAATATGCACACGCTGGAAAAATGGGGCAGCGAGGAACAAAAAGAAAAATACCTCAAGCCATTGTTGGAAAGCCGCAGCCGGTCATGCTTTGCCATGACAGAGCCTGAGGTCGCGGGGTCCGACCCGACCCTGATCCGCACCACCGCCAAGATGGACGGAAATGAATGGGTTATCAATGGCCATAAATGGTTCATCAGCGGGGCCAAGTCTGCCAAGTTCGCGATCCTGATTGCCCGCACCGAAGATGATCCAGAAATCCCGCAGGCTGCCAACAGCGCCTTCATCATCGACCTGCCGCAAGAAGGCTGGGATGATGTGCGCGAGGTGTCGACCATGCATGGCTCCACCGGGCATTCAGAAATTGTGATCAAGGATTTGCGCGTACCCGCCGATGCGATTTTGGGCGGACGCGGCAATGGTCATCTGCTCGGTCAATCACGGCTTGGCCCCGCCCGGCTTGCGCATTGTATGCGCTGGTTAGGGCAGGCTGAAACCGCGCTAGAGATGATGATCGACCGGGCCACCAAACGCTTTGCCCACGGATCGCTATTGTCAGAAAAGCAAGGCATTCAATGGATGATCGCCGACAGTTCGATGGAACTTTATCAGGCGAAACTAATGGTGCTGCATGCCGCCTATAAGATCGACAATGGCGAAGACTTTAAGTCCGAAGTTTCAATGGCCAAGCATTTCGTTGCCAATATGTTGGGCCGCGTCATCGACCGCGCCATTCAGGTGCATGGGGCGCTGGGCTATTCCAACGACACGCCGCTTGCCCATATGGCGCAACAGGCGCGGTGGGCACGCTTTGCCGATGGTGCGGACGAAGTGCATCAGTGGCGCATCGCTGAACGGTCCATCAAGGCCTATCAGGAAACTGGGTCAGTTGCGAACGCGACGGGCAATCTACCGCTCTAATATTGGTTCATTGTTAGCGCGCCGCCGGACGGAAAAGTCTTCACCTTTTCCTGACGGTCGCTTGTTCATTCCGGCTAACCGGATTGCAATAGTAAACCATCATGTGACGGGTCAGGGGATCAAGCCCCTTGCCCGCTTCCTTGGCGCGGATGGCAAGATAGTCCGGCCCCAGGGCCATTGATGACACAGGCTCAAACCCCAGCTTTTCATAATAGGGCGAGTTCCACGGCACCAGTATGTCCGTTGATAGGGTGACGGCGAACGCCCCCGCGTCGCGCGCCAATGCTTTCACGCGATCAACCAACGCTGTGCCAATCCCCTGCCGCCCCCATTCGGGCACGACCGACAGCTCCTCAATATGAAGGCCTTGGGGCATGTCCAAATAATGGACAAAGCCGATGGGCACATCATCCCCATCAACCGCAACCACCGTATCGCCGCCACTTTGTTCATAGCGTGCCAGCGTGAAATCACCCGGGCCGATATCATCTTCGCTAAAGAATCCGGCATCGATAAACCGTTGATCCGATCGCCGTTCAATCACGGGTAGCAGTGCCAGTTCGTTTTCGCCTATCGGTCTAATGGTCCAACCAGACATAAAGCCCCTCACAGTCTTGTTAACCAGTGAATTTCGCTAATGGTGCAGAAAGGCACTGATTTTATTTGCAGGCCTATAGCGGATATGGCTAGGGTAGGGCCATAAAGAATTTAGAAACCATAATAGATTTTTAGGGGGCATTTCATGTCTAGAATTCAGGGGATCAGTGTATCCGCTGCGGCGCTTTTGGTCGGCTTAACGGCACCGGCATTTGCACAGGAAGACGCAGCACCGGCAGCAAACGCACAAGCAGATGGTGCAACGGAAGCTCAGGCAGATGAACCTGCAAAGAAAAATTTGCAGCTTGAAGAAATCGTCGTCACCGCCCAAAAACGCGCCGAAAACATTCAGGACGTGCCGGTTTCAGTTTCAGCGGTAACAGGCGACAGCCTGAAAGAACGCGGTATCGACACGTTCGATTCCATGGCGAACTATACACCCAACGTCAACATCACTTCAGGCAATGGCGAAGCATTTGTACGCGTGCGCGGCCTTGGCTCCATGGCCAATGACGGCTTTGAAAGCAGCGTCGGGTTTTACATTGATGACATTTATTATGGCCGGTCCATCTATATGGGACAGGCCTTCCTTGACCTCGACCGGGTAGAAGTATTGCGCGGCCCACAAGGCACATTGTTCGGCAAGAACACAGTTGCAGGCGCGATCAATATGCACACCGCCAAACCCAGTGACGAGTTTGAGGTTGCAGGCGACGCCACCTTTGGTGAGTTTGAAAACCAGGCCGCTTCATTGGTGGTCAATGTTCCATTGTTCAATGATGCCATCGGCGTTCGGCTTGCCGGCACGTTTCAGGAACGTGATGGCTGGTACTTTAATTCAACCAACAATGACGAAGAACGCAATGTTGATCGCGTCAATCTTCGCGGCAAGGTTGGCTGGGACATCACTGCTGATTGGGATTTGATCCTTGGCTACTCCTACGCCACTTATCAGGACAATGGCCCAGGCTTTGAACTTTATGATGTGAACGAGCCGACCCAAACATTGAACGGTATTTTCAATCCGAATTCGGAATATGAATTGAACCGAACCGGCGTAACCGACACGGACGCAACCACCGACATCACCACCAAAACATGGACCCTGCACAGCAACCTGGACATTGGTGAATACAGCTTTGTTTTGGCGGCGGGCTATTCAGACTATCATCACATTGTGAATTTCGACGCCGATGGTGGCGCGGCCCCTTTGCTGACATGGCTGAACGAAGACAATTACGATCAAACAAGTGTCGAACTGCGGGTCGTTTCACCGCCCGGTCAGTTTGAATATGTCGCCGGGTTGCACTATTTTGCCAACACCTATGATGGTGGCACCGATTTCCGCGTCGGCAACTTTCAAACCCCGACAAGCACATTGCTAGGTGTCGTTCTGCCGCCCGCACTCGAAGGGTTGTTGGGACAGACATTGGTTGACCTGTTGGGCGGCACGCTAACGCTTGATCAAGTATTGAACGAAAATCTATCTGACCGGCTTGATCAGGTTTTCGTGCAAGACACGACAAGCTATGCTGCCTTTGGTCAGGTCACAGGCTATTTCTTTGATGACTGGCAGGTTGTTTTGGGTCTGCGCGCCTCTTACGAAGAAAAAGAAGCCTTGATGAGCCAGCAATATGAGAATACCGGCCTTTTGCTGCAGACATTCTTGGGCATTCAGGAATATGTCATCAATGTCAGCCGCGACGAAACGCAGGTCGCGCCAAAGGTTTCTGTGAAATATGAAATCCGCGACAACCTCAATACCTATGTCACGATTGCCAAGGGCTTTAAGGCAGGCGGCTTTAACCCATTTGCAGAAACACCCGACCGGACAGAGTTTGAGCCTGAGGAATCCACCACCTTTGAATGGGGTTTGAAGGGCCGCTATTGGGATGGCCGCATCTCAGCCAATCTCAGCGTTTTCCATACCAAGTTTGACGATCTGCAAACCTCTGTCGTTGGGGGAACAGGCTCTACCTTTATTGTGGACAATGCCGCATCGGCCACCAGTCAGGGGTTTGAATTTGATGCAACCGTCCTATTGGCAGAATGGTTGACCTCTACAATTTCGGTTGGCTGGACAGATGCAACCTTTGACGAATATCCCGGCGCGCCCTGCATCACACAGGAAAACAGCTTGGGCGGCTTTGTCTCTGACCCCAATTCATGCGACGCATCAGGCAAGCGCCTGACAGAGGCACCCGAATGGAATGCCGCCCTTGGGGGCAACCTGACCCTGCCGCTTGATCGTTTGGGGTCAATGTCAGGATCAAACATAGTCTTTGTACTGGGGGCCGATGCGATCTATCGCGGCGAAACCTTTATGAATCTAGATTATGATCCCGCCTCTTTCCAAGAAGCTTACTGGCGCTTTGACGCGCGCATGGGCTTTGCCGATATGGATGGCCAGTGGGCATTCCTGATCACGGGCCAAAACCTGACGGATGAAGAGTATCTGACGTTAAGTGTCGATGCGCCGGTGCAGCCCGGTTCCCATATCGGAACCTTGGGCGACCCCCGCTATATCAACGGGACATTCCGGTTTTTCTTTTAGAATGTGTCACCTGAAATGCGTAGTCCGGTTACGAAGTTGATACGGATCGAAACCGCATTTCAGGATGACATAATTAGGCGCGATTAAGCGGCGCGGCGCGTTCTTCTTTAACATAAATGGCCAACGCAATCGCGCCGCCGACAATCAAAAAGATCGTGACAGAAAATCCAAGATGCAGGCTTTCGGTCTGCGCTGTAATCACAGCGATCAACATGGGGGCGACAAAGCTTGTGGCCTTGCCCGCCAACGCATAAAGGCCGAAAAATTCCGTCATATGTTCATGCGGGCTAAGCTTTGCCATCATCGTGCGGCTTGAAGCAATGACCGGGCCAACAGCAGCAGAGAACAGTGCCGTCATAATCAAGATTGCCTGTTCAGGCACCGTGCTAAAGGGGGCCGCATCGGTCGGCACATCATAGTGCAGCACAAAGAAAAGCTGTCCCTGATCTACGGACACAAAGCCCAACACCATAATCGCCGCCACAACAAGCGCCGCCAAAATGGTTGGCTTGGACCCGAACTTGGGATCGGCCCACGCGCCGACCAACCCGCCAAGCCCGGACGAGCCGATGGACAACATCCCATATAATGCCAGCTCTAGCACGCCCCATCCGAAAATGGATGCTGCAAACACGCCGCCGAAAAAGAACACAGCGTTTAGACCATCATAGAAAATCATGCGCGCGATCAAAAAGGCGGCGACATTTTTGAAATGCCCCATGGACCGCATTGTCTCTAACAAGGTGGTCAAGCCATGGCCCAATGCCTGCTTGGTAGACATTGTTGATTTGCCCTTATCGGGCACCATGAAAAACAATGGCAGGCAAATAATCCCAAACCAGATGGCAGCAATCGGGCCAACCACGCGATCAGATTCATAGGCTGATTGATCAATGCCGAACAATGGCGCGTCAGGGACAAAGCCCATATCGACCGTGCCGGGCAGGGCAAAGGCGATCAGCACAGCCGCTAAAGCAAAAATCGTAAAGAGCTGCGACACGCCATAGCTGACGCCCGACACCAACCCGATGGAATGATCATCCGTGATCGATGGCAACATGGCATAGAAAAACACATGCGCATATTCCAGCATGATCAGCGTGACGACCATAATGGCAAAGCCAAACCACATGTATGACGGGTCGGGGGCAACGAACCACAGCATCGCCATGCCCAGACCACCGATCAGCGATGTCACGGCGATCCATGGTTTGCGTGGCCCTGCATGGTCCGCCAAGGCCCCCAAAATGGGGGAGAAGATGGCAACCGCAAACCCGGACACCGCCTGTATCATCCCCCAAGTGGACTGGCCCGTGATCGGGTCGGGGGCAACGTGATTGACGAAATAGGCAGAAAAAATAAAGATCGGGACCAGGGCATAAAAGGGCGATATCGCCGTCTCATAAATGCCCCATCCAAACTGGGCGCGCCGCATGGCACGTGGATTACCACGCAAGGATGAATGCAAAGACATTGCAGCGTCAGTCGTCATAGGTCCCCCTGAAAGCTGCGTACGGACTTTTGACTTTTCACATTTGTGACGCCGCCGTCAGCTTAATCTGATGCCTATTCTTTAAAGACCTGCACCATAAAGTGCCAGTATGACAAATAGGCACGATCAGTGTCGAGCCTGTGTTTACTGACAATGCTGCAAGCAGGCGCGGCGATGATTATCAAGAAAACTCAATCAATTATTGACCATCGGCTCTAATAGGATCACACTTTTGCCGATCGCCTGACCAGACACGCAATCGACTGGTCCGGGGGCGAGCGCTTTAATAATTGTGATCCTGACAGAAAACACAAACGGATCATGCGGGGTGAGCATTTGTGGGGACTGATCCTCAATGCCTGACAGGAAGGATAGACTATGTCAGAGGGGCTTTTTCATTCAGCCGTAAAACGGCTTTATTCAGCAGCAGAACATCTGGATTTGCATGACGACGTATTGGAACGTCTGAAATATCCAAAGGAAACATTAGCAGCATCATTGCCTGTTCGTATGGATGACGGGTCGATCCAGTCATTCAAGGCATGGCGGTGCCGCTATGACGACACGCGCGGTCCGACCAAGGGCGGCATTCGGTTCCATCCTGCTGTGTGCATGGACGAGGTGATGACGCTCGCCTTTTGGATGACCTTTAAGTGCGCCGTGGCCAATCTGCCTTATGGCGGTGGCAAGGGCGGCGTGTCGGTTGATGTGCATAAGCTTTCCCGGACAGAGCTTGAGCGGCTAAGCCGCGCCTATGTGCAGGCCTTCTCACGCTTTATCGGGCCTGACCGCGATGTGCCTGCACCTGACATGTACACAAACGGTATTGTGATGGCGTGGATGTCAGATGAATATTCACGCATGGCGGACGAGCCGACGCCCGCAGTGATCACAGGCAAGCCGATTGCGCTGGGCGGGTCTTTGGGCCGTGATGATGCAACGGGCCGTGGCGGCTATTACGTGCTGCGCCACCTTGAAGATGATCTTGGCATTGCCCCCGGCAAATCCAAAGTCGTCATTCAGGGTTTTGGTAATGCGGCCTTCCATGCGGCGCGTTTGCTGCATGATGATGGCTATCAAATCATCGGCGTGTCTGATTCAAAATCTGCCATCTATGACCCTGATGGGCTGAACCCCTATGAGGTTATGGAATATAAGCAGAAGAACCGCACATTGGATGGTGCACCCACAAAGGGGACAGCCAAAACCATGTCCAACGCTGAATTGTTGGAACAGGAATGCGACGTGCTTATTCCCGCAGCGATGGAAAACCAGATCACAGGCGACAATGCTGACCGTATCGTCGCGCCCGTTATTCTGGAACTTGCCAACGGCCCGATCACCCCTGAAGGTGACGCGATCCTGAACAAGGCAGGCAAGATTGTCATTCCTGACATTCTGGCCAATGCCGGTGGTGTGACCGTGTCTTACTTTGAATGGGTACAGAACAAGGCTGGCTATTACTGGCCGCTTGATGAAGTGCAGGAAAAACTGCAGAAAATCATGCGCCCTGAAGGCCGCCGGGTTTGGGATGTGTCGAAAGAAAAAGGCATCGATATGCGTACTGCTGCCTATGTGCATGCACTTGATCGCATTGCCTCTGCCGTTGAGGCGCACGGCACAAAGGCCTATTTCGACGGTTGATCCGTCCTACAATAGAAACAAAAGAGCCCCTGCCGATCCGGCGGGGGTTTTTTTTGACCTGCGCAGGGGCATAGATCCAATTTGCCCATTTTGGGGCGATTGATCCCCCGTTGATCCCCGAGTGATCCGGCCCAATTGATCTATGTCAATGCAGCCGATCTTTAGGGTGCTACCCTGGTCTGGTCAGTAAATGGAAAACAAAAGCAAAAAGCTCCAACTGGCTTCGCAGAACAGCATAAACTAAGAAAGCCGGGATTTTATCCCGGCTTTTGTTTTCTGATCTGAAATAATATTTTATTACAAGTGTTTAGCTTGATTTCGGCTCTGACGGGACATGTTTGCAATACATCATCCGCCAATAGGCCTCCGTCAACTGGTCCAGCAATTTCGGGTCACGGGGCCGTCCCGGTGCGGCAGCGGAATAGTAAAAATTCCGCTCAAACATATTGGCCATGACAATGCCCATGGACGGGTCCAGGCTGGGATCACACCGCCCTACGGCACGCAGCTTCAGAATAACCTCGCCCAACATATCGCCGATTGTACCCTTAATGCCGATATAGAACTGGCTGAGTTCCTCGTCATAGGTTGAAGTTTCGATCAAGAGGTCCAACGTCGTGCGATGGGTTTCCATAATCGCCAGAATACGGTCCTGCACCTCACGCAATTCATCATAGGTTAGCCGTTCGGCAAAGCGGTACCAAACCTCAACCTCTTGCGCGATATGCCCGGCGGTCCGTTCTGCCAGCATGGCAACCACCCGGCGTTTATCACCATAATGGCTATAAAAGGTCACGCGTGAAATGCCGACTTCCTTTGCCAGCATCGTCACGGTCATATCGTTAAAGCTAACGCCCTGGGCGCGCAAATGTTCCAGCGCCTTAACGACCTTATCATCATAACGACTGGCTGGCTGGGTCGGCAAAATCGCCGCCAAACCGCCAATACGGCCTGCGTCAGCCGCATCATCGACTGTACTGTTTTCAACGGATAATTGAGTTGCCTCAGCCATCTTTGCCCCATAGACTTTTTGACACGGTATCTGTGGTCCCCCCGCATCCTGTTAACGTTTATAGCGCAAAACTGACAGCTTGTCACCATGATAAAAAAACTTTACAGCGTGTAAAGTTCGTGTTAGAGACGTGAATTAGGGATGGGACAGACGTGGCAAGAAAATAATTCAGCCAATTATTGTCCTGACATTGCATGAATGAGGGCCAGCCCTTCATTGATGCGTGATATTGCGGGAGGGGAAATTGTTCCGTATCGATCTAGCCGCCTTACGGGCGGACCTGTCGGCTGTTGCGCCGACCCTTTTACTGGTCAGTTTTCTGACCCTTGGTGCCCAAGGCGTTCAGGCACAAGAAGCCGAAGCAAGTGCCGAAGCTGACGCCGCAGGCGTTGAAGCTGAAGCAGGTGCCGAAGCGGGCGCACCTGAAGGCGCCAAAAAGCGCCGCATGTTCCTTGATGAAGTGGTCGTGACGGCGCAGCGCCGTTCAGAAGATCAACAGGATGTGCCCATCGCCATGACGGTTATGTCAGGTGATGATATGCGTGACGCGGGCCTGAACCAGTTCAATGATCTGGCCTTGGTCGTGCCCAACGTGTCGATTAACACAGACTGGTTCACGCTTTACATTCGCGGTGTCGGTACATCGGAAGTGAACGTGATGGCTGAACAGGCCGTGGCCTATATGATTGACGGTGTTTATGTCAGCCGCGTGGAATTTCTACGGTCAGGCTTTCTTGATGTTGATCAGCTTGAAGTGCTGAAGGGCCCGCAAGGGGTGCTGTTTGGCCGTAACTCCCCCGCCGGTGTTATCAATATCACACTGGGTCGGCCAGAATATGAATGGATGGGCCGTGCCTCTGTCCAGTATGGTGAGCTTGAAGATCTTGATGCACGCGGCATGCTGAACATTCCCATCGTCGAAGACAAGATTGCCTTGCGTCTGTCTGCTGCACACAGCTCGCGCCTTGGTCATACGGAAAATACATTCCGCCCCGGTGACACAATCGGTGACCGCGATCAAACAAGCGCCCGTGCGAAATTGCGCTTTGATGTGACAGACAATTTCGACGTGACCCTTTCAGGTGCCTATTTCGAATATGATTTCGGCACATGGGCCCGGACCGAACAGTTCAACACACCGTTTGAGTTTGAAACCCTGTTCAAAACCCATGACCCGAATTTCGAAAGTGAACTTGACCGCCGCGGGTCAGAGCGCGAGGGCAGCCACGCCATCGGTGATGGCTATATCGCATCGCTTGAGATGAATTTGGAACTGTGGGAACACACGCTGACATCAGTGTCGAGCTATGCTGCCTATGATGATGATTCAGGTGGTGACACGGATGGTGCCAGCTTCAACCTGATGGAATTCGGCTTTGCCAATGATTTCTGGCAGGCCGCACAGGAATTGCGCCTGACATCACCCCCCGGTACCTTTGAATATGTGGCAGGTCTATTCGGCTTCCAATCAGAATCGGACGCGCTGGGCTATGGTCATATTCTGCGCGACACGGACATTGCCTTGCTGCAAACATTGCTGTTGCCTGATGCGCTGCAAACCCTGGTTGATCCTGTGGTGGCGCTGCTTGGCGGTAACCGAAACATTTATGATGGTGACCTTGTTGAAGCCGACGCCTTGTTGAAGACCGAAAGCTACGCGGTTTTTGGTCAGCTCACCTGGCATGTGACAGAAGATCTGGCCCTGCTTGCCGGTGGTCGCTACACCTATGAGAAAAAGGACTATCACGGCATTTTGGCCGCACGCCAACCCAGCCCGATTTGGACGCCCACAATGTTGGGGACAGGCTATAATGTGACGCCCGTCAACTCGTTCAAAAACTTCAGCCCGAAAGTGTCTGCAACCTACGCCCTGAATGAGGAAATTACGTTCTATGCCACATGGGCAAAGGGGTTCCGGTCAGGCTCGTTCAACATCGCAACGTTTGACGAAGACAATATCATCTTTGATCCGGAATATTCAGAAACCTATGAGGCAGGGGTCAAGACCACCTTCCTTGACGGGTTGGCACGGTTCAACCTGTCATTGTTCTGGACCGACTATGAGGATTATCAGGTCACAACATTTGAAACCATTACCTTTGAAAGCTCAAACGCAGAAGAGGTCCGGGTTCGCGGTGTTGAAGCTGACATCACCATCTCACCCTTTGAAGGGCTCGTCCTGTTGGGATCGCTTGGCTATAATGATGGTGAGTATGTCAAATTCACCCAAGCCAGCTGCCCGACATTATCATTGCTACAATTGGGAACAGGCTCATGCACCTTGCCGCAAGGCCCGGTGAACCTGCCCCCCGATACCTTCCAGGACCTGTCAGGTCAGCAATTGTTCCGTACGCCGAAATGGACCGGGTCAATCACAGCCATCCTGATGGTGCCTTTGGGTAACACAGGGATGCTGGGTATGCTGTCGGCCAATGCTGCCTATCGCGCGGAAGAGTTTATCGACCCCGATCTTGATCCGGTTGACAGTAACGAAGCCTATTGGCTGGTTGGCGCCAAGGTCGGCATCAAACATCCTGACAATCTGTGGGGCTTTGAAGTGCAGGTCAAAAACCTGACGGACGAGCTTTACAAACAAACCAGTTTTGACGCCCCCTTGGTGCCCGGCGCGCATATCGCCCAAACCAATCCGCCGCGTCAGGTACTGGCAACGTTTAAGGTGGAGTTCTAATCGACCAGTAAAATAATGTTCCGCCTTTGGCCTGGCGTAACGGGATAGTCAGGGTTCCAATCACCTGATCGTCCCACAGGCCCAAAGGCAACCTGCCCTGCGAAATTACGCGCGCGTCCCATCCCCCCAATACGCGCCGCAGATTTCGCAGGGTTTTTTTTGCGCCAAATTCCCAATAGTCGCCCTGGGCATGCCATGTCATATTGCGGATAGGGGGACATGCCATGTTGAAACTTTATCATTCGCCGCGCACACGGTCGGCCAGAATTATTTGGCTGCTCGAAGAATTGGGCGACGTGCCCTATCAACTCGACACAGTAGACTTTTCTGTGCCGCTGGATCACATCCACCATCAAAAAACGCCAAGCGGAAAATTCCCGACGCTGGAAGATGACGGGCTGGTTCTGTTTGAAAGCGCTGCAATCATCGATCACATTCTTTATCACTATGGCCGGGGCCGCCTTATGCCTGAACAGGGCACAGCAGACTGGTCCCTGTATCGCCAATGGTGCGCCTTTGCGGAAGGTGGCGGCGGCAGCGGCATATCAGTGCTGTTATGGTATCTTTATGTCGAAGCTGACATTCCGGGCGCAGATAAGGTGCAGGCCCGATTGCGCGGCTGGGTCGAAGACAATTTGGTTGCCATCGAGCAAGGGTTGAAGGGGCAGGACTATATTGTCGGGTCAGACTTTACCGCCGCCGACATCATGTTGGGCTATACCCTGAACATGATGAAAAATGGTGGCGTGACTTTTCCTGACAAAGTGGCCGCCTATTTTGATCGCATTACAGCGCGGCCCGCCTTTCAGACGGCGATGGCCTAAGGCCCGCACGGCGACAGTTTTTCGGGGTCTAAGATCAGGCCGCAGGCTTGTCGAGTGCATAGCCCGCCGCGCGCACAGTACGGATCAAGTCGGGACGCCCATCCAGATTAATCGCCTTGCGCAAGCGGCGGATATGGACATCAACTGTGCGCAGTTCCACATAGACATCACGGCCCCACACAGCATCCAGTAATTGTTCGCGTGAAAAGACGCGGCCCGGATTGGCCATGAAATGATCCAGCAGACGGAATTCTGTCGGGCCTAGGTGCAGTTCCTCGTCCCCGCGATAGACACGGCAACGGGCGCGATCAAGGGTAATGTCTTCAAAGCTCAACACCTCTGCTGTTGCGGCAGGGCGCACCCGGCGCAACACCGCATAGACGCGGGCGATCAATTCCTTGGGGCTGAACGGCTTGACCAAATAGTCATCGGCCCCGGTGTTGAGCCCGCGAATACGATCGCTTTCTTCACCGCGCGCGGTCAGCATAATGATCGGCACATTCGCCGCCTGACGGTCGGCACGCACAGCGCGGCACACTTCGATACCTGACAGTTTCGGCATCATCCAATCAAGCAGGATCAGGTCCGGCACCTGTTCAGCGATCAGGGTCAGGGCTTCTTCGCCATCATTGGCAACTTCAACGGCAAAGCCCTCAGCCTCAAGATTATAGCGCAGCAAGGTAACAAGTGCGTCTTCATCTTCTACGACTAGGATCAGTGGCTTGCTCATGACATGCTCCTTCCCGGGTCAGCCGACTTTAGGCTGCGCCCCGTCAGTGGGTTGTACCATGGTGAGGCTGGTACGGTCGGCCTTGGGCCGGTCATCATCAAGGGGCGCACCCTCAACAATCGCGACGATAATCTCTGCAATATTGGTGCAGTGATCGCCAATCCGCTCAACATTCTTGGCCATAAACAGAAGATGCGTGCCAACAGCAATCATATGCGGCTGATCCATCATCATGGATGTAATTTCCTGAAACAGGCCATTATTCAATTCATCAATCGTGCCATCGGCCTGCCACACGCTGCGGGCCTTATCCGCATCAAGTGCGCTGAAGGCGTCCAGCACATCGCCCAATTGGGTTTGCACCGCATGGATCATGCGGATCAGCCCCTGGGTTGACCGCTGCTGCGGTGACTGGTTCAGCACCAATGTCCGCTTGGCAAGATTTTTGGCAAGATCGCCGACCCGTTCCAAATCACTGGCAATACGGATCAGGGCCAGACCGCCAACCCAATCATCCTGTCCCGCCCCTGCATCGGCGGCGATGTTCACCATCTGCTGTTCGATCTGACGTTCCATCTCGTCAATCGCGTCATCGTCAAGAATGATCTGTTCAGCCATCTTGCTGTCACGACGGCCCAGCGCATCGGCAGCACCATTCAACTGCCTTTCGGTCAAACCGCCCATACGCGCGACAAGATCACGAATGGCGGCAAGATTATCAAAGGGACCAGTGCTGGCTGACTTTACTGACATAGTTGGTTTTGTATCCACTTGGTATTTTAACTACTTGGTATTGAATCCACTGGGGCCAAAAAACTGAAACACTGCGATGGCGCCGATCAAACAGGGCTAATCGCTGATTGGCCCCTTCTATGTGACAGAATGGTTACATTTTTATGACAGCGACACCAGACGCCTGTTGAGCGTCGGGATGTGCTGGTTTTTGGGGGATTATTTGCCCCGTTTCGGCTGAATTTGTGGGACAATATCGATCGCCACCAGCGGCTCATCCCGGCTGTCTTTCCTTGCCGCCAAAGGCAGGCTGGCTATAAAGCAACTGCCCTTACCCGGGGTGCTTTCGATCCGCAGCTCCCCCTGATGGCGATTGACGATATGTTTGACGATGGCAAGGCCTAACCCAGTGCCGCCGCGGGCGCGACTGGTTTTTACCGACACGCGATAAAACCGTTCCGTCAGGCGCGGCACATGTTCGGGCGGGATGCCTTGGCCGAAATCACGAATACTCAACAAGATATTGCCCGGCCGTCTTTTGTCAGGGCTCGCCGTCAATTCAATACGCCCAGCCTCCGACCCATATTTCACCGCATTGTCGAGCAGGTTTTGCAGCATTTGCACCAGCTCATCCTCGCTGCCAATAATCTCTGCATCCTGCAAGGCAGGGTCAATATCTGTATCGACCGTGACCTCTTCCCGCTCCGTCAGGGGTGAGATGACATCCACCGCCTTTGACATGATCGTTGCGATGCGCACCCGTTCAGACGGGCGCATATGTTCATCAATTTCAATGCGCGACAGGGACAATAGATCATCGATCAGGCGCGACATGCGCTGGGCCTGATCCTGCATGATCCCCAAAAACTGTTCATGGGCGGCAAGGTCTTCTTTTGCGGGGCCTTGCAATGTTTCGATATAGCCGATGATCGACGCTATGGGCGTGCGCAATTCATGACTGGCATTGGCGATAAAGTCTGCGCGCATCTGTTCGGCGCGCCACATGGCGGTTTCATCATGCAGCATGATCAGCACCATCTCATCCTTTGCAGTGCCATCATGGGGCAGGGGCGATGCCTGTACCGACAGGCGGCGGTCAACCTTGCCCGGCAGGGTGAACCGTTCAGGCTCCCCCCTCGGGTCCCAGTCATCCGACAGAACAGCGTCGGCAATGTCCAAAATAGCGGGATGGCGGATATAGCGGCTGACCATTTCGCCAGCGCTATAATTTTGTAATGACGGGAACAGGGTTGCGGCTGCCTTATTGGCATAGACCAAGCGGGGTGCCTTGGTGACGACCAGAACCGCATCCGGCAGGGCATCAAACAGGCCGTACCGTTCTATTGCCCCGGTGAAAGTCGTCACGCCAATACTGCCTTTCGCTTATCAAGCTGCCCGTTCAGGCTATTGGTCAAAGGCATCTGCCTTTGTTGCCCGGTCAAGCAATCGCCAATAGAGATACGCCATCGGCTTAAGATCAGCAACCGCAATACGTTCATTCGTGCCATGAATGCCGCCGCGCAATTCTTCTGTCACGCGCATGGGGGACAGGCGGTAAATATTATCGCTGACCGCTTTATAGTGGCGGGAATCTGTTGCCCCCACGGTCAATGACGGCACCACAATCGCCTCAGGATAGATGGAGGCTACGGTTGTCGACACCAATTGCCAGACAGGACCGGACGTGTCGGAAAAGGGCGATGGCTCATCGCCAAAAGTTTGTGTGTCATCGATTTTGATTTCAGGGTCTCTGATCACCTTGCGCACATGATCACGCACGACCTGTTTTGAATCATGGGGATGAATGCGGAAATTCACGATCGCCTTTGCCTCAATCGCCAGTACATTTTCTTTTGGGCTGGCCTCAAGCATGGTGGGGGCAATGGTTGTGCGCAAGGTGGCATTGGCGCTGGGTTCGGCCCCCATGACCATTTCGATCACAGGCTGGTACAGCCACAAATTGGCAAACAGATATTTTTGATAGCTTGGAACGCTGTCCCCAAGGGCTAGATACATATCGCGCACGGGCCCGGCCAAGCCGCCGTCAAATTCGCTGTTCTCTAACCTGACAAGTGCCGCCGACAATTTCCCCACGGCTGTCTTTTTCGGCGGCATGGAAGAATGGCCCCCCTTACCTGGCGCGGTCAGTTGCAAGGAATAATAGCCCTTTTCTCCCGTGCCGATCATAGCAACGTCCTGCGCAACGCCGGGGATGATGCCTGCTGCGATGGCGCCACCTTCATCAACAGCCAGAATGGGGTTGATGCCTTCGTCGGCCATCCATTTGGCCATCGCCACGGCACCAAGCGTGCCGCCAACTTCCTCGTCCTGATGAAGGGCAAGATAGACTGTCCGTTCGGGTTGATAGCCTGTGGCAATCATACGGTCGATCACGTTGGACAGGGTGATAGTCGGCCCCTTCATATCCATCGCGCCGCGACCCCAAATATACCCGTCACTGATGTGACCGGCATAGGGCGGTTCCTGCCACTGATCTTCAGTGCCGGGGACGACTGGGACCACATCATAATGACCCATCACCAAAATAGGTTTCAGGTCCGGCTGCGTGCCCTCCCACTTATAGACACGGCCATATTTATTGAAGGTTTTAAGGGGTAGGGCACTGACATGGGGAAAGGCCTGATCATACCATTTCAAAAAGCTGGTGAATTCCAACTCGTCAATTTCATTCGATTGGTTGGATATGGTTTTGAAGGTGATGGCTTTGGCTAGATCAGCGACCAGCTTGTCTTCATCAATATCTGGGGCTTGATCAGCACTGGGCCATGGGTCTGCGGTAATGCGCGGGGCTTCAAAATTGGCTGCGCGCCATATTGTCACCACAGCAACGATGATGATGGTCGCAAATATCCCCAGTACCAACCGCTTTAGCATTTTATTAGCCCCCAAAAATTCAATTATTTCATTCACTTTAGCGATTTGGGGATCAGGTGCAAGCTTGCAGAAATGGCAGAAGTTCCATGGCTTGCGGCGCAAATGACGCACTGCACAAGGGGTGCAATGATTTTTTGTCACATTATTTAATGAACTGTACTCTTGCATTATTTGGTTAACATGCTATATTGTAACAAATGATATGATAATCATTGTTACTAAATAACAGACAAGAGCACATCACGACGGACGCAACGGGGTGTCGGTCACAACAGGGAACCGGGTCAGGCAGTCAAACAAGGATCAGCCGGACCTGCCATGAGCGGAGGATACATCATGGAAAAATTGTCAGTCAGCGACTCCCTATTTCTGTACGCAGAAAAGGATGACACCCCCCTTCACGTCGGCACATTGGCGATCGTTGAATTGCCCGATGATTTTGAAGGCAGCTTCCGGGACAAATTTGTCGACATGTTCCAGGGCCGCATTGATGAAGTGCCCATGCTGCGCTGGAAAGCCGTGGAACAGCCGCTGAACCTTGGCTACCCGGTCTGGGTCGAACAAGAAGAGATGGATTGGGACTATCATGTCCGCCGTACCTCTGTCCCCATGCCCGGCACGATGGAACAGCTGATTGCCAAAATCGAAAAGCTGCATATGAAGCTGCTGGACCGCGAGCACCCGCTGCATATGCATTATGTGTTTGAAGGGCTGGAGGGCAATCGCGCCGCCGTTTATTCCAAGATTCACCATTCCTGCATTGATGGGCAAACAGCCGTCAAGCTTGCCACCATCATGTTCGACATGGCACCCGAACCGCGCGCACCGCTGACACTAGAACAGCGCGAGGAGGCCGGCCTTGTCCGTACCGCAGAAAAGAAAGCCCCGGGCCTATTGTCAGCCGTGACCAATGCCGCGCTGGAACGGATTGAAAAACCGCTATACAGCCAGATCCCCTCCCTGGTGCGTATGGCAAGCAAGATGGTTGCCGCCCCTGCCACAAAAGCTGCAGCGCCCAAGCCTGAAACCACCGAAACTGAAACCGGTCGCGAAGAGGGCGCAGATTTCAAAATGGGTATGGCATGGGGGCCGAAAAGCATCCTCAACACCCATTTGTCTAACGACCGCAAGATTGCCTTTGGCTCTGTCCCGTTGGAATTGGTCAAGAACACACGTCGCGCCGCCAATCAGGCGCTCGACGGTGTGACGCTGAACGATGTGATTGTCGCCGCCTGCGGTGGTGCCCTGCGCGCCTATCTTGAAGAAAAAGATGCCCTGCCCGACCAGTCACTGGTCTGCGGTGCCCCCGTTGCGATGAAGCAAAAGGACGGGTCCAACAATAATGTGTCTTATATGATGATGCATTTCCGCACCGATATTGCCGACCCTATGGAACGGCTGGCAAAGGTTGCTGCCTCTTCCAAAAAGGCGAAGGCAGGCCAGAAAAACAATGAAAGCGCTATGGAAGGTGCCAACCTGTCCATGCCGTCCTATATGGTTGAACCTTTGGCACGGCTAGCCACGTCCAAGGCAGGCTTTGGCATGGTGCCGATGCCCATGGCCGCTGTCCTGTCCAATGTGCCGGGGCCGCCCATGCAGCTTTATATGGCCGGTGCCAAAATTGTTGAGGCCTATCCGATTTCAGTTCTGTTCCACAATGCCGGGCTGAATATCACCGTCCAATCCTTTATGGATCGGTTTGATATCGGCATCACCACCTGCCGTTCCACCATGCCGGATGCAGAACGGTTTGTTGAATTGATCGAGGGCGAAATGCGCCTGATGGCCGACCTGTTCGGCGCTGATAAGGTTGAGGCGGGTGAAGACGCCCCTTCAACCCTTAAATTTCAGCCCGCGAACATGAATGTTGCCTAAATAGGCTGCCGGGACAGTTCATCAGTCCCACCACCAGATAGATACTCACAAGACCCCGCACCCAACATGGTTGCGGGGTTTTTTATGGCCTGCGTCCCACTGACCCCGCCAAACGCACAGGAAACAACGCCCGTTACCCCCAAGCCGAGCACTGCAAACAATTGCCTCCTCCATTTTCTATACCAATTGGTATGGTATAGTATGGTATTGAAATAGCCCGCAGAAATGCTATAGTTTCTGGACTCTAGCGATAGGAAACGCCCATGCCAGCCCCCGCAAGCAGCCTCAACCCCGCCCCGTCAGCGCGCCAACGGCCTACCAAAGCGCGGACAGACTTTCTTGAAAGCGGCTTTGCGATCATTGCGCAGGATGGCCATGCTACAGGGCTGACCATTGCACGTGTCTGCGCCTTGTTGGGCGTGTCAAAAGGCAGTTTCTATTGGCATTTCCACAATCGGGACGATTATGTGCGCGCTATGCTGGATCATTGGGCGGCCACCGCACAGGACCAGCATCACAGCCGCATCGGGGCAGAGGCGAATGGCGATCTGCGCCGCCTGATCGCCGGGCTGATCCGTTTTTGGCAGGAGGGGCGCTTCACAATCATTGACCGGGCCATGCGCCGCTGGGCCGAACAGGACCCCATCGCGGCGGAGGCTGTCGCCAATGCAGACCTGAAACTGCACAAGTTCCTAACCCGCGCGTTTCGCGATGCCGGGATCAAGAAAAAGGAAGCGGCGCGCCGTGCCCGGCTGTTGATCGCATTGGGCGTGGCGGAGCCAAGCATCACCCATCTGCCCCGTCCGGGCGTGCCATTAGAAGAACTGACCTGGTTGATTGACCGGATAGCCGGGCAATAGGTCGAAAAGGCCGAAACTGACTAGGCGGTTTCGGTCTCAAACTCACCCGTGCGGCGGAAGCGCCACATATAGCTGGGCAGGATGGCTTCCATCGTGGTGGGGGTTATCCCCAGATCACCGATTATGCCAATCCCCTCGTCATCCGACACCACATTGTCGATATTCAACAAGGCAGCCTGATCACGGGTAATCGGGGCACCGGGCACCAATTCCACAAAACGGGCAGCAAACTGAACCACCCCATTGGGCACCGGGATCATCGGGCGACGACGTTCGGTCAGCTCGTTCACAAGTGCGCTTGCCTCACCTACAGTAATCACCTCAGGCCCGCCAAGTTCAAACACGCGGCCCTTTGCGGTTTTGTCTGACAGGATTTTCTGGATCGCGCTTGCGGCATCACCGACATAAAGCGGTTGCACCTTGGTATCGCCACCGATCACGGGGAACAGCGGGAACATACGCGCCACATTGCCCAAACGATTGAAGAAACTATCATCCTGCCCAAACAGAATTGACGGGCGCACGATTGTGGCATCGGGCAGAACGGACAAAACCGCATCTTCACCCGCCTTTTTGGTGCGGGCATAGGCAGACGGGCTGTCATCGGCAGCACCAAGGGCGGACACATGGATCATCCGCTCAACCCCGGCGCGTTCCGCAGCCTGCGCCACCCACAACGCACCCTGATGATGAATGGTGGGAAAGCGTTGACGGCCTGTTTCCTTCAGGATCGCAACCAGATTGATCACCGCATCGGCACCATCGACCGCACGCATGATCGAGTCAGCGTCGCGCAAATTGGCCTGCACGATAGAGATTTGGCCAACCTTACCCAGCGGCTTCAGGTCATGGGCGAATGTGGGGCGGCGCACAGCCACCCGAATACGCCAGCCATCCTTGGCAAGGTTGCGCACAAGATTGCGGCCCAAAAAGCCTGAGCCACCGAAAATCGTTACAAGCCGATTATTGCCTGACATGATCTTTTCCGTCCCGACATCATCCAGAATAAGTTGCGCCTTTGTTAGCGGGTTTTGACGCAAATTGGTAGTCTTGAGCCACCGCCGCGCCCCGTGATCGACTTTTTGCCGCATCACGCGCCAATTTCGACGGACCGATTGACAAAACCGTCCAGCCTAGGTAGCAAAAGCGCCTTGCTGATGGTTTGGCCCAGGTGGCGGAATTGGTAGACGCGCTAGCTTCAGGTGCTAGTTCTCGCAAGGGAGTGGAAGTTCGAGTCTTCTCCTGGGCACCATCAACAAGGGTTCTAATAAAATCAATGGGTTATGCGTATATTTTACCCTGCTGTACTACAGGTTTGTACTACAGCGGTAAACTGCTCTCATCTTGGCTTCTTCAACGCGCGCAATGTGCTGGTTTTATACGAAGGAGACATCCACATGCCCACTACCAAGAACCCCGCAATCTTCCATGAAGGCATCTTGGGCAACTACATGATCCACATGGATCGCTCTAAGCTCACCCTCAACAACCTTGCAGGCATCACCGCAAGCCCCGGTGAAGTCATTGCTCACCTTGGTCCGCTTGAGGTGCGCATCTTCCCTTACGACTGGACGCCATTAGGTGCACTGACAGCGCGCTTTAAGGAGCCCAGAGTTTAGTCAGTTTCACCGCTGAACCGTCAAGGGGCGTATCTAACAAGGTGCGCCTCTTTTGCTGTTGACATGACACACAATGTTCCGTGTATGTTCTGGTCTCTAGTGCTTCACTCAGACAGACCAAGGAGCCCCCCTCAGTGCCACCAAGGACACCTTACTGGAAACTAGGAGGCCACCGCTGGACCTGCATTGTTGAGGTGTGTCGTGAAGACAGTGTAAGCGGCGCTCATCGCTGGTCTGCTGAAGAAGTACAGGTGAAGACCAATTTTGATAATCAGCTCTTAGAGCGCCTTGAGAGGTCCTTGGAGGCCCCTTACAGAGACAGGTTGTTGGAGTATGATTTGAGAGTGGCTGAGGTGTTGCGTCCAGCTTCTTTAAAAGGCCACTCAACTGACTTTGGCGAGCAAAGGTTCACAGATACATAGACAGAGGCGAAAGATTATCAGGAGGCAACCACAAGGCTGTGATTTGCCCTGTAGTTACCCCCCAATGTTTGCCGGGAAGCCCTTACGCACCCCCCTAATGAGTATGTGTATGTATCACTAAGATAGCTCTAAGAGCTACTAAGGTATGATGACCATCATCTACCTACCTAGTACCTACCAGCCTAGGTAACCCTGAAGGGTACCTTAAGAGTACCTTTAAGCTTCCTGAGAGTGCTTAAGGTGTCTTCAGGGACCTCCCATAGTCCTATCGTGTTAGGTGGTCATTGTTGATTGTGGTCATAGACTTCAATCTCAGCGGTACAGACCTGTCCCATCTCCAAGTAGAACTGTTCTTCCATGACCTGCTTAGCTATCTCAGCCTTGCTGACAGGGACCATACAGCCATCATGTATGGGAAGTGCATGGGCACCTAGAGACTGAAGCTTCAATAGGACCTTAACCATTATGTCACTCTCCAGTCTTTGAAGTTGCATACCTACATTGGCCCCTAAGTGATGGGCAATCTTAGGGTGCTTGGCTCTAATAGCCTCGACTACATCTTCCACCTTAACTGATTGAGGGAAGAACACCCTACAGCCTCTAGGCATGGCCTCTAACGGTCGCTCTGTGTTGAACATGGACATGAATACCTTCTTGGTCCCAGCCCTTTGGTCGTACTCAGAGGAAGGCTTAAGTCCAATGTCATAGAGGTCGCCTTCAGGAGGAGCTTCACCTTCCATCCCATAGAGTAGATTGATGTTCATGGCATGGAAGTCCACCTCGGCAATACCTTCGCTTTCGATTGTCAAACATCGTCTCCGAACTTCCTTGGGGAGGGTCTCCCAGAAGCCACTATACAGGCGACCGCCTTGTTCAAAGCTGCCATTGTTGAATATACGGACCACCCTTTGAGCAGACCAATCAGGTAATTCGCCTATGGGCTTGCTCTTCGCCTCGTAAAGCTCCCTTGCCCGGTCTATGTCAAAGCCTATTGAAGCCTGCCCTAGCCGCTGATTGATACTTCTGATTTGATCTACCATTGCATCAGTTTCGGGAGTGTCTTCAAAAGGGATCAGATTACCTCGCGCACGCCCTTCTTTAGGCCCTCTAAGCATGATCGGCTGATGAAGGGCTAAGTCTGTTGTGAAGTCATGGGCTGTAACTTGGTGTTGGTCGATCCAAGCGACAAGCTTTGAACCTGCTTGAATAGTCGCTGTGAGGGCCTTGAAGTACCCTTGGTTGCGCTCTTGGCCTTCCTTTAGAACAAGGACAGTGTCACCCTTATTGAAGACCAGCCATCCAAGCTTGTTGAGTAGCTTAATGTCATCGCGGAAGGTCGCTGTCATGTAGGGGGGCTTGTAGCGATCCTTAGTGCGCTCAAGGTCTTCTTTGCGTACCTTGATGGCTCGTACAGGCCCTGAAAGCGACCTGTAGGCTACCGCTGCGCCACAAAGCAGTGCTGTGACAGACCGTTCAAACCTTAAGTGAGCTGCCTCGCTCCTCTTTCTTATTCGAATACCTTGTTCCATTTCATAGGTCTCTATCTCCTTCACAGCTGAGCAGACCATTGCCTGAGTATTGCTGGAAGCGGGTATTATATAGGGGTCAAAACTACGGGGTTTTGGAGGCACCTCTTCAGGTGCGCAAGTAGTCGAAGCTACTTGAACATTGTTCATTCGGTCGTCTTTCTTGAGTATGTGTGCGGATGGCTGCCCAAAGGCCCCTGAGAGCCTCACAGGGCAGCTTTAAGCCTTGCTGTGTGTGTGAACTGCGTGCGCTGAGAAAGCCCTTGTATGAGCTTCCTAGGGCGATTGTGACCCGGGGTGCGTAAGGCATGAAAAAGCCCACCCGGAGGCAGGCTGAGAAGAGCAAAGAGGAACAGGGTAGACCGCAGCATTGCGGCACCTCATTGTCGTTCACTTCAATGTTGGTTAGGGTTTCTGAAGGAACACCTTGTGAGCTTTTGGGTTCGTGTTGTCCTTCTTATGATGTGTCAAATCATTGAACGGGACACCCTCTTCTATGGGTGTGGGCTAATTGAGTTTAGGGGATGCGCCTATGTACACTTACATCTTATTTGCGGTTGTTATTGCCTTTGTTTTTTGCCGCATTAGGGCCATTTACAGCATCGGCCCATTTTTTGGGTCATTAAGACATATCAGAGCCGTGAAGCGTTCCGGATACCAACTGGTTTTTGCTGGGATGGTGCTGCCATTCATCGTTGCGGACGATGGTATTTTTCCGGTTGTCTATGGGTTTGTTGAGCCATCAGTTAGTTACGCTTTTTCGCCAATGAGGGTGCTCTCAGAGTACCAAACGTGGATTGCTACGTTGGCGTTGGCAGGGGCGGGTATCTTTACCTTTGGCGATGAAAGCCGTTTGCAATCTCTTCAAAAAAGAAGGAAGGCGTTGGTGGAGGCGAAGAGCTACCTTGAGGGATTCATCCATGAAGACAACGCTAACCTAACATTCGAAGGCCAAACAGTTTGGACTTCCGCCACGCTCAAACCAGAAACAAGCATGATCGTTGACAGTATAGGACCATTCTTGAAGGGACCTGAAACCCTTTCGAAAGAAGTGCAGGCGGAAATCTCCATTGCAGCAATAAAGGAGATCGGCAGTTTCACCAACTCAAAAGCTTTAGCCGACCCTATTGGCATATTGAAAGATGAAACTCTCAATACCACCATCTCGATTACATGGCCTGATGGGGACACATTCCCTGAAACGCGGAAGTGCATAGACGCGTTGCAAGACGAAATCAGTAAGATCGACAAGCTGCACTAAAGCTTTCAGTGTTTCCCCGCTGGGACATTTTTTAACGAAACGCACTGGAGCCAAGCTTCCTACTTTTACTGTTTGTGGCTCATGCGCGCCTACATTATGGATAGCTTTAACGTTCGGCCCCGCGTCTTCACGGTCCATCATAATCATTCATCGTTCAATGTTGTTTAGGTTGTCCGAAGGAGCGCCTTATGAGCGCCTAAAGCCGCTCCACTTCTTCTTTAGGTGTGTCATAATAAGTCAGAACACTTCCTTCTGAGGGATGTGTTAGTCATAGCGCGGTTGATAGCTGAACAATGAGGGATCAGGCTCTACGGATTGAACCGACCACTTCGTGCCCTCTCGTTCAACAATGCTAACTTTGACACCAAGGCTGTCGGCTATTGAGTGCGTGTATTCTTTCAACTTCGGACGGACCCGGTCTATACACATTTGAGCTGGCTCCAGCGGATCAAGCACCTGCATCAGTCTATCAGGTTTGATTGTGACTGTGGCCTTATGTTTTGCTAAATAATCAGCAGTCATCCTGAGATTACAGAAGTGGTTCTTCAGGCCACTCAAGCCAAGCTGAATGTCAGCTGGCAATCCTTCCCACAATCGTTCTGCCGCTATCCACTCCTCAACAGTAGGCAGATGGGCATACATCGCCATACCTGCAAGCATGGAAAACTGGTCCGTGTCCACACCCTCCCGTTCTGCCGCCAAATGGGTAAATTGCTTGGGTAGGTTGGTCACGGCCTGCTCAGCCCTAACAAGCCACGCTGTGATCGCCTGTGCCTTCAAATAACTGCTTAGATTAGCCTCTCGTGTTTCGCGCACAGCATCTTGTTGGTGATTTTGCCGGGTAACAATTACAAGTCCACCTAGCCCAATCAGCGCCCCCCAGAACGTCCCAAAGGTTTCAAAAGTATCCTTCAGACTATCGGGCTGCCAAAAAGCTAAAGGCGCAAGGCTAATGAAAATGCCAGATGTCACAATCCGCCAGAATGGCGATGCATCTGGCCATCGCTCATCGATCCAGCGAGTGATACCGTTCTTTGACTTGTCGTTCATCGACTGTTCCTTCCGTATCTGGCCCCAACTCAATTCAAGCTACGTATTCAATCAAACGGTGTAAAATGACGATTAGGCAGCCTTGAATGATCCCCTATTTGTCCCCACATCATTACTAGCGCGGTATCTACCGTGTCAGGTGTCAAAAACCTTGGCCCCATACACCACTTCGGCCCACCGTCCTGCTACCCTGCAGGCGAGGTCTAGGCCGCAAGGCCGGTAATCATAGAGCCAAGGGCTTCAAGTTCGCAGTAAGGGCTGGGGCTTTCACCGCTTTGCTGATCTCAATAGACCACGCCCAAGTGAGATACCCTTAGAGCGCCTCTTGAGAATCTCACAAGGGTTGACTTTGCCTTTTGAGATGATTATCCATCACAGGGCTTTAACCCTATTGAGAGGATACCATCATGCCAGACACCCTAGGCTATGCCCGCGTGAGTACCGTAGGCCAAAGCCTCGAAGTCCAGCGAGAGGAACTACTCAAAGCTGGCTGCACGCCCAAGCTGATTTATGAGGAGAAGGCCTCAGGATCATCCACAAAGCGCCCCCAGCTTGAGAACCTAATCCGCTCCTGTCGCGCTGGTGACAAGGTGGTGGTGACCCGGCTGGACCGCCTAGCCCGCAACACCAAGCATCTCTTGGAGATTGTAGAGCGGCTTGAAGAAGAAGGTGCGTCCCTGTCTATCCTGAACATCAACCTCGACACGTCCACCGCCACAGGTAAGCTCATGCTCACCCTGTTAGGCGGCATCGCTGAGTTTGAGAGGGAGCTTATGCTTGAACGTCAAGCCGAAGGCATAGCCAAGGCAAAGGCAGCAGGTAAGTACACAGGAAGGCAGCCTACAGCCCGCGCTAAGGCCCCTGAGGTCATCCGTATGGCATCTGAGGGCAGCACTAAGCAGGCCATTGCTGATGGTCTAGGTATCTCCCTAGCGTCTGTCTTTCGCATCCTGAAGGACCACCGGGAAGGCAAGCAGGTCGCCTAACGGCTGCGCCTATGATGATCGAAGCGCGCTCCTAAGGGCGATTACAAGCACTCCTGAGTGAGGGCGAAGGCGGGCATGGGGGAAGCAGCGTCGATCGCGTATTACGTATTGGGCTCTCGTATTTCTGCAACAATATTTTCGGGGGTGTCATCGCTTACTGCACCCTCAAGGGCAACCAGTCCGGCGCTTTACCCAACAAAGGCAGTAGCTGCGAAGCCAAATGCACATCCTCGGTCAATCTACTTTTTACAGCCCTTGTATATGCGACATGATTAGGCCTGCCTATAGCCGCTGCAAAAAGGGAAAGTGCCCCTGTATCTCGTAACGGATATTGAGCAACAAGTGATTGAAAATCTCTTTCAGTTATCAAGCGTTCAACTTTTTGCTTCTCGGCTGCATACGTGCTTGCCACCGATACCCCATGGCTTATATCCGGCTTATCGCGGATGTCTTTCCATGTCGGCATATGTGAAAGAAGTGTCTCGCGCATCTTGGCTTCTGCCTTACGCGCTACTAGCTCATCAACTTTCGTAGGATTATCGGCCAAATGACAGACAGCTTTTGCGCAGGCCACTTCATAACCATCATAACGCTCACCTGTCGCCGCCTCCAGTGCAACTTGAACTGCTCCTGCGCATGGCTTTTGGTAGTATAGGGCTTCAACTGAACGCACGCCAAGCGTTGTGATACTTTCTCCCTCTAACGCTGCAACTTCTTCGGGAGTTCTATCGTCACGGTCGATAAGTCCAAAAGCCCTGACATCGTGCATCTCGCGCGAAGCGTTCACACCCTTTACAGCTCTGATCACTTCGGTACATGTGGATTGCGGCACTATAGTCGTGTCTGCAAACAGCAAGCTGAACAACTGATAATCAAGGCTCTCCTCTGTGCCCTCCACAAAGAGGATGTTTCGTCGAGCCCCAATGATGGTTCTTCTCAACTCTTCAGGTATCCGATTATCAGGTAACAATAGCTGAAAATCCCAACTGGCTGGTTCGTTACCTCTCCATTTACAATCGCGAACCAACCCAACCTTCGCTTCTTGAACTGAATAGACAAGGTCAACATCGTGCGTTGAGACTACAAAAGCGCAATCACTGCGAGAAGTCACCAAAGCATTTAGCAAAGGAGCAGACATTGATCGGTGCATGTGGCGTTCAGGCTCATCAATGCAGAACACCGACCCTTCATCTGCTGTTATTATTACCGTGGCGACTTGGATCGCTGCTCGTTCACCGTCGGAGAGTTGGTGCAAGCCAGTCCTATTTCCCGATTGATGCGCCGCTTTGAACGCGAAGGTAGGCTCGTCATATTCGATCCCGATACCTATTCCGGCATCGGCTAGAGTTGAGTTCAGGACATCAAGCGAAGGTGCAGTTTGCCGAGATATCGTTATTGCATCTTCTGCTCGCCCCTCGTCCACCAATCCACTAATCTTGCGCGATCTGATATCGTCAAACCTCTTGAGTTGATGGAGGATCATATCAGACCAGCGATCTTGTAAATTATCTGTTGTCCTACCCTCACCAGATTGAGCGTTTTTACGGACTTGTCGTCTTACGCTGACAAAGCTTTGCTCATTTAGTTGTGATTGACGTGCGGAGAACGTGTTCTGACGAAGTGCAGACATGTGAACAAGCGATTCCCCTTCAAGCACCTTCGCCAATCTGTATAATAGTGCGGATTTTCCGGCACCGTTTCTTCCCACCAAAAACAAAACGTCTCCAGCTTCCAAGTTGAGCGTTTGGCTGTTTAGTGTGTCTCCCGAATGCATTGGGATATCATAATGGATCAAAGTCATTGTGCCTTCCTACAGATTGCTTGCGCATTAATATGACGATATCTTATTTAGGTTTACATTTCAGCCAAATGAAGCAGGCAAATACCCAAGGGTGCACACAACATCTATGTTAGCAACGCAACTACCTCGTCCGACCAGTCTAACTTTTCAACCGCCGCCCGAAGGTCAACAAGCATCCCTTTTGAATATCTGCCGAACGTGATGTTGCCGCGCTTGTGTCCCACTAGCAGTTGCACCGTTGTGAGGGGTATCCCAGTGCCTTCACACATCTCAGTGTAGGTGCGTCTCGCTGAGTGCACCCCCTTAGCTTCGTTATCAGGTATTGTGGTCAGCTTCCTACGCTTCTCGTTAAGGCGCTTATTAATGTATCGGTATCGAGCTCGCTCATCCTTCCAGTCATTTTTATCGACGTAAAGGGGCAACATGTATTTGAACCTTGGCTTAGTGTTCAGCAGCGATTCAATAAACGTGTCGAAGCGTTCAGGAACTGGCACTCTCCTGACACCAGACTGGGTCTTAGACCTTCTTATGTAAATCCAGTATCCGTCTTCTTCTTTCCGTACATCCTCTTTCATCAAGCGAATAAGTTCATTTGAACGGGCACCTGTGATGTAGCTTAGAGCAAAGGCCAGAGCATACTCCTTGGGCTCCATCTCATTCATAATGATGAGCAAGTCTTCTGGTGTGAAGGGTAATACCTCGTCTTCACCTTCCTCGGCATCATCATTAACACCACCCCCCACTCTTGAGGGTGCATGTTTAGGTGCTTTCCAAGGATCAGTCGCATCATCTGCAATCAATCCAACGTCTTGCCCATGATCCCAAACACTCCGTAAAGCCGTTCGCACATTACCTACAGTTGCCTTCTTTCGCCCGTGATAGCACTCCTCAATGAACAAACGCACGTCTTGTCGCTTTACCTCTTCAACATAGACAAGGCGGCCCTCAGCCCATTCAAGATAGCGTTTGATGGCCCGTTCGTATTCCTCTTGCGTACTTTGAGAGAGCGAGGGCTTTACACTTGTCCGCCAACTATCAACTACTTCCTCAATCAGTTGCCGCCGATCAAGCAGCCTGTCGCGC
The DNA here is from genome assembly GCA_965229935.1 of Alphaproteobacteria bacterium. Taxonomy (GTDB): domain Bacteria; phylum Pseudomonadota; class Alphaproteobacteria; order SPJN01; family SPJN01; genus SPJN01. The sequence continues at coordinate 2,116,204 of CBDDKB010000002.1, forward strand.
GCATCCTCAAGCACCTTCTCAGTATGAGCTTGAAGGGCCTTACGTCCCTCTAGGTCCATCTCACCTTTTGAAGCAAGGAACACTCTGCGAGCGGCCTGCTTAGGGAAGTCAATGATAATGTCTGTTAACACCTCTTTCTCCGTGACCTCATCTTCTTCACCAAGATCATCGGCTACCCGCCAAGCACGGTAGTACTCCATCAGCTCATTGAGAAGAACTTCGTCGTCAGGGAAGTGCCTTACGAGCAAGTCATTAAATTGAGCTTGCACCTCAAGCGCTAGTATCGGGGCTATCCGGTTTGCCTCACGTTTGTTTGACGTTCCGGTACTACGGTAAACACTAGCGGTCTTCAAAATTGATCGCAGCTTATTTGGGACAGGTACTTGCAGCTCCCAGTTCGACCTTCCACTTCGTCTAGTTACCTTTGGCACCACTTAACCTCAAATTAGCGCTTGTACTCCATAGATGTACTCCATATAGTCCGGGAGAAGTCAAGTTAAGACAATAACTTATTTGAATACAATAATCTGGTATTGGTAGTGTTCACACTCTTCTCCTGGGCACCATCGGTAGAGTTGCTGGAACAGCCACGATTTTTAGCGGCTCGATTTAGGCAACAAACAAGGCAAGGAGCCTTTATGTCAGACCAAACTCTGCCCCCTTGCCCGCAATGCAGCTCCTCCTACACGTATGAAGATAGCGCACTGCTGATCTGCCCCGAATGCGGCCATGAATGGTCCGCGAGTGCAGAAGCAGCCGATGCCAAAATCACCCGCGATGCCAACGGCAATGTGCTTACCGATGGCGACACGGTGACCGTGATCAAGGATTTGAAGGTCAAGGGCAGCTCGTCCGTTGTGAAGGTTGGCACCAAGGTCAAGAATATCCGCCTTGTCGATGGCGATCATGATATTGACTGCAACATCCCCGGTATCGGATCGATGGGCCTGAAGTCAGAATTCGTTAAGAAGGTTTAGGGCGGCCCCGCCATTCCCAAACAAGATAGGCCACGCCAACAAGCGCACCGCCATACACCGTGATGGTTTCAACAGGTGGCACAAATTCATAAAGCGCATGCCCTGACAGGCTGAAATGAAGCACCCCATGAATTGCCAGAAACAGGCAGAACAGGCGGCGGGTCCACGCGATTGTTGCGGGCGTCGCATTTGTCCCGCACCACAATATCAGAATATAGGCAGGCAAATGCAACAGCGTGAACAGATCGCGCGCCACGCCATCCTCCAACCCCGACAGCCCGGGCAATAAGCGCCATTCATGCCGCGCAACCGCATCCATCTCATGACAGGCCAAAAGGGCAAAGCCGCTGTAAAATAACAGCGTGCCGATCCGATTATATTGCGGGTGATCCATCATCTTACTCCCCAACGCTGCGCTAGCCGATCCGCACACCTTGCGCGCCATCAACACGCAACAAGGTGCCTGAAATAAAGCGCGCCTCCTCGCTCAACAGAAAAAGCGTGGCGTGGGCCACGTCCCATGCAGACCCCATATGGCCTAGTGGCACCTGCTTTTCACGGGCGGCGCGCACCTCCTCTATCGAGCGTCCTGTTGCCGACGCTATCCCGGCAACGGCCATAGGCGTGTCGATCAGCCCCGGTAGCACCGCATTACAGCGAATGCCGCGCCCCGCATTGGCAAGCGCAATTGATTCCGTCATCCGGTTCATCGCAGCCTTTGAGAGTTCATACCCGGTTTGAAACGACCCCGCGATGGAAGCTAGGGAGGAGATGTTGACGATCACCCCGCTGCGCTGGTCCCGCATTACGGCGAGCGCGGCCTGACAGGTTAGGAGCGCGCTTTTAAGGTTCACATCCATGATCAGATCAAACGTCTTTTCAGGTTCTTTGTGAACCGGCCCATCGCCACGCCCGCCAATGCCGACATTATTGACCAGCCCGTCAAGCGCGCCGAACCCCTCAACACATGCGTCTATGATACGTTTGGTATCCGCTGCCTTGCTGACATCGGCGACACAAAGCTGTGCTGTGCCCCCTTCACTCACGATCATGTCCACAGTTTCTTGCGCGCGGGGTTCATCGCGATCAACGCACAGCACCTTCGCGCCGGCGCGGGCGCACAGGACAGCGATGGCCTTGCCATTACCGATGGTTTCACCGGGCGCTTGGCCTGCGCCGGTGACGATGATGATTTTGCCTGCCAAGCGCCCCTCTACTGGAATGCTGCTCATTTATGCCAATCCTACTTATGCAAATCCGGGTCGTCGGGCAGGCCGTCATCAAGCTGTACGCCAAAACTGTTCAACAGCATGGACACCTGCGTGTATTGGCCGACCGTATAGATCAGGTCCATCTTCTGTTTTTCTGTCAGGTCAGACAGGGCCGCCCACGTGGCGTCGCTGATAAAGGCGTCCGTCGTCAAATCATCCACCGCCTGCAGCATGGCGCTTTCAAGCGGCGTCCAGTTGGCGGCGGTGGGGCCGACCTTAATCGCCGCAATCTCCTGATCAGTCAGCCCACAGCGTTTGCCGATCACCACATGCTGCGCCCATTCATAGCCCGCCTTCCAGTTATAGCCTGTGCGCAGGATCAGAATCTCACGCTCACGCGGGGCGATGCTGTTCTTTTTGTCGTGCAGGATATAGCCGCCCCAATGAAGGAAGGGCTTCACAGCCGCAGGCGCACGCAGCATGGTGCGGAAGATATTAAGGATGGGCCCCCCGCCACCGATTTGGGAGCCAAGCGATGTGCGCAGCTCCTCTGTAAATTCGTCATCGGTTACGGGCGCAATTCTATGTTTGGTCAGCCGCATTATTTGATCCCCTATTTTGTTGTGACCCAAAGATGGGGCAAGGCCGCAAGCTTGTAAACAAAGGGTCTGCACCCAAAGCCTGAAAAGTGGGAAAAAGCGTGTCGGCCCTTGCCTTTAACGCCCCCCTCGGGCAAGGATTGGTAATGATTTGCGCCGCTTAATGTGTGCGCTGGGTTTAGGAGCGGAACTATGGCCATCACGCTATATGAAGAAGATCTGCCCGACGGGCTTGATCTGGGTCCGGTTGTGGCAATTGACAGTGAAACAATGGGCCTTGATCCCCATCGTGACCGCCTGTGCGTGGTGCAATTATCGTCAGGCGACGGGGATGCCCATCTTGTCCGCTTTAAAAAAGGGTCAGACTTCAGCGCCCCGAACCTGAAAAAGCTGCTGACCGATCCTAATGTGTTAAAGCTGTTTCACTTTGCCCGTTTTGACGTTGCGGTGATGCAGCATTATCTGGGTGTCACCACCGCGCCAATTTATTGCACCAAAATCGCCTCAAAACTCGTGCGGACATTTACCGATCGCCACGGTTTGAAAGACCTTGTGAAAGATGTGGTCGGTGTTGATCTGTCAAAACAACAACAAAGCAGTGACTGGGGCGCAGATGAATTATCCGATGCGCAAAAGGCCTATGCCGCCTCTGACGTATTGCACTTGCATGAGGTGCGGGATGAGCTTGACCGCCGTTTGGCGCGCGAAGGGCGAACCGCCATTGCCCAAGCCTGTTTTGACTTTCTGCCGACCCGCGCGGCGCTTGATCTGATCGGCTATCCCGAACAGGATATTTTTGCCCATTAACAGGGGGGTTATGGCACGGGTCTGGACCCTTACATTGACCTGATTTTGCCATGAAACCGCCACAGGCTGACGCGACAAAGACTTATGAGCATGACCGATAAACCGACATATGACGATCTGGCCGCTGGCCGCGATGCCCTGTTGATCGAACGGGACGGGCTAAGTGCGCTGGCCGATGGGCTTGATCAAACCTTTATCGATGCGGTGGGATTGATCCATGACTGCAAGGGCCGGGTCATCACCACCGGCATGGGCAAGTCTGGCCATATGGCACGCAAGATCGCGGCGACCTTTGCCTCAACCGGCACGCCCAGCTTTTTCGTTCATCCGGGCGAGGCAAGCCATGGCGACCTTGGCATGATCACCCGCGATGATGTCTTGCTGATCCTGTCCAATTCCGGCGAAACGGTAGAGCTGGGGGATATTATCGCCCATGCCGCGCGCGCGAAAATCCCCGTGATCGGCATCGCCTCGCGCCCTGAAAGCAAACTGATCGCCGCTTCCACTGTGCCGCTGCTGCTGCCTGATGTGCCTGAGGCCTGCCCCAACGGGCTGGCACCCACAACATCGACCACGATGACTTTGGCATTGGGGGATGCGCTTGCCGTTGCCCTGATGGCGCGGCGCAAATTCACCGCAACCGATTTCCGTCAATTCCATCCCGGCGGCAAGCTTGGCAACAAGCTGATGCCCGTGCGTGATCTGATGCATAAGGATGATGCCCTGCCGCTTGTCAGCACCACCACCGCCCTGCCGGAGGTGATTTTGGAAATGACGTCAAAGCGGTTTGGCGCAGCGGGCGTCACCGATAATCAGGGCAATCTGGTCGGCATCATCACAGATGGCGATTTGCGCCGCCTGGTCAGCCCGCAATTTGACACCAACAGCCTATTGTCCCTGACCGCGCAGGAAATCATGTCTGCCGATCCCAAAACCATCCGCCCCGATGCGCTGGTGGCAGAGGCAATCGGCATTATGAATGAACGTAAGATCACCTGCCTGTTCGTGATGGACCCGGTTGATCCCGACCTGCCCGTCGGCATCATTCATGTGCATGACTGTCTACAAGCAGGCTTTGCGTGACAGACAAGCCGACATATCAAGCCGCGCCCGCGCAACATAAAAGCGTCGATGCCTATACGCAGCGGGTCTTTTGGCTGAAAGTTGGCCTGCCGATCGGTGCAGTGGCGCTGATCGCGCTGTTGATCCTGTGGCCCTATCTGCGGCCCGAAGAAATCCTGCCCCAAAATCTTGAGGCACAGAAGGTTGATCTGACCCAAAATGGGTTGAGCATGTCTGAACCGCGCTTTTCAGGCACAACAGAAAAAAACGAACCCTTTATGATCACCGCCAAAACCGCCCAACAAAGCGCCGACGACCCCGCCTTGGTTGAGATGATTGCCATTCAGGCCGATCTTGACCTGCAAAAATTGGGCAAGCTGAAATTACTAGCCAGCGGCGGCAAATATCACACGGTCAATCGCAGGCTGCATTTGATCGGCCCTATCGAGGTTAAAGCAGCCGACCAGATCAAGCTGACCCTTGGCGATATTCACGCCGATATGAAAAACAGTACTGGTTATTCTGATCAGCCCCTCACCCTTGATGCCGGGGCTGCCATTATGAAGGCAGGCGGGTTAAAGGTTCTGGATGCGGGTGACCGCTTGCGGTTCGACCGGGGTGTCCATATCACCTATTATCCAGACAGGCCCTTACCGCAATTTATCAGCGGCACTGACGACCAAAAAGATACAGCAACTGACACTGCACCAACCTATTCCGAAAGGGAGATCAACTAGGTGACAAAGATGACGATTTCCACACAAGCTGCCCCTCGCATTCTGGTTGCTGCCCTGCTGGCACTGACCGTGCTGGTACTTGGCGCCATCAGCCCGCAGGCTTACGCCCAATCGGGTGGCGGCGGCAGCCTGTCCTTTGATTCACTGGTGCGCGACCGCAATCTACCGATTGACGTCACCGCCGATGCGCTTGAGCTGGTCCAGTCGGAAAACAAGGCCATGTTCACAGGCAATGTTGAAGCCACTCAGGGTGAGCTGAAATTAACCGCGCAGGAAGTCGCGCTTTACTACAATCAAGACGCCAAGGATGATCAGCAACCGATTGATCAGGTTGAGGCGAATGGCGGCGTCGTCATGACCACCCTGCAGGACCGTGTGACCGCCGACCGTCTGGTCTACAAGATTAATGAGGCGAAAATATACTTGCTGGGCAATGTGTTACTGGCCCGTGATGGCAACCAATTAGGCGGCGAAACACTGGTCATTGACCTGATTACAGGCTATAGCCGTATAGAAGGTGGTGCCGCATCAGGGACGGGCAAGGGCCGCGTCAGGGCCCGGTTTAATCCCAGCGGCTTTGACCAGTAAACAGAACAGTCAGGCAAAAAGCAGACCAACACATAGTATGAGCGACAAAACCAAAACCCCCAATCAGCAACCATCCATGTTGCAGCGCCTGTTCCGGCGCAAGGGGAACGGTCTGCCTGCGGGCGTGTCGCTGCCGGATCGGTCAGGCCCAAAGCTTGCTGTCAGCAATGACGGGCTGACCATCCTTGATTTGGTAAAAACCTATGGCCGCCGCCCGGTCGTGCGCGGCGTCAGCCTGTCTATCCAGCGCGGTGAAGTGGTTGGCCTGCTTGGTCCCAATGGGGCGGGCAAGACCACCAGCTTTTACATGATCACCGGATTGATCAAACCTGATTATGGCAGCATCATTTTGGACGGTCAGGACATCACCCGCCTGCCCATGTATCGCCGTGCCCGGCTGGGCATCGGCTACTTACCGCAGGAAGCGTCCATCTTTCGTGGCCTGACCGTTGAACAGAATATCAATGCCGTGCTTGAGGCTATCGAACCATCGCGCACAGTGCGCGAAGCGCGACTTGATGATCTGCTGGCGGAATTTTCCATCACCCATTTGCGTAGCACGCCTTCAATTGCCCTATCGGGCGGTGAACGCCGCCGGGTGGAAATTGCCCGCGCCTTGGCGTCTGACCCGTCATTCATTCTGTTGGATGAACCCTTTGCCGGGATTGACCCGATTGCCATCGGGGATATTCGCGACCTTGTTGCACATTTAAAAGATCGCGGTATCGGCGTTTTGATTACGGATCACAATGTGCGTGAAACGCTCGATATCATTGATCGGGCCTATATCATCCATGATGGCACGGTGCTGATTGATGGCACGCCAGAGGAGATTGTCGGGAATGAAGATGTGCGGCGCGTCTATCTTGGCGACAGGTTCAGCCTGTAACGCCCCCCGACGATTGGTTTTTTATGGGTAGCGGCGGACGCGGTCCCGGTTTTAGCGCAGGCATGGGTCAGGGGTTACAGCAAACCCAGAAACAAAGCCTGACCATGACGCCTGCCCTGCAGCAGGCGATCAAGCTATTGGGCATGACCGCGCCGGAACTGACCGAATTTGTTGCCGACGAGATTAATCAAAACCCGCTGTTGGACTGGCACCCCGACCAGACCGGAAGTCAGCCAGAAGGTCAGGCACAAGATCTACCAAACGATGCGCCCCAGCCACAAGACACCCCGTCGCAACAATTAGATGATGTGATCGGGGGCGATGGGATTATCACCGCTGCATCCGAAGGTCTCGACGCTGCCGACAATGCGCTTTACCCCGAACTGGCCCCCGCCGTGATGCGGCGCGAACAGGCCAGCCGCGCCGATGATGGCGATTGGTCCATGATCGAAGATCAGGCCGGGGCCGCACGCTCCCTCAGCGAGATTGTGACCGACCAAATCCCTGACCTTGCCATGCCTGTCATTGAAAGCGCCATTGCCCATATTCTGGTCGGGGCCTTGGATGAAACAGGCTATTTGGGTGACACGGCGCATGAAATTGCCGACCGTCACAGCCTTGACCCCGACTTGGTTGACGCCGTGCGGCAGCGATTAGGCACTGAACTTGACCCGGTGGGCCTGTTTGCTGTGTCACTGGCCGAATGTTTGACATGGCAATTACAAGCCCGGCGCAAATTCAATATCGCAATGGAACGGCTATTGTCCCGCCTTGATCTGGTGGCAAAGCGTGATCTGCCGGCGCTTAAGCGTCTTACTGGGCTGGAGGAGGAGGGGGTCCGATCCTGCCTTGGCCTGTTGATGAAGCTTGACCCCAAACCGGGACTGCAATTCGCTGCGCCCGAACAGCTTTACATCGCCCCGCCTGATTTGTTGATCACACCCGCGCCTAAAAAGGCAAAGACTGACAATGCACCAACCGATGATGATAGTGACTGGCTGGTCCGTCTGAACCCCGAAACTTTGCCCCGTGTGATCGTGAATGAGGACTATTACGCCCTTGCCAGCCAAAGCGCGCGCCGCGACAAGGATAAGGATTATCTGCGGGAGGCGCATAATCGCGCCAATTGGCTGACCCGTTCGCTCGACCAACGGGCACGGACCATTTTGGCGGTGGGCCAGGCGCTGGCCAAACGACAGGATGCGTTTTTGCGGCACGGGGTCAGCGCGCTCAAACCGCTGACAATGGCGGATGTCGCCGCAGATATCGACATGCATGATTCCACAGTTTCCCGCGCGATTGCGGGAAAAACGCTCGACAGTCCGCAAGGGGTGTTTGCGTTACGCTTTTTCTTTTCAGCGGCCTTGAAGGCCGATGCTGCATCGCGCAATGCGGGCGGGGACGATCATGCAGCGCAGGCGGTGAAACACCGGATCAAACAGTTGATTGACGCAGAAGACCCAAAAAAAATCCTGTCAGATGATAAGCTTGTCGCCCTTTTGGATAGTGAGGGGATCAAGGTTGCACGCCGCACCGTCGCCAAATATCGCGAGGCAATGGGGCTTGGCAGTTCTGTCGAACGGCGCAGGCAGAAAAAACTGTCTTAACAAAGATTTACCCGGAAATAGCCTGATTGGTTTCCGTTCGGGGTCGATTTTGCTTTGCAAGCCCCGAAAAGAGTCGCACAATAATCTTCCGACGGACGGACGATTGACGGTCCACAACCTGTCAATCGGTTAGTACGCCCGCCGTTCCCTGCCATCATCCAGATGGTAGAGTAAAGGCAGGGTCGCCCCCTTAGGCGCCGCAATAGCGCCATGCCATTACCGATCCTGCCACGCGTTGTAACGCGGCGCTGCCATTTGTGTGTGCGGCGGTGCCCCGATAGGAAAGGAACGGACTTTATGCAGATCCAAGTTACCGGAAAACATATTGATGTTGGTGATGCCCTAACAAGCCATATGCAAGACAGGCTTGATGCCGGGATTACCAAATATTTTGACCGCACAGTGGATGCCCATGTGGTGTTGTCAAAGGAAGGCCCTATGTTCCGGGCGGACTGTTCAGTTCACTTGGCCTCTGGCATTTCGCTACAGGCCCAATATGAAGCCGGTGATGTCTATGCCAGCTTTGATGGCGCGGCTGAGCGTTTGGAAAAACGCGTCAGACGGTACAAGCGCCGCTTGCGCAATCACCATGATCAACGCAAGGACCAACCCTTGCCCGCAGCAGAGGCGGATTATTTCGTCCTGCGCGGCGAAGACCATGCGGTTGAGCTGGAACCTGAAACACTTGATCCGGTGATCATTGCTGAATCTACCAAGGCGATCAAAACCATGACAACGGGCGAAGCGGTGATGCAGCTGGAACTGCATGACAGCCCCGCGCTTGCGTTCAAGAATGCAGGCCATGGCCGCGTGAATGTGGTCTATCGCCGTGAGGATGGCAATATCGGGTGGATTGACCCACCACAAAGCTGACCGGATAAATGACCCAAAGGGGGCGCAGCATCCGCTGGGCCCTCTTTTTTTGCCTGATCGCCAATAGGCCGGGGTAAGCAGGCGCAACATGACAGGTTTTTGACATGCGTAATTGCCGCATGGTCATTCCCGATGGCGGGCGCTATGTAACCCGCCGCACTGAAATAAGGACTTGGATTAGTCATGGATTTCGCCGATTTGCTGGGGCCCGACCACATTGCCTGTGGCCTGAAAGCAACCAGCAAAAAGCAGGCCCTGCAGGCCGTTGCCGAACACGCATCCAGCGTTACCGGCCTTGCTGCACGCGATGTATTTAACGCTTTGCTTGAACGCGAACGGTTGGGTTCAACCGGCGTGGGCGGTGGTGCGGCTATTCCTCATGGCAAGTTTGAAGGTCTTGACCGTTTGCATGTGTTGATCATGCAGCTTGAAACACCGATTGATTTTGATGCGGTGGATCATGAACCGGTTGATTTGTTGGCAGTATTGCTTGCCCCTGAAGCGGCGGCGGCAGAACATCTAAAAGCATTGGCCCGTGTGTCACGTCTGTTGCGTGATCAGCGTGTGCGTCAGGCCCTGCGCGGCTGTGAAACAAAAGACGCGATCTATGCGCTTGTCACTGCGCAGGACCAGGCTGCCTAAAACTCACAATCAATGAACTGAAAAGGGTACCTTGTCATAGTGCAGGGCACCGGCAAAGGCTGCCTCGCGGCTATCGACCAGCGCAACGCAATCACCATTATCCAGATGAACGGCAAACAGGACCGTATCACCCGGCATTTTGGCAAGCTCCGGCACGCCTGAAACATCACGTGCCTTCACAGGTTTGACATAGACCGCATCGGGGGTGGCCATCAGATCGTCAAACCGAGAGGGGGTCAGATTTGATGAATAGGTCGTCATGACTTGTCTCCTCCATCTTCCCCATTTGATCCTGTTTCCCGGCCTGTAATTGTCAATGCCTCGGCCTTATTGGCGGCTGGTTTGCCGATTTCGATTTGCTGGACGACGCGCGCCGGGCGGGGCCGGACAAGATCAATCTCAAGCAAGCCATTGTTTAAGTCAGCGCCCGTTACCTCAATCCCTTCGGCAAGCACGAAACTGCGCTGAAATTGGCGGGCGGCAATACCGCGATGTAAATAAACGCGGGAGCCATCATCGACCTGCTTGCCGCGGATCATCAGCTGATTATCCTCAAGCGTGACGGTCAAATCTTCGTTGGTAAAGCCTGCAACGGCGATGGAAATACGCAGCCGCTCCTCATCCACCTGCTCAATATTATAGGGGGGATACCCCTCATTGGCAGATTTGGCGACCCGGTCCAAAACCCGTTCCATATGATCAAAGCCCAGCAAAAAAGGGCTGTTCATCAGTGTCACTCGTGACATGCGGTCCTCCTTCAAGCGACCGAGATTTGAAACACCCGTCCATCGGCATGTTTCCTACCCCCTTAATTTGGGGATTTTTCCGCATGTTTTCAAGATAAAGCAGGCAGGTTAATCGCCGTTTAACCAAGCACGCCAAAGATTGCGACACCGATAAAGCTTGCCACCGCATAGCCGAATGTCCCGGTCAAAACCCCCGGCGTGACAAGCCCGCGCCAGCCCATCGCACCAGCCTGCGCCGCAGCGGTGCCTGCGCCCAACACACAGGCGTTGGACCCGATGACCATTTCTGCCACCTCAAGCTTCAGGAGCTTGCCCACCGCCAACAAGAAAACCAGATGGACAGTCAGGATCAGGCCTGCAAAGGCAAATAAAATCAATCCCTTATCGATCATCAGGCCGATATCCGCATGGGTGCCGATGGCGACAAAAAAGAAATACATCAACAAAAGACCAAGCTGAAAGCCCTGCTCTGCCATTTTGGCGAACAGGCCCGGTAATAGGCTGGCCGCCGCAATCACCAGCACGGTCGAAACAAGGATGGAGGCTGAGGGCCAGCCCAACAATTCGGCAAGCCAGCGGCCCAGCAGGGTCAAGATCAACCCCGTCATGATGGCGGCAGCCACTGGCAAAATGGACAGCGGTGCGCGGTCATGGTCGGGATGGTCAGCCTCTTCACCGAGGGAACCTTCGCCTGCCACCACAAAACGCGATTGAAAAAAGCGCATGGCGGGAAGGGCGGCAATCACGATCAACAAGACCGTCCCGGCGATATTGTCGGCGGCGATAGCGGCAGCCTTCACCCCATCTGCCAAGCCGATGGTTTCAGACACGGCGGCGAAATTCACTGACCCGCCAATATAGGTCGCCGCAAAGACGGCGGCCAGGCCCGGCTCATCCGGTCCCAGGGGTAGGACTGCAACGCCGAGCGCCACACCCAACAGAACACCAATGGACCCGACGATGAACGCCACAAAGACGCGGCCAGACTCTGTCACGATGCGGCGCAGATCAGCCTTATAAAGCAACAACATGATGGCCAGCGGAATGATCTCACCCCAGATCAGATCATAGGCGGGCGCGACCATCGGCAGAATGTTAATATTGGCCAATAGGGTGCTGAGGAAGATGACCCACACAACACCCGACACAATCTTGCCATAGCGGCTTTTGTCAATCAGGGCACCTAGCGCTGCCAATCCAAACAGCGCCGCCCACATCATGGCGTGATTATCGGCGGGGATCAGACTTGTGGACATGGGTCAGCCTTCCATCACTTCGGGGATCAGGCAAAGGTAGTTGGTGATGTTATATTTCATGCCCTTGGTCACTTCCGCGCCGCGATGCAAATGGGTCCAAAAAGGCGGGAATAACAACATCAACCCGCGCGTGGGTTTGATGCCCACCTGTTGATAGGGAAATTCGGTGACGCCGCCTTCTTCCACATCTGCCAAATAGATCAGGCTTGATAATAGGCGCGTTTCAGTCCCTGCAGGTCCCGCATCAATATGCCAGTTATAGCCTTGGCCCGGGCCGATCCTTTCCAACAATGGCGGGGTCAGATGGGCCCGCCCCGGTTTTGAAAAGGCATCCATCGACCGATATTTTTGCATGTAAGTGCCGATATTCGTCATCACCCGTTCGGCGATGAGCGCGCGCATATCAGCCCAGTGGGGCAGCTCTGCCACGTCAAGCATTTGGCCTGAGCGCAATTCCTCATTCACGCCGCGCTGAGTGCGGGAGGGAGTGGCGGCGGGGTCTTCTTCAAACCGCCTAATAATCTCAGCACATTCATCTGCGCTTAGCGTGTTGGGATAAGCCTCAATAAAGTGGGAGACTGTCATGCCGCGCCCTCGCCATCATTGCGGTCAGCAACAGCAGCGGTCGCCAGATGTTTATGGGTCTTCGGCAGATAGCCAAACTTGTCCATCATGGCAGTGTGATCAGTGCAGATGCGCGTGACCTGCTCATCACTTAACACTTGCCGCCAATTGCCGGATTTGCCGCGTCCGAAAAAACTGTCTGCATGGTCTGACTTTTCTTTAAAGCCACCTGCCTGTTCCTGCTTTTTCAACTCCTTAAAGCTGGCAAATTTAATCGCCTTGTTAACCCGTTCCTTCGGGGGGTTAAGGCCCAGAAATTTTGCAACGCCCAAGAAAGTTTTGAACGGCTTTTGTTCAAGGTCTTCATACCGCACCACATGTAGTTGCGGATTGGGCCGCCCGGTCCAGCTTTCCACATGCATGGACCAACTGCCGTGATATTCGGGGACGTGGCCTTCGCTTTGATCGGTCACGGCATTGATGTCCGCCAACCGATCAATCGCCCCATCCAAATCGACACCAAAATGATCTACCATTGAAATGGCGACATCCAACGGATTGCGCACAACATATATACCGCCCGCCGTGACCGACATGTTGTGGAGGGGATGTCCCTTCCATTCGCCAAGCAAATTATGGGTTTTGGCAAAGACTGAATCTTGACTAACCCGCGTCATCAAATGGTGGGCTACCGGGCGACGGGCCATGACTTCTTCAACCGTTAAAGTCATGGGGTCGCGCGGGCCGACATCACCATGGGCTGGGCCCGTGAACCACAGGGTGGCGCTTTCGCCAAGGCAAAACTGATCAAGCTCGTTAATGGAGGCGGGCTTCGGCGGGTTACGCAACAAATTATGCAGATAGGCCCGCATCCATGTATTGCCAGATTTCGGATAGCTTGCCAGCCAGATGATACCGCCCATTGATGCCTTGCTTTCACTGAAAAGTAGATAGTCTGTGATAGCGCAGTTGCGGGGTGCGCCGCAACGGGGCGGCCTGACAAATAAGTCATCCCGGAATGACGCAGTCATATCCGGGATCCATTGTAGCGGTTGCAACTCACTATGGACCCCGGATCGCACTGACGTTTGTCCGGGGTGACGGTTGGTTGGAAGTGGTAGTTGTCGCTAAGTTGTTCATGGTCGCGCAGCCTGACGGAAAACCGCCAAATGCGTTCTCGGCACTTTTCCGGGCTGTCGCTCCTTGTCCGGGGTGACGATTTTGAGGGGGCAATTTGCTCAAAGATAAGACCGTCACTCCGGGCTTGACCCGGAGTCCAGTCCTGACAAGCGTTACACTGCTGCTCTGGATTCCGGATCGCGCTGGCGCTTGTCCGGAATGACGCGAGGTTATTTGTGGTCGCGCAGGCACCAAAACAATTACCCAAAATGAGGTTTCGGTCCATATCCACCTCGTAGCCGGACCACTTATTTTGGGTAATAAAAAATGAAAACGGGCGCGCCCCGAAGGACACGCCCGCAATCAAAAATCAACTAAATCAGATCGATAAGATCAGATTAGAAGGACAGATCGATACCAACGCCGAAGGCATCGGTTTCGGTTTCTGTACCGTTACTGTTGTCATCATAAAGTTCAACAACGGCAAACACGTCAACGCCTGAACCCAGGTTCTTGTTCACACCAAGTTCAATAACATCAAACTCGTTTGTGATTGAACCATTGGTCTCAAGCTCTGATTCAAAGTACGCAACGCCAACGCGCCACGGGCCAGTTTCATACTGCAGACCGACTGAGAAAGCAGTTTCTTCTTCATCATTACCACCGCCGAAATTGGCAAGGTCGTCTGATGAATAGTAACCACCAGCAAGGGTGAAGCCGGCTGCGCCGAGGCTCAAGCCTGCTGACCATGCATCAGGGTCATTGGTGCCAGCAGCGGTGCCATCTGTCACGTCGGCTGTTGCATAACCACCAGAAACGCCAACTGACACACCTTCGAATTCACCGGCATATGTTGCGCCAATTTCGATCGTGTTTTCAAAATGATCAGCAGCAGTATTGATCAGGTTGAAAGCTTTGCCCTTTGAGCCAGTTGCCTGCCCACCAACGTCGCCGCTCAAACGCTCAGGTGTGTAAGAAACACCAAGCTGGAAGCCAGAGAATGACGGTGTGAAATAGGACAGCTTTGCAGTGTCACCAGAAATGGTGATGTATGAAGCGGTACGTGCAGACACATTGTTGGTGTGCTGGAAGTTCGGTGAATCAACACCGTGTGAACCGACGAAGTAAGGTGCAGAAATATGCATCTGGAACGGTGCAGAACCGTTTTCACCCAATTCTACACGACCAAATGAACCTTCAACGAACAGGAAAGATTCGTCAAGAATCTCACCGCCGCCGCCGCCAACACCATTCGGGTTGGTCAGTTCCAGATTGAATGACGCACCGATTTTCAGGCCATTGTCCAGCGTGATTGACGGGTCAATTGCCAACTCGCCTTCCTGCTTGAACTGAACATCTTCGATGTCGTTTGTGGGTGTCGGGTCTTCATCAGCGAAGACAGCCATACCAGTGTAATAACCGCTAAGACCGATTTCCCATTCTGCAGCCTGGGCACCAGAAGCAACCAGACCCGCAGTCATCATGGCTGTTGTGCCAAGAAGGATCTTTTTCATAATAATACCTCACCAAAACGTCTTGATCATGTGATCTGCCGCAAAAGACGGCCTAGACGTTATTTTCGGGTGTTGCCACCCAGTTGTAAGCGGTTTGTCCAAAATGGATGTTTCCCCGCTTGCCCAATCACTGATTGTTTTTGCGCCGTAATGTCAGACTCAAAAGCGAATCAGTGCTGTACAGACATATGCCTGAACTGACACAAGTTTTCGCGCCTAGCGCCCAAAAGGTCAAGTAACCCGTTTGGGCCAAATCGGAACTTCCCCCCCGACTGTTGCAGCAATGTTACAAGGGCCTTAATGCCAGAATGTCGCAGTTTTTTGCGATTTAGGCAGGATTTGTGTCGGCTTTTTGTTGCAAGGGGCGACAAGTCACCTCTATAAAGAATGGGACATGTCACTTTTGGGTCGCGGCAGTGGCGCGTGACCCCCAAATTTAGCGGAGACGCAATCATATGCGGCGTAATTTCGGGCTGTTCCAGCATGACCTGACCGGAACGGGACGTTCCATGCTCACCAAACTTGCACAAAAAATCAGCACATTCTTTACAGCATCCAGTTTGGGGCTTGTGTTGATGGTCTCTGTGCCTGCTGTCACCCTGTCCGGTTGCGGTATGTTTAGCGGTGGCGAAGGCAATTATCCCCCGTCCAAGGCAGAACGCCGCCGCAGCGGCGGCACCGTCTTTGGCGGTGACGATGATGATGATGGCGGCTTGGTCATTTTTGGTGACGGCGGCATTTTCGGCGGCGGCTCTGGCCGTACCGAGGAGGCGGAGGCTCCCACAGCACAGGCCCCCGGTGCAGAAGAAGATCGTGGCTTTTTGGGCGGCGTATTGGGCGGCGGCAGCAGCAAAAGCAGCACCCCCAAGCTGGGCGTGAACTCCTATTTGTGGCGTGCCAGCCTCGACACAATTTCCTTTATGCCGCTTAAAAGCGCCGATCCCTTTGGCGGTGTGATCATAACCGATTGGTATGCCGATCCCAAAACCCCCGGTGAACGGTTCAAGCTGACGGTCTATATCCTCGACACCAATTTGCGGGCCGATGGGGTGCGTGTCACCGCCTTCCGCCAGACCGCCGATGGTCGTGGTGGCTGGTCCGATGCGGCTGTGAACCCGCGCATTGCCCCCAGTTTGGAAAATGCCATCCTGTTGCGTGCGCGTGAGCTACGCATCGGCACAGGCGGCTGATCAGGTTTCCAAACACAGACACATTTGTCATCTATGGATTTGATTGGCGGCGCTCTATAGAGGGGGTCGCCAATTTCTTTTAAGCGATACATGATTATGACGACCGAACGCTATAACCCCAAAGAAGCAGAAGCCCGCTGGCAACAGGCGTGGGACAAGGCTGATACATTTAAAGCCATCCGCGACGAAACAAAGCCCAAGGCCTATGTGCTAGAGATGTTTCCCTATCCGTCAGGGCGCATTCATATGGGCCATGTGCGCAATTACGCCATGGGTGATGTCATTGCCCGCACCAAAAAGGCGCAAGGCTATGCGGTTTTGCACCCGATGGGATGGGATGCGTTTGGGATGCCCGCCGAAAACGCCGCCATCGAACGGAACGTCAGTCCGCGCGACTGGACCTATGACAATATCGCCACCATGCGCGGTCAGCTAAAAACCATGGGGCTCGCGATTGATTGGTCACGCGAAATTGCAACTTGTGATCCGGTTTACTACCGCCACGAACAGGCCATGTTCCTTGACTTTATCGAGGCTGGGATCGTTGATCGCCGCGAAAGCATGGTCAATTGGGACCCGGTTGATAATACCGTGCTTGCCAATGAACAGGTAATCGATGGCAAGGGCTGGCGCTCTGGCGCAGTGGTGGAACGCAAAAAGCTGACCCAATGGTTCCTGCGCATCACAGATTTTGCCGATGATCTATTGTCCGCTTTGGATGGGCTTGATGGCTGGCCCGAAAAGGTCCGCATCATGCAGCAAAATTGGATTGGCCGCTCAGAAGGGGCGCGCTTTTCTTTTGATGTTGTGGGTGATGATCGCAAGATCGAGGTTTACACCACACGCCCTGACACGATTTTCGGGGCCAGCTTTTGTGCCCTGTCGCCCGACCATCCGCTGACAGCGGCATTGGCCGCGCAAAACCCTGATCTGAAGGCTTTTGTCGAAGACTGCCGCGCCACCGGCACCAGTGAAGAGGCGATCCAGCGCGCGGAAAAACGCGGCTTTGACACGGGGCTGCGCGTCAAACATCCATTTGATGACGCGTGGGAACTGCCTGTCATGGTCGCCAATTTCGTGCTGATGGATTATGGCACAGGCGCCATCTTTGCCTGCCCGGCCCATGACCAGCGCGATTTGGACTTTGCCCGCAAATATGATTTGCCCGTCACCCCCGTCGTGATCCCCGATGGCGAAAGCGCCGACAGCTTCACCGTGGGGGAGGAGGCCTATACGGGTCCCGGCACCATGGGCAATAGCCGCTTTTTGGATGGGATGACCACAGACGAGGCGCGCGCCGCCATCATCGACAAGTTTGAAGAGATGGGCAAAGGCACGCGCGAAGTGAATTTCCGCCTGCGTGACTGGGGTGTCTCACGCCAGCGTTATTGGGGCTGCCCGATCCCCGTCATTCATTGCGATGATTGCGGCGTCGTGCCTGTGCCCAAGGCTGATTTACCCGTTGAGCTGCCGACCGATGTCAGCTTTGACAAGCCGGGCAATCCGCTTGACCATCATCCGACATGGAAGCACACAAGCTGCCCCAAATGCGGCAAGGACGCCGTGCGCGAAACCGACACCTTCGATACTTTTATTGATTCAAGCTGGTATTTCGCCCGCTTCACCAGCCCCCATGCTGACGAGCCTGTGAATGCAGAGGACGCGAATTATTGGATGCCGGTCGATAATTATATTGGCGGTATTGAACATGCGATCCTGCATCTACTTTATTCACGCTTTTTCTGCCGCGCCATGCAAAAGGCCGGGCACTTTCATTTGCCCGAACCCTTCAAGGGCATGTTCACCCAAGGCATGGTCAATCACGAAACCTATAAGGCCGAAGATGGCTCATGGGTTATGCCAGCCGACGTCATCACGGGCGAAGATGGCAGCCTTGCCCTCGCCGACGGCACACCCGTAAAGACCTATGGCATTGAAAAAATGTCCAAGTCGAAAAAGAACGTGGTCGACCCGACTGAGATTATTGACACTTACGGGGCCGATGCCGCGCGCCTGTTCGTGCTGTCTGACAGCCCGCCTGATCGCGACCTTGAATGGACCGATGCGGGGATTGAAGGCGCGTTCCGCTATATCAATCGTTTGTGGCGGTTGGTGTCTGCACCTTCCGCGCCCCTTGCTGAAAAAGATGCAGACCGGCCCGCAGACCTGTCCGATGGCGCAATAGATTTGCTAAAAGCCCTGCACAAAACCATTGATGGCGTGACCGGGGATTTGAACGGCTTCCGCTTTAATCGCGGCGTTGCCCGCCTGCGTGAGCTGACCAATGCCTATGAAGGCTTTAAAGAAGCGGGCGACACTGCCGCACAGGTCCGCCGCGAGGCGCTGTCTGCCCTGATCCGCATGATTGCCCCAATGATGCCGCATCTTGCCGAAGAAATGTGGAACGCGCTTTACAAAGGCGCCGCCCCAACTTTGGTGGCCGAAGCCGCGTGGCCTGCGGTTGATCCTGCGTTCCTGGTTGATGACATGATCACCATGCCGGTGCAGGTGAATGGCAAACGCAGGGACGAGGTAACCATCCCCGCCGACGCCGACGAAGACACAATTCGTGAGGCTGCATTGGCCGCGCCGGGTGTGGTCAAACAAATCGATGGGCTGACCATCCGCAAAACCATCATTGTGCCGGGCCGCATTATCAATATAGTCGCTAATTAGAAGGTAGCGACTAACCCGGAGCATCATGTGCCGCGCAACACTATGATACGTCTTGTCCTGATAGGCCTGTTTTTAACGGGCCTCAGCGCGTGCGGCTTTCGTCCGCTTTACGGCACACCTGAAGGGGCCAGCCAATCAACGGCGGCTGCCCTTCACCAAATCTATGTGGCGCAGATTAACAATGCCACATCGCGCACCGGGCACCTTGTCTATCAAAAGCTTGAACGGCAATTGCGCCAGTCAGGCAGCGGTGTCGATCGGTCTGCGCCACCACGCTATCGGCTAAACCTGAAGGTTGAAGAACGCGAAGAAGGCGTCGCCATTGAACAGGACGACACTTTCTCGCGCTTTAACATTCGGCTGATCGCCACCTATGAACTGCTGGACCTGCAGGGCAATCTGTTGACCAAAGGCACCTCGCAGGCCGTTGGATCCTATAATGTGGTGCAGAGCCAATATGCCTCCCACATCG
This sequence comes from Alphaproteobacteria bacterium, assembly GCA_965229935.1. Lineage (GTDB taxonomy): Bacteria > Pseudomonadota > Alphaproteobacteria > SPJN01 > SPJN01 > SPJN01. The sequence continues at coordinate 2,135,733 of CBDDKB010000002.1, forward strand.
GCAAAAAGGATGCCGCAGACCGCGCCGCAACTTTTGTTGCTGCCGACCTGACCGGGCGGTTGGTCAGCTATTTCGATGCCCACGGCCATTAAAAGGCACGGGATTAACATGACACGGGGCACGCCATGAAACTGACCGGGGGGAAGGCCAATCAGTTTTTGCGCAATCCCGGTGATCAGGTTTTGCTGGCGCTGATCTATGGCCCTGATGAAGGTCAGGTCAGGTCCAAGGCCCGCAATCTTGTCAAACAAATTGCGGGGGGTGATGAAAACGACCCCTTTTTGGTCACCGCACTGACCAAGGAAGAACAGGCCGAAGACCCGACACGCCTGATCGACGAGGCAGCCTCCATCCCCATGATGGGCGGACGCAAGATTGTTTGGCTGCGCGGCTTTCCAGACAGTGCCGCAAAGGTTTTGACCGATTGGTTGGATGAGCCCAAAGCAGACACGTTGATCGTGGCAGAAGGCGCCGACCTGACGCCCAAAAACGGCATGCGCAAACTGGCCGAAAAGCATGAGCGCGCCGCTTCGATCGCCTGTTACGCCGATGACCAAGGTGCGCTTGATGAAATCATCGCCATTACGCTGAAGCAAGCAGGGCTTGGTATTTCGCCCGACGCGCTGCACTTCCTGACCGCGCGGCTTGGGGCCGACCGCGCGCTTACTAGGTCAGAGCTTGAAAAGCTTGTCATCTATAAGGGTGAAGCAAAGGGCGAAGTATCACTCGAAGATGTGGAGGCTGTGTCGGTTGACGCTGCGGCCCTAACGCTGGACCTTGCGGTTGATGCGGCCCTGACGGGACAGCCCGCAAAACTCGACGTTGAAATCAATCGCTGCTTTGCCGAGGCGATTAATGAAATTGCTCTGATCCGCGCCACCCAGAACGAGCTGGTGAAACTAAGCACCGTGCAAGACGCGGTGGCAAACGGCACATCGCCTGATCAGGCAATCAAGCAGCTAAGGCCGCCACTATTTTTCAAACGCCAGCCTGCCTTTAAACAGATGCTGCGCCTATGGCCGCAAAAACGATTGGCAATGGCGAAAGACATCATGCTGGCGGCGGAACGTGATTGCAAAACAACGGGCATGCCATCACAGGCCGTGTGCCACCGCGCGTTGTTGCGGCTTGCCAATGCCGCCGCGCAGATCAGAAATCGTTAATATATGCGTCACCCCGGAATGGCACAGCCATATCCGGGGTCTTCGGGCTCAGCCTTCCGTTCCCTAACAGGTTAAGCAGGTCCTGCGGATAGCAAAGATACCGGATCAAGTCCGGCATGACGGCGTAGCGTTATGATCTAAAAATGGCTCATATACCCGCCATCGATGGCGAGTGTCTGTCCGGTGATATAGCTCGCCGCATCTGAACACAGAAAGACAGCCGCCCCGGCAATTTCATGGGGCACGCCCCATCGGCCCAGACTGGTCCGCTTTGACAACCAGTCAGCAATCTGTGGGTCGTCAGTCATTTGTTTGTTGGCATCAGTTGCGAAATAGCCCGGCGCAATAGCGTTCACGCGAATGCCGTCCGGCCCCAACTCCGCCGCCAATGCCCGCGTCAGGGCATCAAGCCCGCCCTTGGCCATTGTGTAGACCGCATCGCCGCCACGCGACAGCGGCCCCGCAATAGATGTGATATTCACGATCGCGGCACCACCGCTCATCCGGGCTGCAACCTGTTGCGCCAAAAAGAATGGCGCCAACAAATTAGTGTCCAGCAAGCGTGCCGCATCTGCCTTTGAAAAATCCTGCAAGGCGCGCCGATCACGCTGACCCACATTATTGATCAATAAATCAAATGGGCCGTTTTGATTGAGTGCGCCAATAACCGCTTTTTCATTATTAATATCAAAAACCAGCGTGTGAACCCTGCCGTCAATTTGTGCGGCAGCCTGTTCCAAAGCGGATTGATCACGGCCATTCAAATAGACCGTTGCGCCCGCAGACGCCATCGCCTTCGCAATTTCAAAGCCAAGCCCGCGCGCCGCCCCGGTGACAAGCGCTGTTTTACCATCAAGCACTTGCACGTTTTTCAACCTCGTCCTTCAGGGCGCTATTCATCTCCTCAAATCCCCGGCGGGTTTTGCCGCCCGCATACAATATGGTGATGGGCAGTAAGAGGCCTGAAAAGATTTCATCATGATGCACACGGCATGTTGTTGGTGACAGAGCTTCAAGTTCAAACCGATGAATGCCTGATGCGATCAGCCGATGCAGCACATTGCCTGTCCAGGCAAAGCTTTTGCCATCAACAAATTCCGTCACCACCGGGTCAAACGCATGATCGCGCCCATCATCGGTACGCGGTTCCATATGCAATTGTTCACCAGGGCCAATGACGCCTTTGATTTTACGAATAAAGGGATTCCACTTGCTGTGGTTTTCAAGATCAACCAACACATCCCACACCGCTTGGCAGGGGGCACCAATATCGATTTCGGTGTGGATCAGATAGCTCATCCCGCGCGGGAACCTGTGAAATAACGCACCAGCAAAATCGCGGTCAATGTCAGCCCGGCAGCAGACAAGGACCATTTGGTGATCGACATGACCGTCGATATGGCGGGCAAGGGATCAACAATGGTGCTGGTTCCCGGCCCGGTTAAAAACACATGCTGAATCCCATTTTCAATCATGTCGCAAAACCCGGCCACAAAGGGGATGGTCATACATTTCGTCCAGCCATCACCCGCGCCTGTATTTTTCATCAATGTGGCAAGTGTTGCGGCCATCAACACCGCATACCAAATGGCATGAAAATTATCGAACACCAGATGGGCGCGGTAGATGCCCATCAGACCAGCCTGATCCCATTCAGAGAATGTTGCGATATAATCAGCGGCGCTGAACCCTGTGACTTGCAAGGTCATGATCAAGGGCCCGCCGATCTGTTCCAACAGGCTGATAATGATCACTTGCGAGATCACATAAATCACCGTGAACAGAATGATGATCCAGCCATGACCCAAATGGGTCCGCAAAGCGGTCAGCGGTGTTGCAGTCATACTCAGCTCCCGTCAATCAATGTTCATGTGATGTTATCAGGACGGTCTGAAACGAAACCGCGCCAACAGATCATCAAACTGTTCCAGTGTTTTATAGGTAACGGTCACTGTCCCGCCCTCGCCCTGATGATTAACGGATACGCGCAGACCCAAAACAGCCTCAAGCTCATTTTCAAGGGCACGGATATCTGCATCCTTGCCCGCATTGGCATAAGGATCCTTTTTGCGCTTGGGGGCCACGCCGCGTTTTGCGTCCCGCACATAATTTTCAGCGGCGCGGACGGACATGCCTTCTTCGATAATCATGGCGGCGATATCAACCGCATCGTCTCGGCCAACAAGGGCGCGGGCATGGCCTGCACTCAACAGCCCCTCTTCCACCATTTTGCGGACACGCGGCGGCAGATCCAACAGGCGCAATGTGTTGGCGATATGAACGCGTGATTTACCAACCACTTTTGACAATGCTTCTTGGGTATAACCAAATTCATCCATCAATCGGCGAAAGCCCTGTGCTTCTTCCGTTGCGCTCAAATCTGCGCGCTGCACATTTTCGATGATGGCGATTTCAAATGTTTCCTGATCCGACAGGTCAGAGACGATGACAGGCAGCTTATCAAGCTTGGCCAATTGCGCGGCACGCCAGCGCCGTTCGCCAGCCACAATCTCATACATGTCTTTTTTGTCAGTCGGACGGACCAGAATGGGCTGCAGCACACCGCGCTGTTTGATTGACCCGGCCAGTTCTTGCAGCTTTTCTTCGTCAAAATGTTGACGGGGCTGCTTTGGATTGGGGGTCAAAAACTCAATCGGCAGCTCACGCATACCCGCCATCAATTCGGCGATGGCGGCGTCGTCTTCCTGGGGTGCGTCTGCTTTTTTGGTTTTCGGCGTTTCGGACAAAAGCGATGATAAGCCCCGTCCCAGCCCTTTTTTCTCTGCCATTTTATTCTTTTATTTCAATAAGTTAATGGTTATTCGGCGGCTTCGGCCGGTTTTGTCCGGCGCAGCATTTCAGCCGCCAATGCGATATAGGCCTGACTGCCGGCGCATTTATGATCGTAAATTAGGGCCGGTTGGCCGTGGCTTGGTGCCTCTGACACGCGCACATTACGCGGGATAACAGTGTCATAGACCTTATCGCCAAGGACGTTGCGCACATCGTCCGCAACCTGATCCGACAAATTATTGCGGCGGTCATACATGGTCAGCACAACCCCTTCGATACTCAAATCAGGGTTCAGGCTTTCGGACACAGCTTCAATCGTTTTGAAAAGCTGGCTCATCCCCTCAAGCGCGAAAAATTCTGTTTGCAGCGGGATCAACACATCCGACGCCGCAACCATCGCATTGATGGTCAATAAGCTAAGCGCGGGCGGGCAATCAATCAGGATATAATCGAAATGACGTTTATCATCGGCGATTAGGGTATCAATCGCATCTTTCAATCTGTGGTTGCGTGCCTCAGCATCTGCAAGTTCGATTTCAGCGGCGGCAAGATCGACCCGCGCGGGCATGATGCTTAATTGCGGGACATCGGTTTTTACCAATGCTTTCTTGGGTTTACACTCACCCAACAACACTTCATAGGTTGAATTTTCGCGTGCATCCTCAGCAATTCCCAGCCCGGTGCTGGCATTGCCCTGAGGGTCCAGATCAATGATCAAAACATGCTGATTATTGGCCGCAAGGGCTGTTGCCAGATTAATTGCGGTGGTGGTTTTGCCAACGCCGCCTTTCTGGTTCGCAATCGCGTAAACTTTTGCAGGCATAGGTGCCTTATCCCCGATCCGATTGGTGCCCTTCATCGATCGATGACCATCCTTATCAAAGGATCAGTCACCTTGTTCTGAAGGGCGAAACCCCACCTGTCGCCGCCTTGACGGTCAAGAAACGACCAGCGGCGCCAAGTCTGTCAGTGTCAGGATATGGCCTGACGATGCGGTCTGGCTGGGCGCCAGACTTGCGGTCAGTGTCCACTGATTTTGCGCCGCCGTCAATTCCTGTTCGACCGTTTCACCCTTTAGAAACAGCCCAACAGTCTGTTTTTTCCAAAGCCTGTGGGCATAGGCACACAATTGATCCAGCGGGGCAAAGGCCCGGGCCGTAATCACATCGGCGGGCGGTAGGTCAACAGCCTCAATCCGTTCGGCATGAACCGTGACGGGCGTATCGGTCAGGCGCGCTACCTCCCGCAAAAATGTGCATTTCCGCTGGTCAGATTCGATCAGGTGGACATCGACCTTTCGGTCCTTCAACAAAATCGCCAGCACCAAGCCGGGGAACCCCCCGCCCGACCCCAAATCATACAGGGTCTTGGTATCGGTCGGGATAAGCGGCAATAGCTGTACCGAATCCAGAAAGTGGCGCGTTTCAGCCTGTTTCACCGTGGATTTAGACACAAGATTGATGGCCTTGTTCCACTTGGTCAGTTGCGCGTCATAGATTGCCAAGGCGTCAATTGTTTCACGTGAAACAATTTCGGGACCAATGCCCCAGTCCTTCAGGCGCGCTGAAAACCCCTCAACATCCAGCATAATCAGCCTGAAACCGCCCTTGTTCGGCCTTTGCCCTTTTTCACGACATTCAACAGCAATGTCAGGGCAGCGGGGGTCATCCCCTCGATCCGCGCGGCCTGGCCCAAGGTCAGCGGCCTTGTTTCATTCAGCTTTTTGCGGATTTCATTGGTCAACCCGCCCAAAGCGTCATAATCAAGATCCGCAGGCAGGCTAAGGCCCTCATCCTTGCGGAAGGCATTGATGTCAGCGGTTTGGCGCTGGATATAGCCGCTATAGGTGGCGTCGATCTCAATCTGCTCCGCAATATCGGGGCGCAGTTCACCAAGTTCCGGCCAAATGGGAACAAGCTGGGCCATATCAATCGTGGGATAGGCCATCAAATCCATTGCGGTCCGGCGGCGCCCATCCTGATTAAGCTTCAAGCCCTGTTTGGCAGCTTCCGGCGGTGTAAGGCTGAGGGCCCCTGCCAATTCTCGAGCGGCATCCAAAAGCCCAAGCTTTTCGGTAAAGCGATCAGCCCGCGCCCGGCCAATAATATCCCGGCCCATACCGATCCCGGTCAGGCGTTGATCCGCATTATCAGCCCGCAGGGTCAAACGATACTCCGCCCGGCTTGTGAACATGCGATAAGGTTCGGTCACGCCCTTGGTCACCAGATCGTCGATCATCACCCCAATATAGGCATCGGCGCGATCAAGGATGAACGGCTCCTCCCCCTTGGCGGCAAACCCGGCATTCAAACCCGCGATCAAGCCTTGGGCGGCAGCTTCCTCATACCCGGTGGTGCCGTTGATCTGCCCTGCAAGGTAAAGACCGGGGACTTTCTTGACCTCTAAGGTCGGCAAAAGCTCTCGCGGATCGACATAATCATACTCGATGGCATAACCCGGGCGGATGATGGTAACATTCTCCAGGCCCTTGATTGTGCGGATGAAACGATCCTGCACTTCCTCTGGCAGACTGGTCGAAATCCCGTTCGGATAGACCGTGTGATCATCCAGCCCCTCAGGCTCCAAAAAGATTTGGTGCGCCGCCTTATCATTAAAGCGCACGACCTTATCCTCGATAGAGGGGCAATAGCGCGGCCCGGTGCTGTCGATCTGACCCGAATAGATCGGGGCCACATGCAGGTTTTCTTCAATAATCTTGTGAGTGTCGAGACTTGTATGGGTGATGTGACAGTCAATTTGCTGCTGGGCAATCTTGTCCGTCATAAAGGAAAACGGCACCGGATTGTCATCGGCTGGCTGGGCATCAAGCCCTTCATAATTGATCGTCCGGCCATCAAGCCGCGCGGGCGTCCCTGTTTTTAAACGACCAAGCCGCAGACCCAACCCATATAGCCGCTTGGAAAGGCCCAACGCCGGGGCATCCCCAACCCGTCCCGCCGGAATGCGGACCGTGCCCATATGGATCAACCCGTTCAGGAATGTTCCGGTGGTCAGCACCACCTTACCTGTTTTGATCAGTGTGCCATCGCCAGTGATCACGCCACAAATCTGCCCGTCACGGACATAAAGATCTTCAACCGGGGCGGCGATAATGTCGAGATTTTCAATCCCGGCCAAAGTCTGCTGCATGGCCTGACGGTACAGCTTGCGATCAGCCTGGGTGCGCGGGCCACGAACCGCAGGCCCCTTGCGTCGGTTCAGCAAGCGAAACTGGATGCCCGCCTGATCAGCGACGCGGCCCATCACCCCGTCAAGAGCATCGATCTCGCGTACCAAATGGCCCTTGCCCAATCCACCAATGGCAGGATTGCAGGACATTTCGCCAATCGTCTCAATTTTGTGGGTCACGAGCGCTGTGCGCGCACCAGACCGCGCCGCAGCCGCAGCCGCGTCCGCGCCGGCATGACCGCCCCCAATGACGATCACGTCATAAAAGGTCGCTGCCGCATCCTGTAATGAGACAGGCACAATCGCCATCACCAAAACCCTGAAATTGCCGAGGCCCACAGCGCCCCGCCTTCAATTGGGCCGCACGCTATACATTATATATAGGCAGGTCAAACGGGCTTGTAGTCGCGGGGTGTTTGTAGCACCAGCCAGCAAAAATGTTTCACGTGAAACATTTTCGAACGGGTTATCTCCAACTCATTTTCTCAAATGCGGTTTAGATCCGCCAGCCAGTGAAAAGAGGACAAAGCCAATATTGGGCATTTGAGATAACAATAATGTTTCACGTGAAACAATTTGTGGGTCATTCAAGAAAGTTGGAGCGACGACCAGCAAAAGTGTCCCGTGAATTTGAGGGGCGCACTTTTGCGTCCGGGCGCGCGACCAAAAAAGCTACTTCCCGATACAGAAATCTGAGAAAACCACGTCGAGCAAATCTTCCACATCAACCCTGCCCGTGATCCGGCCCAAGGCCCGCATGGCAAGGCGCAGCTCCTCCGCCACCAATTCTTCGGGCAAGCCATCTGCGGCCAAAAACCGGGCGAGGCCGTCGGCACAGTCAGCAACCGCTTGGCGATGTCGGGCCCGGGTCAGAACAGCCCCATCCCCACTGCCCAGCGCCATCAATGACGCGACAGATTTTTCCAGCGCCTTCACAGCATCATCCCACCCGTCACCGGATGTCATCGACAGGGCGTGAACGGGCACCGACATGTCACCCGCCCAAGCGGTTGCCAATTCAGCCAAGCCGCCGACCTGATCAGCTTTTGACAGCAACACCAAGCCGGGCGCATCACCCAAATCAGGCTGAACGGGATCAAGCCCATCAACCATATGGATCACAAGGTCAGCCTGCCCGACACGGGTTTGCGCGCGGCGGATCCCCTCCGCCTCTACCAAGCCATCTGCATCGCGAATGCCCGCCGTATCGGTCAGGATGATCGGCGCGCCCTGCAGGTCAAGATGAAGGTCCACCAAATCACGGGTCGTACCCGGTTCGGCAGAGACAATGACTGCATCACGCCCAATTAACCTGTTGATAAAGCTTGATTTTCCGGCATTAGGCGGCCCCGTCACCACAACTGACAGCCCTTGCCGCAACCGTTCCCCCGCCTTGTTGGCAAGGCTGTCCAATAGCTCATTGTGCAGTGCAGCAATTTTGGGGCGCACAGCATCGGCCACGCCCTCGGGCAAATCCTCGTCCGAAAAATCAATGTCCGCTTCGATATGGGCTAGGGCGGCAATCAGCTCCGCCCGCCATGCCTCAACCCGTTGGGACAATGCCCCTTCCATCTGGCGCAGGGCCTGCCGCCGCTGATTTTCGGTTTCCGCATGGATCAGATCGGCCAAGCCTTCCGCCTCTGCCAAGTCCAACCGATCATTATGAAAGGCGCGGCGGGTAAATTCCCCCGGTTCGGCCAAGCGCAACCCCGGCAGTCTGCCCAACACATCAAGCAGGGCCGCAACCGTGGCAGGCCCGCCATGAGCGTGAATTTCAACCACATCTTCGCCTGTGAACGAGTTCGGCGCGGGGAAGGACAGCAAAATCACCTGATCAAGATGGGTACCGTCCGCTGGATCGGTGAGCACGGCAAGATGCGCATGCCGTGGCAGAAGCTCCCGACGGTTACACAAAGACAGCGCGGTTTGATTGGCCGCCGGCCCCGACAGACGCAGCACAGCCACCCCGGCCCGGCCCGGCGCACTTGATAAGGCAAAGATTGTGTCGGTGGTCATTGTCGTCCTGTCAGCCAAGTCTTACAGAGTTGCATTCAACATCTATGCTTGCCCGTCAAGATGAAAGCTCTTTAGCCTAGTATTACGAGATAAAATTGGCACTAATACAAAGGAGTTATTATGCCCGCTCCGGTATGGGAAAAGACTTATCTACTTGAAGGGTACGACCCAAGGGGCGCACTTCGTCGTTGGCGATGGGAAGGGTGTCTCAAAATTGATAATCTTCTGCTAGAGGCTCCTCTTGAAAATGACCCTCCAAACATTGGTGTCGATTCGCGAACCGTCATCGCCGTCTAAGCACTAATATGATTGTGAAACCGTCGCCATTTCTGACCGAAAGTTCCGTGAGCCGTGGAAGAGGATGCAATTGAATCGCCTATTTCCACACTCAAACAACCAAGAAACTTGCAAATGGATATAAATTCCTCAACGCTCGTTTCTGACGATCCGATACTTAGGTCAATATTCGAAGAACTAAGCCCAACAGGAATATCCAACACACCTGCAGAAATCTTGCCTGAACGCCGCCTCGGAAACCAAGTGTTATGCAGGTGCTTATAATTGATGTCATTACGCATTTTCGAAATCCACACCGGAACACCACTAACATTCCGCAAGATCGCTTGTTTTACATCCGTGACATCATTCAAATACTGTGCCGCGCCCGGTCTATTTTCACTAATGGCTCTATCTGCCAATTTTTCAAGAAACAAACAAAATTCCTTCCAAAACCCTTCATGTGCCCCCAAAGCGTTATGTGGTTTCAAAGTGATTTCAACGCCTGACCCCTGTCGAGAAAGACTCGTCACTGAATACATTCCATTGCCAATACCTGTGGAAAGCCCCAAAGTCTGGATGATTTGATTTAGATAGCCTGTTTCATTACTCCCAACTCTTACAACTCCAGCAACCGTCGACCTCATGATTGCATGTGCTGCAAAAAAACCTGAATAATAAAGTTTTAGAAGTGGCCAACCAAAGAACCCGAATGCATCTATTTCGGCGCGCGAAGTAATCCTACTTTCTTGAGCAGCAAGAGCAAATCTTGTGTAGTCATAGTTCAAATATGGGAAAAAGCTATCCAAATTTGTAACATCCAAAATGCACCTTCCGTCATCGCCAACACTAGACACCGTGTATTGGCCTGACAGAATCCAATCCACAAAGCCCGAATCGCGCGACGGATCGATTCCAAGCCGCCGAGGAACATACATCATTACAAGCGGATATAAGTCTGCCATTCTATAGCGTTAGTTTGCTTGTCAAACGCTCTTCAAGATAGTCCCTCAATGAGGTCCAGCTCATTCCGGGTTGTTCCAGTTTCTTGGATGGCATATTGGCGAATACAGGTGCAATGACCTGATGAAAATTGTCTGCGGTGTAATCTGTTCCAAACCGATCCTTTACCCTCGAGGCCACAGATTTGAAAAACCCCATCAAGGCCCGAAAAACAACAGGCTTAGTCATTACCTCAACCGATGTACGCCGCAGAATTTCGGTCGATACAGCATCCAAATATGAATTCAGAATTTCATATATCTCCACAGATGACCGCTCGCTAAACATTGGGAGTAAAGGTTTTACAGCTTGATTAAACGTGACTCTCGAAATTTTGTTCCGCGAACTCTCCGACGGGGACATTTTTCCAGCGAAAACGCTGCCAAACTCATCGGAGAAATAGTCGAATATATCGCGCAATACTTCTTCCGACTCTGTCTCTATGTCAGCTAGGTGCTTGATATCCAAAAGCAACTGGGAGGGAACGGGCTTTTGCTTGGTATTGATGTCAATAAATAAGCGTGTTTCATCCTTGCGCGACAGACCATTGTAGATCACGACTGGAACTCGCATTGCTGTTTTCGCCTTAGAAAAACCAAAGACCCTATGTTGTCCATCCAAAATCAAAAAGGCACCTGGTACATCGGAAAATTCGAGCGTTTTTCCTCTCCCCACAATTTTCAAATCAGCTGCTTCTTGCGCCGACAAAACTATTGAACTAGGAATCGTCCCTAGGTCGTGGTCGATATAATGTGCGATATCTTTCGCCCGTTTAGTATCCAACGATCGCTGAAAACCTTTTAAGGGATCTTCCTGCCTCGTGCTTACAGCACAAGTACGCGCAAGCACGTCACTAGGCATTGTAAGTGTATAGAATTGACGCCGTCCCTGCTTAACAAGACTAACGCTATATCGTAATCTATTATCAATTGCAGGTTTTTCGCTGGATACTTTTTTGGTGTTCATGCCGCCTACTCCTCCGCATCGCCGCCCTTGCGACGGTCGGCGCGGTCGCGCACAGTCTTGAGCGCGTTTTGGAACAGGCCTTGCAATTGTTCCACCCCTTGCGAAGTTGCGGGGATGATGGTTTTCATCAACGCATCAGGGTCCATCAATTTCATATTGCGGGCAATCTGTTCTTCGGCCTGATCAAGCAGGCGCTGCTGCATCGGCTCAAGATCCGGCAGGCCAAGAAAGCGGCGGGCCTCATCCGGCTCTGTATCAATTTCGATGGTGAACTTCATAGAATACGTCCTTCTCAAAAAAACCCGCATTTGATTGTCAGAAACTAGGATGCTTTGCCCCCAATCTCAAGCAGGATAAATCATCATACTGCCCTTGACTGCACCTGCGATCACAGACCTGACCGACCCGTAGCATCGCTGAAATCTTATTGAGCAATCGGAACAGTGTGCTTAGACTGACCCGATCAAACATTTGAGGAAGGCGGTCGATCTTCCCAACATCCAAAAAATGACAGACAGGAGCAAGGCGTTCATGAGCGGAAGCGATATTACCATCACGGGCAAGGACGGATCATTCAGCGGCTATTTGGCAAAGCCTGCAGGTGGCACCGGCCCGGGCATTGTGGTGCTGCAGGAAATTTTCGGCGTCAATAAAGTGATGCGCGATATTTGTGATGATCTTGCTGCACAAGGTTTCGTCGCCCTGTGCCCTGATCTGTTTTGGCGGATAGAGCCGGGCATCCAAATCACCGACCAAACCCAAGCCGAATGGGATCGCGCGTTTGAGCTGTTCGGCCTGTTCGATGTCGATAAAGGGATGGAGGATGTGCAGGCCGCCATCACTCATCTACGGTCTGTCGATGGTGTGACGGGCAAGATCGGCACCGTCGGTTATTGCCTTGGTGGCAAGCTTGCCTATCTGTCTGCGACACGCACTGATGCCGATGCGTCGGTCGGCTATTATGGTGTGAATATTCCCGCCGACTTAAATGAGGCGTCCAACATCACAAAGCCGCTTATGCTGCATATCGCAGAAAAAGATGAATTTGTTGATCACGCTGCGCAGGCTGAAATGCACAAGGGGCTTGATGATCACCCCCATGTGACGTTGCATGATTATCACGGTATGGATCATGCCTTTGCCCGTGTTGGCGGCGCCCATTATGACAAGGCAAATGCTGAGCTTGCCAATTCACGCACGTCAGATTTCTTTCAATCAACACTAAAATAGATTTAGGGCAAAACATCATGGCCGCACAAAATGAAATCATGACCGCACGTGTCGTGCGCGTGCACGAACTTGGCGGCCCGGAGGTGATGCAGTTTGAAACGGTGGAGCTTGCCGCCCCGCCGGAGGGGTTTGCCCGCATCAAACATACGGCCATCGGCCTGAACTATATCGACACTTATCATCGGACCGGCCTTTACCCCCTGCCCCTGCCAACCGGGCTTGGGGTTGAAGGGGCGGGCATTGTTGAAAGCGTCGGTCCCGGGGTCAGCAATCTGAAAGAGGGCGACCGCGTCGCCTATGTCTTTGCGCCCGGCTGCTATGCAGAGGCGGCGTTAATCCCCGCATCAAGATTGGTGAAACTGCCAGACGCGATTTCGGACGAACTTGCCGCCGCAAGTTTCCTGAAAGGGTTGACCGCAGAATATTTGTTACGCCGCACCTATCAGGTCAAACAGGGCGACACGATTTTGGTGCATGCCGCGGCAGGCGGCGTCGGCCTGATCCTGTGCCAGTGGGCAAGCCATCTTGGGGCAACAGTGATCGGCACCGTTGGCAGTGAAGAGAAAGCCGCGCTTGCCAAACAGCATGGGGCTACTCACACAATCCTTTATCGCGAAGAAAATTTCGTTGCCCGCGTCAAGGAATTGACCGGCGGGCTTGGCATGCCGGTTGTCTATGATTCAGTTGGCAAAGATACGGTGCCCGGATCAGTTCAGTGTCTGCAACCGCGCGGCATGCTGGTCAGTTTCGGCAACGCTTCGGGATTACCCGACCCGGTTGGCTTTGACGCCATTGCCGCGCAAGGGTCGATCTTTGTCACACGGCCAAGCCTGTTTAACTATATCGCATCGGATCAGGAGCTTGAGGACGCCTCGACAGTTTGGTTTGACGCGGTGGCATCAGGCGCGGTCAAAATTGATGTGCGCCAGCGTTACGCGTTCGACGATGTAATAAAGGCCCATCAGGATTTGGAAGCGCGGGTCACGACCGGCTCCTCTATCCTTGTTGTTTAGAACTGATTGCCGCTTTCACACGATTGATCAGACCTTTTTCCACAAAGTCATAGGTCAGGACGGCCCAGCCGATTGATAGGGCAAGGCACAGAATGATCAACACAATGTCAGACAGATGGGCTGCCAATCCAAACTGGTGCCACACAACCCCGATCCCGTGCAACACCAACACGTGGCTAAGGTAAAGGGAATAGCTGGCATTCCCCAACACCATCATTGGCTTAGGAATCCGCTCGCCAATTTTTTGTTCCATCATCAACAGGCCCAAAACGCATAGGGCAGATGGCAAGCCATAGGCAACCAGCCGCCATGATGTGGCGCGCGGCAATTCTAAATCATAGGCAAGCAATACAAAGCAGGCGAGCCCGACAATGATAAGCACCAAACCCACTTGCCAATAGGATAATAGGCGCGCGCGCCATTTATCATTTGTGATCACAGCGCCGATCAAAATACCCGCAATAAACTCCCCATAAAGCGGGTGAATGAAATAGCGGAACATAATTTCTTGCGGGAAATGAAAGACGCTGATCAGTGCCGATGTCCCAAAGACAGCAGTGATCATCACAATCTGCCATGTGATTGATCGGGTCAGATAAAGTGTCAGCGCGAACAGCAAATAAAAATGCCATTCAAACACCAAGGACCAAGCAACAATCAACGGATAGGATTGATTGATCGGCACCAACAGATAGCTCAACATAATCTCGATCAAGCTGAATGTGTTTTTGCCCAGCAAGAATGTGCCGACCAAGGCCAGACTTGTGTAAATCCACAAGGGCGGGCCAATCCGCTCTACCCGCTTGATCAAAAAGCGCCAGCCATCGCGCTTGCCTGTTGCCTCATCAATATAGTTTTTGCGGATCACCATCATGATCACGCCAGAGACGACAAAGAACAGATCAACACCAACACCGCCCTTTTCAAAGACGATATCCCACCCGTCGCGCACGCCGCCTGCCTGACCATAAATGGTCATCACCATCACAATGTGATGGCACACAACGACAAGCGCCGCGATACCGCGCGTCATTTGGATCGTGTTGATCATGTCAGACCGGTCCACTCAAATAGTCTGACCCCACCAAATCCTGCCTTGCCTATAGGCCGGTTTTGTCGGATCGATAGATTGTTTGTTTCGGGCGTGCGAACACCCGTTCCATCATGGGCCGAAACTCTTCCAATGTCATGCTTTCATATGCAGGATCAAAGGCGGTTTGATCATATTTTTCACAAAATTCAGCGGTCAGTTCAAAATGCGGATGGCCGCGAAACTGTTCGCGCATGTCTTTGTCGAGGCCCAAATAGTCAAAGAAGTAATAGCCCTGAAAAATACCGTGCTTTTCAACCATCCAATGAAGGCTTTCATCGACATAGGGTTTGACGACCGCCGCTGCCAAATCGGGATGATTGGTTGAACACAGCATGTCACCCATATCATGCAACAAGGCGCAGACGACATATTCATCATCACGCCCATCTTTAAAGGCGCGCGTAGCGGTCTGAACCGAATGTTGCAGCCGATCAACGATAAAGCCGCCGGCGTCCCCTTCCAGCAATTTCATATGATCAAAAATGCGAT
The DNA here is from genome assembly GCA_965229935.1 of Alphaproteobacteria bacterium. Lineage (GTDB taxonomy): Bacteria > Pseudomonadota > Alphaproteobacteria > SPJN01 > SPJN01 > SPJN01. The sequence goes on from CBDDKB010000002.1 coordinate 2,150,963, forward strand.
CAACCGCGCCCTTGTTAAACTCAATCTGATGGGTCGCGATGATGGACCAGTCTTCCTGTGTGCCCGTGTCCATCGAGGTGAAGCTGGCCCGTTTGTTCATCATGTCTGACAGGTCGTTCATTTTTGCCTCCTGAAATTATTAAGGCGGACTGTATCACAGCCCGCCTTAAGCACTGCTAAATTTTTTACAATTGGCCAGATCAGGCAGAATCCGCATTCGTTTCCAAATCTAGTTCCAATTCGGCCAACCCAAAAACAACCTTATAAATGTCAAACAAACAAAGAAGATAAAGAAACAACACCCAAACTACTATCCCGTTCATAAACGCAACAACTATTGATTTGGGTTCGGCCAAGCCTCCCAAAAATTGCACAAAGAAAGCAACTCCAAACCCAAAAAAAACAATAAGAATGTTATCCTTTAGCTCCTTTTTTACATCAGAAGCGGCAGATATTACTGTTTGATTTTTAGCAAACTTATCAATCAGCATACGATTTATGGAAAAGTGAATATTGGCAACTGAAGCTAGTGTAACGGTTAAAATTACAGCCATAAGCGCTAGGGCTTCTGAACCTACTAGGTCTGTTATATACGGGTTTTGATTTAGCCAACTTGGCTTGCAGATTGATATTACCACAATCAAAGCGCCAAATATCATTGCCGATATTATCTTAATCATCGCGTCTACCAAAAAGCAAATCGAACAACCCCAGTATTTTAGCATGCTCGTTGTTCCGTGGCATCAAGCTTTCAACAACTTCAACTACCCGTTTTGCTGCTCTACTAGAGTACAACGTTTTTCGACCACTCTTCATTGTAATTCGTCCAGGGCCTTCAGAAGCGTACTCTACAGCACTCTCTACAAAATCCCCGGCTGGATCGACACCACCTTCTTTATTCGTAATTGAGTATTCCGAAGATTGACCATTTGCTTGGTCTTTTGCCAGCCTGTCGAATTCCTTGAACTTATCAAAACCATTTAATCCGTTTGGCGGATAAAACTCAAAAGACAGCTTCGTAATTTGACCTTTATACTTTTTAGCTGCTTCCCAAAAATCCTGCTTTGAAGAAAGATATTCTATATCAACGTGCCAAGAGTAACCTTTTCGAAGCCTTACAAATTCTTCGATCATCGCACGAAGAACTTTATGAGCAGCGCCAATTTCATTTCGTTTTTCAAACGCGGCAATTTGTTTTTCCGGTGCGGCATCAAAATAAAGATACGCGATTTTGTAATGTTTGGAAGAAGCCAATGCAAATGCATCATCTGGACCTAGATGAACCAGTTCCTGAACAGGATTTCCTATAATGCCAGCATACCTATTCTCACCCAGATCTATGTCTTTAAAAGGAAAGAAGGTCAGCTGACGACCATAGTAGAAAAAGTCAATTCGTTCCGAAAAAACTTCGTTTAAAAACGCCTGCCGATCTAAATCAGGCTCTTCTCTGTTTTCCTGAATATTTAAATCGCCAATTGTCGGTATGCTCAATGAAAATCGAAGAAGTTCAAAAGCTGACATCTATCCCCCCAAAAATGCTGTCCAAGCATACAACCTTTTTGGGGAATCAACAAAATGTCAACTAAAAATAGTATGCTAAGTATTCATACTGTCGAAGAAGCCCTTGTTGGACTTGTTTTCCTTGAGCTTGCCGACCAGGAATTCGATCGCATCGACCGTGCCCATCGGGTTCAAAATCCGGCGCAACACATAGGTTTTTGCCAGATCACCCTTATCGACCAGCAGCTCTTCCTTACGGGTGCCGGACTTGAGAATATCAATGGCGGGGAAGGTCCGCTTGTCTGCGACCTTACGATCAAGCACAATTTCTGAGTTACCCGTGCCCTTGAATTCTTCAAAGATCACTTCATCCATGCGTGAGCCTGTGTCGATCAACGCGGTAGAGATGATAGTGAGGGAGCCGCCTTCTTCGATATTACGGGCCGCACCAAAGAAACGCTTGGGCCGCTGCAAAGCGTTGGCATCCACACCACCTGTCAGCACCTTACCGGAACTGGGGACAACCGTGTTATAGGCACGGCCAAGACGCGTGATAGAATCGAGCAAGATCACAACATCGCGTTTATGTTCAACCAAACGCTTTGCCTTTTCGATCACCATTTCAGCAACCTGCACATGGCGGGAGGCTGGTTCGTCAAAGGTGGATGAGATTACCTCACCCGTAACGGACCGCTGCATGTCCGTCACTTCTTCAGGGCGTTCATCGATCAGCAACACGATCAAATAAACTTCCGGGTGATTGGATGAAATCGAGTGCGCGATGTTCTGCAGCAGTACGGTTTTACCGGTACGCGGCGGTGCCACGATCAGGGCGCGCTGGCCCTTACCCAGGGGCGAAACAATATCGATCACGCGGGTTGAAATATCCTTTGTGGGATCTTCCAGCTCAAGCTCGATCTTCTCTTCCGGGTAAAGCGGGGTGAGATTATCAAAATGCACCTTGTGGCGCATGGCTTCAGGGTCTTCGAAATTAATCTTGGACACTTTCAGCATGGCGAAATAACGCTCGCCCTCTTTGGGGGAGCGAATTTCACCTTCCACCGTATCACCTGTCCGCAATGAAAATTTACGGATCTGGGATGGTGAGATGTACACATCATCAGGACCGGGCAGATAGTTTGATTCAGGGGCGCGCAGGAAACCAAAACCATCCTGCAACACTTCCAATACACCGCCGCCAGTAATTTCTTCACCGTTTTCAGCAGCCTCTTTCAAGATCGCAAACATCATATCCTGCTTGCGCATGGCAGAGGCGTTTTCGATCTCAAGCTTTTCGGCAATGGCCAACAGCTCAGTCGGGCTTTTTTCTTTCAGTTCAAGAAGGTTCATAAACCTTTCTCCACTTTCTCTTTTTTTACGCGCCGCCGGACGAAAAACCGCCAATAAATCTATCTGGCACTTTTTCTGGCGGGCGCTTGTTATTTACGCGCCGCCGGAAGATTTATGCATCCAACAACGCAACAATTCCGCGCTCTGTGGCGCGAAAAAATCTATTGGGGATGACGCTATTCAGGTCATCAATGGAATTCGGAAACTTCCCGGCAAGGAAAACACCGGAAATAAAGGTGGGTTGTGTATCAACAACCAAAATCAGGTCGGATCACACAAAAAGAAGGGAAGGTCGGTAGCAACCTGCCAAATAAGCGTTTTGCTAGACTTAAAAAGACCAGACTTAAAAAGACAGGGGCACGCCGAACCAGACAACTTGCTGATCAATATAGGTGATTTGCATCACTTTGTGAAGGGGGCGGTTACTGGCCTGTCTGTCGCAGGCCAGTAACAAACCCTAACCCTTTAACACGCCTGACTTTAAAATCGGCACCAAAACCAAAACATAAAACAGCGCATTATCGTTGCTGTTCACCAGCTCATAAAAAAACGTGTTGAAGCCATCGGTTGCCGCATAGCCGCCGCCATAAAGACCGATGCCGAACAGCACCACACCGACACACCAAACGGTTAAATATTTTTGCCAAAAGTCAGACATGGTTCCCTCCCTTATTTTTTCGCGCCGCCGGACGCAAAACCGCCAATAAACCTAACTGGCACTTTTACTGGCGGTCGCTCTGTATATTATCGGCAAAGCCTAGGAGGGTTTTGATCTGATAGGAACCGGAATTCGTGACAGTTAGAACGGTTTGACGATCACCATAATGACAATACCGATCATCAGACGAAGCGACCGCTAGGAAAAGTTGCAGACTTTTCCGTCACGCGGCGCGACCACAATAAATATGAATGGCATCAAAATGGTTTGACGATCACCATAATGACGATGACGATCATCAGACGAAGCGACCGCTAGGAAATTCTATCCATTGCAAATGCGGTTTCGCCCCTGTTCGGTTATAAAAGCCGGGCTACGCATTTGTGATGGATAAACCTAAAACGGTTTAACGATCACCATGATGACGATCCCAATCATCAGAACCGTCGGCACTTCATTGATCATGCGAAAGAATTTTTGCGGGCGCTGATTTTTGTCCTGTTCAAAATCCTTGCGCAGGCGAGAGAACCAGCCATGCACACCTGACAGGATCACAACCAAAGTCAGTTTGACATGCAGCCACCCGGCACCAAGATCAATCAAGCCTGTCGCCAACATGCCAAGGCCGAACACCCATGTTGCAATCATGGCCGGGTTAATGATGGCGCGAAACAATTTGCGTTCCATCACCTTAAACCGTTCAGACCCTGCGGACCCAATTTCGGTTTCACAATGATAGACAAACAGGCGCGGCAGATAGAGCATACCTGCCATCCATGCGATAACAGAAATCACATGCAGTGCCTTTAACCAAAGATAGAGTAAGTCCATCAGATCCCGGTCCTGTTTTTAGTGCATGCCACTGGCAAGAAAGGTAGACAGTTTTTCTTCACCTTCACCCAAATGCTCAATGCCGCAGCCATTCGGTTCTTCACAGACAAAATTCTGGCTGGCCGTTTTTAGTACCTGATCAGCCAAGCCCTTGATGAACTTGTCTTGGGTTAGAACTGTTTGCACGCGGCTATAGCCCGGCACTTTGTTTTCATCAGCCAATTCACGATATTCGATATCAAGCTCTACCAATGTTTCTGAATGTTCAGACACAAAGGCAATGGGCACCATCACAATAGACACTTGATCCTTGCCGGCCCTGATCACCTCATCATCGGTACTGGGGCCAATCCATTCCAGCGGGCCAACACGGCTTTGATAACAGATCACGCTATCAAGATCGGTGTAACCACGGTCTGCCAACGCAGCCATTAAGGCCCTGCCCGTCCGTTCAACCTGACGCTGATAAGGATCGCCATTATCTACCACCTTTTTTGGCAGACCATGGGCTGACAATAACAGCCTGAAAGGCGACTGCGCTGTTTCTATTTGCTGCGCCACAAGATCAGCCATTGCGTTGATAAAGCCCGGCTCCTCAGGATAGCAGCACAGGGTTTTTGTCGGCGCTTTCAATTCAACAAAGGTGGCCGCCTGATGCCATTCAGTGATGGAGCTTTGGGTCGTCGTCGTTGAAAATTGCGGATAAAGCGGCACCAAAATCACTTGATCAGGATGCCATGCCCGCACTGCCGCGGCACATTCATCGGCACGCGGATGCCAATAGCGCATGGCGATAAAAGTTTTTACGTCGCCTAACGCGCCGCCTGTCAAAGCCTGCTCCAACGCGCGCGCCTGATCCTTTGTATGATCCAAGAGGGGCGACTTGCCACCAAGATGAGCATAGATTTCCTGCGCGGTTGGCGTGCGACGGGTCGAGATCAATTTTGCCACCAACCAACGCAAAGGTTGCGGCAGGTTGATAATGGCCCGGTCATTAAACAGATTGAACAGGAATGGCTTCACAGCCTCAGGCCTGTCGGGGCCACCCAAATTGAATAGGACAATTGCTGTTTTCATCAACCGCGTACCCGCTTGACCAATCGTTCCACATTGGCGGGGTCTGTTTCAGGGCGAATACCATGACCCAGATTGAAAATATGCGGGCCACTTGAAAGCGCAGCCTTAATACGATCAACCTCACGGTCCATCATCTCGCCCCCTGCAATCAGCAACAGGGGATCAAGATTACCCTGCACCGCACCCAGCGGTTGCAGCTTTTCTTTTGCAAAGGTAAGCGACTGGCCTGAATCAAGCCCAATCGCGTCCACACCCGTTTGTGTCATATAGGTTTCGGCCAATGCGCCGACCCCGCGGGGGAAACCGATGACGGGTAAATCAGGATGGGCAGCTTTTAAATTCTGCACAATTTGGGCCGTCGGTTTGATCACCAGCGCATCAAACAGGCTTTCAGGCAAGCCGCCCGCCCACGTGTCAAAAATCTGGATCACCTCTGCGCCCGTTTCGACCTGTTTCAGCAGATAGGCGCTGGTTGCTTCAACCAACAGCTCCATCAATTGCGCCATCAGGATCGGGTCGGTCCATGCCAATTGTTTGGCCGGGGCCTGATCAGGTGTGCCGCGCCCGGCAATCATATAGGTCGCCACGGTCCATGGTGCCCCTGCAAAGCCGATAAAGGTCGTTTCGGGGGGTAGGGCCGCTGACAGGCGATCAACCGTCTCATAGACCGGTTCTAGGCCCTTATGGACATGATCCAAATTCAATGCAGCAAGCGCAGCGCCATCCGTGATGGGTTCAAGCCGGGGGCCTTCGCCTGTTTCAAACCATAATTTCTGCCCCAAGGCCCGTGGGATCAGCAAAATATCGGCAAACAGGATCGCCGCGTCAAAGCCATAGCGCCTGATCGGCTGCAAGGTGACTTCCGTTGCAAGATCAGGCCGATCGCACAGATCAAGGAAACTGCCTGCCTCTGCCCGTGTGGCCTTATATTCAGGTAAATAACGTCCAGCCTGACGCATCAGCCAAAGGGGAGGGGTTTTCTGGACCTCTCCCTTAAGGGTGCGCAGCATGGTTTTTTCTTGGCTTTGTGTAGGTTTTAATGACATGCGCGCACTTTCCCCATAAGGCCCCTATAAATCAATAATAAATAAAAGGTTGTAGTGGTTTGTTGGTCCTGTGAATTCTGTGGATTAAATTTCGTCCGCTGTCACAATGTGATTCCGGTGGATAAGTTGCTTGTTGCATATGATCATGTGGATAAACCTGTGCATGACTGGAATAGTCTATATATTTCAATTAGTTGACTGTAGACCTGATTGCCTCAACAATCGGTTTTCTATGATGCCTGATTGATTTATCCACGGTCTCCACAGGATCTAAAAACCGTTTTCCCGTTCCGGGCGAAAGTCTGGTGGTGCGTGCATTGATCCCACCCCATTTAATTTGGGCCTTGAGATTTCCCACTTATCCACCTAATCCACAGATGAAACGTTTAAGGACTGCAAATGGATCAAGATCAAAAAGCGGAGCGGTTTCACCTGCATCTTGTCTCTGACAGTACGGGGGAGACGTTGAACGCGGTGGCAGGCGCTGTGTTGGCCCAGTTTGAAGGGACAGAGGCGATCCGCCATGCCTATGTCATGGTCCGCACCACGCGCCAGCTTGATAAGGTGATGGAAACGATTTCCGCCCAGCCCGGCATTGTCCTGTGTACCATGGTCAATCAGGAGCTGGAGCAGCAATTGCTGCGCCAATGTGCTGACCGGACCATCCCATGCGTGCCTGTGCTTGATCAGGCCATTGCGTCGTTGAGTAAGTTTTTGGGCGCCAAGGCCAGCCATCGCCCCGGTGGGCAGCACACGCTGAATGAAGATTATTTCCAACGGATTGAAGCGTTGAACTTCACCCTTGCCCATGATGATGGGCAGATGATGGAAAGTTTGGACGAGGCTGACATTGTTTTGGTCGGTGTCTCACGCACATCAAAAACGCCGACATGCATGTATTTGGCCCATCGCGGGATCAAGGCGGCCAATGTGCCGATTGTGCCGGGTATCAGCAAGGCTGTGCAGTTCACCCATATCAAGCGGCCCTTGGTGGTCGGGTTGACCGTAAACCCGGACAGGCTTGTGACCATTCGCAAGGCGCGATTGCGCAGCCTGAACGAGTCCGAAGAAATGGATTATACGGATATGGATCAAGTCAAGGCCGAGATGAAGGAGGCACGTCGTCTGTTCAGCCATTATGACTGGCCTGTGCTTGACGTGACCCGCCGGTCTGTCGAAGAAGCCTCAGCCGCGATCCTGACTTTGCATGATGAACATCTGGCCCAACTGGGTGGCGCTGATGACTGACGCCCCGTCTTATCTTGCCAACGCTGATGGCGCGCCTGTCGTGCTGGCGTCGCAAAGCCGGGTGCGGGCACAGCTTCTTGAAGGGGCCGCCATACCCTTTGCCACCATGCCTGCCCATATTGACGAGTATATGGTCAAGCAAAGTCTGGCAGCCGAAAACGCGCCTCCCAAACATGTTGCAGAAACCTTGGCAGAGCTTAAAGCCATCAAAGTATCAAACGCGGTTTTGTCGCGTGGAGCCACCGGCACATTTGTGATAGGGGCCGATCAAGTGCTGGAATGTAATGGCGTTCTGTTCGACAAGCCCGTCGATATGGATCACGCCCATGCGCATCTAAAGGCACTGTCGGGCAAGCTGCACAGATTGTGGAGCGCGGTTGTTATCGCCAAGGACGGCACGCCGATCTGGCGCAAGATTGCCCATGCGTCCTTGACCATGCGTCCCCTGTCAGATCAGATGATCAGCCACTATCTTGAGGTGGCAGGTGATGTGGTCTTAACCTCGTGCGGGGCCTATCAGGTCGAAGGGCCGGGCATTCAGCTTTTTGCGCATATTGAGGGGGATCAAAGCACTATTCAGGGCCTGCCACTATTGCCGCTGCTCGATTTCCTGCGTGTGAATAATGTACTCCCCGATTAAAATTTACTGATCCAGACTGAACTTTACCGAATAAGAATTTTATGAGCGACGAAACAGACCTAAACCCCATCAAGGCAGGCGTGATCGGCTTTCCCATCGGCCATTCCCGTTCGCCCCTCATCCACCGCTATTGGTTGCGGTTAAAGGGCATTGACGGGACCTATGATCCCTATGAGGTGGAGCCTGAGAACCTAGCCAGCTTTATCAGCAAGCTGGCAGACAATGGCTTTGCCGGGATCAATGTCACCCTGCCCCATAAAGAACATGTGCTGCCCCTGATGGACGAGGTTGAGCCTTTTGCCAAACGTGTTGGCGCGGTCAATACGATTGTCGTGCGCGACGATGGCACTTTGCTGGGTCGCAACACTGATGGGTTCGGCTTTATCGAAAATCTGCGTGCAGGCGCGCCTGATTGGCAGGCTGATCAGGGCCCTGCGGCAATCATCGGTGCAGGTGGGGCGTCGCGAGCGATCATCGCCGCCTTGCAGGATGCAGGCGTGCCTGAAATCCGTTTGACCAATCGGTCATTGGATAAGGCGATTGCCCTCGCCGAAGAATTAGGCGGCCCTGACCTGCCTGAGATTATTGTCCGCCCGCTTGAAGATCGCGCCGCCCTTTGTACTGACGCGAGCCTGTTAGTCAACACGACCAGCATGGGGATGGAAGGGAAAGACCCACTCGACATCGATTTGGCAAGCCTGCCCGATCAGGCGGTGGTGACCGATATTGTCTACACCCCGTTAAAGACCGCGCTTTTGACGCAGGCAGAAAAGCAGGGCAACACGATTGTTGATGGTCTGGGCATGTTGCTGCATCAGGCCCGCCCCGGCTTTGAAGCCTGGTTCGGTCAACCCGTCAGCGTCACGCCGATGCTGCGCGCCATGATCGAAAATGATATTGTGAGCAAATAGATTTTAACGTCATGCTGGAAGTGTGCAGCGCTATCCGGGATCCATTGTAGCTTTTGGGTAGTGGTTGCAACTCACTATGGATGCCGGATCAAGTCCGGCATGACGAATGGGAGAATGGGATACTATGCTACTTGTTGGACTCACAGGCTCAATCGGTATGGGCAAATCCGAAACCTCGCGCATGATCCGCGAGGAAGGCGTGCCTGTTTATGACGCCGATGCTGAGGTTCATAAGCTTTACGCAAAGGGTGGCGCTGCGGTGGCCCCCATTGGTGCTCTGTTCCCTGATGTGATTGTGGATGGCGCGATTGACCGGGCGCGGCTGTCCAAACATGTGATCGATGATGCCGCTGCGCTTAAGCGTCTTGAAGGCGTCATTCACCCCATGGTCGGGCTTGTGCAGGCCAAGCGGTTGCTGGAATGGGATGATGCGGGCGAAAAAATCGTCGTGATGGATGTACCGCTTTTATACGAAGGCACGGGCCATGAGCGGGTGGACCGGGTGATCGTTGTGTCTGCGCCCTATGAAGTGCAGCGTGAACGCGTTTTGGCGCGCCCTGATATGACCGAAGATAAGTTCAAATCAATTTTGGCCAAACAGGTCGCCGATGACATTAAGCGCAAGCGCGCCGATTTTGTGATCGACACCAATCATGGTCTGGATCATGCGCATGATCGTGTGCGTGAAATTCTGAAACATCTGGAAAGCGTCCCGCCGGAAAAATTTGACCGCGCGGGGACAGAGGCTATGGTGACAGCATTAGAAGCGCATCTGAACCAAGTGACCGAAGGGCTGGCCAGCTAATGGCGCGAGAGATCGTACTTGATACTGAAACCACCGGGCTTGATCCTGACGAGGGGCACCGCATTGTCGAAATCGGGTGTCTTGAACTCGTCAATCATGTGCCGACGGGCAATCATTATCAGGTCTATCTGAACCCTGACCGCGATATGGATGAAGGGGCCCAGCGCGTTACCGGCCTGACGCTGGAATTTTTGCAGGACAAGCCACGCTTTGCCGAGGTGGTTGAGGATTTTTTGGCCTTCATCGGTGATGACAAGCTGGTCATTCACAATGCCGCCTTTGATATGAAGTTCCTGAATGCGGAACTAAAGCGTGATAACAGACCCACGCTGCCATTTTCGCAGGCGATTGACACCTTGGCGATAGCGCGGAAGAAATTCCCCGGCTCCCCCGCCAGCTTGGATGCACTGTGTAAGCGGTTCGGCGTTGATAATTCAGGCCGTGATTATCACGGGGCCCTGCTTGATTCTGAATTGCTGGCAGATGTTTATCTGGAACTGATCGGCGGCAGGCAGCCCGAACTTGTGGGCAAGTCTGGCGCTGCCGGATCAGGGGATGATGGTGACACGGGCCTTAATCACAAGGTACAGCAAGTACGGCCCAATCCCTTACCCTCACGCCTGACAGACGCCGAAGCTGCGGCCCACAAAAATTTCATCGCCGAAGAATTGGGTGATGACGCCCTGTGGGTGAAAAATTCCTAAAAGTCACCCCGCACTTGATGCGGGGTCTTTGGGTGGGACTGCCGTTCCTTGTCAGGAAAAGCAGGTCACGTGGAAAACGAAGATGCCGGATCAAGTCCGGCATGACGTTTGATACCTATTTATGCATTACCTTGCGCAGGACCTGACAGGGGATCGTCACCATTATTGCCTTCAGCCTGCTGGGCCTGTGCTTGGGCGCGGGCGCGGTAGAGGGCAACGAAATCAATCGGATCAAGTTGCAGCGGCGGGAAGCCGCCATCGCGTGTCGCGTCGCCCAAAATGCGGCGGGCAAACGGGAACAATAGGCGCGGTGCTTCGATCAGCAATACAGGCTGCAGGCTTTCGTTCGGTACATTCTTGATGTGGAACAGGCCGGCATATTCAAGTTCCGCCACGAACAGGGCGGTCTTGCCATCTTCGGACCGTGCATCGGCACGGATTTTCAAGATCACCTCAAAATTCGTGTCAGACCCGCGCCGCGCATTCAGATCAACCTTGATGTCAATCTGCGGCTTGCCCTGATCGGTCATAAAACTTTGCGGCGCGTTCGGGTTTTCAAAGCTTAAGTCACGCACATATTGGCTGATGACAGCAAATTCTACATTTTGCTGTTCGCCTGCTGCTTGACCTTCGGTTCCGGCGGCGGTTTCGGGCGTATCTGTCATGGGATCGGCCTTTTGTCAGGGATGCTTTTAGAATAGGTCCGTTCGCTATCATGCGCCGGGGGCTGGTGGCAAGGCGCTTATGCGCCGCTGGACCAGTAAGGCGCTTATGCGCTGCTGGTTTAATAAGGCGTTTAGTCTGGCTTGCGGTCGGGTCCTTGCGCCCAGGGGGAGGTATCGTCCGGCTCCCCCCTGAAATCATCATCGTCCAGATCAACGATGCTGGGCCCTTCTGGTTGATCGGGCGCGCCTGTTGGGTGGAACCCCGGTTCCTGAAATGGTGGGGTAAAGGGCTGCTCATGGCCCGAAAACCCATCAGAAAAGCCGCTGGACTGCTGCTGTTGATAGACGTGAACTTGGGCGTGATCCTTTAACCAGTTAAAGATTTTGCGCCCCAACCACAGCCTGACCGGGGGGATAAACAGGATCAGCCCAATGGCATCAGTCATAAAACCGGGGGTTAATAAGGTCAGCCCGGAAATCAGCAAAAAGACGCCGTGAATGGCAGGTTCGATCGGCATACCGCCCTGATTTAGGGTGTTTTGTGCGTCCGCCAGCACTTTTAACCCCTGCATCCGCAGCAATGTCGTGCCGATAAAGGCGGTCAACACCACGGTCAGCAAGGTCGGCCACAACCCGATCAACCCGCCCACCTGAATGAACAGGGCGATTTCAATGACCGGAACCGTGACAAAAGCGGCAAATAGAATGAAGGGGATCACACAAATTCCTCGTTTAGGCACTTTTTCTTGAATTTATATAGGGATTGGTGGCCCAAATAAAAGCAAAGCGTGACAAAAGTCTCGTATTTGTACCCTTGCACTGTATAGTGTCGGGCTTATCTATAGCCTATCAATTACTTGCATTTAGTGGAGCGTCAGGCGTTGCTGGATATTCTGATTTTGGGCGGTATTGCCCTGTTTATTTTTCTGCGGTTGCGGTCTGTTTTGGGCCGCCGCGACGGGCATGAGCAGGATTTCCCCCATCCGCGCGGGGACCAGCTGAAACGTGCGCCACAAAAGTCTGGGCAAACAGACGATAAGGATGACGATGATAATGTTATCCCGTTGCCCGGCTCTGCCGTGCGCTATCGTCGTGCGCCCGAAGATCAGATTGCCACCCATACCAAAGCTGGCAGTAAACAGGCCGAGGGGTTGAAGGCAATATTGGCTGCCGATCCGGATTTTGAGCTGGAAGGCTTTTTGGATGGTGCACGCGGCGCCTATGAAATGATCCTCACCGCCTTTGCGCAAGGGGACAAACCTCAACTTGAAGAGCTGTTGACCCCCGACGTGTTCGAAGGCTTTGCCGCCGCTATTGATGCGCGTGCCGATCAGGGCCAGCGGTCAGAGGTGACGATCATTGGTATCAATGAAACCATCATTGATGAGGCCGCGCTTGAGGGCAGTCTTGCCGTCATCACCCTGACCTTTAAGGCCGAGATGATTGCCGTTACCTATAATGAGGATGGCGCGGTAATTGATGGTCATCCCAACACTGTTTCTACCGTTACCGATGTGTGGAGCTTTGAACGGGACGTGACCTCAGACAGCCCCGCATGGCTGCTTGACGCAACAAACTAGGGCGCGGCCACAATGGGGCGCGGCATCCTGATCATAAGTGTTTTGTTGCTGGTGGTCGCTGCCTTCCGCTTTGGCTATCAAATAGGTGTTGATAGTGACCCGGCGTTTGATGCGCCGCCGCCCGTCAGCGCCACCCCCGTCTTTTTTGATGATGTGCCCGGCTGGTCAGATGATCTGCAATTTGATCTTGCTTCATGCCGGTCATGCCCCGCCGCTGATAGTTGGCCTGATACGGTTGCAGCATATTTTGAAGATCATTTTGTTATCGAGGCCCTGTCCACCCCAACCGGGGATCGGGGATTGATGACGGGTTATTACGCGCCGGTGCTTGACGCGCGCTTGGCCCGGGATGATGACTTTTCTGTGCCGCTTTATGGACGGCCAGATGATCTTGTGACCATCAGGCTTGATCGGTTTGACCCTGCCTTAAAAGGCAAGGCCATTCATGGCCGCTGGGATGATAAGGCGGGCGCGTTTGTCCCCTATAACACGCGCGCTGAGATTGATGGGCATGCCGACATGACCCCCGTTGCCTATGTACGGGACAAGGTGGAACGGTTCTTTTTACAAATCCAAGGGTCGGGTCTGTTAAGGCTTGGCGACGGGGGGCTGGTGCGCGCGGGCTATGCGGGCAAGAACGGGCGGCCCTATTTTGCTATCGGGCGGGATCTAATTGCATCGGGGGATATTGCCCCGGCTGACATGTCGATGCAGGCCATTCGCGGTTGGCTTTATGGCAATCCAGACCGGGCCGAAGCATTGATGGACAAGAACCCGGCCTTTACCTTCTTTCGCCTTGATGCGGATGAGTTGACGGTGAAGGGCGCGGCAAATGTCGCCCTGCTTGCCGATCAGTCTGTTGCGGTTGATCCGGCCTTTCATGCCTATGGCGAGTTTTTATATGTCCTTGATTTGGACAGTGGGCAGGGCCGCATCGTCCGTGCCGATGATACGGGCGGCGCCATTCGTGGGCCGTTACGGCTTGATCTTTATCGCGGGCTGGGGGATGAGGGCGCAGAAAAAGCCGGGGCGCTGGCTGCGCCCATCCGCCTGTTCCGCCTTGTGCCGCGCCAGACGTTTGAAGGGACAGGGGGATGAGCAAGCGTCGCACATTATCACCGAAGGAACGGGCCTTGTGGGACAAGGTAACAAGTGATGTGGGCAATCGCCGGGGTGGCGGGTTGCGTGCCGAACCTGTTGGCCCGCAAAAACAGGCGATGAAGCCTGCGCCCAAAGTTCGCGTGGCATCCGGTGCGGCAAGGGCTGAACCCTTGGTTCAGTTTAACCCGGCACCTGTGCATGAACCCCAACGCGGTTTGGATGGACGCAATCGCCGACGCCTGCAACGCGGCAAGCTTGAAATCGAAGGCAGGCTTGATCTCCACGGCATGACGGAGGCTGTGGCCCATCGCGCGCTCGACCAATTTATTCAAAGTCAGGCAGCGCAAGGCAAGCGCATGGTGCTTGTCATTACGGGTAAGGGCAAGGGGCGTGATTGGCAGGGTAATCCGATCGCCGTGCCCCCTGCGCCGTGGGAACGGGGCGGCGGCTATAGTGCGCCGACGCAATCGGGCCTGTTACGGCGTATGGTGCCGCGCTGGTTGGCCCAGCCGCCCTTGAACGCGTTGGTGGTTGAAACCTCACACGCCCAGCCCAAGCATGGCGGCACTGGCGCGCTTTATGTTTATTTGCGAAGACAACGGTAAAACCTAAAGAAACCTCGTCATGCCGGACTTGATCCGGCATCCAGAGTAACAGCTGAGAGCCTTGTCGGACTGGACTCCGGGTCAAGCCCGGAGTGACGTTGTGGTTTTCTTTTTAACTTGATGGGTCTAGCTTTGGGATTATGCCTAAACATAATCCCAACCTCACACCATTCGGCGAAATGACCCGCAGCCTGCGAGACAAGCGCGGTGTGACCATCACCGCGATGGCTGAGGCGGTGAATGTTACCCCCGGTTACCTGTCCGGGTTGGAGCATGGCAAAAAGGGTCGCCCCTCATGGCCCTTGGTGCAAAAGATCATTCACTATTTCGAGCTGATTTGGGACGAGGCTGAAGCATTGGAAAAAGCCGCCGGCCTGTCAGACCCGCGTGTGACGGTTGATACGTCCGACAGCTCGGCACAGGCAACGCGCATCGCCAATCGGTTAGCGCGCGAGATCAATGATCTTGATGAAGTGCAGCTTGCCCAAATTGAGACGATCCTTGATCAGCCAAAATCATAGGGCCGACGGTGTAAGCTCTGCTAGGTCGTTAATTGAATAGCGCGGGGTGATATGTTGCGGACAGTTCCAGTCAAATGCCGCTACGTCCAAAATGATGCCCCTTTCCACCCGCGCGCGATAATCAGGCAGGGCAAGCCGGGCCGACAGAACAGGATCGTCTGCCAGATCAACAATGCGGGCCTCTGCCCAAATTTTTAGGCGACGCTGATTGGGATAATCCATCAGAATAAGCGCAAGTTTTTGATTGCCCGCCAGATTGCCAAGGCTGATATATTGCAGGTTGCCTCTGAAATCTGCGTAACCAAGCGTGTGATCATCCAACACCTTTAAAAACCCTTTGGGGCCGCCCTTGAATTGCACATAGGGCCATCCGGTTTCTGACACGCTGGCCTGATAAAAGCTGTCCCGGTCTGCGATGAAGGCCCGTTCGGCTGGCCCAAAACAGACATCATCATCCATCATATCCAAACGCTGATACATGGCGCGGCTGCCCTGTTCTGTCTGCATTCGTTTGACAGTGGGGGTAAAGGCAATGGTGGCAAAGTTTGTTGGCATGATCACTTTCCTTTCGATCAAGTGACAGCGGCTGCCCCCCGCTTTGGGGCGGACACGTCAGTGCGGGATGAGGGGGGTGGTGTCCGCCCCGGTTTCCTGAACCTTGCAAGCAGGATTGGAACTAGGCTGCTGCTTGCTGGTCCAAGGAAACTTTCGGGAAATCAATTTCCGTGTCGGAAATTTTGCCAATCATATTGGTCAGAATATTCATGCCGACGTGAACGATGATCTCGACAATTTCAGCATCTGAATAGCCAGCCTGGCGGATGGCCTGAAACTCAGCATCGGTCAAATCACCCTTATGGGTATTGATCGCAGTAGCAAATGACAGGGCGGCCTGCGCCTTCTGGTCCTGTGATGATCCGTTGCGATTAGCGGCGATTTCATCATTGGTTAGCCCTGCCTTGCGGCCAATGGCACTATGCGCAGACACGCAATATTGGCAGCTATTTTCCTGGGCGATCACAAGCGCAATTCGTTCGCGTGTTTGTGCATCAAGCGCGCCTGTTTCAGCAATTTGATGCAATCCCAAAAATGCCTGAAGGGCTTCGGGTGACTGGCATAGCACCGCCAGAAAATTGGGAACCATGCCCAGCTTGTGCCGCACGGCATCCAATAGGGCCTGTTGGTCTGGGGTGGCAGTCTTGTGCGTGATGGTTTCAATACGGGCCATGATGATTGTCCTTGGTTTGCCGTTGGCACCATGCCGGCGGCTTCAACAAGGCAAAGAATAATCATTTCAAAAATTTGATGAATATCTATAATCGGAAACAAATAATTCCATTTATAGGAATAATCAGGTGGATCACCTTCAGACGATTGAGGTTTTTATCGCGGTTGCCGATCATGGCAGCTTTGCAGGGGCGGCGCGCCGGTTGAACCTGTCGCCGCCTGCGGTCACGCGCGCCATTTCTGCGCTGGAGGATCGGCTGGGCACCCCCTTGTTCATTCGCACCACGCGGACGGTGACGCTAACCGATGCGGGCGCGCGTTTTTTGGGTGACGCGCGCCAGATCGTTGAGGATTTGGCAGCAGCAGAAAATGCTGCCCTTGGCCTTCATGGGGCACCGCAGGGCGTTGTGCGCATCACCGCACCTGCCCTGTTTGGCCGGATCTATGTGGCCCCCCTGCTGGGCCCGTTTCTTGCCGATCATCCAAGGGTGGAAATAGAAACCCTGTTTGTGGACCGGGTGACAAACCTGATGGATGAAGGGTTGGACATTTCTATTCGTATCGGCCCCTTGCCCGATTCATCCCTGACAGCGATCAAGGTGGGTGAGGTTTGCCCGATCGTGGTCGCCGCCCCTGACTATTGGCGCACCAATGGCAAGCCGACACACCCCAAACAGTTGAAAGATCACAGCATCATCCAACCTGATGCATTTGCACCGACCGGGCGCTGGTTGTTCAAGGATGAAACCGGCGCGCCCTTAACCGTTACTGTCCCGTCACGGTTAAAGGTCAATGCCAATGACGCCGTGATTGAGATTGTGAAGTCAGGTTATGGGGTGTCGCGTCTTTTAACCTATCAGGTCGCAGGTTGTATTAATGATGGTTCGCTGGAACCCGCATTGGAAAATTTCGCGCCTGCGTCGCGCCCGATCCATATTGTCCATCGCGAAGGGCGTGCAGCATCATCCAAGATACGCAGTCTGGTTGATTATCTTGCCGACAGATTACGCAATGATATAAGCCTGCACCCACCGATGTAGGCCCAAGCTAAAGCGACTGACTAGGTTGGTTAAAGAATAAACCTTGAAAGATCGACGTCGCTGGCAAAGTCGCCGATATTCTTCTGTACATAATCTGAATCGACATGCAGTGCCTCGCCCGCCTTATCGGTGGCGGTAAAGCTGATTTCTTCCAGCACCCGTTCAAGGATTGTGTGCAAACGCCGGGCACCGATATTCTCGACCGTGCCGTTCACCTCTGCCGCCAACTGGGCGATTGTGTTGATGGCATCTTCACTGAAATCAAGGGTTACCCCCTCTGTCGCCAACAGGGCCTTATATTGCTTGATCAGGCTGGCTTCAGGTTCGGTCAAAATGCGCTTCAAATCATTTTGACTTAATGGATCAAGCTCAACCCTGATGGGCAGGCGGCCCTGTAATTCGGGCAACATGTCTGAGGGTTTGCTGAGGTGAAAGGCACCTGACGCAATGAACAGAATATGATCTGTCTTCACCGCGCCATGCTTTGTGCTGACGGTCGTCCCTTCGATCAGGGGCAACAGATCGCGCTGCACCCCTTCGCGGGAAACATCGCCGCCAACCCGGCCCTGATCGTCAGACCGGGCGGTGATCTTGTCAATTTCATCCAAAAAGACGATGCCGTCATTTTCAACAGCAGCAATGGCGTCAGAGGCGATTTCATGATCATCCAAAAGCTTGTCGCTTTCCTCGGTGATCAACAAATCATAGGACTGGCGCACGGTTAGCTTGCGGCGCTGTTGCTGGCCACCCTTGCCGAAAATTGACCCAAGGTCGATCATACCCATTTGCGCACCGGGCATGCCCGGTATTTCAAAGTTCGGCATGCCGCCCCCTGACGGGGCCGCAACGGCGATTTCGATTTCTTTGTCGTCAAGCTCACCATTGCGTAGCCGCGTGCGGAAGCTGTCGCGGGTGGCGTCCTTTGCCCCCTCACCCACCAGCGCGTCGAGCACACGATTTTCTGCTGACAGATGTGCCTCAGCCTCAACCGCCTTGCGTTTCTTTTCGCGCACCAAGATCAAGGCTGCTTCAACCAGATCGCGGATGATTTGTTCGACATCGCGGCCAACATAGCCAACCTCGGTAAATTTGGTGGCTTCGATCTTGATAAAGGGCGCGCCTGCGAGCTTAGCCAAGCGGCGAGAGATTTCGGTCTTCCCCACGCCTGTCGGGCCGATCATCAGAATGTTCTTTGGCAGGATTTCGTCGCGCAGGCTTTCATCAACATTTTTGCGCCGCCACCGATTGCGCAGGGCAATGGCAACGGCGCGTTTGGCGGCACCTTGCCCGATAATGTGACGGTCAAGCTCGGATACGATTTCGCGGGGGGAAAAATCAGACATAAAATACAACTAACAGAAAATGATAAGCAGATGATTAAAGCGTAAAAACGGTCAAATTATTGTTGGTATAGACGCAAATATCAGCAGCAATACCCATCGCCTTGCGGACAATCGCTTCGGGGTCCATATCCGTATCGACCAAGGCGCGCGCAGCGGCGAGTGCATAATTCCCGCCAGAGCCGATGGCAAGGACGCCATCTTCTGATTCAAGCACATCCCCCGTCCCGGTCAGGATCAGGCTGACGTCCTTGTCGGCGACAATCATCATCGCCTCAAGCTTGCGCAAATAGCGGTCAGTGCGCCAATCTTTGGCGAGTTCGACAGCAGCGCGGGTCAATTGCCCCGGATGCTTGTCCAATTTCGCCTCAAGCCGCTCAAACAAGGTCATGGCGTCAGCGGTGGCCCCGGCAAAGCCTGCGATAACCTTGCCATTTGTGCCCAAAGTCCGCACTTTCCGGGCGTTTCCCTTCAAAACCGTGTCACCCATGGACACTTGGCCGTCGCCAGCCATTGAAACCGTGTCACCCTTGCGCACGCACAAGATGGTGGTGCCTTGCAGGGGAAGTTTGACCGCGCGGTGGGGTTCATTGCTCATAATCATGGGATTCCTTTGCTGTTGGGGTTTATGTGGCCCCCAAACCCCTATCCGTCAAGAGGTCGCGGGGGAAATGCAGGGCTTGGCGGCTGGGTTTAGGCCTGTTACAAGCCAGTAATTAGCGTGAAATGGATGCAGATCATGAGAACGGCAAGCGTCGAACGACTGACAAATGAAACCAAGATCAAGGCGGATTTGAACCTTGATGGGTCTGGCACATATGATGTGGAAACCGGGATCGGCTTCCTTGACCATATGCTTGAGCAATTGTCGCGTCATTCGCTGATCGACCTCAGCCTAAAGGCCGAAGGTGACTTGCACATTGATTTCCATCACACGACGGAAGATTCCGGCATCGTGATCGGTCAGGCTGTGGCTGATGCCCTTGGTGATATGAAGGGCATTCGCCGCTATGCCGATGTTCATATCCCGATGGATGAAACGTTGACCCGCGTGGCGATTGATGTGTCGGGCCGCCCTTATCTGATTTGGAAGGTGAATTTCACCAAGCCCAAGCTGGGTGACATGGACACCGAATTGTTCAAGGAATGGTTCCAGGCCTTTGCCCAGGCTGCGGGTGTGACTTTGCATGTCGAAAATCTCTATGGCGAAAACAATCACCATATTGTTGAAAGCTGTTACAAGGGTTTGGCCCGTGCCTTGCGCGCGGCGCTGGAGATTGATCCGCGCAAGGCCGATGCGGTCCCCTCCACCAAGGGTACGCTTGGCGGCACACTTTAAGACTGATCCATGAGTTCAATTGCGATTATTGATTATGGGTCGGGCAATCTGCGATCCGTTGAAAAGGCTGTTGCGCTGGCTGCGGGCGACCGTCCCGTTTGTGTGACGTCACAGCCAGACGATGTGGCAAAGGCTGATCATGTGATCCTGCCCGGTGTCGGTGCCTTTGCTGATTGCAAGCAGGGGCTTGATGACTTGCCGGGTATGGTTGATGCCTTGACCCAGCGGGTGATCGGTGATGGCCGCGCTTTCTTGGGCATTTGTGTCGGCATGCAATTGCTGGCCAGGGAAGGCCGTGAACATGGCCGCACTGCCGGGCTTGGCTGGGTTGACGGACAGGTCGTGCCGATTGAACCTGTCGATCCGGCACTGAATGTGCCCCATATGGGTTGGAACGAGATTAGCGTGCTTGAGCGGGCTCACCCTGTGTTGGGTGCCTTGCCACTTGGCGCACATTGTTATTTCGCCAATTCCTATCACATGCAGGTCAATGACCTGACGCAGAAATTGGCGGTCACCGATTATGGTGGCGAGATTACGGTCGCAGTGGGCCGCGATAATATTTTGGGCACGCAGTTCCACCCTGAAAAAAGTCAGGCCGTGGGCGCGGGCCTTCTAAAAGCATTTGTGGAGTGGCGGCCATGATCCTGTTTCCGGCCATTGATTTGAAAGACGGCCAGTGTGTGCGTCTGAAAAAAGGCCTGATGGATCAGGCAACGGTCTTTAATGACAGCCCCGCCGATCAGGCAAAGGCATGGGCCGCAGCAGGCTATGAATATTTGCATCTGGTGGATCTAAACGGCGCGTTTGAGGGCAAGCCCGTCAATGCCCCGGCGGTTGAGGCGATTATCGCTGCAACCGATCTGCCCGTTCAATTGGGTGGCGGTATCCGCGATATGGCCACAATCGAAGGCTGGCTTGACCGTGGCATCACCCGCGTGATTTTGGGCACGGTCGCGGTTAAAAACCCGCAGCTTGTAAAAGATGCGTGCAGGGCCTTCCCCGGTAAAGTGGTTTTGGGCATTGATGCCAAGGGCGGCTATGTCGCCACCGAAGGCTGGGCTGAGGCATCTGATCTTTCAGCGATAGAGCTTGCCAAACAGTTTGAAGACGCAGGCGCTGCTGCCATCGTTTACACCGACATTGACCGTGACGGTATTTTGGCAGGCGTGAATGTTGAAGCAACGGTTAAACTGGCTGAGGCTGTGTCCACCCCCGTGATTGCGTCGGGCGGTGTTGCATCGATTGATGATCTGATTGCGCTTAAGGCCACGAACTGCGCCGGGATCGAAGGTGTGATTTCAGGCCGCGCGCTTTATGACGGGCGCATCGACCCTGATGAAGCGCTGACAGTGTTGCGGGGCTGATATGCTGAAAGCGCGCGTAATACCCTGTCTTGATGTAAAGGATGGCCGCGTCGTCAAGGGCGTGAACTTTGTTGATTTGATCGACGCGGGCGACCCGGTTGAACAGGCCGCAGTCTACGATAAGGCCGGCGCAGACGAGCTGTGCTTTTTGGATATCACCGCAAGTTCTGACAAGCGTGATATTTTGATTGATGTTGTGCGCGCCACCGCAGAACGCTGCTTTATGCCGTTGACGGTTGGTGGCGGCGTGCGCACAGTTGCCGATATGCGGGCCTTGTTGCTTGCAGGGGCCGATAAAGTCTCCCTCAACACTGCTGCTGTCAAAAACCCTGATGTGATCGCAGAAGGCGCGCAGAAATTCGGCAGCCAATGTATTGTCGTTGCCATTGATGCCAAGCAGACCGACGAGAACAAGTGGGAAATCTTTACCCATGGCGGGCGAGAGCCGACGGGCATTGACGCGATTGAGTTTGCGAAAAAGGTGACAGCGTTGGGCGCAGGCGAAATCTTGCTGACCAGCATGGACCGGGACGGTACCCGCGCAGGCTTTGACCTTGGTTTGACGCGCGCGATTGTCGATGCGGTTCACGTGCCTGTCATTGCCTCAGGCGGGGTTGGGGACTTGCAACACCTTGCCGACGGTGTTCTGATTGGCGGTGCCGATGCGGTGCTGGCTGCCAGCATCTTCCATTTCGGGGACTATTCCATCGGCGAGGCGAAAGCCTATATGGCAGAACAGGGCGTTCCGGTTCGTCCGGTTTAAATCAAGTAAAGCAAAACAAAATAAGGGGACGGCATGACTGACTGGATGGTACAGGGTAATCATGCGGTGATCACAGGTGGTGCCAACGGCATTGGCTTGGCCGCGGCTAAAACCTATGCCGCTGCGGGCATGACCGTCACTATTGCCGACAAGGATGAAGAGGCGCTGACCGCCGCGCAAGATGCGCTTGATGGTGCGGCTGTTCTGGCGGTGCCGTGCGATGTGTCAGATGCGGCGGCGGTTGAGGCATTGCGCGACGCTGCCCTTACCAAATTCGGCCCGGTTCATTGTTTGATGAATAATGCCGGGCTTGCCCTGCCTGCTGGCGCCCCTTGGGAAAGCCGTGACGCGCTTGATACAATTTTGGGTGTCAATCTGATGGGGGTGATCAATGGGTGTCATGCCTTTATCCCCGCAATGTTGGATAGCGGTTTGCGGGGGGCTGTGATCAACACAGGCTCAAAACAGGGGATTACGCGCCCGCCGGGGAACTTTGCCTATAATCTGTCAAAGGCCGGGGTGGTCGCTTATACAGAATCTGTGGCGCACGCCTTACGTCAGATTGAAAATTGCAATTTGTCAGCGCATTTGCTGATCCCCGGTTTTGTCTATTCGGCGATGGTGGCGCGTTTTATACCGGAAAAACCTGATGGCGCATGGACGGTTGAAGAAACCGTTGCCTTTATGGTCGAGGCGCTGCAGCGCGGCGACTTTTACATTCTGTGCCCGGACAATGAAAAACCCCGCCCGGTGGATGAAAAACGCATCCAGTGGAATGCGGATGATATAATCAAGAACCGCCCGGCCCTGTCGCGTTGGCATCCCGATTATGCAGATGCCTTTGCCGCCTATATGGAAGAGGGGACAAAATAATGACCAATGCAGATATTCTTGAACGCTTGACCGAAACGATTGAGGCGCGCAAGGGCGCGGATGCAACAAGTTCCTATACGGCAAAGCTGTTGTCGAAGGGCGTCAAAAAAATCGCCCAAAAGATCGGTGAAGAAGGTGTTGAAACAGCCATCGCCGCCGTCAGCGAAGATGATGCGGCCCTGTTGGGCGAAGGCGCGGACCTGATCTATCACCTGATGGTGGTGCTGGCTGCGCGCGATCTGAACATTGACGATGTGCTTGCCGTGTTGGCAGCGCGTGAGGGCATGTCTGGTCTGGAAGAAAAGGCCAGTCGCAGCGACTAACTAGGCCAGCCCCGTCAGCAAGCCCCTAATCGCAGTACGCCACAGGGACACGGGGTCTTTCCCGGCAAGAGGTTGCCAGAAATTCGTGCCGATCGGGGGCGATTGATGCGACAGCTCAACCGCTGCAAGGCCCTGACACAAAGCGTGGAATGAAATAACCAGTTCAGACTTGGCCATCGTTCCGCCGACCCCGCTTTGTTGGGCGCGGATCACAAATCCCATCAGGGTATCATAGCTTTCGGTCATGGCCTGTTTAACCGCCGCTTCGCTAAGGGCATTGGCCGGGACATGTTCAAATGTCATGCGGTAAAGATTGGGGTGGTTGAGGGCAAAGGCGCGAAACCCATCGACGCCGATCAATTCCAGATCATGGATAGGATCATCTGTGATCGGCACAGACAGCAGATTATCGCCCAAAATCGTATAGCCCTTGGCAACAAGCTGGCTGATTAACCCATCCATATCACCAAAGGTTGCATAAATGGCGCGGGTGGTGACCCCTAGTTCGGTCGCAAGTTTGCGGGCGGACAGGTCTTTGACCCCGCCTTTTGCCAGCATGGCTTCGGCTGTTTCAAGCAACAGCGCCCGCGTTTCATCGGTATGGATTTTTTTGCGTCCCATAGGCCTGTGTACCAAAGGTGAGGTCTATAACGCAACACTGTACCGTTATCGGGCGAAGGTGAAGTGGCAGGGGCGTGTCGGTTAGAGCAGACCCGCTTTTTCAGCCAAGGCCCGCACGTCTTGTTCGGGCCGCGGGCCAACAAGCGACCGCTAGGAAAAGTTGCAGACTTTTCCGTCACGCGGCGCGTAATCTAAAGAAGGTCCGCTTTTTCTGCGAGCGTGCGGACATCAGCCTCGGGCCGCGGGCCAAAGTGTGACACCACCTCGCCGGCCATCAATGCACCCAGCTTGGCAGCGCGCATCAAATCATCCCCGGTGGCAAGCCCATAAAGAACGCCCGCAGCGAATTGATCGCCTGCGCCGGTTGTATCAACCACATCACCCATCGGTTCGGCGGGCACAAATGCCCGTTCGTCGCCGCGTACCAGCGTTGCCCCATCGGGCCCTTGCGTAATAGCGGCGATAGCGCAGTCAGCTGCCGCGCGGGTCAGCACCTCGTCAACATCATCGGTGCCGTACAGCATTTTCGCTTCATCAATATTGGCGAACAGAATGTCCACATCATTTGTCACGATGCGGCGGAAATCTTCGAGATGCCCTTCAACGCAGAAAGGGTCTGAAAGTGACAGCGCGACCTTGCGGCCCGCCGCTTCGGCAATGCGGACAGCCTTGTCAAACGCGTCCTTGGTGCTGGGGGTGCTGTAAAGATAGCCTTCAAGATAGGTCACGGCGGACGCGGCGATCACGTCTTCTTCCAGATCATCCTTGGTAAAGTCTGCGCCTGCGCCCAAAAATGTATTCATGGTGCGTTGCGCATCGGGGCTGACAAAAATCAGGCAACGGCCTGTGCCTGCGCCATCTTCGGCAGCAGCGGTTTCAAAGTGAATGCCTGCATCGCGCAACCCTTGGGCATAGGCGCGGCCAACCTCGTCATTCCTTGTCCGGCCCAACAGGGCAGCGCGGCCACCAAGGCTGGCAAGCCCGGCGATAGAATTGGCAACAGACCCGCCCGGCGCCGTGACCTTGCTGTCATCCATCGCAGCGTAAAGGCGGTTTGCCTCATCCTCGTCAATCAGGCGCATAGAGCCTTTGGGCATATCAAGTCCGGCGACGGTCTCGTCACTGGCGCTTACCAAAACATCCATAATGGCGTTGCCGATCCCGGCAACATCATATTTCGGGCTTGTCATTGCGTTATCTCACTTTAAGGAACAAGGAAAAGGCGGGCTTACTGCCCAACCTAGATAAGGGCGCGGGCGGACACAATAAAAAATCTGTCGCGGAAAAATCCCCCGCCTATCTGGCAATCAGCCCGGGAAGTCCCTATATCTTGGGAAACGCTTTTGATTGAGGGGCCGCAATGATCAAGTCTGCCAGCATGACCATCCGCCAACTGCCCGAACCGCCGTTCCGGCGTGTGCTGCTACGCTCATTAGGGGTGACATTCCTGCTTTTCGGGCTGTTTTGGGCGTTGGGTTATTATTTGTGGCCCGCAGAAGGCTTCACCGGGTGGAATTGGCTTGATCAAAGCATTGATTATCTGGCGGGTGCCGCAGGGCTGTTGCTGACGGGCTTTTTGCTATTGCCCGTTGCGGGACTGTTTATCGGCATCTTTATCGATGAAATTTCAGGCGCGGTGGAACAACGCTATTACGCCCATGATCCTGTTGGGCGTGACCAGCCGATCAGAGAGGCGATTGTGATGGGTGCGAAATTTGCGCTGGTCTTGTTGGTCGTCAATATTCTGCTACTGCCCTTTTACTTTTTCATGCCGCTTATTCCTTGGTTGGCCAACGCCTATCTGATTGGGCGCGAATATTTTGAAATGGTTGCCGTGCGGCATCATTCCTTTGAAGAAACGACACGCCTGCGCCATCAATATCGCTGGCAGGTCTATTTTGCTGGTATCGTGATCGCCGGACTATTGATGATTCCGATTTTGAATTTCGCTGTGCCCTTGGTCGGGGCAGCGTTTATGGTACACTGGTACAAACATTTGACGGGGTCGGTACCGCAGGATGCAAAACAAGCCGCTTAATAGGTTTTTGATTGTTGGGCTTTGCCTGACAGCCCTATCAGCATGCGGCGCAGGCAGCGGATCAAACAGCGGTGGCGGGTTCAAGGGCTTTGGCCTGTTTCGCGGCAGCGAAGAAACACCCCAAACCACATCGACAAAATCGCCACCCCCGGCACAATCACAACCCGTTGCCACCCCCGCCCCAGAACCAGCGCCTGAACCTGAGGTGCGCTTTTTGGCCGAGGTGCTGATCGGCGCGAGCATGAAGTCGCTGGAATCGAGCTTGGGGGAGCCTGACATTATCTTTGCCGAACAAAATGCCCGCTTCCTGCGTTATGACGCGCCCGGCTGTGCAGTTCATATCCTGATGAAGGAAGGCCGCGTGATCGAGGTGACGCCGCGCAAACGCAATGGCCGCCCGCTTGCCAAAAAGGCCGCTGATGATTGTTTCCATGCAATGGTCGTTGCCCGCCGCGCCGCTGTTGAAGCGGATGACTAGCCGCCTGCTAGCTGTTGATCAGCTTGCCCTTGAACAGGCATTGATCGACCACCACACATTTATCGCATTCGGGTTTGCGCGCCTTACACACATACCGTCCATGTAGGATCAACCAATGATGGGCGTGACGCATAAACTCGTCCGGGACTTTTTTCAGCAGCTTTTTTTCAACCGCCAGCGGCGTCGTTCCGGGGGCAAGGCCTGTGCGGTTTGACACGCGGAACAGATGGGTATCAACCGCAATAGTGTGATGACCAAAGGCGATGTTCAACACCACATTGGCGGTTTTACGACCCACGCCGGGCAGTTTTTCAAGCGCCTCCCGCTCCTGCGGTACTTCTGAACCATAGTCATCCACCAGCATCTGGGCGGCCTTCATCACATTCTTGGCCTTGGTTTTATAAAGCCCGATTGATTTGATGTGGTCGATCAGCTTTGCCTCGCCCAATTTCAGCATGTCTTCAGGCGTTTTGACGATTTTGAACAGCTCTTTTGTGGCTTTGTTCACGCCCACATCTGTCGCTTGCGCTGACAGGGCAACCGCAACCACCAGCGTATAGGGGTTGGTATAGTTCAGCTCCCCCTGTGGGTCGGGGTCTTTGGCGCGCAGGTTTTCAAAGAAAAGCTGAATAGTCGCTTTGGTCATTTGCGGCATGGCGTGTCCAAATTTTGGGCGATCGGGCGGGTTTGCCGCGATTGCCTCCCTTCGCTGAAAATGGTTAAGGTTAAGTCATGGCGCAGACGCAGACATATTTCAATCGTGAGTTACGTCCCAACCCGGTTTTGGGGCCTGTGGGCATGCGCGCGGTCTTTATTGTGGCTATCGGGATCAGTCTGATCGTTTCAGCCGGATTTTTCGCCGTTGGGGCCTGGCCTGTGTTGGGCTTTTTCGGTTTGGACATTTTGGGGCTTTATTGGGCCTTTCATATTGTCCGCCGCCGGGCCGAACGGCGGGAATGGCTGCGCCTTGATCGCGAGGCACTGACCCTGCACCGTCAATCAAGCCACAAGCATGAGTGGGAGGAGGTCGCGAGGTTAGAACCCACATGGGCGCGCGTTGAATGCCGCGCCGCAGAAACGGGCCTAGGCTCAGGCGGGGGCGAGGTTACGGTGGCCCATCTTTTGCTGTGCAGTCATGGGCAGGCGGTGGAATGCGGTAGTTTTCTGCCCGTCCGGGAAAAGCGCAAGATTGCCGATGATCTGACCACAGCTTTAAGGACCCGGGCGTCCCAACCGCTATTTTCGTAATCTGACCTGATCGCAAGATTCGGGTGGCAGCCGAACCGCTGACCTGACAGTCTGTCTGAAATTTGATAAGGCTGTTACCGATGACTGCACATTTACATGACCTTGATTACACACGGATGGGAGAGGCCATCGACTTCCTGCTGGTGGAGCGGGAGGAGCGCCCCTCGCTAAACGACGTGGCGGCCCATGTGGGCCTGTCGCCATCGCATTTCCAGCGGGTGTTCACGCGCTGGGTCGGGGTATCACCCAAAAAATTTCAGGGCCGTCTTACGCTTGATGTGGCCGAAGCGGCGTTGATCGGGGGCGCCGATGTGCTTGATGCGAGTTTTAGGGCAGGCCTGTCGGGACCCAGCCGCCTGCATGATCTCTTTACCGTGCATGAGGCTGTGACCCCCGGCACTGTTGCGAAGCGTGGCATGGGTTTGACCATTCAGTACGGCACAGCGCAAAGCCCCTTTGGGCCCGCATTCATTGCGGTCACCGATAAGGGTATCTGTGGGATGAGCTTTATTGACCCTGATTTGGCTGCAGAAGACATTCCCGCAGGCCGCGGTCAGGGCAGCGGCATGGGCGATCTGGATAAACAGCTTGCGCTCTTACAAAAGCGGTTCCCCAGGGCTGATCTTGTGCATGATGACAAGGCCATTGCGTCCTTGGCGGCGCAGGCCTTTGCCCCCTTGAACGGGCGGGCGGCCCCCCTGCCGCTTTATCTTGAAGGCACGAATTTTCAAATTCAGGTTTGGAAGGCCCTGCTGCAAATCCCTGAGGGCGGCACGTCAACCTATGGCGCAATTGCCGAACAAGTGTGTGAAAAGAATGCCGCCCGCGCCGTTGCCAATGCGGTTAGCCGCAATCCCATCGGCTTTTTAGTGCCGTGCCATCGGGTGTTGCGAGAGACAGGCGCGTTGGGCGGCTATTATTACGGTCTTGATCGCAAGCGGGCCATGTTGGTCTGGGAAAAGGCCAGATCTGTTGAGCGGGCGGTAGAACGCGCGAGTTAGGCTTTACCTGCCTGCTATCCGCTCTTTATCTATTGGGCGGATAATCATCATAGCGCGGTAGACTATCATCGGGGATGGGCCACCAGTTCGCCTTGTCAGCCACAAAGAAATGACACAGCAAGTCACTGGCAAGCGGTGTGTCCAAAATCCCCGCACGAATGCGCAACACGCCGGGAACCTTGTCGGTTTTGCTGTAAAGCGGGCTGCCGCAGTTGGCGCAAAAGGCACGCACTTTGTCAGGTGTGGCCTGATATTCCTTGATCGTATCTGTGCTGCCGATAAAGCGGATGGCGCTTTCATTTACCGGCATATTGGTGGCAAGGGCCGTACCCTGCGCGCGGCGGCAATCACTGCAATAGCAGATCTGAATAGGTTCAAGCGGTCCTGAGATTTCAAACTGCACGGCGCCGCATTGGCATCTGCCTTTTGTTGTCATGTCCCGTCCTCCAACCAAACCATTTGTTATTGCTGTTGCCCATAAGTCGCCGCAAAGACGTCGCTGCAATAGCCGACAGCTTGATTGTAGGGCATTTTCTTATAGCGTTGCTTTAGATAGCGCATATAGGGGGCAACTGTTTGTGCCTGCGCGGACCCGACACGTTCACCAACAAACCCAGTTGGGCAAACCTCCTTGGCCTTGTCTATGCAATGCTGAAATGGATTGACGCAAGAAATGAGCCACGCGGGGACGCCATTCTCATCAGCGATCTGATCTGCGAAAGCTGGGCGATTTTCGCTGAATAAACGCTGATTGGACTCAGGGTCCAACGAGCAGGCCGATAACATTATGACTGACAGGCAAATCAGCAGCGGTTTTGTCATCTTTTCTACTCCACCGTTGCGCCGACCATGGCCATGCGTTCCTCTGTTGAGGATGGTTTCTCGTAAGGCAGCCGTTCCATATCTTTCGATGCCAGTACCGGGTCAACCTCCGGCACGGCTTGTCGTTTTTTGAGGTAAAGAAAACTGGCAGCAGAAAAATCATCCTGTCGCTCGACAATGCCAAAGGCGCGGACACCGGGCATGGCTTCGATCCACCCTTGGCCTGCAATATCGTGGCTGGCCTCAACCTCCTGCATCATTTGGTCGGCCCCTTCGGGGACAAAGACCGCACCGATCTGTTGCACGGTGGCGCGGCAGCGTGTTTCAAACACGATCGGGTCAGGCCCATGCCAGCGATAAAGGCTGGCAAAATCCGGGTTGGGTGATGTGCTGTCAGGGGCGCTGATCTCGTGCGGCACACCTGACAGGGGCGCCTGATGCGCGCCCATGCCCCATGCGGTACCGGCATAATCTTCAAGGCCTGTGCCGCAAATGGTGGGGTGGTCCGTGTCATTGTCGAGGAAGAATTTAAACTCCCCCTCCCCATACCAGCTGAACAGATGTTGCGCGTTGATGTCGTTCAGTACGCGTATGCCGACGACCGTACCAAAGAAGCGCCCGGGCCCTTCGATATGATCTACCAGCGTGAAATCCTGTTTCATCGTGGTGGGGTTTTCACGGTTAAAGACGACATGCAGCAAACCGCACTCTTCATCCTGTGGGCCCATCAACAAATCAATCTGATAATAAAGCGGGAAAATACGCTTGGTATGATTGGTCAGCTTGATCGTCATGGCCCCGTGAAACGGCATGGGGATGGTGCTGTTAAAGCCGCGCCCTTCCTGAATGGCGGTATAGGCGGTGTTCAGCTCAACAGGACGACCAAGGCTTGCCCCAAAGAAATCTGGCAAAGGGACAGAGATTGAGGGGCTGGTGTCGCCATCATAATAGGCTTCCAATATGAGGGAGCGCATAATCTCAGGCGGCATGGGCGGCACGGTCAGCCAGAAATGGGTGACGCGCCCCGGCCCCGTCATATCCATCAGCGTGACGCATTCGCCGGGCATGATCATCTTGTTCGGATCACCCTTGCGGCCACCCCATGTCTGCCCGCCCTTGCCCGGTGCCCCGGTCGGGTTTTCAAAACTGACAGAGCGGGATTTTACACCACTTGGGATATGTGATGGATCATCTGAATACATTGACACCCCCCCGAAGGCTAAAAATTTCACCTGAAATGAGGTTTCGGTCCCTATCCGCTTCGTAGCCGGACCACTTATTTCAGGTGAACAACAAAAAAGATTAAAGCGCTAATACATCGAGCATGTCAAAACGGCCCGGTCCCTTGCCCTGTCCCCACTTGATGGCAGTGACAGCGCCGCGTGCAAATATTGTGCGGTCCTCTGCCCTATGGGTCAGCTCAACCCGTTCATTGTCGGTGGCGAATATCACCGTGTGCTCACCCACAACAGACCCGCCGCGCAAGGTGGCAAAGCCGATGTCGCCCTGACGGCGCGCGCCGGTTTGCCCGTCACGGACTGCATCGCGCACCTCTGACAATTTTACGCCGCGTCCTGTTGCTGCTGCTTCGCCCAGCATTTTGGCAGTGCCGGAGGGGGCATCAACCTTGTGCCGGTGATGCATCTCCAACACTTCGACATCCCAACGGTCATCCAAAATCCCGGCAACTTTTTCGGTCAGCGCGGTCAGAAGGTTGACGCCGACAGACATATTCCCCGCCTGGATCAGCGTCGCGTGGCGGGCCGCGGCGTTCAGCCGTTCATCATCATCCTCGCTAAACCCGGTGGTGCCGATGACATGGACGATGCGTGCCTGCGCACACAGGTCGGCATGCTGGATCGTGGCAGCGGGCGCTGTAAAGTCGATCAGCCCTTGCGCCTTGGCAATCAGGGGCAAGGGATCGTCGGTTACGTCAACGCCAAGTGGGTCGATCCCGGCAAGCGTGCCTGCATCTTTGCCCAGATGGTCGCTGCCCGGCGCTTCGGTCGCGCCGATGACAGCCATCCCCTGTTCTTCTGTAACCGCACGGATCAACGCCCGGCCCATGCGGCCCGACGCGCCTGCGATCACAATGCCTAATGTTTCGTCTGACATAACATGTCCCTTGTTTGTGGTTGCGCAGCTGGACGAAAGAGTGCAGCCCTCAAATTCACGGGGCACTTTTTCTAGCTGTCGCTCCAAATTCTATATAAAGCCTATTGCTCAAAAAGAAAAACCCCGGAAGCGGTTGCCGTCCGGGGTGTTTCAGAATTGCTGTGTCGAGGTGATCAGGCAGCTTCCGCCTTCGCCTTTTCATAGTCCTCAACGTAATGATAATTCTGTTCGTCCCACGGATGGAAGCTGGGTTTGAAATAGGGCAGAACCCGCAGCATCATGCGCGGGAAAAATGCCGGGCGGACCCAGAACCATTTCAGCGCCGCGCCAATATCTTTCCATTTGAACACATCACCCTTGTCGCGCAGCATCTGAATGGTGCCGATGAACATGCCAAGCGGGAAGAAAAAGGCGGTAAGGGCCATCGCGAATGAGCGGCGGAGATAACCGTAAAAGCCCGGATAGGATGCCTGAAACACATCAAAGGCAACGCCCTTATGTTCGGTTTCTTCGATGGCATGCCAGCGCCACAGCTTTGCCATTTCAGGATGCGCCCCGCCCATAAAGCGGTCATCCGACAACAGCATATCAGCCAGAATGGCGGTGAAATGTTCGGCAGCACATGTGTCAGCAAGCGCGGCTGTCTTGCCCAGTTTCTTTTCAACGAAATCCAGACCCTGCTTGTTGAACTTGATCATGCCCTTGGCGCGATTAAAGCCCTGATCGATCAGCTGGTCATTATAAACATCATGCTCACGGGAATGGATGGATTCCTGTGTCATGAAGCCTTTGACATGCTGACGCAAAGTCGGGTCTTCAACATTTTTGGCATGGGCGCGCACGGCATTGACAAAGAAGGCCTCCCCATCGGGAAAGCTTAATGACAGGCCGTTGAAAAAGGCCGACAGGACCACATTGCCTGAATGCCAGTCACGCATATCGACATCCTTGATGGCGTCGAAATGAATGTTGCGCGGTGTGACATCTGCAGGTCCCTTCGGGTGCCCACCCTGACCCTTTGCAAATGCCGCTGTTTGATCTGTAACTTGTGCGTCTGACATCGCCTGTGCCTTTTTGTTTTTATGGTCACGCCGCCGGACAGAAAAGTCTGCAACTTTGCTTGGCGGTCGCTTAGTTATTATGGTCGCGCCGCCGGACGCAAAACCGCCAAATGAGTTTTTGGCACTTTTGCTGGCGGTCGCTTGTTAACTTAATGTAATGTCAGTAACGCAGGTTTGCAAGCCACGCACCCGGAATTGCGGGGTGGAGGTACGGTTTGAGCCATTTGAGGCAGTAAAACTAGCCGACTGAGGCTCGCGCAACTTTTTGCGCGCCCCCCGCGGAGCCGCGCCCGAAAGGGCGCTGGCGTGAGCGATCTAGTCAGTCAAATCTTCCCAGAAATCCTTGACGCGAGAGAAAAAGCCGCTGCTTTCGGGGCTGGTGTCGGCGCTGTCGCCGGCTTCTTCAAACTGTTTCAGCAGGTCTTTCTGTTCTTTGTTCAAATTGACAGGTGTTTCAACCGCCACGCGCACATACATGTCGCCATGCTGACGACCGCGCAAGGTCGGCATGCCCTTGCCGCGCAGGCGGAACTGGCGACCATTCTGTGTCCCTTCAGGGATAGAAATGCGGGCGCGCTTGCCGCCCAGTGTCGGCACTTCGATCTGACCGCCAAGCGCGGCAGTGGTCATGCTGATCGGCACGCGGCACTGCACATGCGCCCCCTCGCGTTCAAAAATCGGATGGGGCGTAATGTGGATAAAGAGGTAAAGGTCACCGGCCCGGCCGCCACGCATGCCAGCCTCGCCCTCGCCAGACAGGCGCAGGCGCGTGCCATCATCGACACCGGCGGGAATATCGACATTCAATGACCGGTTCTTGCGCACGCGGCCCTGTCCATGACAGACATCGCAAGGGTCCTTGATGATCTGGCCTGTGCCATGACAGGTCGGGCAAGTCCGTTCTACCGCAAATAGCCCCTGTTGCGCACGCACCCGGCCACGACCATGACAGGTGCCGCAGGTTACCGGCTGTGCGCCATCCTTGGCCCCAGTGCCATCGCATGCTTCACATGAGGCCATGCTGGGAACATTTAAGTCGGTTGAGGTGCCGGAAAAGGCTTCTTCAAGCGAGATTTCAAGGTCCATGCGCAGATCGGCACCGGCCTGTGCGCGATCGCGCCCGCCACCGCCGCCGCGACGGCCACCCATGAACTCGCCAAAAATATCTTCGAATACATCTGAAAAGCCGCCAAAGCCCTGGCCACCAAAGCCCTGACCCTGATTGAAGCCGCCCGTGCCGTCAAAGGCGGCGTGACCGAACTGGTCATATTGGCGGCGCTTTTCGCTGTCTTTCAGAATGTCATAGGCCTCGTTCACTTCTTTGAACTTGGCTTCTGCTTCGGCATCATCGGGATTGCGGTCGGGATGATATTTCATCGCCAACTTACGATAGGCGCTTTTCATCGCCGCTTCATCAGCGCTGCGATCAACACCCAGTACTTCGTAGTAATCCCGTTTAGACATAATACTTTCTCTTAGCGCGGCTTTTTTTAACGCTTCCGGGCTATCGCCCTTTTGCTTGGCCCTTGGGGCTGAAAAGCGCTTTCAGCTTTTCGATCATGCCCCTGCACCCCATTGCACAATCGGGGCGCAAGGGCATAATCTGATTAGCGCGGGTTACGCGTCTTTCTTGGGCTCTTCGTCGTTCTCGTCTTTGACTTCTTCAAAGTCGATGTCGACAGCATCATCATCACCCGATGCCTGGTTGCCGCCGTTTCCGTCGGTGCCCATGCCTGCGGCTGCTTCTGCTTCGGCCTGACTTGCCTGATAGACAGCCTCGCCCAGCTTCATTGAGCTGTTGGCAAGCGCGCCCATTTTTTCCTGCAAGGTTTCGGCGGTGGCGTCTTCAGCTTCCAATGCTTCCTTCAGGGCCGCGACATCGCCTTCGATAGCGGCTTTGTCTTCGTCGCTGATTTTATCGCCATGCTCTTCCAACATTTTTTCGGTTGAGTGGATCAGCGCTTCACCCTGATTGCGGGCCTCAACACTTTCGCGGCGGGCCTTGTCAGCTTCGGCATTGGCTTCGGCGTCCTTGACCATTTGGTCGATGTCGTCATCGGACAGGCCACCTGATGCCTGAATGCGGATCTGCTGTTCTTTACCAGTGCCCTGATCTTTCGCGGACACATGAACAATACCGTTGGCGTCAATATCGAAGGTCACTTCGATTTGCGGCACGCCGCGCGGTGCGGGGGGCAGACCGACCAGATCAAACTGACCCAGCAGTTTATTGTCGGCGGCCATCTCACGCTCACCCTGGAAGACGCGGATCGTCACGGCGGACTGATTGTCTTCTGCGGTTGAGAATGTCTGGCTTTTCTTGGTCGGGATGGTGGTGTTGCGCTCAATCAAGCGTGTGAACACACCGCCAAGGGTTTCAATACCCAGTGACAGCGGCGTCACGTCAAGCAGCAGCACGTCTTTCACGTCGCCCTGCAAAACACCGGCCTGAATGGCGGCACCCATGGCAACCACCTCGTCAGGGTTCACACCCTTATGGGGTTCTTTGCCAAAGAAGTTCTTCACCGTTTCGATCACTTTGGGCATGCGGGTCATACCGCCGACCAAAACAACTTCGTCGATTTCAGCGGCTGATAGACTGGCATCTTTTAGGGCGGCCTTGCAAGGCTCAACCGTGCGGGTGATCAGATCATCAACCAATGTTTCAAACTTGGCGCGCGTCAGCTTCAGGGCCAAATGTTTGGGGCCTGACGCATCGGCGGTGATGTAAGGCAAGTTCACTTCGGTCTGGGCAGAGGAGCTAAGCTCAATCTTTGCCTTTTCCGCAGCTTCCTTCAGACGTTGCAGGGCAAGCTTGTCGCCGCGCAAATCCATGCCGTTTTCTTTTTTGAATTCGTCGGCGAAGTAATCAACCAGACGCATGTCAAAGTCTTCACCACCAAGGAATGTGTCACCATTGGTGGACTTCACTTCAAACACACCGTCGCCGATTTCAAGAACGGACACGTCAAACGTACCACCACCCAAGTCATAAACGGCGATGGTCTTGGCACCTTCGGCTTTGTCGAGGCCATAGGCCAATGACGCGGCGGTCGGCTCGTTAATAATGCGCAGCACTTCAAGGCCAGCGATCTTGCCTGCATCCTTGGTGGCCTGACGCTGGGCGTCGTTAAAATAGGCAGGGACAGTAATCACAGCCTGTGTCACAGGTTCGCCCAAATAGCTTTCGGCGGTTTCCTTCATCTTCTGCAAGGTGAAGGCAGACACTTGGCTGGGAGAATATTTTTCGCCCCGGGCTTCAACCCATGCATCGCCATTGTCTGCCTTGGTGATTTCATAGGGCACCATTTTGGCGTCTTTTGCGACGGCGGGGTCGTCGAACACACGGCCAATCAAACGTTTGATGGCGAACAATGTGTTTTCCGGGTTGGTGACAGCCTGACGTTTTGCCGGTTGGCCGACAAGACGTTCGCCGTCTTCGGTAAAGGCGACGATGGACGGGGTGGTCCGTGCGCCTTCTGAATTTTCGATCACCTTGGCGGTGGACCCATCCATAACTGCCACGCAGCTATTGGTGGTCCCAAGGTCAATACCGATCACTTTACCCATTATACTACTCCTTTACGGCGGCGATGCGATGGCGAGCCTTTGCAGCACTCGTCCCGTGCCCGCCCCTTGAACATTGTTGCACCAGTCGTGAAGCAAATGGTGCAAGGGCTTTGACCCCTTTTAGATAGGGTCGCAATTCGTCGAATCAAGCGTGAGAAGGCAAGGTTTTTTCGCCGCTTTTCCGGTCAACCGGAAATAGGCTATCCCCTGCCACCCCTGTGTTATGGGGGCTTATATAGGGGGCTGGGGGGCCCGCTTCAATGGCATGGGGCAAAAGAATCCGCCCTTTAGGCGCGACATTCATGCGCGTGCAGGGATTCTTAGGCTGATAGGGTCTATTCGGTGCCGTTTTCAGCAGTTTTAGCAGCCTCATCACCCTGTTCCGCCGGGGCCACCTCTTCAAAGGCGGGGCCGCCGCGCGCAACACCGACCTGTGCCGGGCGCAACAGACGATCACCGATCATCCAGCCATCGGTCACCACCTGAAAGACAGACCCGTTGGGCTTGTCAGGCATGGGGGCTTCAAACATGGCGTTATGCAGATTGGGGTCGAACTTTTTGCCTAGTGCATCGATGCGGGTCAGTTGATGCTTTTCAAAGGTGCTGACCAGCTCTTTCTGGGTCATTTCAATGCCTTCGATCACGCTTTTGGTGATGTCATCGGCAGCCTCGCGCGCCTCGGTAGATACTGACAGCAAAGCGCGGTCCAGATTATCAGCGACGGTTAGGATATCGCGGGCAAATTTGGTGACGGCGAACTTTTCCGCATCAACCTTGTCGCGCAGGGCACGTCGGCGGGTATTTTCCATTTCCGCCACAAGACGCAGATTCTGGTCCTTCATGTCGGCGATTTCGCCCAGCAGCTCTTCCTTTTCTTTCAAAAGCGCATCGATGGCATCTTCGATGGTCGGCTCTTTATTAGGATCGTCGGCCCCATTGTCGTCGGCAGCAGATGTGTTTGTTGCGCCAGCTTCGGTCGCATTGTCGATAGGCTCGTCTTGCGGCTTGTCCTGATTCTGCTCAGTCATGGGCTCGATCCGTTTGCATCTATTTTGCATCAATGATTGTGTGTCAGGGGATATAGGGGTTTTCCCACGCATTGCAAGCGGGGCGCACGGTCGCGGGCCGGTTCTTGTGGTGGCGCAGCCTATTTGATCAGGCGCGAAATCACCTGCGCGGTGTAATCGACCATGGGGATAATCCGGCCATAATTGATCCGTGTCGGGCCGATCACCCCGATCATGCCGATGATCCGGTCCTGCGCGTCTTTATAGGGGGAGACGATGACGGAGGAGCCTGACAGCGAAAATAGCGGGTTTTCAGCGCCGATAAACATGCGCACCCCATCTGCATCGCGGGCCGATTGCAGCAATTCCAGCATGCCTGATTTGGTTTCAAGGTCGGCGAATAATTGCCGAACCCGCTCCAAATCCTCAGCCGCGGTGACATTATCCAGCAGATTGGCGTGACCGCGCACGATCAAAAGCCCGTCGGGGCTGTTGTTTTTGCCCGGCCCCTCACCAACCCAATCGGCCAGCCCGTCTTCAACCACCTTGGCAGCCAGCCTATCAAGTTCGGCCTTGGCGCGGGCAAGTTCGTCCGCAAGACGGGTTGAAATAGTGCCAAGGCTTTGGCCCCCGATGCGGGCATTAAGGAAGTTGCTGGCCTGTTGTAGGGCGCTGGGCGGCAGATCAAGCGGGATTTGAATGACCTTGTTTTCAACCCTGCCCGATTGGGTGACGATCACGGCCAGTGCCTGCCCCGGCCCCAGATGGACGAATTCGATTTGTTTTAGCGCCTCGTCCTGCGGCTGGGCGTCTTCGGGGGCAACGGCGACGATCCCGGCACAGTGGCTAAGCCCCGACAGGGCCTGTGTGGTTTCGCGCAACATATCTTCGATAGATTTGGCCTGTTCGGCACCGGCCAAATGGGCGTCGATCCGGACCCGGTCATCGGCGGACAGATCACCGATTTGCAGCAAGCCATCAACAAACAGGCGCAACCCTTCGTGGGTCGGGATGCGGCCTGCGCTTTTATGGGGGGCGTAAAGCAGCCCGGCATGTTCAAGATCAGCCATCACATTGCGGATCGACGCCGGGCTTAACCCCATGCCATCCAAACGGCTGAGGGTACGGCTGCCGATCGGGGCACCCGTATCAAGATAGGCTTCGACAATTTGCTGAAAAATATCCTGATTACGCCGGCTCATATCCGCCAGCATACTATTGCCTGACCCATACTGATCTTTGTGCGCGCTCATGCCCAATGTGTTAGGGCTTTAGACGTGTTGAGGCAAGGGGGGACCCGTGATAAGCAGGCGCTAAGATATTTTTGCCTTTTACGGAGTGTTCCCCAAATGCGCGCAGACAATAGGGCCAATGATGCCCTACGCCCCCTTTCGATTGAACTGAATGTGAACCGTTATGCCGAAGGGTCATGCCTGATCAAGGCGGGCAACACCCATGTATTATGCACCGCATCACTTGAAGAACGGGTGCCGCCGTGGATGCGTGGCTCAAACGAGGGGTGGGTAACGGCTGAATATGCCATGCTGCCGCGCGCAACCCATGACCGGGGTCGCCGCGAACGCAAGGGTGCCTCTGGCCGGACGCAGGAAATTCAACGTCTGATCGGGCGGTCTTTGCGCGCCGTTGTGGATATGAAGGGGCTGGGTGAACGGCAGATCAGTATCGACTGCGATGTCTTGCAGGCCGATGGCGGGACCCGCACCGCATCGATCACCGGGGCCTATGTGGCGCTTTATGACTGCCTGCGCTTTATGAAAGACCAAGGCATGATCGAAACCATTCCGCTGAAGACCGAAGTGGCGGCAATCTCTGTCGGGCTGCATCAGGGTGAGGCGAAGCTTGACCTTGACTATAGCGAAGATTCAAGCGCCGAAGCGGACGCCAATTTCGTACTGACAGGCGATGGCGGCATTGTTGAAATTCAGGGCACCGCCGAACAGGACCCGTTTTCAGAAGACCAGTTTGCCGATCTGATGCGCCTTGCCAAAAAGGGCGTTGCCGAATTGGTTGCCGTGCAACGTCAGGTGCTGGGGCTTTAACTGATGGCGCGCAAACTGACAGGTGGCGACCTTGTTGTGGCGACCCACAATCCGGGCAAGGTGGTTGAGATTAATGATCTGATCCGCCCCTTTGGCTTTACGGCCATCAGCGCGGGTGAACTTGGGCTGCCCGAACCTGTTGAGGATGGGGATACTTTTGCCGCCAATGCCGCGATCAAGGCGCTGGCTGCTGCAACCGCATCGGGCAAGCCAGCCCTTGCCGATGATAGTGGCCTATGCGTCAGCGCGCTTGATGACGCGCCGGGGATCTATTCGGCTCGCTGGGCAGGCGAAACGAAAGACTTTTCCATTGCGATGGAAAAAGTGGAAACCGCACTGAAAGACACGGTGATCAGGGGCGAGGTAAATGATGCTGCCCATTTCATGTGTGCTTTGTGTTTGGCATGGCCCGACGGGCATACAGAAATTTTTGAAGGCCGGGTTGATGGCCGTCTGACCTTTCCCCCGCGTGGTGAGAACGGGTTCGGCTATGATCCGATCTTTATCGCAGACGGGCAGACCATCACCTTTGGCGAGATGGACCCTGACGAAAAACATGGGATGAGCCATCGGGCCCGCGCCTTTGCCAAGCTGGTCAAGGCAGTCTTTGAAGAGTGATGGACGGGCAGGCGGACCTATTTGGGTTATATGTTCACTGGCCCTTCTGCCTGAAGAAATGCCCCTATTGTGATTTCAACTCCCATGTGCGGGAGGCGGTGGACCATGACGTGTGGGCGCGCGCTTTGGTGCGGGAGTTGGAACATGTCGCCGCCCGCACAGATCGGGCGCAACTGACATCCATTTTCTTTGGTGGCGGCACGCCCAGCCTGATGCAGCCTGAAACAGTTGCTGCCGTGATCGACAGGGCAGAACAGCTTTTCGGGTTTGTGGACGATATTGAAATTACGCTGGAGGCTAATCCCACCAGTGCTGATCAGGCCCGTTTCACAGGCTATCGCGCGGCGGGGGTGAACCGTGTGTCGCTGGGTGTGCAAAGCCTGCGGGATAAGGCGTTGCAGTTTTTGGGCCGTCAACATTCAGTGACAGAAGCGATGGCCGCGCTCGACATGGCGCAGGCCACTTTTGATCGCGTGTCGTTTGATCTGATTTATGCGCGCCCTGACCAAACGCTTGATGATTGGCGGGCAGAGCTGGGGGAGGCTTTGGCGCGCGGCACCAGCCACCTGTCGCTTTATCAGTTGACGTTTGAGCCTGAGACGGAGTTTGGCAAGCTGAACCGCATGGGCCGCCTTACCCCCCTTGATGATGACCCCGCCGCCGATATGTATGAGCTGACGCAGCAAATGATGGAGGATGCTGGCCTGCCAGCCTATGAGACATCCAATCATGCGCGCGGAAGCGAAAATCAGGCGTGCCATAATCTGACCTATTGGCAGGCTGCGCCCTATCTGGGCATTGGCCCCGGTGCCCATGGCCGCGTGATGGTCAATGGGCAAAAGCATGCAACGATTGCCGCGCGTACACCTGAAGATTGGTTGCGCCGTATCGATCAGGATGGGCATGGCTTTATTGAGTGGCACTCACTGACCGAACAGGAACAGGCAGAAGAAGCGTTACTGATGGGTCTGCGTCTGCGCGAGGGCGTGCCGCTGGCGCGCGTTGCGGACGCACTTGATCAGACCGCCTTGGCGCAGATGATCGAAGAGGGCTTTGTCGAAACAGATGGCGCGCTGTTAAAGGCCACGCACAAAGGCCGCCCGGTTTTAAACGCGGTGCTGGGGGCACTTGTGGCGGTGTAGCTTTGTAACTTGACAAATGATGAAAAATATGCTACACATTTGGGCGTGTGAAGTCAAACTAGGATATTGCTATGCTGCGTCTCCCCCATAAACGGAAACAATCTCAATCTTTACCCCTGCCGACCATGCAAGAAAATGATGCCATGATCGGTCAGACCTATTGGCCGGAATCAACAGGCAAGGGGCTTGCCCCACTAGCTAGGCAGGGCCAGCTCAAGCAGCAAGCCATCACACTTGCCGACAAGCAGGAGGGGACCGCATCAAATGCAGGCGGGCCTTCTTCTGGCACGAATGTAGCAGATAAAACACCATTACGAACCATTGCAGAACAAAACGCCATCACTGGCAAAACCTTCTGGCCTGAGTCTACTGGCAAGGACACCCTCCCCCTCGCCAACAAGGTGGAGACGCGGGAACAGCTGGCAGCTCGCCGCCGCGCCGCACGACATGGCATCGCGCGCGAGGCGCAAAATGCAGAACGTCGGAATACAGCACCCGAATCTGGCAGGTCCGGCCCGCAAACCCGCGCAGAACGATTGCAAGCCCGTGTTGATCGGGCGAGCCCGCCGAAAATTAATCGTGAGCCGGGGAAATTTTATATAACAGGACATCGTGTAGGAGGTGCTGGGCCGTATCATAACGCGATTGAGTATACGCCCTATTCCGGCGAACCAAGCACATTCAGCGCAGCGCCAGATCAAAACAAAGGAGAAGATTATGAAAATGGCACATTGGAAAAGAAAGGCATTTTAGGAAGTTTGCAAAGCAACATTGGGCGTGAGGAAGATAGCCCGGAGATCAACAAAGTTCTGGGGACTGTTCAATTGCCGGACGGAATAAATGCTGACGAGTATTTACAAAACTTGAGGCAAGCAGATGAAGCCTATTGTGATTGTGTGGATTATGATTTCTTCCCTGAGTTTGGTGACAGTCACAATTCAAACAGCTATACACGAGGTATACTTGAAGCCACTGGTGCGAAAGCCAATATAGACTGGGACGGCTTTGTGGGCGGGCGGCGACCTGTTCCGCCGGAATATTTCAAAAGGCAGAAACAATGAAAAAAGTATCGATGTTGATTGGGCTTTTACTTCTGCTTTTTTTCGGCCTTGCCTTAGGGCGCGTGGTTAGTTTTCCAGACTACTACTATCTTTCGTTCGAGAGCGGTGAAGATATTGAGGTGCTGGAACGTCGGATACCAATTGAAGATGGATTTTCGATGGTGCCTATACCCTATCAACTTCAACTCAAACGACCAAACTATACACTATCGTTGAAACTTGGATCGCATCGCTATCTGCCTACTGTTTTGGTCGATGCAGTAGGCGTGGATGGGCGACGGCTTGTTGTGGAGGGAAAAGACAATAGTCGCTGTACTGATTTCACCTTGCTCTCCCACGACAAGTTTTTGGAATTTAAGTGGTCCTGGCCAAGAAGTAGCGGACATATAGAATGTAATGCTCAAAAAACCTCTGATCTTCGGGGCACTATGGAGCTAACATTGCGTGATGAAAACGGCGCAACTTACGAGGAAGCACTGCAATTCAGTTTGAAGAAGAATGGCTATCTAGTCTCGATAGACGCACTGTGATGTGACGCTCCCTAACCTGCCAACTCCTCCATCAGCCGTGCCAGCATGTCGAGGCCGAGTTCAAGCTGGCTGATCTCTACAAACTCGTTCGGTTTGTGGGCTTGGGCAATTGATCCGGGGCCACAGACAAAGGTGGGGATGTCTTGGGCCTGAAAGTGCCCTGCCTCTGTCCCATAGGACACGGCCTGTGTTTCATTTGCTTGCGCCAGGCGCAGGAAGGTTTGCAGCGCCTGATCACCCCCCTGTCCGGCCTGCAAGGGCGGCACCTGGTGGCCCGGCTTGATCGTAATGCCCAAGTCTTCTTGGTCAGGTGCTTTGGCCCGCATTTCTGCTGACAGGCGCGCCGCCTCATCGCTGATGGCTTGCTGCACACTGTCCACATCGGCACCGGGAAGGTCACGATATTCATAAGTGAAGCTGCATTTATGCGGAATGATGTTCAGCGCCGTGCCCCCTGACAAAACACCCACATGCAGCGACGTATAGGGCGGATCAAACCGGCTGTCGGCGCCGTTCAGTGGATCGCCGATCTGTTGCAGTTTCGTCGCCTCATCTTCAATAAAGGTCAGCAGCCGTGCGCCGTAAAAGATGGCGTTCACCCCTTCATGGGTGCGGCTGGAATGGGCTTCTAGCCCGGTCACGGTTACGGTAAAGGTGCGAATGCCTTTATGCGCATCAACAAGCGCCATTTCCGTCGGCTCCCCCACCAGCACCGCCATAGGGCGGGCATCAAGGGTGCCCATATGCCGAACCATGTCGAGACAGCCGGTGCAGCCCACTTCCTCATCATAGGAAAAGGCAAAAAATAAGGGCCGTTTCAGGGGTGCGGCGGCAAATTCGGGCAACATGGCCATACAAAGCGCGATAAACCCCTTCATATCCGATGTGCCCCGCCCGACAAGGCGGTTATCTGCGGTTTTTGTCAGCTCAAAAGGGTCCTGATCCCAATCCTGCCCATCAATCGGCACCACATCTGTGTGGCCTGACAGGGCCACGCCGCCGGGCACATCCGGGCCGATCCGGGCCAATAGGTTGGTTTTGTCCCCCTCTGCATTTTTAAAGCGGCGATGGGGAATATCATGCTGGTCAAGCGCGGCCTCAATCCACTCAATCAGGGCAAGGTTTGAGTGGCGCGA
The DNA here is from genome assembly GCA_965229935.1 of Alphaproteobacteria bacterium. Lineage (GTDB taxonomy): Bacteria > Pseudomonadota > Alphaproteobacteria > SPJN01 > SPJN01 > SPJN01. The sequence goes on from CBDDKB010000002.1 coordinate 2,194,985, forward strand.
TACGGTATCAAACCCGACCAAACCCTCTAATGCGGTGATGGCGCGGTCTAATCTGTCGGATTTTATGGCGTTGGTCATGTGTCGGGGTCCGGTCCTGTCGCTGCGTCTTACTGGCCCAATCGGGTTGTTTTGCTTGCCTGCATACTGGTCGCCACTATAGAAATGATGAAAATTATGACAAGTAGTCATGTGTAATGGGGATGGCTGTGACCGATCAGGATAAGCAAAAGGTAAAAAAGCCGGGCCGGATCAGGCGAATTGTGCTGCCTGTGGTTGTGCTTGCGGTGGCCATTATGGGTGCGCGTATTCTTGTGGCGACGGGCCCTAAGGCAACCCCCTCTATTCCCGCAGAAAAGGCGTGGGCCGTTTCGACTATTCCTGTGGTGACACAGGATGTGCAGCCGAAAATTCAGGCCTTTGGTACTGTCGCTGCAGGACGCGATGTGGATTTGCGCGTGCTGGTCTCTGGCCCCATCGTGAAAAAGGCGCTTGAGCTGAAAGAAGGTGGTCGGGTGAAAAAGGGTCAGGCTTTGTTGAGCATTGATCCCTTTAATTATGAAGTCACCTTGCGTGACCGTTCTGCCCAGTTGGACGAGGCACGCGCCCGCCTTGATGAGGTGCGCGCCCGGGTTTCCGCATCAATGGTGGCAAAGGAACAGGCTGAACAGCAGCTGGAACTACGCCGCCGTGATCTTGATCGCGCTCGTCAATTGTATCAGCGCGGCACGGTCAGTCAGAAATATGTCGATGATCGTGAACTTGCGGTCAGCAGCGCCGAACAGGCGGCAGAACAGGCGCGCAGTGATGCGGTGGCGCAGGATGCGCGGCTGGCCCAACAGGCCGCTGCGATTGATCGGCTTGAATCGGCGGTTGCAAAAGCGCGCCGCGATTTGAAAGACACAGTTTTGTACGCGCCGTTCGATTCCATCGTGTCGAACGTCACTGCGGAATTGGGCAAGAATGTTTCCCCCAATGAACGGATCGCCACCTTGCAGGGTGTCAGCGGGCTTGAGGTCAAGGTCACGCTGTCGGATCAACAATTTGGTCGCCTAATCTCAGATGAGGGGGCGCTGACCCCCGACGTGTCTGAATTTCAGGTCAATTGGCGTATCGGCAATGCCGACATTGAAACCGTTGCCGTGTTTGATCGTTTCGGGCCACGCATTGCGTCGTCCCGTGGCGGGGTTGAGGTGATTGCCCGCATTGATGATGACCCGAATGCGTCATTGATCCGGCCTGGTGCCTTTGTTGAGGTTGAGTTGCCGGATCGACGCTTTTTGAACGTGGTGCGGGTTCCGGTGGATTCAGTTTATGAAAACCGCCGCATCTATGTTGTGACCGATGATAAACGCCTGACGGAACGACGGGTTGAGGTTGTGGGCGCTGCCGGACAGGACCTGCTTGTCCGCGGTGATTTGCAGGATGGTGATATGATCGCCACGACCCGTTTGGCACGCGTTGGTGAAGGGGTGCTGGTTGATGTGCGCCGCGTTGGTGAGGCTAATCTGATCGACCAGATCATAACGAACTAAGCCGGGGGGCAGTCGATAATGCAAAAACTGATCCGTCTGTTTGTTACCCATCGTAACGCAGCCAATCTGCTGATGATCATCTTGTTGGTCGTCGGGGCAGCGGGCGCCTCGCGCCTGAACAACCAGTTTTTCCCCGATGTGTCATTCCCCATGGTGATGGTGGTGATCCCGTGGTCCGGCGCCAGTGCTGAGGATGTGGAACAAAATATCCTTGAAGCGATAGAGCCTGAGCTGCGCTATCTCGATAATGTCAAGGAACTGCACGGTATGGCCGCCGAAGGGGTGGCGACGCTGGGTGTGGAATTCCAAACCGGCACTGATATGGCTACCGCCGCGTCTGAGGTTGAGTCAGCCATTGACCAGGTAACGACCCTTCCCCAAGATTCTGAAAAGCCGGTCATTCAACGGATCCGCCCGTTTGAAGATGTGTTGCGCATTGTGATCAGCGGCCCCTTTCCTGAAGAGTCGCTAAAAAACTATGCGAAACATATCCGGGATGAGTTGATTGAGGCTGGCGTTGACAAGGTCAATTTCCTTGGCATGCGTGACGCAGAAATTTTGGTCGAGGTGCCAGAGGCCGCCCTACGTCAGCTCAACATGAACTTGCCGGAAATTGCCCAGCGCATTGGTCAGCAAAGTTTGGACATCCCCTCTGGCGTTGTTGAAGGCAGTGTTGAACGGCAGGTCCGTTCAGTCGGAAAGGCGGTGACCGCCGAAGCTGTTGGCGCGATTGAGGTACGCTCGCTCGACACGGGTGAAAAGATTTATTTGCGCGATATCGGAACGGTTAGCGAGTCTTTTGAAGACGTGTTGCGCACTCAATATCGTCAGGGCGAACAGGCGATTGTGCTAACCGTAGAACGGGCTGCAACCGCAGATGTTTTGGAAACATCGCGCATTGCAGAAGACCGTATTAAGGAAGTTCGTGCCAAACTGCCCCAAACGCTGAACATCGAAATTTACGATATTCGCGCAAACTATTTGCGTGAACGTATCGACTTGATGATGCGCAATGGCCTTGGTGGCTTGGTCCTCGTCATCGTTATTCTTTATATCTTCCTGTCTGGCCGCTTGGCCTTTTGGGTGGCGGCGGGTATTCCGGTTGCCATGCTGGCGACCGCTGCGGCGATGCTTTATTTCGGCCAGTCGATCAACATGATCTCGTTGTTTGCCATGATCATGACTTTGGGGATTATTGTTGATGATGCGATTGTGGTCGCAGAACATGCAGCCCATCAGCGAGAAAAGGGGCTGACTCCCATTCAGGCGTCAGAGATTGGCGCCTATCGCATGTTGGGACCTGTGATTGCGGCGTCACTAACCACCGTTGCTGCCTTTGCCCCTGTCCTGTTGATCCGTGATGAAATCGGTCAGGTGATGAGTTCCATTACCTATGTTGTGATCGCGGTTGTGATCGCCAGCTTGATTGAGTGTTTCTTGGTGTTGCCCGGTCATTTGCGCGGGGCGCTGCGGCCTGATCCCAAGGCGTCCAAAGGCTTCCGCAAGTGGTTTGATGAACGGTTCGAGGCGTTCCGCGGTGGCCGCTTCAGCCGCTTTGTCGGTGTGACCTATGATTACCGCTATGTCACCGTTGCCGTAGCGATCAGCACATTGGTTCTTGCTATCGGGCTTGTTGCCTCTGGCCGGGTACAGTTCAGCTTCTTCCCCCCGACAGAGGCTGAAACCGTTCATGCCAATGTTGTGTTTTCGCCCGGATCGTCAAAGGACGATGTGGTTGCGTTCTTGCATGAACTTGAACGGTCTGCCTATGCCACCGATCAGTGGTTCCAGGATGAGTTAAATTTGGAAGAGCCGTTGGTCGTCATGACCGTCGGCCAGCATGGTATGACCGCAACCGGCATTTTTGATCCTACACAAGGCGATAATGTTGGTGGCTTCACCCTTGAGATGACAGCGCCTGACCATCGCGATATCAGCGCAGAAGAGTTTATCGCTGAATGGCGCAGCAAGATGCATGTGCCTGCCGGGCTTGACAGATTGGTGATCAAACCGCGTGAAGAAGGCCCCCCCGGCGAGGATATGGATGTCCGTATTTATGGCGGTGAAGCCAAACAGCTGAAAGAAGCAGCGATCGAGGTGCGTGAGCTGATGGCTCGCTTCCCCGGCGTGTCGGAAATCGATGATGATTTGCCTTATGGCAAACCTGAATGGCTGTTAAGCCTGTCACCGCGTGGCGCGGCGCTTGGCTTCACAACTGAAAGTGTGGGCCGCGAGCTGCGCGCCACACTTGATGGGCAGATAGCAAAACGGTTTGCGCGTGGGGATGAAGAAATCAAAATCCGCGTTCAAACCCCTGCGGCTGACAATACCGCTGAACTGTTCCGCGATATGACGGTCACGGCACCCAATGGTGAAAAAGTGCCCCTGACCGAAGTGGTGATCCTGCGCGAAGAACGCGGCTTTGCCCGCCTGCGTCACAGCAATGGTCATCTTGAAACGATGGTGTCAGCCAATATTGATGAAGAGGTCACCACCCCCCAGATTGTGATGGAGGGGCTGGAGAAAAACGGCATTCGCGACATTATCGAAAAGTATGACTTGAACTATCGCTATGGCGGCCGCATCGAAGACACCACCCGTGCGCTTGAAGACTTGCAGCTTGGCTTTATGGTGTCGTTGGTTGGTATTTATGTGATCTTGGCTTGGGTCTTTGCCAGCTATTCACGCCCGTTGGTGGTGATGGCGATTATCCCCTTTGGTCTTGTCGGGGCTATTGTCGGTCACATGGTTATGGGCGTGTTGTTGAACATGTTGTCATTGATCGCATTGCTTGGTCTTGGCGGTATTTTGGTGAATGACTCGATTATTTTGGTCACGACGATTGACGAAAAAATCGAACAGGGGATGAGCTTGCGTGACGCTGTGCTCAGCGGGGTTGAGGATCGGCTGCGCGCCGTGCTGCTGACGTCTATGACGACAGTGGGCGGGTTGATGCCGCTGATGTTTGAAACCAGCATGCAGGCAGCCTTTGTGGTGCCGATGGCAATCACGATTGCGTTTGGTTTGTCTACCGCGACATTCCTTGTGCTGATGGTGGTGCCTGCCATGTTGGGTATTCAGGAAGATATTCGCCGCCTGTTTGGTTTGAAACCCAGCGCCCGGCAAATTCTGGATCACGCCCCGGCTGAGTAGTCGTTTTTGCAATCGTCACTCAAAATGAGGTTTAGATCACTATCCGCTTCGTAATCGGACTACTCATTTTGAAGGCACAGAAAGCTCAACCCAAAGACCCCGCATCAAGTGCGGGGTGACGGAAGAGAATGGATTTTGCCGTAAATGCAACCCGTCATCCCGGCCAAGCATAGCGCGATCCGGGATCCATTGCAGCGGTTGGCACCCACTATGGACCCCGGATAGTGCTGCGCACTTCCGGGGTGCCGTTTAAGGATGTTATGGTTGCGCAAGCGGACAGAAAACCGCCCCCCTCGATTCTGCAAGGCACTTTTCCGACTTGTCGCTCCCAGCGCGCGGTGACGGCTTTGAGCCTAGCTGTTCCAAAGTTTTGGCGTGAACAGCACCAAGACGACCAACAGTTCCAACCGGCCCAACAGCATAGCCACGCACAGGACCCATTTCGCAGTGTCAGGTAGTGTTTGGTATGTGCCGGACGGCCCGACAATATCACCCAGACCCGGCCCCACATTGGCAAGTGCTGCCGCTGCGGCGGAAGCTGCCGTCATCAGGTCAAGCCCTGTTGCACTTAGGGCAAGGATGGTCATGGCAAGTGCGGCAACAAACAAAAAGAAAAAGCTCATGACAGAGTCGGTGACATCATCACCGATCTTGCGGCCATTATAGCGCGGGATAAACACAGCATGGGGGTGGCGAATGCGGATGATTTCCCCCTTCACCATTTCATACAGGACCTGAAAGCGGAACACCTTAATCCCGCATGAGGCGGACCCGGCACAACCACCGATCAGCATGCAGCAGAAAAAGAATAGCTGAGCAAAAGGCCCCCAACTATTATAGTCGGCAGATGCATACCCTGTGCCTGAAATAACCGACACGCCGTTAAAGGCTGAATCGCGCAAACTCTCCCAGCTTAAAACCTCTTGATGATGCCAACGCCAAAGCACCATGATTATGGTGCTAAAGACGACGATGCCTAAAAAGGTCCGCACCTGTGTATCCTGCCACAATCGGCGCGGATTGCCCGACACGGCAACAAGGATCAGCGTGAAGGGAAGCGAACCGACGATCATAAAAAGGGTCGCCATCACCTCAGCATGGGCAAAATCAAAATGGCCGAAAGACGCATCATGGGTTGAATAGCCGCCTGTTGATACGGTGGTCATGGAATGGGCGATGGCGTCAAAGGCGGTCATCCCTGCAAACCAATAGCCGACAAAACAGATTGTCGTCATGCCCATATATAGCCAGGTCAGACCGCTGGCGATTTGGGCGGCACGGGGCAGAATTTTTTCCGAATTGTCGGAACTTTCCATCTTAAAAAGCTGCATCCCCCCGACCTGCAACATGGGCAGGACAGCGATCGCCATCACAACAATCCCAACGCCGCCCAGCCATTGCAGCAAGGCGCGCCAAATCAAAATACCAGGCGGTGTATCATCAAGCCCGGTCATGACCGTGGCGCCCGTTGTGGTGATGCCGGACATCGCCTCAAAAAAGGCGTCGGTATAGCTTAGGCCCAGCCCAGCAAAGGCCAAGGGCAGTGCCGCAAAGGCGGTGATGGAAATCCAGACAGAGACGATCAGCAAAAAGGCCTGGCGCACAGACAATGCTGTTTGCCCGGCCTGTTGCTCACCCCGTGCTGCGATGGTCAGCGCGCCGCCGACAAAGATGGTAAAGGCTGCGGCGACGGCAAAAATCTTCCAATCATCATTCTGGGCAGCCAGATCGAACCCGACCGGCACGGCCATGGCAAGACCAAGCGTCAGCAGCAAAAAGCCATTGACCAGAATGACCGGTCGAAGCTCTGTCATCGGGTTCCCTTCACCTGCGGCACGGGTTTGCTATCACATGATAGCTGATCAGCCTTCAAAACGGCTGGTCGGATTACCCAATATAGTCAAAAGCTCGGCCCGTGTCGTCGGATTGTTACGGAATTCGCCCAGCATCTGACTTGTCACCATGCTGACGCCCGGCTTGTGCACGCCGCGCGTTGTCATACATTGATGTTGCGCCTCGATAATTACGGCGACACCGCGCGGGCTCAACACATCATTGATGGTGTTGGCGATTTGGGCGTTCAGCTTTTCCTGCACCTGAAAGCGGCGGGAATAAGCCTCAACCACGCGGGCCAGCTTGGAAATACCAACAACGCGATTGGTGGGCAGATAGGCAACATGGGCCTTGCCGATAATGGGGGCCATGTGATGTTCGCAGTAACTTTCCACGCGGATGTCGCGCAGTAAGATCACTTCGTCATAGCCTTCAACCTCTTCAAAGGTCCGCTCAAGATATTCAAGCGGGTCTTCGGCATAGCCTTGGAACCATTGTTCATAGGCGCGTGCGACGCGGCTGGGGGTATCAAGCAGACCTTCGCGGTCAGGATCATCACCCGCCCAGCGCAGCAGGGTGCGCACGGCGGCCTCAGCCTCCTCGCGCGAGGGGCGGTCAATAGTTGAAGGTGCAGACGGCGTATCAGCAGTCATAAAAATTCCGATCATGTTTGTTTGGGGTCGGAAGCCGGAATAGCAGCCAACCTGTTAGGTGGTCTTAAGCCTTTACGGTTCTAAGGGCGCGATCGATTACTGATTTATCCCTGTGCCGCGCCTTTGTTCGGGGGCAACTTTGCACCTTTTGCCCGGAAGGTCAATTCTGTGTACTGACCTGATTTGGCGCACTAATTGACAGAGGGGCGATCATAAGGACTGTCGAGCGAAAAGGCAGGGATTTCAATCTCGAACCCATTGCCGCGCGCATCCACCATCTGATAGCTGCCGCGCATAATGCCTGATGGGGTGGTTAGAGGCACACCCGATGTGTAGCTGTAGCTTTGCCCGCATAACAGTACCGGATGGTCGCCCACAACGCCTGACCCGCGCACTTCTTCGGTGCGGCCCATCGCGTCTGTGATGATCCAGTGACGGGATTTCAGTTGCACCCGCGCCTGATCAGACGTGTCATCATCGCAATGATTGGTTAGGGTGATGTGATAGGCCCAGACATAACGATTGGCGACGGGGTCCGACTGGTCCTCTAGAAAAAGGGGCCGGACCGTCACGTCAAGCGCGCCTGTGCGGGCGCTATATGTGCCGCCATCGCTGCTCATCAAACCGCAGATAATGCTTGGGCAATATCGTCGATCAAATCTTGCGGGTCTTCAAGGCCCACTGAAAGCCGCAACATGCCATCACCGATGCCCAATTCGGCCCGCGCGTCGGGCCCGATCTTTTGATGGGTGGTGGTGGCAGGATGGGTGATCAGGCTTTTTGAATCGCCCAAATTGTTTGAGATGTCGATAATCTCAAGCGCATTCAAAAAGCGGAAGGCTTCATCCTTGCCGCCTGCAATGTCAAACGCGATGACAGAGCCGCCGCCGGACATCTGGCTTTTGGCCAGCTCATATTGCGGATGATCCGTGCGCAGGGGATAAAGCGTCTTGGCAACTTTTGCGCCCGCCTCGTCCGCCAAAAAGGCAGCAACAGTGGCGGCGTGATCGCAATGGGCGTTGATGCGCAGGTCCAGCGTTTCAAGTGCCTTAACAAGCACCCACGCATTAAAGGGCGATAGTGACGGGCCCGTGTTGCGGATATAGGGCAAGAGTTCGTCATTCACGAAACTTTCAGTGCCAAGCACTGCCCCGCCAAGAACCCGGCCCTGACCGTCAATATGTTTGGTCGCTGAATAGACAACAATGTCGGCGCCAAGCTCAATCGGTTTTTGCAGCATCGGGGTGGCAAACACATTATCAACCACCAGACGCGCCCCCGCATTGTGGGCAAGGTCAGCCACCGCGCGAATATCGACGATTTCGAGCGTGGGATTGGTTGGGCTTTCAAGGAAGAAGGCCTTTGTGTTGGGCCTGATGGCCGCTTTCCACTGGTCAAGATCGCGACCATCCACCAGCGTGCTTTCAACGCCAAAGCGCGGCAACAGGTCTTCGCAGATATAGCGGCATGACCCGAACAGCGCGCGGCTGGCGACAATATGATCGCCAGCGGACAGGATTGAAAACAGCGCTGCATTCACAGCGGCCATGCCTGTGGCGGTTGCCTTACAAGCCTCCGCCCCTTCGATGGCGCACAGGCGATCTTCAAACATGGAGACTGTGGGATTGCCAAAGCGCGAATAGACAAAGCCGTCATCTTCGCCCAAAAAGCGTGCCTCTACCTGTTCGGCGCTGTCATAACGAAAGCCTGAATTGAGGTACACAGCCTCTGCCGTTTCGCCGAATTGTGACCGTGCAAGACCGCCGCGCACAGCGATGGTTTTGGGGCGTAAAGTCTTTTGATCGCTCATACCGATCCCTTTCAAATATCTTGGGTCTTTATGGCAATTGGCGTGTGATTGCGCCACAAAAAAACCCGGACCGTCGGGGCCGGGCTTATAAGGGCAATTGCCCAGAAGTCCTGTCGCCCGACCTTTTAGCAATTATTTTGAACAGCATTTTCATCATTACCATTCCGTGGCTGCAAGCCGGTCGGCCCAAATCACCACAGGGATGGTTTTACGGGGATTGGGTTGTGTCGTCAATAAGGAGGGGTGCGGCTTTATTGTTTGCTGGGGGCGGCAAAAAAGAAGCCGCACTTGATTGTTGCCGGGCGGTTTGGCTTTTCCAAATGGAAAAGACCGCGCATTACGATTTGCCGGGCGGTTTGGCATTTCCAAATGGAAAAGACCGCACACTACGATTTGCCGGGCGGTTTGGCATTTCCAAATGGAAAAGACCGCCCGGGTGGGCACCCGAGCGGTCTTCATTTTTTGGGGATTTAAGGTGAGGTAAATCCCGGGAATGTTCGGCAGGATCAGCCGCCGAACATCATACGTAGTGACACACCATAGCTTGCCGGAGGACGGACAAAGCTGTTGAAGCTGCCAGACTGGAACGGCGTGTCAAAGGTGATGTTCTGGATTTCCTCGTCCGTAATGTTACGGCCCCAGAAAGAAAGCTCCATCCCCCGTTCATCATTGACCAGAGAAATCTGGGCATTCACGAGGAAATAGTCATCCTGCAAGGTTTGCGGATCAAGATCGGCACCTGTGTGGAAATCAGAACGATACTGATAGTCAACACGGGGCTCGAGGAACCAACCCTTGTCGTTAATCGGATCAGACTGATAAACGAAGGACCCTGTGATGTTCCAATCTGAAACACCTGACGGGCGCTTGCCGCTCAAATCCTGGGCCTGAATACCGGCAGAGGTTTGGGCATTGGTCGGGCTACCGCCGGGGAAGTCTTCAAATTCAACATCTGAATAGACAATCCCGCCTTGGGCGAACAATTGTTCTGTCAGGGCGACGAAATATTCAGCTTCGACGCCTTGGCTGATCACTGTTGCCGCGTTCCGGATCTGGAACTGCAACCCATTGAACGTGTTGGATTGGAAGTCCTCCAGTTCCTGATAATACAGGCCAATGTTCACCCGGGCGCGGCCATCATCGATTGTCCGCTTGATGCCGATTTCATAAGCGGTCACCTCTTCGGGATCAAAGATTGCCAATGCTGGGTTGGCCACCGGTTGTCCCGGTGTCACACCACCTGCTTCACGGCTGAGATTGATACCGCCTGATTTGTAACCAGTGGCATAACGCACATAGGCGGAGGTGTCTTCGTCAATTTCCTTACCGATAGCAATCGAGTAGGAAATATTGTCATCCTCATAATTTGCCGTATAGGGGTTAACAGCAGGATTGGTTTGAATGACAGCTAGGCCAGCCAAAACGGGATCGGCGGCTGTAGACAGGTCAATCTGACTAAACGGATCGTTGATGACTGCAACTGTTGAAGATGTTTTTTCTTCTTCCGAGTAACGAATACCTGCTGTTACGCTCCACCCATCTTCCATGTAATAGGTGCCGTGTGCAAAGAAGGCATAGCTTTCAGCATTGTAGTCATAAGTGTCTGTCGCACCATTTCCGTTCAGCAGTAAGAACTGTCCGGCAGGAACGCCTACTAGACCGGGATCACCCTGCAAGCGTGCTTCAGCATTGGCAACGTTGGTAATTGGTCCAGCGAAACCACCAGGCGCGCCGGGCGCGGTGCCTGTCAGCAAGGGCAATAGCGCATCACCATAGGCACGTGCACCGGTCCCTTGGATCGTGTCTTGGAACAAGTCGATGTTCTGGTTGAAGTAATAGGCACCGACTTGCCATTCAAGATTGCTGTCGCCATCAGACGCTAGACGCAATTCAAAGCTGGTTTCGTCAATGTCTTGATTACGGTTACGGTCAGACAAAATATCGACATCGGTGAAGTCAGCATCAATGTTTGAAATATTTTCAAACGTCCGGTAGGCACCGATTGCTGTGATCGTTACCGGGCCAAGGGCGTCGAATTCCATATCATGGTTAAGTTCAAGCGATACGCCAGCATCTTCGAACTGATCGAGATACTTATCGCTTTGTGACGCTACCTTATAGTCGAACGGATCAACCGCTACACCGGGGCCACCCCCACCGACGGAGGCGCCAACGGCTGCCGCGCTTGTGCCGACCAATGTGCCCCCAGCCCCAGCAATGGCAAGGGCAGTTGCGCCATAGAATTTGGCGGGTGCTGCACAGCAGCGATCTTCGGATTCGGTATAGTCTGCGATGAAACGCAGTTCGGTATTCTCGTCAAGATTACCCATGATTTGGGCGCGCAATGTATAGCGGTCGCGATCGTTCAGGTCTTGACCGGTGCCAATATCGTTAAGAATACCTTCTGTATCGCGCATGCTGCCGGCTAGGCTGATGGCAAAGCGGTCATCATCCAGCGGACCACTTGTCAGGCCACGGAAGACAAAACCCTGATTTTCTGCATCATATTTGACTTCAAGCTCAGAATATTCTTCAAAGCCGGGCTTGCGGGTTCCAACAGAGATCACGCCGGCGGAGGTGTTTTTACCGAACAGGGTGTTTTGCGGACCGCGTAGAATTTCGATTTGGCTGATATCAACATAGTCACCCAAGGCAGAGCCCGGCCGACCACGATAAATGCCGTCAATATAGACGCCGACTGATTGCTCAAGACCGGTGTTTTGACCGGCTGTCCCAATACCACGGATAGAGAAAATAGCCTCAGATCCGGATGTCGAGCTGTTGATCACTACCGTTGGGGCAACCTGTTGCAGGTCTTGTAGATTTTCAATGTTTGCTTTTTGCAGGAATTCGCCACCGACGGCCGTCACGGCCACAGGCACATCCTGCAAGTCCTGATCGCGCTTTTGCGCGGACACGACGATTTCTTCGACCTCATAGGCCATTGCGGGCGCTGCCAATGACAGGGCCAGCAAACTGACGCCGCCGACGACGGATGCCGCCTTAACGCCACGGGCACCATGCCCAGTAATAAATTTTTTCATATTTGTCCCCTTGTTATAATGTCTAAAGTCGGTGCAAACGACCTTTGACCCAGAATCCTGTTAGGTTCCGAATCACAAGTTTGTCACAGTTTGTGTGGGAAACAAATGCCACTCCGTTAACCACCAACCGCCTAAATAATAGGCGATGATTTTGATTATGACAATTCTATTTCAGGCAGTTCCCCCCCAAAATGGCGCAACTAGGGGGTTTAGCGTTAATGAGACGTTAATCTCACATACACCTTAAAATTGTTTTTCCTACATTATTGTGAGCAAGCGCAAATCGCTGCTTGGCCCCCTTTTCATATTGGCTTATGCAAGTATCTATGGATTTGACCGATGATGAGCTTGATCGATATGCCCGCCATTTGGTGCTGCGCGAGGTGGGTGGCGCAGGACAGGCAAAACTGCGCGGTTCTGCCATTTTTATCGTTGGAGTAGGCGGACTTGGCGCACCAGCGCTGCAATATTTGGCAGCGGCAGGTGTCGGCAAAATCACCATCATTGATGATGATATTGTCAGCGCCTCAAACCTGCAGCGACAGACAATTTACAGGTCAGATCAGATCGGCCTACCCAAGGTTGAAGCGGCGCGAGATTTCGTAACGGCGCTTAACCCCCATGTTGAGGTGACGCCGATTAGGGGGCGGGTGGACGACCAAAACATTGATTCATTGACAAAAAATCATGAACTTATTCTTGATTGTTGTGATAATTTTGCAACGAGATTTCTGCTCGCCGCTGCAAATTTCAGGTCAAATATACCCTTAGTGTCGGCAGCCATTCGTGGTTTCGACGGTCAATTAAGCGCCTGGCAGCCCGATGGGCACAGCGAGGACCGGCCCTGCTATCAATGTTTTAACCCTGTGACCGACCCTGAAACTTTGGGCGATGATGATTGCGCCGCCACAGGTATTTTGGGGCCCGTTGCTGGTGTTCTGGGCGCCTTGCAGGCGCTGGAGGCGATGCGCACCCTAATAGGCTTTGGCCCCGAGGGGTCTTTGGTGGGCCGTATCTTGTTGATGGATATGTTGTCGGGCCGCCAGCGCATCGTAAAAGTGCGCCGCGATCCCCATTGTCCCCTTTGCGGGACCCCCGCCTGATCGGCCTGCCCTTATCCTGCCGCAAAATCTTGCTAAGGCTTGTGGGTTGGAGGAGGCCGCCATGTTTCAAGCGTTTATAAATTTCCTACCCACGACCATTGCCCGTCCCATTGGTATTTCGGGTCTGGCTGGCCTTACGCTTCTGCTGGCGGGGTGTGAAACGCCACAAGTCGCCTCCGTCATTGATCCTGCCTATGCGGGCGCGCCGCGTCAGGCGTTGACCATCATTGTGGCCGGGCCGAAAGAAGGGTTGATCGTCAGACAGGCAGCAGAAACCGCAGCCTTGAAACAGTTTGCAGCGCGCGGGGTGCGGGCCATCCCCTCATTGACCTTGATCCCTGCAACACAGGAAGAAACCCAAGAGGATGAGCTGGCGATCTTTCGTGATGCTGATGCTGATGCGGCCTTGATGATTGCCCAATTTTCTCGCGATACACATACGGGCAAAACCCCGGTTCATTACACGCCGGGGTTTTGGCGGTCCCATGTGTTCACAGACAAGAATGGCAATCGGCGCATCTATCGGGAGTATGAGCCGGGCTATTATTCAGGCGGTCATCATTACACGCGCACCATCGCCCAATATCAGGCGCGCTTGATCGACCTGAAATCAGGCGATGTGATGTGGCGCGGTGATGTGGATTTGATTGGTGGGGCGGACTATGCGGATATCGCAGCCGAAGCTGCGCAAGCCCTGACGGATCGGTTGATGCTGGATGGATTTGTGACCGTCACACCTGCGGATTGATCCCTATTCAGGCAGTACGCGGTCCGGTGGGCGGTGCCCATCGACATATGTTTTCATATTGATCAGCACCCGATTGCCCATATCAATCCGCCCTTCCAAAGTGGCGGACCCCATATGGGGCAATAGCGTGACATTGTTCAAAAGGCGCAATTGTGCATCAACCTCAGGCTCGCGCTCAAACACATCAAGTCCGGCGCCTGCGATTGTGCCGTCGATCAGGGCGGCGGTTAATGCCTGTTCGTCAATCACCTCGCCCCTGCTGGTATTGACCAGATAGGCGTGGGGCTGCATCAGTTTCAGCCGATCAGCAGAGATCAAATGATGGGTTGCGGGCGTCAGCGGGCAGTTGATGGAGACGATATCCATCTGCGCCAGCATTTTATCAAGATCATCCCAGAACGTTGCATAGACCGTATCTTCGATCTGTTCGGGCAGTCGTTCGCGATTGTGATAGTGAATATCCATCCCAAACGCGTGGGCGCGTTGTGCAACGGCAAGCCCAATGCGACCCATCCCGATAATGCCGAGTTTTTTGCCACCGATCCTGTGGCCCAACATGCCAGTGGGGGCCCAGCCCGTCCATTCGCCATTGCGCAACAGGCGCACCCCTTCTGACAGGCGGCGCGGCACGGCTAATATCAGCGTCATGGTTAGATCGGCGGTATCTTCTGTCAGCACAGAAGGTGTGTTGGTGACGATGATGCTTTTTTTATGGGCGGCATCAATATCAATATGATCGGTCCCGGCCCCGAAATTGGCAATCAGTTTCAGTTGCGGCCCCGCCTCGTTCAGCACAGCAGCGTCAATATCGTCTGTCACTGTGGGGACAAGCATATCGGCGCTTTGCACGGCGCTGATCAACTCAGTCTGCGTCAGTGGCGTGTCCGTGGGGTTGAGCGTTGCATCAAACAATTCACTTAACCGCTGCTCGATCACATCGGGCAGTTTGCGGGTCACGACAATTTTGGGACGATTAAGGCTCATAATGAAGTGTCGATGCTCTTTTGTCTCAATTTCCGGTTTGGCGGCGCAAATCACTTGCACCATGATTGTCCCGATCATAAAACAAGGACTATGCATCGCCTAGCTTTTGTCACGATCATTTTTGCTTTTTTCTGCAACGCTCTTGTCGCAGCGGCGCAGCCTGTTGACCCGCCAAAGGAGCCACGGCCCCTGGGGGAATCGACCGGCTATCCCTTGCCGCGCTTTGTGTCACTGGGGGCCGATCCCGCCAATGCCCGTACCGGGCCGGGGCAGCGCTATCCCATCAAATGGGTTTATGTGCGTCGCGGGCTGCCGTTGCAGGTGATCGGTGAATATGACACGTGGCGTCAGGTGCGTGATCGCGATGGCGAAGAAGGCTGGATCCATCGTGCCCTATTGTCTGGAACCCGCACAGCCATTGTCACCGCTCGCGATGGCATCAGCCTTTATGAAGACCCCCAAGGCGGCAGCCAACCCATTGCCCATCTGGGCCACAGGGTTTTGGTCAAGCTGGGGCAATGCGCCCTTGATTGGTGTGCGGTTGAAGGCTTTGCCCGCGGCGATGACGGTGCCTTTGAAGGCTGGGTCAAGCGGGATGCCCTGTGGGGCCTTTATGCGGACGAGCTGCTGGAATAAAGCGACCGCAGCCCGATAAAGGCGGGGCTATCTGCCAGTACCTGATAGATGCCGCACCCGCGGCAATAGTCTGAAAACCGTCCCTTGTCTGTGAACCGATTGATAAGGCGATCCTGATCAAGCAAATCAGTCGTCCGCCACGCCTTTAACAGATCCCCCGTCAGCCAAACGCCGCCACGTGCGCCCACCGATAGGGCCAGATCGCTCGCAATCGTGCCCAGGAAATCGTGAAAGTGCCCAATTGTTTGCTGTGCGATGGGGTCGCCCTCCAACGCCTGCGTGGCGATCATTTCGCCCGACAGGTGATCATTGATGGTGACGCCTTTGCGCAGCGCGACTGCCTGATGCAAGCGCCATAACTCGCCCCCCGAAACAAACCGTTCTGCGGAAAGATGCGGGTCAGTCTCTTGCGGCCAGCCAAGCCGGGCCGCGATTGCGATTAATTCAGCCTCAGTTTCAGTGCGGGGGCTAAGGGTGACATGGCCGCCTTCGCCCGGCAGGACATGGCCTGTCCCATCACCTCGCGACATGACCCCAACGCCCAAGCCCGTGCCGGGCCCGATCACGGCAAAGGGGGCATCGGCCTCCCCACCCCCTTTTAATAATGTCTCTGTTTGATCGGCGGCAAGTGCAGGGACAGCCAACACTTGCGCAACGAAATCATTGACCAGCTTGACCTGATCTGCCCCGGTCAGGGTGGATAGCTCGCTCTCAGTAAGCGCCCAGCGGGCCTGATTGGTCAGGCTGGCAGCACCTTTGGTGACGGGTCCCGCCCAGGCGACAAAGGCAGCGCGGATCGGGTCTGTTAGGGCGCAGGCATCACGGGCCTGATCAAAGGCGTCGGCGAAACCGTCATGGGCCGCGGTGGACAGTTTGATATCACCCAACAGCGCGCCATCAGGTGTTTCAAATTGAAACCGGGCATTGGTGCCGCCAATATCCGCAAGCAAGATCATGGGTTACAGCGCCCGTGCTTCCTGCGCGCGCGCAGTAATGCTGGCCCAGTCCTCTGCATTGATCAAATCATTGGGCGCAAGCCATGAGCCGCCGACACATATCACATTCGGGCAACCCAGATAGGCACCTAATGTATCCGGGCTAACCCCGCCTGTGGGGCAAAAGGAAATTTCCGGCAGGATTGGATGGACAGCGCGCAACATGGCGGGGCCGCCCGATGCGCCAGCGGGGAAAAATTTCTGTGTGGCAAAGCCCATATCATAAAGCGTCATCATCTCTGTCACTGTGGCCGCGCCGGGTAAGGCGGGCACGGGTGCGGCGGCCAGCCGTTCAGCCAGTTGGGGTGGCCCGCCGGGGCTGACCAGAAATTGACTGCCCGCATCAAGCGCCATGGCAACCTCGTCCACCTTACGGATGGTGCCGCAACCGGCCAGCATGGCGGGGAAGCGGTCGCGCACTGCCTTGATCGCCTCAAGCCCGGCTGCGGTGCGCAAGGTGATTTCGATCACGCTGACACCGCCTGCCAGCAAGGCCTCTGATAGGCGGCAGGCCGTATCAACATCATTGATCGCAACAACAGGGATGACTTTGTTGCCATCAAGCAGATTTGAAAAATCAGTCATGCGTTTGTTCCCATAAGATTGATCCGCCCTTGTCTGCCGGGCCGATAGCTTGGCGCGCAGCAGCGAACAGATCGCGGCCCATGCCAACATGACCGGCACTAAGATCGTGGGTCGCGTGGGGCCGCCCGGACAGGTCTGACAGACAGGTCAGCGTCCCCTTTGTGGCATCAAGTCTGATCATATCGCCATCCTGAATTTGCGCGATGGGGCCTTGATCGCAAGCCTCAGGCACCAAATGAATGGCAGCGGGCACCTTGCCCGACGCACCAGACATGCGCCCATCAGTAACCAATGCCACATTAAAACCAAGTGATTGCAACACTCCCAACGGCGGCGTCAGCTTGTGAAGTTCCGGCATGCCGTTTGCTTTCGGTCCTTGAAAGCGCAACACGACCACAACATCCTGATGCAGCTCACCTGCTGCAAAGGCCTGTTGCACCTCGTCCTGTGTGGCAAAGACTTTTGCCGGCGCTTCGATAATTTGATGTTCTGGGGCGACAGCCGATGATTTGATAATCGCCCGACCCATAGTCCCAGTCAGCAGTTTCAATCCACCTGTTGGCGCAAAGGGATCGGTTGCAGGGCGCAGCACATCACGATCGCCGCTTTCCGTGGCACCATCGCGCCACACAAGCTGACCGTCCTCAAGCACGGGTTCCTGACATTGATGGTGCAAGCCATCGCCCATCAGGGTTTTGACATTATTGTGCATCAAGCCCGCATCAAGCAGTGTGTGGATGATAAAGGGGATGCCCCCGGCGGCAGCGAAATGATTAACGTCTGCCTGTCCGTTTGGATAGACGCGCGCCAATAACGGCACGCAATCAGACAGGGCGGCCATGTCATCCCAATCAATGATAATCCCCGCTGCCCGCGCCATAGCGATCAGATGAATGGTCAAATTGGTTGATCCGCCCGTAGCGTGCAGCCCGACAATCCCGTTCACAAAGGCCCGTTCATCCAACATATGCCCGATGGGCGTATAGCTTTCAGAGTTGTGGGTTATGGCGATGGCGCGCCTTGCGGCGAATGTTACCAACGCGTCCCTTAAGGGGGAGCCGGGCGCAACAAAGCTTGATCCCGGCAGGTGAAGGCCCATCACTTCCATCAACATTTGGTTTGTATTGGCGGTGCCGTAAAAAGTGCAGGTGCCTGCGGTGTGATAGCTTGCCTGTTCGGCGGCCAGCAACTCATCACGGCTGGCATTGCCTGCGGCATAGGCCTCCCGCACGGCGGCTTTTTCCTTGTTGGTCAGGCCCGATGGCATGGGCCCTGCAGGCATAAAGATTGTCGGTAGGTGACCAAAGCTAAGCGCGGCAATGACTAGCCCCGGCACGATCTTGTCACACACGCCCAGCATGATCGCCGCATCAAACATATTGTGGCTAAGGCCGATGGCGGCAGATTGGGCGATCACATCCCTGCTCATCAAACTAAGGTCCATGCCCGGCTGGCCTTGAGTCACGCCATCACACATGGCGGGAACACCGCCTGCGAATTGGGCGATGCCGCCAGCCTCATGCGCGGCCTGTTTGATCAGTGCAGGATAATCCTGCAAGGGCTGATGGGCAGACAGCATATCATTATAGGCTGAGATGATGCCGATATTTGCCGCATCGCCTTTTGCCAGTGCGCGCTTGTCGTCACTGGTGCAGGCCGCCGCGCCATGGGCAAGGTTACCGCAACTTAGGCTGCCGCGCTGTGGGCCATCGCTGATTGCTTGATCAATGCGGGCAAGATAGGCCGCGCGTGTCGTGGCACTGCGTTTGATGATGCGGTCCGTGACCGCCTGAACGGTGGGGTGGATATTCATCACGGGCACCAATGAAAGGTGATGGAAAGCTGCTTTAGTTTCAGCAACTCACCAACAGGATAAAGGGCGGGATTATCTTGTGCCGCTTCGGCAATCTGTTTCTTGTCGTCGCCCTTGATGGCGATGTGCCAGTCGAGGCATTGCGCAACTGCTGCGCGGGTCAGGCTGATCCTGTCTGTGATCGGTTGGGCAATGGCGCTGTTCGCAGCATCAATCCCGCAAACAAGATCATTGCTTGTCATGGCAGCGTCATACCCATCCGCATTTGCAAACCAGCTAAGGATATGACCGTCAGGCCCCATGCCAAGCAAGCCCGCCTTGGCAGGCAGGGCAGCGCGGGCCGCCTCCTCTGTTAAAGCGGGAATGGTTGCGCCCGTTGCCCCAAGATGGGTATGGGCAAGCCGTAAATTGCTTTGTTCATGATCGGCGGGGACCGCGCGATCGTCAGATAGCAGCAGCGTGATGCGATCCCAAGGCAGGTCTGCGCCTGCCATTCGTTGATAGATCGGCGCAGGGGAGGAGCCGCCGGTGATCACCAGCGTGCCGCCGTCAAGGACAGCAGCGGTTAGCTGCGCAGCGATAGTTGCTGCCCACGCATCCCCATCATCATAAGTTTGCCAGATCACACTCACAGCAATTCATCATCCCATGTTCGGCTATCGCGTTCGATCAACGCGATGGAGGCTGCGGGGCCGAGGGAGCCTGCCATATAGCCATGCACGTCTTGTTTTTGATCGCGCCAGCCATCAAGGATCGGCTCTATCCACATCCATGCGGTTTCAACTTCCTTGCGGTGCATGAACAAAGTTTGGTTGCCGCGCACCACATCCATCAATAACCGCTCATAAGCCTCAGGATTACGAACATCGAACGCGTCGGCAAAGCTGAGGTTGAGTTCAGCGGGTTTAAGGCGCATGCCGCCCGGCCCCGGTTCCTTTGTCATCAAATCGAGTGAAATGCCCTCGTCCGGTTGCAGGCGGATCACCAGCTTATTGGGGCTAAGCTTACCTGCGTCAGCTTCGAAGATGGAATGCTTCACCTCCTTAAAGCTGACCACAATTTCTGACGCACGCAGGGCCATGCGTTTGCCCGTGCGCAGGTAAAACGGCACACCCGCCCAGCGCCAATTATCAATCTCTGCCTTCAGAACGCAGAAGGATTCAGTTTGGGAATTGGGGGCCACCCCCTCCTCGTCCAAATAGCCGATGACGGCCTGTTCATTGATGGCGCCTTTGCGATATTGGCCGCGCACGGTCTTACGCTCAACCTCGTTGCCCGTGATGGGGCGCAGTGCCCGCAGCACTTTCAATTTTTCATCGCGGACACAGCCCGCGTCGAAAGTTGAGGGAGGTTCCATCGCGGTCAGGCACAATAATTGCAGCAAATGGTTTTGCACCATATCCCGCAGGGCCCCTGAATGATCATAATAGCTGGCGCGGCCTTCAACGCCGACGGTTTCGGCAACCGTGATCTGAATATGATCTACGGCGGCATTTGACCATAGGGGTTCAAACAGCGCATTGGCAAAGCGCAGCGCCATCAGGTTCTGGACGGTTTCTTTGCCCAGATAATGATCGATCCGGTAGATCGCCTGTTCGTTAAAGACCTTACCCACCGCATTATTAATCGCCTTGGCAGAGGCAAGGTCGGTCCCGATCGGTTTTTCCAACACGATACGGGTGGCAGGCGTGATCAGCCCATGCTTGTCAAGATTTTGGGCCACATCGCCATAAAGGCGCGGCGCCGTTGCCATATAAAAGACACGCACGCGGTCACGATCTGTCAGCAGGTCTGACAACCCGGACCAATCCGCCCCATCGCCCAGCGCATCAAGGCTGACATGATGCACAATGGTCAGAAAATTTTGCAGTGCCTGATCATCAATGTCACCAGCGGGCAGAAAGGTGCGGCATGCCTCGTCAATGGATTGCCGATAGCCATTATCGTCCAGGTCTGATCTGGACACGCCGATGATCTGCGCCCCGTCAGGGATTTGCCCATCCACAAAGCGGTGGTAAAGCGCGGGCAATAATTTGCGGCGGGCAAGGTCGCCCGTGCCGCCAAAGACTATATAGTCAAACGGATCAACAGGAATGATTTCAGCCATAGGGGCGTTATCCTAAAAAATCTGCGACGGGACTATTTTTCGCCCGTCAGCAGGATCATCAAATTATCGACATGCGGTTCGATCATAGATTTTTTGCTGAAGTCGAAGCCTTGGTTCTCGCGAATTTCCTGTGTCAGCACATAGGGGATTTGCGCCGCCCCGATGATCAATAAAAAGATCATCTTGGGATCGACGGGCGGCAACAGCGCCAAAACATCTTCACGAAAGGCAGTGCGCCTTGCCGCCTTGTGATGGCGGGCGACATGCCGATCACGTAAATAGCGGGAGCGGCTGGTATCAAGCGCGCCTTCGAGCACATTGATGCGCGGATAGGCGGGCACTTTATAAAGCGCCTCGACATAGCGGTTTAGAAACAGGCGCAGCGCATCGCGCGCAGGCAGAGTGGCAAGCTCGTCATTGGCAGGGGCGATAATGGCATCGACCTGATCATAAATATCGTCAACAACCGCCTGCCATAATTCTTCTTTTGAGCCGAAATGATAAGCGATCAGCGAAAAGCGGACATCGGCGGCCTTGGCGACTTGATCAACCGACACGCCTTCATAGCCATGATCGGCAAACAGCTTGGTCGCGGCCTTTAAAATCTTTGACTTGGTTGCCGTGCCGCGCTTTTGCGGTGATGACGTACGGCGACGCCCGGCAGTTTGCGCTGGCTTGTCCTTTTGTGTCATTGGCACCCTCCCCCTAACGAATGGATTGGATGCTGACATTGAATGTCAGCGGGTTCAAGAATGGCAAATCGCTTGCGCTGATCTGCCCTGTTTGTGGTCATAGCGTTTCGATCAGCCCAACCATGGCTTGTTTCAAGGCACGTTCCTGTGGGGGCGTCAGCGTCACATAGCGGTGGCGGCCATCAGCCTGTTCAGTAAACACAGTGGCCTTGTCTTCGTTCACGGTCACTGTCCCTGGGGCAGACAGGCCATAGTCACCTTCATAACAACCGCTGGCAACAAGGGCGGTCAGTGGGTCCCAACATTGCCGATGATGCGGGCGGGAGGCATAGGAAAAATAGGACAGCCAAATCATTTCAAGCTGTCCGGCCTCGTACAAATTTCTGATCGACGCTTCAGGATAGCGGACGCGACCAAGCTCAAACCCAACAAAGGTAACAGGGCCCAGATAGGCGCTGAGCAACCCTTCAAAGGCAGGTACGTCCATCATCACGTTGAATTCAGGCTGCAGTTTTTCAAAATTGCCTGCCATCATGGTGATGCGCGCTACCTTTTGGTTCAGCAAGGCCGCATCATCCGCATTCTTTACAAAGTCGCCAATGTTGGATGCGAATCCAATCGTCACAAGGTCGATGGATTGATCGTCCGCCGCCTGCAATGTCTCACGCAACAAATCGGTGGCCAAAGGATATTCAGCCTGTAGCTGTTTCCGTTCTTTGGGAAAGCGTTCGGCAATCAGGTCGGTCAGGTGCAGATAGGTTTCAAACGGGATGGCGACGCCCCGGTCGGCGCGGGCCACCGGGATTTCTTGCCCAACCAACAGGTTAAACAGTTCAGTAAAGCGGGGCGCGTTCTTGGCATCCTTTGAAATCAGGATGGCGGCAAGGTCGATCTTGCCCCGTTTATGCAGGCTGTGCAGTACAGCAAGGGCCAAGACGTCATCAACATCATTGCCCATATCTGTGTCTAGAATGATCCGGCGTGTCATGACGAGGTCCAAAATTGATCACTTAATCAATTATTTCATAATCGTCCAAAAACACAAGCCAAAATGGCGGTTTCAACCAATTTGTCGAAAATTGTCATGAAATCGTGATTTTTAAAGGACTTGTCGCTGATCTGGACCGTGTTAAGCTTCGTAAGTCCCATGGTAGAAACAGGCTATGGAGCAGACGAATGTCCGATACGCGATTGAGCTGGTCAGAGAAACTTGCGGCGCGCTTATTATCACGGGCCGACAAGGGGTCGTTGACCGTCACATTCTCGCGCGGTGAAAGCCGTACCTTTCAAGGTGCCCAGCCGGGGCCTGAAGCTGCATTGATCCTGAAATCCCCTGCCACGATGCGCCATCTTTTAACGGGCGGGGCCAATGGCTTTGCCGAGGCCTATTTGGATGGCGATTGGGATACGCCCGATCTGCCCGCCCTGCTTGATTGGGGCGCGGCCAATGATAGGGCAATGCGGCTGACAAGCGGCGGCACGATATTACTGCGCCTGTTTGATCGCATCCGTCATCTGTTCAATGACAATTCCAAGTCTGGCTCGCGCAAGAACATCGCCTATCACTACGATCTTGGGAATGAGTTCTATAAGAAATGGCTTGATCCCAGCATGACCTATTCATCCGCTGTGTTTGAGCGTGAGGATGAGGCGCTGGAAGATGCGCAGACCCGCAAATATCGCCAGTTGGCTGAGGCGTTGGAGATCATGCCCGGCATGGATGTGCTTGAGGTCGGGTGCGGCTGGGGCGGCTTTGCCGAGGTGGCGGCCCGTGATTTCGGTGCCAATGTCACCGCGATCACAATCAGCCAGGAACAGTTTGATTTCGCCACCAAGCGGATTGAAAAGGCGGGGCTGACTGATCAAGTCAAAGTCGTGTTCTGTGATTACCGCGATATTGAAGGCCAGTTTGATCGCATTGCGTCGATTGAAATGATCGAGGCTGTCGGTTTGAAACATCTACCGACCTATTTTAGTGTGTTACGCGAACGGTTGAAGCCCAAGGGGCTGGCTGGCATTCAGGCCATCACCATCGAAGAAAGCCGGTTCGACACTTATCGCAAATCAGTTGATTTTATTCAGAAGTATATTTTCCCCGGTGGTTTTTTGCCTGCGGTGTCCTATTTCCATCAGGTGGCGGGACAGGCTGGCCTGAAGGTGACGCGCGAACAGTTTTTCGGCAAATCCTATGCCACCACCTTGGCCCGTTGGCGTGATCGGTTTAACGAGGCATGGGCAGAGATCCATGCGGACCAGAAATTCGACGAACGGTTTCGGCGCATGTGGCTTTATTATTTGGCCTATTGTGAAATCGGCTTTGCAACAGGACGCACTGATGTGGGCCAGATCATCCTGATGCGCGACGATTCCAAGGCCGCTTAGCCTTTTGTGGTCCAACAGGTGACCTTGGGGCCGCTGCCGATTTTAACCTGCAAATGCGAAAGCGTTTGACGGTCCCCCCTGCCGTGATAAAAATTCGCCATCGCTTTTCATAATCACAAAAATGGGGATCGTCATGGACCTTCAATTCAGTGCGGAATATGAAGCCTTTCGCGCAGAGGTACGCAGCTTCATCGAACAAAATCGCGACAAGGCACCGACCTATGCCGATAAAGGGATGAAGCATCCCAAACGGCTGGCATGGCAGGCCTTGTTGATTGAAAACGGCTATGCAGCCCGTACAATCCCGACAGAATATGGCGGCTATGGTGCCGAACCCGACATTCTGAAATCTCGCATTATCGCCGAAGAATTTGCCAAGTCAGGTGTGCCCGGCGGCATGGCGGGGCAAGGCATTTCCATGTTTGTGCCGACATTGTTGGCCCTTGGTACCGAAGAACAAAAGAAAGCCTATGTCGGCCCGACCCTGCGGGGTGAGATTGTGTGGTGCCAGGGCTATTCGGAACCCGGCTCAGGCTCAGACCTTGCATCGTTGAAAACCGCTGCGGTTATTGATGGCGATGATTATGTCATCAATGGTCAGAAGATTTGGACCTCTACCGCAAAACATGCAGACATGATTTTCTGTCTTGTGCGGACGGAGGCTGATGCCCCCAAACATAAGGGCATTTCCTATTTGATCTTTTCAATGGAAACACCGGGCATTGAAGTGCGCCCCTTGGTCGATATGACCGAAAGCGCAGGCTTTAACGAGGTGTTCTTTACCGATGTCCGTGTACCGCGTGATCAGATCGTCGGCAAGCCGGGCGAAGGGTGGATGGTTGCCAACGCCACGCTTGGTCATGAACGGGGCATGTTGGGGAATCCCAATGCAGCGAAAGAACGTCTTTACGCTATTGCAGACATTATGCATCAGGAAACGCTGAACGGGGAACGGTTGATCGACAATCCTGTGTTCCGTGACCGTTTGGTACAGCTACAATCAAAGGTCTATGCCATGCAGGCCAATGGTATGCGCGTCACAACCGCCAGCCAGACAGGCGATGGTGGTGCAGCGATGGCCAAGCTGATCGTGAAGCTGCAGGGGTGTGAACTTAACCACCAGCTTGCCGGACTGGCCATTGACGCGATGGGAGAGCTTGGCGCGCTTTATGGCGATAGTGAGTATTTGCGCGACAATGGGGCATGGCAGTTCAAATATATGTTTGACCTTGGCCTGATTATCGGTGGCGGTACCGCCCAGATTCAAAAGAACATTATTTCGGAACGCGGTCTTAATATGCCCCGCGAGCCTAAAGTGCAGAAACAAGCGTAACGGAGGGGCATAAAAATGGAATTCGCATTATCAGAAGATCAACGCCTGTTGGCAGATTCAATCACGTCCTTTTTGGCCGAGACCACGCCCCTTGATGAGGTGCGCAAAGTTGCCGGTGAAAATGATCAGGCACTTAAGAAAAGCATGACAGATGGCCTTGCTGCGCTTGGTGTTAATCAGATTTTGGTGCCAGAGGATCATGGCGGCCTTGGTCTTGCGGCGCTTGATGCCGCGCTGGTGCAAGAAGCTTTAGGCTTTGCCGCTGCACCCATCGGCTTTACGGGCATGATGATGGCATCCCGCGCGATTGCAGAGGCTGCGACTGAGGATCAAAAGGCTGACTGGTTCGGCAAGATCGCAAATGGTGAGGTACGTTTTGGCGTTGCCTTGACCGAACGGGTCAATATCCGCGAAGGCGCCGGCCTTTCAGAACAGGACGGCAAGCTATCAGGCAAGGCGATGTTCGCGATGGATTGCGATGACGCCACCCATATCGTGACCGCCGATCAATCAGGCGCGCTTTATATTGTTGAGGCGAATGCTGCTGGCCTAACCCGCAAGGACCTGCCCAATATTGACCGTACACGCATGATGTCAGAACTGTTGTTTGACGGTGTTGATGCTGTGCGTCTTGATGGCGAGAATGAACCGGGCAATGCTGCCACCCGTGCGATAGAGCTGGGGCGTGTGCTGCTTGCCGCAGATACGTTGGGCGCGATGCAGAACATGCTTAATCAGGCGGTTGAGTATGCCGGTGGCCGCGAACAGTTTGGCCGTGTCATTGGCAGCTTTCAGGCTGTGAAACATTTATGTGCCGAAATGGCAGCAGAGGTTGAACCCCTGCGCGCCCTTGTCTGGCATGCAGCCCATGCGATTGATACCGACCCCGAAGAAGGGCCGCTTTTGGCCTGTCTTGCCAAGTCACTGTCAGCCGATAGCGGTCAATTTGTTGCCCGCACATCGACAGAGGTACATGGGGGCATGGGCTTTACCGATTTGGTTGGCCTGCATTATTGGTTCAAACGCATCGGGCTGAACCGTCAGCTTCTTGGCGGGCCAGAGCGTGTGCGTGAGGATGCAGCCAAGTTGCAAGGCTGGGCTGCATGATTTAGGTCGTCATGCCGGACTTGATCCGGCATCCATTGCAGCGGTTGATCGTCAATATGGACCCCGGGTCAAGCCCGGGGTGACGATTTCGGAAAGGAAGCGCGCCCATGACCGACACAATCACCCTCACTCCCATCGGCATTGTTGAAGGCGGGCGCATCGACCCTGTTGATGATGATTGGGCCGCAGAAGAAGCGGTGATCCAACTTGATGAGACGCAGTTTAATGGTGAGGCGTTAATGGGCCTCGACACATTTTCTCATGCGGAGATTGTGTTTCACTTCAACAAAGTGCCTGCCGACAAAATCACAAAGGATGCGCGCCACCCGCGCGGCAATAAGGATTGGCCACGGGTTGGTATTTTCGCCCAGCGCGGCAAGAACCGTCCCAACCGTTTGGCAGTATCGGTTTGCGAGATTGTGAAAGTGGATGGCACGCGGCTTTATGTGCGCGGGCTTGATGCCATTGCAGGCACGCCCATTGTCGATATCAAACCCGTGATGCAGGAATTCCAGCCGCGCAAAAAACTCGTGCAACCGGCATGGTCACACGAGTTAATGAAAGGCTATTGGGAAGGTGAAGACTAGGCCGCTTCGGCTTTAGTCTCAGCCTCGTTCCACTCTGTAATATGGTGGAAGTTTTGTTCGTCCCACGGATGGAAGCCGGGTTTAAAGTAAGGCAGGCTGCGCCACACCATCCCGGTGAAAAAGCCCGGCGCCCAGAAGAAATATTTCAGCGCTTGGCCCCATTGTTTCAAGGTCGGCTTTTTCTCAACACCGCGCAGCAGCGAGAATGTGCCAAGCAGCAGGCCGGGGACGAATGTGGCCAGTGTCATCAGCATGACCAAGCAGCGGACTAGGTATCCCTGAACGCCGGGATAGATCGCCTGATACACATCATAGGCCACGGCCTTATGTTCGGTTTCTTCAACCGCATGCCAGCGCCACAAACGCTTCATGTCTTCGGGTGCGTCGTCCATCATGCCGGGCTTTGACAGCAGCATATCGGCAAGGGCGGCCGTGAAATGTTCCGACGCAGCGGTCGAGGCAAGCTGTGATTGGGGGGAGCCCTTTTTGGTCCACTCAATCCCTTTATGGTTCATTTTCAGAACTTGCTCGCACGGGATGCCTTGGGCTTCCAACGCCTCATTATAGGTTTCATGTTCGCGGCTGTGGATCGCCTCTTGCGTCATGAAGCCTTTGACATGTGCTTTCAGGTTCGGGTCCGTGATCTGTTTGGCATGAATACGAACAGAATGAACAAAAAAGTCTTCACCCTCAGGGAACAGCAAGGACATGCCGTTATAAAGCTGGGTGATGATGGGGTTGCCGCTGTGCCATGTCTGCATGTCAACGTCATGCACGGCGTCGAATTTCACGTCGCGCGGTTTGATTTCTGCGGGGCCATGAACATTTGTGCGTTCGGGGATCTGGCTAACTGTTTCAGTCTGCTTGGTCATGATCTTGCCTTTCGGTGTTTTGGCCGATTGTTTCGGACTGTTCAAACAGCGGCCTTAGCGCTGCGAGAATGGTGTCATCCATTTTGGTTAGATAGGCCGTTGCATGGGCAACGACGGCGTCCTCGTCGTGCGTTTTCATCAGCGCGACGAGTGTTTCATAAAATTCGATATAGCCTTCCGGCGCGGCGGCGAGCGCGGCAAAGTCGGCGATGATTTGGGCGAAGACGCCCCGGATGCGGTTCATCAGCCATTGTAGGGGTAGCAAGTCGGACGAAGCGATGACTGCGCTGATGGTTTCAAAATCCGCAGCAGCAAAGGCAGCAGGATCGTCCTTTAGTGCAATGGCATCATGGGCGCGGGCCAATGCCTTGTGCAGCTTGTTCGTTTCCGCTGTGCGCGACGCGATGCGCAGCGCCATGATGAAAATGTCCCGCTGTGCATGCATAAGCTCTTGAAACAGGGGCAAAAGGTCGGCGGCAGGCTTCGTTGCGATCTGATGCTGTAAATAGGTTGGCACCACATCAAACAGCCAGTCGGTTTTCGCTCGCACAGTAATGCCGGACCCCTGACGGCTTTCCACAACGTTCCAGTCAGACAGGCGGCGCAGTGCTTCGCGTAGGGTGCCGCGCGAGGTGGCGAGCTGCTTACATAGCTCCCGCTCAGCAGGCAGGCGCGACTTTTCAGGATAGGTGCCGTCAATAATCATGACCAGCAGCGACCTGAAGACCGTTTCGACCTGTGATTGTTTATCGGCGGCACTCATTGGTGGGACTTTGCCCTTATTTGGTTGGCGCCCTTCTGGGGCGTTTCCTCAATTCCTGCGCCTTTATATAATTGGTCTAACCAATTGGTCAAGCCAATTTTGTGATAATTGGTTATGTAATTGATTAGAAAAGAAAAACCCCGACCGAATGGCCGGGGTTTTCCAATTATTTTCTCAAATGCGGTTTAGATCCCTATCTACCTCGTAGCTGGACCACGCATTTGAGATAATCTCAATAGAGCTTAGACGCGCTCAACGATGATGGCAGGAGCCATACCGCAAACCCATCGCGCAGCAAAAGTTGTATGACTTTTGCGGTGCCGCGCGATGGGCACTAAAAAGCGGCTGGCTTAAACGCGCTCGACAATAATTGCCGGAGCCATACCGCCAGCCGCACACATGGTGACAAGGCCACGCTTCAGGTCGCGACGCTCAAGCTCGTCAACCATGGTGCCGATCAGGATGGACCCTGTGGCGCCGATCGGATGACCAAGAGCCATGGCACCGCCATTGACGTTCACAATGTCACGATCAAGGTCAAGATCGCGGATGAACTTTTCAGCCACGACAGAGAATGCCTCGTTCACTTCCCAAAGATCGATATCGTCTTTGGTCAGACCGGCTTTTTCCAGCGCCTTCTTGGCGGCGGGAACCGGGGCGTTCAGCATCAATGTCGGGCAGTCACCCATATTGACGATGCGTGTGACCTTGGCGCGGGGGGTCCAGCCCTGTGCCTTGGCATAGTCCGGAGACGCCAGCAGCAATGCGGCAGAGCCGTCAACAACACCTGATGAGTTACCGGCGTGATGCACGTGATTGATTTCCAAGCCGTCATATTTTGCCTGAATCAATTTTGCGAACGTCAAACCATCTTCGGTCAGCGGGAACTGGGCCATGCCTTCGAATGACGGTTTCAGGCCAGCCAATGTTTCGAGAGTGGTCTGGGGACGCGGGAATTCTTCGTGATCCAGCGCGACAGAGCCATCATCATTGTAAACAGTGACAAGTGACTTGTCGAAATGGCCGCCCTTGATCGCAGCATCAGCGCGCTGCTGGCTAACCAATGCCAGCGCATCAACAGCTTCGCGATCAATGCCTTCAAGTGTTGCGATGGCGTCGGCGCAAATGCCCTGATGTGACTGCGGGTGAATTTTGCGCAGATGTTCGTTGCCATTGTCCATCAAGGGGGGGCCGGCATTCGGGTCGCGGCCTTCGCCAAAGCGGGACATCATGTCGGTACCACCGGCGATGACGCAATCTTCCATGCCTGACATGATGGCGTTGGCAGCAAAACCGACAGAGGTAATGCCTGAACCGCAGAAACGGTCAAGTGTAACGCCTGATGCCTTGATGTCGTACCCGGCATCAAGAGCGGACATACGGCCAAGGTCACCGCCCTGCGTGCCCTTTTGTGAGCTTGTGCCCCAGATGATATCGTCAACCTCGGCTGTGTTCAGGTCATTGCGTTCTGCCAATGCCTTCAACACGGTTGCGCCAAGACGCTGGGGGTGAATGTCTGTCAGGGCGCCTTTGCCCTTTTTGCCGATACCGCGCGGTGTGCGGCAGGCATCAATGATCCATGCTTCAGTCATGATCGTGTCCTTTCGGTATAGTTTGAAGTTTAAGAAGCCTCAGAAAAAATAACGGTGGACAGCCTGATATATCTGTTTGTCTGCCCAGATGGCGCGCACTCTATCGCCTAATGGGCCTATGTGCAATCACCACAGATCACACCGTCAAACAATTGGCAGTCATAGTGTCTTTTTTCTGGATTTTGTGTTGCGGCCCATTTATGCTGCGCCTCAATAAAAGATGGTTCTGACAGGAAGGTCCCGACACATGACACAGGCGCAAAAACTATATGGCTCTCCCGGGTCGCCCTATACCCGCAAAATGCTGGCTTATATGCGCTATCGCCATATTCCTTATGAGGTGATGTATCAGGATCCGTCGGCAAAGGGTGACATGCCCGCGCCCAAAGTTCGTTTGTTGCCGACCTTTTATTTCGAGGACGGCAAGGGGGGCTATGATGCGGTAACCGATTCTACCCCGCTGATCCGTCGCTTTGAAGGTGAGTATGAAGGCCGCGCCGCAGTTTCGTCTGATCCAGCGATCGCGTTCCTTGATTATGTGTTGGAAGATTTTGGCGATGAATGGCTGACCAAGGCCATGTTCCATTATCGTTGGGCTTTCGCCGCAGATATTGATAAGGCCAAGGCAGTCCTTCCCCGTTGGGGCGGTGGCGTTTCGATTTCAGCGGAACAGGCCGACCAATTGGGTGAGATTTTTGGTGAACGGCAAATCAGCCGCTTGTGGGTTGTTGGGTCCAATGATGTAACCGGTCCTGTCATTGAGGA
Organism: Alphaproteobacteria bacterium; assembly: GCA_965229935.1. Taxonomy (GTDB): domain Bacteria; phylum Pseudomonadota; class Alphaproteobacteria; order SPJN01; family SPJN01; genus SPJN01. The sequence continues at coordinate 2,226,074 of CBDDKB010000002.1, forward strand.
AAGCTATTCTCGCATTTTGAAGGCGATGGATGACCATTTGGGTCGCTTCCCCTATCTGATGGGTCATCGTCCCGGCGCATCTGATTTCGCTTTTTATGCGCAGCTAACCCAATTGGCCCTGTTTGATCCCACATCGATGGCAGTGACTTTGAAGGAATCGCCGCGCGTATTCGCCTGGGTTCATGTCATGGATGATCTAAGCGGACTTGAGGTCACGGAAGATGACTGGATCTCACGCGAGGATGCCGCCACCAGCCTAGCCCCCCTGTTGGAGGAGTTGGGCCGGACCTATGTTCCTGTCATGCTGGCCAATGCAGCAGCAGTAGGGGCCAAGGCTGAACAGGTCGAATGCGAAGTCGAAGACAAGCCGTGGGTGCAAAAGCCATTCCCCTATCAGGCCAAATGTGTTGGCTGGATCAGGGATGAACTTGCCGCCCTGTCGGATGATGATCGCACCGCCGCGCTGAAAATCTTTCAGGGGTCGGGCTGCCTGCCCCTGTTTAAAGGCTAGTCAGAAGCGCCAGTCATTATCGTGCCGTAAAGGTCCGTCAATTGATCCAAATGTTGATCAAGTGATGAGCCTGCCTGTGCGCCCGCGTGCCTATTAAAGCCATTTTCGGACAATCGTTTGATCAGATGATCATCTTTGGCCTGGGCAAGGGCGGCGGCAAGCTCGTCTTCCTTGTCATAAATAATCCCGGTTTCCATATGGTCCACAGCCTCAGCACCTGCGTTCCAGCCACCAATGATCACGGGTAACCCCATGCCCAGTGCTTCATAGGCGACAAGGCCGAAGGTTTCATACCACAGGCTGGGCACAACAAGGGCCCGTGCCCGCGACAGGTAATCGGCGACAGTTTCGGGGTTTTGCCAGCCTGCCATTTCGGCGTCAGGATTGGCAGCTTTGACAGCATCAAATTCGGGGCCGTCGCCGACAAACACTGCTTTCACACCCGCTTGTCGGGCTGCGGCTGCAAATTCGACAGCCCCTTTTTCGACGCTGATCCGGCCAACAAATACAAAACGATCGCTGTGTTCGCATTCAAGCCGCACGCCTTCATACTGATCAACCATGTTCGGCAAATAGTGAAGCTGCGCAGATTGTGGCAGATATGGTGAGATGACTTTTAGTTGCGTGTCAGACAGATAGGCAAGGTGCTTCAAATCCGCCGGAAGATGGGCAAGCCTGTGCATCATTGTTTGGCGTGCAACGCGCCAAACCTTGTGTGCATAGCTGCGGGAATCGCAATTGGTTGTCAGACAATCTATGCCCAACGGTTTGCGGCTACAGCGTTGTTTGGTTTGATAGTCAAAAAAGCCGCCATTGGGACAGGCCAGAAAATAGCCATGCATGGTGAATAGGTGCGGTACCTTACTGCGTGTGATAACCCGGCCAACTGACGGTGACAGATCCTTGTCGCAGCCATGAATATGGACAATTGTACGGTTTGGGTCTTGCGCGTCTAACAGGTCAGACAATGCGGCCGCAGCCTTTGTGTTCCAAATGCTTTGCACCCCTGAACGCAGGCGATTTTCCGCAGCGGTAAAGGAAGGTTGATCAAGACATATGACGTCGACGTCTGATTGCTGAAGGCCGTCATCAATCGGTCCGGTCGTTGAAAAATAAATGACCTTGAAGCCCCGCGCAGCCAATCCCTTTGCGGTTGTGATGGCAATCTTGGGTTGTCCGCCGGATATATGGGCGTGATCATTGACGACAATGATGGTTGTAGGGATAGTTGCGTGAACCATTCGAACCTGTCAGGAAGGGTTTGTGTGTTCGCGATCGACTCTGATTTTGCGACTACCTATCACATCGAGTATCATATGGCGAGGATAAGCGCATGGCATCACTACGTTCATTGTCGTCAGAGCTGATTCAGCGCCACAAATTCCAGCCCGGATTTTGGGCCCTGTTCACCAATCACAATTATTTGTCTCGTTATGAGTTGCTGGGGTTCGTCAAGAAGATTGGCGGCCACTCGCGGGGCTTGGTCGTTGATGTGGGCTGTGGGTCAAAGCCCTATCAATCTTATCTGGAGCATGACCGCTATTTTGGTGTTGATGTCGATACCGGCGCTCATGCGCACGACAATGAAGATATCGACCTGTTTTATGATGGGGTCACATTGCCATTTCAATCAGGTGGCGTTGATACGGTTGTATGCTTTGAAGTGCTTGAGCATGTTGAGGACATGGCGCTCTTTCTGGCTGAACTGAACCGCATATTAAAGCCGGGAGGGAAGCTGATTTTGACCATGCCGTTTTTCTGGCCAGAACATGAGCAGCCCTATGATTTCAGGCGTCTAACAAGTTTTGGCCTGAAAAAGGAGCTTGAGGCAGCGATTGGCCCCCTAGTCGTGCATGAAAAACTTGGCACCGGTTGGCGCGCCTGGTTTGGACTATTCAACAATTTGATCGCGCAGTTATGGCAAAGAGGGCCGAAACTTTTAAGGGCGATGATTTGGATTGCCGCCCGCCCCTTGATATTTGGCGCCAATGCGCTCGGATTTCTTGTCGGCAGGCTGGGCACAGGGCCTGAGGCAGCCTTTTATTTCGGCAACGCCGTGGTTGTTGAGAAAAAGCAGGATTAACCGGCTGGTGTAACTCCTATGGCTGCCGCCAAATCCGCCGCTTGCAGGCGGTTTATGATCAGGTCATGATAGACAAATAAATGCATCGGCGGGCCGATTGCGAGGGCATGTCGGTCCAGTTTCGGACAAGTGTCGGGCCAGTGTCGGCATAAAGGCGGTATCGTGTCGTGGTGTAAGGCGATGAAATATCTATGCTTTTCCCATCGTCGCTCGCATTAGAGGATTTGGAGAGCTAAATGACCATTCGTGGATTACGACTAGAACGGGGCTGGAGCCAGGAGCAATTGGCTGACTGCACAGGTATTTCCGTTCGTACAATTCAACGCCTTGAAAATGGCGGCACGGCAGGTCTTGAAAGCGCCAAGGCGTTGGCGGCGGTTTTCGAAACAGAGGTTTCGACATTTTTGCCACCGCTCCGGGAAGTCCCGGCAATTGAGGAGGACGCCCCCATGTCCAACGGTCAGGTCACCACACCCCCGCCCCACCATATTTCCGAAGAACAAAAAGACGCCGTGCGCCGCGAAGAAAAAGAGGCACAGCGTTATGTGACAGAGGTAAAGGCCTTTTATGGCCATGTCGGCATGTTTGTGCTGGTCATGCCAATGCTGATCATTCTAAATCTTTGGACCTCGCCCAGCTATTACTGGTTTATCTGGCCGCTTTGGGGCTGGTTGATGGGGCTGGCAGGCCATGCGTTCTTTACCTTTGATTTTCCGTTTATCCGGAATTCAGATTGGGAAGAACGCCTCTATGAGCGAAAGCTGAACAAAATCCGTCGTCGCAATCAGATCGGCCGTTAGAAAGCCGCCCTATCGCTTGCTTTTCCCTGACTTTCAGGGCTAAAACGGGTGCAGATCGGTCGCATTGCCGTTCCCCGATATGGTTTGCGACAATAGGGGGATTTTCCGGCGATTTTTCTCGCCAAACCTCGCGATAAACACCCATTTTGGCGGTGTGCCGTCTCAACGCCTTGTTGGCGGGGGCGGCATGCCTGCTTTTGACGATAGGATTTGCACAATGGCACGCGTTCAATATGGCACCTTGCAGGTGGCACAGGAGCTTTCCGACTTTATCAACGACAAGGCCCTGCCCGGCACCGGCATTGATCAGGATACTTTTTGGGCAAATTTTGAAGCCTATCTGAACGATTTGACGCCCAAGAACAAGGCCCTGCTAAAAAAACGGGATGAGCTGCAGCTCGCCATTGATGACTGGCACAAAGCCCGCAAAGGTCAGGACATCGACATGGCTGAGTATAAGGCCTTCTTGACCGAGATCGGCTATCTGGTTCCTGAAGGTGAGGCGTTCGCCATCGGTACCCAGAATGTTGACGAAGAAATCGCTGACAAGCCGGGTCCCCAATTGGTGGTGCCAGTCTCAAACGCCCGTTACGCCTTGAATGCCGCCAATGCCCGTTGGGGCAGCCTGTATGACGGGCTGTACGGCACCGATGCCATTTCAGAAGATGATGGCGCCACCCGCGCGGGCGGCTACAACCCCGTGCGCGGCAACAAAGTCATCGCGTGGGGCCGCAACTTCCTTGATCAGGCAGCGCCGCTTGCCTCAGGCTCACACGCAGACTCAACAGGTTATGCCATTGTTGATGGGGCGCTGGCTGTTACTTTGTCATCCGGTGAAACAGTTGGCCTGCAGGACGCCGGTAAACTTGCCGGGTATCGCGGTGATGCGGCTGCACCCTCATCCATCCTGTTGAAGAACAATTCGCTCAACATCGACATTATCATTGATGGTGACGACAATGTGGGCAAGGACGATCCTGCCAATGTCGCTGACATTCATCTTGAAAGCGCCATCACCACCATTATGGATGCAGAAGATTCCGTCGCCGCTGTTGATGCCGAAGACAAGGTTGGCGTTTACACAAATTGGCTTGGCCTGATGAAGGGTGACCTTGCGATTGAATTTAGCAAGGGTGGCGAAATGGTTGCCCGTGGCCTGAATGCCGATCGTGACTACACCGCCCCTGATGGCGGCACCCTGACCCTAAAGGGTCGCAGCCTGATGCTGGTGCGTAATGTCGGTCATCTGATGACCAATGATGCGATCTTGCTAGCCGATGGGTCAGAGGCACCTGAAGGTCTGCTGGATGGGATGATCACATCACTGATCGCGCTGCATGACTTGCAGGGCAAAGGCAAGTTCCAGAACTCCGTCAAAGGCTCCGTCTATATTGTGAAGCCGAAGATGCATGGCCCCGAAGAAGTTGCCTTCACCGACGAAATTTTCAGCCGCGTTGAAGATGCCCTCGGCATGGCCCGCAACACGCTCAAGGTTGGCATTATGGACGAGGAACGCCGCACAACGGTGAACCTGAAAGAATGTATCCGTGCTGCCAAAGATCGTGTTGTGTTCATCAACACAGGCTTCCTTGACCGGACGGGTGATGAAATGCACACCTCGATGGAAGCTGGGGCCGTTATCCGCAAGAACGATATGAAGGGCAGCAAGTGGATTGCCGCTTACGAAGACAGCAATGTCGATGTCGGTTTGGCTTGTGGCCTGCAGGGTAAGGCACAGATCGGCAAAGGCATGTGGGCCATGCCTGATCTGATGGCTGCCATGCTGGAACAAAAAACCGTGCATCCGATGGCAGGCGCCAACACCGCTTGGACCCCCTCACCCACGGCAGCAACGCTGCATGCCACCCATTATCACAGCATTGATGTGAAGGCCCGTCAGGAAGAGCTGAAGTCACGCGACGCCGCCAAGCTTGACGATATTCTGACCATCCCGCTTGCTGACCGCCCGAACTGGTCAGAAGAAGAAGTCACCGCAGAGCTTGAAAATAATGCCCAAGGCATTTTGGGTTATGTGGTGCGCTGGGTTGAACAGGGCGTTGGCTGTTCCAAAGTGCCGGACATCAACAATGTCGGCCTGATGGAAGACCGCGCCACCTTGCGTATCTCAAGCCAGCATATCGCCAACTGGCTGCATCATGGCATCTGCACCGAAGCGCAGGTCAAAGCCGTGTTTGAAAAAATGGCTGCCGTGATTGACGAACAGAATGCAGGCGACCCCGCCTATCGCAACATGGCCCCCAATGTGGAAGACAGCATCGCCTATCAGGCTGCGTGGGAGCTGGTGGTCGAAGGCCGCGCGCAACCCAGCGGTTATACTGAGCCGATCCTGCACCGCAAACGGATCGAGTTTAAGGCTGCGAATGCCGGCTGATCTCAGTCACATCATTAGAATCGAAAAGGCCACTCAATCGAGTGGCCCTTTATTAGTTACCTTTTTCACGGTTGCGTTTGTTTTGATGTTTTCTTTTCAAGTTTCCCCATTTTGTTACGACTGGACCAGCAACATTGTATGTAAACCAATTGTAAGTTGGAGCCAGTAGCGGCGGCGCTTTTGCGTTGATAAGCCGACCCGCTCGCCAAGATTCTAAATCGTGAATAATTACTTGGTCGACTTCTAGGAGGCCATCCTGAATCTTTTTGTTGAGAAATATCTCTAGCGAAAGTTTTGACTCTAGTGATTTTTCCGTAAGGCGGAATTCCGTAAATATGGGCTTACGGAAGGAATCCGAATAAAGCGGTATAGTGTGGCTAGTCCCGTCGTTGTTTTTTAGAATAACGACATATTTTGAAGCCTCGCCATAAGCTATTCCTCCTACTTCGGTTCGATACGGACGAATTATTGCAGTGAGGTGGTTGTGAAAGAACAAGGGAAGGGGGGACCAGATGCGAAGTGGCCTGCGTACCACGTATTTGCCCTCCGAAGTAACCAGTAGAATTTTGGGGCGTTTCTTGTTTGCGAACAGGAACTTATCTATATTTATCCGTCGCAAACTGACTGCATAATGATCAATTGGATCGTAACGCTTGTGGAAAACTTCGAATGGTTTAAGTATCAGCGGCTTTTCAGAGAAATCGTCTACTTCTAAATAAAGGCCTCGATTGAGAAGTAGATAAATCTTGTATATGGCAATTGTGCGATCTTTAAGGTTTTCCAAATCAATGCTACTTACATAGGTATCGGAACAAGTGACGCTCGAGGTTTCGCTAAAATTACCGCGCATTTTGATGCCCGATTTCATTTCAAGCAAATGATGGCTAACGCCCAGCGTCAATAGACCGACAATAACCGCAAGAATTGCTGAAAAAGTGCCAAGAACAGCCAGTACTAATTCAAGGTCAGTCATTTTCGTTCCAAATCATGATTTGTCGTTAATGTGATATGTGAAAACTCACAACCATTCCCTCGCCAAGCTCGGAATCGCCTTGAACAGTGGGTTGGGGCGTTGGCTGTCGAAATTGATGCAAGCCTCTGACAATTTGATGACGTGATCATCCCCGTGGGCGATTGCCTGTTCGATAATCTCGTCCGTGCGTTCGGGGGCGGGGTCGTGCCGGTCCAAGCTTGGGTCTGCGTAACAGGCATAAAGCCCAGCCACTGCCTGCCAGCCATAGCGGATCAGTTTTTGCCCACTTTGGCGACTGACTTGGCCGCACAAAAAGTGGCTCGCCATCAAAGATGTGATCCCGTGGGTGAACACAATTGTTGAAAGCGGGTCAACCGCCTGTGTCAGAAAGATGGGGCCCAACGCCTCCACAAGGTCAAGGCAGGTGGTGCGGTGATCATCCCCCAAATCAAGCGTGTGGATCAGTGGCGCAAATTCCGCCCGGCCGCCCAGCACAATCAAGGCCATAACGATGGAGCCATTATTCTGCCGCTCATCAAGGGGAACAAGCGGGATGGCGGCCAATGCCTCGTCAATCGCCTTGGGCGCAATCCCGTCAGGGGCGCTTTCGGGCAGGGGCAGATAGGTCGAGGCCCATAGGGCCAGGCCCTGCGCCAGCTCATCCCGTCTTTGTGGTGTGTCGTGATCAGCAAAGGCACGGGCGGCATGCGCCGTGCGTAACAGCCCGTGGGTTGCGGCCCCTGCATAGCCGGGGGCAAGGCGCGGCACCCATTTGTCGAGCAGGTCGCGCAAATCCATCGCCTCTACCTCGCCCTCAAAAAAGCGGCGCCACGGGGTGAACTGATCTGTCTTGCCGAGGAAGCCTTGCCAGTTCCCCTCATGCACGTGAAGGGTTGCGGGGGGGTGGGGCTCAGCCTCCGTCAGGCGGCTGTGCAGCCATGGCGCTGCCATATCTCCGCAGCCCATCCGGCATAAGGCTTCGACCACCATGGGCATATGGCTGGTCAATCCGTTCTTAAGGTCAGGACCGCAAGGGGCAAGCTGCGCCAGCGCGGCGTCATAATCGGCATAAAGGCTCATCGCATTTAACTCCCTTAATGGTCCTTTTTAAAAGGCAGCCAGCGATTGACCTGCGCTTTATAGGTTTCCCAATCGGCACCGAAACTGTCGGCGCACCATTTTTCTTCGGCCACCACAACGCGGATGTGAAAGCCGATTGCCAAAATGATCACATAGGCTGTCAGATAAAGCGATTGAAAATAAAGCGCCCAGCCTCCAACCAATGTCAGCACCGCCACATACATGGGGTTGCGGGTGTAACGGTATAGCCCAACGGTAACGAGGTTTTTGGGCGGGTCCCACGGGGCCAGCGTGCCCTTGCCCGCCACATAAAAATCACGCACGCACCAAAGCAGCAGCAAAAAACCGATGAGCATCACTGCGCCGCCAAAGGGATTGCTTGCGCCTGCCTGTTCGGCGCTGGCGATCAAGGGCGGCATTAGCAGCGCAATGATCCCAGGCAATAACAGAAATGATAATAGCGCGCGCAGAAACAGCATGATGCGTCCCCCCTCTTATCGTTGGGGCCCCTTTATTGTTTGGGGAAGTGTTTCATACTGCGGGGCACCAAATCAATCGAAGTGAGACAGGGTGGTCCGCCAGCGTTGCTGTTCGCTTTTTTGAACCAGGTCTTGGCCAAGGTCTTGTTTAGAGGCGGCGGGGGCTGCGACGCCCAATTCGATCCGCGCCATCATCATAAAATGATCAAGCACCAAACGGCTTAACCGCTGGGTCTCTTCGATGGGGGTCGTGGGTTCATCGCGCCACCAACGCGCGCCGCCATCGGCTGCGCCCAACAGGGCGTGGGCAAGGGGGGCGATGCGGGACAAGGCCTCGTCCTCAGGCATCGTTGCGGGGCGCAGACCTGCCAGAATTTTGCCGACCGCGCCTGCAATGCGGCCGCGATAGGCATCCATCATGACGGCAATGCGCAGATCAGTGGCGCCGGCCCCGCCAACCTCCGCCCACAGGCCATTATGCTGCTGCACAAAGCTCATCAAGGCGGTCAGGCTTTCAACAGATTGGTCCTGCCCGTCATGATTGACTAGCGCGGTAATCAGCAAATCGCTCAATTCTTGACCGATTTTGTTTAATGCGGCTTCAAACAGGGCGTCTTTTGACGGGAAATGGCTGTAAAGAACCGGTTTTGTGATGCCGCAAGCGCTTGCGATATCAGTCATTTTCAGACTTTGGTAGCCTGAAGCCCCGAATAATCCGGTCGCCACGTCCAATATTTGCGCCTTGCGATCCTTGCCGCGAAAGCGCGGTTTTGCGCCGTTTGGGCGGGCTTTCTGGCGATATTCCGGTTGACTGGTTGACAAAATGGGCGTCCGATACAATTTGTTACCTACAAGTAAGTAAATTTGCTTTACTCATGGGTAGTAAATAAGTATATAACTAACCGATCAAACAGAAATTGACAAGAAAAGATCTGATTATGAGGGAACGTATTTTGCCGGAAGGGGCCAGCCGATTTGAGGTGACGACCACCGACGGGCTGACGCTTGCAGGGTGGACCTATGGCGATGCGGCCAAGCCGACCATCATTTTGGTTCATGGCTATCCTGACAGCAGTTGCGTGTGGGATGGTGTCGTCCCCTTATTAGCCACCGATTGGCGCGTCGTGACCTATGATGTGCGCGGTTGTGGGGAAAGCGATGTGCCTGCCAAGGTCAGCGATTACCGGTTGCCGCAACTCAATGCAGACCTTTTGACCATCATTGATCATGTCAGCCCGGACGAGCCTGTGCATGTTGTCGGGCATGACTGGGGATCGATCCAGTCATGGAATGCCATGATGATGGAGGAGGTGAAGGGCCGCGTTCGTTCCTATACGTCGATGTCCGGCATTTCGTTCGACCATGTGGGTGAATGGCTGCGCCGTCAGTTCCGCCAGTTCAAATGGCGCCGCGCGTTCGGGCAATTGTTCCGGTCGTGGTATTTTTACATGTTCCACATTCCCGGACTGCCCCAGATGGCTTGGAAGCGCAGGCTGGGCAAGATGTGGCCCAAAATGCTGGAGCAGGCCGAAGGCTTCACCCCCGATATTAATCCCCATCAGATCAAGGATGGCGTGAACGGCATTAATCTCTATAAGGCCAATTTCTTCCCGCGTATGCTGCGCCCAGAGGTCAAGCCTGTGCAAGTACCTGTGCAGATGATCGTGTTGCATGATGATCCTTATGTGTCGCCGCATCTGTTTTCCGATCATCGTAAGCTGGTGCCGGAATTGTGGCGGCGCGAGGTTCATGCCGGTCATTGGTTGCCGTTGAAGGATGCGGCACTGACCGCGCGCATGATTGACGAATTTGTGACCTATCAGGAAGGTGGTCCCGAAAGCCACGCCTTGGAACGGGCACGCAAGCTGGGCCGGGCCAATCCTGACAATATCATTGATGGTAAGCAGGCACTGGTCACAGGCGCAGGCAGCGGCATTGGCCGGTCGTCAGCGCTAAAGTTGGCTGATGCGGGGGCTGATCTGATCCTTGCCGATATTGATTTTGAAAGCGCCAAGGAAACCGCCCGTATGGTGCGGGAGGCTGGACGTCGCGCCCTGGTGCAACAGGTCGATGTGTCTGATTATGACGCGCTGGTCGCCCTTGCCGATTGGGCCGAAAGCGAAGCAGGCCCGATTGATATTGTGATGAACAATGCGGGCATCGGCATGGCCGGCGGCTTTCTTGAAACCACCCGCGCTGCGTGGGAACGGATCATCGGCATTAATTTGTGGAGTGTGATTGACGGTAGCAAAATCTTTGCCGACCGCATGGTGCGCGATCGTCGTCCGGGCATCATCATCAACACAGCCTCAGCCGCCGGGTTCACACCCATGCGGATCTATCCTGCCTATGCAACGACCAAGGCTGCGGTGCTGATGTTGTCAGAATGTCAGCGCGCCGACCTTGCTGATCAGGGCATTAATGTAACCGCCATTTGCCCCGGCTTTGCCGACACGGGCATTGCCAAGGCGACGGAACATATCGGTGTGTCTGATGAAGAACAGGCAGACCGCAGGGCCAAGGCCGACGCCGCCTATAAGCGTCGCGCCCTAACGCCGGACACTGTTGCCGATGCGATGGTTAAAGGCATCCGCGCCAACAAGCCTGTTGTGCTGGTTGGGGTAGAGGCACGGTTGGGCCGCTTTATCCAGCGGATCATGCCGTGGGCGGGCCGTAAGCTTGCCAAAGTCAAAATGAATTGATGGGGAGTATGTATTATGAGTGCTTATATCACCACAAATGGTCAGCCGCGTGAGGATATCAAGATCGTCCCGCGCAAGGTCGCGTTTGATTGGGATGGGGTAACGCCCGATTTTATTCCGGGCGATCCTGAAACATCCCACTGTATCAACACGCTGCACATCATGTTCCCCATGGGCGAAAATTTCTTCTGCCGCATTTTTAACGAGGCTTTGCCCTATCTGGAAGATGATCCCAAGTTGAAGGCGGACGCCATTGGCTTTATCCGGCAGGAGGCGATGCACTCCCGCTCGCACCAAATCGTGCTCGATCACTATGAAACATGTGGTTATGAGGTTCAAAATCTTGCTGACCGCTTTGACCGGATGGTGAAGCGTGGAGGTGGCGACAAGATTTTCGGATTGATCACCCCGTGGAACGAGCGCGTAAAACGGTGGTGGCTGGCTGAACGGTTGATGGCTGTCGCTGCGGTAGAACATTTCACGTGCCTGATGGGTGTGTGGATGCTGGAAAACAAAACACTGGCAGAGGCGGGTGCAAACCCGACCATGCTTGACCTGCTAAGCTGGCACTGTGCCGAGGAGGTAGAGCATCGCAATGTCGCCTTTGATATTGCCATGTATGTGTCAGGCAATAATCACAGCCAGCGTTATCGCGCGATGATCATGACTGTGCCTGCTCTTTATCGGTTTATGCGCGTCGGCGCACTTCATTTCATGAAGCAGGACCCGACTTTGCAGGGTCGGAAAATCAGGTTCGGGCGGGTTTGGCAAAATGCGGCCAAGCGCAATTTGGTGCCGGATTTGAAGATGTTGCTGCAATCCACCAAACGCTGGTTTCGCCGCGACTATAATCCTGAGGTTGAGGCAAGCACCCAACAGGCGCTGGATTATTTTGCGATTTCCCCGGCTGCGCAGGCTGCCGAACAGCGTCTGCTAGGGGCCGGTTAAGCGGGAAAGGCACTCGCGGTATTGACTTTTGTATTAAATGAGACATATATGTCTCATGCAAAGCTCATATCGCCCCACAACCGAAGCTGCCATTATTGAAGCAGCATTTGATGTTCTAAGCCGTGACCCCAGCGCGTCCTTGGCAGATATTGCCGCGCGGGCGGGGGTGGGGCGCGCCACACTCCATCGTCATTTCGCGGGCCGGGCGGAGCTTGTCCGGGCTTTGGCGCTGTTGGCCATCAAGGAAATGGACGAGGCGGCACAGGCGGCGTCTGCTGATGCCACCTCCTATGCAGCAGCGCTGCAACAAATGCTTGCCGCCATGATACCGCTTGGGTCACGTCATGGGTTTTTGGCGGTGGAGCCTGACATTGACGATCCTGAAATCACCGCGGCCTTTGCAAAACAAACAGAAGAAACCCGGCAGATGGTGGACGCTGCCAAGGCAGAAGGATCGTTTGATCAATACGTCCCGACAGACTGGATTGTGCAGGCGTTTGATCACCTGATTTATGCGGCTTGGGAAAGTGTGAAGGGGGGCGAGGTAACGCAGGCACAGGCATCTACGCTTGCATGGCGGACGTTGACGGCGGGCTTGGGGCCGCAAGCATGATGATGTTGGAACAACTTGAACAATTACAACAAAGTTTTGATGACGGCTTTTTGGTGATCGGATTGGCAATCCTGATTATCGAAGGTATTAGGGGCCTGTCCTCCCCAACCTTTCGCCGGCGCGGCTATCTCGACATTATCGCGAATGTCTCAACACAATTGCCCTCGGTCCTGTTTGAAGTTGTGGTGATGTCATCTGCCTATGCAGGGTTTGTCTGGCTTGCCGATACATTTGTGACATGGACCTTTCCGGCGACCGTGTGGACATTGGCACTGACGGTGTTTGTTTGCGACTTTGTCTATTATTGGGAACACCGCATTTCCCATGAAGTCAGATTGTTCTGGACACAGCACGCCGTGCATCATTCCTCGCGCTTTATGAATGCCAGTGTGGCTATCCGTTTCGGTCCCGCAGAAGGGGTGGTGTCCGCGATCTGTCACCTGCCATTGGTCTTTCTTGGCTTTCCGCCGGAGATGGTTTTCTTCGGCATCTTTTTTGTGTTGGCCTATCAGATTTGGATCCACACCGAGTTGATCGGCCGTCTTGGTGCGCTTGATGCGGTGTTGAACACCCCGGCCAATCACCGGGTTCATCATGGTTGTGACGACAAATATATCGATAAGAATTACGGCGGCATTCTGATCGTGTGGGATCGGCTGTTCGGCACCTATCAACAAGAAGAAGAAACGCCCCATTATGGATTGAAGCGTGATTTTTCCAGCGTCAATCCGTTGGTGGTTTGGTTTTCCGAACTACCGCAATTTTTCAGGGACATTGCCGGGGCCCGCACATGGCGCGATGCGTTGCGCTATATGTTTGGCAAACCGGGCTGGTCACCGCCGTCTGCGCGCGATCTGTCGGATGCGCAGGACCGCTAGCACGACCATGTTGTTTGACAGAAAATTGTCGATGGGATCGCTGCTGCGTGTCTTTTGGTTCAAGGTCACAATCACTTGGGGGCTTGCCTTCTTTGAAACGCTGATGCTGGTGTTCCTACCATTATTGATCGGTTGGTCCATCGACGGCTTGCTGCAAAGTGATCACACAGCTTTCTTTTGGTTGGTCGGCATCATCGCTGCCTTATTGTTATTGGGTGTGGGCCGACGGGTTTTCGACACGCGCATTTATGGCTCAATGCGGGTCGAGCTTGGCGATGCTGTTGTGGCCCGCGCGGCGGGCGAGAAGACATCGGCCGTGAATGCCCGCCTGACGATGAGTAGGGAGCTGGTTGATTTCCTTGAAACTGACATGCCTGTTCTTATGGCGGCAATCGTTCAGGTGATTGTGGCGATTGCGGTTCTTGTCGCCTTCCATATGGTGGTTGCAGCAGCAGCCATTGGCGCAACCTTTTCTGCATTGCTGATCTATGTTGTATTTGGCGGCCGCTTCTTCAGATTGAATCGTGATCTGAACGAACAGGCCGAAGGGCAAATCATAGCCCTTGAAAGCGGGATCGCGGGCGCGTTGAGGTCGCATCTGTCGGCCCTGCGTCGGCACGAGGTGCGTATTTCCGATGTTGAAGCCCTTGTCTATGGTCTGATCTTCACGGCGCTGCTGGCGATGTTGTGTTTCAATCTTTGGTTCGCCACAACCCAGACACCGTCAACACCGGGGCAGATATTTTCCATCGTGATGTATTCGTATGAGTTGGTTGAGGCGGCTGTTGTGTTGCCGACCGCCCTGCAAAGCCTGACCCGGATTGCGGAAGTAACGCAGCGGATTAATCGCCATGCGAAAACGGCACCAGCATCAGGATAAAGTCAGTTCCGATCATTGATTAATATCAATGATCGATTGCAAATCCGGTGACATGATTTGTCTGATTCTGGCCCAATTGTCAGGGCAGGGAGATTGTGATGTTCAAAAAACCGTCACTTATGACCCGTATTGCGGTTGGCAAAAGCATCGGCTTTTTGATCGGCCTATCGGCCTTTATCCTGGCGCCGATTTTCATGCCGGATGTTGATCCCATGCTGCGGTGGGGCCTGTTGTTCTGGTACACAACGGTTGGTGCCATCATCGGTCTGTTTGGTGTCTTTACCCGTCACCCGCTGTTGGAATTTCCGCTGCGTTGGTGGTTTCGTTCGGGCTTGATGGGGGGATGGATGAATTTCGTTCTGGTGTTTTTCGCCCATGAAAAAATAACTGCGATGATGATTGCCATACTTGGCGAAGGCAGCCCAATAGCGTCACCCTTCTGGATCGTGCCCGAGGGGATTGTGGTTGGCGTGGCAATCGGTTTTTGTGCCACCAAAATCGGGGGGGAGGGTAAAGCGACGGTGCATGACGATCAATAAGACAGCGGCTTTGTCGAGGAGATGGGATCTTATCCTTTGCAGCATTGATGGCGCTTGGCTAGGCTGGCCGCATGAACGCACTTTACAAAAATCTACGCGTCATCGCGGGGCCGTCCGCTGCTGCAAAAATTCGGCGCGATGGGCTGACCGCTGATCAGGTCAGTGCCGTGTTCGGGGCGTCGGGTGCCGCCAAATGGTTGGGCATATGCGGGCTTGATCAGGCAGTGTTCGGGCACTTCTTGCGCGATATAGAGCATGAGGTTCTGCTCTATGGTACTTCGGTCGGTGCGTTCAAGCTGGCGTCCGCCTGTCGCCGTGATGCCCATGCAGCCTTGCAGATTATGGCGGATGCCTACATCACCCAGACCTATCCAGATGGCGCAGGCGCCGATGCCATCGACCGGGAATCGAACAAGATACTGGATGTGATTTTTGGTGGCGGTGGTGCGACTGAAATTTTAAATCACCCGCATTTCAGATTTAGTTGCGGCACGGTTTTGCTTGATGGCTTGATGGGCAGTGACAATAAGGTGCTGCAATATGCAGGTGCGGCGCGCGCGATGCTGACCAACGGCATGGGGCGGAATGTGCATAGCCACGCGATGAGCCGGGTTGTGTTCGCTGACCCAAGGGCGGACTTTCCTATCAAGGCGCAGGACAAATATGGCGACACGCAAGTGCCGCTTGATGAAATGAATTTGAGCATGGCGGTTAAGGCCTCAGGCTCCATCCCCATAATGATGCATCCGGTGCGAGATATTGCGGGTGGGCCCAAGGGCACCTATGTCGATGGCGGGGTCGTTGACTATCATCCTGTGCCGGGCTGGTTTTGGCAGGATGATGGTCTGATCCTGTACCCGCATTTTTATCCCTATTTGAAGTCTGGTTGGTTCGATAAATATTATCGCCGTGTCGCGCCTGGCAGCCTGCTTGACAATGTGGTGCTGCTCGCCCCCTCAGACACTTATTTGCAGTCACTTGATTTGGGCCGCGTGCCGGACCGCAAGGACTTTAAGCTGCTGCAGAACGATGATGCCAAGCGCATTGCCCTTTGGCGCGACGCAGCCGACAAAAGCAACCGGTTGGGTGAAGCGTTTTTGGAGCTTGTTCGTACAGGCGATATTGCCGGACAGGTTGAGGTGTTTGGAGACTGACCTGGCAACACCTAACACAACCATAGGCCTAGGGCGAATATATCGGCTCTACTAATAGTGTCGCAGCCGCCATAAAATCGTATATTTCTGCCGAAAATCCTGTCGATGGGTCAATAGCTGGTGTTGACATATTGTCATTATTCCAGATAATTAGAGCTACTTTCGAGTATTAGATTGGTTAACTCGACTGAAAAACGAAAACAAATGCCTAACAAAAACGGCTGGCAACAGGGCCGTCGGGCATGATCTTGTTGGTGGGGATTCATAATGAGACATGACATGATTAAGCTTGGCGTAAAGTCCAGGCTCGTAACACTTTTTGGCGCGGCAACAATCTCAATTGCCGGTCATCAGATGGCTTGGGCACA
Organism: Alphaproteobacteria bacterium; assembly: GCA_965229935.1. Classification (GTDB taxonomy): domain Bacteria; phylum Pseudomonadota; class Alphaproteobacteria; order SPJN01; family SPJN01; genus SPJN01. Next base: position 2,242,474 of record CBDDKB010000002.1, read on the forward strand.
GGCCGAGGCGCAGGTTGACGCAACCGCGACAGCACAAGAGGGTGAGCCTGCAGCAGCACCGAAAAGCAGACGATCCCGGCTTGATGAGATTGTGGTCAAGGCGCAAAAACGCGAACAAAGCGTGCAGGATGTTCCTGTTTCAGTTTCGGCCATTTCCGATACGCAAATCGATCAATCAAATATGGAAGACCTGAATGATTTGGGTAAATACACCCCCAATCTGAAAGTGCAATCAAACGGGTTGTTCAACCATATTTATATTCGCGGGTTGGGGTCTGGCTTTAACGAAGGTTTTGACCAATCTGTCGGTTTCTTCATCGATGATATTTACTATGCCCGGTCCCATTATCTGGTGGCTGGCCTTCTTGATGTCGAACGGGTCGAGGTGTTGCGCGGACCACAGGGTACTTTGTTTGGCAAGAATACGGTTGCAGGGGCAGTGTCGGTCTATTCAGGAACGCCGGGTTATGAGTTTGAGTTAGATGGCAGCGCCACATTCGGTGAACATGCCCTGCAAACTTACGAGGCTATGGTCAATGTGCCCGTGATAGAGGATGTTGCTGCCCTGCGCCTTGCTGGCTATTTCACCAAGCGTGATGGCTTTATGTACAATACCACTGTGGGTGTTGATGACGGGGCCTATGAAATTTTCACAGGCCGGGCAAAGGTGCTGTTTGATATCACAGATGATCTCAGCGTTATGCTGACCTATCTGAAAAACAGGGGCGAGATATTTCACGGTATCCGCACGCAGCTTAGCGCGGCTGCGAACCCGGAATGGCTGACACTGATGCAGTCATATGATCCACAAACCGAAACGGATATCGAAAATTTCAATACGGCGTCTGACCGGCCCAATAATGGTGTGCAGGATAGCGACGATTATCTAGCCTATGTGAATTACGAAGCGTTGGAGCATACGTTCCAACTTATCTTGGGCACGTCGAGCTATACGCGCATCGGCGGTGTTGATTATGATTCCACCCCCGTGCCGATGCTGGATGCAGAGGTTGATCAGGCCTTTGAACAATATAGCGCAGAGTTAAGGGTGATTTCGCCCCCCGGCACATTGGAATATGTGGCAGGGCTTTACTATCTGCAAAATACACTTGATGACACGACGGACCTGATTGGGGAATTTACACCGGACATTATCGCTGTCTTATTGGCCAGCTCGCTGGGGCTTAACCCGCCTGCATTCTTGGTCAACGCCCTGACAGCGATCAGCCTTGTCGGCGCATCGGAATTTCGAACAGCCGATCTTCATCAGGAAACGGAATCCGCCTCTGCCTTTGGCCAGTTAACCTGGTATGTGACCGAGGACCTGTCTCTGACCCTTGGGGCGCGCTATGGATTTGATGAAAAGACAGTGACCTATTCTCAAGAAGTTACGCCCGGCATTTTCTTTCAGGGCATCGTCGGCATGGAAAATTTCAGCGAAGCGACAACCATCCGTCAAACTGATTTTGCACCGAAAGTTTCTGTACTGTGGTCGGCAACAGAATGGGCCAATATTTATGCAACCTATGCGCAGGGCGGCAAATCAGGGGGCTTTAATGCACTGTCACTGAAAAGCGACGCCACAAGGTTTGGGCCTGAAAGCGCAGACACGATCGAAGCTGGGATCAAAACTCAGTTTTGGGATGATCAGGCGCGTTTTAATATTGGTGTGTTCCGCACAGAATTTGAAAATCTGCAGATCAATGTCTTTAACGGCTTTGACAATATTGTCGTCAATGCCCCTGAAGCACTGGTGCAAGGTATCGAGGCGGATTTGATTGTCCTGACAGACTTTGGGATGAGCGCCTTTGCCTCATTCGCCTATCTTGATGCGGAATATTTGTCGTTTCCCGGTGGGCCCTGCCAAACCGGCAGTACAATTGAAGGGTTGTTGGGCGCAAATGATGGCGGTTGCGACCTGACCGGGGAAACATTGACCAACGCCCCTGAATATCAGGGGTCGCTGTCTGTTAATCAGGCGCTGACATTTAACGTATTGCCGTTTGATGTCATTGTTGGCGGTGATGTGCTTTATCAAAGCGATGTTGAATTGCAGACCGACCTTGATCCGCTAGATGTGCAGCCAGCGCAGTGGAAGTTCAATGCTCGTGTTGGCTTGGCATCGCGCGATTTGACTTATTCGCTGACTGTTTTTGTTCGCAATATCACGAATGAGATTACGCGTGTCGCAAGTTCTGATGTGCCGCTGTTCACAGGCGCGCATTATGTGACGATTGATCAGCCCCGTACGTGGAGCGTGAATCTAACCGCCAAGTTCTAAAACAAGCGCAGTCCAGTTTAGGTCCATAAAGCACAGTGGGGGTTCCGCGGGATAAGAACACGGGACCCCTCGCGGGCACTTTCCCGTGTTGCTGATTCCCCGTGTTGCTGATTCAATGAGCCTCACCTCAAAATGGTCCCCCGGACCATTTTGCACAAAATTTTCGATGAAAATTTTTTGACGGTTCGCTGGTGGAGCCGGACGGAATCGAACCGACGACCTCTTGCATGCCATGCAAGCGCTCTCCCAACTGAGCTACGGCCCCTAATACCAGACGGTGGGCGGCGATGGGATGTTGCCGCCGAATTGTGGAGCGCACACTATGCGCGGCCCCGACCCGGATCAAGCAGAAAATATCTGACCCGGGGGTTCCAAAACGCCGCATCGAACCTGCGCTATCTGGCGCAACCCCCTATGCGGCGCAAATTGGATCAGGTGTCTTCTTTTTCCTTGTCGGTGACGATTTCGACGCCTACATCGGTGTCGTCATCATCATCGTCAAGTTCGATGCCCGCTACAGCATCATCATCGTCGTCGAGCAGAAGATCGTCATCTTCATCCTCGTCCTCAGGTTTTGCCTTGGCTTCTTCTTTAGCAGGCTTGTCATCTTCAGGACGGGCACGGCGCGGCTTCAAGACACGCTCAGGCTCAAACACTGTTTCGCATTTGGGGCAGGTCAAAGGTGCCTCTGCCTGCATGTCGTAAAATTTTGCGCCGCATGACGGGCAGCTTTGCTTTTTGCCCCATTCAGGTTTTGCCATAACGGGCTCTCCGCTTTGAAATATGGTCTGAAAAAACTTAAGAAGTGTGGACATGCCACGGGTTTGCGCGCAAGTCAAAAAGCAAAATGCGCCTTCGCTGCAAATGTCGCGGGGTCTGGAGCCATTTTGCCCCATCAATCAGCCATTATTTTACTTATTTTTGCGGGCTTGCTATACTTATCTGGATTTGGCTCACCCTCATGCAGAAGTGAAAAAAACACGCTAATGAGCACCCAACATAACGGCAATCCGGCAGACTTGGCCGGGCCGTCCCCCCTTCATGCCACGCAATCAGGGGCTTTGACCGGCACGATGAGCTTGCCGGGGGACAAATCAATTTCGCATAGATCGATCATGTTTGGCGGCACAGCCATCGGCGAAACCATCGTCTCTGGCCTGCTTGAGGGCGAAGACGTGCTTGCCACCATTGCCGCCATGCAGGCCTTGGGCGCAGATATTCATAAGGATGCCGATGGGCGCTGGCATGTCTGGGGCACAGGTGTCGGCGGTTATATGGAACCTGAAACAGCGATCGATATGGGCAATTCCGGCACTGGGGTGCGCCTGTTGATGGGTTTGCTGGCAACAAGTCCCATCACCGCGACCTTGATCGGGGATGCCAGCCTGTCGTCGCGGCCTATGGGCCGGGTGACCAAGCCCTTGGCCGGGTTTGGTACAGAGTTTCATGCCCGCGAGGGGGATCGCCTTCCCCTGACCATGACCGGGGCAAACCCCGCCCAGCCTGTCATTTATAAGCTGCCTGTTGCGTCGGCACAGGTAAAGTCAGCGGTTTTGTTGGCCGGGCTGAACGCGCCGGGCAAAACCAGCGTGCTAGAACCTATTCCCACCCGCGATCATACCGAACGGATGTTGAAAGCCTTTGGCGCTGTTATCGAGGTAACGGATAGCGACGAGGGGCGCGTTATTACGGTAACGGGTGAGCAGGAGTTAGGGGCATGCACCATCAATGTGCCTGCTGACCCGTCATCTGCGGGCTTCCCACTTGTTGCCGCCTCAATCGTACCGGGGTCTGAGGTGCGTTTGCCCGGTGTCTTGCTTAATCCCGGGCGTATTGGCCTGATCACCACCCTGCTTGAGATGGGCGCAGACATTATGATCGAGAATGAGCGTGACGAGGGGGGCGAGCCGGTTGGTGATATTATTGCGCGCTATGCCCCGCTTCATGGGGTAAGCGTGCCAGAGGATCGCGCCCCCAGCATGATTGACGAATATCCGGTTCTGTTTGTGGCTGCTGCCCTTGCCAAAGGCCGGACGGTGGCGCGCGGCCTTGAAGAGCTGCGGGTGAAGGAATCTGATCGTCTGGCCGTCATGTCCGACGGGTTGAAAGCCTGCGGGGTAACGGTTGAGGATTATCAGGACGGTCTGGCCATTACCGGGTCAGCCGGTGGCGCTGTGCCCGGTGGGGCAATGATCACCACCCATCTTGATCACCGCATTGCCATGAGCTTTCTAGTGCTGGGCCTTTGTGCCGCCGCACCGATTAGTGTTGACGACGGGGCACCGATCCGCACAAGCTTCCCCAGCTTTGTTGATGATATGGGGGCCTTGGGCGCACAGATCAGGGAAGGTGCCGGGAAGGTAGAAACTACATGACCGCAACAATAATTGCCATTGATGGTCCCGCTGCTGCGGGTAAGGGCACACTTGCCAAGCAATTGGCTGCCCATTTTGATTATGCCCATCTTGATACCGGGTCGCTTTACCGGGCGACGGGCTTTGCTGTTTTAGCCGCCGGGATTGACCCGGATGCCGCCGATTTTGCAGCACAGGCCACCGACTGCGCTGCCTCGCTGAATTCAACCATTCTGGGTGATCATGCGCTGCGCCGGGATGAAGTTGGCCAAATGGCCTCAAAAGTCGCTGTAATCCCCGGTGTGCGGGCGGCTTTGCTGGATTTTCAGCGTCATTTTGCAAGCCACCCCCCAAGTGGCAAGGCAGGCGCGGTGCTTGACGGGCGCGATGTTGGCACAGTGATTTGCCCTGACGCGGACCTGAAACTGTTTGTCACCGCCTCCGACGAGGCACGGGCCCGCCGCCGCTATGACGAGCTGGTGGCGCGTGGTGAGGGTGAGGCTGATTATGATCAGGTTTTGGCCGATCTGATTGCCCGCGATAAACGGGACAGTGAACGGGATGCCGCGCCATTGTCGCAGGCCCCCGATGCGGTCTTGCTTGATACCACGGAATTGGATATAGAAGCGGCCCTGAAGGCTGCGCTAGAGATTTGCGCGGCGCGTCTTGGGCAATAGCCTAAAATCTATCACGCGCCTTTGGCCTGAAATTTCCTAAAAAAGAACCGTTTTACGGGCGTTTTTACGCGCGTGAGGCTTATTTTAATTTGCCGCCGACGCTGGTGTTGGCGGCCTAACCGAACCCATTGGAGCCAATTCTGGCATGACCGAAACTAGCATGACCCCCTCTCGCGAGGATTTTGAAGCCCTTTTGAACGAAACTTTCTCCGAAGAACAACCGGTTGAAGGTTCCGTTGTTAAAGGCACCGTGACACGCGTTGAAAATGACTTTGCCGTCATTGACGTCGGATTGAAGACCGAAGGCCGCGTGCCGTTGAAAGAATTTGCCGCCCCCGGCCAGGACCCTGAACTGGCAGTTGGCGATGAGGTTGAGGTGTTCCTTGACCGCGTGGAAAATGCCATGGGCGAAGCTGTTCTCAGCCGCGACAAGGCACGCCGCGAAGAAGCATGGAATGTGCTTGAAACCAAATATGAAGCCAATGAACGTGTTGATGGCGTTATCTTTGGCCGCGTCAAAGGTGGCTTTACCGTTGATCTGTCAGGCGCCGTGGCCTTCCTGCCCGGCTCGCAGGTTGATATCCGCCCCGTGCGCGATGTGACCCCGCTTTTGGGTGAAACACAGCCCTTCCAGATCCTGAAAATGGATCGTCGCCGTGGGAACATCGTTGTATCTCGCCGTGCGGTTCTCGAAGAAACACGCGCCGAACAGCGTCAGGAATTGATGGGCAACCTTGAAGAAGGTCAGGTCCGCGATGGTGTGGTCAAGAACATCACCGATTATGGTGCGTTCGTTGATCTGGGCGGCATTGATGGCCTGCTGCATGTCACCGACATGGCATGGCGCCGCGTCAATCACCCTTCAGAGGTTGTGACCATTGGCGAAACCGTCAAGGTTCAGATCGTCAAGATCAACCCCGAAACCCAGCGTATCTCGCTTGGCATGAAACAGTTGCAGTCAGATCCGTGGGATGCGGTTGCCGCGAAATTCCCGCTTGGCTCACGCTTCGAAGGCCGCGTCACCAACATCACCGATTATGGTGCATTTGTTGAGCTGGAGCCGGGCGTCGAAGGTTTGGTCCATGTGTCAGAAATGAGCTGGACCAAGAAGAACATCCATCCGGGCAAGATCGTGTCTACTTCACAGGAAGTCACCGTCGAGGTTCTGGAAATCGATCCTTCAAAGCGCCGCATCTCGCTTGGTATCAAGCAGTGCACAGCCAATCCGTGGGAAGCTTTCGAAGCTTCTCACCCCGTTGGTAGTTCTGTTGAAGGTGAAGTTAAGAACATCACCGAATTCGGTCTGTTCATCGGCCTTGAAGAAGGCGTCGATGGCATGGTTCATCTGTCCGACCTTGACTGGAACCGTTCCGGCGAAGAAGCGCTGGCCGAATTCCAGAAGGGCGATCAGGTTGCCGCACAGGTGCTGGAAATCGATGTCGAGAAAGAGCGTATCTCTCTTGGTATCAAGCAGCTGGCCAACGATCCGTTTGAAAGCCTGGCGGGCTTCAAGCGTGGTGATACCGTCACCTGCACCGTCACGTCTGTTCAGTCAGGCGGGATCGAAGTGAAGGTTGGCGATAGCGACATGACCAGCTTTGTCCGCAAGTCGGACCTTAGCCGTGATCGTGCCGAACAGCGCCCCGAACGCTTCAGCGAAGGTGATCATATCGATGCGCGCATCACCAATATTGATGGCCGTAACCGTCGCATCACCGTTTCTGTCAAGGCGCTGGAAATCGCCGAAGAGAAAGAAGCAGTGGAACAATATGGCTCCTCAGACTCCGGTGCATTGCTCGGCGATATTCTGGGTGCCGCCCTGCGCGACAAGACAGACGACTAAGACCGGGGTGGGATATTTCCCTACCTGATCTGATCAAATTCAAGAAAGGCGGGTGTCCTAATCGGGGCATCCGCCTTTTTTTTAAGGATTTTTCCGTTTCGGGACGTGTCGGATTTGTTGACGCTTTGCGCGGGTTTTGGCACAATATCCCGGTCGGTCGGGCCGTTCAGGTGGGCGGCGTTCCGGCAGGGGAGACAAAAGGCATGATAAAATCAGAACTGATTGCCAAAATCGCGGACGATAATCCGCACCTTTATCAACGCGATGTTGAGCGGATTGTGAACGCCATCTTTGATGCCATCACAGACTCGCTGGCCAATGGCAATCGTGTCGAATTGCGCGGCTTTGGCGCCTTTTCGGTTAAGCATCGCGCCGCACGCGCTGGCCGCAATCCCCGTACCGGGGAACAGGTCCATGTGCGTGAAAAACATGTACCCTTCTTCAAAACCGGCAAGGAATTGCGTGATCGGTTAAATGATGAAGGGGGCGTGTCCACCCCGTCAACCGAACCGGGTAACGACCCTGCCTCTGGCTTCTAGCCATTTCCCTAATAGAAAAAGACAGGCCCTATCGTGAACAGGTTGACCGCATTTCTGCGCCTTATCGCATTTCTGATCACGATCATCCTGTTTGTCGGCATTGCAATTGCCAATCGTGACATGGCGCTGTTGAACCTCGACCCGTTTGGGGCCGACGCAGCTTCATTAGGGTTGCGCATGCCTTTGTTCGTGATGCTGTTCGGCTTTTTCCTGCTGGGCTTTTTGGCCGGCGCCATTGCCCTGTGGCTTGGTGGCGGCAAACAACGTAGTGATGCGCGCGCCCATAGGGCCAGCACAAAGCAGGCCGTGCGCGAAGAACGCAAGGCCGTTATGGGTCAAGGTAAAGCCCAAGCGAACCACAAGGACAAGGCAGCACCGGATGCGTCGCTATCCTCAGACACAGACAGCGACAAGCTGATCGCCCCGACCCTAAGCTGACTTTCCGTAAAGGCTGGGGAGGGATCTCTCCCTAAGAAAACACTTGACAAATGATGCAATTTATGCATCAAGTAGTGGGGTGTGAAACCATTCTAGGATATTGCTATGCCGCGTCTCCCCCATAAACGGAAATTATCTCAATCCAGCTCAAGGGCTCTGCCCCTGCCAACGGCGCAGGAAAATGACGCTATGATTGGACAGACTTTATGGAAAGACTCAACCGGCAAGGGGTTGGAACCTTTGGCGCGCCAAGGCGAACAAAAACTGAAGGCAATCAAACTGGCCGAAAGTCAGGAGGATGGCGCTGACAATGCGCCTGCGTCTTCTTTGGCAGCAAGTGATGCAAATAAAACATCAACACCAAGACCGCACCTGCGCACGATTGAGGAGCAGAATGCCATCACAGGCAAAACCTTCTGGCCCGAATCCACGGGTAAGGGCACGCTCCCCCTCGCCAACAAGGTTGAGATGCGGGAACGGGTGGCAGCGCAATCCGCAACGCCGAAGCCTGATCCGCAACCATCAATGAACCAAACCCGTCAGGACAAATTGAAAGCGCGGGCAAATCGGGCGACGGAGAGGGGCAACCAGCAACGCGCCGTACGAGAAGCGCAGGCACAAGACAGACAACAGCGAATGGATGCCCTGTCGCCAACAGATCAACGCCGTGCTGCCCGGCATGGCTTAGAACGAACCGAACGAAATATTGCAGCACGAGAAAATAGGCGGGACGCAGAAATCGGGCGCCAATTCTATCCTGAATCGACTGGAAAAGAGGCGGTGTGGAAGGCACGCAAACAGGCTCGCCACGGTGACAGATCGCAACAAAATGGTGGTGAGACAGCAGCGGAGAAACTGGTCGATCAGGCGTTTGATGAATTGCGCGGCAAGACAGGCGATTTGCTTGTCGATCTGGGCAATCAAGCCTCTGAATCGGCAAGTGCATTGGTTGAACAAGGCAAAAAGGACAAGGCTACAACACAGAAGGCCACATATGCCAACGCCAATGCGCATGCCATCAAGGGGTTTGTGCAGGACATGGCCGATGATGTGAACCGCACTCAAATTGGGCTGCCGAGTCACTCAGAAAAAAATGCTGCCAAAATAGTAGATGATACGAAAGAAATTCTAAAAGCCGGGCAGAAAGGTGGTCATGTGGTAACGCGGGCAATGGCTGGTAAATTGCAGGGTAGTGCAAAGACTTTTGACCAGACCGCAAATAAGTATGCACAATCGCGGTTTGGCAAATCTCTTGATCAACTGGGCGAAGCGGACCGTGTTTTGGCGCAGGCTGATGCAGTGTCTGATCTACTTGGTGACACATTGCGTCATATTAATCTGGACGAGGCCATTCGCACGATGGGAAGGCGCGCCGCAATTGTCGGCTATGCCTTCGCAGCGGCTGAGGTGATCCGTGCAGAGAATAAGCCGCGGGAGGCGGCGAAACAGGCTGCATCAGGGGCAGCAGGCGCGTTGGCCGCAACGGGGTTGATGACATTGGGCGGCGCGTTAAGCGCGACAGGGATTGGATTGCCACTTGGCATTGCAATCATGGTGGGCGGTGCGTACCTTGGCAGTACGGCGGCTGAAACCGTCTTTGAATGGATGGTTCCGAAAGACGCAATGAAAGATCTATTGTGAAATGATCCGCACAACTGACAGGTGGAGCCTGAAGACTCGTTTCAAGCCGGGGTCTGACGAACTGGCCGACTTGGTCGAGCGTTATAATCAGTCGCCTGATTCGCGAATGGGCATTGGCGTGCTGCTGCTGGATGACCAGATTGTCGGTAAATCGCCCTGGTATAATGTAATACTTATCGCGCAATTCGAGGTCCCAAAGGGCTTCTTGTTGCTATTCGATAATTGTTCAGGCGAGACGTTTGACCCCTTCATGAACATTCCGTTGATCCGGGGATATTCAGATATTTGTGTTGCGCTTTATTCCCATGAAGGCCGCCTGATAGAATGCTGGACTTGGCTTGAAGCCTGGACGCGCCCGACCCGGCCGTGGTCCATGACTGATTTGCGGTCAAAACGTCCATCCGCGTTGGAGACCTACTATATTATTGATGATCACAGAATTGCCCTGAAGCAACGGGCCGGGGCTTGGGTGGTGATCGATTTGCATGATTTTCCACGAAAGGTCAGGGGGTCAGGTCTGAAACGGCATTTGTGTATGGCGCGGGAGGAGATCGACCCATCGGATAAGCTTCAATATGCTGACCAAAGTGCCTTTATCTCAAAGAAAGTTAGCCATTTGCGGTTTACCTATTCCCGCAGGCTTGTTTTGCAAAAGCAATATTGGTGGTCTTCGTTTCGTGGCTGGGGGTTTGTTTTTTGGCCTTTATGGCCCTTTACGGATTCAATTCCGGCGCATGTCAAAAAATATGAGGAGCCGTTCCTGAAAACGCAACCTCTGCCCCCGCCACTTCGGGCCTATGACGGGCCGTTATCATCCAAGGGGCTGCCTTGGGGGTTTGAATTGTGGTGGACGGCAAAGAAAGACCAGCTCAAGCGTCTGTTTGGTCGCGACAAGTCCTAAAGCTCCGCCCCGGTCAGGGACGGATTGCCCCTTTTGTTTTGTGCTGCTTTTTGCCATAAGCAGCACAATAAGGAGCAAGGCCCGGCATGTCCTCAAAAGCTGATAACCCCATTCTGTGTGCGATCGACACCCCCTCTATCAATCAGGCGCGTGATCTGGCGGTCTCAATCGGGTCGCATGTCGGCGGGTTAAAGCTGGGGCTTGAATTCTTTAACGCGCACGGCCCGGACGGCATTGCCCAAATGGCAGAGCTGGGGGCGCCGATCTTTGCCGACCTTAAATTCCACGACATCCCGAACACGGTGGCAGGGGCGGTCCGCTCTATCATGCGGGCGCGGCCCTTTATGCTGAACGTCCACACTTCAGGTGGCCCCGCCATGATGCGCGCTGCGCGTGACGCGATGGATGAGCTGCCTGAAAGTGAGCGCGCCTTGCTGATCGGCGTAACTGTCCTGACCAGCATGGATGAAACGGATTTGGCTGCTGTCGGCCAACGGGGCAGCCCGCAAGATCAGGTGTTGCGCCTTGCCTCGCTAGCCAAGGATTGCGGCCTTGATGGGGTTGTGTGTTCGGCCCATGAAATCGCGCTTTTGAAGGATGAGCTGGGCACAGACTTTAAACTGATCGTTCCCGGCATCCGGCCCAAGGGCGCAGATGTGGGCGATCAAAAACGGATCATGACCCCTGATCAAGCGGTTGCCGCAGGGGCTGACTATCTGGTGATTGGTAGGCCCATCACCGCCGCGGATGATCCCGCCGCCGCCGCAAAGGCCATCGCAGCCACACTTTAGGACAGGTCTGAATTAACATCGCTTGAGAAAACACTTGACAAATGATGCAATTTATGCATCAAATAGTGGGCCCTGTAATCAAGTTAGGAAGCGATCATGCTGTCATCACAGACCCCCGTGAAAAAGAAAAAGCAACTGCCCCTGCCAACGGCGCAGGAAAACGACGCCATGATTGGCCAAACCTTATGGGAAGACTCAACAGGCAAGGGGCTTGAACCCTTGGCACGCCGAGGTGAACAAAAACTGAAGGCAATCAAGCTGGCCGAACGGCAGGAGGATGGCACTGACAACGCGCCTGCTTTTATTTCTGTGGGAAGTGATGCAAATAAAACATCAAAGCCAAAGCCGCACCTGCGCACGATTGAGGAGCAGAATGCCATAACAGGCAAAATCTTCTGGCCCGAGTCAACGGGCAAGGACACACTTCCCCTCGCCAACAAGGTTGAGATGCGGGAACGGGTTGCGGCGGCGCGACCGCCCCTTCCCACGACGGGCCCAACACTGAATCAAACCCGTCAGGACAGATTGAAAGCGCGAACAGATCGAGCGACCGCGGCCGTCCAAAATCAAAAGGCAGCACGCGATCAGGGTAATTCTCTGGGTGGCCTACTTGATGAAGGTAAGGAATGGGTATCGAAACAGGCGAACCAAGCTGCTGGTTGGGTGAATTCCAAGTTGGCTGAAACCCGTCATGACCTCATGAATGGACCGATTGATGACACGCTCGACGCATCAGCGCGATATCTGTTCGGAGATGGCAGCGAACAGGAGTTGAGCGATGATGTAAAAAACCAATTCATGAATCATGAGAATGTACAGTGGCAGATCGAAAAGCTGAAGAACGGCACGGCTGGCGGAGATCCGCGTGTTGATTTGGATTTCGAAAAGAACCTAAGTTCAGACACGTTTCATTTGGGAAGAACGAAAGTCTATTATAATGAGGTGTGTGAGGGCGGCGTATGCACCACGACTTTTAGGGGTCCATACTTGAATACGACAGGTGAAGCCGATGGGTATGAAGACCCGTATTACTTCGGCGCTGAACCGGGCAAGCCATACAAATATAAGCAATTTGAATGGCAGGTCTCCTATCCCGACCCAAGGCAGAACAAGCAGAAAAAGTAATAACGGAAAACCTGTATGCCACAGTTTTGTCCCGTTTAGACTGTACCTCTAAACGAGGAAAATTGGGGACGCCAATCCGTATGATTAAAAAAGTGTTTAAGATAGTTCTGGTACTCGACCTGATCGCCGTCATTGCTTGTGGATTAGTCTACCTGTCTCCCACTATGCAACGCTGCCATGAGGCCCCTTTGGCAATGGGGCTTCATGTGACGTGGTTCGGAAAAACTTTGCAGTTCAATAGGGGTTTTAATGAGATAATCGGAAATGTTGATGGCGATGAGCCATGGATAGCTAGTTGGACGAAAGGCACGGCGCAATTTAGGACCATCACAGCCTACGGTATTACGGATTATCAGGACGGTGTGTTCTTCAAGGCGCTTGATTGGAGTGGTCAGGAACGGATATTTCTGCTCCAAGACTATCCCTATGAAGATGACACTGAATATGGAATGGAAGTTGTTGAGCAAACAGGTCCAGTGCCAGTTGATAAGTGGGCGAAGGTTGACAAGCGCACCTGCTTGATCGGCATTTTTCCTGCAGTGCCAATCCTGGTTGCAGGTATCACTTTCATATTGCTGACAATCTTGGGGTTCTGGTTCATTGGCACATTACCCGGACGCATTCGTACGTGGCTAAAGCAGTGATTTGCTAAAAGGCGGTTTCTGGGCAGGATATGGCTACGACTATTACAAAAGGCATCGGAAAGGCGATTAGCATCGCTGCTTTGGCTGGTGCCATTTTGATCGTTGCAGGCATGATTTATATGGACAGGTCGGCCTCACGTTCGTGTCGGCTTCTGGCAGACATGAGGGACAATCCGGCTACTGTAGCGGAACTGCGCACGACCCTGACCGCCTATATAGCTCGCCCTGATGTTCAAGCCTATCTCCGCAAGGCTTCAAGCTCATGGTCTTACAATCCCCAGCGTGCAGGCGTTCCGTTGGACGATTATTCTCTATTTGATGACTATGACATTGCGCGTCATCACCTCAATATCTCAGTTGAGTATGCTGAGCGCACTGCAGACCATTTGAGGCAAAGTCCGGCAATCGCGTCAGTGGGCGTCAGCTATGGCCGTGCTGATCTGATGTTTGCCAATTCGGCAAGGCAGAATGAAGAATCGGATTTGGGTTTGACGAATGCCCCCCGCGTTATCTGTCGTGCAACTGACCCTCAAGGTGAGGCGTGGGGCTAAGTGGAAGCCAGATATGCGAACGGCAAACTGATGTGGGGCCTAACCTTTTGCCAGAATCGAAAATTCAAACGATAGAGTATCGCCCCGAATAGCCCGCCCCCCTCAGGGACGGATTGCCCCTTTTGTTTTGTGCTGCTTTTTGCCATAAGCAAGCCAATCTTGCTGATTTTGCACCCGATTGCCAAAAATGCTTGTATGAGCCCACTATTTCAGGGTTCGGTAGCGCTGGCATGCGCGACAGGAATTAAAGGAAAGACCGATGGAAGACTTGATGGTCGAGGTAAAGATTTGCGGCCTTAAAACCCCCGAGGCGGTGCAGGCCGCGGTTGAGCATGAGGCCGATTATCTCGGCTTTGTCTTCTACCCGCCCTCACCCCGCTTTATCACGCCCAAGGATGCCAAACTTTTGATGGCTGACGTGCCTGATTTGGTTGTGAATACCGGGCTGGTGGTTGATCCGACCGACCAGATGTTGGATGTGATTTTCGGTGCCTGTGAGCTTGATATGATCCAGCTTCACGGGGATGAGCCGCCGGAGCGTATTCAGGAAATCCGCGAACGTTATGAAGTGCGCGTTGCCAAGGCGTTGGGTGTGGCGACTAAGGAAGATATGGCCCGCGCGCTTGATTATGAAATGGTTGCGGACCTGTTGATCTTTGACGCCAAGGCGCCTGAAGCACCGAAAGAGGGTGAGCAGGTCTTGCCCGGCGGCAATGGGGAGGCCTTTGACTGGACCATCATGCAAGAAGCGTCACTTGAAGCGGCGTGGATGTTGTCCGGAGGTTTAACGCCTGCCAATGTGATGAAGGCAATTGAATTGACCGGCGCAGAGGCGGTGGACGTATCATCAGGTGTTGAAAACCGCCGCGGTGAAAAAGACCCCGATCTGATTGCCGCCTTCCTTGATATCGTTCATGGCGATACGGGCGAAGATGATGATGGCTTTGTTGAAATCTGATTGACCGATTATGAGTGATCAAACCGAAACGAAAATGAATTCCTACCGTACCGGCCCTGATGAGCATGGCCGCTTTGGGTTGCATGGTGGCCGCTTTGTTGCCGAAACATTGATGCCCCTGATCCTTGATCTTGAAAAGGCGTGGAACGAGGCAAAGGACGACCCCGCCTTTCAGGAGGAGTTGAATTACTTCCTGCGCGATTATGTGGGCCGTCCCAGCCCGCTTTATTATGCTGAGGCTTTGACCGAACATGTCCGCGCTGATGCCCCCGCGGGCAAGGGTGCCAAAATCTATTTCAAGCGGGATGAGTTGAACCACACAGGCGCCCATAAGATCAATAATTGCATCGGGCAAATTCTGCTCGCCAAGCGTATGGGCAAGACCCGCATCATTGCCGAAACAGGCGCAGGCCAGCATGGGGTCGCGACCGCCACGGTGGCGGCACGGTTCGGGCTGCCTTGTATTGTCTATATGGGCGAGACCGATATTGAACGTCAGAAACCCAATGTCTTCCGCATGAAATTGCTGGGGGCAGAGGTTGTGGCGGCCAAGTCAGGCTCCCGCACATTGAAAGACGCGATGAACGAAGCGCTGCGCGATTGGGTGACCAATGTGCATGACACATTCTATATCATCGGCACGGTCGCAGGCCCCCATCCTTATCCCGAATTGGTGCGTGAGTTCCAAAAGGTGATTGGCGAAGAAGCCAAGACGCAGATGCAGGCCGCAGAAGGCCGTTTGCCAGATAGCATTGTCGCCTGTATCGGCGGCGGCTCTAACGCGATGGGCCTGTTCTATCCTTTCCTTGATGATGCAGAGGTTGAGATTGTGGGGGTCGAGGCAGCAGGTCACGGTATTGAAACCGGCGAACATGCCGCCTCGTTAGCTGGTGGTCGTCCCGGTGTGCTGCACGGCAACCGGACTTATTTGCTGCAGGACGAGGATGGCCAGATTACTGAGGCACACTCAATCTCAGCCGGGCTCGACTATCCGGGGATTGGGCCAGAACATGCATGGCTCCATGATACGGGCCGGGTCAATTATGTCTCCGCCACTGATCAAGAGGCGCTCGACGCGTTCCAGCTTTTATGTCGGACCGAAGGGATTATCCCTGCGCTTGAGCCCAGTCATGCACTGGCTGAAACGGTCAAGCGGGCCAAGACAATGGATCAGGATCAGATCATTTTGATGAACCTGTGCGGTCGTGGTGACAAGGATATTTTCACAGTGGCAGAAGCCCTTGGGGTGGAGATTGATTGATGACGCAGCAAACACGCATTGATCGTCGTTTTGACCAGCTTCGCGAAGAAGGCCGCGCCGCCCTTGTGGCATTCGTTACTGGTGGCGATCCTGATATCCCGACCAGCCAAGCCATCCTGAACGGCTTGCCCGAAGCGGGTGCCGATTTGATCGAACTTGGTATTTCCTTCACAGACCCGATGGCAGATGGCCCACCCATTCAGGCGGCAAGCCTGCGTGCACTTGATGCGGGGATCACCTTGCGCAAATTGCTCGACATGGTGCGGGCCTTTCGCGCGGGGGATGATGACACGCCGATTGTTTTGATGGGCTATTACAATCCCGTTTATGCTTATGGGGTCGATGCCTTTTTGGCCGACGCGACTGAGGCGGGCGTTGACGGGCTGATCATTGTTGATTTGCCCCCGGAAGAAGATGAAGAATTATGCCTGCCTGCGATTAAGGCGGGGATGAATTTCATCAGGCTCGCCACGCCGACCACTGATGATGCGCGCCTGCCGCAGGTTGTCGCCAATACGTCCGGCTTTCTTTATTATGTCTCCGTTGCTGGCGTTACCGGCGCACAAAGTGCAGAAACCGCGGCAGTTGCAACGGAAATCACGCGCATTCGCAACAGCACGGACCTGCCGATCTGTGTTGGTTTTGGTATCAAAACACCGGAACAGGCTGCCGATGTGGCGCGTATCGCCGACGGGGCCGTTGTGGGGTCTGCGTTTGTTGAGGCGGTGCGCACCTCATTGGATGATGCCGGAAAACCAACGCCGCAAACCGTCCCCGCAGTGCTTGACCTTGTGGCCGCACTGGCCGATGGTGTACGTAACGCGCGCGCATAGAACAGGGCCTGTTGAACATGGCAGATGAAAAGAAATCATCCAGTTGGCTGACAAGCATTCGCCCCCGCTTTAACAAAGTGTTCGGGCAACAGCGGGAAACGCCGGATAATCTGTGGCACAAGTGTAAAAAGTGCGGCCAGATGAATTTCCATCGCGATTTGACCGCTGCGCTTTATGTTTGCCCGAATTGTAATTATCACATGCGCCTTGGGGCGAAAGAACGGCTCGATTCCGTATTTGATCGGTCTGACTATCGTGTGATTGATCTGCCGGACGTGACGACCGATCCGCTGCGGTTCCGTGATGAAAAGAAATATACGGATCGTCTGCGTGATGCGCGCAGCAAGACCCAAATGAAAGACGCGATCATTGTCGGATTGGGCAAGATCGATGATGTTGATGCTGTGGCTGTCGCGCAGGACTTTTCCTTTATGGGCGGGTCCATGGGCATGGCGACGGGCGAAGCAATTATCACCGCCGCCAATTTGGCCGTCACCAAGAAAGCGCCGTTGATTATTTTTGCAGCTTCAGGCGGTGCGCGCATGCAGGAAGGTATCCTGTCCCTAATGCAATTGCCGCGCACAACTGTTGCGGTCAATTTGGTGAAGGAAGCGGGCCTGCCTTACATTGTCGTGCAAACCGACCCAACCACAGGCGGTGTGTCTGCGTCCTATGCCATGCTGGGCGACATTCATATTTCAGAACCCAATGCCACCATCGGCTTTGCGGGCAAGCGTGTGATCGAACAGACCATTCGCGAAAAATTGCCTGACGGGTTCCAGACCGCAGAATATCTGTTGGAACATGGCATGGTCGATATGGTTGTGCATCGGTCACAGATGAAATCAACCCTGTCACGGGTGTTGCGCCATCTGTTGAATCGCGGCCCGGCCCCAGAAGGCGCGGAAAATGATCCGCTGCCTTTAGAGGCACCCAAGCCGACCAACACGCCTGTTGATAGTGCTTCAACCGGTGCGAACGAGGCTGAGCCACCCTCGCCGCTGCTATCAACACCATAAGAGACGATCTTGATGCAAAGTGACCGTTTGCTTGAACGGATGCAGCAATTGCATCCGAAGGTCATTGATCTGACGCTTGATCGCGTTTGGCACTTGCTGGACGGGATGGATCATCCTGAACACACGCTCGGCCCCACTATTCATATCGCCGGAACAAATGGCAAGGGATCAACCCTCGCGATGATAGAGGCGATGGCCCTTGCAGCGGGGCTGACGGTCAATGCCTATATCTCGCCCCATCTTGTGCGCTTTCATGAACGCATTCGCCTGAATGGTCAGTCTATTAGCGAGGATGAGCTGACCGCCTGTCTTGATGCCTGTGCGCAGGCCAATGGCGATAAACCGATTACCTATTTTGAAATCACAACCATTGCCGCGTTTGAAGCTTTCCGTCGGAAGCCCGCCGACCTGACCCTGCTTGAAACCGGGTTGGGCGGGCGGCTTGATGCCACCAATGTTTTGGACAGGCCCGCTGCAACAGTGATCACGCCCATTGCGCTTGATCATCAGCAATTTTTGGGTGACACGCTGACAGAAATTGCGGGCGAAAAGGCGGGAATTTTGAAATCGGGCGTCCCTGCCATTGTCGGCCCGCAACAATTGGATGCCCTGTCTGTGATTGAAGAGCGGGCTGCAGCGCTGGGTGCCCCGCTTTATCGCGAAGGGGTGGAATGGCAAAGCTGGGCTGAACGGGGACGATTGGTCTTTCAGGATCAGGATGGATTGTTGGACTTGCCTCTGCCGAACCTGATCGGCGCGCACCAGATTGATAATGCGGGGGTGGCGCTTGCTGCCATTCGGGCCAGCGGCCTGCCGATTGACGACCAGGCATTGTCGCGCGGTATCACGCAGGCCAATTGGCCCGCACGGATGATGCCACTGACAGATCATCCCTTGTTGGCGCGGCTGCCCAAGGGGTCAGAGCTTTGGTTGGATGGCGGTCACAACCCCGCAGCGGGCGCGATTGTTGCCGACGCGATGCGTGAGCGACAGGACAAAAACCCCCTGCCGCTGAAAATGATCACGGGCATGCTGACAACAAAAGAACCTGTTGGCTATTTCAAGCCCTTTGGCCCGCTTGCGCCCCAGTTGCGCACGGTCCCGATTGCCACCGAGATGGCGAGCTTTGATGCCGCTGAATTGGCGGTAAAGGCTCGCGATGCCGGACTTGATGCGGCCCCCGCCTTGTCAATCGATCAGGCGGTTGATCAGTTGATCGAGGGGGCGGGGCCGATCCGTTTGCTGATTTGCGGTTCGCTTTATTTGGCGGGCGAGGTTCTTAAAGATTTGCCCACACCATAGACCACAGCAGCTTCAGGTTGGTCAGGCTGATTAGCCGTGTGTCTGCGGGCTGACCATCAAGCCATGTGCCATTGACCTGCATAAGCTGTAATTGGTTCCCTTCCACCGTCAGGGGGTTGCTGGCAAGGAATGTCAGATCAGCACGCTTCCCCACCTCGATAGAGCCGACCTCATCCTCAAGCCCTAATTGCCATGCACTGTTGATCGTCATGGCACGCAGGGCGGTTTCCCGATCAAGTGCCTGATCAGCCCCTATGGGCGCTTCGGTACGGCGTGATTTGCGCGTGACCGCGGTTTCATAGGCACGGAATGGGCCAATCGGTGTTGCCGGATTATCGGTGTGGAACGTCACGCGATGGCCCGCCTGTGCGGCATCGTTCAGCGGCATATAGCGTTTTGTGCGCTCCGCGCCGACAATTTCGGGCAGGCGGTGCCCGTAATAATAGATGTGATCGACAAAGAAGCTGAGGGTGAAGCCCAGATTTTGCGCTCGTTCAATCTGGTCTTTTGTGATCAGGGCATTGTGCTCCAACCTATGCCGATGGTCAGGGCGCGGGTGTTGTTTCAGGACACGTTCTGCCACATCAAGCGCGCGGCGTATGGCCCGTTCGCCCTGTGCGTGAATGGCAATGGCATAGCCTGCGGTATGATATTTGGTGAACAGCGCCTCAAACTCAGCCTCGCTATAGTTCAGGCTGCCATTATGGGGTGGGGTCAGATGCAGTCTGTCCCGTGTCAGGGGCGTGTCTTCGTAAGGCTCGTCAAAGGCCGCGCCGCCTGCAAAGGGGCTGCCATCCATCCAGAATTTGACACCGCGCAATAAGAACCGATCATTGTTGGATTTCAAGCCCGGTTGCCAGTGCACATCTTCGATCTGTGCGGGCAGGCCATATACAATTGTGCGCACAGCCGGGTCAGCGCGGTTCGCCAATCTTTCAATGATGCTGAGGGGATCGCCTTCATTGGTAGACGGTCCAAGCGCGCCGATGGTGGTGTAACCAGCCTTGGCATAGGCGCGGAACTGGATGTTCAGCAGTAAATCCATCGCGCCATTGGGGGCCTTTGGCAGTGCGCCCAGCAATTGATTGATGCCATCAACCTCGCGGACTGTTCCGGTCAGATTACCTTTAAAGTCACGAATGAAGGCGGGGTCTTGGGTGTCTTCATCAATACCCGCAGCGCGGATTGCGGCCATATTGGCATAGGCATCATGCATCATCTGGGTCAGGATAATGACAGGTCTGTCCCTTGATATCCGGTTCAATTGGCCCATTGAAGGGGCGTCCAGGTCGTCCACCATCACCGGGTCCCAGCCAAAGGCGATCAACGGGCCTGACCCATCGGCGCCTGCTGCGTTCAGCTCATCAAGGATGGCGCGTTTATTGTTAAATCGGAACCCGCTGACATCCAGTGCCTGTCCCAACATAGCGGATGCAAAAGGGTGCGTGTGTGGTTCGATCAGGCCGGGCAGCAGTGTCTGTCCTTCAAGATCAAATGTGCTTGCCCCATCTGCCTTGGCCATCACATCGGCCTTGGTCCCCACAGCCATGATGCGTCCATCCTTGATCCACACCGCTTCGGCGATGCTCATATCCTGATCAACGGTGATGATAGTGCCATTTGTCAGCACAAGATTGGTGCCGACACGGGGTGGGCTAAGTTGCCACCAGATTGCGGCGCCCAGCAAAACAAAGAACAGACCAAATTTGACAATGGCAGACAGGAAACGAGACATAGGACCCCTCTATTACTAGCGGGGCACTATAAGCGTTTGGGGTTACGACATAAAGCGTTTGCGGATCAGATAATCTGCTGACGCCTGCCCCGGCCCCTTGGCAAGGATGACAGCCAACAGCCCCGCCCATAGCATATGTTCGGGCCAGCTTTGCGGATAGACAAAGAATTGAATGGTCAGGGTCATGATCAGCAGGCCCGCGCTCGCAAAGCGGCTGCCCAGTCCAATCCACAATAGAAGCGGTAAGGTCAATTCAGCATAGGCCGCCATATAGGCAGCGATCTGGGGCGGGATCAGCGGCAGGGCATATTCATATTCAAACAGGTAAAAGGTTGAATCGGTCAGCATAAAATCCTGATCAACCTTCGTATTGCCAGACCGCCAGAACACCAGCCCGACGGCGACGCGCGCACCAAGCAGGGCCAGTGCGCTGAACACAGCGCCGTCCAAAAAACGGATGATGGTGGTGATAAGATTGCGGATAAACATGCCTAGCCCCCTGTAATGCGCGTGAAAAAAAGTGTGTCGCCGTGGAAATGTAGTTTGATCACCACGGGACCGTCCGATAGGTCAATCTGCGCGGGATCAATCAAGGGTGGGTCCTGCATCCCCTGCCACAAATGATCAATCGGATGATTGGAATAGATGATGGCACTGTCTGTGACGCCATTCAGAATCTCGGCGCGGGCCCATTCAAGCGCCGCCAGATCAGATAGCCAAGGCAGGCCATCAGCCTCCCCAACTGTTTTGATGAAGGCGGGAAAATGTTTCCCATAGCTAGACAGGGCAGCTTGCGTTGGGGGCTGTTCTTTAATGAACCGGCGCACCATAAAGCTGAAAAATTCTGCCCCAACGGCACCATGAACAGCGCGGAAGGTTGCTGCCAAGCTGTCCTCAAGCAAGAGCGCATAATTGTTCTGATGGATTTGTAGCCTTTGTGCGGGGCTAAGCCCCCTGCCCGCCACACTGTCAAGCAAGGCAGGGTCGTCATTGTCGTTGACGATATGGTCAGCGAACTGTGCCTGTAATTGGGCAAGATCAACCATGGGCGCGCCCCATCATTTGCTGTTCGCCAAGGACGCATGCTGCCTTGCGCGCCTCGTCCTGCAGAACGGTCCAGTCGGGTATATCGGTATCCCATTCGATCAGGGTTGGGCGCGGGCCGATGCGGGCAATCAAATCAGCATAGTGTGACCAGACCGACAGGGGCACGTGGCTGCCATGATCATCAATGCATAGTGTCACGCCATCGATTTCTTTAACCGTGTGGCCTGCCAAATGTATCTCGCCAATCAGATCGGCAGGAATTTTGGCTAGCCAGGTGCCGGGATCAAAATCGTGATTGGTGGCGTTGACGATGACATTGTTGATGTCGAGCAATAGCCCCGCGCCTGATTGTTTGGCGGTTTCTACCACAAACTCAGCCTCGTCAATGTGTGAGTGGGTGAAGGTCAAATAGGTGGAGGGGTTTTCGATTAATAAACGCCGCCCCAAAACATCCTGAGCCTGTTTCACATTGGCAACCAAAAGGGCGAGCGCTTCTTCGGTATAGGGCAAGGGCAGCAAGTCATTTAAATAGCGGTCAGTGGTGCCGACCCATGCGATATGGTCAGAGACAGCGGCAGGTTGATAAATCGCGATCAGCTCTTTCAACCGTGACAGATGCGCGGGATCAAGCCCTGTGGCGCTGCCCAAATTCATGCCGACCCCATGGAAAGACAGGGGATAGTTCTGCGCCAATGTTGCAAGCTGCCTGTGATTGGCGCTTTTGTGATCAGTGCCTACCGGGTTGAAATAGTTTTCTGAATGCACCTCAAAAAACCCAACGGCCTGACAGGGACCATTACGCCCATCTGTGATGGCCTGAAAATGCTGGGGCTTAAAACTTGTCCCTGCACTGATAGGGAGTTTTGTAAGTGGTGCCGTCATGATCCTGTCGTATCAATGTCGTGGGTTTGGGGGTTGAGGGGGGAAGGGATGCTCCCTCCCCCGTCAAAGTCGTGCTTATGATTTCGGGCTGGTTGAACCACCGGCAAGCTTGTCGCAAAGGCCCTTGGGCACGGCGACAAAGGCGTCACCCTGATTATCAACCTTTGATGTGCCTGCGCATGAGCTGGAGTTAGTGGCACAGTCATTTTTGCCTGCTGCAGCAACGCCGTAGCATTTTTCCATGGCACCGGCGGCCTGTGTGGCGGGGGCTGTCATGGCCAGTGTGCCGGCGATGGCACCTGTTGCGGCGATAAAGGTGGCTAGTTTGGTTGCTTTGGTCATGTCGATCTCCTCATTTTGGTTTGGGGCAAGCCCCGTAGGTTGGGGGTAGTCCCTTGTGTCGGGGCGGTGCCCCGTGATGACAAGCAGGAGTGTGCGCCCGAAAGCGGCTCACAGACAATCGACGCTTCTACACGTTTTAGTGAGGTGTCGTTACGTTATGTGAGACGGGATGTCTCGCTTACGGATCGGTAAGGTG
This sequence comes from Alphaproteobacteria bacterium, assembly GCA_965229935.1. Classification (GTDB taxonomy): domain Bacteria; phylum Pseudomonadota; class Alphaproteobacteria; order SPJN01; family SPJN01; genus SPJN01. Next base: position 2,265,834 of record CBDDKB010000002.1, read on the forward strand.
ATGCAGCTTTGCTTGCCGTTAACGTCAAGCCTTGCTAAACTTTTTGTCAGTATCACACATGCCTGCTGTTCCTGACCTTCACAAGAAAGGCGGCGGGCATTTCCCTGTCTGACAGATCAGATTTTGTAGGAGATTTAAGTATGCCGAGCTATCGCGCCCCGGTCGAAGACTTCACCTTTGTATATGAAGACTTCCTGAAGATTTATGACAATAAGGACCTGCCCGGTTTTGACATGCTGGACCCTGAAACCGTTGACGCGGTTTTGAACGGCGCGGGTAAAGTTGCCGAAGATGTTTGGGCACCTGCCAACCTGCCCGGCGATGCCGAAGGCTGCACCTTGGAAAATGGTGTTGTCCGCACACCGTCAGTATTTAAAGACGCTTATAAGGCTTGGGCCGAAGGTGGCTGGTCATCCGTTGGTGCTGATCCGCAATGGGGCGGCATGGGCATGCCGGGCATTATCTCTACCGCTGTGACGGAAATGGGTGTGGCGTCAAACCATGCCCTGTCCATGTATTTCGGTCTAACAGGCGCTGCCTATTCTGCGATTGCCGGGATTGCGCCGCAGGAAATGAAAGAAATGTATGTGCCCAAAATGGTGTCCGGCGAATGGTGCGGTACCATGAACTTAACGGAACCTCATTGCGGTACTGACCTGAAGCTGATGCGGACAAAGGCTGAACCGCAGGAAGATGGCACCTATCGTTTGACCGGGACCAAGATCTTTATCTCAGGCGGTGATCATGATCTGGCTGACAACATCATCCATATGGTGATTGCAAAAGTACCGGGCGAAGATGGCAAACTTGCCAACGATCTTAGCACCGTCAACTTCTTCCTGGTTCCCAAGTTCCTTGTGAACCCTGATGGATCATTGGGCGAACGCAATGGCGTGACCGTTGGGTCCATCGAAAAGAAGATGGGCATTAAAGGGTCAGCTACTTGCGTGCTGAACTTTGAAAATGCCGTTGCATGGAAATTGGGTGGTGAGCCCAAGGTTAAGAAAGACGCCGATGGCAAGGAGCGCAAATCAAGCTCTGCCGGTATGGCAGGCATGTTCCAGATGATGAACATGGCCCGTGTTGGCGTTGGCATGCAGGGCATGGCGTTGGCATCCGTCGCCTACCAGAATGCGCTTGAGTATACAAAGGAACGTATTCAGGGCCGCTCGCTAACAGGTAAGAAATTCCCCGATCAGGCTGCTGACCCGATTATCGTTCATCCTGATGTGCGCCGCATGCTGATGACCTGTAAGTCATTTGTCGAAGGGGGCCGCGCCTTCACCATGTATCTGAACATGGAATTCGCAAAGGCCCGCGCAGGCCGCGAGGACGCCAAGGCAGATCTTGGCATGTTGCTGACACCTGTCCTGAAAGCCTATTTCACTGACATGGGTTTTGAATGCACCAACATGGCGATGCAGTGCTTTGGTGGTCATGGCTTTATCCACGACAATGGCATGGAACAGTTTGTGCGCGATTCACGCATCCTGCCGATCTATGAAGGGGCCAATGGCGTTCAGGCACTTGACCTTGTGGGCCGCAAGCTGTTGGGCGATGGCGGCAAGGCCTATCGCGATTATGTTGAGTTGATCGAAACATATCTGGCCGACAATAAGGATGATAAGGGCGTGGCATTGATCGCCCCTGCCCTTCAGCGCGGTCTTGATGATTTGAAGGCAGGCACACAATGGCTGTTCGATAATCTGGCGCAGAACCCTGAAAATGCCGGCGGTGTCTCAGCCTCCTACCTGCGGATCTTTGGCGTTGTGACGCTGGGCTTCATGTGGGCAGGCATGGCCAAGGCTGCACAAGAAGCGTTGGACAGCGGCAATGGCCGTCAGTCAGATGACTTCTATAAGGCTAAATTGGTTTGCGCACGTTTCTGGGCAGAACAGATGATGCCGGAAACAGCCTCTCACCTTATGAAGATGCAGGGCGGTGCAGATGTGATGATGGAACTGACCGCTGAACAGTTCTAATAGCACTGACATTTGAATTTGAAGGGGCCGGGTCATATAGTTGATCCGGCCTTTTCTTTTGGGGGACTGACTGATGACTGCACCAATCGTGAAGCAAGCGACCAAGGCGGACGTTGAAAAAGTGGCAGAGATTTTGGCGGACGGCTTTTATGACGATCCGCCCATGACCTGGTGTTGCAATGGGGTCCATGCGATCCGACCCTTGATGCGTTTGCTGACGCAGCGGGTTTATTTGCCCCACGGGTTTGTCACGATTACCGAAGAACAGAATGGCGCGGCCACATGGCTGCCAGCGGGGACGCGCGCGCCATTTGATCCGCTGACAATGGCCTTGGCGGGAATTGTAACGGTTCGTCATGGGGGTCTAACGGCGGCGACCCGGTCAACAAAATTTGCAAACTATATGAATAGCCATCACCCTGAGGAGCCGCATTATTACCTGTTCACCATCGCAACCACGCAGGCCGCGCGGGGCAAAGGTGTTGGCGGTGCCGTGTTGAAAGACGGGCTGGCGCGCGCTGATGCAGAAGGTGTCGGCACCTATCTAGAAAATTCAAAGGAACAAAATTTGGGCTTTTATCAGGCCCACGGGTTTGAGCTGATGGATAAGGTGTTCCCGGTTGAAGGCGGTCCGCCCATGTGGCGGATGTTCCGCCAACCAAAGTAAGAGTGGCGGATGTTCCGCCAACCAAAGTAAGAGTGGCGGATGTTCCGCCATCCAGAATAATAGAAAGCCTAAAGCCGATCGCCCTGCATTAAACGGGGCAAGGGTCCGGTTGCGGCCTGTGCCTCTGCCATCAGGCGGCGCTTAACAGGTTCAAGCCGGTCAACAAGGGCAAGGCCGACATCGCGCACAACGCGCAGGATTGGATTGTCGTTCGAGAACAGCCTATTTAACCCATCCGTTACAATTGCCATGCCCAGCGTGTCGGCACGCCGCCATTTTTCATAGCGGCTGAGAACGGCAGGGCTGCCCCAATCAAGCCCAAGGCGGGAGGCATCGACGATCACTTCGGCAAGCGCAGCAGCGTCTTTCAAGCCAAGGTTCATCCCCTGCCCTGCCAATGGATGCACAACATGGGCGGCGTCGCCGATAAGCGCGGCGCGCGGGCCCGCAAAGTCCAGCGCCTGCTGATAGCGCAAGGGATAGGAATAGCGCGGCCCAACCGGGGCAACGGCGCCGAGATAGTCACCAAACCGCTTGCGCAGCTCTTCTGTAAAGCGATCCTCATCAAGCGCCATGATGGTTTCGGCAACGTCTGTTGCCTCAGTCCAAACAAGTGAGGCGCGATGTGCGCCGCTTGCAGGATCATCAGGTAGGGGCAGCACAGCGAACGGGCCGCCGGGCAGGAAATATTCCTGTGCAACGCCGTGATGGGGCAAGTCATGTTCAACCGTGGTGACAATGCCCTTTTGCTTATAGTCCCACCCGGTCACTTCAAATCCCAATGCCTTGCGTGTCGGGGACATGGCCCCTTCGGCGGCCACGATAAGGGGCGTGGTAATGCGATTGCCATTATTCAGCGTGATGGTGACCGCCCGATCCTGCCTATCAAGGTCAGTCAGTTCAACAGAATGCAGTAAATCGCAATGGGCAGCGGCTGCAACGCGATCCAGCAGGGATTTGCGGATATAGCGATGCTCTACCATATGGGCCAGGGGTGTCCCGGTGGCTGATTTGCGGTGATCGAAATGAAGGTAAAGCGGCGCTGCCCCTTCGCTGACCCGGCCATCGGTCACCAAAATATCATTCATCGGCTGGGCATGGGGGGCAATCTTCTCCCACGCGCCCAGTGCGGTCAAAAATTGGCGTTGGCCATGGGCAATAGATAAGGCGCGGCCGTCAAACCGGTCCCAATCAATCTTGGCGGGGTCCTGCCGTTCAATAATGGCGGTGCGCATCCCGGCCTGATCAAGGGCTAACCCAAGCGCCAGGCCTACAACGCCGCCACCGACGATGACGCAATCATATTGGGTTGAATTTTGGGCAGCTTGATTAGTCATGGCCGGATAGTGCCTTGCGAGAGGGGGCTCTGTCTATGAATTGTGCCACGATTAGAAGCATTTGGCTGATCTGCCGCAGCGTTTATGCTCAATATTTGTGCGATGGCGCTTTTTTGTGCAATTTTGAGGCGGACTCTGCTAGGCTTATTCCGGACTCAGTAGGAATGAGTCTGTGGATTTGTGTAACATGTTGATTAACAACGTTTTTTAAAAACTGGCACGCTTCCTGCTTTTATGGGGCGTGTTTGCAGAATTAAATCTGTATGAGTTTAACCGTCGAAAGGATTGATGACATGAAACTCGTTATGGCCGTCATTAAGCCGTTCAAACTCGATGAAGTGCGTGAAGCACTGACATCAATGGGTGTTGAAGGGCTGACAGTGACAGAAGTAAAGGGCTATGGCCGGCAAAAGGGCCATACCGAGATTTATCGCGGGGCCGAATACGCCGTTAGCTTCTTGCCGAAGCTGAAGGTTGAAGTGGTCGTTGGATCAGATCTGGTGGATGGCGTGATCGACGCAATCACCGGTGCTGCGAAAACAGGCCAAATCGGTGACGGGAAAATCTTTGTTGCCGACGTTGATAAAGTGGTCCGCATCCGGACCGGCGAAACCGACAGTGACGCGCTTTAAGCCGCGGTCCTGATTTAGCTGAGGAGTAAATCAATCATGAAACTCAAATCCACACTTCTGGGTCTGTCGGCAACCGCCGCTGCCCTGCTGGTGGCGGGCCCGGCTTTGGCCGAAGTTCCCGGCGAAAGCCAGTTCGTTTTTAACAGTTTCCTTTTCCTTGTATGTGGCTTCCTGGTCATGTTCATGGCAGCAGGCTTTGCCATGCTGGAAGCAGGCTTGGTGCGCACCAAAAATGTTGCAACAATCTGCTTGAAAAATATCTCACTCTATTCCGTTGCCGGTCTGATGTACTGGATCATCGGTTACAACCTGATGTATTCGGGTGTTGACGGTGGTTATTTCGGCACTTGGTTCTCACCTTGGAGTGCAGGTGAAGTACAGACTGCAGATTTCGCTGGCGCCTATGCCGCGGGTTCTGACTGGTTCTTCCAGATGGTGTTCTGTGCAACAACAGCCTCAATCGTGTCTGGTACTGTTGCAGAACGTATCAAGTTCTGGCCGTTCATGATCTTCATCACCATCTTGACCGGCGTGATCTATCCGATCGTCGGGTCCTGGCAGTGGGGCGGCGGCTTCCTGTCAGAAGCTGGCTTTAACGACTTTGCTGGTTCCACATTGGTTCACTCAACCGGTGGCTGGGCCGCTTTGGTTGGCGCCATCATCCTGGGTGCCCGTAAAGGCAAGTTCGGTGCAGACGGGTCCATCAACCCGATGCCCGGTTCAAACCTGCCGCTTGCTACATTGGGTACGTTCATCCTGTGGCTTGGTTGGTTCGGCTTCAATGGCGGTTCACAGCTTGCCCTTGGTACCGCGTCAGACGCCCATGATGTTTCCAACATCTTCATCAACACCAATATTGCGGCTGCCGCCGGTGTTGTTGCTGCGGTTATCTTGACCCAGATCCTGTACAAGAAGATCGACCTGACAATGGCATTGAACGGCGCGCTTGCCGGTCTGGTGTCTATTACGGCTGAACCTCTTGCACCTTCAATCGGTCAGGCTGCCCTGATCGGTGCCGTTGGTGGCGTTCTGGTTGTTATTGCAGTGCCGCTGCTTGATAAGCTGAAGATTGACGACGTTGTTGGTGCCGTTTCCGTTCACTTGGTTGCCGGTATCTGGGGCACGATGATTGTGCCGCTGTCAAATGACGGTGCAACCTTCGGTGCGCAGGCTTATGGTGTTGGTGCAGTTGCAGTCTTCACCGTGGTAGCAAGTGCCGTATTGTGGACATTGCTGAAAGTGACCATCGGTATCCGTACCAGCGAAGAGGACGAGTATAACGGCCTCGACCAAGCTGAGCTTGGCCTGGAAGCATACCCGGAATTCGGTCACGGCTCCCAGAAGATCTAATCTGAATGGCCAAGGGGGCTTTACCCTCCTGACTTAACGATAGCGCGAAAGGCCCCTGATTATTTCAGGGGCCTTTTTGCATGGCGCGGCGCGGCTTGGGGCAGCGGCTGGCGGGTTTCTGAGAAAGCGCAGAAAACAGCGGCAATTCTGTCTCAACGCCAATCCCTGATTAAAAAACAGGCAGAAGAAGCGCACACGATTAAATCATGTGCATTTTCCTTGCAATGTGAGTGTTCATGGCTATTCTTGGGCCACTTTTCAATTGAAATGGCTTGGAGAGCTGACATGGAAGCATTTCAAACAGGTGGCGACGTCTTTTTTGTCCTGATGGGGGCAATTTTGGTGTTCGCGATGCATGGCGGGTTTGCCTTTTTGGAGGTCGGCACTGTCCGGCGTAAAAATCAGGTCAATGCACTGGTCAAAATCTTCTTCGATTTTTGTACCTCAACCTTAGTTTATTTCTTTATCGGTTATGGCGTCGCCTATGGCATCGACTTTTTGGTCAATGCCAAGGTCCTGACGGGCGAGATGGATGTCGAAGGGTATGAATTCACCAAATCAGGGTATGATCTGGTCAAATTCTTCTTCCTTCTGACATTTGCCGCAGCGGTGCCTGCCATTATTTCAGGCGGTATTGCGGAGCGTGCAAAATTCTGGCCACAGGCATTCGCCACGGCACTGATCGTTGCCTTTATCTATCCCTTGTTTGAAGGCATGATTTGGGGAGGCAATTTTGGTCTGCAAAGCTTCTTGGCAGAAACCTTCGGGGCAGAGCTTCATGACTTTGCAGGGTCAGTTGTTGTGCATGGTGTCGGCGGGTGGATCGCGCTTGCCGCTGTCATCCAATTAGGCCCGCGCATGGGCCATTTCCGCAAAGACGGCAAGGTTGTCGGTATTCCGCCGTCAAACATTCCCTTCCTTGCGCTTGGTTCATGGATGCTGTGCGTCGGCTGGTTCGGCTTTAACGTGATGTCAGCAGGTGAAGTTGCCGGGATCAACGGTCTTGTCGCCATGAATTCACTGCTGGCAATGGTTGGTGGTTTAGTCGCTGCGACATTGGTCGGTAAGAACGACCCGGGCTTTGTCCACAATGGTGCCTTGGCAGGTCTTGTTGCCGTGTGCGCAGGGTCTGACATTATGCACCCACTTGGTGCCTTGGCAGTCGGTGTCGTTGCAGGCGGTCTGTTCGTTTACATGTTCCAGGTCTGTCACGAAAAGCTAAAGATTGATGATGTGTTGGGCGTGTGGCCCCTGCATGGTCTGTGCGGCCTGTGGGGCGGTATCGCTGCGGGCATCTTTGGCCTTGAAGCATTGGGCGGTTTGGGCGGCGTGACATTCGCAGCCCAATTGGTCGGCACGTTGATCGGCTGTGCCTATGCCTTTGTCGCCGGATTGATCATCTATACGGCGCTTAAGATGACAACTGGCATCCGGCTGACCGAAGAGGAAGAGGCAATGGGCGCTGACCTTGCCATCCATAAAATCGGTGCCTATCCCGAAGATGATTTGATGCGCTAGCATCAACCTAGCACAAATTTTAAGGGCGGTAGGATGATGATCCTGCCGCCCTTTTTGTGTCTTGTTTGTTTGGTTCAGGCTTTAATAATCGAGGGCCACTTTTTGTGTTGCGCCGTCTTCGGGCACGTTAAAGCGGGCGTCCTCGATTTTAGGTGGTGCCATATTGATTTTGGCCCCGTTGGAAAAGCCGATCCCTTCTTTGGGAAGGCCAAGGAAACTCCGGTCCAGATCGTCATTGCCATTGGCATCGTGAAAAATAACAAAGCCATAATTGCCCGGTTCCACATCCTCAATCGTCAGGGTGACGGCGCCTTTTTGGGCAGGGGCCGCAGCGGTATAGGCCTGCGCACCTTCTTCTTCAGACAGGAAATTATGTTCCTTATAGACCGCCAGAATGACCCGGCCTTTTGCCTTTTCAACATTTTCGGCAACAACGGTCAGCGTTGCGGCACTTGCGGGCAGGGCAGTTGCCATAAAGCCAATAGCGGCCAACCCGGTGAATAGTGATTTGATCATGATATGCTCCCCAAAATAGTCGGCTGCATCCTGCCTTTGATCGTCAGGACGCGCAAGCGGGTTTTGGGCGGCTTTATCCGGGAGGGGGTTTCACTTGCGCCTCTGTCATGGTCCCGTCGCATAATCTGCGCTAGGCTGGCTGTTGAGTTCGGGGATGTAGGATCAGGGCTATGACACAATCGACCAAAGACCAGATGGACCGCGCAGACAATCAGGCGATTGATCGGTCACATGCGACGCCTTTTAGTGACATGGTTCGTGGGCTCGACAGGCGGCAATTTATGGGGGCAGGGGCTGCGTCCATCGGGTTGGCAGGAGTCATCGGTGGGGCAGGCAAGGCTACTGCGGCGGCACAGAACACTCCTTCGACCATTACCTATGATGGTGTTAGCCAGCGCATGGATGATCGCTTTCATACGGCGGAAGGATACACCCACAATATTGTTGTCAGGCGCGGTGACCCGATCTTGAAAGGTGCGCCCCAATTCAATCCGCGTGACATTGATCCGGATGCAGCCGCCCGTCAGTTTGGTGACAATAATGATTTTCTGGCCTTTCGCCCCATGCATTCCCGCCGTGACGGGACGCGCCGCGGGCTGCTGGTCGCCAATCATGAATTTGTCGATGTGCGCACCTTTGTGCCTGACTATGAAACCCAGTTAAGGAACCCGAACCTGTGGCGCATGGCGCAGATGGCGCATGGCCTGTCCATTGTGGCGGTGGAGGAGGATCGACACTCCCGCGCATGGCGCCTTGCGCCCCTGTCTGATCGCGCCGCCGGTTTGAACCGCCGCATCACGGCCCATACGCCCATGCGAATTGCCGGTCCTGCAGCGGGGCACAGGCGGATGGCCACAAGCTATAGCCCCGATGGGATGGTTGCGCTGGGCACCTTTGGCAATTGCGCAGGCGGCATGACCCCCTGGGGGACTGTGCTAACCGCAGAGGAAAATGTGCAGTTCTATTTTTCCGGCGATCCTACCCGCACAGATGAGGCTGAGAACTATAAACGCTTTGGCCTGACGGGGGAGGCTTTGTTCCCGTGGGGCGCGTTTGATCCGCGCTGGTCGGTTGATGAAGAACCGAATGAACCAAACCATGCAGGCTGGATGGTTGAGATTGATCCGACGGACCCGACCTCAACGCCAGTAAAGCGCACGGCACTGGGCCGCTTTAAACATGAAGGCGCGGGGCTTTTCATCAATCAGGATGGGCGCGTCGTTGTTTATATGGGCGATGATCAGCGGTTCGAATATCTCTATCGGTTCGTTTCAAAACACCGTTATCGCAAGGGCGATCAGGCCCATAATATGCGCTTGTTGGACGATGGGATCTTGTCCGTTGCGCAATTCAGCGACAATCAAGTGATCTGGCATCCGCTGGTTTACGGGCAGGGGCCACACACCAAGGCGAACGGCTTTGACAGTCAGGCCGATGTGGTGATCGAGGCACGCCGTGCTGCCGATCTTGTCGGGGCAACGCCCATGGATAGGCCCGAGGATGTGGAGGTTAACCCCGTCACTGGGTCCGTCTTTGCGATTATGACAAATAATTCAAAGCGCACGGCAGAGCAGGCTGATGCTGCCAACCCTCGCGGGCCCAATAGCTCTGGCCATATTATTGAAATGATGCCGCCACAGAATGATCATTCTGCCAGCGTTTATGACTGGACCATGTTCTTGATGGGGGGGCCGTTGGAAAGTGACGATAACAAGGCGCGCGGCGCCTATCATCCCCGTACAGGTGATGACGGGTGGTTTGCCTCTCCCGACAATATGACCTTTGATAAGAAAGGCCGCATCCTGATCGCAACAGATGGCAGCCCGAAAGAAGGTATTGCAGACGGTGTATGGATGGCAGATGTGCGTGGGCCCGGTCGCGCCTTACCCAAACGTCTGGTCGCCCTGCCAAACGGGGCAGAACTTTGTGGGCCCTGTCTGGTGCCAGATGATACGGCGCTGTTTGTGGCTGTTCAGCATCCCGGGTCTGGCAGCAGTTATGACAACCCCTCGACCCGATGGCCTGACTTTGACCCGGCTTTGCCGCCACGGTCAGCGGTTGCTGCCGTACGTCGTTATGACAGGCGCAAGATCGGCAGCTAGTCAACCTCAGGCGAAATATCTTCCAGCGTTTTTGTTGCAGTCTCAGGAATGGCGAACCAGGCAATCAGCGCGGATAACGGAATCAGCGCGAGGGGGATTGCGGTGGCATAGCCGAAATTCCCGATCAGATTGTACAAATAGCTTTGTGTCAGCAACCCGCCCACAGCGGCGAGGGATGATACGATTGCCCGCACGGATGAGGCGGTCGATCTGTAAGAGGTTGGGAACAGCTCACCCCCCAGGGCTGACAAGGTCACCTCGGCACAGAAGAAGGCAAATTGCGCCGTGACCCAAACCACGACAATCGCCCAACCATTAATGCCTGAATAGAACAGGGCCATGCCGCCTGCGCAAACAATCAGGCCGATGATTAAGATGGATTTGCGGCCTACCTGATCGGACAGGCGTCCGGCAAGGAAGTTGCCTGCAACCGCAATGGTGCCGCCGACAATATACATGGTAGAGGCAGCGCCGACTGACCAGCCAAGCTCTGTCTGCAGATATTTGGGCACAAACCACAGGGCTGCGCCCGCGCCAAAGGCAAAGGGGATGATCACCGCACAAATGGCAATCATGCGGCCCGGATAGGCCGTGACAACTGAAATCAGCGGCTTGAACATGGCAGTCCAGCCTTCAGACGCCTCGGCCTCCCGCCGATCCTGCTGGCCCTTGAAGCGGTCGGTTTCGTCAAGGCCGCGCCGCAGCCATGCCAGCAACAGCATGGGCCCGACGCCTAGCATGTAAAGGCCGCGCCAGTCATAGGGCAATATATCGATATTGGCATAGACGCCTGCGGCCAAGCCATGCCCGGCAGCGCCCAGCGCGCCAAGGGCACCGATGGCCCAGCCGCGTAGTCTGGGGTCCATCACCTCAACCACCACGACAAAACACAATATGTCTTCGGTATAAGCGCAAGCCCGGGCAAGGAATTGCAGGGCGACGAAGGCTTCTTTTGTGGGGGCAAAGGCTGTCAGGAAGGTAAAGGTCGCGGTGCCCAAAATCGTCAGCATTAACAGACGTCGTCGCCCCAAACGGTCGGCGAACAGGGCCAAGAATAGGCCGGGCAAAATCCCTAGCCGCATATAGGCGCCCAGCATGCCCACCTCGCCATCTGAAATGCCAAGGCTTTCCTGAATGCGGGGCAGGGCAAGGCCGAAAATCCCGATATCATAATGATTGACCATGATGGCAATGCCGACCAGCCAGAAAACTTTCATCTGTTCAGCAGCGGGGGCATAAGGGGGCCCAAGCTTGATGGCAGATAGAGCGCGGCCCCAAAAGCGGGCGGCGGGGCCCATTTGGCGATAGCGTTCCCATTGTTCCTCAAGGGGCAGGGCACCTTCTGACGTATCAACGCGTTTTAAGGCCCATTCGGGTACATCGACCGGAATCTCTGCAGTATCAATTACAGGTTGTGCGACGTGCTTGTCTTGCGTCGTATCTGTCATGAAGTCCCCCATGCGGTGCTGCCCCCATGTCGGCAGACCACAGTCCAAAACTATTGCTGCTATTAAGCAAAGATTGCCCTAAATGACAAACAATCATGTCAATAAGGAGGCAATATGCATCAGGCAAGCGGGGGTAATTGGGCAATTTCCGGGCGGATTAGGACCGCCCAAGACGATTAGTCCGATGAATCGATTGACGCGGCGATGATGCCTGCTGTGACAGCCAGCAACAATGTGCCTGCCGCCACCAGCCATGGGGTCATTTCGCCGGATTTCTGGCTTTCCAAGGTGCCGCCACCGGCCTGACTTTGACGCGGATCAGGATAGCCATCACCAAACAGGGCACAGCCTGAGGTCAGGCTGACCAAAAAGGAAATTGCCAGTACGGAGGGAATACGAAAACGCGACTGTTTGGTCATGGGACCCCTATCGGACAGGACCCGTACCCCATCGGGCCGGATCATGGAAAACGTCCTCAATGGCTACCGACTAGCGCGCGCAACGTCAAGCGGTCATTGCGGCCCGGCGACACAGACCAAGGGGTAAGTTTGTAGGGCTAGGGGACAGCAAGTGCTTCCAATTTGCGCCGGGGGGCTTATGATCCGCGCATCTCCTATTTCTATATAGATTTTTATACGAGGACATGATGACGACAATCGCCACCCTTCCTGAAAATTGGCCTGCCATGAGCATCGCTGACGCCCATGCCTTGATGACCGCCACGGACGACAGCCCCTTTGCGATGGAAGAGGCTGATATTAATGGTGTTACCTTGCGGGTTTGGAAAAATGCCGCCCCGTCCTTGCGCGCCATGTTCGAAGAAAGCCGCGCCCATGGCGAGCTTGAATATATGGTCTATGAAGGGGAACGGATTACCTTTGAGGCCCATTACCGTGCCGTCGTTAAGTTGGCGACCGCCCTTGTTGATGATTTCGGCGTCAAGAAAGGCGACCGGGTTGCCCTGATCATGCGTAATTTCCCCGAATGGGCGGTCAGCTTTTGGGCGGCAACTTCTATCGGGGCTGTGATCGTTCCACTGAATGCATGGCTGACGGGTGAGGAGCTTGAGTATGGCGTGTCTGACTGCGGTGCGCGCGTCGCCATTGTTGATGAGGACCGTTACCACCGCTTGGCACCCCATCTTGATGGACTGACGGATCTGAAATCATTGTTGGTTGCCCGCGCCGCGCCCACTTTTGATGGCAAGGCCGAACGGTTTGAAAAGGTTGTGGGTGCCCCGGCAGACTATATGAGCCTGCCTGCAGATGCCGCATTACCCCCTTGCGAGATTGAGCCTGAGGATAATGCCACCATCTTCTACACCTCTGGCACTACGGGGAAACCTAAAGGGGCGCTTGGAACGCAACGGAACATTACGGGCAATCTAGTCAGCCTTGGCGTCAGCCGTATCCGCGCCATGCTGCGCCGGGGTGAGATTCCCCAACCACCCAGCGAGGATGATCCTAAAACCGCCATGCTCTTGTCGGTGCCCTTGTTTCACGCAACAGGTTGCCATTCTATTCTGGTGCCGATGCTGGTTGCTGGGAACAAGCTGGTGATCATGCACAAATGGGACCCGACACGTGCGCTTGAACTTATTCAGGAAGAAAAGATCAATGGCTTTGGCGGTGTGCCCGCAATGGTGTGGCAAGTTTTAGAGCATCCCAATTTCCATGACTATGACACCTCATCTGTTGAAGGTGTGTCTTATGGCGGTGCGCCGTCTGCACCTGAACTGGTGGCGCGTATTGCGCAGGAATTCCCCAAGGCTGCGCCCGGGAACGGGTATGGCCTGACAGAAACAAGTTCTGTCACAACACAGAATGTGGGTGAGGATTATCAGAACCGCCCCGACAGTGCCGGCCCAGCCGTGCCTGTTGTTGATCTGCGTGTTGTGGATGCGGACGGGAACGATGTGCCAGCCGGTGAAATTGGTGAGCTTTGGATCAAGGGCCCCAATGTTGTGAAGGGCTATTGGAACAAGCCTGAGGCCACCGAAAAAAGCTTCACCAAAGAAGGCTGGTTCAAATCGGGCGATCTTGTGAAGATCGACGAGGAAGGCTTTGTCTTCATTCTGGACCGCGCCAAGGACATGCTGATCCGTGGCGGCGAGAATATCTATTCGGTCGAAATCGAAGATGTGCTTTATGCCTATCCCGGCGTGATGGATGCGGCGATTGTCGGCATCCCCCATAAGGTGCTGGGCGAGGAGGTTGGCGCCGTTGTGCAGGTTGCCCCCGATGCCAGCGTGACACAGGAACAATTGCAGGATCATGTGCGTCAGCATCTTGCCGCCTTTAAAGTACCGATCAAGATCGACATTCGTACAGAACCTTTGCCGCGCAATGCCAATGGCAAGATTCTGAAGAACGAATTGCGCGAACAGATTCTACAAAACTAATCATCCGACACATTTACTTTTAAACTATGGGGGACTTTATGTCTGGAAACTCACTTGCGGGACGCACCGCACTTGTCACAGGCGGCTCGCGCGGTATTGGCCGTGCGATCTGTCAGTTCCTGGCCGAAGAAGGCGCAACAGTTGCCGTCAATTATAATCGCGATAGCGATGCTGCCGACGAAACAGTGCGACTGATCAAAGACGCGGGCGGCAAGGCGCAAAGCTTTGGCGGGTCTGTGAATGACCCTGATGCCGCGCACAAGCTGGTTGCCGATGTCGAAGCAGCCTTTGGCCCGATTTCAATCCTTGTGAACAATGCCGGGATTGCAAGTCGTGGGCAGTCGATCGAAAAGACAGACCCGCAGGAATTGATGAAGGTGCTGGCCGTTCATGCGATGGGCCCGTTCTTCGTCACGCAGGCGGCGTTGCCCGGTATGCGGACATGTGAACGTGGTGACGTCATCGTGATTTCGTCAGTTGCAACCAAAACCCTGAACGCACGCGGCGCGCCCTATAATATGGGTAAGACTGCGGCAGACGCCTTTGCCTATACGCTGGCGAAGGAAGAAAAGAAAAACAATATCTATGCCAATATTGTGGCACCCGGTCTGGTCGACACCGACATGGGGCAACGTTTGATGAAGGCAACAGCAGGCGTTGAAGATTTGCGCCAGCTTGATGCTGCCATGCCCTTCGGCCATGTCTGCCAGCCAGAGGAAATCGCGTCTACTGTGCGGTTCCTGGTCAGCCCTGCCAACACCTATATGACTGGGCAGAAAGTCTTTGTGGATGGTGGTCAGTCAGACGGCTGATCAGCATTACAACAGTACAAAAGCAAAGGCCCGGGAAATTCCCGGGCCTTTCTGGTTAAGCGTTGATGCGGTCTTCTTTAAGTTGCCGCTTGAAGATTTTGCCCGTTGCACCGCGTGGCAAAGGCTCGTCCGTCAGGTCGATGCGGGCAGGGATCTTGAATTTGGCAAGCCGTTCGCCGACATGGGCCATCAGTTCCTCTGCCGTGATGCTCATCCCCGGTTTGGGCATGACGACGGCAGTCAATGACTCACCCAAGCGTTCATCAGGCAGGCCAAACACGGCGGCTTCAGACACGGCGTCATGTTCGTAAAGCGCGCTTTCAACTTCGATGCATGAGATGTTTTCACCGCCGCGCACGACAATATCCTTGATACGGTCAACGATGTAGAGGAAGCCGTCTTCGTCCAGCTTGCCAACATCGCCAGTGCGCAGGAAGCCATCTTCATCAATGGCAGCGCGGGTGGCGCTTTCATTGTTCCAATAGCAGCGGATGTTGGACGGTGTTTTCATCATCACCTCGCCCACTTCACCCGTTGGCACCGGATTGCCGTTTTCATCGGCGCATTTCAGCTCGATAAGCGGCGAATTGGGACGACCCGTGCTGGCAGGCTTTAGCAGATAGTTAAAGCCGCCGTTGGAGCAGCCAATCGCATTGGTTTCGGTCAGGCCGTACCCTTGTGCCGGGGCTGCGGCAGGAAACTTCTCGGTAATTTTTTTCACATGCTCCGGCGGGCGGGCAGCACCACCACCTGACAATTCGATCAGCGTGCTGGTGTCATATTTGTCAGCCTCAGGATGCTGGGTCAGCTCCCACGACATGGTCGGCACACCAAGGAAGTTGGTGACGCCCTCTTCCTGAATAAGTTCCAGCGCGCGGGTCGGGTCCCACTTATACATAAGGACAAGCTTGCGGCCCAAAATGATGGATACGAGGAAGATCGCGTGGCTGCCCGTCACATGGAACATAGGCACAGCAACCAGAGAGATCATCTGCGGTGCTTCCGCTGGCGGTTCAGCCGGGGTTTCTCCGCGCGCGGTTGCTTCGGTTGCTTCATCCTCTGCCTTGATGGCGTTGGCAGTCAAACCGCCAACAGCCCATGACACCAAAGATGACAGGATCGCCCGGTGGGTCGACACGGCCCCTTTAGGGTTACCTGTAGAACCGGATGTGTACAGGATCAGCACATCATCATCTGTCTGCGCGCCAAGATCGGGGAAGGCGTCCTGGTCGTCACCATCCAGCAGATCGTTGAATTCTAACACGCCATCAGGGCGGCTGTCGGCACGAACGGATATCAGCGTCAGGCCCATCTTGTCTTTAAGCGGCATCAGCGTATCAACGCGCTGCGCGTCGCAAAAAACAAACTTTGCCCCACAGTCATTCAAGCCGTAGGAAAACTCATCTTCGGTCCACCAGGCATTGACGGGGACGGCAACCGCACCTGCACCAGTGATGGCGATGAAGGCGACAAACCATTCGGGGAAGTTGCGCATGGCAATGGCAACTTTTGTGTCCTTGGTGATGCCGAATTCACTGACCAGACGGTGGGACAATTTCTTGGCCCGCGCCATTACATCACCGAAGGTGTAGCGCTCACCCTCATAGATCAGGAATTCCTTGTCCGCATGCGGCGTGGCCAGATCATAATAGGCCGCCATAGAAGGCGGTGCGTCACGGAAGACGCGATAGGTGATGCCGCGAATTTCCTGTTCCACGATGGGAAAGGCCCCATCTGCGGCGGTAATCGCCTCCAGCCGTTCATAGACCCGTAAATCGGCTTTGCCAGCTTCGTATAATTCCTTACCTGTTGGCATAGATGCCCCCCAAAATTGCAGTTTTTACGATTGTGGCGCTGTTAAACCATAAACTGACGAATTGTCAACTCAGCCGCCCAGCAGCTTGTCACGGAAGCGGATCATGCCGCCGATCCAGCGGTCATAATTGGCGGTTTTGCCTTGCATATAGTCTTTAACCTGGGGGTGGGGCAGGATCAGGAAGCTTTCTTGATTAAGGCCATCGACTACACAATCGGCCAATTCTTCGGGGGTGATCATACCGTCTGCGGCGGCGGCATCCTTGTCGCCACTTGCCCCCGCAGTCATGTTGGTGACGACCCCTTGCGGGCAAAGCAGTGACACCTTGATGCCTTGATTGGCATGGGTGATGGCAAGCGATTCACCAAAGCCGATCGCGGCATGTTTGGTCACCGAATAGGTTGCGGACCCAATTTGTGACAATAGACCAGCGGCAGACGCTGTGTGTAGGAAATAGCCGCCCCCTTGGGAGATCATGCCCGGCAGGCAGGCACGGGCGGCATAGACATGGGCCATCAAATTGACCTGCCATGACCGTTCCCAATCTGCGTTGGAGGCACCTTCAACCCCGGCGCCTGGGCCATCACTCAATGCAATGCCCGCGTTGGAGCACATAAGGTCAACCCCATTCCCGTCCTGTTCGGCCTGTGCAACCAGTGCCTTGATTTGATCTTCATCAGTGACGTCAACGCCGATGCCGACACCGCCAACTTCTTCGGCAACGGCCTTCACGCCAGCCTCGTCAATGTCTGCCAAGAACAGATGGGCGGCACCTGCAGCCTTGAAGCGGCGCGCCAATGCGGCGCCAATACCGTTGGGTGCGCCTGCGCCCGTGATCACAATAGTTTTGCCGTCTAGTTTCATGTCAGTGTCCTTCTAGTTCAGTCGATTTTGGTTCGTGTATGGGTGACGAGCTTTTCAATCGGCTCGTGAATGCGAATATTGATCCGTTTAAGGGGCAGGGGCCGTGCCTCGTCGCTGATGGCAGGCAATAGCGCGGTCATCAGGCCCATGATGGAATTGTCATTCCCGACCAAAGGCCTTGTGCGGGCCAAAATATCATCAGCATGTTTGGGAACCCGGTCCCCCAAAACAGCAAGGCCCAGACGGGCAAGCTCCCCCACGCCGTCGAGAACAGGCTTATAGAAATGCAGCGCACCATCCTCAGTAAACAGGCTTTCAAGCCGCTGGGGCAGGGTGGCCCAATCGTTCAGACAGGCTTCGACATTGCCAAGCCCCTCGCCCGTTGCGATCAGCCGATCCACCTCCCGCGCGAAGGCACGGGCGGCGGGCGGGTCAGAGTCAAGACCCTGTACGAGATCATTGCAGGGCGTGTCGGTGCCATACCCGTCCCAGCGAATGAAGTAATAGGCGATCGGGCTTAACAATCCGGCAAGTGTCGCCAGCGCATCTGGAGCATTGCCGCCACAGGCGCGGGTCAGAACCGCCTGGCGGGCCTGATGATGGGGGCTGCCTAATCGGCGCAGGCGCGCATCGAACAGGCCAAGGCGGCGATACATATGCGCTTCGTCGGTGACCGCAGCATCGCTCCACAAACGTTCGGCAATCGCAGCGGCGCGTGGCCAGATATAAGTTTCGACAGTTTCGTCGAACATCGCTTCGGTCCACACCGCGGCCTCCCCTCCCAGAATGTTTGGAGAGGTGCCGGGATCGATCCGGTAGTGATCGGCGGCGGTTAAAAAATGATCGAGGTAAAAGCTGGTGGCGCTAACCGTTTGATAGGGGCGGTTTGCATCAGCCTCTGGCGTGTCGAGCCATGTTTCAAGGATCAACCCGTCTGGGTATGGATTGCCGTGGACAATCTCCTCCCACCCCATGGGGGTTTTACCAGCCTGCTTGATCTGGGCGGCAAGCTTGTCGGTAAAGCGGCCCTGCACTTGTGCCTTGTCATTTTCCGCATCGGTGATGGCGGCCGCTTCCCATGTTTTGCCTGTGACCTCATCCCCGCCGAAATGCCAGACAGGGTCAGGGAACAGGGGGCCGAACTCATCCAATAAGTCTTGCACAAAGGCAAAGGCCGCGTCGCTATTGGGGTCAAACTCCCCATCAAAAACGCCATAGGTCTGGCACAACCCGTTGGGCGGTGTGACCGCAAGGTCAGGATAGGCGGTGATGAAGCCTGTTGCGTGGCCCGGCATATTAAATTCGGGCACCACGCGAATGCCCCGCGCGGCGGCATAGGCCACAAGATCAGTAATGTCGGCCTGACTGAAATAGTCACCGTTTGAGGCACGCTTATGCAAATTGGGGCGCAGCTTGCTTTCGACACGCACGCCCTGATCATTGCTCAACCCCCAATGAAGAACGTTCAGCTTGGCGTGGGCCATGCCATCCAATATCCGCTTGATGGTCGGCACGGTTATAAAGTGGCGGACGCTATCAAGCTTGATCCCGCGCCATTTAAAGCGCGGCTGATCCGTGATCTCGCATAGTGGTAGGCTGATGCCGCCATCGCGCCGCGCCATCTGTACCAGACTGGTCAGGCCATGAAGGGCACCGCGCCAATGGCGGGCCGTAATCGTCACGCCGTCCGCCGTGATAGACAGGTGATAGGTTTCGTCCTGATCGGGCAGCGGCAATGATCCAGCCACATCGTCAACTGCAAGCGTCAGTGACGCATTTGGATCATCGGTTGTGATCAGTGTCGTTTGGCCAAGCGCCTTGCGGAACCGTTCGGCGGCATCTTGCAAGGGGCCTGCGGGGGCCTTGATGAGTGGCAGGCCATCCCAATGACAGCGGCCTTCATGCAAGACAACACTTGCCGGCCACGGCATAAGGGGTAGCTGATCCGGCGCGATTGTGGCTTGCAAGATGAATGTTCCCTGCTTGATTGTCATTTTATGAAACGGACCGTAATGTGCCCCATGCGCCCTACCCTGTCCATAGGAAGGAATTACAGTAGATGGATGACGCCCAAAAAGATTTGATCGACCTGCTTGCCCGGTTCAAAGCACGGGCTGAGGCTGCTGACGGCCCCGGTTTTGGCGCGCTGTTTACCGATGACGCGGTGTATGTTGATGGGTTTCACGGGCCTTATCATGGACCTGACGCGATCGGCAAAATGCTGGTTGAGGATTTTTATGGCGCGATGACTGACTGCCGCTGGGATATTTATGAGCCTGTGGTGAATGGTGGGCTCGGCTACTTCCGCTATTTGTTCAGCTATACCTCGACCCTGCCGGATGCGGCAGGTAAGCGCGTTGTGTTTGACGGCATGGCGCGCGTGACCCTAAAGGGCAGCGGGCCAGACATGCAGATCCGCCATTATTCGGAAATTTTTGATCGTGGCTTGGCCCTTGCGCAGCTTGGCTTTGCGCCTGAACGGATTGCCAAAACTGTGGGACGCGCCGCAGACCGATTACGCGCAAACCCCGATGCGGGCCCGCATATCAATCGTTAACTTGAAAAGTTCAGATGCGTTCTGACAGCCAAATCGCTGACCGCGATGCGGCCTTGATCACAGCAGATAACAAGGGATAGGCGGGGGCGTCTTCGGCCCCTTCCTCTATTGCTGTGTCGTGATGCTCTGCTTCTTCGGCGCGAAACTGATCGATTGCAGCGCGCAGCTCAGGCTCATCCACACCGCTTTGAGCCATCCGGTCCAGTGTTGCCTGTTGGGCGGCATAATGTTTGTCGATGACATCTTCAACCGCGGCGGTGCAGGCCATGGCGGCCTTTTCACCCATTAGGGCGGTTACAGCGCCCAGGGCATAGCCTGCCACATTCCAAAATGGTTCAAGTGCTGTCGGGCGCACGCCGCGTTCTGCCACCAGCTCGTTAAAGCGGGCAAGATGGGCGTCTTCCTGTTCGGCCATATGCTTGACCAGCCCGGCCGTGTGGCCAAGTCCGGCGCGCGGCTTCCCATTGCGGTCAGTCATCATATCAAGCTGGCCGCGATAAATGCGTTGGGCACCAAACTCACCCGCCTGATCAACCCGCAAAATGCGAGCAATCTGGGCCTTGGCATGGTCTTGGCCTGCCCGGTCCTCAACCGCCGCAGGGGCGGGAATGGCCTGATTGTCAATAAGCTTTGTCATGATCCGATTATCGCCGACCGCGCCACAGGGCGGCAAGGCCGAGCGCGGCGGAAATTGTCGCATTCCACCCGGCAAGCGAAAGACCAAGAAACTGAAACGGTATCTCGTCACAGCGCACGACCGGGGCGTTCTTCAACGCCTCGGCCAAATCTTCAACCGAACCGGCATTGGCGCCAGGCGCTCCTGTGCAGGTGCTGGGACCTGCCCAAAAGTCCCATTCGATCCCTGCGTGATAGACGCCATAGCCCGCGCTGATCCAAATGCAAGTGATGGCGATCAGGAATAGGGGCGCGCGCGCCGGGGCCATGACCGAAACTTGCGGCAGGGCAAGGGCGGCGGCAACAATCGCTGCCACATGCCACCAACGCTGGGTCATGCAAAGCGGGCAGGGATAAAGGTCCGCGAGGTACTGAAAGCCAAGTGCACCGATCAGAAGCGCGCCCGCGCCAATGATCAGAATATGCTGACCCTTAATGGCTGAGGCTTTGATAGGCAATGGCAGCCCCCACAATCAACATACCCGCGACCAATGTCAGGATACCGAAATAGCGTTCGATAAAGGCCTTGATGGGCGGGCCAAAGAAATAGAGTAATGTCGCTTCAAGGAAGAAGCGGCCACCCCGGCCGATCAGGCTGAACAGTATAAAGACAAAGATATTGAGCCCAACCGTACCGCTCGCGATTGTGAAAACTTTATAAGGGATTGGTGAAAATCCGGCGAGCAGGACAATCCAGCCGCCATACTCATTATAAAGGGCTGAGAATTGGTCAAACTTTTCAGGATTGGCGAGGTAATCGCCCACCACATCCCATAAGCCCCAGCCGATCATATAGCCGAAGACCCCACCGGCAACGGACGAGATGGTGCAAACAAAGGCGATCCAAAAGGCGCGGTCGCGATTGGCCAACACCATCGGCAATAACATAATGTCCGGTGGAATGGGAAAGAAAGAGCTTTCGGCAAAGCTGACCACAGCCATAATAGGCAGCGCATGGCGGTGGGCTGCCAACTCGAGAGTTTTATCGTATAGCCGTCTGAACATAAAAGGTCCGGGCGATGTGTCCTAGAAACTGTGCCCCCCTCCTAGCATGTCATTTAAAAAAAGCACAGAAAAAGCACGCTGCGGCGGCAAAGCGCGCTTGACTGCGGGCGATTGTGGTGTAGAACGGGCGTCCAATCTGCTGGTCGGCCCTTTTGGGCTGGTCCTGCCCGGTGGCCCCGGTGGCGGAATTGGTAGACGCGCCAGACTCAAAATCTGGTGTTCGCAAGAACGTGCCAGTTCGAGTCTGGCCCGGGGCACCATTTTCCCTAAAAATTGAACGCGCGGCGATGGCGTCTGTTCTAACGCCCGGGCGTATAAATGCGTTTAGCATTTGCCTTGATCTCATCCTGATCGAATGTGTGCCGTTTGAATTTTTGTGCGGCAAACATGTCAACCTGATCAGCATAATGTGGGTCGTCGGGCCGGGTTGCGGCAACACCGAATTGGTGGACCGTAAACACATCCTGTCGCCCGTCAGGATACCACTCGGACAAAAGGATGAAGCTGTCACCGACAAAGGCGGCAAGCCCGCCATCATCTTCGGGCCCGTCAATGTCATAGATCGCGCGCAGAATATCTGGCCCGCCATTCACAGGCACATTCTTGTCGCCACGGCGCAAACGGTTCAGGTCGCCCCAAGCGATGTCGAACGTGCCAAACTTTTCGTGCAGATAGTTTGCTGCCCAAATGAAGCCTTCAACCGGGTCGGGCTCCGGCGTGCCCTTCACCTCAGCCTCAATCGCGCCGAACATGCTGTAAACGCCGATGGCGGCATGGCGATTTTCCATATCGGTTTTCAAGTCCCACGCAGCGATATGATCCTGCGCCTGTTTCAAAATAGGATCATCGGAAAAATCACGCGCCATGATGGCACGGCGCGCATCGGCCATTTGCGATTTGTCTGAAAAGGCGAGGTCGAACTTATAATCCAAAAACTCCTGCCGGGAGATTGCCGGGTCCGCACCATAGGTTTCGTGCAAGCGATGGGCGCGGTTGGTATAGCGGCTTTCAACCCAAAGCTCCTCGGGCCAGCTATCTGCGTCTGCATTGTCCTGCCCGTCTGTCACGTCAAATGGTGTTGAGTTGGCTGAAAAAACCAGCCCCGATTTCGGATCAATAACAGCAGGGACAAAATCAAAGCCATATTCATCCTGCCAGATCAGGTCAGATCGATCACCGGGAAGCACGGCTTTCCAATCAAGGCCCGTTCCTTTTTTGCGCTTGGGGAAACGGGCATTATGGATATGGGCGACCATGCCGCTTTTATCCGCATAGACAACGTTAAAGCTGCCGACCGCGCCGATGCGCATGGCGTCGCGCCATTCATTAAAATCGGTGGACTTGTTCATGGCGATATATTGATCAAGCCCACGCAAATCATCCATGCCGGGGAAGCGTATGGCAAAAACGCCATGATCTGTCCGCAAGGCTGGGCCGTGGGCAGACCAGATTACTTCGCGGCTGACGGTCCACGGGAAAAAGCCGAACAGCTTGACCTTGATTTTCGCCTGAGACTTTTCAAAGGGCGTGTATTTGCCATCAAGCAGATATTCATCAGGATTGTCGGGGTTGAGTGTCAGCCGATAAACATCTGTCAGGTCCGGTTTATTGACCGTGAACGCCCAGCCAAGCTCAGGCCGTGTGCCGTGACCGATCAGGGGAAAGCCGGGGAATGTCCCGCCGACAATCTCCAGCCCGTCTTTTGAGGTTAAGTGTGCCTCGTACCACGCAACAGGGCCGGTAAAGGGTTGGTGGGAATTGACGAACAGGCGCGTGGTGCCATCGGTGCTGCGTTTGGGGGCAACGGCGATGGCGTTTGACCCCATGGTTTGGAAAAAGGGTTTGGCTAGCACTGTCTTGTCCGCGGTCTTGTCTGCACCGTTGTCAGCGGCCGCCGCACTTTCTGTGCGTCCCTCCATCACTTTGCGCACTTCGCCTTCTACGCCAAAGAACAGGGGTGCCTTGAACAGAATGCCAGCAAAAATATCCTGCGCGGTAAAGGGATAGGCACCGGGCCACACTTCGTCAGGATGTTCTGCGGCGTATAGATTGATGCCATCGGCATAGGCCTTTGCCATGGCGCGCGCCTCATCTGACGGTTCTGTTTGCCATTTCGCATCAACCGTTTCCCAAATGCGCATAAGCGCGACGAGATAGTCGGTGACCGCACCGTCTAGCCCCTTATGGGCGGCAAGGTTACCGCGCACAGCGATGGCGGTTTCCTGAAAGGTGGCGAAATCATCCTCGCCCACTGCATAGCCAAGACCGAAACCAACATCGGCTGATGTGGTGCCGGCAATGTGGGGAACGCCATACTGATCGCGCGTGATGGTTACATCATATTGCGCGGCAACCTGACGGGCCGTTGCAAGATCAGATTGATCGGGCCCGCCGCCAGTGGTGCAGGCACCCAGCGCGATCAGACAGAAAGCTGCGATAGCCGCCTTTGCGGCACGGAAATGTAACATTGGCCTCTCCCATTTTGCGGCAGCCTAGCAGCTTTTACGGAATGGAGGGAAGCGCGATGAAAATTTGTGGCGCGGTGCATCAGATGGCTGGCGCTGGCGGGCGATTGTGATAGCCTGCACCCATGACCACAAAAACAGATCAAGTTATAGACAGGCTTTTAACGCGTTTTGCGGCCAAGGATGTGTTGCAAGGCAATGCGGTGGCGGAACGCGTGACCAGCTATTGGAACCCCGGGCCAACGATTGGCGCGGCGATCGTGTTCCCCCGGTCAACCGACGATGTCAGCTTTATCCTCAAGACCTGTCATGATCATGATCAGACAGTGGTAGTACAGGGCGGCAAGACAGGGGTGGTGCAGGGGGCAGAGGCAAAGCCGTCTGACATCATCATATCATTTGATCATATGAAATTGGTTGAGGAGATTGATGTGGTTGGGGGCACTGCAACCGTACAGGCGGGCGCTGTGCTTGAAGCGGTGCAAACAGAAATTGCGGAAAAGGGATTTTTGTTCCCGCTTGACCTTGGCGCGCGCGGGTCTTGCACCATTGGGGGCAATGTGGCGACCAATGCGGGGGGCATTAATGTTATCCGCTATGGGATGATGCGTAATCTTGTACTGGGGCTTGAGGCTGTGTTGGCCGACGGGACGGTCCTATCATCTATGAACTATATGCTTAAGAACAATGCCGGTTATGATCTTAAGCAATTGTTCATCGGGTCTGAGGGCACGTTGGGGATTGTAACGCGCATTGTGCTACGCCTGTTTCCTGCCCCTGTGACCAGCCAGTCAGCGCTTGTTGCCATGGTTGATTTTCAGGCTGTTACTGATTTCCTGCAACAGGCCAACCAAACATTGGGAGGCGATCTTTCAGCCTATGAGGTGATGTGGGGTGACTATTATCGCGCTGTCACCGGGCCTGATCTGCACAGACCGCCCCTGCCGCGTGATCATGCCTATTATGTGGTTCTGAAGATGGAAGGCAGCGACAAGGATGCCGACCCCAAACGGTTTGAGGCATTGCTCGCTACCGGGTTAGACAATGGGATGATTGTCGATGCAGTCCTGCCCCAGTCTGAGCGGGAGGAGCTTGAAATCTGGGCTGTCCGCGAACAGTTTGAGCCGCTGTTCGTCCACAATCCGGTATTCTTGTATGATGTCAGTCTGCCGATCAAGGATATGGCGGCCTATGTCTCGACAGTTGAACAAGGCATTAAGGCAAGCTGGCCTGATGGGCTGTGCTTTGCCTTGGGTCATATTGGTGACGGCAATTTGCATTTCTTTGTTGCGCCACAGGATGATCAGGCAAGCCATGCACAGGCAGACGAGATACTTTATAAGGCGCTGATACCCTATGGCGGGTCAGTATCCGCTGAACATGGCATCGGGCATGAGAAAAAAGGGTGGCTTGGTGCCTCCCGCACGGCTGAAGAAATCGCAACCATGCAGCTATTGAAGCGGACGCTTGACCCCAAGGGGATTTTGAATCCCGGCGTTGTGCTATAGCGGTCGCGCTATAGTTGTTTTTGATGCTGCCATTAAGCATCACTCTGTCTGCTAACTTGCACAAGCTTTATCAGATGGCTTTACCGTCAAGAATATTACGCCTATTCACTGTTATTAGCGGCGGGGGCTGATCCGGCGCGATACTGACAACAGACTTCAGATTGGAAGATTATGCGTCGAAATCATTTTGCCGCTGCTGCCATCCTTGCAGCAGCATCCGTCCTGCCGATCAATCATGCAGCCGCGCGGCCTGCGCCCTTGCCCTGCGATGGCACTCCTGTGACCTTCACGGGAACCAACTCCAGCTTCGTTACCAATGTAACCTTCGACATGAAGGCTGGTGACACGGTTAGGTTTGCGTTGGCGTTGAATGGTCATCCGACACCAAATCCGCAGTTCAGTATTTTTGCCACTGCGCAGGGTCAAAAGGGCAGGCCAGTTTGTGCCACGCAAGACGACTGTAACAGCACCGTTTTTACTGCGCCCGCAGACGGAATTTTTGATTTTCAGGGCAGCACAAAGAACGCCGGGACAAATAATTCTTTGACCTATACATGTGGTATCGCAGCAGGTGCCTTTGATGCCGAACAAACTGGCGATATTGTTGACAAGGTGCTGAAACAGGCCAGCCGCATCATGACAATGAATGCCGCAACGCTTGCCAATGCTGCCTTGAACGGTGGTCTGGGTCTGACAACAGGTCTGACCGACATGACATCCAGCAAACAGGGTGATGCCGCAGGCCGTTTGCGCCTGATGGGTCATGTTGGGCAGGATGAATTTGCCATCGGTTTTGAACAAAGCCTGTCTGCTGCTGCCAATAACACAATGGGCATGGGTGATGGAGGCGGTGACGCAATTGTCGGCAATGCACGTTATTATGACTTTGACGGTGTGATCGACGGTGATGCCCTGCAAGGGCAAATCGGGTTCCGCCGCAATCTAAGCGATGATCGCAAAATCACTATCTTTGGCTCGTTCCGTCAGACGGATGTAGACGCGGATGATTTCGGCCTGTCCTTGGAAGAAGACAGCTATGGCGCAGGTCTTATCCTGCAAGGTCCGGTCGGTGACAAACTGCAGGGTGTTGCCACCATTCACTATGAAACAGGTGACGCAGACATCCGTATCAATAACGCAACCGGGTCAACCGATGTTGATCGTTTCTCTGCCGCTGTTGCCCTGAAAGGGACGCGGGAAACTGAAAAATTGGTGCTGTCACCGCGTATTGTTGCCGGGCTTGTTGCCTTTAGTCGTGATCGTTACACCGACAGTGCTGCCACTGTTATTGATGGCGATGATGAAACAGAACATTTCATCGAAGTTGGGGTACGTGTTGTGCCGCAAACAGTAGCGCCCGATGGCTTGAACTGGTTCCTTGATGCGTCTGCTGATTATGCCAGTGAAACACTGGATGGTGTGCAAACACTGTCAGGCAATCGCATTGACGATAATGACATTGCGGGCAATGTCGAAGGCGGTCTGACATTCCAGTTGGAAAAAGGTGCCAAGCTGATCCTCAGCGGTGGTGGTCGCGGCCTTGGCCGTGAGACACGGGCAATCTTTGGCAACGCACTGTTGACCGTGCCGCTTCACTAAGCGGTCCGCATAGTTTTCAAAGGCCCCCATCGGGAGTTTCCCGGTGGGGGTTTTTATGTGCCATCAACAGATTGTTTGATGGCAGTGCGCTTACATAGCTCGTCTGGGCTGAAAATCCCGCACCCTATAGTGCAATCGGGCTAGTGCAGATTTCGCCGATGCGGTTAGCCTGTCATTACGCGGGCAAAACGGCAGGAGCGTAAGCAAGCAGGATGACTGACAGCGACCAGGCAGAGCTGACTATCCCAGATGAATTGCGGATAGAACTGACTGACTTACGCACTAAGGCAAAGCGAGTTGGTCGTGTAACAACGATCTTGGGCAGTATCTTGCTGGTTGGTGCAATCACCTATATCGCTGTGATTTGGGATATCGACCTTATCGGAATGCTTGTTGGGCTGCTTGGGCTTGTTCTGATATTGGCGCCATCGTCGCACTGGGGACGTTATCGCAAATTGTTGAAGCAGGCAGTGATTGAGGGTGCGTTACAGGCGCGTGGGGCACTGACATTTGAAACCCATCCCGACCATGATGTTATCCGCCGCTTTATCACCGACCCCTTGGTGCCGCGCTATGACAAGGTCGATAAATGTGAAGATTATGTCAGTGGCACGTTTTGCGGTGCCGACCTGCAAATTCTTGACGTGACCCTCAGCCGTCAAAATGATCACGACAGCGAAAACCCGAATGATTATAACGAGGTGTTTTCAGGCCTGTTGATCAAACTCGCTTGCCCGATCAATGCCACAGGCACGTTCACATTAATCGAGGGCACAGCAGGATTTTGGGGACAGCGCAAGAATGCTGAAGGTGACTTGATAGAGCTTGAACGCTCGGACTTTTCAGACCGTTTCTTGTATTACGGCACAGATCAGGTCGAGGCGCGCAAATTAATGACGCCGCAAAATATGGAACGGTGGGCATCGCTGACCTCGCAACAGGATATCGGTGACATCTGCGCCGTTTTTGCTGATGGGTACCTGAATCTTAGCTTTGAAATATCTGGTGATTGGATTGATTCAGCGATCACGCGGACGCGAGATATGGCGTTCGAGGCACAGGTCGCAGAGATGTCTGAGGACATAAAGGTGGTACTGGACCTGATTGAGCAGTATTTGGCGGCTTTTTCGACCGCAAAATCAGCAATTTAGTCGGGCCTAGTCCATTTGCGCTAGGTCAGAACATAAAAAACATATATATTGAAATCGGGCTGGGTGGTTCTGCATCTCAAGGAGGATGGGATGGCAAGAGGTCAGGTGTCTGATCAAAAAATTGTCAGACTGAATGCGGCTCGCAGCCAGCAAACAGACAGCACAGATATGTATATGGCGTTGGTGGATTTTGTGTACCGCTTTGCAGCGGAATCTGAATCTCCTGACGACGCTGCTGATTTGTTGATGGGCCTTGATCAAATGGGCCTAAATGTTGCCGAACTTGATGCGAACAGTGAAATGCAGGCGCATCTTGATCGGGCGCTTAAGATTGCGGAACGCATTTCGGTTCACGTCGCTAAATCAGATGAACCACACCCCCTGGATAATCAGCGGATTTATTTGTCTGCCCGGTTTGAGGTGATGTCCGTGGGCCAGCAAGCCTTGGCAATGATTGCGCCTTATTGCGATGCAATCACCTTGGGCCAGCCGCTAAAGCTGATTGATAAGGCCAGTCAACGAGACATGATTGAACGGCTGACACTTATCCGGCGACAAAGCGATGGGCCGCATTTGTTGCGTTTGCAGGTCAGCAAGGATAGCGATCCGCTGTTGATCATAGCGAACAGTGTTGATGATCGTGAAACATTGTGCCTGACGCTTTTGACGAACGAAAACAATGTCGCCGTTGATGAGGATATCACGCGTGATTTGGGTTTGACCAAGGCTGAATCAACCTTGATCCATCATTTGCAATTAGGCAAAAGCCTGAAAGAAGCTGCGATTGATATTGGGGTCGCTCACAACACGGCCCGAAATCACCTGAAATCGGTATTCGCAAAGGTCGGGGTCAATCGGCAGGGTGATTTGCTGCAGTTCCTGACGATGTTGCGGCTTGCCGCGCCTGATACAAATGGAATCCGCCGCCCGCTGACAGAAGATGATTTTGATGCCGAACATATTTATCGACATCCCAATCTGATCACTTTGTCTGACGGGAATGTCATTGCCTATCACATTTTTGGATCAGCGGTTGGGTTGCCTGTGTTGGCGTTCAACAGCCCGTTGATTGAGTTCCTGGCAGGTCCGAAAATGAATGCCTCCTTGCACAAGCTGAACCTGTGTTTGGTGTGCATTCAAAGGCCGGGTTATGGTCAATCAACTTTCCAGCCCGACTACAGCTTTGCCAAGTTTCGTCAGGATGTGCGAGAGGTTTTGACCGTTTTGCAGAAACGCTTCAGAACCAAGCGTTTTCCCATATACAGTTTCGCCGGTGGCGCGCGCATGGCAATTGAAACAGCGATCGCTTGCGGTGATGATATTTCGGCTATCGGCATGGTTGGCCCGCGTGTCACGGCTGAACCTGACGAGCTTCGCGGATTTGCGACGCAGATTTTTTATCAACTATCAAAATCAACATGGGCTATGGATTTTGTTGTCCGTGTTTTGGCAACGCGCGCGACTGAAAGATTTGTGCGGGCGATAATCGAACGATGGGTTATGGAAAGCCCAGTTGATCGCGAATTGCTGAATGAAGAACCAGACCTTTTCCAACAATTGATTAAGGGCTCCAAAATCGCCTTGGCAGAAACCCCTGATGGGGTCAGTCATTTCCTGAAGATGATGGCGTCGGACGAGGGGATCCTTTGGGATCGTGTTACGCAGCCTGCAATAATATGGGATGGGGAAAAGAATGGAACAGTTGCCCACGGCAGTGTTGAAGCCATTGCGGAAAAACTGCCAAACTGTACATTGACCAAAACCCCTAATGCCGGGCAGTTAACAGGCACAAAACTAAACGAAGCCTATTTAGTCGAACTGTTGAAATTGGATGCGGCGCGGCGCGAAGTAGCCAAGGTATAGAAAGCAAAATGGGCGGCGCTGGTAGGGCGTAGCAATAAAGGAGATTAAGATGAGTTCCATTATCGTGTTGGCGGTGATTATTATCCTGCTTTACATGCTTTATGCGCGCCTGATTGGCCGCCGCAACCGCGCGCTTGAGGCGTTGAGCGGTATTGATGTGCAAATCAAGAAACGCGCAAACCTGATCCCTAACATTTTGACAATTGCCCAAAAGTTCATGGATCATGAGCGTGAACTGATTGAGGATGTCACCAAGGCACGCACAGCGTTTGAACAGAACTATGATGCCTCGTCCGCTGCTGCGGTTGAGGAACATTTGAAGGCCGCACAGGGCGTGCAGGCGTCGCTTGGCCGTTTGATGGCTGTTGCGGAAAATTATCCTGATCTGAAATCAGACACGGTGATGCAGGAAGCCCAGCGCACCTATCAGGATGTGGAGGCGAATATTTCTGCCGCCCGCCGCTTTTATAATTCCGCTGTGACGGATTTGAACAATGCGGTTCAAATTTTCCCAAGCTCTGCCATTGCGAAAATGATCAACATTGAAGAAATGCCGTTTTACGAGCTGGATGAAGAGACGCCACGCGGTCCAATTGCGGCAGGTGAACATCTGAAATAGGCGATGCATGTCTCTGCCGATGTGTTGGCCAATCAGCGGCCGATAATAAAAACCCAGATCGATGGGCAAGCCATTGATGGGTTTGAGGCGCTGTTAGACGCGCATATCAGACCCATTGGCCCTAAACTTATTGCTGAAAGAAACAGGCTGGAACGGCTGGCCCGCTTGGCGCAAATCGGATTGGGTCTGCTGACACTTTTAACCGGCGCGTTGATGATCGCCTTGATCGTGTTACAGGGCGCGGATGCCCCCCTTCAATTCCTGTTTGGGCCAATTGTTCTGGGTGGTTTGACCATGACTATCCGGGGCACGATCCTGTCCGGGTTTACCGCACGGATGAAATCAATGATTGTGCCGCCCCTATTGGCGCAATTTGGCGAATTCACCTATGAGGCAAAGCCAAAAAAGAAAGCCTATGTCTATCTGTTGGTGAAGGGTCTTTTGCCAACCCATGATAACGCCCGCACCGAAGATAGTGTTGAGGGGAATTATCGTGGTTGGCCCTTGTCTGTCATGGACATCACCGCCTCGCGCAATCGCAAAAACGGGCCCAGCACGGTTTTTTCGGGCCTCATCATTAAAACCCCGAATGCCAAACCTGTAGAAGGGTGGTACGGCCTGTTTGACAATGGCGGGTCAGGCCAACTGACGGGCACTGTGCAGGGATTTGGGTGGGAGCCTATTCGCCTTGAAGGGCGTGAATTCGAAGATAAGTTTGATTTTTACGGTACTGATCAAATTGAAGGGCGCAAAATGATGACCCCGCGCCGTATGGTCCAATTATCAGCAGCCGCCGAAACGATGGACCTGTCGTCGTTCCGCATCATCTATCGCGAGGATGCAATCTATATGGCAATTGGGCGAGATGAAAATTGGCTCGACAGTGCGATATTGGCGGCGACACCAGAAGAATTTGAACGTCAGGCGCGCAATGTGCTGCTGCATTTAAGTCAGCTGTTTGATTTTCTGGACATTTTTCTTTTTGGGGACGAAAATTCACCCCAACAATAACGTGACATAGGCCGTTTGGACTATTTCGTAATGGCTTCGATTCTTACAAGCTTATCGTTCCTCCAAATTTAACAGGAGTGGGAGAGGTTATGAGTATCGAAATTATCCTGCCCGGCGGCGTCGGGGAGAAGTCACACTATCAGTTTGATGCTTCGCAAGGGCGCATCACCTTTGGCCGCGATGGCGCCAATTGTGATGTTGTGTTTGCGGCGGAACAGGACCTTGTGTCTCGTCAGCATTTTGCACTGGATCGCAAATTTGACGGCGTTTATGAGGTTGACTTGCGCGATGGGCGCTATGTCGAAATTGATGGCAAGCCAGCCCGCGAGGGTCAGGCCATCAGTGGTCGCCATAAGGTTGTGTTGGGCAACAAAAAAGGCCCGTCATTTGAACTTGTGATCGAACAGGATGATGTCTCTGATAAGACCGCTGCCCAACAGGCTATGCCGGATATTGCCAAGACTGCGCAGCGCAACTCTGTCATCGGGCTAATTGCCCTGATGTTGGTTGTCGTTGTTGGTGGCGCGTTTGCCTATTTCTATACAAAGTCCCAATCAGCCTTTTCTACCGCAACGCTTGAACGTGTGCGTGCCGCAACGATGTTGGCTGCGAACGAAAACAAGAAAACAGGTGCTGTCTCGCAGGTTGGTACTGCGTGGGTCGTGGGCGAAGGGGTGTTGGCAACCAACGCCCATGTTGCCCACCCTATGAACCAGGGGCCCGACGCAGATACCAAGCCGGTCGTTATTGATCAGAATGGCACGCGGTATGAGATTGCCGAAATTCGTATTCATCCCGGGTATGACGCCTTCGCTGACGAGGTGATGGAAGCGCGTCTGGCTACAGAGAATGCGGTTAGTGGTGCTGCCCTGCAGTTGATCCCTGGTTATGACGTGGCCTTGCTGTACACGGCGGATACTGCGCCCCCATTGCCGGAGGCATTGGAAATTGCCGCAAGCGCAGAGTTCGCGGATTTGAGCGTTGGGACAAAGCTTGGCTCAATCGGGTTCCCGTCTGAAAAAATTGCAGGTGGTGCCGCCTTGACCATTTCACCCCAATCGCAGACCCGTTTTGGCAACCTGACCAATCAGTCAACTTTCTTCTTCTTGAAGGGGGATGAGAAATATCGCCAGCTTGTCACTCATACGGTTGGTGCAACAGGCGGCGCCAGCGGCTCTCCCATCTTTGATGAAGATGGCACCGTTGTCGCTGTGATGAGCGCGGTGAACATGATCGCGACCTCACAAGGGCGCGCGCCAAGTGGGGCCATGATCAATTATGGTATGCGTATTGATTTGGTTGCCGACCTGTTGGCCGAGGTGGAGGCAACGCGCCTTCCGGAATATCGCGCCCATTGGGATGAACAAAAAGAGTCATTCACAACCGTTCACGCCATTCGTGGGTCATTGCTTGAACAGGCATGGGCGAAAGACAATAAGATCACCGGCACGCCTGAGCGTCTGGTCGATAAGGAAGTTGTCCTGTCTGCTCAGTCAATGTTGAGTGGTAGCTTGGGCAGCCTGCATGTGGTGGACAATATTCCTGCGGGCGTCCCCTACCTGTTCTACGCCGTGTCTGAGGACGAGTATGACATTGATGCCTTTGTGCTTGATTCAAAGAATCAGGTTCTGGGCCTTGATGAAAATCGTGACCCGACCCCCTCCTTGCGGGCAAAAATGTTCGGCCCTGTGGACCGATTGCAATTCCTGGTTCGTGGACCGAAGAATATGAGCAAGATTCCAGAAGGGAAGGAAATTAAGGTGCTGGTGCGTATCTTGAAGGCGCCTGCTCAATAAGTTTCCATAGCGTGAATGATCAAGGCTGGGTCTGCCAGCCTTGATCGCGGCTTGACATGTATCAGGTCCGAAAGGGTCTTGGTAAAGGGCCGTGATAGATCATTGGGTAATGGCAATGCCTTTACCTTGCTGATCTTGCGGGTTCGTTTGTTGCCCTTGCTAAATGCTGTAACAGGACGTTCGCCTGACAATAGCTCAAGCGCGATGACGCCATAGGCGAACCAATCTGCGCTCTTATCCACTGACTTCCCATCCATCTGTTCCGGCGCCATATAATGGATACTGCCGGCACCCGTGAAGGCGGTGGAGTTTTCGGCAAGCCGTGCAATCCCAAAATCAATCAGTACGGGATCGCCATTAGGCTTCACCATAATGTTCTCAGGCTTCAGGTCGCGATGCACGACATTGGCCTGATGCAGGGCATCAATGGCATGGGCAACCTTTGCCAATAACTCCCGTTTTTGGCGGATTGTGGCATCGGGGCCGAAATAGTCATTCAGCGGACGTCCATCAACGAAATCCTGCACAATGAACAGATCGCGGTCCTGTGTTTCACCTAGGGCGCGCACCCCGACACAGCCCGGATGATTGATGCGGCTTGCGGCTTCAAGCTCTGTCACCAGTGAATCACGCAGCGCGTCCCGTTCAAACGTGTCGTAGATAGATGATAGTTTGACGATCTTGATGGCAACCAGCTCGTCATGATCCGTGTCAAAGGCACGGAACACGGCACCAAACCCGCCCGCGCCAAGCTTTCGGCCAAGCACAAAGCCGGGCACGCCCGTATTTTCGTCGGCTACGATTTGCTTGTCTGTCACAAGCGCGCTTTCCGCGATGTTCAGCTTTGCCATATCGGCACGGATGCTTCGTGCGATGATGGTCAGCTTGCGCCGCCTTGCTTCTTTAAAGGCATAGTTCAGGTAGCGATCAGCAAGACCAACATTGCCGCTGATCTCATGGGCGCGCGCCAAAAGGCGGGCCGACCGGATGCGCATCAACCCATTTGATGAATCGCTATAGAGGGTGAAGGCCTCCTCAAGCGTTTCTGCTGCTGCTTCAACATTTCCTGTGGTCAACAACACCTCACCTTTGCCAAGGCAAAGCGCTGCCCTGTTGTGCGGTAATGCTTCAGCCTTTTCCAGACAGTCAAATGCCTCTTCATGCCTTTCATCGGCTGCATAGCAATGCGCTTTTTCCAGCCACGTGGCACCGTGATAATAGGATTGCGGTGCATGGATAGACAGGTTCCGTTCTGCATGATCTAGCGCGGTCATCGCCTCCGCCCGGCGACCAAGCCCGATCAAGACGCGGCCCATATAAAGTTCCAACCGTGACCAGATCAAACTGTTTTCAGGAAATATGCCTTCCAGGTTTGACAGCGTATCGAAGGCAGGCACAAACCGTTCACGCATCAGATAGGCCCGGCCAAAATCGAACATGATCAGGTCAACGCGAAAATCATCCTTCATCCGTCTTGCCATGCCCAAGGCACGCAGGAAAAGCGTTGTGGCGTCGTCCAGCAACCCTTCGGTGACGAAGATGCGGCCCAATTCACGCAAGGCGCGATAGCGTGTGGCGGGCAAAAGGTCGGTCTGTTTTAAAAGTTCCAGCAACATGGTGCGGGATTTGTGGGGCAGGTCCAAACTGGCCATGCAAATGGCATGGGCGATAATCAGCCTACGGCGGACATCTTGGGGGATATCCTCGCTTTCCAGCATTTCGGTAATTTGATTGGGAAAGTCGCGCAGTGGTTCTACCCGTGAAATTGCACGCTCCACCTCAATTAACAGGCTATGGGCGGGGGATTGGGCTGCAAAATTATCCAATGCTGTGGCAATGGAATCGGGGTCACCAGCCAATAGGGAAGATTCAATGGCGGAAATATCAGTCAAATCGGTCATGATCGGTCTTGCTCAATCAAGGTGGGATATTGAACTTACGATAAGCTGTTCGATAGTCAGTATAACATAGTGCAATCGGGCCAATGACAAACAGTTTGCATTCAGAAATGATTGTCTATCGCAAGTTGTGAGAGGTCCCCTATGTCCATTTTGACAGACGAAAAAGCATTCGCTGATCTGATCGAAGCGGTTGTTGAACCGAACCGCCTGCAGCTAGAAAAACTGGCAAAGCGCGCAAAATTGATTCAGGTCCTATTTTTCAGTCTGTTTGGTTTCGTCTTGGTCGGGTTGGGGTTCTTTTTCTACAATATCTTCACAGCAAAGGGAGGTGAGCTTGAAACTATTGCCAGCAGCTTTTTGATCTTTTTCGGGCTGGTTTTTGGTTCCATTGTTGGCATAGGCGTCCTGACGGTTTTTTTCAAACCGGGCCGCGGGTTCAAGGAAATTGTCGTCCCTAAGCTGCTGGCCTATTATGGTGATCTGACGTTCAGTGCAAAGCCCGGTCCTATCGCTGATGGTCTGTTTGGCGAGGGCTGGCAGGCTGAAAATGATGTGCTTGATCTATTAGGCGTTTCAGACAATGGCGGGCTGATCAAAACAGAACTATTGCCGTCCTATTCCTATCTGCAGAAAAGTGATCAGATTCAGGGGCACTATCGGGACCGGCCGATTTATATGTTGGATGTATCGGCCATAAAACGTGAATCATCCCGCAGCGCCAATGGCAAATCCAGTTCCAGCCAGAAAACAGTTTTCCACGGCGTGATGGGGTGTGTGACGGTACCGAAGAAGGTGTCGGGCCGCTATGCCTTGATCAGTGTGCCCTCACTGCATGGGTTGGAAAGGGTCAAACTTGAAAGTCCTGACTTTGAAAAGATTTTCGATTTCTTTGGTGAGGATCAAATCGATGGGCGCAAGCTTATGACGCCTGTTCAGATGGAAAAATGGACAGAATTTGCCCGCCGGATGGGCAAAGCGCGGGTCAATTTATGGTTTGAAGGCGACAGGGTTTGGTTTGCCATTCAAGGCATAGGCGATTTTCTTGATCGCGGCATATTGAAGGGTAAGGCGGGCGCCCTTGATGATACTGTGCGGGACATGGCCGAGGATGTTGAAAAGGTGTTGGCGGTTGTGAACTTTGTGCAGTCCGATGAAATGCCAGAGGATGTCACGCAAAGCTAGGCGTATCAGCCTTTGGTCTGATTTACTTTTCGTGCGCGCTGCGTGATAAATAGCCATAGTCGGGAGTTCTGTGATGAAACATCATATTATGCTGGCAGTCGGCTTATTGATTGCAGCGATCTTTTCTTATCAAGGGGCCATTGCCCTGATGGCGCCCGGTATTGGCGTATGGGAAGCCTATATTCTTGGCGGGTTGGTGCTTGCCGGGCTTATTCTGCGCAAAGGTCTGTTGTTGCGCCGCGATTATTTGAACGATCGCCACTAAGGCCCAAAATCTTTTTGTGCAGTCTTAGGCCCCATATCTTAGACCCCATATCTTAGACCCCATATCTTAGACCAAAGTCTCTCTACAAATCTGACGCTCTATAGACCACCCTAGCATCGCGTATTATTGTGGCGCGACATATCAAAAGGGAGGTTCCGGTGTCTGCTGAAGAAGAGAAAAAGGGCGGCGAAGTAAACAAAGCCGCTTATTGGAAGGCGACATTAACGCTGACGCTTAATCTGTTGCTGATTTGGTTCCTGGTGTCCTATGGGGCCGGGATCCTGTTCCGTGACTTTTTGGATCAATTTTCAATCGGCGGCGCGCCGTTGGGCTTTTGGTTCGCTCAACAAGGGGCGATCTATGTCTTTATTGGTCTGATTTTCTATTACTGCCGGGCAATGACAAAGCTTGAGCGCAAATATGGCGTGGAGGGCTGATCATGTCTCAAGAAATGTGGACTTATTTTTTCGTCGTCGCGACCTTCGGACTTTATATCTATATCGCTATCAGAAGTCGCGCCGGATCTACGGATGACTTTTATGTTGCAGGTCATGACGTGCACCCGACGGTGAATGGCATGGCAACTGCGGCTGACTGGATGTCGGCGGCCTCCTTCCTGTCAATGGCGGGGCTGATTGCCTTTTTGGGTTATGGCGGGTCTGTCTATTTGATGGGCTGGACCGGCGGTTATGTGCTGCTGGCGCTATTGCTTGCCCCCTTCTTGCGTGAGTTTGGCAAGTTCACCGTCCCAGACTTTGTGGGTGATCGCTATTATTCAAAGTTTGCACGTATCATTGCTGTGATTTGCGCCATCTTTGTCAGCTTTACCTATATTGCTGGCCAGATGAAGGGCGTCGGCGTCGCATTCTCAGGCTTTTTGGGTGTGCCGTTTGAAGTTGGCATCCTGATCGGTATGGGAATTGTGTTTGTCTATGCCGTGCTTGGCGGCATGAAGGGCATTACCTATACGCAGGTAGCGCAATATGTGGTGCTGATCTTTGCCTATACGGTTCCGGCGATCTTTATCTCGCTGATCATCACGGGTAATCCTGTGCCGCAATTGGGCTTTATCTCCAATGTGCGTGGCGAAGATATTTCCATGCTCGCAAAGCTGAACAATGTCCTGACCGACCTTGGCTTTATGGAATATACCAGCACCAATAAAAGCATGATCGACGTATTCGCCATCACCGGCGCGTTGATGTTCGGTACTGCCGGATTGCCCCATGTGATCATTCGGTTCTTTACAGTGTCTAGTGCCAAAAATGCGCGTGTGTCTGCTGGTTGGGCGTTGATCTTTATCGCCCTGCTCTACACAACAGCGCCTGCCGTTGGTGCCTTTGCCCGTCTGAACTTTATTGATCAGGTGCACAACAAACAGGTTGAGGAGCTGCCGTCATGGTATGCCTCATGGACCGAAACAGGTTTGCTTGGCCATGAAGACAAGAATGGCGATGGCAAGGTACAGTATTTCGGTGACAAGGGTCATGACTATGGCAATGGCAAGATCGGTGATGGGTCAAAGCAACACCCGAACAGTGAAACAACACCGCTGAACCGCGATATCTTTGTGCTGGCCAATCCTGAAATTGCACAGCTTCCCGGTTGGGTCATCGGCCTTGTGGTGGCAGGCGGTCTTGCCGCTGCGCTGTCAACCGCGGCGGGTTTGTTGATGGTGATTTCCTCTGCGATTTCGCATGATCTGTGTCGTCGGACAATCTGGACCGATATGGATGACAAGACAGAGCTGCGCGTGGCGCGTATGGCAGCAGCAGGTGCGGTGATAGCCGCTGGACTGCTTGGCCTGTTCGCCAGCCAGCTAGGTTTTGTTGCGCAGGTGGTCGCCTTTGCCTTTGGGCTTGCGGCAGCCAGCCTGTTCCCGATCATCTTCCTGGGCATTTTCTGGAAGCGGATGAATAAAGAAGGGGCCATTGCGTCGATGCTGTTCGGCTTGATCTCAACCTTCCTTTATATCTGCTACTTCAAGTTCTGGGGCGGCACACCTGATCAATGGTTGTTCGGCGTGTCACCTGAAGGCATCGGCTTTGTCTTCATGTGGGTATCGCTTGCCGTCGGTTGGGGCGTAGCGATGGTTACCCCCGCACCGCCGCAGGACGTGCAGGACCTTGTCGAGGATATTCGTATCCCCGGCACACGTAAGGCCCATGGGTCAGCGGATGAGGGGATGGCCCCAATGCCGGCGGAATAATGCGCCAGCATCGACCATAACTAACTTATGCGGGCGGCCTTTTGGCTGCCCGTATTGCCTTATAGCTTGCATCACGCGCAATGCCTTGTAACGTCAGGGGGCGGAGGCAAATATGTCAGCACTAACAATCCTGATTGCAACAGGACTATATATCGGACTGCTGTTTTTGGTGGCAGCATATGGTGATAGGCGGGCGTCGAAAGCGGGCCCAATATCAAGACCCATTGTCTATACATTGGCGTTGGCGGTCTATTGTTCGTCGTGGACATTTTATGGCGCGGTCGGGACAGCAGCAGATAGTGGCTGGGATTACCTGCCGATCTATCTTGGTCCCGCTTTGGTTTTTCTGTTTGCGCCCGGTTTTATCGCGCGGATCGGCAATATTGTCCGGCGGGAGCGTCTGACCTCCCTGTCTGACTTTCTGTCTGCCCGCTATGGCCGCAGTCGCGGTGTTGGCGCAATTGCCACCATCGCAGCGGTCACAGGGGCCCTGCCATATATTTCATTACAATTGCGCTCTATCGGGATGAGCTTTGAAGCACTCGTCTATGCCGAGGCTGGCGCGGTTGCCCAACAGCCATCAACCCCGACTATTTTCGCGATTGCAATGGCGCTTGCCCTGTTTGCCATTCTGTTTGGCGCCCGCCAGTCTGACACGACACGCCACAATGCGGGACTTGTGCTCGCACTCGCGTTTGAGGCGATTGTGAAGCTGGTCGCCTTGGGCGCGGTGTGCTGGCTATCCTATGCGTTAATTGGGGCGGATCATTTGGTCCGCAATGATCTGCCGGAACAATTTGCGACCAGCACCCTGTCAGGACGCTTTATCACCATCACCATTTTGTCCATGGCCGCAATTATCTGTCTGCCACGCCAATTTCATGTGATGGCCATTGAACGAAATGGGGAGCAGGAGGTCGCGGCCGCCCGTTGGTTGTTTCCCGCCTATCTTGCGATCACCAGTGTTGTGGTTGTTCCCATTACGCTAGCGGGGCTGACTGTGTTGCCCGATACGGTGCCCGCCGATCTTTATGTGCTGTCATTGCCCTTGTCACATGGACAGGATGGATTGGCCCTTTTGGCATTCCTGGGCGGCTTTTCTGCGGCAACGGGCATGGTGATTGTCTCAACTATTGCGGTTTCGACCATGGTCACCAATGATTTGATCGTTCCTTTACTGATCAGGTCAGGGCGCATATCCGACATTTCCCAAAATGGCGGCGCAACCTTGCTGACCATTCGCCGATCAGTGATCATCGGCTTGTTAGTGTTGGCATTCGGTTATTTCGCCCTTAGCCGGAACGAAGCCCTGCTATCGCAAATCGGCCTATTGTCATTTGCGGCTGCTGCGCAATTCGCACCTTTGCTTATTGGTGGTCTTTATTGGCGGCGCGCGCATCGAAGCGGGGCCAAGGCAGGCTTGTTGGTCGGCATGGCCTTGTGGACCTATACTTTGTTGTTGCCCGCCTTGATTGGCGCTGACCATGCGGTATTTGCCTGGTTGCCCGCCGTGCTTGCCCCCCAATCGCTGCTGGGTATTTCGTTTGGCGATAGCCTGACCCACGGCGTGTTCTGGAGCCTGTCTGCAAACACGGCCCTGTTTATTTTCGCGTCACTACGTGGGCGTGAAGCATTGCGCGACCGCATTCAGTCAATGGCCTTTTCAGAAGGCGGACGGGGTACTGTCAGCGGAGCGCAAACCCCGCATGTTTCACCGCTTACAGTGTCGCCAGAAGGGTTGAAGGCGCTGGCCTGTCGCTTCTTGAGTGAGGAGGCGGTGATGACCGCCTTTCAGGACCTGGCGGGTGATGCCAAGCTTGAGGTAACGGGGGACCGGCCCGCTGACTGGCGTTTGATACAGCTGACTGAGAAGCTGTTGGCCGGGGCGCTGGGGGCGTCGTCGGCACGTATTGTCATGATGTCTGTCGTTGGGCAGGACGATGTGGCGATTGATGATCTTCTATCGATCCTTGATCAAAAAACCCAAGCCGATCTGTTTGACCGCCATATGCTGCAATCTATGCTGGAGAATGTCTCGCAAGGGATTTCGGTTGTTGACGGTGACCAGAAATTGGTGGCGTGGAACAGCGCCTATATCAACCTGTTTTCCTATCCCGGTCATATGGTGCGGGTCGGCACCCCGGTGGAAGAGCTTATCAGGCATAATATTGATCGTGGCTGGATCCGCGATGACAGGCCGGATGATTATGTGCAGCGCCGTATCGATCATATGAAGGTGGGCACCGCCTATCGGTATGAACGGCCCATGGAAGGGGGCCGCTATCTGCGCATCATCGGCAATCCCATGCCGGGTGGCGGTTTTGTGACCACCTTCACAGATATAACAGAGGATAAGCAGCGTGAGCAGGAGCTGATCGACATTAACGCGACCCTGGAAGAACGGGTGCGCAGCAGGACAGTTGAATTGGAACATATGGCGCAGGACTTGCGCGTCGCGAAGACTGACGCCGATGACGCCAATGCCTCTAAAACCCGTTTCCTGTCAGCAGCCAGTCATGATTTGTTGCAACCTCTAAATGCGGCACGGCTTTATTTGGCGGCCGCTGCGGACGCCCCAGATAATCAGGCAGACTTGCTCGACAAAGTGGATCGGTCAATAGATTCAGCCGATCAATTGCTGCGTGGCTTGCTGGATATTTCGCGGCTTGATCATGCCAAGGTAACCCCAAAGCTTGAGCCTGTTGCCCTTGGCCCGCTGCTGCATGACTTGAGTGAAGAAGCAGCACCAATGGCACGTGATGCCGGGCTTGAATTACGCAGTGTGCCGACAAGTCTGGTGGTCATGGCGGACCGTGAATTTTTGCGCAGCATCGTGCGCAACTTCCTATCCAATGCACGCCGTTATACTGAGCAGGGCGGCATTCTTGTCGGTGTGCGCAGACAAGGAGACAACTGCCGGATTGACGTGCTGGACACAGGGCCGGGCCTATCACAGTCAGATAGTGAGCGTGCCTTTGGTGAGTTTGAACGCCTGCATGA
The DNA here is from genome assembly GCA_965229935.1 of Alphaproteobacteria bacterium. Classification (GTDB taxonomy): domain Bacteria; phylum Pseudomonadota; class Alphaproteobacteria; order SPJN01; family SPJN01; genus SPJN01. Next base: position 2,308,085 of record CBDDKB010000002.1, read on the forward strand.
TCAGGACAATCAGGGCGTGCGCGGGGCGGGGCTTGGCCTTGCCGTGGCAAAACGTATGGCAACATTGATGAATGCCAGCATCGGCGTCAACTCGCAGCCGGGGTGTGGCAGTTGTTTCAGCGTGACGCTTGCCAGGGCGATGGATGCGCCTGCAGTCCCTTCTAGTCTGACAGGCGTCAGCACAACGCCAACGATGCGAAACCAAGGCATATCAGCTCAAGCGACAAAAGTTCTGTGCGTTGATGACGAGGTTGAGATCCTGTCGGCTATGACAGCCCTGTTGCAAGGTTGGGGTGCACATGTGGAAACCGCATCCTCGGTTAGCCAGGCGAAGGGGGCACTTGGTGCAACCGGGTTTGATATTGTGTTGCTTGATTGGCAATTATCCGGTGGTGAAACGGCGGCTGATATATTGGCTTGGCTGGCCGACAATCCGTCGCCGCCATTGGTCGCCTTCCTCACAGCCAATAGATCGCAGGGCCTGTCTGACGCTGCTGCCAAATGGGGGGCGCCGATCCTGCCTAAGCCGGTTGATCCTGATCTGTTGCGTGATTTGTTGGATGATGTCTGCGGCGGCTGACATCGGGCGCTGATTATTTACCCAAATCCTGTAGCGCCAAAACGACTTGCGTGCGGTTGATGACGCCCAGCTTGCGGAAAATCGCGGTCATATGTGCCTTTACCGTGGCAATGGACACATCCATTTCATAGGCAATCTGCTTGTTTAACAACCCTTCCGACAGATAGCCCACGACACGCTTTTGTGTTGGCGTTAGGGACGCGACGCGGGCGGCGACGGTATCGCTGTCCATAGCTTCGCCGCCATTACCATCGTCAGTGGGGGGGAACCATGACCCGCCTTCAAGCGCGGTGGCAAGAACGGCATCAAGCTCGTCCTTCGGAAGGCTTTTGGGGGTATAGCCTGTTGCGCCCAATTCCTTTGCCTGATCATAGGCGACCCGATCTTCGGTAGCGGAAACGATATAGACGGGCAGGTCGGGTTTTGCCGCCTTCAGGCGCATCAATCCTTCAAACCCTTTTGCATCCGGCAGGTTCAGATCAAGGAAAACCAGCGTGATAGATGATTGGTCAAGAAGGGCTTGGGCCTCAGCAAATGATCCGGCGCCATGCACAGAAACATCCGCAACGCCAAGTCCGGCCAGTACAGTGCTAAAGGCGTCACGGAACAGGGGGTGATCATCTATCACCAAAACGTTTGTCTGTGTTTGGCCTGTCATTTTTTGCTGCCCCTCAACATGCCCTGATCATGCGCTGAACGTGATTGGCTATGCTACTGTGATAGCAGACCGTCGTCCATGATGGACTATAGACTTTGGTCGATACGACCATAGTCGATGATACCTACGTCCAATAGCGGCGCGACAGATTTTGCATAAATATTCCTGAAAATCTCAGGGAGGCACATATGCAAAATCGTTCAAAAAAACTATCCGCAACCTTGTTGGCATCAACCATTTTGGGGCTGGCGTCATTTCATGGGGCGCAGGCAGAAACCAGCGTGACCGTCGGCGGACATGTTGATCTTGATGTTCATTATACCGACCTAAGTGACGGGGCTTTTGCAGCCAATTCGGTAACACGTGATTTTTATATCCCAGGCGCAATCCCCGTTGTAGCTGGTGGCGGTTCGGGCACAAAGACAACAGACTTTACCGCCGAAGCGTCGCGCTTTTACATCAAGGCAAAGCACACGGATGGCGATGTTAAGATGGGCGGCAAGGTAGAGCTTGATTTCCTATTGTCCGGACAGGGCAACCAACGCGTATCAAACAGTGTGTCGCCGCGGTTGCGCCATGCCTATCTTGATTTCAACAATTTCCGCTTTGGGCAAACATGGACCGCATTTCAAAACACGTCCTCCATCCCTGAAAGCGCAAGTTTCCTCGGCCTGTCTGACGGCATGATTTTTATTCGTCAGCCGATCATTCAGTACAAATCAGGGCCGTGGCAGCTGTCATTGGAAAATGGCAATACCACAGTTACGCCAACGGCAGGCGGCAGGATTGAAGCTGACGGTAATGTCCTGCCCGACGGTGTGATCCGCTATAATAGCTCTGGCAGTTTTGGCAATGTGTCCATCGCCGCCATCGGGCGCGAGCTACGCATCGACACTGCCGGGCTTGACGACAAAACAACCGGTTGGGGCGTTTCTGTTTCAGGTCGGTTGAATGTGGGCGAGAAATCCGATGTGCGCTTTGGGTTTACGGGCGGCGAAGGTGTTGGCCGCTATATCGGGTTGAACGCTGTCAACGCGGCGGCTGTTGACGCCAATGGCGAGCTTGAGGCGATCCCGGTCTATGGCGGTCATGTTGCCCTGCGCGTTCCTGTTGCTGAAGCAACCCGTGTGTCCGTCGGCTATTCCGCTTTGCAGGCTGACAATCCGTCTTTCCTGCCTGGGTCAACGACCAAAATGGTTCACAGTGGTATGCTAGCCATATTGTGGACCGCCGCGAACAAGGTTACGTTCGGGGCAGAGTTGATATATGGCGAACGCGAAACAGAAGCTGGCGACAAGGGTGATATGACCCGGGCAACATTTTCGACCAAATTGCCCTTCTAGTAAGGTTTCCCCCCCCCCAGCCCAAGACCGGCCGCCATACAGGATTAAGGATTGGTGATCACATTATGCCTGACCAACAATTATTGCATCTTGTCTTTGGTGGCCGGTTGACCGGCACGGGAAGCATGACCTTTGAAGATGTTGAAAATCTCGACATTGTAGGCGTCTTTCCCAACTATCAGTTGGCAGAAAAGGCGTGGCGGGCTGCATCGCAACGCAGTGTTGATGATGCCTATACGCGCTATTTCGTGGTCCATCTGCATGAGTTGATGGAACCAGACGCAGAAATGGACCTTCAAGGGCATAGCCTTAAAGGTCCATCATAATCTTACAAATGACTGCGTGTCCGGTTCGCCTATTCAGCAGCCAGATTTTCAGGGGCGTTGGCCCCGGCACGGGCAAATTGCAATGTCCCATCATCGACAGGCTCACCCCGCAGCATGCGGCGGTCAGCGCGGAAGTCGTGATCAACGCGCCAGGGCTGAACGCTGCCCTGACGGGGCAGATTGTGGCGGGCGCGATTGACATAACCTGAATTCAGGGCATCCCAGACGCTGCTTTCCTGAACAATTGACGGGTCCTGCGCGCGCGGAACAGCCATGTCGAGCCCGCGCTCATCCAGCAGCTTCATCAAATTGATGTAATAATCCATTGCGATGCCAACCTTCAAAGTCCATGAGGCATTCACATAGCCAAGGATAAAGGCAAGGTTGGGAATATTTTCAAGCATCAGCGTCTTATAGGCCATGACGGAATTGTGCGGAATGTGCTTGCCATCAACAACCAGATCAACACCGCCCAACATTTTCAGGTTCAAGCCTGTGGCTGAAACGATGATGTCTGCATCCAAATGCTCGCCCGACTTTAGTTGAATGCCGGTCTTGTCGAAATGGTCAATCTCGTCAGTGACAATGGATGCCTTGCCTTCGCGTAGGGAGACGAACAGATCATCTTCGGGCACAGCACACAGGCGCTGGTCCCACGGATTATAGCGCGGGGTAAAGTGTTTCATGTCCACTTTGCCTTCCAGCGCCTCTTTAGTGGCGTCCTGCAATTTCTCACGCCATTTGTCGGGCTCTGCCTGCGCCTTAGTATAAGCGAAGTCCTGCATCCAAATGCGGAAAGCACGAATGATCTTGAACGCCCAACGGCGCGGCATCAGTTTCGTTAGGATTTTCGACATGCGGTCTTCATTCTTGACCGATGCGTAATAGGTCGGTGACCGCTGCAGCATGGTGATATGTGCCGTCTTTTCAGCCATTGCAGGCACAAGCGTCACCGCCGTTGCGCCTGATCCGATGACCACGACTTTCTTGTTCGTGTAGTCAAGGTCCTCGGGCCAATGCTGCGGGTGAATGATTTGCCCCTCAAACTCCTCACTACCCGCATAATCGGGTGTGTAGGGATTGTCGTAATCATAATAACCCGTGCACATCAAAACATGCTGGGCGCGGACCTGATGGGTTTCGCCGGTTGTTTCGTCAGTGGCCGTGACGGTCCAACGTGCATCACGGCTGTCCCATTCCACGCTTGTAATGCGGCGGCCAAATGTAATGGTGTCGAGGACGTTGTACTCGTCGACCGTTTCTTTCAGATAGGCTTTGATCGCCGGGCCATCGGCCAGCACCTTGTGCTTCATCCACGGTTTGAAATTGTATCCCAACGTGTACATGTCAGAATCTGACCGAATGCCGGGATAGCGGAACAGGTCCCATGTGCCGCCAATATCCGTGCGCCGTTCCCAAATCGCAAACCGCTTTTCTGGTGCATTCATCTTTAGATGACATGCAGCGCCGACACCGCCGATCCCGGCGCCGATGATCAATACATCTAGGTCATTTGCGTTGGTCATAATGATTTCCCTGCTTGCCCGCATTTTAATTTTGTGATGTTCAGCATGGGACTTTGCCATCGGTTCTGACAAGTTTCGATTGCCGATCAGGCCAAAATATTGATAATTTAGGCCATGATTGAGCGAAAAATACAAAAAGACCCCGATCCGGCGGACGGCACGCTATTGGCGGTCGGCTCACTGGCCAGTGCCGCACGCACGATCACTGGGGTGCAATCGCAGGCAGAATGGTTCGGCGTCGATGACCTGGGCCTGCGCGCTATCCTGCGGAAAAATGGTCTACCTGAACGGGCGGTGGAGGAGCCGACATTTCTGGTTTCCCTTGAACAAGAGCTGGCTTTGATTGATGCATTGCTGGCAGGAGCCCAGCTGAACAGCTCGCTCGCTGCCTTCGTGTTTGGCCAAAATGACTTGCAGGACATCACCATGTTCGGGACCCCCGGTCTTGCCATGCGCCATGCGCCGGACCTGATTTCACTGCTGAAAGTCGGGTTTGATTTTCCGCAGTTATTGTGGGGCCATTCAAGGATGCGGATCATCGCAGAACCCGATGCGTTGACGGTCACTTTTTCAATCGATGAAAAGGGCGCGTTGGGGGATTATGCGCTGTTGCTGGATCTGGTGTCCTATTACACATTTGTCAATCAAAGCATGGGGGCAGAGGCGCAAGTCAGCGCCATTCATCTGCCCTTCCAAGCGCCCCATGATGCAGGTCAGGTGCGTGGCCTGGCTGCCTGTCCGGTCCACTTCGGCGCTGCGAGAGCGGCATTGCTGTTGCCGCCAGACAGCATGGACAAGGTGCCGTTGCGGTCGCGCCCACTTGTCTATCAGCAAAGTATCGCCGTGTGTCGCGAGTTAGCGCGCCTAAGGCCGTTTGAATCCACATTGGCTGATCAGGCATCGCGTTGGCTATGGGCCTATTCCCCGCCCTTGCCGCGCACCGCGCTTGCCAAACAGCTTGGCATGTCAGAACGCAGCTTGGCCCGCCGTTTGCGTGCGGAGGGGACGTCCTATCAGCGCCTGTTCGCAGAGGTGCAGTCAGAACGGGCACGCAACCTGCTGCGGACATCCAATCAGTCAATTGCAGAGATCAGTTTTCAGCTTGGTTATGCCGACCCTGCTGCCTTTACCCGTGCCTTTACCGGATGGACGGGTAAAACACCGTCATCATGGCGCGCACGTTAAGGCGTCGTAACCTTAAGCGCAATTGTCCCGCTAAGTGTTTCTTCCGGTGCAAGAACCCTTAACCCCGACACGGTTTGCGGCACATTTAGGTTTACTGCGTCGGGCGCATGGCTGACAGGTTCGATGCAAAAGAAATCTTCGCCGACGGGCGTATAGGCAATCAGATACCCGAAAATATCACTGGCACGCATATGAATATCGAATCCGTTAATCGAGATGAGCGCCTCACGTGCAGGCCATTGATAAACGGCGTCTGTTTCAATGTCGTTGACGTTTCGGTGGACTGACAGGTCTTGTGTCTGTGTCGGTTGCTGTAACTTGCCGCCGTGCCACAGCTTGCCCGCATTTGCGGTGAGTGTGGCGTGGGCCTTGGGGAAATAGGGGTGCCATCCCAATCCCGCGGGCATTGGTATCTGATCTTTGTTTGTGATCTGCAGCTCAAGCGTTAGCCCGTCCGCCGATAGTGTGAATTTTTGTGCAGCATGAAAGCGCCACGGCCAGTCGCTGCCATCATGATCGTAGCAAAGTGTTAGGCTGTGTTTCGTTTCTGACCTGACATGCCACGGCACCTGCCAGCCATTGCCGTGTATGGCATGTGGTTCAGGCGGAAAGTTGGGGGCAAGCTGAATGGACCGCCCTTGAAAATCAAAGTGCCCATTGGTGATACGGCTGGCAAAGGGGATTAGGGGAAAGGCGGCGCAATCGCGTGGTGTAGCGGGATCAAAAGCTGTACGCAAAATCGGCCTGTCATTCAGTGTAAAGCCGATTACAGCGCCGCCCGTATCGGGGGCAACGCTTAGCTTGAAACGGTCATAAATGATCGTTTGTGTCAGCACTTATTCAGCGGGAAGTTGTTGTGCATCAGCTTCTAGCTGGCGCAAGGCCTGCACTGTTTTGTGGTCGCCTGTATGTGACCAACCCGGCGGCATCACCAAATATTTCAGCTTGTTGGTCAGACCGGGCGCCATTTTAACGTCCTGCCACAGCGATTTAAACTCACCAAACTGGACATCCATCAGGCTTTCGACGTTGACGTCGCGGGTAATGCCATATTCAACCGGATCATCGTCGTGAAGCGGCTGCAAGGTCCCCATCACCCAATCCCAAAACAGGGTCATGGAGTTATAATTCTTATCCATATAGCGCAGGTTCTTGCCGTGATGGACCCTGTGATAACGCGGGGTTTGCAGGATATATTCCAGCGGCCCATAGCGGAACTTGATGACATCGGCACTGACATGCAGCAGCGACCCCCAAACGACATCGATAAGATTGATCACCAAAATCATCTCAACCGGCACACCGCAAAGCGCAGGCATAAGACCAAAAAACAGCGGGAAATAAACCATCGATTCCAAGAACTGGTGGTTGAACCCTACTGTTAAGTTGATCGTGTCAGGGGCGTGGTGGGGGGCGTGCACACACCATAACAGCCGAACCTTGTGCCCCATCCAATGTTGCAGCCAATACCAAAATTCATAAATGACAAAGCCCAGTACCCAGCCATACCAAACAGACGGCAGGGTCCAACTGACGATGCTTTGGCCGATGGCAGCCATACCGGCTATCGCCAAAAAGGGCGCGACGCGTCCTGCAATGCTGCTAAGGATGATGACCAGAAGACCATTCTTTAGGACCTGAGAGTAATGGTGCTTGTAGCTTGCCTTCTTTGACAGGATCAGCAGATAGATCGCCTCAGCAAAGGCAGCGAAAGCCAACAGGCCCAACAAAAGACCTGTGATCTCGGGTAGCGAAATAGCGTCAGTGCCCAACATTTTTTGTTTCTTTGCCTGCCTGCTTAATCTTCGTAATTATAGGCGATTGCGTTATAAGAAATCCAACTTATCAAAAAACAAGGGGCGTATAAATGAGAACCCGTGCCGCAGTAGCCTTTGAAGCCAAAGCACCACTAGAGATTGTAGAGCTTGATCTGGAAGGCCCGAAAGAAGGCGAGGTCTTGGTTGAGATTATGGCGACAGGCGTTTGCCATACGGACGCCTATACGCTTGATGGGTTAGATTCAGAAGGGATATTCCCGTCCATTTTGGGACATGAGGGGGCGGGCATCGTGCGCGAGGTGGGCTCCGGTGTTACCTCCGTCAAACCGGACGATCACGTGATCCCGCTTTACACGCCCGAATGTCGGGAATGCAGAACCTGTCTGTCGCAAAAATCCAATCTTTGCACCTCTATTCGCAGCACGCAGGGCCAGGGGGTAATGCCCGATGGGACATCGCGGTTTTCCTATAAAGGGCAAACCATTTATCATTATATGGGCTGTTCGACCTTTTCCAATTTCACTGTGCTGCCTGAAATCGCTGTGGCAAAGATTCGCGACGACGCCCCCTTTGATAAGGCTTGTTATATCGGCTGTGGGGTGACAACGGGTGTTGGTGCAGTGGTGAACACGGCAAAGGTTACGCCCGGGTCCAACGTCGCGGTGTTCGGCCTTGGCGGCATCGGGTTGAATGTCATTCAGGGCGCGCGCCTTGCTGGGGCAGATAAAATCATCGGCGTCGACATTAATGACAGTAAGGAAAGCTGGGGTCGTCAGTTCGGTATGACGGACTTTATCAACCCCATCAAAATTAGCGGGTCTGTGGTTGATGCTGTAATCGCGATGACCGATGGCGGAGCAGATTACAGTTTTGACTGTACCGGCAATACGGATGTTATGCGGCAGGCACTTGAAAGCAGTCATCGCGGCTGGGGCGAAAGTATCATTATCGGTGTGGCAGAGGCGGGTAAGGAAATCGCGACACGGCCGTTCCAACTGGTTACAGGCCGCGTCTGGAAAGGCACAGCCTTTGGTGGTGCAAGGGGGCGGACAGATGTTCCCAAAATCGTTGATTGGTATATGGATGGCAGGATCGAGATTGATCCCATGATCACGCACACCATGCCGCTTGATGACATTAACAAGGCATTCGATCTGATGCATGCAGGGGAAAGCATCAGGTCTGTCATTGTGTTTTGATGGATCGGGTGGCTTGCCCGCGATTATTGTACGCCACCCCGGGGCGGGCTGACTATGGCAGCACTTTTCGGAGATACTAGAGAATGAGCACGATCGATCAATTCACTGATGAGGTGCGGACATTCCTCTCTGAAAAATTGACCCCTGACCTTAGGCGGGCGGGCCAGATGTGTGCTGGCATTTATGCCGACCAGCCCGTGGCGGTGGAATGGCATCGGATATTGAATGATCAGGGGTGGGCGGTGCCGAAATGGCCGGTCGAATGGGGCGGCACAGATTGGACCCTTGAACAGCACGCGGTTTTTGCGCGCGAGCTGACCTTGGCGAACGCACCGATTGTCTCGCCAAACTCAACCCGGATGGTGGGGCCAGTTGTCCTCAAATTCGGCACGGACGACCAAAAGAACCACTACCTGCCACGCATTCGCAGCGGCGATGATTGGTGGACGCAAGGCTATTCGGAACCCGGGGCGGGGTCTGATCTTGCCTCATTGCAATGTAAGGCTGAACGTGATGGCGATCATTATGTGATCAATGGGACAAAGATTTGGACCACACATGCACAATGGTCGAACAAGATATTCTGTCTGGTGCGCACGGATAATTCAGGCAAGCCGCAACAGGGCATCACCTTCCTTTTGTTCGATACTGATTTGCCGGGGCTTGAGATCAGGCCACTGATTTCTATTTCAGGCGATCATGAATTCAACCAGTTGTTCTTTGAAAATGTGCGCGTGCCTGTTTCCGCATTACTGGGCCAGGAAAATGACGGTTGGACGGTCGCAAAATATTTGCTGCAACATGAGCGGGGCGGGGCCTATGCCACGGGGCTTAAGGTCAAGCTTGCCCATTTGAAGCAATTTGCCAACGAAGAGGGTGCGGGCGGGGATGAGCCGTTGGGGAATGATCCTGATTTTTGTCGCGCCTTGGCCGCAGCAGAAATTGAGCTTGAGACTCTGTTCGCCTTTGAACAAAACTTGTTTTCCGCAGCATCTGCGGGGCAATCCATTGGTGCGATGTCATCGGCGTTAAAGATCAGAGGCACCGAAATGCGCCAGCGCGTGACAGAGCTTGTGATGGAAGCCGTTGGCTATTACGCGCTGCCCTACCAGCATGAGGCACGGGCCTTTCGCAGCAATGTGGCGCCTATAGGGTCAGACCTTGCTGCAACATCATTGCCGCAATATTTGAATGATCGCGCTGCCACCATTTATGCGGGGTCAAACGAAATTCAGCGCAATATCATCGCGAAAGGCATTTTGGGCCTTTAGTTTGTGCAGCAACAAAAAAGGCCCGCCGAAGCGGGCCTTTAACTTGGTACTATGGGGTTGCTACTGCAGCGGCACTGTCAGTCGGGCATTGCCGAATGCTGCACGTGATTCACGGCCAAGGCCGCGGCCACCTGCGCTCAACGCAAGTTCTGACCCATTGTCCAACATAAAGCGCAGGCCTGCTTCAAGATTGCCAGCCCAATGGCTTTCTGAGATTTTGTTGCCTGAAAGATTGCGGCTGCCGTCTAATGTTTCATCGGCATAATCAACTGATCCGTCAAAGAACCAGTTTAACGCGCCTTCGGCAACATCTTGGGGCGCAATGCGCAGGCCTGCTTCGGCAAAGAAATCATCGGAGGTTTCGCCATCTATCACGGTGGCTGCACTGTCTGTGTATGTCTCACGTTCCAGCGAGACAATGCCAGCAACAATACGTGGCTTTACGATGAAGCTTTTGTACAGATGTTCACGCCGCAGGCCGATTGCCCCGGTAAAGCGGTTTACGTCGGTTTCGCCAGTGGCGGCATTCGCAAGTATGTCGGCATCGCCCGTTTCATATTGCAGCATAACTGAATAGGTGAGGCCATTGGCCGTGATGCCCTGATAGATGGCCCCCGCGCCATAGCTTTCTTCTTCGATAGCGACACCGAAATTGTCCGCATCGACATCCGAGTCGCGATAAGTGCCATAAACTGTCAAAGTGCGGTCCGCAGCCAAATTGTGGCGATAGCCGATTTGGCCTTGCCATGCATTACCGTCAATTTCACCGCTCAAATTGTAATAGCGGACATTGCCCAGCACTGCATTGCCGGACCCGCCTGACAATGATTGACCAGCGGACGCATTCAGTTTCTGTTCAAACCCAATGGCGATATGATCCTGCCCCAAAGCGCCAAGTAGCTTCATGCCTTGGTCCTGATCATTACTGACCAGTTGCGTCATACCTTGATTAAAGTTGAAACCATCGCCTAACGCCAATCCGGCCAGGGTTGCCGCATTCGGGCTCATCAAACGGCTGACCTGATTTAGCACATCCTGCAGGACATCACGTGTTTCATTGAGGCCAAGCCCGTCACCTTTTTGATCGGCGTCATCGTCATTGCCGGTGGATGCTGGGGTACATGCAACGCGGACAGTGGCGACCCCCGTGTCAGGCTTCCCGGAAATCGTAACAGTGATATTGATGTCTGATTGTGCAGTGAACGAAGCGCCATTACAGCTTTGTGCACCTTGACACACTTTGATGACCCGCCCTTCATTGACATTCAGGTCAACCGATACATTCCCTTCGCCTGTAAAAGTACCTGATGTTGTCACATCAAGCCGCTCTGTCGCCAGCATGGTGAATGACTTGACTGTCGTCCCCAGATTCTTCGATGCATCACGGTCAGATTCTACGAATGTGCCGTTGCAGGATGTAATCTCACTGTCAGCTAGTGCCTGGCTGCTCAATGTAAGGAATGACAGGCTGGCGAATGCGCCGGCCAAAAAATGTTTCATTTGCATAATGTTTCAGCCCCTAAAGCCACTCTTGATCGATTGCGTCTGGTCATGATGTAGGCGCAGTCTTAAGGTAATATTTACCATGAACACTACCCGGTTTTGCAATATGTTTAATTTGCAAGGGTTTGCGCTATTAGGCTTGGCCTATATTAGTTGAGCAACCTGTGATTGTGTGATTACTGGCGATACAGAATCTGTTCATCGAGGTCTTTGACCGCTGGCACGCCGATCAGGGCCAAGGTGCGCTCAACCTCTGTCCGCAGAATGTCAATCGCCTTGGCGACCCCCGGCTCCCCAGCAGCGGCGAGCCCAAACAGGTAGGCGCGCCCGATTGCAACCGCGTCCGCGCCCAAGGCAAGCGCCTTCACAATATCGCTGCCGCGTCGGATACCGCTGTCGAGCACGATTTGCGCCCGTCCTGCGGTGGCGGCCTTAATCTCGGGCAACAGGTCGATGGTTGCCGGCGCAGTATCCAGCTGGCGGCCCCCATGGTTTGATATCCAAACACAGTCAGCGCCTGCATCAACCAGCTTTTCAACATCGGTCGGTCTTGAAATACCTTTAATGGCGATTGGGCCATCCCAAACGCCACGCAGCCAGCGCACATAATCCCATGTGATGGTCGGGTCGAACTGACTGTTGATAAAGTCGATGACACTCATCCCTGCGGGGGCTTCGACATTGGCCGGGCCGATGGTCGAGGTTGATACAATATCCCACATAAAGCCTGGCTTTTGCGCCCCATACCACGCGGTGCGCGGTGTGATGACGGGCGGGATCGTGAAATCATTTTTGGGGTCGCGCTCCCGGTTCCCGGCAACGGGCGTATCAACCGTCAGGACCAGCGCGGTGAAGCCCGCAGCTTTTGCCTTCGCCAGCAATTCTTCGACCAGTGAATGGTCACGCCACACATAAAGCTGAAACCATTTTGCCCCTGTGTGAATGTCAGCGATCTCAGTCATCGGGACGGAACCTAGCGTTGACATGCTGTAGGGGATGCCAGCCTGTTGCGCGGCCCCTGCAACGGCGCGTTCGCCATAGCGGGGATTAAACAGGCGCGAGGTAGCGGTAGGGGCAATGACAAAGGGCAGGGCGCTTTTTGCGCCCATAATGTCAACCGATGTATCAATCTTAGACACATCTGTCAGGGTATTCTGCACAAGCCCGATGTCGCGAAAGGCTTCGGTATTCCGGCGCAACGTCTGTTCATCATCGGCGCCGCCATCAATGTAATCAAAGATCATTTTGGGCAGACGCTTTTTTGCGGCAAGGCGCAAATCAGCAATATTATGCACGCGCTTTAATGACATGTGAGGCCCCCAAAAAACGCAATTCAGATTTCTATGATCATCCGGTAATCTGTGTCATGGTGCAAGCCTGTGCGATGGGGGGTGAGCGGATATGAAGCGGCCACTGAATAAAGGACAACCCACCTCATGAAAGTTCTGATTAGCGGCGGTGGCATTGGGGGGCTGACAACGGCGCTTTGCTGTCTTTATCACGGTCATGAAGTCACCCTGTTTGAACAAGCCAAGATGATTGGCGAGGTTGGTGCCGGCCTGCAAATTCCCCCCAATGCTATGCGGATATTTGAACGGCTGGGTGTGGCGGACCGGATTGCGGCAACCGCGTTTGCGCCACAGGCAATTGAAACCCGCATGGGAGAAACTGGACGCACTCTGTTTACCATTCCCCTGGCAGAAACCGCATTGTCCCGATGGGGCGCACCTTACCTTCATTCCCATCGGGCGGACTATATCGCAGCGCTTCTAGACGCCGTGAAAGATCATGGGGCTGACATCGTGCAGTTGGGCGCGACGGTCACTGATTTCAGGCAGGATGATGATGGCATAACCGCGCTGTTGGATGATGGCCGCGATGTCCCCGGCGATGTGTTGGTTGGTGCAGATGGTATTCATTCTATTTTGCGCGACCAATTATTGGGGCCGGATCAACCGCGCTTTACTGGCAATGTGGCATGGCGTGCCGTCGTGCCGATTGACAGGTTAGGTGATGATGCCCCGCCACCGACCGCTTGTGCGTGGATGGGGCGAGGTCGCCATGCTGTTACCTATCGATTGCGGAACGGTACGCTTGCCAATTTTGTCGGTGTTGTGGAGCGTCGCGACTGGCAGGTTGAATCATGGACACAACAGGCAGCGCGGCAGGAGGCGTTGGCGGACTTTGCAGGGTGGCACCCAACCATTACCCGTATTATGAACGAGACGGACGGGCTGTTTCGTTGGGCCTTGTTTGACAGGCCGCCCCTGTCCCGCTGGACAGAGGGGCGCGTGGCCCTGTTGGGGGATGCGGCCCATCCCATGTTACCGTTTTTGGCGCAAGGCGCTGCGATGGCAGTTGAAGATGCGTGGGCCTTGGCGGCAGAACTTTCGCGGCCTGATCAGTCTGTGCAAGCCGCGCTTAAGGCCTATGAGCAACGCCGGTTTGAGCGCACAACCAAAGTGCAGGCCAAATCGCGCGCCAATGCCAAGACATTTCACAGGCGCAGCATGTTGGGGCGTCTTGCCACCTATGGCCCCATGTGGCTGGGGGGGCGCCTGACGCCGGGGCTGGTGCATCAGCGTATGGATTGGCTTTATGGGCATGATGAAATGGCGCGCAAATAGGGTCGCCAAGGCTTGCCGATTGACGCTATAAAGGCGCATCAAAATTCAGGAAGAAGGAACAGGGTCATGAATGATCGCGTTACGATTACAGTAAAAGACCATATCGCAGATGTTAAACTGGTGCGAACAGATAAGATGAACGCACTTGACCCCAAAATGTTCGATGCCCTGGCAGAGGCGGGCGCGGAAGTCGCCGCCAACCCGGACGTGCGCTGTGTTGTTTTGTCTGGTGAAGGGCGCGCCTTTTGTGCCGGGCTTGATGTATCAGCAATGGGGTCATCGGGTGGGTCAGGCTCAGTCGGTGGCGGTGCCGAGGCTGATGATGGCTTGGGCCGGCTGGAGCGCCGGGTCCACGGCGCTGCCAATCACCCGCAGCAGGCCGCTTGGGTCTGGCGTGATATGCCCAAGCCTGTCATCGCGGCTGTGCATGGCGTGGCTTTCGGTGGCGGCTTTCAGGTTGCGTTGGGAGCCGATATTCGGATCGCAGCACCTGGTACGCGTTTTTCCGTGATGGAAATGAAGTGGGGCCTGATCCCGGACATGAGCGGATTGGCCCTGTTGCGCAATCTGGTGCGTGATGATGTGGCACGCGAATTGACCTATACCGCCCGTATTTTTGAGGCGGATGAGGCGAAAGAACTTGGCCTTATAACCAAATTGTCAGACACGCCCTATGATGACGCGATGGAGCTAGCGTCTTATATCACAGGCCGCAATCCCGATGCGATTACTGCCGCCAAGCGGTTGCTGAATAAGGTGCCCGATATGACTGCAGAGGAAATTTTGCTGGAAGAATCGCGTGAGCAGGACAAGATCATCGGGTCCGCTAATCAGATGGAAGCGGTGATGGCAGAGCTTGAAAAGCGTCCGGCAAAATTCGGCTAAGTGCTTGCAAAACAGGGTATTCTTGTTCAGCTCGCCTAGTTTGGCCAAATTTGCGAAATCTTCGGGGTGCTTGGGCATAGGGATTGGGACTATGCTTGCCCCCGAATGATGCTTGTTGCAGATCTGGGGGCGACAGAATGCCGGAAATAGAAACGAAGAATGAGTGGGCGCGCAGCCTGAAGGGTGTGAACCTGTTTCACAATGCGATGTCCAATTGTTCCCAGCGCACGCGTGTCGCCATGGAAGAAAAGGGGGTGAGCTGGACCAGCCATCACCTTGATATCACCAAGGATGAACACGCCACCGACCACTACCAAAGCATCAATCCCAATGGCGTTGTCCCGACATTGGTGCATGATGGGCGCACGATCATCGAATCCATCGATATTATTTCCTATATCGACCAGATCGGCCATGGCCCCTCACTCATGCCCGATGACCCTGCTTTGTTGGCAGAGCTTGAGGCGCAGTTAGAGATTGCAGGCAGTGTCCAAGGCGCGGTGAAAGTGCTGAGCCATGAATTCTTGTTCAAACCTGTGCGCAAGATGAACGACAAACAATTGGCCGCCTTGCGCGAAACGCATGGCAATCGTGACCTGATAACGTTCCACGAAGAATTTTCCAAAGGGTTTTCTGAGGACCGCTTGCTGAGTGTTGTGCGTGAATTCACAGACGCGTTCGACCGATTGGAACAGCTGCTGCAAACACACGGCGGGCCGTGGTTTCTGGGACAGCAGTTTACCCTTGCGGATATCGCGTGGATTGTGAATGTCCACAGACTTGATCTTATGCGGTTTGATTTCAGTCATTGGCCTTTGTTGACCGCATGGTTGGGCCGTATGCAACAGCGCCCGTCATATCAAAATGGCCTCGCCAAGTGGGAGCCGAAAGGCATCTTGCGTTTCTTTGGGGTCTATTCGCGCCTGCGCGGCCTGTTTGGTGGCGGTGTGAACGCCTATATCCGAAAGTAATCTTAAATGTCTGAATTCCCGCCCATCACTCTTTATAGCTATGCGATGAGCCCCTATGCCGCCAAGCTGCATGGTATGCTGCTCTATAAAGACGTGCCGTTTGAGGTGCGCTATATCAATCCGTTGCGGGCAAAAAAGGAATTGCCGATTGGCCATCAGGTACCTGCCCTGACCATTGGGGATGAGGCGCGGAATGATTCAACGCCCTGTGCCCTGTGGCTGGAGGAGAAATTTCCTGATCAGCCGCGTCTATTGCCGGACGACCCCGTATTGCGCGACCGTTTGATGGCCATCGACACCTGGGCCTCTGACAGGTTAATCCCGGCATCATTTCGTACCTACCCGGGGGAGGGGGTCAACCGCTGGATCAATGGATGGAAGCTGTCACATGTGATGAACGCAACCGCTCATAGTGGCTTGCCCTGGATTTTGAAATGGATGTGGCCAACGCTGGTGACGCGTGTTGCCTTTGTCCGGCACATGTTCGCAATGGCAGAGGCGGACGGGCTGTCAATTGAAGACGCCAAGTTCAAGCTCTATGACGAATTTATCGCCCATCTTGATGGCGGCCCCTTTCTGGCCGGGCAGGACAAGCCGCATCTACCGGACTTTTCCTGCTAGCCGCAATTTGCCCTGTTTTGGATGTTGGGGTTTCGCGGCGCTGACGATATTTTGCAGCGCCCTGAATTGATGGCGTGGCTTGAACGGATGCGCCCCTATGTCGATAAGGATCCGGCGATTACGCCCCATCATGTTCGTGTCAATGATATGCCGCTGCCGAACGGAAAATTCGATTCACCCACAAGGCCTTTATTCAGATCGCAGATGACAGGCTAATTCTTGTTCGGAATCGTCGCCAAAAGCGATGTGATGTCATCCGCGTTAAAGCTGGATGTTTGGTCGATACCCAAAAGATGCGCAAAATTAGGGTGAAGTACCGTCAGGTCCGTCGGCCTGTCCCGCGTGTCTTGGTCGTCGAGATAAATGGTTTCAATCGGCGGTGCGTCGTCCAGGCGGACATCAGCTTCATACTCTGCTGCGAAGGCGTTGGGTGCTGAGACGCACACACTCCACACTAGTCCCAAAATTATTCGCCTTGTTGTCATGATCTTCTTCCGCTTGCTGAACGCAAAGCCATTAGATCAGGGACGCCATAATATTTGGTTAATGCGCACAAACAAAAACGGGCCCCCGTATGGGAGCCCGCAATTGATCATGTTGTGTTTAGGTGAACTTAGTCGAAGTAGACGGAGATGGTTGCGCGGCGGTTAGCCTGTTCGCGCACCTCGTTCCCGGTCTGCCGTTGCAGATTGGTTTCACCATAGGCCTGTGACTTCACGAGTACTGCCGGAACGCCGAGCTGACGCAAGCGGTCAACCACGACTTGCGCACGACGTTGCGACAGCAGGTCGTTATAGTCGGCCGTCCCCATTGTGTCTGCATAACCGCCAACGCGGACGTCGGTGGTGCCATAGTCAACGGCGAATTGTGCAGCTTCACGAATGGTCTCTTCTTCCCGCGGCAGCAATGTTGCGCTGTCGAAGGGGAAGTAGACGATGAAGGTTTCAGGCTTTGCCTCAACAACCGGTTCTGCCTGTTCATAAACGATGGTCTGCTTGGGAGCAGGGGCCGGACGGATCTTGACCCGTGACATCGCCTCTTCGAACTGCGACTTACATGCAGCGGCTTCACGAGATTGCAGGTCTTCTTCTGATTCCTGTACCCAGCAATCATAAGCAATTTGCGCTTCGGCTGATGGTCCGCCTGTATAGAATACAGACCCGGCCATCAGTGCTTCTGTCAAACGGGCATAACCATTTTCCAGATCGCCCTTATGCTTGTCCCTGATCATCCAATTTTTAGGATTGTAGGGCATAGGCGGTAAAGACGCTGAGCTGGCTGACTGAGATTTGGCTGCAAAGGCATCGCCGTCACCATAGTCAGATTCGTCATACTCGCCCTTTGAAAGACGAGCATAGCCCTTGGTCAGTTCTGAGCGGTAGGTTTCAAACTCGCCTAAGGCCTCTTGGCTTAGCCCGTTCAGATTGACATTCAGCGTCGCGCCAACAGGTGTTGCGGCGCTGGGGTCATAGATTGCATCGATGCGCGCATCGGTGGAACATGCTGCAAGGGCCAAGGTTGCAAGACCTACAAACAAGCCCCGGCGCAGTGAAAATCGTACTGTATTAGTCATGATGATCTTCCTACTCAGGTTCTAATTAAGGCCAAGCGGACCGGTGATGGCACCGGGCAGCGGATTAGGTGTTGCACCGTCAAGCAACCGGTTCAGCAAGGCGTCGTCTACCGGGCACAAAACAGCGTCATCCAAAGGCTGGAAGGTAACGCCAGGGATAATGCCGCCAACTGGCGTTGCATCAATCAGGTCAACCAGAATACCGCAATCATCACCCTGACGGCGAACGATGCGACCGGCGCGCATCAAACGTTCAGACGAACGTACGATACCGGCCATCTGGTTCGGGTAGTTATCGCCGCGATCATTGCCGCGCAGGCGTGCCCAACGGCTGCCGATTTCCCAGCGTACGCCGGCGGTTGCTGTAAAGTCCATTTCATTGCCGCCACGTGCAATGGCAAACAAGGAGAAGTCGGAACGACCAAGGCCCAGTTCAGCAATACCTTCAGCTTGAATTTCTGGGCTGAAGTCAAAGGTTGTAATAACGGCATTGCCTTGAGTGTCAGTGCTTAAAAATGTTTCATCAAATTCATGGCTGTTGCCATACACTGAAACACCAAGCTTAAAGTTTTCTCCCAGATAGGCGTTGACGCCGAGTTCGGCATAAATGCCACCATCTGTAACATCATCATACTCGTAGCCAATTTCGCCGATTAGGGAGACCGACCCCAAGTAACGTTGGCCGCCGAAACCGATGCGGGCGATATCAACAACATCTTCTACAGAAAGATATGCTGCCTTTAGGCCAATCATCCCCAAATTCGGCGAACGCCAAAAGCCTTGAATGCCCCCGCCGTAAAGTGCAGCGTCGTCACCATCGACGCTTTGATCGAAAGGCTCTTCCTCCGTTAGAAAGCCACCCAGAATATCCGCTTGAAAGCCGAATTGGTCACCGATCGGGGCAGCCAGTAGAAGGCCGCCTGTGTAAAGTGTGTCTTCGCCAAGAAACCCTGCTGAAGCTTCTGCTTCAACATGGGTTGATGAAACAGCAGGCATTTCTGCTGCTGCTTGACCTGCGAAGCCTGCCAAAAGCAAGCCGAGGCCAAGTTTAATAAAACGATGAGTCAATGGTCTCTCCATCCCCATTAGCCGCCGCGCGGGCGGGTTACACAGTGGCTGCCCACCCCCAATGCAGACAACCAATAACCTTGCGTAACTTAAGGTATTTTTGGGCGCAATTGAAACACATCCTTTTCTCTACAAATAGAGTCTACTTTAGTGCCAAAACCACACAACTTACGGTGCGTAGTTGTAAAAAGTGCCTATATTTTAGGCGTTAACAATTCTGGGTTTAGTGGCAGGGGCTTAAAGCACTTAAAACAGGCTTGCAGTTTCCAGTCGCGCCGTCATATCTGCGATGTCACTCGTCAAGGCGGGGGATAATGCTTCGAGCGGTGCATAGGGGGTCGGTGCCCGAAAACGGCCAGCCGACGGTAATAGTGCGTCAGCAGGTTCACCGATCGCCGCCGCGAGTTTGGGTAGATTTAGGTCTGGGCTTGTACATAAAGCGTCATATGAAAACAATGTCACATGAGGGCCAAGTTGATCTAGCACAGAGTCAAACGCGGCCAGCCAATAGGTCGCCCAAAAATCAGGGGCAATACGGTCAAGTCCGGCAGCGCCATCCAACCAATTGTTAAAATCTATGGGACGCAGCGCCTTGCCGAATTCAAGATGCCCTATGGTTTCCATATAGCGCAGGCCGAATTTATTGGTCTCATGCTCTTCCAAAAAACGCTGATGTTGGCGCATAAGGGAGCCAAGATGCGCCATGGGATCACGATAGGGCACCAGGATACGCGCGTCAGGAAATGTTTTGGTCAACCATGACAGCCGCGAAATATTCGCATTGTTCTTGGAGACATAGCGGTTGATTAGATCTGTCTGCTGCCGCTCGCGGCCCAGGGCAATCATTTTGCGCATATGTTGGCGTAAGAAGGCGGGGAATTCGTTGAACTCGTCTTTCTCACCTTCCTGCCACACAGTTATGCGGTCGGACTTGAAGTGCGGTTTCCAAAAGGCGCGCCATAATACTTCTTCAAAGGCTTCGACGCTGTCATAGGACACCATCATGCCATCACCGTGGGCGCGTTCCTGTTCCGTCGCCGCCTTGCGGAAGCTTTTGGAAATGCGATCCCATGTTAGTGGCGCCAAAATAAAGGGAATGTCGCGATAGGTGTGGCTGACAAAGTTTGGCAGCGCGGCGATAACTTCCAGCAGCAAGGTTGTGCCAGCGCGTGGTAGGGAGGTGATAAACACCGGGTCCGCGCCAGTAATATCTTGATTTTCCTGATTGAATTTCTTGTCCTCGCTCGCGGACAGGGATTTTTGCATATCTAGCTGGCTCATTGCCAGATTGTGGACCAACCGATCCAACCAGGAATAGTTGGCTTCAAAGCCTGTCACAGCCGTCTCCAGACAAATGCAATGATCATCACCAAAACGCTCAAGCCGACGATGGCCTGCCAGGTCAGTAAAAAGTCAGTAACCGCCGCGCTGGTGGTCAGGCCGATTAATTCGCTGGCCCAGATGATGCCGAATGTGGCCGCCAAAACAATGGCGGCCCGAATGGTAATCTGTACAAAAGCGCCCATTAAACCGATAGAGGCCTTTTGCACCGCAGCCTCTTTCTCATCGTCTGACAAGGTCTTGCTGCTCATCACCTGACCGGCGTCGCGCGCAAGCGCAATGGCGTCCTGTGCGACTTTGATCAATCCTGAATAGCGGAAACAGACAACAAAGACGCCTGTCGCCACAAGGCTGACAGCGATAATCACGGGGTCAAAGGCCATAAGTTGGTCCCTTAGGCTTAGGCGGCTTCATTATCCTGTGCGGCATTGTCATTGGCGGTGACATCTTCACCTGCCTTGCGCCGCTTGATCATGCGCTTTACCGGGTACCAGACGAAGCCGATGATCGCCAGAAGTACGGCACCGATCAGCGCCAATAACGAACCGATTGCCGAAATGCCTGCGCCGGGGCCGACATAGGCAAATGCCTCAACCGCGATAAAATTGGTCAAAATCAGCGTCGAACAAAGTGCAAAACAATGTTTCATGGGCTTACTCATCCTAGGTTTACGCTGCCACAAACTATGTTGTGCCAGTTATGGCAGGAATCTGTGGCAGGGACAATGTGATTTACCACACATTTGGGGCGGGAAATTGGCGCGCCTATGTGTCAGTTTCCCCGAAACAGGCCAGATCAACAATGGCGAGCATGGCATCAAGGTCTTCAATAATGGCGCGCATTGTATCTTCAACACTACGCGCATTGTCCAAAATAGTGTCGTCGATCCAATCCCCGCGCCGCCCCATTTTTATCCTGACAAAATCAGGCCCAAATTGCGCCGCAAGACCAAAGCGGTTTGTGTGTGCCTCAAGAGCTGTCCAAGCGTCCATAAGGCGCGGCGTCATCAAGGTTCGGCCCTCGATCTGGTCGTGGCCATAAAAATTGAAGTTCTTTTCAAAGTCCGGGCTTTCAAGCCTGATGCGCTCGCCCTTTGTTCCAAAATTCAGCAGATCGGGAAACTCCCAATCAAGGGCCTGCCATGTCAGATTAAAGATGCCCGTTAATCCGGTTGGGTGGCGTGCTTCGATAATGATGCCTTCAAAGACGGTTGTGTCTGACTTGTCCCGTTTTTGCTTTGCAACCGCTTCGGCAAAAACAATTTCGGCATTGCGATAGGTGCCGACAATGACATCATCGACGGTCAAACGATTATGGCGCGGCAAGATCGGCGTGATGTTGTCGATGATGATAGATTTATAGTCTTTGCCGCTGCCGATGGCGAAATCACCATAATGGTTCAGGATAGCTGGCAGGATCGCCTTTTTAACCTTGCCTCCGAAGGTCTTCAAATATTGCCGTTTTAGCTCAAACCCGATAGCGGCGATAATGATGGGAATGACAAAAATTTCCGCAGAGCTACTTTTGCCAGTTGCGATCGCGAAGATCAGGACAAGTGTCACAAACGCGGCTATACCAACAGCCCAATAGACACGTTTGTTCGCCGCAATTTTTGTGGCAGCGCGCTGAGAGGCGAGCTCTTCAAACTTGGCTTTCATATCGCCTTTATAAAAGGCGTCAAATGCCGCTGGTTCGCTTAGTGCATTTGGCCGATCAGATGATGTCATGCGGTAAATTCTAGCGCCATCAACTCGAAAGCAGCAGCCTTGGATTGTCCCGCTTCAGGGAATAGATCAGCTTTTTCTGAAACATTGTGCAGGTCATCATAGGTGGCAACCAATGCGCCTGTCACAACCATGTCTTTCCCTTCAATGAGCAAGGCAATTATAAAGGTAGAGATAAGCAGCGGCAGGTTGCGCATAGGAACACTCTCGTCAGTCGAACGGGACGATTTTGTCTACACGGAAAAGGCGGCGCAGGCAAATATCCAACGCCGCCATATCGTTTCTTAAACTTCTTGGGATTGCCACTTGCCACGCCGAAACGCCAAACCCAATACTGTGGCGCGCGCGGCATAATCCAAAAACAGAACTGACCATAGCCACACCACATCCCAATGCAGGACATGGGCAATAATATAACCCGGCAGGATGCGGAACAGCCCAAGGGCGATCAGCACGGTGTAAAGCGGGGTGCGCGTATCGCCCGCCCCACGCAACGCGCCGCCGACGGTGAAGTCCCATGACATCAGGGGTAGGCAAAATCCCAAAATCCAGATGAAAGTCACCGCCATTGGCACGACCTTGTCATCATCAAGGAACCAGCGCGCCAAGGGTTCGCCCACAGCAATAAAGCCAAGCCCCAACAGACCCATAAACAACATGGCAAGCCGCATGGTTTGCCACCCTGCATTCATCGCACGTTGTGGCTGTCCGGCGCCAAGATATTGCCCCACCATTGTTGCTGCGGCGACATTGAAGCCGTGTCCGGGCAAGAACCCAAATGACAGGACTTGCACACCGATCTGATAGGCGACAAAGGCCTCGGTCCCGTAAAGGGCCATAAAGCTCATGAAACTAAGCATGGCTAGTTGGAACAACAGCCCTTCGATCCCCGTGGGGTAACCGATCTTCCACAATCTGCGCCACATGCTGAAATCAAGCGCCCAGCTGGCAAGGCCGCGTGGCAGGATGGTCCAACCGCGCCACCACAGGCCGAAAATCATCAGCGTGTGCAGAATAATCGCAGCACTTGTTGCCATTCCGGCCCCGGCAACCCCAAAGGCGGGGGAGCCAAGATTGCCATAGATAAATACCCAGTTCAGGAAGATATTCACCACATTGGCAATTATGCCCGTCCAAAGCGGCGTAATCGTGTCGCCCCCCGCGCGCAAGGCAGCGCCCGTCAGGAAGATCAGCGTCATCGGCACATTGCCGACCAGTAGCCACAGCATGTAGTCAGACCCAAGCCCGGCAGCATTGCCCGACAGGCCCAACCATGACATGGAAAATCCGATTAGCGGGATAAAGCCAACCCAAGTGCCAAGGCCGATCAGCCAGCCCATCCAGATGGATTGTTTGTGGGCGTGATCAACCTCATACATATTGCGTGCGCCATAGGCCCGGCTGACGATAGCTGTCAGTCCGGTGGCAGCAGCCATAACAAGGGTTTGGATCAACCAATATAGCTGCCCACCAGCGGTAACACCTGCAATTGCATCGGCGCCGATAACGCCGACCATCTTCACATCCACCCAGCGGGTTGCTGTGTGCATGAATGCAGCGGCCATGGTGGGCCATGCCAGCGACCAGACATTCAGGGACAAGGGGTTGTCAGTTTGGCTGGTGCCTGTGGTTGGCGGTTCCGGCGGGGTAGCGGTTTGGGCATGCGCAGCGGTCGCGGGGACGTGTTCGTCCTCACGCAACAGGTGCGGGTCCTTTTTTCCCGAATCCATTTTGTCCCCCAATGCCCCCATTCATTCGGTTCGGGGGCAGATTAGTTTTGTACAAGTCCCCCGGAAACTAAAAGGGCCCTTCGATGGAAGAGCCCTTTACGGTATTCATGCTGTGCGAATTGCCTATCCTTAGATAAGACCTTCGCGCTGCATCCGTTTCCGGGCCAGTTTACGCGCACGCCGAATAGCTTCCGCTTTTTCGCGGGCACGCTTTTCGGACGGCTTTTCATAATGATTACGCAGCTTCATTTCGCGGAAGACACCTTCACGCTGTAGCTTCTTTTTCAAAGCTTTCAGAGCCTGATCAACATTATTATCGCGTACGACTACTTGCACGGGCTTTCACCACCTTCAAATGGTTGGCCCCCAAAGGGGCTAAAAAATAAACTTTACCCAACGGAAAATCCGCAACAGGTAACAAGAGCAGGGTTTCTAGCACCCGATCAGTCCCCTGTCCAGCCGCGATGTCAGCCAAAAAAGCGCTGATTTGTGGGACATGCGGTCGCGGAACTGAACTTTATTGAATATTGCCCCCGTATATCCCCTATGGTGCCTGACACCCAAACGCCACTCGTTTCGGCTGATGCACAGGAAATACGAGAAAGGACTTAGGATGAGCGCTCAAGACCATTTGGAGCCTGTGAGGGAACAAATCCTTATGGCGGCGATTAATCATGCGCCGTTTGACGGCTGGAATGCCAGCACGATGAAGCAAGCCGCAGATGAGGTCGGGATTGATCATGGCACTATGAAGCTTGCCTTCCCCGGTGGCGCGCGTGAGCTGTTGGAATATTTCAGCAGTTGGGCCGACAATCAAATGATTGAACGGTTTGAGGCTGCCTCTGCTGCTGGGCAGACCGAAGGGTTAGGCATTCGCGGGTCTATCAAATTGGCGCTAAAGCTGCGGTTTGATGCAATAGCACCCTATCGCGAAGCAATGCGCCGGGCCGTGACGTTTGAGGCACTGCCGCACAATGCCCCGTCGGGCGGTATGGCGATCTATCACACGGTGGATGCGGCGTGGCGCGTTATCGGCGATACCTCAACTGATTTTAATTTCTATACCAAGCGCGCGCTGCTGGCAGGCGCATTCAGTGCAACATTGCTTTTCTGGTTGAATGATCATTCTGAGGGGGCCACTGACACAGATGCCTTTTTGGAGCGGCGCTTGGATGATGTGATGGTTATCGGCAAGGTGCGTGCCAAGATTGAAGGCGCCGTGGAACGATTGCCCAATCCGTTTCGGCTTGCCGCTGCCTTGCGGTTTCCGTCGCCGCCCTTGCGTCGCCGTCGCTAGGTTGCTCTAACTGCCCTGTGCGAGTGTTGGCCAATAGTCGACGACCTGGCCATCGCGGACAATCGCCAGATCACCGAATTGCAGCATCACAAATTCGCTTTGCGTTGGGCGCAGGAAAACAAAATCATCCGGTGCCAATAGGACATCAGGACCGCCGTTCAGCACCTCCTGATTGGTTGACCGTCCATAAAGGCCGTTATTCTGTAACCCTTCGGGTGAAACGGGATGCGCCTTCCAATAGCCGCCATAGATAAAGAAGGTGCGGGCCCGGTTACGGTTAAGCTTGGCCCATAGTGCCCCAAGACCCGGTAAGGCCGGGATTTTTGTCGGGCCGCTTGCCTTCAAAACCGGGGTGCCGATAAAAATGGCAGGTTCCAAATCAACAAGGTCAGGCAGGTCGAAGTCCAATGGCTTAACAAGTGCGGACCCGGCGGCAAGCTCCGTCACGAAATCGACGTCTTGATAGCGGCGGAAGGTCGGACTGCCTGCTGCGTTCAGGGTTAAGCTGTCATAGGCGTCAGGTGAAAGCTTTTCGCGCAACACGGACAGATGCGCTTGATAGCGATCAAGTACGGTGGCGAATTCGCGGCCCTGCATATTGAATGCGGTCGGCACTTTTGACACATGGGCGTCATAGCCCATCAATCCGGTAAATGTCAGGTTTGGCGACGCTGATATAAGATCCAGCATGGCAGCAGTTTGCGCCGGGTCGGCGACACCGCCGCGATGCAGGCCCACATCAATTTCAATATTGATATTGATCTGTAGGTTTCGTTCGGATGCCAGCGCGGCATAATCCTGCAGCCGTTCCGGCGTATCGACCAGCCATTGCAATTGTGAGGACGGATCAAACGTATTCGTGGTGTGATGATCGTAAAAGCGGGCTGCTGCACCAACGGGAAAGGGCTTGCCGATCAGCAAATCTTTGTCCGGCTGGGTTGCTGCCAATTGATTAAGGAACGGTTGATGGAACACCATCAGCCGATCGGTCTGTACCCGGCTGGTGACATAATCCAATAATTGCGGTGAAGGCAGCGACTTTGCCACCACACGGAAATTCAAATGGTCAGGAATTGATCCTGCCACCCGGCCTATATTCCGATCCAGCCGATCAAGATCAAGCAACATGGTGGGGCGGTACAGGCCCGCTGTGCGCATGGCGCTGCTTAATTGGGTGAAATAGGCATCATGGCTTGTTTGATTGGTCATGCGTCTATCCCCCCAATGATCAGTGATCAGCTTGTTTGTTCAGGATGGGGCCGCGTGCCCAGATCATATAGCCGTGTGACATGACCCATTTTGCGGCCCGGACGGGTTTCGCGTTTGCCGTAAATGTGCAGATGCGCGCGCGGGTCTTCGAGCAAGGCTGGCCATTGGTCTATTTCATCGCCGACCAGATTGTCCATGATGGCGTCGGCACGCATGGATGGATCGCCAAGCGGTAATCCAGCAACCGCGCGCATATGCTGTTCAAACTGGGAGCAATATGTCCCCTCAATCGTCCAATGGCCGGAATTATGAACACGTGGGGCTATTTCATTGACCAACAACCGGTCAGCAGCACTGCGGGTGCCATCGGCGGGCAGCAAGAAGAACTCAACCGACAGCACGCCAACATAGTCAAGCGCGGTGGCGATGCGGGCGGCGATGGCCTGTGCTTCGGTGGCAACTGCATGATCAACCAACGCCGGAGCAAGCGTTTGTGCCAGAATGTGATTGCGGTGAATATTTTCAACCACATCAAAGGCGCGGACAGTACCATCAAGCCCACGGGCCAACACAACTGACAATTCCCGTTCAAACGGGATAAAGCCTTCAAGGATGGCGGGCTGTTTGTCGATGGCGGCAAACGCCTCTGCCGGGTCGGTGTCAGCGGTCAGCTTAACTTGCCCTTTACCGTCATAGCCCATGCGGCGGGTCTTCAGGACAGCGGGCGTGCCGATTTCCCCGATCGCTTCTTGCAGATCAGCGAGTGAATCGACGGCCCGATAGGGGGCGGTTTTTGCATCTGCCTTTTGCGTGATGAAATCTTTTTCGGTCAACCGTTCCTGTGCCACAGTCAGCGCCTGTGGGCCGGGGCGGACAGGGACATGTTTTGACAGAACTTCGGCGGTACGTGCCGGGACGTTTTCAAATTCAAAGGTGACAAGATCAACTTTAGAGGCAAAGGCGATCAGCGCGTCTTCATCTTCGAACGGGGCCACAGTCATGTCATAGCTGACCGGCAATGCCGGGACATAATCGGCGGTGTCATAGATATGTGTGTGTAACCCAAGCGGTGCCCCGGCAAGTGACAGCATGCGCGCAAGCTGGCCCCCGCCAAGAATACCAATAATGGTTCCCGGTCCAACGGCACGGTGGTCTTTGGTCAAAAGATCGTCTGTCGTCATAATGTTTGTTTGGCCTTGGGCTAACTTACGCGGGATCGTCTACGGGACTATCAGCAACGCTAGCAGTTTGTTTTGCGCGATAGGCGTCAAGACGATCAGCCAGTTCAGTGTCGGTCGTGGCCAGGATCGCAGCGGCCAGCAGCCCGGCATTTTTCGCCCCTGCATCACCGATTGCCAATGTGCCAACGGGGATGCCGCCGGGCATTTGCGCAATGGATAGCAGGCTGTCCTGCCCTGACAGGGCCCGCGATTTCACAGGAACGCCCAAGACAGGCAGGGGCGTAATCGCAGCAGTCATGCCCGGAAGATGGGCGGCACCGCCCGCGCCAGCAATAATCACATGCAAGCCGCGTGATTTCGCTGATTTCGCATAATCTACCATGCGGTCCGGCGTCCGATGGGCCGAAACGATGCGGGTTTCATAAGGAACATTCAATGCATCAAGCGCGTCAGCAGCATGTTTCATGGTCGGCCAATCTGATTGGCTGCCCATAATGATACCAACAAGGGGGGCTTGCTCTGCCATCTATTTGCCCTTTCTTCGCGTTTTGAGCGTGGGTCCGGCGGGAAAGCGCCGGATTATAACGTGCCCCCAAGACCCCGCAAGCGCGAAATTTGCGGCTTTTTGCCAATTGGACCGAAGGTCTGGTTGGGGAGACAGATCGTAAGGAAATCAGGCGATTATGTCTGGAATAAGCTGATCATTGATTGAGGATATGCGGTCCTTCAGCACCAGCTTTTTCTTTTTTAGGCGCTGAACCTGTAATTGATTATAGATACCGGATTGCGCCAGCGCATCAATTGCGGCGTCAAGGGCGCGATGATCCTCCTCAAGGCGCGCCAATTCCTCCCGCAAAACAGCTTCTTCGTCCAGAATATCGCTCACAAAGCCACCTTTTCGGCCATGCCGATCAAGCCCCAATCAAGAGAACTCAGCCTAGCACAGACTTGCGTTTTGGCAAGATTCTTGCGCTGCAGCAAAGCTTTTGCATGACTCATTTCCGCTGTCGTGGTTCAATATGCGTCCGGGGTAACGTTCTGCCCCCGCACCAATAAATTTGCAGAGCCAACAAACAAGAAGGAGGAGGACACACATGTCCGTCAATGCGCATCTTGAAGAACTGACCCGTAGGCACGAAGCTTTGGAAGCTCGCTTGCATGACGCGCAACTCCACCCTGCAACACCGGATGCTGAAATTCAGCAAATTAAGCATGAAAAGCTTAAAATTAAGGACGAGATGGCGAGACTGTCATAGGCGGCAGATTTCCCCGTCCTGAAACAAAAAGCCGGAGCGTGCTGCTCCGGCTTTCTTTATGTCTGGATGGTTGGGCCAGACGACATCAAATCACGCCTACATCAAATCACGCAGCTTGAACTTTTGGATTTTCCCGGTCGAGGTTTTGGGAAGCTCAGTAAAGACCACATGGCGCGGACATTTAAAGTGGGCGAGGTTATCGCGGCAGAATTGAATAATCTCTTCTGCGGTCGTGTCTTCAAACCCGGCTTTCAGGCCAATAAAGGCGCAAGGTGTTTCACCCCATTTTTCATCAGGCTTGGCGACAACAGCAGCCTCCAATACAGCGGGGTGCTTATAAAGCGTCGCCTCAACTTCGATTGAGCTGATATTTTCCCCACCTGAAATGATGATGTCTTTCGACCGATCTTTCAGTTGGATATAGCCATCTTCATACCAAACACCCAAATCACCTGAATGGAACCAGCCGCCCTCAAAGGCTTCATTAGTGGCCTTGGGGTTTTTGAGATAGCCCTTCATCACCACATTGCCGCGGAACATGACTTCGCCGATGGTTTCGCCATCCTTGGGGACAAGTTCCATCGTTTCGGGGTCGCGGACCGACAGGGCCTCAAGCGCCTGATAGCGCACACCTTGGCGTGCCTTCATGCGGGAACGTTCATCGTCTGGCAAATCGTTCCATTCTTCATGCCATGCATTGACGGTAGAGGGGCCATAGGTTTCCGTCAGCCCATAAAGATGGGTGACGGCAAAGCTGCGTTCTTCCAATGCGGCAATGATCGGCGGTGGCGGTGGTGCTGCTGCGGTCAGGAATTCAATCTGGCGTGCGGGCTGACGGAATTCGTCGTCCGTGGCATTGACCAAAAAGCCCATCACAATCGGGGCGCCGCACATATGGGTGACGCCATGCTCATCAATGGCCTTATAGATTTCGCCCGCCTCAACCCGGCGCAGGCAAACATGCGTTCCGGCAAGAACTGAAATGGTCCATGTGAAGCACCAGCCATTGCAGTGGAACATGGGCAGCGTCCACAAATAGACAGGGTGGCGCGGCATCTGGCCGACCATGGCATTGCCCTGTGACAGCAGATAGGCCCCGCGATGATGGTAGACAACGCCTTTGGGATTGCCTGTTGTACCGGATGTATAGTTCAGCGCAATCGCGTCCCATTCATTGTCGGGCAGTGACCATTCGTGATTTTCGTCACCCGGGGCAATGAAATCTTCATATTCAATTTCACCGATCAGCTCGCCAGCGCCGGTATATTCAGGATCATTAATGTCGATCACCAGCGGTTTGACGGTGGCGTGTTCTAGGGCTTCTTTCGCGACGCCCGCAAGCTCACGATCAACCAGCAAAACCTTTGCTTCGCCATGATCGAGAATAAAGCCGACAGCGGGGCCATCAAGGCGGGTGTTAATGGCGTTGATAACCGCGCCGATCATGGGGACGCCATAATGGGCCTCAAGCATGGCGGGGATATTGGGGGCAAAGACGGCAACCGTGTCACCCTTTTTAATGCCCGCTTTGGCAAGGGCGCTGGCCAGCTTGCGGCAGCGCGCATAGAATTCGCGATAGCTGCGTTTCAGCGGTCCGTGCACCACTGCGGTGGTATCGGGGTAGGTGCTGGCAGACCATTCCAAAAAGCTAAGCGGGGATAAAGCCTGATAATTGGCTGGATTTTTATCTAGATCGGTATCGTAAGGATGGCCGGACACAGCGCGTTTCTCCCATTCAATGATGATGATTTTCTAATTATCTGGCGCGCAAGATACCCCCGATAGTGTCGTTAGAAAAGACCTTCAATACCCGATCAAAGTAGGCGTAGCCCTGCAGCAAACAGCAAAATATAGGCTATGCGGTAAAATGGGCCTTCGGGGACCATCTTGTGCAGTTTGATCCCCAGCCACATGCCCAAAGGGGCAATGGGTAACAGAACCCCCGCGGTAGCGAGCCTGCTGGTATCAAGAATATCTGCCGACCAATAGGGGCCAAGCTTGATCAGGTTCAGGGCAGCAAAGAACCAAACGCTCGTCCCGACATAAAGCGTTTTGTCGAGCTTGAGGCCAAGTGCATAGACCTGATAGGGCGGCCCGCCTGCATGGGCGACAAAGCTGGTGAACCCGGCAATACTGCCCCAAATGATGCCAAGCCGTTTGCCCGGTGTTGCGCGCGCGGGCCTGTCAGCCCGGTTGACCCAGTAATTAAGTGCAAACACAACGGCGATCAGCCCGACAATGATCCGCACATGATGGTCAGATACTTGATCGGCCATCGCCCAGGCGAGGCCAACGCCGATCACGGCACCGGGCAGCAAGGTCAATACCGCAGCGCGATGCCATGTGTGGCGATAGGCATAAAGGCCAACCCAATCCATGACGATCAGGATGGGCAGCATAACCGCCGCAGCCTCAAGCGGGGAGGTGGCAAGCGCCATGATCGGCACGCCCAAGGCGCCCAACCCGCCTGCAAACCCGCCCTTGGAGATGCCGGTTAGCAAGATGGCCGGGATGGCCGCTAAATAAAAAACAGGATCAGAGATCACACCCATGTTTGCAATGATTGCTTCCATGAATGGACCGCCGATCCTGTTATCTTGATTTGATCAGGTTAGATAAAATCAGAACCCTTTTGGGTCGTCGTCATCTGCCTTGGGTGTTGGGCTGGTGCCGAACACGCTTTCGATTGTTTCGCCACCAGCGGGTGCTGCAGGTGTTGAGGCAGGCGCATCAAGCGGTGCTTGGGTGGTTTCTTCCTCAACCTCCAGCGGCTCCAAGCCCTGGGCCCGGCGTTCACGGGCCAGCTTGGCCGCAGCGCGTTCCTTGCGGCGGGCAGCTTTTTGCACCGCTTCGTCAAGATCGGCCTGGCTGCAAAGGCCAAGCTGCACCGGGTCAACCGGTTTCAGATTGTTGATGTTCCAATGGCTGCGATCGCGGATCGACTGAATGGTCGGCTTGGTCGTGCCGACAAGACGGCCAACCTGTGCGTCTGCCAATTCTGGGTGATGACGCAGCAGCCACAAAATCGCATCAGGGCGGTCCTGCCGTTTTGACACGGGGGTGTAGCGCGGGCCTTTACGCTTGATCGGGGGGGCAACAACTTTCGGCTCCAGCTTCACAAGCCGGGCGCTGTCATCGCCTTGGCACCGTTCAATTTCTTCGCGTTCCAGTTGTCCCGCAGCAACCGGGTCTAACCCGCGAATGCCAACACCAACTTCGCCATCGGCAATGCCTTTGACCTCAAGCGCGTGCAGACCGCAGAAATCGGCAATCTGATCAAAGGTCAGACTTGTATTATCGACCAGCCATACGGCGGTTGCCTTTGGCATCAATGGCTTGCTCATAACAGCTCCTATTCAGCATCCTCGTGACCGGATTGGGTAAAGGGGTAGCGGCTGGCGACCCGGGTTTTTGAAGGTCGCGCCGGTCAGGTTTACCGGTCTTTAGGGAAATCACAGCCCTTATAGCGAAAAACTCACCGCTTGCCTAGTCATCTAATGTGTGGCGGCTAATGTGCGACGGTCAGGACGATTTTGCCAATATGGGCTGAAGATTCCATCAAGGCATGCGCTTTGGATGCCTCTTCCAGCGGAAAAGTCTTGAAAAGCTTTGGTTTGATTTTGCCATCTGCAACCAGCGGCATCACATGTTCTGCCAGCTTGTCTGCAATTGCCTTTTTGTCGGCCACATCCCGTGCCCGCAGGGTAGAGCCTGTGATGGTCAACCGTTTCAGCATGACAAGCATGAAGTTCACTTCGGCGGTGGAGCCTTGCAAAAACGCGATGGAGACAAAGCGCCCCTCCACAGCCATGCAGCCGATTGATCGGGGAATATAATCGCCCCCCACCATATCAAGCACGACATCTACGCCCTTGCCACCTGTTTCGGTCTTGATCACCTCAACAAAATCATCGTTTTTGTAGTTGATTGCCTTGGTAGCGCCTAGCGCCTCGCACGCGCTGCATTTTTCGTCCGTCCCGGCGGTTGTGTAAACAGTGTGACTCAAAGCTGTTGCCATTTGAATTGCGGTGGTGCCGATGCCGCTGGCCCCGCCATGAACCAGCAGGCTTTCGCCCTCGGCCAATTTGGCGCGATCAAAGACATTGCTCCACACCGTAAAGAAGGTTTCGGGCAGGGCGGCTGCTTCCTCCATAGACAGGCTGTTGGGGATCATCAGACTGGTTTCAACCGGGGCGCAAACATAGCCTGCGTAGCCGCCACCGCTGACAAGGGCGCAAACCTTGTCTCCGTCGGCAAATGCAGTTACCCCGTCGCCCAAGGCAGCCACTGTGCCTGCAACCTCAAGCCCGGGATGGGCAGGGGCGCCGGGAGGTGGCGGGTAAAGGCCCATGCGTTGAAAGACATCAGGACGGTTGATCCCTGCAGCTTCAACCTTGATCAATATTTCGCCCGCCTTGGGTGTGGGGACATCCATCGTGATGGGCTGAAGAACCTCTGGCCCGCCCGGTTCAGCAATATCAATGGCAGTCATTGTGGTTGGGTGCATGGTGATCATTCCTGTTTGCAATTCTGATCTGTTCGATAGCATAGTGGAGATAGAGGATAAATGGGGAGGGACAAACCGATGAGCGACGATGATTTGGAGCGCGCCAAAAAGGTAGCGGCAATCAGTGTAGGTGAAGATCTGTCAGCTATTTCTGTTGATGAACTGGTTGAACGGATCAGCCTGCTAGAAGGCGAGATTGCTCGCATCAAGCAGGAGATTGAGGCGAAAAAGGGCGCCCGGTCCGCAGCAGACGCCGTGTTTGGGAATTAGCTGTGACTGACGCATCTTCAACGCCGGAAGATAAATCCGGTCCGCAATCCAAATTGACGCCGGGCATGTTGTTTGTGCTGGCGATCATCTTCATCGACACAATCAGCTTTGGCATCATTATCCCGGTCATGCCGGATCTGATTACTGACCTGACAGGGCAACCCGTCGAAAAGGCAGCGGTCGAGGGCGGCATATTGATGATTGCCTTTGCCTTTACGCTGTTCATCTGCGCCCCCTTGATCGGGGGCCTGTCTGATCGGTTCGGGCGACGGCCCTTGATGCTGGCCTCAATGGCGGCATTTACAATTGACTATATTATTATGGGCCTTGCGCAGTCCTATGAGATGCTGCTGTTCGGGCGCATCGTGGCGGGCGTCGCAGGCGGTGTTTACGCAACCTGCAATGCCTATATTGCCGATATCAGTAGTCATGAAAATCGCGCTCGCAATTTTGGGATTATCGGTGCGGCCTGGGGGATTGGCTTTGTCACTGGCCCGGCGATCGGTGGGCTGTTGGGGGAGCTTGGCCCCCGCGTACCATTCTTTGTTGCCGCAGGGTTTTGCGGTTTGAATTTCCTTTATGGACTGTTTGTCGTCCCTGAAAGCCTAGCCCCAGAAAAACGCCGTGCCTTTGACATCAAACGCGCGAACCCGCTCGGTAGCCTGCTGGCGCTGAAGCGGTTCCCGATGTTGATGGGGCTGTTTGTGGTGATGGCGCTGTTTCAGGTCGGGCACGATGTGAACCCGACCATCTGGACCTACTATACAAAGTTTAAATTCGGTTGGGGCCCAGGTGAGATTGGCTGGTCGCTTGCAGTGGTGGGCATCACCATCGCAGTTGTGCAAAGCATGCTGACAGGGCGGCTTGTGTCCCGATTTGGCGAATATCGCACGGCGCAAATCGGTTTGGTTTTAGGGGCGCTGGGCTTTCTGGCAGTCGCCTTTGCCCCCAGCAGCTTTTGGATGTATAGCGCGATCCCGTTAAGCGGGATGTTTGCGCTGGCCTCCCCCTCAATCCGGGCGATTATGGCCAATCAGGTTGGCGAAGATCAGCAGGGTGAGCTGTCGGGGGCTTTGTCGTCCCTGTTCAGCCTGTCCATGTTGCTGACCCCCTTTGTCATGCCTGCCTTGTTTGAATATTTCACCAGTGCCGCTGCGCCTGTTCTATTTCCCGGCATTGGGCATTTTGTCGGCGCGCTGCTTTTTGTGGCTGCGTTGGTTGCTTTAAGCATTGCCGTCCGAGACAAGAATTTGGCGGCTATTAAGGGGTCTGATGGTTAACCGCCTAAATTGATTGCAGTTATTTTGTCTGTGATGCTTTTTTGCACTTGCCGCGTCATTCTGACGCCTCTATAGTGCGCCGATCCTGTAATTGGTTGATTGATCGAATTCCAGATGAATCAGGCAAGTTTAACAGGATGGCTTCACGTCAAAGACCGCATTCGCGATCCTTAATCCTGGGGGGGAGGTTGGATCAGAATGCGGTCTTTTTTATTGGCAGAACAAGAACGGTGTTAGGCGGCTGATTGTGCCAGTTTTGGCTGGCCGCCGATTGTAATCTGACGCGGCTTCTGGCTTTCGGGCACTTCACGCACAAGGTCAATTACCAACAGGCCATTGACCAGATCTGCGCCTGTCACCTTCACATTGTCATCCAGTTGGAAACGCCGTTCAAATGCGCGCTTGGCGATGCCGCGATGCAGGAATTGGCGATCAGTTTGATCGGATTGATTAGCGTCTGGCTTGTCTGTTGAACGGACGGTCAGTACGCCCTTTTCCAGCATGATCTCAAGCTCGTCCTCGGTGAACCCGGCAAGCGCGATAGAGATCTGGTAGTCATTTTCTCCCAGCCGCTCAATATTATAGGGCGGGTAGGACGGCACCTGTTCTGAGGCGCGCAGGGCACTGTCAAACAGCTGATCAAACCGATCAAAGCCGACCGAAGTACGGAAAAGGGGTGAAAAATCATAGGTCGAACGCATGGCATACCTCCTTGATGAGCGAATGCGGTTCCCCCGGAACCCCTGACGGGCATCCCGGAATTAATGGTTATGTGAGACCCGCCAGGCGGCGTCTCTACACATGATGTAAGTGCAGATTTTTACTGTTCAAGACCCTGATTGGCCGATCAGACACAAAAAAACACCGCCCAAACTGAATTGGACGGTGCCTTTAAAAACGAAGCTGAAAGCCGGATCAACCGATGCCGAAACCTTCATATTTCTTCTTGAAGCGACCAACACGACCGGCAGTGTCCATAAGACGCTGGTTGCCGCCCGTCCATGCCGGATGGGTGGTCGGGTCGATATCAAGCTTCATTGTATCGCCTTCAGAGCCCCATGTTGAGCGGGTCTGGTATGTTGTGCCATCGGTCATCTCAACTGTGATGACGTGATAGTCGGGATGAATATCTTTTTTCATCGCCTTGTCCTTTGGTTTACCGTTACGGAGGCAAGGAGGCACCATAGGTGGCACGTCCTGCTAAAATTCAAGAGCGCGCCTTATACAATTCCCCCAAGGTGCTGGCAAGGGGGTCTTCGAAAAGCATGCAAAATTTGCTTGTGGCACGCGGTCGCGGGAAAATTGGCCGATTGTCAGGCTTGGCGCGGCTTTCATAGTTGGTTACAAGGTGGTCAATATATTGTCTTGAATAGGCGCGCCGGAGGCCCGGCGGGTGCAAAGGAAAATCTGTGGCCGATCAAGCCCCCCAAAACCAAGTTCCAGCCGGTAGTGGCGAGGCTTTTGCTGCCGCGATCGAGCGTGAGGCGGCAGGCCGCGAAAAGGCAAAGTCTGTCAGGCCGTTGCGCCGTTTGGTGCCGTTCCTAAAGCCCTATAGCTTGTGGATCGGTTTGGCGATGATTGCATTGATTGTGTCATCTGGCGCGACCTTGGTGTTGCCAATGGCCCTGCGGCGGGTCATCGATGCAGGCTTTTCCGCCGCTAACGCTGACTTTATTGGCAAATATTTCCTCGCGTTTGTCGGGGTTGCTTTCGTGTTGGCCCTTGCCACAGCGATTCGGTTTTTTATGGTCACATTGGTGGGGGAGCGGATCGTCGCCGACATCAGAAAGGCCGTGTATGAGCATCTGGTTTTTCTAAGCCCCAGCTTTTTTGAAAAAACCCGCACAGGTGAAGTTTTGTCCCGCCTGACGACTGACACGACATTGGTGCAGACGGTCGTCGGCTCTGGCGTGTCGGTTGCTTTGCGCAATTCGCTGACGCTTGTTGGCGGCATGATCCTGATGTTCTACACAAGTCCGAAACTGACCGGGTTTGTGCTTTTGGCAGTGCCGTTCATTCTGGTGCCGATTATCGCTATCGGGCGTTGGGTGCGCACATTAAGCCGCCGCAGTCAGGACCGGGTGGCAGATACGTCTGCGATTGCGGGGGAAAGCCTGAATGCAATCCGTATCGTGCAAGCCTTTACCCAAGAAGCTGCTGACGCGGCCCGTTACTCACTTGCTGTTGAAGATTCCTACAAGGCTGCGCGATTGCGGATTGTGGTGCGTGCTGCCCTAACCTTTATCGCCTTCTTCGTTATCCTAAGCGCCATCATCTTTGTGCTGTGGCGCGGTGCGCAGGACGTTATTGGCGGCACCATGACAGGGGGTGAGCTGGCGCAGTTCATCCTTTATGCCGTGCTGGTTGCAGGTTCAACCGGGATGCTGTCAGAAATTTGGGGAGAGTTGCAGCGCGCAGCAGGTGCCGCTGAACGTATGGTTGAATTGCTTGAGGTGCCGCGCGAGATCACAGCGCCTGCCAATCCGGTTGCGCTGCCCAATCCCGTCACAGGGTCAATTCGGTTTGAGAATGTCGGCTTTTCCTATCCCATGCGGCCCGAACAAACCGCGCTTGAGGATTTTACGCTTGATGTGAAACAGGGCGAAACTGTTGCGCTGGTCGGACCCAGCGGTGCAGGCAAAAGTACGGTTCTGCAATTACTGTTGCGGTTCTATGACCCGTCTGCCGGGCGCATCATCATTGATGGCGAGGATATGACACGCTTTGACCCCGTGGAAATGCGCAAGCAAATTGCCTTTGTCCCGCAAGATACGATCGTGTTTGGCGCAACAGCGGCTGAAAATATTCGCTATGGCCGGCCTGATGCAACGGATGGGCAGGTGCGTGATGCTGCAACCCATGCCTTTGCCGACACATTTATCGAAGCATTGCCCCAAGGCTATGACACATTCTTGGGCGACCGGGGGGCGGGCCTGTCAGGCGGGCAACGTCAACGCATGGCAATTGCGCGCGCCTTGTTAAAAGATGCGCCAATCCTGTTGCTTGATGAGGCAACCTCCGCCCTTGATGCCGAGGCTGAATCCAAAGTCCAAAAGGCGCTGGAAGTGTTGATGGAAGGGCGGACAACGTTGGTGATCGCCCATAGGCTTGCCACCGTGCAAAAGGCAGATCGCATTATCGTGATGGAGCATGGCCGGGTCGTTGCCTCAGGCAAACATGAAGAATTAATGGCAGAAGACGGGCTTTATGCGCGACTTGCCAGACTACAATTTTCTGCAGACCATATTGCGCAGGTGGATAGTGTGCCGCCTGCCGCACAATAACTTTTCAGGATTGGGGATCGGTATGACCCGGGGTGTATTTGTATTTATCAGTGTCGTTGTGCTCAGCGTTATTGGCGTCTTCGTTTATAATACTGTGCTGGCTTTGGGGGTCACGAAAGAGCTTGCCTACCACGCGCCGGATCAGTGTTATCGCGTGACCGGGCAGGATATGGCAGGCCCTGAAGATATTCAGCTTGCCGGGCCTTATGCCATTGTTTCAGCCGATGATCGCCGCGCCACCAGCGCTGCCGTTGCGGCGGGTGAGGCTGTGAACCCAGCGTTCGGCGGCATCTATGTGATGGATATGCGTCTACCGCGCCCTGATGCGCTGCGTATGACCCATGATGGTCCCGCAGATTTTCATCCCCATGGGTTGAGCATTTGGAAACTTGACGATCACAAATACCGTCTGTTCCTGATTAATCACCCTGTTGCAGGTGGTCACACGGTTGAA
Organism: Alphaproteobacteria bacterium; assembly: GCA_965229935.1. Lineage (GTDB taxonomy): Bacteria > Pseudomonadota > Alphaproteobacteria > SPJN01 > SPJN01 > SPJN01. The sequence continues at coordinate 2,346,732 of CBDDKB010000002.1, forward strand.
CTGTTCGACTGGGACGTGACCCAGGGCATGACAATGACCCATGTGGAGACGATAACCGACCCCCATATGTTGTCACCAAATGATCTTGTGGCAACAGGCCCGCGCCAATTCTATTTCACAAATGACAGCGGCTCAGAAACTGATTTGGGGCGGATGCTTGAGCCGCTTTTGCGTCTGTCTCGCGCACAGGTCGGCTATTATGACGGCGCTGCGGCACGCTTTGTGATTGAAGGGTTGAAGATGGCCAACGGGATCAATATTTCTCGCGACGGCAGCACGCTTTATGTGGCGGAGTTGATGGCAGGCACCATGAATTTTTACGACATTGATCTTGAAACAATGGACGTGACATTCAAAGATCACGTGGCCATCAATACCGGGATCGACAATATTGATGTGGATGAAGATGGCAATTTGTGGATCGGTGCGCATCCCAAACTATTGGCATTCGTCAGCTATGCGACTGACGAAAGCAAACTAGCGCCGACGCATGTAATGAAATTCACACTGGATCATGAGGATGGGCAAGGCGGCCGCATTGATGAGGTGATGTTGACCGATGGGTCCGACATTTCCGCGTCGACAGTGGCGGTGAAGTTTGGCAATCGTATCGCCATTGGTTCTGTCATGGACGCCCACGCCTTGATCTGCGAGCTTGACTGACCCGCTGGCGAACTAAGGCGTTGTGATCTTGAATTCGATACGGCGGTTGCGCAGGTTTGCCTGCGGGCCGCTGCCTTGTGCAATGGGCTGATATTGCCCAAAACCGGTTGCCGCCATGCGGTGTCCGGGCACGCCTTGGCTTTCCAAAAACTTCACAACTGCCAATGCGCGCGCCTGTGACAGTTCCCAGTTTGAGGGGAAGCGTGCCGTGCTGATCGGCACAGCATCCGTATGGCCGTCAACGCGCATGATCCAATTGATATTGGACGGTGTTTTTTCTGAGATTTCCAACAAGGCAAGCGCGATCTTAAGCAATTCAGCCTTGCCTGTCGGCCCCAATTCGGCGGAGCCGCTATTGAACAATATTTCTGATTGGAAGACAAAACGGTCGCCTTCGATGCGCACGTCGCTACGCCCTTTCAGGGCCTGTTTCATCAAGCCAAAAAATTGTGAGCGGAAGCGGGCCAGCTCATCCACGCGCTGGGCCAGTGCAGCGTTCAGCCGCTTGCCCAAATTGGCGATGCGCGCCTGTTGTCGGCGATCCTTTTCTTCCGCAGCTTCCAATGCCTTTTGTAGGGAGGCAAGTTGCTTGCGCAGTTCTGATAATTGACTGTTCAGAACCGCTAATTGCGCCTGTGCTTCTTCTGTTAGGTCTTCTTGGTCGGCGAGGGCTGCCTTGGTGCTGGCAAGTTCGGCCTGTGCCGCCTCTTCCTTGGTGCGCAGGTCCATCAGCGCGGCGGATAGGCTGGCAACGCGGTCCGCCGCTTCTTTGGCCGCTTTGCGTTCTAGGGCCAATAGGTCGGCGAGTTCGGCAATTTCGGCACGCATCGCATCAAGTGCCTTGTCGCGCCCAGACAAGGCTTCTGACAAAAAGAACTGCGCCAGCATGAAGACGGACAAAAAGAAAATCACCACCAATAACAGCGATGATAGGGCATCAACAAAACCCGGCCAGTGATCGCCGGATTGGCGGCGGGAATGTCGTGACCTGGCAAGCGCCATTGTCGGTTAGCCTTCTGACCGGCTGTTGCCGGGGGATGATTGTGCCGCTGTTTGCGCAATGGTGCGCGTCAACAGTTTGATGTCGGCGCGAATGTCGGCAACCGCATCATTGCGGCCCTGGGCATCCTGTTCGATCAGGCGCGTCAAATGGGCATCAATGGCGGCCAAATGTTTGCGCGATTGATCATCGCCTGACTGGTCGGCCATACCTGCGATTTGTTCGCCCAGCTTGCCCATGACGCGATCAGCCTCGATCCGGCGTTCTTCGCTGCGTGCCAATGTGCGTTGCAAGGCGTCCAGACTTTCTGCGGTTTGTTCCAACAAGGCGGCGACATAGGCAGGGACGGATGCGCCTTCTGCGTCCCCAATGGCTGCGCCGCCACCTGATGACAGGCGTGTGCGTGCGGCCAGCCAGTCCTCTAACTCGTTATAAAAGCGGTTTTGTGCGCCACCTGCCTGAAGGTCCAAAAACCCAAGAACGAGGGAGCCTGCCAAACCAAACAGTGATGAGGAGAAGGCCGTGCCCATGCCATCAAGCGGCGCGGCAAGCCCTGCCTTCAAATCTTCAAAGATCGATGCAACATCGCCTGATCCAACCTGCAGGGTAGAGATTGTGTCGCCAACCGCGCCGATTGTGCCAAGCAGGCCCCAGAACGTGCCAAGCAGGCCAAGAAATATCAAAAGCCCTGTCAGGTAGCGTGAAATATCGCGTGCCTCATCAAGGCGTGCGGCCACTGAATCAAGGATGGATCTTGTGGAAACTGCAGATAGATGGCCGTGTAGCGCGCCTGTTTTTTGATCGCGCAGCATATGAGCCATGGGGGCCAATAAAACTGGCTGGATTTTCGTTGTCGCGCCAACCGCGCCAGCCTCATCCTTAGTATAGGCCTCCATCCAGCGGACTTCGCGGCCCAGCATCGACACCTGTCGGAAAACATAGATGAGCCCGGCCACAAACGCCCCTGCAATCAGGCCATTGAGGGCCGGATTAGCGGCAAAGGCATCCATGATGGGAGCGATTAGGGCAGCAAGTACAAGCGCAACAAGGATCAGAAACAGAACCATACGCACGATAAACCGTCGCGGTTTCGTCAGCGCGACAGAGGCTAATTCTGCGTCACTCATAGCAGCAGTTCCTATGTATGGGCCCCTGTTGATGAAAGATGGGGCGTAAAATCAGCGGGCCTTATTCGCCGCCGATGATAACCTGATCATGAACCTGACCGCTGCGGGTTGCTTCGGCTCCACGGGCACGGATCTTGATGCGATCTGCCGGAATGCCGTTTTCGATCATGAAATTACGAACCGCCATTGTCCGGTCAAGTGACCGTTTGCGGGCAACACGACTGTCACCGTCTGAAGCAAAGCCGATCACTTCAAACTGGCTGTTCTGGCTTCCAATCTGACGCATAATCGGGGTCAGGCCGTTGCGGTCAGCGCTTGTCAGGTCTTGCTCACGTTGCTGGAACTTGATGACCAGAAGCGGCGGCAAGCCTGTCGGGGTTTGTGATGCTTCCATCAGCAATTCACGGGTCAGGCCGATTGTGCCGCTTTTGGCGCTGACGCGGCGGATCAGGCCATCTGATGATTTATGATAGGCTGACGGCGCCGCAGCAACACGGCGGGGCAGTCCGCTATCTGTTGTGGCCTGCGGTGCTGAATTTGCGGAAATGCGACGGGGCAAGCCGCCATCGGTTGTTTCCAAGACACGTTCTTGCGCTGCCGGGCTTGTTGCTGTCGGGCGGCCATCACGCGAATAGGCAGAGACACGCCGTGGCAGCTCACCAGATGACGTTATGCTTGTGCGTTGCGTGTCAGGCGCAGCAGATGGTGTGGTGGTGGTTGTCGGCATGGGCCGTGCCTTGGCCCCGGACCCAACCATCGTTGCCAATTGTTGGCGATATTCCAGCGTGCCCTGCGAATAGGGAAGCTGCCCTGTGCGGCGTGCTTCGTCTGTCATTTTGGGGGAGCCCAAAATCATGATGCGATTATACCCGGCAGGCTCAGGCTGAGCAGGGGTGGGTGAATAGGTTGTTGTTGCCTGCACTGCCGGTGCCGGGGCTGCCATTGGTGCTGGGGCAGTGCCGTAGGGTGCAGGGGCATAGCCCGGTGAGGTCCCATAAGGTGTTGCCGCCGGTGCGGCGGGGGCTGTTTGAAAGGGGTAACCCTGGCCTGTTGCATAGCGTGCAGGATTTGACGGCTGCTGCGCGGCAGGTGCTGCACCGTCCAACTGGTCAAGCGCGCCATAATTTACAATGACACTTTGTGCCTGCGCCCCATAGCTTGCGCCGACCAAAAGCGCGGCACAAAACGCCGCCTTGGAAATGAAAGAAACCTTACGCGCTGCCATCATGATGAAATCCCCGCTAATCACAGCCATTGGTGTGCCTTTGAAAACAAATCAGGCACTATCATAGCTGCAATAGTTACGGGATCAACATGACCAAAGCAAGGCATACCGCGCCTAAGTGACGTTTCTGCAACAAGTTTCAGCTAGGACGGAGGTTCAATTCCGCCGATTGGGGAGCGTAGCGAAGTGGCTTAGCTAAATGGGCCGACCTTGCGCAGGGCACGCAGCAGGGGCGTGTGCATTTCTGCGCTTGCTGCAACGATGTCACCTGTCTCCATCATTGTGTTGGAGCTGTCGAAATCTGTGACAAGGCCACCGGCCTCACGCACTAGCAGCAATCCTGCTGCAATATCCCATTTGGCAAGGCCCCGTTCCCAGAACCCTTCATAGCGGCCAGCAGCAACATAGGCGAGGTCAAGCGCAGCAGAGCCAAAGCGGCGAATGCCTGCAACTTGGGGCATCAATTCAGCCTGTTCTTTCAGGTGATGCCCATGACCTGTGGCGCGGTTTGCGCAGGGAATGCCGGTCGCAAAGACAGAATCTAGCATTTTCTTGCGGGCAGAAACACGTAGGCGACGGTCGTCCAAATAGGCGCCCTTGCCCTTTTCGGCCCAAAAGAACTCATCCTTCACCGGATCATAAATCCCTGCCGCGATGATCGTGCCTTCGCGTTCTAGGCCAATTGATATGGCAAAATGGGGGATCGAATGCAGGAAGTTCAGCGTGCCATCCAATGGATCGATGATCCAACGATGTTCGTCGCTTTTGCCCTTGATCAAGCCGCGTTCTTCAACCAAAAAACCGTAATCGGGGCGCGATTTGTGCAGCTCTTCGATCAGGGTTTTTTCCGCTTTCATATCCGCGTTGGATACAAAATCAGCGGGGCCCTTTACAGAAACCTGCAGATGTTCAACCTCGTTAAAGTCGCGGATCAGTCCGCGCCCTGCTTTGCGGGCCGCGTTGATCATGACATTGATGGTGGACGAACGATGTGCCATCGCAAGGAACCCCGTTTAGCGCGGATTTAGTCAGCGCGTTTCAGATAGGTTGAATCTTCGGTCGCAATGACCACCTTTTCGCCGGTTTGCACAAAAGGCGGCACCATAACCCGCAAGCCATTGTCCAAAATCGCAGGCTTATAGGAAGCTGCCGCTGTTTGGCCCTTAACGGTGGGTTCGGTTTCGGTCACTTCCAGCGTGACATGTTCCGGCAATTGCACGCCAATCGGCTCTTCCTCATAGGATTCGACGACCACCGTCATGCCATCCTGCAAATAGGCTGCGCGGTCACCAAGAAAGTCGAGCGGGATTTCAATCTGCTCATAAGATTCAAGGTCCATGAATGTGGCCATGCCGTCAGCATCAAACAAATATTGATAGTCTTTTTGTTCCAGCCGAACGCGGTCAACATTTTCTGACGCACGGAACCGTTCATTAAGCTTGCTGCCATCACGCAGGTTTTTCAGCTCAACCTGTGCAAAGGCGCCGCCCTTGCCGGGTTTCACGGACTGGATCTTTACTGCGACCCACAAACCGCCCTTATGTTCGATCACATTGCCGGGGCGGATTTCATTGCCATTGATTCTCATGTCAATTGATCCATTAATCTTGGAAATCAGAAATTGGCGCGGAAGCTATCAGCCACGCCCGTTCAAGTCCATGCGGCGATTATGCGGCCCTGATCAGGTGGGATCAGGGGGCCTCATACACCTTGTCAAAAATCTTGTTCAATGCTGCAACGGCAGCTTTTGGCCCCTGAGGGTGGGACCAGACACCTGATGATACTGCCAGAAAATCAGCGCCAGCTTCAACCAGGGGGCGTGCATTATCAGGCGTGATGCCGCCGATGGCGACTTGGGGCACTTCCATCATGGTGGCCCACCACTGCAAAAGCTCAAGCTCGGCCTTTGCTTTGGGGTCTTTTGTCGGGGTTTCGAAAAAGGCACCAAAGGCAACATAGTCCGCGCCTTGTTCACCCGCCGTCATGGCAAGGTGGCGGCTGTCATGGCAAGTCACACCGATAATGGCCTCAGCCCCCAATAGCCCGCGCGCCTCTTTATAGGGCATGTCGTCCTGACCGACATGGGCGCCGTCGGCCCCGGCCGCTTTTGCTAAATCAGGGCGGTCATTGATCAGCACCGCGACGTCATGGGCGTGCGCAATGGGCATCAGCGCCTGTGCGGCTGCTATAATGACCTCGTCCGGCTGATCCTTCAGGCGAATTTGCAGGCAGGCGACATCGCCGCCAGACAGGGCCTGTTCTAATTGCGCCGCAAAACCATCATCAATTTTTGGCGGCGTAATAAGATAAAGGCGGCAACGGAACTTGTCCGCCACCGCCACATCATCTTGTTTTTTGTTGGCGCTTGCCATTAGGCAGCAGCTTGTCCGGCCTGCTCGGTCGCTTCTGACCATTCGCCAGCAGCGGCCAAACCGTTCATGCGGGCGCGATGGGCAAAGGCAGCCTGAGCGGCAGCAACATTTTCAGCCTGACCTTGCCATGCTTTCAATGCAGCCTGCTGCAATGCGCGACCATAGGAGAATGTCAGACCCCAGGGCAGGTCATAGCCTGCATTCATGGCGTTCAGATGGGCGGTTGCTTCTTCGTCGGACTGACCGCCAGACAGGAAGGCGATGCCCGCAACGGCTGAAGGGACGTGACGCTTCAAGGTGGCGACAGTGCGCGCGGCCACTTCTTCGACGCCTGCGCGATTTGGGGCGTCGGTGCCTGAGATCACCATGTTCGGTTTCAGGACTGACCCTTCAAGGTAAACGCGCTGGTTATACAGTTCCTGATAAAGCTCAGACAGGGCCCAGCCTGTAACATCGTCACAAACGTCGATGGAATGGCTGCCATCCATGATCACTTCAGGTTCAACAATCGGGACGATACCGGCTTCCTGACACAGGGCTGCATACCGGGCCAAGGCATGGGCGTTGGCGCGAATGCATGAGTATGAGGGGATGCCTTCTGCAATATTGATCACGGCACGCCATTTGGCAAAGCCCGCGCCCAATTCGCGATATTCAGCCAGACGTTCGCGCAGGCCATCAAGACCCTCAGTCACTTTTTCGCCGGGGCAGCCGGGCAGATCCTTGGCACCTGCATCGACCTTGATGCCGGGAACCGCGCCTTTTGCTGCGATCAGATCGCGCAAGGGGGTGCCGTCGGCAGCATTCTGGCGCAAGGTTTCGTCGAACAGGATCACGCCTGAGATTGCTTCATCAAAACCATCGGCACGGAACAGCATTTCGCGATAATCGCGGCGGCTTTCTTCCGTTGATTCCGTATTGATCTGGTCAAACCGCTTTTTGATGGTGCCGGTGCTTTCATCGGCGGCCAAAATCCCCTTGCCGGGGGCCATCATCTGGGCGGCGATTTCTTCAAGCCGTGCCTTATCCATTATTAAGTCTCCTTCGTCGGATTATTGTGCTTCGGCAGCGCGTTATTGTTCAAGTGCTGCAACACCGGGCAGGGTTTTGCCTTCCAGCCACTCTAGAAAGGCACCGCCTGCGGTCGAAACATAGGTGAAGTTGTCGTACACATTACCGGCGTGATTAATTGCAGCCACCGTGTCGCCACCGCCGGCAATGGCTTTTAAGCGACCGGCCTTTGCCAACATCCCGACATGGCGCAGGGTGATGGTTGTGGCAGTATCAAATGGGGGAATTTCAAAGGCACCCAGCGGGCCGTTCCAAACAACGGTTTTGGCCCCTTCGAAACGGATGCCGAATTCGGCAATAGAACTTGTGCCCGCATCAAGGATCATCCCATCATCGGGGGTTTGATCCGCAGCAAGCGTCATGCTTTTTGTGTTGGGGGCCAGTTCCTTGGCAACCACACCATCAACAGGTAGCACCACTTCGCAGCCCTGTGCGCCAGCTTCGTTCAGAATTTCAAGGGCAAGACCCTTCAGGTCAGGCTCATGCAGGCTTTTGCCAACGGGCAAGCCGCGCGCGGCGAGGAATGTGTTGGCCATGGCACCGCCGATCAGCAGATGATCAACCTTGCCCACCAGATTTTTCAATAATTCGATTTTGCTTGAAACCTTGGCACCGCCAACAACGGCAACGACAGGCCGTTCGGGATTGCCCAGTGCAGCGTCAAGTGCCTCAAGCTCCATTTGCATGGCGCGTCCAGCAACCGATGGCAACACGCGGGTAATCCCCTCGGTTGATCCATGGGCGCGATGCGCAGCAGAAAAGGCGTCATTCACATAAAGATCGCCATTGGCAGCCAGCGCCTTGGCAAAGTCAGGGTCGTTTGCTTCTTCCCCGGCATGAAAGCGCGTGTTTTCAAGCACCAACACTTCACCGTCAGCCATGCTGTTTACGGCAGACGCGGCTGCGTCACCAATACAATCGGCAGCAAAGCCGACAGGCTGGCCCAGCAGGTCGCCCAATGCGGCAGCAACGGGAGCGAGGCTCATTTCCGGGTTGGGCTGGCCTTTTGGGCGCCCAAAATGACTGAGGGCAATGACCTTTGCGCCATTGCCCACCAGTTCTTTGATTGTCGGAAGCGCACGGTCCAGACGTGTAGTGTCTGTTACCGCGCCGTCCTTCATAGGCACATTCAGATCAAGCCGCACAAGCACACGCTTGCCCGCAACATCGAGATTATCAAGCGTATTATATCCGGCCATGATCTGTCCTGTCCTCTTTAGCGTGGTTGTGGGTGCTTACAGGGCGCCCATGACGACGGCTGTGTCTGACATGCGGTTGGAGAAGCCCCACTCGTTGTCATACCAGCTCAACACGCGGACCAAGCGGCCTTCGATAACCTGCGTCTGTGTCAGGTCGAATGTCGAAGAGTTCGGGTTGTGGTTGAAGTCGATGGAAACCAGCGGACCGTCAGAGGTGCCAAGCACACCCTTCAGCGGGCCATTGGCTGCTGCGGTGATGGCTTCATTGACTTCTTCAACTGTGGTGTCACGGCCTGCATCGAACACAAGGTCGATCATGGACACGTTCGGGGTCGGCACGCGAACGGCAGTACCGTCCAGTTTGCCTTGCATTTCGGGCAGAACCAGACCAACGGCGCGCGCAGCACCGGTTGAAGTCGGGATCATGGACAGGGCAGCGGCACGGCCACGGCGCAGGTCAGAATGCATAACGTCCAATGACGGCTGGTCACCTGTATAGGCGTGAACTGTGGTCATGAAGCCGCGTTCAATCCCCACCAAATTGTTCAAAACCTGCGCAACGGGGGCGAGGCAGTTGGTGGTGCATGAGGCGTTGGAAACGACGGTGTGGCCGGCTTCCAACTTGTCGTGGTTCACACCGTAAACAACGGTCAGGTCTGCGCCAGTTGCGGGAGCAGAAACCAGAACCTTTTTGGCACCGGCATCAAGATGGCCGCTGGCTTTTTCTTTGGATGTGAAAATGCCGGTGCATTCCATCACGATATCAACGCCTAGATCGCCCCAGGGCAGATCGGCGGGGTTGCGTTCGGCAGAGACCTTGATCTGGCCTGAAGACCAGCCATTATTTGTCAGCGCGATTGAATCGCCATCAACGGTCACTTCACCGGGGAAGTTGCCGTGGACTGAATCGTGACGCAGCAAATGGGCGTTTGTTTCAACAGGGCCCAGATCGTTGATGCCGACGACTTCAACATCGGTGCGGCCAGATTCAGCAATTGCGCGAAGCACGTTCCGGCCAATACGGCCAAAACCATTAATCCCAACACGTACAGTCATGTGTTCTTTCCTTCCTACTCGGATGCCTTTTTTTGAGGGGTTAAAGGCGGGCGCGGGCTTCTTTCACCACCCGCTCCACTGTGATGTCAAAATGTTTATAAAGGTCGCCTGCCGGGGCGCTGGCACCGAATGTGTCGATGCCGACGAACCCACCATTTGCGCCCAAAATGCGTTCCCAGCCAAAGCTGGTGCCTGCTTCAACAGCAACGCGGACAGTGCCATCAGGGCCAAGCAAATCGGCCTTTGAGGCATCGTCCAGCAGTTCCCAACAGGGCAGCGATACGACGCGCGTGGCGATGCCGTCCGCTTCAAGCTGTTCGGCAGCTTCGACCGCCAATTGCAATTCAGTGCCGGTGCCGATCAACACGACCTTGGCATCGGCTGATGCTTCGCGGATGACATAGCCGCCCTTGGCGCAAAGATTGTCATCTGTGTGCGTGGTGCGTAGGGCGGGTACGCCCTGACGTGACAGGGCAAGGACTGAGGGGCCGTCTGTGCGCTTTAACGCCACTTCCCAGCATTCGGCTGTTTCAACAGCGTCAGCGGGGCGGAACACAGCCACATTCGGCATGGCGCGCAGGCTGGACACATGTTCAACCGGCTGATGGGTCGGGCCATCCTCGCCAAGACCGATGGAATCATGGGTCATGACATAGATAACGCGCTGGCCCATTAGGGCAGATAGGCGGATCGACGGGCGGCAATAGTCAGTAAAGACCAGGAATGTCCCACCATAAGGGATCAAGCCCCCATGCAGCGCAATGCCGTTCATCGCTGCGGCCATGCCGTGCTCACGCACGCCGTAATGGACATAGCGGCCAGTATAATCGGTTGGGCTGACAATGCCCATATCGCCTGATTTGGTGTTGTTGGACCCGGTCAGGTCGGCAGACCCGCCAATCGTTTCAACCACCACAGGATTAATCACATCAAGCGCATTCTGGCTTGAGGCACGGGTGGCAAGCTTGGGCTGATCTTCGGCCAATTGCTTCTTATAGGCGTTGACCGCATCTTCAAGTCCGGCGGGCAGGTCACCTGCCTGTGTGCGGTCCCAAAGGGCGCGTGTTTCTGCATTCAGGCCATCAAGGCGGGCTTCCCATGCCTTGCGGTTCGCTTGGGCGCGTGCCCCTGCGGCGCGCCACTGGTCCAGCACCTCAGCCGGGATTTCGAACGGGCCATAGGGCCAATCGAGCCGATCGCGGGTGGCGGCGATTTCATCATCGCCCAAGGGTGCGCCATGGGTTGATGATGTGCCTTGCTTGTTGGGGGAGCCATAGCCGATCACCGTTTTACAGGCGATCAATGTGGGCTGGTCCTTGTTGGCTTTTGCGTCGCTGATTGCCTTTGACACGGCCGCAACGTCGTGACCGTCACACGCAATGACCTGCCAGCCTGAGGCTGCAAAGCGGCCCAATTGGTCGTCAGAAACGGTCAGGTCGGTCGGCCCATCAATGGAAATGCCGTTATCGTCAAACAGAACGATCAGCTTATCCAATTTCATATGGCCTGCCATGGAAATGGCTTCGTGGCTGATGCCTTCCATCAGGCAGCCATCGCCTGCCAGCGCATAGGTGTAATGGTCAACCACATCGTCGCCGTAACGGGCAGCTTGCAGCTTTTCAGCCAGCGCCATACCAACGGCGGTGGCAATGCCCTGACCCAAGGGGCCCGTGGTGGTTTCGATGCCGGGGGCTTCGCCAAATTCGGGGTGACCCGCAGTTTTAGCGCCCATCTGGCGGAAATTCTTGATCTGGTCGAGGGTCATGTCCTCATAACCTGTTAGATATAGCAGGCTATAAAGCAGCATGGAGCCGTGACCGGCAGACAGGATGAAGCGATCACGATCCGGCCAGTAAGGCGCGGTCGGATCAAACTTCAAATGTTCGGTAAATAGAACCGCGGCAACATCTGCCATCCCCATCGGCATGCCGGGGTGACCAGAATTGGCCTTTTGCACGGCATCCATGCTTAAAGCGCGGATAGCGTTCGCCATAGCACGCAAATCGTAGTTTGTGGCAGCGGGGGACTGATCAGTCATATGCAGGTTCCGGTATGCGGAAAGCCCGGGGTGTTGCGTCCCGGCGGACTTCCATAAGGTACGGCTAAATTTTTGAGGGCAAAACCATAAGAGGCCACTTGCGCGGCGCAGAATGCCCCGCCTGATCATCAAAGGCAATAGACAGGGGCGATTCAGCGAAAAATGCGGCATTATTACGCCCGTATTGCTCTATAAATTTCCCTCAATACATGTTGTGCGGGTGGGAATGGTTTTGCAGCTTGACCTGATCGGTGGCGCGCTTATCGTGGCGACTCAGTGGATATCAAACTTAACAGGGTGATTTTATGACCGATATGGGCATTGAAGCGGTGCAGGAACGGCTGGGAACAGCCCTTTCCCGCCTTGAAAAGGCATCAGAGGCGGCCATCGCAAGCTTGGAAGCTGAACGTAAAAGCGCTGCCGAGCAGGCCGAAAGCGCCGAAAAGGGCGGGGCCGCCCTTGCCGAAGTGCAGGAGGCTTTGGCCGCTGCGGAGCTCGAAAATGAAGAATTAGCCAAGGAAAACAAGGCGCTTTCAGCCCTTGTTGAGCAGGTTGAGACCCGTCTGAATGCGGCGATTGAGGCTGTTGAGGCAGTGTTGGACGGTGCAGAAGAAGACAGTGCGGACGACGGCGTCTCTTCTGACGAGGAAGATCAATCTGCCCTATTTGAAGAATCAGCCTGATCAGATTTTAGGGGACCGACGCAATGGCACAGGTAAATATCTCCATCAATGGGCGCAGCTTTCCCATGACGTGCGAGCCTGGCGATGAAGGCAAGCTCAAAGACCTGGCCCGTTATGTCGATTCTCATGTTGCCAGTCATGTGCAAAATGTCGGTCAGGTCGGTGATGCCCGCCTGTTTTTGATGGCGGCATTGACCATTGCTGCTGAATTGGGCGATGCGGTTGAGCAATTGGAAGATATGCAGCATGGCCTTGCCATGGGCGATGAGGCGGCGTCCTTGTTGGATGAGGCTGCGCGGCGCATCGACACGTTATCAGAAAAGGTTGAGGCTGGGGCGCTGACTTCTGCCTGAAATTCCTGATAGACTGTCCTATATACAGTAAAGTGTAGTGGTGCTGCGGCATGCGTTATGACCGCTATCATCCCGGGGACCATAACACTCCTTAGGGAGCTGTCCCTGCCTTGGTTCGTGGACCTTGGCATCACGGCGCCCACCTGACTTGTCAGGTTCCAGGGGTTGAAACTTTGGTCAGACGGTGTTCGTGGCCCACTATGCTTTTGCTTTTCAGGATCAAAAACTTCCGAAAGGGCAGCGGTGCCACTCATCGCCGAAAAGGCCGCCTTACGGCAACAGATGAAGCAAGTTCGTGCAGACCTGTCAGAATCTGCGCGCGTTGCGGCTGGGCAAGGGCTGGTTGATCATATATTTGCGGTCCGAGACTTTATCGGTATGGGTGCGCCGAACGTGGCAGGCTATGCCCCGCTAGACGATGAGCTTGACCCCCGCCCCCTGATGACCGCCTTGCGCGATGGCGGGGCGCAGACCCTGTTGCCTGTGATGAATGGTAAGGACCAGCCACTGACATTCCACCTTTGGGATGGGATTGCGCCGCTTTTGGTGGGTGATTTTGATGTGCGGCAGCCTGTGGCGTCTGCTCCCGCATTTGATCCTGACATTATATTGGCGCCCTTGTTGGCAGCAGATCAGGCGGGCGGCAGGCTTGGCTATGGTGGTGGATTTTATGATCGCACGATTGCCGGGCTGAAATCGTCTGGCCAAGCAGTGAAAATCATCGGCCTTGCCTATCAGGGGCAATTGGTCAACAAGGTCCCCAGTGATGAATTGGACCAACGGCTTGACGCCGTGCTGACCCCTGACGGGTTAATAGCGATAGGGTAGCAGAATGCGTTTATTGTTTTTGGGTGATCTTGTGGGCCGTGCTGGCCGCCGGGCTGTGTCGGACCATTTACCAGCGGTGCAGCAGGCATTGAAACCCGATCTGACGATTGCCAATGTGGAAAACGCCGCTGCTGGTTTTGGCCTGACCCGCAAGATCATGGATGATCTTTTTGACAAGGGGATCGATGTTCAAACCTCCGGCAATCATATTTTTGATCAGCGAGAGATTATGGCGGTCATGGGCGATGAAAAGCGTCTGCTGCGCCCGGCTACTTTCCCGAAAGGTGCCCCCGGCTTCGGCCATGGGGTTTATAAGACTGTGCGCGGCAAAACCGTGCTGGTCATCAATTTGATGGGCCGTGTCTATATGGATGCGATGAACGACCCCTTTGCGGTTGTGGACGAGATTTTGGGCCAGTACCGCATGGGCGGCACTGTTGATGCGGTGTTTGTTGATTTTCATGGTGAGGCAACGTCCGAAAAAATGGCGATGGGCCATCACCTTGATGGGCGCGTCAGCTTTGTTGTTGGCACCCACACCCATGTGCCGACCGCTGATACACAGATATTGCCCGGTGGCACAGGGCTGCAATGTGATGCGGGGATGTGCGGCGACTATAATTCTGTGATCGGCATGCAAAAGGATGAACCTGTGCGCAGGTTCCTGCAAAAAACACCGGGCAAACGGTTTGAGCCTGCGAATGGGGAGCCGACTTTGTGCGGCGTCTTTGTCGAAACTGATGACAAGACGGGCCATGCGATCAATGTCGCCCCCGTGCGTCAGGGCGGCAGCCTGATCCCCCAAATGCCGGATTTTTAAGCCTTCGGGTTGAATATTCGGCAATAAATGCCGTATGACAGCCCCTAATCTGTTTTTCGATGATTTTTGACCAATGGGTGCGTTATGGCAGGCCATAGTAAATTTAAGAATATCATGCATCGCAAAGGCGCACAGGACGCCAAGCGGTCCAAGCTGTTTTCCAAACTGTCCAAGGAAATCACCATCGCCGCAAAAATGGGCGATCCTGATCCTGACAAAAACCCGCGCTTGCGCTTGGCAGTGCAGACGGCCCGTGGCCAGTCCATGCCGAAAGACAATATCGAACGGGCCATTAAAAAATCATTGGGCGGGGATGCCGATAATTATGAAGACATTCGCTATGAAGGGTATGGCCCCGGCGGCGTTGCCATTATTGTCGAGGCTTTGACTGACAATAAAAACCGCTCCGCCTCTGACATTCGGGCCGCATTTTCCAAGAATGGCGGCAATATGGGTGAAACAGGCTCTGTCGGGTTTATGTTCGACCGTGTGGGCCAGATTGTTTATGCCGCTGACAAGGCGGATGCCGAAGCCATGTTTGAAGCTGCGCTTGAGGCTGGTGCAGATGAAGTTGAAAGTAGTGATGAGGAGCATGAACTGACATGCGAGGCTTCCTCCCTTCATGATGTATTGAAAAGCCTTGAGGAACAGTTTGGTGAGCCGACCTCTGCCAAGCTGACCTATAAGCCGAACGTAACCGCTGATATTGATGAAGATCAGGCCGCAACATTGCTGAAATTGCTGGACGCGTTGGACGATAATGATGATGTTCAGAACGTGTATGCAAACTTCGAAATCTCTGACGAGATTATGGAAAAATTGAGCGCGTAATAGATGAACGGCATGGTGCGCATTGTTGGGTTTGATCCGGGTCTGCGTAGAACGGGCTGGGGCGTCATCGAATCCGATGGGAACAAGCTGACCCATATCGCCAATGGCGTTGTGAAATCTGACGCGCGCTTGTCCCTTGCAGAACGTTTGTTGGAACTGCGCAAGGGGCTTGCTGACGTAATTGCGGAATACCAGCCTGCCGAAGCTGCGGTTGAACAGACCTTTGTGAACAAGGACCCTGCCGGTACGTTAAAGCTGGGTCAGGCCCGTGCCATTGCGCTGCTCGCCCCGGCAGAGGCGGGTTTGCCCGTCGCAGAATATGCCCCCAATCAGGTCAAAAAGGCGATTGTGGGCGCAGGTCATGCAGACAAAAATCAGGTCGGTCATATGATTGCCACCCTGATGCCCGGCACCAAGGTTGCGAACCCCGATGCCGCCGATGCACTCGCCATTGCAATTTGTCATGCCCACCATCGTGGTGGCGATCGGATGAGCGCGGCTATCGCAGCAGCCGAAGCGGGCGCACAGACATGATTGCCTTGCTGACCGGCATTTTGGCGGCGCGGGCAGATGATCACTGCATTATTGATGTGAACGGGGTTGGCTATGCCGCCTTTTGTTCGTCACGCACACTGGATCAGCTTCCCGGTTTAGGTGAAGCAGTGCGCCTTCATATCGACACTCATGTGCGTGAAGATCACATCCACCTTTATGGCTTTATGACGGAGGGGGAGCGGCAATGGTTCCGCCTGTTGCAGTCAGTACAGGGTGTCGGCGCGCGTGTTGCGTTGGGGGTATTGGGCACACTGTCCGCAAATGAATTGGCGCAGGCGATTGCAACTGCGGACAAGGCAATGGTTGGCCGCGCGCAAGGTGTTGGCCCCAAATTGGCGCAACGGTTGGTAACGGAACTCAAAGACAAGGTGCCAACCGATTTGACTATCGCAACGGGTGGCGACAAGGCAGCCCCTGAAGGAGGCGGCAATGCTGATGCTCTCTCCGCCCTCACCAATCTAGGCTATAAAGAGGTTGAGGCGGCCCGCGCTATTGCAAAAGTATCGGGTGAGGCAGGGGATGACGTTGCCACCCTGATCCGGCTGGCGCTTAAAGAACTTGCCCCGAATCGTGGATAACAGGCTAAACTGATCTGATGAGTATCGAGGCAGATCAAGAACGGCTGGTCAGCGCAGCGCCCCACCCCGAAGATGGGGGCGAGGCGATGCTGCGCCCGCAGCGGTTGGCTGAATTTGTCGGTCAAAAGGCGGCGCGTGAAAATCTTGCCGTTTTTATTGCGGCTGCCAAATCCCGCAATGACGCGCTTGATCATGTGTTGCTGCATGGCCCGCCTGGCTTGGGCAAAACCACGCTGGCGCAGATTGTGGCGCGCGAGTTGGGGGTCGGGTTCAAATCAACCTCAGGCCCTGTGATTGCCAAGGCGGGCGACCTTGCTGCATTGCTGACTAATCTTGATCCCCATGATGTCCTGTTCATTGACGAGATCCATCGGCTGAACCCCGCCGTTGAAGAAATCCTTTACCCCGCGATGGAGGATTTTGAGCTTGATCTCATGATTGGGGAGGGGCCGGCCGCCCGTTCCGTCAAGATCGACTTGCCGCCCTTTACGTTGATCGGGGCGACCACGCGATCAGGCCTTTTGACCACGCCGTTGCGTGATCGTTTTGGTATCCCCGTGCGATTGAACTTTTACGAGATTGATGAGCTTGAGTTTATCGTCAAACGCGGTGCAGGCGTGCTGGGTGCCGTGATGACGGATGATGGCGCTGCAGAAGTTGCCCGCCGCGCCCGTGGCACGCCCCGTGTAGCGGGACGTTTGTTGCGCCGGGTTCGTGACTTTGCCGCCGTTGATGGGGTGGAGGAGATTGACGCCACCGCCGCTGACCGCGCGCTCAAACGGTTGGATGTTGATCCGCTTGGTTTTGACCAGATGGACCATCGCTACATGCGCTGCATTGCGCTTGATTATAATGGGGGCCCTGTCGGTGCTGACACGATTGCCGCCGCGCTGTCTGAGCCGCGTGACGCCATCGAAGATATTATTGAGCCCTATTTGATTCAAAAAGGCTTTGTACAACGCACGCCGCGAGGCCGCGTATTGGCGGAGCGGGCCTTTAACCATTTAGGGCTGACGCCCCCCAAAGGCGCAGGAGGTATGAGCCTGCCGCTGGAGGATGACCCCTCATGACAGGAACGCTTCAAGGCGGCATTCATCATTTGCCCGTGCGTGTCTATTTTGAGGACACGGACCTAAGCGGCATTGTCTATCACGCCAATTATCTGCGCTTTGCAGAACGGGGGCGGTCAGATTTCTTGCGCGCCATCGGCGTTAATCATGCTGATCTTGCCGCAGCGGAGGAGCCGATTTACTGGACCTTGCGGCGCATCACGGTTGATTATGCCAAGCCTGCCCGGATTGACGACCTTTTAGATGTGCGCACTGTTTGCGACACGTTTTCGGGCGCGCGCCTTGATATGGCCCAAGCCATCTGGCGCGGGGATGAATGTCTGGTGCGTCTGAAAGTAGAAGCTGCCTGCATTAACCCGGAAGGTAAGCCGCGCCGGATTCCAAAGCCTGCCCTTGCTGCGCTTAAAGCGCTGGGTGCCAATGAACAGGGCGCCCATTTGCTGGATTAGGTGGCGTTTTTGCCTGATTTCCGTCATGTTTGACTGACAAAGTCACAGCTGATTCGGATCATCAAAGGCAGGGTAACGCGCATGGAACCAGAGCTTGTACAGACCACGCTGGGCGGGGGTGTGCCCGACTTTTCAGTTTTTGGTATGTTTGCTGCCGCCACCTTGGTGGTGCAGATCGTCATGTTGATGTTGCTTGGTGCCAGCATTTGGTGTTGGGCGATCATCGTTGATAAGTGGATACGATATGGGCGCGTCAAGCGCGCGGCGGAAAAGTTTGAAGAAACCTTCTGGTCGGGCAAACCGCTTGATGAGCTTTACGAGAAAATTGCCGACAAACCCTCCCACCCGATGGAAGTTTTGTTTGTGAACGCCATGCGGGAATGGAACCGTGCCTCTGGCCGGGGCGGGTTGCGGCCCAATCTGCCTGAGCGCATCCATAAGGTGATGCAGATTACACTGATCCGCGAGATGACCGTGCTTGAACGGAATTTAAGTTTTCTTGCCACGGTTGGTTCGACCGCGCCGTTTGTTGGTCTGTTCGGGACCGTCTGGGGGATTATGAGCGCCTTTCAGGCGATTGCGATCTCAAAGAATACAACGCTTGCTGTTGTTGCCCCCGGCATTGCAGAGGCGTTGTTTGCAACAGCGCTTGGCTTGATCGCGGCTATTCCTGCAGTGATGGCCTATAACAAGTTTTCATCGGATATGAACCGCTATGCCACAAGGCTTGAAGGATTTTCAGATGAATTCGCAGGTATCCTGACCCGTCAGGTTGAGGAACAGGACTGATGGGAGCAGGCCCATTAAAGCAGAGCGGTAGTGCACGCGGCGGTCGTCGCGGTCATGCCCCCATGTCTGAGATCAATGTCACCCCATTGGTTGATGTGATGTTGGTGCTGTTGATCGTGTTCATGGTTGCTGCGCCCTTGTTGACGGTTGGCGTGCCCGTGGATTTGCCTGAAACCAAGGCTGGCCCCGTGTCAGAGGAGGTGGAGCCTTTGACAATCTCCATCACGAAGGACGGGGCGCTTTACTTGCAGGATACGAAAATCACGCAAAAGGCGCTGATCCCTCGTGTGCAAGCTGTATTGGGGCAAAAGCCGGACACGCGTATTTATGTGCGCGGGGACGAGCAGGTCGATTACGGCAAGGTCATGGTCATTATGGGCTTGCTTAACGAAGCGGGATTTACCCGCATTGCCCTGATCACGGATCAGGATTTGTAAGCGCAGGCATAAGGGAGTGTTGGCCTGATGCGGGCAGCCCTAATCGTTTCGGTTGTTTTGCACGTGGCGCTGATCGGCGCCACGCTTGCCAGCAATCCGTTTGACGAGAAAGAGCGGTTCGAGATCAAGCCCGCAATTCCGGTAGAACTGGTGAAGATTGCCGACAAGACAGAAATCAAACCCGCCCCTGCCAAGAAAAAGCCAAAGCCGAAGCCGGAGCCGAAAAAGCCCGAACCAAAACCCAAGCCGAAACCGAAGCCTGAGCCGATTGCAAAGCCAAAGCCCAAGCCCGAACCGAAGCCAGAACCGAAACCCGTGCCCAAACCGGCCCCGAAACCGAAGCCGGACCCAAAGCCTGAGCCGAAGCCTGCACCTAAACCAAAACCCAAGCCTAAACCGAAACCTGCGCCGACCAAGCCTGCAAAGCAGCCTGAATCTGATCCCTTCAGCTTTGATGATATCGAAGCACTGATCGACAAATCAAAGCCGAAGAACAAGCCCAAGCCGCAGGAACAGCAGATGGCAAAGGCTAGCGAGCAGAAATCCCGCATTGGTTCCGGGGAAAGACTGACCGTCAGCGAAGTCGATGCTATCCGGCAGCGTTTTTATCAGTGCTGGTCGGTGCCCGCTGGTGCGCGTGACGCGGAACAATTGCGCATCGTGCTGCGCATTGTGTTGAACCGCGACGGGACACTGCAACGACAGCCGCAATTGATGAGCAGCGCCCCCGCGGGGACGGATCGTGGCTTTTATCAGGTCGCGGTTGATAGTGCCGTGCGCGCTGTTCACAAATGCACGCCGTTACGCCTGCCTGCGGAAAAATATGAAGCATGGCGGGAGATCGAGCTGACCTTTGATCCGTCGGAAATGTTGCAATGATGGTGGGGTATGACATTGTGTGGTCACATTCTGATGAAACATCAAATAAACGCGGCGCAGCCCAATTCGCAGTATGGAGAAAGTGGATGAAAATCAACCAAGCGATGCATGTCAGGGCAGGGGTCATGGCGCTGGTGCTGACTTGTTTGGGTATTGGCGCTGTTTTATTCACTGCGATGCCCGCACAGGCCGCGCTAAAGATTGATATTACACGCGGTAATGTTGACCCTTTACCTATTGCCTTGCCCGCCCTGAATGGTCGCACCAGTTCTGATGCGCGGTTTGGGGCAGAAATCGCCTCTGTCGTGCAGGCTGATTTGTTGCGGTCGGGCCTGTTTCGGATGGTACCGCAATCAAGCTTTATCGAGGATCCGTCAAAAATACGCGGTGCGCCGCGTTTTGGCGATTGGCGGCTGGTCGATGCCCCGGCATTGGTGACAGGCACCGCCGAAATGCAGGTTGATGGCAGGCTGAAGGTTGAGTTCCATCTGTGGGATACCTATGCGGAAAGTCAGGTCACAGGGGTTGCCTATGTGACCGAACCGCAGCACTGGCGACGTATTGCACACCTGATTTCGGATGCAATCTATGAACGACTAACCGGCGAAAAAGGCTATTTCGATACGCGCGTTGTCTATATCGCTGAATCGGGGCCGAAAAACCGCCGTGTCAAACGGCTGGCGATCATGGATCAGGATGGCGCCAATAATCGCTATCTAACCCATGGTCAGCATTTGGTGCTGACGCCGCGCTTTTCACCTTCAACGCAGGAAATCACCTATCTGTCCTATTACCGGAACAGACCGCGCGTCTATATTTTCAATATTGAAACCGGGCAGCAGGAAATTCTTGGCGACTTCCCGGGGATGAGCTTTGCACCGCGCTTTTCACCTGACGGCAATAAAGTCATCATGTCCCTGTCGCGTGGCGGCAATACAGATGTCTATACGATGGATTTGCGCAGTCGCCGCCTGTCGCGCCTGACAAGTCATGTTGGGATTGATACCTCCCCCTCATACGCGCCGGATGGACAGCAAATCGTCTTTAACTCAGACCGTGGCGGTGCCCAGCAGCTTTATATAATGAATGCCAATGGGTCAGGCGTGCGGCGCATCAGCTTTGGCGATGGCCGTTATGCGACCCCGGTTTGGTCCCCCCGTGGTGACTTGATAGCCTTTACCAAGATGAAGGGTGGGAAATTCTTTATCGGCGTCATGCGTCCTGATGGCAGTGGTGAACGCTTGCTGACAGAGAGTTTTTTGGATGAAGGGCCCACCTGGTCGCCCAATGGTCGTGTTTTGATGTTTTTCCGCCAGACCCCCGATTATCGCGGCGGTGCGGGCAAAACCTATCTTTATTCTGTTGATTTGACCGGACACAATGAACGACGGGTACCGACACCGGGCGAAGCTTCGGACCCTGCGTGGTCGCCGCTGATCAATCAGCGGTGATTTGGGTGCCATCATTGTGTCATCAAGGTGACCTAAGTGATGGAAACGACATATTTGCAGGCGCCTGATAATGAAGGGACAGTTGATAGGCGCTGTATAGACATAGGCTTAAGGGCCGGGTAATCTCGTCTTAAGGGCGAATTTTCGTTGCGTAACCTGTGGGTTTGCGCCAATTATTGTAACAATGAAGGGTGAGTGGCCCTGATTTGATTGGCCCGTTAGGGTGGTATTTGGAAGGATATAGTCATGGCATTGAGCGTGACCGGCGAAATTGAACAGACAATGGCGTCCAAACTGGTGAAAGTGGGACGTGCTAGCGTAATGGGGCTTGCCTTGTTGGCAGTTGCCGCCTGTTCCTCCGACGATGCGATGGATGACATGTCCGGTAGCAGCGGATCAGACGTGCCGACCTATCAACAGCCGGAACAACCCAACACAGCGCCCAGCGGCAGCGTTGATCAAGGCTATCTCGATTATGACCCGCGGTCAGGTTATGTGCGTGATGAAACCACCACCGACCCTGCAACCGAAGCGACGCAACAATCTTTGGCCCGTGATGCTGGCGATTTGATCTATTTCGCCCTTGATTCTCATGCCTTGTCAGATGATGCACAACGGACTTTGCGTCGTCAGGCATTGTGGCTGCGTCAAAATCCGCAAACCACTGTGACCATTGAAGGTCATTGCGATGAACGCGGTACACGCGACTACAACTTGGCTCTTGGCGACCGCCGGGCCAATTCAGTTCGCGATTATCTCGTCTCATTGGGTGTTCCCGCGAACCGCGTTGCCACAACCTCTTACGGGAAAGAACGTCCGATCGCAGTCTGTTCGTCAGAGATTTGCTGGTCTAAAAACCGCCGGGCTATGACTGCTGTCAATGTGATGTTCTAGGCCGACTGCGTTAAGTCAGCACTTGCGGCTTACCCGCAGAACCAGATAAACCAGATGGGGTACGCCACATGCGTGCCCCATTTTTATGTGCTTTATCACAGCTAAAGTGATTATCGTTGCGTTGCTAGGAGCAAAATCCATGCCCGCCATGCCTGCCATGTCTGCATCTAAACCTCTCCCCTTTTTGTCAGGACGGGGCGTCACGCGCCGCTTATCCCGCATCTCTGCCGGGCTTTTGGTGGCGGTTTGCGTGTCAGGAGGAGCAGCAGCGCAACAAGGTAGTTTTGACGATCCATTTTATGGCAGTGGCCAAGGGCAAGGACAGGCTCAGGCACAAAATAGCGCCCAGATGAACGCACAGACAGGCGCTCGCGCTGGTGTGTCAGCGGATTTGGCAGCGCGTCTGCAATTGATGGAAGATCGGCTTTACAGGCTGGAACGTGACGTTGAAGGGTTGGTGCGCCTTGGCGGATCAGGTGCGGCAGGTCGCGGACAAGGTGGCGCGGCGATGCAGGGTGATGCTGCCGCTTCTTTAAGCTTACGCCTGTCAGCCCTTGAAAGTGAAATTGCCGGGGTTACCGGACTGATCGAAGAAATGCGCCACCTGCTGATGGTGGAGCGTGAGACCGCCCGAAAATCGCGCGAGGATTTTGAATATCGCCTCCGTGCACTTGAGGCACGGGCGGGCGGGGCCGCCAGCGGTGGCGGCGCAGCCGATGCGGGTGGCAGCCAAACACCGCCGCCTGGTGGTGGACAGGAACAGTTGCCGCCGGACGACTTGTTCGGTTCCCCCATCCCCGGTGACGGCAAAGATATGATTGCAGATGGTGGCAGGCCCACTGATGGTCCTGTCCCGATGTTGGAGCCCAAACCCCTCTATCAACGCGCGATGCAGCAACTGGCCCAGCGTGATTATGCGAATGCAGAGGGGTCTTTGACTGCCTTTATTGAACGCTATCCCGATCATGCGCTGACACCCAATGCTCAATATTGGCTGGGTGAGTCACATTATGCGCGTAATGATTATAAAAAAGCTGCTGCTGCCTTTCTTGCTGGGGTGCGTAACTATCCCA
The DNA here is from genome assembly GCA_965229935.1 of Alphaproteobacteria bacterium. Lineage (GTDB taxonomy): Bacteria > Pseudomonadota > Alphaproteobacteria > SPJN01 > SPJN01 > SPJN01. The sequence continues at coordinate 2,370,173 of CBDDKB010000002.1, forward strand.
GCAGTAACAAGGCCTCTGATTCCATGTTGAAGCTGGCAATGTCTTTGAACCAGTTGGGCTTGACCAAACAGGCCTGTGGAACATTGGCTGAATTGAAAGTGCGCCACAAAAATCTATCCGCCAAAATCGCGGCACGCGTCGCCCGTGAAGAGCAGGCCATGCAGTGCCAATAAGGCACTGACGGGGGCCGCGGGTGATGGGGCACGCGCCGCTATACAATTATTTTGCAACCCAGCTTGACGGGCTGGCACGGCAGGAATTGCTGACGCCGGGGGCGCCGATTGCGGTTGCTGTGTCGGGCGGGCCTGATTCCATGGCGCTGGCGCAACTTTGTGTCGATTGCGCAGCCGCCCAACATCCCCTGCATATTCTGACCGTTGATCATGGCCTGCGCCCAGAGGCGAAGGACGAGGCGCAGCAGGTCTGTGACTGGGTGGCAGGACTTGATGGCGACGTGACAGCCCATTTGATGCAGTGGCGCGCCGATCCAGAAGAAGCAGGCAATGTGCAGGAGCGGGCGCGGCTGGGCCGTTATGCTCTGATGGCTGAATGGTGTGCTGAAAACGGGGTTGCGCTGTTGATGACGGGCCATCATCAGGATGATCAGGCAGAAACCCTCTTGATGCGTTTGGGGCGTGGGTCGGGCGTCGATGGGCTAAGTGCGATGCGCGGCCGCCGGCAACTGCAAACCGCAACAGGCGATCAGGTGACACTGTTGCGTCCTTTGCTAGGTGTGCCAAAGCAGGCATTGGAACAGTTCGCCCGCGCCAAAAACCTGCCTGTTGCGGATGATCCGTCCAACAAGGCTGAAAAATATGCCCGATCACGCCACCGTGCCTTTCTGGCGGGTGATCAGGCTGCTGCCCTTGGCCTGTCGGTCCAACGGTTAACGCAAACCGCGCGCGTGATGCAGCGCGCAGCAGACGCGCTTGATGCCGCTACTGATCGCTTGGCGGGGGAGATAATCGCGGCGGAGCCTTTGGGCTATTTAAGGGTCGATCTCGCGCCCTTGTTTGAGGAGGCGGCGGAAGAATTGCGCCTGCGCCTTGTACGCCTTTTAATCAATAGTTTTCGCCCCGGCGCGTTTCCTGTGGAGGAGGAGCAGTTGCTGCGCCTGTGGCAATGGCTTGTTGGCAGGGGTGGGGATGCGCCCCGCTATACAATTCGTGGTTTGCTGTTGGAAAAGGCTGGAACAAAGGCGCAGCCGATCCTGTATGTGATGCGCGAGCCCCGTGCAATTGCCCAGCCTGTTCCGTTGGCTGCTGCGCCTTGCCTATGGGATGGTCGGTTTCAATTGAAGGCCGAAGATCAGGGGGATGATTTGTGGTGCGTTCCAGTTTCGATGTTGGGGATCAGCAAAGTGCGCGATGAACTGACGGGCGATCTGGCAGCATTGTTCGCCGCCGCCCCGCCCATGGCACGGGGCACAATTCCCGCCCTTGCTGAACTGCGCGAGGGGAACGAGCCCAAAATGGTTCGCCTTCCCGTCGAAATGGGGCGCTTTACCCCCCATTTGCGGGCCAAAACCCCGCTAATTTTGCCCAAATCACAAAAATTTGACGGCGAATCTGTAAATTAGCAGGCCAAAACGTCCCGATTCCGCACCATAAGCTTCCTTTCACCTTGTATTTATGGTGAATAGACCCATCTGATTTAAAAGGGCTATGGTCAAAGGACCCATCTTCATAGGATAATTTGAAGAATGGGGCGCCACCTGTGTTTTAGATGGCGTTTGACACTGACGTAAGGACTAACCGTGGTGAATTTGCGGAATTTGGCAGTATGGGGGATCATCATCGCGATGGTGCTGATCCTTGTTAATCTGTGGCAGGGAAATCAAGATCGGGCGGGGGCGAACGAAATCGCCTATTCTGAGTTTCTTCGCCAAGTTGAAGCACAGGATGTGCAATCTGTCCGTATTAAGGACGAGTTTATTATCGGCGAATATCGTACAGGCGGTCAGTTCACGACCGTAGCGCCGAACGATCCCGGTCTGGTTCAGCAATTGATCAACAATAATGTGTCGGTGAAGGCCGAGGCGCAGGAAAGCGGCCCGTCTTTCTTTGGGGTATTATTATCTTGGTTCCCGATGCTGCTTTTGATCGGCGTGTGGATTTTCTTCATGCGTCAAATGCAGGGCGGCGGTAAGGGCGCGATGGGCTTTGGCAAGTCCAAGGCCAAGCTTTTGACCGAACGCCATGGCCGCGTCACCTTTGACGATGTGGCAGGCATTGATGAAGCCAAGGAAGAGCTGGAAGAAATTGTTGGCTTCCTGCGCGATCCGCAGAAATTCCAGCGCCTTGGTGGCCGCATCCCCAAAGGGGCGCTTTTGGTGGGCCCCCCCGGTACTGGTAAAACCTTGCTCGCCCGCGCCATTGCAGGTGAAGCCAATGTGCCGTTCTTTACAATTTCAGGCTCTGACTTTGTGGAAATGTTTGTCGGTGTTGGCGCAAGCCGTGTCCGTGACATGTTTGAACAGGCCAAAAAGAATGCGCCTTGCATCATCTTTATCGATGAAATCGACGCTGTGGGCCGTCATCGTGGTGCCGGTCTTGGCGGCGGCAATGACGAGCGTGAGCAGACCTTGAACCAGTTGTTGGTCGAGATGGATGGCTTTGAAGCCAATGATGGCGTGATTTTGATCGCTGCCACCAACCGTCCCGATGTGCTGGACCCGGCACTATTGCGTCCTGGCCGGTTTGACCGTCAGGTCGTGGTGCCGAACCCGGATATTATTGGCCGTGAGAAAATCCTGAAGGTTCACATGAAAAAGGTGCCCTTGGCCCCTGATGTGGACGCCCATGTCGTGGCCCGTGGCACGCCCGGTTTCTCAGGCGCGGACCTTGCCAATCTGGTGAACGAAGCTGCCTTGCTTGCAGCACGTGTCGGTAAGCGGCTTGTGACGATGGCTGATTTTGAGGCCGCCAAGGATAAGGTCATGATGGGGGCGGAACGCCGCTCTATGGTTATGTCCGACGAAGAGAAGAAACTGACCGCCTATCATGAGGCTGGCCATGCGCTTGTTGCCTTGCACGAGCCTTTCTCTGACCCGATCCACAAGGCAACCATCATTCCGCGCGGTCGTGCGCTGGGTATGGTGATGCGCCTGCCGGAACGCGATCAACTGTCCGTTACGCGCGGTAAGATGTTAAGCGACATCGCCGTTGCCATGGGTGGCCGTATTGCTGAAGAGCTGATCTTCGGTCATGACAAAGTGACGTCAGGCGCAAGCTCAGACATTGATATGGCGACCAAGATGGCCCGTGCCATGGTCACCCAGTATGGTATGTCTGATGAGCTTGGGCCCCTTGCCTATGGCGAGAATGAACAAGAAGTGTTCTTGGGTCATTCTGTAGCCCAGCGGCAGAATGTGTCCGAAGAAACAGCCCGCAAGATTGATTCTGAAATCCGCAAGATTGTCGAAGGTGCCTATACACGCGCCGAAACAATTTTGAAAACGGAAGAAGCCTCATTACACACTTTGGCCAAAGGCTTGCTGGAATATGAAACCCTGTCAGGCGATGACATCAATGCACTGATCAATGGTCAGCCTGTGAATCGCGATACGCATGACAGCGGCTCAGATCAGGGCACACCTGTTGTGACAGTGCCCAAGGCTGGTCGTCGTCCCCTTGGCGGGAATGAGCCTGAGCCCCAGCCCGGGGCATAAGGCCAGCGGATAAGGGTAGGACTTGGGTGAGCCGGTCGCTTTATCTTGAACCGATTAATCTGACACGCGGCGTGGAGGCAACTGTCCTCTGCGCCGCTGGTCTTTCTATGCCTTTGGCTGGGGGCGTAGTCGGCTTTGGTGCCGTGCGTTTATGGCAACGTCAGGCAGGTGGCGGTGCTGCGACGCAAATCCTGTCGCTTGCGCAGGCCCAGCGTGACTATCCCGATCTGTTTGCTGAATTGATGTCTGAACCTGCCATGCCCTGTGCGCTTGCAGCGGATCAATGTCATGTGATGGGTATTTTAAATGTCACCCCTGATAGTTTTTCAGACGGGGGCAAGTTCAACGATCATCGTGATGCGGTGGCACGTGCGCGCGACATGGCTGCAGAAGGTGCCGCCCTGATAGATATTGGCGGCGAATCTACAAGGCCCGGTGCGGATCCTGTGTCCAGCGATGAAGAGCGGACCCGCACAGTTCCGGTGATAGAGGCTTTGCGGGCAGATGGCTTCACCGGGCTGATCAGCCTTGATACCCGCAATAGTGCTGTGATGTCTGCTGGACTGGCTGCGGGTGCGGACATCATCAATGATGTGTCGGCGCTTTCACATGACCCTGCCGCGCTGTCCTTGCTGGCGGATCGGGATTGCCCTGTTGTGCTGATGCACACGCAAGGTACGCCCCAGACCATGCAGGATGATCCGACCTATGATGTCGCCTTGCTGGATGTATTTGACGAATTGGCTGTATCGGTTGATCACGCTGTCGTCGCTGGCATCTCTAAAGAGCGTCTGATCCTTGATCCGGGCATCGGTTTCGGCAAGACGCTGGACCATAATTTACAGCTTATGAATGGTTTGGCGCTGTTCCATGGACTGGGCTGTCCTGTATTGCTCGGGGCGTCACGCAAACGCTTTATTGCAGGTATTGACCCGCGTGCAGTTGAGGCGGGGAATCGTTTGGGCGGCTCCCTCGCCGCTGTGGCGGCAGCGTGGCGCGCGGGGGCGCAATTTGTGCGCGTTCACGATGTGTCACAATCCGTGCAATGGCTTGCGGTTGCCAGCGCTATTGGTGATGGACTATCGTCCGACTGAATCGCTTAGTATTTAAAAGGGCTTGTCACCTATGGCACGCAAATATTTTGGCACTGATGGTATTCGCGGACGGGCCAACGCCGAACCAATGACCCCGGAAATCGCCATGCAGGTTGGTTTGGCCGCCGGGCATTATTTCAAGCGTGGGGATCATCGCCACCGTGTCGTGATCGGCAAGGATACGCGCCTGTCGGGCTATATGATCGAACCTGCCCTGACGGCGGGCTTTGCCTCGATGGGGATGGACGTGATGCTGTTTGGCCCCTTGCCGACGCCTGCCGTCGCGCAGCTTACAAAATCTATGCGTGCTGATTTGGGGGTCATGATCTCAGCCTCCCACAATGCCTTTCACGATAATGGTATCAAGCTGTTTGGCCCTGATGGCTATAAACTGCCGGACGAGGTTGAAGAAAAGCTTGAAGCCCTGATGGAAGCGGGCCTGCCCGAAGAATTACGTGCGGACGGTATTGAATTGGGCCGCGTGCAGCGTTTGGATGATGCGACGGGCCGCTATATGGAACATGCCAAGGCGACCTTGCAAAAGGGCATGCGCCTTGATGGGCTGAAAATCGTCATCGATTGCGCCCATGGCGCCGCCTATAAAGTTGCGCCAACGGTGCTGTGGGAACTGGGGGCAGAGGTTATCCCTATCGGCGTGTCGCCCAACGGCTTGAATATCAATGATGGCTGCGGTTCCACCGCGACTGAGTTGATGTGCAAAACAGTGGTGGCCGAGGGCGCAGATATTGGCATCGCCCTTGATGGCGATGCTGACCGTGTTCTGATCTCGGATGAAAATGGGCGCCTGATTGATGGTGATCAATTGATGGCGCTGATCGCAGGAAGTTGGGCCGAAGCGGGGTTGCTGAAGGGCGGGCTTGTCGCCACCATCATGTCCAATTTGGGGCTTGAACGCTATTTAGAGGGGCGTGGTATCGCCATGCGCCGCACGCAGGTCGGTGACCGCTATGTGGTGGAGGCGATGCGCGCCGATGGTTGGAATGTTGGCGGTGAACAGTCAGGTCATTTGGTGCTGTCTGATTATGCAACGACAGGCGATGGTCTGGTTGCAGCATTGCAGGTCCTAACGGCAGTGATCGGTGCGCGCCTTCAAAACCCCGGCGCGCGCGTTTCAGATATTTGTCATCTGTTTGATCCCTATCCGCAATTGCTGAAAAATGTTCGCTACGAAACGCCTGTTGATTTGGACGATGCTGCAATTGTGGCTGCAGTCAAGCAGGCAGAAGACACCTTTGGCGCAACAGGCCGTGTGGTCTTGCGCAAGTCGGGGACCGAACCTTTGGTCCGCGTGATGGCCGAGGGTGAGGACCAAGCCCTTGTTGAACAGGCAGTGGATGATATCGCCGCTGTCGTCGCAACATTGGGCGGCGTTGCGGGCTGATGGCCACCACGCCCCGTATTCTGATTATTGCAGGGTCTGACCCGTCTGGCGGCGCCGGGCTACAAGCCGATTTGAAAACTGCGACGCGGCTTGGCTGTTACGGGGCGACCGCTGTAACCTGCCTGACGGTGCAAAACACCAAGGGCGTGCAGTCGGTAGAGCCGACCGCCCCCCATCTGATCACAGCGCAAATCAAGGCCGTGTTATCCGATGTTGGTGCGGACGCGATCAAGGTCGGTCTGCTGCCATCCGCTGACGTAATCGAAACAGTATTTGAGACGCTGAATGGTCTCGCACCTGATTTGCCGCGTGTTGTGGACCCGGTGTTGGTGGCAACCAGTGGCGGCAGTCTGACGGTGCAGGATACGCGCGCTGCGATGTTGGCCCATGGTGTGAAAGGGTCGATTCTGACTCCCAATTTTGATGAAGCAACTGCCCTGACCGATATTTTGGTGCAATCCCGCGCCACAATGGAACAGGCGGGTGACCGCCTGATCCGGCGCGGGGCAGAAGCTGCCATTATCACAGGCGGGCATAGCATTGGTGAAGACTGTCTAGACCTGCTTGTAACCGGCATGGGCAGCCATGAAATCAAATCCAAGCGCGTGCCGACCAAGAATGATCATGGTACTGGCTGCACCTATTCCACGGCCCTGACCTGTTTTCTTGCCAAGGGCTTTGGGCTGGCGCAGGCTGCGCGCAGTGCTAAATCTGTGGTGCTTGCAGGATTGCGGGCTGATCCTGATTTGGGGGAAGGACGCGGCCCGCTGGGCCACCATGCGATGGATCTGTCGGCGTTGGATGATTAGGCGGATTTGGGCGTTGATCGGCTGATGAACAACCCGCCCAAAACAAGTGCAAAGGCAACCAGACTATTGGGATGCAACGGCTCGCCCAACAGAATGACGCCCCCGATCACAGCAACAACAGGAACGAGATAGTTTGTCTGGCTGAAAAAGCTTGGTCCAGCGCGCCCGACAACTTTGAAGTAAATCAAGGTCGCGGCGAGTGTGGCGGCAAAGGCCATATAGGCTGCTGCGCCCCATGCCTCTGCCGAAATAGTCATATTAAATGGCTCGTCCACAATCAGCGCAATCGGCAGCGTTACCACAGCGCCCATGGTCAGCGTCACGGCAGAGGTGATGAGTGCTGACACATGCCCCAATTTGCGGGAGGCAATGGCGCTCATCGCATAGCAGGCTGACCCGCTGACAATAATCAGTTGGCTTAAAAGTTGGTTGGAATCACCGCCCAGTGCCAACAGTGCCTCTGGCCCGATTAGGACCACGACGCCGCAAAACCCAAGGACGAAGCCTGCGACCTTGCGCGTCGTTAGCCGTTCATTCACAAAAAAATGTGCCAGCACAATAGTGATCAGTGGCATGACAGCGTTCAAAATTCCCGTTGTGCCGGCGGGCACTTGTTTCTGCCCCAATGGGAACAGAATAAAGGGCAGGGCCGTGCCGATAATCCCGACAAATGTCATGTAAAGCCAGCTTGATAGATCACGCGGCAGCCTGACGCCGGTGGCCACAATATATAGGAACAGGATGCCCCCTGCGGCACCCATACGCCCGACCGCAAAGGTCAGGGGGGGAATTTCCTTCACAGCGACAGAGATCATGGGAAAGCTCATCCCCCATAATAGGGCAAGTGCTAGAACCATGCCCCAATCCATCAATGTCGGTTTGTGTGCTGTCATCAGCCTGTCCCCAAAGATCGCTACTGGTTTGGGGCCGTGTGCAGCGTTTGTCAATGTGCTGTAGGTGTCCTGACTGAATGGCAGACAAATTCGTCGTTTGGGGGAGAATTTTGTGCGGCTTTTATGTCCGATAGAGGGCTGCGGCATCTATGTCCGATTGACAAGCGCAGCGCCATAATTAAAGTCCGCTGCGGGCCGTGTCCTCCCACCTGGGCACCTACATACGAAGAGGTCGACTATGACCAATATCGCAGAACCAGCGCTGCGTCCGCAGCGGCCTGAGTTTTCTTCCGGTCCGTGCGCGAAGCGCCCCGGCTGGAGCCTTGAATCCCTTCAGAATGCAGCATTGGGCCGGTCACACCGCGCCAAAATCGGCAAAGAAAAGCTTGCCGGTGCGATTGAGCAGACCCGCGCCATTCTGGGTATCCCCGCAGACTATAAAATCGGCATTGTTCCTGCCTCTGACACTGGCGCTGTAGAAATGGCGCTGTGGTCCCTGTTGGGCGCACGCGGCGTTGATATGCTGGCTTGGGAAAGTTTTGGATCTGGCTGGGTGACCGATGTGGTCAAACAGTTGAAGCTGGATGATGTCCGCAAGATCGAAGCTGGCTATGGCGAGCTTCCCGATCTGACGGAAGTTGATACCAAAAACCGCGATATTGTCTTTACTTGGAACGGCACGACCTCTGGTGTGCGGGTGCCAAATGGCGATTGGATCGCAGCAGACCGCGAGGGGCTGACCATTTGCGATGCCACCTCTGCCGCCTTTGCGATGGACCTGCCTTGGGACAAGCTCGACGTCACAACCTTCTCTTGGCAGAAGGTAATGGGCGGTGAAGCCGCCCACGGGATGCTGATTTTAAGCCCCCGTGCGGTTGAACGGCTGGAAACCTTTACGCCTGATCGTCCCTTGCCGAAAATCTTCCGCTTGACCAAGGGCGGCAAGCTGATCGAAGGGATCTTTAAGGGCGAAACCATCAATACCCCGTCCATGCTGGCTGTTGAGGATTATCTTGATGCGCTTGGCTGGGCTGCAGAAATTGGCGGCCTTGATGCGCTAAAGGCGCGTGCTGATGCCAATTTGGCGGCGCTGGCTGATTGGGTTAACGGCTCTGACTGGGCCGGGTTCCTGTGCGAGGATGAGGCGACACGCTCCAACACCTCCGTCTGCCTAAAGATCACTGATACATGGTTTGAAGGGCTTGATGACGACGCCAAAACAGGCGTTCAGAAAGCTATGGTCAAGCTGCTTGAGGATCAGGATGTTGCCTATGACATCGGCGCCTATCGCGATGCCCCTGCGGGCTTGCGTATCTGGTGCGGTGCCACGGTCAATACCGAGGACCTTGCAGCACTGACCCCGTGGCTTGATTGGGCCTATGCCTCAGTCAAGTCCCAGCAAGCCTAATCCGTTTCAAGATTTTCGATTTTAGGGGAGAGTTCCCATGCCTAAAGTTCTGATTTCAGACAAGATGAGCCCGCGCGCAGCGGAAATTTTTGCCGAACGCGGCGTTGAAGTTGACGTCAAGCCCGGCCTTTCAAAAGAAGAGCTGATTGAGATTATCGGTGAGTATGACGGTCTTGCCGTTCGTTCCGCCACGAAGCCCGACGCTGATATTATCGCGGCTGCCAAAAACCTGAAGGTGATTGGCCGTGCCGGTATCGGTACCGACAATATTGATAAAGAAGCGGCAACCAAACATGGTGTCGTCGTGATGAACACACCGTTCGGCAACGCCATCACAACAGCCGAACATGCGATTGCGATGATGTTTGCCGTTGCCCGTGACATCCCCGCCGCAGATGCCTCCACACAGGCTGGCAAGTGGGAAAAGTCTCGCTTCATGGGTGTTGAAGTGACCGCCAAAACACTTGGTGTTGTCGGTTGCGGCAATATCGGGTCAATCGTGGCGGACCGTGCCTTGGGTTTGAAGATGAAGGTTGTTGCCTTTGACCCCTTCTTGACCGAAGAACGCGCCACCGAAATCGGTGTTGAGAAGGTTGAGCTTGATGAGCTGTTTGCCCGCGCCGATTTCATCACGCTGCACACACCGCAGACCGAAAGCACAAAAGGCATGATCAATGCCGCTAATATTGCGAAAATGAAAGACGGTGTGCGTTTGATCAATTGCGCTCGCGGTGGTCTGGTTATTGAAGAAGATCTGAAGGCAGCGCTTGAAAGCGGCAAGATCAAGGGTGCTGCCCTTGATGTGTTCGCAGAAGAGCCTGCCAAGGAAAACATCCTGTTCGGTGTGGAAGGTGTTGTGACGACACCTCATCTTGGTGCCTCAACCGATGAGGCGCAGGTGAATGTTGCCATTCAGGTTGCCGAACAAATGGCTGATTATTTGGTCAGCGGTGCGGTGACAAACGCGTTGAATATGCCGTCAGTATCAGCAGAAGACGCGCCGAAATTGAAGCCCTATATGGCATTGACCGAACAGCTTGGTCTGATCGCGGGTCAGCTGACAAGCGATGCCATGACAGAGGTTGAGATTGAATATCAGGGCACAGTCACAAGCCTGAACCTGAAGCCTTTGACCCAGACATTGATAGCCGGTCTGCTTCGTCCCGCAATGCAAGATGTTAACCTGGTGAATGCCCCCGTGATTGCCAAGTCACGCGGTATCAGCATTTCTGAGAAGACATCCGATAAGACGGGCAGCGCCTATCAGACCTATATCCGCGTCACGGTGAAAACCAAGGATGATACCCGGTCTGTTGCGGGCACGGTATTCTCAGACCAGTTGCCGCGCGTTATCCAGATCAATGGCATCAATCTAGAGGCTGAACTGGGCGACACGATGCTTTACGTCCGCAATGACGATAAGCCGGGCTTTATCGGCGCGCTTGGCAGCGTGTTGGGCGAGGCTGGTGTGAATATCGCCACCTTCCATCTGGGCCGTAAGGGCGCAGGCGAGGATGCAGTCGCGCTGGTAGCGATTGACCAGCCGGTTGATGGCGATACGCTGGCCCAGGTGCAAAATCTGGCCCATGTGAAAGAAGCCAAGGTTTTGTGCTTCTAGGCAGTAATTTGGGTGCCTGCGCGGATAAGGTCGCTTGATTCTATCCGCCAAGCAGCCTATAGGACAAAAAAGTGTGGCCGGGCCTGTTTCCCGACAGGTCCGGCCTTCTTGTGCATATTAAGCAAAGAGGCTGCGCTATGGCTAATGTTGCCGTGATCGGGTCCCAATGGGGCGATGAAGGTAAGGGCAAGATTGTTGACTGGTTGTCGGAACGGGCGGATGTCATTGTCCGCTTTCAGGGCGGTCATAATGCGGGTCATACGCTGGTCATTGATGGCAAGGTTTACAAGCTGTCCTTGCTGCCATCAGGGGTTGTGCGGCCCGGCAAATTGTCCGTGATCGGCAATGGTGTTGTGGTGGACCCAACAGCGCTTTTGAATGAAATCGCGCAAATTCGCAGTCAGGGTGTTGATGTCACACCGGACAGTTTGAAAGTTGCTGAAAATGCGGCCCTGATCCTGCCTGTCCATCAGCGTTTGGACGAGTTGCGGGAAGATGCCAATCGCGGCATTAAAATTGGCACCACACGCCGTGGCATGGGCCCGGCTTATGAGGATAAGGTTGGTCGCCGCGCAATCCGCGTTGCTGACCTTTACGACCCTGAAGCGCTTGATCAAAAAATCGAAACACTGCTGACCCACCACAATGCGCTGCAGCGCGGTCATGGTCGTGAAGAATTTGATGCGCAGGAATTGAAAGACTATCTGCTGGGTCTTGCTGACCAAATTCTGCCCTATGCGGCGCCTGTTTGGCAGGTCTTGTTTGATGCCCGTAAGGCAGGCAAGCGCATCCTGTTTGAAGGGGCGCAAGGCACCATGCTTGATGTTGATCATGGCACCTATCCTTTTGTTACATCGTCCAACACGATGGCGGGGCAGGCAGCCGAAGGTTCCGGTATGGGACCCGATGCGATTGATTATGTGCTGGGCATTACCAAGGCCTATACCACCCGCGTGGGCGAAGGCCCCTTTCCGACAGAATTGCTGGACGAAATTGGGCAGCGCCTTGGTGAGCGGGGCCATGAATTTGGCACAGTGACAGGTCGTTCGCGCCGCTGTGGCTGGTTTGATGCGGTCATGGTCCGTCAGGCAATCCGCACAGGCGGCATTTCTGGTATCGCCCTGACCAAGCTTGACGTTTTAGACGGGTTCGACGAATTGAAAGTCTGTGTCGGCTATGAGCTGAATGGCGAACGGTTAGACTATTTCCCGTCCTCAATGTCAGGACAGGCAGGCGTTAAGCCCATCTATGAAGTGATGGAAGGCTGGTCAGAAAGCACTGACGGGGCCCGGTCTTGGGCTGATTTGCCGGCGCAGGCGGTGAAATATGTCCGCCGCATCGAAGAGTTGATTGACGCGCCGGTTGCGCTTCTTTCAACCTCGCCTGAACGTGATGACACGATTCTGGTGCACGATCCCTTTGACGATTAGACACGGCCCAAGTACAACTTGATCTGAAGGTGAACTGACCTTTCAGTACAGGCAGTGCAGGGAGTGGCGCGTGTTTGAAAAAATCATGTTCAAAAAGGTCGAGCTTTGGCTCGTCGGCTTGGTCGTGATTGCCATGCTTGGCCTTGCCTATAGTGTTGGTTGGGCGATCCACCACCAGATGCTTGGTGGCAAACGGCTTGGCCCCTTAGGGCCTTTATTGGTCGAATTGGTCGAGGTGCCCCACAATATTCTTGTGACTTTGCGCGGGGGTGTGCCCCGTCATCCCTTGGCGGCAAAACAGCAGCGATTTGATGGGCAAGCCGGTTTTGAATTTCTGCCAAAATCAGCAGACGAAAGCACGCGCCCCTATTGGCTATTAAGCCGCTATGACGGTGATATTGGCAGGGGCGTGGTTGAGCTTGTTGACCTTGACGGGCAGGTGGTTGTCCATCGCTGGGTGATGGATGCAGAACGCTATTTCGCTGATCAGATGCCGTTGCAGGGGTTTACTGGTTTTGGCACCTATCCCATCACCAATGATAATTTCCGCCCGGTTCACCCCTGGCTGTACGAAGATGGCTCGCTAATCCTATTGCATCATTCGACGCCGCTTGTGCGTTTGGACATATGTGCAGACCCACAATGGGTTGATGCTGATCACATTTACCATCACGCGATTGAAGCTGATAGTGATGGCGCTATTTGGACATCAAGCTATATGCTCCAAACCATCGCGGCGGTGGCGGCTGCACCACTTGTGCATGATGCCTTGATACAGGTCTCACCGGACGGTCAGGTCTTATACAAAAAATCTGTAACGGCTATTTTGGAAAGCATCGGGCTAGAGGGGTTGTTATATGGCACAGGGAACAATGGTGACACAGACCCTATCCATTTGAATGATGTGCAGCCGGCACTGCAGGATGGCCCCTTTTGGCAAAAGGGCGACCTGTTTTTAAGTCTGCGCAATCTGTCGATGATTGTTCTTTATCGGCCTTCAGAAGACCGCGTGATTTGGCACAAGGTTGGGCCGTGGCTTAGCCAGCATGATGTTGATATTTTGGATGATCACAGGATCAGCGTTTTCAGCAACGAAACTGTGCGCGAGGGCAAGGGCTATAAAGTGCGCAATGATCAAAATCGGGTGATTGTCTATGATTTTGAAACGGGTGCGGTTTCAGGCCCGTTTGATCAGGCGCTGGCAGATAATCAGGTAAAGACCGCGCAAGAAGGTCTGAATGATATATTACCCGATGGGTCGGTTATTGTTGAAGAAACCGAACAGGGCCGCGCCTTGCACTTTGGACCCGATGGCAGCTTGCGTTGGACATATGTCAATCGCGCCAATGACAATATCGTCTATCAGTTGGGGTGGAGCAGGCCGATACCGCGCGCTCTGGGCGATCAGGTCGTCGCGACACTCGCCACAACGACCTGTACGCCTTAGCAATCTTGTTTAGTCGGCTAGGGCAGGGGTCAGCCCCTTTTCCTCTGCTGCGGCCAGCATTGACTGTTGCAGCTTTTCAAAGGCGCGCACCTCGATCTGGCGGACACGTTCGCGGCTGATGCCATATTCCTGACTTAGGTCTTCAAGCGTTGACGGGTCATCCGCCAAACGGCGTGCCGTCAGGATCGCCTGTTCCCGTTCGTTAAGGTCAGACATGGCAGAGGTTAAGAGAGCGCGGCGTTGGCCCAGCTCCTCAGATTCTGCGACGCGGGCTTCCTGATCCATGCTTTCATCAACCAGCCAGTCCTGCCATTCGTCAAGGGATTCGCCATCGCGGCGCAAGGGGGCGTTCAGCGATTGGTCGGCGCCTGTCATGCGGCGGTTCATGCTGATCACATCATCTTCGGATACGTTCAGCCGTTCGGCGATGGTGGTCACATGTTCAGGGTGCAGATCACCTTCTTCCAGTGCGCTGATCTGATTTTTCACCTTGCGCAGATTGAAAAACAGTTTTTTCTGCGACGCGGTGGTGCCGATTTTCACCAAGCTCCATGACCGCAAAACATATTCCTGAATAGAGGCACGGATCCACCACATAGCATAGGTGGCAAGGCGGAAGCCTTTTTCGGGGTCGAACCGCTTCACTGCCTGCATCAGGCCGATATTGCCTTCTGAGACAAGCTCGCTCAAAGGCAGGCCATAGCCACGATAGCCGGACGCGATTTTGGCAACCAGTCGCAAATGACTGGTCACAAGCTTATGCGCCGCGTCACTGTCATTATGTTCTTTCCACCGTTTGGCGAGCATATATTCCTGCTCAGGCTCCAACATCGGGAACTTGCGGATTTCACGCAAATAACTAGATAGGGAGCCTTCATTGCTCAAACTCGGAAGCGTATTTGTAGACATTGGTCCTCACTTTCTGGGGGCCAGTTTAGCGGCCCGGGTGGGCGGGTGGTACCGTCTTTGTCAGTGAAAGTTCCGGTATAATCGCCCTTGTCAGGCTACAGGTGTCGTCGCCAAATATGTCTCTAATTGGGCAAGTTCTGCGGGTAACGGGGCGGAAAAATGCAAGGATTCTCCGCTGATCGGGTGGATAAAGCCCAGTTCAGCAGCATGCAGCGCCTGCCGCCCCAAATCGGCAATATAGTCAGCGGCTGTTTCTGTCAGCCCCTTGCGCTTTTTCAACAGTCCACGGCCATAAACCGCATCAGCGATTAGTGGGTGGCCGATATGGGTCATGTGCACCCTGATTTGATGGGTGCGCCCGGTTTCAAGGCGGCATTCGATTAGACTGGCAACAGGTTCATGTGGCGGGCCATAGCGTTTTTGTATCGCATAGTGGGTAACCGCATGGCGTCCAGCCTCGCCCTTCACAATTGTCATTTTGGTGCGGTTATGTTGGCTGCGGGCAATGCGCGCATCCACTGTGCCGGTGGGCATGCTGGGTGCCCCCCACACAAAGGCAAGATAGGCACGCGTCAGATCATGGGCTGCAAACTGCGCGGCAAGACCCTGATGGGCGCGGTCATGCTTGGCAACGACCAACAGCCCTGAGGTATCTTTGTCGATCCTGTGCACAATGCCGGGGCGTGCTTCACCACCGACACCAGACAGGCTGTCGCCGCAATGGGCAATCAGGGCATTGACCAGTGTGCCCGTTTCATTGCCATTGCCCGGATGAACAACAAGGCCCGCAGGTTTGTTGATCACGATCAGATCATCATCCTCATAAGGGATGTCGAGCGGGATATCCTCGCCCTGCGGCAGGGCTGGTTTCAGCGCAGGCATGATAAGGCTGACTTCATCGCCCATTTTGACCTTATGTTTGATATTGGTCAGGGCCGTGCCGTCATCGCATCGGGTAATCGCCCCCTCATTAATCAGGCTTTGCAGGCGTGTGCGGCTCAGCTCAGGGCAGTGGCGCGCCAGTGCTTTATCAAGTCGGGCATTGTCATCTGCCTCGTCAAAGGCGATGATACGGGCCTCATTTTCTTTGGTCTCAATCGTCATAGGCATATCAGTGACGCAAAACGGCTTTTCGCTCAAGGTGGTGATTCCACTTCTGATCATTGTAACCACCGCCTTTATTGTCGCGTTTGGCGCGGTGATTGGTGGCCTATTCTGGCAGTGGGAGCAGGTCGGCCAGGTCATGGAACAAGAAACGCCCACAGCGCAGGACCCTAATCCTGATGACGAGGCGGCCCCGCAAATCGCGCCGCCACTGGATTAGGGTGATGGAACGGATCAGGCTAACTCAATCGGTTTTTGACGCGATGGCCCATCATGCCGCGGCCGATCATCCCGCAGAAGCTTGTGGGCTATTGCTGGGTCCGGATGGTCCAAAAGATGGTGTGCAGCTTGTGGACGAGGCGATCGCTAGCCCCAATAATGCTGCGCAGGCGGGGAATGACCGTTTTGAAATTGATCCGGGATTACACCTGCGAACTCGCCGGGATTTGCGCGGCACAGGCCGAACTGTTGTGGGACTTTACCATTCGCATCCTAACGGATCGGCGCTTGCCTCCGCCGTGGATGAGGCAGGCGCAAGGCTTGAGCCGGGGTTAATTTGGTTGATTTTGCCAATGAAAACCCAGGCGCAAACAATTACAGCAGGTTTTCCGGCCGCCTATTTGGCAGGCAAACAAAAGATGAAGCCATTGCCGCTTGATATCCCGGATGCCGACCCAACACCGGACGCCGACTGAACAAAGGAGACAGACATGCCAGATCGTTCAACAGACCATAAGGGCAAGGTTGCCATTGTTACCGGCTCATCAGCGGGTGTGGGGGCAGAAGTTGCCCAACAATTGGCGGCGCGCGGCATCCATGTAGTGGTGAATTATTCCGCCAGTCAGGCCGAGGGCGAAGCGGTGCTTGCTGCTTGTAATGAACATACAGAGTCCATTTTGGTTCAGGCCAATGTGGCAGAGGACGATCAGTGCCGGAAACTGGCGCAGGCTGCCATTGATCAGTGGGGCCGGATTGATTTTCTGGTGAACAATGCGGGCATTTCAAAATTTGCGGGTCACCATGACCTTGAAGCGCTAAGCGCTGATGATTTTATGAATATCTATAAGGTCAATGTCATCGGCTCCTACCAGATGATCAGGGCCTGTGCCCCGTCCATGCAAGAACATGGCAAAGGGTCTGTGGTCAATGTGTCGTCTATTGCTGGGGTGGCAGGCGTCGGCAGTTCTGTTGCCTATGCCGCCTCAAAAGGGGCGCTGAATACGATGACCATTTCATTGGCCCGTGCTTTGGGACCGGCGATCCGTGTGAATGCGGTTTGCCCCGGTATGATTGACACCAGATGGCTACGCAATGGTTTGGGGCAGGAATTGTTCACCATGGTTTATGATGACATGAAGAACAAAGTACCTTTACAGCGTGTAAGCGAACCGGCGGATATTGCCGAACCGATCCTGTATTTTTTGCTCCAATCCGGGATGACCACAGGCGAAACCTTGCTGGTTGATGGTGGTTATCACCTTGATTTTGCAGCAAAATCATAGGTGAGCGCGTCTTTTGTATAATGGACCTAGGTGTGGCGGGCTGACGCAGCTTTTTATTGCGCCGCACAATTTTTGACTCTATATTCGATTGTAAGGGCTGGATGAGTCGCGCCAATGACGGCGTGGACTGCTGGGTATAGAGGCTGAACCGTATGGAACAATTGCACGGACAAGATGCCGTCTTCCTTTATCGGGAGACGAGCGCGGCACCGCTTCATACTTCGACATTACAGATTTTTGATCCGTCATCGCTACCAGATGGGAAAGTGCCCTTTAAGGCCATTCTGGCGCAGGTGCAGGATCGCCTTCACCTGTTTCCCCGGTCCCGGCAAAAGCTTGTAGAAGTCCCTTTTAAGGTCGATCACCCTTATTGGGTTGAGGATAATGACTTTGATCTAGAATTTCATGTGCGCAACATTGCCCTGCCTGAGCCGGGGGACTGGCGTCACTTGTGTATTCTGGCTGCACGTATTAATTCCCGTCCGCTTGATTTGGCGCGCCCGCTTTGGGAAGTTTATGTGATTAATGGCCTGTCGAATGTGCATGGGCTGCCTAAGGGTAGCTTTGCCGTTCTGACCAAAATTCATAACAGTGCGCTGGGTCAGTCTCCCGCTGCGCGGGCCAAGCATCGCCGCTTCCGTCCGATCAATGACGCGATATTGGATGATTCCCCGGACCCCGTTGTGGATTTCCCGGCAAGCAATTGGGCACCAGAACGGACCCCGCGTCCGTTGGAGCTTTTGACCCGTGCGTGGCTGAATAATCTGCTGCAGCCGTTCAAGCTGGCTCGCGTTTTGGGCGGCCATATTCCTGAACTGACAGCGCTCACGAATGAAGGCAGCCTGACGGGCCTACGGTCATTGCGACAGGTGCCGCGTACACGCTTTAACCGTCATGTCACGCCCCATCGTGTGATTGATGGCGCTGCCTTTGATTTGAAGACCCTGTCACAGATCAAGGATGTGGTGACCGGCGCGACCATCAATGATGTGATCATTTCAATTTGCGGCGGCGCAGTACGCAAATATCTGCGCGCCAAGGCTGAATTGCCGGGGAAGGAGCTGATGGCCCTTGCCCCCGTGTCAGTTTCACGGGCGCGCGGTAAAACAGGCGCGGTCAATATGACTTTGACCCTTGGGGCCCATGAAGATGACGCGCTTGAACGGCTTGAGGCTGTGCGTGACGCTGCCCGGTCAACAGGTGCGATGGACAAGGCCATCGGCGCTGAACTGATGACAGACTTTAACACCCATGCGCCCGGCATGACCGCAGCGTTGGGGTCGCGCTTGATGGCCGGTGTTGCTGCGATGAACCGTATTACCCCCATGTTTAACTGCACCATCAATAATGTACCGGGCCCGCAGAAGCCGTTGTACCTTTGTGGGGCAAAGCTTGTGTCCGTGCACGGGATTGGCCCCGTGATGGATGGCGCGGGCTTGAATTTTACAGCCTTTTCTTATTGCGGCGAGGTGACGATCACCCTGACCGCGTGCCGCGGCATTGTAGGTGATCCTGCCTTTTTCGCAGATTGCCTAGAGCAAGCCTATGCTGATCTAAAGCATGCCAGCCTTGCCCGCCGCAAAAGACGATTTGAAGTAGCTTAAAAAACAAGAAATCGGTGCGCCGCTGACCCTCATCATCTGCGCATCAGAATAATATTTGGAGTAAACAAAATGGCCTTGATTGAAACCGGATATTTCGGTGCCCCATCTGATGAACGTGAGCCTTTGACACCGCCTTTGGCATTCCTTGCCAGCGAATCTATGGTTGGTTTGGATATGGCAAGCCTGCCGCTTGCGGCACTGCCGTTGGCACGCGCGCCCAAGGGTGATGGTCACCCTGTGATGGTGTTGCCGGGCATGGGCACGTCAGATTGGTCAACAGTTGCTTTGCGCAGCTATTTGCGGACCCGCAGCTACCGGACTTATGGGTGGAAAATGGGCATGAACCGCGGGCCGCGTGGCGATCTTGAAGATCGGTTGCGCGAACGTGTTGCCCGTATTTACGACAAGAATGGTGGGCAGAAAATTTCCCTGATCGGGTGGAGCCTTGGCGGCATCATCGCCCGTGAAATCGCCCATGAGGAACCCGATCTGATCCGTCAGGTTATCACGCTTGGCTCTCCCTTTGGGGTTGGTGCCAATGGTGAAGGCACAACTGTCGGCCCGATTTTCAACCTGCTTAATCAGGAACATTCGGTCAGCACAACAGTGCATGAACGTCGGGGCCGTTTGCGTCAGGCGCCGCCCGTGCCGACAACAGCGGTTTATTCTGAAACGGACGGGATCGCAGGGTGGCAAGCCAGCATTCAAATGGATGGCCATCACGAAACCGAAAATGTCCGCGTACCGGGCACACATATCGGTTTAGGCTTTAATGCTGCGGTTTATTATGTGCTTGCCGAACGGCTTGCCCAAAAGGAAGGCGAATGGACGCCCTTTGACCGACGCAAGGGCGCACGCCGTGCCGTTTATGGCCGCGCCTATCCTTCCAAATAATCTGTTTGGAATAAGGTTTGGCTTGCCAAATCCCAATGCGCTATAACCCCTCTTTATTCACACTCGTGGCACTGAGGGGTTTATGAGATCACTCTACTTGCTTGGTGCCGGTGCCCTGATGGGCATCGGCCTTGCTTTTTATGGGCTTGTTTCTGACGAAACCGCGCGGCGTGACGCGTGGGGCGATGGCGTGGCTGCCAAAATCAATGACAGCCAGATCAGCCGCGAAGCCTATGAGACACATATTGGTCGCCTTGCTGCAGACAAGCGCAATCCGCTGACCGATGATGACCGTGCCCATGTGTTGGAACGGCTGATCGAAGAAGAATTGCTGATCCAACGGGGGGTTGAGATTGGCTTGGTCGAACGTGAACGGTCCGTCCGCGCAGCCATCGTGCAATCCATGATCAACGCTATCATCGCTGATACGCTGACAATGGATGTGCCCGAAAAAGATTTGGCGGCCTTTTACAAAGACAATGGCCGCTATTTTGTTGGCGCGGCGCAACTGCATATCCGTGCCTTGATGATCCGTAAGGGTCAGGATGTTGAGGTTGCGCGCGCAAGGGCGGAAAAGGCCCAAACAGCCTTGATGGCTGGCGCACCTGTTGCGCAGGTTCGGGAAACCTATGGTGATGCACAGATTGTGCGGGCCCCAGATGGCTTATTGCCCGCTGCCAAATTGCGCGATTATGTTGGCCCCACCGTTTTGGAAGCGGCGCTTGGCCTTGATCGGGGCGATGTGTCAGACATTGTTGAAACCCCAACAGCCTTTCATCTGTTCCGCGTGATCGATGTGCAGCGCGCTGCCATTCCGCCACTTGATGAGGTGCGGGAGCAGGTTTTGTCTGAATATCGCAAACGCGCGGGCGATAAGGCTTTGCGAGACTATCTTGAATGGTTGAAGTCGCGCGCGGATTTGGTCCGTCTGGTGGAATTCGGCGAATGAGCTGGCGTGTTGTGATCTTATTGCTCGTCGGTTTGGGCTGGTCGCTTGCGGCCAATGCCCATTCCCGCAGCGAAAGTTTCTCAACCTGGCATGTGGGGGCGGACGGGGTCGTGACAGGCTCCCTCTCAATGCTGGCACGCGAAGCGACGCGCATTCCTGTTGAAAGCGCAAGCCTATCTGATCAGGTCACGCGGCGTTATTTTGCAGACCGTTTTCAGGTCGCTGGGCCTGAGGGGGTTTGCCCCCTGATGGCGGTTGATGGGCTGCCGACATTATTGCCTGTCAGTGGCGGTTATGTGCGGTTGGAATTCGCCTTTGATTGTCAGGCCGCTATTGCGCAAGAACAGGATAGCGTGCCCGTTTTGACCCTGACCAATGACAGTCTGTTTGAGCTGATCACCTCCCACATTCATTATGCCCGTATTCGCGGTGGCGACGGGGGAATGGATGAACAGGTGATTACTTTTGATCGTCGCACGATTGTGTTGCAACAGCCTGACGATGTAGAGGCTGCGCCACGCAGTACAGCAGAAACCATCACTGATTTTTTGCAAATTGGGTTTGACCATATTCTTAGCGGCCTTGATCACCTTGCCTTTTTATTGGGTATCATGGTGCTTGCCGGGCGTTGGCGCATCATGGCGCTGGCTATTACCGGGTTCACCCTAGGGCACGCCATCACAATTGCGTTAGCGGTATTGGAAATTGTAACCCCCAACAGCAAAATGATCGAAGCGGGCATCGGTTACACCATTGCGCTGGTGGCAGTGGAATATATTGGCGAGCGGACCGGCCTTTCCAAATGGCTTGGACTTGGTCTGACAGGGCTTTT
The DNA here is from genome assembly GCA_965229935.1 of Alphaproteobacteria bacterium. Taxonomy (GTDB): domain Bacteria; phylum Pseudomonadota; class Alphaproteobacteria; order SPJN01; family SPJN01; genus SPJN01. Next base: position 2,391,738 of record CBDDKB010000002.1, read on the forward strand.
GGCTGTAATGGCAGGCCTGTCATTCATCAGCGCCCACCCAAGATTGCCTGACCCTTACGTGTTGGCGGGGCTTGGCCTCTTTACCCTGTGCTATATGCAGTTGGTGGGCCATTTGGCATCCTCCAACGCAAAGGGGCTGACATGGTTGCGTGTCGGCGTAACCGCCATGTTTGGCCTGATCCACGGATTTGGCTTTGGTGGTAGCTTGCTTGATCTGGGGATCGGCCGCGATCAGGTTGTCACGATGTTGATCGGGTTTAATCTGGGAGTAGAGCTGGGCCAGCTTGTGCTTGTCGTCAGCGGGCTTGTTTTGTTTTTTGTTGCCGCGCGTCTTGCGCCCAAATTGCGGGAGCCACTACTTGCTGAATTGTGTATGAGTGGTTTGGCGGGGCTGGGCCTTTATTGGTTTATAGGCCGCGCCTTTTTGCTTTAGCTTTTATTCAGGCCAGTGAACAAGGTGGCCGGGCAGGTCTACTTCGTCGACTTCTTCTTCCCGGTGAATGCGGTTGGCAACCGACATGCCCGCCCAATGAACAGAGTCTGGATTGCCGCTGATCAGCGGGTGCCAGTCAGGCAGGGGCTGATTATTAGCGATCAGACGATAGGCACAGGTTGAGGGCATCCACTCAAGCCCTTTGGCCTTTTGTGGATCAAGCACCACACAGTCGGGCACATAAGTCAGCCGGTCTGGATAGTTGGTGCAGCGGCAGGTTTCGCAATCAAGCAATTTGCAGCCGACATCGGTGTAAAAGATGCGGCCCGTATCCTCATCCTCCAGCTTTAACAGGCAGCAGCGCCCACACCCGTCGCACAGGCTTTCCCACTCGTCAGTGGTCATGTCCTCCAGCTTTTTGGTTTCCCAAAATGGTTTGCCAGATGGTTTGTCAGCGCGTGTGTCAGTCATGGGGCTTGTTGGATCATGACAGGGCAGGTAAATCAATAAGGGAATAGGCAAGCAATAAGGAAATAACCAAGAAAGGGTGGCGCGACCATGTGCGGGCGGTTTTTAGTGACATCAACGCAGGAGGCGATGATCGCCTTTGCCCGCGCGATGGGCAGCTATGCCGTCAAACCCTGCTATAATATCGGCCCGACATTACCCGTGCCCGTGATCCGCGAAACAGGAAAGGGGCGCGAGATTGTGCCGATGCGCTGGGGCTTTATCCCCGGATGGATGAAGCAGGTGCCCGACAAACCCTTTATCAATGCGCGCGCTGAAACAATCGAAGATAAGCCAAGTTTCAAGTCTGCGATCAAGCGGCGGCGCGGCATCATCCCCGCCGACGGGTTTTATGAATGGGCCCATAAGCTGAAGAAAACCCCTGAAGGGGGCCGTGATCCCAAACAACCCTATCTGATCACCACCAGTTCGGGGGAGCCGATGGCCATGGCCGCGATTTGGGAACGGTGGCAACATGCGGACGGGTCAGACGTGGAAACGGTGGCCATCGTCACTGTTGCCGCGAACAAAACGCTGGCGCCTATTCATCACCGGATGCCCGTATTGCTGCATCCTGATGACTTTGACTTGTGGCTGACAGGGCCGGAAGACGAGCAATTGACAGGCCCGATTGATGGGCGTGTGCGGCGCTTGATGCAGCCTGCGCCAGATGATTTCCTCACGATCCGGCCTGTGTCAAAACGGGTCAACGCGATCCGCAATAATGACCCATCATTGCTTGATGAGGTTGAAGAAGATAGCGGGGATGAGAAAAAGGAACAGCTATCCCTTTTTTAATGGTCGATCAGGCGTTTGCCCAGTGTGGCAACAGCCTGCACCTCATACCCCAGCGCTTCATAAAAGCCTAAGGCCGCTTCATTGTCTGTGCGCACCATCAATTGTGATTTGGGAATGTTGCGGGCGCTGATCCAATCTTCTGCTGCCTGCATCAATTTGCGGCCCAGACCGTTGCGTTGCGCATTTGGGTCAACGGCCAAGTAATAGACCCAGCCACGATGGCCATCCTCCCCCACCATAACGGACCCGATGATCACGCCATTCTGTTCGCTGACAATAATGGTAGAGTTTTCGCCCAACATAGCACGGTCAAAATCCTTTACCGGGTCATTCCACGGGCGCGTCAGGTCGCAAGCCTGCCATAGGGCGATAATGGTATCGCGGTCTTGTTCTGTTGCAATTCTCATCCCAGCACCTTGCCGGGGTTGAGAATATGGCGCGGGTCAAGCGCCTGCTTAATCGCCTGCATGGTGGCAAGCGTTACAGGGTCTTTATAGCGTTTCAAATGGGCGACCTTCATTTGGCCGATGCCATGTTCTGCTGAGATTGACCCGCCGAATCTGACCACCAAATCATGAACCGCAGTCTGGATTTCATCCCAGCGGGCAAGATAGGCAGCTTTGTCGGCGCCTTCTGGCTGGGTTAAATTATAATGGATATTGCCATCGCCCATATGGCCGAACGCGACGATCCGAATGCCGGGACACAGATCGGTCACAAGCTGTTCTGCCGCCGCCAGAAAGGCAGGAATGGCAGATACTGGCACGGCGATGTCATGCTTGATAGAGCCGCCTTCGGGCTTTTGCACCTCAGGCAGGGTTTCGCGTAACGCCCAGAATTGTTTGGCCTGTTGCCCTGATTGGGCAATGACAATATCGGCGGCAATTTCGGCAGCAAGCGCATTTGCTAATGCCTGTTCAATCCGCGGGGCAAGATCATCGCCCTGTCCGCTGGTGGCTTCTAGCAAGACTGCCCACGCAGGCAAGGGCATGAAAGGTTGTAGTAATTCCGGGCGGTGCGCGGCAAGGAATTGAAGGCCGACTTGCGGCATAAACTCAAACGCGGTCAGCCCATTGCCGGTTTCCTGCTGCATATGGGTCAGTAATGCAAGGGCCTGTTCTGGGCTTTCAAGCGCGACCATGGCGGTCGCGCGTTGCCGGGGCGCAGGCTGCAGCGCCAGTCGCGCCGCCGTGATGATGCCTAATGTGCCTTCTGATCCGATCAGCAATTGTTTCAGATCATAGCCAGTATTGTCTTTTCTTAGCCCACCCATCAAATCAATGACCTGCCCGTCCGCCAACACAGCCTCAAGCCCCAGCACTTGCGCGCGCGTATTGCCATAGCGCAGAACGGCAGTGCCGCCGGCATTGGTGGCAAGATTGCCACCGATTGTGCAACTGCCCTCAGATGCCATGCTAAGGGGCAGATAAAGCCCCGCGTCGGCAGCGTGCGACTGCGCAACGGCAAGCGTCATGCCTGCTGCCACGCTGATCGATTGATTGTCACGGTCAAGCTCATGCAATTGGGTCATGCGATCCAATGATAGGATGATCGTGCTGCCATCTTCGGGCGGGGTTTGACCGCCGACATTGCCCGTATTGCCCCCTTGCGGGGTGATGGGCTGACGGGCCTGATAACAGGCGGCAAGGCAGGCTGACACCTCTGCCGTGTTGGCAGGGCGCAACATCAACGCAGCCGCGCCATGATACTTCCCGCGTGGTTCTACCAAACGTGGCGCAATCACATCTTGGTCGGTGACAAATCCCTTGTCCCCCACAATGTTGTGCAGGGTCGCTTTCAATGCGGCATCAATCATGGGCAGCCCGCCTTAACCTGTCATTGATCGCGATGCCCAGACCCGTTTCCGGGATGGGCATAATGGCAAGCCCAGTGGCGTCGCTGGCGTCGGCAGCGCGCATTTGGGCGAATAGATTTGCAGCAGCCTCTACCAAGTCACCGGATGCTGACAGGGGGAAGAGGGGGCCTGTGTAATCAGGTGCGGGGCCAAATTGCAGCAGTGCCTCTCCCTGTTCTGCAGTTACTGCGTTTAGGCGCAGCGGCTTGGTCGGTGCATAATGGCTGCGCAATTGCCCCGGCGCTTCGACGGTGCCGGGGGTTCCTTCGCCGATCTTGGGCGGCTTGCCAATAACAGCCTCTATCATGTCGGGTGTAATGGTGCCCGGGCGCAGTAAAATGACATCATCCCCGTCGGGCTTAACGATGGTGCTTTCAATTCCGGCCTTGCAGGGCCCGCCATCAAGAATAGCGGCAACTTTGTCGCCCAGCCCCTCAAACACATGAGTTGCGGTGGTTGGGCTGATTTTGCCAGACGGATTGGCGCTGGGGGCAGCTAATGGCATGCCATAGCGCGCCAGCAAGTCCTGGGCGACCGGATGGGCCGGAACCCGTACCGCAAGCGTATCAAGATCAGCGGTCACAAGGGCATGGACCGGGCTTTCGGGCCTATGCGGTAAAACCATCGTAAAGGGGCCGGGCCAGAAGGCAGCGGCCAATTTTTGGGCCAATGGTGAAAAATCCACCAATTCTGCGGCTTTTTCGGCATTTTCTACATGAACAATCAAGGGATTGAACTGCGGGCGCCCCTTGGCGGCAAAAATGCCCGCGACCGCCTGTCCCTTTGTGGCATCTGCTGCCAAGCCATACACTGTCTCAGTTGGCAGTCCGACCAACCGTCCTTGTTCAAGGGCGGTCAGCGCCTCCTCAACGGTGCTGCTTTCTTGTGATATTGTTTTGGCGTCAGTCATTGTCCGCTTTTGTTGCGTGGCAAACAGGAAAGGTCAATCTGTCAATTAGGCTGAATTCCGGGGGGAATGACAAGGGATAGTTGACGATGCTTTATGATGCACCGGTCAAAGATATGCGGTTCTTGCTAACCCATATCGGTAAATTGAATGAATTGGGCACAACCAGCCTTTATCAGGATTTGGTTTCTGATGATCTGGTTGATGCTATTTTGACAGAAGCGGGCCGCTTTTCGGCTGAGGTTTTGGCACCGATCAATCGGCAAGGTGACCTGCAAGGATCACACATTGTTGCTGATGAAGTGCGCACCCCCGACGGGTTTAAGGATGCCTATCTGGCCTATGTCGAACAGGGCTGGGCATCAGTTTCAGGTCCAGTTGATTTTGGCGGTCAAGGCCTGCCGGGCGCGTTCTCTTTCCTTGTGCAGGAAATGGTCTTTGCGGCCAATTTGGCCTTTGGGCTGTGCCCCATGCTGTCTGTTGGTGCGGCTGAGGCCTTGGAGGCCCATGGCAGTGATGAGTTAAAAGCGCTTTATCTGCCCAAAATGATCTCGGGCGAGTGGACCGGGGCGATGGATTTGACAGAACCCCATGCGGGGTCAGACGTTGGTGCCCTGCGCGCCAAGGCTGTTCCTGCAGACGATGGCACCTACCGGATTTCGGGGAATAAAATTTTTATCACATTTGGTGACCATGATTTTACAGACAATGTGATCCATCTTGTGCTGGCCCGTTTGCCTGATGCGCAGCCCGGCACAAAAGGTATTTCACTGTTCTTGGTGCCGAAATTTCTGGTCAATGATGATGGGTCCATCGGTGCGCGCAATGATGTGAAAGTCACGGCGCTTGAACACAAGATGGGCATTCATGCCTCCCCCACTTGCGCAATGGCCTTTGGTGAAGAGGGCGAGGGGGCCGTTGGCTATCTGATCGGCGAACCCCATCGGGGTATGGCTGCCATGTTCACCATGATGAACAATGCCCGTCTGAATGTGGGCATTCAGGGCGTCGCAGCCGCAGAAGCGGCCTATCAACAGGCATTAAGCTTTGCGCAGGACCGCGTACAGGGCCGTGCGCCCGGCACGCCTGCCGATCAAAGCTCTGCCATTATTGACCATCCTGACGTGCGCCGGAATCTTTTGTTGATGAAGGCTAAGACCGAAGCTGCCCGCGCTATTTGCGTAATGACGGCGGGGGCGCTTGATCATGCCCGCGCATTGGAAGACGCGGATGATCGTCAGCGTGCAAAATTGCGGGCAGATTTCCTGACCCCGATTGCAAAAGCATGGTCAACCGACATTGGGGTAGAGGTTGCCTCAATCGGTGTGCAGGTTCATGGCGGCATGGGCTTTATCGAAGAAACAGGGGCTGCACAGTTTATGCGCGATAGCCGTATTGCGCCGATCTATGAAGGCACCAACGGCATTCAGTCTATCGACCTTGTGATGCGGAAACTGCCGCTTGATGAAGGGCGCGTTGCAGAACAATTCTTTGCAGAAATTGAGGAAACGGCCGAGGCGCTTGCGGGGCATGACAATGCCGCCCTTGCCCGCTTGGCGGCACCCTTGCAGGCTGCGCTTGTAGCGGCACAGGAGGCCACAAAATGGCTGAATGAGCGCGCCGCTCAAAACCCAACCGATTTGCTTGCCGGGGCAACCCCCTATTGCACCATGATGGGCGATCTTTTTGGCGGTTGGCTTTTGTCTAAAAAGGCGCTTATTGCTTTTGAAGAAGGTGCCGACATATGGGGCGATGCCTTCGTTTCAGCACGGCTTGAGACTGCAGGCTTCTTCGCGAGCCAAATATTACCGCAGGTTGCCGCAGGGGCATCTGCCGTTCAGGGCGGTGCAGAAGGTTTGTTCGGTCTCGATCCCATTGCGTTGAAGGCCTGATACCCGATAAGGTCGGGCATTGCTATTCACAAATTGAAAGGCCCTGCCTGCCTTTTATAAAGGGAGGCGGGGTTGGCTTATGACCGATCAAACTGCCGATCCGATGCAAATGACGGATGATGTCTCAGGCGTGCCAATCGATGCGCACCCGATGACCTATCCGTTTGATGAAACCCCCGACAATGAAACCGCGCTGGAAATTTTGCCCGGCGTGTTTTGGATCAGAATGGGCCTCCCCATATCGCTTAACCACATCAATGTGTGGATGATCGACGATGGCGATGGCTGGGCGATTGTCGATACGGGCATGGCCCTACCGAAAACGCAGGCAGCATGGCGTGATGTGATTGCCAAACATGGTAAAGGCAAGCCGATCAAGCGTGTGTTCGTCACCCACTATCACCCCGACCATTCTGGCAATGCAGGCTTTCTTGCCAAGGAATTCGGCGCTGACTTGTATATGAGCCAGCTCGAATATCTAACAACGCGCGCCTATTATGCCGAAGCTGCGGCCGCCACAGCGGATGCTGCGCCCGATGGTGTGCCATCCCCATGGGGCAAACTGGCGGGCTTTGACGAAGATTTTGGTGGCAGGCGCAGTGCGGCAGGCTTCAAAATGATGATGACCCCGCTTCCCATGTATTGCCATAATTTGCGGGAGGGGGACGAGTTCAAGATCGGTGATCGCGAATTTGAAGTTCTGATCGGTCGTGGTCACGCGCCAGAGCATGTCTGCCTATATTGTAAGGATGATGGCTTTATGTTTTCGGGCGATCAGATCCTGCCGCGCATTTCATCGAACGTGTCTGTCAGCTCATCAGACCCGAAGGGCGACCCCCTGTCTGATTGGTTGGAATCTTGTGATCGTTTGCGCCGCCGCGTGCCGGGCGACACACTGATCCTGCCAGCGCATAATGAACCTTTTAAGGGTGCGCCTGCCCGTCTGACCGACCTGATTAATGGTCACGAAGAAGGGATGCGCAATTTGATGAGCTTGTGCGAAACCCCCAAAAAGGCGGTTGAGGTGTTTCCTGCCCTGTTTAAACGTGAAATTGGGCGCGAACATTATGGCCTTGCCACGGGTGAGGCCTTGGCCCATCTAAACTGTCTTGTCGGGCGTGGATTAATGACCCGCAATGTGGGCGAAGATGGCGCGTGGTATTTTCAGGCGGCATAATCCGCGCGCTTTTGCGGCATTTTCCCTGACAGAGCCTGCCTGAATGGTCTAGACTATTGGTCATTCAATGCGCTCACGCTAATTAAGCTCCGCGGGGGCGCGCGAAAAGATGATCAGGGGGACAGCTATGACGTCACTTGCCGGAAAAACCCTATTTATGACCGGGGGCAGCCGCGGCATCGGCCTTGCGATTGCCAAACGCGCAGCCCAAGACGGGGCCAATATTGCGATCGCAGCGAAAACAGCAGAACCCCATCCCAAATTGCCCGGCACGATCTTTACCGCGGCTGAGGAGATTGAGGCGGCGGGCGGCAAGGCCCTGCCGGTTTTGTGTGATATTCGCGAAGAAGATCAGGTCGCCGCAGCAGTGGCGCAAACAGTTGATAAATTTGGCGGCATTGATATTTGCGTGAACAATGCAAGCGCCATATCCATGACCAATACCGAAGACACGCCGATGAAAAAATATGATCTGATGCATCAGATCAATATTCGCGGCACTTTCATGACCTCAAAAATCTGCCTGCCGCATCTGAAAAAGGCTGCAAATCCGCATATTTTGAACCTGTCCCCACCGCTTGATATGGATGCCAAGTGGTTTTCTATGTCCGTTGCCTACACGATGGCCAAATATGGGATGAGCATGTGCGTCCTTGGCATGGCCGAAGAATTCAAACCTTATGGCATTGGTGTGAATGCCTTGTGGCCGCGCACGGCGATCCAGACCGCTGCAGTGGGCAATGTGCTGGGCGGTGATCAAGTGATGGCTCGTTCCCGCCGCCCCGATATTATGGCCGATGCGGCGTGGCACATCCTGACCCAGCCGGGTAAGGAGTGCAGCGGCAATTTCTTCATTGATGATCTTGTGCTGGCAAAGTATGCAGGCGTCACAGATTTTTCCCGCTATTCAGATGTGCCGGAAACCGAGCTAATCCCGGATTTCTTTGTGCCTGACGATATGCCCCCGCCGCCCGGTTCTTTCGGTGCGTAAGACCAAAATCAAGCGAAGGAATATGCATGACTGACGAGATTAAAATCCCGAAAGACATTGCTGCCAAAAGCTTTGAAGACGCGATGGCAGAGCTTGAAGATATTGTAGACAGGCTTGAGGCCGGGAATGTCGCGCTTGATGATTCTATCGCGCTTTACGGGCGCGGGGCGGCGTTGAAGGCCCATTGTGAAGCAAAACTGAAGGCAGCCGAAGCGCGCATTGAAAAAGTTGTGCGCGGCGCTGATGGTGATGCGACAGGCACCGCCCCTTTTGACGAGGAAGGCTGACCTTCCCGTGACGGACTTTACCACCCTTCGTGATGAGATCGCCGCTGACCTTGAAGTGATGCTGGATCGGGTGTTGCCCGCACCTGAGGGGGAAGAGGCCTCTTTGCACAAGGCTATGCGGTATGCCGCCCTTGGTGGGGGTAAACGATTGCGGCCCTTCTTGTTGGTGGCAACCGCGTCCATGTTCAATGTTTCACGCAGGTCCGCCTTGTTGGCTGCGGCTGCGCTTGAATGTGTGCATTGTTATTCGCTGGTTCACGATGATCTTCCGGCTATGGATGATGATGATCTGCGGCGTGGCCAGCCGACGACCCATATCAAGTTTGATGAGGCAACCGCCATTTTGGCGGGTGATGCATTGCTGACGCTGGCCTTTGAAATTCTTGCCGATGCCCAAGTGCACGGCGATGGGGCTGTCAGGGTTGAATTGGTAAGGATTTTGGCCCGTGCATCAGGTGCTCATGGCATGGTTGGCGGGCAAATGATTGATCTGGCGGCAGAGGCTGCCGGGACGGATTTAAGCGAGATCCAGATCACGCGCCTTCAGATGCTGAAAACGGGGGCCTTGATCGCGGCCGCCTGCGACATGGGGGCCGTTTTGGGCCATGCAACGCCACAAAATCGCCACGCCCTTGTGGCTTATGCCCATGATTTGGGGCTTGCGTTCCAAATTGCAGATGATTTGCTTGACCTTGAAGGCGATGAACAGGCCATGGGCAAACGCGCGCGAAAAGATGCCGCAGCGGGAAAAGCGACCTTCGTCGCTATTCTAGGGGCTGAACGCGCGCGGATGCAGGCTGGGGTTTTGGTGGATCAGGCTATTGCGCATTTGGGCATATTTGGCCCGGAAGCAGACCCGTTGCGTGCCTTGGCACAATTTGTATTGACCCGAAACGCCTAGAAGGGACGAGAGTGGCTTCATGAGTAAGACCCCACAACTCGACAAGATGACAATTCCGGCAGACATGAAGTCTCTGTCCATGGCGGAATTGCGCCAGCTTGCAGACGATGTGCGGACTGAAACCATTGATGCCGTTTCTGTCACAGGTGGGCATTTGGGTGCCGGCCTTGGCGTGGTTGAGCTGACGACTGCCATTCATTATGTGTTTAACACACCCGATGATCGCTTGATCTTTGACGTTGGTCATCAATGTTACCCCCACAAAATCCTGACCGGGCGGCGCGACCGTATTCGCACCCTGCGTCAGGAAAACGGCCTGTCCGGTTTCACCAAACGCAGCGAAAGCGAGTTTGACCCGTTCGGCGCTGCGCATAGCTCTACCTCAATCTCCGCCGGGCTTGGTATGGCTGTGGCGCGGGATTTGCAGGATGGTGACAATCATGTGGTCGCCATTATCGGTGATGGCGCCATGTCTGCGGGGATGGCTTATGAGGCGATGAACAATGCGGGCAGTTTGAAAAACCGTCTGATTGTTATCCTTAACGACAATGAAATGTCTATCGCCCCGCCCGTCGGTGCGATGAGTGCCTATCTCGCCAAATTATGGTCGTCAAAAAGCTATGTCAGCTTGCGTCATCTGGCGAAGAATGTGGCCCATGTTTTCGGTGATAGTGTTGAACGGGCCGCCAAAAAGGTTGAAGAATATACCAAGGGCATGGTCGCGGGCGGCACTTTATTTGAAGAAATGGGCTTTCACTATGTTGGTCCGGTCGATGGTCATAATCTGGACCACCTGGTGCCGATTTTAGAAAATTGCCGTGACGTCGAAGATGGCCCAATCCTGCTGCATGTGATTACTCAAAAGGGCAAGGGCTATGGCCCCGCCGAAGAGGCTGCAGACAAATATCACGGTGTTGCAAAGTTTGACGTGGTGTCAGGTGCCCAGCACAAACCCACACCTAACGCTCCTGCCTATACCAAGGTCTTTGCCCAAAGCCTGATTAATGAGGCGGCGGAAGATGACAAGATCGTCGCCGTGACCGCTGCCATGCCATCAGGTACCGGGCTTGACCTGTTCGGGAAATCATATCCTGACCGGACCTTTGATGTCGGTATTGCTGAACAGCATGGCGTGACCTTTGCAGCCGGTATGGCGACAGAGGGGATGAAGCCGTTCTGCGCGATCTATTCAACATTCCTGCAACGTGCCTATGACCAGGTGGTTCATGATGTTGCTTTGCAGGGATTGCCTGTCCGCTTTGCCATTGACCGCGCCGGGTTTGTCGGTGCCGATGGCGCGACCCATTGCGGGGCCTATGATGTTGCCTATCTTGCGACTTTGCCGGGGATGGTTGTCATGGCCGCAGGGGACGAGGCTGATTTGGTGCACATGGTGCGCACTGCTGCCCAGTATGATGAAGGGCCCATCGCCTTCCGCTTTCCCCGTGGAGAAGGGATCGGCGTTGATATGCCCGAACGTGGCGCAGTGCTTGAAATCGGCAAGGGCCGGATATTGAAGCAGGGCAGCAAGATCGCCTTGCTGAACTTTGGTGGCCGTTTGAATGCCTGCCTGACCGCAGCGGAAAAACTGGATGCACAGGGTTTTTCAACCACAGTTGCCGATGGCCGCTTTGCCAAGCCGCTTGATACTGACTTGATTGACCAGCTTGTGCGCGAGCATGAGGCGATCCTGACAATCGAGGAAGGCGCCGTTGGCGGCTTTGGCGATCATGTGCTGCACTATCTTGCCCATTCTGGTCAGCTTGACGGTGGCGTGAAAATTCGTCCGCTTGTGATGGGCGACTGGTATGAAGATCAGGCCAGCCCTGAAAAAATGTATGCCAAGTCGGGCCTTGATGCCGCCGGGATTGTGCGGTCTGGACTTTCCGTCATGGGCCTTGATGACGAAGCGATCATCAAACGCGTTCAACTAGCCGACTAAATCAGATGCGTGCTGACGAGGCATTGGTGGCGCGCGGGCTTGCGCCGTCGCGATCCCGTGCGCAAGCTGAGATTAAGGCGGGTCATGCGCTTGTCGATGGGGCCTTGATCCGCAAACCGTCGCAAGCCATTCCAGATGAAGCAGATGTCAGTCTGACCGGGCAGGTGACGCGCTGGGTCAGTCGTGCTGGGGAAAAGCTTGCCCACGCGCTTGATCATTTTGACATTGATCCGGCTGGTAAAGTGGCGCTCGATATCGGTGCCAGTACCGGCGGCTTTGTCGATGTGTTGTTAGCGGCAGGTGCTGCGAAAGTGTATGCGGTTGATGTGGGGACGGGCCAATTGCACCCCTCGCTACAGGGGCAGGATCGTGTTGAGTCGCTGGAACAGACTGATGCGCGCAATTTATCAGACGAGTTGATTGAAGAGGCGCCGCAGATTGTGACCTGTGATGCCAGTTTCATCGGTCTCGCCAAGCTATTGCCTGTGCCACTGTCATTGGCAGCCAGTGGTGCCTGTTTCATTGGGTTGATCAAACCGCAATTTGAGGTGGGGCGCGATCATATTGGCAAAAATGGTATTGTCCGCCCCGATGCACCTGTCGCGAAGATCAGACAGGATATTGCTGATTTTTTGCGGCAACAAGGTTGGCGCGTAGTGGGGCAAACAGATAGCCCGATTAAGGGCGGCGATGGCAATCAGGAATATTTGATTGCGGCCATAAAGGAAGGCGACCAAGCGTGAGTGAGTTTGTAATTGATCGATTGGGTGCGCAAGGTGATGGCATCGTGGATGCAGATAGCGGCCCGCTTTATATCGCCCGCACCTTGGCCGGTGAACGGGTTGAGGTTGAGCTTGATGAAGACAATCCCAATCGCCCGCAGCTAAAGCGTATATTGCATCCGTCAGACCATCGTGTTGCCGCGCCTTGCAAACATTATAAGCGCTGCGGCGGCTGCCAATTGCAGCATATGGCACTTGATCTGCAGCAGCGGTTCAAGGCAGACCTTGTGGCGGAACCCTTGGCCCGCGAAGGTTTTGATGGTTTCGATCTACGGCCCTTGGTTACCGTGCCGATGCACTCCCGCCGTAGGATGAGCCTGCGTGTCATGCGGGCTGGCAAGCAAATCCTGATTGGGTTGAATGCCTCAAAGTCTGATCAGATTGTTGATCTGTCTGTGTGCGAGATTGCCGACCCGTCAATTGTGGCGGCATTGCCTGCATGGCGCGATCTGTTTCAATCCCTGTTCGGGCGGCGCGGTCACGCAGAACTTGTGCTGACGGTGACGTTGAATGGGCTTGATGCGGCCATGCTGATGAACCGCGAGGCAAGCTTGGAAGACCGGGAACGATTGACCGCCTTTGCCTATGATCAGGGGATGGCACGCATCTCATGGAATGATGAGGTGATTACCGCCCCCCATGATGCCCATCAACAATTTGGTCCGGCCTTGATTGCGCCACCCTCAGGCGGTTTTTTGCAGGCCGCCAAACAGGGCGAGGACGCATTGGTCGCTGCGGTGTTAGAGGCTGTAGCCGATGCAGACCTGATCGCAGATATGTTTTCAGGGGCAGGCACCTTCACCATGCCAATGGCGGTGCGGGCGCATGTAACCGCCTTTGAAAGCGAGGAGGAGGCGGTCCGCGCCCTGCAAACAGGCGCTGATCGCGCGGCTGGTGTGGGCAAGTGCAATCCGGTGAAGGCTGAAAAGCGTGACTTGTTTCGCCGTCCGGTCCTACCTGCTGAGTTAAAGAATTTTGATGCTGTGGTGTTTGACCCGCCACGCGCAGGGGCAAAGGCGCAGGCGGATGAGCTTGCCCAATCAAACGTGCCGCGCATTGTGGGGGTCAGTTGCAACCCTGTCAGCTTTGCCCGTGATGCTGCGATCTTGCGCGCGGGCGGTTATCAGCTTGATTGGGTGCAGCCTGTGGACCAGTTCCGTCATTCAGCCCATGTTGAGCTGGTTGGTTGTTTCACGAAGCAGTGAGATTTTGGATCTCGATATCGCGGACGATTTTCTTGAAACCGTTTACGTGGGCAATCTCGGTTTTCATCTGATTTGTTTTCAAAATGATTGCCTTTGTTCCCAAAGTAACAGGCATGTGAAACAAATTGCGCGGGAATTGCGGTTTGGGGATAGGCAGTCCCTCGTTAAATGTAATTCTGACCTCAGGATATTCTGCTTTGTCGGGCCATGAACTGGGTCGATTGATCAAGGCGAAAGTGCGGATGTCCTGCCATGGCACTAAATCAAGGCCGTCAATCTGTATCCCGGTCGTGTCAATTATTACAGGCGTGGTTCTGCCCAACAAGCTGGGAAGTTGGTGGATGAATAGTACGCCTACCAGCGCAATAGCGATGTAAAATAAACTGCCCGGAACCAGATCAGAGTATTCTGCAAGCACGAACAAGATAATACCTGATAGATAGGCCGCCATGCCGCCCGGCTTTGACTTGAAAATGATACTGGCGTTGTAGAGCGAGGGCGGCGGCTTCATCACAAACTACCAAGCCTAGTTGGCTTTCTGGTCGGCCTCTTCACCAAATAGCGCGTCGAGCGTCGCCATCTTGTCGTCATCGATGTCGAGCAAGCGAAACCAAATCTTGATGGTTTGGCCTTCAATACTCGTAGGCTTTACCTGCAGATAATGCTTCAGGCCATGATGCGGTGCGGCTACATCATCATGCAAGGTGATGATCAATGCCTTGTTTTCGATCGTCCGTACGGCGAATGTTTTTATTTCCGCGCTCTTGATCGATGGCCAGGTGACGATCCCAATATCTTTGATGCCGATACCTTCAGGGTTGATCATCAGAACGGGGCTTTTGCGGTTCTGCATTGGCGCATGATAATAGGCGAGCGCTGCGCCGACCGGTATGGCAAGCCAGCCAAGTGAAATACCGCTTAGGATCAGCAACACGCCAACCCCAATGGCAAAAAACCCGCCATAATAGCTAGATTGCCCAGCGGACCAGTCCCACCCAAGCATGACGGTCTGGTCATTGTGTGTGATAGGCGGGTTCATGATGACGGCGCGTCAGTCGCTCAAATGCCAGTCAGCGGGGCCGTTGCGCCCGGTCTGACCGCGATGGCGCAGCAGATGGTCCAGCAGGGTGCAGGCCATCATCGCCTCCCCCACGGGGACTGCGCGAATGCCTACGCAAGGATCATGGCGGCCCTTGGTGACAATCTCAGTCTCGTTCCCCTGACGGTCGATTGTATCGCGGGGCGTCAGGATAGAGCTTGTCGGCTTAACCGCAAAGCGGACGACAACATCCTGCCCGGTGCTGATGCCGCCTAACACGCCGCCTGCCTTGTTGGAAGTAAAGCGAGGCGCACCTTCGTTGCCAAGGCGCATTTCGTCGGCATTATCCTCGCCGCGCAGGGTGGCGGCGGCCATGCCATTGCCGATCTCAACCCCCTTGACGGCATTGATGCTCATCATCGCGGCGGCAAGGTCGGTATCAAGCTTGCCATAGATTGGTGCGCCAAGCCCGGCGGGAACGCCGCTGGCCCGCACCTCGACAATCGCACCGATGGAGGAGCCTGACTTGCGTACCTCGTCCAAATAGGCCTCCCAGTCTGGCACGACAGATGCGTCAGGGCAGAACAGGGGGTTATCGTCGATCACTTGCTGGTCAAATGCGATATCGTCGGCTAAGCGCCTGTCGCCAATGCCAACAAGGGCGCCTGTGATTGAAAAATCATCGCCTAGAATGGCTTTCAGTGCTGCATTCGCAACCCCGCCTGCGGCTACCCTTGCGGCGGTTTCGCGGGCAGACTGGCGGCCCCCGCCGCGATAATCGCGGGTGCCATATTTCGCAATATAAGCATAGTCGGCATGACCGGGCCGGAACTTGTCCTTAATCTCAGAATAGTCTTTTGAACGTTGATCCTGATTTTCGATGATCAGGCTGATCGGTGTGCCTGTTGTCACCCCCTCGAACACGCCGGACCAGATCGCAACCTGATCAGGTTCGCGCCGCTGGGTCGTGTGGCGTGACTGGCCCGGACGCCGACGATCAAGCGCCTGTTGGATCATGGCTTCGTCGAGGGTAATGCCGGGGGGGCAGCCATCAACCACGCAGCCAAGTCCACGTCCGTGACTTTCGCCCCATGTGGTGACGCGGAAAAGGTGGCCGAATGTATTATCTGACATGGGCTGTTCAGTCTTTCGCGACAGAAATGTCGGGCGCGTCTACCGCCTTCATGCCAACGACATGATAGCCTGCATCGACGTGATGGGTTTCGCCCGTTACGCCTGATCCCATGTCGGACAGAAGGTAAAGCGCGCTTTGCCCCACTTCGTGAATGGTTACATTCTTGCGCAGGGGCGCGTTATATTCATTCCACTTCAGGATGTAGCGAAAATCACCAATACCCGCTGCGGCCAATGTCTTGATCGGCCCGGCAGAGATTGAGTTGACGCGAATATTTTGCTTGCCCAGATCCGCAGCCAGATAGCGCACTGATGCTTCAAGCGCTGCCTTGGCAACGCCCATGACATTGTAGTGGGGCATCACACGTTCTGCACCATAATAGGTCAGTGTGAGCATGCTGCCGCCTTCGGTCATCAGCTTTTCAGCGCGCTGGGCAACTGCGGTGAATGAGTAGCAGGAAATATTCATGCTTAAGGCAAAGTTTTCAGGGCTAGTATCGACATAGCGACCCTCAAGCTCGTTCTTATCTGAAAAGGCGATGGCATGAACGACAAAGTCGATCTTGCCCCACTTTTCCTTCAGGGCACCAAACAGGGAGTCAATGCTGGCAGCGTCGGTGACATCGCATTCCAGCAATTCAGCATTCAATTCTTCTGCAATGGGGGCCGCGCGCTTTTTCAACGCCTCCCCCTGATAGGACAGGGCAATTTCGCCCCCGGCATCATGGACTGCTTTGGCAATGCCATAGGCGATAGAGCGGTTGTTGGCGACGCCCATAATCAAGCCGCGCTTGCCTGCCATAATCCCGGAACTTGCGGTCATTTCGTTACCTAACCTATTGAGTGTGTTGAAACTTCTGTGGTTCTTTTATGTCAATTTGCAGTGTGATGGCAACCTAGTTAGGGCTGTCATTTTGTTCGTGGCGCTTGTCATAGATATGGGCAAGTGCCGCGCTGAATTCTGCGCCCATGATAAAGATTGCGCCCATCACGTAAAAGAATAAAAGCGCGATAATGATCCCGCCTAAACTGCCATAGGTTACGGCGTAATCTTCGGCATATTTCAAATATTGGGAAAAGCCGCTGGCGGCCACCAACCACAATATCTGGGCATAAAACGCACCCGGCAGAATATAGCGCCAGGCAAGCTTCTTTGCGGGAAGCAATCTGTAAAGCATTGAAATAACAAACAAAAATACAACAGATGTTAGGCTGTAGCGCAATGCAGCCCAGATAAATGCCCAAAATTCCGGTTCGTCAAACAAATCCCGTGCCGCCCTGAACACCAAGGGGCCAACCACCAACAGGGCAACGCCCAGTATAATAAATCCAGCAAATCCAATCACATAAAGCGCACTTAACCCCCGCCGCCGCCAAATAGGACGATGTTCTTGTGCGCTGAATGCCTGATTGAGGACCGTGCGCACAGCTTCAAATCCGGTGGCAGAGGTCCAGATCGCAAACAGCGCAGAAATGGTCATCAGGTCGCCACGGGTTTTGCTCATCACCTCTTGAATTGGTGGCTCAAGAACAGCGCGGACAAGGTCGGGCATAGAGTCGAACGCAAGCGTAGTCGCGGTCTGCCCCGCTTCGGTCTGTCCGAAAAACCCGGCAAGAGAGACAAGGAAGATCAGAAAGGGGAACAGGGACAAGAGCCCGATAAAGGCCAAGTGCCCGGCCATGACCAACCCGTTATCTTCCAAAAAACCGGCAAAGGCCTGCGTAAAGGGACGGATGATCTGTTTGACCATATCCAGCCTCTTTTTTTGGTTCGTTACCTCACTCATCTGACGTGAGCCCATTGTTGAGTTTCGGGTGTATGGTCTGCATGACCTGTGCGATGGCATCATTCGCCTCCGGCATGCCGGCCTTTAGCGCAGCGGCTAGAAAGACCAACGCCTCGTCAATTTTGACCGGGCCACCTTTGCCGTCTGCTAACAGCTTGCCATAGCGATATAGTGCTAGCGGGTGCCCAGTCTTGGCGGCAAGACCTGTCCAATAGCGTGTTTCGGTCAAGTTGGGTTTGGTGCCCATGCCTGTTTCATAAGCGTCTGCCAGGTTGAGTTGCGCCGTCGGCAGACCAAGTTGGGCAGCGCGTTTGTAAAGCGCAAAGGCTGCCCTTTCATCGCGTGGCATACCAAGCCCGCGCCGCAGCATGTGGCCCATATTGCGCATAGCGGCAGGGTCATTCTGTGCCGCCAATGATTGCCAGATTTCAAAGGCGCGCGGGAAATCGCCCGCCTCATAGGCTGCGACTGCATCGTCAAATTGCGGCTGATGCGCTGCGGGACCAGCAATTGCTGTTCCGCCTTGCCATATCAACGCCAGCATGCTGACAATCAGAACTGGTAAAAACATTAACCGACTCATAGGCCTATCATGGGCCGATGGGCCCGGTTAGGCAACGGTCAGAATGATCGGAAAAGCCGTTGCGAAGGGGGATAGGATGAAGATCTTAAAATGGGGCGCCATGTGGTTTGGCCTTACGGCGCTGGCCATATTGTTGGTGACAATATTTTGGTTCCGCCCGCCTTCAGGCGCACAAGGCCCATTGCAGTATGAGCCTGTCGCTGACTATTTGAACTGGACGCATTTTGGTGGGGACGAAGGGCAAACGCGCTTTGTCCCGCTTACGCAAATCACCAGGGACAATGTCGGCCATCTTGAACAAGCATGGGTGTATCATACAGGCGCGCTTGCGGATCACCCGGATACATTGGATCGTATCGCCTTTCAAATGACGCCGATTTTGGCCGCCGGGTCCTTGATTGGTTGCACCCCCCATAACAAGGTTTTTGCCCTTGACCCCGCAACGGGGGCGGAGCGGTGGACCTATACCCCCTCGTTCAACGCTGACTACCGTCCGGCGAATAAGTGGCTGTGCCGTTCTGTTGTATCGTGGAAGGATTCAAAGCTTTCCAATGACGCGCCCTGTCAAACTCGCATCTTCATGGGCACCAATGATATGCGGCTGATAGCGCTTGATGCCCGCGATGGTCGGCTGTGTACAGATTTTGCCGATGGCGGTATCCGGTCGATTGATATTGGGCGCGCACAAATTTGGCCGGGGGAGGCGCAGATCACTTCAGCCCCTGCCATTGTCGGGGGTGTTGTGATTGTTGGCACGGCGTTGGGTGATAACACAGCCGTTGCTGCGCCTTTTGGGACGGTCAGGGCGTTTGACGCGCGCACGGGCGCGCCCCTTTGGCAGTTCGACCCGATTGCCGCGACACGCAATGAGCTTATCGCCGCGGGGATGGATCCGTCAGACAGTCCGGGACACGCAAATGTGTGGAGCAGTATTTCAGTCGATTCAAAACGCGGTCTTGTCTATTTGCCAACCACCAGCCCCAGCCCTGATTTTTGGGGTGGTTTGCGACCGGGCGATAACCGCTATGCGAACTCAGTCGTCGCGCTTGATGGGCTGACAGGCCAAGTGCGCTGGCATTTTCAGGTGGTCCATCATGATGTGTGGGATTTTGACCTGCCGACCGGCCCCAGTTTTGTCTCCCTGACAATTGAGGGGCAGCAGCGTGATGGCCTTGTGCAGGGGACCAAGCAGGGCTTGTTGTTCGTTCTTGATCGCGAAACGGGCCAGCCCCTGATCCAGGTCGAAGAACGGCCCGTTCCCCAAAATGCCCTGTTGGGGGAGGCATTGTCCCCGACGCAGCCTTTTCCGGTTTTTCCGCCCCCATTGGTGCCCAACGAAATCACGGCGGATGAAGCATGGGGCCTAACCCCCTTTGACCGCGCCGCATGTCGTGACGTGATGGAGAGGGCGGGTCCCGCAAAGCTTTATACGCCCCCTGACGAGGATGGTTTGTTGATGTTCCCCTTTACAGGTGGGGGGATGAACTGGGGCGGGGTTGCGGTTGATCAGGACCGCAAGATCGTGATTGCTAATATGTCGAGCGTGATCCACCTGATTAAGTTAGTGCGTAAGCCGGAAGATCATCAGGATGGCGCTGGCGGCATTGTCTCAGAGTCTGATGAATTTGCCCCCATGGCGGGCGCCCCCTTTGCGCTTGAGCGTGATGTGCTGACCTCCCCCCTTGGCTTGCCATGTAATCCGCCACCATGGGGTGTGCTGGCGGCGGTTGATTTGGAACAGCGGAAAATTCTGTGGTCGCAGCCTTTTGGCACAACCCGCAAATTGGCAGGACCGATTTCACTGCCATTTGGAACCCCCAACCTTGGCGGGTCTTTGGTAACAGCATCGGGTCTGACCTTTATCGGCGCGGCGATGGATTCCTATTTGCGAGCCTATGATACCCAAACGGGTGAGGAGATTTGGGGCGCTGACCTGCCCGGTGGCGGCCAAGCCGGACCGATGAGTTATGCGGTGAATGGTAAGCAATATATTGTCATCGCGGCAGGTGGCCATGCTTGGGCAGGAACTGAGCTTAATGACACGCTGGTGGGCTTTGCCCTGCCTGATCAGGAGTAAACTGGTTTCTTTTCTTCATGATTAACGCGCGATTAAGCCTATTTTGGGATGATTAAAGCGTGGATTTGGTGAAGAAAGGAACGGATCATGTTGCTGTTTGATTTCAAGCCCGTTTTGTTCGTTTTGGCATTTTTATTTGTCGTGACGGGACTTAATCCGGGTCATAAATTTGATGTGCGCCCCCGCCTGCGGGATTAGATCGCCCCGAAGTGAATAAAAAACAGTCTTGCAAAAAGCCTCTGACTTAAGGCATACACTGCCTACAAATATGTCAATTAAAATAAGTTTGGGGCATGACTATGATAAATCTTGGGGCCGCTTGGCGGATCGCACCGCTGGGCGCGGCAATGCTGGTTGGGCTGATGTCCACCACAGCGATCGCGCAAACACAGGAAAATCCGACTGAGGCTGAGGTAACGGCAGAAGCAACCGTCGAAACTGATCAGGCTGCTGTAGAAGCGGCAGGTGAGGCAGGCACCAGACGCGCCCAACTTGATGAAATCACTGTGACCGCGCAACGCCGCGAACAGGATATTAAGGAAGTCCCCATCTCCGTCACTGCTGTTGGTGCAGAACAGATGGAAGAAATGCACATCGCCGGCATGAATGATTTGAACCGCGTTGTGCCGACATTGAAGGTTGCGCAAGGGGGCGTGTTTAACGCCATTATCATTCGTGGCCTTGGGTCCGGTGTGAACTGGGGCGTCGATCAGGCGGTTGGTATCTTTATCGACGATGTTTATTTCACTGGCGCGGAAAAACTGTCAGCCGGTTTGATGGATGTAGAATCTATTCAGGTGTTGCGCGGGCCACAAGGAACCTTGTTTGGCCGTAACACGATTGCCGGGGCCATGCTGTTTACCACGGGCCAAGTGGCAGACGAGTTTCAGGCAAAATTTGCCGCCGGTTTCCAGGAACGCAATGGCAAGCAGCTTGAGGGCATGGTGAACGTGCCTTTCTGGGGCTCAAACCTCGGCACGCGCCTTGCCTATCGCTTTGAAGAAGGTGACGGCATGATTTATGACCGCTTGTTAGGTGGTCGTGAACGGCAGGAGCGTCGCAACTTCCGTGGCAAGTTCCGTATTTCACCAAGTGAAGATTTTGAAATCACCTTCACCTATATGGATCAGGCTGGCCGCAGTGAGGGGACGAAAGTTCAATATTATAATGTACAGGATGAACACCTACAGTTGATGAAGGTGTTTGATCCGCAAGCAGAAGGTAGTCTGAAAGATTTTCGCCATTCAACAAACTTTGCTGATGGCGGCACTGAAGATCAGTTGGACTTTCAATTCAATGCGCGGCTAACGGCGCTTAACCACGATTTTTTGTTGATTGGTAATATTTCAGATCAAGAAGGGTTCGGCGGCATTGACGTCGACTATGGCCCCATCCCGATTTTGACCGGTACGGGTGATCGTTTCATTGATCAGCAAAGCCTTGAATTCCGCGCCGTGTCAAATTTCGGTGGCTGGTTCGAATATGTAGCCGGGCTTTACTATTTTACGGGTAACCGTCTGCATAATACCTTGCTGACCCTGACGCCTGTTCTTGGTACTAGCGAGCTGGTGGATTTGATTGTGCCCGATGCATTGCAGGACGTGGCCCTTTCTATTCTACCTGCGCAAGATCCTGAATCACCGGAACGGTTCTTTACCCGGTTTGACCAGCACACGGACAGTTATTCCGCCTATGGCCAGGCCACTATCGACTTGATGGATGAACTGTCCGTGATTTTGGGTGCCCGGTATGCTGTCGATATCAAGGATGTTGATTTCTTTGGCCGAGGGACAAGTGTTGGTGGCCTGCCCACCGGGCCGCTGCTGCTGAATTATGCGCTTGGTGCCGAAGATTTTACATTGATTGAAAAGCGTACCGATAAGGCGTTTGATCCGAAAATCTCTGTCATCTATCGCCTGAATGAAGACGTGAATTTTTACGGGACTGTTGCGACAGGCTCAAAAAATGGTGGCTTTAACGCACAGGCTTGGACCAGCGCCAAGAAACTACAGTTTGAGGCTGAAAGCTCCATCACTTATGAAGCCGGTATGAAGGGCGACTTCTTTGGCGGCGGTGCGCGGCTGAATGTCGGCCTGTTCCGCACAGAATTTGCGGATCTGCAGGCTTCAATTTGGGATGGCACAACTTTTGTGGTTGATAACGCCGCCGACGTGACCACCCAGGGGGTTGAGCTTGAAGCCATGATGTTGATCCCTTGGGGGTTCATGGTGTCATTAAACGGTGCCTATCTTGATGCGGCCTATGACAGCTTCCCGAACGGCCCCTGCACCGCCGATGATGGTGGGGACAATTGCGACATTAGCGGCAACAAATTGCCGAATGCGCCTGAATGGCAATTCAGCGGCAGTGTCAACTACCTCAACCCGTTGGGGAACATGCCGTTCGATATGTTTGCTGGATTTGACTATTACTGGCAAAGTGAAGTTTCCCTGTCAGCCGATGGTGACCCGATTGATAGCGAACAGGACTATGCGTTGTATAATGCACGCGTTGGCCTGATGGGTGATGATCAATCATGGACGTTTATGATTTACGTCAAAAACATCATGGATGAGATTGCCAAAACAGCATCAATTGACGCCATTTTGTTAAGCGGTACACATGCCGCTGCGGTGCACGCACCCCGTACAGCATTGGCCTATTTTTCGGTCAACTTCTGATCGATTGATCTGGCAAAATCCATACTGCGCAGGCTAGTCTTTCCCCATTCACATAGTGGGGAAAGATTATGTCAGACAAAAGTTTTGCCGCTGCCTTGATTTTGCTGGGTGCGGGCTTTGCCATCGCATTCTGTGTTATTGTTGTGCCGCCGCTGATCGCCAGCGGCGACATCATGGGTGCCTTTGCGGCGGGGTTCGTAAATCCCTATTCATCCGGCTATTCAACCGATGTCTTTATGTGTTGGGCCGTATTGGCGGTTTGGGTTTTTTATGAAGCAAAGACCCGCAATATCAAACATGGGTGGGTTGCCTTGCTGGTCGGCATAGTGCCGGGCGTTGCGACTGGCTTTGCGCTTTATTTGCTACTACGCTTACGACAACAAAACGCACAATAAGCGGGGGCACAATGGCAGAACTTGAAATCACCCATGAAGGGGATGTGGCGATCTTCACGCTCAATCGGCCTGAGGTGATGAACGCCCTTAACTATCCGCTTTATATGGCATTGGAAGATGCGGTGCGCGATTGCACGGCGCGGGCCATTATCCTTACTGGGAATGGACGCGCCTTTTGTACGGGCGATGATGTCAAAGCCATCCTGTCACAAGGGGGCAAGGGCCCAGCGGAAATGGCGGGCCGCTCGCGCCGGACCGGTGGCTTGACGCCTGCGGCTGATGCATTGCTTCATACGGATATTCCAGTCATTGCGGCGGTTAACGGGTTTGCCCTTGGCTGGGGGATGGAATTGGCCTTGATGGCTGACATGCGGGTCATTTCCAGCGACGCAACATTTGGTGAACTGTTTGTGAAGCGTGCGCTTTGTTGTGACGCACCGGGCTTGGGGCGGCTTGCGCAATTGGTTGGCCGTGAAAAAGCGGCAGAACTTTTGTTCACGGGCGAGATGATTGATGCCGAAGAAGCCATGCGTATCGGCCTTGCTGGCCGCAAGGTCGCGCCTGATCAATTATTGCCGACGGCGTTGGCACTGGCCCAAAAGATCGCTGCAAACCCGCCACGGGCTGTGCAAACGATCAAGGCCGGGTTGCGGCGAACACTTGATCCTGATTGGCGCGATGTGGGCGCCTGGGCGACCAAAGAAATCTATGCCTTGTTGAAAACAGAAGATTCCAAGGAAAGCGCAGCAGCCTTTCTTGAAAAGCGTGAGCCTGTTTTTACCGGCAAATAGCGTCGCTCTGATGATGGCTGCATTGAAGGTCGGTTATATAGTCCGAGCAGGCTATCTATTGGGCCTGACATTGCCAATATTGGCAGGGTAACTGGTCTGTGAGGTATTATCCAAGGGGGATGTTTATGTGCAAATGGACTATTCGGCTTGTCTTGCTGGCCCTTGTGGCGCTGCTGTTGGTTTACGCGTTTGGTGCTGGTGCCATCATTGGGAAGCAACGGGCCTATTTGGCCGAAGGTCCTATGGCGATGGTTGGCGATCTGTTGATGTTACTGCCGCGCAACGAAGTTAGATTTTGCGAAGGGGAGGCACTGACCTGCGGGGAGAATGATATTTCCGCGCGCCGCGAAACAGCCTGTGATCCCTTCACGAAACCAGATCCTCGTCATGCCGTTTTGTTCACGTTCGGCCAATCAAATGCCGCGAATGAGGGGCGTGATCGTTACATTGCTTCGGACCATGTGATTAATTTCAATCCGTTTGACGGTAGATGCTATATCGCGCAGGACCCGCTATTGGGGGCGTTAGGCGAGGCTGGCTCTGTATGGGGACAGGTTGGCGATGGATTGATCGCCATGGGTGCCTATGACAGCGTGCTGATTGTCGCGATAGCTATTGGCGGCACCAGCATAGAACGGTGGGCACAGGGTGGTGATCTTAATCAGCGGATTATCTTTGCGCTCGATAGGCTCGCAGAACAGGGCATCATGCCAACGCATATTTTGTGGCATCAGGGCGAAGCTGACCGCATCAAGGAAACGACAAGTGATGACTATGTGCAGAAGTTTGGCACGATCATCGACACGTTCCGCGCCCGAGGCATCGATGCGCCGATCTATCCTGCGGTTGCCACCTATTGCTATATGTTTGATCTGGATCGCATTGCTGATTACGGACCGGCGACAGAAGCTGTACGCAACGCGCAACAAAGCTTATCGTCAGTTTATGCGGGTGTACTGCCCGGCCCTGATACGGATCAAATTACGGGGCCGGCTTACCGATCCGACAATTGTCATTTCACCCATCTGGGCCTGCGCGCCCATGCAGATTTGTGGGTTGAGGCACTGACAAAAAATAACCCGGCCCAACCATAATAGGCGGGACCGGGCATTGTTGTTTGACTAGAGCCTTTTTTAGGCTGCTGTAAAAACTAGTACCGGAAAGTGAATTCCGCAGAAATCAAACGCGGCGGCTCTGTTACTGCAAAGTGGGTGCCGTCTGCCAAGGTGGCGTCGGCTGCGGTGACCATCACTGTTTCGTCGGTCAGGTTGCGGCCAAAGACCATAAAGCTCCACGAGTCATCTTCTGCACGCAACCCGATGCGGGCATTGATTTGCGTATAAGCATCTTGCAACTCATTCGGGTCCTGATCGACAGCTAAGAAGAATTCGTCCTGATAAAGTAAGTCGAAACCAAGGACCAAGCCAAAGCCCATTTCGCCCACGGGACGGAAATAGTTGGCAGAGAAATTACCGGTCCATTCAGGTGCGCGCTGCAACCGTTCGCCCGTCAGGTCACAGGGGCCTGTCTGGTCGATACGGCAGGGGGCGTCGGGGAAGCTGGTGAAATAGGCATCCGTATAGGCACCTGATGTCATCAGCATCAACCCTTCGATCGGCATGATCATGAATTCAAACTCGATCCCCTTTGTAACGGCGTCGGCAGCATTGCGGACAATGAACTGTGTGCCTTCAAAGATGGAGACCTGCAGGTTTGAGAACTCGGTATAGAAAATGCCGATATTGGCGCGGGCACCGCCGCCCAAAAATTCAGCCTTGATCCCGCCTTCATAGGTGATGGCTTCTTCGGGTTCAAACTCAAGAACATCATCGGTTGAGGCAGAGGCATTGTAACCGCCACCCTTAAAGCCCTTGGCGATCGTGACATAGGTCATCAGATCATCGTTCCAATGATAGGTCAGCGAGAATTTCGGTGACCAACCTGTTTCAATGCGATCATCGACATTGGCGTAATCTGCCCATTCAGCAACTTGGGTCACGATCAGGGTTGTGCCGCCCAGTACTTGGGACTGGTCAACTTCTTTTTGTTCCCACGTATAACGAATGCCGAAAATCAGGGTCAGCGCCTCGTTAAGTTCCCAGTCAATCTGACCGAAACCGGCATAGGATACTGATTCCTGATCAAACTTGATGCGGGCATTATCAACGCCATCATTTGTGTTGAGCGCGGCGAGAACCGTTGACAGGCCGGGGGCGCCAAGGATCGGGCCAAACAGGCCTGACACTGCGCCGGGCAAGATTGCCCCTGTCAATGTGCCTGCCGTGTCATCGAACGCCAGCAGGTCTAGCGCTGTGCGGATAGAGGTTTCCGCATAGAAGTAATAAAGACCGCCAACCCAACGCATTTCACCAAGGCTGCCAACGCCGAAATCACCGGCAAGGCGCAGCTCCTGACTGATCTGGGTATAGTCTTCAACAGAATGCAGTGTCAGCAAAGGCATCGGGCCGCCATCGGCGTCAATCAGTGCGTCTTCTTCATAGGTTGAATAGCCGCTGACAGATGACAAGGTGACATCGCCCAATTCCCAATCAGCAGACACGATGCCTGTGATTGTGTCGCGGTCATTGTAACCCGGCTCGTCAGCCTGACCTTCATTATTTTCCAAATCATCTTCAAGATCGGCATCAAACAGGAAATAGGCCTGTGTTACCGGATCGGTTGAACTCAATTCGGAAAACTGAATGGCCCAAGAACGCTGTGAGAATTCTGAATAGGTCAGACCTGCGGTGACAGACAGACCGAAATCAGTGTCCCATGACACCTTGCCGCGAATGCCAAGATTGTCGACATTCAACTCATCCCGGTCCAAATGTGTGTTGTAGGTGTGACCATCGCGATCTTCTTTAATGGCAGCCAAACGGAATTTCAGGTCGCCATCTTCGGTAATGGGGCCGGTGATCATACCGCGGAAACGCATCTGCTCAAGCTCACCCAATGTGGCATCGGCATCAAAGCCCCAATCGTCTTGCGGGGTGCCTGTGGCGATATTCATGGCGCCGGCAATCGTGTTCTTGCCGAACAATGTGCCTTGCGGCCCGCGCAGCGCTTCAACGCGGGAAATGTCCAGCATGGAATCTAGCAGGTAGGACAGGCGGCCAAAAAAGACGCCATCAATCACAAGTCCAACCGACTGTTCGAAGCCGCGATTGGTGCCTGAACCCAGACCGCGCATATTGATCCGGCCAAAGGGGGCAACCGCCTGCAATTTCACATTAGGTGTGTAAAGCGACAGGTCATTCAGGTTTTCAATATTATTGTCCTTCAACGTTTCACCACTAAGGGCCGAAACGGAAATCGGAACATCCTGAACATTTTCAGCGCGTTTTTGCGCGGTGACCACAATTTCATCCAATTTTGGACGGCTGGCAGCCTTCGCGGCATCGGCTTCCACCTGCGCAGATACATCGGCATCAGCCTCTGCGTCCTGCGCCTAGGAGGGTGCAGTGGTGAGTAAAAGGGCGGATGCCAGCGCAAGGGCGCGGCGCGAAACCGGATAGGTCATTTGTTTCCCCAACTAATCGACAGTCAATCTGTTGCGTCGCGATGGTGCTTTTGCTTCTTGACGCAGGGGAAGACTATGCACATCTTGGCCAGAAATGTGAAGGCGACTCGCCTTTTCGCGGTGCAATACCAATTGGTTAATGGTGTATTCGGGGCACAGAGGCGGGCTGTCGCACCCCCGTCGCACCCCCGTCGCACTCAAGGTCAGTTGTCGATTGGGATTGTCATTTCGTCCAATGAGGCGGGGCAAGGTGTTAACGACACACAGCCGTCTTCAGTCACAAGAACAGTGTCAGAATGGCGGAATCCTCCGATTCCTTCGATATATATGCCCGGTTCGACTGTGAAAATCATGCCCGGCTCAATGTCGCGATCATAACCTTCGGCTAAAAACGGGCCTTCATGCCCGGTAACGCCGATGGAATGGCCTGTCCGGTGCAGCAAGTTGTCGCCATAGCCTGCCTGTTTCAGCAATGTGTTCACCGCCTCATCAACCTTGCCCATATTGGCGCCCGGTTTGATGAGGTCAAAGGCCAGTTGCCGTGCGGCCATCATCGTATCATAGGGGCGGCGCGCCGCCTCAGGGACATGGCCCAGAAAGAAGGTGCGCTCTACCTCTGTTCCATAGCCATTCATGGTGCCGTTGATCAACGACACGTGCGGGCCGCCTTCTTCCATGGCAACAGCAACATCGGTGAAGTTGTGCGGGTCATGTGAAATGCTGGGCGGTTGAAATACGCCGGTGACATTTGTGGCCAGCATATTGGTTTGGGGATAATCGGCCAGCACCTGCATCAACATGATGGCGCGCACTTGGCTGCCGACCTCAACCAATGTTTGTCCGACCTTGGCATTTTCCAGAACATGATTTTGCGTTTGTGTGGCAAGGTTTGAGGCATAGATGATCCGTGCGATTTCATAATCCGACTTGATCATGCGCACATCTTCGATGATTGGGCTTGCTATTGCAGTGCCCGGTACGGCCTGAAAAATATGAAGCGGGCAATCAGGTTCTACCCCCACCTTGGCGTTTGGGCTGAACAGATCGGTAAAACGGTCGAACCAGTTCTCACCTTCAGGTGCGGGGAATTCAAAATATTCAGTAATGTCAATATTGCCAACCATGCGGCTGCGCACGTGGGGCACCTCTAACTTCGGCGCCAAAAATTGCAGGGGGCCGTCTAATCCCAGCACGGTGATAAAGGGCCGCTCATGCACATAATTTGCGAAATTGGTCAGGTAAAAAATATTGTCAGGATCAAAGGCGACCAGATAATCAAGCCCGTCCTTCGCCATCTTGTTCCGCAAGCGGGTAAGGCGATCCTGCATTTCGTTTGCAGGTGGCGGCGTGAAAAGCGGCGCAGGCAATGTTTGACTTGTCATGTGATGCTCCCAACAAATTTTGCAAAGCACTGTCACATATTTTTGCGCGTTTGTGGAGCAGCAGTGCCCGCCCTAAACAGCGTCAGCGATTTTTTGTTCAAGCAAGCCAACAGCAGCCACTAAGGAGCTTTGCAAGGTGGCCGCGCAATCATGTTCCGTCAGAACCGTCAGGGGATGATCAGGCGGCACGCCGACCCCTTCGTAACAAATCCCTTCGTAAGATTCGTAAACTTCGCTCGACAGACTAAGTTCCCATCCGTTGGGCAGGGGCTTGTTCAGATTGTCTGACAACATTCCCGTCGTGGCCTGACCCATCAATGTGACGGTGGGAACTGCCTCAAGGCACAGGGTCAAAATCTCGCCCGCACTAAGGCACAGGGGGGATTGCAGCGCCACAACGGGCTTGTGAAAATTGTGGTCTGCTGCCGGGGCTATCCACAATTCCTGTGTTGGCCCAAACCCGTCACCGATGCGCGGACGCTTTTGCCAGCCGATCATTGGTGTTTGGGCAAATCGTTCAGCAATGGCGCGGCCTGCACGGTCAAACCCGCCGCCATTGATGCGCAGGTCCAGAATAATGCCGTCAACATGTTGCAAATCGTCAAACACTTGATCGAGTGCAGCATTTAGAGCCTTGAGATCACGATCGATAAAATCGCCCAACAGGCGACGATCATGGGGAATGTCGTCCGCCACTTTCGCCTCGTCAGTATCGGCAAAGCCGAACAGGCGCAGCACACTGATATAACCAATGCCCGGCGACAGCTCACACCAATGAATAATTTCATTCCCGCCATCGCGCAGGGAGGAACCGCCGCCATCACTTGCCGTGCAGAACGGCACCATGCCCGATGACACAGCGGTTGAGGACCCGCCGCTGCTGCCCGATGATGTCCG
This sequence comes from Alphaproteobacteria bacterium, assembly GCA_965229935.1. Taxonomy (GTDB): domain Bacteria; phylum Pseudomonadota; class Alphaproteobacteria; order SPJN01; family SPJN01; genus SPJN01. The sequence goes on from CBDDKB010000002.1 coordinate 2,421,704, forward strand.
TTCCAGATTCCACGGATTGCGTGTCGCCCCATGGGCATTGGTGAAGGTGACGCCATCTATGCCAAATTCAGCGGACGCAACCATGCCAAGTGGGATTGCCCCGGCGCGTCGTAACCGGGCAACATGTTCGCGGTTCTCAGTTTTCGGGGCGTCATTCAGGTGAAACAGTGACCCTTACGTGCAGGGCATGCCTTTAACCGTTTCGCGTAGATCCTTGATCTCAAAGGGAACGCCCGCAAGGGGGCCGGGATCAATCCCGTCGGCAACCTGTTGGTCAATCTGGGCGGCCTGTTCAAGTGCGCTGTCCGCGCCAACATAGACAAAGGCGTTGACCTGATCGTTAAACCGCTCAATCTTTGCAAGTGCGTCGTTCACCATGTCAACGGCGCGCAGCCGTCCTTCGCGCACGCCCTGTGCCATGTCGATAAGGGAAATGTGTTCGTTTGTCTTTGGCATGACCCGTTCCGCCATCCTATCCTTTTCTATGCGGATAGGGTCACGTTTGGTGCGGGTACGGTCAAGTCAGGAAAGGTCTGCAAGCTGATCTAAGAAGTCTTGGATGGTGCTGGCTGCCCTGCGCGCCTACTGGGGCAGTTGATCAATCGGCAGGGCGGTGTCGTTCTTGATTTCAGTAACGGCCAAATGTGAATGGATTTCACCGATCATTGGCAGTTCCAGCAAATGATTGCGGACGAATTGCTCAAACGCCTCAATATCCCGGACGACAATCTTCAGCATGTAGTCCCAAGCCCCTGTCATGGTGTAACATTCCACAACCTCGTCAAATTTTTGCACCGCCTCTTCAAAGGCTTCCATATTTTTGCGCCCTGCGGCGGGCAAGTTAATGGTGGTAAAGGCAACAAGGCTAAGGCCGACCTTTGCCCGATCAACCAAGGCAACGCGTTTGGCGATGACGCCTGCTTCTTCCATTTTGTTGATGCGCCGCCAACAGGGGCTTTGGCTCATATGCAGTTTTTCTGCGATGTCTGCGGTGCTGCGCGAGGAATCTTCCTGCAGCAGCCGCAATATTGCCAAATCCTGTGAATCAAGCTCAACCATTAAAACTCTCCCAGAAACTGCAATAGTGTAGATAGATTATCTAAAATACTAACCATACGGGGTATAAAAGGAAAATTAATTCTGGATAGTCAGCTACAATAGTCACATGGAAACCAAAAGGTGATTTGATGTCTGAACAATCCGCCTCCGCTCAGAAACCGCAGCGCGCTGTGTCTTTGGAAGATAAATATCAGCTCGATAAAGCGCGCGCCTATATCACCGGGATTGAGGCGCTGGTCCGCCTGCCCATGTTGCAACATCAGCGCGATGTTGATCGGGGTTTGAACACGGCGGGTTTTGTGTCGGGGTATCGTGGCTCCCCCCTTGGTGGGGTGGATCAGGCCATGTGGAAGGCCAAGCCCTATCTCGATAAACACAATATCACCTTTACCCCCGGCGTGAATGAGGAGTTGGCCGCAACCGCTGTGCGCGGCAGTCAGGAGGTGGGTCTGTTGCCCGGCGCGCAATATGATGGCGTGTTTGGCATGTGGTACGGCAAGGGGCCCGGCCTTGATCGCAGTGTCGATGCATTCCGTCACGCCAATGCTGCAGGCACGTCGAAATTCGGTGGCGTGTTGGCAGTGGTTGGGGATGATCACGGGTGTAAAAGTTCAACCTACCCCTATCAGTCCGAACATATTTTTATGAGCCTGTCGATGCCGGTGCTCGCCCCCGCCAATGTGCAGGAGGTGCTGGACCTTGGCATTTACGGGTGGGAGCTATCGCGTTATTGCGGCACATGGGTCGCGATGAAGGCGATTACCGAAAATATGGATTCCGCTATTTCGGCAGATATTGATCCGTCGCGTATCGACATTCGCCTGCCGCAAAATTTTGTCATGCCTGACGATGGCGTATCGGTTCGTTGGCCGGACAATCCGCTTGATCAGGAAAAGCGCCTGAACAAATACAAGATCTATGCCGCCCGCGCCTTTGCACTTGAAAATGATCTGAACCGGATTGTGATTGATAGCGACAAGCCGCGCCTTGGTATTATCACGTCTGGCAAAAGCTATCTTGATGTGATGCAGGCATTTGATGATCTGGGCATTGATGAGGCGTTGGCCGCCGAGATCGGCCTGCGCGTTTACAAAGTCGGGATGCCTTGGCCATTGGAGCCGTTGAAGACCCATGATTTTGCCGAGGGGCTGGAAGAAATTCTGGTGGTTGAGGAAAAACGGTCAATCATCGAAGATCAGCTAACCGGGCAGCTATATAACTGGCCTGTTGGCAAGCGTCCCCGCGTGGTGGGGGAGTATGATGAGTTCGGCAATGACCTTTTGACCAATTTGGGTGAGTTGACGCCCGCCATGATCGCGCTTGCGATTGCCAAGCGGATTGACCGTTTCTTTACATCAGAAAAGATCAAGGCGCGCGTTGACTTCATCCACAAAAAGCAGGAACGGTTGGCACAACCACGCCGCCTGTCAGTGCGGGAGCCTGCCTATTGTTCCGGCTGCCCCCACAATACATCGACAAAGCTGCCGGATGGTTCCATCGCAACAGGCGGCATTGGCTGTCATTATATGTCAACGTGGAGCAAGTTGCGCCCTGCCCAAAGCTTTACCCATATGGGTGGCGAAGGTGTCATGTGGTCTGGTCAGGCCCCCTTCACCAAGACCAAGCATATGTTTCAGAATTTGGGCGATGGCACCTATTTCCATTCGGGCCTGTTGGCGATCCGTCAGTCCATCTCGTCCGGTGTGAATATCACCTATAAGATTTTGTATAATGATGCGGTTGCCATGACGGGCGGCCAGCCGGTGGATGGGCAATTGACTGTGCCGCAATTGGTGCAGCAATTGTCGGGCGAGGGCGTGAAGCATATCGCCATCGTGTCTGATCAGCCTGACCAGTGGATGGGCTTGAAGTCTGGCATGGTGACGGTTGATGATCGCCGCGATTTAATCCGGGTCCAAAAAGACCTGCGCGAGATGCCCGGCTGTACCATTCTGATTTATGAACAGGTTTGCGCCACTGAAAAACGCCGCCGCCGCAAGCGTGGCCTGATGCCTGACCCGGACAAGCGGATCATGATCAATGATGCGGTGTGCGAAGGCTGCGGTGATTGCAGCCGCGCCAGCAATTGCCTGTCCGTTATCCCGAAGGAGACTGAGCTTGGCCGCAAGCGTCAGATCGATCAGGCTGCCTGTAACAAGGATTATAGCTGCGTTGAAGGGTTCTGCCCCAGCTTTGTTGAGGTTAAGGGCGGTGGCCTGAAAAAGCCCAAGCCTGTAACGACACCGATTGCGGCAGTGCTGCCTGATCCTGACTTCCCCGTCATTGCCGATCCTTGGAATATTGTTGTGACAGGTGTTGGCGGCACGGGGGTTTTGACGGTAACGGCGGTGCTTGCCATGGCTGCCCATCTTGAAGGCAAGGGGGTCGCCACCCTGAACCAGACCGGGCTGGCGCAAAAGTTCGGCCCGGTGATCAGCCATTTGCGCATCGCTAATCGCCAACGTGATATCCACGCTGTGCGCGTACCCGCAGGGGATGCAGACCTTGTGATCGGTTGTGACCTTGTGGTCACCGCAAGCGAAGAGGCACTGGGCAAAACAAATATTGGCCGCACCAATGCCATTGTGAATGACACAATGACCCCAACTGCGGAATTCGTGCATAACCCTGATGCTGTTTTTCATGCCAAATCCATGAAGCAGACCATCACAGAAGAGGTGGGCGCAGCCTCAACCATGTTTGTCCCGGCAACAGATGTGGCCAAGGGGCTGATGGGCGACCCGATTGCAACCAACCTGTTTATGTTGGGTTGCGCCTATCAAAAAGGGCTGATCCCTGTTAGCGCCGCCGCGATTGAACAGGCGCTTGACCTGAACAATGTTGCGGTTCAGTTCAACAAGGATGCGTTCAAGTGGGGCCGCGAGTATGTGCTGGAGGAGCAAAAGGTGCGTGACCTGTCTAGGGCGGATCAATCTACGGATAAACTGTTAACGGCCCTTGATGACATTATTGCCTATCGGGTTGACGCGCTGACGGGCTATCAATCCGCGCGCTATGCCCGCAAATTTGAAACGCGCGTGCGCGAGATTGCTCGTCTTGCCCAGGGCAAAGTCGGCGACCGTGCTGATGAAATTACCATCGTTGCTGCAAAGTCACTTTATAAAGTAATGGCCTATAAGGACGAGTATGAGGTTGCCCGCCTTTATACCGATGGCCGCTTTGAAAAGCAGCTTCAAGATCAGTTTGAAGGTGACTTTGAATTCAGCATCTATATGGCACCGCCTGTTCTGGCGCGAGGGCGCGATGAAGAAACCGGACGGCCCCGCAAAATCAAGTTTAACAGCAAGGTGATGGGCCTGTTGCGCCTGCTGGCAAAGGCTAAGGTGCTGCGCGGCACATGGCTTGACCCGTTTGGATACAGCCATGACCGCAAACTGGAACGTTGCTTGATCGATGACACCAATATGCTGATTGATCAGGCGCTTGGCGGCCTGTCACATGGCAATGTGGATGCTGTCGTTGATCTGATCGCCCTGCCACAAAAGGTGCGTGGCTATGGTCCTGTCAAGGACGCCGCCTATGCTGAATTCTTGGCGGCGCGAGACAGTCAACTAGAAGCCTTGCAAAAGCCACAGCTTGATGCGGTGGCCTAAGCTTGCAATCAGCTTTGCCAAATGCGACTTTGCCGACCAATCATTTTGACCTTGTAGTGAGTTTGCGAGCATGAGCACCGAGCCAAAGCCCTTTGACCGTCGTCAATTTGCCAGTGACAATATTTCAGGCATTGCCCCTGAAGCCTTTGAAGAGCTAGAGCGGGCCAATGCGGGGCATGTCGCCAGCTATGGTGATGATGAATGGACCAGCTTTGTTGCAGAAAAGGTGCGAGAGCTGTTTGAAACGGATTGCGATGTCTATTTCGTGTTCAACGGCACGGCAGCAAATTCGCTGGCTTTGGCAACCTTGTGCCAATCCTATAATAGCGTGATCTGTCACGCCCATTCCCACATTGAAACGGATGAATGTGGCGCGCCGCAATTCTTTTCCAACGGGACAAAGTTTCTGACCTTTAACGGTCCCAACGGCAAGCTGACGCCTGAGGCTGTGGATCGCTTGGCGACCCAGCGGACAGATGTGCATCATCCGAAATCAAAGGCGTTGGCACTGACGCAAGCTACAGAATATGGCACCGCCTATAACGTGGCAGAGGTGGGTGCCCTGTGTGACACAGCACGCAAGAACGGGTTAAAGACCCATATGGATGGCGCGCGGTTTGCCAATGCGGTGGCGCGTTTGGGGGTTTCGCCCGCCGATATGACGTGGCGCGCCGGGATTGATGTTCTGTCCTTTGGCGGGACAAAGCTGGGGATGCCGGTTGGTGACATGGTGGTCTTTTTCAACCGTGATCTGTCAGACGAATTTGCCTTCCGCTGTAAACAGGCTGGGCAGCTTGCTTCCAAGATGCGTTATCTTGCGGCCCCTTGGGTTGGCATGCTGCGTGACGGGGCGTGGTTAAAACATGCAACCCACGCCAATGACATGGCTGATTATCTTGCTGCCCGTTTGGCGGACAAGGGGATCAAGACGCTGTACCCTGTTGAGGCAAATGCCGTCTTTGCCGACTTTAGCGCAGACCAATGCCAGACCCTGTGGGCCAAGGGGTGGAAGTTCTATAATTTCATCGGTGATGGAGGGGCACGTTTGATGTGCTCATGGGATATCACCACCGATGATATTGATGCGTTGATCGCTGACCTTGATTAGAACTCAAGCCCGAAGCGCAACGTATAGGCCCTTGGTGCATTCAGAATACTAAAATTACCGCCGGTTGCGATCCTGATGATGCTGACGGGTGCAGTCTCGTCGGTCAGGTTGACGCCTGTCAGGGCCAATGTCGGCTTGCCGGGAATTGATGGGATAGACAGGTTCAGCGCCGCGCTATAGGTGCCGTAATCATTCACAATGTCTTCATTGGCAATATCGTTAAAGGTTTTGCCGACATAGGCATAGTTGATCATGCCACCTACATTGATGAACCAATTGGGCGATCCGAAAAAGCCTAACTTTACGCTGTACTGATATTCAGCCGACCCGGGTAGGGGTTTGCCTGCGGGCACTTCATTTCTTCCTGCGAGGAAAGCCTCTGTCGTGCGGGCATCAACTGTGCCGCCGGTTGCAGACAGAATAATGCCGGGAATTGGTGTCAGCCAACGGAAGCTGCCTTCAATCCCTGTGCTTTCCGCGCTACCCACATTGTCGTAATAGTTGATCTGCAGGGCATTTTTCAGCACCACCAACGCATCGGTATATTCAATGTGATAGGCAGTGACATCAAGTTCCAATGTGTTGTCAAACCAGCGCGTCCGAATGCCCATTTCATAGTTCCAGATGTAATCTGACTTATAGGTTGCCGGAACATTCTGTAGCTCATCCTCTGGCAGGTTCTGAATGCCGCCAAAACGGAAACCCTTGTTGGCCAGCAAGTAGATTGAGTGGTTGTCGGTGAAGTGATAAGTGGCTGAAAATTTCGGGTTAACCCCTTCTTCTGTAATGGTGGCGCGGAAATCAGCAGGCGACTGGCCGTTATTGACCGCCCGTGCGCCTATCCCTTGCCCGACAAAGCCACCTTCGACGGTCGTGCGATAAAACCGTGCGCCTGCTGACAGTTCAAGGTCCTGCCACAGGATCCAAGTGACATCGAAGAACAGTGCTTTTTCTTCGGCTGTCGCATTGGTTTCGGCGCAAAGGACGGACAATTCACACTCAAGATTGTTAGAGCCCGGCAAGATGGTTGCGAGGGCATCGTCTACAAAGCCGCCAAGCCCCAACAAGTCCGCAGTGGAACGAACCGCGTTCTGAACATCCTCTGTCAGGTCACCTACATTGTTGAGCGCTTGTGCATTCAATTCTAGGAAATAGTTGATGGGTGAATGCAGGTAGTATCCGCCCACCAACCATTCAAACCGTTCGGTGTTGGATGATTGCAGTCTGATTTCCTGCTGGAACGAGGTGGAATCCTGAATCGTCTCGAACGGAATGGCGAGTGAGTCAGGTGCCCCGTTAGGTGCGGACCCCAAAATAGCGCCATATGAATCAATGATATTATGACGTTTCTTTTCGGTTCTGGAGGTGGAGGAGACGAGCCGCATAAAATCCCAGTCATAGGAAATCTCCAAATTGTGCAGGCTGAACTCATGCTCATTCGGCCAGGGGATCAATGATCCGTCGGTTTCGCGGGGGCCATTGGCACTGTTGGATATAACCAGGCCATTTTCTGCAAAATAATCTTGCAGCAGGAAAGTATATTTGAATTGTAGTTCATCAATCGGCTGCCACAACAGGCCAATGCGATATTGTTCGCCTTCACCCTCATTGACGTCTTCGGCTGCCTGTTCTTGACGGGTGTCATCTATGACGCCGGGATATTCACGTTTGATATAGGTGGCGCGCAACCCAACATTGCCGCCTTCGCCAAATAGGGGCAGGTTGACGACAACCCCATGTGTCCATGCGCGTGACCCGTCCTCAGGGGCAATGCCTTGCGAGAAATAGCGTGCCTCAAACTGATCGGGGTTGGGGTCGTTCAGCCGATAGCGCAACACGCCGGACAAGGCAGCGCCCCCAAACAAAGTGCCCTGCGGGCCTTTCAAAACTTCGACCGCTTTTAGATCAAAGGCAGACAGGTCGGGGGTGATACTTGCTGCATAAGGTTCATTCAATGCGGTATCGCCAATGAAGACACCGACAGGGTAGGGCACAGTGCTTGTCGGATTGGCGCTTGTTGAAATGCCGCGCATCACAATACGCTGGTCGCCCGGACGGGCTGAGTTTGTTGTCACGCCCGGGGTGCGTTCGAGAATGTCATTCACACTCAATACCGCTTCGGCTTCCAGCTCTTCACCGCTGACAGCAGAAATTGAGGCCGGGATGTCACGCAAGGATTTTTCACGTTTGGTCGCGGTGACAATCACCTCGTCAAGTACTTGATCGGACTCTTCCTCAATCGCCGCTTCGTCAGTAATTGCTTGGTCCTCTGCAATTGTTTCGGCGGTCTCTTCCTGTGCCAACAGGGGGTGGGCCTGTGACAAGGCAAAGATGACAGCGATCGGAAGCGTTTTATTCAATTGGAATGGCATGATTTTATCCCCAAGATTTATTCTTAAATTCGCTGCGCCTATGCCTGTTTGGCGGCGTTCTTGTCGGTAAAGTTTTGGTGAAGCTGTGCCAGCGTCTCGTCGGGCAAGGCGGGCAGATGCGGCATCAAGCGGTCGATCAGATAATCAAGCCGATAGACAAAATCGCTGAGCTTTTTTGAATAGCCACCGTTTTTGACTAGCGGTCTGAACAGGGGTTCAAACTCATTGGCGTCAAGTTCCGCCATCGCTGTCAAATAGGGTTTGATCGGCGTTTTGTCATCTGAAACGCGTGTCCGTTCCGCGTTGGTCGCCACAAGGCTGATGAGGGAATTATAGGCAATCGCCGTATCTTCGATCTGATCACTGTCATCTGTGCAGGCATCCAAGATTTGGGCCATGCAGCCCATATGCAATTCCCACGCGCGGGTGCCGGGCGGGGCGTGACAAAACCCGGGAAACAGAACCTGAGTTTCCTGAACGGCCAACATATGTTCGATTAATTGTTGGCGCATGGGGGCTGGGTTGGCCTTATCAGGCATCGGAATGCGCGTCATCAATGCGTCAAGGGCAGCTTGCTCAACCTCAGCGATTGAGCCGACATAATTATAAAGCGTGGCATGATTGATGCCCAACTGACGGCCAAGTGAGCGCATGGACAGCGCGCCAAATCCATCTTGTTCCATCACCTCTAGCGCGGCGGCCACAATCTGCTCATGACTGACCTTGCGCGGTCTGCCAACCAGTTGGGCAGGTGGTTTTGATGCGGCTGTCATTGCCGTGGTCCCCCAGCGGTCGTTCGACCTTAATTTATAAACGCATGGTTATTTACTTTATAACCACACGTTTGTAAATAGGGGATGGGCGCAGACGCAAATAGGCCGCAGGTCGTGCAACCGAAGCTGCAGACAATCAGTAGTCGTGACGTGTTTGAAATAAATGGTCGGAGCGAGAGGATTTGAACCTCCGACCCCTGCCTCCCGAAGACAGTGCTCTACCAGGCTGAGCTACGCTCCGCCCCGACCGATAACGCATTTTTTTGAGCGCGTTACGAGGGCTGACTTATAATCCCCCCGCTCGTAAGGGGCAAGTTCGTATTTTGGAAAAATACTGCGGCGAATGGACATTCAGAAGCGGCTGAAATCAAAGGCCGTTTTGGCCTAGTAGGCGCGGGAGATACAGAAATCCACAATGTCCTGCAGGGCATCGCGTTCGGCACTTTGCGGGAACAGCAACAGTGCATCTTTGGCGCGGTCGCCATAATGGCGCGCCCGTTCGATTGTGTCGTCCAGCGTGCGGTGTTTGTCCATCAGCTCAAGCGCGCGATCAAAATCTTTGCGCTTTTGCTTCGCACCGCCCATGACGCGGGCCCAGAATTTACGTTCGTCTTCATCGCCTCGCCGCCATGCAAGGACGACAGGCAGGGTGATTTTGCCTTCGCGGAAATCATCGCCCACAGTTTTGCCAAGGGTGGCCTGACTTGCGCGATAATCAAGCGCATCATCAACCAGTTGGAAGGCAACACCCAAAAAGCGCCCATAATCAGACAGGGCTTTGCGTTCGGCGTCTGACTGGTCAGTCAGCACGGCTGAAATTTCGCAGGCTGCCGCAAACAGGGCGGCGGTTTTGCTTTCGATCACGCGCAAATAATCATCTTCGCTGGTGGCGATTTCGTTCTGCACTTCAAGTTGCAGCACTTCCCCCGCTGCGATCACAACGGCGGCGTCTGACAGCACTTTCAGAATATCGATAGACCCATCATGCACCAGCATGTGAAAGCTTTTCGAAATCAGATAGTCACCGACAAGGATGGCGGCCTGATTGCCGAAAATCTGGTTCGCTGTGGGCTTGCCCCGGCGCAATTCACTTTCATCAACCACATCATCATGCAGCAATGTGGCGGTGTGCAAAAACTCAACACACGATGCCAGCATGATATGCCGATCCCCGCCCTGATAGCCGCACATATGGGCGGTGGCGAGGGTGAGCATTGGGCGCAGGCGCTTGCCGCCAGCCTCGATCAAGTGGTTGCCAATTTCGGGGATCAGCTTGATGTCGCTTTCAAGCTGTTGGAGGATCAGGCTGTTCACAGCCTCAAGCTCGGGCGCAACAAGGTCACTAAGCACCGTCATTGCTGACGTTGCGGCCTTTTCTTTCTCAAGCTTGATGACAATACCCATGTGTAGGTCGTCTTTCCCCAATATTTTGGCGCTTATGCGCTGAAATTAGCCTCCACGGGTATCGCGATCAGGCCTTTGCGTCAATCGCATCTTGCCATATGGCGGCAATTTGCGCGACAGTGGCTGTTCATAATGTGAATTGGCGGGAATTGGCCCTAATGCCCCTGAAACCAGTGCTAAAAACAACCGATCCGGTGCTGCTTTCTGCGGTTGAGGCAGCCTTAAAGGGGGCGGAGATCCCCAGTTTGCGTATGGATGAGCATATGAGCGTTATGGAAGGGTCTATTGGCATCCTGCCGCGTCGCCTGATGGTGCATGAGGATGATTGGACCGCCGCAAGCGCCATCGTCCGCGAGGTGGAGCAGATTGATGGCTGAAGCCCTGCTGCCGGATCAGTTAACCGAAGACAAGTTTCTAAATGGCCTTGTCAGTCTGCATCAGCCGCAAACCGGCTTTCGTGCCGGACTTGAATCCGTCTTTTTGGCGGCTGCCGTGCCTGCCCGTGCCGGTGATCACGTGCTGGAGCCGGGCATGGGCGCCGGTGCCGCCGCCCTTTGCCTTGCAACCCGTGTCGCCGGGGCGCGTGTGACCGGGCTTGAATTATCCTCCAACATGGTGCTGTTGGCTGATCATAATGTGCAGCAAAACAAGCTGGGCAGCCATGTCACAACCCATTGTGGCGATGTTGCAACGCCCCCCGTGGCGATCAAGGCCCAACAGTTTGATCATGTGATGATGAACCCGCCCTTTGACCGGGCAGGGTCTGGGCGGGTGTCGCCCGATAAAGACAAGGCCCGCGCCAATCAGGAAGGCACGGGCAGCCTGTCAGCCTTTTTGGAATTTGGCATCAGACGCCTGAAAAGCGATGGCAGCCTGACCATCATTCATCGCGCCGAACGGTTGGATGAGATTATGGCAGGTCTTGCCGATGCAGGTGTTGGCGGGTTGATGGTCTATCCCCTATGGCCTCGCGCAGGGGTTGAGGCACGGCGTGTAATCGTACAGGGCCGCAAGGGGTCACGCACTGGCGCGCGGGTGTTGCCGGGGCTTGTCTTGCATGAAGGGACAGAAAGCCATGCCTTCACCCCGGCGGCTGAGGCTATTCTGCGGCATGGCGCGGCGTTGACCTTGGGCGCCTAAGTCCCCATATGTCACAAAATAGTTGGAGACTTTGACGATGGCGAACCCGCTTGACCTGAAAAATCGTGGCCCCCTTATTCCCGTAATCCGCCTTGATGGTGTTATTGATGCGGGTGGGCGGTTTGGCCGTGGCCTGAACCTGCAGGATATGGTTGAGGTGATTGACCATGCCTTCGGCATCAAAAAGGCACCTGCGGTGGCGATTGTGATCAACTCCCCCGGCGGCTCCCCCGTACAGTCTGCGTTATTGTTCAAGCGTATTCGCCAATTAGCAGAAGAAAAGAAAAAGCCTGTTTTGGCATTCGCCGAAGATGTGGCCGCCTCGGGCGGCTATATGCTGGCAATTGCTGGGGATGAAATCTTTGTGGATGAAAGCTCCCTCATCGGGTCAATCGGTGTGATTTCGTCGGGCTTCGGCTTTACAGGTGCCATTGAAAAGCTAGGCGTCGAACGGCGCGTTTATACGGCGGGCGACAATAAATCCACGCTTGATCCATTTTTGCCTGAAAATGAAGAAGACATTGCCAAGCTTGAAGCCATCCAGACAGAGGTACATGCCCATTTCCGTAAAATGGTCATGGATCGGCGCGGCGATAAGCTGAAGGCTGATCAGGCAACCTTGATGAATGGCGATGTTTGGGCTGGCGAAAAGGCGGTTGAGCTGGGGCTTGTTGATGGTATTGGCGATCTATACGGGACGCTGAAACAGAAATATGGCGAAAATGTCCGCGTCCGCTATATCGAAACGCGCAAGGGCTTTTTACAGCAACGTCTTGGCCTTGATATGGGGGCGGCCTTGCCTGACATGTTCTCAGGTTTGGGGCGTGCGCCGATTGCAACCGAAAATGGCCGCATCGTCCCCCAATTGGGCGAAGCTTTGGCAGATGGCCTGCTAACCGTTTTGGAACGGCGCGGCCTTTGGGGCCGTTTTGGCCGCTAAACCCCGCCAAACCGTCCAAAATCGCACATTGACCCGCTAGGCCTGACCGCTTAGTGTCCGGCGCAATTCTCCGCTGCCGGGCAGGGCCCGGGAATATGGCGGAACCTATTGATATTTAAGGGGCTTATTGTGGCTGCGAGCAAGCGGAACGAGGACGCCTTGTCCTTTCAGGACCTGATCCTGACGCTACAACATTATTGGGCTGATCAGGGCTGTGTGATCCTGCAACCTTATGACATGGAAATGGGGGCAGGGACGTTCCATCCGGCCACCACATTGCGCGCGCTTGGCCCTGACCCGTGGAAGGCAGCCTATGTGCAGCCCTCGCGTCGTCCGACCGATGGCCGCTATGGGGAAAATCCCAACCGCCTGCAGCATTATTATCAGTTCCAAGTCATCTTGAAGCCCAGCCCACAGGATATTCAGGACCTGTACCTCAACTCACTTTATGCTATCGGCATTGATCCCAAAAACCATGACATCCGCTTTGTTGAGGATGATTGGGAAAGCCCGACGCTGGGCGCGTGGGGCCTTGGCTGGGAAGTGTGGTGTGACGGGATGGAGGTCAGTCAGTTCACCTATTTTCAGCAGGTCGGCGGCTTTGACTGTAACCCCGTTTCGGGTGAGCTGACCTATGGGCTTGAACGGTTGGCCATGTATGTGCAGGGCGTTGATCGGTATCACGATCTGCGCTTCAACAATGATGGCGTTAGCTATGCGGATGTGTTTCTGCGAAACGAACAGGAACAGTCAGCCTATAATTTCGAATATGCTGATACCGACGCGCTGTTCCGTCAGTTTGAAGATGCGCAGAATGAATGCAAAACCTTGGTAGAGGCGAAACTGGCCCTGCCCGCCTATGAACAATGTATCAAGGCAAGTCACCGCTTTAACCTATTGGATGCGCGTGGCGTCATCTCAGTCGCTGAACGGCAGGCCTATATTGGCCGTGTGCGTGAATTGGCAAAGGCCTGCGCTGCTGCCTATCTTGATGGGCTTCCCTCAAATAAAGGGGAGGCATAGTCATGGCTGAATTTCTGCTCGAATTATTTTGCGAGGAAATTCCCGCCCGGATGCAGGCGCGCGCTGCCGATGATCTGGCACGGCTTGTCACTGAAGGCTTTGCCGATGCGGGCCTAAAGGGTGGGGCGGTTCGTGCCTTTGCCACGCCGCGTCGCCTTGCGCTTGTCATTGACGATCTTCCCACCGAAACACCTGACGTGAAGGAAGAACGCAAAGGCCCCAAGGCCGATGCCCCGGAAAAGGCTATCGAAGGGTTCTTACGGTCCACCGGGCTAACGCGAGATCAGCTTGAAGAACGCGAAACCAAAAAGGGCAACGTCCTGTTCGCTGTTATCGAAAAGGCGGGGCAACCGACCGGCGATGTAATCGCCGAAGTGGTGCCCAATGTGGTGCGCAATTTCCCCTGGCCAAAATCCATGCGCTGGGGGGCAGGCAGTTTGCGCTGGGTTCGTCCCTTGCAGAATATTCTGTGCCTGCTGGATGGCACGCAGGTGCCGTTTGAGATTGATGGCCTTGCCAGCAATGATCAGACCTTCGGGCACCGCTTCATGGCGCCTGATGCGATTAAGGTCACTGGCTTTGATCAGTACAGGCAGGCACTGTTTGATGCCAAGGTTGTGCTTGATGGCGCAGAGCGGGCTGAGATGATCGGTGCTGCGGCGCGCAAGCTGGCAGAAGATGCCGGGCTTGCCTTGGTGGAATCTGACGCGCTGGCGCGGGAAAATGCGGGCCTGAATGAATGGCCGACGCCCATGCTGGGCCGCTTTGACGAAGAGTTTTTGGACGTCCCGGCTGAGGTACTGACCGCTACTATGGCGAAGGACCAGAAATATTTTGCCACCAAGGACCCCAAGACTGGCAAGCTTGCCAATGGGTTTATTCTGACCAGTAATCTGGTTGCGGAAGATGGCGGCGCCAAGATTGTGGACGGTAACCAGCGTGTGATCCGCGCACGGTTGGCCGATGCGCAATTCTTCTGGCAGCAGGATAAGAAGGCAACGCTTGAAAGCCGCCTGCCGCAACTTGAAGAAATCGTCTTCCATCAAAGGCTAGGCACGGTGCGTCAGCGCGTTGACCGCATGGTGGCGCTTGCCGGTACGATTGCCGAAGCGATCGGCGCAGATAAGGTGCAGGCGGAACGGGCTGCACTGCTGGCCAAATGTGATCTGGTTTCCCAGATGGTTTATGAATTCCCGGAAGTGCAGGGGATTATGGGCGGCTATTTCGCCCGCAATGATGGCGAAGGTGACGCGGTTGCCGCTGCCATCGAAAGCCATTACCAGCCTGCCGGGCCTGATGATGATTGCCCCACCGATGGTGTTGCCATTGCGGTGGCTATGGCTGATAAGCTTGATACGCTTGCAGGCTTTTTCGCCATTGATGAAAAGCCAACAGGATCAAAGGATCCTTTTGCCCTGCGCCGTGCCGCGCTGGGGGTCATTCGCCTGATTTTGGAAAATGATCTGCGGATAAATTTGTTGCCCTTGTTCAAGGCGGCTTGTGATGCGCACAAGCTGGAAAATGTTGCCGCTGATCTGCTTGCCTTCTTTGAGGATCGGTTGAAAGTGCATTTGCGTGCCGATGGTGTGCGCCATGATTTGGTGGCAGCCTCCTTCGCGCTTGCGGGGCAGGATGATCTGGTGCTGATCCTTAATCGCGTATCGGCCCTGTCTGAATTGGTCGAAAGCGATGATGGCAAGAACCTGCTGGCCGCCTCCAAACGTGGCGGCAATATTCTCGCCAAGGAAGAAAAGAAAGACGGCACGGTTTTCAGTGATGCGCCTGATGCGTCGCTGTTTAAGGAAAGCCAAGAACAGGCCCTGTCCGATGCTTTGGCCGCTGCGGACAGTAGTGTTGGCGCGGCCCTGAAGGGTGAGGATTTCGCCGCCGCAGTTGCAGCGCTTGCCAAACTGCGCGCACCGCTTGACGAATTCTTTGACTCTGTCACCGTCAATGATGATGATCCCGAGATCAGAATAAATCGGTTATGCCTTCTGGCGCAATTAAGGGCGCTGCTGGGGCAGGTCGCGGACTTCTCGTTAATCGAAGGATAAAGGCAAAGCTTTATGTCAGTGTCGTCCCCCGCAGAACAGATGGTTTACAGCTTTGGTGACGGCACGGCGGACGGTCATGCTGGCATGAAAGAGGTGCTGGGCGGCAAGGGCGCAAACCTTGCCGAAATGTGCACGCTTGGCCTGCCGGTGCCGCCCGGCTTTACCATTCCCACCACTGTTTGCATGGACTTTCTGGCCCAGGGCACTTGGCCCGCTGGCCTTGAGGAGGCGGTCAGTGCTGCCATCACTAAGGTGGAACAGATTGTGGACCGCAAGTTTGGTGATCCTGACAGGCCTTTGCTTGTATCGGTCAGGTCTGGCGCGCGGGCATCCATGCCCGGTATGATGGACACGGTGCTGAACCTTGGCCTGAATGATGATACGGTCAAGGCACTCGTCGCCTCATCCGGGGATGAACGGTTTGCATGGGATTCTTATCGCCGCTTTATCCAGATGTATTCCGATGTGGTGCTGGGCCTTGACCATCACATGTTTGAAGACACGCTGGAAGATTTGAAGGAAGAGCGTGGCTATTTCCGCGATATGGAGATGGAGGCCGAAGATTGGCGCGATTTGGTGGGCCGCTATCGGGCACTGGTGGAGGAGGAGTTGGACGAGCCCTTCCCGCAAAATGTGCATGATCAGCTTTGGGGCGCAATTCGGGCCGTGTTCAAAAGCTGGACCAATGCGCGGGCCATCACCTATCGCACATTGAACAATATTCCCGATGATTGGGGCACTGCCGTGAATGTGCAGGCGATGGTGTTCGGCAATCTTGATGATGATAGCGCAACAGGCGTGGCCTTTACCCGCGATCCCAATACGGGCGACAAGTCGCTTTATGGGGAGTTTCTGGTCAATGCGCAGGGCGAAGATGTGGTCGCAGGCATTCGCACGCCGCAGCATCTAACCAAAGCCAGCCGCGTCGGCGCAGGCGCCAAGCGCCCGGCAATGGAAGAGGTGATGCCGCGCGCTTACGGCCAGTTGGTTGAGATTTGCAATCAGCTCGAAACCCATTATTGCGACATGCAGGATATTGAATTCACGGTTGAGCAAGACCGCCTTTGGATGTTGCAAACACGCTCAGGCAAACGCACTGCACGTGCTGCTCTGAAGATCGCCGTTGATCTGGTCGAAGAAGGTCTGATTGATCAGGACGAGGCGATTATGCGCGTCGATCCTGCGGCGCTTGATCAATTATTGCATCCGACTTTGGATGAAAATGCAGGCAAGGCCCCGGCGCTGAAAGGGTTGCCCGCCGCACCCGGCGCAGCCTCAGGCACGGTGGTTTTTTCTGCGGACGAGGCTGAACGTCAGGCGCGCGATGGTGTGAAAGTGATCTTGGTCCGCCATGAAACCAGCCCCGAAGATATTCATGGCATGCACGCGGCTGAGGCGATTTTGACAGCCCGTGGCGGCATGACCAGCCATGCGGCGGTCGTGGCGCGCGGCATGGGCAAACCCTGTATTGTGGGCGCGGGCACGTTGAAAATCGACCTTGAAGAAGGCCGCGCCACCATTCTTGATGTTGTGATCAGTGCAGGCGATGTCATTACGATTGATGGGGCCTCAGGCTCTGTCTATTTGGGTGAAATGCCGACCATTGAACCTGAACTGACGGGTGATTTCGCAACCCTGATGGGGTGGGCCGATGCGCGGCGGCGCATGAAGGTGCGCACCAATGCAGAAACCGAACGGGACGCCAAAACCGCCATCAAGTTCGGGGCCGAGGGGATTGGCCTGTGCCGCACCGAACATATGTTCTTTGAAACAGATCGCATCATTCCTATGCGTGAAATGATCCTTGCGAATGACGAGGCTGGCAGGCGTGCTGCGCTTGATAAGCTATTGCCCATGCAGCGCGGTGATTTTCTTGAGCTGTTTTATGAAATGGCGGGCCTGCCCGTTACGATCCGTTTGCTTGACCCGCCCTTGCATGAATTCCTGCCCCATTCAGAAGCGGACATGCAGGATGTGGCAGACGCCGCAGGCGTATCGCTTGATGATGTGAAAACACGGTCGGAGGCATTGCGTGAGCTGAACCCCATGTTGGGGCATCGGGGCTGCCGCCTTGCCATCACCTATCCCGAAATTGCGGAAATGCAGACCCGCGCGATTATCGAGGCAGCGATATGGGCGGCAAAAGAATCCGGTAATGCCGTTGTGCCAGAAATAATGGTGCCGCTCGTCGGCAGCGGGGGTGAGCTTGCCTTTGTCAAAGACATTATTGATCGCACCGCTGCTTCTGTGATGAAGGAGCATGATGCCGAAATAACCTATCAGGTCGGCACCATGATTGAACTGCCCCGCGCTGCCCTGATGGCGGACGAAATTGCGGATCATGCGGGCTTTTTCTCATTCGGGACGAATGATCTGACGCAAACCGTGTTCGGCATTTCGCGCGATGATGCAGGCGGGTTCCTGAATGATTATCAGCGCAAGGGCGTGATTGATCGCGACCCATTTGTGTCGCTTGACCAACAGGGGGTCGGCAAGATGGTTGCCATGGCCACCGAAGGCGGCCGCGCCACGCGCCCTGATATCAAGCTGGGGATTTGCGGTGAGCATGGGGGCGATCCCAGCTCAATCACCTTCTGTGAAGGTTTGGGCCTCGACTATGTGTCTTGTTCGCCTTATCGCGTACCGATTGCCAGATTGGCAGCTGCGCAGGCGGTGCTTGCGAAGAGTTAACCGTCACTCCGGGCCTGACCCGGAGTCCAGTCTGAAGATGCCATCAATTATTACTCTGGATGCCGGATCAGGTCCGGCATGACGATGGGGCGTGATCAGAAAGCCAGCGGAATGTGATAGGGCTGGCCGTGCAGGTCCACATTGCCCGGTCCCATTTTAAGCGCCGCGTTTACCAAACGCCCGCGGGAGCCTAGCAGCTTGTCAGCCGCCTCGATCAATGCAGGGTTAGGCCGCGCCCATGGGCTGCAGGCGCGCATATGTTGCCCCGCCTCAACCTCGCGCCCGGGATTAAGAACGGCTAGTGTAATGAGTGCGGCTGCACCTGATCGGCTGACCCCTGCCCAGCAATGCACCAAAAGCGGGTTTTGCTGGTCCCATTGTTCGGCAACCTCTATCACCCGTCGGGCGTGATCTTCCCCTGGCATGATCATGCCGTCTTGCGGGATATGAATGTCCTGCATGGCAAGTTTGATATGCCGGTTCGGGTCATAGCCTGTGGGGGTGGGGGGCATAAACTCCTCCCCAATCAGGCTGACAATATAGGATGGATCGTGGTCGCGCGTGACCTTATCAATATGGGTGACGGGCGAAACAATAATGCGGGGCATGGCGTTCTTCCTAATCAGGGGCCCAGCTTGGACCGCCTAATGCAGCATATCAACTGCCTTGATCATGCGCCACAATTTGTCTTTGACCCGTTGGGCTGAAACCTCGTCATAGGGCGCAGCCTCCCCCACGCCCCAAACCGGGCCGGGCCATGCTGCATCACCTTCTTGGCGCGCAATAATGTGAAGGTGTAGTTGCGGCACCATATTGCCCAACGCGCCGACATTCATTTTAAAGGCGTCGGCCTGTGTTTCGACAAGCTTGGCGATAAAACGCATCTCATTGTGCAGGCCGAAACTTTCATCAAGGTCCAGATGGTGCCATTCGCGTGCGTCCTTGATGCGCGGTATCAGCAACACCCAAAGGTATCGACTGTCATTCATCAGGCGGACCTGACACACCTCAAGATCCGCAACCAGAAGACTGTCAGCTTCCAGTCGCGGATGAAGGGCGAAATGTTCCGGGTCTTGGATCGCCATTAAGCAGCAATCAGATAGATGACATAAAGCGCGGCCATGATGCTGTCGGCCACCATGATTGCCGGGGCCTGTGTGCCTTGCAGCTTGTCACGAATTGAAAAGATCATGAGCACAATGGCGATTTTTTCAATGGCTGCGAACAGCAGGATGGGTGTGCGGTAGGCTTCTTCAAACCCAGCCCAGATCAGCAAGGCCCCTGCCATGCCGACCAACAGGCCCCAATGGCGCATGACCAGACGTTCAATATCGTCTGCAGGCTCGCGCCCGAATGTGCCCTGCATGGCGTTCGCCGGATTGAAAAAGCCCATGATGGGCAACAGGGTGAAGGCACCTGTCACGTAAAGAACCCAGTGAAAATTATCGATGAAAAAGCCCATAGCTTTTATCCCCTAATGAGTTGCGAGTGCCGCCACTTTATCATGGCAAGGACAGGTCACAAGATGATCATTCACCAAACCGCAGGCCTGCATAAAGGCGTAGGTGATGGTTGGTCCGCAAAACTTGAATCCCAGCTTCTTAAGCTCTTTCGACATGGCTTTGCTTTCCGGTGTCTCGGCAGGAACCTCAGCCATCGTCTTGAAGCGATTTTGCGTCGGCGTCCCGTCCACAAAGTCCCACAAAAACGTGGCAAAGCTGCCATCGTCATGCGCCGCTTCGTAGTCGAGCCATGCTTGCGCATTGGTGATAGAGGCAAGGATTTTCGCCCGATTGCGGACGATGCCTGCATCATTCATCAACGTTTCGACCTTTTTGTCGGAATAGTGCGCCATTCTGTGGGGATCAAATCCATCAAACGCGGCGCGGAAATTATCGCGCTTTTTCAGAATTGTGTACCAGCTTAGCCCGGCCTGAAACCCATCCAGCAACAGCTTCTCAAATAGGGCGCGGCTGTCCCATTCGGGCACACCCCATTCATCATCATGATAGGCCACATAAAGCGGATCGGTGCCGCACCATGAACAACGCTCAGCCAATGGATAATCTCGTCAAAACAGCCTCGCCCGCGTGAAGATCATGCCCGGCATCAAGCGCGTCTTGCAGCTTTTCATAGCGGACAAAGCCCAGCAGATGCCCGTCCGCAGCGCTGCGCGTGTCGCCCAAGATGCGGTCATTGGCGGTGATTGGCGTGCCCCGTTCAGGCAGCGGCCCATCAACCTGAAAGGTCAAAAAGCCTTTCTTCACCGTGCCTCGATGCTGCATGCGAGAAGTTTGTTCCTGACCCACATAACAGCCCTTGTCGAAATCAACGCCGCCCTGGTCGCGCGCGCCTGTTTCTAGCCAGAAGGTGCCGTCAATGTCGAAATCGTCCAGTTCCGCGACACCCAATTTGATGCGCGCGGCGCGATAGGCATCATCCACCGCGTCCAGATCCGTCGGTTTGGTTACCAGCGCGCGATAGGGCAGGTCCGGGTGACGCGGATCGGCTGAAAAGCCCGGTTCGGCCCCAAAGGCTACGGCGACCGCAAACTGATCAGACGCGTCGGCAAGCACCATATCTGCGCGCAACTTATAAAGCGTCAACCGCTTGATCAGGTCAGGTACGCGGGTCAGCTCAGTCTCAGCCATCAGGCCCAGCGGGCTTTGCCACATGATCAGGTCAAACAGCACCTTGCCCTGCGGGGTCAACAGCCCGGTATAAAGCGGGCCGTCCTTCAGACGGTCCAGATCGCTGGTCAGCAGGTTTTGCAGCAGCTCAAAACTGTCCTTGCCGCTGATGCGTACCAGCCCGCGTGCTGCCAATATGCCTTGATCTGCCATGATTTTTGTCACCTGCGTCAGTGCTTGTGTTTCAACTTGTTCCGCAATGACCTATACTGAACCAAAGCAGGAAGGAAAAGAGAAACAGTATGACAATCCTTTATGATCGCATATTTACCGGCGGTACTTTGGTGACCCCGAACGGGATCGGCACAGGCAATGTGGCGGTTAAGGACGGCAAAATTGCTGCCATCGGGGATGTTGACCCTGCCAAGGCGGCTGAGGTGACCGATGTAGCGGGCCTGCATGTCCTGCCCGGTGTGATCGACACACAGGTCCACTTTCGTGAGCCTGGGAACGAACATAAAGAGGATTTGGAAACCGGCGCGCGCGGTGCTGTTCAAGGGGGCGTGACAGGCGTGTTTGAGATGCCAAACACAAACCCGACAACTTCAACCAAAGAGGCGATTGCCGACAAGGTAGCGCGAGGCACAGCCCGCATGGCCTGTGATTTCGCCTTTTATGTCGGGGCAACTGCCGACAATGTTGACGCGCTTGCCGAATTGGAGCGGGAGCCGGGGACCTGCGGCGTCAAAATCTTTATGGGATCGTCCACCGGGTCATTGCTGGTCAGCGATGATGACACGCTGGAACGTGTGTTGCGGTCAGGCACCCGCCGGGTTGCCATTCATTGCGAAGATGAGTTTCGCCTGCAGGAACGCCAGCCACTGACTTATGAAGATGGCGGGGTCCATAATCATCCGGTGTGGCGGGATGAAGAAAGCGCGCGCCTTGCCACCGAACGGTTGTTGCGTCTTGCCAAGCGTGCCGGACGGCGGGTCCATGTGCTGCATGTGACGACCAAGGACGAGGTGCCGATGTTGGCGGCGGCCAAGGATTACGCAACGATGGAGGTGACGCCCCAGCATCTGACTTTGGCTGCTCCCGATTGTTATGAACGTTTGGGCACCTTTGCCCAGATGAACCCGCCCATACGCGGGCAGGAACATCAAGATGCATTATGGTATGCCATCAATCAGGGAATTGTGGATGTGATTGGGTCTGATCACGCCCCCCACACGCGCGAAGAAAAAGGGAATGAGTATCCTGCCACCCCGTCAGGGATGCCGGGTGTGCAAACCCTTGTCCCGGTAATGTTGACCCATGTTGCCAATGGCAAGCTGTCGCTTGAACGGTTTGTGGATTTGGTCTGCCATGGCCCGCAGCGCCTGTTCAATATTGCAGGCAAGGGGCGGCTGGTTGTCGGCTATGACGCTGACCTGACCATTGTTGACCTGAAGCGCAAACAGGTGATCGAAGATAGCTGGATGGAAAACCGCTCCGGCTGGACGCCCTTTCATGGGTTTGAGGCAACGGGCTGGCCGATTTCCACCATTTTGCGCGGCATAACCGTGATGCAGGATGGTGAGATTGTGGCCCCCGGACAGGGCAGGCCCATGCGGTTCATGGAATGCTTGCCACAGGCCTGATTGGCCCTTACAAGTCCTGCATAATCTTCCTTACGCTCTTCTATTCAACCCACACTCCCGGGGATCATCATGTCAGATACATTCGAAGCCATTGTCATCACCAAAACCGATGACGGACAAACCGTTGCCCGCGAAACCCGCCCTGTCAGCGATCTGACGGATGGGGATGTGTTGGTCAAGGTTGAATGGTCCACCGTGAATTATAAGGACGGTCTGGCCCTGTCAGGCGCGGCCCCGATTGCCCGAAAATCACCCATGATTGCCGGGATCGACCTGGCGGGTGAAGTGGTTGAAAGCAGCGATGATCGGTTTAAGCCGGGCGATAAGGTTCTGGCCAATGGCTATGGCATGTCAGAAACCCGTTGGGGCGGCTATGCCACCTTGGCGCGCGTTCCGGCGGAACCCGTGATCAAATTGCCGGACGGGATTTCAGCGCGTCAGGCCATGGCAGTTGGCACCGCAGGCTATACCGCCATGCTGTGCGTGCTGGCACTTGAAGATCATGGTGTGACCCCTGATAGCGGGCCTATTTTGGTGACGGGCGCAGCAGGCGGCGTCGGGTCTGTTGCCATCGCCTTGCTGGCAAAGCTTGGCTACACGGTCATCGCCTCAACCGGGCGGGTTGAAGAGGCCGACTATTTGAAGGGTCTTGGCGCGTCTGAGATTATTGACCGGGCTGAGCTGTCCGGCGATGGTCGCCCGCTTGGCAAGGAACGCTGGGCCGGGGTTGTTGATTCTGTCGGGTCCAAAACATTGGCCAATGCCATTGCCTCCACCAATTATGGCGGGACGGTTGCTGCCTGTGGTCTGGCACAGGGTGGTGACTTACCAAGCTCCGTCATGCCGTTTATTTTGCGCGGCGTTACTTTGGCGGGTGTCGATTCTGTGATGGCCCCGCGTGAGAAGCGTGAACGGGCATGGGCGCGCCTTGCCACTGACCTTGATATGGACAAGCTGGATGCCATGATCAATGAAGTCAGCTTTGATGACGTGATGGAGGCAGCCCCCACCATTCTGCAAGGGACAGTGCGCGGCCGGCTTGTGGTCAATATCGCAGGCTGATCCTGACGCTGAAACGGCAGGGCCGTTGATATGGACATATGGGGGATAGAGGCGCTGTGGCGCGGTATCATCATCGGCATTGCCGTTGCTGCCCCCATTGGTCCTGTTAATCTGATCTGTATTCACCGCACGATTTCGCGCGGGCGCATTAATGCCTTGATGGCGGGGCAGGGTGCCGCTGTTGGCGATAGTGTCTTCGCCATCATTGCAGCCTTTGGCCTGACGGCGATTGCAGGCTTTGTCACAAATTGGCAGGTACCCATTCAGATTGTTGGCGGCATCATATTGGTCGGGATGGGCATTCAAACCCTGTTAAGCGATCCGACAAAGGCTGTTGCAGAACAGGATGACACGACGCTTGATCTTGTGAAGGCAATCATCTCGACCTTCACACTCACTATCACCAACCCTGCGACCCTGTTTGGCTTTGCCGCCATTTTTGCCGGGGTTGGCGGCATCGTCAGTGGTGATACGGGCGAAAAATCTGCAGATTACGGCTATGCCGCAATTTTGGTTGTGGGTGTATGGATGGGATCCACCCTGTGGTGGGTATTCATCACCAACCTTGCCGCCCTATTGCGCGACCGGGCAGAGCAGGGCTGGCTGACCGTGGTGCAGCGTGTGTCGGGACTGATAATTTTAGGCTTTGGGCTGGTCGTGTTTGCCCGCCTATTGGGGCTGTTTGAATTTTAGCCCATCAAAGCGGTTTGTTGGCAGCAATAAAGAACGGATTTTCAAACTCTGTTTTGCCGTAAAGCAGTGGCTTGCCATGCAAATCATTGACCACGCCACCTGCGCCCAACAAAACCGCTTGGCCTGCGGCGGTATCCCATTCCATCGTGCGCCCATGACGGGGATAAAGGTCAGCTTCACCCGTTGCGACCAGACAGAATTTCAGGGATGAGCCTGCCGCCTTCATATCGCGGACTTTATAATGGTTCAAAAGCTCGTCCGTTTTGTGATCCCGGTGGGAGCGGCTGGCGACAACGATCAACCCGTCTGGATGGTCCTCGCCATTCACGCTGATCGGTGTTGCTGCGCCATGATCTTTGTCGGTGCGCCCGTCGATCATAGCCTCATAGGCTGCGCCCGGACCTGCGGTCCAGAATAGCCGGCCCTTGGCGGGGGCATAGACGACGCCGACAGTGGGCACACCCTGTTCGATCAGGGCAATATTGACTGTAAACTCGCCATTCTTGTTGACGAATTCTTTTGTGCCATCAAGCGGGTCCACAAGGATGAAGCGGTCATCAACCTCAGGTATGTGACCGGCGGCAGCAGATTCTTCGGCAACAACGGGAATGGAGGGGCACAGAATTTGCAGCCCCTGCAATATCAGCGTTTCGGCGCGCTGGTCAGCCTCCGTCACGGGGCTTTTGTCTGACTTGGTTTCAACGTCGAAATCCGTGTCGTAAATCTCAAGTATCAGGCGGCCTGCCTCAATCGCGATGGTGACGAACCCGTCAGACAGGGCTTGTGCATTGTCGGCAGCAGATAGGGTTGAGAAGGGTGAGGACATGTGGCGGACTCCGGTTTACTTGCGCAAAAAGGGGTGCGCTATTTCACGACTAAGGTCAAGGGGGCAAGGTCAAGGGGGTGTAGGATCAGGGTTATCCCTATGCGCGCGGGTTCGGCATCACAATTTCCAGCACAGCGTGATCTGTATTGATGGTTTGTTTACCCATTTGACGGAAATTGACCGTGACACGCGGGCCGATCACTGACTGGACCTGACCGTCCCCCCAATCAGGATGGTCTTGCAGGCGGACAATATCGCCGGGTTCTAGGAAACTGGGTGTGGAAGGTCCGGGCATAGATTGTCTGTTAACGCCTGCTGGTTTAGGTTGAACGGATATTTTAGGAACGAGGTACAGTATGACAGCCCAAGATGGTGGAGACAAACAGGCATTTGCAGCATTGATTGCGTCAAAGCTGTGCCATGATTTGATTTCACCTGTTTCAGCGCTGGGTAATGCGCTTGAGCTGCTGGAAATGGATAACGACCCTGACACCCATGCCGCTGCAATGGCGCTGGTCCATGACGGGGCAGGTCAAGCAGCCCGCCGACTACGATTTTACAGGGTTGCTTTTGGTGCTGCCGGTGGCGCGTTTGAAATAGATGGGCGGGAGGTTGCCGATGCGGCCCAAGATTTCGTTGCCGATGCCAAGCCTGAGCTTGACTGGCAAATCGGGCCGGAACCTATGGCCCTGTCACAGGCAAAACTATTGTTGAATTTGACGGCGCTGGTGGCCGAGGCCTTGCCCCGTGGCGGCAGCGTATCTGTTCAGCCTGTCGATGGCACAGGGTTTGAGGTTAAGGGCACAGGCCCCATGATCCGTCTGTCCGACGATTATGCGGAGGTGCTGGAAAATCTACGTGGGCCTGATGGCGCACGAGAAGCATCTGTCGGCCTTGTTGCGCTGCTCGCAAAGCAGCTTGATGTCAGCCTGTCAATCACGATGGACGACACCAGCCTGACGATCCGCTTTTAGGAACGGTGCATCAGGCTGCGTTTTCTGCCGGGTCACGCATGACATAGCCGCGGCCCCAAACAGTTTCGATATAATGCTGGCCTTCATTGGCATCGGCGATTTTCTTCCGCAGTTTGCAGATAAAGACGTCGATGATCTTCAACTCAGGTTCGTCCATACCGCCATAAAGATGGTTCAGGAACATTTCCTTTGTCAGGGTCGTGCCCTTTTTCAAGGACAGATATTCCAGAATTTCAAATTCCTTGGCTGTGACTTTCAGCGGCTGGCCATTCACCAGCGCAACCTTTTGATCAAGATCGACGGTAAGGTTACCTGTTGCGATGGTTGATTGGGCGTGACCGGCGCTGCGGCGGACCACTGCCTTGATACGCGCCAACAATTCAGCCTTGTTAAACGGCTTGGTCAAATAGTCGTCGGCGCCATAGCCCAGACCCTTAACCTTATCTTCAACCTCGCCCATGCCGGATAGGATCAGAACCGGGGTTTCGATCTTGCTGGCGCGCAATTGCTTCAGCACGTCAAAGCCGGACATGTCGGGCAGGTTCAAATCAAGAATGATCAGGCCGTAATCATATAATTTACCAAGATCAAGCCCATCTTCGCCTAAATCGGTTGTGAAGGTGCTATAGCCTTCGCCTGCCAGCAGCAGCTCAAGCGATTTGGCAAATGTTGCGTCATCTTCTACGAGCAAAATCTGCATTTTTGGCTTCCTTTTTGCGACGCCGACTGCCAGTCAACCGGCCCTTGTGCCTATAAGTGTTAACCAAAATTCGTTAACAAAGGTTAACCGAGACGCATTTTTCTCGCAAGGTGAAGGAAGCTTGCCGCAAAAATTCTCACAAAAAGGTGAAAAGCGGCCCTTTATTCGGCCGCCTTATCTATATTTGTGTGTAGGGCGTAGGGATTGTCAGGCTCGTCAATGTCCTGATCTCCATGCTTTTTTCGGTAATGCTGCAAGCGCGTAACACGCAGGCCCTGCAAGCCGAATTCATGATAGTCGCGCGCCCAGGCCTGAAACTCCTCATGGCTTAGATGATAGCGGTTACAGGCCTCGTCCAAGGTCAATAACCCGCCATCAACCGCCGCCACGACAAGTGCCTTGCGCCTGATTACCCAACGATGAGTGCCCGGTCGCGGCAGGTCCTTTAGCGTAATACGCTCCCCATAAGGACCCGGTACCGACCGATCCGATCCGTGGTTCGTCCCCAGCCCGGATTGATCTTGATTCATTGCTCACTCCCATATTAGATCATGCTCACAATGGGTTGCAGACATTAATAGAATCTAAATTCCGGGGGGGTGGGGGCGCGGCTTTTGCACCTATCTGGAATGTGTTGCTTTTCTGCTATAGGGCCACCATGACAGCTTTACGTTCCATAAATGATTTGACCCTTGATCCGGGGATTGAACAGTCGGTTCTGCGTGCCATGAACTTGCCGCAGGCGATGGATCGTGACGCACGTGCTGCCACCCGGGTTGTTGTCGCCATGTCAGGCGGTGTGGATTCGTCTGTGACGGCAGCCTTGGTAAAGGCGTTGGGTTTTGATGCGGTTGGCATCACCCTGCAGCTTTATGATCATGGCGCGGCCTTGGCAAAGCAGGGGGCCTGCTGTGCGGGGCAGGATATTCATGATGCACGCCGGGTGGCCGACCATTTAGGCATGCCCCATTATGTGCTGGATTATGAAAGCCGTTTCCGTGAGAGCGTGATTGACGATTTTATGGAATCCTATTTGGCGGGTGAAACCCCGATCCCTTGCGTGCGCTGTAATCAGACAGTGAAATTTCGTGACCTGTTGGGCACAGCGCGGGATTTGGGCGCAGTGGCGCTTGCCACTGGCCATTATATCCGCCGGACCGAACAGGGCCAGCTTGCCCGGGCCGAGGATGAGGGACGCGACCAATCCTATTTCCTGTTTGCCACCACGCAAGAGCAGTTAGATTTTTTGCGCTTTCCCCTTGGGGATTTGCCGAAATCCGTCACGCGCGCGTTGGCGCATGATATGGGGCTTGAGGTTGCAGATAAGCCGGATAGTCAGGATATTTGCTTTGTCCCCAACGGGAACTATGCAGGCGTGATCGAAAAATTGCGCCCCGATGCCAATCAACCGGGCGAGATTGTGCATCTTGATGGCACGGTCTTGGCGCAGCATCAGGGCATCATGCACTACACGATCGGGCAGCGCCGGGGCCTTGGCGTTGCGGTTGGCGATCCTTTGTTTGTGGTGAGGATTGAGCCTGAGACACGCCGGGTTGTCGTCGGCCCGCGCGAGGCTTTGTTGGTGCGCGATGTCGAAATAGCCGAAGTGAATTGGCTGGGCGATGAGCCGCTTGGTGACAGGTGGCAGGATGTGGCGGTGCGGGTCAGGTCCACAAGTCCTGTGCGCCCGGCGCAGATCCGCAAACTGAATGATGATCGCGCGCTGATCCGCCTGACAGAGGCTGAGGCTGGCGTGTCACCGGGTCAGGCCGCTGTGTTGTACAGTCCCGATGGCGCAGTTTCTGGCCCCCAGCTTGTTTTGGGTGGCGGCTGGATCAAGGCGACTGTTAGCGCGCATGAGCCAGCCAATGGCTGAGTTTGCCATCCCCTTATGGGTGTGGATCACACTTGGTGCCGCTGCGTTTCAAAATCTCCGCTCCCTTCTTCAAAAGCAATTGACGGGCAGGCTGTCTGTTGGCGGTGCCACGTTCTCACGCTTTTTATTTGCGGCCCCCATTGCTTCGATTTATGTTCTGGCGCTGCACTATTGGGGCGCGCCCATTCCTGATGTGCCGCCCAAGTTTTGGCCGATCATTTTTGTCGGTGCGGTGGGCCAGATCATCGGCACATTTACGCTGGTGGGGCTCTTTAAGCTCAGAAACTTTGCGGTTGGCAATGCCTTTTCAAAGACAGAAACTTTGCAGGCAGCCTTTTTCGGTCTGGTTCTGTTGGGCGAACATCTCAGCCCGCTTGCCACCGGGGCCATCCTGATCGGCTTTGGTGGGATTGCTGCCTTAAGCGTGCCGCGCGGCGCCCGGTTTGATACCAAGGCGGCCATGATCGGGTTGGGGTCGGGGGCCGGGTTCGGTGTTGCTGCCATTTGTTATCGCGCCAGTGCCCTATCGCTTGAAGGGACGGATACCACGATGCAGGCGGCGATAGCGCTGCTCGCCGCGCTTTTCATCCAAACGCTGTCAATGGGTGCTTGGCTCAGCCTGCGTGAACGGGGCGAGATTATGCGCGTTGTCCGTGCCGCGCGCACCACGGCGCTGGTGTCTCTGGTGGGCGTCTTGTCCTCAATCGGCTGGTTTACTGCCATGGCGATGGAAAATGCGGCACTGGTTCGTGCGGTCGGGCAGGTTGAGCTGATCCTGTCTATTCTGACCGCATGGCTGTTTTTTAAGGAACGCAGCACAAAGCGCGAAGTTGCGGGCGTGATCCTGATTGCCCTGTCGGTGATTTTGATCGTCCTCAACCCGGCGGGATAGGGGCGGCAAATCACGGGTTTTGCAGGATTTTTAAGCGTGACGGGCCGTCGCAGAACCGGGGGGCTGCAAAGGCTTGACGGGTCGGGCGGGGGGCACTATACCCACCTCTCACCCGTGCGGAAACTGATCGGCACGGGCCCTTGCGTGGCGGAGTAGCTCAGCTGGTTAGAGCACCGGAATCATAATCCGGGTGTCGGGGGTTCAAGTCCCTCCTCCGCTACCAAATTTACCAAAAATCTAGTTTTTTCGTTGCCATTTGATTTCGCACCATCCTGGCTTGTTCGGAATTGGTTTGCAACTGATCACCTCATTCAAGCCGCCTTCTTCGATCAATTGCTTTTCATAGTCGCATTTATCGCACGGAATTTGCTTGGATGCCATTTGATGAACTCCCCTTTAGGTTAAACAAGGCTGCAGACAAGGTCTGCATGCGCCTTCAATTTGTCGGCGCGTCCTGGATCGGCGCCATCTTGGTTGCCAATCTCATTGCTGTAGCTGTGCCGAACCTTTGCATAAAGATCATGCTTATTTGGTGGATCTAATTTGGCATTGGTCAAATCATTGACGATTGCGACGGCGGCAGCGCCATCATGGAACATGCCCGTTTCAATCGCGCTTTGAATGATGTCCTCCAACTTGTCGTCTGTAACGCCGGGGGCGCATTTCAATGCTCTTACTGCCTGTGCTTCTTGTTGTGTTGTGCTGTCTTCATAAAGGGCTAGCGCGTCTTTTGCCTTCTTTTTAAATGGACCTTTCACATCTGGGTTGTTTCCCAAATTGACCGCAGCCAGACCGGTCGCAAAAAATTGCTTCACCTTCAATCCGGTTTCGTCTTGATTTGTGGCGTTGCCCGTTGAATCGATAGACGCGAACACAGAAGGGAAGGTTTTAACTTCTTCCCCATCTACGATTTTTTTGCCGAACGGAATCAAAGACACTTCTTTACGTCGATAGCCAAACAAGAAACTGTCTGGCATCCCGGTCGTCGTGTTAAAGCCTGCCTTTAGACCGATGGCCGAACTTGTGCCAAAAAAGGCGATCTTTGTTTCGTCATCTGTGCTGTTCGTTGCTTGGGTTGGGTCGGTTGCAGCGGGCGCAGCAGGAGCAGGTGCAGCAGGAGCAGGCACAGCAGGAGCAGGCACAGCAGGAGCGGGTGCGGCAGGCACAGCAGCGGGTTGCGCTGTGGTTTGTTGGTCACCTTTTTGCTCGGTAACGGCAATGGCGGCGTCGCCCGTGGCGTAAACCTGCTGAACCTTAGGGCTAAAGAATTCCGCATTGGTATTAATCGCGGCTACGACGGGTGGTAATTCAGCTTCGTCCTCGATCGGGCCGATAAAACCTTCCCGGCGATCATAGGCGATGTTTACTGTGGCGGGCGTGCTATCCAGATCCAGACCTAGCGACGTTTTTGTAACAAAAAGAACTGCCTCATCATTTGCGCTACAGGCTGCCAGACTGGCAGTGATCAATAGGGCGGCGGGCCCTTTGGCGATTGTTCTGAGTAACTGCATGTTCTCGCCTCCTCGCAATTAATAATCTTATCCAGCCGGATGGTTTTGCCGGACTGATATAGAAGCAGAACAGAGTCGGTCGCCGAAACTTGTGCGTGTATTTTTCTGTTTTCTACCCCTAGAGTGAGTTGAGTATGAGGCTGTCGCGAATAGACTTCAACCCCAAAGTGTAATGATGATTTTGCAAAAGCAGTGGTGGTGGGAAGGGTCAGGTGTAAAGCATGCCAACCTTCTTCTAAATGTGTGCTTGCGAAATTATAGGTGCGTCGGTTCAGGCCGAACCCGATGCTTTGATCAAGCGGGTCTTGATTGAGCATAAGGCCGATGCCGTAAATCGTGATCAGTGTGACATGCCCTTGGGGTTCTACTTTTGCGATTAATGTGCCTGTATTGTTGGACACACAGCCTGTTAGTGAAAAAAGGGCGAGCAGCACCAGCAGCAAGACCCGGAAATTGTGCCGTTGGGGCTGGCTAGGGCTTGCACAGCGGCTAATTTTTTCTGACTGCTGCATGTTTGAGTATATGGTTTCGTTGGAAATCTAGCACATCGACAAAATCTAAAATTGAATAATCGATAATATGAACTAAAAATTGTACATGGTGGATAAAACGAATGCCACAAGTTTTGGCGGTTCATGCCAGCGCCCTGCGCGGCATCAGTAAAGAGGAGCAGCCATCCATTCGCCTGATTAAAGGACTGGGTGTCGAAGGCGATGTCCATTATGGCCCGACAGTGCGCCATCAAAGCAGGATGATTTCACAGGCGGGGCAACCCAATTTGCGGCAGGTGCATCTTATGGCGCAGGAAATGATCGCGTCGTTGCAGCAGCAGGGCTTTCCTGTCAGTCCGGCGCAGATGGGTGAGAATATCACTACAAGTGGCATTGACCTTTTGGCCTTGGCGCCCGGTGCGCGGCTTTCTATTGGGGGCGCGGCTGTGATTGAGGTGACGGGCCTGCGTAATCCGTGCAAGCAGCTAGACGGACTAGCGCCCGGTTTGATGGAGGCGCTTCTCGACCGTTCTGTTCCCGGCCAATTGATCAGACGTGCAGGCGTGATGGCGATTGTTGTAGTGGGCGGTGATATCCATCCCGGCGATCCAATTGTACTTTCCGATCCGGGCCGGGTTGGTCAAACGCTTGATCCAGTATAGGTTGCGGGTGAGAGAGCCAATAAAATTATTAGGGACACGATAATGGCAAAAACACTTTTTATCACCGGCGCAAGTTCGGGCATTGGCGAACATGTGGCGTTGGAAATGGCGGGGCGCGGCTATGATCTGGCGCTGACCGCGCGGCGGCTTGATCGGCTGGAGGATTTGAAAGCGCGTATCGGGGCGGCGCACCCAAATTGCAGGGTAGAGCTGGCGCAGCTTGACGTGACGGACGCGGCTGCAACAGTTGCGTGTGTGAATGAGTTGTGGGACCGTTGCGGCGGCTTTGATGTTGCGTTGGCCAATGCAGGCATCGGTGCGGATGGTCCTGTTGGGACCGGCGTGCTGGACCGGCAGCTTGAGATGATTGACACGAATATCAAGGGCTTTGTCGCGACGATTGATGCGGTCACCGAAAAGATGGTCGCGCGCGGTGCGGGCGGGCAGATCGTCGGTATTGCATCTGTTGCTGCCTATCGCGGATTACCGGGCAGCGGTGTTTATTCAGGCTCAAAAGCCTTTGTCGTGACTTATCTTGATGCGTTGCGCCTGCAATTGCGTGGCACGGGGATTGCCGTGTCGATCCTGTCGCCTGGCTTTATTGATACGGCGATCAATGAAGATTTGGGCGACAAACGCATGTTCCTTGTTGATGTGCAAACGGGGGCCAAGGCGGCGGCTGATTTGATCGAACGCAAGGTCAAGCATAAGACCGTGCCCGTGATGCCTTGGACGGTCATGGGGTGGTTGATGAAGCGGTTGCCTGATGCGCTGGTGCCCAACCCGATGGGCGATCGGGGGAAGTGATCGCCAACACCTGAAACGGTTCCCCAAAAACAAAACGCCTGCCGCGATGATCGGGGCAGGCGTTTCTAATTTATCTATGCGTTTTGTTAGCGAACGTAGATATGAACTTCGCTTGAATTCACGCGGGCGCTTGTTGCTGATGACAGGCGCAGCCGTTCGGCAGGCAGGCCCATATCGGTTACTGCGCGGACCACACCTTCTGCATAATTGCGTGTGCGGCCTTTGACGATGGCAGCATCTGCATCTGAACGTGTCTTGGGTGACACGGCAACCAGATCGAACTGGGCGCCGGGCTTACGTTCAAGCGCACGGGCCAAGGCATTGTAAAGCGGCTGTTCATACACAGGATCGGGCCGGTCGAAGCGGATAACAATCAACGGGCTTGAGCCTGCTGCCGGGCCTGTTTGCGGCGCGGTTGTGTCTGCCGACATGCGTGTCTGGAAGGCGCGGTTGGCTAGTGATTCACCATAAAGGCGACCGCCCTTAATCCCCAGTGCCAGCGTGCCAAGATTTGATTGCTGGTTGGCGACATAGGCGCTTTGGCGCAGCAATTCGTCAGAAACCTCAGACAAGAGGCGGCTGATGGCCAGGCTTTCACCCTGCACAGCACTGTCCAGCATGTGCAGCTGGCGGTGATCTTCATCGACAGCACCGGGCAATGCCAATGTGGCGTCGATCATGTCTGACAAATAGGCAGCGGCGGCTGAATCGCCTGAAATGTTCGTTGCCAGTGTATTCAGTGCGCCAAGCTCCGCCCCCAATGTTGACAGGCTGGTTTGTGCCTGTGTCCATTGTTCAATCAAAACCGGATTGCCTGGGGTTGTACCCTGCTGCAAGCGGGCTTCGATTGCGCTGACTGTGCCATGGAAGTTGCGTGACTGATCAACAGCGGCCTGACGTGTCCGTGCCAGTTCAACAACGCGTGTGCGATGGTTGGCTACTATCTCTTCATAGTCACCGCGCAGCTCGCGAATACGTTCTGCGATCTGTGTGTCGGTATAGGAAAAGGGCGGCAGCTTGCCGGCCTCAGGTGCCAATGCGGCAAGCGGCGGGCGCGCTGATTTCGGCGCGCGCACGACAGTCCGTCCACCGGCAGATGTTGAGACAGACGCGCTGGCACTTGCAGACGCTGAACTGCCCTCACCATTTTCAAGTGACTTGCCCATTTCCGACAGTTCAGTCGGTTCGTCATTGGCTGTCTGCCTGAAATATTCTTCGTCAGAGGAACAGGCGCTCAAAGCCAGCAATGACACACTCGCAATTGCTGCATAGCGCCAATTATTTAGAAGAATCCCCCGCATCGATTACCTCATCTTTATGGGACCACTTCCCGGAAAAACGTGCCACGCCCCTCATAATGAGTGTTATTCTGACGTCAATTGCCGGTCATACAATTGGGCCCGAATCACAAAACACTGCCCGTCATTAACCCTCGACACGCAGCGTCAGCGCTGGCAAACGCTCAATATTCAAGGTCATACTAGACAATGACAGTGAATCGGACAAGCAATGAATTGGCGTTTGCTATGTCGTTTTTGGTCGGCCCTGATGCAGTAAAGCCGCAGCATCATTGTGTTTTTCGCCGATGGTTTCCCGAAAGTTACCCGTTTTCGCACCGCAAAAGAACTCGGACAGCCTACGTTGCGACTGCGCGGCTGCGTGTCGCGCCACAAAGCAAATTTGACCCGATCTTGGCGCTTGCGCTGATGGGGGGGATCGCTTATGGTCCGCACCTCTTCAGGGCTTTTGCAATGTAATTTTCGCTGCAAAACAAGGCCTTTGGCACCGGTAGCTCAGCTGGATAGAGCACCAGACTACGAATCTGGGGGTCGGGAGTTCGAATCTTCCCCGGTGCGCCACTACCTTTCCCAGTATTACCAACGGCTTCAGCGCGATTTGCGGTCCGGTGAGGCATGCGCCAAATTCACCAAAAGTTTACAAAAACACCGATTTGGCAGAATTGGTTATTTTGTCTGGTGCTCCGGGTATGTCCGCGCTTGTACTTTGACGCTTATTGCGCGGCGAAATATTTACCGACAGCATTAGAGAACGCGTCGTATAGAAACGCATCTGCTGCCTGACTAACTTTGGCATTTGGCACCAAAACTTCAAAGCCGTGATAGCCGCCTTCGAACTCTTCGAAGTCCACTGGAATACCCGCAGCCCTGAGATTTTCGACATAGGCAATGGTTTCATCGCGGAAAGGGTCAGCGTTGCCGACAAATGTGATGGTGGGCGGCAGCCCGCTATAGTCGGTTGCGCGGGCGGGGGCGGCATCATAGGGAATGTCGGCACCTTGTTCATGCAAGTCTTTAAGGTAAAGCGCCCAGCCAAGTTTGTTGTGCTTTGAATTCCAGACAGGTGCCGTGTTGCCTGTTGCTGATGATGTAATCATACGATCATCAATCATCGGATAGATTGGCATTTGGAAGGCGATCTTCACATCGCCGCGATCGCGTGCGCGCAATGTCACCGCTGCGGTCAGTCCGCCGCCTGCGCTATGCCCCCCAACAATGATTTGATCATTCCGCCCGCCGATCTCTGGTGCCGTTTCTTTCGTCCACAATAAGGCATCATAGCAATCATCAATTGCGGCCGGGTATGGCTCTTCAAGTGAGCAGCAATATGATGGGGCCACAATCACACAGGGGGAAGCGGCCATGAATTTCTTTATGGCAGATGCGCTCATTTCTGGTGAGCCCATCGCATATCCGCCACCATGAATGTAAAGCAAGGTTGACAGATTTTCGCCGCCGCCTTCCGGCTTATAGATACATAGCCGGATTTTGCGATCACTCGTGCTGCTATCGATCCAGTGTTCCTCTGCCTGCATGCCTTCAGGGTGTTTGCCCGCATCTCGCTTGTTCATAGACCTGACAAGCCTGAAGAACCATTTCGACGGGCGGAAAACAGCCTTTGCAATGCGGCCAACGGTGCGAATCTCTGGATCAATGTATGTGTTGGTCATTTTTGTATCTCTTAAAGAATTCCTTGTGTGATCAATAGGCATGGATTTGCCCTCAAGCAATGGTCTTGACTCCCTGGATGTTACATAATATATAACATGTAACATATACCAAATTGATATGAATTCAGGCATACGGGGGCAGTTATGATGAATTTTGACACGCTCATTAAGGGCGGCTTTGTTGTTGATGGTACGGGCGCACCGGGCCGCTATGCGGATGTCGGCATAACAGGCGGAAAGATCGCAGCGATTGGCAACTTGGCTGGGGTTGATGCTTCAGAGGTGATTGATGCCAAAGGCAAGATTGTAGCCCCGGGCCATATAACCCAGCACACCCATTATGATGCGGCTTTGTTCTGGGACCCTTATTGTTCAAACTCTGGCGAAAATGGCGTGACCACAGTGCTTAACGCCAATTGCGGGTTTGGATTTGCCCCCGTGCGTTCCGCCGACAAAGATCGCGTCATGGGCATGATGGAAACGACGGAGCAGATTCCCGTTGCCCATCAAAAGGCAGGCATGCCTTGGGATTGGGAGAGCTTTCCCGAATTCCTTGATCGAGTGAAAGCGCTTCCCAAAGGCATCAATGTGATGACCTATCTGCCGGTTAATCCCTTGATGATTTACGTCATGGGCGTAGACGCTGCAAAGACCCGCCCGCCAACCAAGGTTGAGCTTGCCGAAATGCATCGCCTGATTAATGAGGCAATGGATGCAGGCGCGCTTGGCATTTCCATGTCTGCAATGGGGGCGCTTGGCAATTCACATGTTGATATTGATGGATCGTCTATGCCGACCGATGCGGCGGATCCGCAGACATTGCTTGATATTGCGCAGGCGGTTGTGGATCGGGGCGAGGGGGTTATCCAAATCCTGACACAGATTGCAATCTTTGGGATGAAGGACACAACGGCTCGCATGGCGGAACTTGCCAAGGGAACAGCAGTCCGCGTGATCCATAATGTGTTCTTGACCTCTGACCTGTTGCCCACAATGGTTGATGATGATTTGGCGTGGTTGAACAGCCTTCGCGCAAATGGCTGCGATGTCACCGCAGGCGCGCAGATTAACCGGGGCTGGGTTGAAGCAGGCATTCGAGAGCTTGACGCAGCTGGCGGCCAACTATCCGCAATTCGTGAAATCGTAAACTGTAATAGTGATGACGAGGTGTTGGCACTGATCGCGCAGCCTGATTTCGTTGCCCGCTTTGAAGAGCAATATGCCTCGACCGGACCGTCAAATGGCGCGGCGGGGATTGAGGGCCAGATTGTAATTTCCGTTGGCGATTCGGATGAGCATGCAGGCTGCCTTGGTAAAACAATGGCGGAACTTGGTGCAGCACAAGGCGTTTCTGCAATTGCTGCAATGCTTGATCTTGGTGTGAAGACCAAGCTTGGCCTGCAAATGAAATCCGGCTTGATCGGATCGACAGATACCACTCAGATCATGAAACTGATCAATCATGCTGGTGTCATTGCTGGTGGATCTGATGGCGGTGCGCATACGAAATCATTCGGCATGGGGCATTACCCGACCGATCTGTTGATTTGGTTGGTGCGCGAAGAGGGTGTCATGACGCTTGAAGCCATGCACTTCCAGCTTTCCTTGAAGGTAGCGCGTAGTATGGAGCTTTATGATCGCGGTGCGCTCATTCCGGGTTTCTGGGCAGATGTGCTGATTTATGATCTGAATGACCTCTACTTCGACATGGACCGTTATGAAATCGTCCACGATATGCCCGGCGGCGACTGGCGCCGCAAGGGCAAGGCGGGCGGCTATGACAAGATCATGGTGAACGGGATTGTTACGCATGAAAGAGGCGAGCCCACAGGCGCAGTGCCCGGACACTTTACGGGTCTGTCTGGCGCAACCAACTTTGCGATTGCGGCTGAATAAGATGAGCAAGACAACCAAAGACAGAATTGCAGATGCTGCGGTACGTTGCTTCAAACAATATGGTCCGCAACGCACGTCTATGGCTGATATTGCTGAAGAGGCTGGCATCTCACGCATGACGCTTTATCGCGCGTTTGAGGATCGCCCAACATTGGTGGCCTATATACTTGATCGCATTCTTACGGATCTAGCCGAAGAGCCGCGCGCCAAAATTCAATCCTTTGATACGCTGGAAGAGGCGCTTGTCGAAGGCTCCATCGTCTCGCTTAAAGTTGGTCAGCAGGATGAGTTGTTCACAACGATTGTTCAGAAAGACACCAACCATAGTGTCGAACAATATATGTTGCGCGGCAGTCCCAAAGTGATTGAGGGTATGACCGAAACTTGGGGGCCTGTGTTCGAAAAGGCCCGCGCAAATAATGCAATCCGCACAGATTTAAGCGATGAACGGTTAGTTGAGCTGATCATCTCTGTTCATTCGCTTTTGTTCATGCGTGATGACCAGAATGACGACGAGCGTCGTCAATTCTTGCGCGATTTTCTGGTGCCCGCCATAACGGGCAAAATTCCAAACAAATAACAATTTGAAGGGACCTAAAGGGAGGCACCTTTGGGGAGGGGAATCCATGAAACAGTCTACCATAAAAGGTGCGTGCCTATTCATATCACTTGGCTTCAGTGGCGTGGCGATTGCACAGGATGAAGCGCCTGTTGAAACACCTGATGTTCCAGTTAAAGCAAAATCGTCGCTGATGGATGAGATTGTCGTGACTGCGCAAAAGCGAGAACAAGGACAACAGGATGTGGGTATTGCCGTGTCAGCCTTTAGCGGTGATGCGCTTGAGCGTATCGGTGTTGAAGACACGACAGAGCTTGCCAATCTGATCCCCGGCTTCAACTATGCAGAGGGGCGCGGTGGCGTGCCAATTTACACATTGCGCGGCGTCGGCTTTAACCTTGCCATGTCTACTGCATCATCGACAGTCGGTATCTATGTTGATGAGATGAATATTCCTTATTCTGCCTTATCGGTCGGTGCAAACCTTGATGTGGAGCGTGTCGAAGTCGTGAAGGGGCCGCAAGGGACGCTTTACGGGCGCAACACGACAGGCGGCGCGGTAAACTATGTGGCCCGCAAGCCGGGAGATGAATGGGAATATGGTCTCCGCGCAGAAATGCGCCGCTTCTGGACCAGTGATGTAGAAGCCTACGCGGGCGGTCCGGTTACTGACAAGCTGGGCATCCGTTTTGCAATCCGCAATACGCGTAGCGAAAATGCCTGGCAATATGATTACACTCGAAGTGATAATAATGAGTTAGGCTTTATCGACAAAACAACCGCCCGGCTGATTGCTGAATGGGATGTGTCAGAAGACATTGATGTCAGCTTCACGCTTTCAGGCTGGAGGGATCAGGGAGACAGTCAGTCGCCGCAATATTATGCGAAGCGGAACCAAGCGGGCGTGCCGATCTTTGCGCCGTCCCCTGAAGTTGCGGCGCATGAGTTTGCGCCCGAAGATGATGCCCGCGCCACAGCGTTTAATCCTGAAAATGATTACCAGCAGGATAATTGGCACTACTCAATCTTTGGTCGATTAGATTGGGCGTTAAGCGATAGCACAGATTTTGCATTGCTTCTATCGCATCAAGACTATCAGGCTGATGGCCTTGTCAATGTTGATGGACTCAATGTCTCGAATATTGACTTTGATCGTGAAGTCGGGACTAACGCGCAATCATTGGAAATGCGTTTGTCAGGTCAGTTGGGCGATGAAAGCACTTGGGTTGCAGGCTATTGGTATAGTCAGGATGACGTCGACAGCGTAACGCTTGTGGATTCGTCCCATAACTCAATTGGCAATGGTGGGATGATCACCACCTTGTCCGAACAATCCAGCTTCCAGCAGTCGCAGTCTCATGCAGGATTTG
This sequence comes from Alphaproteobacteria bacterium, assembly GCA_965229935.1. Classification (GTDB taxonomy): domain Bacteria; phylum Pseudomonadota; class Alphaproteobacteria; order SPJN01; family SPJN01; genus SPJN01. Next base: position 2,461,442 of record CBDDKB010000002.1, read on the forward strand.
GACAGGTGGAATGGCAATTGACCGATACGCTGCGCTTGACGACTGGCGCGCGCTATACATGGGAAAATCGCGATCATCAGGCCTGCATCACCGATGAAGGCGACGCAACGATCCTGTTGTCATTGATCGCGTTGGGCCGTCAATATGGTGCGGTCCAAGCCTTGGGTCCGATACTGGATGGCGCCAGCCCATCAGGCACAACGCCTGAACAGCAAGCCATTTATGATGCGATCAAACTGGTCATTCAGTCCAGTGGCACACAGCAGCCAACCGGACAGATATTGACGGCGTTGCTTGATGCTGGTTTGGGTGATGCGGCAGGGCAAATTCCCGGCATCAACAGTCCGGGTGAATGTTCTGCAATCAATGCGGAAAACAATATGCCAGAACTGCTCGACCGCAGCCTGACAGAGGACAATGTCTCATTCCGTGTTGCGTTGGATTGGACCCCATCCGAAGGTCTTCTTATCTATGGTTCAATTGCAAGAGGTTATAAGTCTGGGACATTCTCTGACCTTGTTACCTCTTCTTCTGACCTGATGCAGCCTGTGACACAAGAAGAGCTGTGGGCCTATGAAGTGGGCCTTAAGTCAAAATTTTATGACCGTGCCCTGACCGTCAATGCGGCAGCCTTCTATTATGACTATCGTGACAAGCAATTGTTTGGCTTTGTTGTTGATCCAATCTTTGGGCCGCTGGAAGCTTTGCAGAATATCCCTGAAGCTGAAGTATACGGCGCTGAAATTGAAGCGCGGTCTGCACCGATTGAGAATCTGTTTGTCAGCCTGTCCGCAGCCTATACCCATACAGAAGTACTCGAATATGTTGGCATTGGGTCCGAGGGCACGACTGAGGACTTCTCAGGCAACCGCTTTGCCTATTCACCCGAATGGGAAATTGCGGGCATGGTGCATTACACAATCCCGATGGGGAATGCGCATGGCCTGTCGCTCAGCGCAAATGCGAATTACCAGTCGGACACAGAGGGCGAGCTGTCAAACGATCCGACCTTTAAGCGTGATGGCTATACGCTGGTGAATGCCCAAATCTCATATGGCCCTGATGATTTTCAATGGGAACTGCGCGGCTTTGTAAACAATCTTACAGATCAAGTTTACTTCACGTCACAGTCTCGCGCGTCAGACGTCGCGATTCGCTACACCGGCATGCCGCGCATGTATGGGCTGAGCCTTACCTATCATTTTAGGTAAAGAAAAACCGAGCCGGTGAGGGCTCGGTTTCTTTTTTATTCGAGTAGCGGTGAGTTATTCCGCTGGCACTTTCTCTGGTTCTCTTAATTCATACTTGTCCAGATCGGTGCGTTCTGGCCCAAAAGCCTCGGCCTGATTGGGCAGGAAGGGGGCGATCATTGCGCCAGCCCATGTTTGCGGATAGTTGGGCGCGGTGCCGATGCCAATATCGTCGCTGGGGCGATCATCTTTCGGATTGTAGAATGTGCCGAATAGAATATCCCAGACAATGAATTCGCCCCCATAATTGGAATCTCCAATGCCTTTGACTGGGTAGTGATGATAGCGGTGGTTGTCACCGATGGAGAAGATGAACTCCCACGGGCGTAGCTTCAGGTCGATATTTGAATGTTGAAAAATACCGATGCTGAGTGCCATTAACACAGAGATAAATACGATATGCGGCTCGGGCTGAAACAGCGCCGTTGGTATCGCATAAAACAGGGCTTGGCCAATAATCTCAACAGGATGACTGCGAATGCCGTTCATCCAATAAAGCCGCTCAACAGAATGGTGAACAGCGTGCCAGCGCCACAGGAAGGGTACTTCATGCAGCCAACGATGGTACCAGTAGCGGAAGAAATCTTTTGCAAGCAGGAACAACATAACCTGCATCCAGCCGGGTAGTTCTGATGGCCAAATCGCAGTGCCATAAGGTTCGAGATATTCGACGACGACATTAATTGACAACGCAATCAGCAGATATTTTGAGATTGTTGTCCATGCTGCGCCGGACACATACATCATTAAATCAACTGTTGGGCCATTCTCGTCATCCAGCCATTTGCGGCTGAACGGCATAAGTCGCTCCAGAGGTCCGAAAATCAGACCGTAAACAAAAGGAATGGCTGCAAGCACAGCAAGGTTTTCGAGCGATGTGTCCTCCTCAACGACGGCGAAGCCGATGATGAGTGTCGCGATGATGGTCACCGGAAATACAGTGTGCTGTAAGATGGTTTTCAGCAACGTGCCTTCCAGTTTGTATGACAGCTTGTCGAGCGGTTTCATAACAAACCGGATCGGCACCATCAGCAGGTAATAGCCGATGATTTCGATTAGACGGAAGGGGGCGCCCAACCATTTTTCAAGCGTGACACCAAGCCCGGCGGTGGCGGGCATTGATTTATTAAATGGGGTGGATTTTGAATTATCGGTCATTTCAATGCCTCCCGATTAGAAACTGATATTGAAGTTGGCAGTGACGGTGCGCGGCGCGATGGTGGAGCCAACATGCCCGCCGGAGATCAGGGGAATGTCGTGGGACCCCGTTAGGGCCACTTCGTCTAGGATATTTTTGACAAATACAGTGAATGCCCAAAGCCCATCATCGTCCCGCAGGCCGATGCGGCCGTTTAGAACGCCATAGGCGTCTTGCGCATCTTCGGTGTCACCATCGATGGCAAAGAACTGATAGTCCTTCCAGTAATAGTCGGCAGCGATCATCAGATCGACGGGCAGATTGCCGAGGTGATTTAGGTGCGCGAGGCCGATTGAATATTGAAATTCCGGTGCACTGGGAAGTTGTTGGCCTGAAACATCACATGAATCCTCCGCGCCCTGCGGCTCCTCTGTGCGGGCTTGCGTCTGACAGGGACCAAAGGGAAAGCTTTCCATAACAGCATCGGTCCATGCGAATGTCATGGTTGCAAGGAAACCCCAGGGCAGCAGGGTCATACCGTCAGCCTCAATACCCTGACTAATAGCGGTCGCGGCATTGTCGACGATATATTCCAGTCCGTTATAGCTGGACACCTGCAAGTCATCGAACTCGGTTCGGAACAGGCCAAGGTTCAGGCGGGCCGCACCACCAAAAAAGTCGCCCTTTAATCCAGCTTCATAGGTCCATGAATATTCCGGTTCAAACTGCAATTGCGATTCTGTGTTTGTGGCCGCGGAGTTAAAGCCGCCTGCCTTAAAGCCTTGCGCAATCGTGCCATAGATATTGATATCTTCTGTCACGCGATAAATGGCGGACACTTTTGGCGTGAAGGAAAAGTCGTCGCGTTCGTCAGTCAGGTCAAACTCTTCGGCCTGAATGATTAGGCCATAAAGTATGGCAGGCCCTTGCGTCCCATCAATTGATGAATGTTTGGCAGTAAAGTCCAACTCTTTGTAATCGACAGATACGCGCCCACCCAAAATCAGTGATAGTTTTTCAGTGGCGTGCCAAGTGGCCTGCCCATAGGCGGCGAATGAATTGCCCTTTTGATGAAATTCCTGACTGCGGGTTTCCTCTTCAACATCTTCAATACTGGGAATGATGCCTTCGGTAATTGCTTGTGCGACTTGGGGCAGGATGAATTGCGTCACCCCAGTGCCGATAACGGGCGCAACCTCAATATCCTGCCAGTCATACCGATCAGACCAGAAGTAATAGAGGCCACCAACATATTCGAAAGTCCCCGGATCTGATAGGATACGCAGTTCTGCGTTGATTTGGTCGACATACCCACCGCCGAAGGCCTGCATGATAGGCGCTGGTCCGAAATCGACATCAAGACCACCATCAGAATCAGATTCTGAATAGCCGACAATGGCAAACACATCATGATTGAACAGTCGGAAAGATCCGTGTGCAGAAAAATCCCAAAAGTTCAGAACCCCGCCGGCGAAAAGGTTGGTGCCATGCGCATAATCGTCTAGCTCGTCTTCGAATTCAGAGTCAAATGCCTGCAAAACCGGGAACCACATGTCAGGGATGCTATGATATTGGTCGCCGCCGCCCTTAACCTCAGATTTTTGGTGCTGCGCGATGACGGTCAGTTCAGCATCCATGCCCAGCGATACGCGTGCCTTGGCGCGATAGGATTCATTGGTCATGTCGCCATTCGTGTCGTCCAACGTGCGATCATAAACATACCCTTCGCGGTCGAAATATTGGCCGCCTAAGCGCATGGCAAGCCTGTCTTCGATGATGGGTGCATTGACGATCAATGTGTGTTTGTTCCAATCGCGCTCGCCAAAGGTGCTGTCAACTGAAACACCCCAATCATGATCGACTGTGCCGGTATGCATTGAAACGGCACCGGCAATTGTGTTGCGCCCAAACAATGTGCCTTGCGGGCCGCGTAATACTTCCACGCGTTCAATGTCAAACATGGCGGCCAGAAGTCGTTGGGTGCTGGTGTAATAAATGTCGTCAATGAAGATGCCGACAGATTGTTCAAAGCCCTTGTTGGTGCCGGATCCTAATCCACGAATTGAAATTGTGTTGAAAACACCATCGGTCGCGATGTTGAGGTTGGGGGTGACCCTTGACAGGTCATCCATATTTTCAACGTTCATTTCCTTCAGGTCTTCACCAGACAAGGCAGAAACCGATGTCGGCACTTCCCGCACATCTTGTTCGCGCTTCTGGGCGGTAACAACAATTTCATCCAGCTTGCGTGTGTTTTCTGCCGACACTGTTTCAGCCGCCGTTTCGACGACTGGAGTCTGATTTTCATCTTGTGCGGGAGCTTCCTGCGCAATTGCGCTGGTGGAAATCGCAAGCCCCATTAATGCGATCATGGGTTTTTTCATTATACCCCTCCTCAAATAACTTTGACGTGGGATAGCTTATATTATATTAATCGTCAATAGTAATTATTTGGATCGTCAATAAAATTTCCTGTAATTTGCATTGGAAAGGCGTTAAGAGGGTGGGATGAATAAACCGCAACAAAAGCCAAAACGTCTGCGCCTGTCGCCAGAAGAACGTAAAGCGTTGATTCTGGAAGATGCGGCTGATTTCATTCGCAATCACGGCGTTACACCGTTAAGTATGGATCGTTTGGCGCGCGAGTCCGGCCACTCGAAGCCGTTGATCTATAGCTATTTCAATAGCCGGTCGGGGTTGTTGAAGGCTTTGTTGGAACGTGAACTTGCGGAGCGTGAAAAAGCAGATCGTGAGGCGGCGGCTTCGGCAAAAAATTTGGATGAGCTTATTCGCAATTCTGGGCGTGTCTTGCTGGACCATGTCGAAAAAAGTGGCAGTGTCATGCAGCAACTGATGTTGGAGCCTGAGATTGCCGCAGCACAAAAGGAAATGCGCCTGGAAACCGGCCGCTCTTATATGAGCTATTTATCGAAGCTCGTATCCGAAGAATATAATATTCCGATGGATGTTGCGCCGGCCATACTCGAATGCGTGTTTGGCATCGGAAATGCGGCAGGTGTTCGCTTGAATAGGACAAAGGCTGATGTCGATCAACTTGAAGATATTATCCTGACATTGACCAAGGGCGCGCTTACTGCCGCTGGCCGTAAGTATGGCACAAAACCCCGCAAAAAATAACAACTCACAAACCATCTAGCTTTCGTTTCGGTTCGCGCTATTAAACAAATCGTCAAAAACTATTGACGAAACATATAATAAAGGGTAGGTATCACCCCACAGCAAAAAGGGGCAGGCTATGACTTACGCACATCGCGACGATATTTATGATGCTGATACGCACATGATGGAACACGCAAACTGGATTGCGGATTTTGCCGATCCATCAATCCGTGATCGCGTTGTGCCATATCTTGATGGTGTGCCTGTCATGCAGGACTATCTGAAAGATGCGATGGAAAAATTTGACCAGCGTCGTTCCGATACTGCTTTTGCTGCAAAAGTCGATGATAATTTCATGTCCATGCGGAATAAGGGGTGGCACGCCCTAGGTGGGTGGGATCGTGATGAACGTGCCCATGCCAATAACTTGCTGGGTTTTAAAGGGTCTATCGTGTTCCCGTCCCGTGCCTTTCGGCAGGTCGTAGACGCAAAAGATCCAGAAGTGCATTTGGGAAGTGTTCGTGCCCTCAATCGCGGCATGGCATATTTTTGCGAAAAAGATTCGCGCATGTACGGAACGGCATACTTACCGCTTGCTACCGGGCCTGAAACCTGCCTGCAAATTTTGGATGAGATTATCGCAGCAGGTTTTGCCATTGTCTTGATTGATACGGTTGCGCCGGAGGGCAATCGTTCCTTTACCCATCCTGACTATGATCTTGTTTGGGATAAAATTCAGGCAGAGGAATTGGCCATCACATTACATATCGGAGTGAATGGCGGTTACAACCCGGTGCCCTCATCCATCTATAATAATGGCCGCCAGACCCGTATGCATTTTGGGGACGCCCCGTCAGAGGCGGCGACCTATATGACCATGCAATATAATGCAGAGATTTTTCTGTCGACTATGATTTTTGATGGTGTGTTTGAAAGATTCCCCCTACTGAAAATTGGTGTGATTGAGCTTGGGGCCGAGTGGGTGGTCTCTTGGCTGAAGCAACTCGATCAAGCCCAACGCATTTTCAAGAACTTGCAAGACCTGTCGCATTTGACTATGGCCCCATCAGACTATGCTCGTCGCCATGTGCGGCTGACACCCTTCACAGGTGAAGATATCGGCTGGATCATGTCCATGGGAGCAGAAGACATGCTGATGTTCGCAAGCGATTATCCACACCTTGAAGGATCGGATGACCCCATTCGTCGATTTGAGAACACAATGGGTGACCTGTCAGAGGGCGCTAAAACAAAATTCTACAGTGACAATTTCAAGAATCTTTTGGGTGCACGCTTGCGCGGCTAGTGCGCCGAACTCATTCGTAAATTAGTGAAAACATAGGACTGATCTGATGACATTATCGGATACAAACGCTGGCGCAACAGGCGCGGACAAGCTTGTTGAAACATTGAAGCAGGCTGGGGTTGATACCTATTTTGCAAACCCGGGGACGTCAGAAATGCAGCTTGTGTCGGCAATTGACAAAACTGATGGCGTGCGGTCCGTCCTTGCCCTGTTTGAAGGGGTGGCAACAGGCGCGGCAGATGGCTATGCGCGGGTTTTGAACAAGCCTGCTGGCGTTTTGTTGCACTTGGGGCCGGGGCTTGGGAATGGCTGGGCCAATCTACACAATGCCCGCCGCGCCTATGCGCCAGTGTTGAATATTGTTGGCGATCATGCGGTTGATCATTTGGCGCTTGATGCGCCCTTGACCAGTGATCTGGATGGCATTTCTGGCAGCATTTCACATTCCTCTATTCGGCCCGATGGGAAGCATGATCTGTCCGGTGCAGGACTGCGGGCGTTAGCCGCCGCCTATGATGATGGCGGTCAGGTGTCGACGTTGATTGTGCCGTCTGACCTTGCTTGGTCACCTGCAAAAGGTGAGCTGACTGAAAAAGCGCCGCCTGAAATGAACTTCTCCCCCGCGACGCGGACACTGGACGATGCTGCACAGGCCCTACAAGGAACAGGACGGCGTGTTTTGTTTGTAGGTGGCCGTGCCTTGCAGGGCAAGGCCTTGGAACGACTTGGCCAAATTGCAGAAGCAACAGGAGCGGAGCTGATTGCAGAAACCTTTACCGCGCGCGCTGAACGCGGCGCGGGCCGCGTGCCGTTTGCAAAGTTGGCATATTTCGCTGAAATGGCACTCGATCAACTAAAGGGGTGCAAGGAGATTGTGACGGTCGGCACCAAAGCGCCCGTGTCATTCTTTGCCTATCCGAATGTGCCGAGCAACCTTGTGCCTGACGGGTGCAATCTTGTCGAGCTTGCCGGGCCGACACATGATGTTGATGCGGCTACGGGTGGGTTGATTGAAGCACTTGGATTGGGTGAAGGTGATGCGTCAGCGGTTGCGCAGCGTGTTGTGCCAGATTTGCCTGAAGGTCCATTAACTGCTGACAAGTGTTGGCAGGCGATTGCCGCCCTCGCGCCCGAAGGCATGATCCTGTCAGAGGAAGCGGCAACATCATCTGTCGGTCTTGATGTTCATATGGCAGAGGCGAATGCGTTCGATCATATGCAAACCATGGGCGGCTCAATCGGGCAGGCCTTACCTGCGGCACTGGGTGCTGCTGTTGCTGCGCCTGATCGTAAGGTTCTGTGTGCCACCGGTGATGGCGGGGCCATGTATACGATCCAAAGCCTGTGGACTATCGCGCGAGAGAATTTGGATGTCGTCACAGTCATCTTCGCCAATCGGTCCTACGCTATTTTGAATATCGAGTTAATGCGCGTTGGGGCCCAAAACCCGGGGCCGAAAGCGCTTGATATGCTTGATATTGGCCGCCCGGACCTGAACTTCACAGAGATTGCGCAAGGTATGGGCGTTGAGGCTGGTCGCGCCGAAACGGCAGAGCAGTTTAACAAACTGTTGGAAGGGGCACTGGCCCGCAAGGGCCCATTCCTGATCGAGGCGGTGTTGTAGAAATAGGTTTACAAACCATGACGCTGTTTGACGCGATTTGATCGGTTTTGACACTTCAACTTCGCGTAACCCATTGAAATCATTGATGGCACCTCAGACTACGAATCTGGGGGTCGGGAGTTCGAATCTTCCCCGGTGCGCCACTTCCGTTCAAAACTGCGAACTTCTTCAGGCGATGCCGATTGTCCGTGGATTGCTGCGGCTGCAAGGGCAGCTTTCGAGCCTGTGATTGTGACTTGTTCCCGGCTGACAGTGATTTCGTCCACGATGAGGCCAAGATAGGCTTTGCGGAAGCCGATAGGGCCTGTTTTCAGCATTTGCCTCAAGGCATGTCCAAATCGTCCAATCTGAGTATTCGAAAGCGCTTGAGGTGGTAAGCCTGCGTTGCGTTCCTCAAGCCCGATTAGGCGAATGAGCTCTAGCCGCCGATTTTCTAAATCCTGTTGTTTACGCCTAAAGCTGTCAGTGTCCTGAATGAGCCCATCTGCAATGGCGTCCATCAGGTTACTTAGTTTGCGATCCACATCCCTTAGCTCTCGTCTTAGGAGCGTAACCGTGTGGCGAGCTTCGGATTTGTCTGAGCGCGTTTTCCTAAGGACTTCCCTTAGGAGCGGCCTTAGGCGGTCGCCTGTTAAGATATGATCTGCAATTGCGCCTGTCACTAAGGAATCGAGCTTAGCCATAGGCAGGGTCGTGGGGGATTGCCCATTGCCTTTGCAGGTTCCCCTTAGAGCCCCTGAGGCGCAGGTGTAATAGCGATATTGCCCGCCTTTACCTGTTCTAAGCATTAGCTTGCCGCCACAGCTTTCGCACCTAAGAAGACCAGTAAGCAGGACTTCGCTAGATGTCTGGCGCGGGGGTGTTTCTTTTGGGTTGTTCGTGGAGAGTCGGGCCTGAACACGATCATACTGTTCCTTAGGAACAATGACCGGAACCTTCATCTCAATCCACTCCTCACGGGGCTTGAGTTTCTTAGTGCCGCTTTCCTTCTGATTAAAGTAATGGACGCCCATATTAGGTTGAACGCCTTAGGACGCTGCCAACAAAGCTGACATGGAATGGTTTGTCTTCCGGTGTTGTGAACCCTCGCGCATTTAGGTGCTCGACAATACGCTTGATGCCCATTGGGCCGTTATTGCCATCGCCTTTGTCGTAAAGGTCGAAGATCATCCTCACCAATTTTGCGCCCTTAGGTTCGATTGCCAGAACCTTCTTTTCCTTTGCGCCGCGCACCTCTGCAACCTCTGTCACATAACCCATCGGCGGCTTGGAGCCGTTCCAGAAGCCTTGACGGGCATTCTCAATCATAGACCGCTTCACATGCTTAGATGTTTCTGCGCTTTGGTGGGCATCAACAGCGGCTAGAATAGAGCCAAGCATTTCCCCCTCAGGACTGTCGTCAATGTTCTGCGTGATGGAAGCCAAGACAACGCCATGCTTTGACAGCTTATGCTTGTTGATATGATAGCCTGTGCTGTCTCGGAAGAAGCGCGACTGACTGTGAACCAGCACAATGTCGTAGGGACTGGGGTCGATGCAGGCCTCTTTCAACATGCGCCTGAACTCTGGCCGATTGTCGTCCCGCGCCGAAGCACCTGCATCCACATATTGAGCAACCAAGTGCCAGCCTTTGCGTTTGCAATGTGCTTCCGCCTGCGCAATTTGGTCGGGCAGGGAGACATCATTATCCGCTTGTCGCGTTGTCGAAACGCGGGCGTAAAGGGCGACACGTTTGGTCATGCTTTAGTCCTCTTCGGGCTGTCCAGAAGGCAGATTCTGGCCGCTTTCTGCGCAATTGTCATTAGCTAGATGGCGTAAAAGTTCACCAAAATAGGACGCAATAAGGGCTGCTTCGCCGTCGATAATGCCAAGTTCGCGGGGAAAACAAAGCCATAGTTCAATGCCGGGCCGATTGTCGTTGATTGGGGGCTTAATCATAGCTGGTGCCTCCGTTTCTGAAGGCGCTCAGTTACATCGTCTATCCACATTTCTTCAGAGTAACGTCTATGCAGATGTGATTTTATGACTTTCAAGGTGCTGTTGATGTCAGGGATATTATCGTTTTCGTGTAAATCACACAAAACGGCAGAAAGGTTTTTTTGCCATACCTTCAATAGATTGAAGGGTTTTTTCTTTAGCAAAGAGCTTAGGTGCTTGCAGGTCGAGTTTGTTGCCTTGCTCTAACCCTTCTAATGCCAACGCTGCCTTTTCTGCTGCTTGCCATAATGGATGGCGCGGCCAGCGAGATCGATTGCTATCGCCTGTGGGTCGCCTAAGTGATGTGTGGTTGGCTAAAATCCAATGCGCCACAGTTCCTTGGTGTGCGAACAGGTTTTCTGGCGTGTAAATGCCGTGTGTTTTTAGGAACTCGCGCCTTGCTTCAATCTCGATCCGCCAAACGTCATCTTTTTGCTGCCAAAGATCATAGAACCAGACTTTCTGGCTCTGTTGCTTGATCTCTTTAACCTTGTCATAGATGCGGAGCATGATATCGCCGCGTCCAAAGCTAAAGGTTTCGGGTTTGCCATTGCCGCGATGCTTACTGTCTTTCGATGCTTTGCTGAGGAAGTGATCTTCGTCAAAGTCCACAACGGGCAAATCAAAAATCAAAGCTCCAATCCACGCGGGAGACTGTCGCCGTCCTTGTCTCGCGCGGATGTGCGCCATCAAAGTTCATTCTGATGGTACCGAACCACTCTCGCAGCTCATCCAACAAGATGGCTGCGCCCTTGTTCCAAAGGGCTTGGCGTAAAAACTGGACATGCAAATTCGGCTGATTATTTTCGCCAAGCCGAATAATCATCTCTCTGTCTTGCAGAACGTAGGTATAGTTTCCGCTGCCAAATGGCTTTAGCGCCCACAGTCGGTTACCAACCTTGATGTCGATAAACCCTTTGCGGCTTTCTTGCGCCATCACTTTCTTTTCGGCAAGCCTGTCCCAGTTAATGCCCAATCCGTCCAAAAAGAACCCGCAATAGAGGCTGTCGATGCCACTCAACAGCAATTTGGGTTCCCCGCCTGTTTTGCTCATTCTGAACTCCATTGTTGTTACCTCGCAACTCGAGGCCGTTTAATGAGCAATGCAAACAGGCCAAAAAACCTCAAGGGGGTAACTTTGGGTTTTGGGATTTCCTAAGGGAATTAGATGAATTGCTCAACGGTTTCGCACGCGTCAAGGCAAGCTGAAGTGGCGCTGCGCGCCATCCTTGACCCGTCCGAATCGGTGAGCTGGAGCTGGGGAACGGCTTTTGCTGCACAAAAGCCGTCTTAGAAGAGCGGCTTTTCTAAAATCCAAGACGGGCGAAAATCTGGAAATTCTTCAAATGCGGAGAGCGCCATGTATTTGGAACCCCCCGTGTTACTAATCACGGGGCGCTAAGCAAGTTCTTTGAAGAACGCAGTCAAATTGCCTGATGGGTCGCTGTCCATTCAGGTGGCAAGTCATAGAGGGCGGCAATGGCGTCCGCTGTCAGTGCGGTATCAGGCGGGCCACTATCAAATAATACACCTTCTTTTAGCGCAATAACATGATCTGCAAAGCGGCGGGTCAGGCCAATATCATGCAGGATGGCCATACAGGCGCCGCCCTGATCGACAAACTGTCTGACGGTTTGCAACAGATGATATTGCTGCTTAAGATCAAGGCTGGCGGTCGGCTCGTCAATCAGCAAAAGCGGCTGCTTGACCCCGTGCATCTGACAAAGGGTGCGGGCAAAATCGACCCGCTGTCGTTCGCCCCCCGACAAGGTTGCGCACACACGGTTCGCCAGCGGGAACAGGTTGGTCTGGTGCAAGCTATCACTTGTTGCCTGCGCGCCTGTTGTAAGCCTCCCGTCCCCATGGGGCGCGCGACCCAGTCTGACCAGATCGTGAACCTTTAATCCCGGCGGGCTAGCGGTTGCCTGCCACATCACCGCGCGGGCGCGGGCCTGATCCTGAATAGACTGGTGGGTGAGGGGGATGTCATGCAATAGGGCCGTACCTTCGTCAGGTTTTACGTCGCCAGCCAAAACGGATAGCAGTGTTGATTTCCCCGCCCCGTTGGGGCCGATAATGACTGACAGCGTACCGGGCGTTAGGGCCAGACTAATATGGCGTATCAACCACTTGCCGCCACGGGTGACGCCGATATTCTGTGCCTCAAGCATGGTGGCTGGCTCCCTGCCGGAGTAACAGCCACACGAAAAATGGACCACCGATTAAGCCCGTTATGATCCCTATGGGCATATCGGCAGGCGCTGCAATGGACCGTGCCAGCATATCGGCGCACACCAGCATCAATCCCCCGCCCAACCACGCGCCGGGCAGCAGCACCTTGTAATCAGTGCACCCGATTAAGCGCAGCGCGTGTGGGATCACAAGACCGACAAAGCCGATCATTCCTGTCAGGGACACTGTGGCCCCGACCATGATGGCGACAGCCAACAGGCTGGCTTGTTTCAACCGGACTGTGTTGCAGCCCAAGGACCGCGCGGTTGCATCACCCAACCCATAAAGGTTGAGAGCGGTGGGCCGCCACGCCATCGCGCTGGCGATCATGACAGGTAGGCAGATCAGGCCAATCTCCCTCCACCCGGCTGAGGCGACAGACCCCAACATCCAAAATGTCAGATTGCGCAGCGCCGTGTCATCGCTGATAAAGCTGAACAGGCCAATGATCGCGCCGCCGATGGCATTGATCGCAACCCCGGCAAGGATGATGGTGGCAATGTTTATTGCCCCGGACCGGTTGCCGATCACATAAACGCACAGTATCGCGATCAATCCACCGATAAAGGCGGCGATGGGCAGGCCTGCTGCGGCCATGCCTGCTCCAAAGACAATGAATAGGCCCGCGCCAACTGCTGCACCGGACGACACGCCGATCAGGCCCGGGTCGGCAAGTGGATTGCGCAATAATGCCTGTAACAAGGCACCCGACATGGCAAGCGCGCCACCTGATAGAATAGCAAGCGCAAGGCGCGGTAGACGGAGATTGACCAGCACAAAATCTGCTGTTGATTGCGGCCCGGTTTTGATTAGGGCGGCGAGCTTGGCGGGGGAGATAAAATCGGTCGCGACCGCCCCGACATGTAGCGATAGATAGCTTGCTGCACAAAGGCACAAGGCTAGCCCGGCCAGAATCGTCCGGTCACGCTTGGCTTGTTTGATCACAAGCCCCTGTGCAGCAAGGTCTGTCATTTTGTGCCGATCTGATGGGCAAGCGTTAGGAGTGCATCCGGGGTGCGCGGCCCAAAGCCAAGCAAGGCAACGCTATCAATTACAATGATATTACCGTTCTTGATGGCATCGCTGTTGATCAGGGCTGGATGGGACTTCAAGGCCTCAACGCCGCCGATCATTTGCAACGTGTTTTCCATCACCAGCACATAGTCAATTTGCCTGCTGGCAATATAGGCACCATTGATGGGCTTATAGCCCTGCAGGTCGGCCAGCACATTCTTGCCTCCTGCCAATTGGATGGCTGCATCCGCCGCTGTATTGGTGCCCGCCGCCATTAAGGCATGGCCTTGGGATTGTAGGACGAATAACAGGGCAGGGGCGGTTTCAGCGCGGACGGGCAGTTGCGTCATAGCCGGGGCAATCGATGCGATAAGCGCATCCCCCTGATCTGTGGCACCAAGCGCAGCGGCAACCGATTTGATCTTACTGATGATCCCGTCAGGGCTTCGCGCGGCCTGCATCTGCAAGACATTGATGCCCAGTTTGCGCGTGGTTGCGATTGCAGGGGGCGGCCCAGCCTCAGCCGCAGCAAGCACCAAAGTGGGGGAGAGGGAGGCAATCCCCTCCGCCGACAGGGCGCGCACATAACCAAGCTGCGGCAGGCTTTGCGCTGCAACCGGGTGCATGCTGGTTGTGTCCGTGCCGACGACTTGATCGCCAAAGCCAAGGGCATAGACGATTTCTGTGATGTCACCACCAAGGGAGATGATCCGCCTTGGTGCATCTGCTGCCTGCGCTGACAGAGAGATCAGACACAGGCAGCAGGCTAGAAGCACCCTCATGCTGCGGCGCCTTTCGGGGCTGCCAGCGATTCAGCCAGACTGCGCCAGTCTGTCAGCTCTTCAATGCCGGGCTTGCGTTCGCCGAACATTTGCAGGATCAAGCTATTGTCGGCGGCATAGGCTTCCAATGATGTGACGATACCGTCCACTGTCGGTTTGCGAACCAGCCACACAGAGTCGATCAGATCGTCGCGCAGGTGCAGGTTGAATGTGGGGTCAAGCACATTGAACCATGGCCCCATCACTTTTAAATTATTGACCGGACCTGTGTGGATTTGCACGCAGCCATCATTGCCGACAAACACCATGATCGACAGACCCCTTGATTTGGCCTGCTCAAACGCCTTTGTCAGCGCATCTTTGGGGCAGGGAACTGCAAACTCGTCCCCGGCAAGGCGCAATGCTTGCAGGCGGCCCACATTGTGCTTTTTCAAAAGCAGAACAAAATCATGTGTGTCCTGAAGCGCAGCCCAATCTTTATGAAGGGCGGGCTGGTCAATGGCACTGTCATCCTGATCTGTTTTGGCCGGGCGCGTGCCGGCATCAACCGCAACGGGGGTTTCATCTGTAGCGTCGGCTTTAAATGCAGTGACCAAACTTTGATAGGCGGGGATGCTGTCGTCTGACTTCAGATAGATTTTGTGGACCGCTTCGCCGAACTGATCAAAGAAATGCAGGCTGTGGCGGGGACCGTTTTCCGTATCGTCGGAAATCGCAAACCCAAAAGCCCATTGTTTCATGAACAGGCGTAGATCAATGTCGTGATTGAGGACGATGCCATGAACGGGCCCGACGTCAATATTGTCATAGGCGCCGATTTTTTCGTGAACCACATACTCGTTCCGAGTCAGGGCCATTACAGTCCCCAACGTGCCGAGCTGTTTAACCAATCCCGCAAAATCATCATTCAACCGGGTGACAGATTTGTTGACCGCCCCTGTGCTGACCAGTGTCGCCTCGCTAATGCCCAGCCGGGTGGCGGCATCGCGCGTGCGCAGCTTCGGTTCTTGTTCAATCAGTTTTGAATAGGCCGCGCGAATGTCTGCCGCCTGCCTTAAGGCGGGTTTTGTCTCAATACCCATGAATTTGACCTCTCTCAATTGGTGTGGGGATGGATGTGCGTCCCCTCAAAAAAATTCTCACTTCTTTTAATGCGACTCATTTGCATTTGCAATATAGAATATGTTATTGCAAATCATTCGCATCTTGGCGCCGGTTTTGGGGGCGCCTTCCTTTGTGGTGATCCGAAAGGTCGCCATCGTTTTGTTTTGGAAGAGTTTTGGGTATGACACATCATCTAGGTTTAAATACAAAGCGGGGTAAAACCCTGTTGGGTCAGGCGTTAATGGGGGCCGCTTTCTTATTGGCGGGCAGTCTTATTGCGCCTTCAATGGTTGCGGCGGAGGAGGGGCAGGTCGCTGCTGCCCCCTCCAACGCTGCGCCCTCTAACGCTGCCCCCTCTAAAGCGGCAAAGGCAAGAGGCGGTTTTGGCGACAGCCGCTTCGTCGATGAAATCACAATCGTTGCGACGCGCAGCCCCATCAAGGCGTTTGAATATCCGGGCATGGTGTCCGTCATCAGCCGCGATGATATTGAAATTCAGCAACCCTCCACCCCCGATGATTTGCTGCGCTATATGCCGAATGTTGAATTTATCGGCGGCCCGCGCCGGACGGGGGAAACACCGTCAATTCGCGGCTTTAGCGGCGCGGATGTGATTATCCTGATTGATGGCGCGCGGCAGAATTTCGGATCGGGTCATGACGGTCGTTTCTTTATTGACCCAAGTTTGCTGCGTCAGGTTGATGTGCTGCGCGGGCCTGCCTCTGCGATATATGGCAGTGGCGGCAATGGCGGTGTGATCGAATTTCGGACTGTAACCGCCTTGGACTTTTTGGATGAGGGGACCGATTTTGGCTATGCCGTCAACGCAGGCTATCAATCTGCCAATATTGAACAGTCGGGCACACTGACCACCTACGGCATGCTTGGAGACAATGCTGATTTTATCACCAGCATCACCAAGCGCGATTCAGGCCGTATCCGCTTGGGCGATGGTAGTGAGCTGCGCGATACGGATGATGATGTGTTGGCGGGCATTGCCAAGCTGACCGGGCGTGTGAATGACAACAGCACCCTTGATCTGTCACTGACCCATTTTTCCAATACTGCCGAAGAACCCAATAATGGTCAGGGCGTTGGTCAACATGGCGTTGTGGAGAAAGATGTTGGCTCAACTACCATTCGAGGCGGCTGGTCCTATGACAATCCTGACAATCGCTATCTAAATGCTGATTTGGTCGTCTATTACACGGCGTTTCAGGCTGATGAGTTGCGCCTTGATGCCAATGGCACAGGCCCCCAAGGGGAATTATTGAAGCGCGATGTCGACACTATCGGCTTGCGTTTTGATAATCGCGCGCAGCTAAGCGGGGAACGCGGTGATAGCGGGGTAACGCTGCTTTATGGTATTGAGTATTACGCGGACGAACAGGATGGCGAAGCAGGCAGCGGTCAACGTGATGGCGTCCCCGATGCGGAAGCGTCATTCTTGGGCGTGTTTGCACAGGCTGATATGCGCCTGAACCCAGACTCTATTCCCGGCGAGTTCATCGTCCTGCCTGGTGTGCGTTATGATGATTACGAGGCTGAGAGCAGCATCGCTGCCAAGGTGGATCGTCAGGAATGGTCACCACGCCTGTCCGTCAGCTATTTGCCAACCGAGTGGCTGCAAACCTTCGCCAGTTACGGCAAGGCCTTTCGTGCCCCATCATTTGATGAGCTTTATTTAAGTGGTGTTCATTTCCAGATCCCGATCCCCGGCGCAACAATCACCAACCGGTTTGTTGCGAACCCCGATTTGAAGCCACAAACAACCCGCACGTTTGAATTCGGTGCCGGGCTTGATTTCCAGAATGTGTTTTCAGATGACCGCGACCGCCTGCAAATCAAGGCCGCGCACTTCATCGTGTGGGGCAAGGATTTTATAGACCTGCAGGTGACGCAACCTGAACCATTCGTTGCTTGTAATCCCTTTATTCCCGGGACTTGTGATGGCACGACAACCACAGTGAATGTGCCCAATGCGAAATTGCAAGGGACAGAGGTGACGGCCAAATATGAAACGCGTCTAACGCAAGTGACGTTGGGCTTTTCGTCCATCAGTGGAGAGGATGAAGATACAGGCGCGCATCTGGGTGTGTTGGCGCCTGATCAATATACAGTGGCGATCAGCAGGTCCCTGCCGCGCCTTGATGCCCATATCGGGTGGAAGGCCATTGCCGCCGCTTCGTTTGACGATACGAATGATCCGGCAGAGGCGCGGGCAGGTTATTTCGTCAATGATGTCTTTATCGGATGGCAACCGCGTTCCGGCGCGCTTGAAGGATTCAGATTGGACCTTGGCGTCGATAATCTGTTCGATATCAAATATGCCCGCACCTTTACTGATGCGTTGGAACCGGGCCGGAACTTCAAACTGCAACTTGGTTGGTCGCAGAACCTATAGGCCTATAAAGTGGGGGAGCTTGATCAAGACTCCCCCTTTTATTGATCATATACACCGTGGAGTGGTAGCTCGAACATGGATGGTCCAGTTCGCACTTTCATCTTCCCCGGTGCGCCATAAACCGAAAGCGGGTCGCATTTGCGGCCCGTTCGCAGGCGCAGAAAGATCTCGCGATCTAGGCGATTTTCAAATTTACGGCTGATGATTTACCGGTTGCGCGATTGGCTTCGATTTCAAAGCTGATTTTGTCGCCTTCATTCAGGCCACTCAGGCCGGAGTTTTCAACGGCGCGGATATGTACAAAAACATCATTGCCCTCTTCATCAGGTTTGATGAAACTATAACCTTTTGTTTCGTTAAACCACTTAACAGTTCCTGTGCTCATAATGATCGTTCCTTTCGCTGATCATGGTTCGCCTTTGTTGGCGACTTTCGACAGGAGGCAATAGCCTTTGATTGTTTGGTATTGAATTTTATGCCGTAACTGGATCAGCCGTTGGCTGCCCGGTTTTGGGGTCGCCTTGCGGAACGGCGAGATGCGAACTTTGCAGTGGTTTTCTGGCTGGTGTTGGCGCTATTTCCTGCCCGCCGCCGCCGCCTTTTCTTTGTGCTGGCATTGCCACCTTTATCCCCATTCCTGGCCGATGGGCGTGATTTCCGATTGGCGGGTTTGAATGCGACTGCACCCGTCGCTGCCGCCTGCGGGGCGTCTGAGTTGGCGCTGACTATTTGGCCGCCAATTAGCTTTTCGATATCACGCAGTAAGGGGCGTTCCGACGGGTCGCACAGCGAAATGGCTGTGCCGGTTTTCCCAGCACGCGCAGTGCGGCCAATGCGATGGACGTATGATTCGGCCACATTCGGCAGTTCGAAATTGATGACGTGAGAGACGTCATCAACATCGATGCCGCGTGCAGCAATGTCTGTTGCGACCAGGATTTTTATTTGCCCTTCGCGAAACATGTTCAAGGTTCTTTGCCGCTGGTTTTGACTTTTGTTTCCATGAATGGCAGCTGACGACAGGCCTGCCGCCCCCAATGTTTTGCTGACACGATCTGCGCCACGCTTGGTGCGTGTGAAAACAATTGCCCGTTCAATGGTGCTGCCAGATAATATGCGTACGAGGGCATCGCGTTTATCGCTGCTGGGGAGGTGATGCACGGTTTGGTCGATACGCTCAATCGGTCTTGATACGGGCGCTACAGAAATCTCTAGCGGGTTAGACTGAAAGTCAGCAGCAATTTTTCGGATCTGCTTTGACATCGTTGCAGACATCAGAATCGTTTGCCGCTCGCGTGGCAGTTTTTGAAATATTCTACGAATAGACGGCAAAAATCCCAGATCAAGCATTTGGTCTGCTTCGTCTAGAACGACATGTGTCGTTTGCGCCAGGTCAATGGCACCTGCTTGCAAATGGTCCAGTAATCTGCCCGGCGTTGCCACAACAATGTCTGCGCCGTTTGCAAGAGCCTTTATTTGCGGTCCAGGTTTGACGCCGCCAACAATTGTCAAAGCTGACCGTGACAAATTCTTGCTATAGGTATCAATATTGTCATTGATTTGTGCGGCAAGCTCCCTTGTTGGTGTCAGGATTAGCATATGACACTTACGGGGGGCGGGGCGTTGGTAATCCTGCCGACAGCTGAACTGAAGAAGCGGCAATACAAATGCTGCGGTCTTGCCGGTGCCTGTTTGTGCAATTCCCAATACGTCATTGCCATCCAACATCGCGGGAATAACTTTGGCTTGAATGGGGGTGGGGCGCGTATAGCCTTCTGCTGATACGGCGCTTATGATTTTCTCGGAAAGGCCGAGAGTTTTAAAATTTGTCAAAATATACTTCGCTGCCCAGACAATTTCTTGACGAACGTGTCTTGGTGCTTCGTTAGGGAGACTTGCGTAGAGAGGCTGCCTTGGATTATTTGCCCGTTTTGGGCCAGCCAACCATCGCTATTATCAGCGCGGGCTGGATATGCGCTGCCAATCAAAGGAAACTTTTATTCCACGCGCAGCGAACATGGCTACAAGACTCCGAATCGGACCAGTATGCAATGACTGAATTGTCACATGTGCCAATGGGGCGCCAAACCTTTTGCAAACTCGCTATATCCAAACCCAGTGCTTCTTAACACAGGGGCAGTTTAAACGTGCTTATCGATTGCACCGACATCCAGCACCGGCGCCGCATCGATTTCTTCGGCGTCAAGCAGGCTGGCGACTTTTTCCAGCGATGAAATCAGCATGGATTGTTCCCACTGTTCGAGCTTGTTGAAGCGGGCAATGAACTGATCCTGTAGTAAGTCAGGGGCCACTGACAGGGTTTGTCGCCCCATTTCCGTCAGCTCAACAATCACGCGGCGCTTGTCCTGATCGTCTTTGCGACGCGTGACCATGCTGCGCCGTTCAAGCTTGTCGATCAGGGTTGTCACCGTTGCCTGTGTCAGGGATGCCTCACGCGCCAACTGACTGGGCATGGCATGTTCCAGCTTGCCAATAATTTGCAGAATGATTAGCTGCGAGGGGGTTAGCCCGGACTGGCCCGCCAATTTGCGCGCACTCATGTCTGTGGCGCGCAAAATCTGGCGCATGGCGATTAGGGCTGTTTCAGACCGATTTTCCAAATTAGTCACCAAAAAAGAATGTCTTCTATGCCTCTCAATTTACATATTGGCGTGCAAAATGACATAATTAGATTGCCGCACTAAATTTTTGGGCAATTTGCGATAAATATTTAGTCATGCAAATTAACTAGACAGGTGAAAATTAGGCGAATTGTCTCGAAATATAGAAATATTATATATATTTCAGATTGTTATGTAATTATTTGGTAGCTGCTTTGATGGCCAAAAAAGAAGCAGAGGCTTGACAATTTTATTTAGCTAAGCGAAGTATTAGCCCCCTTAAACAAAGGAATGGAAGCAGGTGTGCGGTTAAAAGCGGCCTGTATTATGATGTTGAAGCTGCGCCAACCAGACGCAAAAGACGGCCACATGATTGAGGCCCTGATCGCTGCATGTCCTCCACTTGATCAAAACTCGTTGTACAGCACTTTGCTGCTCTGCACCGATTTTGCTGATACTTGCGTTGTTGCCGAAAATGACGATGGTCAAGTGCTTGGCTGGGTGTCGGGCTATGTCCCTCCCAATGACTCGGATACATTTTTTGTCTGGCAGGTCGCGGTGCATGAAAATGCCCGTGGCCAATCGCTGGGCCGGAAAATGATCGACCATTTGCTGCAGCGGCCATCAGCGCGCCGCACAGTGCGACTGCGTACCACCATTACCTCGGACAATGATGCGTCTTGGGCATTGTTCCGTTCTGTTGCGAAACATTTGGGTGCTGAGTTGCAGCACCAGCCCTGGTTCCTGGAACAGGCCCATTTCGCAGGGGCGCATGATACCGAGAATATGTTGACGATTTGGCCGATTAATCGAGCAGCACTGGCGGCCTGATCCAATCCCGACAATTGAATTGCCTAAAGCAAGCAAAGAGAGAAACAGCATGTCTGTCACATCTACTGATGCCGCACATAAAAACAACGCCGATGCGGCCACTGAAATTTTTGACCGCCGCGAAAGCGGTGTGCGCAGCTATTGCCGCAGCTTCCCGGTCACCTTTACATCAGCAAAGGATGCCCGTCTTACAACCGATGACGGAAAAGACTATATCGACTTTCTTGCGGGCTGTTCATCGCTGAACTATGGCCACAATAATGATGTGCTGCAAAAGGCGCTGGTTGACTATATCACGAGCGACGGGCTGACCCACTCACTGGATATGAAAACAGAAGCCAAGGCCAGTTTTCTTGAAACGTTTGAACGTTTGATTTTAAAGCCGCGTGGTCTTGATTATGTTGTGCAATTCCCCGGGCCGACAGGCGCGAATGCTGTTGAGGCGGCAATGAAAGCTGCGCGTAAGGCAACAGGGCGTCAGAATATCATTGCCTTCACCAATGGGTTTCACGGCTGCACCTTGGGGGCGCTTGCGGCAACCGGGAACAAACATCATCGCGGTGGCGCAGGGGTGCCGTTACAGGGCGTGACGCGCGTGCCTTTCGATGGCTATTTCGGTCGCGATGTTGATACAGCAGACCAGCTTGAAAAAATGTTGGATGATCCATCAAGCGGCATTGATGCACCGGCTGCTATTTTGGTTGAGACCGTGCAGGGCGAGGGTGGCTTGAACGCGGCATCCTTCAAATGGTTGCGCAAGATACAATCGATTGCGCGCCTGCACGGTGCATTGTTGATCGTTGATGATATTCAGGCAGGTATTGGCCGTGTCGGCAAATTCTTCAGCTTTGAGGATGCGGGTATCAAGCCTGATATTGTGACATTGGCGAAATCATTGTCAGGCTATGGCCTGCCTATGGCTTTGACCCTACTGCGTCGAGATCTTGATCTGTGGAAGCCCGGTGAACATAACGGCACATTCCGTGGCAACTGTCACGCCTTTGTCACGGCAACGGCTGCGCTTGAAACCTTTTGGGCTGATGCTCAGTTTGAAAAAGACATTGCTCGCAAATCGGAATTGCTGGGCAAAACATTTACGCGGCTTTCCAAAAAGTTTGGCAACGCCCATGCGTCTGTCCGTGGTCGCGGGATGATGCAGGGCATCGATGTGAAATCTGGCGATCTTGCCTCAAAAATTACGCGTCAGTGTTTTGATAATGGTTTGATTATTGAAACCAGTGGCGCCCATGACGAGGTTGTCAAATGCCTATGCCCGCTGACAATCAGTGATGACGATTTTGAACAAGGGTTACGCATTGTATCCGACGCGGTGACGGACGTTTTATCAGACCATATCAAGCAGGTGGCCTAACATGATTGTACGCGATTACGACAGCGCCAACAAAACAGACCGCGCCGTAAGTGCCGAAGGCTGGAAAAGTGTGCGCATGCTGTTGAAGGGTGACGATATGGGGTTTTCCTTCCATATCACCACCATCTTCAAAGATGCTGAACTGCACATGCATTACAAGAATCACTTCGAATCTGTTTATTGCATTTCCGGTAAGGGCAGTATCGAGGATTTGGCGACAGGTGAGGTTCACCAGATCGGCCCGGGCACCATGTATGCCCTGAACCTGCATGACAAGCACATCCTGCGCGCCGAAGAAGAGATGATTATGGCATGTTGCTTCAATCCGCCTGTGACGGGCAATGAAGTGCATGATGAAACCGGGGCCTACCCGGCGGCTGCCGAATAAGACTTTGGACCGTTCAAGGATCAATCCAATGACTGATAAGTCTGCGCTATTGAGCGTTGAGAAAATCGGCGGCACGTCTATGGCCAACACTGATATTGTTGTGCCGAATGTTTTGCTGCCCGGTGCCGGTCAAACCAAATGGTATAATCGGATTTTTGTTGTTTCTGCCTATGCGGGGATTACTGACCTGCTGCTCGAACACAAAAAGTCGGGCGAGGCTGGCGTCTACGCCCTGTTTACAAGTTCTGAAACGGACTGGAGCTGGTCGGACGCGCTAAGCCGTGTGACCGA
Organism: Alphaproteobacteria bacterium; assembly: GCA_965229935.1. Classification (GTDB taxonomy): domain Bacteria; phylum Pseudomonadota; class Alphaproteobacteria; order SPJN01; family SPJN01; genus SPJN01. Next base: position 2,484,896 of record CBDDKB010000002.1, read on the forward strand.
CAAAATGCAATCTATCAATGCTGAAATATTCGGCGATCATCCTGACCGTCAGGTGGCCGATAATTTCGTGCGTGAACGGGTCGAAGGTGTTCGGTCATGCCTGCTCGATTTACAGCGGCTTTGTTCGTACGGGCATTTCCAGCTTGAAGAACATTTGCTAACGATCCGCGAAATGTTGTCAGCATTAGGTGAGGCGCATTCGGCTCACAACACAATGCTGCTGCTGCGCCAAAAGGGTGCCAATGCAAGCTTTGTCGATTTGACTGGGTGGCGTGATGAAGACCTGCCGAACCTTGATGATCGTATTCTGAATGCTTTTGACAAAATTGATCTATCTTCGGAATTGCCGATTGTCACGGGTTATGCACATTGCAGTGAAGGCCTGATGCGCACCTATGACCGTGGTTATACAGAGGTTACTTTCTCGCGCATTGCGGTTGTGTTGAATGCGGCGCAGGCCATCATTCACAAGGAATTCCATTTGTCTTCTGCTGATCCAAAACTGGTTGGATTGGATAAGGTGCGCACGATTGGGCGTACCAATTATGATGTTGCCGATCAGCTGTCGAATATGGGGATGGAGGCGATCCACCCCAATGCTGCAAAGGGGTTGCGGCAGGCGCATATTCCCTTGCGGGTGAAAAACACCTTTGACCCCAAGGATTTGGGGACGGAGATCAGTGGTGATTATGTGTCTGACACACCGGGAACTGAGATTGTCACTGGGTTGAAGTCTGTTATGGCGCTCGATTTCTTTGAGCAGGATATGGTCGGCGTTAAGGGGTATGACGCTGCAATCCTTTCGACATTGAAAAAGCACAATGCGCGGATCGTTTCGAAAATCTCGAACGCCAACACAATCACACATTATCTTGCCGGGTCGCTGAAGGCTGTGCGCCGTGTTGTTGCGGATCTAAGGGATGTTTACCCGTCAGCTGAAATCTCAACGGCGAAAGTGGCGCTGGTGTCTGTGATTGGATCTGACCTTGGGCAAAATGGTATCACACAAAAGGCGGTTTGCGCCTTGGGTGATGCTGGCATTACGTTGCTGGGTCTGCATCAGCTGACGCGGAATGTGGATATTCAATTCATCGTGCCGACTGATTCCTATGACAAAACGGTGCAAGTACTGCACCGGGCATTGGTTGAAGGGTCCGGCGATCGCGCTGCATTAAGGGTGGCTTGATCGACGGGCTAGGGGCTTACATTGTGGGGGATCTGCGCCGATGGTGATGGCCAGTTTTATCTTTTTTCTGCTGTTGTTTTTAGGGGTCGGCTTGGCGTCAGCCTTTGCTGCCAAAGGCACGCGCCAGGATTATTATCTTGCGGGCAGTTCGGTGCCGCCATGGTTGGTGGCACTATCGGCAGTTGCGACGAATAATTCCGGCTATATGTTCATCGGTGTCATTGGCTACACCTATGTCACGGGCCTTGCTTCTATCTGGTTGATGATCGGCTGGATATTAGGCGATTTTCTTGCCTCCCTCTTCATTCATCGCAAGTTACGCGAAGCAACGGGCGAAACCCATGAAGCCTCGTTTGCAGGTGTCATGGCGGCATGGCATGGGCGCAAGTTCACAATGTGGCGGCGGGTAGCGGCCATTGTCATGATTATCTTTCTTGGGGCCTATGCGGCGGCGCAGATCAGCGCCGGTGGCAAGGCCTTGAATGGTGTTCTTGGCTGGGCGCCAGAAACGGGCGCCATCATTGTTGCTGCGATGGTATTGGCCTATTCGATTGCCGGCGGCATCCGCGCGTCTATCTGGACAGATGGGTTGCAATCGCTGGTTATGATTGTGGCGATGACTATTCTTTTCCTTGTCGGCGTGGCTGGCATGGGCGGCTGGTCTGAAACGGTATCAGCGTGGCAACAGGTGCCATCCTTTATGAACCTGTTCCCGTCAGATCTACTGTTCCCCGGTGCATTGGGAATTGGTCTGTTTGTGCTTGGTTGGATGTTTGCAGGTGCGTCGGTTATCGGGCAGCCGCATATTATGGTGCGGTTTATGACGCTGGATAATGCAGATCATATGACCCGTACGCGGGTCTGGTATTACAGCTACTTTACCATCTTCTATCTGTTGGCGACAGGCGTTGGGATGTTGTCACGTCTGTACCTGCCGGACCTACAGGCACTTGACCCTGAATTGGCCCTGCCCACAATGGCGGTTGAATTGCTGCCGCCTGTAATGGTCGGTGTAGTGCTTGCGGGGATATTTGCGGCAACCATGTCGACAGCAGATTCGCTTGTGTTGAGTTGTTCAGCAGCGGTGACCCACGATTTGCTGCCGCAACGATTGGAATCATCCGGCAAAATCAAGCTAGCAACCGCCGCAGTGACCGGATTGGCGCTGTTTATCGCCCTGTCCGACAATAGTTCCGTCTTCTCGCTCGTTATTCTGGCGTGGTCGGTGTTGGCGTCGGCCTTCGCGCCCATGTTGTTCCTGATGATCGCAAACAGGGATATTACTGAAGCGCGAGCCATAGCCGTTATGGTGATTGGCGTCGGTACGACCCTGATCTGGCGACAGCTTGGCTATCATGTCGATGTCTATGAAGGCATGCCAGCAATCTTGTTGGCACTTGCAGTTGGTTGGATATTTTCCAAAAAGAGTGCTGATTAAGAAGGCGTAATCACTACCACCCAGTTCGCAGTTTCATCTTCCCCGGTGCGCCACTGCCCATTGGAAATGCGCTAATCATACAAAGTACGCCATAAACCGAACGCGGGCCGCATGTGCGGCCCGTTCTGGTTTTTAAATGCATGTGGGAGCAGGCAGGTTATCAGGCGCAGATCGCCTGACTAAATGGGATGCACCGTTGGCCGCCACACTTAACCCAGTTTCACCTCAAGCTCGACAGTCGAATTAATGAAATTGTTGGCCGCATATTTACCTTTGCCAGTCACCTGAATATTTGGGAAACGCTGCAACAATTTTTCTAGGGTCAGCTCAATTTGCATAATTGCAATGCGCTGACCAAGGCAAACATGCGGCCCGGTTCCAAAGGCAATCTGTTCACGCGCATTGTGGCGATCAAAATCGATTTCGTCTGGATTTTCGAATTTGCGTGGATCTCTGTTTGCTGAAGGGTAATACATGATTACCTTTTCGCCTTCCGCAATTTTTTGTCCTGCAATTTCTGTGTCCTGTGTCACGGTACGCCGCATATAAATGACAGGTGCGGCCAGCCGCAAAAGCTCTGGCACGGCTTGTGGAATCAGCGACGGATCATCAATCAATTGTTGTTTTCTATCGGGGTATTTGGTCAATAGGCGCATGATGTTGGACATTGAATTGCGCGTTGTATCGTTGCCCGCCAATACAATTAGAAGCCACGCGCCATCCAAGAAATCCTGCGAAAATGGTTCGTCTTCTATGGTTGCGTTTGCAAGTAGTGACATCAGATCGTCTTGCGGGTTGCCGCGCCGCCCAGTCAGGCCGATCTCGCGCGCGATGCCAAAATGTCAGAGCGTAGCTTTCGTCATGCTTTGTCGAAACAAAGCACATCCTATCAAAGGCTGGTGCGCGAAGTGCGGCAGCAGTTTGCAGAATCGGCCTTGTTGGCAGGGCACCTACCCATTGCAGAAATTGGCTATCAGCTTGGCTTTGCCGATCCATCCAATTTCACATCCAGTTTCAAACGTTGGACAGGCAAAACGCCAAAGGATTTTGTGAAAGGCCAAGCATAATTGTTTGCAGCCCGTGACGCTATCTGTTCTTGGGATGCTGCGGCTGCAAGGATAGGCGGTTTATCCTGCCACGCTAATAATGATTTTGCCTTGCGCGCGGCCAGATTTGCTGCGGGCATAGGCGGCGCCCGTTTCCTCCAGCGGAAAGGTGCTGTCAATTATCGGCTTAACTTGCCCTGCCTCTGTCCAGCCCGTGAGGGTATCCAGATCATCGCGCCAGGATTCCACCTGAATAATTGAGGCGCGCTTTTTGCTGGTAAGGCGCGTTGCGATTGTCGCCCACATATGTCCCATGGTTGAAACAAAGTGGCCATCGGCCTTCATCAATTTTTTGCAGCGCCCCGGCGTTTCATAGGACGTGACGTCAAATACCAGATCAAAGGGGCCCGCACTATTCTTAAAGTCAACAGCGGTATAATCGATCACGCTGTCCGCCCCTAACTGGGTAACAAGATCAAGATTGCGCGTACTGCACACCGCGGTAACGTGGCAGCCCATGGCCTTTGCGATTTGAACCGCGAAGGTGCCCACGCCGCCTGACGCGCCGATGATCAGAACGTCGCTGCCTGCCTTGGCGCCTCCCAGCCGTAATCCTTGCAAGGCTGTTTGCGCGGCCAACGGGTAGGCTGCGGCTTCGTCAAATGATAGATTGGTTGGCATTGGGGCCAGTCTGATCTCATCTATGACGGCATAGTCCGCAAGCGAAACAGTCCTAAGCCGCATATCCATGCCATAAACGCGATCACCGACTTTGAAATTGCGCACTTGGCTGCCGACCTCAATAACAGTGCCAGCGAGATCATCACCCAGCACCGGTTTGGCGAGACGAACGCCAAAAAGGGCCATCAGGCTCGCCAATCTAGTGTTCAGCTTCCAATCTTTTGGATTAACTGAGGCGGCGTGAACTTTTACCAGAACCTGATGTTCATTTGGCTTGGGCTTTTTCTTGTCGGCGATCGTAAATCGCGTAAAGGGCGCAAGCCCACGCATCACAACAGCTTTCATGCCCTAACCCTTTCTTTGGACCCCTAGTTTCTTATGGACTTGTGTACAATTGGATAGTCAGAAAGGCAAATAGCCTTGTTTTGAACGCCGCCTTGTTATCGGTGCTATAAAAGTGGCCTTAAGCAATTTTTCGCCGGGTCCGGTCTTTTCTCGACGCCCCACCATTTCGATATCGAATAGGCCTTGTTTATCAGCTATGGTCGGATGTGATCGGCTATGTGCTGTTCAGTGATGAAAATGGTGGCAGCGTCCGCCGCATAGAAGAAGTCGTTGAAAGATTTATGACCAACGCTGATGAGAAACGATCCGGCACGCTAAGCCGCACAGATCGCAGGCGTCGCAAAACAAGGGACAAGCTGATCAAGGCTGCCATGGACGTGTTTGCGGACAAGGGGATTGATGCAACCTCTGTCATGGATATTACAGAGCGTGCTGATCTGGGTATAGGAACCTTCTATACCTATTTCCCGGCCAAGGAAGATATTGTTGCGGGTGTCGTTGCTGACAAGCTTGCCGATTTATCAACAAAGATAGAGCGGCATGCCCAAAAATTTGAAGACGGTACGATCAATACGGTTCTGGGTGCGCGTTGCCTTGTGCAGTTGCTTTTAAAGGATGAGGCGTTTGATTGGCTTAGTGCCCGTCCTGAGATTTTGGTGCGTGAGATGTTGAATAATACCGCGCCCGCCGCTGTAGCTGACGCCGCGGATGGGGTTTTATCAGGCAAATTCAGCGTGAACACTGCCGATGTAAGATTGCAGGTGATGGGCTTGTGGGGGCTGGTCGGCTTTATTTCAGCGTCGCGCGCATTGGGCCAGTTCGAGGATGCCGACAAGGTCTTTGCCACCGCTTTTTTGCGTGCGCTTGGTGCCGACCCCGCGACGATAGACGAGTTGTTGGCGATTCCATTGCCCGATTTTGACTAGCGACGGGTCAGCGTCATTTGAAGTCCTGACTATGTGCGCTGATAAAGTCGGCTAGGCTTGCAGGTTCGCGCCCCAGCAGGTGTGTAATGTCGGTCTTGTTGTGAATGTCGCCCTGCGCTGAAAACAGTTTGGCCATTTGAATTTGGTGGCGGCGTTGCCATGGGGGTGCCCCCCTTAGTCTTAGGGCAATGCTTGATATCCAGATTGGCAGTGCCTTGTAGCTTACGGTGCGGCCAATGGTTTGGGAGACGATGGCGGCGACATCCTGAAATGTGCCGTCGTCGCCGATCAATTCAACAATTTGCCCGAAGAAATCATCTGATTGCAGGATATGGGCTGCGGCGGCGGCAATGTCTTGTGCATCAATAAAGGTCAGATTTTGTGTACCGTTGAACGGCATCATAATTGGCCTGCCATTGCGGACGAATGTTGCGGGCATATCAAGCAGGTTTTGCATAAAGAATGTGGGCCGCAGGATCGTGTAAGGGATCCCGCTTTTCTTCAACGCCGCTTCAATCCTGAAATGTTGCTGGCCCATGTCCGACACGCTGTCCGGCGCGATCGATTGGGAGGAGCCTGATATTTTGACGATATGATCAAAGCCTTGTTGAGTGGCGACAGTGATCGCGTTGATCTGTTGTTGTTCCATATCCGGTCCATGCGCCGAAAGCAGGAACAGGCGTTTGCCACCCTGAAAAGCAGGGGCGAGACTGGCGGGGTCATTCATGTCGCCGCAGGCAATGTCTGCATCAAGGCCAAGTGATTGCAGCTTGTCGGCGTTTCGCCCCACAAGGCGTATCGCAACATGTTGTTGGTTCAGATTGCGGGCAAGATGACCGCCGATCAGACCCGTTGCGCCAAGAATGATAATCATGCTGCTCTCCTTTGATAGGTGGTGATACCTGTTCCGGTCAGGGCGCGAAAGCGCGAATAAATGGTCATCATCGTGCGAATGCGTGGTTGTTCATGGGCAGTGATTGCCGCCTTGAATGAAGGCTTGTTCCTGTAGGTATCAAGCCAGCGCTTGACGCTAGGCGTCGCTGAAAAATCCCACCGCATGAGGTGTAGGCGATAGGCGATGATAACCCATGATATGTCAGCGTTGGAGAGGGTTGATCCCAACAGCCATTGGTGGCCTGTCTGTGACAGGCGTTGATCAATTTCTAGGAAACCTTTCTGCATACGCCTAACGTCTTGTTCGATACGGGACGCGTCAAACCCCTTTGAAAATTCCCGATTAAAGGCAATCAGCTCTGCATTCTGATGGCGATTGGCAAAATCCTCCACCTGTTTGGTGGACATTTTCTGTTTGGGCTTGAGCAGAAATTCATGAGTAAGAAGTTTGAGCGCGCCTTGAAGGTCATCGGCCTGCTGCAGCAACAAGCTTTCTGTATCTGCATCGACCGCCGCAAGGGGCGTGTCTGGAAACTGCGCCTCCAGATAAAGCAGAATGTCCATCGATTCGGTAATCACCCGCTCATCATGCACCAATGTTGGCACCAAACCAGCCGGATTGATTTGTTGATACCAGTCGGTTGCGTGTTCTTGCGCGGGCAGGTCGATGTGATGGCTTTCCCACGCCAAGCCCTTTTCTTCTAATGATAACCGCACCCGTTGCGAACAACTGGACAGGCTATAGTGGAACAGGTGCAGCCCTTGTAAAGACCGTGCCAGCTTGCTTTTTGACTCTAGGATCGGCATCTGCTTTCCCGCATACTGAATGAAATTCATTATTGAATGCAACTCGCATATAGGGTCGCATGAATAGGAGTCAAGGGGTGCCGGGTTTAAAGATAGTGCTGTCAGTGCTGCGCGCAGTCATTTAGCCCCTTATTTGAGTCGCCAATTCTTGGCCCCAAAGCCGGCGTGCAACATTGTCAAAACCGAGTTTATTTACGTAAAAACAAGATGTTACATGGAAGGTTTGCCCATATTGTCACGTAGCGCTGCAATGCAACAATAATATTTGACAGCAATACTGACCTATGTTTGACTGTGCTCATCCCAACGACGGGTATCCATCGGTTCGGTGACGGACCGTGGCCTTCGAATGAAGACAAGAATGTTTTCAGATCAGCGAAGGCAAGTTGACGAAAGAGCGTCTTCACACATTTTGAAACCATTTGGTTTTGTGTTGATCGCTTACGTTTTATTGGAGCCTGTCTTAGATGCGACTTACAACTAAAATCTCCCGTTATTTAAAGCCTTTGTCCTTTGCCGTCAGCCTAACTGCGCTTGGTGCCGCGTTTGCACCTGCGTCAGCAGAAATGCTTGATGTTGAAAAGGACGAGCTGACCGTCGGCTTTATCAAGCTGACAGATATGGCCCCCCTCGCCATCGCCTATGAAAAGGGCTTTTTTGAGGATGAGGGCCTGTTCGTCACCCTTGAAGCCCAAGCCAACTGGAAAGTTCTGCTCGATCGCGTGATTGATGGTCAGCTTGACGGTGCCCACATGCTGGCGGGGCAGCCGCTGGCCGCCACAATCGGTTTTGGCACCAAGGCTGATATCGTCACTGCCTTTTCAATGGACTTGAACGGCAATGGCATCACCATGTCGAACGAGGTGTGGGAACAGATGAAGCCCAATGTTCCGGTCGGTGAAGATGGCAAGCCGCAACATCCGATCAGCGCCGCGGCGCTAAAGCCTGTCGTTGACAGCTATCGCGATGAGGGCAAGCCCTTTAAACTTGGCATGGTCTTTCCCGTGTCTACCCATAATTATGAATTGCGTTACTGGCTGGCCGCGGGCGGTATCAATCCCGGCTATTATGGCCGCGTAAATACGTCAGGTCAGATTGGCGCCGATGCGCTGTTGTCCGTGACACCGCCGCCGCAAATGCCCTCTACCATGGAAGCGGGTACAATTTACGGCTATTGCGTGGGCGAACCTTGGAACCAGCAGGCGGTCTTTATGGGCATTGGTGTGCCTGTCGTGACCGACTATGAAATCTGGAAAAACAATCCTGAAAAGGTCTATGGCGTGTCAGCCAAATGGGCCGAGGAAAATCCCAACACCCATATCGCCTTTGTCAAAGCGATGATCCGCGCGGCCATGTGGCTTGATGAAAATGACAATGCCAACCGGAAAGAGGCTGTGAAGATCCTGTCCCGTTCTGAATATGTCGGCGCGGACGAAAAAGTGATCGCCGCGTCTATGACGGGCACATTTGAATATGAAAAGGGCGATGTGCGCGATGTGCCTGATTTCAACGTCTTTTTCCGCTATAACGCCACCTATCCTTATTACTCCGACGCGATCTGGTATCTGACGCAGATGCGCCGTTGGGGCCAAATCCCTGAGCAGAAGTCTGACGGTTGGTACAAGGATATGGCGGTCAAGGTTTACCGTCCTGACATCTACAAACAAGCCGCCCTGTCACTGATTGATGATGGCTATGCCACCGAAGCAGACTTTGACTTTGCGACCGATGGCTTCAAGCCGCCGCAAACCGGCTTTATCGATGGCAAGACCTTCGACGGCAAACAGCCCAACGCCTATTTGGAAGGTTTCGAGATCGGCCTAAAAGGCGCCGATCTGGTAGAAGAGTGAGGACATAGAGATGAGTAGCCCCATGAATAATCTCGCCGTTAACTCTGAAGTGATAGAGCAGGTGGATACTGCAAACGTAACCACCCCAAATGAAGCGGACCCCGCTGAAACAAAAAGTGCCACAGTAACCACCATGCCCATCACAACAAACCGCGCCGCTGATAGCGGCCTGAAAAAAGCAGGCGCCATCTTGTTGCTGGTGCTTGGCAAACTCACCGCCTTTTTGGCGCTGATCGGGTTCAGCTTCATCACCCCCATGATCAAATTGTTCAAGGGTGAAGACCCCAAACAGCAATTGGCTGAAATCTGGCGCGGCCTTGGTGTTCCCCTGCTGGCCATTGGCGTGTTTTTGGTACTTTGGTCCGCTGGCGCGTCACAGGTCAAAACCTCGCTGGGGGTTATCCCCGGCCCGGCAGCGGTTTATGAACAGTTTGAGGCCTTGGTCGATGATCACAAAGTGATGCGTGACAAGGAAGCCGCCTTTTATGAACGCCAAGATGCCCGCAATGCCAAATTTATCGAAATGGGCAAGCCTGAACGGGTGAAGGAACGCGCCTTTACCGGCAAGCCGACCTATTTCGACCAAATCTGGACCTCTCTTAAGACAGTGTTTTTCGGTTTCTTGATTGCAACGCTGATCGCAGTGCCGCTGGGCATTTTCTCAGGCCTGTCACCGACCTTTAACGCGGCGATGAGCCCGCTGATACAAATCTTTAAACCCGTGTCCCCCTTGGCCTGGTTGCCGATTGTGACCATGGTTGTCTCTGCGCTTTATTTGACGCCTGCAGAATGGATGCCGAAAAGCTTTCTGATCTCTGCCGTCACAGTGACCTTGTGTTCCTTGTGGCCGACGCTGATCAATACCGCGCTTGGTGTATCCAGCATCGACAAGGATCTGATGAATGTAGCCAAGGTGCTGCAGCTCAAGCAGCGTGATACGATTTTCAAGCTGGTGATCCCGTCATCCCTGCCTTTGATCTTTACGGGTCTGCGCCTATCACTGGGTGTTGGCTGGATGGTGCTGATCGCCGCTGAAATGCTGGCACAGAATCCGGGCCTTGGCAAATTTGTGTGGGATGAATTCCAGAACGGCTCCTCTGTCTCATTGGCGCGGATCATGGTTGCTGTGTTGACCATCGGTGTGATCGGCTTTGGCCTAGATCGGATCATGTACACGCTGCAAACCGCCTTCACCTTTACTGACAAACGCTAGGACAGGAAAGGAAGCCCCATGAGCATCACTGCACAACCGATCCTGTCCCTTAAGAATGTCAGCAAAGGCTATGGCAAGGAAACCATATTGCAGGACATCAATCTTGATGTTGCGGAAAATGAGTTTGTCGCCATTGTCGGATTTTCAGGCAGCGGTAAGACAACATTGATTTCAATGATCGCTGGCCTGTTGGCCCCTGATCAAGGCACCGTCATGTTTGAGGGGGAGCAGGTCAAGGGTGCCTCGCGCGACCGCGGTGTCGTGTTTCAAAACTATTCGCTGATGCCGTGGCTGTCTGTGGCAGGCAATATCAAGCTTGCTGTTGATGCGGTTTTTCCCGACATGGCAGAAGAAGACAAGATCGAACGCATTGACCATTATATCAACATGGTTGGCCTAAGCCACGCGGTTGACCGCAAACCTGCGGAACTGTCTGGTGGCATGCGGCAACGGGTGAATGTGGCGCGTGCCTTGGCGATCCAGCCTAAGCTGTTGCTGCTTGATGAACCGTTAAGTGCACTTGATGCTCTGACCCGTGCGAACCTGCAGGACGAGATTGAGCAGATTTGGTCAAGCGAGAAAAAGACCGTCATCCTGATCACCAATGATGTGGATGAGGCACTGTTGCTGGCCGACCGGATCATCCCGCTTAATCCCGGCCCCAATGCAACATTCGGCCCGGCCTTCAAGGTGAATATCCCCCGTCCCCGTGACCGCAAGGATATGAACCATGATGAAGAGTTTATTCGTCTGCGCGGTGAAATCACAAACTATCTGACCAAGGTCGGCCTGGCAAAAGCTGCCGAAGAAAGCGGCCCGGCCCTGCCTGATGTGACGCCGATTACGGCTATGCTGAACGGCCTTAAAACCAGTTTGAAAGATGCCCGTGCAACCCGCGAGATTGAGCTGCCCCAAGCGGCACTGGATGCCGGTAAGGCGCAATTCAATGCGGTCAACAAATTTGTTGAATTCTATAATGTCACAAAAGTGTATGACACGCCGACAGGCCCATTGACCGTTGTGGATGGGTTTGATCTGAACCTGAAAAAAGGTGAGTTCATTTCCCTGATCGGTCATTCAGGTTGCGGCAAGTCAACCGTGCTGTCCATGGCGGCTGGTCTTAACCCGATCAGCGATGGCGGTATTGTGCTTGATGCCCGCGAAATCGATGGCGCAGGCCCTGATCGCGGTGTTGTGTTTCAGGCCCCGTCATTGTTTCCATGGATGACCGCCTATCAGAATGTGGCGTTGGGCGTTGAACGTGTTTATCCCCATGCCTCTGCGGCAGAGCGCAAGGACATTATTGAATATTATCTGACCCGTGTCGGCTTGGCAGATTCAATGCACAAGTCCGCTGCGGATTTGTCTAACGGGATGAAGCAGCGCGTTGGTATTGCCCGCGCCTTTGCCTTGTCACCGAAATTCCTGCTGCTTGATGAACCGTTTGGCATGCTTGACAGCTTGACCCGTTGGGAATTGCAGGATGTTTTGATGGACGTGTGGAGCCGCACGCAAGTGACCGCAATCTGTGTCACGCATGATGTCGATGAAGCCATCCTGCTTGCCGACCGGGTTGTGATGATGAGCAACGGCCCCAACGCCCGGGTTGGTAAAATTATGGAGGTTGACTTGCCCCGTCCGCGCACGCGGCAGGCATTGCTTGACCATCCTGATTATTACAAATACCGCGAACAGCTTCTCACATTCTTGGAAGAATATGAGAATGAAAAGAAAGAAAAGGCTGCCTGAACAACAGCGTTCAAGCGACCTTAGACATACATAACCCGGGTCAACGGCGGCCCTCTTTTAACTGCATCGATGCAATCGATCCCCACGGATATCCGTGTGTGGATCACCGCATGAATGATGTTTTGAAAGGGCTTTTGCCATGACTAGGAAAATAACATCGACGCTTCTTGCCACCATCTCCATTGTGGCCGGCCTGTCAGCAGCGCCTGCGCTGGCCGACCACCATATGGAAACCAATGACCTGTTTCAGGCATTGAAAAACGTAACCCCGCTGATGGATTTGCGCCTGCGTTATGAGGGCGTCGATCAGGACGGCAAAGCCGAAGATGCCGATGCGGTCACTTTTCGTGCCCGTGTCGGTCTTGAAAGCGGTACCTTCCACAATACCAAGCTGTTGGTTGAGTTTGAGCATGTCAGCGATTGGGTCGATGATTATAACGACACGTTTAATGGCAAGACCCGGTTCCCTGTTGTTGCCGACCCCGAAGATAGTCAGCTGAACCGGCTGCAACTTGTGAACACAAGCCTGCCGGACACCAAGGTCACAATAGGTCGGCAACGCATTGTCCTTGGCGATGCGCGGTTTGTTGGCAATGTCGGCTGGCGTCAAAATGAACAGACCTTTGATGCGGTACGCATCGAAAACAACTCAGTCGAAAATCTGACCCTTGATGTCACCTATGCCGAAGAAGTGTTGCGCATTTTCGGTTCCGACAGTCCCATCGGCCAGTTTGACAGTGATTCATGGTTCATCAACGCCACATATAATGTGCCGCTGGATGACGCCAAGCTGGCAGTAACGGGCTTTGCCTATCTGCTGGATTTTGACAATGCCCGTGGCGCGTCATCACAAACCTTCGGCGGTGTCATTAATGGCTGGAAGGGCAATTTCGGCCTGAAGGCAAGCTATGCGGTGCAATCAGATTATGCCGACCAGCCTGTGACTTATGACGAACATTATTACCTGCTGGAAGCTGCCTACAAAATCGATGCGTTGAAACTGTTCGCAGGTTACGAAGTGCTGACAGGTGACGGCACCAAGGGTTTTGCAACCCCGCTTGCCACCGCCCATGCCTTTAACGGCTATGCCGATGTCTTTCTGGCAACGCCGGCTATCGGGCTTGAGGATATTTACGCCAAGGCTGTTTACAAGTTGCCCGCCTTTGGCCCGTTCGACAGCGGCAAGCTTGTCGCCATCTATCACGACTTTAAGGCAGAAGAAACAAGCCAGGATTTCGGCACCGAACTCGACCTGATCGCCGTCTTGAACAAAGGCCCGATCACGTTCGTTGCCAAATATGCCGGTTACGACAAGGACACGTTCGCCGCTGACATTGACCGTCTGTGGCTACAGGTCGGCTTCAAGCTCGGCCAAGTCAAATAACACACTGAACTATTCACCCTGTGCAAATGAGGCCCCAAATGAGCACGCAAAAACTAGTTATCATCGGAAATGGAATGGCCCCTGGCCGTGCGCTTGAAGAATTGTTCAAGCGCGAGCCGGGCGCCTATGACATCACCATCTTTAACGCCGAACCGCGCGTCAATTATGATCGCATCATGTTGAGTTACGTTATGTCCGGCGAAAAGGATTACGAACAGATCATCATTCACAATGATGACTGGTATGCAGACCATAATATCACGCTGCACAAGGGTAAGAAAGTAAGCGCCATAGACCGCAGCAAAGGGATCGTCACCGCCCAGGACGGTACCGAGGCGGCCTATGACAAGCTGATTATCGCAACCGGGTCTGATCCCTTTATCATTCCTGTACCGGGCCATGATTTGCCCGGTGTGCTGACCTATCGCGACCTTGATGATGTGGAGGCGATGCTGGGGGCAGCAGAAAATGGCGGCCATGCGGTCGTCATCGGCGGTGGTCTCCTGGGGCTGGAGGCCGCCGCCGGTCTGCAGGCGCGTGGCATGTCTGTCACGGTGCTGCATTTGATGCCGACCTTGATGGAACGGCAATTGGATGAAGCTGCAGGCCATCTGCTTGAAAAGGCAATTAAGGATCGCGGGATCGAGGTTTTGACAGAGGCCAACACCAAGGAAATTCTTGGTGACGGTAAGGTCGAAGAAGTTGTGTTGGATGATGGTCGCCGGATCAAGGCTGATATTGTCTGCATGGCGGTTGGCATCAAGCCTTCCATCAGCGTCGCAAAAGATGCCGGGCTTGCGTGTGAACGTGGCATCGTCGTCAATGATCAGATGGAAACATCGGACCCGGCGATTTACGCGCTGGGTGAATGCGCACAACATCGCGGTATTTGTTACGGGCTTGTAGCGCCCTTGTATGACATGGCAAAGACCGTCGCAGCGCAATTGGCGGGCGAGGCGGATGCCAGCTACACAGGTTCCGTCACCGCAACGAAATTGAAAGTCACAGGCGTTGATCTTTATTCAGCCGGAGACTTTGCAGAGGGCGAAGGGCGCGAAGAAATCGTCCTGCGTGATGCGGCCCAGGGTGTCTATAAACGCCTGGTGCTTGAAGAAAATAAAATTGTCGGCGTTGTCATGTATGGCGACACGGGTGATGGCGCCTGGTTCTTCTCACAATTAAAGGGTGGGGAGGATATTTCAGAAAATCGTGACACGCTGATTTTCGGCCCTGCCTTTCAGGGGGGAGATGCGCTCGACCCTATGGCGGCCGTTGCAGCGTGGCCCGATGACACAGAAATTTGCGGCTGCAACGGCGTATGCAAGGGCACCATCACTGCGGCGATCAATGAAAATGGCTTAAGCAGCCTTGATGATGTGCGCGCTGTGACGAAGGCATCCGCCTCATGCGGCAGTTGCACGGGATTGGTTGAAGGGCTGCTGGCAAACACGCTGGGTGATGCGTTCGATCCCAATGCGAAAAAGCCGATGTGCCCCTGCACAGATTTCACCCATGATGATGTCCGCCGCGCCATTACTGCGCGCGAGCTGAAATCCATCCCTGAAGTGATGCAGGGGCTTGAATGGAAAACATCATGCGGCTGTGCCAAGTGCCGCCCTGCACTGAACTATTATCTGTTGGCGGCTTGGCCCGCTGACTATGCGGATGATGCCCAATCGCGTTTCATCAATGAACGGGTACACGCCAATATCCAAAAGGATGGCACATTTTCTGTGGTGCCGCGCATGTGGGGCGGGATTACCACCCCTGACGAGTTGCGCGCCATTGCCGATGTCGCTGACAAGTTTGACATCCCCACTGTCAAGGTCACAGGGGGGCAGCGTATCGACCTGTTGGGCGTGAAAAAGACTGACTTGCCTGCGGTTTGGGGTGATCTAAATAAAGCGGGCATGGTGTCTGGTCATGCCTATGCCAAGGGGCTGCGTACTGTGAAAACCTGTGTCGGCACAGATTTCTGCCGCTTTGGCACGCAAGACAGTACCGGGCTTGGCATTCGGTTGGAAAAATTCCTGTGGGGCAGTTGGACCCCCCATAAGGTAAAGCTTGCCGTATCAGGCTGCCCGCGTAATTGCGCCGAAGCGACCTGTAAAGATATCGGTATTGTCTGTGTTGACGCTGGCTATGAAATTCACTTCGCAGGTGCTGCGGGGATGGAGATCAAAGGCACTGAAAAGCTGTTGACCGTCGCGACAGAGGATGAGGTGTTTGAATATGTCGGCGCCTTGATGCAGATGTATCGCGAACAGGCAGCCTATCTGGACCGCATTTATAAATGGGCGGATAAGGTCGGCATCGACCATGTGCGCGATACGCTTTGCAATGATGCTGAGGCACGCAAGGCCTATTACGACCGCTTCGTCTTTTCGCAACAATTTATGCAATCAGACCCCTGGGCCGAACGGGTCGAAGGGGGCGAGGCGCATGAGTTCAACCGGGTGGAGCCCAAACCGCTTCTGGCGGCAGAGTAAGGGAGGATTTTGTTATGACTATGGAACACGCAAATTGGATGGACCTTTGCGCCATCGATGACATTCCTGTGCGCGGTGCACGCGTTGTAAAGGGCGCGCATGGCTGTGTTGCCGTTTTTCGGACCGCGCAGAACGAGGTCTTTGCCCTTGATGATTCATGCCCCCACAAACAAGGCCCTTTGTCTGAGGGGATTGTGCATGACAGGTCGGTGACCTGCCCGCTGCATAATTGGGTTATCTCGCTTGAAACCGGGATGGCGCAGGGCGCTGATGACGGGCAGGTCCCGGTACGGGAAACCCGGATAGTTGATGGCAGGGTTCATGTTGCCATGCCGATAGATGCCATAGCGGCGGCATAAGACATGATCGAGAGCCCCACTCGTACAACATGTCCTTATTGCGGTGTCGGTTGCGGTGTGCTGGTAGAGCAGGCCGCAGATGGCGCAATCTCAGTCAAAGGTGATCCGGATCACCCAGCGAATTTCGGCAAGCTATGTTCCAAAGGCTCAGCCCTTGGTGAAACGCTGGGGGGTGAGGAACGGTTGCTGTACCCCATGATTGATGGCGCGCGCGCCTCGTGGGATCAGGCAACAAATGCGATTGCAGAAAAGTTCAATCAGGTCATTGCGGATCATGGCCCTGACGCTGTTGCGCTTTATCTGTCAGGTCAAATCCTGACAGAAGATTACTATATCGCAAACAAGCTGATGAAAGGCTATATCGGCACGGCGAATGTGGATACCAATTCGCGGCTGTGCATGGCGTCTTCTGTGGCGGGGCACAAGCGTGCCTTTGGTGCCGATATGGTGCCCGGCAATTATCAGGATTTGGAACAGGCCGATTTGATTGTGCTTGTCGGCTCCAACCTTGCTTGGTGCCACCCGATCCTGTTTCAGCGTATCCGCGCCGCTAAAGAGGCGCGCCCCGATATGCGTTTGGTTGTGATCGACCCGCGCCGGACGGCGACCTGTGATCTTGCTGACTTGCATCTGCCGATCAAGCCCGGTGGTGATGTCGCGCTTTTTACCGGGTTGCTGCATGCCCTTGATAAACGTGGGGCGGTCGATCATGCCTTTGTTGCCCAGCACACAAACGGTGTGGGCAAGGCGTTGGCAGCGTCAGCCTTTTTTAATCTTGAGGTGACGAGCGATCTAACCGGGATTGAACCCGATGATCTTGCGAAGTTTTTCCGCTGGGCCGGCCAAACAGAAAAAACCGTGACCGTCTATTCGCAAGGGGTCAATCAGGCCACAGACGGGACCGATAAGGTCAATGCGATTATCAATACCCACCTGCTGACAGGTCGGATTGGCAGGCCCGGTATGGGCCCATTCTCTGTCACTGGTCAGCCCAATGCCATGGGCGGGCGTGAGGTCGGCGGGCTTGCCAATCAGCTGGCAAGTCATATGGAAATTGCCAATCCTGCGCATCGCGATTTGGTGCAGCGCTATTGGGATGCGCCGACCATGGCTGATCAACAGGGGCTAAAGGCGGTTGATTTGTTTGAGGCGATCTATGATGGCAAGGTCAAGGCGGTGTGGATTATGGGGACGAACCCTGTCGTCTCCCTGCCTGAGGCTGACAAGGTGCGCGAGGCACTGCGGCGGTGCGAGCTTGTCGTCGTCTCTGACATGACAGCGAATACAGACACGGCGCAACTTGCCGATATTTTGTTGCCCGCTGCAACATGGGGCGAAAAGGAAGGCATGGTCACAAATTCTGAACGGCGCATGTCGCGGCAACGGGCATTCTTGCCCCTGCCGGGCGAAGCGCGCGCGGACTGGGTGCAAATCCGCGACGTGGCGCACGCCATGGGCTTTGTCAAAGGGTTTGAATTCGACAGCGCCTATGATGTGTTTCAGGATTATGTGGGGCTGTGCAGCTTTGAAAATGATGCTGAAACAGGCATTTTGCGTGATCTGGACCTCAGCGGATTGCTTGGGCAGTCGATTGACCAATATGACGGGTTTGTCCCACAGCAATGGCCAGTCTATCAGGATGGCAGCACGGCGGAACGCCTGTTTGCAGATGGCGGGTTCTTCACCCCTGACCGTAAAGCAAACTTTGTCACTGCACAGGAAGCCAAGCCGATTGCGGTGGGAGAGGGGCTTTATCACCTAAACTCAGGCCGCGTGCGCGATCATTGGCACACAATGACACGAACAGGCCTGTCGCCACGCTTAAGCGCCCATATCGCCGAACCCTTTGTTGAAATTGTGCCCGAAGATGCCATGCGCGAACAAGTGCGCCTTGCGGAAATTGTAAAGATTGAAAGCCCGCATGGCACGATGTTGGCCCGTGCGCTTGTCACAGACAGGCAAAGGCCGGGGCAATTATTTGCGCCGATGCATTGGACCGGCGCCTATGCCAGCGCGGGCCGCGTCGATGCCTTGATCACCGCTGACACTGACCCTGTATCAGGTCAGCCCGCGTTGAAAAGCGGCAAGGTCAGCCTGACCCGCTTTGCCGCTGACTGGTATGGCTTTGCCATTTTGCGCGCCAATATGCTGACAGACATCAAACCCGCCTGCGCCTATTGGGCCAAGGCCAAGATTGAAGGTGGCGCACGGGTTGAACTTGCCGGGAACAAAGCGTTTGATCTGACAAGGTTGGGCTTTGATCCTGATCTTGATTGGCAGATTTATCAGGATGGCAAGGCGCAGCGCTTTGCGCTGTATGATGGTGACATGTTGCAGGCCTTGGTCTTTGTGTCTGATCGTCCGGTTGCCGTTGCGCGCGATTGGGCGGCACAGCTTTTGTCAAAGCCTGTTCTGGCAGCGGACCGACTGGCTATATTGGCAGGTCGCGCCGGGGCCGGGGCGCCGGATAAGGGCGCGATTATCTGTTCTTGTATGCAGGTTGGCACCAATGATTTGAAGCAGGCCGTTCGGGGTGGCGCCTGCACGATTGATGGGTTGGGCGAGGCGACTGGGGCGGGCACCAATTGCGGGTCCTGCCGGGCGGAGCTGGCGCAATTTTTACCTGCAAAGGAGGTTAGCGCCGCCTAGCGTTACTTAATTCCATTGGGCCTGCGGCATAGTAGCGATGATAATTCACCATAATAAAAACAATAGCTTACGAATAAGTGTCGCACTTTTCATCATGCCTAAATAAATGGCACACTGCGATTAGTTGAAATTGGACGAACCCGGCAAATCTGATGGATGAAGCACCCCTAATTGTCCTGCTGATCGATAGTGACGAGGAACGCGCGCGTACCGTTGAAGATGGTCTGCGCGGCGGCGCAGTTGTCAAGCAAGCCTCTGCCGTTCATGGCACCGAATTGCTGACCATCATCCGTGACCTACAGCCTGATGCGATCATTATCGATTGTGACAGTCCCGACCGCGACACGATTGAAAATCTGCAATTGGTCGCGCGTGAGAACCCCAAACCGATCGTGATGTTTGTCGAAGATGGCGATGGCGCGCTTGCCAAGGAAGCGGTGCGCGCCGGGGTGACGTCTTACATTGTTGATGGGCTGTCGGAAAGCCGGATCAAACCTGTGATCGAAATCGCGATTGAACGGTTCAAGATGGTCGATATCTTGCGCAAGGACCTTGAAAAATCCCGTGCAGATCTTGAGGCGCGAAAGATTATTGAGCGCGCCAAGGGCATGTTGATGGAAAAACGCGGCATGTCAGAAAATGATGCCTATGCTGCCATGCGATCAATGGCGATGCAGCAGGGAAAGACGATCAAGGATGTTGCGGACAATATCCTGTCGGTATTGGACCTGCTGGGATAGGGCGCAATGTCGAAACAGTTGAAAATAGGATTTGTCCCGCTGACCGACGCTGCGCCGTTGATCGTTGCCCTTGAAAAGGGATGCTTTGCCCAGCACGGCTTGGATGTTGAACTTGTGCGCATGAATAGTTGGGCGCAGGTGCGTGATTCACTTGCCTCCGGCGTTATTGATGCAGCGCACATGCTGGCCCCGATGGTGCCGGCAAGCTGGCTTGACGGTGCCTATGGTGGCGAAAAGTTCGCGACCGCCATCACGCTTAACCTCAACGGCAATGCGATCACTGTTTCAAATGCGCTTTATGAAGAATTGGTGGCGCTTGACCCTGACGCGATGGCAGAACGGCCCGTGTCAGCCCGGGCGATGCGCAAGCTGATTGCCAGCCGCATTGAACAGGGGGCAGAGCCGCCGACGGTTGGGTCGGTATTTCCCTATTCCAGTCACAATTACGCGCTGCGCTATTGGTTGGGTGCCGAAGGGATCAATCCCGACCGTGATGTGCGTATGGTTGTTGCCCCGCCGCCCCTAATGGTGGATCAGTTGGAACAAGGCCATATCGATGCCTTCTGCGTGGGGGAGCCTTGGAACAGTTACGCTGAACGGCGTGGGTCCGGGCGGACAATTGTATCATCCAAGGAAATTTGGCGACACTTTCCCGAAAAAGTTTTGGGCGTGCGTGCCGACTGGGCCACAGATAATGCTGACACGCATCTTGCCTTGGTGAAATCTGTGCTGACGGCATTGCAATGGCTTGACCAGCCGCGCCATCGGCGAGAGGCAGCCTATCTTTTGTCGCTGCCCGAATATGTTGGCCTGTCGCCGACAACATTCACCCCCGCCTTGTTGGGGGAAGGGATTTTGAGACAGCGTAAAAGCCTGGTCGAAGATAATGACTTTTTGATCTTTCATCATTATGCGGCCAACTTCCCGTGGAAAAGCCATGCCCTGTGGTTCCTGACCCAGATGGTGCGTTGGGGCCAAGTGGCAGCGCCACAGGATTTGGCCGCCATTGCTGATCAGGTCTATTTGCCGGATGTTTATCGGCAGGCAGCGCAGGCTGTTGGTGTTGCGGTGCCCTTGCGAGATAACAAAACCGAAGGCGCTAGTGACAGGCCGTGGATATTAACCGACGCTGATAGCCCCATCGCCATGCCGCGCAGCAAGTTCATTGATGGGGGGCTGTTTGATCCGAATGAACCGGCCCGTTATATGGAAAGTTTTTTGCGCCACAATATGCGTGTTGCCCCGGATGACTTAGGCTAGGGCCTTACTGCCAAGATTTGAGCAACCAGCAATTACGTCCCGCAAAATGTTTGGTAGACACGCTCGCTGGGTGCTGGCGGGGACTTGTATGGCGCGAACTCAGCCTTATCAGCATAGGGCTCCTCCAGTGCCGCCAAAAGATTTTGCAGCGGGTTGAGGTCACCTTCATTCGCAGCGCTTAATGCCTGTTCGACATTATGGTTCCGCGGAATAAGGACCGGGTTGTTTCGCGCCATCATGTGATGGGCTGCATCAGCAGGTTGTTGGTTCTGATCGCGCCTTTGGGTCCATTGCTGATGCCAATCAGTGAACGGTTTTGACTGGTAAATCTCAGCACCCAATAAATTATCATAGGTCAGGTCGTAGAAACTGTTTGTGTAATCCGCGCCATGCTTCTGCATCCAATCAAGCAGGTCGGTGATTAGCTTAGCATCGCCTTCTTGCGCGCCATCAAGGCCAAGCTTATGGCGCATCATGGTCAGCCATTTTTGCTCATAAAGCGGGGCGAATTTGTTCAGTTCGCTTTCTGCAAGTTTGACTGCCTGTGCCGTGTCATCATCAATAAGGGGCAGTAATGTTTCTGCCAACCTCGTCAGATTCCACAGAGCTATTTTCGGCTGATTGCCATAGGCATAGCGGCCCATATGATCGATCGAGCTGAAAACCGTTTGGGGGTCAAACGCATCCATAAAGGCACAAGGGCCAAAATCAATTGCCTCACCAGACAGGGTCATATTGTCTGTGTTCATCACCCCATGGATGAAGCCGACGCGCATCCAATGAACGATCAGGTCTGCCTGCCGTTCCATCACTGCCGCCAGCAGCGCTAAAGCCTTGTTCGGACTTTCTTCAAGGTCTGGATAGTGGCGCGCGATCGTGTAGGCAAGCAATCCGTCAAGCCCAGCCTTGTCGCCATGATGTGCCGCAAACTGAAATGTGCCAAACCGAATGTGAGAGGCGGCAACCCGCGTTAATATCGCGCCGGGTAGAACCGCGTCACGCATGACAGGCTCCCCCGTTGCCACAACAGCAAGGCTGCGCGTCGTCGGTATGCCCAAATGATAGAGCGCCTCTGAAATAATAAACTCACGCAACATGGGGCCGAGGGCCGCCTTGCCGTCGCCCCCGCGTGAGAATGGCGTGCGGCCTGACCCTTTGAACTGAATGTCAAACCGATCGCCATTTGGGGTGACATGTTCCCCCAACAAATGGGCGCGCCCATCCCCCAATATTGTAAAGTTCCCGAACTGGTGGCCGGCATAGGCCTGGGCAAGGGGGGAGGCGCCCATAGGCACCTGATTGCCAGAGAATAAGGCGGCCTGCTGGTCAATCGACAGGCCTGACAAATCGACCCCAAGCTGCGCAGCAAGCGCATGGTTCACGATAACAAGCTGGGGTGCCGCCACACTGTCAGGCGCAGCTTCGGCAAAAAAATGCGGGGCAAGGCTTGTGTAGGTCGTATCGAAATTAAATGGCGTGTTCGGTGCGGTCATGGATGGAGTTTAGCGTTCCAAGCGGGTCTTTGAACAGCCCTAAGCGGCACGACATGACCCTTTTGACGAGAGGGCGCTGATTTGCTCAGGCCGTTGGGTCAGAAATGATCGTCGCGCAGAACCTCAACCTCTGACAGGCAAACAATGCCAATCTGTCGTTTCAGGATCGGTGCCGTAAGCTCCAGAATTGCGTCCTTCATACTGTCGTCAACAATGCAAAGCACAACCACCATGCGGCCTGCATCAATGATTTGTCCATCGCGTGACCAGGAACCGTCAATGCCTTTACCGGAAAGGGCGGGCATGACGGTATAGCCCGTCACCCCCGCCTCATCCAAACTTTGCGTCAGGCGGCGGACGATGGGGGCCTCAACAACATACTCGATACGCAGTTTCTTATAGGTTTTCATGATCTGCTTAACCTCCGGTCGTCAGCAAGGTTGCCAGTCCCAAATATAGCGGCAAACCAATCGTCAGGTTAAAGGGGAATGTGATGCCAATGGACAGGGGCAGATAAATCCCTGCCCGCGCTTCGGGTAATGCCAGCCGCATGGCAGCAGGTACCGCAATGTATGAGGCACTTGCCGCCAATGTGATCAGCAGCATGCTGCCGCCTGTCGATAGGGGCAACACCATAACCAGCGGTGCCGCGATTGCCGCGCCGATCAGCGGCATCGCCAGGCCCCATGCCATGACCTTCGGGGACAGGGCCCCCTTGGCCTGCATAAGCCCGCGTCCAGCCAGCAATCCCATATCAAGCAAGAACAGGCACAACACGCCCTTAAACGGGTCAACGGCAAATGGCTTAATCGCCTCGTACCCCTCAGGGCCGGTGATCCAGCCGATGAAAAACGCGCCGACCAGCAGGACAACAGATCCATTGGTTGCCGCTTCTTTCAGTGCGCTTGACTGACCATCGCTGGCAATCCCGTGTCGGCGGGCAAGCCACAGGGCCGTTAGGATCGCGGGGGCTTCCATCACGGCGGCGGCGGCGACCATATATCCTTCATAGCCGACGGATTGATCTGCCAAAAGTTCTGTCGCAGCAACGAATGTAACGATAGAGATTGAGCCATAGCACCCCGCAATGGCGGCAAGGTCAGCAATGGGCAGATTGGTCGTCCGCCGCATCAACGTAAAGGCGATAAGCGGCATTAAAAAACTTAGCGCCGCAGCAGCGGTCAGCGTGACGATCAGGTTGAAACCATCAACACCATTTGCCAGTTCTGCGCCGCCTTTAAAGCCGATGGCCAGCATCAGATAAAGCGCCATGCCTTTGGCGATGGCTTCGGGGATAGACAGGTCTGACTTGATGAAAGACGCGCCAAGCCCCAAGGCGAAAAACAGCGCCATGGGGGTCAGCAGATTGGAACTTGCCAAGGCAATCGCAGTTTCCATGTTTAATGGTCCTAACTATTTGCCACGGGTGCAGACGTTTGGGATTGTGTATCTGCCGTTTTGGGTATGGCGGCGCGCAGTACCAAATAGCCGACCACACCACAAACCAATGATCCAGACAAAACACCGATCCTGATCTGGGTTGCCATTTCAGGTGAACTGAATGCCAGCATGCCGATGAACAGGCTCATGGTAAAGCCGATACCGGCCAGCATGCTTGCCCCTGCCAATAGTTTCCAGTTCAGGGTTGGGTCGATGGTGGCCAGCCCAAGCCGTTTCGCCAACCAACATAGTGATAGAATGCCGACAGGCTTACCAATGATAAGGCCAAGGGCAATGCCGATCGGAACAGGCTGGGCAAAGGTGGCAAAGCTGATGCCACCCAGTGCAACCCCGGCATTGGCGAACGCGAACACCGGCAGGATCATAAACACCACCCAAGGATGCAGCGCGTGTTCAAGCGTTTCGCTGGGGCGTTTTTTGATATTGCCCTGACCATTGACCGTCAGCGGGATGGCAAGTGCGGTGACCACACCGGCCAAGGTTGCGTGAACGCCAGACTTCAGCACACAGACCCAGATAAAGGCGCCGATCAACAGATAGGCGGCGGTTGAGGCAACATGAAGCCTGTTCAGAACAATCAGCCCGGCAATGCCCAAAGCGGCAAGCCCAAGTGCCAGCAATGACACATCGGCCGTGTAAAACAAGGCGATAATGATAATGGCGCCAAGGTCATCGACAATGGCCAGCGTCAACAAAAAGGTTCTTAGCGCTACCGGCAGGCCCTTACCCAGCAGGGCTAGAACGCCAAGTGCAAAGGCAATATCGGTTGCCGCAGGGATGGCCCAGCCGTTTAGATTTTCCGGGCTGTTCAGATTGAACAGTACATAGATCAGGGCGGGGGCCGCCATACCGCCAATGGCGCCCGCCAATGGCAGGGCGGCGGTTTTGGGGTCGGACAGCTTGCCCTCAAGAACTTCCCTCTTAATCTCAAGCCCGACCAACAAAAAGAAGATCGCCATCAACAGGTCGTTGATCCACAGAATAAGCGGTTTGTCCAAGGCCCAATTGCCAATTCCGACAAAAAAGGGCGTGGTCAGCAGACTGTCATATAGGGGGGCGAGGGGGGAGTTATCCAGCCCGATGGCAATAATGGCCGCAAATAAAAGCAGCATGCCAGGAAAGGCTTCATGATGCGTTATTCGTTTCAATTGAGACATAAAAACCGCCTTTATTATCAAAACCACTATAAAATATCATAAACATACATAATAAACTAATAACAGATGTCAACTTGCATAAATGGCACAATGTGATATTTTGCGAGCGAATCGAGTTTTTAAGAGGACAACATGCTCTCTCGCCCACTTTTAACAGTGCATGAGGTGGCCGATCTGCTGAAGGTGAAGGAAAGCACCATCAGGCAGTGGATCAAGGCTGACGAACTGCGCGCCATAAAATTTGGCAAGGAATGGCGCGTCGCGCATAAGGACCTTGAGGCCTATCTGAACGCGCATGCGAACAAGCCTGCTGACGCAACCGCTGGTGAATAGCGGGGCCAATTCTGTCTGATAAAGGGGCCCGGCCTTGTCGGCTGCCCTTTTTTTGCCGATGATGGGGCATCTTCCATCTCGGCGTGAGCCAATCACAAAAAAGCAGATTGCACCAATGACAGCATCACAAACCAGCCCGCGCCTAACATTATCCCACACCACAATGGCCGCCAAAAATCTGGACGACTTATTGGCCTTTTATTGTGATGTATTGGGCTTTCACGTTACCAATCGCGGTGAAGTGCCCGGTGGCGGGCGGATGGCCTTTATCAGCCAAGACCCGGAAAATCATCATCAGATTGTGCTGATTGACGGTATGGAAACGCCTGATCGTCAATTCGTGATGGCTGACCATCTTGCCTTTCGCACTGGCACATTAGACGATTTGCGTGTCTTGCGCGCCAAACTGATAGAGGCAAAGGTCGATCCTATTTTGCCCATCAGTCATGGCAATGCCTGGTCATTATATTTTAGCGACCCAGAAGGAAATGGGCTGGAATGTTTTATCGATTCCCCTTTCCATGTGGCGCAACCCTTTGCAGAAGGGTTCGATCTTGATCAAAGCGATGACGAGATTGTGGAGGCAACGCGATCAAGACTTTCCGGCGAAGCGGAATTTCAGCCAATGTCTGACTGGCAGCAGGCCTTTGCCCGCAAGCTGGATTGAATTCTTGAAAAGTAGATGCGTCTGCGTGCCCGCACGTCAGACTGTGGGGGAAGTTGCGTGACATCAGATCACATCATGTTCAAGGACCACCCTTTAAGGGGGGAGGTGGCCTTGCCAACAGGCCCGGCACCCACGCCCTATCATGTATATGATGGGGACGGGCTTTCTATTTTTGGGCGTGTTGATCCCAAGGCAGTTTCAGATGTTTTCGCGGGCGAAGATGTATATCCCGTCACTTACAAGGACGGGTCTGTCGCCGCCGGGTTTATCTTTGCTGATTTCCGCAGCGCAAGCATGGGCCCCCATCGGGAGCTGCAATTTTTCATCCTATCGAGTTTTAAAGCGGGGGAGGAGATTGATAGCCGCCCCATGTCGCTGCCGCTTGCAATGGCGCTGAAACCTGACTGGGGCACGCTGTGCGTCAAGCTGTGGAATGATGACCGATCTGTCATCGCCTATAATAATGATTATCTTGGTTTGAATGCGTCCTATGCGGATTTCGATGTGTCTATTGGGGCAGGTGATCACGCCATCACCCTTAATATCAGTGATGAGGGGCAGGCGCCAATCCTGTCGGCGGATATACGCGGGCTGAAATCAAGCGCACCCTCCGCCATGTGGGAAATGCTGCGCATTGCAGGGTTCAAGAAGATGATGAGCCTTGGCCGACAGCCCTATTTTCGCGGCAGTGTGATCAACCGCAAAAGTGATGTACTGCCCGCAAACAGACAGGCACCGATCCTAACCTCGTCTGATCGATCCGTGTCGCGATTTTGGGACGCAGGATCCCATAGCCTGACTGTCCACCATGACATGATTGCCCAATTGGGGTTTGAACCGCGCGCGGTACAACATATCAGCCCCTTTCGGTTTATTTACCTGCACCCGGATGATGTATAAGGCTATTATCCAGTGAAAATCTGACAGTGTTATTTGGGGCTATAGGTAAATGAGCATGGTGACAATCGCGCAAGGTGTGCTTGCGGGTCGTGAACAGGACGGCATTCACAATTTTAAGAATATCCCCTACGCGGCACCTATTGCGGGCGAAAACCGCTGGCTGCCGCCCCAGGCACCTGAAAGCTGGACGGGCACCCGAGATGCCACCCGGATCGGCAATGCCTGCCCGCAAACCTCCAGCGCGCCAATCCGTCTATCGGGTCGCGCCGCGCAAAAATTTATGCGCGCGATTGAGATGACGGGCCCACAAGGGGATGATTGCCTGAACCTGAATGTGTGGACGCCCGCGCCTGACCCGGATGCAAAACTGCCTGTCATGGTGTGGATACATGGCGGTGCCTTTGTTACCGGGGCTGGCTCCATGCCGCTTTATGATGGCACGAATCTGGCCAAGAAAAACGTGGTCATGGTGTCGATCAATTACAGGCTTGGGGCGATGGGATCGTTCACTGCGCCCGGTCAGTTTGATGACGAGTTTTGTTGCCCCAATCGCGGCTTTGAAGATCAGCTCGCTGCCCTTAGATGGGTGCAGCAGAATATCAAACAGTTTGGCGGTGACCCTGATAATGTCACGATCTTTGGCGAATCTGCTGGCGGGCAAAGCATTGCGGTTTTGGTGGCAAGCCCGAAATCAAAGGGCCTGTTCAGGCGCGCGATAGCGCAAAGCGGCACGCCGGAATTTGGTACGTCGATTGATCATCATAAAAATTACGCCACCGATTTGTTGCAGGCCATGGACATTAAACCGGGGGACAGGGCTGCCCTGTCGGCACTGTCGGCCCAAGACACACTGCGTATGATGGCGATAGGGCGCAAAATGCTGCGCCTTCAAAAAGGGGCGAAGGACCGATATGGCGACTTGGCGACCTATGGCAGTTTGGGCTGCGCCCATGGCACAGACCTAATGCCTGTTCCGGTTTTGGATGCCTTGGGCCAAGGCGCGGGCAAGGATATTGATTTGATGATCGGCACGGTCAAGGAAGATGGCCGCCTGTTCCCGCTGGTCATACCGGGACCTGAACCGGTGGCGGCCCGCCTATGCATGCGGATGATGAAAGGCATGATGGTGCC
Organism: Alphaproteobacteria bacterium; assembly: GCA_965229935.1. Taxonomy (GTDB): domain Bacteria; phylum Pseudomonadota; class Alphaproteobacteria; order SPJN01; family SPJN01; genus SPJN01. The sequence continues at coordinate 2,513,054 of CBDDKB010000002.1, forward strand.
GCAAGATCGGCCCCGGCAGGTTTTTGCCAATTATAAGCGCGCGATGCCGGGGGTGTCCAACACGGCGATCCGTGGGCAAATTCTGACTGACTGCCTGTTCCGGCGCGGTAGTGTGCGAGCCGCCGAACATCATGCAAATCATGCGCCGGGGCGGACCTATCTTTATCAGTTTGATTGGACCTCGCCCGTGCCGGGGATCGGGGCCATGCATGGGTTGGACATGCCCTTTGTGATGCAGAACCTTGAAACCTGCGCTGAGATTTTGGGTGATTTGGACCCCTTGCACGCGCTTGCCGACACAGTGTCAGACGCGTGGGTCAGTTTCGCCAAAACAGGCAAGCCAACCGCGACTATGCCGGATTGGCCCGCCTTTGATGCAGACAAACGGGCGACCATGATCTTTGATTCACAGATCAGCCTGCAGCATGATGTTGATCGCCCGATCCGGGATATTTGGTACGGCTAGTTTATGCTGCTTTTGCCTCAGCCGTTGCCTGTTTCCCGGCAAATTGCCGAATGACCAGAAACAGCAACAATCCTGCCGGGCCAAGCATAAAGGTCAGGGGCAGGCAGGGCAGGACGAACCAAAAGGATATCCCGTCTTTCCGCGCGGTGGCGCAGATCCAGCCGCCGATAAATAAATCAAACGCCAGAAAATGCACCCACCCGGCAAGGGCGGATTGTTCAGCGGTGAAAAGCTGCATCACCTCTGCCAATGTGCCAAAGCCGCCGCTGCTTTGCGTGGCGCTGGGGATCAAGACAAGCAACACATAGCCGAGGGATAGGATAGCGGGAATAAGCTTGCCGCCAATTTTGTCAGACAGGTCCGGCAGTTTTGGTGACGCCAAAAGCAATAGCCATCCCAACATGGCAATCATGCCTGCGATTGAAAATAAAAGTTCAAAATCCATTTTGTTCCCCAATTCGTTTTTGATGGAGCCATTCGGCTCTTACCCCATCAGTATTTTCTGTCAAAGCTTGACCAAAACCCTGTTACCTCACCATTGCGCACAAGGGCGATGGTTTCAAATTGAAACAGCGCGTCCCCCTGATGGGGTTGCATAAAGATAAAGTCCCCCTGATGCAGTTTTGCGCCTTTAGGCCCGGTGTAGAGCGATTGATTGGGCATCAGGTTTTGGTTTGGTGGATCAGCCGTTAGCTTCAGGATCGACACACCTTTCGGTGCCACCATATCTGCTGCCCAGCCGCCGCCATAGACAGTCCATGATTGCGCAGCGTTCGGGTTCCACCATGACAACAGGGTGGACCGTTCCTCCAAAAACGGGACCAACAGGCCGTCATGCGCCTTTAAAATGGGGGTCGCAATGAACAGCGCAGGCACGTGGTCATGCAATATGTCAAAGGTTGATGGCTTTACCATGCAGGACCCGGCAGCAATATCATTGACGAAGGGTTGGGTGCCAAACCGTTGATAGGTTTTGCTGCCCCCGCTGTTGAGCGTTACGTCATCCGTGAACAGCGCGCCAAAATTACTTGTGCCGAACTCATAAAAACGTTGATAGGCCGCCATAGCGTCGGCAAAGCTTTGATCCATGTTGGCAAGGGGTGCTGGCGCGGCGGCGACATGCCCCTCATACCCCATAAAGCCTGCAAAGCTGATATGGTCGGGATGCGCTGCGATGAGATTTAGCATCGCCCCGAGTTCATCGGTGCTTTGCGCGCCACCACGGTGGAGGCCCACATCAATTTCAAGATTAAGGCGCAGGCGCACCCCCATTTGTTTGGCGAGTGTCAGCAATTCGCCAACGCGCGCGCTGTCATCGGCCAGCCATTGAATCCGGGCGGCGGCGTCTGATCGGGCCCCGGCATCAAGACTTGCGAAAAAATTGTGCACCGATCCGGTCAGCACAGGCTTGCCCATCAGAATATCAGTGTCAGGCCCATAGCCAAGATATTGCGACAGATAAGGCACATGGAAGGCCATCACCTTGTTGGCACCCATTTTGTTCAAGATATAGTTTTGCAGCTCAACAGATGGCAGCGACTTTGCCGATAGCCGATAGGCCAAATCATTGCTGAAATATTTTTTCGTGACGGCGATATTATGATCCACCCGATCAAGGTCCAGCAGCATGACAGGCTCATACAAGTTTGCCTGTTTCAGTGCCTGATCAAGCCTGGCGAAATAGGGTGGCATTGCGCCTGACCCTGCCTTGGGCCGGATGAGCGTCGCGCCAGCCGCAGTAGCGGCAAAGCCGCCAAGCCCCCAGCCAAGTCCGGTCAGCATATTTCTGCGCGTGAACGCCATTGTGGAAATCAACCTTGCCCCTGTTCCCCGAATATCCCACAGTGTCCCCATCTGAAAATTCATGTCAACGTGCCAGCTTTTATGGAGCCAGCTTTTATGGGGGAAGCAAAATCATGTCAGTAACCAGTTGGGACGATCGTCCCTATGACATCATCATTTTTGGTGCCACAAGTTTTGTCGGCCAGATTTTAACGCGCTATATGGTGCAATCTTATGGGTTGGGGCAGGGGCTGAACTGGGCCGTTGCGGGCCGCTCCCAAGCCAAAATTGCTGAGCTGACAAATAGTCTTGAGATCAATGCAGATGACTTGCCCGCTTTAATCGGCGATGCATCTGACGTTGATTTTCTAAACGACCTTGCCTCCAAAACGCGGGTGATGATCACAACCGTTGGGCCCTATGCGCTTTATGGTAATCAGATGGTTGAGGCCTGCGCCAAGCAAGGCACGGATTATTGCGACTTGACGGGCGAAGTGCAGTGGATGAACCGCATGATCCCGCAACATTACGACACGGCAAAACAGACCGGCGCGCGCATTGTCCACACTTGCGGCTTTGACTGCATCCCAACGGATATGGGGGTTCACTTCCTGCAAGGTCAGGCGATGGCGCAGTATGGTGCCCCGGCTACTGACATTAAAATGCGTGTTCATGGTATGCGCGGCGGGATGAGCGGGGGCACCGCTGCATCAATGGTCAATATGATGAAGGAGGTGGGCAAAGACCCATCTATTCGCGGTGTGTTGTCTGATCATTATTCACTTGTGCCCACCGATGCGCCGAAGGGGCCTGACCAAAAAGATCCCGGCATCTTGTCCCGCGATAGTGTGACAGATAATTGGATTGCCCCCTTCATGATGGCGGGGATTGATACGCGCGTTGTGCATCGGTCAAACCATTTGAAGGGCAATGCCTATGGGCCAAACTTCACCTATGAAGAGGCGATGCTGGTCGGCAGCGGTATAGGCGGCGCGCTTGCCGGTGTTGCAACAGGTGTCGGCATGGCAGCCTTTGTCGGGTTGGCAGCCCTTGGCCCGACACGCAGCCTGCTTGAACGATTTGTCCTGCCCAAACCGGGCGAAGGGCCAAGCCCTGAGGCGCAGGAAAATGGCTATTTCGATATTCGCTTTTACGGGACGACCGATGACGGGCAGAAAATTGCCGCCAAAGTAACGGGCGACCGTGACCCGGGCTATGGCTCTACCGCCAAAATGTTGGGCGAAAGCGCGCTGTGCCTGTTGCGTGATGTGGATCGCAGTACAACGGGCGGCGGTATCTTTACCCCGGCTTATGCGATGGGCGATGCGCTGATCAGCAGGCTGGTGAAAAATGCCGGCCTGACTTTTGATGTCATATAAGGAGCGATTTGTGCGCCGGGTTTCGTTTTATTGTCTGACGATATGTCTTGCCTGTGCTGCCATTGCGGCGCAGGCAGCCGACAAGGCGCTGCGCATCAATTTACTGTCATACAACACGCACGGCCTGCCTGCCTTTATTGCGCAAGACGACCCTGAAACGCGCTTTGCTGCTATTGCGGCGCTGACGGAACAATATGATCTGATCCTGTTGCAGGAAGACTTCGCCCATCATCAGGTGCTGCTTGATCATCTGACCGCGCCAACCGATGTGGCGCGCGGCACCAATCCTGCTGTGCCGCCCTGCCTGATCTGCTCAGGTTCAGGCCTGACCATATTGTCAAACTTGGTAGATGATGGCTGGCAGATCGACCCCAAGTTTCAACCTTTCTCTGTCTGTTCGGGTGTTCTGACCGGGGCCAATGATTGTCTGGCGCAAAAGGGGTTTCAGCTTGTGCGGCTGACCGCAAGTACAGGGCAGGAGATTGTGGTCGTGAACACGCATCTTGATGCGGGGCGAGGGGGTGATGACCGCAAGGCCCGTGCGGCGCAGCTTGCCCATATTGCCTATACGCTTGAAACAACGGCACGCGGCGCGGCCTTGATCATTGCGGGTGATTTAAACCTTGATTGGGACACACCGTCTGATCGCGCCCTGTTGACAGATTTTTCCGACCGTCTGGGCCTGACCCTTGCCGTGCGCGGTGACTATACAGACCGCTGGGCAGAGGCGTTGGATTACATCTATTATCGCAGCAGTGAAACGCTGGCGCTATCTGTTCAGACCAGCGGCGAGAATCTTGAATTTGAAAATCAGGCAGGACCGCTAAGCGACCACCCGGCGCTCTATACAGTTTTTGGGGTCAGATAGCTAAAGCCCCAATTGTGCTTTCGCGAGGATGTTGCGCTGAATTTCGTTGGACCCGGCATAGATGCTGCCTGCGCGGTCATTCAAATATTTTGCGGCTGCGGTCAGGCCAATCTCTGGTCCAACCTCGTCATTTGATCCGCGGGGCACGTTATAGACAGGCCCGCCCGGTGCCGTGTGATGGGGCTGGAAGGGCTGCGCATAGGTGCCTGCGATTTCGACTGCAAGCTCAGTAATATGTTGGCTGAGTTCCGTGCCCTTGATCTTCATCATGCTGGCCTTGACCCCCGGTGTGCCGCCATGGGCAAGGGCGGCCATGTGCTGAAGCTCCGCCGCCTCCAGCGTGGTGCAGGCAATCTCTGCATTGGCGAGCTTCATTGCCATGTCATTGTCTAGCGCACCAAGCTCTTCAGCGATGCGGCGCAGTTTGGCGAGCCTGACCAAAAGCTTTGGCCCATAGGCGGACCCGCCGCGTTCAAACTCAAGTAAATATTTTGCCACCGTCCAGCCATCATTCACTTGGCCGATCACGTTTGTTTTCGGGACGCGCACATCTTCGAAAAAGATCGTGTTCTGAATATGCTCCCCCGACATCATGATAATGGGGTCAACCCGCACGCCCGGTGCGGTCATATCAATCAACAGAAAAGTGATGCCCTGTTGCGGACGGCCATCACTGTTGGTGCGTACAAGGCAGAAACACATATTTGCTTCGTGCGCATGGGTGGTCCATATTTTGTGGCCATTGCAGATAAACTCGTCGCCATCTTCAATCGCGCTCATCGATAATTGGGCAAGGTCTGATCCTGCTGTGGTTTCGGAATAGCCCTGGCACCAAAAATCTTCACCCGACAGAATGCGCGGCAGGTAGTGGGCCTTTTGCGCGTCACTGCCATGACCGATCAGGGCAGGGCCACACATGCCAATCCCCATGGGTGACAGGGGCGGGGCGTCTGCCAAGGCAAGCTCCACATCAAAGATATAATGTTGCGCGATTGACCAATCGCAGCCGCCATGTTCAAGGGGCCATGATGGCGCGGCCCAGCCCTGTTCCAGCAAGATTTTTTGCCAGGCAAGACCGATTGGCTTGTCCGCATAAACGCTGGTCATGCGGCGCGTATAGGCGCGCAGATCGTCTGTCAGCCTGTCAGAAAGGAAGTCGCGTACCTCCTCCCTAAACTGTTCTTCTGCCTTGGTGAATTGCAGATCCATGATGTGCCCCGATTATTAAATTTATTTGTGTTTGGTGTAGCAACGCCACGCCCCCCAAACAAGCATGTTGCACCTGTTGTTGCTTGCGAGGGTGGGGACAAAACTGGTAGGTGAAGGACACTTAAAACAGGGGGAGATTTCACAATGGCTGGCTTTGATATTGCGGCACTACCGGATCTGTCGGGCAAGGTGGCGCTAATCACCGGGGCGAATTCCGGGCTTGGCATCGAAACGGCAAAGGCGATGGCTGCAAAAGGCGCACGCATCATTATGGCCTGCCGGAATGAGGATAAGGCCGCAGCGGCGGCAAGCAACATACGTGACTTCGCCCCCAATGCGGCGGTGGATATTCGCCTATTGGACCTTGGCGACCTTGCGTCGGTCACAGCATTTTCTGACCAGATCTTGGCAGAGGAGCCAAAGCTTGATTTCCTGATCAATAATGCGGGGCTAATGTCCGGTGTGCGGGCCGAGACCAAGGATGGGTTTGAACTGCAATTCGGCACGAACCATCTGGGCCATTTTGTGATGAATGCGAAATTGCTTCCTTTGGTTGAGGCTGCGGGCGGCAGGATTATCGGGCTTGGGTCCATGTCGCATAAGATGGTGCTAAACCATTCATTGAAAGACCCGCAATGGGAACACCGTCGTTACAATGCCCTGCTATCCTATGCAGAGTCCAAGCTTGCCAATCAGTTGTATATTCATGAATTGGGTAAGCGGCTGAAGGCCAAGAACAGCCCCGCACTGGCCGTGATGGCCCATCCGGGTTTTTCGGCGACAAGCTTCGGTGCCTCTGCCGATATGGCCACGATGGGCAAGATCAGTCAGATCGGCACATTGTTTTCGATGCAGCTGTTTGCACAACCGCAAGCCCATGGGGCATGGCCGACCTTGCTGGCCGCAACTGACGCGGCTGCGGAACAGGGCGATTATTACGGCCCACTGGGCTTGGGCCAGATGCGCGGCGTACCGGGCAAGGCGAAAACTGCCCCCAATGCCCGCAATGATGAGATTGCTGCCCAGCTTTGGGCCCTGTCAGAAGAGCTGACCGGACAAAAATTTACGGTATAGGCCATGACTGATGATGAGATGAAAATCAGGTTGGAGGTGCTTGATCTGTGTGCACGCTATAACTGGCACACAGATTTGGGACAGGCTGATCAGGTCGCGCAGCTTTTCACCGATGATGGGGTGTTTGATATTGCGCAAGGCCGATTTGAAGGCCGCGACGCAATCGAAGCGTTCAATCGGTCGATCCACAAACAAATTCGCGGCGCTTACCACTTCAACGACAATCATCTGTTTGAGATTGCAGATGATCATGTGCGCCATAAATCCTATATGCATTTGATCTTCGCACCTGATGCAGAGCTACCGCCACTGTTAAGCACCTATGATGATATCATCGTGCGGACAAGCGACGGGGGGTGGGCCTTTCAATCGCGCATCGGGCGGCCCCTAATTCCCTGATCTGATTTTTGCCGGCGTATTGGCGAACCAGCGTTTGCAACTGCGCGTCAGGATTGATTGTTCTGCATAGCCCAACATAAGGGCAATTTGGGCCAAGGGCAGATCGGTCTGCTTTAGATAATCAAGCGCCAAATCGCGTCTTACATTGTCGCGCAGGATTTCAAAACTTGTGTCTGATTGGCGAAGCCGCCTTTGCAAGGTGCGAGGGTGCATGGTCAACACATTGGCGCAGTCTTGCAGGCTGACGGGGCGAAAGCGCATTAACTGCCTGATCGTGTCCTGAACCTGGTTGGCAAAAGGCTCCCGCCCATCGGGGGCAATGCCCACCATAAAACGCTTTGCGACATTCAGCAAAAGGGGGTTGCCGTGTTGCAGCTTTTTGCGGGACGCAGCGGCATTGATGCAAACACAATCATAGGCGGCGTTAAAGTCCGGGACCTGCCCGAAATGACTTTCATAAAGGTCAAGTGGGGCCGCCGGGTCATGGCGGAATTGAATTCGCGTGGGGCGCAACTGATCATCAGATAAAAGACGGATGATCTTGACGATATGGCCGATGGCATGTTCCGTCGTTTGGGGGATTGCATAAAGGCCCGATAGTGACAGGGCAAAGGTGACCTGCTCCTCAGCCTTGGTGGGACCGGGGCCCAAAGTGACTTGGGCGCCCGGCGTGTGATGGCGCAAATAGGTGCCTGCGATTTGTAGCCCGTCTCTCACGGTTGAGGATGATTGGATCGCAAGGGCAAGCGGTCCCAGAAAATCCAGGGTTTGCGCCGTTGCCAGACGCAGCCCAAAATCACTGACGCCCCATTGTTCGGCGGGATACTCAATCGCCATGATCACCTTGCGGTACGAGATAAACCGATCAGGATCGGCGATATCCCGTTCTGATAAGCCGCAGGCCGCCAGCGCGATGGCCGGATCATGCTGTAAGTCCCGCAGTAAGGCTGAATAGGATTGCAGCCCGCCTGCCCTGACACTGTCTGTCATGTAAAAGCCCTTGTGACCAAGATTGACCTTGCGCGTAAGGTCAAAAATATGTCGCGTGATGTCAATAGGCGGGGGCGGTGAAATGGCATGTTTTGGCCCTCGCACCCCAAATGACCGGAGGTCCCTCATGGCTTTGCCCGAACCGATTAACAGGCAGGATCGCCTGCTTTGCCTGCACACAGATGATGTTGAGCCGATTGATATTGGCGATGTTTTGCCCGGCGTGAAAGTGTGGCCGCTATTTTTGGATTCTGAAAATGGCATGTGGGTCATCCGCGCTGAATTCCAGCCGGGCACTTTGCTGCCGATGCATTTTCACACCGGCACAGTGCATTTTTATCAAATCAGCGGCGCATGGCATTATGTGGAGCATGCCGAAGATGTCCTGAAATCTGGCAGCTACCTGTATGAGCCCGGCGGCTCCATCCACACATTTTGCGTGCCTGAAACGGCAACCGAACCTGCCAATGGCTTTATGGTTGTGCAGGGCGCAAACGTGAATTTTACCCCAGAGGGGGAGTTTGTGAACGTCATGGATGCAGGCTGGATTGAACATGTCGTCAATGAATGTGCCAAAGCGCAAGGCAAGACGGCCCGCTATATCAAGCCAAAAGCCAAGGCCGGTTTTTCAGACGTTTGATCTATTGAAGGGGGTGGCAGATGCCGCAAAATAAAATAATCAGAATTCTGTGTCTGATTGACTTGGCGCTGGTCGGGCCAATGGCACTGCCACCCATGGCGCGTTTGATCATTGATCTGTTTTCATCCCTTGATCAGGCGCTTGGCCTTGCCTCGCCCCTGCCGATGATTACGGATATGGGCTATCTGTTCATGTCGGTCACAGGGATCCTTGCAGCAGTGTGGAGCCTTAGCCGCCTGCGGGAGCCAACGCGGCTGAATATCGGTTTGGATGTTGGTGCCAGATTGGCTGTTGCCCTGTTGCTGATCTATTGCTGGGGTCTGATCGGCCTGTCGATCATATTTGTCTTGTTCCTGATGACAGAAATTGGCGGCGCCGGCTTGCAATTATTTGTGTTGCGGCGCGTTGGGCGGGACTAAAATCCCAGACAGGTCCACCTTATTGTGATTAAATCACCCTCAAACAAGTCGCTGTTTGAAAGGATACGACATGGCAAATGAAGGCTATCACGAACCGATCGAAGAACTGTCAGACGAAACCCGCGATATGCATCGGGCGATCACATCTTTGATGGAGGAGCTGGAGGCGGTTGATTGGTACAATCAGCGCGTGGATGCCTGCAAGGACCCTGAGCTGAAGGCCATCCTTGCCCATAATCGTGATGAAGAAAAAGAACACGCAGCTATGACCCTTGAATGGATCCGCCGCAAGGACCCGACAATGGATAAGGAACTGCGCGATTTTTTATTCACGGAAAAGCCGATTGCGCATAAATAGGCAGCGTCTTTGATAATTGTTGGGGCGGGGGTGGTTAGCCTTCCGCCTCAATAACCGGCAGGCCTTGGGCTATCCAATCGCCGATGCCGCCTGCCACATGGGCGACGCGATCACAGCCCACATGGGCGCGGTATTTTTCTGCCGCCATGGCTGACCGCCCACCCTTGGCGCAGTGGAACACGACAGGACGCGCCGGATCGCACGGCAGGGCCGCTGCATCAAATGTCGATAGGGGATGCAGTAGTGCGCCGGGGATACGGGCGGCGGCAAATTCATTTGCCTCGCGCACGTCAATCAGGATGATTTTGCCTTGGCTGATCAGGTCTGCAACCTCAGCCGGTGAAAGATTATCAAGCCAGTCCATGATATGCCCTTTCTGTCTGCTCACAATATTGTTATTTGAGTATATACAGATCAATGAATATAAAGTCAATCAAGCGTGGCGTGTTTCTGATTTTGCAAAGGTAACGGGATAGATGTTTGATCTGTTGATAGAGGGGCTGACAAATTACAGGGCTGAGGTCGCAACCCTGCCCTTGGGTGTCTATATCTGGATGTGGACCATGCGCACCGTGTTGATCGCAGGGGGGCTGATCTTTATCGGCACCCGCGCCGGGCGCGTTGTGTTTCCTGTGATGGTGTTGAACATTCTGGGCCTTTGGTATGGCAAGGGTATCTGGCCGGACCTGCCGCTTGGCCTGTTGGGCACGGGCCTGCATCTGATTTTATGGGTGCCTATGGGGATTTATCTGATCAGCTATGTTCGACAAAAGCCGCGCGCGCCCATCACATCATTCTATCACCGTCTGTCCTATCCTTGGGCGTGGGTCGCACTTGGCACCATCGGCATCAGCCTGATTTTCGATGTGCGGGAGCTTTCTGGGCTTTTGTTGGGCTGAAGATAGGGGGGCATAGGCTGATCGGCGTGTGACAAGTCGGAACATGTTCTCAACAAGGTCTGCGGTCTAAAACAAGGCCCATTTTTTGAGAATTCCCAGTTTTCTGACAATTGAAAGACGCTTTATGTTCCGGCGGTTTCCGCAACATCCAGACAGACAGGCCATCCATGACGAGGCGCATGCCCGTCCGCCCCTATCCATCAAACGTGATTGGGGCGAGGTGTGGCATTGGGTACTGTCAAACGGTGTGGGCGAGGCAAGCTGGCCCAGCGCCATCGACCCGTCCCAGCGTCATCAATTGATCAAGTTTGACAATGGCGTTTTACGCTTTGAACGGCATACGGAATTTTTCGCCCTGACATGGGCGGGGACTGAGGCACCAGATGCGGAACTAAGCGCCCTGATCAGTGCTTGCCCCGGTGAACAATTGGCAGGGGCGCGGGTAATCTTTGACCCGCAGGATGAAAAACAGCAAAGCCTGTTTGGCTATGCCCGTGTGTTTGGCGGCACGATTGTGTTTGATGGGGTGCGCCTTGCCACTGATTTTCAGTTGGATGGCAATGGGCTTGTGACCTATTTGGTGGCGGGGGAGTTTGAGGATGATTTCGCCCGGGGCCGCATTGTTAAACGCTTGCTTGATATCGAAACCTATCGCATGGCGGCCCTGCTCGCCCTGCCCGTCGTGCAAAAACATATCGGCGATCTTGAGCGGTTGGAGCAGCGATCTGCCGCTGCAGCGCGTGAGCTACCCTCTGACGATGCAAAGAATGGCCCGGGCGGGATCACGGATGATGCGGCGTTGAAACAAAGCGTCAGCCAGCTCACAGCCGTTTTGGCGGAATTGGGCGAGCTGTCGGAACGGGTGCGTTTCCGGTTGTCTGCCAGTCAGGCCTATTATGATTTGGTCGATGATCGGCTGGACAGTTTAAAAGAACAACCTGTCGGCCAACGCCAGACCCTGAAAGGGTTTATTGATCATCGACTGGCACCGGGTATGAAAACCGTTTCAGCCTTTGAACGTCGCCTGACCGCCCTGTCAGCGCAAGTGGCGAATGCGCTTGCCCTTGCGCGCACGCGGGCCGAAATGATGATCGAGATTCAGAACCAGTCCCTGCTGCAAAGCATGGAAGAACGTGCCCGTCAGCAGGTTCACCTGTCCCAAGCGGTGGAGGGGCTGTCGACCGCGGCCATCACCTATTACGCCATTGGCCTATTATCCTATGTGCTCAAAGCCCTGCCGGATATCCCAAATGTGAAGGACGAGGCTTTGCTCGCCCTCGCCATTCCGTTGGTGGCGGTGATTGTGTGGCGGCGGACCAGAAAGATCACCAAACGTATCATCGGCAAGGTTTCACCGCAGGCTGATTGATTTGAGGTGTTGGCTTTGCGGGGGCTTTGCACGCGTTTCTATAATCCCTAGACTGGTGTAAATAATTGATCAGGGGGATAAGATGGCCAACACAGCTTTAATCACAGGCGCATCAAGCGGTATCGGTGCTGAGTTTGCACGCATTCATGCAGCAACGGGCGGCGACCTTGTTTTGGTGGCGCGCCGGGAAGAGGCGCTGAACGCGCTGAAGGATGAGCTTCAGTCCCAGCATAATATTGCCGTGACGGTTATCCCTGCTGATTTGAATGACGAAACCGCGCCGCAACAGATTTTCAGTACCGTCCAGCAATTGGGGATCGACATTGATATTCTGATCAACAATGCAGGCTTTGGCGGGCGGGGCCTGTTTCATGAACGGGACTGGGATCAGGACCGATCAATGATACAGGTGAATATCGTTGCCCTGTCGGCCCTGACGCGCCTGTTTGTGCCGGTGTTTGTTGCCAAAAATGCGGGCCGGATTTTGAACGTGTCGTCAACAGCCTCCCTCATGCCGGGGCCATTGCAGGCGGTCTATTACGCAACGAAGGCGTTTGTAACCTCGTTCAGCAATGCATTGGCCGAAGAATTAAGCGGCACCAATATCACCGTCACCGCCCTGTTGCCCGGCGCAACCGATACCGGCTTTTCAGCGGCGTCTGATTTGCAGGGCACTGATCTTTTTGCCGGTGCCGTGCCCCCGCACGGTGTGGCACAGGCAGGCTATAACGCCATGATGGCAGGCAAGATGGATGTGATTGCGGGCCTGCCCCTCGGTCAGCGCATTATGGTCAAGCTGATGCCACTGCTGCCTAAAAAGATGATCCTGAAACAAATCAGGGCCATGCAAGAAGTTGACTGATCATGACGGTCCAACCAAGCCTTTAGGTGGCTTGGTTAGCCAGCAACCATTTGCAGACAGAAATAAAGCGCGCCTGACAAAAGCGCGGCGGCAGGCACGGTTATCAGCCATGCCGCGATGATGGTCATAAAATGGGACCGTCTGACAAGTTTGCGGCGGCTGCGTTCTTCTGCTGAATATTGTGGCCGTTCGGGCATATTGTTTTGCAGCTTTTTAAAGCGCCGCTCTACATGCCATTCGCGGAAGAAACCAACCCCGAACACAGCCCCCACCGCAATATGGGTAGAGCTGACGGGCAGGCCCAGCCAGCTTGCTACAATCACGGTGATGGCCGCAGACAGCGCCACGCAATAGGCGCGCATGGGGTTCAGCTTTGTGATTTGGCTGCCCACAGTGCGGATCAGTTTGGGTCCGAACAAGAACAACCCAAACGAAATACCAAAGGCACCGACCACCATAACCCAAAAGGGGATGGAAACGGCGTGCGTGAAGTCGCCCGTTCCCGCGGCCTGCACAATTGCTGCCAACGGGCCGACAGCATTTGCTACATCATTGGCCCCGTGGGCAAAGCTTAATAGCGCGGCTGAGACGATCAGGGGAATGCCGAACAACACCTTCAGCGACTTGTTCCGGTTTTCAAGACCCTGTGACTGGCGACGGATGACGGGGATCATGGCCTGCCATACGATCACGCCTGTAACAGCGCCGATCATCAGCGAGGTCGCAAGGTCAATCTTGATGACTTTTTTCAGGCCCTTGAGCGCAAGGTAGGAGGCAAAGGCACCGCCCATAATCCCGACCAGCACGGGCACCCATTTGCGGGCAGCGGCGATCTTGTCATCCTGATAGATGATGCGCGATTTGATGAACCACAAAAACCCAGCCGCGATCAAACCACCCAATAGGGGGGAGATTACCCAGCTTGCCGCGATCTTGGCCATTGTGCCCCAACTCACAGCGGCAAAGCCTGCCGCTGCGATCCCGGCACCCATCACCCCGCCCACGACGGAATGGGTGGTTGAAACGGGCGCACCGATCCATGTGGCGAGATTGACCCAAAGGGCAGAGGCAAGCAGCGCCGCCATCATCGCCCAGATAAAGGTGGTGGCGTCTGCCATACTTTCAGGGGCGATAATCCCTTTTGCGATGGTGGACACAACATCGCCGCCTGCGATCAATGCCCCGGCGCTTTCAAAAATGGCGGCGATCAGAATGGCCCCGCCCATAGACAGGGCATTGGCACCCACCGCCGGACCCATATTATTGGCAACATCATTGGCCCCGATATTCAGCGCCATATAGGCCCCGATGACGGCGGCGATTACCACAGCAAGCGTGCTGCTGGATTGATCAAGAAACAGGATCGCGTAAAGGCCGACAACAACAATAAACCCAAGCGCAATGCCGGATCCCATTAGCGGTTTGCCGACAAATCCGGTGGCTTGTTCCAGTCGTGAAAAGCGGCGCAGGTCCCTGTCCAGCGTTTCAAGATGTTTGGCGTCCAGCTTCGGTGGTTTGCTCATTGCCTATATCCCCCGCCATCAGGCAATTGGTCTTGCTTGGCTGCATTAAATCAGCCCCCTATAGATTCGGAAACAAGATAGTGTCATAAAACTGTAATATTTTTGTCATGATCAGAAATCAGGGAAATCTGGCAGATTTGGGCCAATTATGGTGAAACCGGGCACATATGTAGCGGACTCTTTGGCGCTGGTGGCGGATCGCGTGGGCGACCCGACAGGCCCGCTTTATCAAAGCCTGTTTGAGCAATATCCCGCGTTTGAGGATTTGTTCGCGCTTGACACTGATCAGGCGGTGCGCGGCTCCATGTTGATGCATGTGTTTGAATGTATTGATGATTATTTCGCGGGCAAGCGCGTCGCCTTCAGCTTTGTGGCGTCAAGCAGGATTGTCCATGAAGGCTATGGCGTGCCGCAAGACCAGTTCGACCAGTTTTTCGTGACTTTAAAGGATTTTTGCCGCAAGGCGCTGGGGGATGACTGGTCAGACGAGATGGAGGCGGAATGGTCAACCATGTTGGCTGACTTTGCCGCCGCCTGATGAGCCGTTACGCGCCTTACGCACCGCTGGCGATTTTTGTGATCGGGGTGACCTCATAGCTGGGTTCAATACTTGCGATCTGCCCGGTAGCGCGCGCGGTCGCGATGGTCTTGCAGGGCAGTTCCCCCACGGCCCAGCGGATCAGCTTGGCCTTAAGCGCCTCATTCGGGCGCAGGATAAAACGGTCAAATGTGGGGCCATGATAAGTGCCGGTCATTTTTCGAGCCCAGTCAGGCATCATCATCATTGATCCATGCACACCCATCCACATGTCATAACGCTGCCTGCCTGTGGTTTCCATATCGCCGCTGGTGCCGATCAGGAAATCGTAAAATTGCCGGGTCTGGTCGTTAAAGGCCAAGTGCGGGCGCATCTGTTCAACATAATCTGTCAGCTCTGCCACGGTTTCGGGCACCCAGTCCGCGCCACCCATGCGGCCAATCACGGCCTGTTCTTTCAGGTACTGGTCTTTTTCTGCGCGCGTCAGCGGCCCGTTATAGCGTTCATAGGCCATCATAATCGCCCAGGGGATACAGGTGTGAACCCAGCCGATCAATTCAGGCTGCAATGCCTGATAGGGCACCCCATCACCGCGCACGCCATTGATTCGGCTATGCACCATTTTGACCTGTTCGATCACGCGGGTTGCCGCCGTGGTATTGCCGAAGGTTGACCGCAACACATAGCCCAGCGTGTTGCGCGCCCGGCTTAAGGGGTCGCCCCGATAGTTTGACTGGGTGAACACCCCGTCCATGACAGACGGGTGTAACACTTCCATCAGAACAGCGGATGATCCGGCGGCTGACACACTGGCAAGGTCGCCATTGATTTTCCAAGACATGCTGTCAGGACCACCCGATAGACCCGGATCACCCGCGGGGCCGTCGTAAATGGCAGCTTCATCGTGGCGGCCGCCAACCTCTTCCATGACGGCGATGAACTTGTCCTTGATGGTTTGCATAGCGATACCCTTGAATAACAGATGTTCCCAAGTTAGCGCACGTCAACACCTATAGCCAGCCTTCCCGGCGCAGAAGCTTTTCAGCATCGGTTGAGCCTTTTGCGTGGGCTTTTAACAGCCACTCCCGCGCCTTTGCCCGGTCTTCCTCAACCGCCTTGCCGATAATATAATCGCGGGCGACCATGACCATTGCATCCACATTGCCCAATTGTGCCGCCTTTAGGGCATAGCCAAAGGCTTTCTCGTCAGACTGGTCGACGAGAAAGCCCAGATAATAGATTCCAGCCAATTTAAGCAGCGCCCGGTCATCATTATTGGCGCCCGCTTTTTCCAGAAAATAGAGGGCCTTCTTATAGTCTTGCGGCAAATATGTGCCATCCAGATAGGCCTCCGCGACTGGGGCGAACGCGTTCGCGTGGCCGCCTTCAGCAGCCTTGGCAAACCATTTATAGGCAGTGAGCCAATCTTTCGGGACGCCCCTGCCATTGATATAAAGGACACCCAGCCGATATTGCGCATCATGCACGTTCAGTTCAGCGGCCTTGCGATACCAGTCTGCTGCGGCGGCGTAATCCTGCGGCACGCCGGAGCCTTTTTCATATAATAAGCCGATATTGCGCATGGACCATGCCCGCCCTTTTTCAGCCGCCAGTCGATAATAGATCATGGCTTGCTGATAGTTTTGCGGTACGCCGTCGCCGTCATTATAGAAAATTCCCAGCCACTCTTCGGCTGCGCCATCTTTGGTCGGCAGTGCCTTTTCAAACCAAAGGCGGGCCTTTACATAATCCTGCGGAAATCCGTCCAACCCCCGACGATAACAATCCGCAACAGACACATAGGCAGGCTTATATTCCTGGTTCGCTGATTGCTGCAGCAATTGGCATGACTTGTGCAAGTCTTGGCGGGTCCCATGCCCGGCGCCATAAAGCGCAGCGAGATTGACTTGCGCGGCGGCAAAGCCCTGATTGGCAGCTAACTGCGTCCAGTAAAAGGCCTTGTTAAAATCCTGCGGAATAGCTGTGCCCTCGTAATACATGACCCCCAGCACATATTGCGCCCGCATATGGCCCGCGCGGGCAGCTTTATCGAAATAATAAAGCGCCTTTTGCATGTCCTTCGCGACACCATCACCTTTATAATATTTGAGGCCTTGACGATAATCTTTCTTGGCGTCGGAAGAGGTTGCGGCGGGTCGTTGTTGTGTAGATTGTTGTTTTGGGGTGGGGGCGCTATTCGCGACCCGCCAGCCGGGATCTCGAAAGATCTGGCTTACAGATTCGTATGGCCTGACTCCCGTATAGCCGCGTCTGATCCAGTTTGCATGAACTTCAGAGGCGGAATTGCCAGCCTGAATCCCCCTATCAAACCAATAAAGCGCCATCTTTTCACTGGGTGCCACGCCGTACCCGTTCAAATAGATGTAGCCAAGGCTGCTAAAGGCTCTTTTCATGCCCATTGCGGCTGCCTTTTCGAACCAGTGGCGCGCATTGGCATAGTCGGGACGACCATCGGGGCTGAGCTTGCCGTCGAAATAAAGTGATCCGACATTAAAATAGGCAGTGCGGTACCCCTGATCGCCTGAAGCGACCCAGTAGCGCGCAGCCAGATCATATTGGCGCTGCTCATAATGTTGAAAACCGCTGTAAAAACTTTGGTTGGCCTGCGCTGCATTGCCGAACAGGACAAGCATTAGGGCCAGTCCAATGCCGCGTCCTATTGATGTTAGGGTCATGCTCGCTCTCCCGCCCAATTCTGCGATTTTTGACAGTTTAGATAGCTCAAGCCCCGCGCCATATAGTGCATTCGGGCTATGGGGGTCGCCTGTGCGCCGGAGCGCCCTAATCATATAATCTGCTAAATCGATAACAGTAATGGTTTTAATTCGTTTTTCAATTTAATGGCCGAGCGTTATTGTTTGCCCAATCGTCATGAAAATGACTGAGACGAGCTTTTAGATTGTTTGCCAATGGCGCGCGAGGCGCCAATAAATGGGAGAGAAAAATGAACAAGGTAGATAATGGTGCCGCAGGCGGTTGCCCTGTCATGCATGGCGCAAACACACAGACCAGCACTTCTGTTATGGCATGGTGGCCCAATGCCCTGAACCTCGACATTCTGCATCAGCACGACACCAAGACCGACCCGATGGGTGCGGACTTTAACTATCGTGAGGAGCTGAAGAAACTTGACGTTGAAGCGTTGAAGGCCGACCTGACAGCCCTGATGACCGACAGCAAGGATTGGTGGCCTGCTGACTGGGGTCATTATGGCGGGTTGATGATCCGTATGGCGTGGCATGCTGCGGGCACATACCGTACCGCTGATGGTCGCGGCGGTGCCAATACGGGCAATCAACGTTTTGCGCCGCTGAATAGCTGGCCGGATAATGGCAATCTTGATAAGGCGCGCCGTCTGTTGTGGCCGATTAAAAAGAAATATGGCAACAAGGTTTCATGGGCCGACCTGTTTATTTTGGCAGGTAATGTTGCCTATGAAAGCATGGGCTTTAAAACCTTTGGCTTTTCATTCGGTCGCGAAGACATCTACCACCCTGAACAGGACATCTATTGGGGTGCTGAGAAAGACTGGCTTGGCTCAGACCGTTATGACGGCGAAGACCGCGAGACGTTGGAAAACCCGCTCGCTGCTGTGCAGATGGGTCTGATCTATGTGAACCCCGAAGGCGTCAACGGTGTGCTTGATCCGTTGAAGACGGCACATGATATGCGGGTCACATTCTCTCGCATGGCGATGAATGATGAAGAAACCGTCGCGCTGACCGCTGGTGGTCACACGGTTGGTAAGGCCCATGGTAATGGTGATGTCACCAATCTGGGTGCAGACCCCGAAGGGGCCGACATCGAAGATCAGGGCTTTGGCTGGGTGAACCACAAGACCCGCGGCATCGGTCGCGATACGGTCACCAGTGGGGTTGAAGGGGCGTGGACCACGAACCCGACCCAGTGGGACAATGGCTATTTTGAGCTGTTGTTGAACTATGAGTGGGAGCACACCAAATCACCCGCCGGTGCCGGTCAATGGCAGCCTGTCAACATCAAGGAAGAGGACATGCCCGCCGACGTGGAAGACCCGTCGATCCGCTGCATGCCCGTCATGACTGACGCTGACATGGCGCTGAAGGTTGACCCGGACTATCGCAAGGTTTCTGAGAAGTTCTATGCCGACCCGGCCTATTTTGACGAGGTGTTTGCCCGCGCATGGTTCAAGCTGACCCACCGCGACATGGGCCCCAAGGCCCGTTACTTTGGCCCTGAAGTGCCCGCAGAAGACTTGATCTGGCAGGACCCGGTTGCGCCCGGCAACGCAGATTATGACGTTGCAGCACTTAAGGCGCAGATCGCAGAAAGTGGCCTGACGGTGGCTGAAATGGTTGCCACCGCGTGGGACAGTGCCCGGACATTCCGTGGGTCTGACATGCGCGGCGGTGCCAATGGTGCGCGCATCCGGCTGGCCCCCCAGAAAGACTGGGAAGGGAACGAGCCTGAGCGTCTGGCCAAGGTCCTTGGCGTGTTGACCCCGCTTGCCGAAGCGGCAGGTGCCTCTGTCGCCGATGCGATCGTGCTGGCTGGTGCTGTCGGGGTAGAGCAGGCCGCAAAGGCTGCCGGTGCTGACGTCACTGTGCCGTTCTCGCCCGGTCGTGGTGATGCCACGGACGAGCAGACCGATGCTGACAGCTTCGATGTGCTTGAGCCTGTCTCAGACGCGTTCCGTAACTGGCAGAAAAAGGACTATGCCGTCAGCCCAGAAGAAATGATGCTTGATCGTGCACAATTGCTGGGCCTGACCGCACATGAAATGACTGTGCTGGTTGGCGGTATGCGTGCCATGGGCGCGAATTACGGCGGCTCCACAGCCGGTGTGTTCACCGATCGTGTCGGTGCCTTGACCAATGACTTCTTCGTCAATCTGACGGACATGTCATACAAGTGGGTCCCGACAGGCAAGAACAGCTATGACATTGTTGATCGCGCATCAGGCGACACCAAGTTCACAGCAACCCGTGCCGACCTGGTCTTTGGCTCAAACTCAATCCTGCGCGCCTATGCTGAGGTTTATGCTCAGGACGATAATCAGGCGAAGTTCGTCAATGACTTCGTCGCTGCATGGGCCAAGGTAATGGATGCGGATCGTTTCGATCTTGCCTGATTGATCCGTCACACGACTAAGATGACAAAGAAGGGCGTGGCCGTTGGCTGCGCCCTTTTTGCCATTGTGCGCCGCTTGCTTGTTTGGAACGCCCGATCTATTGTGCGCCACTATGTTTCGATTCCGTGCCAAAAATACAGTGCGCCAGCGCAGGCTGACCGCCCAGATTGCATTGATGCTGACAGTGGCTGCGCTGCTGTTGGGGCAGGGTCTGTCTGTGCAGCATATGGCAGCCCACAGCGATCATCTGCATACTTATGCGGATCATCTGGTGGTGGCTCATGAAGCGCATAAAGCGCCCGCATCACCGACGGATGACCATGATCAAAGTCGGTTTTGCGATCTGGCACTTTACGGATTAGGTGCCCTTGCACTGGGTGAGGAGGTGCCTGCGCCGCAACCGATGGCAATCGCCATCATTGCTGACGCGGTGCAGTATCAGTCCCATTTCGTCAGCACCTATCATCATTTAAGGCCGCCAAGCCGCGGGCCGCCCCACCGTTCCAAAGCTTGACCCCTCACTGCGCGCAGTGCGTCGCGCGGAACATTTTATTACAGTTTTGGAATTTTACATGTTGAAGAAGAATTATGGTGCTGCCCTTGCGGTGGCCATGTGCTGCGTGGCAGGTGCCGTGCAGGCAGAAACAGACGAGATTATTATCACCGCAAGCCCCATCAGTGGCGATAAGGTTGCAATTCCTGTCACGTCTCTAACCAAAGACCAGTTGGACGCCAAGGGTGGCGATTCACTCGGTGAAATGCTTGAAGGCGAATTGGGCCTGACACAATCAAGCTTTGCCACCGGTGCCTCACGCCCGATCATTCGCGGCCTTGACAATTTCCGCGTCCGTATCCAGGAAAATGGTGTGTCTGATCAGGGCGTTTCAGCGCTGAGTGAAGATCATGGTGCGCCCATTGATCCATTGTCCGCTGACAAGATCGAAGTGCTGCGCGGCCCTGCCGTGTTGCGCTATGGCTCCCAAGCGATTGGGGGTGTTGTCACCGTCCTGAACGAACATATCCCCACCCGCCTGCAAGAAGAAACGCTGTCGGCAGAGGCCTATGGCAGCCTGTCATCGGTTGATAATGGCCGTTCAGCCGCGTTGGCGCTTAAAGGAAATGTTGAGGGGATTGCCATTAATGCACATGGGTTTGTGCGCCGGACAGATGATTATGAACTGCCCGATTCAAGTGGCGACCAGCAAGACACATTCCTGCGCAGCGATGGTTTCACAATCGGCGCATCTCATATTACTGAACATGGTTATATCGGCGTCAGCGGCGGCCGCTTTAACAGCGAATATGGCATTCCCGCTTCCGGCGGTATCTTTATTGATATGGAACAGGACCGCGTTCGCCTGTCAGGCAGCCACAACAATCTGTCATTTGAAGCCGG
Source organism: Alphaproteobacteria bacterium (assembly GCA_965229935.1). Lineage (GTDB taxonomy): Bacteria > Pseudomonadota > Alphaproteobacteria > SPJN01 > SPJN01 > SPJN01. The sequence continues at coordinate 2,534,356 of CBDDKB010000002.1, forward strand.
CTGGTCCGACTACAAACATGACGAGGTTGACAGCGCTACCGGGACCATCGGGTCCACCTTCGAAAACGAAGAATGGGAAAGTCGCGCAGAATATCTGTTCACGTGGCGCGATAACTCAAATGCTGCCATCGGCATTCAGGGCGGTGGCCGTGATATAAGCGCAAGCGGCGAGGGCGGCGAGCTTTTGGCCCCTGTTGACAGTGACAATGTTGCCTTGTTCGGGTTTGATGAAACCCCGATCAATGACCGCGTTGCCTTGCAGACCGGCCTGCGGGTTGAGCATGTCAGCCATGAAGGCACGGGTGCCATTCCTGATCAGCTTGATCAGGCCAATGCCGCCGTGCCGGAAAACATCGACGCGTTCGAGGTTGAGCGGGACCGCAGCTTCACATTGGTCAGCGGTAGTGCTGCCCTTGTCTACACACCCGATGCGGAGCGTTTGTTCAGCCTGAACTTGAGCTATGCAGAACGGGCACCGGCCCCGTCTGAACTGTTCTCAAAAGGCCCGCATGAAGCGACGGAAACCTTTGAAATCGGTGATCCGAATATGGGCAAGGAAAAGGCCCTGTCGGCTGAGGCGCATTTTGAGCTGAATCAGACTGACCGTCAGGTCGCCATCAACCTGTTCTATACGGCGTTTGATGACTTCATCAACAAATCCGCCACCGGGTTTACCTGTGATGATGACTTCGATAGCTGCGGTGCCGGGACTGAGCTGGAGCAAGTTGTGTTTGCGCAGGAAGATGCCCGTTTCTATGGGGTTGAAGCTGCGGTGACACAATGGCTTGGCGAGATGCATGGGTTGCAGATCGGCGGGCAGGCAAGTTTTGACCTTGTGCGCGGCAAGCTTGATCAGGGCGGTAATGTTCCGCGCGTTACCCCCATCCGTTTGGGTGGCGGTCTGATTGCAGAGGGGGATACTATTTCCGCCAAGCTCAATCTAACGCACACCTTTACGCAAAATCGTGTGGCGGTGAACGAAACACGGACCAAGGGTTACAATAATCTGTCAGCGCAGATTGCCTATCGTCCGCGTTCACACGACAATCTGACCATTGGTCTGTCAGGTGAGAACTTGACCGATGATGAAGGGCGCAATCATGTGTCGTTCAAGAAAGCCAATGTCGTATTGCCGGGCCGTAACTTCCGGCTTTATGTGCGCGCTGCGATCTAACTCGTAGACAGAGTGAAGTTTAAAGGGCGTAGCCTTATGCGGGCTGCGCCCTTTTTTTTGTTTGTCGGCTTTCCTAGTGCGGTTATCTGCGCTAAAAACAATGCAATAGGAAAGTCGATAAAAGGGTGGCTTCGTCATGGCAAATAGGCAGTTTCATTGGGGCATGGTCCTCGCATTTATGGCGTTGATGGTGATGCCTGAATTGGCGCATGCGCATGCGGGTGCGGGACATGGCGGCGGCTTTTGGGCCGGGCTGACCCATCCTGTTTTGGGCCTTGACCACATGGCGGCAATGGTTGCCGTTGGGTTGTGGGGCGCGTTTTTGGGCGCGCCAGCGATTTGGTTGCTGCCTATTTTGTTTCCGTTGGTGATGGCGGTGGGCGCAATGGTGGGGATCAGCGGTGCCTCGCTGCCCTTGACTGAGTTGATTATCGCCCTGTCCGGTTTGGTGTTGGGGTTGATGATCCTGTTCAAGGTAAGGCTGCCGATAGTGATCGTCGCCTTGTTGGTCGGGCTGTTTGCCGTATTCCATGGCTATGCTCATGGCGCTGAATTGCCGGATACCGCCAACCCCTATGCCTTTATCATCGGCTTCGTATTGGCGACTGGGTTGTTACACGTTGCCGGGATTTTGCTTGGCACGCTGACGCGCTGGCCTGCCGGTATTGTGGCGGTACGGTCCGTTGGTGGATTGATCGCCGCCATGGGGGCATTGTTCCTTTACCAATTGGCATGATGCGTCTGCCTGTTTTGACGAAGCAAACCCTCTCCACCCTATTGGCGACTGTTCTGGTCCTGTCAGTAAGTGCAGGCCCGGCCTTTGCGCATACGCCCTCACCAGGGTTGAAGGGGTTTTGGGCGGGTGTGTTACATCCGCTGACCAGCCCGGCGCAGATCATGCTGTTGCTTGGTGTCTCCCTCTGGGCGGGGCAACAATCGCTTGATCAGATCAGACGACAATTATTGATCGCAGCCATTGCCTGCATTGTCGGGTTCGCGGTCGGTCTAACGAAACTTGCCGGAACGGGGGAGGAGATCCTGTTCGGCCTTAACCCCTCGCCATCACCTTTGATGGTTGAAGGTGCAGCGCTGTCGGTAGCGATCATCGGTGCCTTGTTCGCAGCGCTTCTGCCCAAGGTGGCAGGGGCTGTATTGGCCCTGGCGGCTATGTTGATGGGCGTCGTCACCGGCCTGTTGAATGTGCCCGACCCCGGCAGCGCAGCGGCGCTGGGGGTGACGATCTTTGGCTCCTTCACCTGTGTGCTTTATATCGGCTTTGTTGTTGCAGGCGGCATAGATTATCTGCGCAACAAATATGGCTGGCCGTGGCTAGGGATCGCGGTCAGGACGGTCAGCGCCTGGGTTGCCGCGATCAGCCTGTTATTGGGCGCCCAACTGATGCAACTGTCCTAAGCCAAACAGGCCTACGCCGCGCCATCCTTGATCTGATGAACATGCACATCCGTTTGCGGGAACGGGATAGAAAAGCCTGCGCCTTCCAGCGTTGATTTGGCAAACCGGTTCAGATCAAAACTGACGCCCCAGAAATCGGGCGTATTTACCCAACAGCGCAGTTTGATATTCACGGAACTATCGGCCAATGCCTCTACCATTGTTTGGGGGGCGGGGTCCTTCAGAATACGGTCATCCCTGTTCAGCAGATCAAGCAATAGGGGCAGGGCCTTTTCCACATCATCGCCATAGGCAATTCCCACCGTAAGGTCGATGCGGCGCACCGGGTTGCGATTGAAATTGATGATCGGCTTGTTCCAGATTTGCGAGTTGGGCACGGCAAGGTAAACACCGTCCCCCCGTTTCATACGGGTCATAAACAGGCCAATATCTTCGATCGTGCCTGCAACGCCGCCTGCATCAATAAACTCACCCACCTTTAGGGGGCGCAACCATAACAGCATCACGCCCGCTGCGATGTTGGACAAGGTACCCTGAAGCGCAAGGCCGATGGCAAGCCCGGCAGCGCCAAGTACGGCGATGATGCTGGCGGTTTCAATGCCCGCCTGTGTCAGCACCGCAGCGATCACCAGTACCAGCACAGCATTATAGACGATGCTTGCCAAAATCGGTTCAAGCGTCGGGTCGATAGAGTCCATGCGACTTAGACCGCGCGCCACCAATCCCTTAATCCATTTCGCGGCGATAAAGCCGATGATCAGGATCAGGATCGCCGTGCCGAAATTAATCGCATAGGGCAGGCCGTAATCCTGCCACAGCGTATCAATGGTTGCGCTCATATCTTCCATGGGGGTCCTCATAAACTGTCTTCAGTACCACGCTAGCCAAGCGGGCGTAGGCTGGCAAGCGATGGTGCCACCGATCAGGGGGTAATCGCGTCGGCCTGATCTTGCAAATCTGCGATATCATCCCTTAGCCGGGCCAGATAATCCTGCTGTTCAGCAAACAGGGTTTCAAGCGATTTGCGCTGGCGGATCAACTCATCCCTTGTTTTGGCAGGCTCGTTTCCACTGTCGATGCGGGTCGTCAGCTCGGCGATTTGTTGCGCCAAGTCTGATGCGATTTGTTCACGCTCATTCAAGTCTTCATTTAACCGATCAATATCGCGGGTGATGCGATAGCGGTCCTGCCCGTTGGTGAAGCCATAGTGAAACTCACGAAACTCTGCCCTGTCGCATTGGCTGGGGCGGCCTGCGCCTGATGCAGCAAGGTCAAAGCCGCGCTGGCGCGTGCAGTAAAGCGGCAGGCCCTGTTCAAATCCCGCAAGATAGGCGTCAAGATCGGGGGTAACGCCCGCCTCCGCACAGGCGCTGCGATGGTCTTGTAGGCGATCGGGGGTAAAGCCGCGTGCGGCATCGGTGTGACCAACCTCGCGCCAATCAGCGACGACGCATTCTTCTGCGGTCATAGACGTGCAAGCACCAAGCCCTGACAGGCCAAGCAGACAAGTACCGATCAGCAGGAATTTGTTTAGCGGAAGTTTGGTCATAATGATCCCAAGTCTATCAAGTCTATTGCGAGCTATACCAACGCTTAGGCTGATACAGGTCTGCGCGCAAGATAGACCAGATAAGTGGCGACACTAAGGTCAACCGCAGCGCAAAAGGCGGGGTATATTTCCCACACACCGGGATTGATAAACAAATGATCATGCCAAAAATCATAGGCGGCATGGACAAACCAAAACCCCGCCAACAGATAAAGCGCGCCTGCGCTGCGTGCGCGGGTCAGCAGCAGAATGGCACCTGTGATGATGTAGGGTGCGCCCCACATAAGCTCGAGCCTGATTGCCTGCCAGTCATTTGCCAACAATCCAAACCCGACATAAAAGAAGGGCAGGCTGATCGCTGCTGCGGCCCAAACCCACCCGTCTGTGCCCCATTTGCGGGATAGATAGAAACTGGGCAGGATGAATAAAAGCCCCAGAACAAAGCCCAGCAACTCTATACCCAGCATATCAACCATGTGCGCGCCTTATCTTTATAGGCCGGGCGGGGTCCATTGACCGTCACCATCGGCATCAACAAATATCGGGTTTGAGAATGCCAGCGGATGATGGCGTGGCGCAATCAGTTTATAGGTGTCGGTGGCATCGCCCTCAACCTCCACCAACACAAAGGCATCCTTGGTAAAGTTCAGGTCATGGCTTTGTTGTTCGCGGCTGCCGATGCGGCCCTGATGGACCTCCTCGCCATTGATGCTGATGCGCAGGGCATAGCTGCCCGACGGGTCGGCAATCCAGTCTGCGGCGCTGACATTAACCGTTAGTGTGCCTGATGCGCCACTTGTCCGCTCCCCCGGCCCTTTGCCGTTTAGCGTGACTGATAGGACGGGGCCTGTGGTGCCAATGATGCGGCCTTGTTTAACGGCGGCGACAAAATCAGCCTCGTGATAGTCCCCGATATCGTCAATGCCCATTTGCACCAGATTGCGCGGCCAGCCGATCAGTTCAGCCTTTGTATGGGAATCTGAATTGGCGACACCAACCACATATTCACCCTGTTTCAGCCATGAAATCCACATTTGGCGCATCATACGATAGCTCTTGAACCACGGGCCGTTCAACAGTTCGACCGCATCAAAATCCATATCGCGATAGCCTGTGATCGGATCAGGGTCGATCAGATTGCTGTTATGGGGGTCGGTCAGCGGCTTGTCAGGATCAAACTGGCGACCGAACGGGCCCATATGATCAAGGAAAAAGCCGCGCGTGCCCGCGCTTTCCTGTGGGTTGCCTTCGGCGCTTGCCTGCACTTTGTTGCCGATGGTCGGGTGGTTCAGTTGCATCACCGTGTCAGGCCAGTCAGAACGTGTGTCGGCAATGACATCGCGCCAACGCCGTGCCTCGTTCATTGGCTGGCCGCGCCGCCAGCGGTCACGCTTGACCGTCAGGGGAAAGGCATTGGCATGGCCGATCGTATAGGGGTTGCGGGGGGTCGCCACCTCGCTGGTGATTTCTGACCCATTGACCACAATCACACGGCCATAAAGGCCAAGACTGTTCAGCACAGGCCGATAGTCAAAGATGGTTTCATGTTCGGCGGCGACCATAATCTCGCCACCCTCAGCGATAAAGCTTGTTACGCGATCACCCGTTGCCATAACGGTGTCGAGCGAGGGGGCAGAATGCGTATGCAGATCAGCGCCCATCACGCCGGGACTTTCGACCATACGGCGCGGCGCTTCTATAGAGAGGGGGGCTGTTTCCCCCGCCGCCAAGCTAATCTCCGCCTCTTCGACACTGAATTCGATGCCCCGGCTTGCCAGAATGCGATAGCTGCCTGCGGGCAGATCGACATGAGTGTCATCGGCAGCGATCCCCGCCAGATAGACATAGGGCATGGGCTTCGGGGCGCGCAGTCCATTGCCATCCGTGACCGTCAGGCCCAGTTGTTTGTCAGCGAGATTGGGCGTCGGCGTGTCGCCCGTGCCCAAAATTGTCAGGCGCATGGGGCCGCTATTGCGCGGCAAAACCATACGGGCAGGGGGTGCCGTATCAATGGCACCGAGCGCGAGCGGGCTATCTGTGTGGTTGATCTCTTGTTGGTAATCTGCTGCCCCGGCTGCCTTGATGATCAGCCGATAGTCCCCGGCGGGCAACTTTACGGTAAAGGCGCCTGCCGCATTGGGGCGGACATAGGTTAGGGGCGCGCCATCCAGTGTTTCAAAATGGACGACCGCCTCAAGATCTGTGCGGGCAAGCCTGCCTGACACGGGCGCGCCATCATAAAGCTGATCGGTGATCGCAGCAGCATCGGCGCGGGGGCCGACAATCAACTCCTCCCGCAGGGTCAGGACGTCACCCTCATCAGGTTTCATGATCGCCATCTGTAGTAGCTGCAACAGGCCAAGCTGGCCCCCTGTCGGTTCAAACCAAAACCCGTTGGTAAAGGTCGCAAAGGCGGTCGCGGCAGGTTCGGCCAAACCAAAGACCGGCAATGTTTCGCTGCTGCCATCTGGCATGTGGCGAGTGGCAGAAAGCTGACGCCAGCCATAGGCCACCGCATGGCCCGACCCGCCCTCGCTGACAGGGACATCATCATGGGGGGATGTGGCGATCAACAGATCAGCGCTTTGCGCATAGTCGGCAATTTCAGCGGGTGATCGGCCAACAAATGCCTTTAACCCCGCACCAGGCGATAATGCCGGGTCAGCTAGGTTCAGAATATAGGGTGTCATGGAATGGTAGTTCATCATGACATGGGGGATCATGGGCACAGACCCCACATCGCCGACAATGCGATAGGATTTTTCGATGCTGATTTTGGTGGGTGCCGCCTTTGTGACCACATAGTCGGTCTTGGTGATCATGCCCGGCGCATTGCCATAGACCGTGATGCGGGCACTGTCCGTGCCTGCAAAAGCCTCAATCCGTTCGGCACGCAATGGGGTGTCGCCGATCAAATCCTGAAAGCTTTGAATATTGTCATCATCGCGGTCGCAAAAGCCGACATCTGACAGGGCCCCGCCCGTGGCGGCCAAATCGCTTTCGCGATTAATGTCTGAAATAGTGGCGCAGATCACCCCGTTTGACAGCGCCCAATCGCCCACACCCGCATGGGCATCGGGGCCATCCTGAATATGTTGATCAGCATTTTGTGCTGTGATTTGCGTCGCGACCATATCTGCCGCAAAGGCAGCAGACGTGGATAGCGTCAGCATGGCAAAGGTCGTCAAAAAAAGCCGCATCATATTCCCCCAAAACAGAAAAGGCGGCACGAGGATCGCACCGCCTTTCCGGGAAAGCAATAAAGGATTGTTGCGCTTATGCGGCGTCGTAGCCAAGCACTGCCTTGATTTCAAGGAAGTCGTCAAAGCCGAACTCGCCCCATTCGCGTCCATTGCCTGACTGTTTGTAACCACCGAAAGGCGCGTTGAAGTCGGGGCCGGCACCGTTCAGATGCACATTCCCTGTGCGCAGCTTGCTGGCAACCTCGCGGGCATGGTTGATGTCACCGGACTGGACATAACCTGACAGGCCGTAAACCGTGTCATTGGCCATGTCGATGGCTTCTTCTTCGGTTTCATAGGTCAGGATGGACAAGACCGGACCGAAGATTTCTTCGCGCGCGATGGTCATTTCCTGGGTCACGTCACCGAACACTGTCGGGCGGACAAAGAAACCGCGGTTCAGATTTTCCGGGCGACCGGGGCCACCAGCCAGAAGGGTTGCGCCTTCTTCGATGCCTTTTTCGATCAGGCCTTGGATTTTGTTGAACTGAACTTCAGACACGACGGGGCCGATATGGTGACCTTCCTTGGTCGGGTCATCAACACTGACGCCTTCGGCTGCTGCGGTAGCGGCGGCATAGGCTGCCTCTTTCTGGTCAGCAGGGACGAACATGCGGGTCGGTGCATTACATGACTGGCCTGAGTTCATCATGACAGCCTGCACACCGCGAGAAACAGCGGCGGGGATGTCGGCATCGGGCAGAACGATATTGGCAGACTTGCCGCCCAGTTCCTGTGCCACGCGCTTAACCGTGTCAGCAGCAGCTTTCGCCACCAAAATACCGGCGCGGGTTGAACCTGTGAAGGACATCATATCCACATCAGGGTGTGAGGAAAGCGGCGCACCAACGGCAGGGCCATCACCATTCACAAGGTTGAAGACACCTTTGGGCAGGCCAGCTTCGTCAATAATCTCTGCCAGGATCATGGCATTGATCGGGGCAACTTCTGACGGTTTCAGCACCATCGTGCAGCCTGTTGCCAGTGCCGGGGCGACCTTACAAACGATCTGGTTGATCGGCCAGTTCCACGGCGTGATGAAGCCGCACACACCGACAGGTTCTTTGACGATGCGGGTTGATCCCTTTTGTTCTTCGAATTCGAGGTTTTTCAGGGTTTCCATAGCGGTGCCGAAATGGGCAACACCCATAGCAGCCTGCGCAGCAGTGGCGAGCGAGATCGGCGCGCCCATTTCCATGGAAATGGCCTGTGCGATTTCTGCATAGCGGCCCTGATAAAGCTCAACAATCTTGGCCATATAGCCAAGGCGTTCTTCCTTTGTGGTGCGTGACCATGCGGGGAAGGCAGCCTTTGCAGCGGCAACAGCGGCGTTCACATCGGCTTCTGAGCCCATGGAAATTTTGGCGCAAGCCTCCTCAGTGGCGGGGTTGATGACGTCGATTGTGCCGGGTGTTGCGGGATCGACCCATTCACCATTGATGTAGAATTGCAATTTCTCAAGCATAACAGCCTCCTTAATGTCCCGTAAAAGTGGGAATGTCCCTGAAAAGTGGGAAATTTCTTGATAAATTCTCAGATAATTTCAGGCGCGCACTGTGCGACAGATGGGCCTGCCGATCAAGCGTGAATCAAGCAGTTGTGACCGGAAATAAAGTGGGATTGATCGGGCTGGCGGCTGTTTCGCCGGGCTTGCAGCCGGGGAACCAGATCGACAGGTCAAACTGTTGTTGTGGGCCTTTGGGCGCGCTGACCTGCATATCAGCATCCATATAGATGATGGTGAAGGCCGCCCGGGTCTGATCGGTCAGGTTGGGACCTGCCTTATGATAGGTCCAGCCTGCATGAAAGCTGACCTCACCCACATCAAACGGCGCATCAAAAAAGGGATAATCCGCCATTTTTTCGCCGATCACCGCCTCACTTTCGTCAGAGATTGTCAGATCGCGCCCCTCATCCCCATCCATTGTGTGGGACCGCGCGGCAAAGCCCAGGGGCCCCATTTCGGCGCTGACGGCCTGCAATGGCATCCAAAGGGTCACGGTCTTGTCAGAGGCCATCGGCCAATAGACCTGATCGCAATGCCACGGGGTGTGGCCGCCCTTTGCCTCCTTATAAAGCGCCTGATCATGATAAAGTCTGACCCCATCCACCTCCATCAGGCGGGCGGCAATGCCGGCCAGCCGGGGGGAAAAGACAAGCTTTCGTGCCACATCATTCCAAAGCCATAGATTAAAGATTTGGGTAAAGGCGCGGGAATAGGTGTCAGCTTCGCTATCAGGTGTCTGCTGCTTTTTGGCGGCAAAGGCTTTCAATAGGTCGCGTGTGCCCTGATCCATCAGTTTCAAATGGTCTGGGTGAAACGGTGTGCCCGCCTGAATCTGGCGCACAGTGGGGGTTAATGCTTGTTCAATCTCAGCCAAGGCATCTTGGGGCAGTACATCGCGCAGCCGGACATAACCATCGCGCTTATAGGAGGCGATGGCCTGTTTCGGCAGGTCATAGGGTGTGTTTAGAATATCGCTCAACATAGACCAAGCGTTCCATAAATTGATTGAATGGTCAATTTTTTCCGGTTACTCATTGCACCCGAAATGCGGGACTGGTTAACTGCCATTATCGGCAAAGGGAAGGCATATGACAAAGATCAAAATGGGCATGGTCGGCGGCGGTATGGGTGCCATGATCGGCGGCATTCACCGAATGGCTGCGCGCCTTGATGGTGAGATTGATCTTGTCTGCGGGGCTTTTAGTTCAACCCCTGAAAAGGCCAAGGCGTCTGCTGCCCGATTGGGTATCGCGGAAGATCGCGCCTATGGCTCCTACCAAGACATGATGGCTGCCGAAGCCGCCCTGCCTGAGGGGGAGCGGATGGATTTCGTTGCCATCGTCACCCCCAACCATATGCACGCCCCGGTCGCGATTGCTGCGCTTGATGCCGGGTTTCATGTCCTGTCTGACAAGCCCGCGACCCGCAACTTGGTTGAGGCGCAGGACGTGGCCGCCAAGGTCAAACAGACCGGGCTGCTTTACGGGCTGACCCATAATTACAGTGCCTATCCCTTAATCTCGACCGCGCGGGACAAGGTTGCCGAAGGTGCGCTGGGCGATATTCGCAAGATCGTCGTAGATTATTTGCAAGGTTGGCTCAGTGAGCCTGCCGCGCCGGATAACAAGCAGGCCGCATGGCGTGCCGACCCTGAACTGGCGGGGCCAGCCGGGGCAATGGGGGATATCGGCTCCCACGCTGCCCAATTGGCTGAGGCTATTACGGGGCATCGTTTGGCGAAGGTCAGTGGGCATCTGTCCACCATCGTTGCAGGCCGCGTGCTGGATGATGATGCGGTTGTTTTGTTTGAAACGGACAGGGGCGCGAAAGGGCTGTTGAATGTTAGCCAGATTGCAACGGGTGAGGAAAACGGCCTCGCCATCCGTATCTATGGCACCAAAGGGTCGCTTGAATGGCATCAACAAGAGCCGAATACGCTGACGCTGAAATGGCTTGATAATAGTCGCACGATTTTGCGCGCAGGCAATGATCACGCAGGCGACAATGCCCAATCACAAAGCCGTATCCCGTCAGGTCACCCTGAGGCCTTTTTGGAAGCCTTTGGCAATCTATACAGAAATTTCGCAGCACAAATTCGCAGCTTTAAGGCGGGCGAAACTGCCCCTGCCGCCGCCATTGTGCCCAATATTGATGATGCGGTGCATGGCATGGCCCTGATTGAGGCGGTGGTAGCATCATCCGAAAATAATCACGCATGGACCGAGGTGAAGGTATGAGCATGCAGCAAATTAAGGGCCCGGCAATTTTCTTGGCGCAGTTTGTGGGTGAAGACGCGCCCTTTAACTCATTCGATGCCATGTGTGGCTGGGCAGCCTCTCTGGGCTATAAGGGCGTGCAGGTCCCGACATGGGAAGCGTGCCTGATCGACTTGGAAAAGGCTGCGACCTCACAAACCTATTGTGATGAGCTGAAGGGCGTTGCCGCATCCCACGGGATTGAGATCACGGAACTATCGACACACCTTCAGGGCCAGTTGGTGGCGGTCAATCCGGCATACTCTGCCATGTTTGATGGCTTTGCCGCGGCAGAGGTTCAGAACAATCCCGCAGCACGCACCGAATGGGCCGTGCAGCAAATGATGTGGGCGGCGCAGGCCAGCAAGAATCTCGGCCTTAACGCCCATGCCAGTTTTTCAGGCGCCCTGATGTGGCACACATTCTATCCGTGGCCGCAGCGTCCTGCCGGGCTGGTAGAGGATGGGTTTAAGGAGCTTGCCCAACGCTGGACACCGATCCTGAATGCGTTTGACGAAGCAGGCTGTGACCTGTGTTACGAGATCCATCCGGGCGAAGATTTGCATGATGGCGTGACCTATGAACGGTTTTGGGAGGCAACAGGTAATCATGAGCGTGCCTGCATCCTGTATGACCCCAGCCATTTTGTGTTGCAGCAGCTAGACTATCTTTCCTTCATCGACATTTATCATGACCGCATCCGGGCCATTCATGTGAAGGATGCGGAGTTTCGGCCCAATGGCCGGTCCGGCGTTTATGGCGGCTATCAGGACTGGCGCGACCGTCCGGGCCGCTTTCGTTCATTAGGTGACGGACAAGTTGATTTCCGCAGCATCTTTACCAAGCTGACCCATCATGGCTATCAGGGCTGGGCCGTGCTTGAATGGGAATGCTGCTTTAAACATCCCGAGGATGGTGCTGCCGAAGGCGCGCCGTTCATCGCGGATCATATTATTCGCCCGGCAGAGAAGGCATTTGATGATTTTGCCTCTGCCGGGGCAGATGCTGACCTGAATGCACGTGTACTGGGCCTGAAAGACTGATTGGGGGACAACTATTATGTTAAAGAAAATTTTGATCGGCTTGTTGATCGCGATACCGACGCTGGCAATTGCGTCTGCTGTCACCTTTGCCTATTTCTTTGGGTTCCTGTTCCCGCAGATTGATGACACGCCCCCGGCAGATTTCCCGATCGCGCTTTCAGACAATGCCGTGCTGGTTTTCGATAAAACGAATGGGTTTGTCCACACTGCGACATTGCCCGTTGCCCGCGCCATGCTTGATGATATTGCCGCCCGTAATGGCTGGGACATTTATCACACCTCAAACGGCGCGGTGATGAATGACGAGATGTTGTCAAAGTTCAAGCTGGTGGTGTGGAACAATACGTCTGGCACCACATTGTCAGACGAACAGGGGGAGGCCTTTAAGCGCTATCTGGCAAATGGTGGCGGCTTTGTCGGGCTGCATGCAGCGGGCGGCGACTTTTACTATAGCTGGGACTGGTATGTGAATGAGCTGATCGGCGCGCAATTTATTGGTCACACAATGTCGCCGCAATTTCAGGACGCTGTTGTAATCAATGAGCATGCTGCTGATTTGACCAACCATATTCCTGACCGTTGGTTGGTGCCGAACGAAGAATGGTATGGCTTTGACAAGTCTGTGCGCGGCAGATCGACGGTTGTGTTGTCAATGGACGAAGACAGCTATGATCCGAACGACGCTGGTATGGAAAATGGTGATCACCCGATTGCATGGACCCACAAGATCGGTGAAGGACGTGTCGTCTATTCCGCGATCGGGCATCAACCTGCCACCTATTTGATCCCGGAATATCGCACCTTTGTTGAAAAGGCGATGGTCTGGGCCGGAAGGTTTTAGGGGCATTCCCTCAATCGTCACTCTTAAAACAAATGTCACCCCGGACAAGCGTCAGCGAGATCCGGGGTCCATACTGACGATCAACCGCTGTAATGGATTCCGGATCACGCGCCTGTCGGCGCTGTCCGGAATGACGGTCTAGAATAGTTCCTTCAAAAACGCTATTCGCATTGGTGCGAACGGACGGTGATGGCGTTGAAGAGGTAATCGTCTTTATCATAGAACGACACTGTAAAGGCGGTGACGACGCGGTCTAAAATTTCTTCACAGGCAAATGCGATAATATCACTGCGCCGCTGCGCCATTTCATCGGGGGCAAGTGGCGGGTCAACCAAATAGCCATAGCGGTACCGAATTTTGCCGTCCTCGGGCAACGCCTCCGCATACAGCCATGTGGACCGCTCATCAACTTTTTGGGGCAAGGTCTTTTGCATTGTCTCTATATCTGCAAATGCCTTGGCGGTTAGTTGCTGGTCTACCTCTGCCCAGAATTGCGGAACGACTGCATTGTAATATTGAAAGGCCGACGATAGCGCAGCCCAGATCACAACACTGCGGGCGAGCACGGGGGAGATTGCATCGTTCCTATACTTCCGTGCGGCACGCCAAACGCTAACCCAGCAGAAAAATGTGTATACCAAACTGGCTAGATAGGCGACGAAATAGACATTGGCCGCTATAGAGCCAACCGTATTGACGTCAGCGCTTTTTTCGAAAAGCTTCATCGCACCGATAATCAGGCCATTGCCCAGCAGATAGACCAACCAGAAGGTGCGAAACAGGCCGATGTCGCCGCGCCAGATTTGCTTGACGATAGGAACGTCTTTTTTGATTTTCGGCTGATCTTGCCACTCGCGGGAATAATAAGCGGGCCATTTGCCCGTCAGTTTGACGGTGATTGGCACGATGATCAAAAGCACGAGCCAAATTGGAACAATATACTCGTTAACCCACATAAAGCAGTCCCCCCAAAAGATTGCTTTAAGAGTGATAGACACTTTTTAAGGGAATGGCTAACAAAACCGCTCCCTCAAAAACGCCAGCCCATCACGCGCGACCTGTAGTTCATCCTCAAAACAATTACGCCACAGGTTCGCGGCGCTGACCATTCCCGGATCAAGCATGCCAAAGCTTTCGATGACCAGCCAGTCATCATAGCCCGCTGTGTCGAGCCCTGCCTTGGTGCCGTTCCAATCGACCTGCCCGGTGCCGAGCGTGCCGCGATGGCTTTCCGACATATGCATATGCATCAAATGGCCTGACCGGTGAAGCGCGGTGATGGCTTGCGCTGCCTCCGGCTCCTCAATATTCGCGTGGTGGGTATCGTAGAGCACGCCGACATTTTCCATCCCCACATCATCACACATGCGCGCAGCGTCCTGTGAGGTGTTGATCAAATGCACCTCAAACCGATTAAGGAACTCAAGCCCCAGACGGACGTTGAATTTCCGGCCATGTTCGGCGGCAGCGCGCAGATAGTCGCGAGACCAGTTCCATTCATCCTGTGTGGGCGCTTTGCCTGTAAACGCCTTATGCGCCTGATAAATGCCGCCGATCAGAATGTCCGATCCCATAAAGGCGGCTTCTTCGATGCGTTGCTTGAGGTAGGGGATAGCGCCCGCCCGCACGGCGGGATCAGCGTCAATCGGATTCACGTCAAGCGGGATAAAGGTAGAGCATGTAACGGAAAGACCGGCATCTTCTGCGGTGCCGCGCAGGACGTTCAAGTCATCACGCGGCTGGCCGCCAACGGGCACCTCCACCCCGTCAAACCCCATGGCGGCAAGCGCGTCAATGATAGGGGTGTGGGCTGCGGTAATCTCCCCACCCCATAGCAACATATTCATGCCGATTTTTTTGGTCATTTAATCAAAATCCCGGTCGGTTTGGTTTGAGTTTGCCAATGTTTAAGCGTAACTTGCCTGCAACAATTTTCAGGGGGCCATTATGACCGGACAACATTCATCTCTCAATCTACGGTCTTTGTTTTTTGTCGGCAATTTGTCGATCTTTATGATCGGTTTGGGTTTTGCCGTGCGCGCCAACATCGCCGCTGATCTTGAACGCGATATTTTCAGCGTGCTGGATGCAGCGCATTCCGCCTCCATGGTGGGGGAGGTGTTGGGGGCCACTTTTATAGGCTTTGCCCTAACGCTGTTGTTTGGCAGTGCACTGGTTGATTTCATCGGGACCAAGCGGATGATGCTGCTAGCGGCGGTTGGTTACCTCATAGGGTCCGTCGCAGTGATTGCGGCAACCTTGATTGAACCAAGCGCCATGGCCTATTCGCTTGTCTATGGCGGGTTGTTGATGACGGGCTTTGGATGGGGTGCGGTTGAGGCCGCGTCCAATCCCATGATTGCCGCCCTGTTTCCGGAAGAAAAAACCAAACGCCTGAATATTCTGCACGCCTGGTGGCCTGCGGGGATTGTTGTTGGCGGCCTTATGGGCCTTGCGCTTGGGGCGTTTGACCTGATGTGGCAGATCAATCTATTCATCCTGATTGTCCCTTCACTGTTGTTATTTGCGCTTGTGCTGCGGCTTGATTTTCCGGTGACGGAACGTGTGGCAGCCGGCCTAAGCTATGGTGATATGTTTAAGGAGCTTGTCCGGTCCCCCAGTTTCTTTATTTGGGTGGGCTGTATGCTCGCCACCGCAAGTTCTGAACTTGCGCCCGGTCAATGGGTGGACATCACGCTTTCGAATGTTGTGGGGATGCAGGGCATTTTGCTGCTGGTCTATGTCAGCGCGCTGATGTTCATCATGCGTAGTTTTGCCGGGTTCTTCACAAGCTTTATGTCGCCGATTGCGCTGTTGCTGTTTGGTGCAGCGTGCGCGGCGGTCGGGCTTTATACGCTGTCGCTGTCAACCAACCCCATCGCAGCCTTTGCGGCGGCAACCGTGTGGGGCATCGGCGTTTGCTATATGTGGCCGACCATGCTGGCGGTGACGTCGGAACGCTACCCGCGCGGCGGCGCATTGTTCTTAGGCATCATGGGCTTCACGGGCGGCATGGCGATTCAATTTGTGCTGCCGCAACTTGGCGCAATCTTTGACCGTGCCAAGATTGAGGCTGCGGGCGGTATTGAACGGTTGCAAACCCTGACAGGGGAGGAGCTTGCCGCCGTGATCCGCCACGCGTCGGTGGAATCGTTTCAGTCTGTTGCGGTGATCCCGCTGGTGCTGATCCCGGTCTTTGGGGCCATCTGGCTTTATGATCGCAGCAAGGGGGGCTATAAACCCCGCGCGATTAACGAACCTGCTGAGTAAAACAAAAGCCCGGTCATCTGACCGGGCTTTCTTTTTGCGTTGAGAAGGCGTCGCCCTAAATAGCCCCAGCCTTAACCTGCTTCACCGCATAATCAACCGCGCGTGCTGTCAGCGCCATATAGGTCAAGGACGGGTTCACACAGGATGATGAGGTCATGGCAGACCCGTCAGTGACAAACAGGTTCGGCACATCATGTACCTGATTCCATTTGTTGAGGACGGAGTCTTGCGGGCTGTGCCCCATGCGGGCGGTGCCCATTTCATGAATGCCCAATCCCGGTACGCTCATCTCATTCATTGAGAATGTGAATAGCGCCCCTGCGGCCTTCAGCATATTTTCTGCTTGGACAGCCATGTCGGCGCGCATTTTCTTTTCATTATCGGTCCAGTCATAATTGAAGCTGACTTGCGGCATGCCGAACCGATCGCGCTGATCGGGGTTCAGCATCATGCGATTGTCCACATGGGGCAATGCCTCGCCAAAGCCGCCAAAGCCGATGCCCCACGGGCCGGGCTTGACCATCCGTTCCTTAAAGCTTTTGCCAATGCCGGGCATTTTGCCAAGGGACGTCCAATCCAACCGCAATGACGCGCCCTGATAGCCATAGCCGCGCGTGAAGTTCACATCCGCATCATCGCCATTCACATTGCGGAAGCGGGGGATGTAAAGCCCGTTGGGCCGATTGCCATAGGGGATAGAGTTCAGGTCATGGCCCAAAATCCCCATGGCGCTAAGGCCATAGGTATGGTCCATCAAATAATGACCCAAGGCCCCTGAATTGCCGCCGATCCCGTTGGGGTGCTTGGCAGATTTTGAGTTCATCAAAATTTGGGTGGAGCCGACGGTGGACGCGCACAGGAACACAAGCCGGGCCGAGATCACCTCGGTCTGCATGGTTTTGGCATTAATGCATTTCACACCTGTGATGCGGCCTGTCTGATCATCATGGATCAGTTCTTTGACCACCATGTTGGGCGTCAGGGTCAGATTGCCCGTTGCCTCAGCCGCCGGCAGTGTTGTGCTTTGTGTCGAGAAGTATGACCCTGTGGAGCAGCCCCGGTGACACGGCCCGCAATAATGGCAGGCGGATCGGTCTCCCCAATCATAGCTTTTATCTTCTGTCAAAATGGCGGCGCGGCCAATGGTGACGCGGATATGGGGGTATTTCTTTTCAACCTGTTTTTTGAACCGCTTTTCAGGCGCGGTCATGTCCATCGGCGGCAGAAATTCACTGTCGGGCAGTTGGGGCAGCCCTTCGGCCTGTCCGGTCACACCGATATAGCGTTCGACATAGCTGTACCAATCCTTGATGTCGGCATAACGGATCGGCCAATCAATGCCGTGGCCATCTTTCTTGTTCGCTTCAAAATCCAAATCGGAAAAGCGATAGACCTGCCGCCCCCATGTCAGCGACCGGCCACCAACCTGATAGCCCCTGATCCAGTCAAACGGCTTGTCGTCATCGCGAATGTAAGGATCGTCCTTGTCATTGACGAAAAACTGCCGGTTCATTTCTGAAAAGGCGTAGCAGCGGCTTTGCACTGCATATTCATCCTCGTACAAATCGCGGGGGTTCTTGCCAAAATAAGGTTCTTCCCACGGGGCGACATGTTCGCCCTGATAGCTGTCGCCGTGGGGCATCTCGCCCCCCCGTTCCAGCATCAGAACCTTCATCCCTTTTTCGGTCAGTTCTTTCGCAGCCCATCCGCCCGTGATGCCGGAGCCGATGACGATGGCATCATATTTATTTGTTGCATCCATGCTCATGCCATCTACTCCTTACGCGCCGGGGCCGTGCAGGCTGGTTGCCCAATTGGGTTGGTTCGGCTCTAACGGGGTGGCGCCTTCGAAATAGCCCGCCATATGGTTGTAGCGCAGGATCTCATTCGCGCCGACTTCTGATAGGAAGGTGCCGCACAAGGTCAGCTCCTTCACCTGACAGATAAAGGGCGCGTCCCCGTCATAGGTCGCGTTGATAAAGCTGCCAAGTTCATACCAGCCAGAGTCAGACGCAGCAGATTCCATCGCCTCAAGTGTTTTGGTTTGCGCTTTTTCATCCATGTCCAAGAACCCGTCGCCCAACAGTTTGTCGATAGCGCCGACAAAATCTTTGCGTTCCTCATCGCGCAAATAATGATGGGCCATCAGCTCAATAAAGGCGGGGGCACCTGCATCCACTGCGCCGGGCGAATCGGTGCGCGGAATGATCAAATCGGCAATGCGGGTCACGACTGCGCGCTGGGCATCTGTAAACAGAACCAGTGGCTGGTCGATAAAGCTGGGATTGTCGCGCAGAAAGGCGTGATGATCATGGGTTAGGGCAAGTGCGCCCTTATTGGCGGCAAGCAATCCGCCTGCGCTCCACAAGGCAAGCTGGATGAAACTGCGGCGATCAAAGCCTGATGAAATGTTGGTCATTTGGCGCGCCTCCAAAAAATCAAACCGATGATTAGCGTCAGGATCATGATCAACAGACCCCCCGCCAACGCGACAGGAAAGGCAAAGCCATACCAAGGCACCACTGTGCCGATGGCCATCAGAACCTGAAACACCACATAGGCCCAGTTCCAATCCGTGCTGAGGTAAAGCGAATGAAACAGTTCCCCGATAGGGGGCGCCAGAAAATACAGGATAAGGCTTGTCACCAATCCTGCAATGAGACTGCGCCGCAGCGCCGGATGTCCCGCCATATGATCATTCCCCTTTTTCGTAGCCCTGCTTTTGTGGCCAAAAGTTTAGGCCGCTTGTCCTATTGTGCAACAGGGGCTGCAAGTTTCTTTTGGTATCAATGAGCAAAATTGATTAAATGATCAAGAAAAATATCCGGCGCTATCGAACTTATTCTAACTGCGACCTGTCTCTCCTATATAGGCGGCGCGCGGCCTGATCAGCCTGCTTTGCGGTTTGAATTCCAGATAATGGGCCAAATAGCCAAAGACCCGCGCCATTGCGAACATGGCAGTGAAAAACGCGTCAGGAATGCCGAGTGCGTGGAACACCGCCCCCTTGTAGAATTCTACATTGGCCCAGATTTCCTTGCCGCGCTTGTCAAATTCGATCTGGCAGGCATCTTCGATGGCACACAGGGTGTCAAACAGACGCTTGCTGACACCTTTAGTGCAGTGGGTGGCGGCCATTGGCTTCAGGATTTTGGCGCGCGGGTCCACAACATCATATTCCCGGTGGCCCATGCCCATAATCTTTTGCTTGTCCGCCAAGGCCTGCGCGACATAGGCCGCCGCCTTGTCGGGGGTGCCGATTTCCCGCGCCATTTTAAGCGCCGCTTGATCAGCGCCGCCATGCAGCACGCCAAATAACGTTCCGATGGAGGCTGACAGGACCGACTGCAACGGCGCTTGTGTGCTGGCGCAAACACGGCCCGCAAATGTGCCTGCGTTAAAGCTGTGTTCCAGTTGCAGGATTTGAACCACATCAAGCGTTTTGATCTGTGTGTCATCCGGTGCCTTGCCATGGAACATGCGCAGGAAATCATCATGGGGCAGCAGGCTGTCAGTTGCGGGGATGATGCTTTGGTTTTGCGTGATGCGGTGCCACGCCGCTAAAAGCGCAGGGATTTTCGCGGCGATAGCCAAGCCATAGGCAGCGTCATCGGACAGGCCGGGCAGGGGGTCTGCGATGGTGGTGTTGATTGTCGGCACAACAGATTGCAGCACCAACATGGGGTGAAGGTCGCGCGGCAGGGCCTGCAATAGAGCCATCTCCTCAGCGCTCAACCGGCGGTGAAACCCCATATAGGCGGCAAGGTCGGCTTCTTGTGCGGCGCTGGGCCAGTCGCCAAAGACCAGCAGCCATGCGACCTGTAAAAAGGGCCTTTCCGCCAGCGCTTCAATCGGGATGCCGCGATAGGATAACAGGCCAATATCCCCCTGAACGTCTGAAATTGCGGTTTCGCCGACGATGATGCCAGCCAGATCGTATGAAATCGTGTCATTGGTCATGTGCATTTATCTCTCTCCTCCAGATTTCTGATTGGAGAAGTCTAGAAATGGCACTATGATAAATCCAATTAATAGTTATTATAGTTTTATAAGCATGACTAATATTAGATTTGAAAGCAGCGAGTTACGGGCCTTTTGCGCCGTTGTTGAAAATAACGGCTTTGCCCGCGCCGCTGCCGTCCTCAACATATCCCAGTCTGCGGTCAGTCAGGCCATTGCCAATCTTGAGACAAAGTTGGGGGTGGGCCTGATCGTACGGGGGCGTCAATTATCGCTGACCGATGCGGGGAAAAGGCTGTTCGATTACGCCACCAATCTGTTGAACGAAGAACAGCGCACCTTATCGGCAATTGATCGGATCAAACGGGGCGATGCGTCCACCCTGTCTTTAGCAATCTCAAGCACGGTCAATCGTTTTTATGCGCCGCAATTGTTGAACATGTATAGCCAGCAATGGCCGCATACCTGCCTGCAAATCGCAGAATTGCCCAGCCGCAGCATCATTTATGACGTGCTGGCAGGGCGCATGGATTTGGGTATGGGGCCGTTTCAAAAGCATATGGCGGCCTTTCACTGTATTCCGCTTTATGAAGAAACGCGCCATTTGGTGGTCAGCCGCAAACACCCGCTATACAGCAACATCATGCGGGGGGAGCTTGCGGCGCTGGGCGACACGGCGCTTATCACCTCTGCCCTTGATGATCCTGAGATGCGTCCCTCCATCCAGCGGATCAGGGATAATTTCGCCACCATTTGGGAGATCAGCAGCCTAAGCCTGCGGATCCATATGATCGATCAGGGATTGGGCCTTGGCTATATCAATAATAAATTGCTGGACGAACATCCGGTTTGCCGGGAATTTGATGTGGTCGAAGAATTTTCCTTTGGCAGCATCAACAGGCAGGTTGGCATTTATCACAAGGAAGGCGTCAAACTTGATGAAAGCGCTGAGCGGTTTGTGGCGTTGTGCCAGTCTTTCTGGTCAGAAATGAAATAATTGGCAACATTCGGCAATATGACGAAACAGATGGCAATGAAGGGCAACAAATTGCGCCTTTCCTTGTGGCGCTGAATTGGGTAGCCAAGAAGGACATTGTTGAAACCAAGATGTGAGGCACTATGTGCGGCATTGTCGGTGCGATTGCACCTGAAGATGTAACCGAAACCCTGCTGACCGGGCTTAAGCGTCTGGAATATCGCGGCTATGATTCTGCTGGGCTTGCTTTGTTCGGTGCAGATCACAAGGTCACGCGCCTGCGCCGTATGGGCAAGGTTGCGGGGCTGGAAGACGCGGTTGCCGATGCGGGCGCGTCGGGGTTGATCGGTATTGCACACACGCGCTGGGCCACCCACGGCGAACCGGCTGAGAAAAATGCCCACCCCCATCAGGGCGACCCCTCATTGTGTTTGGTTCACAATGGGATCATTGAAAATTACACGGCGTTGAAATCAGATCTGCAAGGACAGGGGGTCGCCTTTTCCTCAGACACGGATTCAGAAGTGCTGGCCCATCACCTTGCGGCCCAGTTTGAGGCGCGGGCAGATAAAGCTGCCGCCCCTACGGCGCAGGATGTGGCGACTGCGTTGGCTGACGTTGATGGTGCCTATGCCCTTGCCATTATGGTTGAGGGGTTTGCGGACCGCTTGCTGCTTGCCAAGCATGGCTCCCCCCTTGTGGTGGGGTTTGGTGAGGGGGCGGCCTATATCGCCTCTGACCCGATGGCCATTGCGGGCAAGGCTGACCGCTTTATCTTTTTAGAGGATGGCGATTGCGGGGTGCTGACCCGCGATGGCGTGACGTTGGTAGACAGCGCGGGTGCGCCCGTTGACCGTCCTGCCAGGCCCTTGGCGGTTGATCCCCAAGATGCCGATAAAGGCAATTACGAACATTATATGCTCAAAGAAATTCATGAGCAGCCCGCCGCGATTGCCCGTACACTTGAAGGACGCATTGAAGGGACGCGCATTGCGACAGGCACGCTGCCCGATGTGGCCCGCCTTGCGCTTGAACAGGCGCGCATGGTGCATATTGTGGCCTGCGGCACGTCTTATCACGCCGGGCTTGTGGCGGCCTATTGGCTGGAACGTTATGCAGGCGTGTCGGCAATGGTCGAAATCGCCAGCGAATATCGCTATCGCCAGCCCCATGTGGCGCAGGATTCCATCATGGTGGTGATCAGCCAATCAGGTGAAACCGCCGACACGTTGGCGGCGCTGAAAATGGCAAAGGGTCTGGGTTATCTGGCCCGGATTGCTATTTGTAATGTCAATCAAAGCTCTATCGTGCGGGAGGCTGACCATGCCTTACTGACCCATGCGGGCCCGGAAATCGGCGTTGCCTCAACAAAAGCGTTCACAACGCAATTGACGGCGCTGTTGATGATGACCGCGCTGATGCCGCGCGTCAGCGATGCCGATAAAGAAGCCATGACAACCGCCTTGCGCGAACTGCCGATGGTGGTGGAGCGTATCCTGTCGCTGGATGACGAGATCAAGGCCATGGCAGCAGCGATAGCCAATCGGCCCAATGCGCTGTTCCTGGGCCGGGGGGAACAATATCCCGTAGCGATGGAAGGGGCGCTGAAGCTGAAGGAGATCAGCTATATCCATGCGGAAGCCTATGCCGCGGGTGAGCTTAAGCACGGCCCCCTTGCGCTGATTGATGCGACCATGCCCGTCATTGTTGTCGCGCCGGATAATGAGCTGGTCGATAAGTTGAAATCAAACCTTGAAGAGGTGCGGGCCCGTGGCGGCGCGCTTTATGTCTTTGCAAGTAAAGAGGCAGAGGTAGACCCAGAAGGGTTGGCAGGGCTTGTCACCATGCCGCGCGTGGGGGATTTTGCAGCCCCCATCGCCTATACATTGCCGCTACAATTATTGAGCTACCATGTTGCCCATATCCGTGGTACCGATATTGATCAACCGCGAAATCTCGCTAAATCCGTGACAGTAGAATAAGATATTATGCTACAGCGACTTGCCTCCCTTGCCCGCCGGATCAGGCAGGCGTGCCGGAACTTTTCACTAGAAGAATTGCGCGAGGTTGGCCTGATTGCCTATGCCCAGCATTTTTTCTGGACGGCCTTGGGGCGCAAGCGCCGCATCAAGGTCAATGTTTTTGGCACGCCTTTGCTTATCCGCAGTTCGACACCTGATATCCGCGTTGCCATGACCAGCCTTGGTGATGAGTTTGAGCCGCTGGCAGGCCTGTTGCCTGCTGACTTTGATGGTTTGATTGTTGATGCGGGCGGCTATATCGGCACAGCATCATTGAAATTGGCCAGCCTTTATCCAAAGGCAAAGATTGTGCTGCTTGAGCCATCATCGGAAAATTTTGCCATGTCGCAGGCCAATACGGCGGCGCAACCCGCCATTGATTGTTTGCAGGTGGCGCTTTGTTCCGATGCGGGCGGGCGGTCCAAGGATGACAAGATTGTTTTGAAAAATCGTGGCACGGGGGAATGGGGCTTTACCATTGTTGATCAGCCGCTTGACCATCCCGATGCGGTCAGTGTCGAAACCGTTGGCACGACCAGCCTTGCTGATTTGCTGGCAGCCTATGGTGCTGGTTCTATCGGTATCTTGAAACTGGATATTGAGGGCGGCGAATATAGCCTGCTTGCCACGCCTGATGATGCGCTTCGCAATGCTGAAATTCTGTTTGTAGAGCTGCATGACCGAATTGTTGCGGGCTGCAAGCAGGCGTTTGAAGACTATTCCGCCCACCGTCAGATCATAAAGACGGAAGGCGAAAAATATTTGTCGCTAAAGACGCCCCTATCCTAAGACGTTCCTTGTCTTAAGGCGTTCCGTGGCTTAAGCGGGTCGTTGCCTTCCCTACATAATCGGCACACCGCTTAAATAGCGGTGGAACATCAACGCCAGGACATAGGCGACCAGCCCGATGGCAATGACCGCAACGTCACGGCCAAAGCTGTATTTTTCTGTCGCCTTTTTCGCCTTTTTGCTGGCCAGCATATCAACCAGTGCATAAGCGCCAAAGCTGGCGAAGATCAGCACTGACATCGTGTCCCCATTGGCAATCAAATGCACCGCCGCCCAAATCAACACGGCGGTCAATTGCGGGTGGGGGACAAGCTTACTGATATTGCTTTTCAGGTTCCCAGCCACAAACAAGATCAATGCCACAGGCATCACGACCCGCGCCAATTGATTGGCATAGTCAGGCGGGGTCCACAGATTATTTTCGTTCCCTGCCGTGTGACCGATGATGATCATGACAAAGCCGATAATGGACACAACGGAAATGACGCCCTTATACCCCTGTTCGCCCTTCCAATTATACAAAGGCTCCTTCAGCGGTGTGACGGGTAATAGGTGAATGGTGAAAAAAATCACCAGCCCAGCGATCAATATTGTCATTGTGACAGCCTCCCTCTTTTTATGACGCGAAGCCTAGCACTGATTCGCCCTGTTTGGGGCGGAATAAAGCGCGAGATTGCCGACGTGAAGGGGCGCGAATTGCGCTTGCGATGACTGTCCACATACTGTCCAATATCGCCAACAGAACCAAAATGAAAAAAAAGCGGAGAGCTTCAAATGCAACAATTTGCGACAGCGGAACAATTATCTATTCAGGAACAGGCACGGGAGGAGGCTTATAGCCTGCCGCTTGATGAGTTGAATCCTGCCCGGCCCAGCAGATTTCAAAATGATGCCATGTGGCCCTATTTTGAACGGTTGCGCAAAGAAGACCCTGTTCATTTTACCGATGACAGCTTTTATGGCCCCTATTGGTCGATCACCAAATTTGACGATATCGTCGCCATCGACACTGATCACAAGACCTTTTCGTCAGAACCCGGCATCACCCTGCAACCGAAAGAATTACCGCAAGGTGGCAATGAAGATCTGCGCAATCTGAAAATGTTTATCGCGATGGATCAGCCCAAGCATGATGTGCAGCGCAAGACGGTTCAACCTGCTGTGTCGCCCTTTAACCTGACAAAGCTGGAACCATTGATCCGCGAACGGGCGCAAAAAATTCTGGATGACCTGCCGATTGGGGAGCCGTTCAACTGGGTCGATCTTGTGTCAAAAGAACTGACGGGCATGACCCTTGCCACCCTGTTTGGTATGCCGCAGGAAGATCGGCGCAAGCTGCTCTACTGGTCAGACGTGATCACCGCCGCGCCGGGGCAAGGGCTGATAGACTCTTTTGAACAAAAGCAGGAAATCCTGATGGAATTCGGTGCCTATTTTGTTGATCAGTGGAATGATCGTGTCAATTCAGAACCGCGCGGTGATTTGATTTCCATGCTGGCACATGGCGAGGCGACCCGCGACATGGATATGTTGGAGGTGTTGGGCAATATCGTGCTGCTGACCGTTGGCGGCAATGACACGACGCGCAACACAATGTCAGGGTCTGTCTATGCGCTAAACCTGTTTCAGGATCAGTATACCAAGCTGCGTGAAGATCATTCCCTGGTTACCAATATGGTGTCAGAGACGATCCGCTGGCAAACGCCGCTGGCCCATATGAAGCGGCGCGCCACTTGTGACGTTGAATTCCGCGGCAAGCAGATCAAAAAGGATGACACGGTTGTCATGTGGTATGTGTCTGGCAACCGCGATGATGAGGTGATCCACGATCCCAATAATTACATTATCGACCGTGAGCGGGCGCGCCATCACATCTCGTTCGGGTTTGGTATTCACCGCTGTGTCGGTAATCGCTTGGCAGAACTGCAGTTGCGTATCATTTGGGAAGAGATCATGAAACGCTTCCCCAATATTGTCGTGCTGGAGGAGCCGAAGCGGTCCTATTCCGTATTTGTGAAGGGGTATGAAACCCTGAACGTGATGATCCCGGAAAAACTGTCCGCCTAACGGGGAAAGGGCGGTAGCCTATCAGCCACTGGTTTCGTACAGGCCTTTATACAGCCCACCCTTGGCGAGCAATTCGTCATGGGTGCCCTGTTCAACGATGCGCCCGTCAGCGACAACGCAGATCATATCCGCATTGATGATGGTGCTTAACCGATGGGCGATCATGATGGTGGTGCGGCCCGTTTTCAAACGGTCCAGCGCCTCTTGCACCTTGCGTTCAGATTCGGTGTCGAGCGCGCTGGTCGCTTCATCCAACAACAGGATCGGCGCGTCTTTCAGCATGGCGCGGGCGATGGCGATGCGTTGCTTTTGCCCGCCGGACAGTTTTTCGCCTGCCTCACCAACGGTGGTTTGATAGCCCTCAGGCAGCTCGCTAATAAAGTCATGGGCCGCGGCACCCTTGGCCGCCTCGATAATCTCAGCCTCTGTCGCGTCGGGGCGACTATAGGCAATGTTGCGCGCAATCGTATCGTCAAACAGGAACGGATCTTGACTGACAAGGCCGATATTGGCGCGCAAACTGTCCTGTGTGATGGCGCGCAAATCCTGCCCATCAAGCGAAATCGTGCCGCGCGTTGCATCGAAAAAGCGCGGGATCAGGTTCAGTATGGTGGACTTGCCGCCCCCTGAGGGGCCGACCAGTGCCACGGATTGACCCGGCGCAATGGCAAGATCGACTTTGTTAAGCGCGACGGTGCCATCATCATAGGCAAAGCCGACATCATCAAATGTAATGGCGCCATCCACCTTGGTCAGCGCCACCGCATCTTCGGCATCCTGTACCTTTAAGGGCCGATCCATCAGCGCAAAGACGCGCACAGCGGCGGCGACGCCTTCCTGTAAGGCGGCATTGATGGTGGCAAGATTTTTTAGGGGCCGATAGGCCAGCATCATGGCGCCCAGGAATGACACGAAATGATTCAGCTCCATCTCGCCCGTTTGGGCCTTCCACCCTGCGAACAGGATGACGCCTGCGATAGCGATGCCGGTAAAGCCTTCGGTGATCGGGCTTGCGCCGGAACGGACGCGGACAGCCTTCATCAAAAATTTCAAACGGCGCATGACGGTGCTGCGCAAGCGGTCCGTCTCAAACTCCTCGCGGCCATAGGCCTTGACCGTGCGCACTCCGCCCAGCGTTTCGGTTAACACAGTGGCAAGGTTTCCGGTTTCGGCCTGAATGCTTGTGGCGGCCTTGCGCATACGCTTGCCGATATTGCGGATAAAGCCGCCGACAATCGGCGCAATCACCAGCGCGATCAGGGATAGCTGCCAATCCTGATAGACCATAACGCTGATCAGCGCGATCAGCTTTGTCACGTCAGAGGCTGCGCCCGTGATCGACTTCGATACTGTGTTGCGCATGACAGAGGCGTCATACAAAAAGCTCGACATCAGCTTGCCCGTATGGACGCGCAACAGCCAGCCAAGGTCCGCAATGATAAAGCGGTTAAAAAGGTCGATCTGAATATTGCTGACAATGCGTTCCCCAACACCTGCCATCAATACCGCCTGCCCGTAGGAGGCGGCGGCCTTCACAATCATCACCACCATTACGGCGGCGGGGATGATGAACAGCATGTCGGGGTCTTTTTCCAAGAACAGCTTGTCAATCGCGGGATCGAGAAGATAGGCGGTCGCCCCTTCGGTTGCAGCGACAATCACCATAAAGAGCACCGCCATTGACAACATGCCAAGATGGTCGCGCACATAGGATTTGATGATGCGTTTCATCACCGGCCACGTGCGGGTTTCACCTGTGGCGACCAGCAACGCGCCCTGTTCGTCTGCTGCATTACTTGGGGCAGCGGGGGCAGGCGTTTGGGCCGTGTTGTCTTTTGTCTCGGTTTGGGCGGTCACAGGTTCCGACTCACTATTGGGACAGATAATCAGGCTAATATAGGGATGATTGGCGATTTCGCCAAAACATAGATCGCGACATTGAAACCTAGGTGCTGAAATGTCCTGCCGGACTTGATCCGGCATCCTTGGTTTCAGCGTGACGCGTCTGTCCTGAAACGCAACTGCGGGCTGCAGCCGAAGACCCCGGATCAAGTCCGGGGTGACGTTTAACAAAGAAAAAGCCCCGCTTTTCCAAGCGGGGCTTAAATCTCTTTCTAAAATGCGGTTTAGGTCCGCCTCAATCTCAATAGAGGCGCGCCGCACGACGAAAAATCTTAGATTTTTCTGGCGGTCGCTTTAAGCAGCCCGACCACGCATTTTAGATAGCATTAGAGAACCTCGAAAAGTCCTGCTGCGCCCATGCCGCCACCGACACACATGGTGGTCACGACATATTTGGCACCGCGGCGCTTACCTTCGATCAGTGAGTGTGCAACCATACGCGCACCGGACATACCATAAGGATGACCGATAGAGATGGCGCCACCATTGACGTTCAGCAGCTCATCAGGAATGCCCAGCTTGTCACGGCAGTACAGAACCTGCACAGCGAACGCTTCGTTCAATTCCCACAGGCCGATATCGTCCATCTTCAGGCCGTTCTTTTCGAGCAGCTTGGGGATAGCGTACACCGGGCCGATGCCCATTTCGTCAGGGGCTGTACCAGCAACGGCCATGCCGCGATAGGCACCAAGCGGGGTCAGGCCACGCTTTTCAACTTCTTTGGCTTCCATCAGGACAGAGGCTGAGGCACCGTCAGAAAGCTGTGAGGCGTTACCGGCTGTCACATGCTTGCCTTCTTTGATGACCTGACCACCGGCGAATACGGGGTTCAGACCAGCCAAGGATTCAGCAGTTGTGCCAGGGCGGTTGCCTTCGTCTTTTTCAAGGGTGACTTCCTGCTGGGTCACTTCACCTGTTTCTTTGTTTTTCAGGTTCATGACTGAGGTCAGCGGTACGATTTCATCGTCAAATGCGCCTGCTTCCTGTGCAGCGGCGGTACGTGCCTGTGACTGCGCAGCATAGGCGTCCTGATCTTCACGCTTGACGCCATAACGTTCGCCGACCACTTCGGCGGTTTCGATCATGGCCATGTAAAGCGGCATGTTGTTTTGGATCAACCACGGGTCGGGGCTGACAAACATCTGACCTGTCTGGTTCATTGAGATGCTTTCAACACCGCCACCGATGGTGATGTCCATACCGTCAGAAACGATCTGCTTGGCAGCCGTTGCGATTGCCATCAGGCCAGAGGCGCACTGGCGGTCAATTGACTGACCAGCAACTGTTTCGGGCAGACCGGCGCGCAGCAATGACTGGCGAGCAGGGTTCTGGAACGCGGTACCCATCTGGATGGCTGCGCCCATGATCACATCTTCGACTTCTGCGCCGTCAATGCCGGCACGCTTGACCGCATGTTCGATCGCATGACCGCCAAGTGTGGGTGTCGGTGTGTTGTTGAAGGCACCGCGATTGGCTTTACCAATCGGGGTACGGGCTGTTGATACGATCAGGGCTTCACGCATGATTTATCTCCTGAGAATTTGTCAGATGTGCCCGCAAAAATGTCGTGACTTTTTGTCATTTCCAAAAAATACGGGCGAATTCGAGGCGTGTTATCGGCTGAATCCCGCTTCGATGCAAGTCATTTAGGGTGTAGGACGCTCTATTTTGGCACATAAAATGCCAAAATATAGATTTTCGGGTGTTTTGGGGGTCTTTTGAGGGCGTCATCCCGGATTGGGAGCGACATTTGTGGTACCCACAAGATCGTCACCCCGGACAAGCGACAGCGCGATCCGGGGTCCATACTGAGTTGCAATCGCTACAATGGATGCCGGATCAATATTTGTGGTTGCGCAAGCGGACGGAAAACCGCTTCGCACTTTTCCTGCTTGTCGCTCCATGTCCGGCATGACGAAAAGGAGGGAAGCGGCGTCCTTAGCCCTTGATCTTGGCAACCTCGTCAGCATCAAAACCCAACTCGGCCAGCACGTCGTCTGTATCGGCCCCCATCATCCGCGGCTCCACCCTAATATTGGCGGGGCTGCCCTTGAAATTAATCGGGTGTTTCAGCGCGCGATAGCGGCCCACTTCGGGATGGTCGCGTTCTTCAAAAAAGTCGATGCTGACCATATGCGGGTCATTTTGCACGTCTGCGACCTTGTTAAAGCGCATGACGGGGATATTCGCCTCGTCCAAAATTTCCAGCCATTCTTCGGTCGGCTTGGTCAGGGCAACCTCTTCGATAATGCCGTATAGCGCGCCGATATTTTCGGTCCGGGCCTCATAGGTTGAAAAACGCGGGTCTTCAAACACGCCCTTGCGCCCACCAAGTTCAAAGAAGATTTCCCACTGCGCATCCGAATAGGGCAGGATGCCGATATAGCCATCCTTGGTCTTATAGGGTTTGCGGCGCGGATTGATCGACCGCGAATAGGCCACCCCATAGGTGGAGGGGATGAAGGTCTGCCCATACAGGTTTTCAACCATATTCATATGGGTGACCGTTTCAAACATGGGCACTTCAACAAACTGGCCCTCGCCCGTGCGTTCCTTGTGAACAAGCGCAGCCAAAGTAGCTGACAGCCCATATAGCCCGGCGGTCTTATCCGCGATCAGTGCAGGCATATAGCTTGGCTCCGACCCATCACGTAGGGTGAGGAGGTCCGCAAGACCCGACGCGCATTGCACCAGATCATCATAGGCTTGGCGGCCATCATAGGCCCCGCCTGAGGCAAAGCCGCAGCAATGGACATAGACAATGCCCGGATTGATTTTCTTTACATCTTCATAGCCAAAGCCAAGCCGTTCCATCCCCGCAAGGCGCACATTGTGGAAGAAGACATCGGCGTCTTTCAACAGGCGCAACATGGCTTCCTTGGCTTCGGGTTTTTTCAGATCAAGCTCAACCGATTTTTTGTTGCGGTTCAGCGCCATAAAGATCGGGCCCATGCCTTTCGCGGGGCTTTTGCCTGCGTGGCGCATCGTGTCGCCCTTGGCAGATTCGATCTTGATCACATCCGCGCCCATATCGCCCAGCATCTGGGTCGAAAACGGGCCGAACACGACCGATGACATGTCCACGATCTTAACGCCCGCAAGCGGACCTGTTGCTTTTGCTGTGTCTGACATAGGGGTTCCTATTAGTCTTGAAATATCTATGGGCGCAGTTCTGTCATGGGATGACACCCTAATCAAGAAACAAAAAACCCCGCCTGACTGAACAGACGGGGTTTTGAAGGATCTGCTTGCTAGCCAGATCAGCCAGTGATTGCCTTTGCCAGTTCGGCGCGGGCGACAACGTGGTGATGCACCTCATCAGGGCCGTCGGCAAAGCGCAGGGTGCGCTGGTTGATATACATGTCTGCCAAGGGTGTCCATTGGCTAATGCCGGTTGCGCCGTGGATTTGCATGGCATCGTCGATGATCTTACAGACCCGCTCAGGCACCATGGCTTTGACCATTGAAATCCAAACGCGGGCTTCGCGGTTGCCCAGCACGTCCATTGCCTTGGCCGCTTTCAGCACCATTAGGCGCATGGCTTCAATCTCAATACGCGCGCGGGAGAGTTTCTCCATATTACCGCCCAGCTTGATCAATTCCTTACCAAAGGCTTCGCGAGAGGTGCCGCGCTGAATGTAAAGCTCAACCGCTTTTTCCGCTGCACCTAGTGAGCGCATGCAGTGATGGATACGGCCCGGGCCGAGGCGCAGCTGTGAAATTTCAAAGCCGCGGCCTTCGCCCAGCAGGATATTTTCTGCAGGCACGCGCACGTCAGTGAAACGAATATGCATGTGACCGTGCGGGGCATCATCCTTACCAAAGACGCACATGGGGCCGAGGATCTCAACACCGGGTGTGTCCTTGGGCACCAGGATCTGTGATTGCTGCAGATGGCCGGGGGCATCGGGGCTGGTTTTCACCATCACGATCATGATCTTACAACGGGGATCTCCCGCGCCTGAGGCAAAGTATTTTTCGCCATTAATGACCCATTCGCCATTATCAAGCACAGCCTTACACTGCACATTCTTGGCGTCCGATGAGGCAACGTGAGGTTCCGTCATCACAAAGGCGGAACGGATTTCACCGTTCAACAGGGGGGTCAGCCATTTTTCTTTCTGTTCGGGTGTGCCGACACGTTCCAACACTTCCATATTGCCGGTGTCGGGAGCGGAACAGTTCATGCTTTCTGAGGCAAGCGGGCTTTTGCCAAGCTCTGCCGCGATATAGGCATAGTCGAGGTTCGACAGACCTTCGCCTGTTTCGGCATTGGGCAGGAAGAAGTTCCACAGCCCGGCAGCCTTGGCCTTGCTTTTCATTTCTTCAAGAATTTCAAGCTGACCGTCGACATAGGACCAGCGGTCGGCGCGACCTTCGCCAAGGGCGTGGAATTCCTTTGCCTGTTCGATCACATTGTCACGAATATGGGCCTTCACCGCCTCGTAAAGCGGCAATGCCTTATCGGACATGCGCAGGTCATTCATCTCTGTTTGGACGTCTTCTGTCATTTAAATCTCCTGAGTTAGAAGGTTACTGGTTTTGGATGCCCTTACCGAAGTAAGGGCGATGGTGAATAGCGGTTGGGAATGCGGCAGCTAAAACGGGGAGGCGGCATGGCCCCCGCGCCGTGGTCACTGTGAAAGCATCCCCGAAAATTAGTCCCCCGGGTCGTGTTTGCGCCCGGATTGCCGTGCGAGCGGCGTTACCTTGGGGCAAGTGCGATTTTTATTCAAGCGTGATGTGTTTGGAAATGATCTGGATCAAGTGCTTTTTAGGCACAGCCGCCGCAGCAATCTTCCAACAGATAGTCGATCAGCCCCTGCATCGCGGTGACATTCGCGGTGTAGATGATCGACCGGCCCTGACGGTTGGGCGCGATCAACCCGGCATTCGTCATCTCCTTCAAATGAAATGACAGGGTTGGGGGTGACACGTTCAGTTTCTCACCTAAGGCACCGACGGCTAGCCCCGCCTTTGACTGGTCGTCCTGATTATGTGCCTTCACAAGTTCCCGAAAAATCGTTAGCCGGGTTTCCTGTGCCAAGGCGCTTAATAATGTCACGGCGGTGGTCTGTTTCATAATTCGAAAATAGTCGATGTTTTTGCTTTTTTCAACCGATTGGGCGCACGCGAATACGCCGCATGGGGCTTACCCATCAAACCTGATACAACCCTCGCATATGAGTGCTGCTGACCTTCGGCAGCAAGCGATTGCAGATTAGCGTTCTTGGGTCCTTTTGATAACGCAGCAGATTGCAAACGCGTTATTGAGAAAGAGTCTGATGACCAACCTGCTAGAGGGCCTTCCGGCCCAAGCTGCAGCGCTTGAAGCGCGCGGCATTGAATCACTGACACCCGTTCAGGAAGCCGTTATAAACCCCGCCCTTGTGGGCCGCGATATGCTTGTGTCTGCACAGACAGGTTCAGGCAAGACCGTGGCGTTCGGCCTTGCCATGGCCCCTGTCCTGATGGCGGGCGAGGATGAGTTTGGCGTCGCCGGACCGCCCCTTGGCTTGATCATTGCCCCGACACGCGAATTGGCTCTGCAGGTCACGCGGGAGCTTGAATGGCTTTATGGTCAAACAGGCGCACAATTTGCGACCTGTGTCGGCGGCATGGATATGCGCACGGAACGGCGCAACCTTGCGCGTGGTGCCCACATCGTTGTCGGCACACCGGGCCGCCTACGCGATCATATTGAGCGTGGCTCGCTCGACCTTGGTTGTGTTGAGGCTGTGACCTTGGATGAAGCGGACGAAATGCTTGATCTAGGCTTTCGCGAGGACCTTGAACTGATTTTGGATGCGGCCCCTGAAGAACGGCAGACATTGCTGTTCTCTGCCACGGTGCCTGCTGCGATTTCAAAGCTTGCCAAACGGTACCAGCATGAGGCGGAGCGTGTCGTCGTGAAGGCTGAGGGCAGCCAACATGCGGACATTACCTATAAGGCTATGACGGTCGCCCCGCGCGATACGGAAAACGCCATCGCCAATGTATTGCGCTATTACGAACCTGAAAGCTGCATCATCTTTTGCGCCACGCGCGAGGCTGTGAACCGCTTGACCAGCCGCTTTACCAATCGCGGTTTCGGGGTTGTTGCCCTTTCTGGGGAGCTAAGCCAGACCGAACGCAGCCGCTCTCTCCAAGCGATGCGTGACGGGCGTGCCCGCATCTGTATCGCAACCGATGTTGCTGCGCGCGGCATCGACCTGCCCAATCTTGATTTGGTGATCCATGCGGACCTGCCGCAAAATGCCGACACAATGTTGCATCGGTCAGGCCGCACGGGCCGCGCCGGACGGCAGGGCAATAGTGTGGTTATCGTGCCCCAGACCATGCGCAAAAAGGCCGATCGTCTGCTGCACTATGCGAAGGTTGAGGCTGCATGGGAAGCACCCCCCAGCCCCGATGATATTATCGCCAAGGATCAGGAACGTCTGATCGGCGCGGCCAAGCTTGACACCCCGGCGAATGAAGAAGAGGTTGCCATTGCCAATCAGCTTTTGTCTGAGGTCAGCCCGGTTGATCTTGCGGTTGCCTTTATGCGTCAGCGCCAGTCGGGCCTGTCAGCGCCTGAAGAATTGCGCGATGTGAAAGATGGCGACAAGGCCCCAGTGAAGGGTGAAACCAGCCGCTTTGCGGGCAGCACATGGGTCAGCCTGTCTGTCGGCAGGCAACATCGGGCGGAACCCAAATGGCTGGTGCCAGTTTTGTGTAAGTCAGGCGGCCTCAACAAAGGTGATATCGGCGCTATCAAGGTGCAGAAATCAGAAACCTATGTGGAAATTGATGATGCCGCGATTGACGCCTTTATGGCGGCGATTGCGCCCAAACATTTGCTGGAAGATAAGATCAAGGTTGATCGCCTGAAAGAAGCGCCAAAGGGCGTTGAGCTGCCTGCCCGCGAAGGGGGGCGTCCGCATCGTAAGGGCGGCGGTGGCTATAAGGGCCGGACCAGCAGTACAGGCGGCTTTAAAGGGCGCGGCAAACCCGGTGGCAAACCGGGCGGAAAACCGGGCCGTAAATCAGGTGGGAAGCCGGGCGGCAAGCCTGGTGGTAAACCTGGCGGTGGTTATAAGGGTAAAAAGCGCGACTAATTCCGGTTAGGGGGTTGCGATCAGGGCCCAAGCTTGTCAGCCTTCCATTAGGGAAGAATCAACTGACGGTGACGGCCACATGATCACAACCGAACGCAGCCACGGCACCTTGCTGATCACATTTGATGATGGCGACAAGAATATTCTGACCATCGATGCGGTCACAGGTCTTTATGACCTGTTGATCGGTCTTGAGCGGGATGAAGGCGTCAAAAGCCTGATCATTCAGGGCAATGACAAGGCGCTGTCGGTCGGGCTTGATAACAAGATCGTTCTGCAAAATTCAGACAAGGCAGACCGCATGCGGTCCATGATGGGGGCCATTCTGCGCCTGCTTTATCTAGGACATTTGCGCGTCATCACTATTGCAAACGGTCATGCCACAGCGGCAGGGGCGATGTTGCTGCTGACGGCGGATCAGCGTATTGGGATCGGCGGGGCGGGCAAGATTGGTCTGTCAGAGGTGCGCGTTGGTCTTGATGTGCCAAAGGCGACCCAACAACTTGCCAAGGATCGGTTGATTGTGCCGGCGCAATATCCGGCCACCGCCCTTGGTCGGCTATATGATTATGACACTGCCCGCGAGGTTGGTTATTTGGACGAGCTTGTCGATACGCGTGCCAGTGCGCTTGATCGCGCCTATGAGCTTGCCGCAACGCTGAACAAATTGTCTAACGATGGCTATCGAGCGACAAAGCGCGGGATGCGGCAGGATTTTGATCGCCTGACTGCCTGATCAAGTCCTACCCATGGCCGATGTCAAAATTGCCCCGGATCTGAACCTGCAAACTGGCCGGATTGCCCAGAAACAGCGGACCCGCCAAGCCATATTGGACGCGGCGGTGCGCCTGATGGCAACCGGGCACACCCCAACCATGGAACAGATCGCGGCAGAGGCTGGCGTGTCCCGCGCCACGACCTATCGCTATTTCCCCAATAGTGATTTTCTTTTGGCTGAGGCAGCGTTGGAGGTTGGGGTGCCAGACCCCCATGCTGTATTGGCGGGGATGGACGGGGACAGCACTGAAAAGCGGGTCATGATCATTGATCAACTGTTTCAGGATATGTTCACCTACAATGAACCTTTGATGCGCCTGATGCTGTCAGAAGGTCACCGCCTGCGCGCGCAAGACCCGGATCATCAAACCCCGATCCGGCAGGGTCGCCGCATGCCGCTGATCGCCGCGGCCTTGCGCGATGGGGAT
Source organism: Alphaproteobacteria bacterium (assembly GCA_965229935.1). Taxonomy (GTDB): domain Bacteria; phylum Pseudomonadota; class Alphaproteobacteria; order SPJN01; family SPJN01; genus SPJN01. Next base: position 2,570,670 of record CBDDKB010000002.1, read on the forward strand.
GTGCAGCTATCACCTGAAATGGCAGATCGGCTGACCAAGGCCCTGTCATTGGTAATCGGCCCAGAAGGGATGATCGTTGCCATGGATGTGCTGGGCATTTCAGACGAAAAAGCACGCGCCCTTAAACAATGGATGATCGGTGTATTGATAGACGCAGCCCGCGATGATGCAACAAGCTAGGTGATTGCGCCCCTTGCCCGGTTCCCATAAGCTGGCCCCACTGAAATTTAAACAATAGATATTTCTGGGGGCTTTCATGCTGACACCGGCTGATGACTATCCGGTTCACCAAACGGCTGAACCGATTGCCTTTGCAGGCACTGACCGCAATTTCTATGACCGCTTTTTCTATAATGCGATGAATGAAGATGGCAGCTTTTTTATGGCGGTTGCCTTTGGGGTCTATCCCCAGCTTGATATTATGGATGCCAGTGTGTCTGTCATTCATGAGGGGCAGCAATATAATCTTCATGCCTCCAAACACATGAAAGGCGATAGGCTGGATATGTCTGTCGGCCCGATCTCAATTTCTATCGACAAGCCGATTGAACAAACCACCATCACAATCGCAGACAATGACAGCCCGATCAGCGGGACGATGACATTGACGACGCGGCACTTTCCTATTGAAGAGCCACGCTTTACCCGCCGGGTCGGTACGCGCGCCTTTATGGATTATACGCGCATGACCGGGAATGGTGACTGGACGGGCACGATGGTGGTGAACGGGCAGGCCATCACGCTTGACCCCGCCACGACAAAAGGCACGCGCGATCGCAGTTGGGGCATTCGGCCCATCGGCGCATCAGATCCCCAGCCGCCTGCCGGTGGCTTGCTCAGCCAATTTTACTGGCTATGGACGCCTGCCAATTTCGACAATCACGCGGTTTATTTTCATACCAATGATGATGAACATGGCCGCCCGTGGAACCGCCGTGCGGTGATCGCCCCCACCGATGGCGGCGCACCTGTTGAGTTTGAGGATATTGATTTCGACATTGAGTATCGCAAGGGCTCCCGCCGGATTGACGCGATCAGCATCACCATGCGCGATGGGAATGTGCGCGCGAAACTAAGCTTCAAGATCAAAAGCCATTTCTATATGGCGGGGCTTGGCTATACCCATCCCACATGGGGACATGGCAATGATCATGGCCCGTTAAAGGTCGAACATGACGCCTATGATCTTGAAAGTATGGACGACACCAACCCTTTGTGGATGCATATTCAGGCGATCAGCGATGCAACGCTGGAATTTGAAGGCCAAACCCATCAGGGCAATGGCGTGGTAGAGCAGATGTTTGTCGGCCCCCATGCCCCGTCAGGGATGAAGGATCTGTTCGACCCGGCTGATGGGGGCGCAAGCTAATGTCTCAGATACCTTGCCATCCACAGGATTTCACCACCGGGTGGGTTGAAGACAAGTTAGGCGCGCCTGCGGGCAGTCTTGCTGCCATTGATTATAAGCCCATTGGCACAGGCCAGATCGCCGACAGCTATCGCATCGCGCTTGATTGGGCAACGCAGCCTGACGGGGCGCCCACATCCTTTGTGGTTAAGTGCCCCAGCCCCGATGAAACCAGCCTATTGTCGGCCAAGCTGATGAACCTTTATGTCAAGGAAGTCAGCTTCTATACCGACCTTGCACCGCACACCACCATCCGCGTGCCCCACTGTTTCCATGCAGAGGTCAATGGCCCAGAGGTTGGCGGTGAGGGGGACCAGTTCGCCCTATTGCTCGAAGACTGCGCGCCCGCCACGCAAGGAGATCAACTTGCAGGTGCCAGCCTTGGTGAATTGCGCCTCGCCCTGGATGAGGCTGCGCGTCTTCATGCGCCGTTCCTGCGCAGCCCGCTGCTTGACGAGATTGCGTGGTTGAAGATTGACCCGGCGCAGATTGAAATGCGCAAGGGCTTTATCCTGCAATTCTGGCAACCCTTTAAGGATCGCTATCAGGGCCGCCTATCGGATGAGCTGTTCGCCATGGGCGACGAGTTCATTGCCAAAATCGGCGCAGCAGACACCGAATTGCCTGAGTTGATGACGGTCGTCCACGGGGATTTCCGCATCGACAATATGTTGTTTGGCGGCACTGATGGGCGCGTTGCCGTGCTTGATTGGCAAACCCTGTCACCGGGCCATCCCTTGTCAGATGTTGCCTATCTGATCGGCACATCTGTAGCAGACCCCGCCCAACGCAAGGCCGAAGAAGAAGGCCTAGTCCGTCATTATCATGACCGGATGGCAGAATTGGGCGCGCCGCTTGATTGGGACGAAACATGGGCCGCCTATCGGGCCAATGCGACGACAGGCTTTGTCATGGCGATCACCGCGTCAATGCTCGCCAAGCGGACCGACAGGGGGGATGAGATGTTTGCGGTTATGGCCGAACGGCCTGCGCAACAGATGATGGACCTGAATACGCTGGATTTGTTTTAATCGTTTTACGATTTTTCTCTGCCGTCACCCCCGGACTTGATCCGGGGTCCAGTTGAACAGAGGTTTCCTGTTCGGCTCTGGATTCCGGATCGTGTGGCTTTTTCTTGTGACAGGCCACTTGTCCGGAATGACGATGGAGCTATCCCAACAACTCACCATAGATTTCTTTATGGCGAGCGATGACATGGGTTAGCGAGAACAAGTGTTCGGCCCGTGCGCGCCCCTTTTTCCCCATTGCGCGGCGCAGCTCATCATCGTCGATCAGGCGCGCCATCGCGTCGGCCAGTGGCTCTACCGTGCGGACAGGTACCAAAAGGCCGGTTTTGTCATGGTCAACCGTCACGCGGCAGCCGGGGACATCGGTTGTCACAATGGCGCGGCCACAGGCAGCGGCCTCCAGCAATCCTTTGGGCATGCCTTCACGGTATGAGGGCAGCACAACAATATGAGATTGCGCATAAAGCCCCGCCACATCGGTGACAAAGCCGGGCAGTTCCACCACGCCTTCATTACGCCATGCGGTCAGCTCATCCTCAGTAATGGTTTCGGGATTGCTGGGGTCTGGCGTGCCCGCCAGAATAAAGCGCGCGTCGGGATGGGTTTGTTTGACGATGCGGGCAGCCTCGACAAATTCACGCACACCCTTGTCCCCCAACAGCCGGGTGGCAACAGAAATGACGGGCGGCCCTTTGGGTTCGGGCTGGGGGGTATAAAGCGTCATGTCAACGCCAGACCCGGGGATCAAGGTCACGTCCGCCTCCCGCATAATGCGAAAGCGGGAAAAGAGAGCGTGGTCATCCTCGTTCTGGAAGATCAACGTCATATTGGGATGATGACAGGCAATGTGATAAAGCCGCACGATCACCAGACGGCGCAATCTGGCGATCAATCCATTGGCGATAAAGATAAAGCCAAGGCCCGATATCGCCCCCACCATCGCCGGTACCCGCGCCAGCCGGGCGGCAATACCGCCATAGATCACAGGCTTGATCGTCACCAAATGCACAAGGTCAGGGCGCAGCGACCTGAACAGACTGTAAAACCCGATAATGGTCAAAAGCTCAGCAATCGGGTTCTGCCCGCCACGATCAAAATCAAGCGCATGAAAGCTCAATCCAGCGGCCTTAATCTCATCAACCGCCGGGCCATCGGGGGTGGCGACATGAACGTCATAGCCTGCCTCGCGCGCAGCCAATGCCACCCCCAATCGGTGGGAGACAAAGAATGCCGGGTTGTTGACGACGTATAGCAGCCGTTTTTGTGTGGTGGTCATGCCCCCTCTATACACATGTGAGCATGACACAGACAAGAATAACCCCGCCTTCTTGGGCAAAAGGCGGGGTCAAGGTTTGGCATTAAGTTCTAGGGGATGTCATTGCCCGGAACAGGTGCCCCCGGCAATGGGTTTTGGTGAGGGCGCTTAGCCCTCGACAATTTTTACTGGTCGAAGTTTACCCCTCGACAATTTTCACCAGTCGAGGATTAACCCTCGACGATCTTCCATGACCCGTCAGGCTGGCGGCAGGCAGTGCCATAGGCACTTTCTTCACGCCCGTCGATCATGACGGTCTGTTGATATTCCCGGCAATAATTGCCTGCTGTGTTTTTATAGGCAGGTTGCGGGGTCACGGTGCCTGAATGGCCGCTGTCAGGGTTGGACCATGTTTGGGCCTGACCTGATTGGCCGTTTTCCAGCGCCTCTTGTGTGGTGTTGCCCATGGCAATCCGGTCCGCGCGGTCAAGCGATTTCCCGATTTCTGAGCCCATTAGGGCACCAAGCAATGTACCAACGGCGATGGCAACGGCATTGCCGGACCCCTTGCCGACTTTTGAGCCAAGCACAGCACCTGTGGCAGCACCGGCGACGGTGCCGACGCGTTCCTTCGTGCCGCCTTCACAGGCTGCCAAGCCGCCCATCAACAGCGCAACCGCACCGAATTTCAGCGATTTCATGCCCACTGATTTATTCTGGGCCAATACCATCATAGCCATAGTCTTTCTCCTTCATGGCTTGTCCAGCAGCCGATTTGCGGCTTGGACTTCTGATCAGACAGAAACTTTGTCTCGTTGTCCTTTTCTTAACGTGACTATACCCTGTGCGTGAAACATGACCAAACTGTGGCCCGTTCATGTCCGGATTGGCCCGATTTGTGATGAGCGTTACAAAAATGACCGACCCTTTTAAGCAATTTGCCACTTGGTACAGTAAAGCGCGCGAGACGGAGCCTGATTTGGCCAATGCCATGACCTTGGCGACTATTGATCCTGATGGTCTGCCCGATGCCCGTATTGTGCTCTTGAAGGAGCTGGAGGAGGGCGCCTTTGTCTTCTATACCAATCTTGACAGTACCAAGGGCCAGCAATTGGCGACCCACCCCAAGGCTGCGCTTGTATTTCATTGGAAATCCCTGATGCGGCAGGTGCGGGTGCGCGGGCTTGTGACCCCGGTCACTGACGAGCAGGCCGATGCCTATTTTGCGGGCCGCCCACGCGAAAGTAAAATCGGGGCATGGGCGTCTGATCAATCCCGCCCGATGGAAGGGATGTTTGTCCTTGAGCGGCGTGTGGCGAAAGAAACCGCCCGATTCGGTTTGGGTGAAGTGCCGCGCCCGCCCCATTGGTCAGGCTTTCGCGTCACGCCGCTGCAGATCGAGTTTTGGCAGGACAAGCCCTTTCGCCTGCATGAGCGTGAGGTGTTTTCCCGTGCCAGCGTCACCGACACAGACTGGCAGGTGACACGGCTTTTCCCCTAGCCTGATTTGCGGTAAGCTTTCCCCGCAAGGTTGAGGAGACGTCCGCTTATGTCATCATCGTCTAATGAGTCGAATGAGACCCACTCTGAATCCGCATGGCATGCCCTGTTGGCGCTGTCAGTCGGGCAGGTCACACAGGATGATAAGGCGCGGGATTTTCTGCATGTCGCCCGCCTGATCGCCAGCAATCATGATGCCGCCCTGACCATGCTGGTCCCCCTGATGGACCCACAGGCAACTGTGTCCTATGTGGGGGAAGGGGCCTCAACCGGGGTTATTGCCGGATTGATAGAGGCGGCTGATCAGGAAAACACAGCCCGTATGACTGCGGCCAAGGATTTGTTTGATGATATGTTGGCCGGGCTTGATCGTGTGCATTTGAAATCACAGGCCGGACGCGAAGGGGACGTGGCAGCATCCGCCGCGCTTTATTGTGATTTGGCCCTGTGTCAGACCCCGTCCGTCTTTGCTGAGGATAATATGCGCGCCGGGGTGCAGGAAAGCGTGATTGAGGCGATTTTATTCGATTCCGGTCACCCGGTTTTGGCAGTGCCAGCGGGCAATCATCAGGCGCTGGATCATGTTTTGATCGTCTGGAACGGCAGGGCAGAGGCGGCGCGCGCCATTTCTGCGGCCATGCCCCTGTTGCGCCGTGCTGCAAAGGTCAGCATTTGCCGGGCAGAAGATGCCAGTTCCGATCAGGTGCAGGTCTGGCTTGCCAATCATGGGATTGAGGTTGCCTGTGCTGGCGCCCTTGACCCTGATCATGGGATATTGGAGGACCGCACCGGGGCCGCCATACTGGCAATGGCTGACAGGCTGAACGCCGATTGTCTGGTTATGGGGGCCTATGTCCACTCACGCTTGCGGCAATTATTTGTCGGCGGGGCAACCCGCACGGTTTTGAAGAAAACCACCAAGCCTGTGTTGCTGGCGCATTAAGCCTACTTTTCTTTGCTGGTTCGTGATAGAACCCCGATGGAATGAGGGGCGGTCTTGCACAACCAATTGTGGGCAAAGGATTGTTTAGATGACTGTCGAAGATAAAAGGCAAACATTGTTGCTGACTGGTGCCAGTCGCGGCATCGGCCATGCAACCGTCAAGCGGTTTTCATCCGCAGGTTGGCGGGTCATTACATGTTCACGCCATGCCTTTCCCGAAAATTGCCCGTGGGAAGCAGGCCCCGAAGATCATGTACAGGTCGATTTGGGCAATCCTGACGATATTGACCGCGCCGTTGCGGATATTCATGAACGGCTAAAACCCCATGGCGGCAAGCTGAATGCCCTGGTCAATAATGCCGGGATCAGCCCCAAGGGGGCGGATGGCGAACGCCTCGGCACCCTTAATACCGATCGGGACACATGGGCCAGCGTCTTTTTGGTGAATTTCTTTGCCCCTGTTGCCCTTGCCCAAGGCCTGATGCAAGAGCTTGAGGCAGCCCAAGGCTCCATCGTGAACGTCACCTCCATCGCAGGGTCCAGGGTTCATCCCTTTGCCGGGGCGGCCTATGCCACCTCGAAAGCTGCATTGGCGGGGCTGACGCGGGAAATGGCGGCGGATTTCGGGCCCCACGGCATTCGCGTCAATGCCATCAGCCCGGGTGAGATTGATACCTCCATCCTGTCGCCGGGAACTGAAAAACTGGTTGAAGAAATTCCCCTGCGCCGCTTGGGCAAGCCGGAGGAGGTGGCAAAGGCCATCTATTTCCTGTGTACCGACCAGTCTGCCTATGTCTCAGGCGCGGAACTGCACATTAATGGCGGCCAGCACGTTTAAAAACGTCTCGTCACCCAAGTCCTTTGGGCCGAATCTGCTTGGATTTTTCTTCTAAATCACTATGCTGCGTGGCTCTAACAGGGGCGCGTGACCGGGGGGTTGCGCCCAATCCAATAATTCCATCGCGTTAGGAGGGATGAATGCAAGGTTTGATGCAGGATTGGCCGCTGCTGATCTCAAAAATTCTGGATCACGGTACAAAATGGCATGGCGAACGTGAGATTGTCTCCCGTTTGATCGAAGATAACTCAATCCATCGTTATACATTTGCCGATATGGGCAAGCGCGCCAAGCGCGTCGCCAGTGCGCTGGAAGCACGCGGTGTGAAGATTGGCGACCGGATCGGGACGCTGGCTTGGAACACCTATCGTCATGTGGAAAGCTGGTACGGCATTTCCTGCATGGGGGCCGTGACCCATACATTGAACCCGCGCCTGTTCCCCGAACAGATCAGCTATATCGCCAATCATGCCGAAGACCGCATGATCTTTGTCGATCTGACCTTTGTGCCGATCCTTGAAGGCATTGCGAGCGAGCTGCCCAAGGTTGAAGCCTATATCATTATGACGGATCGGGCCCATATGCCCGAAACCAGCCTGCCCAACGTGATCTGCTATGAAGAGCTGCTCGAAGAAGGCAGTGAAGATTATGTTTGGCCTGAGTTTGATGAAAATACCGCAAGCTCGCTTTGCTATACCTCAGGCACGACAGGTAACCCCAAGGGCGTGCTTTATTCCCATCGCGCCAATGTGCTGCACACCTTCACTACGCTTGGTAAGGATGTGATGGGCATGGGCTCAACCGATACTGTGATGCCTGTGGTGCCGATGTTCCACGCCAATGCATGGGCGCTGCCTTATGCGTGCCTGGCGTCTGGCTGTTCGATGGTGCTGCCCGGGTCGCAAATGGATGGCGCGTCAATTGCTGAGCTTTTGATTGGTGAGAAAATTACTATCACCGCTGCGGTGCCGACCGTGTGGTTGATGCTGCTGACAGAGCTGCAAAGCACCGGCGCGAAGCTGCCTGACCTTAACCGTGTGATTATTGGCGGGTCTGCTGTGCCGCGGTCCATGATCGACACGTTTGAAAAGGACTTTGAAGTGTCCGTGCTGCACGCATGGGGCATGACGGAAATGTCGCCCATGGGCACATTGTGCGAGCTCAAAGCTGGCATGGAAGATTTCACCCACGAACAAAAGCTAGACATCAAGGTCAAGCAGGGCCGTGTGCCCTTTGGGGTTGAAATGCGCATCACCGATGATGACGGGAACGAACTGCCCCATGATGGCGTTGCCTTCGGTCATTTGTTGGTCCGTGGTCCCGCGATCACCAAAGGCTACATTAAGGGCGAGGGCGGCAATGTCCTTGACGCTGATGGCTGGTTTGATACGGGCGATGTCGCCACGATCGACGCGCTTGGCTATATGCAGATTACCGACCGCGCCAAGGATGTGATCAAGTCGGGGGGTGAGTGGATCTCCTCCATCGACATTGAAAACTTTGCTGTCGGTCATCCTGAGGTTGCCGAAGCTGCCGTGATTGGCCTGCCCCATCCCAAATGGGATGAGCGTCCCTTGCTGATCATCGTCAAGGCAGACGGGAAGGACCCAAGCAAGGAAAGCATCCTTGGCTATCTTGAAGACAAGATCGCCAAATGGTGGATGCCGAACGATGTTGCTTTCGTGGATGAAATTCCGCACACGGCAACCGGCAAAATCCAGAAGGTTGAACTGCGTAACACGTTCGAGGGCTATCAGTTCCCTGATGCTTAAATGCTATCTCATGTGAGAAAAATGAAAGGCCGGAGCAATGCTCCGGCCTTTTTCTATGACTTGAAATGAGGTTTCGGTCCGTCTCCAGCTCGCAGCCGGACCACTCATTTTAAGTCATCAAAAAAGCGGTAGAACCAGCGCGACGCAAAGCGCGAGGCCGCCGACATAGGTGATCAGCGCGCCAATGGCTTTTAGCGGGTGGGGTTTTTCAAGCGTCTCACACACCAAGAACCCAACCGCGTGTAACACGCGCCCAATCCCAACGGTCAGCGCAACCCAGCCGACCCATGCGCCTGCATCTGTCGTGCCGAGATAAAGGATCATGGCAACCAACACGCCTGCCCATTCGGCTGAATTGCCGTGGCTACGCATGGTCTTGTTCAGCATGCCTGTGGGATCAGCATTGCCGCCCGACATGACATTTGTTTTGCCGCGCTGAAGCGAGACCATAAAACCAATCACAAATAAAGGGGCGGCGATCAGAACCGCTGCGATCAAATAAAGTGTCATTCTATTTTTCCTTCTTTTTGGGTGAGGGGAGCCATCTGAAAATCATCGCGCCAACCAGTAAGGCCAGCATGATTTGTGCAAAGAGCGCGCTGCTGTCTGCTTCATACTCGCCAAAGGCCCGGCCCGCATAGCTTTGCGTGAAGATGATCCACGCATAATATTGCCCGATAAGATGCAGCCGCCGCCAATTCTTAGCGCCCAAGCGTTGATACCAGCCATTGGTCGAGGTGATGGTCATCAATGTCAGAAACACATAAACGCCGCCACCACCGATCAGGGTGATGATGGCCCCTTGCGGGTCTTGCTCATACCCCAGCGCTGTATCAAGGGCGAGCACGATAAAGACAGCATGCACAACGTGGGACAGGAAAAAGCTGACGCCCCAATAGCGCCGCGCCCGCATCAGCGAGCGGGTGAAATTATTGCGCACCCGCTTGACCAACGGCCCGGTGACAAAGCTGATCAGAAACGCGAACAGGGATGTCCGCGCGGTCCAGCGGATCACCGCGTGATAGCCATCATTGTTGACGCCGTAAATCGCCAATAGGCCAAGCGTCATGGCGCCGAGCGCAATGCTCCACAAAATCAGATGCCGCCAGCCTGATTTGGTCCAGCCGAACAAATACGTTTCTGCCATCATGTTCCCCCCAAGAAAGATAGGATCAGCTTAACGAGTATGTTGCGCCGATGCCAACCTCATCCTCTGTTGTGATGGCGCCGCGTTTTACCAGCCGTTCAATATGGGCAAGGACGGACCGCGCCGCCGCCGGGTGCAGGCGCGCATCAACATCCTTATACATGATGGGCACCATGGTGCCGATTGTGTCTGCGCCATCCTTCAGGCAGGCGATGATCTGTGCATCACGGGCCAAGCGGTGATCAATAAAGCTTTGCACAAAACTTTGCGGGTTATCGATATGGGGGCCATGGGTCGGCCAATAGCGCACATCATCCCGCTTGAGCAGCTTTTCAAGGCTCTGCATATATTGGTCCATATCCCCATCGGGTGGAGAGATGACAGATGTTGACCAGCCCATCACATGATCGCCGGGGAACAGAATCTTCTCCTCCCGCAAGGCAAAGCACAAATGGTTTGAGGTATGCCCGGGGGTCCAAATCGCCTCCACCGTCCAGCCATCGCCTTCGACAAGATCGCTGTCGCGTAGCGTGACGTCGGGGGTAAAGCCCATGTCGCCGCCTTCTTCAATCTTCACATCATCGTCGGCTTTGCCCGACCCGTGCGGGCCATAGCCATAGATGGTCGCCCCAGTTTTTTCGGCCAGGGGTCGCGCAAGGGGGGAATGGTCGGCATGGGTGTGGGTGATCAGAATGTGGGTGACACGCTCTCCCTCATCAAGGGCGTCTAAAATCGCGTCGAGATGTTCGTCGAGCAGGGGGCCCGGATCGATGACCGCGACATTACCCCCGCTTTCCTTGGAGCCGATGATGTAAGTCCCCGTCCCTGTATAGGTGAAGGGGCCGGGATTAGGTGCAATGACCCGCCGGATCAGGGGGGAGAGCTGGTCACAGCGACCATACTCATAGTCAAACTCACGAACGAAAGGGATGGACATATTGGGTTCCGTTTAATGGTAGTTGCCAGGACTGTAGCGGAAATGGGGGCAAAGGTCATCTCCAACCGTCACCCTAGTTCCAACCGTCATGCCGGACTTGGAGCGACAAGCAGGAAAAGTGCGCAGCGGTTTTCCGTCCGCTTGCGCGACCAAATATGATCCGGCATCCATTGTCGCGGTTAAACATCAGTATGGACCCCGGATCGCGCAGCAAGCTGCTTGTCCGGGGTGACGCTCTATTTTGTGTTCTCAGCCTGCGTAATTAACAGACGCCTCCGCAGCATCCCCGTCCGCCTCATCAAGCTCTGCCAACACGGCCTTTAAGTCCTCAACATAAGCAGGCGCGGTCTCAAGATGTTTGGGTGACAGCATCAGATGCATTGAGCTTGGCTCCGTCGTAAAGGCTGAGAACCAGCCCCGCGCCATCATCCCGCCCAGAATTTTGCCTGACGGGTGCTTGGTCCCTTCAAAGGCGATTAGGCCCAGTTGCGGATCACCCAATGTGCGCACGCCATCAAGCGCAGCTATCCCATCCTGAATGATCTTGCGCGCGGCAATCACCTTGCGCGTTGTTTCCATATAACCTGCAACGCCCAAATGGGTCATTACGGCCCACGCCGCCGCAATAGCGCCGCCGGGGCGCGTGCCCGCCATATTGGGCGTATACATATGACCGCCGGGCCAATCATCAAAGGTAAAGGTCTGGTACATGCCCTGATCTTTCGACCGATGCAAAACGGTGGATGCCCCCTTGGCCGCATAGCCATATTTGTGGAGGTCGGCACTCATCGACATGACGCCGGGGTTGCGGAAGTCAAAGGCGGGAATGTCTGCCCCCAACTGTTCTGCGAAAGGCGCGAAATAACCGCCGACGCAGGCATCCACATGCAGCCAGATATCCCGTTCAACAGCAAGGTCGGACAGGGCCGGGATCGGGTCCACAATCCCATAGGGGAAGTTGGGCGCGCTACCCACCAGCATGATGGTGCGGTCTGTGATGGCGGCTGCCATCGCGTCAACATCTGCCTCATAAGCTTCCATATTGATGGGAACGCGCACAATCTCAAGCTCTAGCGCGTGGGCGGCCTTATCGAAAGCGGGGTGAGCAGACCGGGGCACGATCAATTGCCCCTCGCCCGGTTTTAACCCACGTTCTTTCTTGGCCTGATCACGGCAGGCTTTCACAGCAAGATAGATTGATTCCGACCCGCCTGAGGTGAGGGAGCCGAACCCGTCCTCCGGCGCGTTCAACAGCGACAGGCCCCGGTCGATCACCTCCTGTTCCATCCCCGCGATGGAGGGGAAGGCCATCGGCCCCAAGCCGTTTTCGCTGATAAACATGCCGTAAGCTTCGTGGGCGACATGCATCGCGTCTTCGCCCGCATTGAAGATATAGACCGCCAGTTTGCCATCGCGCCACGCCACATCATTCCCGGCGCGCTCTCGCATTTCTGCCTCCAGCGTGGCCCAATCCTTGCCCTGTTCAGGTAGTGTCGCGCGGCTCATATCACTCAGTCCCCATTTTGTTTTGGTTTGGAAGGGGAGTGTAGAAGGGATAGAGGTGGTGGGGAAGTGGAATCATGGATATGCCATGTTTGGCAAATGCGGATTGTGCGGCTAATAATGGCTGAAATGATGTGCGGACCGCATGCACCTAGCTGGACTGCTAAATCGAAATTGAAAGACCCGGTTGCCCCATGACAGATGAATTTGACGGCTTTGTGGACGAATTCAAAGAAAGGCGAGATCGGGCCATTTCGTTGATCAACAGGCAGGACATTCAAGGGGCGCTTTTTCAATTCCTGCGACTCTCAAGTGAAGGCGACATTGATAGCGATCTGTTTATCTCACAAATTTATGAATTTGGCTGGGGCAAGGTCGAGCAAGATTATGATTTGGCTATTCGCTATAATCATAGGGTCTTAAACACTATTGATTTGCCGAGCGTGCGATTGGATCTGGCGCGATGCTATCTGTTTAGGGGACGTGAAAGTGGCGACCCTGACGATTATGCCCAAGCTCTTCGCTATTTTCGAACGCTCGAAGGATCAGATGAATGGAGCATTTATTTTGCCCTAGGGTTAATGTATGAGCGTGGAGAGGGGGTCGAGCGTGATATTGATCAGGCGATGGAGTATTATCAGATAGCGGCTGACAATGACCATGCATTTGCCGCGTTCCGCCGTGCTTTTCTGATCCGCCGAAGAAACTTGAAACGCTTGAAACTACATGCAGGTGTTCGCCCCCTTGCCCGGGCGATGTCTCGTTTTAAGCGCTTGAGGAAAGAAGCGCCAAATGATTGGCGATTGGGGATTTTCCCATTCGACCCAGATGCAGACAGGAAAATCGAAGAGGCAAGGGAGAAGGCTGAAAAACTGATGTCACCCATCGCCAAAATGGAGGCGGATCAGGAGCCAAAGACCGTGCTGATGGGCTGCTTACACATGCTGATAGCCAGTTTAACCATCATGGCTGGTCCAATCTTGTTCCTTATCTATCATTTTCGCCATGAGATATTTGGTTACTACTGATTTGGTCAAGCGTGGACTGAAATTATTCCACCCCCATTTCCGCCCCAAATAGCCGCTAACCCTCAAGAACCACTTGCGAACGGGTCGCAAATTCGCTATTGCGAATGGATCGCAAATGGTGGCGCGGGCCTGCACGGTAGGGCACAGGCTGTCGGTCATCACATCTAAAGGGATTAGCTGTCTTGCCAAAGACGCTGCAAATTGGTCAGGGCTTTCGACAGGGCCAGCACCTCGTCGGGGGCGGTGCCGCGTTCGAACAGGCTATTACGGCTTTGTTCAATATCGGCCAGAATATCCCGGTGGCGCGGGTCTTGGATGCGGCTTTGCAGCCAGCCGACAATCACCAGCCGTTCGCCATCCGTCACCTCGGTCACTTCATGCAGATCGCCCGACGGATAAAAAATCGCCTGACCGGGGTCGAGCTTAATCTCCTCAACCCCGTCTGTGCCGTACAGGCGCAAACTCCCGCCCTCGTAACTATCAGGCGCGGTCAGGAACAGGGTAAAGGACAGGTCGGTTCTGACACCGCTGATGCGCGCATCATCGACATGGCGGCCATAGGCCATGCCTTTGCGGTAACGGCTGATGCGCAGCGGTGTCATCCGCGCCGGGCGCAGATGCAGCCGCAACAAGGGATGGGTCATGATCGCCCGGTCAATGGTCTGGGTGATCTCGTCATAAAGCGCGCCGGGGGCCAATTGTTCATTATCCTTGGCGGTGCGCGCCAGCCATCCCGCCGTTTCGGCCCCATCATGAAACGCAGCACCATCAAGCGTGTCAGCCCATTCGCGGCACTGTTTCGGATCAATCAATTTGTCGACAAAAAGCGTCATAGCCTTAGCGATACGCGAAATCGGCAACTGCAATCAAGGGCTATGATCGCCCGCTAATGGAGAGTTCCTCATGTCACGTAACAAAACCCGCATGTTGATCGGCGGCATTTCCGTCGCCGCCATGGCCACCACGCTGACGGTTTCTGACTGGTCGGCCCCGATGCCCTCCATCGCCACGCCTGCGCTTGCCGGTGACGGCCAAGGCGAAGGCGGCGAAGCAGGCGAGGGCGGCACCGTCAGTCAGGACGCCGCTGTTACCTTTGCGCTCGGACTACGCGGTATCGAGGCGGAGCTGAATGCCGGTTGGGCCGCCTATGCCAGCGGTGACAAGATCGGCGGCACGCGCCATTTCAAAACTGTCCACAATATCCTGATGGGTGAGCAAGGTATGGCCCTTGAGGAAGAGGGGCTGGAGCGTGAGCACATGGCAGGTGAGGTCGAAGGCCTTGTCATGACTGCCGAAGACCCTGATGGCACGATGGAAGATGTGCGCGACCTCTACGAACATGGGCTGCATGAAGTTGACGAACATATTGTCGGCATTGAACCGCTTGAGCGGCGCAGCGCGGGCTTTGCCAAGGCCGTTATCTTGGGGGAGCTTGCCGAAGCATCCGCCAATTTCCGCAAGGCCGCGCGTGACGGGGATCAGGCCGCCGCGCGGCTTGCGCTTGCTTATGCCAAGCTGGCGCGGGTTGAGTACGGGCGTAACGCCACCGCCTTTATGGATGCGGATGGGGGTCGTGCCGGCAAGGCCATCGGCGCGCTTGATCTCGTCATTGCGCTTGCTGGTGGCGATGATGCCGGCGCGTTCCTGTCTGCCGTCTCCCGCGCAGAACTGTCGCTTTCCAGATTCTAAACGGCAGGGTTTTAAGGGGGGGTTAAGACAGGGCGCTAACGTAAGTGTTCATATCGAAATAGTCGCGCCAGACTTTGATTTTGCCAGCTTCCATTTCGAACACGCCGCAACAGGGCAGGTTGACGGGCTTGTCGCCTGCCATGGTCCGGTCCAGCCGTTCGCAGAAAACCACGCCGTTTGGGGCTTCTGTGATGTTCAGAATGTCCCACTCGGTCGATGACCAGCCGCCGATAAAGGCACCGATAAAGCCTGTTAGCGCCTCATGGCCCTGCACCAGGTCGGTCGGCATATTGTGATAGATGCCATCAGGGGCGAAGTAGCTGACAATCTCCTGAACGTCGAGCCGTGACCATGCCGCCACAAAGTCGCGGATGATTTGAGCGTTATCGGCCATGGGTTCAGACTTTGCGGACGACAACGCTGCCTGCGGAATAGCCAGCGCCGAAGCTGCAAATCACGCCCAGATCGCCTGCGTTCAGGTCTTGCGAATATTTGTGGAATGCGATGATCGACCCTGCCGAACTTGTGTTGGCATATTCGTTCAGGATGACCGGGGCTTCGTCGCTGCCCGGCTCACGCCCCAGGACTTTTTTCGAGATCAGCGTGTTCATATTGATGTTGGCCTGATGCAGCCACATGCGTTTCAGCTCATCCCCATCAAGGTTCAGTGCCGCCATATGCTCGGTGATCAGTTGTGCAACCATGGGCACAACTTCCTTGAACACTTTGCGCCCCTCTTGCACGAACAGCTTGTCAGGCTGGCCGATGCCGCTTTCATCCGTGCGGTTCAAGAAGCCGAAATTATTGCGGATATTGTTGGAGAATTTGGTGATCAATTTTGTGCCCAAAATCTCAAACGCGTTTTTGGCCTGCGCTGTGTCCTTGCGTTCCACCACCACGGCGGTCGACACGTCACCGAAAATAAAGTGGCTGTCGCGATCGCGGAAATTCAAATGGCCAGAGCAGATTTCCGGGTTCACCACGATGATGGCCCGCGCGCTGCCGCTGCGCACCATATCGGCGGCGGCCTGAATACCAAAGGTGGCGGACGAACAGGCGACGTTCATGTCAAAGCCAAAGCCGTCAATGCCCAAGGCTTCTTGTACCTCAACCGCGACGGCGGGATAGGCGCGCTGCATGTTTGAGCAGGCGACCAAAACCGCGTCAATGTCTTCAGGTTTTTTGCCGGCTTGCGCCATCGCCTCTTTACAAGACGCGACCGCGATTTCGGCCTGAATGGATAGCTCGTCATTTGACCGTTCGGGAATGCGCGGGGTCATGTGATCGGGATCAAGCACACCTTCCTTGTCCATCACGTAACGGCTTTCAATGCCCGATGCCTTCAAAATAAAGTCAGCGTTTGAGGGGGTGAGTGCCTCAACCTCGCCGGCGTCGATCGCGTCTTTGTTGGCGGCGTTGAACCGTTCGACAAAGGCGTTGAAGGCCTCGACCAGCTCATCATTGCTGATTGCATTTGGGGGGGTGTAAAGCCCTGTGCCTGAGATGACAATTGCGGGGCCGTTAGCTGTGGCTGAAGTCACGGGAAAGTGTCCTTTTGCAGCAAAATGAGGGTGCCAAATATGGATTCGCTGACATTAAATCTTATTGCGCTGCAAGAAAACCGTGTTTTGACACGCAAGGGGGCACTTTTTCCGCGCAATTGATCACAGATCACGACACAAAATGACAATAGACCAGCGATTGCAGCCGGGCCCCCAGTAAGAAAACCGCAGAAGACCTTGCGTCACCTCAGCCGCACATCACAAGAAATGAACTACTATTCATTGCTTGCTGCCCTGTCAGGCGGCAAACGCGTCGGGCACCAGATCAATTTGCGGCGGCGGAAATTTGATATAGGTCGCCACCAGCAGGTCAGCCAATTCAGGCCGGGGCGGCACATCCCCGGTCAGTACCCCGCGCGCCCTTAAATCGGCGATCAGCGTGTCGAGAATGAAATCGAGGCTGAGGTCATCTTCCCTGGCGCGCCAGCGGTCGCGGTCCCGTTCATCTTCAAAGCAATAGGCTTTCCACGAAATCGACAGGCGCATTTCGGCCCAATCATATTGATCGATTTCTGTGTCGCCCGCTCGCACCGACCAGCGGTCCCACGCATTCTTTTCGCCAATCGGGTGCAGCTTCATCCCGGGTTTCAGCGGCTTGATTGGATGGTTAGTTTCATCCATACGCCCGACCCCGTGGAAATAGCTGTCCGTGTCGATGATGATCGCCGTATTGTTTTTGATGACATGGGGCACTGGGTCCCCATCAACCCCGTCAGGGTAGTAGACGAACTTGCCGCCATTCGATTGATGATACCAGCTAACGCAGGTTGCAATCGGCATGCGCCATTCATCAAACAGACCAGAATGATGCATCACAACGATCAGCCATTGGGGTAGGACCCGCCGATTGGCACCGCGAAATTCGGGCACGTCCGTATGAACCGGCAGCTCTTGCCCCGGCACTAGAATATTGGCGAACACGATGGCAGGTTCAATGATCGGGCGGCCATGAATGTCCCGCGCCGCTTCCATCATACCTTCATGATAAAGAAAGGGTTCGATGCCCGGCGCATAGATTTCGTCGCCATAGGCATAGGTTTCGCGGAAATAATTATTGCGCGCGCCGATCAGCGAAAAATCAACCTTGTCGCGGGGCACATCCTTGAACGCGGCGATATAGTTATTGATCGCATCAAACCGCTGCGGCCTGTCATCGCCGATGCCTTCATTCTCAGCCTCGTTCGAATACATGCCATGCCCACCATAGGCGGCGGCCAATTGCGGAATAAGCTGTGCTTGTTCTGCAGTTAAAAGCGGATCGAAAAGCGTATAGGTCGCGGTCATGTCTTTGCCCCTTTTGTTATCGCCCAATTGTGCGTGAGCGCGGAACGAAGGTCAATTGCGGACTGTCCATTCGGGGAAAAGCGAGATAGGGTGACGCAACTTTAAAGATCAATGGGGGTTGTGATGGGCCGTATTCTAACCGGGCTTTTCATTCTGATTTTAATCGGCGCAGTTGGTGTGCTTGGCTTTATGAACAAGCCAACCTATGAGGCGGCGATGCTGCGCGCCAATAGTTTTGACCCGTCATGGGGCACGCGGGAGGGGAACCGCTGGGGCCTGCAACATATGGCGGAAATGTTTCCCGCCCGTACCGTGCATCGTGGCGGCCCGGTCAGCGAACTGCCCGAGGCGATGATGGACCTGTCAGGGTTCACATATGAGCTTAAGGGCGAAACGCGTACCCTTGAACAGTTTCACAACAGCAATGATACCCAGGCCATGATTGTGCTCCACAAGGGCAAGGTGGTGTACGAAACCTATCGCCACGGATCGGACGAGGCGACCCGCTTTACCAGCATGTCGGTCGCCAAATCGGTGACCGCAACCTTGTTGGGCATTGCGCGCGGTGAGGGGCTGATCACCAGTTTTGACGAACCGATTGACCAGTATATGCCAGAGCTGAAAGGCACAGCCTATGAAGGTGTGTCAATCAAACATGTGCTGCAAATGTCTTCGGGCGTTGCGTTTAACGAAGAATATGGACCGGACAATACATCTGACGTTGCCGATTTTTTCATGTTCAGCTTGATGGGTAATTTCAATTCTGCGGATGAATTGGCGATCAACTATCCCAAGGGGGTAGAGCCGGGTAGTAAGTTCAACTATTCTACCGCCGAAACACAGGTGTTGGGCGCACTGCTGCGCCGCGTAACGGGGCAGAAGCAGGCAGATTACCTAACTGAAAAATTGTGGCGTCCCTTGGGCATGGGGCATGATGCAACTTGGTTGACCGATAAGGCAGGACCCGACGGGGACGAGATGGGCGGGTGTTGCCTGAACGCTGCCTTGCGGGATTATGCACGCATTGGGCTGCTTTATCTGAATGATGGTATCGCCCCATCAGGGCAGCGCCTTCTGCCCGAGGGGTGGGTTGCAGAAGCCACCCAACCATCCGACCCACAGGTGATGCGCGGCGCGCTATATGATGACAGCCCTATGGGCTATCAATATCAATGGTGGGCCTATCCAGGCGAGGCCTATTCCGCCGAAGGTGTGTTTGGTCAATTCATCTATGTTGATCCAACCAAAGATTTGGTGATCGCCAAGACAAGCGCATGGCCCGAAGGCTGGATCGACTCTTATGGGTATGAGGCGGGTCTGGTCTTTAGCAAACTAGGTGACTATTTGCAGGCAGAGGCAGCAGAGTAGGAGGCAGCGTCACCCCTTCCGTCACCCCGGACAAGCGTTAGCGCGATCCGGGGTCCATACTGACGATCAACCGCTGCCCAAACGCTACAATGGTTCCCGGATAGCGTTTTACGCTTCGGGGATGACGTTGTAAGTTTATGGTGACGCCCTAGATGAAGCCCAGATGACGCAACGGCAAGCGTTTGCCCCCTTGTCAGCGGTCACCCTGTCGTTATTCTTCCCGGACTGATTTACATAATAACAATCTAGGAAACGATCATGACTGCACACTCCATTACTGACCAACCGCTTGAGGCGCTGGATGTCACCAGCCCGTCTGCCTATGCGGATTTTGACGGCATTCACGAAAAATATCGCCGTCTGCGCAACGAAGCCCCCGTTAGCTGGCAGGAGTGTGAAGGCTATCTGCCCTATTGGGCCATCACCAAATATGACGATGTGATTGAGATTGAGCGGCAGAATGAGCTGTTTATCAATGACCCGCGCCTGACCCTGATGGAAGAAGAGGTTATCGACGCCATTAAGGAACAGACAGGCGGGGACCGCCATATCATTCGGTCCTTAGTGGATATGGATAACCCCGACCATTTCAAATATCGCAAGCTGACACAGGCATGGTTCATGCCCGGCAATATCAAGCCGCTGGAAGACAAGATCCGCGCCTTCGCCAAAAGTGTCGTCGATAAAATGGCCGACATGACGGACGAGAATGGCGTGGGCGCATGTGATTTCGTGTCTGATGTGGCGGTTTGGTATCCTTTGCGCGTCATCATGCAAATCCTTGGCGTGCCGGAGGAGGATGAGCCGCGCATGCTAAAGCTGACGCAAGAATTGTTCGGCGGCACAGATGATGAAATGGCCCGGTCAGACCAAACATTGGATGCCAATGTGGTGATGGACTTTGCCATGTATTTCGCAGCCATCACTGCTGACCGGCGCGCCAATCCGCGCGATGATGTGGCAACAGTGATTGCGAATGCCGAAATTGATGGCGCACCCATCGGCGATCTTGAGGCGATGAGCTATTATATCATCGTGGCAACGGCAGGGCATGACACGACCTCAAGCTCTGTCGCGGGCGGGATGCTGGAACTGATCCGCAATCCCGATCAATTGCAGAAGTTGAAAGACAATCCCGATCTGATGATGGGGGCGGTGGAAGAGATGATCCGCTGGACCACGCCTGTCAAACATTTCTGCCGCACGGCGACGCAGGATTATGAGCTGCGCGGGCAGACGATTAAAAAGGGCGACTCGCTCGCGCTATTCTATGCCTCAGCCAATCGGGACGAGGATGCGTTTGAGGACCCTTATAAGTTTGATGTGACGCGCACGACCAAACAGCTATCCTTTGGTCATGGCGCGCATATGTGCCTGGGCATGCATTTGGCGCGGATGGAAATGCGCATTCTTTATGAAGAATTGTTGAAACGGCTTGAATGGGTGGAACTTGATGGTGAGCCTGCCTATGTCGCCGCAAACTTTGTGTCGGGCCTTAAGCGATTGCCGATCAAGTTTAAGATGAGCTGATCGCAGCGGCCATATAATCGATAAAGGCCCGCTGGGTGGCGCTAACATGCCGCCGGGCGGGGTAGACAATATGGATGCCATGGCGCAGGCCGCTGCCCTTGCCGAACAGGGTGACCAGATTGCCTGCCTTGATATCCGGGGCGGCGATAAAGTCGGGTACCATGATGATGCCTTTGCCGGCGACAGCCATCGCGTTTAACAAGCCGCTATTGTTGGTTTTGAAGCTGGCATTCAGCCGTTTGCGAATGGTCTGTCCCTTGTGATTAATTACCCATGTGCTGCCGCTTGCCAAATAGGTATAGAGCAGACAAGTGTGGTTGGTGAGGTCATCGGGATGTTTGGGCGTGCCGTGTGCTTTCAGGTAGGACGGGGCAGCACAGAACAATAATTCCGTTTCGCCGATCTGGCGCGAGATCAGGCTGGAATCAGGCAATCGCCCAATTCTGATACCCGCATCATAACCGGCGGTTACAAAATCATCGCGCGTATCTGACAGGTGCACCTCCAACCTGACATTGGGATATTGTGTGATAAACCCGGCGACCATCGTGCTGAAGCGTGGCGCGGTAAAGGATGTGGGAACAGTGATGCGCAAGGGGCCGCCAACTTCCTGTGTGCTGCTGGTGACAAGTTGGTGGGCCTCCTCCACCTGTTGCAGAATGGCGCGGCATTTGTCGTAATAGGCAAGGCCCAGATCGGTTGGCGTGACGCTGCGCGTCGTGCGGCGGACAAGCTGGGCACCGACAATATCCTCAATCTCTGCCAGGCGGCGGGAACAAACACTTTTGGCAATGCCCAAGCGGCGTGCTGCCGCCGAAATGCCGCGTTCTTCGACGATAGCGGTAAAGGTTTCCATATGGAGAAAGCCGGGCGTCATGGGGGCAGTGAACAGCAAATTTTATTGTTCGTCAAACAGAAACAATAAAATGCATTATTGCTATCTTCTGAACGTTCGCGGGAAGGGGCATTATCTCCTCATCACAGATGAAGGAGGGTCAAATGACCGAACGAACAGCAACACAATATGGCGCGCTGATCCTGCGCGTGGGATTGGGCGTCATGTTTATCGCCCATGCATGGTTGAAGATCTCTGTCTTTACGATTGATGGGACCGTGCAATTTTTTGAATCGGTTGGCTATCCCGGCTGGTTTGCCTATCCGACCATTGCAGCCGAGTTGGGTGGCGGCATTCTGCTGCTGCTTGGTATCAGGACGCGCCTGATCGCGGCGCTTTTGGTGCCTGTCCTGTTAGGTGCCGCCCAGGTTCATTTGGGCAATGGCTGGGTATTCAGCAATGAAGGCGGCGGCTGGGAATATCCGGTGTTTCTGGTGCTGGCATCAGTGGTTCAGGTCCTGCTTGGTCCAGGTGCCTATGTGGTTGATATATCGACCAAGCATGGGCTGACCTTCACCAAACATGCCCCTGCAATATAGAAAGGAATGGATCATGGGACAGCTTGTTGATGGAAACTGGTCTGATGACTGGTACGATTTGAAGGCCAGCAAGGGCCGCTTTGTGCGGTGGGAAAGTGGGTTTCGCAATTGGGTGGGCCGGGATGCGGCCTACCCGGCAGAGGCAGGGCGCTATCACCTGTACGTTTCTGCTGCCTGTCCATGGGCGCACCGGACCTTGATCGTGCGGGCCATGATGGGGCTTGAGGAGGCGATCTCTGTTTCAGTGGTTGCGCCGATCTGGGGTCAGGGCTGGTCCTTTGCTGCCAATGATGGCGGGACCGGGGATCATCTTTACGGGCTTGATCATCTGCACCAGCTTTACACGATGGCGGCCCCAGACTATTCGGGGCGGGTTACGGTGCCGGTTCTGTGGGACAAGCAAACCAAGACCATCGTCAATAATGAATCGTCAGAGATTATGCGCATGTTGGCAGAAGGGTTTGCCCCCTTTGCCCGTCACGTGCCCGACCTTTATCCCGTGTCGCTGCGGGAGGAGATTGATGCTGTGAATGACTGGATCTATCGGGACCTGAATAATGGCGTGTACCGTGCAGGTTTTGCCGGCACGCAGGACGCCTATGACGAGGCGGTGACAGCCGTGTTTGCGGCGCTTGATAGGCTGGAAGATCGGCAGGCAAGCCGTACCTATCTGGTTGGTGATCATCTGACGGAAGCGGATATCCGCTTGTTCACCACATTGATCCGCTTTGATGCCGTTTATGTTGGTCACTTTAAGTGCAACATTCGCAGGCTGGCTGATTACCCGCACCTGTCAGCTTATTTGCGGCGCATCTATGCCAGCGGGGGTGTGGCAGCGACAGTCGATATTGCGCAGATCAAGGCGCATTATTATGGCTCCCACCCCAAGCTCAACCCCTCTGGCATTATTCCGCAGGGGCCTGACCTTGGCGATCTGATCGGCTGACAACAACAAAAAAGGCCCCGCCAGTAGACGGGGCCTTATTCTTTTCGGTTAGACTGAACGCCTAGAATTCAAAACGGAAGTTCGCAGACACGGTACGCGGGGCGTTGGTCTGTGCCATATGGGCACCGATGGTGATCGGCACGTCTGAGGAGAAGACCTTGACCTTTTCGTCCGTGATGTTTTTCACATGCACTTCAAAGCTCCACATTTCGTCAATGTCGCGGAACCCGGCGCGCAGATTGAACAGCCAATATTCGTCCTGGCTGTCGATGGGGTCGAGGTCAGAGTCCATAAACTCAAAACCCTTATAGGAGGCAACGCCTGCAACGGTGCCAACGAAAGGCAGGTTGCCAAGCGGAATACCAAAGCCGACAACGGCACTACCCGTCCATTCGGGCGCACGATGCAAGGGGCGGCCAGACAGATCACACACATTGTTCGGCGGGATCACGCCGGGACCTTCTGTGCTGCTGAGGTCTAGGATGCTGGTTGAGGTACAGCCAGCCTTTGTGTGTTTGATGAACTTGCCATCGGTGTAACCCGCGGCCAGTGTGACCAACATGCCTTCAAGCGGCAGGATGGTCAGGTCCATTTCCATGCCCTTGATCTGTGCCTCTTCAGCGTTTGAGTTCACAAAGGTCACAGACTGGAATGTGGACAGTTGCAGATTTTCATAATCGGTTTGGAAGAAGCCGATATTGAAACGGGCGCGCTGGTCCCAAAATTCCGTCTTGGCACCAAAGTCGATTGTGTAGCTGACCTCACTGTCAAACTGTAGATCATCGGCGGTCAACGCGGTGATGTTGAACGAGCCTGCGCGGTAACCACGGGCATAGGTGCCGTAAAGGGTAACTTCTTCAATCGGATCCCATGTCAGTGATACCTTGGGCGAGAAATCGGTTTCAGAGAAATCGCGTTCTTCGCCCTGATAGCCATTGCCGCCCAAATAAATCTGCCAGATTGAGACAGGGTTTTGCGGGCCAAGCGATGCGGTGAAGTATTTTTCTTCAAATGTGTAACGACCGCCAAGGATGATCTTGAATGTGTCGGTCAGGTTTACATTAGCCTGCAAAAAGCCTGCATAGGAATCAATCTCGATAGAATATTCCCCGGCCAGCTTGTCGCCCTCGAACAATGTGTTCAGGCCGACAAGTCCCAACACCTGATCAAGGATCGGGTTGGTGATGCCGCCCAACAGATCAGGCAACAAATTTGATGTGAGCTGATTTGCGGTGATATTACGCAGCAAATCAATGTCAACCGTCGCTTCGGTTTCTGAATGCATATAGAACAGCCCGCCGACAAAATCGATGAAGCCGGGGCCTGATGTCAGGCGCAGTTCCTGTGTCCACTGGTCATAGGTTTGATCATAAAAACCGCCAATGACAGGGAAGGCGGTGGCGTCAAGGTCGCCGCCTGTGATGTCATCATAGCCCGCAAAACCTGTGACGGATGTGAGTGTGTAGTCGCCAATGTCGAAATTGACTTCAAGACCGGCGACTATCCCTTCACCTGTTGAGCCGCTGCCTTCAGGGTCGGATGTGCCGCGACGGTCAATACTGTCTTCGAAATCAGGGTCAAGTGTCCGGAACAGGATTTCAAGTTCGGCAGGGGTATTGTGCTGTTCCACACCGATCATCTGGCGGACATCATATTCATAGGCAGTTGCGGTCAGCATGGCGTCAAGACCGTCTGTGATGTCCCAGCGTAGGCGCCCCTTGATGAACTTGTTTTCCCGGTCACCGGCAGTGCCGCCTGTGTTCACAATTTCTGTGTGGCCCAGCTTTTCATTATAGCCGGCTGTGACGCGGAAGGTGAAGTCGTCAATGATCGGGCCGCCCAATGTGGCGCGGACGTCAAACGCCTCCCGCTCGCCACCGGAAATTTCAAAGCGCCCTGTCCATTCGTCAGACGGTAGGCCAGAGGTGATATTGATCACACCAGCGGGGGAGTTGCGGCCGAACAATGTGCCTTGCGGGCCACGCAGCACTTCCATCCGTTCCACGTCGATAAAGCCGGGGCGCAAGAATTCAATACGGGCGAGATAAACGCCATCAATGATAAAGCCAATGGCCTGTTCGGCCAGCACGTTCGCCTCAGCAGTACCGATACCGCGAATATACATGGCGTAGAAATCAGTGTTGATTGATACGTTCGGGATCAGTGTCGCTACTTCGTTCATGTCGGTGATGCCGTTATCGCGCATCTGGTCACCAGACATAACAGACATGGCAATCGGCACGTCGCGCACATCTTCGGCACGCTTTTGGGCGGTCACGATGATTTCATCAAGCTTGGGGCCAGAGGGCTTTGCCTCCATCGCTTCGGCATTTGCCTCTGCCTGCGCGGCGGCCTCTGCCTCTGCATCTTGTGCCATTGCCTGCACACTTGTCAGACCCAAACCAGCAACAAGCGCCAGCCCGCTTGCATATCTTTTCAATTCATCGAAACGCTTGATGAAATATCCTCTCCTAGGTGTCTGATTTGCTCAGACTTCCTGTCCATGTGATGTGCCCCGCGAAAACCCCTCCCCGAAGCGCGTATTTTGGTTATTGCTGCGCTGCAAAAACTAAACGCGTTATAGGCAAAGCTTTTGCACAGAGTCAATCTAATATTACTATCAGGTAACATACGTTTCCCGCTGGGATTTGGATCAGTTTTAGGGTTATAAATCTTGTAATTTCAGCGTCTTAATAGAGTAAAAGTTCATGAACCAGCTCACAAATCACGCCTTTCAGCTAGATCATGCGACAATGAGCGCAACGATTGCAGGCCCAGATGACGGGGTGCCGGTTCTGTGCCTGCACGGCTTTCCCGACACGGCCTTGTCCTATCGGCACCAAATCGCCCCTTTGGTTGAGGCAGGCTATCGCGTAATCGTCCCGACTATGCCGGGGTATGAGCCATCAAGCCTGTCTGCGGATGGCCGTTACTTCCTGCCCGATATGGCTGAGATGATGTTGGCCCTGCTTGATCAGGTCGCGCCCGCACAGAAAGTGCATATTGTCGGGCATGATTGGGGAGCCTATGTCACCTTCCTGTGCGCGATCATGGCGCCCGAACGGTTCTTGTCTGCCACCCAAATGGCAGTGCCGCACCCGATCCGTATGCGCGAGGCGTTAAAGCGCGTGCCCAAGCAAATCAAGAATAGCTGGTACATCTTCTTTTTCCAAACACCGCGCTTGCCTGAACGATTGATCAAGCGCAAGAATTTTGCCTTCCTCGAATGGATTTGGCGCAAATGGTCCCCCGGTTGGACGTGGGAGGCTGAGGCGATGGATGATCTTAAGCGCGCCTTCAGCGACGACCGTGTGTTGGACGCGGCCCTGCGTTATTACCGCGATACATTTGCGTTAAGCGATCCGCGCGCGCAGCGGAATTTGGACCTGTCGCAACAGCCCAATACTGTCCCGACCCTTGGCCTTGCAGGCAAGCTTGATGGCTGTATCGATGCGCAGGTCTTTGCCCAGGCCTTGCAGGAACGGGATTTTCCGAACGGGTTGCAGGTGGAGTTGATTGAGGGGGCGGGCCACTTCCTGCATCAGGAACGACCTGATCTTGTGAACCCCTTGTTGTTGGCGTGGTTGAAGTCACACGACGCTTAACCCCTAACCGTCATGCCGGACTTTATTACGCGCCGCCGCCAAAACCCACCGCTGCAAAAGTCTGCAACTTTTTCTGGCAGTCGCTTAAGCATCCGGCATCCATTGTAGCTGTGGCAACTCAGTATGGACCCCGGATCGCGCTCAACAGCATCAGGCAGGAAAAGTGGGAACCGGTTTTCCGTCCGCCTGTGCGCATTCAAATTGAGCTCGTCCGGGGTGACGATCAGACTGCGGACAGGGTCCAAACCAACTGATCGTCGTGCGCCTGAACCGTCAAATCCTTCCGCACTTGCTGCGATTGACAAGTGCCTTGCCACAGTGCGGCCCAACAGTCAGTCAGGACGGCGCGTTCTTCTCCGTCAAGTCCGCGTAAAATGCGCAGGCCCTTTTGCGTGATGGTCGCCCCATCCACTGTCACCTCATCCCCCATGCCTTCAAACATGCGGGCAAGATAGGTCACGCCATCATCAAGCGTACCGTCGTGCGCACCAATCATGGCGGCGGTTTCAGGGAAGTAGTTGAGGCCGATCAGCTTGGCCGCCATCGCGCCATAATGGCGGGTTTCATCCGCGCCGATCACCTTGATCAATTCGCTGATGCCGTTTTGAATGTAGCCCAGCGCATAATTGCGATTGGCTTTTTCAAGTCGTTCTTCCGTCCACTCACCAGCGGGGGGCGCAGGCTGCACATCGTGGTCAAAGGGTGGGGGCACCTCCCCCTTGTTGAACTGCAGCCGTTCATCACCCGTCAGGTCGTGATCATATTCCTTGAAATAGCCGCAAAAGCCGAACTCCCCCGTCATGTCTTCTGAGACACAGACAAAGCCAAGGCGCGGATTGCCCAGCGACACGCCGTTGTGGGCGTACCAGCCCTTAAGGAAGCCGCGGGAAACTTCGACCGGGACGCCGCAAATGGTTGGTCCGGCATACATCCAACGGGGATAGCGAAAGCGCACCCATGCCTTTTGGTCACTTTCGGGCATGAACTCCACCCCTACACCGCCCATATTGTTCGACAGAACATGATATTTGGCACAGGCCACTGCATCGGGCTGTCCCGTCAGGCCAAGCTTGTCAAAGCTCGACAAAAATTTATCGAGATGCTGGCGGCGGAACAGGTTGAACATCCAATCGCCCATCACGTCGGGGCCCTTGCGGGTCGAGATCATGAGCTGCAGCCCCAATAATAGGGCGTGGTGAATATGCGCCTGCGCCTTAATAGGGGCGTGGGTGGCTTTCGTGGAATCAAAATCAGTCATGGGGGGATGATAGGGGACAATGTCTCGGACGTCATCCCGGAACCGTGAAACGCTATCCGGGATCCATTGCATCGGTGGCAACTCAGTATGGACCCCGGATCGCGCAGCAGGGCTGCTTGTCCGGGGTGACGATTAGAGGAAAAATTAAGGCTGGACCTCACCCCTTATACAGATAGTATCACTTGATACTAAATTGCGGCTTGGGGGCGTTCCTGACACGCAAAACAATATCACTCAAATTGAGGTTTCGGTCCCTCTCCAACTCGTTGCCGGGCTACTTAATTTGAGTGATCAAAAAAGGGGCAGGGAACAATGGCTTGGTACACAGGCAACACGCTATATGACAGCCTATTGGCGTTTGGCTTTTTATACGCGCTGGGGATTTTTATCTCAGCCCGGTTCGGCACGCCCGCCTATGGAGGCCGCTTTGGCGCGCGCTCAAAAGGGGTCAAGCTTGGCTCCAAAGCCGGATGGATTTTGATGGAATTGCCGGCCCTGATTGCCTTCCCCATTTTCTTTTTTATGGGCTCGCGATCGGGCGATACGGTGGCGCTGATTTTGGGCGGCGTGTGGATGTTTCATTACACCAATCGCGCGCTTGTGAACCCTATGCTGATGCGGGTCTATCCCGGATCGCCCCCCAGTTTTAATTTGAATGTTGTCGTGATCGGCTGGGCGGTGCTGGTGCTGCATTCCTACCTGAATGGCAGCTTTATCAGCGAACATGGCGCGCACCTGACCGAAGACTGGTTGAACGACCCGCGTTTTTATATCGGTGCTGCGGTCTATGCCACCGGCTTTACGATCAATGTCTGGTCCGATGCAATCCTGCGCAAGCTGCGTGCCCCTGACCCTGACCCGAACGCGCCCCGTTATAAGGTGCCCTATGGGGGGCTGTTCAAATATGTCAGTTGCCCGCAATATTTGGGGGAGCTGACAAGCTTTCTCGGTTTTTCCATCATGACATGGGGTTTGGGCGGGGTTTATATCTTGGCGGTGTCGGCAGCGAATTTGGTGCCGCGCGCGCGGGTTACCCATCGCTGGTATTTGCGCACCTTCCCTGACGAGTATCCCAAGGACCGCAAGGCGATCATTCCGTTTCTTTATTAGCGCTCAGGGCAGCAAGCTCTGCTTGCGCCTTCGCCCTTTCTGTTTAAGCGCGCGAGGGTCTTGTTGAAGGTCATTTGCAATTCGTCATGCCGGACTTTATTACGCGCCGCCGGACGCAAAACCGGTTCCCACTTTTGCTGGCGGTCGCTTTTAATCCGGCATCCATTGCAGCGGTGGCAACTCAGTATGGACCCCGGATCGCGCTGACGCTTGTCCGGGGTGACGGTTCAGGAGTTTGGCTTTTCATCATAGGCCACGCGGAACCCGATATGGTTCGTGCCCATGTCACGTTCTTGCGGGTGCCGCGCGGCGGGCCTGTAGCGCGCGCAATAATTGGATGCGCAGAGGTATGAGCCGCCCTTGATCGTCACCGGGGCATTGTCTTCCGGTGTCAGGCGGGCGGGGTCAAAATCCTCTGCCGTGATTTCCCACACATTGCCGATCATGTCATGAAGGCCATAGCCATTGGCGGGATAACAGCCGACAGGCGCGATCCCTTCAAAGCCGTCCTGCCCCTCGTTCAACACGGGGAAGATCCCATGCCAGATATTTGCCATATGCTGATCAGATGGGACCAGACGGTTGCCCCACGGGAAGGGGGTGTCAGCCCCGCCACGGGCAGCCCATTCCCACTCAGCCTCGGTCGGCAGTCTGCCACCGACCCAATTGGCATAGGCCATTGCATCGGCGCGGGTCAGTTCCACAACAGGCTCAGCGCCCTTGCCTTTTAGGTCTGAGCCGGGGCCGAACGGCTGCTGCCAGCTTGCCCCTTCAACAAACTGCCACCATTGGCTGATATCGTTTGAGGTGATGCGTTGGGGCCGCTGAAACACCGCCGCGCCGGGGGTGAGTAGTTCGGCGGGGATGTCTGGATGATCAGCCGGGTTGGGCGTGCGTTCCGCATCCGTGACATAGCCCGTTGCGGCAACGAAGCGGGCGAACTGGTCGTTCGTCACCTCATATTTATCGAGCCAGAAGCGATTGATCTGTTGCGGCTTGCCGTTCAGCTCCTCCAAATACACCCCGTCACTGCCCGGCGTGATGGTGCCTGCGGGCACTTCAACCGCCTGATATGTGGGGGCGGGGCAGCTTGCGCTTTTGATCGCGGGGGGGCGCATCATGAAAAAGGCGACGACACCGACCAGCAGAAGGGTCGGCACAAGGGCAATCAAAAATCGGTTCATTACAGATTATCAATCCTGCAATCGCGGGCGATCAAGATATCACGCATTTCCCAATAGGCGCGCGGTGTGCGGTTCAACGGAATGCGCGGGTGTAGGTGATGAATGATGTGATATTGCATCCCCATTGAGCCCAAATTGCCAATGCGTGAGCGCCAGCCCCTTGTGTCTTTATAGCGCCCGGTCTTGTCGGCGGGGTGATGGGGTGCCCAGCTTAGAAAAAAGATGATGTAGCTAAAGGCGATGTGGCGCGGCAGCCACCATAGGAGTGCTGCTTCGAGCGCATAGCCGCTCCACGCCATAATGGTCAGCGTGCCGTAAAAGGTCAGATTGGCGATCAGCCCATCCAGCAATTGTTTTTCAAGCCCTAGCCGGACCATGACATCACCATAAGATTTCAGCCCGCCCTTACTGGCTGGTTGGCGGTTGGCGATATTATGCCAAATCGCAGCCCATGCAGTGGGGGCATGGGTGCCGTAATCGGGGTCGAGCTCAGGATCATTGGCGTGTTTGTGATGTTCCATATGGGTCGCCCGCGCAATGCGAAAGGGCAGCACAAGGGGGATCAATGACCAATGGCCGACAAATTCGTTCAGCCAGCGCAGCTTGCTGCCGGGGCGGGCGATAATGTCATGCTGCGCGTCATGCGAGGGCAGGTAGGACAGCATGATGTTCAAGGTCGCAATGATAAAGCCAAGCCATAGGGGCATGATATCCATCATCACCAGCGGGAACAGCGACAGCCACACCGCCGTGTTGGCAAGGCCCCAAAACACAATCAGAAAAGGGAACTTGTTGAGGTGACGATGGGCAACCTCTCGTTCTGCCTTCATCAACTCCTCATTGCTCATATGGCTAAGGTCGATCACGGGGGTTACTTGACCCATATCCAGCTCCCCCTGATTTGGGCAAACCCGCCATATAGCGTGGCGATGATCAGCGCGGTTACAAGCGGTGACAGGCCATAAGGCGGCACCCATTCCATACGCTCAATAATTTGCGCGATCAGCGGCGTGAGGAAGCCATAGGCGAAAAATAGCGGCCCGAGTTTGGCCAGAGATCCCAACATGATTTTGTCCCTATTATCAATTGGCGTCAGTCTATGCCTTGAACGAGGGGGGTCAAGACCTGTATGCAGGGCCTATGGCAAAACAAACAAAGGCAGAAGCGGCCCGCGCCGCCTATCAGCAGGCAATGGCGTTGCGGTCCCGTGATCGGGGAACAGCCATTCACAAGCTTGTCAGCGCGATTGAAAAAGCACCGCAAGAGCGGGCCTATAAGATCGCCCTGTGCGAGATGCTGATGAATGCGGGCACCAACAGGTTTGACCCCAAATTAAAACGGGCCGTGCAGTCCTGCCTGCAGACAGACGGGTTGGACCATCAGGAGCTTTGGCATTTTTGGTTGTCGCTGTTGCGGTGTGATCCGCAATTTGCGCCGGTGCAGCAGGTGCTGGCGGGGGAGCGTGTGGCGGCAAAGGACCTGCTGTCCAGCCTGAAAGCGCCATTTTTTCTTCTCGGGCTGAAACGGCTGATCATTTTTGATTGGGCGTTTGAACAGATGGTGCGCGGCTTACTGGCGCTGCAGGGATTGCCGGGCAGGGTGCAGGATGGGCTGATGGCCTATGCGCGCAATGTTGATTATATGGTGATGGATGATGTCCCTGCGGGGGTTGAGGCCTATCTGATAGACCCGACAATTCCGACCTTGAGCGTGCCTGAAAGTGATACGGGTCAAAAGGTGCGGGCGCAATATGAGGAACATCCCTATCCCCGTTGGCTTGACTTGCATCGTGTGACGCCGACGGACCGTCAGCTTGCGCTCACGCACAATCATCTAATTGCTGGCTGCGGCACGGGCTATGCCACCTGCCAATTGGCGCTGCGCTATCCCAATGTCAGCTTTACCGCGCTTGACCTTAGCTTGGCGAGCCTGAGTTACGCCAAGGGTAAGGCCGACGCCTTGGGCCTGCGCAATATCAGCTTTATGCAGGCAGATATTCTGGCGCTGGAGGGGTTAGCGGGGCCGTTCGACCATATTGATTGTTCGGGCGTGCTGCATCATATGGCGGACCCGGTTGCGGGATGGGGGGCGCTTAAAGAAAAGCTTGCGCCGGGCGGGCGCATGCATATCGGCCTTTATAGCGAATTGGGCCGGGCCGATATTGTGGCGGCCCGCGCGTTGATCGCGGAACAAGAATTTCCTGCCACCCATCAGGGGATCGTTGCCGCGCGGCAGGCAATCGCTGACCTGCCATCTGATCATCCGGCAAAGCCTGTGTTGCGGCGGCAGGATTTTTACAGCACCGCAAGTTGCAGGGACCTATTGTTTCATGTTCAGGAACACCGCTTCACCATCCCGATGATCAGCGATGCGCTTGATCAATTGGGGTTGAAATTTGATGGCTTCTCACAGCTTGACCCTGACCTTGCCAGTCACGCACCTGCCAACAGGCTTGACCTCGCCGCATGGCAAGGGGTTGAGGAAGCCCACCCCACAGGCTTCCGCGCCATGTATCATTTCTATTGTTCTGCGGCCTAGCGTATTGTCAGCAATCGTCTCCGCAGGGGCGATGAAGTTTGCTTAGTTGCGCAATCCGTTCATTGGCGAAGGTCAAATCTTCCTCCTCCGTCGCATGCTCTACAGCAAGTTGAAAGAAGTACAGCGCCTTGTCGTGATCAAGGTCAAGCGTGTCGTCGCCTTCTTCAAAGATCAGCCCCAGAAAGATCGCGGCCTTCACATCGCCGCCGCGCTTTAGGGTTTCTTCAAAATAATGTGCTGCCTGATTAAAACTTATCGGCTCAACATCCGTGCCATAGTAATAGGTCTTGCCCAACAAAAACGCACCTTTGGCTGTTCCTGTGGCATAGGCTTGTTCACACCAGAATTTGGCAAGATGATGATTGGGTTCAAAAATGCCGCCTTCCAAATAATAGCCGCATAATTTGTCTTGCGCTTCAGGTGCACCAAGATTGGCCGCCTGTGTGTACCAATACAAGCTGGCGACATAATCCTGCGGCACCAAGTCACCATATTCATGCGCCAGCCCCATCCAAACCTGGGCGCTTGGGTGGCCTAATTTGGCCGCCTTTTGCGCCCATATAATGAAGGTGTCAAAGTCTTCCCGCACCAAATAGATGTTGCCGATCATATAGGACGCATCGCCCGATGATGGTCCCGGCGTTTCCAGGGATTTTTTCAGCCAGGCCAGTGCTTGTTCGTCATCTTGCGCCGCACCTTCGCCTGAATAATAGCAGGTGCCGAGATTATATTGCGCAAAGTGAAGGCCATTTTCGGCTGCGTTTCGCCACAAGACGCAGGCCTTTTCCTTATCCATCGGCCCGCCAACACCATGATAGTAATAGGCGGCAACCCAATTTTGGGCCAGTATATCCCCGCTATCTGCTGCCTTACCGATCCAATGGCGGGCCTTTGTCAAATCCTGCTCCACACCCAGGCCTTCTGCATATAGTTCGCCAATGCGGAAATAGGCGTTGGTGTTGCCCTTGTCAGCTTGGGCAAACAAACAATCGGTGGCGGCAGACGTCCAATCTTCTTTTTCTAGTTCAGACCCGTCTGCGGTTCTGATGTGGTAGGGGTCGGAACAATCCAGACCTTGCGTCTGATTATCAGCAAGGCTAGGGCCAAGCATGACAAGAAGCAGGCATGTGGCGATGATATTGGCTCGCCTTGTAAAGGGTAGTGCAATCATGTCCCGTCCAACCATTCCCGTGCATAGGCAAGACGATCCTCGTCAGTGTCTAGCTGTATGACTTTTTGAAAAAAATATTTTGTCTTGTCGGCATCTGGGTTGATCCCTTCCGCGCCTGTTTCATAAATCTGCCCCAACCAGAACAGGCTCCGCGGGTGTCCTTCATCTGCAGCAAGTTTTGTCCATTTCATAAAATCTTCGACAGGGCCATGTTCTTTGTAGTGCGCAGATAGATAGACATAGACTGCTGGTGTCCAATAGGGACTTTGCGCGATAGCCTGTTCGATCAGTACCAGACCTTGTGCAGTATCTTGCGTGACACCCTGCCCTTCAAAATAGCACCGCCCTAAGGCGTAAAGCGCTATTGGATCATTTTGATCTGCTGATTGTCTGAACAGGATGGCAGCGCGTTCGGGGTCTGCCGGGCCGCCTGCGCCATGCAACAGGAATTTGGCGAGATGCGTTCGCGCCTTGGTTTCTCCCGCTGCGGCAGCCTTTTCCAGCCAGAAACGGGCCTTTGTTAAATCACGCTCAACACCTGTTCCAGCCTCGTAAACAAAAGCCATAGAGGTATAACCGTCGGGCTGGTTGGCATCGGCTGCCAATTTGTACCAACGCAAGGCTTCGTCATAGTCGCGCGGCCCCAAAATACCGGCGGCATAAGCATCCCCAACCTGCACATAGGCCCGCACATTGCCTTTTTCCGCTTCGCCCAACAGGCAATAGATCGACGCAGTAAGGAATGTGGCAGGATCGTCCGGCGGACCGGGGGCTACAACATTGTCCGGGTCAGTACAGTCGAATTTTTCGGCAAGGGCCTTTGCCTCGTCCGAAAATGCGGCAGCCGCGAATGCACTGCCGCCATAAAGCGTCAGCCCACCGACAGCAATAGCGATCAAAAAGCGTTTGGCCCGTCTCATAACCATCTCCCCCATTAGGGGCAGGTTACGCAACTTACCAGTGTGGTCAAGTCCGTCTAAACCATCAGGACCGATAGGCTGCGCCGCCATCAACCTTGATCAATGACCCGGTCGTATAGCTTGATGCGTCTGAGGCAAGGTAAAGCGCGATGCCGATAATCTCTTCTGGTTCACCGCCCCGTTTCATCGGAATGCGGCTGAACATGGCGTCCTTCATGTCATCTGACCAAGCGTCTGAAATATCTGTCAGGAAGGGGCCGGGCATGATGCAGTTGGCGCGCACCTTTGGCCCATAGGCGTGTGCAATCGCCTCTGTCAAATTGTTGAGTCCGGCTTTCGCGGCCCCGTAAGGGATCTCGACCGCGCTGGGGGCAATCGCTGCGATTGAGCTGACATTGATGATAGACCCGCCATCACCAGCCGCCATTCGTTCTGCGGCAACCGCTGACAGGCGAAAGGGCCCCGCAAGATTGACGCCGATTACCTTGTCCCACAGCGCCCGGCTGACGTCTGACAGCTTGGGGTAAAGCGGGGACATGCCCGCATTATTGACCAGCACGTCGATTTTGCCGAACTCGTCATAGGCGCGATCCAGCAGGCTGTCGCATTGGTCCCAATCGGCGACATGGGCGGCGTGTGCGACAATTTTCTGCCCTGTTGCGGCGGCGATTTCCCCGGCTGTGGCGTCGCATGCCTCCTGCTTGCGAGAGCTGACAATGACGCTTGCCCCTGCGTCAGCGAAGGCGTGCGCCATCTGTTTCCCCAGCCCGCGCGAGCCGCCCGTGATCACGCAAACCTTGTCTGATAAATCAAAGTGTGCCGCCGTTTTTTCGTGGTTCATGGGAAAATCCCCCTGTGAGAATAGTGTGATTTGAAAAGCGATGGGGCACTGTGCCGCGAAAGCGCAATTGTTGCAATTGATGCTTTTTACAGCCTGTGGAAGGGTAATTCGGTCGCCTTTCACATACATGAACAAATTGATATAGTAGGGTTAATTGGATTTAAGGGAGATGGGCAATTGGCCACGCATATTTTGCCACCGTTCAACGCGTCTTGGCTTGCCATAGACAGCGATAAAACCCCCATGCATGTGGCGGGGCTGTATATTTTTCAAAAGCCTGAAGATGCCGGGCCTGACTATTTGCGCGGGCTGGTCAATGACATGCTGCGCAATCGCAATGTGCAGGCGCCCTGGAATCAAAAGCTGGTCCGCCCCCTTGGTGTGCGCGGCCTGCCCGTGCTTGTCGATGATGACAAGATGGACCTTGATTATCACATTCGGTTTTCAGCACTGCCCGAACCGGGCGGTGAGCGTGAGTTGGGGGAGCTGATTTCACGGCTTCATAGCCATCCGCTCGACCTTGATCGGCCCTTGTGGGAATGTCATGTGATCGGCGGTCTTTATGATGATCGCTTTGCCATTTATGTGAAGCTGCATCAGGCGCTGGCCTATGGCCCGTTCGGGATCAATGCGCTTCTGTCTACCCTGTCAGAAGACCCTTATCAGCGCGGCCTGTCGCCCGTGTGGGGCACCGGGCTTGATGACGAAACAGGCGTGCCCAACGCGGTTGGCGGTGGCGGCATTGATGCATGGGGCCGGGGCATTATTGCTGCGGGGACCAGCATGGCCGGACGGTTGACCGTTGAACGTATCCGCCGTGCCTATAGCCGGTCTGCCCCCAAAAGCCTGTTAACCGGGCGCGTAGGATCGCGCCGCCGTGTGGCGACACAGGTTTATGATCAAGCCCGTGTTAATGCGGTATTGGCAAAGGGCGAGATGGAGCAGGAGGTGCTGGTCCACTATCTGATCTCAACCACCCTGCGCCGTTATCTAAAGGAATATAACGCGCTGCCTGATGAAAGCATGATTGCCGGGATCACCGTCCCGGTTGAGGGCGACCCAGACGTCACCCCCGGTGCTGCGATCGGTATTTTAAGGCTTGCCACCAACAAGGCTGATCCGATTGCCCGGCTTGAAAAGCTGAAGCTTGGCTTTAACAAGGCCAAGGAAAAAGTGGCTGGCATGAACACACAGGCTGCCATGCTGCATTCCCTGTCGATGATGCAGCCCTATATTGTCGGGGCTGCGGCCCGGTCTATTACCGGGTTTGGGGCACCGCGCATTCCGTGGAACCTTTTTATCTCAAACTATCATGGGCCTGATGGGCCGCTTTATTTCAATGGCGCGCCGCTTGAAACCTATTTCCCTGTGCCGCCCTTGTGGCAGGGCGCGGGCCTTGCCGTGTCGGCGCTTTCCGCCAATGGCAAACTGGGTCTGACCGTTGTGGGCGACCGCGAGCGTGTGGCCCATATGCAGCGGCTTGCGGTTTATATGGAAGATGCGTTCACAGGGCTTGAAGCTGCCCTGTCTATTACTGCGGAGGCTGCCCAATGAGCCTGTTTCCAAATTCTGTCATTCTCGCGGGGCTTGACCTCAACCGCACGGCGGCCAAGGGGCTTGCCAATGGGTATGATTGGGTGTTCCGCCGCGATACGTTGGTGAAATCCGGCAAAACATGGTTTGAGCTTGTCCATGATTCCGACCTGATGGCGGTGCGCTATTACGGGTTGCCGGACGAAAATGAAATCGATTTGCCCGATGGCAGCACCATGCAGGTGGAGCGGGAGCAACATCCCATTCCGCTCGTTCTGGTGCCCCCCTTGGGCGTGACCACCAACACATTTGACCTGATGCCGGATCGGTCGCTTGCCCGTTATATGGCGGCGCGCGGGTTCCGCACCTATTTGATCGACTGGGGCAAGCCCCACGGCGAGTTTAAGGATTATGGTCTTTACGATTATGCCGGGACAATGATGGCCGAGGCGCTGGAAAAAATTCGCGTCCATTCTGGCAGCCAAGACCTGTCCATGATGGGCTGGTGCATGGGCGGCTTGTTGATGCTGCTTTATCAAGGCATGAACCAGGACCCCCACATCAAGAATATGGTCACGGTGGCGAGCCCGATTGATATGAATAGCGGCTCTAAGGTGGCGGGGTTTGCCGATTATATGGATGCGCCCGCAAAGGTCATCGATCTTGTGGGCCGTTTGCTTGGGCAGGAATTGGGGCCGGATAAATTTGTCAGCCCCGGTTGGATGACAACTTTGTCGTTCAAGCTGACGGACCCGATCGGCTCAGTCACCACCTACTGGGATTTGATCACCCAAATCACAGACCGTGAATTTGTCGTCAAGCACACAACCACGTCGAACTATCTTGATAATATGCTGGCCTATCCCGGCGGCGTGGTGAAGGATTTGATGACCCGCGTTGCCCCAGAAAACGCCTTTAAGGCGGGCGAAATCAATCTGGGTGATGGCGTTGCCAAACTGTCAGAGATTGAGACGCCGATGCTGATTTTCGCGGGCAAGAAAGACATTATTGTAGAGCCGATCATGGCCAAGGCGCTGGTTGATGTGATCGCCAGCGAGGACAAGCAATATCGTCTGGCCGGTGGCGGTCACATGGGCGTTATTCTGGGCCGTGGTGCCATGAACGACGTCTGGGGCCCATCTGCTGACTGGTTGCTGGAACGGCAATAGCCTCGCGTGCGTTATTCCGGGCGATAAGCTGCTCGGGCTGGACCCCGGATTAAGTCCGGGGTGACGGTTACCTAAACCCCTTCCCCAAACAGTTTGGCAAGGTGCGGGTTCAGCATCTTGCCTGTCGGGTCAAGGCCGCGCCTGATCTGATTGAAGGTATCAAAGCGCG
The DNA here is from genome assembly GCA_965229935.1 of Alphaproteobacteria bacterium. Lineage (GTDB taxonomy): Bacteria > Pseudomonadota > Alphaproteobacteria > SPJN01 > SPJN01 > SPJN01. The sequence goes on from CBDDKB010000002.1 coordinate 2,609,340, forward strand.
GGTAAAGATTGCGCAGCTCCTCATAGCCCAGCGTATGCAGCTTGCCCCAATGGGGGCGGCCACCTGCAGCGAGGTGAAGGGGTTGGATATCTTTCAGCAGATAGTCAAAAGCCTCCCCCGCATCGGCATGGGTGGCGATGGACAGGCACGGGCCGTCATTAAACGGGCTGATCATGGCATCATCGGCCCTGGTCCAGCGGACCTCGACCGGGTAGTAAACATCCTTGCGGGCATCAAGATAGCTGATGATCTTGCGTAAAGTAGCCAGGCCATTTTCAACGGGCAGGTGATATTCCATCTCGTTAAACTTCATGGGCCGGGATGTGGCCAACAGGCGCCAGCTTTCGTCTGACACATCCTCAACAACGCCGGTGGGCATCATTGCCTGCACGGTCTTGCGCCGCAGCCACGGGGCCCAGCCAAGCTGGTCGCGCAGCATGGCAAGCTGTGCCAGTAAATCATCATCCTCGCTTTGGCCCTTGCCGGTGACGGGTCCTTCGTGAAGATCGTGCGAGATGCCCGCGCCATAGCCCGTGTTGGGCACGAAATAAAATTCAAAGTGCCGATGGGCCTTCATATAATCTTCGGCCCGGTCAACCAGATCATTGATCGGCTCAATCCACATTTTGCGGCGCAGATTAAAGCTTTTGACGGGCTTGATGGTATAGCGGGTGATGATCCCCAATGCGCCGACGGATACTTTACCCGCTGCAAACAGATCAGGGTCTGACGCGCGGGTCACATCCTTAATCTCGCCCGCCGGGGTGATCAGGCGGAAGCCTGTGACATGATCATGAAGGGCGCGGAAATTGATCCCGGTGCCGTGGGTGGCGGTTGAAAACGCGCCCGCCAAAGTCTGCACATCAATGTCAGGCAGATTGGGCCAGCCAAGTCCCAGCTTTGACATTTTTTGCGAGCTGCGGCGTAGCCTGATCCCTGCACCGAATGTGATGGTGCCTGCAGCCTTGTCATGTTCAATCAGGTCAGACAGGCGGCTGATATCAACAATTGCCCCTTCGGAAGGGACCAGCCCCGTAAAGGAATGGCCTGCGCCGACGGGACGAACCGGGCCATTTGTCTGCGCCATGAATTGCGCCAGCTCATCCTCGGACTGCGGCACAAAAATCTGTTTCGGGGTTGATCGTTGCAAGCCCGACCAGTTCATCCATGCGGTTTCCCCCGCTGGCGCGGTGGGCAGGTCTGGGGAATAGCCGTCACGCCCGAAATCCTGTCCGGCCCAATTGGCATATTTGACAGTGGGGTAGGCGGCGGCAACAGCGGCAGTGCCGCCTGTTAAAGCCAGAAGCTTACGACGAGAGAGTGCCATGATTAATACGCCCCTTTATTGTTTGCAGGGGTATTGTTTGCAGGGGTCATCATAAAGCTGATCAAAGCCGCAAAATCATCATCGGTGCAGTCCGGGCATTGTCCCATAGGCGGCATGGCGTTTAGGCCCGCCTTGCTGGCGGCGATCAGCCCGTCCATCCCCTTTTTGTCAAACCGGGGCGCCCACGCGGCGCTGTATCCCGTTAGCGGTGCCCCAGAATCGGGTACCGTGTGACAGGCCCCGCATGAACTGAGATAAATGTCCGCCAAACGTTCATCCGCAGGTTCGGCATCTTCGGCAAAGATGATCTGTTCCCGTGTGGGTTCTGGAACGGCGGCGGCGCTGTCCTTGCCGTCCTCGTCAGAGCAGGCGGTCAAGGCCAGTAAGAATGCGGCGGCTGTCAGCAGTTTCTTGGTCATGTCGGTCCCCCCAATTTTATGGGCATCAGTGTGCTGTGCGGTGTCATCTATTGCAACAAGACAAATAAATAGTAAATACTATTAAATAGTAATTGCTACTGTTATGCAAAGCTGCTATCAAAGTCAAGACCTAGTGGAGAGGTTGCGACACCCTATGCCGAAACAAAAGCCCATCCTGACCGACAGGCGCACGGACCCTAAACAGGACCGGGCGGCCAAGACCATTGATCAGGTTCTGGCAGCAGCGGCGGACCTGTTGGCGGCAGAAGGGTTTGAAAAACTGACCACCAACGGCATTTGCCAACGCGCCGGGCTGACCCCACCCGCGCTTTACCGCTATTTCCCTAATAAATATGCCGTGGTGAAGGAGCTGGGCGAACGGCTGATGGCGCGGCAAAACCAGGTGATAGCTGACTGGGTTGCCGCCGACATCCCCTTTGACGAGGTTGAGGCTGGCCTGATCGGCCTGTTGACCGACACGGTGCAGGTCACGCAAGACACGCCTGCGGGGGCCTATATCATGCGGTCGCTTCATGCCAGCCCGGTGCTGGCGTCGGTTAGGCTGAATTCCCATCGGGAGGTTGCAGGCCTGCTGACCGATTGGGCGATGGAACTGTTCGCCCATCAGGACCGAGCGCGGGTCTATCAGTTGATGCGCACCGTGATTGAGGTCAGCTATGCAGGCCTTGAAATGATGTTTGACGAGCCTGCGTGCGACCCCGAACAAACCATTGCGGACCTTGCCTTGATGATTGCGCATCTTGTGCAAGAGGTTGCAAAACGCAACTAACCATTCCATAAAAGCGGCCTGCATTTTATGAAGGACCGCGCTATGACTGACACTCCCGCCCTTTTGGTTGATTTGACGGATGGGGTTTTGACCCTGACCAATAATGATGCCCCGCGCAACCGCATGAGTTTTGCTTATATGGATGCGGTTGAGGAGCAGATGATCCGCGCCGCCAAAGACCCAGACGTGCGCGTCGTGCTGTTCACTGCAGCGGGGGAGGAGCATTTTTCCGTCGGTATGGACCTGAAACAGCTTATGAGTGAGGCTGGCGATAGGGGCGGCTTTGAAGCGGTGCTTGATCAGCGCCGCCGGGTGCTTGGCATGATCGAAAATCTGTCCAAGCCCACCATTGCGACCCTGTTCGGCTATTGCCTTGGCGGCGGGCTTGAGCTGCCCTTGGCCTGTCACTTCAGACTAGCTGCGTCCGACAACGCAATGATCGGCCTGCCCGAACTTGATTTGGGTACGGTCCCCGCATGGGGCGGCACGGCGCGGCTGACCCGCTGTGTCGGGCGTGATCAGGCGCTTGATATGATCCTGCGCGCGAAAAAGATTGATGGCGACCATGCGCTTAAAATCGGGTTGGTGCAGGAAATCCATCCGATGACGACTTTAAAGGATGCTGCCCGTGCATTGGCCGCAGAGCTGGCCGCCATGCCGCCGATTGCGGTTGCAGGTGTGCTTGACTGTGTGGTCGGGGCAGGGGAGCTGCCCCTTGAGGAGGCGCTTGACCGAGAGCGTGCGGCCTTTAAAACTTGTTCGGGAACCAAGGATCAGGTTGAAGGCATGATGGCCTTTATCGAAAAACGCAAACCTGTTTTCACTGGTGAATAAACTGACGGGAGAAAGTCTATGGCCGGGGCAAATCTGACATCGAATCTAACATCGAAACAATGGCGCTTGAAGGAACGTCCGACGGGCCGCCTGTCAAAAGACAATTTCGATTGGGTTGAAGAGGCGCTGCCCGATTTGAATGACGGTGATGTGCTGGTGCGCACTGTCTATCTGTCGCTTGATCCGACGAACCGGATCTGGACCTCAGACCGTGATCAATATATGCCCCCCGTTGCCTTGGGGGAGGTGATGCGCGGTGGCACCGTTGGTGTGGTTGAGGCATCGAAAAACCCCGACATTCCTGTCGGCGCCAATGTGACAGGCCTGTGGGGCTGGCAAAGTGCAACGGTGATCCCCGTCGGTATGGGGCTGACGGTCCTGCCTGATATGGGCGACGCTATTCCCTTGTCTGCAAGCTTAAGCGTGTTGGGCCTGACCGGGATGACGGCCTATTTCGGTTTGATTGATTGCGGCCAACCCAAGGCGGGGGAGACGCTGGTTGTGTCAGCCGCCGCCGGTGCGGTTGGGTCTGTTGTGGGACAGATCGGTAAAATTCTGGGCTGTCATGTGGTTGGCATTGCGGGCAGTGACGACAAATGCAAATGGATCACGGACGAGCTTGGCTTTGATGGGGCTATTAATTACAAGACCGAAGATGTCAGCGCGCGGCTGAAAACATTGTGCCCCAACGGGATCGATGTCTATTTTGAAAATGTCGGCGGTGCCGTGACAGAAGCGGTACTTGATAATCTGAATGATTTTTCACGTATCGCCCTGTGCGGCATGATCAGTTTCTATAATGACGAGGGGGCAGAGCCTGCCCCGCGTAATTATGATCTGTTGTTGATGCGGCGCGTGACCCTGCGCGGCTTTATCCTGACGGACTTTTTGGATCGCGCGGGTGACGCGATCATGCAACTTGCCGGGTGGGTGCTTGAAGGCAAACTGAAATGGGCCGACGATATTGTCGATGGCCTTGAAAACGCGCCAGAGGCTGTGAACAAACTGTTCGACGGCACCAATCAGGGCAAGCTGATGGTGCGCGTCTCTCCTGAGAAATAAAGTGACAGGTCGTTAGACCGCCTTGGAATGGTGGCCAGAATCCCGTTCAAAATAGGGGTCAAAGCATGACGCGACAATGCGTGTGATGCGGCGGCCCTCATCGGTCACTTTCAAGCCCTGATCATCAAGGGTGATGACCCCGTCCGCCGCAAGGGGGGCAAGCGCAGCATAAGGGATGGGGACATCGGGATGATCGGCAAATTTCAGTTCGAACGTGCACAGCAATGTTTTGATCAGGCGTCGCCGTGCCATGTCATCAAGGCTTAGGACAAAGCCGCGCGAGACGGGCAGCATATTGGCCCTGATCAGTTGACGATATTGCGCCGCGTCCGAGGTGTTCTGCACATAGGCGTCAGCAAATTGGCTGATGGATGAATGGCCAAAGCCCAAAATCGTCCGCGACGGGTCAGCCGAATAACCCTGAAAATTGCGCCGCAAGGTGCCGTCATTCATCGCCTTGACCAAGGCGTCATCGGGCAGAGCGAAATGGTCCATCCCGACCTGAACATAGCCAGCCTCTTTCAAGCGGCTTTCAACAAGATTGGCCATGTCTTCACGCATGCCAGTGTCGGGCATGTCATATTGTTCCAACACGCGTTGATGTTTCATCATCCACGGCACATGCGCATAAGGAAAAACTGACAAGCGCGACGGGGCAAGGCTGATCGCCTTATCCAACGTGTCCTGCACGGTACCCATCGTTTGTTCAGGAAGACCGATGATCAAGTCAAAATTGATTTTCTTGATCCCGGCCTTGTGTAACTGGGCAACGTGGCGGGCCACCAGTTCATAGGGTTGTTCACGTTTGATGGCTGCCTGCACGATAGGATCAAAATCCTGAATGCCGAGACTGACACGTTCCACACCCAACCGGCCAAGGCCGGCAATTTTTTCAGGATCGAACAGGCGTGGGTCGCACTCCATATCAATCTGGGTATGTGTCGTGTCAAACAAGGTGGCATAGGCTTTCAGAATCCGGTCCAGATCCTCGAGCCGGGCATAGTTGGGCGACCCGCCGCCGAAATGAATACGATTAACTTTGATGCCTTTGGGGATATGACGCCCGGCAAGGGCGATTTCCTGCAACAATAAGTCGACATAGTTTTCCAGCCGATCATAGTTGGGCGAGATTGTCGTGTTGCAGCCGCAATAAAGGCAAAGCTGATGGCAAAAAGGGATATGGGTATAGAGGGACAGGGCCTCATGCCGGGGCAATCCGGCAAGGCGCGCGCTCATCACCGTTGGGGACATGCCCAGCTTGAATTGTACCGCTGTTGGAAAGCTGGTGTATCGGGGCACCGGATAGTCGTATTTTGCGAGGTCCATGGTTTCTCCACCCACATAACTGTCTGACATGATTGCAGACCTCACTATTCTTAGGCCCTAGGGGTTAACAGGTCGTTGATTTCGATCAATCATTTCACCCGATTTTAACCCCTGCGCGGACATGCACGCCTTGCTTTCGGCTTGTTCCGGTCAACAAGGCAGCCCATGATGGTTGACGAAATGTTAAGAGTGGAGCGGAGTGGGAGCGCGATATGACCAAATTGGGGGCTAAATCCCATCAAAATTAGCGGGGCGTTTTTCGGCAAAGGCTGCCAGCGCTTCTTTATTGGCGGGGCCGTTCACAAGCTGGGCAAAGGCGGTATTTTCGCGCGCACGGGCGGCACGCACATCGTCAAGCCTTGCATCCAGCAATAATTGCTTTGTCGCTTTCAATGACGTGACGGGCAGGGCAGACAAGTCGTCCAACAGCGCATAGGTGCGGGGCAATAGCTCATCCGCAGGCGCAACCTCAAGTGCGATGCCGCAATCGACAGCTTCGTCCGCCAGCATCCAACGGCTGCGGAATAACATGTCGGCAGCCTTTTGCCAGCCTGCAAGGCGGGTCAGCAACAGGCTTGATCCAGCTTCGGCGGTCAGGCCCAAACTGGTGAAGGGGACGCGCAGGCGAGCGGCCTCACTCATCAAAACCATGTCGCAATGGGGTAGGATGGTCATGCCGATGCCAACCCCGATGCCATTCACGGCAGCGATCAGGGGCTTGGGGAAACTTTCCACCGCCTCAATAAAGGGGGTGAAGCCATCGACCTGCCGTTCCGCGTGGGTGCGCTCATCCCCCAACTCTTCCAAGTCCTGCCCGGCTGAAAAGGCGCGGCCTGCGCCCGTGATCATCACGGCGGCAATGTTGGGATCATTCGCTGCGCGGGTCAGTGCGCCTGCAATGGCGTTGTAAAGCGCATCATTAAAGGCATTAAGCTGGTCCGGGCGATTAAGCGTCAGGCACAATGCCTTGCCGCGCGTCTCTTCAAGCAATACAGCGTCTGACTTTTCCGTCATTAAACTGCCCTCACACGGTCAGGCTTGCCAGACCATGTCCACGCCATTGTGGGCCGTGAAATGCCCAGCATCATCCCGTTCAGGGTTGGGGGGTGCAGCCACATTTGATCCGCTGTCAGGCTGGGATCACGATCATCAGGGCGGTCAATTGTTTGGCCCTGATTGTCGGCGGCGACCATCTGCTCAATCTCTGCCATGCGGGCAGATTCGCCAAACGCCATATAAAGGCAGGGGCCCGTGCGATCAAAAAAGCGGCCCATGGTTTTGTCGGCTGCGGTGGGGGTAATCACCTCAAACCGATGCAAATCATCAGGATCAAACAGCGTCAAGATGCCGTAATAGCCGAACTTGTCCGACGTGATGGGGGAGAAATGCGCGGCGTCGAGCCCGAATATCTCGCAAAAGCGCTTCGTCGCCCCTTCGGCATCCTCATGCAGCAGGGTGACTTCATATAGAAAGTCGATCATGCCGACGGGGGCGCGGTCCTCATCCTCATTAATGACCATGCGCAGCCCGGCAATCTCAGCCCCCAGCTCAAGATGAAGCTGTCCAGCTTCTTCGGTAAAGGGGATGGACCCGTCATTAAGATGCGCTTTCAGCCCCGCCATATCTTTCGTGGTTGCGCCCCCTGCAAACAGATGCGGCCCACCACGGCTGGCTAATGCGGCGCTGACCGGGCCATCGCCCAACGGTTCCAAAAATTCAACAAAGCCTTGGGCCAGCCGATAGCGGTGGATGCGCGCATTCAAATGGGCGCTGTCTTGGGTGCCTGCAGGTTCTGCCCCCAGATAGCGCACCCACGGGGCCGCCGCATCACCTGCTTTTGTGGTGGCAAGTTGTACCCGGTCTATTCGTTGCAGCATCTGGTCCCCCTTATATTTGAAGCGAAAAACATAATGCAGCCCGGTTGAGATAAATCAATGCCCGCGGGTTTGATGCGCTGTAAAGTGACAAAATATCAGGAAGTGGCGCGATTGGGTTGCGTTGCTGTCCTGAGGCATCGACCAGACTGAACAAGAAAACAAAAGGCTGCCTGTCATGAATATCCCCCTCGCCAAACAAGAAGCCGCGCTTGATGCGCAAAGCAAACAGATGCATTTCGATGTGTTGATCGTCGGTGCCGGTGTGTCCGGTATCGGGGCGGCGCATCATTTGCAGGAACAATGCCCTGACAAAAGCTTTGTCATCCTTGAAACCAAGGGGACCCATGGCGGCACATGGTACACCCACAAATATCCGGGGATCAGGTCAGACAGTGATCTTTATACATTCGGCTATCGCTTCAAGCCGTGGATGGGTGCGCCCATAGCAGAGGCGGGCCTTATTCTGGATTATATGGGCGAGGTGATCGAGGAAGATCAGCTTGACCAGCATATTCGCTATCACCAACAGGTGACAAAGGCCGAATGGCATTCGTCCCTTGGCCGTTGGACCATCAGTGTCACCAATTCCGACACGGGCGAGGATTTGATTTATACCGCTGACTTCCTGTTTATGTGTCAGGGATATTATGATCATGACAATCCCTATACGCCTGATTGGCCGGGCTTGTCCGATTATAAAGGCCAGATTGTTCACCCGCAGCTATGGCCTGAGGATCTGGACTATAAGGGTAAGGAAGTGATCGTCATCGGCTCTGGCGCGACGGCGGCAACGCTCATCCCCTCTATGGCGGATGAGGCGGGGCACATCACCATGCTGCAACGGTCCCCGACCTATTTCTGGACGGGCGAAAACCGCAACGAACTTGCCGATCAGCTCCGCGCGCTAGACATTCCTGACGAATGGACCCATGAAATTGTGCGGCGGCAATTGCTGGCGCTTGGTAAGGAAATCCAAAACCTGTCAAAGGCTGCGCCTGACATGGTGAAGGAAGAATTGCTGAAGGTCGTGCGCGAACAGGTCGGTGATGATGCGCTGGTTGAAAAACATTTCACGCCATCCTATCGGCCTTGGCAACAGCGGCTGGCCTTTGTGCCTGATGGTGACCTGTTCAAATCTGTGAAGTCGGGCAAGGTCGGCATTGTCACCGATCATATTGACCGCTTTACCGAAAAGGGCATCTTGCTGAAATCGGGTGAGGAGCTGACAGCCGACATCATCATCACCGCGACCGGGTTCAATCTGCTGGTGATGGGGGGCATCCCCTTTGAAGTGGACGGGGAGCCCGTTGATTTTTCCAAGCGGTTTACCTATCGGGGGTTAATGCTCGATGGGATGCCGAACATGGCCCATGTGTTCGGCTATTTCCGCACCAGTTGGACTATGCGCGCCGATTTGATTTCAGATTATGTGTGCCGCCTGTTGAACCATATGGACAAGGCAGGCAAAAAGGTGGTGACGCCGACCTTGCGGCCTGAGGACCAGTCGATGACCCCGCGCCCGTGGGTGTCGGAGGAGGAGTTTAATCCCGGCTATATGCTACGTGGCCGTGATAAAATGCCGAAAAATGGTGATCATGAGCCATGGACATTCCCGACCGACTATTATGTCGAAAAGGATTTGCTGCCCAATTATGATCTTGATGACGGTGTTCTGATCTATCAGTAGCGTTTGCTGCCCCCACGCGTTTGGGTTAGGCTTTTGGCCTGACAATCGCTGAACATGTGGGGGCACCAATGGCGACAACACAAACGCAAACAACGCAAACCTATGCGGCACAGCGCATCTGCTATGACGCTGACAGCCATATTATGGAAACCTTTACCTGGGTGAAGGATTTCGCTGACCCTGAATGGCGCGACGCAATTGGCGATCTTGAACTGGGCGGCGCAGGCGCTATGGCGGCAAAAGCCATTGAAAAGGCGCAGGCCCGTACCAAGGATGCTGCAGCCACAGCTGCCCTTGCAGACAATGTCATTGCTGGCCCTAAAGGGTGGGCCGCCTTGGGCGCGTTTGATCGGGCCGAACGGCATCAAGCACTGGATCGGTTGGGGTTTGCCGCCCAGCTTGTCTTTTCGACCTTTGCCGGAACGCAGTTTTTATATGCGTCTGATCCCGCATTAAAATATGCCGGGGTGCGCGCCCATAACCGGGCAATGGCAGCCTTTTGCGAGGGGGACGAGCGTCTGTTGGGCGTCGGTTCCCTGCCGCTTGATGATCCTGACCGTGCGTTGGCAGAGGCAAAGGCCGCCTATGAACTTGGCCTTAATGCCCTGTGGATTCCGGCAAGTCCGGCGGGTGACAAGTCACCGGGTCATCCTGACTTTGATCCTGTTTGGGCCTTTATGGCCGATAAAGGCATCCCCTTTATGCTGCATATCGGCCAAGGCACACGCAGCCTGCCCAAGGCCTATGAAAATAATGGCAAGGACCGTCCGGCTGACTGGCTGGGCGGTGGCGAGAACTTGCGAGTCAAGGACCTGATGGTGTTAAGTTTCGCGCCCAGCATGTTCCTGTCAGCCCTTGTGTTTGATGGGGTGTTGATGCGCCACCCCAACCTAAAGGGCGGCGTGATCGAACTTGGCGGTGGTTGGGTGCCGAACTTCCTCGCCACACTGGATAATGGCGGGCGCATGTTCGCCAAGTCTGACCCGGCGGTTGCTGAACTTGACCTGCGTCCATCAGATTATATTCGCAGACAGGTTTGGTTCACACCCTTCCCGACAGAGGATGTGGGCCTGATGACCAAAATCGGTGGCGATGATTTGTTTCTGTTTTCATCCGACTATCCCCACCCCGAAGGGGGCAAGGACCCGATTGGCCGATTTGAGGCGGGCTTTGATGCGGCAGGCATTGACGACGCGGCACGGCAAAAATTCTATGCAGATAATTTCAAGACGATGATGGGGCTATAAGCTAATGGGCTATACCGAAAAGAACCTGACCGACCAGTCGGGCAAGAGTTTTCTTGTAACCGGGGCCAATACGGGCCTTGGTTTTGAAACCGCGCGCGCCTTGGCCCAAAAGGGCGGGAAAGTGTGGTTGGCCTGCCGGTCAGAAGACAAGGCACAGGCCGCGATTGCCAAGATCAAAACCCATGCGCCTGAGGCCGACCTTGGTTTTGTGCCGCTTGACCTGAACGATCTTAATCACGTGGCTGAGGCGGCTGAGATAATCAAGGGTCTGGGGCAGATTGATGTGTTGATCAATAATGCCGGGCTGATGGTGCCCCCCTTGGGCCACACGGTGCAGGGATTTGAAAGTCAGATGGGTGTCAATCATCTGGGCCATTTTGCGCTGGTCGGACATTTGATCCCCAAGCTGATGGCCGACAATACGCGCATCGTCGTGTTGTCGAGCCTTGCACACAGGGGCGGGGTATTTGACTGGGACGATTTCCACGCCAACAAATCCTATAATGCGATGAAGCGCTATCAGGCCAGCAAGCTGGCCAATATGATCTTCGGGCTTGAGCTTGAGCGTCGCTTGCGTTCCCAAACCACCGACGCCAAATGCGTGATCTGTCATCCCGGCGTTGCTGCGACCGAATTGGTGCGCTATTTGCCCGGCCCGGCCAAACTTGCCATGCCGCTTGTGTCGCTGTTCATGAACTCAGCCGCAGCGGGGGCATGGCCGACCTTGTTGGCAGCAACCGAAGATGTCGATGGCGGCACCTATTGGGGCCCAGAAGGCGGGCGCGAGATGAAGGGTCCGGCAGGGCCTGCCCGTATTGCGGGCCGCGCGCACAGGGACGATGACGCAGCGCGCCTGTGGGACCTGTCGATAGAGCTGACCGGCGTTAATCCCGGCATTTAGGGCGAGGTTCGGCGTGACGCAATCACCCCCCAATCCTTCTAAGGACGCGATGCCGGAAAGCATAGCCGGCACCGCAGCCTTGCGGGAGCTGTTTGATCGTAAGATCGCCCCCCGTGCCGCCGAGCTTGTGGAAGAACGGCAAAGGCTGGAAAAGGGTGCCCTGTGGGCCCGCATCATTTTGGTGCCGATCATCATTGCCAGCGGCTATTTCGCCCTTTGGGCCTTGGACGAGGTAGACAACGCCCTGATCATTTTCATTCTGCTTGCGCCATTTGTGCTGTTGGCCGTGTTCTTCACCATGCGTGTCATTTTTCTGATGGGCTTTGTTGAGCGGTTTAAAAGAAGCATCGTTCCTGAAATCCTGTCTCACTATGGCGACTTCTCCTACAATCCCTTTCCTGCTGACACGGCCTATAAACCCCTGGTGACAAACGGGCTGTTGCTGCGCGTTGACCGGGCGGTGTGTGAAGATCAAATTGTCGGCACCTATCGCGGGGTGCAGGTGCGCGCACTTGAATGCACAGCCTCTCGCAAAGAAAAGAATGAAAGCACACAGGTCTTTCAGGGGACGTTGGTCAAGATGCCGTTAAAGCGAGAGGTGGCAGGGCGTTATCGGCTGACCACCAAAAAATGGCACCACGCCGAAACAGGTGAGGCGGATGAAGGCGCGTGGCAGGACATTAATCTTGAAAGCACCCAGTTTGAACGCCTGTTTGATTTTGAAGGCACCGACCAGATAGAAGGGCGCACAATACTGACCCCGTTACAAATCGAACGCTGGCTGGCCTTTGAAAAAATATATGATGGTCAGCCCGTGCGTGCCGTGATGGCGGGGCGCAATGCCTATATCGCCTTGTCCCACACCAATGATTGGCTGGATGATCCGGTGATGAAAAAGAATGCGGCAGCCCTGTTTGAACAAGTCACCCAATTGGTGCGCGATCTGGAATCAGTGCTGATGATTGTTGATGTGCTGCACTTCGGCGACGACGCCCGCTAGGCAGTCAAATTCACCTTACTGATCGGTTACTGCCCTTTGTCGCATCGGTTTAGAGCCTGAACCGTCCCGGGTTGGCACAAATAGGCCGTAAATTGATGCTGTACCCGGACTTTCGGGTGCGAAAGTCGCAGGCTGTTTCATGGACAAAAATTGGAACATGTGCTAGTTTCTAAAAAATGACGGCTGTGTCATATTTTTGTGCAGCTGCGAAATAATAAGAAAATGGCCGTGTCCGTGGGGGCATGGTTGCTTGTTGTACAAAGATGGGGTGAGAAGACCATGACCGCTCAACCAGTTGATAATTCAGTCGATCCTTATGCAGTGCCGCTGGATCAGATCGACGTTGCCAACGACGAACTGTTCCGCACGCGCCAGCATTGGGGCTTTTTTGAACGTCTTCGCAATGAAGACCCGGTTCATTACTGCACCACGAACGAGGAGCTTGGCCCCTATTGGTCCGTGACCAAGTATGAAGATATTTTCTATGTGGACACCCACAATGAAATCTTCTCGTCAGAGCCTGCGATCACCCTGTTTGATGCGGACCCTGAAGATCCCAACCAGCTGGATGTTGAGATGTTCATCGCCATGGACCAGCCCAAACATGATGAGCAGCGCAAGGTCGTGGCCCCTGTTGTGGCCCCCGGTAATCTGAAAGACATGGAAGATTTGATCCGCGAACGCGTGATCAAGGTGCTGGAAAGCCTGCCCGTGGGTGAGACCTTTAACTGGGTGCAGAAAGTATCTATCGAAATCACCACACAGATGTTGGCAACGCTGTTTGACTTCCCGTTTGAACAGCGCCGCAAGCTGACATGGTGGTCAGACGTGACGACCTCTCCCCCCGATGGTGGTGAAACGGGTCTATCCGAAGAAGAACGCCGGAATGAGCTGATCGAATGTCTGATGACATTCTCCCAGCTGTTGGAAGAACGTCGTAACCAACCGCCGAAATTCGATTTCATTTCGCTGATGGCGCATGATCCGAAAATGTCCCAGCAGCACCCGATGGAATTGCTGGGCAACCTTATGCTGTTGATTGTGGGCGGTAATGACACGACCCGTAATTCAATGTCTGGCGGTGTGTTGGCGCTCAATCAATTCCCCAAGGAATATGACAAGCTGCGCGCAGACCCCAGCCTGATCCCCAACATGGTGGCAGAGATTATCCGCTTCCAGACACCGCTTGCCCATATGCGCCGGACTGCCTTGCAGGACACGGAACTTGGCGGCAAGAAAATCAAAAAGGGTGACAAGCTGGCCATGTGGTATGTCTCAGGCAACCGCGATGAAACAGTGATTGACAACCCGAATGAGTTCATCATCGACCGTCCGAATGCGCGCAAGCATCTGTCATTCGGTTTCGGTATTCATCGCTGCATGGGTAACCGTCTTGCCGAAATGCAAATCCGCATTCTGTGGGAAGAGATCATGAAGCGCTTTAGCTTTGTTGAAGTGGTTGGGGAGCCGAAATACACCACCAGCTTCTTTGTGCATGGCATCACCGAATTGCCTGTGAAGCTTCACGCGAAATAAGCGAAGATAAGATTTTGTGATTAAGGCGCTTCCAATCGGGGGCGCCTTTTTCTTTTAAGGCGTTAGTGGTGATGGACAATTACCATCACATATGCGGAAATAGGCGGATAAGGGAGATAGGGACATGTCAGTAGAAATTTTTGACGAACGATTGGCCCCTGACGCGGATCAGGAATTTGTCGTCTTTTTGATCGGTATGCGGGTCAATAAATGGTGGCAGTTGCGCAAATGGCTGCACACAGCCCGCGCCATGCCCCGCATGATCAAGGAATTGCAAGCCAATCCCGCCTTGGGGTTAAAGCATGTCTATGGGGTTCGGGCGGGCCGCAACTTTATCTCAATCCAATATTGGGAAAGTTTTGAGGCGTTGCGCGACTATGCCAATAATCCCGATCTTGAGCACAAGCCCGCATGGGCTGAGTTTTATAAAATTGTCGGCCTGAACGGCGATGTCGGCATCTGGCACGAAACCTATGCCATCAAGCCAGGCCAGTATGAGGCGATTTATGGCAATATGCCCAAGTTCGGCCTCGGCACTTTCTTGCCGGTTGAAAAAGCATCAGGCCGTTATGGCGATGCGATCAGCCGGATGAAGGGTGCCGCCGCCAAAGAAGCAGCCGAATAGCGCCCCTAGTCTTCCAACATCGGGTCGAAGCCGCCAAAAATCATCCGGTTGGGATCAAACGGAAAATCAGACGGTCCCATGCCTGACATGATTTGCGGGCGGCCTGCCTCGCACGCTGCCTTGCTGGGCCAGATAATCCAAGACAGGACAATCGTCTCATCCTCATTGGCTTGCACTGATTTGATGAACGAGGTCAGATCACCATCGGGCACATTGCTGCCCCATGCTTCCATCACTTCAATCGCGCCTGCCTCAATCGCGCGATCGCGCATCGGCTTTGCCATATCAAGGTAGGCTTGGCGGTTTTTGGTCGGCACCGGGATAACGGCAGCTTCAACATAGGTCATGATGTTTCTCCCCACACTATTATTGGCCCTCTGTGGTGCGGGCCTTTGTTTGCACTTTACACTGCACTATGAGACTATTTTACGAAAGAATTGAAAAGCAAAAATGGGGATTGGTATGAGCGGACAGCATGACCTCGTCATTCGTGGCGGCACGATTATTGACGGCAGCGGCGATGCAGCCTTCACAGGCGATGTGGCGATTGATAATGGCGTGATCACGAGTGTGGGCACGGTTGACGGCACCGGGCGGCAGGAGCTTGACGCCACCGGCCTGTTGGTGACGCCGGGTTTTGTCGATATTCACACCCATTATGACGGGCAGGCAACGTGGGACAGCAGGCTAGACCCATCATCCGATCATGGGGTGACGACGGTTGTCATGGGTAATTGCGGCGTTGGCTTTGCCCCCTGCCGCGCCGAAGATCATGACATGTTGATCAATTTGATGGAGGGGGTGGAGGATATTCCCAACCCCGTCCTGACCGCAGGGCTTGAATGGAATTGGGAAAGCTTTGACGAGTATCTGACCGCGCTTGAAGCACGGGATCATGATATCGACTTTGCCTGTCAGGTACCCCACGGGGCCTTGCGTGTTTATGTGATGGGTCAGCGCGGCGCAGATCGTGAACCGGCATCCGATGCGGATATTGCGGCGATGGCCCGGCTCGCAAAGGAAGCGGTGGAGGCTGGCGCTATCGGCTTTTCAACCTCCCGCACGTTGAACCATCGCACCGCAGATGGCGATCCGACCCCAACCTATAAGGCGGCAGAGCGTGAGCTGGTCGGCATTGCCGAAGCGGTGGCAGAGGCTGGCGCGGGCGTATTGCAGATCGTGTCGGACTTTACCGAACCGGCGCGCGAATTTGCGCTGCTGCATGAAATGATGGCCAAGTCTGGCCGTCCGATGATCCTGTCTATGGCGCAAACCCACGGCGCGCCTGATGGGTGGAAGCCCATGTTGGATTGGATCAAACAGGAAAACGCCTTGGGCAATAATCTTAAAGGCATGGTCTGTGGCCGCCCGGTCGGGATCATGCTGGGGTTGAACGCGACGATGAATCCATTCTCCCTAAACAGTGCGTATCAGGCGATTGCTGACCTGCCGCTTGATGCCCGTGTTGCCAAAATGCGGGAACCTGAAACCCGCGCCGCGATTTTGGAAGCGGCGAGTGCAGCACCTGAAAATCCCTTCATCTCAACTATCGCGAATTTTGATGCCATGTTTGCGCTGGGGACGACGCCTGATTATGAACAGCCTGCCGAGGCGACCTTTGCCGCAAAGGCCGAAGCGAAGGGCGTAACCCCGGAAGAGCTGGTTTACGATGCCCTGCTGGAGGATGAGGGCAGGGCGCTGTTATACACGCCGTTCCTGAACTATGCAGATTTCAACCTTGATGCCCAGCGCACCATGATGCTGGACGACAATACGGTATTGGGGCTTGGTGATGGCGGGGCCCATGTGGGCATGATCTGCGATGGCAGCTTTCCCACCAGCATGCTGACCCATTGGACGCGCGACCGCACGCGGGGAGACCTGCTGGACCTTGCATGGGTTGTGAAGGCGCAGTCATGGGATACGGCGCGGGCTTATGGCTTGCATGACCGGGGCGTGTTAAGGCCCGGCTATAAAGCCGACCTGAACCTGATCGATTTTGATGGCCTGACATTGCATCACCCGACGATTGAAAATGATCTGCCCGCCGGGGGTAAACGGTTGGTGCAAAAGGCTGATGGCTATGTGGCAACCATCGTGTCAGGTGTTGTGATCCAACAGGATGGCACGCCTACAGGTGCCCTGCCGGGTAAATTGGTGCGCGGCGTCAGGGACGAGCCTGCGCAAAAAATCGCGTAACATCAAAACGGGGGAAGAAAGATGAACACTGCTGTGAAACCGTTGGAGCCTGCCTGCTATTGGACCGCCGATGCGGTGCTTGATCCTGAAACATGGACCGTCCATTTGGATGATGCAGACATTGCAGAGATTAATCAGGCGCTGGAAATGGCGCGGCCTAAAATTGATGATCTTTTGTCTGTCACGCGGGAAGACTTTCCGCTGGTAAACTTGGGCAAGACGCTGAAGGCTGTAGAGAAAGAGCTGATCAATGGCCGGGGCTTTTGCCTGATTAGCGGTCTGCCGCGAGACAATTACACGAATGATGAAATGTGCCTGATCTATTGGGGCATTGGCATGCATTTGGGCCTGCCTTGGCCACAAAACAAGTTCGGCCATTTGCTGGGCGATGTAACCGACCATGGCAAAAGCGCCGATGATCCTGAGGCACGCGGCTATCAATTGGGCGGCGCGCCGCTGCCGTTTCACACGGACGGGTCCGACCTTGTGGGGCTGTTATGCCTGAATGACGGGGCCTCAGGCGGTGAAAGCGCGATTTGTAATTCAGTGGCAGTCTATAATGACTTTGTGACGCAGCGGCCTGACCTGGCGGCTGAATTGTTCAAGCCCCAGCCCTATGACTTTCGGGGCGAACAGGCCGATGGGGGCAAGGGCTGGTATCAGGTGCCGGTCTTTACGGAACATCAGGGCCGTTTGTTCGTGCGCTATATCCCGCCTTACATCTATGCCTCACAAAGGCATGAGGATGCGCCGCGTCTGACTGACACCGCGTTGGAGGCGATGGCCTATCTAAACGATATGATCGCGGACCCGCGCTATCACGTCTATATGAAGATGAAGCCGGGCGATATGCAGTTCGTAAACAATTATCATGTGCTGCATGCGCGCAAGGAATATACGGATGATAAGGCAGCAGGGAAGGTGCGCCACCTGAAACGGCTATGGCTTGAAACCGAAACCCTGACTGATCGTCCGGTCTGGTTCCAGCGCAGCGACATGCATCATTGGGGCGATAAAAAAGTGATCAGCCGGATGGATGCTGCGCAATAAATTTATTGCGCGTCGCGTGTTTCCTAGCGGTCGCTTTTTTACAGCGGTGGATAGTCCCTATGGACCCCGGATATTATTTTGTAATTCCGGGGTGACGAATTAGCGAGCGCTTACTCGCTCACTCCTCACCCGCCAGTTCGGCAAGCGGTTGATTCAGCCCCTTGCCCAGCAGCATATTGGCGACCTGCCGTGCATGTTCTTCGACGAATTCCTCGTCCCGCGTGTTGACGCCGAACAGTGCCTCGCTTTCATATTCGACGTTAAAGGCAAAGGTCGCGGCGCCGATCATGATGTAATGGGTGTGCGCATCAATGGTGAACCCGGCCAGCCGATTGGTCCATTCCACCAAGGGGCGGATAAACCCTTCGATCAGAAAATCAGCACGCCATGATTTTGTTTTCGCTTCCTGCACCATCACATGGTTAAGCTGCGGGTTACGTGCGCTATACCGCATAAAGGCAGTAATCGCCGCGTGAAACCGGGCAAGGCGTGTCAGCCCATCGGTTGCACTGTCCACCATCGCCATATCATTGCCCAATGTTTCAAGCAGCCGGGTCATTGATGCGCGCCAAAGTTCAGCCTTGTTCCCGAAATGATAGGCGGCGAGGCCACGCTTTACGTCAGCCTCCATCTCAATCATGCGGATCGATACGCCGTCAAAGCCATGCTTGGCAAACAGGTCAATCGCAGCAGCAATCAGATGGTCCTGTGTCTCCTCCGCGCGTTTTTGGGGCGCGCGCTGACGGGGCTTATCCGTTGTTTTATCGGTGATTTTCACGACTTGCTGCGACATTTTTTGGGCCTCGCTAAAAAACTTGTTGCATGACAAAAACAACATCATTATATTTGCCATATAACAAGTTTAAACATATGTGGATCGAAAAGGCAAGGGGGCCTGTTTGATGTCAAATTTACCGTCACAGGATTTGCCCACCAGGACAGATGTGGTGATTGTCGGTGCCGGACCGGTGGGGATGACCATTGCGTGCCTGCTGGGCCGTTATGGGATCGACACATTGGTGCTGGATCGGGAGATGGATATTCTGCGCCATCCCCGCGCCATCGGTACAGACAATGATGGGTTGCGCGTGTTGCAGCATGCAGGTCTTGCCCGTGATGCGTTTGAGTTGATCGCCATGCCGCGCCTTGAAATGCACTCCCCCTTTGCGGGGCAAATCTTGCATGCACCCTTGGCGGGGCATATCAACAGTTTTCCCACATTGGCCATGTTCTTCCAGCCAGATATGGAAGAGGCGATCCACAATACTGCCGCTACTTATGACAGCGTATCGCTGGTCCGCGGGATGAAGGCAATTGACGCGGTGGAAACAGCCGATGGGCTAAGCGTCCAGCTAGAGGATAGGGATGGCGCGACCCACACAGTTGGCTGTCAATATCTTGTGGCTGCAGATGGGGCCAATTCCCATTTCCGTAAATTGATCGGTCAATCATTTGAGGGCAAGGATTATGCCGAGGATTGGTTGATCGTTGATGTTCAAGGTCGCGATCCTGAAAAACATGGCCCGGCTATCGATCATGTCATGTTTGGCTGTGATCCTGCGCGTCCCTATCCTTATATGCCTGCGCCGGGCAACCGCGAACGGTGGGAGTTTAAAATCCAAAAGGGGGAGGACAATGACCACTTCCTAAAGGATGAAACGATCCGGGAGCTTTTGTTGCCTTGGTATCCGGATGGCGATGCACAGATTGAACGTAAGGCGGTCTATCGCTTTCAGGCTCGCGCGGTGGAATGCTTTCACAAGGGACGCGTGATGCTGGCGGGTGATGCGGCCCATGTCACCCCGCCCTTTGCCGGGCAGGGCTTGGTGTCCGGCCATCGTGATGCGCTGAACTTGGCGTGGAAACTTGCCTGGGTCATTAAGGGCAAGGCTGATCCTGCGATACTGCAAAGCTATGACAGTGAACGGCGGCCCCATGCGCTTGCCACCACGAATTTGGCGCGCTTTATCGGGTCTATCGTGATGCCGCGCAACAAGCTGATGGCGATCATCATTCACACGCTGATGAAATATGCGCCCAAGATTCCGATCCTGCGCAAACGCGTCGGCGGGGTGGAGATGAAGCCCAAAAACAGATTCCGTCACGGTCTGTTCTTGAAAAGGCGTGATGACACAATTTTGCCGCCGGGCAGCCAGTTCCCGCAACTGCGCCTGTTTGATCAACAAAACAATCCTGTTTGGTCTGACGATATTGATATGGGCAAGGTCCGCCTGATCGGCTTTGGCGTTGATCCTGCTGATCATCTGTCTGACGCCGCGAAACAGGCACTTGATGATCTTAATGGTGTGTCGATGCAAATTTGTTATGGCAGTCAGGTGTTGCACCGCGCCACCCATGCCCGCGTTTATGATGATCATGATGGGCTTGCCATGCCGCAAACCGCGCCTGTTGGTTGGTGCGTATTGCTGCGCCCTGATCAGGTTGTCATTGCAGACGGTCCCGTTGAAACTGCAACCGATATGGTGACCAAGGCCCAACAATTATTTACCGATTATGAAAGGAATGCCGCATGAGCCCCCTTAAAACAGCACAGCCCGCACGGCACCCAAACCCGACCGCAAAGGCAAAGCGCCTTGCACATCTTGTGTTTGAACGGCCTGACCTTGAACAGGGCGAACAGTTCTTTCACGATTTCGGACTGCTGACGGCGGAAAAGAAAGATGGCAGCATCTTTTTACGCGCTGCTGAAGCCGCACCCTATTGTGTCGAGCTTAAAAAGGGGCCTGAGGCACGCTTGGTCGCCATCGGGCTTGAGGTGCGGGACCAGATGGACCTTGACGCGCTGGCTGCCCTTCCCGGTGCGGAACGCATTACCCCTCCCGGTCCCGGTGGCGGCAATTGCGTCCTGTTGCATGACCCGTCCGGACGTAGGATTGAGGCTGTTTATGGCCAAACACCTTATGAGGCGATCCCCCTACGTGATCCGCTGGGCGCCAACAGTCCGGGCAAGGTTGATCGCGTGAACGAAGGCCAGCGCGCGCCCATTGAGGTGCCGCAGGTCAACAAGCTGGGTCATACGGTACTGGAAACCGCAGGCTTTCAGGCCATGTCCGCTTTCTTTACCGAACATTTCGGGATGATCCCGTCAGATGTTGAGGTATTGCCCGATGGTTCCCCCATGATCTGCTTCTTCCGCTTTGATCAGGGCGACACACCGTCTGACCATCATTCTATCGCGATGGCGCAAACCTTCCGTGACCAGCATGTCCACACCGCGTTTGAGGTTGTGGATCAGGATGCGGTGGGCATCGGTCAGGCCATGTTGCGCAAGCGCGGCTATAACCACGCATGGGGCATCGGTCGGCATATCCTTGGCAGCCAGATTTTTGACTATTGGCGCGATAAGGATGGCGAGATGTTTGAACATTATTCGGATGGTGATGTGTACACCGCCGATGTGCCGACAGGCTATCACAAGGCCGGTGGCGACACGCTTTATCAATGGGGGCCGAAATTGCCTGCTGATTTCCTGCGCCCGAAAATGAACCCAAAGACAATCCGCACCTTGATCAGCAATCTGCGTAAAAGCCCGGATCTGTCATTCCGCAAACTAATGATGATGCTGAAAGCTGCGGGCTAACCCGCCCGCGCGTTTCTGTACCCCCAATTTTCTTTAGGAGAGAAGAATAATGGCACTCAATATTATCCGCTTTGAACAAGATGGCACCGCAAAATGGGGCCTTGCCCGCAATGGCAAGATCGCGCTTATCGACGGGGACTATCCCACCACCCGCGATTTTATCGCCGCCTTTGCCAATGATACAGCGTCGCTTGCCGCGCTGCCTGAAGGCACGATTGATGAAGCGTCCGTGACGCTGTTGTCATCCGTCACACGCGAAAGCCGCTTTGTCTGTCAGGGTGCCAATTATGTGCAGCACATGATTGATTCAGGGATGAACCCGGACGACAAAAACTTCAACATGATCTTTACCAAGGCGACAAGCTGCCTTGCCCCCGCTGATACAGACATTATCCGCCCCAGCATTGTGCAATTGCTTGACTACGAGATTGAGCTTGGGATCATCATGAAGCAGGACATCACAGGACCTGTGACAGTCACAAGCGAAAATCTGGGCGACTATATTGCCGCCATTACCATCGTCAATGATGTCAGTGCCCGCGATATCCAAATCCCGCAAATGCAGTTTTATAAGGGCAAAAGTTTCCGTACATTCGGCCCCTGCGGCCCTTATCTGACTTTGTTGGAACCGGGCGATATTGCCAAGGTTGAACAGCTTGACCTGTTGCTGACGGTCAATGGCGAAACCCGCCAAAAGGACAATACCGCCAATCTGGTGTTCAAGCCTGCTGAAACATTGACTGAGTTGTCAGGTGTGCAGGATTTCGCGGTTGGTGATTTGATCGCCACGGGTACACCGTCAGGCTGCGCCCTTTCGGCCCCATCACCGGGCAAGCAAAAGATTGCGGGCCTGCTGCCAGAAGCGAAAAAATGGGACATCTTCATGAAGTTGCAGATGAAGCGGACGCAATATCTGCAACCGGGTGACAAGGTTGAAACCTCAATCCGGTCGGCAGACGGTGCGATCGATTTGGGTGTGCAGCGTAACACCATCGTTCAGGGTTAAAGGCGCGCGGCATGACCCAACAGACCAATCATCTTGTCCGCTTTATCAAGCGGCCAGACGGTGCGCCGACGCCTGATATTTTCACCACTGAAGCTGAGGCGCTTGCCCCCCTGAACGCCGGTGAGTTTCGCGTGCGCAACGCGCTGATTTCGATGGACCCGGCACTTGTCAGCCGGATGCGCCCTGAAAGCAATTATGCTGAAAGCGTCAACCCGGGCGAGGTGATGCACGCCTATGCGGTCGGCCAGGTGGTTGAAAGCAAAAACCCCCATGCCAAGGTGGGGGAGGTCCGGTTGGGCCGCTTTGACATGCAGGAATTTTCCACCCAGACCGACGCTGCTGAAACACGCGTGATCAATTTGGGGATTGCTGCGCCAGAACATTATCTGTCAGTCGTCGGTATCACCGGGGCAACCGCCTATTTCGTCCTGCAGGAAATTTGCGACCCCAAGGCAGGTGACGTGATGGTGATCTCAGCCGCTGCAAGTTCAGTCGGTCGTGTGGCCGCGCAACTTGCCAAGGCGCAGGGCGTGACGTTGGTGGGGATCGTCTCCACCGATGACAAGGCCAAGGCCCTGGTGGCGGAGGGGGTCTATGATGCCGCCACATCCTATCGCGGTAAATCAATTGATGAACTGTCAGCCGATATCGGCGCACTGTGCCCGAACGGGATTGACATTTATTTTGATAATACCTCGGGCGATATCTCAGAAAGTCTGATGGATCATTATAATGATTTCGCGCGCATTGCCGTAATCGGACGGCTTGGCATTGCCCATATCACTGACACCAAAAAGGATGTGGGTCGCCGCGATGCCAATATCATGCTGGCGCACCGCATCAAGAAACAGGGCTTTGTCCTGTTGGATTATAATGACCGCATGATGGAGGCTGCCTTTTCGCTCGCCCGCATGGTCAAGGATGGCAGCCTGCAGGCCGATATTGATATGGCCGAAGGTGTCGATGCGCTCGCCACCTCATTCTTTCGCATGTTGCGGGGTGAAAATACGGGCAAGCAATTGGTCCGTGTCGGTACGATTGACGAGGGCGCAGATCCCGCGAACCGCAAAGTCGGCCAGCTTTTAACAAAGCCGGGACCGATTGGCGGGCTTGCGCTAAAGCTGCTGAAACGCCGTAACGCAAAGGGCTAGTCGCATGTTTACACAGAATGATTTGGTTGGCAGTTGGCAGCTTGTGTCCTTTAAGGAAACCAGCAATGGCGCCACAAAGGATACGTTTGGCCCCAGCCCGCAGGGGCAAATTCAATATGATCTTGCCGGGCGTATGTCTGCCATGTTGATGCACAAGGATTACCCGACGACGCCAAGTGATGGCCGGTTT
This sequence comes from Alphaproteobacteria bacterium, assembly GCA_965229935.1. Lineage (GTDB taxonomy): Bacteria > Pseudomonadota > Alphaproteobacteria > SPJN01 > SPJN01 > SPJN01. Next base: position 2,633,168 of record CBDDKB010000002.1, read on the forward strand.
GATCCTGCCGTGCCGTTTCTAAGCTATGCCGGGGGTTTCACTGTTGATGGGACCTATGTGACCCATGATGTTGACCTTGCCTCTCAACCCTTTTTTGTCGGTCAGAAACTGCGCCGCAAAATTGCGCTTGAAGGGGATCAACTGACCCTGACAAGCGATATTGATGATTTGAACGGGATCGAAATTCCTGTGCAAACGCTTGTGTGGCGGCGGGCGTGAAAGCGCTAAATTGCTGCATTGTGCTGTGCGCCGCGTGACGGAAAAGTCTGCAACTTTTCCTAGCGGTCGCTTTAAGCTAACCCCAGAACCCCAAGACACGTTCAAACATCCAGCTTGCAGCGACCGCGCCGATAAACAGGGCGGTCACATGCTGCAAATGGGCATGGGTCTGTGTGGTGGTCAGCCGCGCGATGACGACACTGCCCATAATGATCAGCGTTACGAATAATAGCTGGCCCAACTCAACCCCGATGTTAAAGCCGACAAGGCCCAATAGCCGTTGATCATCGGCAAGACCCGCATCCGACAGGATTGATGCAAAGCCCAACCCATGCAGCAACCCAAAGGCAGATGCCGTTAAGGCAGGGTAGCGCCATGACAGCGTGCTTTGGTCATGGCGCGCCAGCTCAAGCCCGACAAACATGACGGACAGGGCGATTACCGCCTCAACCGGGGGGGCGGGCAGGGCTATCACGTCAAACACGGCAAGCCCCAATGTCAGCGAATGGGCAAGGGTAAAGCCTGTCACCATCAGCCCAAGGCGGCGGGCTTTATGTGCGCCGGGGCCACGAATGATCAATAAGGTCAGGCCCAGAATGAACAGCAAATGATCAAAGCCGCTTAAAATATGGTCAACACCTGTGTTGACGAAGCTGCCGAAATCAATTTGATTATTCATCAAATCGTAAAGCGGGATGGCGCGATCTTCAGGACCGTAAAAGCGCGTGGTGCGGTTCTTCACCTCCACCAACGTCGACAGGGCCGGATTGATGGTCGGCCACAGGATCGTCAAAACGGGCGTTACTGTATGGTCGGCGCAATCAAATTTTCCCTGACCCAACAGGCCGTTCTGCGGGGCCTCGACCGCAAGACAGTCAGCAATGATCACGCGGGGTTCTGCCCCCGGCGGCAGGACAGGCGGAGCCTGCCATGTCAGGCTGATCAACCCGTCATCATTGTTGATGCGGATCAACAAGGGCCGTCCCTCATGCGCACTGACGGGGGTCAGTGTTGGGACCAGTGCGGCAAGGGCCAGCAGAATGACTGCAAACAGGCGCATCATCTATCAGCGTTCCACGTCAAACGTATCGACAATCGCCTCTACCGCTTTTTCCCGGGCCTTGCCCTGTTGTTCGCGATGCCAGTCCTGCAATAATTGCGGGGCAAGCTCCTCAAAGGGTGGCAGGGTTTCGGGCTGGCGGTTCAACAGCTTGATCAAATGCCACCCATAGGGCGATTGCAAGGGGGCGGACCAGCTTGCAACCGGGACGGTTTCGTCAAATATATAGGCGCTGATTGTCGGGCCCAAATGGTCGGTCAAAAGGCTGTGCGTTGCTTCGACATAATTGCGGCGATACAGGAACCGTTCGCCGCGCGGGGCGTCCTTGCCTGCGGCGATCGTTTGATAGGCGGCTTGTGCGTCCGTTTCAGATTTATAGTAGATATGCGTGATGGTGGCCCAAGCGGGGGCAAGATAATCATCCTGCCGGTCTGCAAACCAGTTGCGCAATTCCTGTTCTGCCACCTGAGGGCGGGTCGGAACCCCGGCAAGGCCCAGCGCCACATAGTCCATCTTTTGCACAAGGCGTTGGCGAATGATGGCGTCATTGGCATCAAGGCCCAAGGTCAGCGCCCGGCGATAAAGTGCCTCCTCCTTTATATACTCGTCGATCATTTCCTCCCGCTTGTCGGCGGGCATGGCAGCCAGATAGGCCGCCGCTGCTGCGGGGGAAAAAGCCTTGTTCCTGAATTGCAGCCATGTCGTCAGCGCCTCGTCCGTGACTTTGATGGTCTTTTGCGGATCGCGCAAAAATCCGTCATTGGCAAGGCCGAACAGCAAAAACAGGCCAAGCCCAAGGGCGAGGAAATGGCTTAACGGGTCGCGCCAAAATCGCCGCCACAGGCCGGGCGTGGGAGAAGGGGGGGATTGATCGGTCATATGTCTTTAGTTGTTAGGGGTGACCCATATGGGGGAAGAATAGGCACGCTCCTGCTGGGTGGCGGGGCCGGCATCGTCTTCATTATGGGGAATGTTGAGCGCGATGGAATCATACAGGCTGTGACGCGCTGTTGGGATTTCAAGCACACGAACATAGTAAAAGGCGCGCTGGGTTTTGTCATAGTCAGGATCGGTCCAAACCATAGACAGCTCCTCTGCGCCGATTGTGTTGCCGACCCGTCCGGTCGAACGGTCAACACTATCGCCAACAGGGTTGATTGACCCGTCCTTGTTCACGCGATTTTCGCCGCCCAAGGCAACATTATAGATTTTCTCGTGCGTTGCGCCATCGGCATCAACCCAGCCTTTGATCACCTGTACGCGATCAAGATTGGCACCCTTGGGGTCCTTTGTGGCGCGGATCATCAATTGTGTCGGCTTGTCCCCGGCGATCAAATCACCGCCCATGGGCACGCCCTTTTCATAGCCGGTATCAGCCATATAGGACATAAAGGCATCGGCGGCGCTAAAGTCGGTGCCACCAAACACACGCAGCGCAATGCGCGGCCCTGTTGAGGCATAGACCTCCCGCCGTTTAAAGGCGGCAAAGATGGATTCGCGGGTATTTTCCTCGGCCCAAACGGCTGCATAGCCAGCGGCACTCATTGACCAGCCATTGACGGAACGGCCAATGCGGTCACGGTTTTTGTTTTCAGGAACTGAATCCATCGCCATCTTGCCATGGAAATTATCATTATCGGCGCTGGCAATACCCGAATGGGCGTCGGTTGAGCCGATGACGCCGAACTTGAAGGGGTTGACGCCAATCTCATCTTCGATTTTCAAACCGTTTTTGAGGGAGGAGCGGATATAATCACCCTCATGCGCCTGATACTCTTCCTGCTTGATCTGGATGTAATTGGGATAGGGATTAAATTCCGCAAATTCATCATCAGGTGACAGGCTGGGCCATGTTTCACTGTCGCCCTTGATTTGGGTGATCTCGACCACAGGCTCCATCTCGGCACGGATGCGGGCATAGTCTGCTGTAATCGTCTCGCCCTTCATGGTCAGTTCAGGGTTGAACATATAGCCTTTAGAGATGTTGGAATTATGCGGCATGGCGATGAAAGGCGCGCCGGTGCGGGCCTCTGTCTCTTTCATCCATGCCCAAAGGTCTTCTGGGATTTGGCTTTGGTCAGACCCATAGGGTAGGAACTGCTTGGCCGTTTCGCCATCCGTGGGCGACATGACAATACGGTGCAGATTCGCGCCTGAGGGGATGGTGCTCCACTCCCACCCGATAAAGGCTGTGAATTTGCCCGGATCATTATGGCGGTCGGCAGCTTCGGCAATTTCATCCCAGGACCGTTGTTCAATTGCGGTCGTGTCGCCGATAGGCATGGCGTTCATTTGTGTGTTGGCAGTCGTGCGCACATCGGTCGGCCCGTCAGTGTCGGTCACCATGCTTATGATTTCTGTGAACACGGATGCGCCTTCGCCTTCGGCAACGGCGTTACGGATCGTGCGGAAGAAATACCAGCGCAGAATGGAATCAAAAAAGCCGACATCACCGAATTCTTCGGACCCTTCATTGATGGCGGGCATCACGCCCATATATTCGGCATGGTCAGACACAACCAGAAAGTCGAGCGGGGTGTCGATCTGGATCCAAGCCCTGTGATAGGGGTGGATCACGGGTTTGCCCTTGGCCCAATTATAGGCGGTATCGGGATCAGCGGTCAGATTGCCGTTCAAAAACGCATCAAAGCTGTATTTGGTGTGAAGATGCGTGTCGCCCCAATATAGATTGGTGTCAGCGGCCTGACTTGTTTCGATGGTGGCGGCATTGAATGCCAGTCCCAAACCTGCTGCAAAGGCAGCGGTTGCAATCAAGTTCCGTTTCATAGGACCCCCTTATGTGTTGTGCCGATAGAATAGGCCAATTGCCCCCATGGTTTCCAGTCCAGAAAATAGTTTGCCTGTAACATGATTTGTGTAAGCTTTTGCCTGTAACAACAGCAAATGGGGGGAAGCCATGACAGCTGTATTTTTAAGTGATGACTGGTTCACCAAGGTTGAAGCGATTATGGACGAATTGGGCCATCCTGAGGTGGCCGATGCCGCCAAGGATGTGCTGATCAATCTGAATATCCATGAAAGCCCGGACGGGACCGTCGAATTGCGGATGGAGGCGGGGCGGCTTGAACGGGGCAATGCCCCCGATGCGCCGACGACGCTGAATGTTCCTTATGATGTGGCCTATGCCATGTTCATCAAAAATGATCAGGCCGTTGCCATGAGTGCGTTTATGTCAGGCCAGATCAAGGTCGAAGGTGACATGACCAAATTGATGGCGCTTGGTGCCGGTGGTGGTGCCAGTGGTGGTGGGCAAGCTGGCGGCGATCATCAGGCCCGTATCATTGCGATCACCGCCCCACTTGGCTGAGTGTGCGGTGCTGATCAGGGGGTGACCCAGATCGCGGAAGAATAGGCACGCTCCTGAATTGTCAGGGGCTTTGCCTTGTCTTTCGGGAAGTCAACCCCACCTGATTCCAACGCCAGCACATCAAACAGGCTGTGGCGCGGGGTTGGGATTTCGATCACGCGCACATAATAAAAGGCGCGCTGGGTCTGATCATAATCAGGATCGGTCCAAAGGGTGGCAAGTTCCTGCCCGCCAATTGTGTTTGTGTATTTGGCGGTTTCAAGATCGACACTATTGCCGACCGGGTTGATGGACCCGTCTTCGTTCACACGGTCCTGCCCGCCCAAGGCGACGTCATAGATTTTCTCATGGCTCTCGCCATCAGCATCGACCCAGCCCTTGATGACCTGCACCCGGTCAAGATTGGCGCCCTTGGGGTCCTTCACCGCGCGGATCAGTAATTGCACAGGCTTGTCCCCGGCGATCAGATCACCGCCCATGGGCACGCCCTTGTCATAGCCGATAGCTGCAAGATCAGATGCGGTGGCGTCAGATGTGTCAAAGTCGGTGCCGCCAAATACACGCAGGGCGATGCGCGGCCCCGTGGTGGCATAGACCTCGCGCCGTTTAAAGGCAGCAAACAATGCCTCGCGCGTGTTTTCAGTTGCCCACACCCCGGCATAGCCTGCGGCGGACATGGACCAGCCATTTACCTCCATCCCTTCCAGCGGATTGGTAAATTTGTTTTCTGGCACTGAATCCTGCACCAGTTTGGAATGGAAATTATCGCTGTCAGCGCTGGCAATGCTTGAATGGGCATCGGTCGACCCGATGACCCCAAACTTATAGGGGTTCACGCCGATGGCCTGCTCCATCTCAAGCCCGCGCTTCATCGCAGGGCGGATATAATCCCCCTTATGGGCAATATACTCTTCGACAGAGGTTTGGATGTAATAAGGATAGGGGTTGAAGTCGGCAAACGCGTCATCCGGTGACAGGCTGGGCCATGTTTCGCTGTCACCCTTGATCTGGGTAATCTCGACCACAGGCTCCATCTCTGCACGCAGTCTTGCATACTCAGACGTGATCTTTTCCCCATGCAGGGTGGTTTCGGCGAACATATAGCCTTTTGAGATGTTGGAGTTATGGGGGATCGCAATAAACGGCGCGCCGGTTTCTTCGGTTGTCTTGTTCAGCCATGCCCACAAATCTTCGGGGTAATTGCTGTCGTCGGACCCAAAGGGCAGAAACTTTTTGGCAGTTTCCCCATCAGTTGAGGACATGACAACGCGGTGCAGATTGGCCCCGCCGGGGATCGTGCTCCATTCCCAGCCGATGATGGCGGTGAACTTGCCCGGATCATTGTGGCGGTCGGCAGCTTCGGCGATATTGTCCCACGCGCTTTGTTCGATCGCGGTTGTGTCACCAAAGGGGGCACGAATACCTTCTGACGCGGCGATGGTTTCAATATCCTGCGGGGCATCAGGGTCAGGCGCAGGGAGGAGTGAGGCAAAGGCCTCAGGCCCGCGGCCTTCAAGTACCGCGCTGGTGATGGTGCGCAGCACATACCAACGTTTGATGGCGTCGAAAAAGCCAACCTCAGGGAATTCGTCACCGCGCAGGGCAGCAGGCATCACACCCATCATTTCGGCATGGTCGGACACAACCAGAAAGTCGAGCGGTGTTTCAATCTGTACCCACGCCCGGTGCCACGGATGGATGACGGGCTGGCCCTTGGCCCAGCGATAGGCCGTGTCAGGGTCAGCATCAACATTGCCGTTCAAAAAGGCATCAAAGCTGTTGGAGGTATGAAGGTGCGTGTCGCCCCAATAAAGATTGGTCGGCGCGTCTTCGGCGAGTGCCGGTGCTGTCAGACCGGTTGACAGCAACAATGTTGCCAGCAGCTTTTTCATAATATGCCCCCTATATACAATGATCCCGGATAGCCGATTTTTATATAGTGCCATCCGGGACCAGAATATAAAACGCTTTACAATTGGGGCAAAGAGCGTTTCGTAGCTAAATCGTAGATTTTGCGGCCATGAAGAGCGACCACGAATAAGGCCCCAATTTGATATTTGGGCCTTAGCCCATTTTGAACAGGCAGACCTTGTTGCCATCAAAATCGCGGAAATAGGCGCCAAAAAAGGTTGGTGCCCGTTCCCCCGGTGCGCCTTCATCGGTCGCGCCAAGGGAAATCGCCTTGTCATACATGGCCTGAACCTGATCACGATCATTGGCGGCGATCGCAATCATATTGCCATTGCCGGGTGCGGGGTCCTTTTCATCATAGGGGGTGCAAATGCCCAGCATCGCCCCATTGCCGCCGGTAATGACCTTCATGCGGTCACTGAAATCCATCATTTGCGGGCCAAGCGGGCCCAGCACGTCCTGATAAAAGGCGACTGATTTGGCCAGATCACTGGCGCCGATTGTTGCGTATCCGATCATGGGAAACTCCGTTTTTGGTGGTGAAAGTTAGATTGATCCTGTCCGCGTGCGGAGCAGGAATATGAAAAACAAAATGACATAGATAAGATCGCCGCTGGCGACAACCGGGATGCCGACGGGAATGTCGCCCGCCGCATAAAGCGCGATGACAAGCAGGACCACGAACAGCTTACCGATCAAACCCAGTATGATAATGTTGCGGTTCAGGGCCGGGTTGATTGCGCACAGGGCATAGCCAACCCCATACATGCCGATCAGCAAGGCGCTGAGATAGCGCCAGATCGTTTCGGTCGGTTGATAGTCAAAGCCTGCAAGGTCGTAAAATTGCGTGCCGAAAAAGCCGATTATGATTGCGACAATGAAATTGAATAACGCCGCGCTCCAGAACATGCCGGACCAGAAATTCATGGTTGATCTCCCCCCTTATTTTTTGTCGGGGGAAAGTCTAGCGCCCTTTAGGGCAAATACCAGCCCGGAATGATGGCGATCAAATTAAGTTGATCAATTCTTGTCCGACAGGCTGAAGGGGGTGAAGTCTGTGTCTGTGTCGAACACGTCATGACCTTCGGCACGTTTCAGCCTGTTGATTATCAGATAGGTCAGGGGCGTGAACAGCACTTCGACGCTCACCTTAATCAGGAAGTTGGCAAGAATGACCATCAGGATTGTGTCAAAGCTCCAGATCCCGGCAAAGGCGATGGGATAGAAAATCAAACTGTCGAGACCTTGGCCCACAATGGTTGAGCCGATGGTGCGCATCCATAAATGCTTGCCCTTGGTCCACAGTTTCATTTTTGCCATGACAAAGGCATTGGCGAAATCACCGACAAGATAGGCGATGATGGACGCCGCCACGATGCGCCATGTGTTGCCGAATACAAGTTCAAGCGCGGGCTGCAATATTTCGTTAAAGGGCTCGTCCGGGCTGGGGGGCATTTGAACGATCAACTGCCCCATGGCGCTGGCGAAAATCAGCGCGGTAAAGCCGGCCCAAATGGCGCGGCGGGCGCGCGAATAGCCGTAAACTTCCGTCAGCACATCACCGAAAATATAGCTGATGGGAAAGAACAGATTACCTGCCCCAAAACTGAACAGGCCGATCAAGGGTAGGGAGACGATGGCGACCTTTGCCGGGCCGATCAGGTTGGCGCACAGCAAGACCACAACCATACCCACCATCACCACATCATAATGTTTGGGCGGCGGCAAAGCCTGCCCGTGATGGGTTTCGGTGCGTTCTGCGCCCTGATCGATTGCCTGTTTTTGGTCGCCTAGTTGCTTGTGATGGTCAGCCATCATGCCCCGCCTTTAATATCTGCTTAAACTATCCATACAGAACGAAGCGGGGCGTGGCTAGCACTATGCTAGCCCAGTTTTTAGAAGTTCAACCGGAACTCGGCATCGATGGTGCGGCCCGGCAGGGATGACCCAAAGTGGGAGTTGGTCCACAGCGGGCTGTCGCCTGTGCCGATCAACACAATTTCGTCTGTCAGGTTTTTGCCATAGACAGAAAAGCTCCACAAACCTTCGGGGTCTTTCACGCCGATGCGGCCATTATATTGCCAATAGGCGTCAATAGCGTCGATCGGGTCATGGTCTGTTGAATTAACCTCTGACACATAGATCGCATCGGCACCGATAAAGGCGCTGACCGATTGGAAGAAAGTGTGTTCGTAATGGAACATGGCACTGCCGTTCCATTTCGGCGCGGGGCTAAGACGCTTGCCCGTCAAGTCACAGGAGTCTTCTTCTGATGCGGCGGTGCAGGGGCCGTCCTTATAGGATTTGTAATAGGCGTCGGTGTAGCCGCCATTGGTGCCGATAAACAGACCTTCTGATAAGATCAGGCCCAGCTCCCACTCAATCCCGCGGGTCACAGCCTTTGCTGCGTTCGACACGATAAAGCGCGCGCCATTATAGGTGGAGGTTTGCAGGTCGTTAAACTCTGTCCAGAAGCCGCCTATGGCAAAGCTGGAATAACCGCCAAGGAAGCGGCCCTTAACGCCTGCCTCATAGGTGATGGCGGTTTCGGCATCAAACTCAACCTGTTCGGCGGTGGCAGAACTTTCGTTGAATCCACCGGCCTTAAAGCCTTTTGCAATTGTGCCGTAAATATTGGTTTCGTCTGTCAGGTGATAGATCGCTGAAATCTTGGGCGAGAAATCCTGTTCGGATTTTTTCACGCCGCGCAGATCAAACTCTTCAAATCCGGCTGCCTGTGTGAAGAACAGCTTGGTGTTGGTGAACTCCTGAATGAAGTCGAGCTCTTTCTTTTCGAACGAGATCCGCACCCCGCCGATAATGTCCAACCGTTCGCCCAGGTGCAATGTGCCTTGCCCGAACAGCGCGTAGGAGGTTGTGATCTGATTGAACCAGTCTTTTTGTTGTTCCGCTGTGAATAGGCTGCCATCAGGCAGTAACCCGGTCAGCAAGGTTTGTGTGATCGGCGGCAACAGGGGATTAACCACCAACGCATTCAGATTAACGGGAACTGCATCGACCTGTGTGAACACCTCAACGGCAGAGCGGAAGAAATAGCCCCCTGCCACAAAGTCAAACCATTTGCCTTCGGGGCTGACGACGCGCAGCTCAACCGATTGCTGGTCATATTCTTCAGGGAAATAGGCAACCAAACCGGGGATCGGTGAAAAGTCCACGTCAGATTCATTATACTCGTCATACTCCGCATGTGTTGCGGCGACGGTGAAGGTGTAATCGGCAATGTCCCAATCGACTTGGGCCATATATTCCCATGTTTCGCGATCAACAAAGCCGGGGTGATCAAGCGAGTTCTGCCCATCCGGGTTGGCTTCGACATCAGGGTCAAAGGGTTCGAACAGACCGATATTGGGATCGTCAGGGTTTGTCAGCTCTGCCGTGCCATTGCCATCCTGATGAACGTCAGAAAGGCGCGCCTTCAAGTTAATGTCCAAAGACGCGGTGGGTTTGAACCGGACACGGACCTGTGCATCGAAATTGTCTGTGTCGCCTTCATAACGGTCAAGCGCGGTGTTGTAGACATAGCCGTCACGTTCGTCAGAGGCAAAGGCAGCGCGCACCATCAACTTGTCATTAAAGAAGGGGATGTTGACCGCGCCGCGATAGCGTTCATGTTCGCGTTCGCCCATCATCACATCGACATAGCCGCCAAATTCTTCGTCAGGCAGGACAGAGTTCAGCAACAAGGCACCGGCAACCGTGTTCTTCCCGAACAAAGTCCCTTGCGGGCCGCGCAGAATTTCCGCGTGACCGAGGTCAATAAACCCGTTTGAGAAAAAGGACGGACGCCCCAGATACATATTATCGTTGAACACACCGACCGATGTTTCAAAGCCGCGGTTCAGGCCAGAGCCAAGGCCACGGAAAAAGATGAAGGACGCGGTGGGTGAAACGATGACAGAGACGTTGGGGACAACATCATCAAGGTCATTCAAGTTCTCAATATTGCGTTCCTTGATTTCCTCGCCATCAATCACGGTCATGGAAATCGGCACATCACGAATGTCCTGCGCGCGGCGCTGGGCGGTCACAATGATTTCTTCAAGGCCCTTGGGTGCCTCAGTCTGTGCTGAATCGGGGGTTGTGGCGTCTTCTGTAGACTCCGCACTTGTTTCGGCTGTGGCGCTGGCCTGTGCCTCATTTGCGTCCTGCGCAAAGGCGGTGTGGCCCCAGAGGCTGGCCAAAAGGCTGATCGGCAAAATGGCTGCGATGCTCCGGCGTGATGTGCCGGAGGAAGTCTCGATAATAAACATTGTAGTCCCCCACATTAATTAACCGAACACTACCACTTTTTATGGAGCTTGGAAACGCGCTATTTTGACCATTTTGGGGGATTGTTGTTGGAAAACTGGGCCTTTGCCTGCCAAACTGGCGCTGAATAATCCCTTCCTTGGATAGATGTGAGCGTCAGATGGGCACCCTGTTAACCATTTTTGTGACTGTTTTTCTTGCTGAATTGGGGGACAAGACCCAATTGGCGACCGTCCTGTTTGCCAGCGAAAAGCAGACATCTCCATTAATGGTCTTTGTTGCTGCCTCGGTGGCGCTTGTCGCCTCAACCGCGATTGCGGTGCTTTTGGGCGGCGTGGCAGAGCGATATTTGACCATGATACCGCTGAAATTGATTGCCGGGATCGGCTTTGTACTGATCGGCGGCTGGACCATTTGGGACCATTTTCGCGCTGGGGTTGCCTAGCCCTGTCGCAAGGCTTGTCGGAAGAAATCAGCGGCAAGCGTGCGGGCCAATTGTGCCTCTGGCAAAAAGCCAAACATGGTGAAGGCATGGGGCATGGCGGGGTAAACATAATCCGCGACGCTGACACCGGCGGCCCGCGCCTTGGCGGCATAGACGGACGGGTCTTTGTGCAGAAATTCCGCGCCCCCCGCATCAAGCAACAGGGGCGGATAGCCCGTCATATCAGCCAATAGGGGGGAGGCAAGCGGGTCCACCCCCGCACGGTCCTTATCCACATAACGGTCAATGATCGACAAGGTGCTTAAGGACAGCATGGCATCGACTTTGTCGAGCGCCTGCATCTCCTCATCCGTCAGGTGGGCGAAGGTCAAGTCAACAGGGGCGGAACTGGCCCAAACCGCGCGCGGCAAAGCCAAAGCCTGTTCCCGCAAACATTGCAGGCTGGCAAGGGCGAGATTACCGCCCGCAGATTCGCCGCTTAACAATAGACGGTCTGCATCAAGCGTGCGTAACACCGCGACGCAATCATCAAGCCCGGCGGGAAAGGGGTCTTCGGGGGCAAGGCGGTAATCGGGCATGATCACGGTTGCGTTAAGCCGGCTCGCCATATTGTTTAGATAGGGGATATAGCTTTGCGGTGAAAACATGGTGAAGGAGCCACCATGAAGATGTACCAGTATAGGTGTGTCGGCCATCGCGTGACGCTTGACATAACAAGTGACACCATTGATCTCCTCCATCTGCCAGCCGCGCCATGAGCGCATAACGGCGTTGGTGATACGAAACACCCGGTCCATTTTGGCAGCGCCTTCGCGCAACCGTTCAACCGTGCGCGGCGTGTCTGGGCCCGCCTTCACATATTTGTGCAACAGGCGGTTGAACAGGCGCGCGCGACGAGACGGCGATAGGATGGTCTGGTCTGGCAGGGTGGTTGTCGTCATCGGCGCGGTCAGTCCTTGTTCAAAAAGCCTTGGGCGTCGAGCCAATTAATGAATAGCGACGGCCACTGGTCTGTGCCTTCAATACCGATGGCAAGATTGATGCCATGGCCGCCATTGTCAAACAGGTGCAGCTCTGTCGGCACATTATTCTTTTTCAACAGGCGGTGATAGATTTCAGATTGGTTCGGATCGACAACCGGGTCGCCCTTTGTGTGCCACAGAAAGGTGGGCGGCGTATCAGGCGTGATAAAAAGTTCGGGCGACACGGCGGTCTTGTCGGGGGTGGCCACGCCCTCCTTGACATAGACATCGCTTGCCTGTGGTTGATGCCCGGTAACAGGGGCAACAACGCCATAGCCCAACATGGCAAAGGCGGGCTTGTCTTCGGCGCTTGTATAGCGGGTGGAGACCATGGCAGCCAAATGCCCCCCAGCGGAAAAGCCCATGACACCCAACCGATCAGGATCAATATTATAGTCTGCTGCGCGGTCGCGGATCAGGCGCATGGCGCGCTGCGCATCCAGCAATGGCACGGGGTGCATATAGGGGGTTAGGCGGTAATTCACCACGAATGCGGCGATGCCCTGACTGTTTAGCCATTCAGCAAGCTGGATCCCCTCAGCCTTTTCGCCCCGGATCAGATAGCCGCCGCCGGGCAGGATCATCATGGCGGGCTTTGCCGGACCATCGGGCAGCGTATAGGTCAGCATGGTGGGGATCAGCTCAAACTCATCCTCTGCCAACAGGCTAAAGGGCCATTTGATATTGTCGGGGCTAAAGGCGGCGCTTTTGTAATAGGGGATGGGCTCATCCCCCCAAATTGTGGTCAGGCGTGCCTGATACCAGTCGGCGCTTTTATCGGCGACAAAATTCTTGTCGTTAAACTGTTGCAACAGATAGGCAATCGCGCCTGCAACCAGAACCACAAGCACCAACAGGCCAATGGCGATTTTCTTCAGCATGTCTTGCTTTCCCCGTGTCAGCATTTTGCGCGCACCATACAGGGAATAATCGTCCGGCCCAATAGCGTTAGCGTCACAGTTAAATGGCGTGACGGGATGCCAAGTCTAGGCGGGTTGCTTGGTTTCTTCGGTCACCCGGTCAACAATCGCGGTGGCCCAGTCATCAATCTGATCATCGGGCAGGGCGCGGTCTTCAAGCGTGATGCCGACCAACAGCTCATCAAGGCGACCCATACGGGCAACGCCGCCGATCTGCTTGGCGATATCAGCCTCAAGCCCGGCAAGGATGGCGGTGGCATCAAGATGCATGTCGATCCCATCTTGCGGGACCACAATGATGCGCTGGCGCCGATCTGCCGGGTCAGGTTCCAGCGCGATCAGGCCCTTGGCAATCAGTTGGTTTGAGGTTTGGTTGATCGCCTGCGGGGTCAGGCCCAATATGCGCGCAATATCCTTTTGCCGTGTTACGCCTGAGCCGACGAGTAGCAAAAGCTGCGATTCAGTGCGCGAGGCAGGGGGCCAGCCGCGCGCGACCAGATTTTGCTGCAAGTTTCGGTCAAACCACAAAAAAGTCTGGAACAGCGTCGCCATTAGGGGCGGACGGCCCTTTTTCGTCAGCAAGGCCAACATGTCCGGGTCGATAAGATCGTCCGTTTGGGGGGCTGCCTGCTCAACGATCGTGTCTGGTGTGGTTTTGTCTGTCATGCCTTGACTCATACACCTGATTGGGGCTAATAATCAAGAAAATTGATTATCAATAAAATTGACTAACTAAAAATCTGTAGAACCTAAGAAGGGACGGGGCAATGCCACGACTGAAACAAGCGGGCCGGGAGGCTGAAAACCCATACGCCAATGCAATCTTTGACATGCTGTTTGGTGATCGTGACCCGATCAAGGAACCGGGCACCGAAACCGGCACGCCGGGCAATTGGTGGACCGTATTCAATATCGTGCCCGATGCCTTTAACCACACCACAGACGGGTTCCGGTTTTACCGCGACCCGAACCGCAAGATTGACCCCCTATTGCGTGAGCTGGGGCAAATCCGTGCGGGCTATACAGTTGGGTCGCAATTCGTATTCTCGCAACATTGCAAGGCGTCCCGCGATGTCGGCATGACCGAAGAACAGATCGAAGCGATCCCCAATTGGGCCGCGGCAACCTGCTTTAATCAGGTGGAACGGACTTTGCTGGCCTATACGGATTGTTTGGTGCTCGAACGGGGCCGGGTGCCCGAAGCCCTGTTTGACGAACTTAAAAAGCATCTGTCAGACGAAGAAATTCTGGAATTCACCTACATCACCTGCACCTACATGATGCACGCGATTATGAGCCGCGCCCTGCGCCTTGAATATGATGATCGTGATGATCCTTGCGTTGAAATCGCCGCCCCTGAAGGCGCGTCTACCGACGTGATGGCCATGGTCGATACCGATAAGAAGGAAGACTAAGATGAGCTATCATCATCTGGCATTGGCCGCCAAGGACATGAAGGCCACGCACAATTTCTATGAAAATGTTATGGGGTTTGAACTTGTGAAGGTTGAAGTTGCCCCCCTTCCCGAAGGCGGCTGGGGCAAGCATTTCTTTTATCGCATGGGTGGCGATGACACCAAATTCATTGCCTTTTGGGAATTGCATGATGTGCCCAATCAGGACGAGTTGAAGTTCGACCTGAACGAAGCGGCCAACATGCCCTATGGCACCAACCATTATTCTTTCAGCGTAGACAGCATTGAAGAGTTGCAGGTGTGGCGTGACAAGTGGCAGGCCGCCGGCTGTGACGTGATGGAGATTGACCATAATTGGTGCCATTCGGTTTATACAAAAGACCCGAACGGCAATATGGTTGAATTCTGTCTGACCACCGGGGCGTTCGATGCCTCAACCCGGGAAGAGGCGCTGGCCATGCTGGACGAAACGGAATTCAAACCGTCACCACCCCCTGCCAAATTTGAAATCTATCCCGCCGACGCGGCTGAATAAGCGGAACCAATAGACAATGGCTAATCCTGCATTACGACAGAAACTGGCGGCGGGCGAGTTTGTGCTCGCCCCCGGTATTTATGATGGGTTAAGCGCGCTTGTTGCTGACAAGATGGGCTTTGGCGCGCTTTACATGACGGGCTATGGCACCAGCGCCAGCTTGCTTGCCCGGCCTGACAGTGGCTACCTGACAGCCACCCATATGGCGGATCGCGTGCGCACCCTATGTGCTGCGGTCGATACGCCCCTGATTGCCGATGCCGACACAGGCTTTGGCGGGCCGATCAATGTCGAAGCGGCGGTGCAGGATTATGAACGTGGCGGCGCGTCGGGCATTCAGCTTGAAGATCAGGTCTTCCCCAAACGCTGCGGTCACACAAAAAATCGCGAGGTGATTGCGCGCGATGATGCTGTGTTAAAAATCAAAATGGCTGCGAATGCGCGCGACAGCAAAGATTTCCTGATCGTTGCCCGTACCGACGCCTATGCCAGCCATGGGTTGGATGAATGTTTCGCGCGTGCCGATGCCTTTTTGGAGGCAGGTGCCGACATTTTGTTTATTGAAAGCCCCGCGCGCGAGGATGAGCTGGTCGCCATCGGTGAAAAGTTCAAGGGCGCATGGCTGCTTGCCAACATGGTTGAAGGCGGCACAACCCCGATCATGTCGAACGAGACATTGCAGGGCTTGGGCTTTGCCATGGCGATTTATCCGGTGACGGGCCTTGCCACGGCGGCGGCGGCCCTGACGGACATGTATGGCGCCTTGAAGCAAAACGGCACGATCGAAGGCCCGCGCATGGAATTTGCCGATTTGAACAAGCTGATCGGCTTTGAACGCATTTGGGAACTGGATGCGGCGCTTGCTGCCGCAAAATCCGGCGACTGATATTTTGTAATTTTGGGATAATCGGCTGGTGCGCATCCTCCCCCCCCTGCCTGTTTTGAAACAGGCGCGCGCCAGCCGGTTAGGGGATGTGAAGCATGAAAAATCAATTGTCACGCACTGCCTTGATGGCAGCATTACTGCTTGCGCCGCATTATCTGTCCGCGCAGGAAGATGAGGCGGCTGCGCCTGAAGCTGCAGAAGAAGCTGCACCTGAGGCTGCAGAAGCAAAGCGCCTGCAACTTGACGAGATTATCGTGACCGCCCAGAAGCGCGCAGAAGATATTCAGGATGTGCCGATTTCCATGTCAGCCATTGGCGGTGAAACGCTGAAAGAAAAGAATATCGAAACCCTGACTGACCTGTCGGCCCTGACGCCTAATACTGAAATTCAGGCCATGCCGACGCTGTCGTTCATTTATATGCGTGGGCTTGGCTCAGGCTTTAATATCGGGTTTGAACAATCGGTCGGCATGTTCTTTGACGGTGTTTATTATGGCCGCATGTCCTATCTGTCCGATGGTCTTTTGGACATTGAACGGGTTGAGGTGCTGCGTGGTCCGCAAGGCACATTGTACGGCAAGAACACAATCGCCGGTGCGTTAGCGATCACAACCGGGACGCCGACGCAGGAATTCGCCGCCGATCTGATTTTGGCGGGGGGTGAGCTTGACCAGCGCAAGGTCGAAGCAATGCTGAATGTGCCCCTGTTTAATGACAGGCTGGTGTTGCGCGGTGCCTTTGGCAAGAATTTGCGCGATGGCTATATCCATAATACCGCAATCAATGTGGATGAATGGAATACGGACAATCAAAATTGGCGGGTTAAGGCCAAACTGTTCGCAACTGACTGGCTCGATATGACGTTGATGGCCTCAGGCTCAACCGTTGTGCAAAAGGGGCAGGGCGCACAGCTCAAGGCGTTGCCTGCTGAGTATGAAGCGGTGTTCAAACTGTTTGATCCTGAGGTTGAGGCCGATATCAGCAACTACCAATCATCGCTTGATCGCCTGTCAGGGATTGAACGTGACACGCTGGGGGGATCATTCACCATCAATGCTGATCTGTTGGGTCACACGCTGACGTCAATCACCGGCTATACCGGGTTTGAACAGGATACTTTGTGGGACGCAGATATTTCCCCCGTGCCGTTCCTGACCCTTGAAGGGCCCGAAGAATATGACCAGTTGAGTCAGGAACTGCGTCTCCTGTCACCCGGTGACGGGGCGATCGACTATATTGTCGGGCTATATTACTTCAACAATAATGTGTTGAACGACACGACGGTTAATATCATCAACACACCTGATCCGATTCAGACGATAGGGGGGCTGATCACGCCTGCCGCGCTGGCGTCGCTTTTGCTGCCGAACCTGCCGGGGCTTGGCAGTTTCCAAGGTGAAGAAAGCCGCAAGCTATATGATATGGATGGCGATTCCTTCGCCGTGTACGGGCAGGCCACTTGGTACATGCTGGACAACCTGGCCCTGATTGCCGGGTTGCGTTATTCGCGGGAAACGAAAGAGATCAACTTCCAGCACGCCATGTCATCGGCGGGCATTCCCGGCGCTGGGATTGTGTTCCGTGCGCTGACGGAATCAGAAGAGTTTAACGTCAACCTGACCAAGAAGAATTCCAACGTCTCACCCAAAGTGTCTGTCCGCTATGAAATCACGGACGAGATCACAACCTATGCCACCTATGCGCAGGGGTGGAAGTCTGGCGGCTTCTCAGCCTCAGCCAACCGGGTTGAACATATTGAGTTTGAGCCTGAAAACTCCACAACCTATGAAGCAGGCGTCAAAACCAAATTCTTTGGTGGTGCGGTCAGCGTGAATGTTGGGCTGTTCTATACCAATTTCGAGGACCTGCAGGTGTCTGTCTTTAACGGCTTGCAATTCATTGTGAAGAATGCTGCCGAGGCGACCACCAAAGGGGTGGAGGTTGATGCCGCTGCACTTTTGTCTGAAAACATTATGGTGACATTGTCCGGCGGTTATACGCGCGGTGTCTATGACAGCTTCCCCAATGGGCCATGTCAGGCCGATGAAGATGCGCCGTGTGACTTGACCGGGAACCGTTTGGCCAATGCCCCGACATGGAATGGGGCGCTGGGCCTGAACTATCAAACGCCGGTCGGCAATACGGGTATATTGGTCTATGCCGGGGTGGATGTGACCTATAATTCAGAGATTTTCTTTGATACCGACCTTGATCCCATCGACAGTCAGGAAGCCATGACAAAGTTTAACGGGCGGATCGGCCTTGCCTCAGAAGATCGGATTTGGTCCTTTACCATTCATGGCCGCAACCTGTCTGACGAGCTTGATTTGGTCGTCAGCTCTGACGTGCCGGTCTTTACTGGTGCGCATTTTGCGGCAGCAGAATTGCCCCGCACTATCACGGCAGAGTTTCGGTTAAGCTTCTGATCTGTTAGTGTCACGCCCAAACAGCCCCAAATGATTAGGGAGATGGGTGTGGCACAGATCAAAACATTGGACCAATTGCGCGACAGGTTGGGGCACCCCCATACGCTGACCCAGCAGAAAATCTATGATCACCTGTTTGAGGAGGCGGTGGACTTTATCGGTCGCGCACCGCTTGCCTTTATCGCCACCGTGTCTGCTGATGGCAGCCCAACCGTGTCACCCAAGGGGGATGGGGCAGGCTTTGTCCGGGTGGACGATGACAAAACCCTGCTGATCCCCGAACGGCCCGGCAACAAGCTTGCACACGGGCTGACCAATATATTGGAGACTGGCAAGATCGGCCTGATCTTCCTGATCCCCGGCATGGAAGAAACGCTGCGCGTCAACGGCACTTGCGTGTTGGATGATGATGCAGCCCTGTGTGCTGAGATGGCAGCCCGTGGGCAGGACGCGATTTTGGTCATGCGTGTCAGAGTAGAAGAATGCTTCTTCCACTGTGCCAAGGCGTTTAAACGGTCGCAAACATGGGCACCCGATAGCTGGGGGGAGCCGTTCAGGATCGAATTCGGTGACATTATCGCGCGTAATGCCGGGGGCAATAAGCTGAAGCAAAAGGCGGTCGAAATTGCCGTCAACCAGTCCGTAAAGCTCGACTACAAAATTAATCTGTAACGTCTGACAGCTAGGGGGGCTGAAAAAATCGCCATCCCCCCCCTTGCACAATTCTATAATTCGATTATATTGGAATTATAGAAACTAAAGTGACGCATAAGAGTGACGCTTTTGTTGCATTGGGTCCATCAGGGGCCAAGAGGTTGCAGACAGATGAAGGAGAGTGCCATGAAACGCCTGCATATCCATATGGGAGTTCAGAATCTGGACGACGCCATCCGCTTTTATTCAGCCCTGTTCGGTGCCGAACCTGCCAAGGTAAAGGATGATTACGCCAAATGGATGCTGGATGATCCGCGCGTTAACTTTGCCATTTCAACGGGTGAGAAAACGGGTGTCGATCATTTGGGCATTCAGACCGACAATGCTGACGAACTGAAGGGTGTCCGCGCCCAGATTGAGGCTGCTGACCTTGCCAGCTTTAACGAGGGCGAGACCGTGTGCTGCTATGCCAAGTCCGACAAAACATGGGTCGAAGACCCTGCCGGTGTCGCTTGGGAAGCCTATCACACAATGGAAGACGCTGAAAAATTCCACGGTGACGTGATGGCTATCAAGCCGGAAGACAGCCAACCCGAAGTCAGCCTGCAAAATTCTGGTGCCTGCTGCGGTTGATGGAGGCGCTGCAAGACTGCCCCTTTGTGATCATGTCATCACCCTGCTGCCTTAAAACAGGGTGATGACAAATTGGGTGACAAGCTAAATAGGAATGCGCGCAAGATGCCACTGCTCTTAACGAGCTGGATAGCGAGCTGGACAAATGCGCCGATTAGGTTGACTGACTATCCCCCTAAAAACAGCCTCTGCAGGAAGTCAAGCGCGGCTTCGAAGTTAAAGTCGTCCGGCAGGGTTTGACCCAGCAGCCAATCCCGCAAGCGGCGTTTTAGTTCCTCGCTCAACGCTTGGGCGATGTCCAAACTGTCATTTTCGGCAACAAACTGATCCAACCCGTCAAGGATTGCTAGCAAGTCCCCGGTTCGTTCCACAATGTCATTTCTGATCTCGTTGATGACAAATTCGTACCAGATTTTTTTCTCAACTGGCAGTTCGTCTGCCCGCATCACCAATAGTCTGGCAGCGTCGACCCGTTCAATAAGCTGCAGGCTTTTGCTTAGTTCAAGCGGCTCAACATTGCCCATTAGGTCAAGCACAATATCGGTAATTGCAAGGCGGCAATCCGTTTTCTTTTTCTTGTTTTCCCTCGCTATTTTGTCCCCGTATTGGGCAGCCGCGTCCCTTAAAAAGCCGTCAACTTGTACTTTAATGTCAGATCTTGTGTCCTGATCCCTCGCCGCTAAATAGAAAATCAACGAGATAGCGCTGACTTTGCGAATGCGCGCTTTGCCCCGCTCGCCGACTGCGTGAGTGGCCTCTTTGTCGATAAATTTTGAAAGCGGCAGAATATGATTGATAACGCTTGCGCTGGGATATGCCGGGCGTTTGTTTTTGACTTCCTGCAGCGCAAGGCTGTCTATGTAGTTGGCTTCCACAGCGTCTTGATAGGGGAAATTTCGTACGCGAGCATGATGCGTTGGCTGTTGCCGTTTCGGAAGCTTTCGCAAAGTCTCGTAGAGGCGCAGTGCCTTTTGACGATGACGCGCCGCTTCGTTGAAAATACTTGTGTGATACATCAGGCTGGCCAAACGTATATAGGGCAATGGGTCATAGATCGCCATGGCGAGCCAGTTTTCATTATCCTCGTTAAACAGCCCATCATAATTGTGGTTGTTGGCAAAGCCTTCCATCATATAGATGATGTGCTTATACATAACGATGGCGGCGGCGCGGCCTGAACCACGCTCAAGTTTCGGAACCCGGCGGCCCATTAAGGTTCGTGTGGTGTAGATATGGTCTGTTCGCCTGTAGACACAATCGATAATTGCATTTGCGACGGCGCCATTATCATCTTCTCGTTTTGCGGTTGCTAAGCCGAATGCCAAGACCATCAAGACGATCTTGTTAATCGACCAAAAGGTCAGAGCGCTACTGTCCGTTTGGTTAAAGGTGCACAGGCCGCCAATTTCAACATCTTTGATGCCGACATGCTCGTTCAACGCGTCCAGCGCTTTATCTAGCCGATCTTTGAAATCGGTGACATTGACTTGTCCATCACCTATTTCAGCCCAATGGATGACGTCGTTTTCAAGCGTTTCAATTAAGGTTCTGCAATTTTCGCCAAGGTCATTTGCTGGTATGCGGCTTTGCACGCGGATCGAAAAGTCGGCGCGGATCGGTTGTTTGAAATTGCGCTGATAGCCAAGCGCTGTTTGGGACACCAATATACTGTTGCTAAGGGACAGAGCGGACAGTCGTAGCCCGTCAAAGGCGGGGGAAACTTTCTCGACATCTGGTGCCGCCAAAATGCTGGCACCCTTCAGCCTGTCATAAACAGGACGCTGATTCACATTGTAGATATAGGCAGGCATTAAATGAAACTGTAGTTCGATTGGTATGTTGGGCAGTGCAGCGATCAGATTTTTTGAATCATCATAGCTGATCAATCCATTGCGCAGTTCATTCAGGCGAATGTAATTTTGCTGCATAAGATAGTTATTCCCGATTGTGCCGGGAAAGGACTGATCAAGTTCAGGCCAGGGTTGACCATGCAAATCATAGGTGTGTTGCATCATTACGGCCATGTGCAATGCTTCATAGGCGCGTGGTTCATTGCTGGTCAGCTCGCGTGAATTACGGCCATCAATGAAGCCATGTGTATCGCGCAAGGATTCTTTAAAGGGTGCGGAAAAGACGCTGGTTTGGTTGGCGGGCGAAATGATGCGCCGTTGCCCGATCGGTCTGGTATAGGTGTTGGAGGAGCTGAGGAAGAATAGAATGCTGGACATGCTTTCTTCATCACACACAACCAACCGGCCGCCAATTATATCGGTCAGATGTAACTGGTTGTTTGTGATCGTTTTGATCAGTGATTTGTCGAGAACAAAATCCGGCTTTGATTGTTTGTCCGCTTTTCCTTTGGTTTGACTGCGCACCGCCTGTGCGCCTTGGATGGAACGGACTTTTTCAACAATGCTGTCAAACCGTTTGATCCTGGTCTTCACGAAACCCAGTTCAGTAAGCGACGCATCTGCCAAATAGGTGTTCAGGTCGTTTTCCAGCCGCGCCTGCATATAAACAAGTAAGGGCATGTTCGCCTCATACTCGGCACGCCATTCAGCAATCAGTTCTTTTGTCAGATCAGGCATATGTAGCTTCCCTTGTTTTGAGCTACATATATTTATGCGTACAAAAATTTACAATGCAACTATAGAGTCCAAAATAACCTTATTAGTTGCATCGAGATAGTATTACATGACCCGCCGTCGCCTGATCAGAATGAATGCGACAAACAAGACACAGGCCACGCCGACGGCGGCGGGGAATAGAATTGTCGTCCATGAATAATGTTCCAGCGCCGCGATCACCACGCCGTTGCGCACAATAGCGATGGAGAAGAACAGCGGGTCTTCTTCATGCGGCAGGTGCCACCCCTTGCGAATGGAGGGACCAAATCCGCTTAGATCAACAATGGTCAGCAAGATCACGGCATAAAGCGGTGTCGAGGTTGCGAACCAAAGCGCCAGCCCCAATAGGCCAAGTGCCAAGAACAACCAGTCAGACCCGGTGATGCTTTTGTCAGCCTGATGGCGCAATGCCAGCAGGGCCACGAGCAATGTCAGCCCCGCAGATACCCCTATGGGCCACGCGCCGACGCCAGCGCCGTCTGACAATTGCGCAAGGAAAACCGCGAATGTGCCGCCTGCCCAAATGAACCACGAGAAAACATGTGGCCGTGTCGCGCCATCAATGATGGAACGAATATAGGGCACAAAGGCGATAAAGGTCAGGGCAAGGGCAATCGCGCTCAGGATTTCTTTGGTCATGGGGGCAGTCTAGTGAATTGGTCTTCGCGCCGCTATAGTGCGACCGATTGCAATGGAATTGGGTAGAAGAATATTTGTGCCCGGCTTCGGCCATTTTTATCCTAAAGACGCACCCAGCCTTGCAGGCGGATATGGCTGTGATTGATCGAGTTGTCAGATTTCTGAAGGCGCATCCGTAAGGCGGTCCGCGACGGGTGATCCAACTAGCCCCATCAAGCGTAGTTATTCGTTAGATGGGCTATTGGGATTGAGCTATGCGATTTTTTGTTGGAAAACTGCCTTTGGTGGCAGATTTTGTGGGCTTTCAGATTTTATGGTGGGCCTGCATTCTTGGCGGTGCCAATCAGCTTTTCTATCCGTCAGTAATCGCTTTTATCGGCTATGTTGCGCTCCACATAATTTTTATCACAAAAAGGCCGCCGCGCTGGCAGGGTATGATCCTGTTGGGCCTTGCCGGGTTCCTTGTCGATACAGTGTTGATTCAATCCGGGATCCTCACCTATCCGGGGGCTGAGGCAGGTCCGGGCGCCGAGGCGGGCCTGTTACTGACACCGCTGTGGATCATCATTTTGTGGCTTGGGCTTGGCTTTTCAGCCCAATCAAGCCTGTCTTGGATGATGGGGCGGCCAATTCTGGCCTTCGCCCTGTTTGGTATTTCCGGCGCCATGTCCTATCGTGCCGGCATTGGTTTCGAGGCTGCATCGATGCCGATCTCTGCACAAATCGGCTATCCGATGATTGGCCTTTGTTTTGGTCTTGTCGGCATGGCATTGTCGAGCGGAAAGATAAGTTTGCGCGCAGTTAACTCCTGATTGGAAGTCCCATATGTTCATCCTGCACAATTACGCTGAATCACCCTATGCGGAGAAAATCCGCCTGATGCTTGGCTATGCCAAGCTGTCTTGGCAGTCTGTTGATGTGCCGCCGCAGCCGCCGCGCCCGTCGCTTGATCCGCTGTTGGGGGGCTATCGCCGTATTCCTGTGATGCAGGATGGCGCAGACCTTATTTGCGACACGCGCCTGATCGGGGCAGAGATTGCCGCCCGCGCCAACAGGCCAGAGCTTGCGTTTGATAGCGTGAGTGCCGATGCCCAAGCCTTTATCGACGGGGCAGAAGGTGACGTCTTTTTCGCCGGAATATTGGCAGCCCCCAAGGGCAAGATGCTGATCACTATGCTGATGAAACGCGGTTTGGGCCTATTCAAATTCATAGCAGACCGCGCCGGGGCCGCAGGTGACGGTATTGGCAATGTCACGCCCAAAAATGCCAAACAGATCTGGATGGACCATCTTACAAGGGTGGAGGAACGGCTGGGTGATCAGGCGTTTCTGGGCGGCACCGCGCCAGATGCACAGGACTTTGCCGTCTATCACGTGGTCTGGATCAATTCTATTCTCGCTGGCGGTAACATAGGCGCGAAGGACAGCACGTTGGTCCGCTGGCGTGATCGTATGACGGCGTTTGGCCATGGATCGCCCGAACGATTGTCCGTTCCCGCAGCATTGACCATCGCCGCAGACGCAACACCCGCCCCGATTGATGCGGCTATGGCTGTTGCCTCACAAAAGGACGTCACGATCGCGCCTGATGATTATATGCGCGATGCCACCACAGGGACGCTGGTGGGTGAGAATGATCACAAATGGATCATTGCCCGCCAGACCGCCGGGCAGGGCACCGTTCATGTTCACTTTCCCAAGGCAGGCTATGTGATCAACTAGCCATCAGACAGATAAAGCGACCCGTCGCGTGTGGTTAGGCGCGGGGCTGGCCCCAACCCACGACAGGGTTTGCCCCCATGATCCCCGGTGCCAACATTATCGCCGCTGATCACATCAAACCGATAGTCATGCCACGGGCAGGTGATGTGCCCGTTGTCATCAATATGGGCATTGTCCAGCGGGCCCAATAGGTGCGGGCAGACCGCATTGTGCGCGATCCATTGGTCCTGCCAATAGCGCACACAAAAGCGGCCAGTGGCGGTTTCGACGCTGTGGGGGCTGTGGCGATCAAGCCGGTCGAGCTGGCCGACAAGTATCTCTTCACTTTGCGGGGCGGTATCGCGCCAGCTTTTGGCATCATCAAGCGCGGCTTGTCTGCCGGTCATTAAGTCTTCGTCCTCATCATACAGGGTCGCATATTGTTGCTGCAAATAGGACAGCAGAAAGGCTGCGGCCTCATCCTCTGGCTTTTCGGGCAGGTAAAAACGCACATCAATGTCGATTTCACGGTCGGCAACAATGGTTGCCTGTGTGTGAATTTGCACCCCTTCGCCCATGCCTGAAAAAACGGTCGTTGCCCAATAGTGCCGGTCTGCATCAACCAGCAGGTCCAGCAATTGTTCACCGCCGCCTGAGGCATCGGGAAGGTCCAGCTTGGCGCGCCAGCCCCACGACCCGCTGTCGACCAATTCTATTGCCTTGAACGATGACGCGTGGACATAGGGCAGATGTTCCCAGTCAAAGGCATTTTCCATCATGCGTGCCATGCTAATGGGCAGGCGGCGGGTGTAGTTGCCCAGATAATGCAATGCCTTAATATCGGTATAAGCTATGGCGTTGGGACGGGCGGCGCACAGGGCCTGTTCGGCGGTGGTTAGCATAGAAGGTCGCTTAAAACTGGTGGTGTGATGGGTGTCATCCTAGGGGCAGCCGACCATCAGGGACAAGTATGCCCGGCCAATAAATCTGCATTTACAAGAGTAGGTTTCAATAATAGAGTGCGCACAAGTTTAATGGGAAGGAGTATCGGGGTGCCTGCTGCAGATCATAAATTAACAACTGCCGAGATGGCGCGTTTTGTTGCCGATGGCTTCATCCGCTTTGACGCTTTGGTCCCGGATGATGTGAACCAGCGCGTGTTGGCCGAACTTGATGAGCTGTTTAAGATCAAGATCAATCACGCCATCGGCGCGCCTGCGCCTGAGGGGATGAGCTTTCCTGACTCCCTGACGCCTCTGTCTGAATGTTATCCCGCCCCGTCTGCCATTGGGGATTATTTGCGTTTGCCGCAAATTCAGGGGATCATTCAATCGCTGGTCGGGGCTGATCCGATTTTTGATCATGATTTCGTCCATATGCTGCCTGCGGGCAGCACTTACACCCAGCATCTTCATGTGGATGCGGTGATCGATAACCCAACGCCCGCTTTTGACATTCAGCTATTCTATTACCCAACTGAGGTAAAGCCCGGTTGTGGCGGCACCCGCATGGTGCCGGGCAGCCATTTGCGCCGTTGCCGCGCGGAAGGCACGGCTCGCTATCAACACATTTTGGGCGAACAACAATATAGCGGCCCTGCGGGGACCGTGATGGTTTTCCATCAGGGCATGTGGCATGCGGGGCAGGCAAATCCCGGTGTGGATGATCGGTGGCTTTATAAAATCCGCCTCAACCCCACCCAGCCGCAGGTCAAGCTGTGGAACCTTGATGATTTTGCATCGCTTCACAATGATGCCAGCGACCATACGTTCGCCCATCGCCGTAATGACAGCGTGGCGGAAATCTTGCGCCAGATGCAGCCTTGGCAACAAGGCCATGAACAGCGTTATGAATTGATGCAGCGCACGCGCCTGTGGCGCTATCTAAGCGATGATCCCAGCTTTGATGCGGATTATTACTATACCCGCATGGAAACACGCCGCCGCGCCAATGGAGATGCCGCATGACCCGCCAGCAAGTTTTGTACCTTTGGCTTGCCGAAGGCGCGCTCGACACACCGACAATTGCTTGGGCCACCTATGATGGCGCAGCAGGCAATGGCCCCGCCCTGCCAGAGGGGGAGCCGCCCTATGCCAATGGCGTTGCGGCGCTTGAAGACGGGTGGTGCCTGTTGCAATCGCCCGCGCCCTATCAGTTGCAATCAGGGCATGAGCATGAAACGTCCTATCTGCCGAATGAGTTCATTTTTGAACGCAAGGTAGAGATTTAGGGCGCTTTTCCCCGCTCGATTCCCATATCTAGAATGCCTGAATCCCCCGCAGAACGGCCTGTTTTGCAGGGCTCCGGTTTGCTGTGCCCCAGGGTTGCCGCTGATTGACAGTGATCAACCTGTTGGATAAACAAAGTTAAAACGCGTTTTAATTGGGGGCGCAGGCATGGCCGAAATGAAATCATATCTTGGCTGGAAAATAGACTTTACCGAACCTAAGGGGGAACCGGCCCTTTGTGCGCCCGATTCATTGTCATGGCGGATTTATAAAAACCCCATCGCTGGCGCTATTGGTGGTGTGTCTGCAGTGTTGATGGAATTTGCCGATGCCCGCATCCGGTCTGGCGTTTGGGACCATTCCGTATTCAAGGATGACCCGGTAGGCCGTGGACAACGCACGGGCCTGACAGGTGCGCTGGGTATCTATGGCCCGCAAAGTGCGGCCCGCCGCGTCATTCAGGGCGTGACCAATATGCACTCCCGCGTTAAAGGACAGACACCCAAAGGCGAAGACTACTATGCGCTGGATGTTGAGCTGCTGGACTGGGTATCCGCCACCGCATCCTTTGGCGTTCTGTCAGCCTATAACCGCTTTGTACGGCCATTGTCAGAGGCTGAGATCCGGCAAGCTTTGGCAGAGGGGGAGGCATCGGCCCGCCTGTTCGGTGTAAAGGACCCGCTGCGCGACTTTGATCATTTCCAACAGATGCTCGACAAGTTAAGCCCGCGATTTGAGGCGCATGACATCAACACAGAATTTCTAGATATTATGCGGTCAGGCCGCGCGGCCCCGAAAATGCCGCTTGCCCCGCAGCGTGCCCTAGTTCACGCCGCTGTTGAAATTTTGCCGATTGAGGTGCGCACCGCGCTGGAGCTTGGGCCTGAGTTTAATATGACGTTGAAAGACCGTCTTATCATTTGGGTGATGGCGCAAATGGGCGAATATATTCCCAACAAAAAGGGCTTTGCCGCCGATGCGTGTGAACGTATGGGCCTGCCACGTGACTTTTTGTGGAAAAGCAAGCGGGCGCAAAAACGCCTGCTTGAACAAAATGGTTTAGCGACTAGTGCAACCGTTCCAGCCGAATAGCACGGCGACTTTCATAACGCCTAATTGTGTGCAGTATAGGCGCATGGTCGATGCGCCCATTAGCAGGGTTTGGGATTTGATCGGCACGCCGGAGGGGCTGGCCCGTTGGTTCATCCCCACTGTGCGCTTTACCCCTGAACAGGGCGCAGCATTCTATTTTATGGAGGGATGGGAAGGGGTCATCAGCCTTTACCACCCGGGTCGCTGCATCTCCTTCTTCCCCGAAGCGGGGGGTGAAACCACCTTTGCCTGCGATCCTGTTGATGATGCGCGCTGCGTCTTTCGGCTGACAGATCGGCAGGCACCGGGCTTTGTACCACCCGCCGATATCCCCATGGACCCTGATATGTCGCGGGAGGTTGGGCTTTATCAACCCGGCGGACCCGGTACACCGTGGGTGGGGATTTTGGCAGGCTGGCATTGTTTTGCCCATGATCTGGTCGCCGCTGCGGTCGGGGCAGACGTGCGACGCCCGCCGCTCGCGACACTGTATGACCATTATGAAAACCAATTGCGCGACATGTTTGGCTAGGTTTCAAACCATCATAGATCACTTGTGCTTTGGCTTAAGCCGACGCATTGTGCGGCCATAATATTTTTTAAGGAATTAGGGTAGGGCAATTATGACTGCTGCAAATATTCAATTTAACGGGTCCGTCAAACCGGGTTTTGAGCCTGTGCGTGATCTTTATGAACATAATATGCGGACCTATCATGAACACAGCACGCAGCTATGCGTTTATCATCGCGGTGAAAAGGTGGTGGACCTTTGGGCCTCCGCCGATGGGGATGCGGCGTTTGATGCTGATAGTCTGGTGAATGTGTTCAGCAGTGGCAAAAGCCTTGAGGCGATAGCCATGGCAAGCCTGTATGATCAGGGCTTGTTGGATTATACGGACAAGATCGCCACGCATTGGCCTGAATTTGCAGCAAACGGCAAGGGTGAGGTGACGATTGCCGACCTGATGCGGCATGAGTCTGGCTTGGCATCATTCGATACCAGCCTGCCGCCCGCTGATTTGTTGACAGACAATATCAAACAAAATGCAGTTGGTGCTGTTATTGAAAAACAGGCGCAGCACTTTCCTGAAGGCACAGACAGCAAGCGTGAATATCACGCCATCACGCGCGGCTGGGTCGCGAACGAGATTTTTCGCAGGCTTGATCCCAAGGGCCGCACAATCGGTGAGTTTTTGCGCGAGGAGCTAAGCGGCCCGCTGGGCATCGATGTGCATATCGGTGTGAAGGATGATCACATCCCGCGCATTAAAAAGGGCTATACGCTCGGCTTTGGTTTTATTTTCAAGGAAAGCCTGAAGCCCAAATTTTTAGGCAGGCGGATTGAGCTGAATTTCTTCCAACTTCTAAAACGTCTGTATTTTTTGTTGCCATTGTTGCGCAAATCTTTGGCGGGTGCTGTGCCGCCCATGGTGGGCATGAAAAACACCAACATCTTTAATAAGCCTGAAGTGGCGCGGGGGGAAACTCCCTCTGCCAACACCCATGCAAACGCGAGGAGCCTTGCCAAAATTGCGGGCGCTATGGCGATGCGGGGTCGTCTTGATGATCATCAGGTGATGTCTGATCGGGCATGGGCGGCGCTGCATGACCAGCCTGAAAAGGCGCAAATGCTGTTCATGAACACAATCTTTACCCAAGGGGGCGTGTCAGAATTCCGGCATGCCGACGAGCACACAAATGTCTATGACAAGGGTTTTAACAATGGACGCGAGGGGTTCTATGGCTGGATGGGCTATGGCGGGTCGATTTTCCAATGGCACCCTGACCACCAGATCGGCCTTGGCTATGTGCCAACCTCGCTCTACGCATTGGACATTGTTCATGAACGCGGCAAAACCTATCAGGCAGAGGTGCTGCGCTGTGTCGAGGCGATGGGTTAAGGGGGCACCGCCAGTTATTGACAAAACTGTCAAAAGATCGCTAGGCTAGCGCCATCCGTTCTAAAATAATCAAGACGGATGGCGGCGCAAAGACGCCGCAATGGGGACATTGTTGGGGGGAACTATGCGCGCAGCCTTTATCGTTGCTGCATCTATCGGCGTGGCAATTTTGACGGCGGGATTGGCCGGTCAATCAGCACATGCAGAAGATGATTTTTCAAAAAATGAACAGGCCGCAGGCCAGTCGGCTGCTGTTGATGCGCAAGCTGAAGCGGCAGTTGAAGCCGAAAGCGAGGTTGAGGCGCCAAAGCGCCGTCGCCGCACCTTGGACGAGGTGATCGTCACGGCCCAAAAGCGTGAGCAAAGCCTGCAAGAGGTGCCGATGTCAGTCACCGCAATCGGTGGCGAGATGATCAAGCAATCCGATATGCAGGACATGAATGATCTTAGCCGCTATACCCCAAACCTGAAGGTGATTGCGGGCGGCATTCAAAACACGGTCTATATTCGGGGGCTAGGGTCCGATCCGAATGAGGGGTTTGAACAGTCAGTCGGCCTGTTTATCGATGATGTCTATTATGGTCGGTCGCATTACCTAACCTCTGCCCTGTTGGATGTTGAGCGGGTGGAGGTGCTGCGCGGCCCGCAAGGATCATTGTTTGGTAAAAACACGGTGGCAGGGGCAATCGCCATTCATACCGGGATGCCGGACTATGAATTTTCTGTCGATGTCGATGGTGCCATTGGCGAAGATGATTACAAGCAATTGTCAGCCGTTGTGAATGTGCCGATCATTGAAGACCGTTGGGCAGTCAGGGTTGCGGGCTATTATTCGGACAGGGGTGCCTTTCTTACCAACACGTTCCATGATCAGGATGATGGTGAAATCGAATTACGGACGTTCCGGGCCAAAACCCGGTTTGATCCTACCGAAGACATGTATGTCACCTTGTCCTATCTGTATAATTCGGGGGAACTGCCGCAAGGCATGCGCACGCAATTGTCAGCGGCCCCGGAACCGTTTCTAACCTTTTTCCGTCTGTTTGACCCAGAAACAGAAACGGACATTGAAGATGGGCAAACAACCGCTGATACCGTGACCACCGGCAAGCAGCTTTCTGATGATTTTATCGGTAAGCTCAGTTGGGATGTATTGGGTCACAATTTAAGTTTCGTCCTCGCGTCCAGCGCCTATACGCGTGTGGGCCTTGTAGATGCAGATTTCGGTCCGACACAGGCGCTGACACTGGCGGCTGATCAAAATTACGATCAGTGGAGTGCCGATCTAAAAATCACATCAGGCCTTGGCACAATCGAATATGTAGCGGGGCTTTATTACTTTGAAAGTTCGCTGTTCAACCGACATGACATTCATGTCATTCCCATTCGCGATATTTTCGCAGATGCAGTTGCGTTGCTTGGCGCTGATGTATTGGCCCCGCTCACCGATCCGCTATTGTCCCTATTGCCTGATCAGCCGCTAACGGCAGAGACGATCAAATCATTCTATGATCAAGACAATTACAGTTGGGCGGTTTATGGCCAATTGACGTGGAACATCACACAAAAGCTAAGTTTGATCGGCGGTGCGCGCTATGCCGTTGATCATAAGGAGCTTCTTATGTTCACCGAACTTGAATCCGTTGACGGGAACGTGCCGGGCGCGTCACCGATCTTGCAGACGGTGCTGGCCGCAGAGGAGTTTCGCGCCAATGAAGAGCAGGAGGCAAAGGACTTTTCTCCCAAGATTTCAGTCCTGTGGAAGGCGTTTGACTGGGGAAACATCTATGCCACCTATGCTGAGGGGTTCAAGTCCGGCGGCTTCAACGCCAATGCCGTTAATGATGACCAGATTGAATTCTTTCCAGAAGAGGCGCGGACCTATGAATTGGGGATCAAGACGGAATTTTGGCAGGACCGTGCTCGGCTAAACATCGGTGTGTTCCAAACAGAATTTGACAATTTGCAAGTCTCCGTCTTCAACGGCATCGAAACCATTGTCCGTAACGCAGCGTCCGCAACCAGTCGCGGTTTGGAGGTTGATGGTACAGTTCTGTTTGACTTTGGTTTGATGGCGATCGGCAGTCTGGCTTTGCTTGAGGCGACCTATGACGAATATCCAGAGGGACCTTGTGAAAGCTCGCTGGAAAATTCTGCTGGGCAGGGCGAGGATGGGAATTGCGATCTGTCTGGGTCGCGAATTGCAAAGACGCCGGACTATCAGGCATCGCTGTCCCTAAATTATATTCGTGAACTTGGCTTTGCGCCAGTAGATGCCTTTATTGGCGGCGATATTCTGGTGCATGGTGATGTTGACCATCAAAGCGACCTTGACCCGCTGGACCATCAGGACGCCTATCAATTGTTTCATGCGCGTGTTGGGTTGCAGGCATCTGACCTAAGTTGGACTGCAACGCTGGCAGTGCGCAACATAACTGACGAAACCATCCTGATGGCATCAGGTGATGTGCCGTTTTATTCAGGGGCCCACTATGCCGTGGTGGACCAGCCAAGAACATTTTCGTTGAAATTCCGCGCACAGTTTTAGGTAAGATATGAGTGTTTCTGAACAGGTGGCCGGGGCGTCATCACTACTTGATGATCCTGAGCTGCAAAATCACGGCGCGTTTAGTCGGGGGTTTTTGTCATTGCTGATCCGGCTGGGTGTTGGCCCGGCCGCAATCCCAACGCCCAGGGAATGGACCACCGGATGGCTGATCTGTTTCGCTGTTCTTTTGAACCATTATGATCAGTCGATCTATGGGCTGGCCCTCCCACGTATTCAGGAAAGTCTTGGCATCGCAGAGGTTGATGTCGGCATCCTGTCTGCAATGATGAGTGTCAGCATCATTCCTGCATTTCTGTTGGCATTTCTTGCAGATTCTGTTGGGCGCAAACGGTTGCTGATTTTTACCTTGGCAATGACAGCGATTTTAACCGGGCTTACCGCTTTAGCGCCCGATGTGAAAAGTTTCTATACCCTACAGATTTTGGTGCGCGTCTTTGCCAATGCCGAAGACATGCTGGCCGCCGTTGTGATTGTGGAAGCAATGCGGCCAGAGGTGCGCGGCTGGTCCATCGGGGCGATGGCTGCCCTAGGTGCCGCGGGAACAGGCTTGGCTGCCGCTGTATATTCAATGGTTGATCTGACCGCCTATGATTGGCGGGCGCTTTATGTCGTGGGGACAGTGCCAATGTTTTTGGCCCTTTGGCTGCGTCGCAACCTGCAGGAAACAGATCATTATTTGAATTATCAGGCGGGCCGCCAAGAAAGCAAAGCCAGCCTGTTTGAAGAAACGGTCCGGCCCCTTAAACAATTGATCAAGGATTACCCCGAACGGGTGATGGCGGTCGCTGCGGCCATGATCCCCTTTGTATTCGGGTGTGGTCCTGCCTTGTTCCTGATGCCAAAGCTTTTGCAAGACGTGCATAATTACTCATCCGGTGAGGTTAGTCTGTTGTTCCTGACCGGGGGTACCTTTGCCGTTATGGGCAACTTGCTGGCAGGCAGGGTTGCCGACAGGATTGGCCGCAAGAAAGTGCTGCTGGTAGCGGGACTGACAGCGATGATGGGCGGGTTCGTCGGCTATGGCTTTGCGGCGGGTGCATTGTTGGTCATTGTGTGGATGGTGACGCTTTTTGCCTTCTTTGCGGCGGCGACGTCGTTTATGGCTCTGACGGGCGAAATCTTCCCCACCTCCTTCCGGTCAACAGCGTCAGCGATGCGCGGTATCATTGGCGCGATTGGGGCCGGTGGCGGGCTTGCCGCGGAATCAGGTCTTTACGCGCTGACAGGCAGCCACGAAACGGCGATCATGATCTTATTGTGTGCTGTGCCTGTTGGTATGCTGGCATTGATGACCTTGTTGCCCGAAACAGCCGGGCGTGAGCTTGACGACATAGCGCCAGAGAAACATCACTGATCATTGCCTGGACTAAAAAGCAAACAGCCCCGCCACAAGGGCAGGGCTTTTTGTTTAGTGGCGGTGGACGCAGTCACCTGCGAACCAGTCTCTACCCCATTCCCTGCTTTTACAGGGAATTTACAGGGAAATAATTTAAAGTGCCGCCCGCTTGCCAGAGGTTCAAGGCCAAAACTTGGATGCTTCTGCCATTTTCTGCAGGGTTACAAATTTCGGTAACAGGGAAATCCGATTCGCTGATCAGGGAATGTCACGTTAGGCAATAGGGATATGTCCGATCAATTCCTATCCCCTTGGTAGCTGCATTCTGATTCATGGACCGTGATGTTTCGGCTTTCCTACCGGTAATATTTGCCAACAGCGCGAATCAGGGTAAAATTTACCAATGTCGATTCGTGTCCGTCCTGAGGATAAGTTCCGTGGCGTTAGGGCTTCCTAACCATCCACCCTTTACCCTGACCGACCAAGACCAAGGATGCGGCTATCACAGATTGTGAGACCTCAGAACATCCCATATTGGGCTTCTGAGCATCCGAGCCTTCTGAAAATTTCATTTTATTAATACGCGTAATGGCGTGACGAATTTTATTGAGGAGGCTCCAATGAGCGCCCAGAATCTAATCTATAGGGGTATCTCCACCCTAAAACCGTGGGCCCGTAATGCCCGCACACATTCAAAGAAGCAGATCAAACAGCTGGCAAACAGCATTGAAACCTTCGGCTTCACCAATCCTATCCTGATCGACAAGAATAGTTCGATTCTCGCAGGCCATGGCCGCGTGGAAGCTGCCAAGCAGCTTGGTCGATCCGAAGTCCCCTGTATCAGAATTGAGCATATGACAGAGGCGCAAAAGCGTGCCTATGTGCTGGCTGATAATAAGCTTGCCCTAAATGCCGGATGGGATGAAGACCTGTTGGCCGAAGAATTGGGCGAACTGCTTTCCCTCGATTTAGATTTTGACATCGACATTACCGGGTTTTCGATCGCGGAGGTCGATAATCTGATTGATGGGGCTGTGCCGAAAGAAGATGGTGATCCTGCCGACGATATCTTGCCGGATGAAGCAGATGTCTCGGCACGATGAGCTGAAGGTGATATCTGGCAACTCGGCCCGCATCGCCTGATTTGCGGCAATAGCCTTGATCCAGAAGTGGTTGCAGGGCTGATGGACGGGCGCAAAGCCCGCATGGTCTTTACTGACCCACCATACAATGTCCCGATTGATGGCCATGTCGGTGGCTCCGGCAAAGTCAAGCATCGCGAGTTCGCGATGGCCGCTGGTGAAATGTCAAAACAGGCCTTCATTGAGTTTCTGACGAAAGCCTGCCGCAACCTAGCTGATTTCAGCGAAGATGGATCTATCCATTTCATTTGTATGGATTGGCGTCATGTCGAGGAACTAACAACGGCAGGTAATGCCGTCTATAACGAGCTCAAGAACCTGATTGTTTGGGTAAAAGACAATGGCGGCATGGGGACTTCTATAGATCTCGTCACGAACTGATCTTTGCGTTCAAGAAGGGCGCAGAGCCACACATCAATACATTTGAGCTTGGCCAGCATGGCCGATACCGGACAAATGTCTGGGAATATCGAGGGGTTAACACCCTTAGGGCAGGGCGCATGGATGAGCTGAAGCTGCATCCGACCGTAAAGCCGGTGCAGATGATCGCTGATGCCATCAAGGATGTCTCTGGCCGCAACGACATTGTGCTTGACCTGTTTGGTGGCTCTGGGTCGACCATGATTGCAGCCCACAAGACAGGGCGCAGGGCATTTCTATGCGAGCTTGATCCCATCTATTGCGACACGATCATTGCTCGCTGGGAAACCTATGCCAATGACGAGGCCGTGAAGATTGTACGTGGACTGCCTACCCCAATGAAGTCGGGGGCACCTGAAGGCGCGGGGGCAGAAAAATGACGAAAGGCAAGAATGGCCGTGCTGGTGACGATACTTACGAAGTTGGGTATTGCAAGCCACCTAGAAGCGCTCAATTCCAAAAAGGTAAGTCTGGAAACCCAAAAGGTCGCCCAAAAGGCCAAAGCAAGAAAGCGGACAAGTCCGACGCAATGCTGGCGGAACTCATTCTTGCTGCAGGATCGAAAGAAATACAGGCGCAGACGTCAGATGGTGTTACATCGATGACAATGATTGAGGCCATAATTTCCTCTGTCGCCGTAAAGGCGGCTAAAGGTGACAGTAGGGCGCAAAAGATGTTCTTAGACTGGTTCGCAATGGCAGAGCGTACTCAATCTAGTTCTGCTTCTGATGACATTGGTAAAATAATCGCCGACATAATGGGAAAATCACACGGATTGCCTAGACGATGACCTGATATGTCTATTTCAAAGAGCATCAGACTACGAATCTGGGGCGGAATGTGGAATTGAGCTACTCAATATTCACCGTAGCCACGTAAACAAAATTTTGGCGGAAAGAATTGTGACTGCCTGTTAATTGGTTCTGTCCTATATAATCAAAAACAATCAAATCTGCGCCAATTTATTGATCATTTAATCAAGATTGTACTATTTCTTCTGATGGTTCGTCGCTCGATCTAGTTTGAGAGCTGCGCTTTCAGGGGATACGTAATGAATAAATTCAATCGGATTAGCGGTGTATTGCTCGCAAGTTTGGTGTGCGGTGGCGTATTCACAAATGCCCTCGCGCAGGAAAATTCTGTTGAGGATGTCTCTTCTCAAGAAGAAGGAGCTACTACGGTTGAGCAAGGGGGCAACAAACAGCGCCCCCGCCTTGATGAAATCATCGTTACTGCCCAAAAACGTGAAGAGTCAATTCAGGATGTGCCCCTGTCGATCACCAATGTCAGTGGTGATATGATTGAGGAACAGCAGATGGCGGCTCTGGAAGACCTGTCTAAATTTGCGGCGAATACGAAAATTTCGAACACCGCTGGCAAAGACTATATTTACATGCGTGGTCTTGGATCTGGTGGCAATCGGGGCTTTGAACAATCGGTTGGTGTCTTTCTTGATGGCATTCATTTTGGCCGCACACTGTTCTTGGCATTCGGTCTGAGTGATGTGGAGCGAATTGAAGTTCTGCGCGGCCCACAGGGCACTTTGTTTGGCAAAAACACCATTGCTGGCGCAATCAATGTGCTGACACGCATGCCTCATGATGAGTGGGAATTTCGTGGTGCAGCTCGTCTTGGCTCGCGAGAAAGCCGTCATTTTGAAGCGATCGTAAACGCGCCGATATTGGAAGATGACCTTCTGAATGTCCGCATAAGCGGTGCCCTGTCTGATACGCGTGGACATGTCTACAACTCGTACCAGGATGAATATGAAGGGAATGCGGACCGTCAATCAATACGTGGGAAGTTTAGGTCTCAATTGCTGGACAATTTAAGGGTGACGGCTGTTGCATCATATGAGACTTTTACAAGCAATGGATGGGGGTCGCAAATCTCCTACCTGCCTGAAGAATATCGGCCACTATATGAATCTTATGATAGCAATGCTGAATCCGATCACACAGATTTTCATACAACGCAAAATGAAGATTCAAGCACTGATCGTACTTCCTATACAGCATCGCTGACGTTTGACACAGATCTGCCTGGGCACACCCTGACTATGTTGACGGCCTATGCGGGATATGATGATGAGCTGGTTTTTGATGCGGATGCAGGTCCAGCACCTTTGATAGATTATTGGGGCAAAGAAAAATTCTGGCAATTTTCGAATGAGCTTCGCCTGACATCCGAGCCGGGCGATCTAGAATATGTCGCTGGTCTTTATAGTTTTAGAAGCAATATGGACTTGAATTCATATGTCAGGCTGGTGGCAAACGCCACGCCGCAGAGCTTGACGCCCGAGTTAGTTTCATTCTTGGATGAGCTTTTGCCTGATATTCCTATCAATGGCGAAAAGGGCGATGTAACGGTAGATGCGGACACAACATCAGTCGCCGCATTTGGACAGGCAACTTGGCGCCCCTTCGAGAATTTGGCGCTAATTGGTGGCCTTAGATACTCATGGGAAAATAAGCGCGTTGATTTCCAAAAAGGGGTGGAGCAATCCCCTGTTTATCATCTTCTATTGAGAACAGACCCTGTCGATATTCGCGCTGAACGGTCTGAGGGTGCATTGTCTCCAAAGGCTTCTGTAACGTGGAATTGGTCAGAAGAAATTATGACCTATTTTACCTATGCGCAGGGGTTTAAGGCTGGTGGTTACAATGTTGCCGCTGGCAGACCAGAAGATGTGGAGTTTGATGCCGAAAATTCAACGTCACTTGAAGCAGGCATCAAAACGACTTGGCTTGGCGGCGCTGCTATATTCAATGTTGGCTTGTTCAGAACTGACTTTGAAAATCTACAGCTCTCCAGTTTCAACGGGGCAACATATTCCGTC
Organism: Alphaproteobacteria bacterium; assembly: GCA_965229935.1. Lineage (GTDB taxonomy): Bacteria > Pseudomonadota > Alphaproteobacteria > SPJN01 > SPJN01 > SPJN01. Next base: position 2,671,385 of record CBDDKB010000002.1, read on the forward strand.
TCGAATGCTGGTGGCGCCTTGTCTCAAGGGGTGGAAGTGGATGGCATGTTGGCGTTGTCAGAAAATTTACTTTTCACCTTTAGCGGTGCCTATTTGGACGCCAAGTTTACGGATCGGAAGGCAGGGCCTTGCCCGTCGCGTCCGCTATGGGAAAATCCTCCCGGTACCGACAGTGGCCCTTGCGATTTAACCGGTCAGCCGCTGCCATATGCGCCTGAATGGCAGGCAGCATTCTCTGGTCAGTATGAAGCGCCTTTGTTTAACTTGCCAATCTTGGCTGGCGGTGGCGTCGCAGTTATGTATCAGGCTGGTGCATATCTATCTGAAGATTTGGATCCTTTGGATTATCAGGATGCCTATACACGCGTTGACCTTTCTATCGGTATTCGCAGTGATAGTGATGTTTGGCGTTTAACAGGCAGTGTAAAAAACCTGACTGATGAAGTTGTTGTGGTTGTCTCTGGCGATGTGGCTGTCCTAGGTGGTGCTCATCTTGCCTTTGTTGAACCGCCGCGAACTTTTTCTGTTGAGCTTCGCGCAAATTTCTAAAATCTGGCAATTTCGTCCAATCACAAACGCTCATTTTCGTGCGTATTTGTTGATTGGGCTCATCGTAGTGATTATCCGTTTTTGATTGAGCAGGCGACGCCCAGCGCGTGTTGCAGCCTATTTTGATTCCCGGGGGGGAAAGTATGCAGACGAAATTCATAATGTCGATTGTGGCGGCGGGGTGCTTCTGGGGACTGGCAGTAAGCGCGTATTCACAAGAGCTAGGCAAAGAAGAGCAAGTGACAGGGAACGATGCGCAGCAAACCACTGCAGTGCTGACGGACGACGAACCCCGCAGTCGCCCGAAACTGGACGAAATTATCGTTACCGCTCAAAAAGTTGAAGAGTCAATTCACGATGTGCCGATTTCAGTGAGCGCCCTGATGGGTGATGAAATTGAAAAATTGGGCCTAAATTCCCCAGCTGACATCGATGACTATATGCCCAATGTCTATATCGACACGAACTATCGATCTATGCGTGGAATGGGCTCAACAATATTTTTTCCCGGTGCGGAAACTTCTGTCTCTGTATTTTTGGACGGTGTCTATCAATCAACGCCCTGGCCGACTGGCGTTGCATTCTTGGATGTTCACAGGGTTGAAGTGTTGCGCGGCCCACAAGGCACACTGTTCGGGAAAAGCTCTGTCGCCGGGGTGATCAATGTTATTACACGAGAGCCGACGAATGAGTGGGGCGGCAGTGTTACAGGTCTGTATGGCGAGCAGAGGCAACGTACCATCAAGGGGGCGTTTGGGGGGCCGATCATTGAAGACAAGCTGATGTTTAGACTTGCCTATACGAATGATAATCTGGATGGCTACATTGAAAATACGGCACATGGTGATGCCCCAGATGCGACTGAACGCTTCAATGATAAGCGTCAGGAAATGTTCCGCGGAAAACTCCTTTTCCAAGATATTGGTGGCGTGGATATATTGCTGACGGGGCAATATCTTACAGGTGAAATCCTGTCTTCACCAGGTGGCGAGCCAATTGATGGCGACCCCGGGTTGATAGATGAATTTAGGCAGTTCGACCCGGACTTTGATTTTTCAAGGGATAATAGGGGGTCGCAGGACGAGCCCTTCACCAATGATGTCAAAGTGGTCGAGGCTACCGCGCGCGTTACATGGGGTGACGAATGGGCGTGGAAGTGGCTCACAACCTATCAGGATGCTCTTTCTGGTGGCCGACTTGATGGTGATTTTACGCCATCGCCAATTATCAAAGGTGATATTACCGGTGTTTCCGTTGAGGCCATTTCCACAGAAGTCATGTTGAACTCCCCAGAGTTGAAGGGGTTTCTTGGTTTGGGGGCCTGGGGCCATTCTGTGTTTCGAGTAGGCGGTAGCTATTACTACAAAGAACATGGAGCGCCGACTTTAGGTTATTTGGATGTTGCACTGTTCGCATCGGCTACAGCTGCGGGGGCATTAGATCCCTTGCCACCACTTGGGGCAATACTAGCATCACTGCCGCCTGAAGTTGGGGTGGAAACATTTGACAAAGAGTTGCTTGCCACACAGCATCTTTATGCGGTCTACGGTCAGTTGGATTGGAGCCCGTGGGAGGAATTGAAGTTGGTAGCGGCACTGAGAGTGGGATATGAAGATCGCGCAGGCTATGGTCGGCAATGGGATACCTCCGGGCGCCCGAATGTGGTTTTTCCGGCTATTGGTTTTGCTCCGCATGAATTTGACGAAACATTTACCGACAGCGAGTTTTCTCCAAAGCTTTCCGCGGTGTACAGCGTTACTGAAGATATTAATGTCTATGGAACCTATGTCGAAGGGCATAAAAGCGGTGGCGTCAATCTAGGGACCTTCAGTGGTGCAGAAGAAACGCTGATCTACGAACCCGAGGAAACAGAAGGGTTTGAAATTGGTTCCAAAATGTATCTCTTCGACAAGACTGTGGAGCTGAACTTTGCAGCCTTCTATACAGATTATCGTAATCTCCAAATTACGATTCTCGACGGAACCAATATCACCGTTGACAATGCCGCAGGCGCAATATCACAAGGCATTGAATTGGATACGACTTGGCTGGTTGCAGAGTGGCTAACGCTGCGTGGATCATTTGGATACACAGATGCAGTCTACACTGACTTTAAGAATGGGCCATGTAAACGCGGACAAGAGGGGCCTTGCGACCTGACGGGGCAAACAACACTGGGAGTAACGCCTGTAAACGCAAGCCTTTCTGCATTTTCCTTTTTTCCTATTTCGCAGTCCCTTGCAGGCAACATTACACTTTCAAGCAAATATAAGAGTGCAACATTCTTGTCAGGTGATAATGATCCCCGTGACAAGCAGCCGTCCTATTGGCTATTCGATTTGAGCGTCGGCCTTGGTGACTTTGATGGTCGTTGGAATTTGCGCGGCACAGTAAAAAACCTTTTTGACAAGAAGTATAATATTTCGTCTGGCGATGGTGGTCTGTTTAACATGCGTTCAGTCACGATGGGCGAGCCGCGCCGCATGTTGCTTGAGTTGATGGTGAATTTTAACTAATCGCTGTGGAATAGGGGGTGGCCAATGAAAAAAGTTGCGGTGATTGTAGGTGTGGTTGGCTTGCTACTTTTGGCAATGGTTATGCGAGGGGCATATACTTCGCGTGGTCATTTGGGCGTCGATCCTGAAAGCCTTCCTGATCAAACAATAATTGTTGGTCCCGCTTCAAATGAAGCACGCACACGGCTGGTGATCCAGCGCAGTTTGATTAAGACAATTACGGCTGTCATGCCGGGTGGCCCACCCGAGCCGGAGGACTTGCGAGCACTTCAGAAATGGGGGCGTGACAATAGGGAAGATCGCCCCAATGTTTCTGTGCAGGAAGTGGTTCTTGGTGATCAGGAGGCTATAAGCTATCAATTGGCTGGCGCAAACACAGATTGCTTGATTTTCTCCATACATGGTGGAGGGTATGTCGGTGGCCATCCATTGAACCACTATAATTTTACAGTCAACACAATGGAGGCACTGGGCTGCAATGCCATTGCGCCTTTCTATCCACTTGCGCCGGAGCAGCCTTACCCCGCCGGGCTAGATGCTGTTGTGGCGGCATATTTGGCGACTAAGGAAGACAATCCGAACAAGCGGATAGTGCTGACGGGTGAATCGGCTGGCGGTGGAATGGCCGCCGCTCTAATGTTGAGGTTGAAGGCAGCAGGAGTTGATCAGCCAAACATCGCGATCCTGCATGCGCCGTGGGTGGACTTAACCGGTAGTGCGGAAACGCTCAAAACCCATGCGCATAGGGACAGTTTGCCGGTTCCAAGTATGTCTCGATGGGCAAGTTATTATGCAGATGAAATGCCGTTGAATGACCTTTTCGTTTCCCCCTTGTTTGGGGACCTATCAGGATTGCCGCCGATTTTGATATTTGTCGGTACTGATGAAGTACAGTTGGGGGATGCGCTAAACTTCCAAGCAAAGTTGCTAGCTGATGGCGTGTACTCAGAATTGCAAATTTGGCGTAGCCTTTGGCATATTTGGTTTAACGCTGCGCCAGAGGAAATCCCGGAAATTGATAAAACAAAACAAGCGATTGCAACGTTTTACAACAAGAACAAGTAAGTGAAGGCAGGGATAAAATGATTAAGAAAATAGTTTTGGCGTTTGCTGCGCTAGTGGTCGTTGCCCTGCTGGCAGGCGGCCTTTTTGCGCTGTCCATTTGGAATGATATTCAGGAAGCACTGATTCCAGATACTAATCAAGGTGCTGTTGACCTTGTGGTATTGGCTGACGAGACGCCTGAACATTCTGTAGCCCCCCCGAAACTGGTTCATGAAATCGATTGGGCCGAACTAAACCATCCACCTAAATCAGTGCGCCCTTGGGCGCGTTGGTGGTGGCCGGGTGCAGATGTCACCGAAGAGGGAATTGCGACCCAAATTGAACGATTGGACCAGGCAGGGTTTGGCGGTTTTGAGATTCAGCCCTTCAAGCTTGGCAATTTTCGTGTAACTGATGAAACCATAAAGCAGCGCCTGAATGAGGTTGATACACCGCGTTTACATAATCTTCTGGCGACTGCAATCGAAGAGGCGAGTAAGCGTGGCCTACAAATTGATATTAATCATTGGTCGGGTTGGCCGGCAGGCGGGCCGCAGGTAGGTTTGGGTGACAGTTTCCAATCGATGCAGTTTGTTGAGAGGCAGGTTTCGGGTGGCAAGAAAGTTTCCCTTACGCTTGAGAAACCATCACCACAGATATCTGACATTATTTTCGCATGGGCTGAGCCGACATTGTTGGGCGGGGCAGACTTTGTAAATTTCGCTGCTGATAAGGCGCGCTTGGTGCATCTTGCAGCATACCGCGTCACAGGCGGCGAACGAACTTTCAACCCGCTTGATCTAAGTGACAAGCTGGACCTTGACCTTGCAAGTTATGTTAATTTGACGGATCAGGTTGTTGAAGGTGTCATTGAATGGATGGTGCCTGAAGGCGATTGGGTGCTGGTTGCAACTTACCAAATGCCAGTCGGGTCAGTTCCTGTACTGTATGCCAGCGAAACTCCGGGCTTTGTTCTTGACCATATGCGTAGCGACCTAGTGCAGGGGCACTACGCGTATGTCTTCGGCAAACGCACCGGGCTTGATCGGTATCACGGCAAGGGATTCCGCGGGTTCTTTAATGACAGTCTTGAGTTCAAAGTCAATCGGCTGACAAGATCTGATATCTTAGACCAGTTTGAAAAGCGTCGTGGTTATGATCTCAGACCCTATCTGCCCGCCTTGTCTAATGAAGCCGCTGACAGTTTCTATTTTGTCGAGGTGTTGGGTCCGCGCCCTGGGCCTGCATATGTTCTTTCGGATCAGGACGAACGGCTGCGCTATGACTACCAGTTGACGATTTCGGACTTGATTATTGAAAACTTTGTCGCCACGTCTGCCAAGTGGGCAGAAGATCGGGGTATGATTTCTCGAGCTCAGTCTTATGGCATGGATTTGGATGCGATAAGGGCGTTCGGCGCAAATTCAATTCCAGAAACCGAACAGCTATATGCTGGTGGTGGAGATGTTGCGCAACGGCTGGCGTCCTCAGCAGCTTTCCTATACGACAAGCCGCTTGTCAGTGCGGAAAGCTTTGTTTGGATTCATCGTAGTCATGCGACCACACCTCGAAAGGTGAAGGCTGCCGCCGACAAAATGTTCATCAATGGTATCAATCATATTATTTATCACGGCGTCCCGTATGAATGGTATGGTGGGGGGCGCGGCGACGGGACATTGGGAGAAGAAGGCTGGCACCCGTTCTCCTCGCCAATGCCCGACGATGAAGGGGGGCGCGGGATGACATTTGCGTCTTTCATATCTCCCAACAATTCTATGTGGCCCGGATTTATTCAAGCCAACCGATACATCGCTCGTGCGCAGAATTTATTACAAGCGGGCGATCAAGAAATTGATGTGTTGCTATACTACCCTTTCCTCGGCATGCCGCGTAGTTTCGCCGAATCGAAGGTGGCCGCAACTGAAACTTTATTTGATGGCCAGATGTCGGACGCAGAGGTTCCAAGCGAAATTACACATGGGGCTTTAAGCAGCGTGTTTAAAGATTCAGGCCCGGACAAGCGCGTGGAGTGGCTGGAACGAGTTGTGGCGTTGACCAAAGAGCTTGATAAACGAGGTGTTCGATGGGCCTGGGTTAATGGCCATGCGTTGCAGAGTGGACGCGTGAAGAGCGACGGGACCTATCAGGCAATTGTTTTACCCTATGTCGACGCGCTGCCTGTCGCAGATGTAGAAAAATTGGTAGAGTTGCAGTCCGCAGGAAAGATTATCTCCATAGTCGGTGAAGCGCCTTCCCATGTGCCGGGTCTGTATGACGCCGCTAGCCGTGATCGGCAGGTGGTTAAGTTGTTCAGGTCAATGAATGCCACAGCGTTTCAAGATATGGTGGAAGGAATTGATCAAGGGCGCGTGGCGTTCCGCGCTGAAAGCAAGGTTCGTCGGATGACCAAGCGGGTTGGAAGTGGCGAAATTCACTTCTTCAGCAATGACCAATATGAGAACCAGGCTGTAGAGTTGGATGTTAACGATTCAAATGCTTGGTGGTATGACGCGTTGAACGGCTCTGCATGGCCTGCTCAATCGGGGACATTGCTGCTGTCACCGTTTGAAAGTCGATTTCTGATTGTTGGTCATCCCATGCCCATGACATCGCCAGGTGTTGTTCAGTGTCAGCGCCAGTCCATTTATCGGGAAATCAAAGAATGGCAGGTGCCTGAACTGAAAGATCAGCTGATCGACTGGAGGGAGGACCCCGCTGTTGCGTATCGAGATGAGCCGATCACATACACCGCACAGTTTGAGGTCAATGATGATCGTCGCCTCATGCTGTCCTTGGGATTGGTCCACGGCTTGGCAGAGGTTTCAATCAATGATGGTGCGGCTGAGTTGGTCTCACTGCCGCCGTTTGAGCTTGATGTTTCTGGCAAGCTAAAGCCGGGCGAAAATGAGATTTCTGTTACTGTTACGCCGCCGATGCGTAACAGTATGATCAAAAAGGGACTTGATGGCGTGCCGCAGTACAACCATATGATTAGATATGCAGATCATTTGGTTGCTGGCGGTTTGATGGGCCCGGTGACCATCTCCCAATGCGCTGATTAATCGGTCAAATGCTTGTTGATAAATGCCGCTGCTGATTCTATGGCCGCATCAACTTCGGGGAATGCACCCTGTGCCTGATTAGGCCAGACATGCCACATCCCCCGCCAAATTTCTAACTCCGAGGAGACTGCCGCCGCTAACAAGTTCTTATGTAGGCTGATTGAGTCACTAAACATGACTTCTTCGGTTCCCACTTGAATTAGGATTGGTGGTAGGCCGTGAAGGTCAGCAAATAGTGGCGAGACGCCCGGGGAATAAGGTGATGTTTTGCCTGCGTAGGCGTTGGCGATCGCCGGTGCTTGCGCCGGGCGCAGCAGATCGCGGTGGGAGCGGTTCTTTACGCTGTCCGACGTGAATGTAAGGTCGACATGCGGTGAGTTTAGTAAAACACAATCGGGTAGGCGAAGTCCTTCATTGCGGGCGTTGACCAGCAGGCCAGTGGCCAGTCCACCCCCTGCTGAGGATCCGGCTAAAACGATCTTTTTGTTGGGGTGAAGGTCTAAGAATTCCCTATATGCATTTAAGATGTCTTCTGGTGCAGCAGGATAGGGGTGTTCCGGCGCCAGCCTGTATGTTGGTCCAAAGGCAGGAAGGTTTGTGGTCTCGACCAGATTTGAAACGAGTTGAGCAGCAACATCCGGACTGCCACTGACATAGGCCCCACCGTGTATATGGAACAGAACTGCGTCGTCACGCGGCGATTGAGGTACATAGTGAACAGCTCGTCGTCCCCCCAATGTAATCTCTTTGCGTTCTAATGCGCGTCCAGACAGATCTGGCGGTGGTGCATTCTTGGCCATGTCACGTAGGAATTCGGGGGTCAATTCATCTGCATCATATACTGTGTAGAGTGCGATACCAGCCAGTCGTAGGATGAAGGCTCGAGTTTGCGCTGTGAAACTTGGATTCTCTATAATCTTGGTGTGAGGTGGAATTTCTGTTTGATCTAAGCCGACGCTGTCATCAGTGAATGCAACGAATAGTCCAGATGTAAGTAGCATCATTGAAATGATCAGACCGGCGAGTATTTTTAGCGAGTTATGCATTTGCATGCTCCTTGGTTCGTTTTACGGCATCAGAGCTGAAAGCCATGAACTCCTGCGCGCCAATAAAGCGTCTTTGAGGTTTTTGTTGTGAGGTTTGAAAACACTGCTTGGTGCTCTGCTTATTGTGCCTAACCATAGCGTTAGTGCCCCCGCAGTAGTGCCCGCTGTTTCAGATGCGCATGCAACTTCGGTGTTTCTGAGATGGGAAAGGGTAGCCGCGAATGCGGGGTTGGTTGCGAATGGACCTTCAATGATTATTGGCCCCTGGGCATTTATGAGCGTCAGACATTGATCCGTCATCATCGCTAGATAGATTATCGCAGCTGCGGCGCTGTATTCAGATTGTGGTTGTTCAGAAGCCGATGGGAAGGGACCGCCTATTCCGCCTTGGTTTGGAAGCGGAATGGTTTCTTTGGTTGCAGAGAAAATCAAATCATCAATCGAGATTGTATCGGCCTGCCTTTCTTTTGGGATCAGGCGATCATATTCACGCCCGCCCATGAAGCGAGCGGTCGGTATAGGGTTGCCGTAAGCGTTCGTATTGCAGAGCGTATCGCGCGCCTCATCAAGGGACGGAATCTCACCATTGCCCGCCATAGAGATGACCCAAGTGCCGGTTGATAGAACGGCAAACGGGCCTGATTGGCTGGCGAGGTGGGGCAGAAAACCGGCGTTTGAATCATGGATTCCAGACATAACCTTGATGCTGTGTGGTAACCCAAGGTCGGGTCTGACTGTGCCGACAATGTTGCCCGGCTTTACTTGTGGCGGGAAGATGTTGTGCCATTCTTCTTTGTATACAAGCGACGAAAAATCCTGCGCCTTGTAATCCCAAAGATCTGTATGGCACCCTAAAGAGGTTGCTTCAGAAGCCAAAGTCCCGGTCAGTCTGTAAGACCAGTATTGCGGTAGCATCAAGATTTCCTCAGTGCGCGCAAATTCATCGGGAAAGGCTTGGGATTGATAGTATATTTGCCGCCCAAGGTTCAGCCCGTTCGGCAGATTGGGGGACCCTGTTTCGGAAAAGGAAGGGCGCAAGCCACTATAATCTTCGGAAAAGGGGGCTGGGATTGCAGCCTCATAATCCATTATGGGTAGTGCCAGTTCACCCTTGCCATCTATCAGCGCTGCTGTTGCGCCATGCGTTATGGGGATGACCGCGTCTATATCGTAGGCAGACGACGCTTCTTTTAACGCGTCCAGCACAAAACGCCATTGTCGATCGAGATCTATATGCGGATAGGGCGGGGCTTGTTTTATACTATTGGCTTGCCGCCATTCGCGCAGGGTCTCGCCCGTTTCATCCAGCAGAACCAGCTTGGCATTCGTCTTGCCAATGTCGATAACGGCAAGGTGTTTCATAGTCAATTATGAGGTTTGGAGGCGATGGCTTTGGGAACCGTAATGACCTCTACCCCAGCTTTTTCAAGCATGGAACGATCCTGTTTTGAAATACCGTCGTCAGTAACAACAATAGACAGACGGGATAGTTCACACAGCACGAGCGAGGCGCGGCGCTTGAACTTTTCGCTTTCCACCAAAAGCACTAACCGCTCAGCCCGTTGCAGCAGCTTTTGTTCTGCCTGCACCAACAGGTGATCATTTTCCATGATACCCATCGGGCCTATGCCGTGGGCGCCGAGAAACATGGTGCCGCCGTGAAAATTGCGGATCACGTCATTGTCAAATGGGGACAGGATCAGGCTTTGTTCGCGGAAGATCTCACCGCCGGGCACAAACACGCGATTGCGCGATTGCGTCAACAATAGCCGAGCAATGAGATTGGAGTTAGTCAGGATTTGTGCCTGGTGGTCAAGCAAGGCCTGCGCCATGGCATAGGTGGTTGTCCCGCCATTTAGAATGATTGGCTCGTCAAGCCTTACCAGCTCCGCAGCGCGTTTGCCGATGGCAACCTTTAGGGCCCGGTTTTCAATCAGTGTGTCAGGCCGTGTGGTCGGCTCACCGCTTGGTTTGGCGGGTAATTTGACGCCACCATGTACTCGCTGCACAAGTCCGGACTCTTCCAATCTATTTAGGTCGCGCCGAATTGTGGCTGGGGAGGCCTCCAGCACATTGCTGAGCTGACGAAAAGTGACGATCGCATTTTCGGTCAGCAAGCTTAATATGGTTTGATCTCGTTCAGTCTGATGCATTCAGGCAAGCAATCATAAATAATCAACATGTGTCAATTGGGTTTGAAACTTTCTGATCGCAATGAGAGAAAATGAGCATTTGTTGGATACTTCTGGCCTGGAGCAGTACATATGGATTTCCCGCAGTGGGACGACACCGCAACGGCAGCGATGGGCGATGCGGACCTTCTAGTCTATCGGTCTAACCTTCTTGGCTCTGACAAGCGGATCACCAATTATGGTGGCGGCAACACGTCTGCGAAGATCACTGAAAAAGATCCGTTGACTGGCCAGGATGTGTCCGTCCTGTGGGTCAAGGGGTCTGGCGGTGATATTGGCACCATGAAGCATGACGGGTTTGCAACGCTTTATATGGACAAGCTGCTGGGGCTTCAGTCACATTATCGTGGTGTTGAATTTGAAGATGAGATGGTCGGCTATCTGCCCCATTGCACCTTCAACCTGAACCCGCGTGCGGCAAGCATCGATACGCCAATTCATGCGTTTGTACCCCACACTCATGTCGATCATGTTCACCCAGATGACATTATCGCAATTGCTACGATGAAAAACGGCGCTGCAATTACCGCGGAGATTTTTGGTGGTGATATCGCGTGGCTTGATTGGCAACGTCCGGGGTTTGAGCTGGGCCTGCAGGTCGGCAAACTCGCGTCGGAAAACCCTGCCCTTAAGGGAGTGATGCTCGGCGGTCATGGGTTTGTGACATGGGCCGATACGTCAAAAGATTGCTATGAGGTCACCCTTGATGTGATCAAGCGGGCGCGGGCTTGGTTGTCCGCTAAACCGCTCGCCAATGCTTTTGGTGGACAGGCTGTAGTCCCGCTTGAAGATAAGGAACGCGCAACAATTGTCGGTCAGGTCATGCCTTCATTGCGCGGGGCGCTATCTAAAACGGGCTTAAAGGTCGGTCATTTTGACGATAGCGCGTCGGTGCTGGAATTTGTGTGCGCGGCGCGCCTCGAGGAGCTTGCTGCACTCGGCACGTCATGCCCTGATCATTTTTTGCGGACAAAGCGCAAGCCGTTGCTGCTTGATTGGATGCCCGACGATGATCTTGAAGGGATGATTGCCGGTCTTCCCGCTGCGCTTGAGGCTTATGCCGAAGATTACACAGCCTACTATGAGCGGTGCAAATTCGATGGCGCACCAGCCTTGCGGGACCCAATGCCTGTTATCGTTTTGATGCGTGGTGTTGGCATGTTTGCCTTTGCTGCCAATAAAGCAACAGCCCGCATCGCGTCTGAATTCTATATCAACGCCATCAATGTGATGCGCAGCGCAGAGGCCGCTGACACCTATATTGGCCTTGATGAGAAAGAAGCCTTCAACATTGAATATTGGCTCCTTGAAGAAGCCAAGTTGCAACGTATGCCCAAACCGAAGCCCCTTGCAGGGCGTGTTGCCTATGTTACAGGTGCGGCTGGCGGAATTGGACGTGCGGTGGCAGAACGCCTGCTTGCTGACGATGCGTGTGTATTTTTGACCGACATTGATGGGCAACGTCTTACGCAAGTGCGGGATGGTCTTGCCGCTGAATATGGCAAGGATTTTGTCGCTGCCGCGGTTTGCGATGTGTCGGATGAAACGCAAGTCGTTGATAGTTTCGCGGCTGCTGCGCGCGCCTTTGGCGGTGTTGATATTGTTGTGTCGAATGCGGGGATTGCGTCGTCTGCGGCGTTTGAGGAAACCTCCCTTGATATGTGGAACAAGAATATGACCGTCATGGGCACGGGGTATTTCCTTGTGTCGCGCGAAGGATTCAAGGTGATGAAGGCACAAGGGACAGGCGGTGCCATTACGTTTGTTGCGTCCAAGAATGCGCTTGCAGCCTCTGCCAAGGCAGCGGCCTATTGCACAGCAAAAGCATCCGAGGTCCACCTTGCGCGCTGCATTGCGATGGATGGTGCCCCCTTTGGCATTCGTTGCAATGTTGTTAACCCGGATGCAGTTCTGTCGGGGTCTAACATTTGGGATGGCGGCTGGGGGGAACAGCGTGCTGCTGCATACGGGATCTCTGTTGAAAAACTGCCTGAGTTTTACAAGAACCGCTCTATGCTGAAGCAATCTGTTTTGCCAGCGGACATTGCTGAGGCTGTCGCTTTCCTTTCAACTGATGCATCAGCAAAAAGCACAGGCAACATCATCAATGTTGATGCTGGCAATGCACAAAGCTTTACGCGTTAGGGGAGGCAAGGTTCATGACCTATCAAATTTCGGATGAGTTGATTGCCGACCAAAATGCGAAGGATGAAGCTATTCTGACGCGTGATTATCAGGCGCTGGCGGTTAAGCTTGGTGATGCAAACATCGACATAGATGCCATCGCAGATAAGGTCGCGGATTTCGATGTTGCTGTCCCCAGTTGGGGGGTTGGCACCGGCGGTACCCGCTTTGCCCGCTTTCCCGGACTGGGGGAGCCACGATCGATTGAAGAAAAGTTGGAAGACTGCGCGACCATCAATCAACTTGGCCGTATGTCAAAAAGCGTGTCACCGCATTTCCCATGGGACTGGCGCGAAGATGGGGCGGCGCTCAAGGCCTATGCTGATACTCTTGGCCTGACATTTGATGCGGTAAATTCCAACACATTTCAGGATCAGGATGGGCAGGCGCTTTCCTATAAGTACGGCTCACTAACCCATGCGGATAAAGCGGTTCGTGACCAGGCCATTCAGCACAATATTGATTGTATTGAGCTTGGGAAGGCCATCGGGTCAAAGGCCATCACAGTTTGGATAGCCGACGGGGCAAACTTCCCCGGTCAAAGTGATTTTGCTGACAGTTTTGCACGCTATATCAATAGTGTGAAACAGATTTATGAGGCGATGCCAGATGATTGGCAGCTTTTCATTGAACATAAGTTTTTTGAGCCTGCCTTCTATTCAACAGTGATTGCTGATTGGGGTAGCAATTACCTTGCTGCCAAAGAGGTGGGTGAGCGTGCGAAATGTCTGGTCGATCTTGGCCACCACGCGCCTAACACAAATATCGAAATGATTGTTTCGCGGCTTGCGCAATTCGGCAAGCTTGGCGGCTTTCACTTTAATGACAGCAAATATGGCGATGATGATCTTGATACAGGCTCTATCAACCCTTTCCAGTTGTTCTTAGTGTTCAATGAGCTTGTAGGCGCCGCGTCGCGTTATGATGATTTTGCGCCTGCCTATATGTTGGACCAATCACATAACGTAACTGATCCGATCGAAAGCCTGATCCTGTCGGGTGAAGCGGTTGCGCGCTCATACGCGCAGGCCTTGTTGGTGGATCGGGGTGCCTTGATTGGGGCTCAAGAACAGGCCGATGTGATCGGCGCACGCGAAGCTCTGAATAAGGCGTACCGCACAGATGTGGAACCTATTTTACAGATGGCGCGTATGCGAACTGGTGGCGCGATTGACCCGATCAAGGTCTATCGCACGTCCGGCTATCGCCAGCACAAGGCGCAGGAACGTCCGTCTGTTGGCGGCACATCGTCGGGCATTGTTTAAGATAAAAAGAAAATTCATTATCGGGGGGGAGTCTGCAATGGAAGATGCAGCGGAATTTGATCGCAAGCCAGTGCGGAAAGACAGCTTGCTGGGCGCGCGCCCATTTGCGGCCAGTTATGCGAGCGAGCATGTTGCGGGTACAGAGTTTGTTATCGGTGCCATGTTTGTGGCATGGGGTGTTTCGACCGCTGATGTGATTATTGGTCTGATTGCGGGTAATCTGCTTGCGGTGCTAAGCTGGGTCATTCTATGCGCGCCTGTGGCGATAGACACCCGCCTAACCCTTTATGCCTATCTTGAAAAGATTGGTGGCCCGGGCATAATCAAGCTCTATTCATTGCTGAATGGCATCTTCTTTGTCGTGCTGGGCGGGGCAATGATAACGGTTTCAGCCTCTGCCGTGCGGTTATTGTTTGATATTCCCGCGCAGATCAACTGGTATCCCGATGACTGGCGTTTTGTTATTGTGGCCGTTCTGGTCGGCTTAGTGGTAGCAACAATTGCCGCGCGCGGTTTTGGCATTGTAGCTCGCTTTGCGCAGATTTGTGCCCCTTGGATGATCGTGATGTTCGGTGCCGGCGCCCTTGCCCTTTGGCCAAGCCTGCAAGAAGCTGCATCAGCGCAAGGTGTTGTAGGGTTTCAAAATATCGGCGATGCCTTTATTTGGGTTGCGCAACCGGGAAGTGAGATGACGGTCTGGCATGTCGCAGCGTTTGCGTGGATCTGCAATTTGCCCATGCATGTAGGGATGAGCGATATGTCAGTCCTGCGTTTTGCGCGCAAAGGCAGCTATGCGGCCTTCTCAGCCTTCGGTATGTATATCGGCCATTTCGGTGCCTGGATTGCGGCAGGCGTCATGGGCGCGGGGGCTGCCCATCTGATGCAGAGACAGGTCACCGCGCTTGATGCGGGTGATGTTGCCTTTCAGGCCCTTGGTGCTGCGGGCATTGTTGCAGTGATTATCGCCGGTTGGACGACCTCAAACCCGACAATCTATCGCGCAGGGCTTGCCTTCCAATCACTAAACCATAATTGGGATCGCAAGAAGGTAACATTGGTGGTTGGGGTGTTGACAACCATCATTGCCTGCTTCCCATTCGTGTTTACGCGGTTGATGGATTTTCTGGGTTTGATGGGCCTGTTGATGGCACCGATCGGTGCTGTGATTATCATGGAACATTGGGTGCTGCCAAAACTTGGTATGACCCGTTATTGGGCATCCGCAAAAAACTTTAATGTTCCTGCTGGCGTCGCATGGGCGTTGTCGTTGCTGATCGCTTTTGGTTTGAATAGTGCAGGCTTGCACCTGTTCTTCCTGCTGATCCCAACTTGGATCAGCGCAAGCGTGATCTATCTTGTGCTGGTGAAATTGATGGCAGGAGACGCTGTGACGGTTGCTGAAGTCTCTGAACTAGCAGGTGAATATCACGAAGCCGAAACGCAGAGTGGGGGCAAGGCCCCGCTGTGGGGCGCTGTGGCGATGGTCAGTCTTGCTGTTTGTGCTGGCATGGCGCTTGCCGTGTTTGGCGGGGTGATGTCACTTGAAGTCTTACGCTCATGGATGATCCTGCCGTCGTTAATTTACTTTGTGGTGGCAACTGTTTGGATTATCCGCAAGGAAGGTCGTTGATTGACTGAAATGAATTCAGCTCACTGCCCGTCCTTACCCCCCAACAAGCGAGATGAGCTGAAGACGTGACCTGCTTCCCGAATTTTGGACCGTTTGAAGCTGGAATTTTCTAATTATGATCGAAGAGATCGGAAGGAGATTGTTCTATGAAGTGGAGTCGATAAACGGACGCGCAGATAGCTTTTTTTGAAGCATCCCGTCAGAGGGAAAGTTACATATCGAACGCCATATTTATGCGTCGTTACCGAAATGTTCCGGTTTCTCAATCTCTAACGAATTGAATTCATTAGAAACGTCCCAGATGCAAAATATGGCATATTTGCTGCGATCAAAATTGAATTAGTGGTTTACAAACCATGCCGCTGTTTGAAGCAATCTGATTGGTTTTGACGCCGCAACTTCCGACAACTCATTGAAATCATTTGCGGCACTTCAGACTACGAATCTGGGGGTCGGGAGTTCGAATCTTCCCCGGTGCGCCAAAAACCAAATGTGGGTCGTATTTGCGGCCCATTTTGGTTTCTGCGCACATCAAACAAAGTGCGCCACTATCTTTCCCAGTACTATCAACGGTTTCAGCGCGATGTAGTCGTTGATGGGTTGCGCGTAAAAACCCATGAACGTCTACAATTTCACCGTTTGGGCAGAATTTGCGGATCTGCCTGCTGCCTCGTCGCTAATATCAGCGCAACAAGGCCTGCGCCGCCGACCAGTCCGGCCAGAATACCCGCCGCTGCAAAGCCAAAGCTCTCGCCCACCCAGCCGCCAAGGGCAGGGCCAGCGGCGCCCCCCAACAACATGGCCACGGAGTTTAGAACCGTGCCGCGTCCGTCGGGCTGTGTATCGGTCGCGAGACCCACAATATAAGGCAAGGCCAGTACATAGAAAAAAGTAGTCGTGGAAAGCAGAATGGCAAAGGCCATCGGATCAGCCCACAATGTAAGCAGTATGGTTGCGATCAGCTTCACGCCGATAGCAACGGTAAGCAGCAAGCGCCGCCCAAAGCGGGTGCCGATTGCTGCGGCAATGCCTGCTGCCAAAAGCGCAAGCACAATGCCGATGGCCAGTATATAGGCTACCTCGTCTGCGCCAAGGCCGGCGTGCGCGCCAATCGGGTTCATCAGGACATAGACCGCCGCATCTGACACCGCGAGCGCAAATGCGCCGGCAAGTACAAGATAAAGGCGTGGTTCCACGTCTTTAAGCGCAGTGAGCGGATTTTGAACCGGCACGGCTGTGCTTGGCCGGTCATCTGCCCGCAACAGCAATGCCCCGGGCAAGATGATGAGGCCAAAGAAAGCCAGCAGCAGCATGCCCGTCTTAGCGCCGTCTGCATCTAGGGTTGCGCCTAGCATCGCAACGGACACGGCGCCGATCAGTGTGCCGAGTAAGATCGCGAAGGATTGTGTGCGGTCTGGGTCGCCAGATGCGGCCACAGCCGTACCGGAAGCTGTAAGGGCAATGCCGGCAAATATCCCGGCCAAAAGGCGCGCGGAGAGGAAAGCAAGTGGGGCGGCGATCAAATAGGCAGACGCCAATGTTGCCAGCGCCCACAAGGCCAGCATCATAACACTGACGCTGCGTATGGAATGCGCCTGCACGAAATAATTGGTGGATGCCGAAACCAGTGCCGTCACCAATATTTCCCCACTGATAAGGAGGGATACCCCCGTCAGCGTATAGGGGCTGTTTTCGATGGCGAGCAGCGCCCCAACAATCAAGGGTGCAAAAATAGGGGTGAGGGAGGCGGGCCCCGACACAAAGATGGAACCTGCCCCAATGCGCACATAGTGCCCCCAAGGCGGTGCCGTCGCCTTCGCCAAATTTGCCTGCCCGCCTGTCATCTCGCCTCACTATTTGCGCTTGCCCAATTCAAATACCATTGGTATTTTAAATTATGGAACATTTATACCGCGCAGAAAAGCCTTTAGATGCCGCCGAAACCTTCGCGGGTGAAGCTTATTGGTCGCCAGAGGCGGCGGCGTTGGAAGAAAGGCGCATCTTCAAAAAGTCCTGGCTTTATTTCTGCAAAGCAGCCGATGTTGCCGTGCCCGGTCACTATGCGGCACGACAGATTTGCGATCAATCGCTTGTTGTAACCCGGGACCGCGATGGCACATTGCGTGCGCTTTCCAATGTTTGTCTGCATCGCGCCGGGCCTATTATGGAAGAGGGAACGGGTAAGGCCGCCTCGCTCACCTGCCGCTATCACCGTTGGGCCTATGGGTTGGACGGGGCACTGCGTGCTGCCCCAGACTTTCCAGAGCTTGACCCGTCTACCTGCCGCTTGCCGGAATTTCCGGTCGCTGAATGGGGGCCCTTCATCTTCATCGCCCTAGAAGACCCCGGCCACAGTTTGGAAGACGCCTTGGGCCCCGTGCTTGACTTGGCAAGGAACTATGAGATTGAAAAGCTGGAACATTCCTATTCTTCCAGCTTTACCATGCAGTGTAACTGGAAGGCCTTTGTGGAAAATTCACTGGAGGCATATCACGTCCCCACCATCCATCCGGTGCTTTGGGCCTCCTCCACATTGGAGCGCTACCGCACGACGGTTGAAGCGCCGCTCATCACCAAGCAAACGTCCTCGCAAGAAGATATGCGGGCTGATTATGGCTTAAGCGACCCCAAGATTCAGAACCTGCTGAAACGGCTTGCCCCATCTTTACCGAAGCTGACCGCAGAAGAACAAGGCATCTCGCAGTTCATCAACCTTTTCCCTACTTTCATTGTGAACTTGCATCCTGATCACATGAACACCGTTTGGGCGGAACCTTTGGATGCGGATCACACCCGTATCACACTCGATTATTGGTTTTTGCCGGAACGGGCCAGCCCACCCCATGGCCGCTTTGGCAAATGGTTGCGGCGCACATTGGATCAATCCTTGAAGGACACCGCAGATGGCCCGATGCCCGACACGGCCGCCATGGCGAAGGATGATGGCAGCGCCATGCAATCCGCCCTTTTCTGGCTGCTGCAACATTCCGGACTGTTTCGGAAAGCAGTGGGGGCGGAACTTGCGCGTTACCTCACGCTCTATTACACCGACCTGACCTTGCGTGAAGATATGGGTATTGCCCGCGATACGCAGCGCAACCTAAAATCCGGTGCCTATCAATTCGGACGGCTGGTACCGGCACATGAAAACGCCGTGCATCACTTTCAAAACTATGTGCGACGCATGATCAAAAAAGGCGCAGATTCATGAATTTGCGCGCCCAGCGACAACAACAAACCCGCAATGAGTTGATAGTGGCCGCGACTGCCCGTTTCGCGGAGCACGGGTTCCACGGCACAACGTTGGACATGATTGCGAAGGAAGCAGGCTATACCAAAGGCGCGGTCTATTCGAATTTCAGCACCAAGGACGAGTTGTTCTTGGCTGCGCTTGAAAGCGAAACGGCAAACCGTGTCGCGATCATGGAACAGATCATCGGCAAAGGTGAAGCGAACGACGCCTGGGAAAAAGGCATAGTGCGCTGGTTTGAAGAAACATTGGATGCGGAGCGCGGCTGGTTTTTGGCAGAGATGGAATTTGCCGTGCACACCGTGCGGACCCCAGAGGGGCAGCAAAAGCTGGAGGCGACCTATGCCCCCATGCTGGCAGCCATTGCAAAGGTCACCGGCAATCAACTGGGCGCAAATGCAGGTGAAGAAATCGCCCGTCTCTTCATGGCGTTGTCCTTCGGCATTGGCATGGAACATGCCCGCGTACCCGCCAAAACGCCGCTTGGCGCCTTGGAATTTGCGCTCCGCCGAATCGCGCAGCCAAAGCGCTAGAAATAAATTCTGAACTCAGCTTCTACCGTGCGCGGTGCATAAGCCGCGCCAAAATGGGTGCCGGGAAACAAAGGCGTGTCGTCTGAGGACGCCAGGACATTTTCATCCGTCACATTGTCTATATAGACAAGAAAGCTCCACCGTTCATTCACATCTGCAAAGCCGATGCGCGCATTCACCATCCCATAAGCATCAGAGCTGTCGATAGGGTCATGATCGACCGTGAAATAAATGAAGTCAGAGAATGTCAAATCTGCGGACAGCAACATGAGGAACGGCAAATTACCAAGGGGTTGCTGATAGATGAAGCCAGCCGCGCCAGACCATTCAGGTGCATATGGTAATGTTTCGCCGGACTGATCACACGGTGCTTCCTCGCCAGAGGTGGCGGAGCATGGTCCGCCGGGAAAGCTGTCATAGGTCGCGTCCAACAGCGCGCCAGAGAAATTGAACATCAAATTTTCGCTGACCGCTAACCAACCTTCAACTTCCAACCCTTGCGAAATGGCAGAGGCAGCATTTTCCACCACAAAGGAAAAGCCGTTAAAGGCACTGACTTGTAGGTCCGAAAACTCCGTACGGAATATCCCGGCATTCACTCGCGCGGCGCCGCCCATAAAGTCAGCCTTTATGCCTGCCTCATAGGTCCAGGAGGTTTCGCTTTCGAATTCAAGCTGGCTGGCATTGGACGCTGATGCGTTAAACCCGCCGGACTTAAAGCCGCGCGCCACTGTCACAAAGCCCATAATGTCTTCATTAAACGAAACTTTGACGGATGCTTTGGGCGACACATCCCATTCCGAACGGCTGCGCGTTTCGTCAAATTCTTCAGTGTCAGGCACCGCAGCGGGGAACAAAAGCCCGGACCCGGTCAGATAAAGATCGGCATGCACATCTTTCTCATCATAGGAAAGACGCACCCCGCCAATCAGCGTCAACCAATCGGTCAGATGCCAATTGGCCTGCCCGAATACCGCGCCGCCGGATTGTACCTGATCAATGGACTGAATATTGTTTTCCGCAAAGCCTTCTGCGCCAAGGCCGGTGGTGACGCCACTAACAATCAGATCAACCGCATCCCCCAGGGGGCCTAGCGCGCCTGCCGTGGCAGCAGGTAGTAATTGGTCAATCAAGGTGCCGCCGACATCATCTTTCAGCAGCCCCGCATTCGCGAAAGCGTAAAGCTCACTGTGGCTGAAATAGGCCCCCGCCACAAAGTCAAATGTTTCACCCAAGGGGCTTGTCAAACGCAGTTCCTGCGTGAATTGGTTGAAGTCTTCATTGTTCGTGAATTCAAGCACCGGGATCGGGCCCATATCCGCATCAAAGGCCACATCTTCATCCAATTGTGCATAGGCGGAGATGGACGTGAGTGTGTATGCCCCAAATGATATGTCAGCGGTTAACACGCCATTGATAATATCTTTGTCGGAAAAGCTGGGCGCATCCATCTGTTTCTTGCCGTTGAACACGTTATCTTCGGTTCTGGGGTCGAAGGTTTTGTAAAGCGCGAGCACATCTTCGGTAGCTGCATAAAGTTCAGACCGTGGGCCATTATCTTTGATGGACGCCCCTTCCATGGACAAGGTTGCATCAAGCCAATCGTTACGGGCGCGAAGTTTGAAACGGCCATTTAGGCTGTTTAAATCCCCCTGATCGATCCCGCGCGTTTCATTAAAGGTGACGCCGTCTGCCTTGTCGTAAGACAGCGCTGCCCGGAAGGCGATCGCTTCACCCCAAATAGGTCCGGTCACGACACCACGCGCACGCCTATGATCCAACTCACCGCCCAGCAGCTCAACATTGCCGCCAAATTCAAATTCAGGCTTGCCGGTTTTTAGGTGCAAGGCCCCCGCAATGGTGTTCTTGCCGTAAAGCGTACCTTGTGGGCCGCGCAACACTTCAATAGCTGACAGATCCAATAGGCCGCCGGTCAAGTAGGCCGCCCGGCCCAACGACACACCATCAATGATAATGCCAACAGATTGTTCAAAGCCTTTATTATAGTCGGACCCAAGTCCCCGCATCCAAATGAAATTGAAAGTGTTGGAGGCGATGATGTTGACGTTTGGCAGGTAAGCCTGCGCCTCATTCAAGTCAGCAATGTTTTTGAACTTCAGCGTTTCTTCCCCAATGGCCGAAACGGACAAAGGCACGTCTTGAATATTTTCATCCCGCTTTTGGGCGGAGACGACAATTTCATCCAACATCGGCTCTGCCGCCCAAAGTGGCATAACCCATACGCTCAACACCAACGGCATCGCAAAACGTTTCAACACAGCCCCATTCCTCCAATTGCAGGCGAAACTTAGCCTATTTCTATTTCAAATACCACTGGTATCTCAAATCAAAATGGCTATAATTCCCGCATGATTAAGGAATTTGACGCCAAAACTGATTTAAAGGATTTGCCCGCCGCCTTGGACGCGGATGGGGCTGCGATCGTGCAAAATTTGGTGCCGGAAGATCAGCTCAGCGCCATTAACCGTGCTATTGACCCCTTGGTGGCGGCTTTTACCTTTCAGCCCCGTGGGCATGAAATTTATGATGAATTTGCCGGGCGGCAGACTGTCCGACTGCAAGGCATGGTCGCGAAGTGCCCCGAAACAGAGGCACTGATCGCGCAAGAAGATGTGCTTAAAGCCACCCGGCACATGCTTGCCCCCAAATGCAGTGATTTCATTCTATCAACGGCCGAATTGATTGAGATCGCGCCCGGCGAAACCGCGCAGATGCTGCATCGTGATCAAGATGTATGGACGGAAGTCGCCAAGGTGGGGGAAGCCATATTGGCCTCTTGTATTATCGCGCTGACGCCATTCACGAAAGAAAATGGGGGCACCCAAGTGGTGCCCGGTTCCCACAAATGGGATGCCAGGCGTCAGGCCCTGCCTGAAGAGATCGCTTATTGCGAAATGCCCGCCGGGTCCGGTCTTGTGTTCCGGGGCGATGCGCTGCATGGCGGTGGTGAAAACACGACGAATGAACAGCGACGCTGCCTTGCGACATCTTATGTTGTAGGTTGGCTGCGCCCCTTTGAAAACGCGCAACTTTCAACGCCTAAGGAAGTTGTTCGCGCCCTCACACCGGAGATGCAGGCTCTCCTCGGCTATAAGCTTTATGAAGGCACGATGGGGGATTTCAGTACCTTTGGCTGGGTGGATTATGATGACCCGGCGAAGGTGCTTTGAAAGATCCGCTGTTTGCTTTGCAAGAATCAGACAGAGTCATCGCAAAAACCCATTGTAGGGGGACAGAGTTATCTGCACTAGGCGGGATTAGGTGGGATCAGGCGGGAACCACCGGGAAAGGACCGAAAAACTGCGATTTTTCGCGATGTATTGTGGGACGACTGCCTTGTCCCAAAATTGGCGCAATAATCGGCCATAGTTTGCAGTACTGGGAACGGCAGGTCCAAATCGGGCAAAATTCTGGACCGCGTTCAAACGCGTCTTAAAAGGGTACTCAGAGGCATCTTAGGCGCAGAGTGCTGCGGCTTATGATTGTGCAGGCCAATGATTGCTTGCGGATAGTGGGCGTTGCATCTGGTTGGGCAAGTTGGGTGGCTGTCTTGTAAGTGCGCCATTTGGTTCCCAGAACAGATCATCGGTTCCCAGTTTTATATCTAATTGAAAAATAACGGTATATCACAATGCGCGACGCTACCGGCAAATTAGAACTGGGAACTTGTACCCCCCTTTAAACAGGGCTTATAGCTGAAATGACGCGGCCTATGACTTTGACATTCTCTGCCTGTTCCGGCGTCAGAATTTCATCATCATATTTCGGATTGTCATTTTTGATGATCAAGCCATTTGTCATGTTTTGAAATCGGTTTACTGTAACAAATCCATCGTTCAAATAGGCAAAAACACCATTGTTTCCAAACCCGCCTGCCCGAAGGTCAATCATCACCAAACTGCCAGCCGGAAATGTCGGTGCCATTGCATCACCTTTAATTTGAACTAGCGCCAAATAGTCCAATTCCGTGCCATTTGACACCATCTCGACGAAGGTTCGCCAAAACATAATGTAGCTGCTGATATTCATATCGGCCAGCAAATGCTCGGGGAATCCCAAAATCCTTGGAGACAAAAGCGGAATATAGCATTGCCCCTCAGTCTCGGGCGATTCGCCAGTAACTAACCAGTCAATGCTTACCTTCAACGATTCGTTGATCTTCAACAAAACATCCATATTCGGCAGCCTGTCTCCGCGTTCGTATGCGCTTAGCGCCCCTTGCGAAATGCCAATCTTCTCTGCGAACTCCCCCTGACTAAACCCTGCTCTTAGGGATTTCAGCCGTTCGCCAAAGCCGTTTAGTTCGATTTCATTTTTCATTCAAGTTTCCAACTCAAAAACGAATTGACAAATCGTTTTAGATACAAAATAATCGCTTTGTAATAAAAGCTAAACGGAAATGAATTCCTATGGACTGGTCAGCCAAAAAAGTTCTATATGAGCTAGAACAACGCAGGAACACAAATTTTGCAGAGATTGAACGCGCCTACGGAATGCGTCCAGCCACTTGCTCAATTGCCTGTCTTCGTCCTCTAGAGCATGCAGAAATTGCGATTGCTGAAACTCTCGGCGAACCCGCCCATATCATTTGGCCAAGCCGATATGATGAAAATGGTAAGCGCCTGAAGCCGCAGCCTCGTAAAAACTACAAAACCAAATCTAATAAAAAATCCTCAATAAAGCCAAATAAAAGGGTTGTTTGTAGAGATTGTAAAGAAATCCCAAACAAAACAGCCACTTCTAGTAAACAAGATGGTCCCTTTTTAGAGAATTTGCACCGTCAAAAAGCAGCGCGAGGCTAGACTATGGCACGCACTACTTTTGACATTGACACCAAGCAAGTTCCGGTTGCGGACATCAAGATGGCCACGCGGCTGCGGCGGGTAGATCAGGCCCATGTCGAATTACTGGCCGATTCGATGCGTGACAAAGGGCTGATCCAATCCATCGTGGTGGAAAAGGATGGCACCAAATTGACCTTGGTCGCCGGTGCCCACCGATTGGCTGCGGCCAAGCAGCTTGGCTGGGACAAGATTGAGGCACGTCTGACAGGCCGCTTAACCGCGAATGATCGGCGGCTGCTGGAAATTGATGAGAACCTTGCCCGGCACGATCTGAACCCCCTCGACCGGGCTATTTTCATGGCCCAACGCAAGCGCATTTTCGAACTGGAAAATCCAGAAATCGGTCATGGCGGTGACCGCAAGTCAGATCAAGCGCTAAATATTAGCACTTGGTCATCCTTCTCAGAAGAAACAGCTAAAGAACTTGGGTTCGGTGAGAGCACCATAAGGCGTGCTGTGGCAATTGCCCAAGGCCTTGCCCCTGCCACACGCAAGGCGCTGGCTGGCACTCCCTTATGCAAAAAAGAAGGCGAACTGTTCAAGCTATCAAAGCTGCCCAAGGACGATCAAATGCCGGTCCTAGAATTGGCACTTGCTGAGGATGCGCCCCTGTCAATTGATGCTGCCAACCGCCTGCATCGGGGCGAGGAGGTCAAGCCCAAAGACCCTGTCGCTGAACAAGCCGCCAAATTGAATGCCCTTTGGGACAAGCTGCCCAAAAAAGTACGCATCGAATTTGTGCGGAAGCGCTGGGATGAACTGGCCTTATTGAAGGGGGATGCGTGATGGCGAAGCGCAAAACCAATCACCTGCTTAAAACAGAAGGCTATCTTTGGGATGCTGTCGCTGACGGAACCAAGACTTATGAAATCAGGTTAAATGATCGTGGTTTTCAGACAGGCGACACGCTGTGGCTATATCGGTTGAAAGACGACAAAACAGGAGGCGTCGACACAACCGTTGATCACCTCGTAAAGCGTATCAGCCATATTCTGCAAGGAGGCCAGTTTGGTCTTGAGCCACGCTATTGCATCCTGTCGTTGGAGGACGCGTGATGGTGAAGGTGCGAGGCGACACAGCAACCCTTGACCTGTTTGGCGATGCAGAACCTGTTGCTATCGCCCACACATTTCAGGACGACGACCCCAAAGTAAAAAGCTGGTCCATGCGGGGCCGCATTGCACGCGGCGTTGCTGTGACGCTGGAAGACTGTCCCAAATCGCGCGAGGAAATCGCCGCTGAAATGTCAGAGTTTTTGGGCGCAGAGGTTTCGTTGCCCATGTTGAACAAGTACGCATCCGTCAGCGCCGAAGACAAGACCATCAGCCTTGATCGTGCCATTGCCCTGATTGCAGTCACGGGTGACGCCCGTTTCCTTGGCGCTGAACTGGGCCGCATTGGCAAGGCTGTGATCGACGGGCGGTACTTGGCTGCTGTCGAGGCCGCTTATTACGGCGAAATTGCCGACGAAGCCGCTGCAAAGAAAAAGGCTGCCCTACGTGATCTACAAAAGGGGGGCGGCTGGAAATGACGTGGCTGACAGCACAAGAAATCGCCGATCATGATCTGCCCGAACTGCCCGGCACCAAGCGGGGCGTGCAAAAACTGGCTTCCCGTAACGAGTGGGCCATCAAGCGCAGCGAAGAGGGCACGCTTTTGTGTCGCAAACGTGCGGGCCGTGGTGGCGGGTTTGAATATCACACCAGCCTGTTGCCCTTGCGCGCCCAGAAGCGGCTGGAGGCGCTAGCGCGGAAGGAAGACAGCGGGACACAGATAGTTGAAGGTGCTGAACTGTGGGCGCAGTTTGAACGACGCAGCAACAAGGCCAAGGCAGAGGCTGAACGGCGTCTGACGATCCTGAAAAAGGTCGACCAACTGTGTCTGGATGGGTTCTCACGCAATCAGGCGACAGACATCGTTGCCGGTGAATTTGGCGTATGTGCGCGCACCGTTTGGGATTGGCGCGGTCTTGTTGCCCTGCATGGAGAGCAAGACTGGCTAGCGGTCCTTGCCCCCAAACCACGCGGTGCTGCGGCCTGCAAAAAAGTGAAGAAGAAAGACTGCGCTGACGCGGCGTTGGCCTTTTTTAAGTCGGATTATTTGCGGCCTGAACAGCCATCAGCCGCCAGCTGCTATGACCGCTTGCTGAAACATGCCGCCGAGCAAAATTGGCAATTGCCCTCCCTGAAAACCATGATGCGCCGCCTAACGGCTGACGTGCCTGCGAGCGCAATCAGGCTGGCCCGTGAGGGCAATGATGTGCTGAAAGCAAGCTATCCAGCCATGAAGCGTGATCGGTCGCACTTCGACGCGATGGAAGCTGTGAATGCCGACTGCCACACGGTTGATGTGTTTGTCAAAATGCCCGATGGCAAAGTCATGCGGCCCACCCTGATCGCTGTGCAGGATTTGCGCAGCGGTAAATTTTTGGGCTGGCGCTTTGATGACAAGCCGAATGCCAACGGCGTGCGCCTTGCCATGCACGATATGTTCCGCGACTACGGCATTCCCAAACTGGTCTATTTTGACAATGGCCGGGAGTTTGCGTCCAAGATGATCACGGGCGGGCAAAAAACCCGCTTCCGCTTTAAGGTCAAGGACGATGATGTGGCCGGGCTGCTGACAGCGCTCGACATCAAGGTCCACTGGACGCTGCCTTATTCGGGCCAATCCAAACCGATTGAACGGGCCTTCCGTGACCTGTGTGATCACATGGCGAAACACCCTGCCTTTGCCGGTGCCTATACCGGCAACAGCCCAACCAACAAACCTGCCAATTATGGCAGCAAGGCGATTGCCTATGACGAGTTTGTGCGCGTCGCCAATCGCTGCATTCGCGAACACAATGCACGTGAAGGCAGGCAGGGCCAAGGCATGGAAGGCAGGTCTTGCGATCAGGTGTTCAAGGCCAGCTATGAAGCGGCACAGGTGCGCCGGGCGACAGAGCCGCAATTGCGCATGGCCTTGCTGGCCGCTGAAAAAGTCACGGCGCGCAAGCCTAGCGGCGCAGTCCATTTGTTGGGCAACAGCTTCTGGTCGGAGGTCTTGTCCGATCATATCGGCGCGCAATTGGTGGTTCGGTTTGACCCCGATGACCTTAGCCCCGGCGTTCACCTTTACGATGCAGAAGGCCGTTATCTGGGCCACGCCCCCATGATCGAAGCCCACGGCTTCAACGATGTGGACGCAGCCCGCGAGCATGCGCGCAACCGCAAAAACTACATCAAGAAACAGCGCGAGACGCTTGAGCTTGAACGGGCCATGACCCCCGAGGAGCTTGCCGCCCTGTTGCCCGATGATGAGCCTGAAACCGAAAGACCTGCCGCGCGGGTTGTTCAGCTGGTGGCCGGGAACACAGCCTTAAATGAACCTGCCCTTGAAGAGGATGAAGAAGTCAGCCGCACGACCGCAAATGTAACGCGGCTGTTTGAGCGGATCAGCGAAGCAGGGGAATAGAAATCTGCGGGATGGCGTTCGTTTGAAACCCGACACCATCCCGCGTCACCAGCCGCCCAAGGGCGGCCAATAAGGGAGACCCTAAATGGTCGAAGAGCAAGAAGAAAGAGAATTTTCGCCCGCCGAAATTGCACAGATGCGCGATCAGGTGAAGGCGATCATCACGGCGGAGGGGCTGTCACAGGCCAAAACCGCTGAAAGGGCCGGGATTGCCAAGTCGACCTTTTCGGCATGGCTGAACGGCACCTATACCGGCGATCCGCAAAAGCTGACAAGGCAGGTTGCCAAGTGGGTACGCGGGCATCAGGAAAAAACCGATGCGCTGGAAAGCATCCCGATGATCCCGCATTATCGGCCCACTCCTACGTCGAACGAGATCATGCAGACCCTGCAGCTGGCCAAAATGCTGCCGGAGATCGCGGTCATCAATGGACCGCCCGGCATGGGCAAGACATCGGCGCTGATGCAGTTTGCTCTGACCCACTCCAATGTCTGGTATGTGCCTTGCACGCCGCTGTGTGCAAGTTCAGCCACGCTGATGTCGGAAATGCTGTTCGCCTTGCAGCTCGGCGCTGGCGGGTTTCGATCTGCTGATCGGTTCAACCTCCTGCGCCGCAAAACAGAAGAGCGCGAGGGGCTATGGATTTTTGACGATGCGCAGCACCTGTCCATCGCCTCGCTTGAGATGATCCGGTCGCTGTTTGATCAGGTCAGCTGCGGCGTCGCGCTATGTGGCTCAGATGGGCTTTATGCCCAGCTTGAGAATGGCCCGAATGCACGCAAGCACGCGCAACTCGCCAGCCGCATTGGCCACAAGCTGACCCTGAAAAAACCAAGGGCTGGAGACATCAACGTGCTGCTCGACGCATGGGGCGTTGACGACAAGGCTGCCAAGGAATTCCTGAAAGGCATCGCGCTCAAGCCCGGTGCCCTGCGCAAGATGACCAAGGTGCTGCAGCTCGGCACCCTGTCAGCAAACTCAGCCGAAGAAACGTTCGCAAAAGAACATGCTGCCGATGCTGCAGCCACACTGGAGGCATGATCATGATCAGCCAGAAGATGAAAAACACCCTCGCCACATTCAAGCAACATGCCGCCGAAGGCACCGGCACCGAAGAGGTGCTGGCCGACTTCATCCAAACGATGGATGGCCTCGCCGATCAGGTTGAGCAGATGGAAAGGGCGGGCGTCCCGAAAGGCTCCAACGTGGTGGCGTTTACAAGCCGCCCCTTGCGCGCCGGTCGCCAGCCGCGCGGCGACCATTCGTTCGATGCTTAGGGCGATGCTTAGGGACGATGACACGCGCACCGATGGGCCGTTGACCCTGTCACGGCCCGTCAGCCGCCCCTCACTTTTTCAAAGGATTTTGACATGGCTAAAAAGCAAAATATGAAGGTTGAAACGCCCCGCTTCCCTGTGCCCCAAAGCCGGGCCGACGCTGCGCGGGAAATTGCCACCCTTGGCAAGTTGCGCAACCAGATCGACCGCGCCAAGGCAAAGGCCGACACGCGCATTGCAACAATCGAAACGGCGCTGGCAGATGAGCTTGCCCCCTTAGTGGACGAACAAAAGGAACGGGTGAAAAACCTGCACGCCTATTGCGCCGCCAACCGGCAGGAGCTGACCGATCAGGGCAAAACCAAAACCGTCGCATTTGAGACGGGCGAGGTGAAATGGCGTAACACGCCCAAGAAAGTCACGCTGTCGAAAATCGCTGACATCATCCCGCGCCTTCGCACTGCGGGGCTGAGCAAGTTCTTGCGCACGAAGGAGGAAATCGACAAGGAGGCGATTTTGAAAGATGAAGCCAGCCGCGAACAGGCTTCGGCCATCAAAGGTATCACGATCAGCAGCCGTGAAGAGTTTGCTATCAAGCCGAACGAAACCGCTGTTGAGGAAGTGCTGTAATGTCCACCGAACGGCAGCTGCTGGCCCTAAAAAAGGAGGCGACCGAGATTGTCGCCGCCTATGCAGGGCTTGGCGTCGATGAGCTTGCCTCAAAAACACGGCGCAAGCCGGTGGCGCAGGCCCGCCAGATCGTCATCGCCTTGGTGGTTGATCTGTCGGGCGCATCACAGTCAGCCATCGGCAGGCTGTTCGGAAAGGACCACACTACCGTCAGCTATGCCTACCACGCCGTTCACCAGCGCAGCTCATACCCGACCGCTGAGGAATATCAGACCCTGCAGGCCGAACTGGTTGCGGCCATGAACGGGTTTGCGGCCAAGGTGGAGCTGACCGACGAATTGCTGCGGCAGGATGTGGCGCGCCTGACGGATCACGCCCTATTCCGTATGAAGACTGCCATCGAAAAATTAGCGGTGAAAAACCCGACCAAGGCCATCGAAAAAGTCAGCAACCTGCTGCGCGCGATTGAAAGTCCGATCCCATGAGTTCACAAGCCCAACCCAGCCCGAAACGCAACAAGCTATACGCCGTAACCTCAATCGCGGCGAAGCAATTGGGGATCGACAAGGACGCGTTGGAAGATTTGCTGTTGCAGCGCTATGGCCATCCGTCGCGCAGGTCGCTGACATACGAGCAGCTGGTCGATTTGCTCCATCATTTTGAGGAACGCGGCTTTGTCGTTCAGGCAGGCGGCAAGGCACGCAGCACCGGCAAGCGGGCACGGCAGCAAGCATCCCACCCAGAGGCGCGCAAGATCAGAGCATTGTGGATTGTGCTGTGGAATTTGGGTGCGATCCGTGACCCGTCCGAACAGGCCCTGGCTAAATTCGCTAAGCGCACCACGGGCGGATCGGACAAGGGGATCGAAGACCTGCACTGGGTCCACGGTGAAGACGCCAACAAGGTGATCGAAGCCCTGAAATCATGGGCAACGCGCGAGGGTGTTGACTGGTCGCCTTATCGCGATGAAGCGTTGCGCAAAATTACAAATGAACGCGCCCGCGTGCTGGAGGCACAGTGGGCCAAGCTGACCAAGCTGGGCGCAACCCGCGTGCCGGGCACGACCGGCCTTGACACATGGTTGCTGCATGCCTTGAACCTGCCCTGCACGCAGCACTATCGCGCGATGGCCGCAGAGGATCAGGACCGGGCACAGAAGCGGCTTGGCCAGTGGATCAGAAAGGTTGAAGCCGACCTTGGCCATTGATGCCCAACATACCGACCCGCGCCTGCCGCAAATCTTGGCCGAAATTGCCGACGCAACCTCGCTCGGCACCGCCTTGGTGATCGTCCATGCCTATGGCGGCACCCGCCTTTATGTGCCTGAACACCCCAAAAAGGGCATGGCGCTTTACGATCTGATCGGCGCGGATGATGCGCTGGCCCTTGCGGAGCTTTTTGGCGGCGACCGGATTGACGTGCCGCTATTCTCCTATGGCCGCACCGCGCAGCTTGATCGCCGGATCAAGGAAATGGCCTTGGCAGGGGCGTCACGGCCCGACATTGCGCGTGATCTTGGCATTACCGAAAGAACTGTGTATCGTCACCTGTCGACGCGCCCCATGAAGGCCAAGCGCAATGACCCCCGCCAGACCGACCTTGAAGACTGGCTTAACGCGCTTTCAAAACAGGCCTAAGACCCTCCCAACCCCATCCTTGCCCTGACCCGTGTCAGCCTGACCTTTTTCGGGATTGCCCGCCATTGTGGACGCCTGATTTGACGTTAGGCGATGGAGGGCACGGTGCCCCTGAACGAAACCTGCAAATTGTTGATCATGCTGCCCAAGGACCGCAGCCTTATGGGCTGGTTCGTGCTGTGTGACGAGGGCAACCACCTGCTGTTGACCGGCCCGGCGCGCGGCAAGGCAGACAGCAAGCGAGCGATCGAGGCAGGCAACCCGACCCGCGATCCAACCCGCCCTTATGGTGACACGCCCAGCGGCACTTTTTTTGAGACAGGCGTCGTCACCTTTGCAACGCCCCATCGCCGCCTTGGGACAGGCTGGCTGCAACTACGCGGTAAAAGCGGTGATGCCTTGCAGGCAATGACCAATGGCCGAACCGGGCTGGGCATTCATGCGGGCCGCGAAGGCGACAAGCTGTGGGCGACCTATGGCTGTGTGCGGCTGCTGACCGATGACTATGACGCTTTGGCCCAGCACCTGTACGACCGGGGCAATCGCGTGTCGGTCAAGATCGTCGATGTGGAGGTGACGGTATGAGCAGCTGGCTAAAAACGCTGGTGGGGGCCGATGTCACCGAACCCGTCAAAGCTATCGGCGAGGTCTTTGACGAACTCTTCACCTCAGATGAAGAAAAGCAACAGGCCGCCTTTGTGTTGGAAAAGCTGCGGGCGCAACCGCATCTTTTGCAGGGCATGGTCACCAAGATCGAAGCGCAGCACCGGTCAGCGTTCGTTGCTGGCTGGCGACCCTTTATCGGTTGGGTCTGCGGGATCGCCCTTGCCATGTTTTACCTGCCGCAATTTGCTGTTGCGACGGTGCTATGGGTCGAGCAGGTCAACGCCACCGGCACTCTTGTGCCTTACCCCGTTTCGGCGGACCAAATTTGGGAGGGCGTCTTGGCCTTGCTCGGCCTCGGCACATTGCGCACGGTCGAAAAGCTGGCGGGGCGGACGAAATGACCGACAAGGCAGACAGCGCCAAAAGCTTGCAGGATCGTGAAATCGCAGCGGCCTTGGCCCGTCAAGCACCTACCCGCACCGCGCCTACCTATCACGGCCCGTGCATGATGTGCGGCGACGACATTCCCCAAGACAGACGGTTGGCTGCGCCCGGCTCAACCCTTTGCCAGCCCTGCGCCACACAAAAGGAAAAGCGCTGATGGAAAATATCAACGTCAACACCACCATCGACCTGCAAATGCTCTTAACCCTGATCGCGATCATGGCGACCATCTTGATAGCTGGCAAACGTGGCAAGCGTGACGAAGAAGAAAGCAACAATTCCCGCTTCACCCGCGTTCACAGTCGGATCGACAAAACGGATCACAATGTTGCGGTCCTCGACAAGCGGACGTCGGTCATTGAAAGCCAGATGCAGGGACTTGCGAAACATGCCGATGTTGAAGCGTTGAAGGGCCAGATGGAAAAGATGCAGGCCAGCCAAACCCGCATCGAAGATTTTTTGATGAACAATAAAGGCCAGTGAGCGAGAGGCACCGATGACTGACTTTGCAAACCATATCGACGAAGATTGCCGCCTTGTCATTCTGCGCGCCCTTGAAGACCAGCATGATGGGCGGTTGAATGAAAGCCTGCTGGAACAGGCTTTGGAGAATCTTGGTCACCGGGTCACCCGCGAACGGGTGCGCCGCTATATGCAGGATTTGGAAGAAGCAGGCGCAATCGCCATTCAGAAATTCGCCGATGTGTTCATTGGCGAGATCAACAAACGCGGCCAAGACCATCTTGAGCGTGCCCTGAAAATCGAAGGCGTGGCGGTGCCGTCGCGCCGCCGGTGATCCCATCATGGCAAAACGCAAGTCGAGATCGAACAAGGCAAAGCGGGGCCGTCTTAGCGCGATTGATCAGCTAAGCGAAAATGCCCAGCCCCATGTCGTCTGGGCGGTTGATGAGCTGAACAAGCGCACCCACACGCAGGATGATATTCGCGAAGAGCTGAACAAACGGCTGGCCCTGCTTGATCCCCCTGAAGGGCCGATCAGCAAGTCAGCCTTTAACCGCTATTCGATGAAGATCATGATCACCGGTCGCCGCCTGTCAGAGGCGCGTGAGGCAGCCGCCGTCATGGCCGAAAAAATGGATAAGCTGCCGGAAGGTGATATTGGCCGCCTGCTTAACGAGATCATCAAGACGATGGTGTTTGACCTGTTGACCGACGCGCAGCTGAATGACGGGTCAGCCTCTATGGGATTGCTGAAAGCGGCATCGCAAAGCCTGCGGGCGTTGGAGCTGGCCCGCAAAACCAACTTCGACACTGAACATGATTTGCGCCAGCGGTTCACCGATCAGCTGGAGGAGGCCGCAACAGACGCCGCCGCCGTGGCAGGCCTGTCGGACGATCAGGCCCGCGCCATCCGCGAAAAGGTTCTTGGTGTTGTGAAGAAGCCCGCTCAAGACGGACGGCAGTAGCACATGGGTGATCGGGTCGAAATCATCGACATTGACGAAACGCTGGTCCCCCAAGGGTTGGACATCAGCGTGCCTGAAGCGGTTTTGATGCAGCATCAAATCGACTGGGTTGCTGACGACAGCCCGGTCAAGTCATGCAAAAAAGGCCGTCGTACAGGCATCACTTTTGGCGAGGCTCTTGACGACACGATCACGGCCACCACAAAGATGGGCGAAGGTGGGTCAAACATTTTCTATGTTGGCGACACCTACGAAAAGGGGCGGGAGTTCATCATGTACTGCGCGAACTTTGCGCGGCAGATGGGCGAGACGTTCCTGATTGAAGAAATTTTCACCGATGGGTCAGAAAAGAAATCGGTCGCTGACTTCCGTATCAAATTTGCCTCAGGCTACCGGATCGAAGCCCTGTCGTCCCGTCCGCAAAATATTCGCGGGCTGCAGGGGATTGTGGTGATCGACGAAGCGGCCTTCCACAAGGATGTGCGCGAAGTGATCGACAGCGCGATGGCCCTGCTGATCTGGGGTGGCCGCATTCGCATCATCAGTTCCGAAAACGGGCTGGAAAACCCCTTCCACGAATTCTGTGACGATATTGAGGCGGGCCGCTACACAGGCGCAAGCCTGCACACGATCACCTTTGACGATGCGGTCCGCAATGGGTTGTTCAAGCGCGTCTGCCTGCGCACTGGCCAGCTATACAGCAAAACGTCAGAGGCTGCCTTCGTCGCGTCCATTCGCGGTGCCTATGGGCCCCGCCATGATGCGATGGCCGAGGAGCTGGATTGTATCGCCCGGTCCGGCACCGGCGTCTGGTTGACGCTGGCCGCGCTCAAGCTTGTGCAACAAACTGTCCCTGTCGCCCGCTGGTCTGTGACCGATGCCTTCCTGACCAAGTCTGAAACGGTGAAGGCGCAGCTGACCCAGACCTTCCTGACCGAGGAAGTGCTGCCGGTCATGAAAGGGCTGTCACGCGCGGCCAAACATTTTGTCGGCGTCGACTTTGCCCGATCAGGCGACCGCACGGTGATCTGGGTTACGTCCCAAGGCGATGTGCCGGGCAAGCTTGCCACCAAGCTCGTGGTCGAACTTGGGAACATGCCGTTTAACGAACAAAAATCCATCCTGTTTGCGCTGTTGAAGGCGCTGCCTCGCTTGGGCGGCGTGGCCTTGGATGCAGGCGGTAACGGGTCATGGCTGGCCGAACAGACAGGCCTTGAGTTCGGTGCGATCGTTCACCAGATCAAATTCACCACCGGCTGGTATGCCCAGCATATGCCGACCGTGAAGGCGGCTGTCGAAGACCGGACTATCACACTGCCCGATGATGACGACCTGACCGATGACCTGCGCTCTGTCCGCCTGTCGAAGGGCATCCCACGGGTGCCTGAAGGCGTCACAAGCAGGGGCAAGGATGGGGGCAAGCGCCACGGTGACGGGGCCATCGCGCTGGCGCTTGGTGCGTTTGCCGCCGCCCAGCCCTTTATCGACATCAAGCAGGCTGAGGTTGTCGATCCCCAAACCGCGCGTGATCAGTTTGTCGGCGATATGTCCGGGCACAATGGCGGCCCGCAGCTGGACGATCACGGCAATGACATTATCGGCAGCGGCGTCAATCTGAACGGATTTTAAAAGGAGGCTTCGTCAATGGCCGACCATGACATTCTAAACATAGACAAGGCTGTCCTGACCGCCGAAATCGCAGGCTATAAACAGGCGCTGGGTGACAGCTTCACCCAAGGGCTGCTGAAGTCCGAAGACAGCGTCCTTGCCGCCAAGGGGCGCGACCACAGCCTGTACAAAGACGTGCTGCGCGACGATCAGGTTAAAAGCACCTTGCAACAGCGCCGCTCTGCCCTGATTTCAAAACCGTGGGAGGTGGTGCCCGGCGCGGAAGACCGGCAAAGCCTGATGGCGGCGGAGGCACTGACCGAGGCGCTGACCAATCTGTGTTTCACCGACGCTGCAAAGCAGATGCACTATGGCCTGTTTTATGGCTATGCCGTGTCGGAGCTGATCTGGGCATCCGATGGCCGCATGATGACGCTGGGTGAGATCAAGGTGCGCGAAGCCAATCGCTTTGGCTTTGACAAGGAATGCCGCCTGCGCCTGAAGCCCAAATGGGGCGGGACAGATGGCGAGCTGATGCCCGATGGCAAGTTCTGGACCTTTTCGGCCAGCTCCGATCATGGCGACAATCCCTATGGCATCGGCCTTGCCCATTGGTGCTATTGGCCGGTTTATTTCAAGCGCAATGATCTGCGGTTCTGGCTGCAGCTGATCGAACGGTTTGGCGCGCCCACTGTCCACCTGCAATATCCCCACAATGCCAGTGATGATGACAAGGACAGCTATCGCCGCATCGCCCGCGCGTTAAGCTCAGCTTCCGGCGTGACCACACCTCAAGGCGTCGTTGTCGATTTGGTCGAAGCAACGCGCGGCGGCAATCCCGGCCACAAGGACATTTACGACCGCATGGACCGGGCGATCAGCAAAATCGTGCTGTCCCAAACCATGACGACCGATGACGGCTCCTCCCGGTCACAGGCCGAGGTGCATGAGGATGTGGCCGATGATGTGGTGAAAGATGATGGCCACCAAATCGCCGACAGCTTTAACAAGGGCGCAGCCTTGTGGTTCACCCAGCTTAACTTCCCCAATGCCGAACGGCCCAGCCTGCGCTTTATCACCGAAGAAGCCGAAGACCTTGCCTCGCTCGCTGATCTAGACACCAAGCTGTACAAGATGGGCTATCGGCGCACGGCTGAATCGGTGCGCGAAAAATATGGCGAAGGGTATGAGCCGGTGACGATCACCCCGACGCTTGAAAGCACCGAAGGGGGCGACTTTGACGTCGCGCAGTTTGCGGCCCCCTCCAACCAGATCACGCCCGACAGTTTGGACCAGCTGGTCGATCTGTTGGGCGACAGCGCACGTGAGGGGTTAAGCGACTGGTTGGACGCGGTTCGGACGGCACTTGCAGCGGCAACAGATGAAGAAGATTTCAGCCGTCGCCTGCTCGCCCTTGACCGTGACCTGCCGCAGGACGCGTTAGCCCAAACCTTCCGCGAGGCGCTGGTCGCCGCCAGCCTGAAAGGCGTGATCGACGCCGGGGCTATTTCAGGCAATGATGATGGCTGATCCGCGCCCGATTGCCGAAGCGGTTGACTTTCTAAGGTCCAAGGCGCGGCTGCCGACCAAGACATGGACCGACCTGTGGCAGGGCCAGCATGCGCGCGGCTTTGTCGTGGCGGGTGTGGTGAAGGATGGGCTGCTTGCTGATATTCAAAGCGAACTGACAAAGGCACTCGAACAGGGCAGCACATTTCGCGACTTCAAAAAAGGGTTCGGCGAGATCCTCGACAAGTGGGAGTGGGAGCCCAAACAGGGGCGCGGCTGGCGCGCCCGCGTGATCTTTGACACCAACATTCGCAGCGCCCATGCCGCCGCCCGTTGGGACCGGATGAAGGCAGCGCAAAAGACCCGACCCTTTCTGCGCTATTCCGCTGTGTTGGATGAACGCACGCGCGAGGATCATAAGGCGTGGCACGGCACAATCCTGCCCATGACCGATGCATGGTGGGAAACCCACTATCCGCCAAATGGCTGGTATTGCCGCTGCACGGTGCAACAGCTGTCCCAGCGTGATCTTGACCGGCGCAAGCTATCGGTTTCCGAGCCGCCCCAAACTGATCTTGAAACCCGCAGCGTGCGCCGCTCGGACGGCACAGACGTGGCGGTGCAGGTGCCTGCCGGGATCGACACAGGTTTTGCCCACAATGTTGGGATCGCCAATTCAGGCCGGGCAGTAGACAGGCAGTTACTGGAGGGGGCGGCCCCGTTCCCTCCGCTGCATGTGCCGGGTGGATCAGTGCCAGCAGATGCGGGGCTGCTTAGCGTGCGTCGCACACCCGTCGTGCGAGCCAATGTCGGCACTGAAGAAACCGCTGTTCGCAATGCGCTGCAGCGCGTGATCGGTAAGGGCGACGAACGCATTTTGGTCGACCCGGTTGGCGGGCGGGTCAGGTTGAACCAAGCCTTGGCCGATCACCTGCTGGAGGACGCAGGCCGCCTTGATGGCCGTCAGGATTTCTTCCCGCTTTTGCCGGTGCTGGTGGAAGACCCACAGGAAATCTGGGCAGGCTTTGTCACCGACGCACGGACCGGCAAAGTATTGATGCGTCGCCGCTATGTCAATTTGATCCAAGATCGGCGCAAGCGCAGCTTTGTCTTTGTGGCCGATCAAACAGGCGGCAGCTTTACCGGCCTGACCTTGTTGCGCGGCGGCGTCACAAATCTGGGCCGTGCCCGAACAGGCCTGCGATTATTTGCGAAATTGGGGGAATAGCGCCTAGAGGTGCCGCGCCGCCTCCGGCGTCGATCATCACATAAGCGCTGCGGGCCGCGATGACCTTGGCCTTTTTGTGGGCCTTTTAGGCGGAAGTGTCAAGGGGTGGCGATGGTTCGCTCAAAAACGCGATCAAAAGCACCAGTAAAAATCTATACCGCATTGCTCGCCTCCTTCGACGGTTCTTCAAATTTGGCCAACAGTTCGAGAATGTTGGGGTCAATCGAAATGCCATTTCTCTTGTCAAACTCGCTTATGAGTGGTTCTTTGATCAGCGGTAGGAAGACACGGGCGAACCCATTGGTGCGCCGCTCATCTTCAGACGAAAGCTCAAGTTGGCCTATAGACCGCAGAGTGCCTGCAGCTTCGATCAGTTTAAACAGACAAAGATATGTAATTTTAGAGGTGGCGGAATCTGGAGCCGCTGTTTGCATCGCCTGCCTTGCCACGAAAACCTGAAGGCGCAACGATGTGATGATCCTAACTTCAGTTTGTGACAAGGCTGGGTTGAAATTCAGCGCCCGATCACATGAAGCCGCCGTCAGTCCCTGCCAATTCGGTGGCAAGCTCTTTGTAAGGTTAAATCTTTGAACGCCTTTCTGGCTGGGGTTAAACTGCAACGGTTCTGCGATCATGGCCGCTGTATGCACAAACTCAAAATAGAGCGAGGCGCGGAAGGCTTTCAGCTTTTCTTCATCCGATGCTTTCTGGTGACGCGTCCTGCTTTCGCTTGTGATAATCGCGCCGGTGATCGCACCCAACAGCGCGGATAGGATCGTGACGGTCCACTGCCAATCTGGGGATCGCTTAACCGCCTTGGGCGCTAACGGCTTTGCGGTTTGAGTGGGTTCAGAAACCGCCGAAGGCTGGCCTGTGTTTGCATGTGACGCGAAAGGCGTGAGCGTGAGGGCCAAGACAACAAGCAAGGATTTGATCATCACTTCACCTGCACGATGGAGATTTGGGGGGCGGTGCCGTCCGCCTTGATGTGGCATCTGAACTCATAGCGATACCAGCCGCCAAGGGCGTTCATCATCTCCAGCCTGTCACCGGACAAGAAGCTCTGCCCTTCAAAATGCGAGCGGCTGATGTTGAAAATGTCGGCACGTTCTTCGTCCATGAACCGGGCGCGATAGGCCGCCCGTTCCCGTGCCAGCTCCATGCAGCGATCTTCGATAGCGTGCTGCGCATCGATCTTTGCCTGCGCTGCCTGCTCTTGCAGTATCTGCTCTGCCATCGCTTCAGCGCGAATTTGTGCTGCCCGTTCTTCCCGCTCAGGCTGTGCTGCCAGAATCACGCCACCGATCACAAGAGCCAGGACCGCTATCACGGTCGCTTGCTTGTTCATCCTTTTACCTTCCACAATTCAGGCGCGGGGTCGCCTTGATCATTCACCCAGCAGCGATAGCGATATTTGAACCACGCCCCATAGCCGTTCATCAGCTCCAGCTCGTCCCCTTCAAGCACGCCAAGTTTACCCGGCTGATATTTGTCCCGTTTGATATTGAAGCGCCCCCAATTGGTGCGCGCTGTCCATTTGAAGCGATGGCTGGCCATAGCCTCAATCCGGTTCAGGCAGCGTGCTTCAATTTCGGCCTGCGTCCCTGCATAGGGGTCAGGCTCCAACCAACCTTCATTTCCAGCGATGTAGTAGAGCAAGCTCACGGCGGCGATGGCCACTATCGTCCATACGATCCCAGCGGCGCTTGATTGCGCATCATCTTCCATCCAAATTCCCCAATCCGATGTTCTTTTTGGCGCTTCGGCAAAATGGGCCAAGAGGCCGCCGAATCGCACTTTGATGGTACCAATAGGCCTGAAATGGCGCAATCCGCCTAAAAACCCGTCTTAAACTGTCTTAAAGGGCATCCTAAACGGGATTGAGACCCGCATTTTGCGCCCGGCTTGCCAATCACCGAAAAATCAGCCTATCTTGGCAGCGATGATTTTCGCCGCGCCTGCCCCCTTCGGGGTGGGCGTTTTTCATTGCCCTGACGCGTGTCAGCCTGATCAATATCGGGATTGCGGCATAGGGTCAGCTCCACTGATTTGATGGAGCGCCCCTGATGAGCGACAAGACCACAGCCACACAAGACCTGCCCCGGGTGGAAATTTTCGCGGCGGGCACCCACACGGACATGAACGGCAAAAAGCATCCCTTCAGCAATGAAGACGTTGCTGAGATTGCCAGCTCCTACGACCCCGCCCATCACGAAGCGCCGATGATCGTCGGCCACCCCAATCCCGGTGTCACGTCGATGCCCGCCTATGGCTGGGTCACCGGGTTGGCAGCCGAAGGCGGCAAGCTGTTCGCGCAACTGGGCCAAGTGCCCGACACGATGCGCGACGCCATGAAGGCCGCCCACTACAAGAAATTCTCACCCGGCATCCTGCCGCGCAACCATCCGGCCAACCCGACCCCCGGCAAACTGCATCTTGAGCATTTGGCGATCCTGGGCGCGACCCCACCCGCCGTTAAAGGGCTGGAGGCGTTCCAGTTCGCTGCCCCTGAAGGGGACGAGGCGGTCATGTGCTTTGCCGGTGAGCAGACGGACTGGATTTTGCTGCGCGTGATCAAATCCCTGCGCGGGCTGGTCCGCACGGTGCGCAACACGGTCACCGAAGAAGAGGCCGCCGATCTGCCCACCGATGACGACATCGACTTTCTGCGTGATCAGGCCCGCGACCAGATGGAGGCCGCCCGCAGCCAATCAACCAACCAAGATGCGGCACATTTCGCCGCCGCCCAACAGCCAAAAGAGGAGACCACCAACATGGCTGAGAAAACCGAAGACGAGCTGAAGGCGGAGCGTGATCAGCTTGAAGCCGACAAAAAGGCTCATGACACTGCCGTCGCCGAGTTCGCAGCCCAACAGGCTGAACGGGAAAAGGCTGCCGACAAGGCCATCGTCGACAAGGCCGTGGCCGAAGGCCGCCTGCCTGCTGGTGAGGCCGATGCGGTGATGGCCTTTGCCGCCACGCTGGAGGCCGACGAAAGCGTGATCTGCTTTGCAGCCCCAAGTGCAAATGGTGATGGTGAAGCGAAAGTCGCGCCGCGCACATGGTTCCGCGATCATCTGGCGGCCTTGCCCGTCCGCGTCCCGCAGGGCGAGCTGACCCAGCCCGACCCGAACGGTGATGCGCCGGTTGCACAATTCGCTGCGCCCGCTGGCTTTTCGGTCAATCCCGAACTGGCCGAAACCCACCAGAAGGCCGTCGCCTATCAGGCCGCCCATCCCAACACTGACTATGCCGACGCTGTCGCGGCGGTTTCCTAAAGGAGCCTAATCCATGTCTTTGAAGACAACTCTCCCCATTTTCGCCATGACAGTTGAAACCGCTGTGGCGATCACTGAAACCCAGCCAGTGGGATTTGACGGCACTGTTGCCGCCGCTGCAGGCCGCATGATCGGCATCGCCCAACGCGACGCTGAAAACGGCTTGGTGCCGGTCACCGTCACCGGCATTGCTACGGCAACCGCCGGGACCGCCATCGCGCAAGGCGACGAGCTTGAGATCGACGCAGCCGGGAAACTGATCCCGCTGGCCGCCGGTACTGCCGTTGCCGAGGCCCTTGAGGCCGCCGCCGCTGACGGCGACCTCGTTTCCGTTATTTTGAAGTAGGAGCCTAACCCATGACCATGACCAAAGCACAGGCGCGCGTCATTGACCCGGTGCAAACCACCTATGCGCGCGGCTATACGCAACCCGGTTTCGTCGGCCATGTCCTGTTCCCGACCGCCGAAGTGACAACACGCGGCGCGAAGATGATCAAGTTCGGCATGGACGCGTTCAAACAGGCCGACACGGCCCGCGCCCCCGGTGGGCAAGTGCGGCAGCACCAGCTGGGCTATGACAGCGACCCGATTGACCTTATCCAGCATGCCTTGCAGGCGATGACACCGTTCGAACTGCAGGAAGAAGCAGCCGCTACGCTTAGCTTCGACATGCATCGTGACGGACTGGACGAAGTGTTGGAGATCATCGCCCTGTCCAAGGAAGTCGATCAGGCAACCGTCGCCACAACCGCTGCCAATTATGACGCTGCTCATGTTGATACCCCAGCCGGTGGTGATCTGTGGTCGGATGCCAACTCCGATCCGAAATCGCAGATTGCCGATGGTAAAGAAGTGATCCGCAAGAAGATCGGGCGCATGCCGAACAAGATGGTCCTGTCACCGACAGCGTTCAAATTGCTCGACACGCATCCGCAGCTGTTCGACATCATCAAGCGTTCAGGCGGCAATGCGGTCACAACTGAATTGTTGGCCCGCTTCTTCGACATGGAAGAGGTTGTCATCGGCGGCGCGGTCACCGCGAATGCGGCTGGCGGCCTGTCCGATGTGTGGGGCAATGGCGTTGTGATGGGTTATGTGTCAGCGCCGATGGGCGGCAATCGCCGCAGTCGCCGTCGCCCGTCTTATGGCTACACCCACCAGCTGAAGAACTTCCCGGCTGTGACCGAGACTTGGTACGACCGCGATTTTGAAAGCCACAAGTCAAACGTCTTTGACGAATACTCCGTGGACATGGTCGGCCCGGATGCTGGGTACCTGATCACCACGACAGACGGTAACTAACCTCCCTGACGGGCGCGCCCCCAATTGCGCCCGCTGGCAACTCTCCGGCAGGACGGTGGTTTCAAACTCTCGTCCAAAGACAGACACCTCAGCCATCCTGCCGGAGCTTTTTATCAGACCAAAAAGGATCGAACCGACATGGCCAGCCCCCGCATGAAACGCAAGCTGCGCAATGAAGCGCCCGTCACCGTCACCGTTGTGCATGGTCATGTGCGCCACGAGGGTGAGCGTCATGGTCCGGGCAGTACGCTGCCCATGCCGACTTGGCAGGCTGAAGGTTTGGTCAAGCAGGGCTTGATCCGCTTTGGCGCGACCGCAAGCCTTGCACCAAATCCCAGCCCGAATTCCAGCGAAGAGAGCGGCCAGCCGCCTGCCGGTAAGGGTGGCCCCTCTGCGTCCACATCCGAAGGGTCGCAGGGGGATGATGGTGGCACCCCGCCCGCCACTGAAGCTGACGCCAAAAAGGCTGTGGGCCAAAAGACAGCCACGAAGAAAACGGCGACCAAAAAAGCGGCCCCCAAACGCGGGCGGCGCAAGAAGGCCGCGCCCAAAAAAGTGACCACCAAAGTCGGCACAACAGCCGATGGGAAAGTGACAGGCTAACATGGCTTACGCAACCAAGCAGGACATGATCGACCGTTTCGGGGAGGCTGAACTGATTGAGCTGACCGATGATGACGGGTTGGCCATCGACGATGTCGAGGTTGACACGGCGCTGTCCGATGCGTCGGAACTGATCGACAGCATCTTGGGCGTCCGCTATGTCCTGCCGCTTGCCCCCGTGCCCGGCATTCTGGTCACCTATACCTGCGACATTGCCCGGTATGAGCTTCATGACGAACTGCCCGGAGAGCATGTCACCGCCAAGCGCGACTTCGCTATCCAGATGCTGAAGGACATCGCCCAGGGCAAAAGCGGTTTTGGCCCCAACGGCCCGGCAGCGCTTGATCCTGACACGGGCGCAGGCTCATCCGCTGGGGAAGGGACCATCGACAGTTCTGATCTTGTCTTTACTGACAGCAAGCTGAACGGGTTCCTGCCATGACCGGGTTTTCGACACAGCTTGTCACAGACACAGCGACGCCGATGTTTGCGCGCCTGCGCGAAGGTATGTCTGACCTGACCCCTGTCATGGCCGACATCGCGTCTTTCTTGGAAAGCAGGTCCATCGACAGTTTTGAACGACAGGCCACGCCGGATGGCACCCCTTGGCCGCAATCGAGGGCCGCACAGGAACGCGGCGGTCTGACGCTCGTTGATTTCGGTCGCCTGCGCGACAGCGTGGCCGGTTTCTTCGGCCATGATCATGCGGGCGTCGGCTCAAACCTCGTCTATGCCCGCATCCACCAGCTGGGCGGCAAAGCCGGGCGCAATGAAAGCGTCGAGCTGCCCGCCCGCGCGTTCTTGGCAGGTTATGAGAATGATGTGGGCGCACATTTCGGTGTGCTTGAAATTATCGGCGATCATCTGGAGGCTTTGGCCAGTGGCGAACCCGGTTGAGACAGAGCTGGTCGATCCGATCATTGCACGGCTGGACGATGCCTGCCCGACGCTGAAGGGCCGGGTCAAGGGCGCGGGTGTTTTTGCGGCGGTCAAAGGCCGGATCAAGAACTTCCCTACCGCCTATGTCATTCCCGAACGGGAACGGGCTGGCGCGAACGATTTTGGCACGCAAAAGCATCGCCAGCTGATCACGATCAGTTTCAGCATCATCCTTGGCGTCAAGGGCAGCGAAACAGGCAAGAACAGCACCGATCCCGAACGGGTGCCCCTGCAGGAAATCAAGCACGCCTTGATGGGCTGGATGCACCCGATGGCAACACACGCCACCAACTATGAAGGCAGCCAATTGTTTGGCTTTGAAAGCCCTGTCCTGTGGCGGGGTCTCACCTTCAGCTTCAGGCTTCATGAGGAAGGACCAACAGCATGACCAATCCGACACCCAAAGCGCCCCACGCAAACAAGGGCAAGCGTAACCACGGCGGCAGATTTACGCGTCCGAAACCCGCCGCCCCGAAGGCCGATGCAGGCAAGCCGTCTGCTGGCAAAAAAGCCGACAAGAAGGAGGGCTAACCAATGGCCGGTGAATTTGTATCTGTTGAAGATGTCGCCATTCTCGCCAAGACTGAGGTCACCTATGGCACAGACCCGGTGCCGACCGGTGCCGCCGATGGGTTGCTGACCAATCAGTTCACGATCCGCCCGCTTGAGGCTGG
The DNA here is from genome assembly GCA_965229935.1 of Alphaproteobacteria bacterium. Lineage (GTDB taxonomy): Bacteria > Pseudomonadota > Alphaproteobacteria > SPJN01 > SPJN01 > SPJN01. Next base: position 2,716,140 of record CBDDKB010000002.1, read on the forward strand.
CAATGTTGATCGCGCGCTTGATCGTCCCGGCTTTGGTGCCGACCCGCTCTTGCTGGTGGGCAAGCATGTGCAGACCAGCTTTAACGTCGAGGTTGCAGGGGCAGGCGCTGCCGGTGACATTCCGGCCTATGGGCAACTTATGCGGATGTGCGGCTTTGCCGAAACCAACACGCCCGCCACCGACACGGTCTATGATCCGGTCTCAACCGGGTTTGAAAGCGGTACGGTCTATGCCTATCTGAAGGACCAGCTTTACAAGCTGACCGGCTTCCGCGCTGCCTGCGGCGTGACCTTCTCCGCGCAGGATGTGCCGCGCTTTAACTTTAACGGTTTGGGCCTGTTCAATGCTGCTGCTGACAGTGCTGCGCCCAGCCCGGACTTTTCCGGCTTTTCCGATCCGGTGCCGGTCGAAGACGCCCATACCGAATTCCAGCTTGGCGGTGTTGACCTGCCGATGGTGTCGCTGACCATTCAGCCCGGTCAGAATGTGGTTTACGAAAACATCGTCAACCAAGAATGCGTCGCCATCAATGGCCGGTCCTATACCGGCACCTTGTCGGTCAAGATGGACGAGCTTTTGTCTACCTTCGACCCGGTGGCGATTGCCAAGAGCGGGGCGTTCAAAACGCTTAGCCTTATCCACGGGAAGACCGCTGGCAATATCGTCGAGGTCAGCGCCCCTGCGGTCCAGTTCGGCGCACCCACATTCGGCAACCGCAATGGTGATCGGACGTGGGAAATCCCGCTTAGCTTCACGCCGACCGATGCCGTCGATGACGACATCCAGTTTGCAATCCGCTAGGGGGCAGTTATGAGCGACATCAAGTTCACATTGCCCGGTAAGGAAGGCTTCATCGTCACATGGCCGGTCATCTTGAAAGTGCCAGTCGATGGCGGCGACTTTGGCCGGGTTGAGGTGTCGGCTGACTTCGTCATCCTGCCACAGGATGAGATTGGCGGTTTGCAGTCGATGATCTCAGACGAAGGGCAGCGCGACCTGCTCAAGCGTGTGGTCAAAAACCTGCATGGTGTCGCCGGACCGGATGGCACCCAGATCACATGGTCGACACAGGCCGACATCGCGCTTGAATGGGGCTTCATCAAACAGGGGCTCTTGACCGCCTATGCCGGTGCCTTGCGGGGTCATCTTGAAAAAAACTGATTGAGGTGGCGCGGGGGCTGTTTGACCGGCGTCACCACAAACCGCTCTCCAAGAACGGATTGGACGGGCTGAAGGCGCTCGGTGCGCCGCAAGCCTATATCGACAGACAGGCCCGCATCCGACAGGCCCGCCCGCGCACACTCATCATCCACCCGGACAATTGGCAGGCGGTCAGCCTGTTCCTTGGGGCCATGACGCAGTGGCGCATTGTGATGACAGGCAATGGCAGCGTGTTGCGAAGCGGCCTTGATTATACCGCGCTCAAGGTTCTGGCCGATGCCGAAGGGGTCGCGCTTGATCAGCCGACCATGGCGCGGCTGCAGAAACTTGAAGCCGAAGCCATGACCATTTGGACCGAACAACGGAGGCACGCAGCCTGATGGCCGTCGAACAGGAAATTGCTGTTGTCATCCGCGCCACGGACGATGGCTTTAAGCCCGAGGTCATTGCGTCGGAGGAGGCGCTGCGGCGTCTGAAGGGCCAAGCAGACGACGCAGGCGCGGCAGGCGAACGGTCAGGCCGCCGCTTTGCCAAGTTCGGTGATGGGGTCGCCAGCGTCAATCGGCGCATGGCAAGCTTTGACCGCACCATTCTGACTTTGGCAGGTGTCTCGCTGCCCTTATTGGCCACAGCGTCGATTAAGGCCTTTGCCACCATCGACACAGGCTTGATCGGGGTTCAGAAAACCACAGGGCTGACAGACGGCCAGATCGACCAACTTGAAACGCGCCTGACCGGTCTGACCCGCACGCTGCCGGTAACGCTTGAGCAATTGTTGACCAATGCGCAGGTCGCAGGCCAATTGGGCATCAAGGGCGTCGACGACATCACGCAATTTGCCAGCACCTTCGCCCAGCTGGAGCTGGCGTCAAACTTGGCGGGCGAGGCGGGCGCAACGGCGCTTGCAAAAATTCTCGGCCTGACCGGTGAAACTGTTGAGAACACGGACCGGGTCGGTGCCGCCATCGTCCAGATGGGCAACAATTTCAAAACCACTGAAGCAGAAATTGTCGGCACTGCCCAGCGGGTGGCGCAGGCTGTCGCTCTATACGACGTGGCCGCCCAAGATGTGATCGCGATCGCAACCTCGCTTGAACAGCTCGGCATCAACCCAGAAGCAGGCGCAACACAGATCGGCCTGTTCCTGCAAAATATCGACGAGGCGCTCAGGAATGGTGGCCCCGCGCTTGAGCTGATCGAACAGCTGACCGGACAAAGTCGCGCCGAACTCAGCGACCGTTTCTTTGGCGGCGATGCGGTTGGCGTTTTCAAGGATTTGATTGACGCTCTGGGCGCTGTTGGCCGGGAAGGCGGCAATGTGATCGGCCTGTTGAACCAGATGGGCCTTGAAGGGGTGCGTGCGGCGCAGGTGATCGGCACCCTGTCGAAACAAAATGGCGTGCTGACAGATACGTTGCAGCAATCCCGTCAGGCCTATCAGGACAATGTTGCCCTGACTGAGGAAGTGGCGGCTGCCTCCCGGTCGTTTGAAAACCAGATGAAGCTGGTCCGGTCTGCCGTGTCGGAGGCGGCTGTTACCGCAGGCGGCGAACTTGCGCCGGTCTTGCTGGAATTGGCGGGTGATTTCCGTGATGTGACTTTGGCCGCTGTCGATAGCGGTGAAGTTAAGGCGGTCGCGCAGGACATTGGCGATGCCCTGCGCTTTGTCGGCCAGAATCTAGACGTGCTTGAAGCCTTGGCAGGCGGCTATGCTGCCGCCCGTGTCTCAGTGCTTGCCTTGTCGGGTGCCACTGCGGCCTATAATGCGATCCTGTTGGCCAACCCTGCCGGGTTGATCGTCGGCGCTGTGGGCGCGCTGGCGGCAGCTTATCTGCTGAACAGAGACAATCTCAATCTACTGAACCCAACACAGCAGGCATACAACGACACACTTGAAGAGACAGCGCCTCTTCTGGAGCGGATCAACAAAGCCAAGAACGAAGGCAATCAGCTTGACGCACAGGCGGGTCTCGCTGAACTGCTGGAGCAGTATGACGATGCGGCTCGGAAACTGGCTTCATTGCGAAAGGAGCTGGATGATCACCCCTCCAAAAGTGCGATTGGCGGCGGGGCTATAGGGTTCCACTCTGACGCACGGCTTTTAGTACAGCAGATAGAAATTCTTGAAACTAAACTCACGACATTGAATGACGAGATCATTCTGGCGCAACAGATTCTGAATGGGGAGCTGCCCGCAGCTGCTGAAGAAACGACGGATGCGGTGACTGAAACAGGCGAGGCAGCCGAGAAAACCGCCGACAAGGCTGACAAGGCAGCAACCAGTTTTGATGCCCTGACCCAATCAGCCGACAGCCTGCTTGATAGTATTTTTCCCCTGCGGGGTGAGGCGGATGACTACAGCGCCACCATCGCAAAACTGACAGAGGCGCATGAGGCGGGCGCTATTGGCACGGCGCTATATGACACCGCCATTGGTAAGCTCAACCTTGATCTGGCCGCCGCCTTGGCGGGCACGTCCAACCTTGCCGGTGCCACAGACAGGTTCGCTCTTGCCCAAGGCCGTTACGAGGAACTTGTCAAAGCCCGCGCCGAGGGCAGTGCCGAACTGGTCAAACAGCTAGAAACCGAAATCATCACCGAGGCACTGCTGGCTGAGGTGAAAAAGTCGGGCGCTGACATAGACGAAGAACGGCTGGCGCAAATCGCGGCGCTGATACAGCAAAAGGCAGCCTTGGCCGAAACCAAGGACGAGGCTGACCGCACCCTAAAGGAATCGGAAAAGGCCGCGAAGCAGATCAATTCAGCGTTTGAAGAAGCGGCCCGGTCGATCCACCGAACCATCGCCGATGAGATTGAAGGTGCCTTGCGCGATGGCGTCGATAGCTTTGATGATTTCGGTGACCGTGTGGTTGGCATCCTGCGCCGGATGGTGGCCGAACAAGGGGCACTGTTGATCGACCAGTTCGTGCTGCCCGGTCTAATTCCCGGCTTTGGCAATGCGGGAACGGCCACCGGCATAGCAGGTGGCGTGGCAGGCGCAGGCGGTCAAGGCGCGGGGCTGGGCGGGATCGGCGATCTGGGATCGCTCGTGTCAGGCATTCAGAGCCTGTTTACAGGTGGCGGGCTTGCCGGTGGCAGCCTGTTTTTCAACGAAGGGGCCGGGGCCGCCTTTGGCAATCTGCTCAACAGCACGGGGCTGACGACGGGGCTTGGGGCTGTGCCCTTTGCGCAGGCTGCGGGGCAGCTTGCATCCCCATTAGGATTGGCAGGCGGCTTTGCAGGATCGGCCCTTGCCGGGTTGGCCGGGTTTAACGGGTCAGGCAATGCGCTGATCGATACCGGGTTGAACTTGGCAGGCTCCTACGGGGGATCACTGCTGGGCGGCGCGGCAGCATCGGGCGCGCTTGGCTCCACCCTTGCCGGGTTGGGTGTTGCCGCTGGGCCCATCGGGATCGCGCTGGGGGCATTTGCAGGTCAGGCGCTGGCCAGCGTGTTTGAAGATGAAGACTTCCCCTTCGCCTTGGCCAAGATCAAGGTGCAGGATGGTGAATTGGTGCCGGGGTTTGAACGGCGTCTTGATGGTGGCCCTATTGCCGAGGTGCGCAAGCTGCGCGATGGCCTGCTTCAGACCCTGCAACAAACTATTGAAGGGCTGGGCGGCGTGGTCACAGGCTCAGGCGATGCGCTGACGTCTATCGGTTTTGCATCGGGCCGCACCGGGGCAATCGGCAAGGGGTTTTTCGGCGGCCATGCCGGTGGCTTTTCTGTCGGCGCATCTGTGGTCGGTGAACAAACACCCGAACGTGCTTTATCTGCGGCGCTGATCAACGCCCTGCAGCAGGGGGCGGAACGGGGCCTGATTGTCGGGCTGACCGACAGCGTGGTCACCGCCCTGAACCACATCGATGCGGCTGACCCTGAAAAGGCTGCCGCCTTGTTGGACTTCGCCCACAATTTCGACCTTGTGGTTGAGGCGATGGAAACTGGCAGCCGCGATCTAAGCGGCACCATCAAGGGCGAGGTGACGCAATCGATCCGCGCCCTGATTGCGGAGGTTGAACAGTTCCGCGCCAACACCGAAGCCAGTGGCCTTGACCTCACCCGCGCCAATACCGCGCTTGACCAGTTTGTGCAGCGTCAATTGGGGCTGATCGATAGCCAGTTGGTCGGAATCAGCGCGGTCGAACAAGGGTTGCAACGGATCGAGGCGTTGCGGGAACTGACCGACCTTGATCTTGATCGTTTGGGGCTGACACGCTCCGGGCTTGAGGCAGGGCTTGGCACGCTTGAAGACAATCTTAAAACAGGCTTTGAAGCGGCTTTCACCGCCCCGGCGCGGGACGCGGCCCTGCTGCTTCAGGCCCAATTTGATCAGGCGCTGCGGGATGCGGCGCTGTTGGGCATCACCGATACCGGCACGCTGGGGGCGATCAGGGATCGGTTCACAGCAGAATTTCGCGAGCTTTACGAACGGACAACAGCAGAAACCCGGAGCGCCAACGCCGCGCTTCCTCGCCGATTTTGAACGGGTCAATGAGCGCCTGTCCGCCTTTCGTGATGACCTACTGTTTGATCAAAGTCTGACCGCCCTATCAGGCACCGAACAATTGGCCGAAGCGCGCGCCCGGTTTGACGATGTCCAGCGTCGCGCGCGGCTTGGTGATCTTGAGGCACTGGACGCCCTGCCGGAAGCAGGACGGTTACTGCTTGACCTAAGCAAAGCCTTCAATGCCGACACGTCTGCATTTTTCGATGATCGCAGCTTTGTGGTCGATGCGCTTGAGGCGGCCACCACCGTTACGGAAAACCAGACCGACCGGCTGACCACCAGCATTGAAATTGATCAGCAGCAACTAACGACCTTGGAAGAAATCCGCGATGCGCTTTTGGACGGCAATGCCCGCACCCAAGGGGCAGGCCCGTCAGATGCGTTCGAGGCTGAGTTGATCGCCCTTGCCGAACAGCAGGCTGACCTGCGTCAGCAGATCGCCAACGGCCAGACACAATCACGTCAGCAGATGGATGACTTGCTGGAGGAAATCCGGCAATTGCGACGGGAGGGCAGCGCATGAGCAACAAGCCCTTGATCACCCCCTTGATCACTTTGGCCGAGATTGACGCCTATGATCCGATCAGCGAACGGGTTCGCGCGCTTTACTTCTCTGATCGCAGCTTTTCGACCAATGCTGCCGACGTGCCCTCGCACCGGTCTGTGGAGGGGCGGCTGTTGCGCCCTGCCAGCTTTTCGCGCCGCGCATTTTCTCGCGGTGTGACCGGACGGGCCGAGACAGGCTTTGGCGCAATTGAGCTGAACAATAAGGACAGCGCGCTCTTGCCTTTGCTGACCCTTGGTTTTGATGGCCGTCAGGTCATCGTCCGTCAGTTCCGTCGACCTGACTGTGTTGGCCCGCGCACCACGCCCTTGTTGAAGGCGCAGGTTACCGCGGTCAGCGCTAATGCCGACCGGATCAGGCTGGAGCTTGGCTCCGCCCTTGGCCCCATGACCGACCCTGTCAGCGATGTGCGGTTTGATGGATCAGGCGGCGCGGAAGGCACAGACCTTGCCGGAACCTTGAAGCCCTTGGTCTTTGGCCAGGTGCGCAATTGCCCCGCCATTCTGGTTGACCCGGCCACGCATCTTTATCAGCTGTGTGACAATAGCGCGTTTATCGATGCGGTTTATGCCGGTGGCGTTCCGCTTGGCGGCGGCACCCATTGGCCTGATCTTGCCACGCTTCAGGGCGCTGGCCCTGTGGCGGGGACTTACGACTGGTCGAGCAGCGCCGAAGGTACATTTTTCAAATTGCCAACGCGGCCAGACTTTGATCTGGCAGTTGATGCGACCGAAGGCGATCTGCCCTTCAGCCGCACAATCGCCCGCCTGTTTGAACGTGTCGCCATCCGTGCGGGTATCGGAGCGAAAGAAATCGCGGCAGGTGATCTGTCACAGGCTGACTTTGTGGCGGGCTATCAGGGCGGGCTTTATATCGGCACCGAAGGTATGCGGCTTGACGATGCCTTGACCCGGCTGGCCCGGTCCATCGGCGCGGCATGGTTCGTCGATGCGCAAGGTGTTTTACGCCTGCAGGTGCTGGACCTTCCGGGCGACCGCTATGACGTTCATCTTGATGATGTCAGCCTGCTTGACTGGTCGGTGGCCGTCACAGGCCCGACCGGGCGCGGTGTGCCGGTGCGCGAAGTGTCGGTCCAGTATGGCCGGGCCGAGGTGACGCAATCTGACAGCAGTTTGGCGGGCGGTGCGTCTGACGTTCAGCGTAGCTTTGTGGCCACTCAAACCCGTGCCGCGATCAGCCAAGATGTTGATGTTTTGCTGGCCCATCCGACAGCAGAACGTTTGGTGGTGGAGACGCAACTGGTCACTGAGGCTGAGGCGACGGATTTGGCCGCCGCCTTGATGGTGCTGCATGGCCGTGTCCGCCGCCTCGTGCGGTTTGCCCTGCCGGTGGGCGATGAGGCAAGCGCGCTTGAGATCGGTTCAGTTGTGGAGATCAACCTGCCGGTGCGTCTGGAACAGTGCCGCCGTTACCGGATCATCGGCGTGCAGCCGCAGCTCGATCAGGGCCGCATCCGGTTTGAGGCTTGGGGTTAAAGGGGGCTTAGGGGACAAGATGGCTACCAGTTCAACGCGCAATGTGATCTTCGCCCATCCCAATCATGCGGACACGGCCAGCCTGTCAGGGGGCGATTGGCGGGCGCGCCTGCCGCGCTGTCATTTGGCCAATCGTTTTTTGGGGCAGGTTGCGCGCACCAACGGGCTTGATCCTGCCGCGATGGTGATCGACGCGGATCTGGGTGCGCCCAAGACAGTGCGGGTCGTGGCGCTGTTGGCCCACAATGGGACGGCCACCGGCAGCGCGCGCATCACCGCCTCTGACAGTGATGATTTCGCCACCCTGAAATATGACAGCGGCGCAACCGATCTGTGGCCCACCGTCTTTACCCCCGGCACGGTCGAGTGGGAGGAAGACAGTTTCTGGCTGGGCGTTCCTGAAGCGGCCATCCGCGAAGCCTATCCCGCGCTCTTTATTCACATTCTGCCTGAAGGTGTCGTCGCCCGGCATTGGCGGGTGGAGATTGCCGATGACGCCAACCCGGACGGCTATTTTGAAGCGGGGCGGCTGATCCTGTCGCCGGGCTGGCAACCTTTGATGAATTACAGCATCGGCTGGACCATCGGCGTGGTTGATCCCTCAAGCGGGCTTGAATCAATCGGCGGGGCCGAACATTTCGAGCTGCGCCCGACCTTCAGGCGCGTGCGGATCGCGCTTGAGCATTTGACCGAGCAGGAAGGCTGGGAGCGTGCCTTTGACCTGACGCAGGTGCTGGGCCGCGTCGGTGAAGTGTTCGTCGTTCTTGACCCGGACGATGCGCGCAATTTGCAGCGCCAGTCACTGCTGGCCCGGCTTGACCCGAATGAGCTGCGCCACCCGCGCGGACGCAAACAGATGGCCTTCACGCTCAAGGAAGTTGTGAAATAGGAGACCCCAAATGGCTTACACCCAACCTGAAACAGATGCGCTGGACCGGCTCGCCAATTTTTATAACGGCAATGCGTTTGATGCTGGCACCAATCCGGGCGGCATGGCAGAAGGCGGCCACCGGCAGAATTTTGATCCATCCCTGAAGGACGCGGCCACAATCGGCGCAGCGATTGCCCGCATCATCACAGAGGTCGATGCCCCTGACCTGCGTGTCCGGTCAAACCAGTTCCGCAAGCGGTTTTTAGGCGCGCTGGCTGCGGCCCCGACCGAAGATGGTAATGGCGATCCGGTGTCTGAAGGCGCGCTCTATTGGGATTTGGGGCTGACCGCCTTTCGCGTGTGGAACGGGACGAACTGGGTCGCGCCCGTGGCGGGCGCTGCCGACTATGTCCCTGAAAGCGGCGGCACGTTCACTGGCCCGGTTGTTCTACAAGGCGGCGCGACCGGCGATTTGACGGGCGATGTCACAGGCAATGTGGATGGTAACATCACCGGCAATGCTGGCGGCAATGCGGCGACGGCCAGCAAATGGCAGACCGCGCGCACACTCACCCTGACAGGTGGGGCAACCGGCAATGTCAGCCTTGATGGCAGCGCCAACAAAAGCCTGAATGTCACCATCACAAACAACAGCCATAACCACACGCTGGCCAACATCACAAACGCCGGGTCGATGGCTGGGCAGAACAAAACCAATGTCGATATTGATGGCGGGGCCATCGACAATACGGCCATCGGTCAAGCAACGCCGAAGGCAGGTAAATTTACCGCCCTTGAAGGCACCGCGCTGACAGTGACCAGCATTGCTGGCGCTGTTGTGCCCACCCAACCGCAGGCAGAAAACGGCACACGCAATGATCTGGCCATGACGCCATTGGCGACGGCCCTCTATCTCAACAAGTTCCTGACCGACCTGCCGGTGTTGAGCTTGCGCTGGGATGGCCAGTTCACAGGCACAACCGATGTGGTCAAGACGGGTGGCGCGATCAGCAATATTCACGCAACGGCGACCAGCGGCTTTTCGTGGAACAATGCGAATGGCTACACGCAGGTGCCCGAGGACGGTCTCTATGAAGTGACCGCGTCGCTTTACGGCTCAAACAGCGCCATTTTTAATTTTGCGTTTGAAGCCAGCGCCACGACAGGGTTCGCCGCGCTGACAGTTGATGAGCCGTTCACATTTGCCGGGTTCCACGGCACCTTCAAATTGTTGCTGAACCTGACCAAGGATGACTATTTCCGCCTGCGCTGGCTTGGCCCGGCTGGCTCCAACGATACGAACAACACCTATGCCTTAACCCTCAACTGGCTAAGGCCGAAAACCGCATGATGGCCGTGTGTGACAGCAAGGTGAAATCAGGCGGTGTTCGTTTGATGTGCGCCCCGTTAGCAGACGGGGCTTGGGGCGCGGCAACGCCCCAAACGCGGGAGCAACGCCCGCACACTTGTGCCTTGGTCGACCTTCGGCCATCGCACGCCTGTCCCGCCACTCCCTCGAAGGAGCGGGGCCGATTTGAAAGCAACCCAATGGCTCAGTCAAAGGAAAACCGCCCTATCGCAAAACCCATCGCCCCCTATGTGGGGGGCAAGCGCAATCTGGCCGCACGCCTTGTGGAGCGCATCGACGCTGTGCCCCACAAAATCTATGCCGAACCATTCGTCGGCATGGGGGGCGTATTCCTGCGCCGCACTGAGGTGCCGCAACTTGAAGTGATCAATGACGGCCAGAAAGATGTCGCTACCCTGTTTCGCATCCTGCAGCGGCACTATCCGCAGTTTTTAGAGACTTTGCGCTTTCAGGTGACAAGCAGGACCGAGTTTAATCGGCTGGCCAGAACCGATCCTGACACGCTGACTGATTTGGAACGGGCAGCGCGCTTTTTGTATCTGCAACGGACCAGTTTCGGCGGCAAGGTTGAAGGGCGCAGCTTTGGCGTTGATAAAACCCGCGCCCGGTTCAACCTGACGGACCTTGAACCCTTGCTGGCCGATCTGCACGAACGGCTTGCCGGTGTGGTCATCGAATGTCTTGATTTTGAACAGTTCCTGACCCGCTATGACGCGCCCGGTGCCCTGTTCTTTTGTGATCCGCCCTATTGGGGCAGCGAGACCTATTACGGCCCGCAATTTGCCCGTGCTGATTTCGCCCGTCTTAGCGACGCCCTGAAGGCGCTCAAGGGTCGTTTTATCCTGACCTTGAACGATGTGCCCGAGGTGCGCGACCTGTTCAGTTGGGCCGAGATTGAGGCCGTCGACACAACCTATTCGCTGGGCAAGAGCAACACAAAAAAGGTTGGGGAACTGATCATCTCATCGCCAGCCACCAAACGCAAAAGGAGGCGCTGATGGCCGATTCCAATGAACCGCTGAAACTATGGCAGGGGCTGGCCGAAACATGGTGCTTTGTCATCGGCCAAGAAGGCAGCGACGTGGATGCGGATGGGCTGCCGGTCGTCCGCGAAGATTTGAGCAACGCCGATGTCTGGTTTGTCGCCGCTGAAACCGAAGGGGCGTCACGGCTGATCTATCTGACCAGCATAGGCGGCGGCGCGCCGATCAGCATCGACGGCCCGCAAGGGGAAATCACGGTCGATGTCAGCCCTGACGATACCAGCGACCTTGACCTTGCCGGTGCAGGCGCATGCGGCCAGACCCCACGGCTTGACCTTGTCTGGCAACTGATCATCCAGCGGCCCGGAGACGAGCCGCGCATGGGCGATTATGGTGACCTCCACGTGCTTGCCGCGATCAGCACGGACGCGCCCTGATGCCACTTAGCCAGGACAAAACCATTATTCGTGTCCTGACAAAGCGTGCCCGTGTGGCACGGCCAGAAAAGCTGCGCCATGTGCTGAAGGTGACCGAACCGATAGCGGTTGAAACTGAACGGCGGGTGCGGGTGATCAGCCGCTGTAAGGTTGGCCCGCCCGGCGCGCCGCCAAGCCTGCAGGACAATGGCGACGGCACCATCACGATCTTCACCACCGAAGAAAGCGTAACCTTCCCCAAAGGCGCGCGGGTTGAGTTTGTGGTCGATGACCCGGCCAACTTTGTCAGCGCGGAGCTGGGCGATGTCGCCATCGACACAAACGGCTGGTATATCTGGCAACTGGAAGCGTCGGGCTGGGTCTATCATGGCCAGATCAAAGGGGCCAAGGGCGACAAGGGCGACCCCGCCGCGCCGCCCGGCGTCACCAACAATGGCGATGGTACCTACACGATCACCAACGGCCTGCCGCTTGGCCATCCTGACTATGCCGAGGTGACGGTCAGCAATGGCGCTGACGGCCAGCGCGGGTCGCTCATCCTGCGTGGGCAGGCTGATCCGCAGCCGAGCGACGGGCTTGAGAATGATTGGTGGATCAACACGTCGAACTGGCACTATTGGCACAAAACTGATCAGGGCTGGGTTGATCTTGGGCCATTGGTGCGCCTGACCCTGCCTCAGCATGTCAGACTGACGACCCAGAACGATGTCTTTGTCGCCCCGGTCACCGGCGTCTACAAGTTCACGCTCAAGGGCAAGGGCGGCAATGGCCGTTCATTCGACGGGCTGTTGTCTACGGGCGGCGGTGGTGGCGGTGGTGGCCGTGCGGTTCTGTGGCTGTTTTTGGAGGCAGGCGATCAGGTGCCCTTCAACGTCGCGCAGGCGGTTGGTGAGGTGACATGGTGCATGACCGATCAGGATGCGTGGGCAACGTCAGGCGCGTCCGCTCCGGCCAACCACGGCCCCGGTGAGCCGGGTGAAGGTGGCGGCCTGTTGGTGCAGGAAAAGAGCAGGGGCGGCTGGGGCGGGCCGGGCCAGCTTTCTTTGGCCAATGTCGGGTTCCTGACCCTAAACCTGTCAGCCGATGGTGGGTATGGCGGGGCAGAGCCGGAACATGGCACATGTGTGCCGGGGGGCAACAATACGCGCTTCAACGGCTATGACGGGGAAGAACCGGGCCAAGGTGGCAGCGGGTCAGCCCGCCCACCGACAGGCGGTTCAATTCCGGGCGGTCTGGGCGCTAATGGGCGGATCGATGTCGACTATTGGGAGACGCCATTGGCCGTCTAAGCTGCGCCTCAAACACGGCTAAACAGCCCTTAATTGGCCAATTGATGAAAAACCAAACCACTGCAGATAATTCTGTCCGACACTGCAATTAATGATGTCGCGCTACACCCATATAGATGTTTACAAACCGTGACGCTGTTTGACGCGATTTGATCGATTTTGACACTTCGACTTAGCATAACCTATTGAAATCATTGATGGCACCTCAGACTACGAATCTGGGGGTCGGGAGTTCGAATCTTCCCCGGTACGCCGGTGTATCGACTGGACTAGTTGTGCAAAGGAAGCGTGAGTGTTGGTGGGTATCACTGACAGGGAGCTTCCAATGTTCAACAATAAATCTGACCTTACTGCACACTGCAATTCATCTAAAACTAACCAACCTGATCGCCAAGAGTTGCTTGCTATTTGGCGGGATGATTTTGGTGCGGATCCGCCTTCACATTTGTCGTTGGATTTTCTCCTCCGGGCGGTTGCATTTGAGAGGCAGTTGAAGTCCGGGAATGCCAGCGAGCGAAAGATCACTCACGACTTTGATAGATTGGCATCGAAAGGCGTGGATGGGAAGCGAATGCCTACAAAAGCGGCCTTGTCAGAATGCACTCAGCTGATCCGTGAGTGGAACGGTGTTGTTCACAAAGTTGATGTGGTTGAAGGCGGGTACCGATATCGGGATGAAGCTTATAAATCACTGTCTGCCATAGCCAGAGAGATAACAGGAACCCGTTGGTCTGGGCCTAGGTTTTTTGGCGTGAGGGGCTAAGGTGATGAGCGCCCAGAAGAAACTCCGCTGCGCCATCTACACCAGGAAATCATCCGAGGAAGGTCTAGAACAGGATTTTAATTCCCTAGATGCCCAGAGGGAGGCATGTGCTGCCTATATAGCCAGTCAGAAGCACGAAGGCTGGCGATTGGTAACGAAATCTTATGATGATGGCGGTATCTCAGGAGGAACTCTGGACCGGCCTGGCCTGCAAGAACTGATTGCGGATATCGAGGCGGGGAAGGTTGATCAGATCGTTGTGTACAAGATCGATCGCCTTACGCGTTCCTTGATTGATTTTGCGAAGCTGATTGAGCGGTTGGATGCTGCTGGAGCAAGCTTTGTCTCGGTCACACAATCCTTCAATACCTCAACCAGTATGGGGCGTTTGACCCTGAATGTCCTGCTCAGCTTTGCCCAGTTTGAGCGGGAAGTTACGGCTGAGCGGATTAGGGACAAGATTGCAGCATCAAAACGTAAAGGACTATGGATGGGCGGTGTTGTGCCGATTGGGTACAAGGCCAACGGCAGAACGCTTGAGATTGTTGAATCGGAGGCAAAAACCGTCCGATGCCTTTATGACTTATACCTAAAGAACGAGAATATCAGGCTTGTGAAGGAGAGGGCGGACCGGCTTGGCATAAAGTCCGCCATTCGAAAGTCGTCCATGGGTATTTGCAAGGGCGGGCAATCTATGACCCGTGGTCAAATCCACCATATTCTGACCAATCCAATCTATGCAGGTCTGATCAGGCATAAAAGCGAGACTTTTGAAGGAGAACACCCAGCTATTATCCCCAAAGTTCTGTGGGGTGAGGTGCAGCAGAAGCTGCAAGACGGGGCAGCCCGCACGAGACAGGTGACAAAGGCAACTTCAAGTTCCTTGCCGCTGTCAGGCAAGATATTTGATGAAAACGGCTATAAGTTAACCCCATCTCATGCCAAGAAGGGGGCAAAACGATATCGCTATTATGTTTCCAGCGATCTGACGAAGCAGAACATAGACCATCGCGATAAGGGCTGGCGTCTACCTGCAAAACAGATTGAGGATACGGTGCTGTCTATTCTGATCAATTACGTGAAGGTTACAGACTTTCTCACGGGAGCATGAGATACTCTGACAGCAATTGAGGTGAGAGATCATTTGGCAGCAAAGAGTCCGATAATCGAAGACACAGGATCGCCAGGCACGCCGGAATGGGCTGATTTGATTGACCGCGTTGACCTTAAGGTTGGGGAGTTGAAGCTCATTGTCAATGCTCAAAAACTAGCGGACAGGTTTCTGTTGAAAGTGGGCAACTTGCCGGACACCGAGTTCACGGTATCAAGGAAGGTTCAGCTTAGGCGGCGAGGTGTTGAGACACGATTTATCATCGAGGGGCAGCACGCAAAATCCAACAAGGATCAGACTCTAATCAATGTCATTCTGACAGCCCGCAGGCATTATCTCACGATCAAGGAAGGGACCTCAATCGTAGATATTGCGAAGGCTGAAGATGCGAGTGCGAAGCGCATCCGTCAGACGATCAAGCTGGCTTTCCTTGCTCCTGATATTGTCCACGACATCCTAAATGGACAACAACCCGAGACACTGACAACTGATTGGTTGGTTCGCTCTAATCTGCCAATGGATTGGGATGAGCAGCGGCAGTTGATTGCGGCGCTTTAGGTCAGCAAAACCTCAAAACGGCAGCGCCGAAATTCCAAACAGAGAAAAGCAGATAAATCGGGGCATATTGGGTTCGCCGATGCCGTCTCTGCTTGGCCATATCATGCGCAAGCGTTTGAAATGTTTGAGACATTCGCAGAGAGGTTTGGAGAGACAAACTTTACTAGACTGAGTGGCGGAGGACGCAGTCACCTGCGAACCAGTCTCTACCCCATTCCCTGCTTTTACAGGGAATTTACAGGGAAATTCTTCGATTTGGAGTGATTGATTGGCGGTCGCGGCCAGAAAACCGCTGGAAGTCAGCCGTAAAGGGCCGATTTCCCTAACTTCAGGAACAGGGAATTGTGATTTTCGGTTCTGGGAATTGGAAGCCGCAACTTCTGTTTTTCAGGGTACGAATTCAACATTCGTACCCTCGCTGAAAATTATGTTGAGTTGCGGGATGGCCTGCCCCTATGTGGTGGTCCGGGTTGAATGTTAGTCCCGGCGGTTATGGTAGCGGTGTTCATGCCGCCACGCCCTTAACGTAAGGCGGCGGGAACACCGCTGGCAAGATGGTTTTTGGGGCAGGTGGTTTGTATCCCAGCGATGAATGCGGTCTAAAGGTATTGTAGTAGATTCGCCACTGCTCAATCAGGACTTTAGCCTCCTTCAGCGTGTAGAGCACTTCGCGGGCAAGGAACTCGTCTCTCAGCTTGGAATTGAAGCTTTCACAATAACCGTTCTCCCATGGACTGCCCGGTTCGATGTAGAGGGTTTGGACGCCCAGCCGCGCAAGCCAGGCACGCAGGGCCTTCTCAATGAATTCAGGGCCATTGTCAGACCTGATGTGATCCGGTGGCCCATGTTTGAGGAACAGATCTGCCAAGACCTCCAGCACAATCCGGGCATTAAGCCGACGCTCTACCCGTATGGCCAGACATTCCCTTGTGAACTCATCAATCACACACAGCATACGGAAGGGGCGGCCATCATGGGTGCGATCCAGAACAAAGTCATAGCTCCACACATGGTTTCTGTATTGTGGCCGCAGGCGAATGCAGGAACCGTCATTCAGCCATAACCGGCCTCTCTTCGGTTGTTTCTGGGGAACTTTCAGCCCTTCGCGACGCTAGATGCGATAAACCCGCTTCTCGTTCACATGCCAGCCATCCCGGCGTAGCAGAGCCGTGATCCGGCGATAACCGTAACGCCCATACCGCTCTGCCAGTTTGATGATTGCCGTTGTCAGTACATCTTCATCAGATCGACAGACTGGCTTCTTGCGCTGGGTGGACCTGTGCTGACCGAGGGTCTTGCAGGCATGGCGCTCTGAGACACCAAGCACATCCACCACATGGTCAACACAGGCACGACGACCCGAAGGGCTTAGAAGTTTCCCTTTGAAGCCTCTTCAAGGATCATCTTGTCGATGGTCAGATCAGAGACCGCCTTGCGCAGCCGCTCATTCTCCTTCTCAAGCAGCTTCAGGCGGCGGGCTTGGTCAACACCCATCCCACCATACTCCTTGCGCCAGCGATAATAGGTCTGCTCCGTCACGCCAATCATGCGCACGGCCTGTGCTGCCGTCTCGCCCTGCTGGATGCGGACTTCAACCTCCCGCAGCTTCGCTATGATTTCTTCAGGTTTGACTCTCTTTGCCATGTCTCAACTCCTTCTGATGAAGCCAAGACTAACAAATTTACCGGATCACTTTCAGGGAGGCAGACCACAAACGCAAGCATGTCGACTGGGAGGTGTATTCCAGTATGATAGACGGTGCGGTAAATAAAAAGTCTGGAATCTTGGTTGTTGAACTACCATCCGCCAGCAATAACTTTTGCACTTCAGCTTATGGAGATGGCGAAAAGGCATTGGTCCATCCTGAGGTTTCCAATTGGACCAGTATTTCCAGCAGAGATGAGTATGAGAAAAGATATCCTTTCATGCCTGCTCGAATTATTGATAATTTGTTGGCGGCACAGGCCTACGTATCCGTTGTTCAATGGGATAAAATTGCTAACGACCCGGAAAAACTACGTGTACTTATCGAGTTAACGCATAGTGATCGTGCTCGGTGTCAGTACGATTTAAGTAGAGCTTTGCGTAGGCGTAACAATTAGCGTAAGAGTTGCTCTAACTGGCTGATCGAGATTGCGCGGACAATGAACTAAATGGTGTGCGTTATTGGCGATTTTGTTTAGTTCAGGCGTTTGTAGAGAAAAGCGACCTAACGTTCATAAGCCATGCGACCTTCGGCGAAAAAGGAAGTGGCTGTCTCTAGTCGCCTCTTCACTGCGAGTAGTATTTTAGCAGTAACTAGGGTGTTGTTCTCCGAGAGAGTTTTTAGTTGCTCATAGTCTGCAACAAGCATCAAATCGCATAACTTTTTTGCCAACTCACTGATGTGCTTTGTTGTATAACTTCCGGGGTCAAATTTCTCCCCCGAGAGCGTCAGCAGTTTGTTCTTCTGGAGTAGTGTATATAGATCGTTATAAGCTAACATTATCTCTGATCTATTATCTAAGAAATTCAGAATAAGTTTTTTCTCTTCACTGAATATTGGAGTGTAGCCATTCACCTTTACATCACCTGGGGAGGCATATTGAATAGCATCTAAAGTTAATTTTTGTTCTCTCGGGACACATCTATTGAGGTCGGTGAATAGGTGTAGATAGCTCGAACCGCCTTGAAAGGGCTTATTGCGAAATGCGCTTTTTATGAGTGCTTTCTCTTTCGAGTTGTTGTCGGAGCTGTTGAAGTTGTAGATCGCTGCTACGAAAGAATAAACGTCTGAGAATTTTTGATAAAATTTGCCAAACTCGGTCATTTCCCATTCACCATCGATAAAGAGTCGTTCTTCATCACTTGATGATATTGCTTTTGCATACTCGTGGGTATGATCTCTGGAAAAAAGACCATGTTGCGGTAGGCATTCTTCAGGAACTGTTTTTCGTTCGAAAGGTGTCAGCCAAATATTTTTTTGTGCTAAGTCTTTGCTTTTCATTTTATACAGCATTCGATTGGGCGCAAATGTAAATATAAAACGTAGGTCGACTTCTCCATCGAAATATCTAGTTAGTGATTTGTCATTTGCCGTGGCTACGAGGAAGTCAAACTCACCAAGAATGTCTTCGGGAATAGCCAGGGCCAAGAATAACGACTTTTTGGACTTTAAACATGCGAGCTGTACGCCGTCGTAAATTACCAACGGCGCTTCGAATTGAGCTTTTCTCCTTCTATGCTTCATTCTCATACACCTCTGTTACCGCAGATAGTGGGTCGAAACTGTTATACATCCAGAAATTGACATGCCCATCGCTATTGATAAGGCTCAATCCAGCGCCCTCAGGAATATCTAGCACGGCGACGGCTTTATTTCTGAGGCGCGGAAATTTTCTCGCACGGATAAAGCCTTTGCTTTTTGTGCAGGTAAATAGCGAACAAGCAGCCAAATCGCACTCCGTGGCCCCTTTAATCTGCAATCCTAGCGCCCGATGAGAGTGAAAATCTTCAACTTTAACCTCAGCGCAATCCACGAACCTTAACACCTTAAGGTGTTCTACATCTTTTGCGCTGGCTGGGGGGCATTTTTCTGGAAGTTCTTCTTTAAAATTCATGCGAGCATCTGACGGTCATAATATTGATACGAGAAGTCCTATAAAATTTTGTCAAAATAGTCGAGAGAGAAACGGTCACTTGAGAAATTTCGTTAGATGTTGCAACAGAATTCTGCTTGAAGCTGTTCGAGAAAACATTCGTTCAGAAAAAAGTTATCCACAACACGCTCTATATGTTGCAAAAAACAATACAAAAATCACAAGCATAACAATATCTTATGCAATCAACATGTTGTGGATAATTTCGTCGGGCATCAATATGTTGATTTTCACCTTGTTTTCTCCTTGAAAAATGGAGATCCTTTTTACATCGGAGCTGATGAGCGGCTCCGAATTTTTCAACTTTTAACCTGCATATGGAGGCAACCGATATGACGCAACAGCAAGCCCATTGGGGCATTAAAACCAAGAAAGGACTGTCACATGACATCCCCAACCATCGAAATGAAACGGGCAGATGATCTGACCCCGTGGGCCCGCAATGCCCGCACTCATTCAAAGAAGCAGATCAAACAGCTGGCAAACAGCATTGAGACTTTCGGCTTCACCAACCCTATCCTGATCGACAAGAACAATTCGATCCTCGCAGGCCATGGCCGCGTGGAAGCTGCCAAGCAGCTTGGTCTATCAGAAGTCCCCTGTATCAAAATTGAGCATATGACAGAGGCGCAAAAGCGTGCCTATGTGCTGGCTGATAATAAGCTTGCCCTGAATGCCGGATGGGATGAAGACCTATTGGCGGAAGAATTGAGCGAACTCCTTTCTCTTGATTTGGATTTTGACATCGACATTACCGGGTTTTCGATCGCTGAGGTCGACAATCTGATTGATGGTGCGGTGCCGGAAGAAGATGGCGATCCTGCCGACGATATATTGCCTGATGATGAAAATGTCCCAGCAAGATGTGTTGAGGGTGATATCTGGCAACTTGGTCCGCATCGTCTGATTTGTGGCAACAGTTTAGATCCAGAAGTGGTTACCAAGCTGATGGATAGGCATAAGGCCCGCATGATCTTTACTGACCCACCATACAATGTCCCGATTGATGGCCATGTCGGTGGCTCTGGCAAAATCAAGCATCGTGAATTCGCAATGGCCTCTGGTGAAATGTCAAAACAGGCCTTCATTGAGTTTCTGACGAAAGCCTGCCGCAACCTTGCTGATTTCAGCGAAGATGGATCTATCCACTTCATTTGTATGGATTGGCGCCATGTTGAGGAACTGACGACTGCGGGCAATGCCGTCTATAATGAGCTTAAGAACCTGATTGTCTGGGTGAAAGACAATGGCGGCATGGGAACCTTCTATAGGTCCCGACATGAGCTGATCTTTGCCTTTAAGAAAGGTGCAGAGCCCCACATCAATACATTTGAGCTTGGCCAGCATGGCCGATACCGGACAAATGTCTGGGAGTATCGAGGGGTAAACACCCTAAAGGCAGGTCGAATGGATGAGCTGAAGCTTCATCCGACCGTAAAGCCGGTTCAGATGATCTCTGATGCCATCAAGGATGTCTCCGGCCGCAACGACATTGTGCTTGACCTGTTTGCAGGCTCTGGGTCGACCATGATTGCAGCCCACAAGACAGGCCGCAGGGCATTCCTTTGTGAGCTTGATCCCATCTATTGCGACACGATTATTGCCCGCTGGGAAGTCTATGCCAATGACGAGGCGATTAAGGTCGGGTCGGTGACTGCGGAGCCTTCCGGCGAGGAGGCAGCAGAATGAGCAAGAATAGCGGAAATGGCGGAAATGGCGGAGATGGCGATAAGCCGTACGAAATTGGCTATAGCAAGCCGCCAAAGAAAACTCAGTTTCAGAGGGGACGTTCTGGGAATCCAAAAGGGCGACCAAGAGGGACAAAAAACAAGCAAAAATATCCTGAGGAAAGTCTTCTGGCTCATTTAGTCCTGCAAGAGAGTCAGAAGGAGGTCGAGGTCAATACAGCGGATGGTACCAAAACAATGACCCGTCTAGAGGCGGTCATCGAGTCCAATTCCATTAAAGCAATGAGGGGCGACAATGCATCGAAAAAACTCGTATTCAGCAATTATGAAAAAGCTGAAGAAATACTGAAACGAGAAAAAGCTGCCCAAGAATCTGGTGAATTGGAGTGGTTTGAGGTACTAGCTGAGTGCAAAATAACAATGGAGCGGATGATTGATGATGGGACGATCCCAAAGGATAGGGTAAAAAACCTTATGCCGCACCCAGATCAAATTTACTTGGACCCCAGAACGGGAACTGCGGCCTTTATTGGGCCAATGAACGCGTATGAGCGCAAAGCATGGCTGCTCGATTTGGAGGTTATGAAAGAATTCAATCGGGAGATAAGGTCACTTGTTGAGAAAAACAATGGAGTTGGGGCTCTCGACGTTGATGTCGGTTGGGGTAAGGATCTGGCAAGGCTTTGCAAGGAAAGAATGAAACTGATCGAGCAAATTTCCAATAAATTTGCAAAGGTCTATCCCCCTTGCAGGGAAGGGACGGTTCCAATTTCTGATCAGTTCGTTGATAGGATGCGGTCTATGCTTTGACTGGCTGACCATTAGGGCAGGTCACTGCTTTGTGGCGATGTGAATAGCCCCTAGTATTCTAGACGCCTTGCTTGTTCATTTCTTGCTGCCGTTCATACTCGATGGATCTCAGCAGCTCATTGTTGGTGTGTTTGCATTTCGGACGATATATCAATTCAATGCCATCCAACACATCTTGCCGGATCGATACGCAAAGCGCGTTAAGTTCCATTTGCTCGCGCAAGCACGGCAGTTAACATTGATTGGGCCACCTTTCCGTGATCCTGGTATGCTGTTGCCTCTAACCTCAAAAACCGCGCGCCAGTTCGCAGAGGCTGTGCATGAGCCCACAGTGTCTCAGGGGCTGTACGAGTGAGAAAGGTAGTGTGGGCAATTTCTATCTGCGCACCCGAGTACGCATTGCTCATTTCAGATAAGGCGAGATGTCCCGCCGCTTCCAATGCCAAGGCAATGACACCGCCGTGCAACGCCTTGATCATTGAATTGCCCAAATTCCGATCTTGAAACGGCAAGACAATGCACTTGTTGCCTTCGTTATTGATCCCCAGTTTGAAATCAAAATGAGAAAGGCAATTCTGATGATTCAGAACATCGGGAAGGGGTTTGATGGCGTCGAGATTCATCACTGATTCTCCGGCATAAGCGTACTCAGTATTTGATCACCGAAACTCGGCCCCGTTGTGTTGATCGCGAAGGCACCATTGGCGCGCGCCAATAACCTTCCGCTCGAAGCCCCGTAAAGCATGCCGCGAGCATAGGCCAGATCATCTGTTTGCGCTTCCGACCAGCCTACGGCGCGCAGACCTTCACCACTGTCATTTGGCGCAATATGTTCTACAGTAAGAGAAAGGGTCGCGACCGGCACTGGAGCGCCAATCGCAACAAGTGAACCGATCCCCAATACAGAATCCAATAAAATTGAATAGACACCGAGAGGGTAGGTGCCAGATTTGGGATCGGATACAAAATTTTTGTTGCAGGGCATGATGAACTCAATTTCGGGAGGCTCAAATCTGGAAACGGTAATTGCCAGCTCTGAAAACAAGGCGTGATTTGATTGAGCAAAATGCTCTGACATTTTGTTGATGAAATCGGGCGTGATTGGCAATATGGAGCTATTCATGCTGTAGCATTGGCTTCCCTGCGCGCTTCTTGGAATGCGCGCTCAACAGCTTCTGCTGTTGGTTTTGCCCTCATATAGATGCGTGGCGATTTGATATGCAAGACCTGCCTCACGTCCTCCAAAGGCATGTCCAGAAGATTCTCCCAATCTTGCTTGGGCAGCCAAAGCGCAATTTTTCCGTTGAGATACCCTTCGATGACTGCACGTAGTGAAGGGAGCTGCGGAGTTTCGGTGGCGGATTTGATCAGCCCCGCCAAAATGATGAACGCAATACCGGGATTCCACAATTGCGCAGTTGAAAACGACAAAAGAGAAAGCTCGCCCAAGCCGTCTCGGCCATATCCGGTCGTAACGTGCCAAAGATCGTGCATATCGCGGATGCGATTTATAAATCGCTCTGCGTCGGCATCTCCTACGTCGCTGCGCCCCGCGTCACTTGCTTCGACAAGGCCATCAGCAGAGAGCCCCTCTCCATAAACAAAGGCGAGATAGGTCGCCCCAAGGCTGTCCGGTGGGCATTGCTCTAGTCGCTGCTTGTCCTTCAGCGCTTCTAATAGATCCGACTGCTCCAACAGCACTCTGGCACCGACGCCGCTTCTGCGAAAACGCCTATAAGGACGAACAAAGGACGAGCCCGTGAGCGCCTCAACGATACGAAAAACCTGCGATGTGTCTTCCTTGTCTTTCAAAAGCACACGAATAGCACTGTAGGCCTCTTTCAGTGATATGGGCCGTTTAAGAGATTGCTCGCTCATTGGGGTCTCCATTAATGACTAGACTTTATTATAACCTAATGTCACTATATATGCATGTCAGAGTCAAGGGGCGCACCATGAACGATGAAGAATTTGAAGAAAATTTGGGGTTTCTGATCAGTGATATTACACGGCTGCTACGGCTGGAATATGAGCACCGAGCGTCTAAGCTAGGAGTTACGCGCGCACAATGGCGTGTTCTGGCCTACCTTTATCGACACGATGGCCAAACCCAAAAGGAGTTGGCTGATCGACTGGAGATGGAGCCCTCACCTATGGGTCGAATGATCGATTCACTAGAGGATGGAGGATGGGTTGAACGGCGGGCGGACCCAAGTGATCGGCGGAAATGGCGCATCTACAAGACCAAGAAAATTGACCCGCTGGTGCCGGCGCTCGCGAATGCCATGATACAAACCTATAAGGACGCGTTCTCAGGATTCTCGCAAACGCGCCAGACACGATTTATGAAAGACCTTCTGACCATTAAGGAAAACCTTGTCGGCAAAGCGGGCACGGCACCTGTGATCGAGTTGAAGAGATAGGCCGGACGCAGGGCCTGTTTATAGAATAATTTATAGGAATCATCTTTATGCGGACTTCTTTTGACGCCTTCATTCAAAGGAGATTTGAATGGATCGTGGACCATCCGTGGTTGACAATTGCTCTGGTAACATTTTCGGTAATCGCGATTGCGATGGGAATGAAAAACCTCGCCATAACTAGCGACTATCGCTATTTTTTTTCCGATGAAAACCCCAATCTTGCGGCGTTCGAAGAGATCACAGATACCTACGCAAGCCCAGACAGTATATTGATTGTGATGAAGCCGGATGAGGGTTTCGCAACGGATGCCAAATGGCTAAAGGTTTTGGCGGAGCTAACAGAGGCGGCATGGAAAATTCCATACACCAGCCGCGTTGATTCAATTGTCAACTATCAACACATTGAATCAGATGAAGATAGCCTCAATGTCACCACACTGGTCGAAAACCCCGAAAGTTTAACGCAGGAGGAAGCCGCGCGTATTCGCGAAATAGTGCTTCACGATAGCCCTCTGGTCGATCTGTTGATATCGCCAGACGGGAAAACCGCTGGCATATTTGCCAACGTTCAAGTGCCCGTTGGTGACCAAGAGGCCGTTACGGAAACGGTCCGGTATTCTCGAGAGTTGCGTGACACGTATCGTAAAAAGTATCCAGACATGAGGTTGGAGCTAAGTGGCACGACAATTATGGCTGCGGGATTTAATGAAGTGGCAACACGAGACCTTTCCACGCTCACGCCCATCATGTTTGCCGTCATCGGTATCGTGGTTTTTGTAATGCTTCGATCCATCGCAGGGATGATCGCATCGTTGCTTGTGATCGCGGCCGCTGCAACTGTAGCCATTGGTTTTGCTGGCTGGTTCGGAATCACTTTGTCTGCGCCTTCAGGAACAGCGCCTACAATCATTCTGACAATCGCGATCGCGGATTCAATTCATATTCTGGTGACCATGTTGGTTTACCTTCACCAAGGCATGGCAAAGAGGGAGGCCATGCTGGAATCCATGCGGCTCAATTTGGAACCAGTGTTCCTAACAAGCGTTACGACCGCAATTGGTTTTCTCTGCCTCAATTTCTCTGATTCTCCCCCCTTCTGGGACCTGGGAAATATTGCGGCGATGGGGTGCCTGGCGGCTCTTGTACTATCTTTGACGCTTCTACCCGCTTTGATCATGGTGTCACCCGTCAGGGGACATAAAGGTCTCGAGCGTCAAACAGCCTATATGAGTAAATTGGCTGAGTTTGTTGTTGCAAACCCCAAACGCATCCTGCTTGTAAGTGGACTTCTCGTATTATCGGCAATTTCGTTGATTCCACGCATCTCATTGGATGATCGATTGGTGGAATATCTTGGGCCCGAAACAGAGTTTCGCAAAGCGGCAGACTTCACGACTGAGAATCTGACCTCATATTATCAACTGCAGTATTCTCTTCCGGCCCATGAGCCTGGCGGTATCACAGAACCGGAATATTTGAAAAAGCTGGAAGAGTTTCGCGCTTGGTGGCTGGCGCAACCTGAGGTCATACACGTCGCATCGTTTTCGGAAATCATTCGGCGCTTGAACAAAGCGATGAATTCCGGCGACTCGGCTTTCGACACCATACCTGATAGCCGCCAACTCGCAGCCCAGTATTTGCTGTTGTATGAAATGTCCCTTCCCTTTGGCCTTGATTTAAACGGACAGATTGATGTTGATCGATCAGCCACTAAATATGCAGTGGTTGTGCATAGTCTTTCAACCGATGAGGTCTCCGCTCTCATTGCCCGTGCCGACACTTGGCTAAGAGAAAATGCACCCGAACACATGTACGCGCTGCCTGCTGGCCATACACTTATGTTTGCCTTTATTGGTGAAAACAATATGACTGGCATGACGCAGGGAACTCTTTTTGCGGTCGTTCTTATCGCATTTTGCCTAATGGCCGCCTTGCGTTCCATTCGCTTGGGCTTGTTGAGTTTTGTGCCGAATCTCGCGCCCCCGTTGGTTGCCTTCGGTGTATATTCTCTAATTTCGGACACTGTTGGTTTTTGGGCGTCATTCGTAACAGCGACAGCGCTTGGGCTGATTGTTGACGCAACGGTCCATTTCCTCAGCAAATATCAGCGCGCCAGAACGGAACAGAAGGCATGTCCAGAAGATGCTGTTCGCTATGCGTTTCAGACCGTGGGAACCGCTCTTTTGATATGCACTTTGGTGATCTTGATAGGGTTTTCTATCCTTGCATGGTCGCCCTTTAAGATCATCGGCATGATGGGCCTTATGGTGGCTGCCACCGTTTTGGTTGCGCTAGTGCTCGATTTTCTTCTGCTGCCCGCCTTGCTGCTTTGGCTTGATCAAGACAGATCAAAAGCTGCAACTGAAACCCCAACTTTAACTATACAAGAAGCTGAGTAAACAATGATACGTTCTATACGTTCAACTGTTCTAATTTTTTCGACGTCACTACTGTTAACCGCGCCAACGCTCGGAGCTACTCCTGATGAGATAGACGAACTAAGCGACCCGGTTGCAAAGGGCCGCGCTATTGCGGAAGAAGCAGATCGACGGGAAAAGGGATTTGGGGACAGTGAAGCGACCATGCATATGATATTGCGGAATGCGCGTGGTCAAGAAAGCACGCGGGAACTGCGTATCAAGTCTTGGGAAAACCCAGATCAAAGCGGTAAAGATAAGGGACTTATTGTGTTTGATCAGCCTCGCGATGTCGCCGGCACCGCGCTGTTGACCCACGCCCACCCTACAGAGGATGATGACCAATGGCTCTACCTTCCTGCAACCGCCAAGGTAAAACGCATAGCAGGATCCAATCAAACTGGTAGCTTTATGGGATCTGAATTTTCCTTTGAGGATTTTTCGTCCAACAGCTTGGAAAAATTCAGGTACCGCTGGCTGAGTGACGAAGCGTGTGGAGAATATTCTTGCTGGGTGATTGAGCGCCTGCCAACCAACCCCAATTCTGGCTATACGAAGCAAGTCGCCTGGATTGATAAAGAAGCATTTCGGCTCCTCAAAGTGGATTTTTATGACAAACGGGACGAGCTGCTCAAATCGCTGACCGCGGAAGACTATAGAATTCACCTTGGCACATACTGGCGGGCCCATCGCCTGACTATGGAAAATCACCTCACAAAAAAGGGCACGGTGCTTACATGGAAGGAGATCAATTTCCGAACTGGCTTGCGTGAGCGTGACTTCACACAAGGGGCCTTGAAACGTGCTCGCTAAACGCAGGGCTTGGACATTTCTTGTTTTCTGTTTGTCATGCGCTCCCGCACCTGCAATTGCGATCGACACCTATCTGAAGGGCTCTATTGAAGCCGAGGGGCAGTATTTCTTTGAGCAGGGTAGCGAGCCCGCTCAAAGTCGAACGAACGCCTCTGTGGCAGGACAAATAGCGTTTGACCTTTTTTCGGATGATGGTGTTCATCACTTCGCGATCGAGCCATTTGGGAGAGTTGATTGGCGTGATTATGAGCGCAGTCATTTTGATTTACGGCAACTGAAATATCAACTGGCAAGCGACAACCTTGATCTCATTATAGGCATCGACAAGGTGTATTGGGGGGTGATGGAGGCGGTACATCTAGTTGATGTCATTAATCAAACCGATGCTGTGGAATCAATGGATGGCGAGGAAAAGCTCGGCCAACCAATGATCCGACTTTCGCATGAGAGCAATTGGGGCACCTTCACTGCCTTTGCCTTACCCTATTTTCGGGAACGCACCTTTCCTGGCGATAAGGGGCGGCCCCGGCCTGATTTCAAGGTCGATAACGAGCGCGCCACATTTGAAAGTGGCCGGGAAAAAGAGCACTTTGATTGGGCAATTCGCTATCATGCTTATCTTGGAGACTTCGAAGTTGGCTTGGCGCACTTCCAAGGAACCGCACGCGAGCCGGAGTTCACGCCAATCATCTACCGCGATGGCGAGGAATTTACTTCTCTCGCGTGTCCGCCATCAGCCTTAACACAGGGCATCGATCTTGCCGGGATAGTAAATGATTGCCTCTTACTGATTGGGCAATCCGTAGGAATACCGGTTGGGGAACTTGGCGAAATTGACGTCGATCTCGCGCCGCATTATCCACTCATGGAACAGACTTCCATCGACATTCAAGCGATTCTTGGAGCGTGGCTGGTGAAGGTAGAGGCTTTGAGCCGTTACCAACAGTCCGACCGTTTCATACAAGCAGCAGGCGGGTTTGAATATAGCTTCTATGGTATCTTTAATACAGGCGCAGATTTGGGTGTAATCGCGGAATATGTATGGGATGAACGTGGAAGTACCGGAGGCAATCCCCTTCAAAACGACCTTTTCGTCGGTGGACGATGGGCATTGAATGATGTGTCTTCAACAGCAATCTTGGCGGGTGGGGCGATTGACCTTGAATCAGGTGCTACCCTCCTTACTCTTGAGGCAGAACGTCGGCTAGGTAGTGCCTTCAAAATATCGGTAGAAGCGCGCGGCTTCATAGGCATTCCTGACGATGATCCGATATCTATGTTATCCGACGACAGCTTTGCCCAGCTGCGGCTTGCGTGGTATTTTTGACAATCCTGACCTTAAAGACACAAGTTTGTCTCGGTGATCACGTAATTCCCAACATTTCTAAGGCCCAAAATTCGAAATCTTTTTGATCATGCCGATCCAACTTTGCCTGCTTGCGCCATATGTCTCGTTAATTTTCATCTTTATCGTCAGCACGTCACAAATTTGCTTCCGAAAAATGCCTGAATATCTGTTCGAGTTTGCTCTAGCAGGCCAAGCTACCCCCCCCCCCCCCCTCACTCCAATCGGTTCCATTCGAAAACAGGCCCTGTGCGATTTCCTGCCTACCCCAAGACAACAAGGACGCACCAGTTCGCACTTTCATCCTTCCCGGTGCGCTGGAAGAAGGGCTGGACTTGTTGCGCAAAGGAAGCGTGAGTGTTGGTGGTTATCACTGACAAGGAACTTCCAATGTTCGGCAATAAATATGACTGTAATACGTCTGACAATCCCCTAGTCACTAATCAACCTAATCGCCAAGAGCTACTTGCTGTTTGGCGTGATGAGTTTGGTGCCGATCCGCCGTCACATTTATCGTTAGACTTTCTGCAACGTGCAGTTACCTTTGAGCGGCAGTTGAAGGCTGGTAACCCTGATGAACGTAGGATCATGCGCGCCTTCGATCGATTGGCAATGAAGGAATCTGGTGGGCAAGAGTTACTGAACAAGGAGGCGCCCTCAGAAGGCTCCCAACTCATTCGGGAGTGGAATGGTTTGGTTCACAAGGTTGATGTAGTCGACGGCGGTTATATCTATTCGGGTGAGACCTATAAATCTCTGTCTGCCATCGCTAGGGAGATAACCGGGACTCGTTGGTCTGGTCCCAGGTTCTTTGGCGTGAAGGGATAAGTCGATGAGCGCCCAGAAGAAACTCCGCTGCGCTATCTACACCAGGAAATCATCCGAGGAAGGCCTTGAGCAGGACTTTAACTCCCTAGATGCCCAAAGGGAGGCTTGCACAGCCTATATAGCCAGTCAGAAGCATGAAGGCTGGCGATTGGTACCTAAGCCCTATGATGATGGCGGTATCTCAGGAGGAACTCTGGACCGGCCCGGTCTGCAAGAACTGATTGCAGATATTGAGGCTGGGAAGGTCGATCAGATCATTGTGTATAAGATTGACCGCCTTACGCGTTCATTGACTGATTTTGCGAAGCTGATTGAGCGGTTGGATGCTGCAGGGGCGAGTTTTGTATCCGTTACTCAGTCGTTCAACACCTCAACCAGTATGGGGCGCTTGACCCTGAATGTCCTGCTCAGCTTTGCCCAGTTTGAACGGGAAGTGACCGCAGAACGGATTAGGGACAAGATCGCAGCTTCGAAGCGTAAAGGTCTGTGGATGGGTGGTGTTGTGCCGATTGGGTACGAGGCCAATGGCAGAACGCTTGAGATTGTTGAATCTGAGGCCAAGGTCGTTCGACAGCTTTATGATCTGTATCTCAAATCCCAGAATATCAGGCTTGTGAAGGAAAGGGCTGACCGGCTTGGCATAAAGTCCGCCATTCGAAAGTCGTCCAAGGGAATTTGCAAGGGCGGGCAGTCAATGACACGCGGTCAAATCCACCATATTCTGACCAATCCAATCTATGCAGGTCTTATCCGCCACAAGGATCAGACCTTTGAAGGAGAACACCCAGCTATTATCCCAAAAGTTCTGTGGGATGAGGTGCAGCAGACGCTGCAAGACGGGGCTGCTCGTACGAGACAGGTGACAAAGGCAACTTCAAGTTCCTTGCCGCTGACAGGCAAGTTATTTGATGAGAACGGCCATAAGTTAACCTCATCTCATGCCAAGAAGGGGACAAAACGCTATCGCTATTATGTTTCCAGCGATCTGGCGAAACAGAGCATAGATCATCGCGATAATGGCTGGCGGCTGCCTGCAAAACAGATTGAGGATACGGTGCTGTCTATTCTGATCAATTACGTGAAGGTCACAGACTTTCTCACGGGAGCAGGTGATACCCTGACAGCAATTGAGGTGAGAGATCATTTGACAGCAAAGAGTGCGATAATCGAAGACATAGGAGCGCCAGGCACGCCGGATTGGGCTGATTTGATTGACCGCGTTGACCTTAAGGTTGGGGAGTTAAAGCTCATTATCAATCCTCAAAAACTAGCGGACAGGCTTCTGTTGAAAGAGAGCGAATTGCAGGGTGCTCAATTGACAGTATCGAAACAAGTTCAGCTTAAGCGGCGAGGTGTCGAAACGCGCTTCGTTATTGAAGGGCAGCCACTAAAATCCAACAAGGATCAGACTTTGATCAGTGCCATTCTGACTGCCCGCAGGCATTACCTCATGATCAAGGACGGTACCTCGATTGTTGGCCTTGCAAAGACGGAAGGCGGCAGTGCTAAACGCATCCGTCAGACGATCAAGCTTGCTTTTCTTGCTCCTGATATTGTCCAAGACATCCTAAATGGACATCAGTCCGAGACACTGACAACTGATTGGCTGGTGCGCACCAATCTGCCAATGGATTGGGATGAGCAGCGGCAGTTGATTGCGGCGCTTTAGGTCAGCAAAATCTCCAAACGGCAGCGCCGAAAATCCAAACAGAGAAAAGCAGACAAATTGGGCCAATTGAGACGCTCCGCTGCCGTCTCTGCTTGGTTGCAACATGCGCAAGCGTTTGAAATGTTTGAGACATTCGCAGTGATGTTTGGAGAGACAAAATTCAGTAGACTGAGTGGCGGAGGGGAAGGGATTCGAACCCTCGATACCTTTCGGTAAACACGCTTTCCAGGCGTGCGCCTTAAACCACTCGGCCACCCCTCCGCGAACGCCCCATGCTATCGGTAAATTGAGGCGAGCGGCGACTATACAGGGCCTATCAGGGTCTGCAAGCGTTGATCTTTACAAAATTGTGGCGGTTTTCCGTCGCACCGCTAACACTTGCGTGAACAGGTGTGACTTGCCCGGAAAACAGCCGCTCTATAGGCTGAAATACATGGCGATGGACACCAACACGGGAAACAAGAGCCCGGCACGCAATAAAGGCGACAGAGCGATGAAACGCATTATCGGATTGATTTTATTTATCGGTGGCGCAGTGGTGCTTGGCGCTGATCTTTGGCGCCTTGCCACGACGGAGGAGCTGTTTGTGACCGCTGTCGGAGATTTGTGGTTCTCTGTCCATCCGGCCAGCCTGAATCTATTGCAGGCGGGGCTGGAACGTCACGTCTGGCCGCCTTTGTGGGACCCTGTGACGACGACGGTACTTTTGTGGCCAGCCAGCCTTGTTGGCCTGTTTCTGGGTGTGCTTCTGGGCGGTTTGGTTCCCAAGAAAAATTAAACTAGCCGATTTAGGTTGAGTGAGGAGCATCAGCCAGCAAAAGTGGCCAAGTTTGTTTTGGGGTTTTGCGTCCGGCTGTGCGACCAAATTAGGAGTCATCCATTTTGAGGGCAGCGATAAACGCTTCCTGCGGGATCTCAACCTTGCCGAATTGGCGCATGCGTTTCTTACCCGCTTTCTGCTTATCCAGCAGCTTGCGTTTACGCGATGCGTCACCGCCATAACATTTTGCAGTCACGTCTTTCCTAAGGGCTGCAATGGTTTCGCGGGCAATCACCTTGCCGCCAATCGCTGCCTGGATTGGGATTTTAAAAAGCTGGCGCGGAATCAAATCCTTCAGCCGTTCGCACATGGCGCGGCCTCGCATTTCGGCCCGGCCCCGATGCACAATCATGGACAGGGCATCGACAGGTTCGGCATTCACAAGGATCGACATTTTGACAAGATCGCCTTCTTCATAGCCATCAAGCTGATAGTCAAAGCTGGCATAGCCGCGCGTTGCGGATTTCAGGCGATCATAAAAATCAAACACAATTTCGTTGAGTGGTAGGCGATAGACAACCATCGCCCGGCTGCCTGCATAGGTCAGGTCCTGTTGGATGCCGCGGCGGTCTTCGCACAGTTTCAAGACGGCGCCCAGATATTCGTCGGGCACCAAAATGGTCGCTTGAATCCACGGTTCGGCAATCGTGTCGATCTTGACCACATCGGGCATATCGGCGGGGTTATGAAGCTCAAGCTCTGACCCGTCGGTCATTTTCAGCTTATAAACCACAGAAGGCGCAGTTGTGATCAGGTCAAGGTCGAACTCACGTTCCAGCCGTTCCTGAATAATCTCAAGATGCAACAGCCCCAAGAACCCGCAACGGAAGCCAAAGCCCAATGCGGCAGAGCTTTCCATTTCAAATTCAAAACTCGCATCGTTCAAACGCAGTCGCGCCATGCTTTCGCGCAGCTCGTCAAAATCATTGGCATCGACCGGGAACATGCCGCAGAACACAACAGGCTGGTTGGGTTTAAAGCCGGGCAGGGGCTTTTCCGCTGGCTTGCGCAGATCAGTGATCGTGTCACCAACGGCAGTGTCGGCGACTTCCTTAATCCCGGCTGTGATAAAGCCAAGCTCACCGGGGCCTAACTGGTCGAGCAGTTTTTGCTTTGGTTCAAACACGCCGACGCGATCAACCAAATGTTCGGTCCCCGCATTCATCATTTTGATGCGCTGGCCTTTTTTCAGCGTGCCTTCAACAACGCGCATCAGCATCACAACACCAAGATAAGTGTCGTACCAACTGTCTACCAACATGGCCTGCAAGGGTGCGTCTGCATCGCCAGTGGGGGCGGGCAGCCGATCGACAATGGCTTCCAAAATCTCGTCAATGCCGATGCCTGATTTGGCGCTGGCTTCAATGGCGTCAGACGCATCAAGGCCGATCACATCTTCGATCTGTTGGCGTACACGGTCAGGTTCAGCAGCGGGCAGGTCGATCTTGTTCAGAACCGGGATCAGTTCATGATCATTTTCAATCGACATGTACACATTAGCGAGCGTTTGCGCCTCAACCCCCTGACTGGCATCAACGATCAGCAGCGCCCCTTCACAGGCCGCGAGCGAACGGTTGACTTCATAGGTAAAGTCAACATGGCCGGGCGTGTCGATCAGGTTCAGGTGATAGGTCTTGCCATCCTTTGCCTCATAGGTCAGGCGTACGGTCTGGGCCTTAATGGTAATCCCGCGTTCGCGTTCTATTTCCATATTGTCGAGGACCTGTTCGGTCATTTCCCGATCAGTCAGGCCACCGCAACGCTGAATCATCCGGTCGGCAAGGGTGGACTTGCCGTGGTCGATATGCGCAATGATGGAAAAATTGCGGATATGGGAAAGGTCGGTCATCGGATGAATACCATCAAGAATTAGCCACGCAGGGTGCCGCCGGTTGCCTTGGCAATGGCAGCGATGATCTTGTCTGACACAGCTTCGATATCTTTGTCAGTCAACGTCTTGTCGCGGGGCTGCAGGGTTACGGTGATCGCTAGGGACTTGCGTCCTTCGGCCATATGCTCGCCCTCATACAGGTCAAAGACACGTGCGCCCGTGATCAGCGCCTTATCAGCACCCTTGGCGGCACGCAGGACGGCATCCGCCTCTACCCCGCGATCAAGTTCAAACG
The DNA here is from genome assembly GCA_965229935.1 of Alphaproteobacteria bacterium. Lineage (GTDB taxonomy): Bacteria > Pseudomonadota > Alphaproteobacteria > SPJN01 > SPJN01 > SPJN01. The sequence continues at coordinate 2,749,831 of CBDDKB010000002.1, forward strand.
CGAAATCACGGGTGACGGGCAGCAATTGCGCCATATCAACCGCGCCTTTTGACTTGCTGACCAGCTTGCCCTTTTTGACTTTGGGTTGCGGGATGGCATCAATGAAGATTTCCGCCGCAACTGCCGGGCCTTTCAGGTCCAGCGCCTTAAGGATTTTGGGGTGCAGCTCACCAAAATGCGCCAGCACAACCTTGGGGCCAAGGCGAATGGTGCCGGACCGTCCCGGATGATACCAGCCGGGGGCGTCTGCGACGACCTGCGCCGTATCGACGGGTGCGCCTGCATCACGCAGCGCGGCAATGGCATCAGCCTTCGCATCGAACAGGTCAACGGGGCGGGCAGCTTCGTGCATATTCCGATCTTGGGCAGGGCCACGGCGCAGTGCAGCGGCGACCATCTGCTGATCATCCGGCAAGTCGCCTGCATATTGCGGCCCAACCTCGAACATGCGGATCACGTCCTGCCCGCGCGCCACATTGCGGGCGGCAGCATTGATCAGGTTCGGCAGGATAGAGGGGCGCATGGTCCCAAGCTCTACCGAAATTGGGTTGACCAGTTGTACCTTGCGATTGCCGCCATCAAACAGTTTTGCATGGGTTTCATCCATGAAGCTGTAGGTCACAGCCTCATGCAAGCCTTGGCTGGCAAGGGCACGGCGTGCCCAACGGCGACGATCTTGTGTCAGCGAGGTTGCCTTGCCCGCACCACCCGCGATCGGGGGCAGGTCCACGGCTTCCAAATTATCAAGTCCGACAATGCGCACAACTTCTTCAACCAGATCGGCGGTGCCTTCAACATCGGGGCGCCAATTGGGAACCGTGACGCTGACTGTGCCGTCCTTGAGGGTCGGCGCGAAGCCGAGCGCCGCAAGAATGGCGACGGCCTTATCTTCGGCCACAGCAATCCCGGCCAGCCCGTTAATGCGGGCAATCGGCATTGAAAGCGGGCGTTCATGGTTCGGCACATCGCCTGCCACCGTCATGGGGCCAGCGTCGCCGCCACAAAGCTCAACCACCATTTGGGTGGCAAGGTCGAGACCCGGAATGACGGATTGCGGGTCAACCCCCCGTTCAAACCGATAGCGCGCGTCCGACAGAATATTGTGGGCGCGGCCTGAATGGGCAATGCTGATCGGGTCGAACCAGGCGCTTTCGATCAAGACGTCTGTCGTCGCTTCTGTGCAGCCAGAGTCTAAACCGCCCATAATCCCACCAAGGCCAAGCACGCCAGCCTCGTCCGCGATCACGCAATCTGTTTCAGTCAGCTCATAGGTTTCTTCATCAAGCGCGGTGAAGCTTTCCCCCGCCTTGGCAAGCCGTGCGCCGATTGCGCCCGTGACCTTGCTAAGGTCATAGACATGCAGGGGCCGCCCATGGCTGTAGGAGATATAATTGGTGATATCAACCAGCGCAGAAATGGGCCGCAGACCGATCGCGGTCAAACGGTTCTTGAGCCAATCGGGGCTTTCAGCGTTTTTGACATTCTTGACGATCCGCCCGGCAAAGACAGGGCAGGCGGCAAGCCCGGCCTGATCCGTCGGGGCCACAATGTTGGCCTTGTCAGACGTGGTTTCATTGATCGCAGGCACGGTAAGGGGTTTCAGCGTGCCAAGCCCGGCGGCGGCCAAATCGCGCGCAATCCCATAAACGCCCAGACAGTCGGGACGGTTGGGGGTGATGGCGATTTCAATCATCGGATCATTCTTACCGTAAATATCGGCAATCGGGACGCCAAGTTCTGTGCCTTCGGGCAGGTCAATGATGCCGTCATGATCCTCGCCAAAGCCAAGCTCGCGCTCTGAACACATCATACCGAAACTTTCGACGCCGCGAATCTTTGCCTTGGTCAGGGTCAGATCAATGGCAGGCAGATAGGTGCCGACAGGGGCAAAGGCCGCAATCATGCCCGCCCGCGCATTGGGCGCGCCGCACACAACCTGTATTTCCTGTTCGGTGCCATCAATATGCGCCAGCATCTTACACAGGCGCAGCTTGTCCGCATCCGGGTGGGGCTGGGCATCAATAACCTTGGCCGTGCGCACAGCAGCAAGGGCAGCGCCGGTGTCTACAACCTCTTCAACCTCAAGCCCGACCGCGGTCAGCGTTTCAACGATTTGATCAAGGCTCGCATCGGTATCGAGATAGTCTTTGAGCCATCCTAATGTGAATTTCATCGGCTCAATCCTCCGTGGCGAGAGGGCATATCAAGCGGGGCGAACCCATAATGTTTCAGCCAGCGCATATCTGCTTCGAAATAGGCGCGCAGATCAGGCATGCCATATTTCAGGCCTGCTACACGGTCGATCCCGATGCCAAAGGCAAAGCCCTGCCATTCATCAGGGTCGATGCCGCAATTGCGCAGCACATTGGGATGAACCATGCCGCAGCCCAGAATTTCCATCCAGCCATCACCTTCGCCAAGGATCAGCTCGTCCCCATCGCGTGAACAGCCAATGTCAACTTCTGCACTGGGTTCGGTGAAGGGGAAATAGCTGGGGCGGAACCGCATGACGGGGGTCTCAACCTCAAAAAAGGCGCGGGCGAAATTTTCCAGCGTGCCTTTCAGGTGACCCATGTGAATGTTCTTGTCGATCACCAGCCCTTCGACCTGATGGAACATGGGCGTGTGGGTCTGGTCCGAATCGCTACGATAAGTGCGCCCCGGGCAGATAATGCGATAGGGGGGCGGGCCTGCCATCATGGTGCGGATTTGCACGGAACTTGTGTGTGTCCTGAGGACGGGGCGTTCCCCATCCTCGCCCTCGTCAAAATAGAACGTGTCCTGCATCTGACGGGCAGGGTGGTCTGCAGGGATATTAAGGGCAGAGAAATTGTAGAAATCCGTTTCGATATCCGGGCCTTCGGCAACGGTGAAGCCCATATCGGCAAAGATCGCAATCAGCTCTTCGGTCACTTGGCTGATCGGATGGATGGATCCTTGCTCATGCTCGCGCGGGGGCAAGGTCACATCGACCGTTTCGCTGGCAAGCCGTGCATTGAGCGCAGCGTCTTCCAGCACCGTCTTCTTCGCCGCGATGGCATCGGTGATACCCGTGCGCAACCCGTTTAAAAGCGGGCCCATCTGTTTGCGTTCATCGTCCGACATGCCGCCAAGGGTTTTCATCAGGGCAGAGATTTCGCCCTTTTTCCCCAATGCGGCGACGCGAATGTCTTCCAGCGCCGCTTCGTCCTGCGCCGCGTCGATGGCGGCGGTCAAGCGCGCGCTAATCTCGTTCAATTCCGATTCAGTTGCCATGGTCAGTCCCAATTAGGTCAGATAAATAACAAGGCCCGCAGCCTTAAAGATCATGCGAGCCTTGAAATATTTATGTCAGGCTCGCACGCAGGTTCGCGGCAAAGCCCTGATGTGGGTCTGCGGTTTTACGCTTCGAGCGCGCCTGCAGCCTGATCCACCAGAGCCTTGAAGGCCTCAGGCTCACGGACGGCGAGGTCTGCCAGAACTTTACGGTCAACCTCGATGCCAGCAAGCTTGAGGCCGTTCATAAATCGGGCGTAGGTCAGGCCGTGCTGACGGGCACCGGCATTGATGCGCTGGATCCACAGGCTGCGGAAATTGCGCTTTTTCGTTTTACGGTCGCGATAGGCATATTGGCCGGCCTTTTCGACGGCCTGCATGGCAACCTTGATCGTATTTTTACGACGACCTTGATAGCCCTTTGCCTTATCAAGAACTTTTTTGTGGCGGGCGTGGTTTGTTACACCGCGTTTCACTCGTGACATGATCTAGTATCCTTCAAATAGCGTTGCCGGACGGGGATTAACCGTAGGGCAGAAATTTTTTCACGACCTTCGCATCGGCGGCTGACAAGGTTGTCGTGCCACGCTTATTGCGGATCTGTTTGTTGGTACGTTTGATCATGCCGTGGCGCTTGCCTGCCTGACCGGCCTTAACTTTACCGCTGGCCGTCAGTTTGAAGCGCTTTTTGGCACCACTTTTGGTCTTCATCTTGGGCATTTCGATCTCCTAAGTCTAAAGGGTCTTTCTGACCGATAAGGCAGCCCTTTCGCCCATACGGTCGCTCATTCACAGGTGTTCTTGTGAAGAATGGCGGTTTATAAGGAATTTTGGGCACAGACGCAAGGGGCTAGCGCGCGCCGGCCCCGGTCACGCTGCCGCAGGGGGCGGTTAGCTAGATCGTCGCTCTGAAAGCCAGAAAACACCCCATAAAGTCATAATAATGGCGCTAAATAAACCGATCAGGAATGCGAGAAATACTGGTCCGAACCATAGTATACCGCCTCTGCACGACCAGTAATCTACTTTGACCCATTTTCTAACCCTGTCAGCGCCGCCATATTCGGTCACTTGAAAAAGGGGGCTGCGCGTTGTGCTTTTGGGGTGCATTTGTGCCCTATAGGTTTTTTCTCGGCCTTGCCAGTCTGTTGCTTTCAAAACAGCTCGTCTCCATCTTCAGAAATGCCGTAGGCAATAATCTCATCATAAAGCTCGCGGCCTTTGACAAATGGGTCTGTGGGCGGCTCATCATATGGCGAGCTAAACAACCGCAGTTTACGCCCGTCAGTAAAATCGAAATAGGAGCGCCACCAGTACGCATGCAGACCTAGCCCGACTTTGGGGGAGGCGGAAAAGTCGTTCGGCCCGGAATAGTAGCCAAAATGGCCACATTGATACATGTGATAGGGATTGATGTAGATAATCAGCGTTAAGCAAATTGCTGCATTTGAAAGCAGTAGTGTTTTGAAGGGTCGACTCGGGTGGAGCAATACCCACCAAAACAGGGCCCAAGCGTTAATGGTGGCCATGATGCATAAAAAGGGAAAAAGGAATGCGGGTTCCCGAATTTGGCAGGCGTTGACATCCCCGAGTTCTACGCACTGATAAATCTTAAGGGGGAAATCTCAAAGAATATGAAGGCGATAGTGACGGTAACGTCAAAGAGCAATAGAAAACAAATCTTGCGCCACATTACTTCTGTTTGTTCCAATTTGGATTCTTGAAAGGCACGTGCCATTCAAATGTTTTGTAGTTGTAATGTTTTTGCCCGCCGCTTTAGGCAAGCGGGACAAAGTTAATGCCGTTCGGACCGTTACAGCCAACCTGCGAGACATCGCCCAACAACTTCATCAATAGATGTGAACTTGGTCAAGAAAAGCAAAGCTGCGAATGAAATATTTGACACGATCAATAACCTCTCGCGCTTCCAAATGGTCAGGATGCCAAGCGAAAAGAAAATTGCGCCTGCCAATATGAGATTTAGGAGCGACGCAGCGTAGAGCGAGCCTGATTCATAATTCCAGTACCCTTCAATCTTCAGCAGCTCTTGTTGATAAGCTGGATCTGTTTCGAACTGGACCCACTCATGTATTCCAAGAAATATCAGACAGCCGGAAAATGCCACCCAAGCTAAACACAAAGCAAGGAGTAATCTCGAAACTATGGAGTTGAAAATTTGCTGGTCTTCTTCAATCATTATTTCTTTTTCGACGCCTTTGGAGCGGGGTAAAATACGTGCAATTCTAAGTCATCACCATAAGCTTTGAAATCGCTTGCGAAATCAGGCATGCATTTCGTCAGGTCAATACAGCCCGCAGAGCCTGCAATAGCCCCGCCATGAATTGAAAACCCAGTTCTACCTTTAGTGTCAGTGTCTGTTTGCGGATCCAGCCAGACACGATGTTCTCCCCAAGCTTTTTCGCCGCCGGGCCACAATCCCCCACCTAACGAGTTCTTTATTCTTCCAATAAGCGTGTCGTCATTTATATTTTGGTATCTATTTTGTTTAGCTTTCCAAATTCCTTCCGGAATGGGCCCTTTGTTTAAAGCTCCTTGGTATTCAGGAGATTGATAGCCCGTCCGTCCCGATACGCCCGGATATGTTTTGTGTCCGTGGGGCCTGCCAATCCAATGTAAGTTCGTTCCGTCGAAAGCTAATGTGGGTTTGTCTGTGTCTGTAAATAGGAATTCCGGCGTTATTGTGACGTCGGATTGTAGAGACTGGCTTTGTTGTCTGTCGCCTTCCCAAGATTTTATTTTGCCTGTTGGTTTGGTCAGTGAACTGGGGGTTTGAAATTTGTCGGGCCAAAATTTGTCGGCTGGCGAGACCTGTGCGGTAGATGATTCCTCAAATCGCATCTGCCGACCTTGGCGCGCATTGTAATCCGCTACAAGCCTTTGCAGCCATTTCTTCCGGTTTTGCCTTTTTGTGGCGCGATCTTCATTAATTCTTCGGCTTCTCGCAGCGGGGTCTTCTGGTTTTCCAACCGCGTTGGTCGCCCTGTCTGTGCGTCGTCTCAACCTCTCCGCCCGTTCCTTGACCTGCATCTTGTATAGCGCGGTTTGCTTTTCAGCCTTCTCGCGTGCCAGCACCTGTTGCGCAAGCGGGGCGGTTGCGGCCCCGGTCGATTCAGGAAACATGACAAGTCCTGTGACAGCGTTTTGCTCCACCTGTGTGCGGGGTGTCAGTGGATTGACCTGTGACAGGATGCTGGGGGCGGAAGAGGGCGCGCCTTCGCCTGTTGGTTTGTAGCCGGGCAGGGTTTTCACTTCCTGTTCAAAAGCATCTTGCTGCTTTGCCTGCTCTATGGTCTTTAGTTTCTGCCTGCCGCTTTGGGCAAGATTGCCAAGGCCTGCGCCTGTAGACTGCGGCCACAGGCTGTCGCCAAAAAGAAAAGGCACCGCGCCAATAGAAACTTGGGCGATGCCTTTAATCTTTTCCGAATGGAGTGGGTGGCTTACTTGGGTGCCAGCACCATAATCATTTGGCGGCCTTCCATTTTGGGGTGGGCTTCGACCTTCACAGCCTCGCCCATGTCGGCTTCAACTTTTCGCAAAAGCTGCATGCCCAATTCCTGATGGGCCAATTCGCGGCCACGGAAGCGGATGGTCATCTTCACCTTGTCGCCAGCCTCGATAAAGCGGGTGACGTTTTTCAGCTTCACTTCATAATCATGGCTGTCGATATTGGGCCGCATCTTGACCTCTTTCACATCGACGGTTTTCTGATTTTTGCGCGCCTCGGCAGCCTTTTTCTGGGCCTGATATTTAAACTTCCCGTAATCAAGGATTTTGGCGACAGGCGGTGAGGCATTGGGGGAAATTTCTACCAAGTCCAGCCCGGCATCTGCGGCCATGTCGAGTGCTTTTGAAATTGCTACTTCGCCGTGATTTTCACCTTCCGCATCGATCAGGCGGACAGTATCTACGGCAATCATCTCATTAATGCGCGGGCCATCTTGTTTGGGCGGCTGCGCGGCGTGTGGTCTGCGTGCGATGGTAATCGCTCCTTTATAGTTGCAGTTAAGCAGGTTCAGTCCGGCAAAAATACCGGATGAGCCGGATTTAACGCCTGTCAGCCCGCTGTCGCAAGCCAAAAATGCGGAAATCCGGCCCAAATGGTGTTTTAGGTCATGCGGATTGTTGCCGCGCCACATCAGGGGCGGTGGCTTCGGCGGCCAGCATGTCCACAATCTCGTCGATTGACAGGACCTGTTGGTCCTTGCTGCCAAGGCGGCGTACGGCAATCGTGCCTTCCTCTGCCTCGCGCCGTCCGGCAACAAGAATGAAGGGGATCTTGGCGTGGGAATGTTCCCGCACCTTATAGTTGATCTTCTCATTCCGCGTGTCGAGCCCGACGCGCAAACCCCGCGCCCGCAGCTTGTCTGCAAGGTTGGTTGCATATTCGTCCGCGTCAGACACAATGGTTGTCACCACCGCTTGGGTGGGGGCAAGCCAAAGGGGAAAGCGCCCGGCAAAGTTTTCGATCAGAATCCCGATCCAACGTTCAAAGCTGCCGAAAATAGCCCGGTGCAACATGACAGGCGTATGCCGTTCATTGTCTTCACCGACATATTCAGCGCCCAGACGCCCCGGCACCACAAAGTCGAGCTGTAGGGTACCGCACTGCCAGTCACGCCCAATGGCATCACGCAATACGAATTCAAGCTTGGGCCCATAAAATGCGCCTTCACCCGGATTCATCTCATATTCAAGCCCGGTTTGTTCAAGCGCACCGCGCAAACTGTCTTCGGCCTTGTCCCAAATCTCATCACTGCCCGCACGTAGATCAGGACGGTCAGAGAATTTGACCCGCACTTCTTCAAAGCCGAAATCGCGATAGACGGAAAACAGGAAGTCTACGAATTCCTTGGTCTCTGACAGGATTTGGTCTTCGGTGCAGAAAATATGGGCATCATCTTGGGTAAAGCCGCGCACGCGCATCAACCCATGAAGCGCACCTGACGGTTCATACCGATGGCAGCAGCCGAATTCAGCCATGCGCAAGGGCAGCTCGCGGTAACTTTTCAGGCCCTGCTTGAAAATTTCAATATGGGCCGGGCAGTTCATCGGCTTGAGCGCGAGGTCCTTTTCATCCGCGTTTGAGGTGAACATGGCTTCGCGGAACTTGTCCCAATGGCCTGACGCTTCCCACAATTTGCGGTCAATCAGTTGCGGCGTGCGCACTTCTTGATAGCCACGGTCACGCTGGGCGCGGCGGATATATTGCTCCACCTCTTGATAAAGCGACCAGCCCTTGGGGTGCCAGAATACCATGCCGACGGCCTCTTCCTGAATGTGGAACAGGTCCATCTCCTTGCCCAGCTTGCGATGGTCGCGCTTTTCCGCTTCTTCAATCCGGTTCAGATAGGCGTTCAGCTCTTTCTTGTCGCGCCATGCGGTGCCGTAAATACGCTGCAATTGCGCATTCTTGGCATCCCCGCGCCAATAGGCACCGGCAAGCTTGGTCAGCTTGAAGTGGGTGCCGATCTTGGCAGAGCTCATCAAATGGGGGCCACGGCACAGATCATGCCAGTCACCATGATGATAGACGCGGATTTCTTCGCCCGCGGGCAGATCGCGGATCAGTTCAGCCTTATAGGTTTCGCCCATGTCGAGGAAATGCTGCGCGCACTCGTCCCGGTCCCATACCTCGCGGCGGGTTGGCACGTCACGCTTCACAATTTCCTTCATGCGCTGTTCGATCTTCTCGAGGTCTTCGAGCTGAAATGGCTCATTCCGGGCAAAGTCATAATAGAACCCGTCTTCGATCACGGGGCCGATGGTGACTTGCGTGCCGGGGAATAGCTCCTGCACAGCCATCGCCAGAATATGCGCGGCGTCATGGCGGATCAGTTCCAGCGCCTCAACCTCATCCTTATTGGTGATCAGGCGGAATTTGCAGCTTTCAGTGATCGGCAGATCAAGATCAACCAATTGACCGTCCACTTCACCGGCAAGGGCAGCTTTCGCCAGCCCCGGGCCGATATCGGCGGCAACCTCGGCAGCTGTCACTGTGCCCTGATACTCGCGGCTGGAGCCATCGGGAAGAGTGAGAATAATGGGCGCATCGCCCGCTGCGGCGGTCATCGGTTTATCCTTTCAGAATAGGAGTTAAGAGGGGCCTTGTTGCGCCGATAGCGGCGGAAGTCAAGGGGCTTCAAAGTCCCGCCCTGCTGGGCGGCGCGAATTAGAGAAGCCCCAGCAACTCCCGGTAAACGGTGATTGTGCTGTCTGTCATCTTGGTCAGTGCGAAATTGTCCTGAATATGCGTCTGTGCCTTGATCGCCAGATCGTGCCGTTCCTCGTCAGACAAGGATAGCGCGGTGACGGATTTTGCAGCCAGATCGTCAATATCGCCGGGGGCGAACAGATAGCCCGTGGTCCCGTCAAGTATGGTTTCGCGGAACCCGCCATGATCAGCGGCAATGGTCAGCGCCTGCATGGCACCAGCCTCAAGCGGGATGCGCCCAAAGGGTTCGGGTTCACGAGTGGGTGCAAGAACGATATCCGCCAGTTTCAGCGCGGCGGGCATATCATTGCAATGACCGGCAAGGCGCATGACGGGCCACAGGTTCAGCTTTTCAATGCGTGCTTCAAGGCTTTGGCGATATTTCACATTGCCCTGATCATCACCGACAATGACACAGACAAATGTTTCGCCAAGGGCGTCACGTACCTTTGCCATGGCGTCAATCACGTCAAGCTGGCCTTTCTTGGCGGACAGGCGTCCCGGCATCAGCAGTAAGGGACGCCCGTCAGGTACTTTCCAATCTTCGGCAAGTTTGATGATCCGTCCGCCGGGTACGGATTCAGGCTGAAACTGATCAAGATCGACACCGCGGGGGATGTGGATGATGTGGCCTTCGGGCAGGTCGGGGAACTGATCGCCGATTACGCTTTCCACATAGTGGGAGATAGCGATGACCCGTGCCCCATCAACCAGTGCGCGGTTATAGCGGCGCTTGAACACATTCCCCAGGTGCGTGCCATGCCATGTGGCAAGCCATGGAATGCCCGCCCTGGCCGCTGCACCCTTAACGACCCATGCCGGCGCGCGGGAGCGGGCATGGACAAGATCGACATTTTCATCGCGCAGAATATTGGCAAGCTTGCGAGCGTTTGACCGAATGGCGAGCGGGCCTTTCTTTGACAGGTCAAGCGTGATGTGGCGCGCACCTGCCCGTTCAACCTCGCGCACCATTTGCCCGCCAGCCGACACAATAATCGCAGTGCCGCCTGCTGCGCCAATGGCGCGGGCCATTTCAACGGTGCCCCGTTCAAGCCCGCCTGATTTCAGGGCCGGAAGGGCTTGCAGTATGGTTTTGCCTGCAAGATTATGGTTTTGTTCAGTCACACACAAATCCCAAATAAAGGATCGCCCGGTTATGAGCGTCGCCCCAAATTATCTTACCCGCCCCGACGGGTCAAAACTGGCCTATCATCGCACCAAAGCGGATTCGCGCAAGCCCACAGGTGTGGTTTTTCTGGGCGGGTTTATGTCGGATATGGGGGGCACAAAGGCGATTGCCCTGCAGGATTGGGCCGTCAGCGCTGGGCGAGATTTCCTGCGCTTTGACTATTTCGGTCATGGCCAGTCTGATGGCCCGTTTACAGATGGCTGCATTTCCCGCTGGGCCGAAGATGCCATTGCCATGATTGACGAGATGACGGATGGCCCGCAGCTTCTGATCGGGTCATCCATGGGCGGGTGGGTGATGACGTTGGCTGCCCTTGCAAGGACAGACCGGATTGCCGGGCTGGTCGGTATTGCCCCCGCGCCTGACTTTACCGAAAAATTGATGTGGCCCAGTTTTTCGGACGAGATCAAACAGCAGATTTTGACAGAGGGGAAGTATGAACAGCCCAGCGACTACGACCCCGAACCTTACACGATTACAAAAAAACTGATCGAAGATGGGCGCAATAATCTATTGCTGGATGCGCCCATTCCGCTCAATCAGCCGATCCGTGTTTTGCAGGGACAGGAAGACCCGGACGTGCCGTGGACCCATGCCCTGAAATATGTCGAGATGCTGGAAAGCAAGGATGTTGAGATCACTCTTGTAAAGCATGGCGATCACAGATTGTCCGAACCGGGGAATTTGGCGCTGCTGATCCGCACGGTTGAGGCGCTTTTGGGCGAGATTGAAGGCTAGTCCACCAGCGCCCGCAACCCCTCGCGATAGGTCGGGTACAGCAAACTACCGCCGACAAGCTGTTTCAGCCTGTCATTCTTAACCCGCCGATTGTCCATCCAGAAAGTCTTGGCCATGGGGCTAAGCTTTGCCTCCTCGTAAGGGATCAGGGGCGGCGGGTCGATGCCCAATAGTTTGGCGGCAAAGCCTGTTACCTCAGCCGGGGGGGCAGGTTCATCATCGGCCAGGTTATAGATGCCGTGCGCGTCTTTTTGCATGGCGATCAGGACGGCGCGGGCAATGTCCTCAACATGAATGCGGCCAAACCTGTGCCCCGGCTTGTCGATGCGTTTTGCGGTTCCGGCTTTGAGTTGATCAAGCGGGCTGCGCCCCGGCCCATAAATCCCGGCAATGCGAAAAGTTGCAAGCCGTTGGTCCGCGCAATCTGCCCACGCTGCCTCGTCCCGCACGCGGCGCGCGGATCGGAGGGAGGACGGGTTAGGCGGGCTTTGTTCATCCACCCACGCACCATCCGTATTGCCATAGACCCCGGTGGTGGAAAGATAGCCGATCCAATGCGCCTTGCCGACGCTGATCGCCTCCCCATAAAGCGCAAGTGCCGGGTCTTGATTTTCCATGGGCGGGACGGATGACAGGATGTGCGTGGCTTCGCTGATCGTTGCTTCGACCTGCGCGACATCATCAAAGCGCAGCAGGCGGCTGTCGGTTGGTTCGCGCGAGGTGCCATAGACAACGAAACCCGCCTGACGTGCCTTGGTGGCGATCAGGCGGGCCGTATAGCCCATGCCGAAAATCAAAAGGGTCGGGGTTTTCATACCCCCTTGATTACTGGCTTGTGGACGGATTGGCAATCAGAACCACAGTGGCTTTCAGGCGCAGCTTTTCTGAAACGGAAAAGCCTGTCTGGGGGGCAAAGCTTGCATCCGCTGCCATTGTGCGCATCATGCCTGCCTCGGCTTTTGCGGCGCGTGTCTGCTGGACAAGTGGGCCGGTGCCGACAAAATCGATCAACCCAATGCGGAAGGCGCGGGGGCCAAAGGCATCATTGACCATATCCCGTTCTGCCATGGCAGCTTTGTAAAGCTGACCGCGCAGCGCGCGCATACCAGCCTCGCGTTCGGCAAGGGTGGGGGTCCAGTCAACATTGTTCAACCGAATGGTAAAGCCGCCACGGCTTGATTTTTTGGCGCGTTCTTCAAAGCCTGACAGGCTGTCTGCCTTCATCCGGGCCTCGGCCTGCACAGACCATTGCACAAGGCCAGACCGGTCCGTACGACGGTTCAGATTGGTCAAGCGCCAGTCGGCCTTGCTGTCGAGCTTTTTAAGCGCTGCCAAAACTTCGCTGCGCACTTTGCCTTGCTGTGAATCGTTAAAGGCTGCGTCGATTGACACATGGACCAGCGGGTTTTCGGTGGTGATGTGATCTTCCATTGCCAGCGTCAGCACAATCTGGTCATCGGTCAGGTTGGGGGCCTTGTCAGTTTCTGCGGCGCGCACCGGCAGTGTGGCCATCAGGATCAGCATCAACAGGCCAATGCCGATAAACATGCTGGTGGCGCGCCACAGGCGCGTATCGTGTCGCAAATTGAACTGGCCGGTGCGACTGGTGGCAATCAAATTGGCAGACATGGTTTCTATCCCTTTTTGTTGGCGAGAGCGTGTATCTATTTGGGCCGCGCCCTCTGTTCAGGCTGGACAGTCGGCGCGAATTTGGGCCAAACAGGGGCAAGATCGCGCCGCTTCCATGATCCTAGTGTGTATTTCGGACGGAAAGTGTGACGGTCGTCATGTTTTTGCCACCTTAAGCGGACAAAAGGCTGAAATGTCTAAACCGATTTTATCTGTCGCCCTGTTTTTGTCCCTGCTGCCCGGTTTCGCAGCGGCGCAGGATGAATCTGCGCGCTATGCGTCCTGCATTCAGCTGACACAGTCTGATCCAGACACGGCCTTTGACCGGGCAATTGCCTGGCGAGATGATGGTGGCGGCATGCCAGCCCGCCATTGTGCGGCACTGGCCCTGATCGGATTGCGGCTTTATGAAGAAGGGGCCATGCGTCTGGAAGAACTGGCCACCGCCCCCGGCAACGCCACAGCAGAATTGCGCACACAGATTTTGGCACAGGCCAGCACCGCATGGCTTGAGGCGGGGAAAGAAGAACGGGCCTTGCTGCCGCTTGATCGCGCGGTGACATTGGGGGAACAGGCAGGCATTCCCATGACAACACAGATCATGGTGCGCCTTGATCGGGCTGCGCTTTTGATTGCCCTGCAACAGGACGACAAGGCCTATGGGGATGTGCAGTTTGTGCTGACCCAGCCCACCCTTGCGGTTCGCCAGCGTATTGAGGCGCTTTATATCCGCGCGTCGATCTTTCATGGGCGGGGTGATCATCAGGCGGTGGTCAATGACACAAGCGCCGCGCTGGACTGGGGCGGCACCAAGGCGGGGCTATACCTGATAAGGGCAGAGGCCTATGCCGGCCTTGGCTACCCTGAATTGGCGCGCAAGGATTTGCTGACCTTTCTGACGCAAGAACCAAATGGGCCGCAGTCAGACACGGCGCGGCTGATGCTCGAACGGTTGGAAGCGTTTATTGCAGAACAGAAAGCTAATCTGTCCACTCAGCCAGAACAGACGGGTCCTGCTCCCGGTCCTGATGGGCAGCACGCAGCGCCCTAAGCCTGTCTGGATCGGCAATCTGCCGCAACGCCCAAACAGCCATCCCGCGCACGATGGCGGCATCATCCTTCAAAAGCGGGGTGATGGTGGGAATAAAATCAGCCTGCCCGCTATTACCGATAGCGATCAACACATTGCGGACAAAGCGGTCACGCCCCACACGCTTGATCGGGCTGCCGCGAAACACGTCGCGAAATGCGGCATCACCCAATTGTACGAGGTCGCGCAACTGGGGCGCGCTCAATTCGGGGCGGGCAAACAGCTTTGCCTCCCGCGCGGTGGCGGCGAATTTGTTCCACGGACAGATTGCAAGACAGTCATCGCAGCCATATATGCGGTTGCCCATCAGCGGACGAAACTCCCGGTCAATCTGGCCTTTATGTTCAATCGTCAGATAGGAAATGCAGCGTCGCGCATCCAACTGATAGGGCGCAGGGAACGCCTTGGTCGGGCAAATGTCCTGACAGGCAGTGCAGCGTCCGCAATGATCATCCTCCCCCTCGTCAGGGGGCAGTGACAGGCTTGTATAAATTGCGCCAAGGAAGAACCAGTTGCCCAATTCGCGGCTGACCAGATTAGTGTGCTTTCCCTGCCAGCCAAGCCCTGCCGCTGCGCCCAAGGGTTTTTCCATAACGGGCGCGGTATCGACAAAGACCTTTACCTCGCAGGCCTCATCCATCTGTGCGGCCTTGTCGATCAGGCCGCGCGCCAATTGCTTCAGCTTTTTCTTGATCAGATCGTGATAGTCCGCACCTCGCGCATAGACTGAGATTGTGCCCCGGTCTTGATGCTCAAGCGCGGTCAGCGGATCGTGATCGGGGGTATAGGCAAGGCCCAGCATGATGACGGATTGCGCCCCGGCCCACAGGCTTTGCGGGTCCGCCCGTTCTGTCACGCGGGTTGCCATCCAGTCCATTGTGCCGTGATGGTCATTGTCCAGAAAGTGCGACAGGCGCGTGTGGTGACCCTGTTCGCGCAATATAGCGGCAGATGTGATGCGCGCCTGATCAAAGCCAAGGTGTTTGGCCTCATCCTTTATCCAGTCATTCAGACCGGAAACCAAATCAGAAGTCTGGGTCGGCATAATGTTTGGGCGGCGGCATGCCCGACACATGGTCCGCAAGGATCATGCGAAAGCTTTTGCGCGATTTAATGCGCGCATACCAATCCTTGGCAGCCGGATAATTGTGCCAGCGAATATCCCCCAAATAATCAAGGGACGAGATTTGGCAGGCCGCGGCAATATCGGCGATGGTGAATTGTTCGCCCGCAAGCCAATTGCGTCGCCCGGCAAGCCAGCCGATATAGTCAAGGTGATAACCCATATTATCAAGCCCGACACGCAAGGCGGCGGTGTCGGGATTGCCCATGCGCGCAAGCCGCTTCACAACCTTTTCCTGCAGCACAAGGTCTGAGACTTCATAATGAAACTTGCGTGAGAACCAGTCGAACAGCCGCCGTGTTTCGCCCACTTGTGCCGGGCTGTCGCCTAACAGATTGGGGTCGGGATAGGCGTCACACAAATAATCCACAATCGGATAGGTGCCACACAGCGTAATCGGTTCTGCGGGGCCCTTAGTGACCGCAAGATCAAGATCATCCTGCGTTTCGCTTGCGCCGTCCGCACCTTCAGCGTTTTCGAGCCCCATTTCTTGCTGGCCCCGTTCCCGGGCCGCGCCTGCCACATCGACCAGCACCGGCACCTCGCCTGACGGGTTCATCTTGATGAAGTCGCGACGCCGTTCCCACGGCTTTTCCGGGACAAGATCGGTATCAAGCCCAAGCTCTGCCAGCATGAATCGGATCGTGCGGGCCTGCGGGTTCAGAATATGGTGATAGAGTCGGCGCATGTGTGCACTTTTACGGAAATGTCAGCCGCTGGCAAGTCAGAAGACCCCGCTGCCCCGAAAAGAAAAGGGCCGCGACCCTGTTCAAAGGATCGCAGCCCAATTTTCAGATATTTGTGTTGGATCAGGCCCGTTTCGGTGTGCCCGCGTCTGAGCCATCATCATTCAACGGCTCCTCAAGGCGGTTGATCATTTCTTTCGGGCAGACCTGCACAAAGCGCAGCTTGTTCTTCTGCCAATGTTGCAGGATTTCCGCCGCATGGGCTGACCCTGTTTCGGCAACATGTTCTTCGATCTTCGCTTTCAGAACCCCTTCCCAATAGGCTGAGTTCAGCGGCTGCCAAATGATGGCTTCATCATTGGCGTGATCGTCAAAGCTGTTGTCTGTGTCATAGATAAAGGCCATGCCGCCTGTCATCCCGGCACCGAAATTATCACCGACGGAACCAAGGATAACGGCCATACCGCCCGTCATATATTCGCACCCGTTTGCGCCGACGCCTTCAACAACGACATGCGCGCCTGAATTACGAACGGCAAAGCGTTCACCTGCCTGACCTGCTGCAAACAGTTTCCCGGCAGTGGCACCGTAAAGTACCGTGTTACCGATGATGGTGTTCTGATTGCTTTGCAGCGGGCTGTTGGGGGCAGGGCGCACAACAATCGTGCCGCCTGACAGACCCTTACCAACATAGTCGTTGGAATCACCTTCGACCACAAGCTTCAACCCCTGTACCGCAAAGGCACCCAATGACTGCCCGGCAGAGCCGCGCAGACGCACCGTCAAATGATTGGCAGGCAGGCCATGCAGGCCATATTTCTGCACAATGTGACTGCTGGTGCGTGTGCCGATACCGCGCTGGACGTTACGGACGGAATAACGCAATTGCATTTTTTCGCCATCATCCAACAAAGGCTGCGCATCCTTGATGATCTGGGCATCAAGGGTTTCGGGTACCTCGTTCCGGTAGGTGCGGTCAGAGATACGCGGCAGCCCGCTTGTATCTGCCTGAACCAGCAACGGGTTCAGGTCAAGGTCATCAAGATGGGATGCACCACGGCTGACCTGCATCAACAGGTCAGAACGGCCAATAATGTCGTCGAGCGAGCGGACGCCAAGCCCTGCCAAAATCTCGCGCACTTCTTCAGCGATGAACGAGAACAGGTTGACCACCTTGTCCGCCGTGCCGGTGAATTTTTCGCGCATGGCGGGGTCTTGGGTACAAACGCCGACCGGGCATGTGTTTGAATGGCACTGGCGCACCATGATACAGCCCATTGCAATCAACGAGGTTGTGCCGACGCCGAATTCTTCGGCACCCATCATGGCAGCCATGACGATATCGCGCCCGGTCTTGATAGACCCGTCGGTGCGCAGCGTCACTTTATGGCGCAGATTGTTCATGGTCAGAACCTGATTGGCTTCGGTCAGGCCCATTTCCCACGGAATACCCGCATGCTTGATGGAGGTTTGGGGCGATGCGCCCGTGCCGCCATTATAGCCTGCGATCAGGATGACGTCGGCTTTCGCTTTCGCCACGCCTGCTGCGATCGTACCAACCCCGGTTGAGGCAACCAGCTTCACGCACACACGGGCGCGGGGGTTGATCTGCTTCAGGTCGTAGATGAGCTGTGCCAAATCTTCAATCGAGTAGATGTCATGATGCGGCGGCGGTGAAATCAATGTCACGCCGGGCGTTGAATGACGCAGCTTGGCAATAAACTCTGTCACCTTAAAGCCGGGCAACTGACCGCCTTCGCCGGGCTTGGCGCCCTGTGCGACCTTGATCTCAATCTCGCGGCACTGGTTCAGATATTCTGCCGTAACGCCAAAGCGGCCAGACGCGATCTGCTTGACGGCAGAATTCGGGTTGTCGCCATTGGGCTTGGGCTTGAAGCGCACGGGGTCTTCGCCGCCTTCACCGGATACTGACTTGGCGCCAATACGGTTCATGGCGATGTTCAGGGTTTCATGCGCCTCAGGCGACAGGGCACCTAGGGACATGCCGGGGGTGACGAACCGTTTGCGGATTTCGTTGATGCTTTCAACTTCATCCAGCGGAATGGACTCGCCCACAGGCTTGAAATCCATCAGGTCACGCAATTGGATCGGGGCCATGTCATAAAGGCCCTTTGCGTAACGGCGATAGGTTTCATAATCATCATTGTCGACAGCGTGCTGCAACAGGTGCATCAGCTTGCCGTCATAGCCGTGGGTTTCGCCACCCTTGCGATAACGGTAAAGACCACCGACAGGCAGCGCGACCACATTTGTGCCGCCAAAGCCTTTCTTGTGCAGCTCTTCAACCTTGGTCTGCACACCGACAAGACCAATGCCTGAAATACGGCTGGGCATGCCAGGGAAGAATTCAGCAACCAAGGCACGGCTGAGGCCAACAGCCTCGAAATTATAGCCGCCACGATAGGAGCTGAGGACCGAAATCCCCATCTTGGACATGATCTTCAATAGACCCTGATTGACCGCTTCGCGGAAACGGTCCGTCAACGTATCAAGTGTAACATCATCACCGAACAGGCCGCGCGCATGACGGTCAGCCAGACAATCAAGAGCCAGATAGGCATTGACGGTCGTCGCACCGACACCGATCAGCACGGCAAAATAATGCGTGTCCATACATTCAGCAGACCGCACATTGATCGAGGTAAAGGTCCGCAGACCCTTTGCGACCAAATGTGAATGCACGCCACCTGCTGCCAAGATCATCGGCATGGAGGCGCGGGTGCTGGAAATATTTTCGTCCGTCAGGACAATATGCTGGGCACCACGACGAACGGCGTCTTCTGCTTCTGTCCGCACACGCTCAAGCTCCGCACGCAAGGTGTCGTCGCCCTGATCGGTGGGGAAGGTACAGTCAATCTCAACCATCAGGTCGCCCATATAGGCCTTCATGGCGGCAAATTCGCCATTGGTGATGGCTGGGCTTTCCAGTGTGAAAATCCCTTCCTGTGCATTTGAATGATCAAGCACATTGCCCAGATTGCCAAAGCGCGTCTTCAACGACATGACGCGATGTTCGCGCAACGGGTCAATCGGCGGGTTGGTGACCTGAGAGAAGTTTTGACGGAAGAAGTGTGACAGCGGGCGATAAGCCTCAGACACCACGGCAAGCGGCGTGTCATCACCCATTGAGCCGATGGCTTCTTTGGCGTCTTCTGCCATCGGGTGCAAAATCAGCTCAAGATCTTCCATCGAGAATCCGGCGGCAAGCTGCCTGCGGGTCAGCTCTTCCTTGTTGAACAGGGAATGTTCGCCATCTTTCGGGGCGATCAGTTCATCCAGCTCAATCACAGGCTTGGTCAGCTCTTCATAGGGCTGTGCGGCGGCTAGCATGTCTTTCAGCTCGCGGTCGCGGAAGAAGCTTTTCTCTTTCAGGTCGACACCGATCAACTGGCCGGGGCCAACGCGGCCTTTTTCGACCACGGTGGTTTCGTCAACCTGAACCATCCCGGTTTCAGAGCCGACGACCAACAGATTGTCTTCGGTGATGGTGTAACGCAGGGGGCGCAGACCGTTCCGGTCCATCCCGGCCACGACCCAACGGCCATCGGTGGCTGCAAGGGCGGCAGGGCCGTCCCACGGTTCCATCAATGAGTTTGAATAGGCATACATGTGCCGATGCGCCTCGGGCATAACGGTTGCTCGCTTGGACCATGCCTCGGGCACCAACAATGTCTTGGCCATCGGCGCAGACCGTCCGGCACGGACCAATAATTCAAACACTGAATCAAGTGCCGCAGAATCTGACGACCCGGGCTGGATGATCGGCTTGATGTCATCGCCATAGCCTTCAAACGCCTCAGACGCCATGCGGATTTCATGGCTGCGCATCCAGTTGGTGTTACCCTTAACCGTATTGATCTCGCCATTATGGGCCAACATGCGGAACGGCTGGGCCAAAGGCCAGGTCGGGAACGTGTTGGTTGAATAGCGCTGATGATAGATCGCAAAGCTTGAGATAAAGCGATCATCCTTCAGGTCAGGATAGAAGATCGACAATTGTTCGGCGAGGAACATGCCCTTATAGATCACGGACCTGTTGGACAAAGAACAGATGTAAAAGCCATTAACCGAAGCTTCGGCAACGCGCTTTTCAATGCGGCGGCGGACGAGATAAAGCTCACGCAGGAAATCATCATCATCCATCGGCTTATTTGCGGTGAACATAATCTGTTCAATCTCAGGGCGTGTGGCGTTGGCCTTTTCCCCGATGACAGACACATCCACAGGTACCTGACGCCAGCCATAAATATAATAGCCAAGGCGCAGCAATTCGGTTTCAACAATCGTGCGGCAGGTTTCTTGCGCCCCATAATCGGTACGCGGCAGGAACATCATGCCGACAGCGATTTTATTGTCGTTCGGTTCGTGGCCGGTGCGTTCCACCTGCTCACGGAAGAAGTCTTGCGGAATCTCGATATGGATGCCGGCGCCGTCGCCCGTCTTGCCATCGGCGTCAACCGCGCCTCGATGCCAAACGGCCTTCAGCGCATCAATGCCCATTTCCACAACCCGGCGTGACGGTTCGCCATCAATGGCTGCAACCATGCCAACGCCGCAATTGTCGTGGCCTTGGGTCGGGATACCGGCAGCTTCTAGGCGTGCCTGATTGTCGAGATATGTTTCCGTATATTTGGTCATTCTTCGGTCCTGAATTTACGGCCTGAACGAAGGCCGGGTTAGGTCGGGTGCGCCGGATGTGCCCGGCACACCCAGAACCCTTATTGAGATTGTCTGGTCAGCAGATTTAGGATGGCGCGCTGCAATTCATCGCGGAACACCTGATCCGTATAGGGTGAGATTTCATCCCGCGATGCGGCGCCCAACAGGATGGCATTGCGCACATCGGGATTGTTGAACACGGTGCTGAGATTATTTAGCTGCTTGGCAGAAAAATGTTTTTCAAAAACATCATGCTCCTGCTTGCGGAAATGGGCCCGTGTGGCATCCATCGCGTCCTTGCCCGCTTCCATCACCATGTCATATTGCGGCGTGCCTTTGGAAAAGCCCATGTCTTTCACGGCCTCATCCAAAAGACGCGGCAAGTCTGCTTCGAGACGAGCACGGCTTGGGGCAACGCTGTAATAGGCATCAAATGCCTTTTCAAAGGCTGCATCAGCCTGAGCGGGCAGGCCGAACATGACCTGTGATCCCAAAAGCGCTACCGCGAATGCGAGCATGCGGACGGTTCTAGTCTTGAAGGTACCGGTTTTCATCGGTTCTCTCCTTAGGTTGTGCCTTCCCCCCGACAATCGGGGGGCTAGGCGGTTATTCCGCT
Source organism: Alphaproteobacteria bacterium (assembly GCA_965229935.1). Lineage (GTDB taxonomy): Bacteria > Pseudomonadota > Alphaproteobacteria > SPJN01 > SPJN01 > SPJN01. The sequence goes on from CBDDKB010000002.1 coordinate 2,771,069, forward strand.
GCAATGGCAGCGGATTGAGACTGTAACCATTCATGCATGGCGGTTGCTGCATCGCGTCCGTCGCGAATACCCCACACCACCAGTGATGCACCCCGCACAATGTCACCGGCGGCGAAGACGCCATCAATGCTTGTCATCTGGGTGCGGAAATCGGCGTCGATTGTGCCCCAGCGGGATACTTTCAACTCCTTCGCGCCGAACAGGGTCGGCAAATCTTCAGGGTCAAAGCCAAGGGCCTTGATCACAAGGTCGGCATGCATGTCATGATCCGACCCGTCAATTTCTTCGGGGCTGCGGCGACCTGATTGGTCGGGCAGGCCAAGCTGCATGTGAACGGCGCGCACGGCCCCGACCTTTTGGTCCTTACCTTCGATGAAGGCCTTGGGTGCGGTCAGCCAGACAAATTCTACGCCTTCTTCTTCGGCATTTGTCACTTCACGCATGGAGCCGGGCATGTTTTCCCGGTCACGACGATAAAGACACTTCACAGACTTGGCGCCCTGACGAATTGCAGTACGCACGCAGTCCATTGCGGTGTCACCGCCGCCAACCACGACAATATCCTTACCTTCTGCGTTCAGGTCACCTGATTCAAATGCCTCAACCTTATCACCAAGATTGTTGCGGTTTGAGGCTGTCAGGTAATCAAGCGCGTCAACCACATTGCCCAAGCCAACGCCGGGCACATTGATTTCGCGGGCCTTGTAAACGCCTGTGGCGATCAGGATCGCATCATGCTTGGCGCGCAATTCGTCAAGGCTGGCATCCTTGCCAACCTGGAAATTCATGTGGAAGCTGACGCCCTGATCGCGGTACAGCTTTTCGCGCCGCGCAACGACATCCTTTTCCAGCTTGAAATTGGGAATGCCATAAATCAGCAGCCCGCCTACGCGGTCATAACGGTCATAGACATGAACCTGATAGCCTTCGGCGCGCAATTGTTCGGCAGCAGCCAGCCCGGCAGGACCTGCACCGATAATGCCGACAGACTGGTCGCGTTCCTGCGCGGGCATGCGCGGCTTGATCCAGCCCTGATCCCATGCGGTTTCAGTGATATATTTTTCAACGGCCCCAATGGTGACAGAGCCGTGGCCCGCCTGTTCGATCACGCAATTGCCTTCACACAAGCGGTCCTGCGGGCAAATACGGCCACAGATTTCCGGCATTGTGTTGGTGGCAGAGCTGACCTGATACGCCTCTTCAAGGCGGCCTTCGGCGGTTAATTTCAGCCAATCGGGGATATTGTTCTGCAGCGGGCAGTGCACCTGACAATAGGGGACCCCGCATTGCGAGCAGCGGGCAGCCTGATCATTGGCGCGCGCCTGCGCAAATTCCTGATAGATTTCACCGAAATCCTCACGACGTTCATCAGCGCCCCTTTTGTCAGGGGTCTGCTGGTCAATCGAGACGAATTTCAACATTTTCTGCGCCATGGGCTTTTGATCCCTCTCTCGCCTTGGTCAATGGTGGGGTGTGGGTTATAGCGAAACCTTGCAGTGATTCCAAACAGAATCACGCTCATAAGTCCGTAACACTGACCTAAATATCGGTAGACGATCCGCCATATTGTGTCCATGCGGCGGAAAATCGCAATTTTAGTACCAAAACTGTACTAATGGGACAGAATCGCCCGACCACTCCCGATTATGCCAAGTTTGCTTGCAGTTCCACTCCTGCTCTGCCAAGACAGGACTGAGTATATCACAGTCAGGCCGGATATGGACTTTCTTCCCCTATTTATATTGGCGCTGGTGCAGGGCATTACCGAATTTCTGCCCATCAGCTCCTCCGGCCATTTGGTGCTGGTGCCGATCATTGCCGGCTGGCCTGATCAGGGCCCGGCAGTAGATGTGGCAGTGCATGTCGGCACTTTGTTGGCGGTGATGGCCTATTTCCGTGCAGATCTGATGCGCTTAATGTTTGGTGGCGTGGCGCTGTTGCGTGGCCGCTGGCAGGAACCCGATGCCAAACTTGCACTCTATATAGGGGCGGGGACGGTTCCGGCGGTCATTGCAGGCTTTATCCTGCATGAGCTGGCGCTGATGGATATGATGCGCACGATGGCAGTGATCGGATGGACGACGCTGGGCTTTGGTGTGTTGTTGTGGATTGCGGACAGATGGGGCGCGCAATCCCACACGGTAGAGGCCAAGGGATGGTCCGCCGTGATCGGCATTGCCCTTGCGCAATGTCTGGCATTGATCCCCGGCACCAGCAGATCCGGCATTACCATGACAGCGGCGCGTGCCTTTGGCGTGTCACGATCTGATGCGGCGCGTTTTTCCATGTTGCTGTCGATACCGACTATTGCGGGGGCAGGGCTTTTGGTCCTGCTTGACCTTGTTAAGGCAGGCGATCCGGTCCTGACCCAATCAGCGCTGATCGCTGGCGGGCTTGCCGCCCTGACCGCATTTGCGGCAATTGCCTTGTTGATGCGCTGGGTTGCCCGCCAAAGCTTTACCATATTTGCCGTCTATCGAGTGCTGCTCGGCGGCGGTTTGCTCCTTTATTATTATATGCACTGACTTGAGAGGCCTTAACTTTATGCCCAATCAACAAATCAAAGCTGTCCTGTGGGATTTCGGCGGGGTCATCACCTCTAGCCCGTTTGAGGCGTTTAATCGGATGGAGGAGGCCAAGGGCCTGCCAAAGGATTTCGTTCGGTCTATCAACGCAACGAACCCGGACACAAATGCATGGGCCCAGTTTGAACGGTCTGACATCAGCGCAGAGGAATTTGACAAGCTGTTCGCAGAGGAAGCCCGCGCCAAAGGTGGCGACGTATCAGGGGCTGAGGTAATTGCCTGCCTTGCCGGGTCCGTGCGCCCTGAAATGGTGACCGCCCTGTCGATTGTCAAAGCCAATTACAAAACCGCCTGCATCACAAATAATGTGAAGGCAGGGTCCGGGGCAGGGATGGCGCGCAGCCCTGAAATTGCGTCAGAAATCGCTACCCTGATGGACACATATTTCGATCATGTGGTGGAATCGAGCAAGGTTGAAATCCGCAAACCTGACCCGCGTATCTATGAAATGGCCTGTGCGGCAATTGATGTAGACCCGTCTGCTTGTGTCTATTTGGATGATCTTGGTATTAATCTAAAGCCTGCCCGCGCCATGGGCATGCAAACGATTAAGGTTCTGAACGCCGAACAGGCGATTAGCGAGCTTGAGGCTATTTTGGACCTGTCGCTTCGGCAGTAGGAGTGGGTGATGAAACGGATATTTGCACTTTTTTTGTTGCTGGCTTTTCCATTCGGGGCGCCTGCCGTCGCGCATGATATTGAACATGGCGGCATCGTCATTGATCATCCGATTATGCATCCCCCCTTGGGCAATCCGTCCATGACGGTCGGCTATATGAGCTTGCTCAATAAGGGGCACCATGATGACCGCCTTGTTGGCGTGCAGTCTGATATTGCCGATAGGATTGAGTTGCACACCCATAAAATGGACGGCGACATCATGCGGATGCGCAAGGTGGATGGGGTCGATATTCCCGCTGGTGGCAAGGCCGTGTTTGAGCCGGGCGGCCTTCACCTGATGATCTTTGGCCTGAAGGAACGGCTGATCACAGGTGATGAGATCGAGGTTGAGCTTGAGTTTGAGCAGGCAGGCAAGGTCACCGCGCCTTTTTGGGTAGAGCCGCGCGCAACCCCCACCTCCAAAGATGACCGGGAAAAAGGCAAAAAACCGGGGAAAATGGACGATCATTCCGGCCATATGGGCCATCATTGATCGAAATCTAGGTAGCTGTGACGCATTATTGTGCGTGACGCTTTTTTAAGCGTGACACTATGCAACTTGCCTAAATTTTTCATATTTGGTGAATAACCCAACATGGTTAAGCTGTTTCTATAGCAGGTAGCGTATTGTTTGGGGGAAACATGACGGATCAACAATCAGAAGAGACTGAACGCGAGATCAATCGCGATATTGTCGCCTTTGATAAGCCCAGCCAGCGGGACATGTCATTGATGACCGCGCCGTTGCGGGCCTATTTCCGTCCGCGTTTTCACGGTATGGACAATATCAATCCAGAAAAGCCCGCGCTTTTTGTCGGCAATCACACGATTTTTGGACTGCTCGACGTGCCCTTGATGACGGCTGAGGTCTATAAGGAAAAAGGCATATTGATCCGCGGGCTTGCCGATCACACCCATTTTGATATTCCCGGCTGGCGCGATGTGATGACCGCCGGTGGCGGGGTTGAAGGCACGCGCCCCAATTGCCGCGCCTTGATGGAAGCGGGCGAAAATATTTGCGTCTTTCCCGGCGGTGGGCGCGAAGTCGCCAAACGTAAGGGCGAGGCCTATAAGCTGGTTTGGAAACAGCGCAAGGGCTTTACCCGGATGGCAATCGAATATGGCTATCCGATCATCCCCTTTGCCTCTGTTGGGCCGGATGATGCCTTTGACATTCTGATCGATGGGGACGAGATTATGTCCTCTCCCGTTGGGCGGTTTTTGACCCGCACGGGCCTGTCAGAAAAATATCTGCGTGGCGGCGATATGATTATGCCGATTGCGCGCGGCTTTGGCCTAACGGCTTTTCCGCGTCCGGAACGGTTTTATTTCAAGTTCGGCAAGCCGATTTCAACCAAGAAATATGCCGGACTTGAAAATGATGATGATGCGTTGATGGATCTGCGGGAAAAAACCGCCCGCGCCATTAATCGTGAAATAGATGCCCTGCAGGCGATACGGGCCGAAGATGACAAGTCGGGTTTGATCCCGCGATTGGTTTCCTTCCGCCGCCGTCATGATGTATAGTCTTGGCAGGGTCATCATATTGTTGGAACTTTTAAAGCGGTCTGCCTTGATTGTCAGGCCGATTACCTTGATTAGGGGATAAGTAGAATGGGGCTTTTGGATACGGTAAAGCGCGAGAAAGATTATATCTCGGGCATGTTGGCGCTTCTGAAAAACGTTAAGGATGTAAAGCCTGACGGTAGCCTGACAGTCGCTGATCTGTTGGAAGAATGGGCGCTGCGCAAGCCTGAAAACTTGGCCGTCATTTTTGAAGATCGCGAGATCACCTATGGCGAGCTTGATGCGGCTGCCAATCGGGTGGCCCGTTGGGCCGAGGCCAATGGTATTGGCCGTGGCGATGTTGTTGCGCTCGTCATGGAAAACAAGCCCGAATATATCATGACTTGGTATGGCATTGCCAAGCTGGGTGCCCGCCTTGCCATGATCAACAATAATCTGGCTGGGTCTGCCCTTGCCCACACATTGAATATTTCAGGCGCCGATCACATTATTTTGGATGCCAACCTGATCGAAAATTACAGCTCATGCTCTGATCAGCTAGAACGTCCTATGACCGTCTGGGCCCAAGGCGGCGATGTACAAGGTGCCAATGATTGGGATAAGGCAATCGCAGAACAGGATGGGTCCCTATATCCCGTGACCGCGCGGCGCGGCATGAAGACGAAAGACAATTTCGTTTATATCTATACCTCAGGCACGACGGGCTTGCCCAAGGCTGCCAACATCTCTCACTTCCGCTTTATGATGATCGGGCTCGGGTTTGCGGGTGCCACCAAGATCAATGAAAAAGACCGCATGTATATGACCCTGCCGCTTTATCATGCGACAGGCGGTGTTGGTGGGACTGTCGCGGCCCTGTCACAGGGTGCGGCTGTGATCCTGCGGCGTAAATTTTCTGCCAGCGCGTTCTTTGATGATTGCATCAAATATGACGCGACCATGTTCACCTATATTGGCGAGCTGTGCCGTTATTTGCTGAATGCGCCTGAAAACCCTAATGAACAGAACCACAAAATTCGGAACTGCATCGGCAATGGGTTGCGTCCTGAAGTTTGGGGTCCGTTCCAAGAACGCTATGGCCTTCCAAACATTGTTGAGTTTTATGGGTCAACAGAAGGGAATGTGTCGCTGTTCAATATTGATGGCAAGCCCGGTTCCATTGGCCGTATTCCGTCCTATATGCTGAAGCTGCTGCCCAGCCGCATTGTCAAATTTGACGTCGAAGGTGAAGAGGTTGTGCGCGGTGAAGACGGCTTCTGCATTGAAGCTGATTTTGACGAGGCAGGTGAGGCCATCGGTAAAATCGATGCCACCAACCCCCGCACCAGCTTTGAAGGCTATTCAAACAAGGAAGCAACGGAAAAGAAAATCCTGCGCGACGTGTTTGAAAAAGGTGACATGTGGTTCCGCACAGGCGACCTGCTGAAAAAAGACAAGCATGGCTATTTCTATTTTGTTGACCGTATCGGTGACACCTTCCGCTGGAAGGGCGAGAATGTCGCCACGTCTGAGGTTGGCGAAGTTCTGTCTCACATTGACGGGATTGAAGAGGCCAATGTCTATGGCGTTGCCGTTCCCAATACGGACGGCCGTGCGGGCATGGCCTCTGTCGTTGTGAAGGGCGAGCTTGATCGGGCCAATCTGCGTATGATTTTGGAACGTGATCTGCCTGCCTATGCCCGTCCGATCTTCCTGCGCCTACAAGGCGAGATGGAGGTGACTGGGACGTTCAAGCATCGCAAGGTTGATCTGGTAAAAGAAGGCTTTGATCCCGCCCAGATCGACGACCCGATTATATGGCTGAATCCCGCAACTGGCGATTATGAGGATTTGACCGCAGACGTGCATAGCGCGATTGCCAACGGCACAATCCGCCTATAAAAACCCAATAAAAACAGGTGCATGTGCGATTCTTCATGGATCGCGCATATTCCGTTTGCCAGAATGTCGCACCTTGTGTAAAACGGCCCCCATCAGAACATAAAAATTGATTGGAAGCCGATTCTATCGCGAATCGGCCCTGCCGTGGCATGTGGTCGGTTTGGTGCTTCGGGATCTTGTAACAAGGGGGTAAGGTATGGAGCCGGTAAAGGGCTTTGATGCCACATGGCTATATCTTGAAACCGACAAGACACCCATGCATGTCGGGGCGCTGCAATTGTTTGATCTGCCGCGCCATCTGCACGCCAAGGGTGCCTTTTTTGATGCTGTGAAGGCGCAGATTTCTGCCCGCCTGCCGCTTGTCCCCACCTATCGCCGCCGGTTAAGCCATACGCCATTGCAAATGGATCATCCGGTTTGGATTGCCGATAAACATTTCGACATTTTGAACCATATTGTCGGTCATGATGTGTCTAAGGGTAATCGGCGCGGCACACTTTCCGACGCCTTGTCGATTGCCATTGATGATCATGCCCGTCCTCTGGCGCAAGACCGTCCCCTGTGGGCCGTGCATGTGATAGAGGGATTGGGCACGGCCAAGGCCCCCAAGGCAGCGGTTTATCTGAAATTCCATCAAGCCATGACGGACGGGGTTGCCGATCAATCCTATGCCCGCATCATGTGCGATCTAAACCCGTCACCCCACCTTGCCAGCATTGACAGTGATGATTGGGAAGGCGAGGAGGAGCCGGGCTTTTTAAATTCTGTCGTGCGGGTTGCCGATAATATGCGGGCAGAGGCTGCGCGCGCTGCGCTTGCCATGCCGTCAATTGCCCGCGCTGCCTTGCGCGTTGGGCGCGCTGCCCTGACACGGACGGAACAATTCGCCATTCTGTCTGGACCGCAAAGCCCGTTTAACCAACCGATCAGCGATCAGCGCACGGCAAGTCTGCTTGATCTGTCGTTTGAGCGTGTCCGCACCTTGGCACAGGCTGCCAATGTGACGGTGACGGATATTGTCTTGGCTGCCTCAGGCGGGGCTGTCCGCTCCTACCTTTCTGAAGCAGGGACATTGCCGGACGAGGGGATGACCGCCCTTGTGCCTTATTCAACCCGCGCCAGCGAGGAAGGCCCGGTCGAGGACCGCGTATCGGTCATCACCGCCCCCTTGGCGACCCATGTGGCGGATGCGAAAAACAGGCTGTTATTGATTGCCGCCGCGACCGATACCGCCCGTACCGATCTAGTGGGGGAGGAAGGTGCCCCCTTTGACCATTATGCGATTTTGGGTGCCCCTGCGGTGCTGCGCGGCTTGGTCGGCGCCTATGGCAAGCTTGAGCTTGCGGGCCGCCACCGCCCCATCATGGGCAATATGATCGTATCGAATATTGTTGGCGTGTCCATGCCGCTTTATATGGCTGGGGCCAAGATGGTGGGCAATTGGCCCCTGTCCATGTTGCTGCCGGGCCAGGGCGTGACCATTGCCGCCCAATCCTATGAGGATCGCCTGTTTGTGTCTGTGCTTGGTTGTGCAGAAACCCTGCCAGACCCCGAACAGCTCGCGCGTAGCTTTGATGAAGAGCTAAGCAAGCTTGAAGCGATCTATGGTCTTGACCAAATCGTGGACGAGGATGAGGTGAGTGCGGCCCAGCACATCACCACCAGCGCCGGACAGGTAGCTTAGGAAAGCCGGATCAATCCGACCCTGACAAATCAAACTCTGTCGCGATGAAGCTGGGATGGTTGCGTAGCCGTTCATACCAGTCGAAAAATTGCGGGCGTTCTTCAATCAACTTTAGACTGGCCCCCGACAGGCGTAACGGGTCCACCAGCGCAATCATCCAAATATCAGCCAGCGACAGGTCCTGTCCTGCAAGATGGGGGCGATCCTTTAACTGCGCCTCTACCTGATCAAACATATAGGCCATGGGCCCAAGCGCCTTGCGCGCGCGGTCATCATCCGGTTGTTGCCCGGTCAGGCGGGTAACGATGGCGGGCAGGACAAATTCCCCGTCAATGACGCGGAACATATATTGATCGACAATGCTGATCCATTGTTGCATCGCGGCGCGGGCAAGCGGCGCGTCAGGGGTTAGGGCCCAAGGCGTGCCGAAATGCCCGTCGATAAAGCTGGCGATGGCAATGGTTTCATACAGGCAGACCCGGCCCCCATCAGGGCTGTCCCATTCAAGGGCAGGGGCGCGGCCATAGGGGTGACGTGCCCGATGATCCACGCTTTTGGGGTCTGTCGGGATGATCTCCCATGGGGCGCCCTTTTCTTCGGCGACCATGCTGGCAATCCGGCTATAGGTCGAAATGCGTGGTCCAAACAGCCTTAAGGGGCCTTGATTTGCGGTCATATCCTGTCTCCTGTCGTCATGGACAGGCTAGTGCGACAGAATGTGCAGTCAATGCTTGAAACCCGCCCCATTGTGCCGTAACTGTGACCTTTCATTCCGACCGATCAGGGCACAGAATTCAATAAGGGGACAGAAAGTCATGATGGATTTGCAGGCAATGCCGACATTGCGCGATATTATGCGTGTACAGGCAGAGAAATATGGGGATCAATCTGCAATCTGGTTTGAGGGGCGGGAAACCAGCTACCAGACCCTTTATGAACGGTCCAATCAGGTCGGCAACGGGCTAATTGCCGAAGGCTGCAAAAAGAATGCGCGCGTCGGTTTTATCGGCAAAAACTCAGATGCTAATATTGAAGTGATCATGGGCACATTTGCTGCTGGCACTGTGCTTGTGGGCGTGAATTGGCGCTTGGCAGGGCCCGAAATCGAATATGTGCTGTCAGATGCCAATGTTGAAATTCTGTTTGTTGATCCTGATTTTGAAGGTGTTGTTGCCGAAATCGCAGGCAATGTCCCGACCTTGCGCAAGGTGATCGCCATGGGCGGCAATCATGCTGAATGGCAAAGTTATATGGACTGGCGTGATCAGTTCCCCACCAGCGATACGGATGTGTCGGTCGGTGACGATGATGACGTGATCCAGCTTTATACATCAGGCACCACAGGCCATCCAAAGGGTGTGCAACTTACCAATGGCAATTACCGTGTGCTGTTCCAAAGTGCGATTGATGCCGGGTGGGCCGACTGGAATGCCAGTTCCGGCAATTTGATGTGCATGCCCAATTTCCATGTGGCGGGCGTGAACATTGCGCTGCTGGGTTTGGCGCAGGGCTGTAAGAATATTGTGCTGCCGGATGTAGACCCGGTCGCCATCATCGATCTTATTCAGGAACATAAAATCGAAAGCGCCTTTATGGTGCCTGCGGTGATCTTGTTCGTGATGCAGATGCCCAATCTGGAAGGGGCCGACCTGTCCAGCCTGCGCATGGTGATTTATGGGGCGTCGCCTATTGCAGAAGACCTGCTGTTGTCGGCACAGAAACGCTTCCAGTGTGATTTCATTCAGGTCTATGGCTTGACCGAAACCAGTGGTGGCGGCACCTTCTTGCCGCCTGATGCCCATGACCCTGCACGCGGTAAGCTGCGGTCCTGCGGCATGCCTTCACCGGGGGTTGAAGTGCGTATTGATGACGGTAAGGGCGGCGAAATGCCGACGGGTGAAGTTGGGGAAATCCTGATCCGCTCTGGCGTGATTATGAAAGGCTATTGGAACCGCCCCGAAGCAACGGCAGAGGCGATCGATGCTGATCAGTGGTTCCACACAGGTGACGCGGGTTACAAGGACGATGAAGGCTTCATCTATATTCATGACCGCGTGAAAGACATGATCGTGTCTGGTGGTGAGAATGTGTACCCGGCAGAGGTTGAAAATGCCTTGTTCGGACACCCCGATATTGCCGATGTTGCGGTGGTGGGTGTGCCCGACGACAAGTGGGGCGAGGCTGTGAAAGCAATCGTCGTGCTGGAGCAGGGTAAGGATACATCCGCCGCTGACATCATCGCCTATGCCAAGGAAAAGATTGCGGGCTATAAATGTCCGAAAACAGTCGATTTCATTGAGGCACTGCCGCGTAACCCGTCAGGCAAAATTTTGCGCCGTGAATTGCGGGCACCTTATTGGGAAGGCAAGGACCGCGCCGTCGGTTAAGCCAGGCATATTGGGGCACTAGAAAAATGACAGCAGAACAAGCACAGGCGGCTGATGGCCAGCCGCCCTTTCGCCATGTGGATTTTCCCATTGCCGATGTTTCCGTTGAAACACGGGATGATGGTACCATTCTTTATAGCTGCCATTTGGACCCTGATCCTTATGAGCCAAACTTGTACAGACTGCTTGAAAAAGCAGCAGCAGAACGGCCCGGCCAGCCCTATCTGAAGATCCGTGAAAAGCTGGCCGATGGGTCAACAGGCGATTGGCTTGAGCTGACTTATGGCGCGCTTGACCGGAATGCGCGCGCACTGGGGCAGTATTTCCTTGATCAGGGCTGGGGGCAGGACAGCGGCCCGATTTTGGTGCTGTCAGAAAACAGCTTTGCCCATGTCTCTATCATGTTTGGCGGTTATGTAGCGCAGGTGCCTGTTGCGTCCGTTTCGCCAGGCTATTCCTTGATGAGCACAAGCTTTGACAAGCTGAAACATGTGTTTGATTTGGTGAAGCCCTGCGCAATTTTTGTTGAGGACGGCCCCAGGTTTGAACCGGCCCTTAAGGCGCTTGATCTGGGCGCGTGTCAGGTCATCGCCTGCACCCCGCCCAATGATGTGCCGGCGCAGTCTTTTCAGGCATTGCTTGATACCCAGCCGACAGAGGCGGTGCAGAATTCAATCGACGCCATTACGGGCGAGACGATTGGGAAAATTCTGTTCACCTCAGGCTCCACCGGGATGCCAAAGGGTGTGCTGCAATCTCATCAATTGATGGCGTCGAACTGTTCTATGACGACATCTGTGCGCCGTTTGGGTGATGTGGGCGCAGACTATCAGGTAATCGATTGGTTGCCGTGGAGCCATTCTTTCGGCGGCAATTCAAACCTGAATGCCTGTTTGCGTATGGGCGGCACGCTTTATATTGATCAGGGCAAACCCTTGCCAGGTCAGTTTGAAGAAACCTTGCGCACCCTGCGCGACTTTGCGCCCAGCTTTTATTCATCAACCCCTGCGGCCTTTGCCCTATTGGTCAATGCGCTGGAGGATGAGCCTGTATTGCGCAAGACATTCTTCTCTCGCCTCAAGGCCATGTCCTATGGCGGCGCCTCACTGCCGGAAGATTTGTTTCGCAGGATGCAGGACGTAGCGGTTCAGGAAACGGGGAAACGGATTGTGTTGATGTCTGGTTATGGCGCAACAGAAACCGGGCCGTCCGTTACGCTTAGCTATTTTGCCTCTGACCTTGTGGGGCTGTTGGGGCTGCCCCTGCCGGGCACGACGGTCAAGATGGTGCCCCACGGCGATACCTATGAGCTGCGGTTTAAGGCGCCCTGCATCACGCCGGGCTATGTCAATCAGCCAGACCTGACCGATGCTGCCTTTGACGAGGAAGGCTTTTACAAAATCGGCGATGCAGGCAGTTTTGTTGACCCAGCGCGCCCTGAACTTGGCCTGAAATTTGATGGCCGCGTAGCCGAAGAATTTAAGCTTTTGACCGGGACATTCGTGTCGGTTGGTAAGTTGCGGCTTGATGCTGTGGCGGCCTGTTCGCCCCTTGTGCGCGATGCAGTTATCACCGGGCATGATCGCGATTTCATTGGTGTGATGGCTTGGCCGCATGAGGCGCAGGTGCGCGCGCTTGCGGGCGTGGCGGATGATGCCCCGCTTGAAGACGCGTTTGCCTCCGCCAAAGTGCGGGCCAAGATTGCCGAAGGGCTTGCAGCCCACAATGCAGTCAATAAGGGCTCTTCTACGCGGATCAAACGCTTTATCTGGCTGGCAGAACCACCCAATGCGGATGGTCATGAGATTACCGATAAGGGCTATATTAACCAGCGGGCAACCCTGCAACGCCGTGCAGACTTTGTTGAGCGGCTTTATGCTGACACGCCCGATGCAGATGTGATTGAGGTCTAGGTGATCACGCGATAAGCTTGGAAAAAAATCGGGTCGAAAATAGCTGGTTATCAAGCTCAAGTAACGAAACCAAGTGACAATAAAAGTCGGTGATCAATGAACGATAATTTTGCGCCCCTAGAAACCACAGGGCCGGACGATGTGCTGCGCTTTTGGTTTGCAGAAGGCAGTCAGGCCAATTGGTTTGATAGCTCAGACGTGTTTGACGATCTGATCCGCAGCAAGTTTTTGATGCTGTGGGAAGCGGCCACGCAGGGCAATATTGACGATTGGCAGGATGACCCGCAAGGCGCGCTGGCGCTGGTCATTATTCTGGATCAGTTTACCCGCAATCTTCACCGCGAGTCTGCCGATGCCTTTGCGCAAGACGCCAAAGCGCTCGAAATCGCCAAGCGGGCCATTGATCGCGGCTTGGATGAAGACCTTAATCAGGAAGAACGTCAGTTCATGTACATGCCCCTGATGCATTCAGAGAATTTGACTGATCAATATGAATGTCTGAACCTGATGCGCGAACGGGTCGGCCTGTCCGCGCCGGTAATGTTTGCTGAAAAACATTTGGAAGTGATCGAAAAATTCGGCCGCTTCCCCCATCGTAATGATGTGTTGGGTCGAGACTCCTCCATCGCTGAAATTGCCTGGGTCGACCAGAATGGAGGGTTCTAAGTTATGACCGATCCTGTAAAGGGTGCCGCACTGGCCCTTCCAAAAAGTCCTGATCTAATTGCCTTTGCCGGAACCAATGTGCCCGATCTGATCGACACGCAGGCGGCAAAGCGGGGGGAACATCCCTGTCTGATCTGGGCGCCGTTTGAGGGGGACCACAAAACATGGTCCTATCAGCAGTTTCGTGATGACGCCCGCGCTATTGCGGCGGGCTTTGCGGCCAGGGGGGTGAAGCAGGGCGATTTTGTGCTGCTTCATTTCGACAATTGTCCTGAGATTATGCTGTGCTGGTTTGCTTTGAGCTATCTGGGTGCCGTGGCGGTGACGACCAATGCACGATCAGCGCCAAAGGAAATGGAATATTTCGCAGACCATTGCGGCGCTGTAGGGGCGGTCACCTCGCCCCAGTTCGCCAAGGTGCTGGCGGATAAGTGCGATGGGCTAGGCTGGATTGTCGTGACCGATCATGATGCGGGCAAGCCTGCGACTGTGCCGGACGGGTTTGACACTTTTGACAGCCTCTATGGCGATGCCGCTATGTTGCCGGAAGTGCGGCCCGCCGCGCTGGATCCTGTTGGGGTGCAATATACGTCTGGCACGACCAGTCGGCCCAAGGGGGTGATCTGGACCCATGCCAATACATTGTGGGGTGCGCGCCAATGCGCAACACAGCAAGGACTGGTCGCAAGCGATGTGCATCTGACGACCCTGCCCATGTTCCACACCAATGCGCAGGCCTATTCGGTTCTGTCCAGCCTGTGGGCGGGTGGGTCCATCGTATTGCAGCCGCGCTTTTCAGCCAGCCGCTTTTGGCCTGTGTCTGTGCAGTATAGCTGCACATGGGCATCCATGGTGCCCTTCTGTGCCAAGGCGTTGCTGACCCACCCGATCCCTGATGATCATAAATATCGCTGGTGGGGCAATGGCATCAACAATGCACCGTGGGATGCCCATTACAAGATCCCGACCCTTGGCTGGTGGGGCATGACTGAAACCATTGCGCCGGGGATTGTCGGCTCCACCACCTTGCCCAATCGTCCCGTGTCGATGGGCCGTCCTGCGCAGGGCTATGACATTTTAGTGGTCGGTGATGATGGCGCGCCTGTCAGCCCCGGTGAAACGGGTGAGCTGTTGGTTAAGGGCGTGCGCGGCGTGTCACTATTTTGGGAATATCTCAATAATCCTGAGGCGACCAATGACAGCTATACGGATGATGGCTGGTTCATTACAGGCGATCGGGTCACGCTGCATGAGGATGGCTATCTAAGTTTTGCTGACCGCGACAAGGATATGTTGAAGGTCGGGGGCGAGAATGTTGCCGCCTCAGAAATTGAACGGGTGATTTTGGCAGTGCCCGGCGTGAACGAGGTTGCGGTCGTGGCACGCAAGGACAGAATGCTTGATGAGGTGCCTGTGGCCTTCGTTCTACCCTCAGACGGTTCGGACGGGGATCATATGCGTGCAACCGCGCTGGCGGATGCCTGTATGCGGGCGTGCGAACAGAATTTGGCGGATTTCAAAATCCCGCGCGAGGTGCGCATCGTCAGCGAACTGCCCCGGTCAACCTTGGAGAAAATCGCCAAGGCTGAACTGCGCGGGCTGTTGGATGCCGAAGATCAGGACATCGCCCACAGCTAAAATAGGGAACTGATTGGCTTACTGGCCTACTGGCCTGCCGCGGCGAGTTTGGCGTCATGGGCCTTCAGCCATTCGGCTTCTTCGCCCGGTTCGGGTAGCAAGTCGCCACCTTCCATCACCCAGCTTGCCGGTGTTTCGATGATCAGCACGCCGATTTGATCAACAGCAAGGCCTGTATGTTGATGGACGGATTGCGTGATGTCATCGGCAATCTGTTGCTTTTGCCCATCATTGCGGCCGCCCCGGATGGTGCCCAACACAATTGCGGATTTATCGTTCAGTGGCAGATGGTCAGCACCGTCGACAAAAAAGGCGTGGACAAATGTCGGCGGCGCGTCGGTAACCGCGCAATGAATGCGGGTAATGTCGGCAGCGATTTTCGATTTTACTGCGCCCTCGATCGCGCTGGGCTTGGCATTACACATATAAAGTGGCATGGGTCTCTCCCTAAATTACTGGGGGTCGCTGATGACCGCGACAATCTCATTCAAAGAACATCCGGTGACATCCATCCAGCGGTCACACAAATCGCTTAACAAGGCGTGACGCCGGTCCTGCGTTAGGGGCTGGTTGGCTGTCATCGAAACGATTGACGAAGTTGACGGTGCAGCGGCGGTAAAGCCGTTACCTTCGGCAATGCTGATCCAATTGATTTCGGCAGGTTTGTCAAAGGCCTGTTCAGCAAATTGGATCAGTACAGTTTCTAATTCAGCCTGTCGTGTGTCGGGTGTTTGTCCGGCCTGAACAAGGCACATACAGCGTGTCATGGGGACTTCCTTTCATGCATGGCGGGCAGAAGTAGCCTCACCAATTTTCCTTATGTGGCCTAAGGTCCAGTTCATGCGTCCAGACGGCCTTGGGTTGGGTGTGCAGGTAATAAAAAGCCTCCGCTATGGCCTGTGGTGACAGGCTGCCATCTTCCCCCAATGCTTCGATATAGCCTGCAAAGCGGCCGCGGACCGATTCCCCGTTCACGACCCCATCCAGAACGACATGGGCAACATGAACGCCTTGGGGGCCATATTCCCGTGCCAATGATTGCGCCAACATGCGCAAGCCTGCTTTCATTGAAGAGAAATGGGCAAAGCCGGGTTTGCCCCGCATTGATGCAGACGCCCCGGTAAAGAACATGCTGCCATGTCCTTGGGCGGCAAGTATTGGCATGGCGCGTTTGGCCGCCAGATAGCCGCCAAAGCAACCAACCCGCCAGAAACTTTCAAATGTTTCATCATCCAAATCTTCAAAAGCAATGGGATGATTATTGCCGGCATTATAGATCACAGCAGCAATGGGCCCGGATGAGGCGGCCTGTGCAAACAGCGCGTCCTGATCAGTGGGGGAGGTGACGTCGGCCCGCACCCCTTCTGCGGAACCGCCATCTGCCTTAATCATGTCGGCAAGGGCTTTCACTTTGTCTTCGGTGCGCCCGGCAATCACGACATGAAAACCTTGTTGTGCGAATTGTCGTGACACTGCTGCACCGACACCATCGGCTGCGCCTGCGCCGATCACAATCACTGTTTCTTTCATCTTATCCTCCCGTAAACTATGTGTGCTGCCTGTTCGTGCTGACAGGCAGTTCATTATTGTTGATTGGGTTTGGCTGCGTATTTTGCGCGCGGGACAAGCTGAATGTCGCCAAGGTCAATTCTTTCGCCTGTCGCATCGCGCGGCCAGATACGCTGCAGCTCTTTGCCTGAGGTTGCATCTGTGAACTTAAAGGATGGGCCATCCGGGTGCGCTGACCATTTATCGCCCCACTGGGCCAAGGCGATCATGATGGGGGCAAGATCCGCACCTTTTTCTGTCAGCACATACTGCTTGTATTTGCTGCCCTTGTCTGCGGTCACTTTTTGCAGAATGCCGGCATCAACAAGGTGGGTCAGCCGATCGGTCAGTGTGTTCTTTGCTATGTCCAATCGCCGCTCGAATTCACTGAACCTGCTTGCGCCCATCATCGCTTCGCGAATGATCAGCAATGACCACCATGACCCCACCAAGTCCAAGGTGCGGGCAATTGAACAATCCATATCTGCAAATGATTTCGGTTTCATGGGCATCCAAAAAGTAGTTGCATAATAAAACTAAATAGCCTAACAATTGGGCCTCGTCAACTGGTCTAATGATAAAACTGATAAACTGCCACTATCGGGAGGGATGATTATGAAAGTGAAAGTCTACGGCACATTGGTGTCACCTTGGGTGTCGCGCCTTGTTGCGGTGCTGGAAGAAAAATCAATCGATTATGAGGTTGAGACGGTCATCCCCTTGGGGGAGCCTGACCCCGATTTTCTTAAAATCAGCCCCATGGGCAAAATTCCTGTGCTGGAAATTGATGGCAAATTTATGCCTGATTCTCTTGCTGCTGCAGTTTTGCTTGAGGACGAGGTGCCCACACCTGCCATGTTCCCTGATGGTGCGTGGGACAAGGCGTGGGTCATTTGGCTGAATGATTTTCTGGGCGCAGGGCTTTTTTCAAAGATTGAGGCGCCGCTATTTGTTCAGCGTTTCATCAATCACAAATTACAGCAACAGGACCCTGATCAGGCAAAGATAGACGAGGCGCTGGCCTTGCTGCCATCTCATTTCGATTATCTGGAAAGCCAGCTAGATGATGGCAGGCTCTTTTTGGTCGGCGAAACCATGACATTGGTTGACCTGACCGCAGCCACAATCTTTATCAATCTGCGCCATGCAGGCGAAGAAGTGGACGCTGACCGTTGGCCCCATTTGGCTGCCTTTGTCCGGCGCATGCATGCTCGCCCATCAATCAAAGTGATCATTGACGCCCATCGTGAGATGTTTGGCGCAATGTCGCCGCTGTTCGCGAAGGATTAATCAGCAAAGCTTTTGTGTGGGTTCAGAATCCCTGCAGGGTCCATCACATCCTTGGCGGCCTTAAGGGCGGCCATGCCCAGCTTGCCCTTTTCGCGATCAAGCCAGGGGCGATGGTCGGTCCCCACCCCGTGATGATGGCTGATCGTGCCACCATGCACGGCGATTGTGTCAGAGGCAGCGGTCTTAATTCGTTGCCATTGGGCGGCTGGGTCGTTCGGGTCGCGCGGCCAGACATATGTGAAATAAAGGCTGGCCCCATCATGATAGGCATGGCTGACATGACACATGACAATGCCATATTGACCATCAGGCGTGACGCTGTTCATGGTTTTTTGCAGCGTCGCCATCACTTCGCGATAAAGCTTTTCAATGTTTGACCATTGGGTTGCAGTTTCAAGCGTGTCGAGCCCGACGCCCTTATCCAAAAGCGGGTCACGCAAATAGGGCGAGTGGAAGCGTGATTTATACCATTGATCAGCCAACAGCTTGCCAAGGTGAACGCCGCCCCGTGCCTCCACAATATGGCGGGCGGCATCCATGGCCGCATCAACACCGGCATGCAGACCCTCAGCCCCGATCAGCAACAGGCAGGGCTTTGTCCCCGCCTTGCGCCGTGCATAAAGGTTGATGGCTTTCAGTGCCAATGCCTTGTTCGACCCAACTGTCGAGACCGCCTGAAAAAAGCGGGTTTCATCGGGGTCTGACAGGCGCGCCATGGCAACAGGCACGCCGCGCTGCACTAATGTGCGTATCACGTCAACGCCGTGGCGGAATTCCCGCATATAAAAGGCGCGATATTGCTTTGCCTCCGGCACTGGATGGATCTTTACCTTGGCATCTGTGATGACGCCAAGCGTGCCTTCATGGCCTGCAATCATTTGGTTGAGATTGGGGGCAGCAGCGCTTGCGGGAAAGTCTTCTGTTTCCCATAGCCCTTCAGGCGTGGCGAGCCTTGTATTCACCAGCCATTTTTCTGCCTTGCCATATTTGCCGGATTGTTGACCTGCGCCGCGCGCTGAAATCCAGCCGCCCAAGGTGGAAAATTCAAAGCTTTGCGGATAATGGCCCAGCGTGACCCCTTCGGCCTGCAATTCCTGTTCGATCGCGGGGCCATATTTGCCAGCCTCGATCTTTGCCGTCATGTCGGTCTTGTTGATCTTGATAATTTTATCAAGCCGGGTGGTGTCGAGCGTGACGCAAGGCGCGGTCGATGTCTTGCCCCGCGCGGTGACAGCCCCCACAACGGATGAGCCGCCCCCATAAGGGATCACCGTAATCTGATTGTCGCTGGCATATTGCAAACAGGCGCGCACTTCTTCGGCAGACCCGGGGTAAAGCACAGCGTCGGGCACATGCTCAAGCTTGCCCTGTCTGATATCCACAAGGTCGATATAGCTTTTGCCGCGGGCGTGAAACAGCCGTTCATACTTATCGGTTTTGACGTGATCGGGGTGCAGGATCGCCGCAAACCCTTCGCGATGGGAATCGGTCAGGCGGCTGTCGGGGATGACCATATCATCGATGGATGGGGCAGGGGTGTCAGGCAGGCTGTCCATGCCCAAGGTCGTCGCGACCCAGTTCCAAAAGGCCGGCGCGCGTCTGCCCAGTTCATAGGTTTCGTCGGTCAGGCCCCAGCCATTCCATCGGGTCGCGGTGCGATCTGCGGTCATATCGGTTCCTTTTTAAGCGTGTCGGCCTAGTGGCGGGGCAATGGTCTTTTCAGACCTGTAAATTAAGCGCAGCGGGCATGATTGTGAAGGTGGCGGGTAGTCTTCCGGGCGTTTCGCCATCAAGCTCTATCAACACAATATCATCCTGATGTGCCAATCGTGCTTCAATTTTGCGGCCTTGCATATTGGTTGCTTTCTTGTGATCGGGCGCGGTGCCTTTACGCAGGGCGGGGAAGCTTAACAAAAAATCGATGATGCTGGCGTCTGACAGAACAAGCACATCAAACAACCCATCATCCAATTGCGCATTGGGGCCGGGCAACATGCCTGCGCCGAAATAGCGGCCATTGCACATGGTCGCTAAATTCACAGGGAAGGGGTGGGCGGGTTGCTCATCAACGCTGATCAGCACATTTTTCTTGGCAAAGGTCAAGAAGGCGGTCAGCACCCCCCAATTATAGGCAAAGGCTGCGCCGAACTTTTTCTGCCAGGTGGCATTATTGACGTTAAAGCATGTGTCGCCGGACATGCCAAAGCTGCCGATATTGTCGAAATAGCGATAGATCGGCTGGCCCTGATGATCGGTCAGGTGGCACAGGCCGACATCAATTTTGCGCACAGGGGCGGTTTTCAGCCGGTTGATCCTTGCCGCTTCATCTTCTGGCAGGTCAAAGCTGCGGGCAAAATCGCCGCCCGTCCCACTCATCAAAAATGACAGGCTGGCAGCGGGGTTGGTCGGGGTGGCTTGATCGTCCGTGAAAAAGCCGTTCACAACCTCGTTCAACGTGCCGTCACCACCGATGGCGATGATCCGGTCAGTCCCTGATTTGAGGGCAGCGCGTGTCAGCCTTTCGGCATCGCCTTGGGCGGTGGTTTCCAATATGTCGATCGGGCCCAGCGCATCCTGCAGCATGGCTTGCAATTGGGGCCAAGGTGTCTTGGCCTTGCCCCGACCTGCATTGGGGTTCACGATGATGGCGGTTTTTGACATAGGGCTCCCTGCTCTATCGGCAGCCTACTAACGACGCGAGAATCTGTGAAGGTGCTTGTGCTCAAAGACAAGCGCCCTATGATAACGGCCAATCAATCAGCAAGAAATGGGGGTACTATGCCAAGCTGTGACGTTAGGGGAGTTGAAATTGCCTTTGAAACCCACGGGGATCAGGCAAGCGGTGATCCGATTGTGTTGGTGATGGGGCTCGGCTCCTCGCTGGTTTATTGGGCGGATGAACTGATCGACGATCTGGTCGGGCGCGGCTATTTCGTGATTTGTCCGGACAATCGCGATGTCGGCCTGTCAAAAAAGTTTGAAGAAGAAGGCATCCCCGATATTGCCGCGCTGATGGCGGCAAGGATTGCGGGCGATGATGTCAAAGGCCCCTATCACGTGGATGATATGGCGGACGATATTATCGGCGTGCTTGACCATTTGGGTATCGACAAGGCCCATATTTGGGGTGTGTCCATGGGCGGTATGATCGTTCAGTCTGCTGCTGCGCGCCATTCAGGCCGGGTGAAGACACTGATCTCACACATGTCTACGTCCGGTGACCCGGACCTTAGCCCAGCAACGCCAGAGGCGATGGGCGCCTTGTTGGAGCCTGTGCCGGGCGAAGATCGCGAAACCGTGCTGACCTATCAGGTGAAAACCCGGGGCATCATTGGCTCTCCCGCCTATCCGACGACAGAGGAGCGGACCAGAGACTATAGTGGGCGGGCCTATGACAGGTGTTTTTACCCCGTTGGCACGGCGCGGCAGATGGCTGCTGTTGTGTCGAGCGGTAGCAGGGTTGAACAGTTAAAAACCATCACTGTCCCCACACTTGTTATTCACGGCAATGATGATCCGTTGGTGCCAGTGGACGGCGGCGTCGATACGGCGAAACATATCCCAGGTGCCAAGCTGGAATTGATCGACGGTTATGGTCATGATTTGCCGCTGCAATTGTTGCCGCGTTTTGCGCAAATGGTGGATGAGTTTATTCGCGCTGCCTGATCTGCGGTCTGAACTGCGACTTGGCCTATCCAAGAAACACAAAACCCACCCTGAACCCGGGTGGGTTTTTTTATGTCATACCGATGGCGCGTTAGCAGGTTTTTTTGACCTAGAACGCGACCTTAATAATTGTTGCGACTATCGCTGCCCACAAAGTTACAGCGATAGGCAAGCCAATTAACATGGCTGTGCCGATGCCCGGATTTTCAGTTTTGGGAGCCTTTAGCTGCCCGGATTGTTCTAATATGGTCATTTACGGCCTCGCCCCTGGTCGTAATCAGTCATTCTGACCGATTCGTAGTGCATGTGGTTCCAGTTACGCTACATGGACACGAAATTTGCCTGAAAAACCCTAAACGCTTGATTAACAGGCATGTGAAAATATCCACTTTTAGGTGGAGTGTCTGAATAGTTATTTTTACTACGCTATTTTAGTATTATTTTTCAGATTTTTTGGGCGTTTTCCAATTGCCTGAAAACATTAGTGTAATTAGTCTAATGTTTGAGCGAGGCGTGTTGCGGATGGGGCACAGGTGGGCGAAAAGTGACGAAATATTTCCAAAACGAGATGGCGTTGGTCCAATCTCTCTACAGTTTGGCACTTCATCATGTGCCTGCCTTGTTGCGGAAAAAGACGCTCGAATCATTGGCGGCAGCCTTTGAGGCGGATTTTGCTTTTTGGAGCAGCGGTGACCTTATCAACGGCTATCAGGTCATCACGACCCATAACTGGCAAGGCCCGCTACCTACCTATGAAACCTCTCAAGTCGGCATTGTGTTCCAAACAGTTGTTGCGTCTGATCAGCGTGCATTGATTGTCCGGGACGCATTATCTGTGGAACAGTTGGAAAGTGACACAACCTATCAAGAGGTATTGGGTCCACAAGGATTGCGCCATGCTCTAGTGCTTAGTGATCAGGGGATGGAGCAGATTGCCAGTCTGCGTCACATTCTTTGTTTGTTTCGTACGGATGAGGCAAAGCCGTTTACAGAGGATGAGCGTGCTGCTGCCGAACGATTGTTGGGGCCACTCGAAGCGGTTGTAGACCATAATTTGCAGGCCATGGCCATGAAACATGGATTGAATGGTGATGCGATTGCCGTATGCGATTGGACGGGCCGGATCTATCAATCAAATGCTGCCTTTGATCAGGTGATGACAGATCATTTCAACGGGCCGGGCCCCAAAATCCCGGTGGCCTTTCCTGAACCAAGCAATAGCGTCGCGTCAGGCGATTGGCGGTTTGAGCGGCAGTTCCTTGATTATGAGGGCGAGGGGTTGCGTGAGGAGCAAAAGGCTTTTTACCTTGTGAACGTCACGCCCGCGTCTGTGATTGAAAAACTAAGCAGGCGCGAAAATGAGATTGCGGCCCGCGTGGCCAAGGGCGAAAGCTATAAGGTGATCGCGGACGCGCTGGACATTGCCCCCAGCACGGTTGGTAATGCCATGCGGCGCGTGTTTCAAAAACTTGATGTTGGTAACCGCGCTGGTTTGGTCGCGCTGTTTGAAGGCAATGGCCGCACCTGATTCCTATTTTCAGGGGTGGCGCGACAGCCCCTTTTCGGCAAGCGCAGCCAGATAGGCGGCCCAGCGATCGTCGCGTTCAATGATCATGTCGCGGAACCAGCGCCAGGAATAAAGTCCTGTATCATGCCCATCATCAAACACCAGCCGCACTGCATAGCGGCCCACAGGTTCGATTGCCGTAATGGTGACATTGGCTTTGCCCGGCACGGTTTGGCGTTGGTCAGGGCCGTGGCCCTGTACCTCTGCGCTTGGGCTTTCAATGCGCAAAAATTCTGCCGGAAACTTGTGCGTTTCCCCATCTGGATAGGTCAGATGTAATTCCCGCGCGGCGCGATCATAATGGATGGCGATGGGGGCTGGCGCAGCCTCGAACGGATCGTTAGGCACGTTCTGCGTCGCTAAGCTCACGCGCCTCATCAGGTAGCATGATCGGAATACCTTCACGGATCGGGTAGGCAAGGCCCGCCTGTTTGGAGATCAGCTCCTGCGCAGACTTGTTATAATCAAGCGGCCCTTTGGTCATCGGGCAGACAAGAATCTCGAGCAGGCGGGGGTCAAGTTCCGGCGCAGCTTCTGTCGTGGTTGTGGTCATCATCAATCCTTGAGTGTCTGATTTTGTCTATTGTAACGGACCTGAGGGGCCAGTGTCGCCCTGATCAGTTGCCGCAAGCCACATTTGGGTCAGGGCAATCAACAAATCGGCACGGTCTGAAATGGTTTGTGCTTCAAGCAGTGCCTGTTTCTCGCGCGGGCCATAGGGCGAAATCATGGATAGGGAGTTCACCAATTGCTCATTCGGTGTTTTGTTAAGCGCATCCCAATCCATAGCGATATCGTGACGTTCAGAAAATTGGCGCACCGCGTCCAGCAATCCTTCGCGGTTCATCGCCTCGGCATCTGGTGGGGCGGCCAAGTCATTGGCAAATTCCGTGAAATCAAGCCGGAATTCGCGGTAAAGCCGTTGTTTGGGGCATTCATCAACCAGTGTCACACGCGCAATACCCTGTAGATTGATGATATAGCGGCCATCATCACTTTCGATAAAGGACACGATGCGCCCCGCGGTGCCGATATGGTGGGGGGCTGGCTGGGGCTGGGCATCGGGGGCCAAATCAGCCTCTGCATCCTGGGGCTGAACCATGATGATCATGCGGTCGGGGCTTGCCAAAGCATCTTCGATCATTTGCAGATAGCGCGGTTCAAATATGTTCAGCGGCAGACGCGCGCGCGGCAACAAAAGCACGCCCGGTAGCGGGAAAATCGGCGCTGTGGCGGGCATATCGTCTAATGTGCGAAAGCGCTTCATCATTGGCTTACCGGAACAGCAGTGACCCAAGTCGTTGACGACCGGACACGGTTACCTCGTCCATCGGGCCTAACAGATCAAAAATTTCCAGCAATTTCTTTTTCGCCGCGCCGTCATCCCATTGGGCGTGATGTTCCACCAGATAAAGCAGGCTGTCTATTGCCGCCTCATGATCATTGGCGCCGCTTTGGGCCAAGGCAAGCTCATACCGTATGGCAGGGTCTTTGGGGTTGGCGGCGACTTTTTCTTCAAGCTCGGTCAGGGGGCCGGCATTGGCGGCCTCCTCTGCCTGTGACAGCGCGGCAACCACCTGCGCGATGGCGGGGTGGGATTTTTTGTCGTCGGGCAGTTGATCAATCAATTCCTTGGCATGATCGGGCTGGCCTGCAATTGCATAACAATGGGCCAGGCCTGCCACAGCCTCCATATTCGTAGGGTCCTGCTGCATCGCTGCGCCAAAGCCATTGGCAGCCCCTTGGAGGTCACCATCATTCAGCGCCTGCACCGCCTGTTCCATCATCTGTTCTGCGGGGGTCGGGCCGACGGGGCCGGCCAGTTTTTCGACAAAGGCTTTGACCTGACTTTCAGGCTGTGCCCCGACAAAGCCATCAACCGGGCGGCCACCGACAAAGGCGACGACCGTCGGCACGGACTGCACGCCCAATTGGCCTGCAATATCCTGTTCTTCGTCGATATTGACCTTCGCCATCAGCACGCCGCCTGCTGCTGCCTTGACCTGTTGTTCAAGGATCGGGCCAAGCTGCTTGCACGGACCGCACCAAGGGGCCCAAAAATCCACAATCACCGGGGTGGTCATTGATGCCTGCAGCACATCCGCCTCAAAACTTGCTGAGGTGACATCCTTGATCAGTTGACCGGGGACACCCGGCGCACCGCTTTCAGGTGCAGACCCAACGCCCGACTCAGTCACCGAATCAGGGCCAAGATCAATTGTCGTGGTGCCTGACACGGATTGGGTGCTGTTTGGGTCTTGGTTGAACGGATCGTTCATAAAATCAGTCCTTGTAGGTATGCAGGGCCAGTCTGCCAGTGTCTGACAGTCTCTGCCAGTTTGATAGGCAAAGACCTGCCAACAGTTTGTTGTAGTTGATGTAGCCCCGCCCATAGCGAATGACAAGGGGCTGTCTGCGGTTGTTGCGGCAAAACGCGCAGGCTGATTGGCAAATAACAGGGCAAATGGATGCTTGCATTCATGCCGCGAATGAAGCATATAACGCCTCCAACAAGGACGTCGGCAACGGCGTTACCCCCGACGGATCACTTGTTACCAAGAAGGTCTGTCAAATCGGATGCGGGCGTAGCTCAGGGGTAGAGCATAACCTTGCCAAGGTTAGGGTCGTGAGTTCGAATCTCATCGCCCGCTCCAAATTTTCTTCCTTATCGTTAGGGGGCTTCAGTGCAAAATCAGCATTTTTGGAGCCCCGTTCAATCATCGGACGATCCGACACGCTTTCATCTTGATGTGACCAATCATTGCTGCGTCGGTCCAAAAGACGTGCAATTCTTAATGGGCGGGGTGTCTACGGCTGCTGCTATTGAGGCGATGGAACAGGCGACGGGGCGTCCGCTTTTTTGGGCAACTGTTCAATTTGTTGGCGGGGCCACGATCGGTGACCGCGTTGACATCAAGATTGATTTGCCTGAACGACAGGGCAAGACGGTACAGTTGGGGGCAGTGCTGACCTGTGGTGACCGTCTTATTCTGCGGGCCATGGGGGCAACGGGGGGCCGCGACGGGCAGGAGCACAGCTTCATACAGATGCCGGATGTGCCAGCACCATCAGAATCGGAACCGTGGGAGATTGAGGCGTTGGCCGCCGGCGATAATATGTTCAGCCATTTTGAACGACGCATCGCCCACACGGATGACGACAGCGGTGCGCAAAGTTTCTGGAGCCGCCTGCGCCACAACCCGCCCATCAGCGTCGGGCAATTGGCAGTCATTGCCGATTGTTTTCTTGGCTGTCATTCCTATACCCACCGGGGCACAAGCCTTGATCATGGGTTGCGCGTTCATAATCTTGTGGAGACTGAGTGGGTGTTGACCCATGTCCAGTTTGATGGCTTCACCCGTGGTGGCGCGCATGGCCATTTCTTCCAGTTCGCAGAAGACGGCACCTTGCTGACCAGCGGTGCACAGACGGGCCTTGCCCCGCGCGGGTAGGGCAGGCACACTCCGCCCCTGACTGATCAGGGGGCAAAAATGGCTGACATCGACTTTTACACAATACCTATGTCGCGCGGCGCGATTGTGCGCTGGGCCTTGCACGAAGTGGGTGCTGATTATCAGCATCACTTTGTCGATCCCGCGAAAGGTCCGGGGGCTGACCTGCTGGCGCTTAATCCTATGGGAAAAGTGCCGACCATTGTGCATCACGCAGCGGATGGGGACCATGTGGTGACTGAGGCTGCTGCCATCTGCACATATCTTGCGGAAATCTATCCTGATGCGGGGCTTGCCCCCACCGATGCAGAACGGGCCGATTATTATCGCTGGATGTATTTTGCTGCCGGGCCGTTCGAGGCTGCGATCATGGCCATCAATACAGGCTTTGTCGCCGAAGAGGCGCAGCAACAATCCTTGGGGTATGGGTCGGTGGATCGGGTGATCAGCGCGCTAGATGGCTTATTGTCCGGTCGCGATTATGTCTGTGGTGATCGGTTTACGATGGCGGACGTTTATTTATGTTCACATATATCGTTCACCAGTATGGCTGGCATGTTGCCTGCAACGGATGCGATGAAGGCCTATGTTGAACGGTGCGAGGCGCGCCCGGCCAAGCAGGCAGGGCAGGCCATTGATTTCGCTGAATTCGAAAAGCAACAGGCTGCGCAGCCTGGTTAGTTGCCGACCTCACGCTCATAAAGCGCCGGCAGAAAGTCTGATAGATAGCCCATTTCCTGAACCGCATGGGTCATCAGGTCTGTCGCTGTCTGCCTGTCTGCGGCGATCATCCGCGCCAGCGCCATATTCCCAAATAGCGAGATGGGGGAGGGGGTGAGTTGATTGCCGTCCGCTTCGTCGCGCACCGCAATTTCTCCCAACCAGAATGTTGACCGCATTTCAGCCCCCCAAGGGGTGTTGCGCACATAGTGGCACATTTTGGCGATATTGATCGGCTGATCCAGCATGCCGACACGGGCGCATAACAGGAAATCACCCTCTGGCACTTGGACATCGCCGACAATTTCGCGGTGATCGACGAAATGAATGCGCAGCTTGTTCAGTTCCGTCCCGATATATTCATGAACAAGATGGCTGGCCCCAACAATTTCCCCCGGAACTTTGTTTTCCCAATCCATCCAAATATGGGCGGTTGGGTGCCACCATTTATACTGTTCAGTCGTTTGCAGAAAATCAGTGAACCACCATCGCACCATGGCGGGCTTCACGTCTGGCATGCGGGTCAGGGCGCGCACGCGGTATATGCCGTTTGCCTGACGGGTGATGCCCGTTTCCAGCGCGCTGTAGCCCGGTTCGATAATGTCGCTCGTATCGCGGCTGGCGGCAAAGGGGTTAATGCCAACTGCCGCGACCAGCAATAAAAGGCCCAATAGGCCCAGCCAATATCGTCCTTTCACTTAATATGTCCCCTGAATTGCTTCGCTGATCAGCCCATACGCCCGGCGCGATAATCGGCAAAGGCCTGCTCAAGCTCTTCATTCGTGTTCATCACAAAGGGCCCGGCGCGCGCCACGGATTCATTCAAGGGGGCGCCAGACAGCATCAAAAGCCGTGCGCCCTCTGGCCCCGCGACCAGCGGAATAAAGTCATACCCGATGCCAAGCGCCAGCATTTCACCCGCCTGCCAGTCATGATCAATGCCATCAAGGGCGGCAGCACCATCCACCAGATAAAGCCCGCATTGCCACCCGTCTTCGATGGGCAGCAGCAGGCTTGCCTCTGGCTCCACCTCTAAAATCGCGATGGTGACAGGGGTCAGACGGTCGGCGGGGCCAACCACATCATAAAGCTTGCCGCCCAACACTGTGGCTGTTGCCGCCCCGCCTGCAATGGCGACGCGCGGCATCTGTTCCGCCTTTAACGCCTGATAGCGCGGCGGCATCATCTTGTCCCTAGCAGGCAGGTTCAGCCAAATTTGCAGGGCGTGGAACCGACCGCCTTGTTTAACAAACTCAGGCGCGGGGAATTCAGAATGGACGATACCGCCTGCTGCGGTCATCCATTGGGCGTCACCGGGCCTGATCACATCTTCGTGGCCTGCGCTGTCCTTATGGGCCAGCGCGCCTTCAAAGACATAGGTGATGGTTTCAAACCCCCGATGGGGATGTTCGGGAAACCCCACGGTAGAGCCTGCCGGAATATCCATCGGCCCCAGATGATCAAGCAGCAAGAACGGGTCCATCAAGTCAAACCCGGCTTGCGGGAACACGCGGTTCAGCGCCACCCCGTCGCCATCGGTAGCCGGATGGGCGGGGATGACATGAACTTGATGGGGATCATTGACGGTCATAGGGACGCTCGCTAACTGGTCGGGATCGTGATCCTATGATCCCCTGTTTTAGCCCCGATTTCTACCCCATCATCACCCATTTGCAGCGGAATGGGGGTGAGTTTGCGGCCTATGCATGGCCCTTCGATGCAGCGCCCATCCGAAAGTTCAAACAAGGCCCCGTGCGTGCCGCAGATAATATGCGTGTTCTCACGGTTCAAAAAACGGTCTGGCTGCCAATCAAGCGGCGAATGGATATGCGGGCAGTCATTAATATAGGCGTAAAGCGCGCCATCCTTGTGGGTCAGGAAAATCTCGCACCGTTCTGCCCCCTTGCCGAAGCTATAGGATTTGCTGCGATCAGGCTTGATCGACAGCGCATCCGGCAGGGGGGTGCCCGGTGGCGGGCAAAACCTCATCTGGGGGGAAATCAAGACAGGCTCCATCCCTTACATCCGGCGCCTATGCTTTGGGCAGCTTTTTCAAACCGCCCATGGCGCAGATGCTTTTCCAGCTTTTGGCATCAACAGGCTGCACCGACAGGCGGGAATTTGTCACCAAGGGTAACTCCGCAAATCGTTCATCACCCTTAATGTCGGCAAGGGTAACTTCCGTTTCGAAATCACAGACATAGGCAATATCCACCATGCCAAAGCGGCCTTTTGGGTCCGTGTGATCGGGGTAATGTTCCTTGATCACTTTGACGACGCCCATGATCCGCTTTTCATTCACGGAATGATAGAAAAAGCCCAGATCGCCGATTTTCATCGCCTTCATATTATTATTGGCCTGATAATTGCGCACACCATCCCAATGTTCGCCCTTATCGCCGCGTTTTTTCTGATCATCCCAAGACCAAGTGTTGGGTTCTGACTTAAATAACCAATATGCCATGTGTCTTCTCGCTCCTTACTTATCTGCTGCTGCGCCAAGCAGCGCCTTAAAGGGGCGGATGGTTACTGATTCAAACAGACCAGCCTTGTTATAGGGGTCGTTTTCAAACAAGGCGCGCAGGGCTTCAAGGCTGTCATATTCCATTACGAACATAGACCCGGCCATGCTTTCCCCATCATCTGACAGCATGGGGCCA
Source organism: Alphaproteobacteria bacterium (assembly GCA_965229935.1). Lineage (GTDB taxonomy): Bacteria > Pseudomonadota > Alphaproteobacteria > SPJN01 > SPJN01 > SPJN01. Next base: position 2,800,913 of record CBDDKB010000002.1, read on the forward strand.
CCGATTCTGATCTTGTCCATAAACCCTGCGGCCCATTCAAGATGGGCTTGCCGATTATCAAGGCGGGTTTGCAGGGAATTGGGTTTATCGACGGCATAGACGCTGAACAGCATAAGGAACCTCTGATAATTAATATTCGGTGGTAAAGGGCCGGGACAGCAGATCATAAATGACCTGATCAATCGGTGCCCCTTCGTGAAGAACGGCGTGAACGGCTGCGGTGATCGGCATCTCGATCCCCAGCCTGTCTGCCAATTTATGCACGGCAAGCGATGTGGTGACCCCTTCGGCCACGCTGTTCCGGCTTGCCATAATCTCGTCCATGGTTTGGCCCTGCCCAATGGCCTGCCCGAGAGAAAAATTGCGCGATTGGGTGGAGGTGCAGGTCAAAACCAGATCGCCCAGCCCCGCAAGGCCCATCATGGTTTCACGCTTGCCGCCAAGAGCTTGACCCAGCCGTACCATTTCTGCTGTGCCGCGCGCGATCAGGGCCGCGCGGGCATTGTCGCCCAATTGCTTGCCATCAACGATCCCGCAGGCAATGGCGAACACATTCTTGATCGCGCCGCCGATTTCTGCGCCGCGCGGGTCGGTCGAAAGATAGGGGCGAAAGGTCGGCAGACCAATTGTATTGGCGATGGTTTTCCCGGTTTCAGAGTTGCCACAGGACAGGGTGACCGCTGTCGGCTTCCCGCTTGCTACTTCGCGTGCAAATGTCGGGCCGGACAGAATGGCTTGGGTATAGCCGGGCAGGGCATCTGCCAGCATCTCGCTCATCAGTTTGCCGGTTTCGATATGGATGCCTTTACAGCAAATGACTTGAGCCTGGTTCTTACCAGATTTGTCGAGTGCTTCGCGCGCCTCGCCCGCGACGACGCCCAAAAACTGTGCTGGTGTCACCCAGAAAATCACATCGGCGCCGGCAATATCGCCCAGCGTGCCTGTGGCCCTGATATTTTCAGACAGGGGCACACCCGCCAGAAAGGGCGTGTTTTCATGGGCCGCGTTGATCGCGTCGACGGTTTCCCGCTCCCGCGCCCACAAGGTCACGTCGCGCCCGGCGCGGGCGGCAGCCTCGGCAATGGCGGTGCCCCAGGCCCCGCCGCCAACAACGGCCACTGATTGATAAAATGAGTCGGTCATATCAGGACCTTACGGTGCTGCTGTCAGCTCATCAAGCGGCCAACGGGCCCGCGCCGCAATTTCCAGCGGATCGGTCAGCCCCAGCGCCAAGCGTTCCAGCCCGGCCCATGCAATCATCGCGCCATTGTCGGTACAAAGTTTTAGGGGCGGGGCGACAAAGTTGACGGGCAGGTCAGCCAAGGCCTGCCTAATGGTTTGATTGGCAGCAACGCCCCCGGCAACCACCAGTGTCGGCGTGTCGACGGCAGGATGGTCTTCCAAAAAGCGCGTCAGTGCGCTTTGCGTGCGGCTGGCCAAAATGGTGGCGGTCACCCCCTGAAAACTGGCGCATAGATCGGCGATATCCTGTTCGGACATGCGGTCTGCGCCGCCCAGCCCCTCAATCTCGCGTCGTGCAGCGGTTTTAAGGCCAGAGAATGAGAAATCGCACCCGTCCCGCTTGATCAGCGGTTTGGGCAGGTCAAAGCGGGCGGAATCGCCTGCGCTGCCCCAGCGTTCGACCGCCGGGCCGCCCGGTTGCGGCAGGCCAAGCATTTTTGCAAGCTTGTCAAAGGCTTCGCCCACGGCATCGTCCAGCGTGCCGCCATAAAGGGTGAATTTCCCAACGCCATCGACGCTTAATAACTGGCAATGGCCACCTGAGACGAGCAGCAACAAATAGGGGAAGGTCAGCTCCTCCGTCAGGCGGGGGGACAGGGCGTGGCCTTCAAGGTGGTTGACCCCGATCAAGGGTTTGCCCGATGCAGCCGCCAGTGCCTTGGCGGTCATCAACCCGACCATAACGCCGCCGATCAGGCCAGGGCCTGCGGTGGCAGCGATCCCGTCGATCTCAGAAAGTGCGAGCCCAGCCTCGTCCAAGGTTTTTGCGATCAACCCGTCCAAATGATCAATATGGGCGCGGGCCGCGATTTCAGGCACCACGCCGCCATAGGGCTTGTGATCCTCGAATTGCGACAGAACCTGATGGGCAATCAGCTCGCGCGTGCCTTCAGGCGCACCACGGACGATCGCAGCGGCGGTTTCATCGCAGCTTGTTTCGATCCCTAGAACTGTTAGCACCTTGGTCACGTCAATTGTCCGAAAATTAAGACTGTTCAATATGTTCTAGCTGCATTAACACTTCCCCTATGGCACTGGAAAGACCTCTTAAACTTGGAACCCGCAGCAGTCCGCTTGCCCTCTGGCAGGCTGAGGCCGTCAAACAAGGCTTGCTTGACGCCCATGATTGGCCCGACGACGCTGTAGAGATTATACCTATGTCCACCCGGGGTGACCGGGTTCAGGACCGTCCCTTGGCAGAAATCGGCGGAAAAGGCCTGTTTACCGAGGAGATTGAGGCCGGTTTGCTGGCAGGCACAATCGACCTTGCAGTTCATTCGATGAAGGATGTGGCAACACAATTGCCGGACGGGTTGATCATGTCGACCTTCCTGAAACGGGAAGATCCGCGTGATGCGCTGATCGCCGCACCGGGCATAACATCGCTGGACGATATCCCAGCGGGCGCGATCGTCGGCACGGCAAGTCTGCGGCGGGGGGCACAAACCCTTGCCAAAAGACCGGATCTGAGGCTTGAGCCGATGCGTGGCTCCGTCCAGACGCGGCTTGATAAAATTGAAAAGGGTGTGGCGGTTGCCACCTATCTGGCCTATGCGGGCCTGAAACGATTGGGGCTTGAGGATCGGGCGGTCAAACCGCTTGAAACAGCAGAGATGCTGCCCGCCCTGTGTCAGGGTATTATCGGGGTTGAGATCAATGCCGGGAACGAGGCTTTGGCCGCCTTGCTGGCCCCGCTGAACCATGCGCCTAGTGAATATGCCGCCCTGTGTGAGCGGGCCATGCTGGCGCGCCTTGACGGGTCCTGCCGGACGCCTATTGCGGGCCTGTCGCAACTATCCGCCGATGGCACCACCATTCACCTGAAGGGTGCTGTTTTTGCCGATGATGGGTCAGAATCAGTCTATCATGAGGACAGCGCCCCCGTGGCGGAGGCTGCCCAACTTGGCACCCGCGTTGGCGAGGCGATTGCAGAACAGGTCAAGGACAGTCCTGCCATTACCGTAGGGGATAAATAAACATGCGCCTGATGCTGACCCGTGCCAAGGCAGATGCCGCTGAAACACTGGATCAGCTAAAGGCTGACCACACGGTCCTGCATGAGCCCTTGTTGACTATTTTGCCCGGTCCTGATGCCGATGCTGTCAGCGCCATTGTGCTTGATAGTGTGCAAGGCTTGCTCGCCACCAGTTCAAACGGTGTCCGCGCCATGGCAAGCTGGGCTGAGGCGACGAAACTACCCCTATTTGCCGTAGGCGATGCCACCGCCCGCACAGCGCGTGAGCTGGGTTTTTCACAGGTTGAAAGCGCTGATGGCGATGTCAATGCGCTCGCGGCGCTGGTGAAGGTGAAGTGCAAGCCTGCTGACGGGCCCTTGGTGCATGGTGCAGGAACCGTCCGCGCCGGGGATTTAAAGGCCATGCTGGAGGCTGATGGCTTTCAGGTCCGCCGCTTGGCGCTTTATAAGGCTGAAGCTGCCAAGGCGCTGAGCACTGCAGGGCTTGCTTTTTTACGGGCTGATAAGCCCGGTGGGGTTTTGTTCTATTCCCCCCGTACCGCCGAAACCTTTGCCCAGATCGCTGAAAAGGCGGGCCTGAAGGGTAAATTGGGGCAGGTGACGGGCTATTGTTTAAGCCCGGCGGTTGCAAAGGCGCTTGAAGGGGTGGGGTTTGGTAACGTAGAAATTGCAGATAAGCCGCGTGAAGACAGCCTATTGGCCCTTCTAAATAAGCCGCAGCCAAAAAAGGCAGACACTATAAAGCCGGAGGCACCTAAGATGGCGACGCCCGACAAGCCCGAAACGCCCAAAAAGCAGACCTCCAGCTCTGCAGCGCCAAAGGTTGGCGCGACTGCCAAATCCAACCCAACAAAGCCGACGACAGCGGGCGCCGCCCCGCGTGCGGGGGCAAAGCCTGTTTCGACCCCGAAAAAATCATCAGGGGGCCGGATGGGCTGGTATGTGGCAGGCGTTCTGGCGCTGGTTATTGCGGGCAGTGTTGGCACGATTGCCGGGCTGCCCTATGTGCCGGACAGTTTGAAAGACCGGATGGGGCTGGGTTCGCCTGCGCCGCAACAGGTCCCGGCAAATTCTGGGCCTGATTATGGGCCGCAATTGCGTATCCTGTCCCAAAAGGTGGCGGCACTTGAATCTGCGCCTGCTCCCGGCATGACAGGATCGTCAGACGCTGCCGCAATGGCAGCCCTAGAAACACTGTCTGATCGTGTTGACGCGTTGGAGGCACAGGCCCAATCGCAAGGGGCCGCGTCCGGTCAGGACAGTAGGCAGGTAGAAGTGCTTCAAAATCGCGTTGCCGCGCTTGAGGCGCTGGTGGCAGAGCTTGCCAGCGCACCTGCAAATGCGGCGGTGAGCGAGGATTTGACCACAAGGATGGAAGAAATTGCGCTCGCTGCTTCCTCCGGGCGCAGTGCTGCGATCCTGTCCTTATCAGCGCTTGACCGTGCTGTGCGCAGCGGCAGCCCCTTTGGGACTGAATTGTCTGCGGCGCAATCCTTGATCAGTGACGACGCCTCTGCCCCCTCATTTGCGCAACTCGCTGATTTTGCTGATGAAGGCGTGATGAGCCGCAAGCGTCTTGAAAGCCAGTTTGCCCTTTTGGCGCGTGAGGCTGTGCGCGCCGCCATGGTGCCTGAGGACGCCCCCTGGTATCGGCGTTGGTTTGCCAATGCCCTGTCGATTGTCACAATCCGCCCGGTCGGCGATGTGCCCGGCGGCGATGTGCCTGCCCGGATTGCCCGTGCCGAAGCCGCACTTGGTGATGATGATCTGGCAGGTGCCGTGCGCGGGGTTGAGGCCCTTGATGGCGTTGCCGCGCGGGTCATGCAGGTGTGGCTGACAGCGGCACAGGCTCGACTTGGCGCTGAACAAGCACTTGCCCAATTGCAATCCAATGCGCTGGCGCCACAGGCCACAGAAGGTGAGGGCTGATCATGATGCGCCTCGCCCGCTATTTCATCATTTTGCTGGTCGCGATGGGGATCGCCTTTTTGGGCGCATGGCTGGCGGACAGGCCGGGCATGATCCGTGCCGATTGGGGGGGCTACCGGATTGAAACATCCGCCGCCGCTGCGCTTGTGCTGTTGATGCTTTTCTCAGTATTGCTGGCAGGGCTTGTCACTATTATTCGCAAGGTGCGGCCTGCGGCCCTGTTGGGGTTGAAGAAATCCATTGATCGCGAACGGGGCTATAAGGCCCTGTCACAGGGTTTGATCGCCATTGCGGCGGGGGACGTTGCCTCCGCAGAACGGCTGGGCAAGCGGGCACAACGCCTATTGCCTGATGATGGCGCAACGCTTGTCTTAACAGCGCAGGCCGCTGAACAGCGCGGTGATCGGCGCGGGGCGCAAAAGGCGTTGGCTGCCATGATGCAGAACGATGAAACGCGCCTTCTTGCCCTGCGTGGGTTGATGAGTGTTGCCATGCGCGAAGGTGATCGCGATGCCGCGCTTAATCACGTTAGCGAGGCTTACAAGCTAAACACCCGCAGCCCGTGGGTGCTTGATGCCATGTTCAACCTGTCCTGTCAGATGGGCCGGTGGGGCGCGGCGCTTGATGCGCTGAAAGCCCAGCAAAAACATGGGTCTATTGATGGGCCGACCTTCCGTCGTCGTCGTGCGGTTGTGTTGGCGGCACAGGCCCGCCAGACCGAACAGGATGGCGATGCACAAACCACGATTTCGATTGCGCAAAGCGCGTTCCGCCTTGCCCCCGATCTAAGCGACAATGCGCTGCGGTTGGTCAATCAGTTGGTTGAGGATCGCCAGAAACGCAAGGCGCGCCGCACGCTGGATCAGGCTTTACAGGCCTTTCCGCATCCTGATCTTGTCGCGCTCGACCGTGATTTGATGCGCGATGAAAAGCCGACCTTGCGGGTCAAACGCTTCGACAAGCTGCTGGGCAACAAGCTGGTGGGCGAGGTCGCTGAGCGTGAGGCCCTGTTGGCCCGTGTCGATGCCGCTGTTGCGGCAGGGCTGAAAAGTCAGGCGGCTGAGCTATTGAAAACCCTTCCCGCTGCTGACCGCACTGCCCGGGCGTGGCGGCTGCTTGAAGGCTTGGCGCGCGCTGAAGGGGATGCGGACAAGGCCCGCGAAGCTATGTTGCACGCTGCTGCGGCGCCGCGCGACCCTGAATGGGTGTGCCGGTCCTGCGGACGTCATTCAAGTACATGGGATGCCGTGTGCCCGTCCTGTCATGCCATTGACAGTCAGGACTGGCGTGCGGGCGAACGGGGCAAGCTGGGCCGGGCAGAAGCCGAAGCGGCTGCGCAGACCGTCGATGGCACATCGGCCAAGCCTGTGAAGACACGCGCCAGCCTTGTTGATGTCACTTATGATGTGCCTGATGATGAAGTTGATCAGAAAGTGGATCGTCAAAAAGTTGACCCTGACGATCCCCAATCAATGGCGCGTCAAACCCCCTGATCATTATCTGTTAGGGCTGTCTTCGTGCATTCATCCCCATGCATTTGCGTGATGGTGTCAAAAATGTGCAATCACTTTGTCATGCTTCCAACAAGTCGCACCAAGGCTGCCACCACATCTTGTGTGTCAAGTTGAATCTAGACAGAGCAGGTGACATTATTTTTCTCGTTCCGCTTTCGGTCCTGTTGAAACCTTTGTCAGCGGTCGTCTAAAGTCGACCTCCAACGCGTTGCCACGTCGTTGCTCATATCGGATTTAAAAACACTTGTTTCCCTAGGGGGCAAGATAGCCGCAGCAAAAAAACCGCTTGCGGACGCGGGTTTCCTGTCGCCGTATCGGTTCGGCGTTAAGAATTCGGAAGCCCTTTCGGTGCCAAATTGCGGGTGCCAAATTCGGTATGAAGTTGGGTGTGGTGGTGCTGCGGATTGTGATGCGAAGCACGATTTTTGTATGACGTGAAGTTTGGGGATTGCCTATCGGGTGATCCTGATTGGTTGACCGGGGGCGTTCTGATTTTTCTCAGAACGGTCTGTCGAGGCAGAGGGGCCTATGACAAGAGACGAGCTTTTGGCTAAAGCCATCGCGGCAGATGGTTATGGCGGGGACATCAGCGAACAAGACGCTTGGGCCCTGCTTGAGGCCGACACAAAAACCCAATTGGTTGATGTGCGGACGCGTGCCGAATGGTCCTTTGTCGGTCTTCCTGATCTTGACAGTATCGCGCGTGAGCTTGGGCTGATCGAATGGGTCAGCTTTCCCGATATGTCTGCCAATCTTGGCTTTCAGGATCAGTTGACGGAATTTCTGCAGGCACAAAATGCCGGGCCCGATGACGTCATCATGTTTCTGTGTCGGTCGGGGCAGCGGTCCATCGGTGCGGCAAAGGCCGCAACCCAAATGGGCTATAAGCACGCGCTGAATGTTCTGGGCGGCTTTGAAGGCAGTCCAGACAGTGCCGGGCATCGCGGAACGGTGAATGGTTGGAAGGTTGCCGGGCTGCCTTGGAAACAGGCCTGACGATCTGATTGAAACGGGACAAGCCCGCAAGGAAGTGGTGGCAACCCACTCAAACGGCTTGTTGGTTGGAATGGCGCCCCCTCGGGGGGATTTGAGAGGGCGCGTGACATAGGAAAAGCCTTATGGGCGATGATAAAATGTCCAATGCGGACGAGGGGATAGCGGCTGCAAGGACTGAACAAGAACCGGTGGCAGGTTTCGATAATGACCGTATCGAAACCGTACATATAAAGGGCAAAGAAGACGTGCAAGACCAAAGGGAACAACATCAAGCGGCCCATCTGGCCGACAGCGGGGCCGAGCTTGAGGGGGCTTGGGGCGCGGTGCGCGAAGGGCTGCGGCGGATCATCGGGGATGATACGTTTAACAGTTGGATCAGGCCGCTTAGCCTGACGCGGTTTGACAATGGCACGATCTTTATCGGCGCGCCGTCACGGTTCATGCGCGATTGGGTCATGGGCCGTTATCTTGATCATATGACAAGCCTGTGGACCGATGCATGGCCCGGCGTGCTGGCGGTTGATATTCATATTCGTGATCGCAGCCAACCTGTGCGTGGCGGCGTTCAGCAATCCCAACCGCAAATTGAAAAGCCTGCCATTGGCGGTGCGCCTTTTGTGGCGGAACCCAAAAAACCGGCGCTGAATATGGTGCCCGCCGGGGGTACAGCAAGCGCAGCGGCGTCTGACAAGGGCGCCCAATCAGGCCTGACCACCAGTTCAGCCTTTGGCAATGACGAGGATGAGCCGATCGGTGCCCGCCTTGATCCGCGCTTTACCTTTGACAATTTCGTGGTTGGCAAGTCGAACGAGCTGGCCCATGCCGCCGCCCGCCGCGTGGCGGAACAGACCGAAATCCAGTTCAATCCGCTGTTCCTTTATGGTGGTGTCGGGCTTGGTAAAACCCATTTGATGCATGCCATCGCCCATGAAATTCAGACGCGCGATCCCAGCCGCAAGGTGCTTTACCTTAGTGCTGAAAAATTCATGTATCAGTTCATTCGCGCCATTCGGTTCAAGAATATGGTGGCGTTCAAATCCTATTTCCGCAGCGTTGATGTGTTGATGATTGACGATGTGCAATTTATCGGCGGCAAGGATTCCACGCAGGAAGAATTCTTCCACACATTCAATGCACTGATTGACCATCATCGGCAGATCATTCTGTCGGCTGACCGCTCCCCCTCTGACCTTGAGGGGTTGGAAGACCGGATCAAATCACGCCTTGGCTGGGGCTTGGTGGCTGATATTCACGCCACCGATTACGAGTTGCGCTTGGGCATCCTACAGGCCAAGGCCGAACAGGAAAGCCTGCGCCACCCGGATATTGAAGTGCCTGCCAAGGTGCTTGAGTTCCTTGCCCACCGCATCACCTCAAACGTGCGTGAGCTTGAAGGCGCATTGACCCGCGTTGTGGCCTTTGCCTCCCTCGTCGGGCGGCCCATCTCGCTTGAGATGGTGCAGGATGTCCTGCAGGACCTGTTGCGCGCCAATGACCGCCGGGTGACGATTGATGAAATTCAGCGCAAAGTGTCGGAATATTATTCCGTGCGCCTGTCAGACCTGTTGTCTGCCCGTCGGTCCCGTGCCATTGCGCGGCCCCGTCAGGTTGCCATGTATCTGTCAAAGCAATTGACCGAACGGTCATTACCGGAAATCGGACGGAAATTCGGTGGCCGGGATCATACAACGGTGATGCACGCCGTGCGGAAGATCGAAGAATTGCAGGGCGCTGATACCCAAATGGCGGATGATGTCGAGTTGTTGCGCCGGATGCTGGGTAATTAGGGCCCGATTTTCGGCCCTGTCCCGCTTTCATATTGGGGGCCAAACGCAAGCAAATAGGTGACACAAAACACCTGATCTTGCTATAGTTTGGTCCCAGATACCCTTTATTTGTGCGATTCGGGGCGGTCTGATCGGGCCGACAATTGGCATCAAACCAATCTGTCCTATGGCCATACGACCCGGACCTGACCGCACAATCAGTCAGATGGACCTATGACCTATGAAACTAGTCATTGATCGCAACGGCTTGCTGAAATCCTTGGCACATGTGCAATCGGTTGTGGAACGCCGCAACACGATCCCTATTCTTTCCAATATTCTGGTCGATGCCACAGGTGATGGGGTGACCCTGACCGCAACCGACCTTGAAATCGCGGTGTTGGACAGTCTTGATGCCCAGATCATGACCCCCGGTGCTACAACGGTTCCGGCCCATACCTTGTTCGATATTGTGCGCAAGCTGCCTGATGGGTCTGAAATCTGCCTCGACACGACAGAGGCTGAGGGTCGTTTGACCCTGTCTGCGGGCCGCTCCCGCTTTGCCCTGTCTTGCCTGCCGCGCGATGACTTCCCGGTGATGGCAGATGACAGCCTGCCCACCGGCTTTGAATTGCCGGCTAAGGAATTGGCCCGTTTGGTTGATAAGGCCCGCTTTGCCATTTCAACCGAAGAAACCCGCTATTATCTGAACGGGATTTATCTGCATGCGGCGGATCAGGATGGCGATGCCATGCTGCGCGCCGTGGCAACGGACGGTCACCGTTTGGCGCTTGTTCAAATGGCGTTGCCCCACGGGGCCGAGGGCATGCCGGATGTGATTGTGCCGCGCAAAACCGTGACCGAAATCCGCAAACTGATTGATGATGTCTCCGGCACGGTCGAAATCGCCCTGTCTGACACCAAGATCAAGTTTACAGTCGGCACGGTCACCCTGACCTCCAAACTGATTGACGGGACCTTCCCCGACTATAATCGCGTGATTCCCGAAGGGAATGACAAGATTTTGAAGGTTGATGGTGCCAGCTTTGCCGCCGCAGTGGACCGTGTGTCGACCATTTCAACCGAAAAGTCCCGCGCCGTGAAACTTGCGATCGGCACCGATGCGGTGGAACTATCAGCCAACAGCCCTGATGCAGGTAGCGCGGTTGAAGAAATTGCCGCGAGCTACGGTGCCGAGCCGTTGGAGGTTGGCTTTAACGCCAAATATCTGCTCGACATCACCTCCCAGATTGAGGGGGACGAGGCTGAGTTTGTGATGGCAGATTCAGGTTCCCCCACCATTGTGCGGGATGGCGATGATGATGGCGCGCTTTACGTGCTGATGCCCATGCGGGTCTAGCGGCCCTTGCGTCTGCGCCCACAACAGCTATGACCGCGTTTCGCGTCAACCAGCTTACACTCACGGATTTCCGTAATTACGACGCCCTTCAGCTTGCGCCTGGGGGGCGTTGTACGGTGCTGTACGGCCCGAACGGGGCGGGCAAAACCAATGTGCTTGAGGCATTGTCCCTGTTGTCACCGGGCAGGGGGTGCCGCAATGTGGCCCTGCCTGAATTTGCGCGCCGGGCCGGGCCGGGTAATTGGGCGGTCTTCGCCCGGGTTGACGGGGCGCTTGGCCCCACTGAAATCGGTACAGGCTATCGGCCTGAGGGCGAGGGGGGCAGCAGACGCCAACTGCGCATTGATGGGGAAACCCATGGCTCTACCGCCATATTGGGCCAGCATATGGCGATCCTGTGGGTCACGCCTGCGATGGACCGTTTGTTTGTAGAGGCACCATCTGGCCGCCGCCGCTTTTTGGACAGGATGGTGCTGGCCTTCGATCCGGCCCATGCCTCCCGCGTTAATGCCTATGAACGGGCCATGCGTGAACGGGCCAAACTGCTGAAACTCGGGCGGCAGGACCCGTCATGGCTGTCCGGGCTTGAGGCGCAGATGGCTGAACATGGGGTTGCGATCGCAGCGGCCCGTCTTGACCTTGTGGGCCGACTGACCGCCGCCATGCAGGACGCCGCGCCCAAGGGTTTCCCCGCGCTGTCTGTTGCCGTGTCGGGTGGTCTTGAAGATTGGCTGGCACAGGGATTAAGCGCGGTTGATGTCGAAGACCGCGCCATGGCCAGCCTGGCCCAAAGCCGCCCCCGCGATGGGGAGGCTGGGCGTACCCAGTTCGGGCCCCATCTATCTGACCTTGATGTCACTTATCTGGCCAAAAATATGCCTGCGCGCGACTGTTCAACAGGGGAGCAAAAGGCACTGCTTTTGTCGCTGATATTGGGACAGGCACAGCTTGTGTCATGGGCACGCGGTGCGATGCCGCTTTTGCTGTTGGACGAGGTTGCGGCCCATCTGGACCCCGACCGCAGAAAATCGCTGTTTTCTGCTCTTTTTGAGCTTGGCGGCCAGTCATTTGTCACCGGAACCGATCGGGGGCTGTTTGACGGTGCCACCGACCCTGCGACGGACTATTATAGGGTCGATCAGGGACGAATCGTGCTAGAGTCCTAAGGATAATTTTGCCTAATTTGGCCCGTTTTTAACTTTGTGAATTCATCTATGTCTGACCAGCCGGAAAACCAACCACAAGCCCAGGAAAATGCCGATTACGGGGCTGACTCCATTAAGGTTCTAAAGGGCCTTGATGCGGTTAGAAAACGCCCGGGCATGTATATCGGTGATACGGATGATGGCTCAGGCCTGCACCATATGGTGTATGAGGTGGTCGACAATGCGATTGACGAAGCTTTGGCCGGGCATTGTGATTTGACTGAGGTCTGCTTGAACCCTGACGGGTCGGTAACAGTGCGCGACAATGGCCGTGGGATCCCGACACAAATCCACACCGAAGAAGGCGTGTCTGCCGCCGAAGTGATCATGACCCAGCTTCATGCGGGTGGGAAGTTCGACCAGAACAGCTACAAAGTCTCAGGCGGTTTGCATGGCGTGGGTGTGTCTGTGGTGAATGCCCTGTCGGAATGGTTACGTCTGCGCATTTGGCGCGATGGCAAGCTTCACGAAATGACATTCCGCGATGGCGAAGCTGCGGGCCCGTTGGAAGTTGTGGGCGATGCTGACGGTAAAACCGGGTCTGAAATCACCTTCAAACCGTCAACCCAGACCTTCACATCTGTCGAATTCTCATACAGCACGCTTGAACATCGCCTGCGTGAGCTGGCCTTTTTGAATTCAGGTGTCCGCGTTGTGTTGTCTGACGCACGGGGCGTTGAAACCAAAACTGAAGAGCTGTTTTATGAAGGCGGGGTCGAAGCTTTCGTGCGCTATCTTGATCGCGCCAAACACCCGCTGATCAATGACCCTCTGACCTTTCAGGCGGAAAAGGATGGCGTTGGGGTCGAAGTGGCCTTGTGGTGGAACGATTCCTATCACGAAAATGTCTTGTGCTTTACCAACAATATCCCCCAGCGCGATGGTGGTACCCATTTGGCTGGCTTCCGCGGGGCGCTGACCCGCGTTGTGAACGGCTATGCCCAATCAAGCGGGATTGCGGGTAAGTCCAAGGTCAATCTGACGGGCGATGATGCGCGCGAAGGGCTAACGGCGGTTCTGTCCGTCAAGGTGCCTGACCCCAAATTCTCCAGCCAGACAAAGGACAAGCTTGTCTCGTCAGAGGTGCGTCCCATTGTTGAAAGCCTGGTGAACGAACATTTGGGCACATGGTTTGATGAACATCCCAGCGATGCCAAGGCCATCGTCAATAAGGTGGTGGAGGCGGCAAGCGCGCGCGAAGCGGCCCGCAAGGCGCGCGAGCTGACACGCCGTAAGGGTGCGCTCGACATTACCAGCCTGCCCGGCAAACTGGCTGACTGTCAGGAAAAAGACCCTGCCAAATCCGAAATGCTGATTGTGGAGGGTGAATCCGCCGGTGGCTCTGCCAAGCAAGGCCGGTCCCGCGCGACACAGGCGGTCCTTCCCCTACGCGGTAAGGTGTTGAATGTGGAACGGGCGCGATTTGACCGTATGATCGGGTCAGAACAGATCGGCACCTTGATTTCTGCACTTGGTACCGGGATTGGTCGCGAAGATTTCAGTCTGGAAAAATTGCGCTATCACAAGATCATCATCATGACGGATGCTGACGTTGATGGTGCCCATATCCGTACCTTGTTGCTGACATTCTTTTATCGACAAATGCCGGAATTGATTGAGGCGGGGCATTTGTATATTGCCCAGCCGCCGCTTTACAAGGTGACGCGCAATCGGTCCGAACGCTATTTGCGGGACGAGACAGAGCTTGAAGATTATCTGATTAATGAAGCTGTGTCGGAGGCTGTGTTGACGCTTCATGATGGCACGCAATTGGCGGGGCAGGATTTGCGGGCACTGATTGATCATGGTCGCGATGTTGTGCGCGTTCTAGATGCGCTGCCGATCCATTACCGCAAACAGGTGGTTGAACATGCCGCGATTGCGGGGGCGCTTGACCCTGAATTGCTGTCGCAAACAGACAATGTGAACGATGCTGCAAGCTATATCGCTGCCCGGCTTGATACGTTGTCCGGTGAGTTTGAGCGCGGCTGGGAAGGGGAAGCTACTGAAGAAGGTGGGTTGCGCTTTACCCGCACGTTGCGCGGCGTTGCCGAAAGTCATGAGATTGACGCCCCCTTGATCAGCAGTCAGGAAGCGCGGCTTTTGAACGCGATGGCGGCTGAACTGCAAAAAAATTATGTCAGTGCCGCAAGCTTGCAGCACAAGGATAAAACCTATACCATTCATGCACCGTCTGATCTTGTGGCGCAGATATTTGCGTTGGGCCGCAAGGGGATTTCGTTGCAGCGTTATAAGGGGCTGGGCGAGATGAATGCGGAACAATTGTGGGAAACCACGCTTGATCCCAATGTGCGCTCTCTCCTGCAGGTAAAAATTGATCATGGTGACGAAGCTGATGACCTGTTCACGAAACTTATGGGCGACGAAGTTGAACCGCGCCGTAACTTCATTCAGGACAATGCGCTTAAGGTCGCCAATCTCGACGTTTAGCCCCTCTCGCACTGTTTCACCTGTTGCGCTTGTGGCAGCATTGACGGTCGCCGCTGCGCCTGCCGCGCACGCGCAGGATGAGGCAGCCCCGTCAGACTATGGCAAATGGGCTGCCGGGATAGGCGTGTCCAGCTTGGGCGGTGAATTGCAGGTGCGCTATGAAATTGGCGACACGGTTGCCGTGCGCGGGATTGTGGCCGGTGGGGCTGTTAATTTCACAACCTTTCAGGACGGCTTTGCCTATGAGTATGAGGTGAGCTTGGGCTCAGCCGGTGGTGTTGTTGACTGGCATCCATTCCGCAACGGGTTCCGCCTGTCAGCAGGGGGGCGGTATAATAATAATCATGTGGATCTGCTGATCCGTCCCGGACGGGATGAAAGTGTTCCCGGCACTATTCTTGACCCCTTGAATGATGTGGCTATTGGCTTATTCAGCCCCGCATCGGTAGAGGGGCAGGTGGAATTCTTTCCTGTCGCGCCATATTTTGGGATCGGCTATTTCGGGCCCATCTATAAACGGCTTTGGTTAAGTATTGATGCGGGGCTTTATTATCAGGGTGATCCCAATGTGACCCTGAACCAGGGGGAAATCGATCTGTTTACGCAGAATCAGGCAGACCTGCTGGCTTCGCAGGAGGAGCAGGCAGAACGTGATTTGCGTCTGCTTGCCTATTATCCGGTGGCGTCATTTGCCCTGACCTATCGGTTTTAATCTCTTCTGTCTTAAGAACCATTTGGGCAAGAAAAAACCCCGCCTTTTGCAAGGCGGGGTTTTGCGTGTCTATGTCTGGTCGGTTAGAACTTGCGGCGCAGTTCCATCCGAACGCCTGAGATTGATTCGAGGTTCTCCCGATCACCGATCATACCATCAAGGCGCAGGATCCAAGCCGGGCTCAACGGTTTTTGGTACCGTGCGCCAAGGGCATATTGGTCACCCGGTGCAGCCCGGCCTGTCCGGTCGCCATGGGTCTGAACTGTTGCAACCTCGACAATCAATTGCTGATCAAGAGCAAACAGATACATGACGCCAGCGGCACCACCATATGTGTCCTCGGCAGTGTCATCCAACTTGGGGAAACCTGTCAGCGCATCGGTTTCAAAGTTAATACCTGTATTCTTCAGCACGCCGCCATTGTCACGGACCAATGAACGGGGCTTGCCGTTACCGTACCAAAAGTTAGCGTAAGGCACCAAGGTTGAAGGCAAGTGTGTGATGAAGGATGTTTCAAGGATGTACAGTTCACCATCAGCGGTCTTGGCAATGCCATTACCCGGATCCTGCCCAAAGTTCCCGATAAAGCGGAATGAGTAGGAGAGGATATCGCGGAAACGCTTGGTGAAAGACAGGCCAACATTGGTATAGCCAAAGTCTACGCCTGATCCGTTGGCGACGTCATCTTCGATATAACCGATACCCGCTTCGATATAGCCGCTCAGCGCCTCGATCGTTGTGGTGAAGCCATAAAGGGAGACGTCTTTTTCTTCTGCCTTGCCTTTGAGGTTAAACACAGCCTGTGTCGTCACACGCTCAGGCGCGTAGAAGAAGATCAGGTCCATGTTTGAAATATCAAAGACCGGGCTGTTCAGTGACGGGATGGTAAAGGCAAGGCCGCCAATGTCATCATCGGCCCAAATACCGTTCTGGTAAAAGACTGGGAACACACCAATTGCAAAGGGTATATCATAGGTCGTGTATTCGTCGGTCAGACCAGAAACAATGGCGCCCAGATCACCTTCAAGGAACAGGGTTTCCAATTTCGGGTCGAAAACAAATTCATCTTCCTTCAGGCTTTTATCACCGCCGGAAAATTCGCTGCGTGTGATGGACCGATCATCCTGCAAGGGCTGCATGAAGGCATGAATGCGTTCGGTAGATGTCAGCTTCAGGTCAATGTCCAGGTTAAGCTGGGCAACGGCCTGCCCAAGTTCCGCATTGCCATTGTCATTATAGGCGACGACAGATTTGAAATCGCCATAGACAAGCAGTTGCGGACGCACAGGGTTCTTGCGGCCGATAATATTCCAACCTTCGCCAAGCGGGCCTTCTTGATACATCGGCTCAGGCCATTCGATCAGGGGCGCAACGCGGTACACAGCTTTTTTGCCGCCGTAAATCTTCAGTTGCTCTTCAGGATCATAGGGCAGCTCTTCATAGACAGGATCGCCGCCAAACTGTGACCGGTCAAATTCTGCCGGACGGGCGCGGTCATCGTGAACCTGTTCAAAATGATGCACGCCAGGCGTTTCGCCATGATGATCATCAGCCGCTGCGGCCGGGGCATGATCGCCAGCGGCGGGGGCAGCAGGTTTGTCCTCTGCGCGCGGTTCATGTGACGGTGCGCGGCGACTGCGAGAGCGGCGCTTTGCGGCATCACGGTCATCTTGTTGCTGGATCTTCGTATCATCAAAGATCGCGCCCTTTGGTGGGCCGTCAGATGCAGCGTCTGCTGCCATTGCGGTTCCGCTAAATAGATAGCCCGTCGCAATCAACGTTCCGGCAGCCAACACGGTCAAGGACGGCTGTTTGGACCAAGAGACAGATTTGATCATGGCATATCGGGCCTAAAAATCATGTTCAGGAAACACAGACACCGGTCGTACACCTGCATAAGCAGATAAGTAACAAGCCCCGTCCCCTTAGTCTGACTTTATCTAGCCCCCCTTTACTGTTTTCACACTCACCAAGGATTGGACGGCCCATCGGGCCGCCCGACAGATTTTATTTGACTTAACGAACTTCAAACTCAACAGCCTGAGGATGGATATCAATCATATCCTCATTGATGTTGCGGATCATTTCGTCAGTCGCGCCGACAAAGCGCATGAAGTAGATCGGCTCAGCACGGCTGCGCATGCGGGCCTGCAGCTTATAGGTGCCCGGCTTGCTCATCGCATCGGCGGGAACCTTGTACTTCGCTTCACGAACACCGAAAGGCGGAATTGAACGGCCTTCCATGCGCACCAAGGGCGGATGGTTCAACACGGTGGTCGGTTGCGGTGCAGGACGCAGCATCGGGCGCTGGTCAACATCGAACTGAACCGGCAGGTACATTTCGCGGTCGGTGCCCTTGATGTTTGTGGTCAGGAACTTGGTCTGCAGGTTGACCAATTGGTCATCATGCTCAATCGTGCCTGCTGCCACATCCAGTGAATGCAGATCAGCCATATCGCCATGTGAGTCCACATAGCCTGACTCCCAGACGATTTCGCCATCAGGATCGATCAGCGCAACATTCATCCAGATTTCAGGCTGTGCGCCCAATGAACCTGAGGGCAGGTTATGGCCCTTATCAATGTTGCGGATATTGTATGAGAAGCTGAGATCTTCGCCAGCGCGCAGTTCACCTTCATTGTGGAAGAACGGACCTTCAAGGCGTGAGCCATTTTCCATCACAGCAATACGTTCACGACGCTTGCGGTTCAGGACCAGACGGTTCTTTTCAACGATCAGGCGGGCAATCTCGCGTGAGGCACGGTTATCCCAAGGTGAGGGGAAGTCAGGTGCTGCAATCTTGCCGGATGCCAGCTTGGCTTCCCAGGCAGGCTTGCCCCAATCTGAGCGGTAATCAAACAGCAACCACTGTTTGATGGTCCAGCGCAAACCTTCAACTGTGAAGGGGAAGATGCCCGGATGGCCGATCGGGTAACCGGGGCCATAGAATGAATGGTTTGAATGTTTTGCATTGGGGTCACCCACCGGGCGGCCATTCACAATGGCAACAGGTGCAGTGGCATAGCCCAGCGGTTCGCCGGGGACTTTACCCATATGACATTCCTGACAGGTGATCCCTTCTTTAAGGGCAGGGCTGTCACGATATTGGTCCCACACCACTTCAAGCTTAATGCCAAGGTTCACAGCAACCTGATGGCAGGAGACGCAGAATTCGGACTGGCCGATCTGATCAAACTCAATAGCGGCCAAATGAACCGGAGGACGTGCAGATGTGGGGGTTTCCCCTTCGCCTACGGTGATTTGGTAATAGTCGGGATTTTCAATGACTTTATCCAGGTTTTCAGCAACGCCTGCGCCAAACACGGGGTCAGAAACATTACCCGGGCGGATGTGGCGTTCGCCATTGACCTTGAAGAATGACGCGCCCACACGGTGACAGGTCACGCAAGTGATGCCTTCACGTGCAACGGGGGAGCGTTCCCACAATGCCAGTTCACGCTTTTCACCCAGCTGTGTGCCGACCTGTTGGTGACAACGCACGCAAAATGTACCCATTGTGCCTGCCGTCAGATCATTCACGGCCTGTTCGAACTTGTGGAACATGGGAGAGATCGAGGCGTAAGCATGGTTAGAGCTTGACCATTCCTGGAAAACTTGCAGATGGCAGCGGCCACAGGCAACAGCCGACGGAAACGGCGTGTCCGCAAAGATTGTGGCATGTGGATCAGCCCCATCTTCCAGCTGCTTTGCCGGTGCCAAGGCTGAGCTTGTGTTGGCGGCAACCTGAACACGGGCGGCATCTTCATGCTTTGCCTGTGTCGGGGTCTGTTTTTGATCTGCTGTGGTTGCGGCGGCAACCTGCATAGATGTGTCTGCATCGGCTGCAGTGGCGTGACCAAGCGGCAAGCTGATCAACAACGCCAAAGCTGCGCCTGAGATGATTGCGGAAAATTTACCCGAAACACCGAAATTCATGCTCTTTGTCCCTCGTACAGTCTGCCAAACTGTTTTGTTCAGCACGGTGCCTGATGAAACGCTGACCTGTCGATGGACGGCAGAATGCCACCAGACAAGATCAACTGTTCAGGCAAGACCCTTATGTCAAAGAAAGCTTTTTAGCCCCCGAAAGCACAATGGTCCCTACTGTGCCCAACCCCATACATTATGAATGTGCCTGCATTGATACCGAATCGGTGTCCTGATATTGCCTGCGACATTCACGTCACAATTTAGCCCAATTTGTCTAAACGGCTCAATCATGAATATCGTTATTTTGTTGATATTTGGCAACATTATGTGACGGTTTCCGGTTTTTGACATGCCAGAACACGTTATTTTCCTGACTATTGCTGCGATTTCACAGCCTTTGCCCTGATTTGCGCCATGCTTCGAATGCGGGCAGTGCGGAAAATTTATTTCCGCACTGCATCATTTTACACTTGCCGAACGTTTTTTGGTCGGTCAGGCTGTTGATAACGACGTGAAGTTCCTAGAGCAGCGTTGGTTTGCGCCCCCCAATGACCGTTAGGTGCAGGCCAATGCAAAAAGGTTGGATATGAGCATACAGGCATTTTTGTTCCGGCAAGTCATTCGCCAGTCTATCAAGTCGCCTGCCGTAATGGGCACAATCAAAAACCGCTTGATTCCGACAGAGATGGGGATCGCTGGCGTGCGCGGCGGCATTAACGAGGCTTTGGCCCGCATAACCCGTGTGCCGTCTTTTGTGCAGGTACAAGATGTGGATGCAGGCGGCGTGCCCGCAGAATGGATCCGTGTTCCTGAAAGCGACAAAGATGCCGTGCTGATTTACCTGCATGGCGGGGCTTACGTCCTAGGCTCTGCCGAGACGCACCGGAATCTGGCATGGCGTTTGGCTGTTAAGGCGCGCTGCCGGGTCTTGTTGGTTGATTACAGGCTTGCCCCGGAACATCCCTATCCCGCGCCGGTCGAAGATGCCATTGCTGCCTATGATTGGGTGTTGGAACAGGGGTTCGATCCCAGCCGCATCGGAATTTCCGGTGACAGCGCAGGTGGCGGGCTGACCTTTGCGACACTTGCCAAGATCAAGGATACGGATCGGCCCATGCCCGCAGTGGCTTTCGGCATTTCCCCTTGGACCGATTTGGCCTGCACAGGTAAATCCTTGCGCACAAATGCCAAGGCAGACCCGATGTTTGATCCGGGTGCTATTCCGCGCGCTGTCGATTTTTATTTGCAGGGGGCGGATCCTTATGACCCCTATGCCTCTCCCCTTTATGCGGATTTTGAAGGCTTCCCCCCAACCATGATCCATGTCGGCTCGTCAGAAATTCTGCTCGATGACGCGCGGCGGCTTGCTCATAACATGAAGGAAGCTGGCGTGTTGGTAGAGCTTGAGGTCTGGCGCAACATGCCCCATGTCTGGCATGTGTTTGCCCCCTTCCTACCTGAATCAACACAGGCTATTTCGCGCGGTGCCCGCTTCTTGCTGCGCCATATGGCAGAGGGGAGGGAGCGTCGCTCCGCCTCCATCACCTATTTGGAAAATCATCGCAAGGCGCCGATTTCGCGCGCGCCGCGCCGCCATGCAACCGTGTCCGGCGAAGGTAACTGACTTTTTCGGCGTGGGTAAGGTGTAAGGCGCTGCCCCTAAACGCAGTGCCTTGCTTCTTTTGATTGACTGTCGCAAGCTGGCCTAGAAACAAACTGTCTTACACTTGGTGGGCTGTTACGCATCCCATTATAAAGGAAAGCGCGCCGCGTGGTCGTTCGCATTCGCACCGTTGCCTTTGAAGGCATCGCCATCAAACCTGTTGAAGTTCAGGTGCAGATCGCCAGTGGCCTGCCGGCCTTTACCCTTGTGGGCCTTGCCGACAAGGCCGTGACGGAGGCGAAGGAGCGTGTTCGTTCCGCCATCACCGCGTTGGGCTTGGCGATGCCAGCAAAGCGGATCACCGTCAATCTTGCGCCCGCCGATTTACCGAAAGAGGGCAGCCACTATGATCTGCCGATCGTGCTTGGTCTGATGGCTGCGATGGGCGCGATCGATCCGGTTGAGGTCCAAGGCCCGATTGTGATGGGGGAACTTGCGCTTGATGGTGCGTTGGCCCCTGTGCCCGGTGTCTTGCCCGCAGGTCTGTTCGCAGCAGAACAAGACGCCATGCTGATCTGCCCGGCAGACAATGGGGCGGAGGCATTGTGGGCCAGTCCTGACCTTGAAATTATTGCGGCGCCGTCATTGCGTGCGGTGGTTGACCATTTAAGTGGGCAGCAGCCATGCCCCCTGCCTGACCTATCGGCTGATAACCAAAGGGGGGAGGAGGGTGGCCCCCTTGCCCTGCTGGACCTGAAAGATGTTAAGGGACAGGAAACGGCCAAGCGCGCCTTGGAAGTTGCAGCGGCCGGGTCGCACAATATGTTGATGGTCGGTCCACCCGGTGCAGGCAAGTCGATGCTGGCCGCGCGCTTGCCATCCATCCTGCCGCCACTGACACCGCGGGAGGCATTGGACCTTGCCATGGTCCGCTCACTCGCGGGGGCAGAAGATGGGGCGGTCATGCGGGAGGCACGGCCCTTTCGTAATCCGCATCATTCAGCAAGTATGGCAGCTTTGATCGGTGGCGGGCAGCGTGCCCGTCCCGGTGAGGTGTCGCTTGCCCATTGCGGTGTTTTGTTTCTGGATGAGCTACCCGAATTTGCCCGGCCTGTGTTGGATGCCTTGCGCCAGCCGCTTGAAACGGCACAGGCTGTCATTGCCCGCGCCAATCGTCATGTGACCTATCCTGCTGATGTGCAATTGGTGGCGGCGATGAACCCGTGCCGCTGCGGTTATATGGGTGATCCATCGCGCGCCTGTTCGCGTGTGCCGCGCTGTGGGGAGGATTATCAGGCCAAGATTTCGGGGCCATTGTTGGACCGTATTGATATCCGCATTGACGTGCCCCCGGTCAGGCCGCGTGACCTTGCCCTGCCGCAAGCCAAAGAAGGCAGTGCGGAGGTGCGCGCCCGCGTGATTGCAGCCCGTGCAGCGCAAACCGACCGCTATAAAGACCTGCCGATACGCAGCAATGCGCAGGCTGACAATCAGGTGTTGAATGAACGTGGACACATCGCGGCAGATGCGATGGAATTGGCGCTTGAGGCGGCTGACAAGTTTGCCCTGTCAGCGCGCGGCTTTGTTCGTGTGTTGCGCGTTGGCCGGACTATCGCGGATCTTGATGCCAGCAGCACTGTCGAAAAACTCCATATGGGTGAGGCATTGTCGCTTCGTCGTGCAGTCTAGGCGCTGATCGCTTCTTGATTTCGCCATCATTGCGGGCGAGTGTCGGGATAGAATTGTTAGCGGAAATTTGTGACCCCTATGTCTGATCAGGCAAATCCAGTCCTAGAACCCAAATCCAAGCTGGCGGCACTCTTGGTTTATTTTGAGGCCCCGGTCTTCAGCATGATCCTGTTTGGCTTTGCCAGCGGCCTGCCGCTAGCACTGACGGGATCGACCCTTTTGGGCTGGATGACAGAAGCGGGCGTAAGCCTGACCAGCATAGGTCTGTTCGCATCTGTCGGCGTGCCTTATTCGTTGAAATTTTTATGGTCGCCCCTGATTGATGGGGTGCCGCTTCCAGTTATGACGCGTCTGTTCGGACGTCGCCGTGGCTGGTTGATCACTTTGCAGTTATTGCTGGTTGTGGCGGTCATCGCCCTGGGGATGAATGATCCCACATCAAGCCTGTTTGTAACCGCGGTGCTGGCGCTGATCGTGTCAACCTTGTCGGCCAGTCAGGACATTGTGATCGACGCCTTTCGCATCGAAAGCCTTGATGAGGATCGGATGGCGGCGGGCGCGTCCGCCTATGTGTTCGGCTATCGGGCGGGGATGTTATTGTCCGGCGCTGGCGCCTTCGCCCTTGCTGAATTCTATAGCTGGCCCATGGCCTATTTTGTGATGGCAGCAGTTTTGGGCGCGATGGTGCTGGTCACATTGTGGCGGCCTGAGCCGAAACAAGTGCCCATCGAAGGGACAGGCGAAGGCGACACACGTGATGATGGCATTGTCCATTTCATAAAGCATAGTGTGATCGGCCCCTTTGCAGATTTCATGACCCGCAAACAATGGTGGCTGATCCTGCTGTTCATCATGTTCTATAAATTCGGTGATTCGCTGGCGGGCGTGATGACCACGCCCTTTTTGCTGAAAATCGGCTTCGACAAGCTCGAAATCGTGGGCATCGTCAAAACATTCGGCTTTGCCGCCACTATGGCGGGGTTTGCACTGGGCGGGCCGCTGGCTGCGGGCATGGGGCTGATTAAGGCGTTGTGGATTGCCGGGATTTTGCAAATGCTGTCCAATTTAATGTTTGCAATTCAAGCAGTTGCGGGGGCTGACCCCAATCTGCTAACCGCAACAATTGCGATAGAAAATTTGGCCGGTGGGCTTGGGACAGCGGTTTTTGTCGCCTATATGTCAAGCCTGTGTCATATTTCTTACACAGCAACGCAATACGCCTTGCTGTCATCCTTCATGGCGTTTGCCCGGACCCTCCTATCTTCCGGTGCAGGTGCGATGGCGGATTGGCTTGACTGGACGGGCTTCTTTCTGATGACGACCGTTGCAGCCTTGCCCGGATTTGTATTCCTGTGGGTGATAACCCGCAAACCGAATACAGGTGCTGACAGCAGTCGGGCATAGGCGAAACGGATCGCAGTATGAAGACATTACGTTCGGGCTCACCATTCAAGTCATTGGACCTTGCATATGAGTGGTGACGACATGAACAAACTGACAAACCCCGGTCGCTTACGGCAGGAATTTTCCGGAGGGATCAAAGTTGAAGAACTAAGCCCGCCTACCGTACCGATCGAAGGGCGCGTATTGGCGAAGGCTGGCGATCTTGAGGTGCGTCTGGCTGAAACCGCCAGCGAAATTCGCGCCTCGCAGGCGTTGCGTTATCGGGTGTTTTACAAAGAAATGTCTGCCAAGCCGTCCCCCGACATGGCGGCGGTTGAACGCGACTTTGACGCCTTTGACGATGTGACAGATCATTTGTTGGTAATCGATCGGTCGCGCACCGGCGATGACGCGGTGGTTGGCACCTATCGTTTGTTGCGGCAGGAAGTGGCGCAGCGCAATGACGGATTCTACACAGTTTCTGAATTTGATATTTCGCACCTGCTGGCCAATGGCCTTGGCAAAGCAGAAGCGCGCAGCACCCAGTTCCTTGAACTTGGGCGGTCATGCGTCCGTGATGGCTATCGCAACAATGCGACGATCCAGCTTTTATGGCGCGGCATCAGCGATTATGTGGTGCATCACAAGATCGGCTGCATGTTCGGTTGCGCCAGCCTTGAAGGGATCGACCCGGATAAGCTGGCGGTGCCGCTATCCTTCCTGCATCATAATTTTGCACCGGAACCCAAATGGATGGTGCGTGCCCTGCCTGAGCTTTATGTGGATATGAACCGCATCCCCGCAGATGATCTGGATATGAAGGCGGCCCTGCGCGGGCTTGCCCCCCTGATCAAAGGATACTTGCGCCTTGGTGCCTTTATCGGTGATGGCGCTGTAATTGATCACCAGTTCGGCACAACAGATGTTGCCATCATCCTGCCGGTTGAGCGTATTTCAGACCGCTATGTGAAGCGGTATGACAAGTCGGGCAGCTAGCTAGCAGTGATTAACAACAGTTAGCTTAGTGTGACAGCGGTGCCCTGACCGCATGACGGCGGGGCACCAACTTGTCTATCACGACTGCAAGCGCAGGTAACGCGGTAACCGCGCCAACCATGTTCAGCACGAACATCACACATAGCAACAGGCCCATCTCTGCCTGGAATTGCAGGCCGGACCATGCCCAGGCAATGACGCCCAAGGCCAAGGTTAAGGCCGTGGCGATAACGGCGCTGCCGGTTTCGGCAATAGACTGTCGATAGGCATCAACCACATCATGACCGCGCGACAGGTGATGTTGCAGGCGGTTATAGATATAGAAGGCATAGTCAACGCCGACACCGACCGCCAGCACCAGCACAGGCAAGGTGGCAACAGATAGGCCGATATCCATGACGCTCATAAACCAATATCCTGCAAAAGTGGCCCCGGTCAGGGGCAGGGTGCAGCAAATGGTGGCCCGCCAATCACGATAGGTCACCGCTACCAGCAGGATAATCACGGCATAAACGATTAGGAAGGCGCGGATCTCCTGCCGCGCGACCTCTTCATTCAATGCTGCTTGAATGCCCGCATTGCCGCCTGCCAAACGATAGCGCGCATAGTCGAGCGATCCGCAATAGACCTGAATATCCTTGATCAAAGGTTCAAGGCTTGTGCGCCCTTCGGCCCATTCGCACATTTCGTTAATCGGTTCATGCGGCGGGCGCGCATCAATGGACCCGCGTGTTCGTCTGTCGCCAAACTCATTGATAAAGATCACGACCCGTTCATGGGCGCAGAAATTTTCAATCTGCTGACCGCCGGGAAGGGTGGAGTTCAGCACCACGTGATCAATGCAAAATCTTAATGTCTTGTTGGCAATCTGCGCCTTGGCCTGGGGTGACATGGGTTGATGACGTTGATAGCGGTTCACCCGGTCGATAACGCGGGTCAATGTCGTGTCTGCATGATCAACCAGTGTCAGATTGACGGGGATCATCCTGCAGGTCGGGTCAAGCAAATGATCGCCAAGCCCTGCCGCATCAATCGTGCGCGCAAGGTCTGCCGGGTCGTCGGGAAGTGTATCCATGCCCCAATAGGCGCGTTGGGCCGCGGCAAGCTTGGTCGTGATCGCATCAGCGCGGGCGACACCCTCAACCCCTGCCATTTCAGTGCGGAAGCGTTCGACCTTTTCAAGCCCCGCTTTGGCGCGGCATTGGCCGTAAGGTAATTCAACGGCTACGGCCAGCTTGTCTGTGCCTGCTGAAAACAGGGCGGCAATGGCGCTGGCATCCTGATTAAAGCGATCTTCGGCGTGCAATTCAGGGGCGCCATGTTTGTCGTCGCCGATTTGCCGGTCGCGGCTTTGCCAGATTGAGGTGCTGATAACAAGGATGGTGATCAGCGTGACCAAAAAGGCATAGCGCGGCTCTGCCACCCAGCCAAGGCGGGCCAACAACCGTTCGCGATTATGACGGACGCGGGTGATGCGACTGCGATAGGCGTGACTGTAAGGCAGGTAGGAGCCGATGATGGGCAACAGTACCAAATTGGACAGGATCATAAAGCCAAGTCCCGTCATGGCAGCGATCGCAATGTCATTGATTAGGGGGATGGGGACCAGCATCAAGGTGCCAAAGCCGATCAGATCTGTCAGCAAGGCCATTGAACCGGGGATCATCAATTGGCGAAAGCTGGCGCGCGCCGCCTGTAAAGGTGTGTGGCCTGAACAGACAGACCGGCTTAATCGGTTGACCTGCTGCAGCCCGTGGCTGATGCCGATAGCGAACAGCAAAAACGGTATCAGCACCCCTAGGGGGTCAAAGGTAATGCCAGTCATGGCAAGGAAGCCAACCTGCCACGTGATCGCCAAGCTTGAGCAAAAAGTTGCCAGCATGCCAAGCCAGATAGATCGGGCGAAATGGACCACAAATAGGAAGGTCATGATCGCCGACAGGCCGATGAATAAAATGACCTCTTGCGCGTGTTCGGCAATGGCCCCAATGCGCTTGGCAAAGCCAACGATTAAAACCTGGCGGTCACCCCGTTCAAAGCGCGGGCGCAAATCTTCTTCGATTGCCGTATTCAGTATGGCAAAGCCTGCGCCATTTAACTGTGAATAGACACGCACGGTGATCAGGCTGGCATTGTCATTATCACCGATTAAAAGCCCCTTTAGGTTCGCTCGCTCCGCCCGCTTTTTCATGGCGGCAAGATCAGCGGCGCTTAATGCGTCAAGAGCCTTGCCTGGCGGGACAAGTGGGGCGATTTCAAGCCCGTCGTCGCCCCACACTTGCTCCCCTACTGTGGGGGAAAGGATGGAGGTGACGGAGTCTTTGTCGATATAAGGCAGGGCTGCGACCGCATCGACCAAGGCTGCCAATTCCTGCAAATAATCAGGGTCATAGATTGTCTGCCCGTCAGGTTGGGTCAGCGCGATGGCCAGCTCATCCGCGGGGGTTAGGGCATTGCCATAATGCGCGAAGGTTTTGATATAGGGGTGGGAGAGGGGCAATTGCTTGTCAAATTGGGAATCGAATTTGATGCCGGACATGCCCCAAATGGCAAAGCCCGTCAGAATCGCAAACAGCAACAGGGTGACAGGGCGGCTTGCGAAAAACAGACCCTCAAACAGGGTGATCAGATTGGCGGGGAAGGATTCCCGGCTTTGTCCCGTTTGATTTGCCATCTATCAGCCCCAATTCGCTTTATGCCCGTACTGTCAGGCGTTTTGTTGTGGATTGCCGTCCCAATTCCTGACAGCAGCCCCAAGTTCTGACAGCAGTCCCAAGTTCTGACTGCAGTCTAAGTGCTTTCAATCATTTGGCAATCGAAACCACCACCTTCTAGATCGTGGCAATAGTGACCGCCCGGAACAAGGGGAAATGTTTCCGCCCCATAAAGATGACGCTAGTGTCATTTTCTGCTTGAGCATTTTGTCCATAGGCGGCATGATCCTGCCACCAATGGGCATAGTTTAAGAGGGAGGCAGTTTCATGACTGACCAAATTACCAAGGATCCGGCCTATAATGCCGTTGCACCTGACGATTTCAAAAGCATGATCGAAGTGGGACGGTACAATGACCGTTCTACACATTTCGACAAGATCATCACCGCGACCCATGACCATTTCTGGGACCCGCTGGATGACAAATATATCGACTTTTCTGAGCCGTTCGATCTTGAAAACGAAATGATCCTGCCGGTTGAGCTGGTTCCCGAACTGCAAACCGAAATCGCTGACAAGCTGACAGACAAGCAAAAGATTGCTTTCGCCAACGAAAATGCGCGTTGGATGCTGTCTGCCATTTTGCACGGCGAACAAGGCGCGATGAGCCTGTCTGCAAGCCTGTGCCACATTCTGCGCGATCCGGGTGCACAGGAATATGCCTCTAACCAGGCACGCGAAGAAGCACGCCATGTATTGGGCTTCTCACGTTATATTCAGGCACGCTGGGGTGAGCCTTTGGCATGCGGTCAGACGCTTGCTGATCTTTTGGAAGAAATGGTCAACGCACCGCAGGTTTACAAAAAGTTGGTCGGCATGCAGATGCTGGTCGAAGGTTTGGCAATGGGTGCCTTTGCAACCTTGTTCAATCACGCCAAAGACCCGCTGCTTGTTAAGCTGACCCAGTTGGTCATGACTGACGAAGCGTTCCACCACAAGTTCGGTAAGATCTGGGCGGACAAGACCATTCCGCATCTGGACAGCAAGGAACATGAGATCATCGAAGATTGGGCCGCCCAATGCTTCCAGACGCTTCTGTTCAACCTGATCAACCCTGAACAGAAAAAAGAAATCTATGGCCAGTTCGGTCTTGATTGGGAATGGTGCATGGAAGTGATGGTCAAGGCCGCCACTGACGAAGTGCGCCGCGAGCGGATGCAGGAATCAACTGACATTTTCCGCGTGTTGATCAAAACATTGTTGAACGCCGGGATCATCACAGACCGGACCAAGCCGTTCTATGCCATGTATGTGGATATGGACGAACTGGCCAAGGAAGGTGACGAGATGGTTGGTGACGCGATTGCCGAAGAAGGCATCAAGTTCCTGCAGGCCATCAACTTCCGCGAGGCTGCTGCTGCCGCTGAATAAGCTGCGCACGCATAAATTAAAAAGCCCCGCCCGTGCTGATGCGCTGGCGGGGTTTATCTTTTGTTAGGCTGGTGATTAGATCAGAAGGGCAGGATGCGGTCCAGCAAGCCTTCTTCATTCTCGTCGTCGCCGCCTTCGTCACCATCGTCACCTTCTTCGTCGCCGTCATCTTCATCAGATTTCAAAACGGTAATGGTGATTTGGTCAGAGATGATGGCGGGCTTGTGCGGGATATGATTATGGTCCGCTAATAATAGCTGCAGGGTATGTTCGCCCGGCTCTAGCGTTAGTTCGGTTTCGGTTTGACCGCCACCAAAATGCACGACATGCTCGTCCGCGGGTAGGGCATCCTTCATTTCTTCTTTGCTGGGCGGGTCGCGGTCAATCAACAGATGGTGATGACCTGTGTTCTTTTTCTCAACCCCGGCGGGGGCAACGCCCATACCCTTTAGGCCAAACAGGACGGTGACCGGGCCTTCGATTTCTTCGCCATCAGCAGGGGCGATGATGTAAACCGTGGGCTTTGGCATTTTTTCTTTATCGCCGCCATGATGATCAGCGATGGCGGTGCCGGTGAACCCAATTGTGAGTGCCGTTGCGATTGTCAGTGCAATTTTGCGCATGGTCTTCTACTCTCCTCTAAGAACAGGTGGTGAAGCCTGCCACGGCTTGACGAAAGGAACAAGACAGGGAATGGATGAAACGCTTCCCATTCGCGACAGGGACACAAGCCGTGCGGACGCTATTCGTGCCGGTACGCAAATTTTGCTGCGCGGGCTCGATATTATTGCGGTTGCAGAATTGGGCCTGCCCGGCGGGCGGCGCGCGGACCTGTTCGGGATAGATGCCAAGGGCAATGTAACGATTGTCGAGATTAAGTCTGGCGCGCAGGATTTTTTGTCTGACACTAAATGGCAGGATTATCTGGAATTTTGTGATCAGTACTTCTTTGCGGTTGATCCTGATTTCCCGACCGATTTATTGCCCGAAGATCAAGGCATGATCATTGCAGATCGCCACGGGGCAGAGATTATGCGGCCCGCTGCCATAAAAGATAAGCTGCCCGCAGCGCGCCGTAAAAAGATGTTGAGCCTGTTTGGCCGCAAGGCTGCTGATCGGTTGGCGCGCCTTGAGCATATTGTTGGGCGCGAGATGACCGACGAAAGCTGAGTTGGTTTTCAAACCGCATTTCGGGATGATAAAAAAACCCCACTCGGCTGAGTAGGGTTTTTTCAATTAGATTTTGCAGCCCTTAGCGCGGAGAGCGTTTCGCCAAAATCCGCTGCAGGGTACGCCGATGCATGTTCAACCGACGTGCGGTTTCAGACACATTGCGACCGCAAAGCTCATAAACCCGCTGAATATGTTCCCAGCGAACCCGGTCTGCTGACATGGGGTTTTCCGGCGGTTCAGGAAGCTCGTCCCCGGTCACCATCAGGGCAGCTTCCACATCATCTGCATCCGCAGGCTTGGCAAGATAATCAACCGCGCCAGCCTTCACCGCAGCAACCGCTGTCGGAATATTACCGTAGCCGGTTAACATGATAATGCGGGCATCGTCGCGTGCCTCGTGCAGGGCACGGACAACATCAAGGCCGTTGCCATCTTCAAGGCGCAGGTCAACCACACCATAGGCGGCGGGTGTTTCCTTAATAATGGCCAATGCTTCTTGTACACCTTCGGCAAGCTGCACATCGAATTGACGCTTTTCCATGGCGCGGCCCAGCCGTTCCCGCCAAGGCTTGTCATCATCACAGATCAGCAATGTGCGATCGCCTTCAAATACTTCCGGCTCGTCATCAAGTTCGCTCATCCCAGCGTCCTTTCCTTTTATTTTTCAGCCCCATGACGTGATGAGTCGTGAGTGACTCGTATAGTCTAGGGGTCATACTACAAGTTTTGGCACTGATGCCAATATTCTAAACGACCTTTTGTCACTAATCTTGTGCCGAACTGGTTTCGACTGTGTCATTCGGGCGTTGCACCTCAAGCAATTGGCGCGGCCAACTTGCGGCAACCACAGCGCCCTCATTCGCGCCATTGGCAAAGCTGACCTCGGCCCCTGTACGTTCAAGCAGTGATTTCGCGATAAAGACGCCCAACCCCATGCCCTGATGGCCATCTTCGCCAGGGTTCTTGCCGCGTTTTTCAAAATTCTCTTTTCGGCGCGTTGACACGTAAGGCTCGCCAATCTTGTCGAGAATATCGGGCGAAAAGCCGGGGCCATCATCATTAATGCGGACAGTGATTTTCTGGTCAGACCAGCTAAGCAGGATTTCAACCCGGCTTTTGGCAAAGTCGACAGCATTTTCGACAAAGTTGCCCAGCCCGTGAATGATTTCCGGGTGGCGAATGATATAGGGCTGCTCTTCTGAGCGTCGATCGGTAATCGCTGCCAGGCCGCGCCGCTTGCCGCGATGGCCAAGGACCTTAACCTCAACCACCTTGCCGCTGGTCTTGTAGGGGGCGACCGCTTCTTCAATCACGCCTTCAAAACCGGCGCGGGCAAAGTGAATGTCTTCCTTGTCCGGGCGGTTCGAGAAATTGTTTAGAATTTCACGGCAGCGGGCTGCTTCTTCGGCCAGAATCTCCAAATCATCCTGATATTCAGATTCTTCAAGGTCGTGCGACAGTTCCCGCGCAATCAGGGTGATGGTGCCAAGCGGGGTGCCAAGCTCATGCGCCGCTGCCGCTGCCAACCCGCCAAGGGCTGACAGGCGCTGTTCCTTTGACAGGGCCAATTGGGTGGCAGCCAGCGCGTTACGCATTTTTCGCGATTCTTCTGAAATCCGCCATGCATAAATGCCGATAAACAGGCAGCCGACAATAATCGCTCCCCATTGGGCGAACTGGTAAAGGTCGGGCAGGGCAGGGCGGATCAGCTCGTCATGCCACGGTAGCGGTTGATGATACGCAGTCAGGAAACTGACCATGATTACGGTCAATGATCCCAGTAGCAGCGTGTTGGCACGGCCCAAAATGGTGGCGGAGATTGTGACAGGCACAAGGAACAACAGCATAAATGGGTTTTCACTACCCCCGGTCAGATAGAACAGGGCGGCAAGCTGGATCGTGTCATAGGCAAGATAGAACCCCGCCTGTCGTTCAGATAATCGCTTGGTGGCGGGGTGGCGCACGGTCACGATGATGTTCAGCCAAGCAGAAACCGCAATGATGCCAAGGCACCACCAGATCGGCAGATCATATCCCAAACCGAAATGGATCAGGGTGACGGTCAGAAACTGGCCAATAACGGCAATCCACCTGATCACAACAAGGGTACGCGATCGAATGCGCCCTTCCCGCTGTTTGGAGATTGCCTTTGCAGCAAGCCCGGCGGTGTGATCCGCCACGCGATTGCCTGCAAGTTTGGCACCTATGTTGCTGCTTTGGTTCATCTACCCTTGATGGTCATTCAGACCCTTGCCACACCGATTATTGCCCCCGGCACGACGCAATGCCACCTGGTCGTGTAGGGCCATTAGACCCAAGCCTATAGCCCATCGCGTCAAACTGACGCAATATAAAAACGCAAGCCGATTGGCAATTTTTATTGAATATTAAGGTGTTGTGCCATTTTTACACTCTGTAAAGCAGGCGACGCGGCACGCCGGGGCGCGGTTCATTGGGCGTCTAGAGGTTTTGTCCCTCATCCGCAGGGAAAAGCGGGCGGGTTTCGCCGATTTTCATGATCCACAGGTCTTGATCCGCATAGCCCTGATCGCGCCCGGCCTTCATGAACCGCTCCGGCGGCTCAAACGGTGGTTCGGCGGTCAGGATAACCGTGCCCCAATGCATGCCGACAAGGCGGCGCGCGCCCATATCAACGCCCATCCTGACAGCTTCTTCAGGATTGGCGTGGGAGGCATGCATAATCTCGCGCGGGGCATAGGCACCAATCCCGAGCAGCGCTGTATCAAACGGGCCGAAGCGGGCGCCGATTTCTTCAAACACGGGGCCATAGGCTGAATCGCCACCGAAAAACAGGCTTTGGCGGTCAGTTGCCATTTTAAAGCCTGCCCACAAGGTGCGATTGCGGTCGTAGCCGCGCCGGTTTGACCAATGCACAACAGGCAGTGCAGTGATGGTCACGCCCTGATGCGTATGGCTTTGCTCCCAATCAAGCTCAATGATTTTGGAATAGCCCCGTTCGCGGAACCATTTGCCCAGCTTTAACGGCACAATAACTGTGGTGTGTGACTTGTTCGGTAGCCGCCTGATTGTGGCGTCATCCAGATGGTCATAATGATTGTGGGAAACGATCAGAAGATCAATCACCGGCAGGTCACGTACAGGGATGCCGCTTTTGACATAGCGTTTGGGGCCAAAGCCTGACGGGCCTGCATATGTCGACAAATAAGGGTCTGTCAGGATCGTCAGCCCGTTCATTTTGATCAAAAAGGCGGCGTGCCCCAACCAGCACAGCAAATCATCATTTGTGGTTTGGTCCAACTGATCCCATGTGGCCTTCGCCACCTCGCGCGGTAGGACATGCCCTTCGGGGACATCAACCCCGGCACGTTGCATCCGCGCCATTTCGCGGGAAAAGCGCAGGACCGTCCGGGCGCGTGGGTTGCGCTTGGGGGAGCCTTTGGGGTTACGAAACTTGCCATCGGGCAAATGGTGCCAGGGCCGCCCGTCTTCATCTGTTTTATCAGTCATGAAGTTTATTTAGTAAGTCGCATTGCGGGATTCAAGAAACCGCATGATGCCGCGTTGGCGGGATTCTTCGGCATGGGCGAGCGCGCTGCGACCTGTATAGTCGGTGTGATTAAGATCGGCACCGGCATCGGCAAGGGTGCGCACAATCTGTAAATGGCCCTTGCGCACGGCCTTGATCATGGCGGTTTCGCCGCGATCATCTTCAAGGTCAAAGTCTGCGCCCGCGTCGATCAATTGTTCGACAATATCCATATAGCCTGCATCTGCGGCTGCAATCATGGCTGTTTCGCCTGTTTCCTTTGTGGTGGCGTTCACATTGGCGCGATTCTTCAGCAGAAAATCCAGCATGTAATAGCGGTTATTCTGCGCAGCAAGCACAATGACGGGAACCCCGTCGCTGTCACGAAGGTTTACGGATGTGCCGTTCAAAACTTCATGCCGGGCGATGGCAAGATTATTGCCCAGAACAGCATCGACCAGCTTGCTGCCGGGCAGCCCTTGCGCGCCTGCAGGGGCGGCAAGCATAAACAGGCTGGCAGCAAAAACTGCCGCTGCGCCGCTTTTCGTGATCAGGTGTCGAAAGTGCCCGTTCGTCATGGTCAGTTCCAAAATATTTAACAGCCCTTGCCGCACAATTGCGGTCCAATTTGCTGGTTTTTATAGCAAAGCCGGGACAGGTTTGCCAGTAACAGCCTGTCCCAATAATGAGTGAACCAAAAGGCCGCCTTTTCCCCCTTGGTGCGCCGCGCTAGACTTATGCCGACTCGCACCATTGTTAGGAGACATCATGCCCCGCCTATTGGTTTCACTGGCTGTTATTCTGATCGCTCTTTTAGGCCTTTATGTGGCGACCAAGCCGTCTGGGCCTGCAAATGATGCGGCCCAAAAGGGCGATGTCGGGGTTCTGATCGGTGGCGATTTTGCCCTTGTTAACCATAAGGGCGATGCCGTTACCGCTGCTGATTATCAGGGCAAATTATTGCTGATCTATTTTGGCTTTACCTATTGTCCGGATGTGTGTCCGACTGAGCTGCAGAAAATCTCTGCCGCGCTGGATCAATTGTCGGATGATGAGCGTCAACGGATTGTGCCCCTGTTCATCACGGTTGACCCCGAACGTGACACGGTAGAGCAGATGGCGCTTTATCTCAGCAATTTTCACCCTGACATTATCGGGCTAACGGGAACCGTTGCACAGGTGACGGAGGCGGCGGCCATGTATAAAATCTATATGCAGAAGGTGGCTGACGATACCTCCTCCGCAGAATACACGATGGACCATTCCAATCTTGTCTATCTGATGGATGGCGACAATCACTATCTGAAACATTTCACGGGCCGCGCAACCATTGCCGATATGGTCAAGGCCATCAAGGCCGCGCTTTAAGGGGGCCGGGGCGGAAAGTATGTAGATGGTGAGTGATCTGACAAGACAGTTGGACGGGGCGCTGGTTTTAAAGCCGACCAAGCGCGCGAAAAACCTGTCGATCAGGATCGATGCTGCCCAACGCAAGGCGGTGATCATTGTCCCGCCCCGCGTGTCTGAACGAGTGGCACGCAATTTTGCGACCAAACATGCTGCATGGATTATGGACCATTTGGATGCCTTGCCGCCGCGCGTGCCATTTGCGCCGGGGCAGGTGATCCCCCTGCGTGGTGATCCTTGTTTGTTGGTGCATCGGGCTGACAAGATGCGCCACCCCACACGGCTTGATGGCCAGTCCATTGTCACGGGCGGTGATCCTGACGGGTTTGCCGGACGGATTGATCGGTTTTTGCGGGCCGAGGCACGGGCCGACATCGTGCCCCTCGCGCAGGAGTTTGGCGCAAAAATGGGGGTGAAGCCCGGGCGCGTGTCGATCAAGGATCAAAAATCCCGCTGGGGTAGCTGCACACCGGGCCGCGACCTTTCATTCAGTTGGCGATTAATTCTCGCCCCGCCTGCGGTTCTGCGCTATGTGGTGGCCCACGAAGCTGCCCATATGAAGCAACTGAACCACTCCCCCCGTTTCTGGGCAGAGGTAAAGGGCCTGATGCCGGAATATGAGCCTGCGAAACAATGGTTGACCGACCGGGGCATGAACCTTCATGCCTATGGCCGCGACACAAAATAAGCCTGCACCCTAAAAACAAGCAGGCAATTGGGGACTTGCCGTGAAAAAGCTGTCGGTTGATGGCCGCCTATATCCATTTGCGCTTGCCGCCCTGATGTCGTTGGGGCCATTCGGCATTGATATGTATCTGCCGTCCTTGCCTGCCATGGCGGTCTATTTTGAGTCAAACCCCGCCGGTCTGCAAATTTCCCTATCAGTCTTTATGGTCTGTTTCGGGGCAGGGCAAATCGTAACCGGACCATTGGCAGACCGCTATGGTCGCCGGGTTGTCGCCTTGGGCGGATTGGTGTTGTTCTTTGCAACAAGTGTGTTGGTTGCCCAGGCCACATCGCTTGAGATGTTGTATGCCGCCCGCATGTTGCAGGGCCTGGCCGCCTCATGCGGGCCGATTGCCAGCCGCGCCTTTGTGCGTGATAGTTTTGACGGGTCAAAAGCTGCGGCCATGTTCGGCTATCTGGGCGCAATTATGGCGATTGTGCCGATGCTGGCGCCTATCTTGGGCGGCATCATGCAGGAATGGTGGGGCTGGCAGGCTAATTTCTGGTTTATGGGTGGTGCGGCGCTGTTGATTGCCTTTGTGTTCTTTATGTTTGTTGAAGAAAGTCTGGCGCCCGAAAACACCCAGCCTATCCGGCCACTGGTTGTGTTGCGCAATTTTGGTGAGCTTTTGACCAATCTTTTTTTCCTGAACAATGTGCTGGTGGTCAGCCTGATGTTCGGTGGTCTGATGGCCTTTATCAACGGGTCAAGCTTTGTCATGCAAAAAGTCTATGGCCTTAGCCCGTTTGAATTCTCGCTGGTCTTTGGGTTGAACGTTGTCGGCTTTATGACAGGGACGATCATGACATCACGCCTGTCGACAAGCTGGGGGTCAGAACGGCTAGTGCGGATTGGTATGACCAGCCTGTTTATCGGTGCAATTGTGCAGATTGTGCCGGTGCTGCTTGATATGCAATCGGTGCCGACTTTGGTTGTGGCACAGTTTTTCGGGTCGGCAGGTTTTGGGCTTTGTAATGCGCAATTTTCGGCGCGCATCCTGCAACCTTTTCCGCGTATGGCCGGAACGGCAGCGGCGCTGTCAGGCACTTTACAATTGGGGGTCGCGGGGGCGATTTCAGCCATTCCGGGGTTCTTGTTCGATGGTACGGGCCACCCCTTTGCCTATGTCGTTGCGGGTTCGTCGGTGGCGGGGGTCGTGATCTGGTTCTTTACCCTGCGCGGACGCGAAGCGCCAACCGTTGGTTGACGCCTGCACAGACTAAAATTGATCTAGAATATAGAATCGAAGATTGTGTCGAAGAAATCGCGCACCGGGCGGTCTTGCTTTTCAAGGGCTGGTTTCGGTTTGCCATGATGGGCACCAAACATAAAATCGCGCCAGATCAAGGCGGGGGTGCCGCCGCCTGATACGTTTTTCATCGGGCTGGCATTATCATTACCGACCCAGACCCCGGTCACCAAATCACCTGAATAGCCGACGAACCATGCGTCGCGTGCATTTTGCGACGTGCCTGTCTTGCCCGCAACATCAAGCCCGTCTGGTTTGGCGCGCTTGCCCGTGCCGCGCTCCACCACGCGTTCGAGCATGGCGGTCATAGTCTTGGCAGTGCCCGTGGACAGCACTTTTTCCCGATCAATCGTGTCGCGGGAATAAAGAATGCGGCCCCCTTCGGTACG
This sequence comes from Alphaproteobacteria bacterium, assembly GCA_965229935.1. Classification (GTDB taxonomy): domain Bacteria; phylum Pseudomonadota; class Alphaproteobacteria; order SPJN01; family SPJN01; genus SPJN01. The sequence continues at coordinate 2,838,202 of CBDDKB010000002.1, forward strand.
GATTTCGACAATGCCATAGTGATGAACCGCCCACCCGCCTGAGGCAAAGACCCCATAGGCGCTGGTCAGTTCCGCAAGGCTTGTTTCACCTGTGCCCAGGGCAACGGAGGGGTGGGGCGGCAACCGTCCATTCAAGCCCAGACGGCGCGCCAGCTCAATCACTTGCTGGCGTCCCGACCGTTCTGAAACCTTAACGGCGACCGTGTTGATAGATTGGGCAAGCGCGTCTTCAAGCGTCATCTCGCCCCGATATTTGCCATCATAATTGCGCGGTGACCAACCGTTCAGGGTCAGGGGCGTGTCGCGCATGATCGTTTTTGGCGTCAGCCCATAGTCAAGGGCACGGGCATAAACAATCGGCTTAAAGGCAGAGCCGGGCTGGCGCTGCGCCAGTGTTGCGCGATTGAACTGACTTGTCCTGTAATCACGCCCGCCGACCATGGCGCGTACGGCACCTGTATGATCCATGGAAATCAGCGCGCCCTGACCGATCTTGTGCTTTGCGCCCAATAGGTCCAGCCAGTGGGTCAGCGTCCGATCAGCCAGTGCTTGTAAGGCGGGATCGAATGTTGTGGTGACGATCAGATTTTGATTGGTGTGGCCGACATGCTGTGTCAAACGATCAAGCACCCAGTCAATATAATAGCGTGGTTTTTGATCTGCCGCCCATTTGGTCGGACGGGCGGGGCGGGATTTGGCGCGCTTGGCTTCGTCTTCGGTTAGATAACCTGCCGCAACCATATTTTGCAGCACGACAGCCGCGCGGCCCTGTGATCGTTTCAGGTTCGCGGTGGGCGCATAGCGGCTGGGCGCTTTTAGCAAGCCCACCATCATGGCCGATTGCTGCAAGGTCAGCTTAGTCGCCCCATGACCAAAATATTTTTTTGAGGCCGCATCAATACCGTAGGTTCCCGCGCCAAAATAGACCCGGTTGAGGTAAAGGGTCAGAATCTCATCCTTGGTGAAGCGATATTCCAGCCACATGGCAAGGACCAGTTCCTGCGCCTTACGGGTGATGGTTTGATCCGGTGTTAGGAAGACATTCTTTGCCAATTGCTGCGTGATGGTGGAGCCGCCTTCGACAATGCGGCCAGCTTTGACATTGGCCAGCATGGCGCGTGCAAACCCGATCGGGTCAAAGCCAAAATGATGGCGAAAGCGGCGATCCTCGGTGGCAAGCAATGCCTGCTCCACATAGGGGGGCAGTTCCTGTACTTGTACCGGAACGCCATATAGATCGCCGCGTGTCGCCAATGTGCCGCCGCGCGCGTCGATCAAGGTGACGGTTGGGCTGCGGTCAACAATGTTGAGCTGGCCTGTGTCGGGCAGGCTAAAGAATATGAATGCGCCAAAGCCCAGCACGCCGCCGGCAAGCCACAGTCCGAAAACAGCGCCCCAATAGATAACAGCCTTGAAAATATTGGTAGGCGGGGGGCGACGACCATCGCGCGTCGCGCGTTTGTTCTTTTGTTTTTTTCGTTCTTTTTGGCGCGCCTTTTGTGCGTCCGTTAAATGCGCACCACCTGCCTTGCGTGCCTTGGCATCGGGCTTTTTGGGTGGTGTCGGTTTGCGCATTTTGTTTCCGTTACTTTCCCGGAATGGAAGGGGCTAGCCCTTAGCCGCGTTTGGCATCGATCGCATCCCAAATGGCAGCTGCAGCATTGGTGCCATCGAACCGCTCAAGCTCCTGAATGCCAGTGGGGGAGGTAACGTTGATCTCTGTCAGTACATCGCCGATCACATCAATCCCGGCAAAGATCAGGCCCTGTTCCCGCAATGACGGGCCAATAATCTCGCAAATTTCACGGTCGCGCTTGGTCAGTTCAACCTTTTCAGCCTTGCCCCCCACATGCATGTTGGAGCGGGAGTCGCCTTCGGCCGGCACGCGGTTGATCGCGCCAATAGGTTCGCCATCAACAAGGATGACGCGCTTGTCCCCAGCGCGCACTGCGGGCAGATAGGCCTGAATGACGTAATGTTCGCGCATCGTGTCGTGAAACAGCTCAAGCAAGGAATTCAGGTTCTCATCCCCATCCTTGATACGGAAAATACCTGCACCGCCATTGCCGTAAAGCGGCTTGATGATGATGTCTTTATGCTCCTTGCGGAATTCAGCAACCGCCGCGGGGTCGCGTGTGATCATGGTCGGGGGCATGATGCCCTCAAACTCTGTCACAAATAATTTTTCAGGGGCGTTGCGCACCGATACCGGATCATTCACCACCAAGGTTTCAGGATGTACACGTTCCAGCAAATGGGTCGTGGTGATATAGGCCATGTCAAAGGGGGGGTCCTGCCGCAACAGCACACAGTCAAGCTGGGTCAGGGGGCGGGTTTCGCGCGCGCCAAATTGGGCGTGATTGTCCTGTTCACGCTTTAACGACAATGGATGGCCTGAGGCAAAGACCGTGCCGTCGGCCATATAAAGATTGTCTGGCAGGTAATAAAACAGCTCATGCCCGCGATCCTGCGCCTCCAGCCCAAGGCGGAAGGTGGAATCGCCATTGATATCAATGGCATCAATCGGGTCCATTTGGATGGCAACGCTCAATTGCTTGGGCATATGCATGTCTTTCTTGCTGGTTTCTGGTCCGCTCACTACGGGAATTTACAGGATCAGTGGCATGATCCGTCCCATGACGCAAGCGTAACGGGGCGGCAATTAACTGGAACCACCCCGGAAGATAAAGGGCCAGTCCCGAAAGGGCACGTGACCGTGACTTGTATTACCGCCGGGGGTCGTTTTTCAGAACCACATGGCTAACGATCCTGACCACGCCATTGACCTGTTGAATTTGCCAGGTTGTGCGCTTTAACTCAGCATCTGATTGGGCAATCCCAAGAAGGTACACCACGCCATTGACGGTTTCGATGGCATAATTGATGTCCACAATATCCGGGTCGGTCAACAATCGCGCACGAACCTTGGTGGTGATCCATGTGTCCTTGGCGCTGTCAAGCAGGGAAAAGTCTGGATTAACCTCAATCTCGTTAATCACTTCCTTCACACCTTCGATAGACCAGACAAGCCGGGCAGCCTTCACCCGGTCTTCGGCGGCATTGACGGCACCGGTCAGCAGGACGCGTCCTTCGTGAACTTCGGAACTGACCTGTGTGAACAGGTCGAAATTTTCGTCAAGCAATAGCGAGTTGATTTGCACGCCGATGACGGAATCATCTACGGCGTCGCCGATTGACCGTTCCTGTGCAGCGGCAAGCCCAACGGTTGCCGCGCCGCCAACCACGGTTTCGACACACCCGGTCAGGCCCCCGCCCATCAAGGCGAAAAGAGCCAAAGGGCCCAGAATTTGTGACGGTTTGCGCATGTGCTATCCTGCCTGTCAAATGATCCGAATCAATGGATATGGCCGAGTCTGTCCCTTGAATTAGGCGCGATCAAGGCATTTACGCCTCTACTGGTGGTGCTGACCTTCATTTGGGGATTAGACGGGCCGCCGCAAATTTGACATAAGATGGGGGTAGGACAGGCCCAATAGCAAAAGGATTCGGTGTGCAAATCAGGTCAGAACGCAAATTGACAGTGCGGGTAACAGTTTTGACCCTGTGTGCCTTGGTATTGGCAGCCTGCGGTAGCGATGCGCCCCGTGAAAAGCCGCCGATTGTTTATCGCGGCGATGATGGGGGCTATCAGCAGCCGACCCAAACCTATCCTGATCAGGACCGTTCCGGGCAGGACAGCGCTATCCCGCCCCCGGTTGATATGGGCACAAAAGAATATGACACCGCCTATTTGTGGGGCCGTGACCGCGCGACAGAAGAACAAAGTGGCGGCGTCACCTATTTGCCCGGCGCGGGCCCGCAACCCCAACGCGGTACTGACAGAACAGGCGACAGCACTGATGGCGCCGATCAGGGCGGCATGTATGATTTCGACTTTACCGGGCTTGGCAGCACCGAGAATGATGTGACGTTGCAGGGCTCCTCCCGCATTGCTTTGTTGGTGCCGTTAAGCGGACCTCATGCTCATATCGGGCAGGCATTATATCGGGCAGCGCAGATGGCGCTGTTCGCCCATGGGGAGCGGGGCGTGGTTTTACTGCCGCGCGATACGCAAGGCCGTCCCGATGTGGCGGCCCTGATGGTGCGTCAGGCCGCGGCTGAGGGGGCGGATCTTATTTTAGGGCCGCTTTTCTCTCATTCAGTAAGCGCCGCTGCGCCTGAGGCTAAGCGGGCAGGTCTGTCCATGATTGCCTTTTCCAATAATCGCGATGTGGCGCAGCCGGGTGTGTTCCTGCTGGGCTTTTTGCCTGAACAGCAGGTGACGCGCGTTGTCCGCTATGCCAGCGGGCAGGGGCTGCATCGGTTTGCAGGTCTATTCCCTGACACGAATTATGGCCGCCGGGTTGCCTATGCGTTTCACGATGCGGTCAGCCGCGCGGGAAGCGCGGTGACTAAGACCGAGGTTTATTACCCCGAAGCGCAATCCATGTTTGATCCTGTGCGCCGCCTGACAGATTATGATGTGCGCGTCGCTGCCTATAAGCGTCAGGTCGCAGCGTTGGAGGCTGAGGATACGCCATTTGCCCGTGCTGCGTTGGAACGTTTGAAGGATCGTGAGGCGGTTGGCGATGTCGGCTTTGACGCCGTATTGTTACCCGAAGGGGGCACCAATCTGAAATCGCTGGCGCCCCTATTGCCCTATTATGAAGTCAATCCCAAGGATGTGAAGTTTCTGGGTACGGGCCTTTGGGGCGAAGCGGGCGTTGGGCTTGAACCTGCCTTGGTTGGCGGCTGGTACGCAGGCCCCCCACCTGCGCATGAGGCAAGCTTTGCCGCGCGCTACGAGGCTGTGTTCGGTGATCGTCCGCCACGGCTTGCCAGCCTTGGCTTTGACGCTATGTCGCTTTCTGTAGCGTTGCACAAATCAGAAGGCGGCGATTCACGACGGCGCGGGCGATATTCAGCACGCTCTATCACAAGGCCGCAGGGCTTTGCCGGGATGGATGGTATTTTCCGCTTTCACGATAATGGTTTGAATGAACGCGGCTTGGCGGTGATCGAAGTGTTGCCGACAGGGACCAAGGTGATTGACCCGGCCCCTGATCGTTTCATCATTTATGATGCAAAGTGGCAGCAAGACACGCCTGAGGCGCGGGCCCGCCAGCGGCTGACACCGCAACAGGGCGACTATCAACAGCCCTATTTCAATCCGGGCTTTGGTCGCGCGGCACCTGACGCCAATAATTAATGGTCGCTTAGTGCAGCCATCATCGCCGCGCGCGTGTCTTGCGCTGATTTGATTTCTGCTTCCTTGCGCGTCTCGTCCCAGCTCAGTTTTTGCGCCATAGCGTCGGCCGCGGTTTGAAGGGCACCCAGCCCCCCATCAAGATCATACCATGCCCGGCCTGACCGTCTGACCCACCAATCTTCCAACCGCTGCGCGCCTTCATGCGTGACTGCATAGCGTGCCTCATCCGCAGGGCTGAATGTGGTGTCGCCTGCGCCTTCCAAAACAACAGCAGCGTTGGCCCCATAGGCGGTTGCCAGTCGGCTGGCCTGCGCGGCAGTGAGGTCAAAGCGTTGCTGCAATGATGTTTCAAGCTGCGCGAGATCAGTAATATCCCCACCGGGCAGGGGCAGTATATCGGTTGCGGGTGTGTCTACGGTCAGTTGCAGCCGCTCAGCGATTTGGTCAGCCAAACGCGCTGCCATCTTGCGATAGGCGGTCAGCTTGCCCCCCGCAATTGAGATCATGCCGTGTGGCCCGTCCAAGATTTCATCCTTGCGTGAAATGTCCGATGGGGCCTTGCCTTCCTGTCCCAACAGGGGACGGACGCCTGACCATAGGCCACAGATATCATCCGGCGTCAGGGGTGGGCCGCCTAACGTGTCATTGCCGCTTTCCAGCAGATAGGCGATGTCGGCAAAATCGATCTTGGGCCAGTAATCGGCGGTTGCATAGAATGTATCGGTGGTGCCGAAATAGACAATCTCGCCCTTAGGCACGACAAAGACATTACGTCCGTCCGGGCCGCGCATTGTGATCGTGTGATTAAGCGGCAAGCGGCTTTGCGGGACGCAGGCATGTATGCCCTTGGTCAGGATTAGGCGCTTGTCTGCCTGATCATCCTCAAGCTGACGCAGGGCATCAACCCATGGCCCGGCGGCGTTGATCACCTGTTTGGCCTTTATGGTTGCGCCAAGCGTTTCGGTCGGAAGGGTGCCTTCAACCTCAAACCCTGTTAGCTTGCCCCCTTCGATGATTGCCTTGCTGGCGCGGGCATAATTTAGGGCAACCGCGCCGTGATCGACAGCGTCTTCTATGTTGGCGAGCGTTAAGCGCGCATCATCTGTTAGATATTCATAATAATGGCAGGCCCCGGCAAAGCGGTCAGGTTTGATGCTTGGTTCAATACGCTCAAGCTCGGTCTTGCTGACCATATGGTGGCGTTCATCTTTGGCAACCCGCCCCAGCTTTTCAAAGGCGATCAGGCCTGCCTTGATAATCCATTGTTCTTTGCGGCTGCGTGCAGTGACCAGCATGGGATTGACCCGTGCCAAGTGGGGCGCAATACGGCGCAGGGCCGTTCGTTCGCGCGACGCCTCGCGAACCACAGAAAAATCACCCTGTGCCAGATAGCGAAGCCCCCCATGGACCAGCTTTGATGAACGGCTAGAGGTCCCGGCGGCAAAGTCGCTTGCCTCAACCAAGGCGCATCTCATCCCCCTGAGGGCAATTTCACGGGCAAGACCTGCACCTGTGATACCGCCGCCAATGATCAAAACGTCAAAACATGTGCTTTCCAGTTGCGCAAATAATGCCTGGCGGTCGCGCAGGTCCAAACCTGTCATAAATGGGCCCTTTCCGTTTAAAACAGCCATATACTTACATAGGGCGCGGCTTTCCTGCCATTGAAATCACATAAGATCTTGTCGCCGCAATTGCCAAGTCATCAAAAAGGGCACACAATCCGGTTAGGGCATATACTCTAGGCACAAACGCGGGGAGGCGTTTATGGCACATGTGTGGATGACCGTATTGGGGTTGATGGTTTTATTGACCGGGGCCGTTCTGGTTTTGCCTATTGCAAACCGTGTCCGCTTTCCATTCACCGTCTTGCTTGCCATTGTTGGTATGGGCGTTGGCTTCCTTGCAGAGGGGTTGGGGATTTTCGGGCATGTTGCCCAACTTGCTGGTGATCACCACGGCAGCGGATCGGCGTTTAAAGACGCCTTGATCGCACTGGTCAGTCTTGATGTCACGTCAGAAGCTATCCTGTTTATCTTCCTGCCTGCCCTTGTTTTTGAAAGCGCATTGTCCATCGATGTGCGCCGCTTGTTAGAAGATATTGGCCCCATCCTGTTTTTGGCGGCTTTGGGCCTGTTGGTATCGACCGCTGTTATCGGGATTGTCCTTAATCAGGCCAGCGGTATGTCGCTGATCGCCTGTTTACTGTTGGGGGCGATCTGTTCCGCAACAGACCCTGTTGCCGTGGTTGCGATTTTTAAGGAGGTTGGCGCCCCCAAACGCCTAGCCATTTTGGTCGAAGGGGAAAGCCTGTTTAACGATGCGACCGCAATCGTTGTCTTTACACTGTTGCTGGCGATGTTGACGGGTGAAGGGGGTATCAGCCTGTTAGGCGGCGTTGGCAGTTTCCTGAAAGTGTTTATCGGCGGGGTCGTTGTCGGCTTTGTCATGGCGCGGCTATACTGCATGGTGATCGCGCGATTGAATGATTTTCCGCTGGCGGCGATTACGCTGACCATCACCTTGGCCTATCTGTCATTCATAGTGGCGGAACATTATTTGCATGTGTCAGGCGTGATGGCGGCTGTCACCGCTGCGCTGGTCGTCGGCTCTACCGGGCGGACAGCGATCAAGCCTGCGATATTCCATTCCATGCACGAAATTTGGGAGCAGCTTGGTTTCTGGGCCAATGCGGTGATTTTCGTTCTGGTCGGGATTGCCGTGCCGCACTTGTTGGCAAAGGCTGATGCGCAATTGTTTATGATGGTCGGTGTGTTGATCGTCACCGCAACCGTCATCAGATCACTGATTGTTTATGGGTCAGTGCCGTTATTATCGCGATTGGGCGTGGCGCAAAAAGTATCGCAGTCCTTCCAAACCGTTATGGTCTGGGGCGGGTTGCGCGGGGCCGTGTCATTGGCGTTGGCATTGGCTGTCGTCGAAAATGACCATGTGCCAGAGGATGCGCGCACCTTTATTGCCGTGCTCGTCACAGGCTTTGTGCTGTTCACCCTGTTCACACAGGCGACCACAATTCGCACGGTGATGAGCAAGCTGGGCCTCGACAAACTAAGCCATGCGGAAGAAGCGTTGCGCAACAGATCGGTCGGCTTTGCCGCTGATCGTATTCGCGGGTCGGTCAATGAATTTGGGCAGGCACGTGGCCTAACAGAAGATGAAATCAATGCCGCCTTTGATGAGGAAACAGGTTTTGAGGATAAGGCGTTTGAAGCCACCGTCACGGATGAAGAATGGATAACAGCCGGGTTAAAAGCCATGCTGTCACAGGAACGGCGCGCCTATTTGGATGGGTTCGGCAGCGGGGCCATATCCTCTACCGCATTGCGGGAATTGCTGATGCGGGTTGATGACATAGCTGACGCGACAAAATCAGGCGGGATCGAAGGCTATCGCAAGGCGAGCGAGCAGGCAGTTGAATTTGATCGCGGCTTCCGCGTTGGCAGATGGGTGCAGCGCCGCTTTGGCATAGATACAGTCTTGGCGCGCGCCATTGCCCTGCGGTTTGAGGTGTTGGACGCCATGGCAGCCGCATTGACCGCACGGTCGGCTGAGGACAGCAATGAAATGCGTGCCCTTGTGGGCGACAAGGGGGCAGAACAGGCGGCGCTGGAGCTTGCTGATCGTATCAAGCAGGTAGAGCGGCGACTGAATAATATCAAACTGCTTTATCCGGATTATGTCGAACAGGTAGAGGCGCGCAATCTGCGCCTTGTTGCCCTGCGGCTAGAGCAGGCCGATTATGACAGGCTTGCCGCCCAATCACTAATCGGCGCATCGGTCCATCAATCGCTGACGGATGAGCTTGAGGAAAAGCGGCGCGCCCTTGCCCAATTGCCAGAGCTTGACATTCACCTTGATGCAGAACGATTGCTGCGGCAGGTGCCATTATTTGCCAAACTGTCAGACAGTGAAATTGCAGCGGTGGGCAAGTTGATGAAGCCGCGCCTGATGCTGCCTGATGAGATGATTTTCAAACAAGGCGATGTGGGCCGCGAGATGTATTTTATCTCGCTTGGCGCTGTTGAGGTGATTTTGCCCGACAGGTCGGTTGAGCTTGGCTCAGGCAGTTATTTTGGTGAAATTGCCCTGTTTGAAGATCAGGAACGCAATGCCAGCGTCAAGACGCTCAGCTTTTGTGAAGTGCTTGCCCTGTCGCGTGACGATCTTGATCGGTTGCTTGATGGTAATCCTGAATTGCGGGACGAGCTGCGGTCAGAAATTTCCCGGCGATTGGCGGAAAATCACTAAGATTTTACAGGCGTACTGCCGCGCAAATGTGCTACATGAAAGGTCATTGCTATTTACCTTTCAGGGTCTGCCCTTATGAACCTGCCACAATCATTTCGCCGCTTTTCTGCATTCCTTTGTTTCGCCTTGCTGCCTATCTCAGGACAGGTTGCAGCAAAAGACCAGCCGCTTTTGGTTGAGGTTGCAACGGCTCAAAAGATTGAGCTGACAGACCCAATCAAGGCGTTAGGGACGCTTAAACCCTTTGAATGGGTGGAAATCACCGCAACCGTGTCTGACAAGGTTGAGGCTGTGCATGTCGATGATGGCGCGCTTGTGCGCAAGGGTGATTTGCTGGTTAGCCTTGAAAGTGCAGAAGAAAAGGCAGCCGTCCGCGCCGCTGCAGCTTTGGTTGAAGAACGCCGCCTGTCCTATCGCCGGGCGCAGGATTTGGCAGAACGGAAATCCGGGCCGCTTGCCTTGGCCGAAGAACGCCGTGCCGCCTATGAACAGGCGGTTGCCGGGCTTGAAACGGCACAGGCACGCTTGGCAGACCGTCATATCCGCGCGCCGTTTGACGGGCAGTTGGGCTTTAAACGCGTTAGCCCCGGGGCCTTGGTTCGCCCCGCAGACAAAATCATATCGCTTTGGGCGACCCAGACGCTTTATCTTGATTTTACTGTGTCGGACAGGCACTTGGCAGCCCTAAAGAAAGGGCTGACGGTCAATGCCACGGCAACAGCCTATCCTGACCGGGTGTTTAGTGGCCTTGTTGATCTTGTAAACCCGGCGGTTGACAGTGTGTCCCGCGCGGTCACCGTGCGTGCCGTTCTGGATAATCAGGATGGGGCGTTAAAGCCCGGTATGGCCATGCAGGTGGTGCTGAACAAATCGCCCCGTACGGCGTTGATGATCCCGGAAGAAAGTCTTGTCCCCTCAGACCAGGGCCAGCGCGTTTTTGTGGTAACGCCGACGCAGGCTGATCAGGGCAAAGTCTCGCAATCAATTGTCACGTTGGGTGCGCGCCGTCCGGGCAGTGTCGAAATTCTGTCCGGATTAAAGGCAGGCCAGTTGGTCGTCACGCGTGGTACCTTGCGTGTGCGTTTGGGCCAAACCGTTCGGGTTAAGCAGGGGGCGCGGCGGTGATCCTGTCTGACATATCGGTCAAGCGGCCTGTCTTTGCTGCGGTTTTAAGCCTGTTAATGGTGACATTCGGCGCGATTTCGTTCGACCGTCTGTCCTTGCGCGAATATCCCGATATTGATCCGCCCATTGTAACAATTGATACGCGCTATCCCGGCGCATCGGCACAGATTGTTGATAATCGCATTACCGAAATGGTCGAAGACCGCGTGTCGGGCATCAGCGGCGTGCGCTTTATCTCGTCCCAATCAAGTCCGGGCCGCTCCCGCGTAACGATTGAGTTTGAGCTGGGGCGCGATATTTCAGACGCGGCCAATGATATTCGCGACCGAATTGGCGGCTTGTTGGATAATTTACCCGATCAGGCCGAACCGCCTGAGGTTGAGAAAGCCGATGGTGATGATTCCGTCATGATGTGGATACATCTTGTTAGTGATCGTCATAATTTGATGTCATTGACCGATTATGCGGAACGTCATTTGGTGGATCGTTTCTCTGCCATTGATGGGGTGGCCCGTGCCCGCGTGTCAGGCGGTAAGGTGCCTGCGATGCGCATCTGGCTCGACAAGGTGGCGATGGCAGCGCGCGGGATAACGGCCCCTGATATCGAGGCTGCTTTGCTGCGCGAAAATATTGAACTGCCTGCCGGTCGGATTGAAACGCCCGGACGGCTGATCGGGATGCGGCTGGAACGGTCCTACAAAACCATTGAAGATTTCAACAGCCTTGTTATCCGCGAAGGGGCTGACGGGCATCTGGTGCAATTGTCAGATGTGGCACGCATCGAACGGGCGCCGCGCGAAGAACGGACACTGTTTCGCGGCAATGGCGTGCCTATGGTGGGGATCGGCGTTGTCCGGCAAAGCCAATCAAATGCGCTGGAGGTTGCCTATAAAGTCAGGGCAGAGGTGGAGCGTCTGAAATCTGGCCTGCCCCCTGCGATGGACCTGAAGCTCAGCTATGACAAGACCATCTTTGTCGAAGGCGCGGTGAAGGAAGTCTATAAGACCCTGGGGATTGCGATCATTTTTGTGATCGGGGTGATCTATCTGTTCTTGGGATCGGTCCGCGCCATGATCGTTCCGGCTGTAACAGTGCCGGTGTCACTGATCGCAAGCTTTACCGTTGTTTACGCCTTGGGCTTTTCCATCAATCTGTTGACCTTGCTGGCCCTTGTGCTTGCCATCGGGTTGGTCGTCGATGACGCGATTGTGGTGCTGGAAAATATTGTCCGCCGTATGAAGGAGGAGGGGGAGCCACCCCTGCGCGCAGCCTATCTTGGGGCGCGGCAGGTCGGGTTTGCCGTCGTGGCAACAACGCTGGTGCTTGTATCGGTGTTTGTGCCGCTTGCCTTTTTAGAAGGAGATGTGGGCCGCCTCTTTACCGAATTTGCGCTGACCATGGCGATTGCGGTGGTCTTCTCCTCCATCACGGCGTTGAGCCTGTCTGCCATGCTGGCCTCAAAACTGTTGAAGCAAAGCAGTCATTCAACTATGGCATCGCGTTTGGTGGATAACAGCTTTTCCAGACTGCAGGGACTTTATCGGCGCGGTCTTGATGGCAGTTTGCGGCACCCTTGGGTAGTGTTGATTACCTTCATCTGTTTGCTTGGTGGCACGGCTACATTGTTCAACATATTGCCGCGCGAATATGCGCCTGCGGAAGATCGGGGTCTGTTTTTCCTGTCAGTCAATGGGCCCGAAGGGGCGACATATGACTATATGAAGGAGTATGCAGATCAGATCGAAGAGCGTCTGACACCGCTGGTAGAAAATGGCGAAATCAACCGTTTGTTGGTGCGCGTGCCGCGCAGTTTCGGCAATCCTGAAAGCTTTAATTCAGCGGCTGCCATTGTTGTGCTGAATGATTTTGATCAGCGCCGCGATGCCTTTGCAATTATCGAAGATGTGAAAACCCGTCTGAAAGATTTAAGCGGCGTGCGCGTCTTCCCCTATATGAGCCGTGCTTTCGGCAAACGGTCATCAAGCCCGGTGCAATTTGTGATCGGCGGCGGCTCATATCAGGAACTGGTGATTTGGCGCGATATGATGCTGACCGCGATCGAAGAACGCGGCGGTCTTGGTATCGTCGATGTGGATTCTGATTTCAAGCAAACCCAGCCGCAAATCAAGATCGATATCGACAAGACACGCGCCGGTGATTTGGGTGTGCCTATCGGTGATGTGGGGCTGACGCTAGAAACCATGTTGTCGGGCCGTATCGCAGGGCGCTTCATAGAGAAAGGCGAAGAATATGATGTGGTGATCGAGGGGGAGCGGATGCAGCGCCAATCCCCCGCCGACGTGACGGACATTCATGTGCGATCGCGTAATGGCGGTATGCTTGTGCCGCTTGACCAGTTGATCAGCTTTGAAGAACGGGCAACCTCAAACACTTTGCCGCGCTATAACAGGGTGCGGGCGATCACGATTACGGGCGATCTGGCCGACGAGGTGCCCCTTGGCACTGCACTTGATAATCTGGATGAACTTGCGCGCGAGATTTTGCCCGATGCTGCGTCGATCGACTATAAGGGTGAAAGCCGCGACTTGCGGTATGATTCAGGATCGCTCGACTTCGTCTTGATATTGGGCATTGTCATTGTGTTTCTGGTGCTTGCCGCCCAGTTTGAAAGTTTCGTCCATCCCTTTGTGATTATGCTGACCGTCCCATTGGCAATCGGGGGCGCATTGTTGGGCATTTGGTTGACGGGCGGGTCGCTGAACATTCAAACCCAGATCGGTTTGGTGATGCTTGTGGGGCTTGCCGCAAAGAATGGTATTTTGATTGTTGAATTTGCCAACCAATTGCGGGGTGATGGCAAGAGTTTTGACGATGCCATTCGTGAGGCAAGCCTGCTGCGTCTGCGTCCCATCATTATGACCGGGATCACGACAGCTATCGGTGCTGTGCCGCTGATCCTAGCAAGTGGTCCGGGTCATGAGATGCGCACCGCAATTGGTGTCACCATCTTTTTCGGGGTGGTCATTGCGACAGTCCTGACGGTTTTCGTTGTGCCCGTTGCCTATAAAATTTTGGCACGCAGTACAAAAAGCCCTGATGCTGTTGCTGCGCAGCTTGAAGGGGAATTGTCAGCCCCACAAAGCGGCGGTGAATGAATGGGCGCGCCCGGCTTGCAGCTTAAGCGGCGGGGCGACATCCTGTTTTAACATGCTGGCCCCATCCAAATCGCAAAAGTCGGCCTGACTTGCCACGACAAAGGCAGGTGCCATGGCCCGTGATGTGCCGATCATGCAGCCCACCATGACCTTAAAACCATGTGCCCGCGCGGCCCTCAAAAGCTGTAGGGCCGCTGTCAAACCGCCTGTTTTATCAAGCTTGATATTCACGAATTGATAGCGCCCCACAAGGTTGGGCAGATCATCAACCGTCCTGCATGATTCATCGGCAGCCAGCGGGATAGGGCAATCAATACCGTCCAGGCTTGCATCCATGCCTGCAGGCACTGGTTGTTCAACAAGGCTGATAGTGTGTTTTAGAAGGGTCGGGGTGATTTTCTGTAACAGATCCGCCGTCCAGCTTTCATTGGCATCGACAAACAAGTCTGTATCGGGAAGGGCCGTGCGGATCGCGCTTAACCGTTCGTCAATCAGCTCAGCATTCAGCTTGATTTTAACAAGGTCATACTCTGCCAAATGTGCTGCTGCCTTCGCCATATTTTCTGGCGTGTCGATAGACAGCGTATAGTCCGCGCGTACTGGCGCGGCGGGTTCTGGCAAATCCACAAGCTGCCAAATTCGTGCCCCCGCCTGCTTGCATTTCAAATCCCACATGGCGCAATCAAGCGCATTGCGCGCGGACCCGGCGGGCAACAGATCAAGCAAATCCTGATTGCTGGCACCTGATTCTATAGCTTGCTGAACTGATTTGATCTCTGCCAGGTCCCCTTCAGGGCTGCGGCCCAAAAATGTTTTGGGTGTGCCTTCGCCATACCCTGTGTGCGTGCCGTCGGCCAGTTCAACACAGGTTAGGGCAACCTGATCAAACCCCTCCCGCGCCAAGACAAAAGGCACGGTTAAGTCGCGATGGTCTGTATAAAAAGTCAGTTTCATAGGCTGACCATAGCCCAAGATTCGGGGCTTGGCCTATCTTTGCGTGAAATTTCGCAGATCGGCTGATTTAGTTGACAATGTATACTATTTGCGTAAATATCAGCGTCAGATATTGCGAATAATGACAATTTCATCATGAAAAATTGCCTGATCTGCCGTGTGGGTGGCGCAGGCATGTCAAAACAGGGCAGGGATTTAAGAGATGACACAGGGTCGTTTGGTCGGACGGGTCGGGCTTGTTACCGGGGCCGGGCAGGGCGTTGGTGCCGGTATAGCGCAGGCGTTGGTGGTAGATGGGGCAAAGCTTATGTTGGCGGGCCGTACCCTATCAAAGGTGGAAAAACAGGCCGCCGAGCTGGGCGACAATGTTGCTGCGATTGAATGCGATGTGACAGATCGCGACGCGCTGCTGGGCGCGGTTGAGGCGACGGTCAAAAGTTTCGGCAAGTTGGATATTCTGGTGAATAATGCCCAACAGGTGCCGCTTGGTCCGCTCCACAAACTTGATGAAGACGCGGTGGAGGCCGGGTGGCAATCAGGCCCCATGGCGGCATTGCGGGCCATGCGTGCAGCCCTGCCCCATATGAAGGACGCAGGTGGCGGCGCCATCGTCAATCTGGGTTCCTCATCAGCATTCAGGTGGGATATGGCGGGCTATGGTGCCTATGGCGCGGTCAAAGAAGCGATCAGGCAATTGACGCGTGCGGCGGCCAGCGAATGGGGCCGCTTTAACATTCGCGCCAATGTGATCCTGCCGCTTGCCAACTCCCCCGGTATGGCCATGTGGTCAGAACATAACCCTGAGGAGGCCGCTGCCTTCGTCAATACCGTGCCGTTGGGACGGGTCGGTGATTGCGAACAGGATATTGGTCGTGCTGTCGCGTGGCTGTGCAGTGACGAGGCATCTTATGTGACGGGCCAAAGCATCGGCCTTGATGGCGGCCAAGCCCGGCTGGTCTAAGGATTTATCATGAGCAATTCTATCGACGAACAGGTCACAAGCGGCGCAGCATGGGCGCAATTTTGTGATGATCTGAAAGATGCAGGACAGCTTTTGCTGCAACCTGAAAATCCACAAGATGCGTTAACGCAGGCCGAAGGGATGCGCTACCTATCGCGCCTGGCCCGCATGGGGCTGGAAAATTTTTTGGAATATCGCGATCCGCTGTTCCCGGTATTTCGTCGTTCCTGTCACGAGACGATTAAGCTGGGTGGGGACAATCCCGATAATCATTACAGTAACGCGCAGATCGACGGGTCGTTCGATTACAAGATTACGGGCACGCGCGGCACGGTTCACTATTTGGGGATCGGCACCCAGTCCGGCAATTACGGCAAGGACGGCACGCTGCAAACCATCGGCTTTATTGATGCCGACAAGGATATTGCGATTAATGATGATGGCAGTTTTGAAATCATCGTCAGCCAAAACGAACAGCCCGGCAATTGGCTGAAAATGTCTGAAGGCACAGGCATGGTGCTGGTTCGGCAAACATTCCATGATCGGGTGAATGAAACCCCTGCCGTCCTGACGATTGAGCGCATGAATGCAGAGGGCGAAGCGCCCGCGCCCCTATCATCGCAGCGCATCACACACGGGTTGATGGCGGCCAGCCGCTATGTCTCAGGTTCCGTCAAACTGTTTTTGGAGTGGAGCCATGAGTTCCGCACTTATGAGCGAAACACATTCAAAATGCTGGATCACAAACGCGCGCAGCGTGTCGGTGGCGATCCAAATATCCGCTACTTCTATGGCTGGTATGATTTTGCCGATGATGAGGCGCTGGTGATCGAAACACCGATCCCTGAGTGCGATTACTGGAATATCCAGCTGTGTAATTTCTGGATGGAAAGCTTCGACTACCGCTATCATCGGGTTCATCTCAATCACCATCTTGCTCAAACTGACGGTAAGACCGCGCAAGTGGTTGTTGCGCACAGGCCGATTGATCACCCCAACGCCATTGAAACGGCAGGTCATAAGGAAGGCGTGTTGATGTGGCGCTGGATTGGCGCAGACGACCACCCTGTGCCGCAAGTCCGTAAGGTGAAGCTGAGTGAGGTGATGGGATGAGTGCTGTTCCGCTTGAACGCGATGCCCTGATGGCTGCGGCGGCGGTGAATGCCGGGCTGGACGATTATGGCGACACGTTCTTTGTGGAGCCTTTGGATGTTTTGCTGAACGCGCTGAACACCGAAGCCAAATTAAATGAAGCTGCGCTAAAAGTGCGGCCCATGCAATTGATCAACAGTCTTGTCAATCGGTTGCGCACGGAAGATACTATCAAGCGTCATCCGGAAATCTTGGACGAAGAGATTTTGGTCGATGCCGTGATTGTCGGCCTGCCGCGTACGGGTAGTACCATGCTGCATCGCCTGTTGGCCGCGGACCCCGGCAATACCGCCATGCAAATGTGGGAGGGCGGGCAGCCTGCGCCATGGCCTGATGAAGAGCCGGGCAACCCTGTTGGGCGACAGAAGATGGGCGAAAAGACCGCCAACTACATCAATCAGTCTAGCCCCGGCTTTGAAAGCATCCATGATGTAAACGCCTATAGCCCGGAAGAAGAAATCCTGCTGCTCGAGCATTGTTTTATGAGTTCGGTGCCAGAGTCGGGCTTTTATATCCCGAGCTATACGGACTATCTAAAGGCGGCGGATCATTCACGTGCCTATCAGGATCTAAAACGCTTTCTGCAATTCCTGCAATGGCAGCGGCCCGAACGGCGCGGCAAGAAATGGGTGCTGAAAACCCCACAGCATGTCCCACTGGTTGATGTGGTGCTCAAAACCTTTCCCGGCGCCAAAATCGTCATGACCCATCGTGACCCGGTGCAAACCGTGCCAAGCTTTTGTTCCATGGTTGCACATTATGCCGGGCCGTGGACGACGGCGCTTGATGAAAAAGCAATCGGTAATTTGTGGTCGGATCGGCTGGCATGGAACCTTGATCAGTTCATGCAAAAGCGTGCCGCGCTGGGCGAGGTGCATTTTATCGATACAGACTATCGTAAGACGGTAACCGATCCGCTTGGTGTGGCGCAGGACCTATATGAACAGCTTGGCCGCCCCATAACGACCGAGGGGGAGGCTGAGATGGCAGACCATGCCGAGGCGAACAAGCAGAACAAGCATGGCAAGCATCATTATACGGCAGAACAATTCGGGCTGTGCGATGGGGGGATTGCTGATCAATTCGCCACCTACCGCGCCCGCTTCATAAAAGGATAGGCAGCATGTTGTTGAAGGATAAAGTCGTTCTGATTACCGGAATCGGTCCCGGCATGGGTCAGCATCTGGCGCGCATCGCGGCAGAGGAGGGGGCAAAAATTGCCATTTGCGCCCGCAATAAAGAACGGCTTGATGGTTATGCTGATGACATTGCCAAGGCAGGCGGCGACGTCATCGCCATCCCAACCGATATCGCTGATGAAGATCAGGTTAGCAAGTTTGTTGATGGTGCCGCCCAACATTTCGGGCGCATCGATGGGCTGGTGAACAGCGCCTATAAGCATGTTGGCTTTAAACCGTTTGAGGTTGCTGATCTGCATGTCTGGCGTGCCAGTATGGAAACAAACTTTTTCGGCACATTGTCCGTGACGCAAAAGACCGTGCCCCATATGAAGGCGGCAGGTGGCGGGGCCATCGTGTCCGTCAACACAATGGCGAACCGCAAACCCATGGCGGGCGAGGGCGGCTATGCCAGCGCAAAGGCGGCCATGGCGGGGGCAACCCGTATGCTGGCGCAGGAGCTGGGCCAATATAATATTCGCGTCAACTCAACCTTTATGGGCTGGCTATGGGGCCCGGGTGTCGAAGGCTATGTCGCCCATACGGCCAAGGCGCAAGGGGTTGACGAGGACGTGATTATCAAGGGTATCACGCGCAACATCCCCCTGGGTGTTGTGCCGCCCGACAGTGAATGCGCAAAGACGGTTTTGATGTTCGTCTCTGACTATACGTCGATGGTGACGGGCGCATCGCTTGATGTGAATGGCGGCGAGTTTATGACGCCTTGATTTGTGGTCGCGCAGCGGGAAAGAGAAAAAGAGATGGCATTAGATTTAGAAGCAATCGAACTGATCAAACAGCTCAAGCATAAATATTTCCGCTGTTTGGATATGGCGGATCATGATGAGCTTGCAACAACCCTGACAGAAGATGTGACGATTGATTATCAGGGCGGGTCCTACCATGCCGAATATTCAAATCGCGCAGACTTTTTTGAATTTCTGGCGACCGCCTTTCATTCAGAAGCGGTGGCCCAGCATACCGCCCACCATCCTGAAATTGAGGTCGCTGCCGACGGGCAGACCGCAACAGGGAAATGGTATCTGCACGATATTTTCTGGGACCTGAAATATAAGGTCAAAACATCAGGCGTCGCGGTTTATGAAGACCGCTATGTCAAAACTGATGACGGCTGGAAGATCGCCCATTCAGGCTATACGCGTGTTTATGAGATGGTTGAGAAAATCGAACAGGACCCGCCCTTTACCGCACGGCACTTGCAAAAGGCCGGGAAGGTGTTGGGCTAGTCTCTATCTTTAAAAGGCGTCTTAAACGCACCTTTCAGAATCTTCCAAACGCCGCTGGCATTGGCAACAACCTCGCCATCGGCAAGCAATTCGCCCTGAACAAACACCATTGACCCGCCGCGCGTTACCTTGGTGGCAACGGCTTCAAGCACCATGCCTTCCTTGATCGCGCCGATGAAGTTCGTGGTCAGTGAAACGGTCACGGCAGGTTGGTCGCCAATATAGTGCCAGGCGGCTGCGCCCAAGGCCTCGTCCGCGATGGTCATGGTCAGGCCGCCATGCACGCGCCCGCCTGAATTCAGGTGACGTTCCTCGATCTTCAATCCAAACCAATGTTCAGCGATCCCGTGGGGGCCGTTGATGATCTTGTGCCAAAAGGGGCCGGCTATATCGCCAAACGGATCGTAATAGTCGCCTTTGATATAGCCTTCGGGCATTAATTCTGTGGTCATGTTGCGCTCGCTTCTTCTGCGATTTTCAGAAAACTGGGCGGCTCTCCCCCGCCATGCACTTCCAACGAGGCGCCACTGATATAGCTTGCCTGATCGGATGTCAGAAACAGGCAGGCCTGCGCAATATCATCAGGGGTAGCCATGCGTTTCATGGGCAAGGCGTCTTCAATCTTTTGGATGCCCGTCTCGCCTGCATAATGATCATGCGCAGCCTCAGTCTTGATTAGTCCGGCAATGACCGCGTTCACGCGAACATGCGGGGCCCATTCCATCCCCAAAGATTGGGTCAGGTTCAAAAGACCAGCCTTGGCAGCGCCATAGGCTGCGGTGCCGGGGCTGGGGCGCACACCCGATACGCTGGCAATATTGACGATGGAACCGCCTGCATCCCCCATCGCCTGATAGGCAGCCTGTGCCAAATTAAGCGGTGCAATCAGGTTCAGCTTGATGATGCTTTCCGAAAAACGGGGGGAGGCTGTCGCCGCATCCGCAGGAGGGCTGCCGCCTGCATTATTGATCAGAATGTCAAAGCGGCCGTCTTGATCCTTAATCTCTGCCACTAGATCGGCGGCCTGATCCGGGTCGCGAATGTCAGCACTGACAAAGCGTGCGCCGCCATCTTCGTCCGGCGCGTTGCGCCCGCAGGTCCAAACAGAGGCGCCCGCAGCCAGATAGGCATCCGTGATCGCCTTACCCACACCGCGCGTGCCCCCTGTGACCAGCACTGTTTTGCCGTTAAACCCTGTCATAACGTGCCTTCTTTTCTTGAATCGCCTTGCAATTCTACGCAAAACGCATAGAATATCGAGCAATTATTTGCCATATGCGTAAAAAACTATCGTAATTATAACGCATATGGACGGTTTGGCCTGATTCTACAGGCAGGGAGGAACATGTGACCGATACCGGGAAGCCTGCGGGTCCGGCGCTGTTGCGTAAGACCATGCCGCAAATGTTGCGGCAGGCCGCCGAAACTTGGCCCGATCATATCGCGATTTTTGAGGATGGCGAAAGCCTGACCTATCAGGATTTGCTGGCGCAGGCTGGTGAGGTTGCCGCCGCCTTTGTCAGTGCAGGCTTGTCTAAGGGCGACCGCTTCGCCATTTGGGCCCCCAATTGCCGGGAATGGATATTAACTGCCCTTGGTGGATTAATGGCTGGTTGCGTTCTGGTGCCGATCAATACCCGCTTTAAAGGGGCAGAGGCGGCAGACATTCTGGGCCGTGGCGGTGTGAAGGCCCTGTTTACGGTGCAGGGCTTTTTGGGCGCTGACTATCCCGCCATGCTTGACGGGTATGATCTACCCGCGCTTGATCTAACCGTGTTGTTGCGCGGTGACAATGGCGCAAGCTGGGCCAGCTTTACCGACGGCGTGGTTGACGAGGATCGCGTGCGCGCCCATGAACGTGAAGCGGCATTGCAGCCAGAGGACCTTGCCGACATCCTGTTTACATCCGGCACGACGGGCCAGCCCAAAGGCGCGATGACGGCGCATGGGCAGAATGTGGCTGTGTTTGACGAATGGGCAAGCCTGATCAGTTTGAATGATCAGGATCGTTATTTGATCGTGAACCCATTTTTTCACAGCTTCGGCTACAAGGCAGGATGGTTTGCCTGCATATTAAAAGGCGCGACCGCCTTGCCCCATGCTGTGTTTGATGTCGATCAGATCCTAGACCGTATCGCGGCTGATAAGGTGACGGTACTGCCGGGGCCGCCCACCATTTTCCAAAGCCTGATCAATCACGCAGGGCTTGCGGGCGCAGATATTTCAAGCCTGCGGGCAACAGTAACGGGCGCAGCCTCCATCCCTGTGCATTTGGTTGAACAGATGAAGCAGGTGCTGGGCTTTGACATTGTGTTGACTGCCTATGGCCTGACAGAGGCAACGGGCACTGTCACCATGTGCCGCCCGGAAGATGATTTTAAAACCATTGCCAACACATCAGGCCGCGCCATTCCCTTTGTTGAGGTGAAGTGCGTTAATGGCGATGGTAACGCGGTCGCCCCTGATGAAGCGGGCGAAGTGTTGATCCGCGGCTATAACGTCATGCAAGGCTATTTGGATAATGAGGTTGCGACCCGCGACACCATCACCGCTGATGGCTGGTTGCGGACAGGCGACATCGGCATATTGGATGATCGTGGGTATCTGCGCATCACTGATCGGGCGAAAGACATGTTCATCACGGGCGGCTTTAACTGCTACCCCGCAGAGATTGAGAATATATTGCTGCGGCACGATGCGGTTGCCGACGCTGCTGTTATCGGCGCACCCGATGACCGAATGGGCGAGGTTGCCCATGCCTTTATCGTCACCAAAGATGATGTCGCGCTTGAGGCGAATGAGTTGATTGCATGGGCGCGCAATGAAATGGCGAATTATAAAGTGCCGCGGCTTGTCAGTTTTGTGGATGAGCTGCCGCGCAACGCATCAGGTAAAGTACAGAAATTTAAATTACGGGATTTGGCCGCATGACAGTATCACGCGAAGAAACACAGGAAAAAATCAACCGTCAGATTTTTGGGGCAAGCCAAAACAAGCCCAGCCAAACACATTGTGTTGCTGACCGTTATGAACAATGGGCGACCGAACGGCCTGACGTGCCTGCTGTGCTTTATCAGGATCGGGTGTTGAGCTATGCCGATGTGGATGCCGCTGCAAACAAGCTGGCGGTTGTCTTGCATGACAAGGGTGTTGAACGCGGCGACGTGGTTGCCTTTGGCATGGAAAACCGTCCCGAATTTTACATCGGCGTTTTGGCGTTGGCGAAGTTGGGGGCTGTCGGCTCCCTCATCAATATTCAGCAGGTCGGTGATCGGCTGGTCTATTCGGTCGAAAAAGTGACGCCGAAACTTGTCCTGTTTGGGTCAGAGTGTATTGCAGGCTTGCAATCTGCATGGGCCACCCCAAGTGCGCCTGTGTTGGTGTGGCAGGACCCTGAAACACCGCATGATGCCGGCACCTATGCCGAGGATATCACCGCTGCCTATGAGGCCGCAGACCAGGCCGCCTATGACAAGTCATGGCGTGATGGGCTGGTTGCGGGGGACATGTTTGTCTACGTCTTTACCTCTGGCACCACAGGCTTCCCCAAGGCGGCAAAGCTGTCCCATGTACGGTGGCTTAATACAGGCGATGGGATGAGCGCGCTTTTGGAATTCCGTCCTGATGACGTGTTTTATTGCACGCTGCCGCTTTATCATTCCGCCGGGCTGATGTCTTTGACATCTATGTGTTTGGCGGTGGGCGGCACCATGTCGATGCGGCGGAAATTTTCCGTCTCCCAATTCTGGGGTGACATTCGCAAGTACAATGTGACGGTCACCCAATATATTGGCGAGATGTGCCGCTATTTGATGGCGCAGCCGGAACAGCCAAATGACGCCGATAATCCCCTGCGTGCCATGATCGGCAGCTCAATCGGTATGGATATTTGGGCAGCCTTTAAAGAACGGTTTGATGTGGCGCAAATTTTTGAAGGCTGGGGCGCAACCGAAGCCAATACAGGCATGACCAATGTCGATGAAAAGATCGGCGCGGTGGGCCGCGTTCCTTTTAAGGAGATGAGCAATATCCGTCTTGTCCGATACGACATTGAAGCGGACGATCATATTCGTGATGAGAATGGTTTTTTGATCGAGTGTGAGCCTGATCAGCCGGGCGAAGTCGTGGCGCGGATTCTAGCCTTGCCTGACAGTGCGGCGGGGCGGTTCGAGGGCTATACAGACGCCGACGCGACAGAGGCGAAAATCCTGCGCAATGTGTTTGAGGAAGGCGATGCCTATTTCCGGTCTGGCGATTTGATGCGCCGCGATGCGGATGATTATTTCTATTTCCTCGATCGGATTGGCGACACATTCCGGTGGAAGTCTGAGAATGTCTCGACCATGGAAGTCGCCGAAGAATTGTCCAGCTTTGACGGTATTGCCTTTTGCAATTGCTATGGCGTGCGTGTGCCGGGCACCGAAGGGCGTGCGGGTATGGTTGCGCTTGGTCTGAAGGATGGTGCCTCGTTCGATGCAGAAGGGTTTTACAAATTCGCCAAGGACAGGTTGGCCCATTATGCCGTGCCGCTATTTGTTCGTATCGCAGAGGATCTCGACATGACCTCAACCCTCAAAATGCGGAAGGTGGACTTCCAGCGGCAGGGCTATGATCCCAATGCGATGACCGATCCGCTTTTTGTTGTTGATGATCAGGCGGGCACCTATGTGCCGTTGAGTGATGAGGCGTTGGCAAAGGCAGGTCTTGCGCCGTTTGAAGGGGACTAGCACTTCACGAAAATCTTTTAAGGCAAAGAAAAAGGCCGGTCGTTAGACCGGCCTTTCTTCATTCTATGTGCTTAACCTCAAAGGGGCAGTAGACCAAGGATCAGGTCGGGAGACGGTGCGCCACCGCCACCGGCACCAAGACCGGGAATCTGCAGCAGGATGATGTCCAGCGGCGTGCCGGTTGGGCCTGCGCCACCACCGCCACCGCCAGCAGCACCGGCAAGAGGTGCCAGCAATGCGTCAAGCGGCGTGCCGGTCGGGCCTGCGCCACCGCCACCACCTGCGCCATCTGTCAGACCTTTCAGGTTGATCAGCATTGTGGTCGGATCCATGTTGCCACCAAGTACTTCTAGGACAGTGATTTCCTGAAGGCCTGTTGCATCGGCAACCGGGTCAAGAAGCGGCAAGCCGACTTCCAAAACGGCATCGGTGCCTGCGCTGCCCGGTGCGCCGTTGACCGGAATGGCGACCAAGGCTGAAGGTGTCGGCAGACCTGAAGGTGCGCCCGAGGGGGCACGGCTTGCATCGATACCCAGTAGGGCTGTCATCGGGTCAAGATTGCCGCCAATGGCTTCCAAGACTGAGATGTTGATGTTCTCGCCGCCATCAAAGACTTGAAGGGCTGAAACCTGCGCAACATTGTTCTTGGAGCCACCTGCGGGGTCATTGCCGACCACGACGTCAGCAAGTGAGTCCATGGTGGTGATGGAGGTCGGATCGTTTGCCAGATTGGCCAGGCCCTGACCGACAGTAACTGCAATCACAGAGCCATTGTTGGCACCGGCTGGACCGAAGCTCAAGCTACCAGTTTGATCAGATACAGCATCATCAACAGCTGAATTGGCAAGATCGCCATCCAGACCATCGGCTGACCCATCATCATTCACATCGTCGCTGGCAACCACATCACCTGATGCTGACGGATCGTCCAGGCTGTCGCTGTCGCCATCGTCGGCAGCAGCTACATCATCACCGCTGGCAGCGTCGTCAGTTGCATCGCCGAACAGGTCGTCGCCGGCATCTGTGTCGGTGCCGCCTGTTGTGTCGTCAGCAAACAGATCGTCGAAATTGTCTTCTTCATCCTCTGCAGAAGGATCGTCACTTGCTGCAGGATCATCTGATGTGTCACCAGCGTCGGCAACGTCGTCGCCTGCTGCGCCATCATCTGTTGTGTCTTCGCCGGTTGCGGCTGTTTCATCTTCGCCACCGAACAAATCTTCTTCGTCGGTTGCGTCGTCAGCAAACAGATCCTCTTCCGAATCCGAATCACCTTCATCCATGAAGTCGGCAAACAGATCTTCGTCGTCGCCTGCATCCTCTGTCTTACATTCGTCAGGAATGTCTTGTTCAAGGAAGCCGAGCGCATCGGCGTCTTTATATTCGGCGCACTTGTCTTCTTGTGCTGCCATATCTTCCTGCGCACCTACGAAGGAAGGGGCACCGAAAGATAGGATGCCTGCGAAAGCGATGGCGCTGATGCCACCCAAAAGTTTGTGACGGATAGACATGATAACTCCACTAAATACGCGTAAACCCGCTGAGTAAGGCTGATACTAAACCATTCTATTAATTGCGCCACCCCCCAAAAACACAGAAATGGCGTTATATTCATATTAGCGTTGCAAACATGTCCCATATTGGACGGAATGCTAACAGACTGTTAATTGGGTCTTGATTTGCAGCGCCCGGTGCTATTCATTGTGTGTGAGGATGATTGTTTCAGAAGGAAATCCCTATGCGTATTGCGTCTAAAGCGTCCTTTTCTAGGAAATTGATGGCTTCGACCGCACTGGTAGGTGCGTTAACCATTGGCATCATTGGGGGTGCTACAACCGCTCAAGCCGAAGAGATGATGTCGGCACAGCAGCGTGCTTCGCTTGAAGCCGCACTTGAACAGCAGCGTCTTGCTGCTTTGGCACAGCCCAGCAACATGCAAATCCAATTTCAACGTGCGATGACCGCCAAGAAGTTGGGATACACGGATGAGGCGATCCGTGTTCTGGCAATGATGGTTGATAAACAGCCCGATCTTGCTCGTGCGCAATTGGAATTGGCTGCTCTTTATTATCAGACCGGTGATTATGAAAATGCCAAGCCGCATTTTGAGGCTGCAGCCGCATCACCCAAAGCGTCTGTTGAGTTGAAAGAGCGTATCGCTGTTTACCTCGAATCAATTGACAATAAACTGCGTCGGTCATTGACCACAGGTACATTGGTTGTTGGTCTTGGTTTTCAAACCAATGCCAATGGCGGTTCTGATGATTTCGCCGATACGGCCAATATCTCAGAGGTTGCTGAACAGGATGACTTTAATCTGTTCGCGTCATTGGGCGTCAACCACAATCGCAAGGTTGGTGAAGATGACCGTGCTGTTTGGGAAAACAGCGCCAAGCTTTACGGGTCATTGCAGCTTGATGTTGATGAACTAAACCTGATGTATGCCGAAGTGGCCTCTGGCCTGAAATTCGGTCTTGCCAATGACAACCCGATGTCACTGAACATCAAACCTTATGTCAAACTTGGCTATCTGTTCCTTGAAGACACCACATACCTGACCTCACCGTCAGCCGGTGCCATCATGAATATGCAGCTGGGCGAGAATATGGTTTTGGGCGTTGGCTATGACTATACGCTTGAAATGTATAACAATAGCGACACGCGCATTAATGCCGAAGAACGCGATGGTGACGATCACATGCTGACCGTCAGCTTGGGTATTGCCGCTTCACAGCAGGATGTTCTATCATTCCAGTTTGATGCGGGCAAGAAAGAGGCGGACGTAAAGGCATGGTCCTTTGATTCGCTGGGTCTGTCAGCACGCTATACACACAGCTTTGCTGAGGCCATCGTTCCGGGCACATTGGCCGGTACACTGACCCTTGGCGCATCATATTACATGTCTGACTATGATGCAGCCGATGGGAACTTAACCGGCGTTGGCTTGGGTACTATTGTTCGTGAAGATGACCGTTTTATCGTCGATGCTGGCGCTGTGTTGCCGCTGTCTGATGAAATGGGTATTTCATTGGGCGCAAGCTACACCATGCAGGACTCAAACGTGTCATTGTATGAGTATGATAATCTGCGCATCTTGGCCGGGGTCGCTTTCGCGCTCTAAGCCACTGCAAATCAGAATAAAAGAAACCCCGGATCGGCTGATCCGGGGTTTTTTATTTGTGCGATAATCTATGACAGGCCCCGGTCTGACAAAACTGCCTGACCGGGGCCTGTCATTTGACCTATTTCATTGTCGGAATGACAAAGCTGGCGCCATCGCGGGCAGAATGATCAGGCCAACGGGCAGTCACTGTCTTAACCTTGGTCCAGAACTTCACACCCTCTGTCCCGTGCTGGTTGGTGTCGCCAAAGGCTGACCGTTTCCACCCACCGAATGAATGATAGGCGAGCGGTACGGGGATCGGCACATTGATCCCTACCATGCCGACATTCACCTTTGATGCAAAGGTCCGGGCTGCGTCCCCATCACGGGTAAAGATCGCAACCCCATTGCCATATTGATGGCGGGAGGGAAGGGCGACCGCTTCCTCAAAATCATTGGCGCGCATGACCGACAGAACTGGGCCAAAAATCTCTTCCTTATAGATCGTCATGTCTGGGGTGACGTGATCGAACAGGCACCCACCCATAAAGAAGCCGTTTTCGTGACCTTGCAGGGAAAAGTCACGACCATCGACCAACAGTTTCGCGCCTTCCTTGATGCCGATATCAACATAGTTTTTGATCTTGGCAAGGTGGGCAGCAGTAACGACCGGGCCGAAATCGGCGTCAGGGTCCGTTGCTGTGCCGACACGCAGGCTTTCAACGCGGGGGATCAGCTTTTCGACCAAGGCATCGGCGGTTTCATCACCAACGGTGACGACCTGTGAAATCGCCATGCAGCGTTCCCCGGCGGAGCCATAGCCCGCACCGATTAGCGCATCAGACACTTGATCAAGATCGGCATCGGGCATGATGATGGCGTGGTTTTTCGCGCCGCCCATTGCCTGCACGCGCTTGCCGTTCGCAGCGCCTGTTGCATAAATATATTCGGCAATGTCTGAGCTGCCGACAAAGCTGACAGCCTCAACCCGCGGGTCGGTCAGCAGCGTATCGACCGCTTCTTTATCGCCCACGACGACGTTCAACACGCCTTCTGGGGCGCCTGCTTCCATCATCAGCTCTGCCAAGCGCAGCGGCACAGACGGGTCACGCTCTGACGGTTTGCAAACGAATGTGTTGCCGCACGCAATGGCGACGCCGAACATCCACATGGGGATCATGGCGGGGAAGTTAAAGGGGGTGATGCCCGCACACACACCCAATGGCTGGCGCATGGAATACATGTCGATGCCGGGGCCTGCGCCTTCGGTAAACTCACCCTTTTGCAGATGGGGGATGCCGCAGGCAAATTCGATCACCTCGATGCCGCGCTGAATATCGCCGGCAGAATCGGCCAGCACTTTGCCATGTTCGCGTGACAGCATTTCGGCCAGCGAATCCATCTCGCGCTCAACCAATTCTTTGAACTTGAACATAACGCGGGCGCGCTTTTGCGGATTGGTTGCGGCCCATTCGGGGAAGGCAGCCTCAGCCGCCGCGATGGCGTCTTGCACTTCTTCCTTCGCGGCCAGCGGTGCCTGTGCCTGTACCTCGCCCGTTGAAGGGTCGAATACATCGTGGAAACGGCCAGAGCGGCCTTCAACCACCTTGCCGTTGATAAAATGGGTAAGTGTCTTGGTCATGAGGGTGCCTTTTTTTAACTGCGGCTTTGGCCGCCTTTTCATTGTGGGAGTGTCATTGCAGGCAGTCTAAAACCTGTCAAAACGCAATTAAACGCCAAATTTGGCAATATTAACTTGCAAAAATGCAGTTTAAGGCAACAGAATAGGGCTTTAGATTGCGTTGGTGAGCTTTATATGAACTGGGATGATATTCGGCTGTTTCTGGCAGTTAGCCGCACAGGCCTGCTGAAGGATGCCGCTGCCCGGCTTGGTGTCGATGAGGCGACGTTAAGCCGTCGTATCCGCCGTCTTGAGCGTGATATGGATGCCCGCCTATTTGAACGAACACGGCGCGGTCACCATCTGACCAAACAGGGTGAAGAGCTGCTGGCCCATGCAGAGGTGATGGAACAGGCTGGCCTTGCGGCGGCAGAAACCGTCACGGGCCAACAAGGCGCGGTGGCAGGGACGGTGCGCCTGTCAGTGGCAGAAGGCTTTGGCTCACGCTTTGTGGCACCATCCATCAATAAATTGATCGCGCGTTATCCGGGGCTTGAGCTTGACCTTGTTGCGGGAACCGGGGTGTTAAGCCCCTCCAAGCGTGAGGCTGATATCGCCGTGGGCCTGTCGCGTCCCCGTGGCGGACAGATATTTGTGCGCAAGCTGACGGATTATCGTTTGCGGCTTTACGGGGCGGCGTCCTTTTTTGCGCGGCATCATTTGGTGAAGACACGCAATAACCTCGAAGGGTTGCCACTGATCGGTTACGTCGATGATCTGATCTTTGCACCGGAACTGCGCTATGCCGAAGATGTGCTGCCCGGCATGCGGCCACAATTACGCTCAACCTCAATCAATGCGCAATATGAAATGGTGCGGACGGGAAATGGGCTCGCCATCCTGCCTGACTTTATGGTCAAGCAGGGCGATGGTCTGTTGCCGGTTCTTGAGGATGAGATTGTTGTGACGCGCAGTTTCTGGCTTTCCGTCCATCAGGATATTCGCACCCTGCCGCGTGTGCGGGCGGTGATCGGGTTCCTTGATGGGTTAGTAAAGGGCGGCGCGGTCAATCAGCCTTGAACAAAAAGCTGCATACCGCCCAAGCGATGATCGCGCCTGCAAGCTGCGCCAGAACAAAGCCCAAAACATGATCAGGATTTATCCCTGAAAACGTATCGGTGAAGGACCGTGCAATGGTCACCGCAGGGTTTGCAAAACTGGTGGAGGCTGTGAACCAATAGCCCGCCGTGATGTAAAGGCCAACCGCCATGGGCACCGCTTCGGGCCGTGCGCGCACTGTGCCGATAATGGTCAGCAATAGGCCGAATGTGGCGACGCCTTCGGCAAACCATTGATTGGGACCCGTGCGTAGCTTGGTCGATTCCTGTAAGAGTGCCGCGTCGAACATATAATGTGCTGCGATGACGCCCAGTAAGCCACCAATGACTTGCACGCCGATATAGGCAATGCCATCGCCAAGCGGCAGTTCCTTGCGCAGCCACATCACCAAGGTGACGGCGGGATTGAAGTGGGCACCTGACAGCGCACCAAAAACGGTGATCAGCACAAACAGGATCGCGCCCGTTGCAATCGTGTTGCCAAGCAGGGCAATGGCATCATTCCCGTTGGCGAGTGTTTCACCCATGATGCCGGAACCGACGACCGTCGCCAGCAACAGGGCGGTGCCAATCATCTCGGCGGCAAGTTTGCGGATCATGTCGGGCAGCTCCAGCGCAATAGTACAGAATGAAAGTGTCTACTAGGGAAATGAGACAGATTTGTTTCAAACTTGCAAGGCAATGTTCAGACAGCCTGTCTTGTGCAGCATGGTTTCACCGCTGGCGAAAATTCGGTCAGCCTCCGCGAAAATAGCAGACAAGTCCTGCCATACAGGGGGCGCCGTCGGTTCATGCGGCCAGACAAAGGCGCCTTGGGTGAAATGGGATTTGATGGCGGATTGAAAGGCCGCGATATCTTCGCCCAACCGGGTCATGCCATAGGGCCAATATTCGATCAGCATCAGATCGGTCTTGGACAATAGGTCTGCGCCGCCACGAAACAATAAGGGTTCAGCGCCCTGAATATCGCTTTTGATGCACAGGGGGGCTGGCAAGTCAGCAACATTGATCAGGCTATCAATAGGCGCGGTGGGGACGGTGATAATGTCCCGTGCGTCTTCTGCCATTAGATCATTGGCGGACAGGCCCTTGTGCAGGCGATGGTCGCCGAAATTGTCCGGCGCGCGTTCAAAGCTGATCGTGCCAGCCTTGTCGCTGATTGCCTGATTGATCAGCGTGACCCCCCGGCAGTCATTATGATCCAAGTTGCGCGCCAACAATGCTGCGTTCAGGGGATCAGCCTCAACCCCGATCAGTGTGCTGAACAGACCTGATTTTGCTTGCGGGATAAGTGTCAGGCCGATATTGGCACCAATATCGATATATGTGCCGCCGGGATTGGCTTTGCCAAATCGTGAAAACAATGCGGTCACATCTTCGCCCCAAATGCCCTTATCCTGATAGGCAGAAAAGACCACCTTGTCCGCGGGCAGCCCTTCGATACGGCCATTGCGCCCGTCGGCAATCGCGCTATGGTTAAGGCGGTTTTGATCGGAAGGAGACAATGACACGTGCGCAACACCCTGTGCGATTTATGGGGGCAGGAAAGCCGTTCTGATAGCAGGCGATGGCAGGGCAAGGCAATGACCCTTGTTTGGTGCCTTGCCTTGTTGTCAGTTCTGTTTGTTCCGGCGGAGCGTGCGCAGGCTGATCAGATCTCTGTGTGGTGGTCTGCCGATTTGGCGACGCAAAGTGAAGATGCGCTTGATCAAAGCCTGTACGACCCCTTGCAAGTGACCTTGCGCCATCGGCAAACCGGCATATCAAAATCGGCAAAAGATTGTTTTGATACGGCTGACTTGCTGGAACGGGGGTATCGACCCGCCGCAGATATGGCGCAGCATAATGTGTTGCAGGCCTATCTTTGTTTAGCGCGACGGATCATTGCCGCTGCCGCCATTCCTGAGACCAGCCATTTGCGCACCCATGATGACGGCGCGCCGCCTTTGGGCGCAGATGATATGAAACGATTGCCTGCGATGTTGGGGCCGGGACAAAGCTGCGCCCTACGCGCCATCAGTCATTTAACGGGGAATGATTGGTATTCGATCGCCCGTTTCTTTCATATCTATATGGCGGGCCAAAAGGATGACTACCGCGAAGAACGCAGCATCGTCACTAACCCTGAACAGTTGGCTGCCGATAAATTATTGGTGACGCAGGACGGTCCAGACCGTTTGAACCTGACAACGCAATCCCATTCGGTGACACTGATGCGGCTTGGGTTTGGTGATGTGAATGGCGACGGCATTGATGACATGTTGTTGTTACGCGTGCCTGAACAGGGCTTGCCGCAACTTGCCGTGCTGACCAAGGTGCGGGCGGAAAGCCTGATCAGCCCGCTCAATCGTACAGACATCTTCCTCGACTTTTCTTATAGCTGCCCGGACGAGGCTGTGACGCTTATTGCCCGTCACGCCGACAAGGAAGGGTGTGACTGATGCGCCGCCTTTGTCTGACATTTTTGATGATGATGTGGGCGGGTGCCGCGCAGGCCTATGTTGCTGATGCCTTGGGCGTTGTGGCGGGCGATGATGGCAGGCCTGATATTGCTGCCAGTTTCAATGCGCCGTTTGAGCCATTGGCGGCAGACCAAGCTGTTGGCAGTATCACCCTTGTGCGCGAAAGCCTGACGGGGGAGCAGCGGTTGCGTGTAGAAAGCTGCGCTGCGCTGATGGATGTATATTATGATGGCGCGTGGGAGGTTGAGAGCCAAGACACAGCCTTTTACACCGGGTGGGTGGTGGCGCGCTGTATCGTGCTTGATCATTTGATGGCTGCGGCAGGCAACGCGGCGCTTAATGATGATGTGCCTACACTCGACCTATCCGCAAATGATTTGCCTGCCCATTTAGCGCCCTACGAAAACTGTCAGGACCGCATTGATCATATGCGTGCTGCACTGGCGGGCGAGACGCTTGACAGCCGCTTGGGTGATGCGTGGGACGAAGCTGATGAAAATGACGACCAGCCGGGCACAGTGGTTTTTGAAACGCCGGAAGGCCGCACGTTGAATATCGAAGTATTGGGCAGTTACGTGGCACAGGGCAGGCCCATTTGGGTTGTGCTGACCACCCAGAATGATCCTGCATTGGACAGCACTGTCATGGAAGTCTGGCAATTGACGGTGGATAAAGATGAAAATGATGCGAGCTTTGTCCGGGGCCTTGATCTTGTGCAGGCGGCCCTGACGACCTGCCCCAGCTTTTTGCCCCTATTGCTGACGGATGAGTGTCCCTGATTTAGGTGTGGTTTAGGACTGTCTGCGGCGTCACCTTGACAAGTTTGGTGCGAGCGGGCACCTATCGCGCGAGTTTTCTTTTGCGGACACGGTTTTATGACGACCCAGCCGAACGGCCCCCAAACAGCCTATCAAGCACAGCTTGATGCGGGGGCATTGCGCCCGGATGCGTTACAGGCCGTCATTGTGGCTGCGCTGCAGGATCTGGCAGACCGCATCATTTCAAAGGCTGCCGAAGCACCTGCGAAAAAGGGGCTGGGCAGGTTCTTCTCGCGCAAGGGCAAGGCATCATCTGCGCCTATTGACGGCACCGTTGGCCTTTATATCTATGGCGGTGTCGGTCGCGGTAAATCCATGTTGATGGATTTGTTTTTTGACACGCTGCCCGATTTGCCGACATTGCCTAAAAAGCGTGTGCATTTTCATGAGTTCATGTTGGATGTTCATGCCATGGTGCATGAATTCCGCAAGGCCAGCGCGACAGAGCGGGCGGAAAATTGGGGCATGCGCTGGCGCGGCACCGATGATCCGATCCCGCCCGTAGCAGCCCGCATAGCGTCAGAAGCAAAAGTGTTATGCTTTGACGAGTTGCAGGTGACCAATGTTGCGGACGCCATGATCATCTCCCGCCTGTTCGGCACTTTGCTGGAGGAGGGGGTGTGGACCATCTTTACCTCAAACCGTGTGCCATCAGACCTTTATATTGGCGGGCACAACCGTCAACTCTTCTTGCCGTTTATCGCAACGCTTGAGCAACGGTTGGATATTCTGCAGCTTGATAGTCCGACAGATTATCGCCTTGACCGTTTGAAGGGGGTTGAGACCTATCACGCCCCCCTGGATGACGGGGCTAAGGCGGCTGTTGACGCCGCATGGCGGGGCCTGACCGATCAGGATGGGGGCGAGCCGTTGGACCTTGAAACCCATGGCGATGGGGGGCGTATGGTTCATGTGCCCTGTTCAGCTAAAGGGGTGGCCCGTTTCAGCTTTGTCGATTTGTGTGCCCGCCCGGTGGGGTCTGCTGATTATCTGGCGATTGCGAACCGCCATCACACTGTTTTGATGGATGATATTCCGCTTTTGACGCCGGAAAAGCGGAACGAGGCAAAGCGCTTTGTCACCTTTATCGACGTTTTGTACGAACATAATGTGAAGCTGATCTGTTCTGCCGCCGCGCCCCCTGAAAGCCTGTATCCGAAGGGACACGGGGCCTTTGAATTTGAACGGACTGTGTCGCGGCTGATGGAAATGCAGTCAGAAGATTATCTGGCCCGCGGCCACGGCGTGTCTGACGCGGTTGAGGGCTGATCGCGCCCAAGAAAGCAGGGCTGCACTAGGCCAAAGTCTAGCCTTTTGCCCCTAATCGCGACAGGAAAACCCCTTGCGCGGGCCCCCCAATTGGCGTAGGTCCGTCCCACACTTCTGGTTTACATCCTAATGCAAGGGGATCTCCATAATGGCACGCAAAAAAATTGCACTGATCGGTGGCGGTCAGATCGGCGGTACACTGGCCCATCTGGTCGGTTTGAAAGAACTTGGTGATGTTGTCATCTTTGACATTGCCGAAGGTCTGCCGCAGGGCAAGGGTCTTGACCTTGCCGAAAGCTCACCCGTTGACGGGTTCGACGCCGGTTACACTGGCACCAATTCATATGAAGACATTGCAGGCGCAGATGTTGTCATCGTGACAGCAGGCGTGCCCCGCAAACCGGGGATGAGCCGTGATGACCTGTTGGGCATCAACCTGAATGTTATGAAGCAGGTTGGCGAAGGCATTGCCAAGAATGCCCCTGACGCCTTTGTTATCTGCATCACCAACCCGCTCGATGCCATGGTTTGGGCATTGCAGAAATTCTCTGGCCTGCCCACCGAAAAGGTTGTTGGTATGGCTGGCGTGCTTGATTCAGCCCGCTTCCAATACTTCCTGTCAGAAGAATTCGACGTGTCTGTTAAGGATGTGAACGCCTTTGTTCTGGGCGGTCATGGCGACACAATGGTGCCCCTGACACGCTATTCAACAGTTGCCGGTATTCCGGTGCCTGATCTGGTTGACATGGGCTGGTCCACACAGGAAAAAATTGACGAGATTGTGCAGCGTACGCGTGATGGCGGTGCCGAAATCGTTGGTCTGCTGAAAACCGGGTCTGCCTTCTATGCCCCGGCAGCTTCAGCCATCGCAATGGCCGAAGCCTATTTGAAAGATCAGAAGCGTTTGCTGCCTTGCGCCGCTTACCTGTCAGGCCAGTATGGCCGTTCCGATATGTATGTGGGTGTGCCCACAGTGATCGGTGCTGGCGGTATTGAGCGCATCGTCGAAGTGAAGCTAAGCGATGAAGAACAGGCTATGTTCGATCATTCAGCCGGCGCCGTTGATGGTCTGGTCGAAGCTTGTAAGGGCATTGATTCCTCACTCGCCTAAGCCCGCGACACAGCAAGATTTCAAAACCCTGTCAGCTTTGGCTGGCGGGGTTTTTTATTGTTTGACGACCTGCGGCAAAGCTGGACATTTGCAGGCCCTGCTTTTTGTGTAACAACTGTTCTGTTATTGCTGTCTGTCGGACCTGTCATGCCCAAATATGTCAATCATGACGAGAAACGCCGCGAGCTGATTATCGAGGCGATGAACCTTGTTGCCTCAGAAGGGTATGAGGCAACCAGCATGCGCCGTATTGCGGCGGCGGCTGGCTGCACAACAGGCACGCTGACGCATTATTTCCCTGACAGGGCGGCCATACTGATGGCGATGTTGCGCCATATTCGTGAACAGGCCACAAGCCGCATGCGGGAGTGCATCAATACAGATGATAGTGCGCGCGATCAATTAATGGCCGTGTTGCGGGCGGCGCTACCGCTCAGTCAGGAAAGTTACCGTGAATGGCGGGTTTGGTTAGCCTTTTGGGGTGTTGGCAGCGCCAACCGGAAACTGGTGGCAGAACATCAGGCGCGCTATCAAGAATGGCATCGTTTGCTGGAACATCTTGTAACAAACGTTATGCCAAAACAGGCGGATGGCAACCCGAAAACCGTTGCGCTGCACCTAATTTCCTTGGTTGATGGCTTTGGAATCCAAATTGCCATGACTGGCGGCTATGAAAATGCCATTGCCAAGACGCTTACCCGGGATTGTTTGACGATCATGAATAATGTGATTGCAGAATCGGTTTCACCTGAGCGTGAATTCGGTGCGCCCGGCGCCTGATTGGCCCGGAATTTTCCCTGATTTCTTGTCAAGAAATGCCCTGAAAGCTGCCATTTTCGATGGCTTGGCAAAAATCGCGCTCATTTTTACAAAACAAATGTTATAAAATTTGCATGGGTTTTTGCGGGTGCTATAACCGCGACTGTAAACATTCACTCCCGGCGTCGGGGCAGGTCGGGACCGCAAAACACTTGTTTTCGGCCCATACTGCTTGCCTTAACCGGCGTCATGTCTCAAACGCCTTCAAAAGGGGCGCATCAATGAATATCCATGAATATCAAGCCAAAGAGGTGCTGCGTGGCTTCGGCGTACCGGTTGCAACCGGTAAGGTTGCCTATACGCCAGACGAAGCGGTCGCCGCTGCGGAAAGTCTGAACAGTGCCGTCTATGTAGTGAAGGCACAAATCCATGCCGGTGGTCGCGGCAAGGGCGGCGGTGTCAAGGTTGTCAAAACCCTTGATGAAGTCCGTGCCGAAGCTGAACGCATGTTGGGCATGACCCTAGTCACGCACCAGACCGGCCCTGAGGGCAAGTTGGTCCGCAAGGTCTATGTTGAGGAAGGCACCGCAATCGCGCGTGAACTTTATCTCAGCCTTTTGATAGATCGCGGTAACAGCCGCGTCAGCTTCATCGCGTCTACCGAAGGCGGTATGGACATTGAAGAAGTTGCCGAAAAGACGCCTGAAAAAATCCTGACAATTGACGTTGATCCTGCTGCCGGTATTTCCGGTCATCATGGCCGCCGCATTGCCTATGCGCTGGGTCTTGAAGGTGATCAGGTCAAACAGGGCGTTAAGCTGATCTCATCAATCTACAATGCCTTTGTTGAAACAGATGCCAGCCTGATCGAAATCAACCCCTTGGTTGTCACCGAATCGGGCGAAATCAAATGCCTTGATGCCAAGGTGAATTTCGATGGCAACTCACTGTTCCGTCATCCTGATCTGGTTGCCCTGCGCGACCCGGACGAGGAAGACCCCGCAGAGCGCGAAGCAGCCAAGCATGACCTTGCCTATATTAAATTGGACGGTCAGATCGGTTGCATGGTGAATGGTGCCGGGCTTGCCATGGCAACCATGGACATCATCAAGCTCTATGGTGGTGAGCCTGCCAACTTCCTTGATGTTGGTGGTGGTGCCACAAAAGAAAAAGTGACAGAGGCTTTCAAGATCATTCTGTCCGACCCGAATGTTGAGGCCATCTTGGTCAATATTTTCGGTGGGATCATGCGCTGTGACGTGATCGCAGAAGGTGTTGTTGCCGCTGCGCGCGAAGTTAGCCTGTCAGTGCCCCTGGTTGTCCGCTTGGCGGGTACCAATGTGGACCTTGGCAAAAAGATCCTAGAAGAATCCGGCCTGCCCATTGTGTCAGCCGATGATTTGAATGATGCGGCTGAAAAAGTCGTCAAAGCCCAGAAGGAGGCCTGATCCATGTCAGTTCTCGTAAACAAAGACACGAAAGTCATCTGTCAGGGCTTTACCGGCAGCCAAGGGACGTTCCACACCGAACAGGCCATTGCCTATGGCACCAAGATGGTTGGTGGTGTGACCCCGGGCAAGGGTGGTTCTGATCATTTGGGCCTGCCCGTGTTCGACACGGTAGCAAGCGCAGTTGAAAATACGGGGGCCACAGCCTCTGTCGTTTATGTGCCGCCGCCCTTTGCAGCCGATGCCATTTTGGAGGCGATTGCCGCTGAACTGGAATTGGTGGTTTGTATCACCGAAGGTGTGCCCGTCATGGACATGGTGAAGGTCAAGCGGGCATTGTCCGGTTCCAACACCCGTTTGGTCGGCCCGAACTGCCCCGGCGTGATTACGCCCGATGAGTGCAAGATCGGCATTATGCCCGGTCACATTCACAAGCGCGGCAATGTCGGCATCGTTTCCCGTTCAGGCACCTTGACCTATGAAGCTGTGGCGCAAACCACGGCGGCAGGTCTTGGCCAGTCTACCTGTATCGGTATTGGCGGTGACCCTGTTAACGGCACTAACTTTATTGATTGCCTCGACATGTTCTTGGGCGATGACGAAACCGAAAGCATCATCATGATTGGTGAAATCGGTGGGTCAGCCGAAGAAGAGGCAGCCGACTTCCTGAAACAGTCCAAGGTGAAAAAGCCTGTTGTTGGCTTTATCGCCGGGACCACGGCCCCTCCCGGTCGGACAATGGGCCATGCTGGCGCCATCGTCTCAGGCGGTAAGGGCGGTGCTGATGGCAAGATCGAGGCTATGAAGTCTGCGGGTATTACCGTATCTGCGTCTCCTGCTTCGCTCGGCACCACATTGGTTGACGTCCTGAAGGGCTGAAACCATTCGACTTAGGTCGGGTAAGTTGCTGGAATATCTTGCGAATTTCCCCGCCCTTTGTCACAGTGAAATGATAATGTGTCGAGACGGTTCCGATCGTCTCGCCACGCTTCTGCAAAGTGTCAAATCCGACCCATAAAGTGCAGCTTGATTTAGGATAAACAAGCGATCGGATTTGCAAGCAAAGTGGATGAAGACCATGGCAGCAGGCGGTGCAAATAATAACCCATCACAAGGGCCCGATGACGAGGCTGGACCCGTTGGGAATGATGTGATGGAGGCAACCTCATTCCTGTTTGGTGCAAACGCACCCTTTGTTGAGGATCTGTATGCCCGTTATTGCGATAATCCGGCCAGCGTCGATCAAAGCTGGGCGGATTTTTTTTCATCCCTCGATGATGATCCTCAAGCAGTCTTAAAAGAAGCAAAGGGTGCAAGCTGGCAGCGGCCCGATTGGCCGCCCGTCGCGAATGGTGAGCTTGTCTCTGCCCTTGATGGCAACTGGACAGCGCTTGAGGCTGAACTGGGTGATAAGATCGAAGCGCGCGCCAAGGCGTCGGGCGGATCAATCAGTCAGGAAGAAGTGCGCGCCGCGACGCTTGATTCTGTGCGCGCCATTATGATGATCCGCGCCTATCGTATTCGCGGTCACCTGATTGCAGAGCTTGACCCCCTGCGATTGGGGGAAGACCCCTGGCATACTGAGCTTGATCCCAAGACCTATGGGTTTGACAAGGATGATTGGGACCGTCCGATCTTTCTAGATTTCGTGTTGGGGCTTGAAACCGCAACCATTCGCGAAATCATGTATGTGGTCCGCAAAACCTATTGCGGGTCCATCGGTGTGGAATTCATGCATATTTCTGACCCTGAGCAGAAAGCGTGGATCCAGCACAAGATCGAAGGCATGGACAAGGATGTTGAATTTACCCAGAACGGTAAAAAGGCCATCCTGAATAAGTTGATCGAGGCTGAAAGCTTCGAAAAATTTCTAAACGTCAAATATACCGGCACGAAACGGTTCGGGCTTGATGGTGGTGAATCTTTGATCCCCGCTATGGAAGCCATCATTAAGACCGGTGGGCAAAATGGGGTAAAGGAAATCATCCTTGGTATGCCCCATCGTGGCCGCCTGAATGTGCTGGCCAATGTGTTGCAAAAACCCTATCGCGCGATCTTCCATGAATTCCGCGGCGGCTCCTCCACACCTGATCAGGTGCAGGGGTCAGGTGATGTGAAATATCATTTGGGCAGTTCTGCCGACCGTGAATTTGACGGTAATGAAGTGCATTTGTCGCTGACTGCCAACCCGTCCCATTTGGAGGCGGTGGACCCGGTTGTCCTCGGCAAGGTGCGTGCCAAGCAGGCGCAACGGGGTGATCTGACCCGGCAACAGGTGTTGCCGCTTTTGCTGCATGGTGATGCAGCCTTTGCGGGCCAGGGCATTGTGGCTGAATGTTTCGGTCTATCGGGCCTGAAAGGCCACCGCACAGGCGGCACCATCCATATTGTTGTGAATAACCAGATCGGCTTTACCACCAGCCCGATTTATTCGCGGTCATCTCCCTACCCGTCGGACGTTGCCAAGATTGTGCAGGCACCGATCTTCCATGTGAATGGTGATGATCCAGAAGCTGTGACCCATGTCGCCAAGATCGCGACAGAGTTCCGCCAGAAATTCGGTTGGGATGTTGTCATCGACATGTTCTGTTATCGCCGCCACGGTCATAATGAAGGGGACGAGCCCAGCTTTACCCAACCGATCATGTATAAAAAGATCGGTGGTCATGAAACGGTGCGCAATCTTTATGCCAAGCGTTTGGTTGACGAAGGCACCATGACCGCAGCCGAAGTTGACGAGATGGGCGAAAGCTTCTGGTCGATGCTTGAAACCGAGTTTGAGGCTGGCGACAATTTCAAGGCAAACAAGGCTGACTGGCTTGATGGCCGTTGGTCCGGCCTTGGGTTGCCCGATGATGATGATCGTCGCGGCAAGACGGGCGTTGCGCTAGACAAGTTAAAGCTGATCGGTGAAAAGCTGGTCCATATCCCTGATGATTTCAACGCCCATAAAACGATCAAGCGGCTGATGAAGCAAAAGGCTGCTATGTTCGAAACCGGCGAGGGGTTCGATTGGGCAACGGCAGAGGCCTTGGCCTTTGGCAGCCTGTTGAAAGAAGGCTTCCCCGTGCGCTTGTCTGGTCAGGATTCTGGGCGCGGTACGTTCTCGCAACGTCATTCGGTATTGGTCGATCAAATGACCGAAAACCGGTATGAGCCGCTGAACAATATAAAGGAGGGTCAGGCCAAGTATGAGGTTATCGACTCCATGCTGTCAGAGGCAGCGGTCCTTGGCTTTGAATATGGCTATTCGCTTGCCGAACCCAATGCGCTGGTCCTTTGGGAAGCGCAATTCGGTGACTTTGCCAACGGCGCGCAGGTGATTATCGATCAGTTTGTTGCCGGTGGCGAAATCAAATGGCTGCGTATGTCAGGCCTCGTCATGCTGCTGCCGCATGGCTATGAAGGGCAGGGGCCTGAACATAGCTCTGCCAAGCCGGAACGCTATCTGCAAATGTGTGCAGAAGATAATATGCAGGTCGCCAATGTGACGACGCCTGCAAACTATTTCCACATTCTGCGCCGCCAGATCCATCGCCAATTCCGTAAGCCTTTGGTGTTAATGACTCCGAAAAGCCTGTTGCGGCACAAGCTGGCGAAATCACGGCTTGAAGAAATGGGACCGGGCACAACATTCCATCGCCTGCTTTGGGATGATGCGGAGATGTATCCCGGCTCGTCCGTGGCGCTGAAACCTGATGACGAGATCAAGCGTGTCGTTCTGTGTACGGGCAAGGTCTATTACGACCTGTTTGAAGAACGCGAAGCGCGCGGGATCGACAATATCCAGATCCAGCGTATCGAACAGCTTTACCCGTTCCCATACAAGTCACTGATTGACGAGCTGAAGCGCTTCCCCAATGCCGATGTAGTGTGGTGTCAGGAAGAGCCAAGGAATATGGGCTACTGGTTCTTTGTTGATCCTTTGATTGAATGGT
Organism: Alphaproteobacteria bacterium; assembly: GCA_965229935.1. GTDB lineage: Bacteria > Pseudomonadota > Alphaproteobacteria > SPJN01 > SPJN01 > SPJN01. The sequence goes on from CBDDKB010000002.1 coordinate 2,879,784, forward strand.
GCCTTGAAAAGGCATCGGCAAAAGCATCACGCCCCACCTATGCGGGGCGGCCTGCGGCTGCATCCCCTGCCACAGGGCTAATGTCGAAACATATTGCACAGCAAAAGGCGCTGATTGATGACGCGCTGACGCTTGATTAAGTGAATTTTTAAGTGATGGGTGGCGACAGCGACGCTGCGCCTGATCCGGGAAGGAAAATAACATGGCCGTTGAAATTCGAGTGCCGACCCTGGGTGAATCGGTAACGGAAGCAACCGTTGGGCAGTGGTTCAAATCTGTTGGCGATGCCGTCAATGCAGATGAACCGATTTGTGAGCTTGAAACAGACAAGGTCACGCTGGAAGTGCCTGCCCCCTCATCAGGTGTGCTGACAGAAATTCTGGCGGGCGAGGATGATACGGTTGAACCCGATGCCTTGCTGGGCATGATCGACGAAACCGCCAGCGCCTCCGCCGGTGCGGCGCCAAAGGCTGAGGCTGCGCCTGCCGCGCCTGCTGTTGATCCCGCACCTGCCGCCTCAGGCTCAGGTCCTGCCAAGCCTGCCGATGCACCCCATGCCCCCTCAGTGCAGCGTGTTGCTGCCGAAGGTGGGATTGATGCCAATCAGATTGCGGGCACAGGCCCAGGTGGTCGCGTGACCAAGGGGGATGCGCTTGCCGCGCTGTCTGCCCCGGCTGCTGCGCCCGCCGCCGCCTCATCAGCGCCGCGTGAAGCGGGGCCGCGCGAAGAACGGGTGAAGATGACCCGTCTGCGCCAGACTATTGCTCGCCGCTTGAAGGAGGCGCAGAACACTGCCGCCATGCTCACCACCTTTAACGAGGTGGATATGGGCAATGTCATGGCGCTGCGCAATGATTACAAGGCTGAGTTTGAGAAGAAGCACGGTGTGCGCCTTGGCTTTATGAGTTTCTTTGTGAAGGCATGTGTGCAGGCACTGAAAGAAATTCCGGCGGTCAATGCCGAAATTGACGGCAATGAACTCGTCTACAAAAACTATTACGATATCGGCATGGCTGTCGGTACGCCGCAAGGTTTGGTCGTGCCTGTTGTGCGCGACACCGACACCAAAAGCTTTGCTGGGATCGAAAAAGAAATTGGCGAGCTTGGCAAAAAGGCGCGCGATGGCAAGCTCAGCATGGCTGACTTGCAGGGCGCAACCTTCACTATTTCCAATGGTGGGGTTTATGGCTCGCTCATGTCGACACCGATTTTGAACGCACCTCAATCAGGCATTTTGGGTCTTCACAAGATTCAGGAACGGCCAATGGTTGTTGATGGCGAAATTAAAATTCGGCCCATGATGTATTTGGCGCTGTCCTATGATCATCGCATCATTGACGGGCGAGAGGCTGTGACCTTCCTTGTTCGCGTCAAAGAAAATATTGAATCGCCCGAGCGGCTGTTGATTGATCTTTAAGCCCAAGGTGATTTGGTAAGGTGATTTGGTTATGAGTGAAGAACAATTCGATCTCGTTATTATTGGTGCCGGTCCCGGCGGTTATGTCTGCGCCATTCGCGCAGCGCAACTGGGTATGAAAGTTGCCTGTGTAGAAAAGCGTGATGCGTTGGGCGGCACTTGTTTGAATGTGGGCTGTATCCCGTCAAAGGCATTGCTGCACGCGACCGAGCTTTTGGAAACGGCCCAGCACCAGTTTGAAAGCTTTGGCATCAAGACAGGCAAAGTTGGCGTCGACCTGCCGCAAATGATGAAGCACAAGGCTGACACGGTGACCGGGCTGACCGATGGCATTGGCTTTCTGTTCAAAAAGAACAAGGTCACATCCGTGTTCGGCACGGCAAAGATCGATGCGCCGGGTCAGGTTTCTGTCGCGCTGAATGAGGGTGGCGAACAGGTTCTGAAAACCAAGAATATCGTCATCGCTACAGGGTCTGAGCCTGCCTCGATCCCCGGAGTTGAGATTGACGAAGAACGTATCGTCAGCTCAACCGGTGCGCTTTCGCTGGCATCGATCCCAAAGAAAATGGTGATGATCGGCGCAGGCGTGATCGGGCTTGAGATGGGCTCCGTCTGGGCGCGTATGGGCACAGAAGTGACCGTGGTAGAATTTTTGGACCGCATCACCCCCGGCATGGATGGGGAAATTTCCAAGCAGTTCCAACGCACATTGAAAAAGCAGGGGATGAATTTTCATCTGTCCACCAAGGTGACAGGCGTTGAAAAGCTGAAAACCAAGCTGAAGGTTGATATCGAACCGGTTAAGGGTGGCGATGGGCAAAGCCTTGATGCAGATGTCGTTCTGGTTGCGGTTGGTCGCAAACCCTTTACCGATGGGCTGGGTTTGGAAGCGGCTGGCGTCGCCGTTGATGAACGCGGCATGATCCCGACAGATGCGCATTTCAAAACAAATGTGGATGGTATTTATGCCATCGGTGACGTTATCGCAGGTCCCATGCTGGCCCACAAGGCCGAGGATGAGGGCGTTGCCATCGCCGAACATTTGGCGGGTAAGTGGTCCCATGTAAATTATGATGCGATCCCGTCAGTGGTTTACACGCACCCCGAAGTTGCCTCTGTCGGTATGACGGAAGAACAGCTGAAGGAATCGGGCATCGCCTATAACAAGGGCAAGTTCCCCTTTACCGCTAACGCACGGGCCAAATCCCATTTGGATACAGAAGGTTTTGTCAAAATTTTGGCATCCAAGGAAACGGATCGCGTGTTGGGCGTTCACATGATCGGTCCCGGCGTGGGTGAACTGATCGGTGAGGCTGTCGTGGCAATGGAATTGGGCGCAAGTGCCGAAGATATTGCCCGCACCTGCCATGCCCACCCCACCATGTCAGAGGCTGTTAAAGAAGCGGCCCTTGGCGTTGACGGGCGTACCATTCACGCGTGATACTTCGGCAATCATAGTTGCAGGAGTATTCCCATGTCAGACGATCAAACAACGCAATCTGATCTGCCCGTTGATGTGGCGGCAACCAAGATGCATCCGCCTAAGGCATTGCTGACATGGATAGGTGTCGCGGTTGTGTTGGATTTCTTTATCCCCTTGGCAGTCTTTGCGACTGAGCTGCGCTGGATCGGCTTTGTGTTGGTTGGCTCGGCGCTGGGCCTATTCGCATGGGCAATGCAGACGTTCAAGCGTGTTGGCACAGATGTGAAAACCACGACCCCGGCTGACAGTCTTGCGACCGACGGTCCTTATAGTATCAGCCGCAATCCGATTTACTTTGCGATGATCACGCTTGGTGTTGGGCTTGGCTTGCTGTTAAGCAATATGTGGCTGCTGATCGGGGCTGTGATCTTTTACGGGCTGATCACCAAATTGGTTATTGAGCCTGAGGAAGCCTATATGGAACGGGCATTCGGTGATGCCTATCTGACCTATCGGGCGCGGGTGCGGCGCTGGGTCTAACCCTCGGCCCACTTGGTTTGTCATTCACTCACTGTTTTTGGCGCGGGGGTGCGCTGCCTTGTAATGGCGCATCACGTCACTGTCTGCCACCTCAGTATAGCGCTGGGTGGTGCTTAGTTGCGCGTGTCCTAACAGGTCCTGAATGGTCCGCAGGTCGCCGCCATCCGCCAATAGATGCGTGGCAAAGCTGTGGCGTAGCGCATGGGGGGTCGTACTGTCCGGCAGGCCCAAAGCATAACGTAGTGTGGCGATGATTGCCTGCGCCTGCCTTGGGTGAAGATTGCCGCCCCTGATGCCGCGAAACAGTGGTTGATCCGCTTTTAGGATATGCGGACAACGGTCGCGATAGTGGTCGATTGCTTCGGCGACAACAGGCAATACAGGCACCATCCGTTCCTTGTTGCCCTTACCCATAATGGTCAGCGGTCCCGGCGAGTTGCCGCGCGGTGCTGCTCCTTCGGTCAGGGACAGGGCTTCTGACAGGCGCAACCCACAGCCATAAAGCAGGGTGACAAGGGCAACGTCGCGCGCCTGCACCCATGCGCGCTTGTCCTGTTTGCCAGCTTGTTCGATCATGTCTGCTGCGCCCTGAACCGATACGGGCTTAGGCACCGCGTGGGGCAGTTTGGGGCCACGCACCCTTGCGATGGCGCCATTATCAACCAGCCCTTCTGATTCCAGCCAGCGGTGCAGCGTCCGCAGGGCGCTTAGGGCACGGGCAAGGCTGGTGCTTGACAGGCCATCCTTGCGCCGGGCTGCCAAAAAGGCGCGAAAGTCCGCGACGCTCATTTCCTGTAAGGTGGTAAGGGTGACCGTGCCGCCGCTGTGATCGTTCAAAAAGCGCAAAAAGGGCGTGATGTCACGGATATAGGCGTCCAGCGTATGGGGCGACAGTCGCCGTTCTGCGCGCAGATGATGGTGAAAGCGGCCCAGTGCCGCCAGCAATTCATCGCTTAGCGGCAGTCCCTGATAGGGGTTTGCCAATCTGTCTAGGGCAGGTCTAGCCATAGGCGCAGCATACGCACTAATGCGTCGCCAAGAAACTCAATAAGATCAGTGCCCATGCCCGGTTGGAAGGCACCAGCCTGTCCACTACCAAAGGCGAGCAGTCCCGCAGGTGCGCCACCTGTTTGGGTCAACCGCACAAGGGCATCTGATTGCACCATGGGGGCGGCAGGGCCATAGATCATGTCACGCGCCATCGGTTCGGGAAACAGGGCGGCATTGACCCCTTCGCCCATCATTTGGTCGATGGTGCCGGGGGGGATGACAAACACGCCCTTGGTTGCCTCACGCGGCAGGGCGTTGTCTGCCCCCTCCATCGAGATAGAGACGACATCGACATCCATGATTTCGGGCCATTCACCTGTCACCACTTCCAACAGTTGGCCCAGACCCTTTGCCTCCATCAGGCGCAGCACGGCAAGGTGGGTCCGTTCAGTCACATTCATATTGTTGCGGGCATTATCCAGAAGGTCGGCCTTCTGCATTTCCAGCATGGAGATGTCGAACTTAATCCGCTTTAGCAGGCGCGCCTGAAAGTCGATGATTTCATCATCGTCCTGAAACCGTTCGGGGATTTGTTCTTCGCTGTCGTCGGTCATGGTCACAGGATGGACTGTCCGGTTTTTGCCCAATCATCCAAAAAGGCGGCAAGTCCCTTGTCTGTCAACACATGATTGGCAAGCTGGCGCAGCACATTGGGCGGCAGGGTGATGACATCCGCGCCGATCAGCGCCGATTCACGGACATGGCCCACATGGCGGGCGCTGGCGACCAGAATTTCAGTGTTGAGTGCGGGGTAATTGTCATAAATCTCACGAATTTCTTCGATCAGCCCCATGCCGTTTTCACCAATATCATCCAAGCGGCCCACAAAGGGAGAGATATAGGTTGCGCCCGCCTTTGCGGCCAACAATGCCTGCATAGGGGAGAAGCACAGTGTGACATTCACCTCACGGCCCCAATCTTTTGAAATGACGCGGCAGGCCTTCAGCCCGTCCCATGTCAGGGGTGCCTTGATCGCCACATTGTCAGCGATTTTGGCCAGCACTTCAGCCTCTTTCAGCATTGTGTCAGCATCGGTTGCGGTCACCTCGGCTGAGACCGGGCCATCGACGACCCCGCAGATTTCTGCCACCACTTCTTTAAAGTCGCGGCCCGTTTTGGCGACCAGCGACGGGTTGGTGGTGACCCCATCGACCATGCCTGTGGCAGCCAGATCGGCAATCGCCTCAATATCGGCGGTATCGACAAAGAATTTCATGGCTTTCTCCTGATGGATATTTTCTTTTCTGTACCAGATCAAAACTGATTGGCACAGTAGCGATCATGGAAAAATCTGATTCGGCAGACATAAATGCGGATGTTTCGTCCGTCAGCGTGCTGATCCCGCAACCGCCGGGGCGCGCCTATGATTATGCATTGCCGGTTGGTTATGAGGATCAGCCGCTAGAACGGGGGCAAATTGTTGACGTGCCCTTGGGGCCGCGCACCATTCGTGCAGTGGTTTGGGGGCCGGGGCAGGGGGATGTGGACCCTGATCGGTTGAAGCCGATTTTGGATGTGCCCGATATGCCGGCCTTCCCCCGGTCATTATGTGATCTAATCGATTGGATTGCCGCCTATACGGTACAGCCCCCCGGCATCGTGTTGCGCCTTGCGATGGCGATGCCCAATCGCTGGCAGGAGCCGAAGCCCCAAATCCTGTATGATGTCACGGGTAGCGAGCCTGACCGCATGACCCCGTCGCGCAAACGGGTGCTGGCGCAATTGAATGACGGCCCGGCACTGCGCATGGCTGACCTGACAGAATTGGCGGGCGTCTCAAGCTCTGTCGTGAAGGGGTTGGTCAAACAAGGCGCGGTGGAGGAGATTGTTGCCAGCCTGCGCCCACCTAAATTGCCGGACCCTGAGGTTGAGGCACCGGGCTTAACCCCCCACCAACAAAGTGCTGCCGATGCCCTTTCCGGTCATGTCGATAAGGCCGGTCATGTTGATCAGGGCTTTTCTGTGTCGCTTCTTGAAGGGATCACGGGTTCAGGCAAGACAGAAACATATTTTGAGGCTGTCGCCGCCGCGCTTCGACAGGGACAACAAGCGTTGATCCTGATGCCGGAAATCGCCCTGACAGCACAGTTCTTAGATAGGTTTGAAGAACGGTTTGGCGCGCGGCCCCTTGAATGGCATTCGGACCTGTCGTTAAAGCAGCGTCAGCGTGTCTGGACTGCTGTTGCGTCGGGTCAGCCCTATGTGGTTGTGGGGGCACGGTCGGCGCTGTTCCTACCGTTTCAATCGCTAGGCCTGATCGTCGTGGATGAGGAGCATGAGGGCGCCTACAAACAGGATGAGGGGGTGACCTATCACGGGCGCGATATGGCGATTGTGCGCGGCCAATTGGGCGACCATCCCGTTATCCTTGCCTCTGCCACCCCATCGCTTGAAAGCGCCATGAATGCAGCGCGCGGGCGTTATCATCATGTGCAGTTGACGGAGCGGTATGGCGAAGCGGTGCTGCCATCCATCAATCTGCTTGATCTGCGCGAACATACGCCCGACCCGGGGCAGTTTCTGTCCCGGTCGCTGGTTCATCGCGCGGTTGAAACGATCAGCAGGGGGGAGCAGGCCCTATTCTTTCTGAACAGGCGTGGCTATGCGCCCCTGACCCTGTGCCGTACTTGCGGGCACCGCTTTCAATGCAAGGATTGTGACAGTTGGTTGGTGGAACATCGATTCCGCCGCAAATTGCAATGTCATCATTGCGGCTATCAGGAACCTGTGCCGACTGTGTGCCCCTCTTGTGGTACGCAAGACAGCCTTGTTCCCATCGGGCCGGGGGTGGAACGCGTGGCGGAGGAGCTGACGGACCTGCTTCCGCAGGCGCGAATCACCGTCTTGTCGAGCGATTTTTTGGCCCGTGACCGCGCCCGGCTGGGGCTGACTGACAAGGCTGCGGCCCGTCGGTCCATTCGCGAGATGGCGCAGGAACGGATCAGACAATTCGCAGAGGGTGCCTATGACATTATGATCGGCACACAGATTGTGGCAAAGGGCCATAACTTCCCTAATCTGACGCTTGTTGGCGTGGTGGACGCGGATTTGGGCCTGTCAGGCGGCGATTTGCGCGCTGCGGAACGGACCTTCCAGCTCATGACACAGGTTGCCGGGCGCGCGGGGCGCGCTGAAAAGCCGGGTCAGGTCTGGCTGCAAACCTATGATCCTGATCATCCAGTTATGAAGGCCCTGGGGACAGGGGATGCGCAGGCCTTTCAAATGATTGATGCACAGGAACGGAAACAGCTTGGCATGCCGCCTTTTGGGCGGTTGGCAGGGCTTTTGTTAAGCGGTCCTGATCGGGCCCGGGTCGAAGATGCGGCCCGCGAAATGGCGCGCGCTGCCCCGCGCGGGCAGGGTATCAGCCTGTTTGGCCCGGCAGAAGCGCCGATTGCTATGATTCGCGGGCGCTATCGCAGGCGGCTTTTGCTGAAAACCGCGCTTGATGTGCGGATTCAGCCCCTATTGGCGGCTTGGGTTGCGGGGGTTAAGCTGCCATCCAATGTGCGGCTGCAATTGGATGTGGACCCGCACGATTTTATGTAGGGGGGCAAGATGGACCAAAGAATTAGCGTCATTACGCTTGGCGCGACCGATATCAAGCGGTCAGTTTCATTTTATGAATCAATGGGTTGGCTGCAGTCTGCGGGCGATGGCGAGAAGGTTGCCTTCTTCCAATTGCCCGGCTTGGTTTTCGGGCTCTATGGCATGACAGATTTGGCAGAAGATGCCGGGCAGCCCCTTAAATCCGATCGCGGCTTCGGCTGTGTGGCGATTGCCTATAATGTCGGCAGTAAGGCTGAGGTGGATCAGGTGCTGGCGCAGGCAGAATCATGCGGTGCGGTGATTACCCGGGCGGCTGAGGACCAATTTTGGGGTGGCTATTCAGGTTATTTTGCCGATCCTGACGGCCACGCATGGGAGATTGCATGGAATCCCCATTGGCAGATCACGGCTGACGGCCAGACGCTTTTGACGGCTGGCTAAAGCGCACGGTCATGAAGGGGCAAAAGCCGCAGAAAACAGGGGCTTTTTCTTCCAAGAGGATTCGGGGCGCTGGAATTTGCGGCAAAGCGGCGCAGCGCCCATGGTCGCCTTGCCGATTCTTGTTTTCACATGGTAGGTCAGGTGCGGTTTTCGGGACATGCCTGTCTTTTTCGGGTACGCCCTGAACACCTACCTCACGACTGTGTCGGATCGGCCTTTGAAATAGTAAGGTGACCCGGCATGTAATTGCTTGTGTCAGGCAGGACTGGGTTCAGTTCATTGGCATAGGCGTCAGCCTTTCACGATACGTGTTTCTAGCGTGTCGGGATCAGAAATCAGGGTCGAACAAATCGTGGCGAGCGAAACTTCATTTGCTGGTGTCCGGGTTGCAGGTCTTGCCGGTCGGTACGCAACAGCACTGTTTGAGTTAGCACTCGAAGAGGGTGCGCTTGATGCCGTGGCAGCGGATCTTCAAAGCTTGAAGGCACTTCTGTCAGACAGTGACGATTTCACCGCGATGGTACGTTCCCCGCTTTTGAGCCGTGCTCAGCAGGAAGCTGCTATGGCCGCGATCCTTGAAAAAGGTAACGCCAACACAATCACCCGTAATTTTGCCGGTCTGCTTGCAACAAAGCGCCGGCTTTTTGCTTTGGGTGATATTATCAAGGCATTTGCAACCCTTCACGCCGCCCATAAGGGTGAAGTTGAAGCGGATGTGGTTTCGGCAGCGCCGTTGAGCGAACAACAGCTCGGGGCGTTGAAGGATCAATTGCGGTCTGCAATGGGCCGTGAGATCCAGGTGAATGTGAGTGTGGATGAGGCCCTAATCGGTGGTCTGATCCTGAAAGTTGGATCACGCATGATTGATGCGTCTCTGGCCACTCGTCTATCAAATCTTGAACGCACGATGAAAGAGGTTGGCTGATGGATATTCAGGCCGCAGAAATCTCCTCAATCCTGAAAGATCAAATTAAGAATTTCGGGGAAGGGGCAGAAGTCTCAGAAGTGGGTCAGGTTCTGTCCGTGGGTGATGGTATCGCCCGCGTATATGGGCTTGATTCAGTCCAAGCTGGTGAAATGGTTGATTTCCCCGGCGGTGTGAAGGGCATGGCCCTGAACCTCGAAGACGATAATGTCGGTGTGGTTATCTTTGGTGATGACCGCGGCATTAAAGAAGGCGACACCGTTAAGCGTACCCAGACCATCGTGGACGTCCCCGTTGGTCGTGGCCTGTTGGGCCGCGTTGTTGACGCGCTGGGTAACCCGATTGACGGCAAGGGCCCGATCGAAGATGTGACACGCTCTCGCGTTGAGGTGAAGGCACCGGGCATTATTCCCCGTAAATCAGTGCATGAGCCGATGCAGACCGGTATTAAGGCCATTGACGCCCTGATCCCGATCGGTCGTGGCCAGCGTGAGCTGATCATTGGTGACCGCCAGACAGGTAAAACTGCCGTGGCGATTGACACCATCCTGAACCAGAAAGGCGTGAATGCCGGCGACGACGAAAGCAAAAAGCTTTACTGCGTTTATGTTGCTGTCGGCCAAAAGCGTTCAACAGTTGCCCAGATCGTTAAGACACTGGAAGACATGGGCGCCATGGAATATTCCATCGTTGTTGCGGCTACTGCGTCAGAACCTGCACCCCTGCAGTTCCTGGCACCTTACACCGGCGCAACCATGGGCGAATTCTTCCGTGACAATGGCATGCACTCGCTGATCATTTATGATGATCTGTCCAAGCAGGCTGTTGCTTATCGTCAGATGTCATTGCTGCTTCGCCGCCCGCCGGGACGTGAAGCTTACCCCGGTGACGTGTTCTATCTTCACAGCCGCTTGCTTGAGCGTGCCGCCAAGATGAATGACGATCACGGCGCAGGGTCCATGACCGCATTGCCCGTTATTGAAACACAGGCCAATGACGTGTCAGCCTATATTCCGACCAACGTGATTTCTATTACTGACGGTCAGATCTTCCTTGAAACCGACCTGTTCTATTCAGGTGTGCGTCCGGCGTTGAACGTTGGTCTGTCAGTGTCCCGTGTGGGTTCTGCTGCGCAGTTGAAAGCCATGAAGCAGGTTGCCGGTACCATTAAGCTGGAGCTGGCTCAGTTCCGCGAAATGGAAGCCTTTGCCCAGTTCGGTTCCGACCTTGATGCGGCGACACAGGCCCTGTTGGCCCGTGGTCAGCGTCTGACGGAATTGTTGAAGCAGGGTCAGTATTCACCGCTGACAGTGGCCGAACAGGTCGTGTCAATTTATGCGGGTGTGAATGGCTATCTTGACGGTATCGCCGTTGATGATGTGCGCCGTTTTGAAACTGAACTGCTGCTGCACGCTAACTCTGAACACAAAGCCCTGCTTGATCAGATTACGACTGAGCAGAAGCTGACAGACGAAAGCGAAGGTAAGCTGAATGACATGATCGGCAATTTTGCCAAGTCATTTGCCTAAACAGTCATAGGGGTGCCGTCGCAATTGTTGCGGCGGCCCACTTGATGCAAAAGGATGTGAGGACCAATGGCGTCTCTCAAAGAGCTGAAAAATCGGATCTCGTCGGTTAAGTCGACGCAAAAGATCACGAAGGCCATGCAGATGGTCGCCGCGGCGAAGCTTCGCCGTGCGCAGGAAGCAGCCGAATCCGCGCGCCCCTATGCTGAACGTATGGAAGGCGTGTTGGGATCATTGGCTGCGTCCATGATCGGCACACCCGGTGCACCTGCCTTGTTGGCGGGTACAGGGTCTGATCAGACCCATCTTCTGATTGTCGCAACCGCTGAACGCGGTCTGTGTGGTGCGTTTAACGCCAATATCGCCAAGATGGCCCGTCAAACCGCTGCTGAACTGACAGCACAGGGCAAGACGGTCAAAATCCTGTGCGTTGGCCGTAAAGGGGCAACTGCCCTGCGCCGCGAATGGGGTGACAAGTTCATCGGCGAAATTGATTTTCAGGGCGTTCGTGCCATTGGGTTTGCCCAGGCACAGGAAGTCACTGAAAAAGTACTCGGCATGTTCGAGGACGGCGAATTTGACGTCGCCACCTTGTTCTATGCTCACTTCAAATCTGTGATCTCGCAGGTGCCGACAGCACAGCAAGTCATCCCGGCGCAGTTCGATGCGTCCGATGATGACGCTGCCGGTCCCGACCTTAAAGGCGCGATCTATGATTATGAACCCGACGAAGAAGCCATTTTGGCCGATTTGTTGCCGCGCAACGTCTCAGTCCAGATCCTGAAGGGTCTGCTGGAAAATGCAGCATCTGAACAAGGTGCGCGCATGGCAGCCATGGACAATGCAACGCGGAATGCGGGCGAGATGATCGACAAATTGACGATCACCTATAACCGTACCCGTCAGGCACAGATCACCAAAGAATTGATTGAAATTATTTCCGGTGCCGAGGCGCTGTAAGCGTCCCGATCGGATTATAGGAAAGCCCGGACAAGAGGATTAAAGCCATGAGCACCAACCTCACAGGTCGCATTACACAGGTCATCGGCGCTGTTGTCGACGTCCAGTTCGACGACCATCTGCCCCAGATTTTGAATGCGCTTGAAACGCAAAATCAGGGCCAAAGCCTTATTTTGGAAGTTGCCCAGCATTTGGGTGAAAACACGGTTCGTACCATCGCTATGGACTCCACCGATGGCTGCGTACGCGGCCAGGAAGTGGTCGACACTGGCGACAGCATCAAGGTGCCAGTTGGCCGTGAAACACTTGGCCGTATTGTGAACGTTGTCGGTGACCCGATTGACGAACGCGGCGATGTGGGCGCAACAGAATCATGGTCAATTCACCGTGAAGCCCCCGAATTCTCTGAACAGTCAACCGAAGCTGAAGTGCTTGTCACCGGCATTAAGGTTGTGGACCTGATCGCCCCTTACGCAAAGGGTGGTAAAATTGGTCTGTTCGGTGGTGCCGGTGTGGGCAAGACCGTTCTTATTCAGGAGCTGATCAACAACGTGGCAAAGGGCCATGGTGGTTTCTCAGTCTTCGCCGGTGTGGGTGAGCGTACTCGTGAGGGTAACGACCTTTACCACGAAATGATTGAATCTGGCGTTATCAACCTTGATGGCGACGATTCAAAAGTGGCGCTGGTTTATGGCCAAATGAACGAGCCTCCCGGAGCGCGTGCCCGTGTTGCTTTGACAGGTCTGACCATGGCGGAATATTTCCGTGACCAGGAAGGCCAGGACGTGTTGTTCTTTGTGGACAATATCTTCCGCTTCACACAGGCCGGTTCCGAAGTGTCAGCGCTTCTGGGTCGTATCCCGTCTGCTGTGGGCTATCAGCCGACACTGGCTACCGACATGGGTACCCTGCAGGAACGTATTACCACGACAAACAAGGGGTCAATTACCTCGGTGCAGGCCATTTACGTGCCCGCCGATGACTTGACCGACCCTGCACCTGCAACCTCATTCGCTCACTTGGATGCAACGACCGTGTTGAACCGTGCGATCTCGGAAAAGGGTATTTACCCCGCCGTTGACCCGCTTGATTCAACCTCACGTATCCTTGATCCGCGTATTCTGGGTGAAGAGCACTACAACACTGCCCGTGAAGTGCAGCGTCTGTTGCAGCGCTATAAAGGCCTGCAGGACATTATCGCCATTCTGGGTATGGACGAGCTTTCAGAAGAAGATAAGCTGGTTGTGGCCCGTGCGCGTAAGCTGGAACGCTTCATGTCTCAGCCGTTCCATGTGGCTGAAATCTTCACCAACACACCGGGTGTGTTTGTGGAACTTGAAGATACGGTTAAAGGCTTTAAGGCAATTTGCGAAGGCGAATATGACCATCTGCCCGAAGCTGCCTTCCTGATGGTTGGTACAATCGAGCAGGCAATCGAAAAAGCCGAGCGCCTTGCAAAAGACGCAGCCTAAATCCTCTAACCAAGCGGAGATCGTCTGATGGCGAACAATCTGCAATTTGATCTGGTAAGCCCTGAGCGGCAACTTCTATCCGAGACGGTCGAAATGGTCGTCGTGCCCGGTATGGAAGGTGACTTCGGTGTCTTGGTTGATCATGCGCCCTTCATTTCAACCTTGCGCCCCGGCGTTTTGGTTGTCACCCGTGAAGGCGGTGCGGAAGAGCGGATCTTTGTCCGTGGCGGTTTTGCCGATGTCACGCCGTCAGGCCTGACAGTTCTGGCAGAAGATGCCGTTGCAGTTAGCGACATTGATCGTGCAGAGCTTGACCAGCGCATCAAAGATGCCCGTGAAGATGTCAATGACGCGTCTTCCGATGATGCCCGTCAAAAGGCACAGGCACATCTTGATGCCCTTGAGGAGCTGCAAGCAGCCGCCTAACAGTTTGAAATAAAAGCATAAGCGGGGCTGACGGTTTGACTGTCAGCTCCGTTTTTTTTGGGCTATTGTGCCCCAGACCCATCCGATATATTTCGCTATTGTGACATAATGGGTGGTATGCCTGTGTGTATCTGGTTTGTGAAACGCGCGCGAAGATAAGGACTAGCAATGGCCCATTGGACCTTGGATGACATTGATTGGGACAGTTTCAATCCCGCCGCTGTCGATCCGCGCTTGCTTGAGCTTGTGAAGGCAGCCGCTTTGGTTGAAGCCAACAGTGCTGATTATGTCATCTACCTAAACCATGTGTTCAACAATGATGCCCGTGTCAAACAGGCGTTTGAGCAATGGGGGGTTGAGGAAATCCAACATGGGCAAGCGCTGGGGCGCTGGGCGGAAATGGCAGACCCGGACTTCAGCTTTGAACAGGCGCTGAAAGAGTTCCGCACCAATTATTCACTTCCCCTAGATGCCGAAGAATCTGTGCGCGGGTCCCGCACGGGGGAGCTTGTGTCCCGCTGTGTGATCGAAAGCGGTACGTCATCTTTTTATACAGCCATCAAGGACGGCACGGACGAACCTGTGTTGAAACAGATTGCCGGTCACATTGCAGCAGATGAGTTCCGTCACTATGCGCTGTTTTTGGAAAAGCTGCGTGCGTTTGAAGCTGACGAACGTGTGACCCTGCTTGATCGGGTCAAAGTTGCCATTGGCCGGCTTCGTGAAACCGAAGATGACGAACTGGCGATGGCTTATTTTTGCGCCAATCATAGTCAGGATGGTGTTGCTTATGACCGTGCAGTCAATTGGGCAGCATATGAAGGGCGGGCCCTTGATTATTATCAGGAGCGTCACATCCTGCGGGCAGCATCAATGATGGCAAAGGCAATGGGGCTTCACCCCCATGGGTGGTTCGCCAATCTATTGGGGAAGGTGACATGGGCGGGGTTCCGTGCCAAACGATGGCAACATCAGCGGCACAATAATCAGCAACGTGCGCTTGCTGCCTAAGCGCAGCGATACCTACCCTGCAAATCCTGAAAATTCAGTAGCAACGCGTTCATAAAGATCGCGTTTAAACGGCACGATCAAACCGGGCATATGGTTTAGCGGTTTCCATTGCCATTCATTGAATTCGGGATGCTCAGTCTCGATATTAATATCAGCATCATTGCCAGTGAAGCGCAGGGCAAACCATTTCTGTGTTTGACCGCGATAGCGGCCTTTCCAAACTGAATTGGCAAGTTCAGGCGGCAGGTCATAGGACAGCCAGCCATCAATTTCGCCAATGATTTCAGCCTTTTCTGTGCCGATTTCTTCTCCCAATTCGCGAAAGGCAGCAACCTTCGCATCCTCGCCCTCGTCAATGCCGCCTTGTGGCATCTGCCAGGCATCAAGTCTGCTGTCGATCCGTTTTGCGGCAAAGACCAAACCTGCGTCATTGAAAAGCGCCATGCCGACACAGGGCCGGTAAGGGCGGTCAAAAAATCCTTCGGGGTAGGCTGCTTGTTCGGTCATTGTGCTCTATTGATTCAGGCTATTGGTTCGGGGTGGTCTGTTTCTTCAGGGGCACGAAAGTCCAGCCTGCGCGCTTGGCCTTGTTGACCCAATCAGTCAGTTCGTCCTGACCATTTGGTGAAAGCGCCGTTGCAAATTGTATGCGTTGCGCTGTGTCGCGGTCACCATAGTCGGGCTGCGGCAGGGTTGAGGCTGTCTCGCCCACTGTCGCGATTTGGATCAGGTCAGCCCCGGCTTTTGCGGCCCATTCAACTTCCCGCGCCATCAAGGGGCCGTTTGAACCGACAAGGACAAGGCCGCGTTCAGTGATGATCTTAAGCGCTGCCACCATTAACGGGTCGCGCCCAGCTAGTGGGTTGTGCCAATAAAGCTTTACCCCGTCGATCAGGGAATGCTCGTCCAGCAACGCGGACAGGCGGTCAAGATTTTCCTGATCCGACAGGCTAGGCGTCATCAGGGCGGGGTGTGTGTTGTCTTCTGTGACCGGAAAGGCAACAAGGACGCTGTGTCCCAAATGCCGAGCAAAGGTAACATAGTCTGTCAGACGTTCATTCGTGGCAGAGATAACGAGTGTCATCCCCTTGGGCAGCAATACCAGTTCATCAACCGATGCCTGCTTGTCGGTCACCACCAATTGCAACAGGTGCGGTGCGGCAGGTGGCGGCGCAGGGGGAGCTGGCGGTGCAGTTGGTTCTGACGGCTCAGTCTCAGCTTCAGCGCTTTGTTCAGCTTGCGTTTCGGCTACCGTATCCGACTCTGAACCTGGTTCGGAAGCGGGGGCAGGGGCGGGTGCCGCAGTTTCGGCAGGCTCGTTAGCTGTTGGTTCCGGTGCTTCAGTGCGCGCTGCTGGATATTCAGCCTGCTCAGCCGGGGCGACTTCATCTTCGGCAGCGTCCGCAATCGTCGATGCTGCAATAGACCGGGGCAGGTTCAGGCGTAGCTGTTGTTTCTGTTTGGGCAGGGGCGTGTCAGAAACAGCGATTGGTTGCTGGTCCTGCTGCATTGCCCACAGGGCGGCACCACCCATGCCTGCGCAAAACACAAGCGTAACCACAATCGCGGCGCGAAATAAGCGCCCTTCCCAACGCGGGCCATGAGAGTAGATGGGGTCCACTGACTTGTTCGCCTATTCGGTGCCTGTGCTGTCGGTCTGCTCCGCGTCAGCGTCTGCATCTGATTCAGCATTATCGTTGGCAGCTTCCGGTGCCTTTGCGATCATTTCAAAGTCAAGTGCTGACCCAGGCTCAAGCCCGCGCAGCATGGCCAGCGCGTAGTCAAGCTGGAAGTCCTGTTCTTCTGCCAAGCTGATAGGATAGACAACACCGTCGGACTGGCGCGGTTCTTCCCCTTCGCCATCAACGGACAGGTGATTGCGCAGAGCGGCCTCACCACGTTGTTTTTCGATCAGCACTTTCTTGGCCTCTGGATCAAGCGGCGCGCTCGCCACTTCGATATCCGGCCAAATACCCTTGGCCTGAATGGTGCGGCCTGATGGCGTGTAATACCGTGCCGTGGTCAGCCGGATTGCACCCTGACTGCCCAAGGGGATGATGGTCTGCACAGATCCTTTGCCAAAGGACCGCATGCCCATGACAACGGCGCGACGGTGATCCTGCAATGCACCCGCCACAATTTCTGAGGCTGAGGCTGATCCGCCATTGATCAGCACAATGATCGGCTTGCCCTCAATCATGTCGCCGCGATTGGCGTTAAAGCGTTGAATGTCGCGGGCATGGCGGCCACGGGTTGATACGATCTCACCGCGATCCAAAAACGCGTCTGAAACGCCAATGGCCTGATCAAGCAGACCGCCGGGATTATTGCGCAGATCTAGAACATAGCCGACCAGCTTGTCACCCAACTCCTTGTCGAATTCGCGAATGGCCTTTTCGATACCGGGCAGGGTCTGTTCGTTAAAAGATGTGATGCGGATATAGCCGACATCCTCACCCTCGATATGATAGCGGACAGACCGGATTTTGATCTTGTCGCGCACGATGATGACGTCAAAAGGTTCTTTGCCTTCGCGTGCTACGGTAACGGTCAGTGATGTGCCGACCGGGCCGCGCATACGTTCAACAGCCTCTGACAGGGTCAGGCCCAGCACGGTTTCACCATCAAGATGGGTGATGAAATCACCGCTTTTCAGGCCTGCGCGCATGGCCGGTGTTTCATCAATGGGCGAGACAACTTTGACAAAGCCGTCTTCCATCGTCACTTCAATGCCAAGGCCGCCAAATTCACCGCGGGTCTGGATTTGCATGTCGCGGTAATTTTTCGGGTTCATATAGCTTGAATGGGGATCAAGGCTTTGCAACATGCCGTTGATTGCCGCTTCGATAATTTCGGGGTCTTCGACCTCCTCAACATAATCTTCGCGTACACGCTCAAACACATCGCCAAACAGGTTCAATTGGCGATAGGTCTCAGAATTGGCGGCCTCTGCCCCGACAAAGGGGCGGGACATGGCCATACCGGCCAAGAATGCGCCGACAATCATTGCGGTGATCAGGCTTATACGCATAAGCGGTCTTCTTTCCTGTTTGCTGCCCCGAACAGCGGCGCAGCCAAATCCTTACAACAATCCGGCAAAATGCCGTTCATCCCGGGTAAACCAATAGGCCGGGTTGATCGGTTTGCCATCACGTCTGATCTCAACATAAAGCGCCGGGGCCTTATTGTCCGGTCCTGAATTTGACTGATCAGTATGGCCGGATTGCGGCGCTACAATACCAATTGGTTCGCCTGCCAACAAGGTCTGGCCCAAGGCAACGTCAATTTGTGCCAGACCGGCGATCAGCATGTGATAGCCCTGTCCAACATTGATAATCACAAGCCCGCCAAGTGACCGGAATGGCCCGGCATAGACCACTTTTCCCGGTGCGCTGGCCGTAATTTGAGCCCCCAGGGCAACCTGCAGGCTGATCCCTTCCTGTGGGGCAGCGCCACGATAGGGGCGGGTGCCGTAACCAACGGTTAATCGGCCCCGCGCGGGCAGTTTCAGGTGACCCTTTTGGGCAGCAAAATCGCCGGAATAGGACAGCGCATCGCGGGTCACCGGGTCTGCTGATTGATCGACAGGTTTTTTCGCCGCTTTTTGGGGGGCGGCAGGTTTAATCTTCATGCTGCGCAGATGGGGGCGGGGGCCAGATGGTGGGCCATCAAACCCCAAGCTGCGCAAATGCGGGCGGTTTTCTTTCGCCGCCGCCTTTTGCTGTCTTGTCTGTTCGATTTTGCCCAACAAATCTTCCAGATCGCGTGCCTCATGACGTAGGGCATCGACCTTTGCTGTCGTCCGTTCCAGCGATTTGTTCAACTCGTTCTGTGCGGCCTGCTTTTCTTCGACCAGACGGGCAAGTGTTGCGCGCTTGTCTTTTAGAACGGCGCGGCTTGCGGCCAGCTTTTGCTGCGCTTCTTCCTGAACAGCTTTTTCGCGCGATAGGGCAGATAGTTCGACCGCGATTTCGGCGGCCTGACTTTCAATGCTGGGCACGACTTGCCGCATAACCGCAGCGGCCCGAACGCGGTTGATCAATGGAGCGCTGTCATCAAGCTCTATCGTATCAGGTCGTCTTGTCAGGCGTGTCAGCGCCGCGATCGTGGCTTGTTTGTCCGCCTCCTGCTCATTCAACGCTTCTTCTTTGTCGGCGATAGAGTGGTTGAGTTCGTCAAGCAGGATGTCAATTTTCTGGCTGCTTTGTTCAACCGCCTGCACCTGACTTGCGATGGTGACAAGCTTGTTGGACAGGCCTTTGCTGTCTTTATCAGCGGCAAGTTTTTGTGCCTTCAGGGCGGCGATTTCCTTGTCGGCTGCTGCAAGCTCGCTCTTGATAGTGGCAAGGCGTGATTGCGGCTCAGGCGCAGCGGCGAAAGTGGCAACAGCACCGCCGGCTGCCAGCACAAGGCTAATCAGCAGGCTGGTCAGACAGGCTGTGCGCTTCAGGCTCATGCGCGGTTAGGCTACGGCTGATGCCTGATTGTCATTGCTGCCGCCTTTTGACTGGGCGGCGACAACCAGATTGGTGCCGGTCATTTCGTCTGGCTGGTTCATCCCCATCAGGCCCAAAACCGTGGGGGCGATGTCGGCAAGTTTGCCATCCTTTAACGCGGCATCGGCCTTGTTGACCAAGATCAGCGGCACCTTAAAGCTTGTGTGGGCGGTGTGCGGATTGTCTGTCGTAGGATCGCGCATCTGTTCCACATTGCCATGATCGGCTGTGATCAGCATGCTGCCGCCTGCTTGCGTGACAGCCTTTGTCAGGCGGCCCAAACAAGTGTCGATGGTTTCAACAGCCTTGACCGCCGCTGCCATAATCCCGGTATGACCAACCATGTCGGGGTTGGCATAGTTCACGACGATAAAGTCATGTTTGCCGCTGGCGATTTCTTCGACCAGACGGTCTGTGACTTCATGGGCAGACATTTCAGGTTGCAGATCATAGGTCGCCACCTTGGGACTGGGGACCAAAATACGCTCTTCACCGTCAAAGACGTCCTCACGGCCACCATTGAAGAAGAATGTGACGTGGGCATATTTTTCGGTTTCTGCAATGTGTAGCTGTGTTTTGCCATTATCAGCCAAATAGGCACCCAACACATTGTGCAGCGTTTCAGGCGGGAACAGTGACGGCACGTCTTCGGCGAGGGCGGCAGAATATTCGACCATGCCGATTGTGCCGACCAGCTTGGGCTGAGCAGCACGGGCAAACCCATCAAAGGTGATGTCGGTAATCGCGGTCAGGATTTCGCGCGCGCGATCGGCGCGGAAATTGGCCATGATAACAGCATCGCCATCCTTCATCCCGTCATAGTTACCGATGGCAATCGGGTTGACGAATTCGTCGGTGATGTCGGCGGCATAGCTGGCGGCAATCGCCTCAGCCGCGCTGGGGGCGCTGGTGCCGCCTTCGGTCAGAACCTTATAGGCCTGTTCCACCCGGTCCCAACGCTTGTCACGGTCCATAGCGTAGAACCGGCCAGACAATGTTGCGATGGTGCAATTGTCGAGGTCTGCAATATCGCTTTCAAATTTGGCAACATAGTCTGCGGCGCTTTTGGGGGGCGTATCACGACCATCAAGGAAGGCGTGAACGGCCACGGTTAAGCCCTGCGCGACAAGGATTTTGCACATGGCAACCATGTGATCCTGATGGGAGTGGACACCGCCCGGCGACATCAGCCCCATCAAATGGATGGTCCCGGTGCCGTCTTGCATTGCCTTGGCAATCAGATCGGTCAGCACCTGATTATCGGCGAGTGTGCCGTTCTCAATCGCCTCATCAATGCGGGGCAAGTCCTGCAGAACCACCCGGCCTGAGCCGAGGTTCATATGCCCAACCTCAGAATTGCCCATTTGCCCATCAGGCAGACCTACATGCCGCCCGGACGTGTCGAGCGTGGCAAAGGGCATCTCTGCCAGCAACTGGTCATAATTGGGGGTGTTGGCGCGCGCAATCGCACTTGAGGGGGAGGTCGGCTGGTGCCCCCATCCATCAAGAATGCAAAGAACGGTCGGTGTGCGTTTTGTTTGATGCGCGCTCATAAGAAACTCGTCAGAAATTCGGCTGTTTAGGGGCCAAAACTGCCGCGATTCAGGGCAAAAAACAAGCGCCCTCTTGGTCGCGCCATGTTTGCGGGGCAGGGGCGGGGTCCTAGCGATTGTTTCACATGAAACAAATCGCAAGCATTTGATTTTATGGATTAATCGCGGTGATAAGGGTGGCCCGCCAAGATTGTGGCGGCGCGATAAAGCTGTTCTGCCAGCACGGTGCGGGCCAGCATATGGGGCAGGGTCATGCGCCCAAAACTGACAACAAGGTCAGCCTCTGCCCGTAAATCCTTGGCGAGGCCATCTGCCCCGCCGATCAAAAAGCAGGCGTGGCGCGCGCCCTGATCCTGAAATTTCTCAAGCGCACCTGCAAATTCGCGCGATGTTAAGGTCTTGCCCCGTTCATCCATACAAACAGTGACGCAGCCATCAGGCCGCATAGCACGCAGCAAATCAGCCTCTGCCGATTTGAGTTGATCACCGCTCAGGCCCTTTTTCGCCTCAGCCTCTTTCACATGAAGCGGCCCGATTGTGCCGATGGCGGGTTTGCCCCCCTTGGTGCCAAGGCGGGAGGCATAGTCATTGATCAGGGTGAGTTCCGGCCCTGCCTTCAGCCGACCGATGGCAAGAATGTGCAGGTCCATAAGGGCGCGTCAGTCTTCGTCGTCGCTGTCGTCAAAATCTGCCTCAGCCTCGTCAGAGGGGCTGACAGACCAAAGCCGTTCGATCTTGTAAAACTCGCGTACTTCGGGGCGGAACAGATGAACGATGACATCGCCTGTATCAACGACAATCCAATCGCCATTTTGTTTGCCGTCCACTTTCGGTGTGCCGAACCCGGCATCCTTTAACCGTTCAGTCAACTTGGCCGTCATAGACATGACCTGACGAGAGGAACGGCCCGATGCCACGACCATATAATCGGCAATGCTTGTTTTGCCGTCGAGGTCTATGGTGACAAGGTCTTCGGCCTTGTCGTCATCAAGCGATGTTTCGATGAGTGTCAGTAATTTGGCGACGATGGCCTGCCCGTCCTGGGCCTGGGTGCCGTCACTATTTTCCGGTTTTGCGATCAGGGCTCGCATCCTCCTGAAATGGGCCCGTCTCTCTATCAGGGCCGATGTTAGGTATCATAAAACGGTTCGGGTGGGGCATCAAGGCCAGTCACCGCGATCACGTATTTGGGTTGAGCTTAAGGGGCTTAACGGCCCGGTCAGAAAGACCCAGGCGGGCGCAGCCCTTTTGCCGATCAGGGTCAAATCACCCTCATCCAGCCTGTAGCGGGCCAATTGTTGCGCTGCCGGGCTTGCTAGGGCGCGTGTGGCATTGCCGGGCCGATCTATTACGGCAATCGGGACTGTGCGGGCGATCTGCCGCCAATTTCGCCAGTGGTGAAAGCCTGCCAGATTGTCGGCCCCCATCAACCAGACAAAGCGGTGCGTGGGATAGGCGTGTTTCAGCGCCAGCAATGTATCGATCGTATAGCCGCAATTGTGCCGCTGTTCAAAGTCTGACACGCGAATACGCGGGTGCTTTGCAACCTCTTGCGCAGCTTTAAAGCGCTGATCATAGGCCGCTGTCTCGCCCGCATCCTTTAGCGGGTTTTGCGGGCTGACCAGCCACCAAACCTGATCAAGGCCCAGCCGCGCCAACGCCACCTTTGAAATGTGTAGATGTCCTTCATGGGCCGGGTTAAACGACCCGCCAAGCAATCCAATACGTAATGCGTGCTTGCCCATCTTTTTGCCGCTTACGGTCTGGTTTGGCCGTTGCCGCGCACGACATATTTAAAGCTGGTCAATTGTTCCAGGCCAACCGGGCCGCGCGCATGAATGCGTCCGGTTGAAATGCCGATTTCAGCGCCAAAGCCAAACTCGCCCCCATCTGCATATTGGGTGGAGGCATTGTGCAACACGATGGAGGAATCAACCTCTGCCAAAAACTTGTCGGCTGCCGCTTCGTCATCGGTCACGATGGAATCTGTGTGTGCACTGCCATAGCCGTTGATATGGGTAATCGCATCGTCGATCCCATCAACAGTTTTGATAGACACAATAGGCTCAAGATATTCAGTGACCCAATCGTCATCCGTTGCGGGGATCACGCGGTCATTCACATCCTGCACAAGCTCATCACCGCGCACTTCGCATCCGGCAGTTTGCAAGCGCACCACCAGCGGCGCGAGGTGGGAGGCGGCAACCGCACGGTCAACCAAAACTGTTTCGGCAGCACCACAAATGGATGTGCGGCGCATTTTGGCGTTAAAGACGATATCTTCGGCCATTTTCACGTCGGCACCTTTGTCGATATAGACATGGCATAGCCCTTCAAGATGGGCAAAGACGGGAACGCGCGCTTCGGCCTGTACGCGTGCGATCAGGCTTTTGCCGCCACGGGGCACGATAATATCAACGGCACCATCAAGCCCGCCCAATAGGGCACCAACCGCCGCGCGGTCAGTTGTGGGCACCATTTGGATGGCGGTTTCGGGCAAGCCCGCGGCAGACAGGCCGTTTTCCAAACATTGATGAATGGCACGGCTTGAATGATAGCTTTCAGACCCGCCGCGCAGAATAACAGCATTGCCAGCCTTTAGGCCCAAGGCACCGGCGTCAGCGGTAACATTGGGGCGGCTTTCATAAATAATGCCGATAACGCCAAGGGGGACGCGGATACGTTGAAACTTCAACCCGTTGGGCCGTTCCCATTGCGCCATAACCTCTCCCACGGGGTCGGGCAGGGCGGCCACAGCCTCAAGCCCTGCGGCGATACCTTCAATGCGGTCTTCATCAAGGGCTAGGCGGTCGAGCATGGCAGCGCTGATGCCCTTTGCCTCGGCAGCTTCCATGTCCTTTGTATTGGCCAGCAGGATTTCACCCGCATGGGCGCGCATGTCTGCGGCGGCAGCCATCAAGGCCTTGTTCTTTTTTTCTGTCGGTGCCAAAGCCAAGGCGCGCGTTGCCTTTTTGGCATCGCGACCGATTTCCAACATCATTGCGTCAATTGATTGTGTTGTCGTGCTCATGATTTTGGTCCGTCGTCAATTTTGCTGGGCCTGATCGGTCATCACCAGATCATCCCTGTGAATAAGGGCATGGCGGCCCTTATAGCCTAAAACCTCGGCTATTTGATCGCTTTGCAGGCCCATGATGGCGCGCGCGTCTTCGGCGTCATAACCGATCAAGCCACGGGCCACGATTTTTCCCTGCCCATCAAGAATATCAACCGCGTCGCCTTTCGCGAAGCTGCCATCAATATCTGTGACGCCCGCTGCCAACAGGCTGCGCCCGTTTTTCAAGGCTGTGGCAGCGCCATCATCGACGCTGATTGAGCCATGGGCTTTCAGCGTGCCTAATATCCATTGTTTACGCGCCGCTTGAGGCGTTTGGTTTGAGGTGAACCAAGTTGCCCGCGCGCCATCGAGCAGCGCTTTGACGGGACGGGTTACCTTGCCTGACGTGATGGCAACGCTTGCGCCCATTGCAGTGGCAAGCTTGGCAGCCTCAATCTTTGTGCGCATGCCGCCCGTCCCGTAGGAGGAGCCGACGCCCCCCGCCATGGCGGCAATCTCGTCAGTGATCGTATCAATCTCTGCAATATGATCGGCGTTGGGATTGTCGCGCGGATCATCGGCATAAAGCCCGTCAATATCTGACAGGATGATCAGGCAATCAGCCTCTACCATGCCGGCAACACGTGCCGACAGACGATCATTATCGCCATAGCGGATCTCGCTTGTCGCCACTGTGTCATTCTCATTCACGATGGGGACGACCCCTTCGGCCAAAAGGGTGTTGAGCGTTGAACGCGCGTTAAGATAACGGCGGCGTTCTTCGGTATCATCAAGCGTCAGCAGAATTTGCGCGATGGTCAATTTGTGCTTGGCCAACGCGTCCTGATAGGCATGGGCCAGCTTGATCTGTCCTGTTGCGGCAGATGCCTGACTTTCTTCAAGCCGTAATTTGCCAGCCTTAAAGCCAAGCTGGTGCCGCCCCAACGCGATGGAGCCAGATGAGACCAGCACAACCTGCTTCCGCTGTTCTGTCAGCATGGCGACATCATCAGACAGGCCGGTCAGAAAGTCGTGATTGATGGTCCCGTCCCCGTTCACGAGGAGGGAGGAGCCGATCTTGATCACAATGCGATTGGCGTTTTCAAGCCCGCTCATGGCTGCCATCCGGTGTCTTGGGGCAGCTCGTCTTCTTCTTGTTCTTCGGCCAAAATGGCGGCGCGTTCTTCTTCCTTGAAGGGTTTAATAACTTCAATCAAGGCACGCATGACATTGGCGACATTACGGCCAGAGACACCGGACATGATCATCACATCATCGCGTTCGCTTGCGTCCATCAGGGCTTGGCGCTTTTCTTCGACCAGCTTGTCGGTCATGGCGTCTGTTTTGTTGAGCACCAGAATTTCAGGCTTGGTATCAAGGCCGCCGCCATAGGCTGCAAGCTCACCCCTGATGGTGTTATAGGACGCGGCAACGTCATCGGCTGTGCCATCTACAAGATGCAACAGTACGGGGCACCGTTCCACATGGCCCAAAAAGCGGTCACCAAGGCCGTGACCTTCATGCGCCCCTTCGATCAGGCCGGGAATATCTGCCAAAACAAAGTCAAACCCGTCCTGCCGCACAACGCCCAAATTGGGGTTCAAGGTTGTGAAGGGATAGTTGGCGATTTTGGGCTGGGCCTGAGTGACCGCAGACAAGAATGTGGATTTGCCCGCATTGGGCAGACCTACAAGACCTGCGTCTGCAATCAATTTCAGACGCAGCCAAATCCATTTTTCCAAACCGTCCTGGCCTGCATTGGCGCGCCGGGGTGCCCGGTTGGTTGAACTTTTGAAATAAGCATTGCCAAACCCGCCATTGCCGCCCTTCAGCAGGGTCAGGCTTTGGCCTTCTTTGGTCAGATCAGCGATCAAAGTTTCGCGGTCTTCCTCAAAGATTTGCGTGCCGACAGGAACTTTCAAAACCACATCATCACCGGCGCGGCCATTGCGGTCCTTGCCCATGCCATGCATGCCAGTGCTGGCCTTGAAATGCTGTTGATAGCGATAATCGATGAGCGTGTTTAGGCCGTGCGCAGCCTCGATAATTATATGGCCGCCGCGTCCGCCATTGCCGCCATCGGGGCCGCCGAATTCAACATTCGCCTCGCGCCGGAAGCTGACGCACCCTGCGCCGCCATTGCCGGAACGGATATAGATTTTCGCTTGATCAAGAAATTTCATGGCGCGCGCCTATCAGCCAGCCAGCCCGTAACGGTCTGCCAAATCACCACGCAGCGTCGCCCACAGGGGCTGGTCCATTTCGACCTGCCGCACTGACAGTTTTTCATTGCGTGCTGCGAAGAATTGTTCGCCTTCACCCACCATGCGATAGCCGACCTTATCCTGCACCTTGAGGGAGCCAAGATTTTCCAACAAAGCCGACGATGTGATGCGTTCAAGCCCCAGCGTGTCCATGCCATGACGGGTAAGGGAGGCGACAGCCTCTGTCATAATGCCTTCGCCCCAATGACGCTTGCCCAGCCAATAGCCAAGTTCCCGCACCTGTGTGCCGCTTTGATCTTCTGCTACAAGATCAAGCGAGATGATGCCAAGGGGCCCCGCGCCGCGATCAATGACATAGACCTCGCGCGGGACGGCGGCATTCTGAATAACGGAAATCCAGTTTTCTGCATCCGACAGGGTATAGGGGTAGGGCACGCGCGCCAGCGTGCGCACCACATCCCAATCATTCAACAACGCAGCGATACGGCCCGTATCCGGAATGGAAACGGGGCGCAAAATCAATCTGTTTGATTTCAAAATCGCCATCTGCTGTGCAAGCCTTTAAATCTTGTTGCTGGTCTGCTCAAGTGTCAGCAATGTTGAGCGGACTGAATGTTGAGCGGACTGGGGTAAAATTCAAGTCAAATTAGGACTGTTAGAAACAAATCGGCACGAAACAAAAAAGGGGATGGCGCGCCATCCCCTTGATCTTGTTGTCTCGTGCGTCAGGGTGGCGCTATTCTGCTGCGTCAGCCTCCGGTGTCGGGTCAACATGCACGAATGTGCGCTTCAGCTTGCCTTTGGCAAACCGAACCTGACCTTCAACCGTTGCAAAGATGGTGTGGTCCTTGCCAATGCCGACATTATCACCGGGATACCATTTCGTGCCACGCTGGCGCAGAATGATATTGCCGGGGATGACAGCTTCACCACCGAATTTTTTAATACCCAAGCGACGACCGGCTGAATCGCGACCGTTACGGGATGAACCACCTGCCTTTTTATGTGCCATTTTGGTCTACCTTCCTTAACGCGCGGCCTTAGCCGACGATGTCCTTAATACGCAGCACTGTCAGCTGCTGACGATGGCCATTCTTGCGACGTGAATTGTGACGACGACGCTTTTTAAAGATGATGACCTTCTTGTCCTTGATCTGCTCCAAAACTTCGGCAGTAACAGAAGCACCATCAACAGTGGGAGAGCCCACCTTGACGCCTTCGCCTTCGCCGACCATCAGAACCTGATCGAAAGTAACTGTTTCACCGGCTTCAACGGGGAGTTTTTCAACCCGTAGAACCTGATCTTTGGCAACGCGATACTGCTTGCCACCTGTTTTAATCACCGCAAACATAGTGGTTTCCTTTGACTATGCGGTTACACCCGTCCGGTCCCGAAGGTTGCGCATTCTGACAAAAATGGCAGAATTTTGCGCTATTTCCGGCCCATCTCGCCCAAAAGGCGGGGGCCGACCTGGCACCTGGCGTTCATCTGACACGGTTTTACCCGGATCAGAGGCGGGACTATACCCCGATTTTGGGTCCAGTCAATCAAAAGAAGGGTCGAAAACTGGCGCAATTTGGCGCGTTTCGCCGCAGTTTTTGGCAGATTGGCAGTAGTCGGCGAGAAAGGCTTGCACCCTGGGCGGGATGGCTTTACACCGCTGATCTCGACTTGTCCCGGATTTGCGGGACATTACATAGGGAGAGTTGCCGGAGTGGTCGAACGGGGCGGTCTCGAAAACCGTTGTGCGCGCAAGCGTACCGAGGGTTCGAATCCCTCACTCTCCGCCATAAATTTTGGTAAGATATTGTTATTAAATATAATAACTTGATATTTTTTATTTGGGCCCACATTTAGACCCACAATGGTCAATAGCGGTTGGATGGTCAGTGCCTGTCGTTTGAGTCAAGTTGTCTATTTGGGGTCGGGCTAAAGGCGCGGCGTATCGAATAGCTGATTTGCGCATCTGAACAACAGTGCTTTAGGTGTTTTAAGTGCTGAACAGCCCTATCTGAATTGCGAGTGGGCGGAGATGGGGGAGATGGTTAGATGTTGGGTTGGTTAGAAATATTTCAATAAAAATAGATATTTAAACGGTTCGCTGCAGCTGCGACTTAACTTAAAATCAGTTGCAAAACCCCGTACGGAAACTATATTATGTTTATATCGTTTATGTTCAATTTTGTCTGAATTGCTTCTGTAACGGGATTGCGATGCAAAAAGGTGTTGGGGCAAAAATATGAGTATTCAGTCTAGAACAAATAGCAAGTCAACACGTTTTGCCTCCTTGTTTGCAAAACGTAAAAGCGATTGCTCGCAATCTGTTTTCGATACAATTCTTTGGGAAAACGAAGATGTAGTAGTCGTGCCGACGCTGGGATCAATAGTTTCTAACTGGATGCTCATTATCCCTAAGGATCACTATCTTAATTTTCACGAGTGGAGCGAACAAAAGTTAATCTCAATTGACAGCGTGCTTCGAGAAGTGGTTGAGGGCTTGTGTATAAATGATAGCGATTGGATTTCTTTTGAGCACGGGCCCAAAGTCGCTGGTACAAATATCGGATGTGGAGTGGATTACGCCCATTTGCACTTGCTAGCAAATGCTCCATTTTCATTTGAAGACATGGTTTTAGAGACAAAAAAGAGGACTCATTGGCTTAGTTGGAGGCAGGCGGACCTGAAAGAGATGCATAACCACCTTCTAAATGACTCCTCCTATTTGATGCTAACCGATCATCGCAGTTCCTTTGTGGCTAGTGAGGTTGAGGGAATTGGCTCGCAGTTTATGCGGAGGGTAATCTCTACGTTAGTTGATCTCCCGGATCATTGGGATTATAGAGCGTTTCCAGAAACAGCGAATGCTATGGAAACACGTCGCCGCTTCGCTTAGAGTCCCAAACGATACTATTCGTGGGTGGGGCGTTACTATGCCGGACAATGAGAATAAGCCAAATGAAAGTGACGTCGCAAAAGGTGTTCGCGACGCTCGCCCGCTTGGGCAATGGAAAACTCAATACCCTGATGCTCGCAAAGCGATAAATCTGGAGGCTTGGCTTCTAGTTGGTTATCTCATTGTGTCGTTTTCAGCTGCCTGTTACTTCATAAGTTTGACGGATCAGGAAGTGTTGCTTGAGCGTTGTGGGGGTCTATTTTCCTATTGTGCTGAAGATGACAGCCCTGCGCTGCTTTTTAGCGTCAAATTTCATTACATTGCTATATTTTTTGTGGGCATGCTCGGTAGCGTCACTTATTCGATAAAATGGCTTGTTCATTCGGTTGCGAAGTCTCTCTGGCATTTGGATCGGCGTTATTGGCGCTTGATGACCCCACTCGTCGGGGGAATTTATGCGAATGTGGTGCTGACCTTTTTTGGCGGCGGCCTTCCCCTAGCCATTGTGGTTTCTGAGCAAAATTCTCAAGTGTCGGAATGGGCTCCGTCGCTTGCTATGGCCTTCTTAATTGGTTATTTCTCGGACGGTGTTAGCGGCCTTCTCACAAAGATAGCCAACGTGATTTTCGGTACCATTGAGAAGTGAGCGAAGCCGAAGTTCTATTTTCGGCGGACTTGGAGCCCATTGAGTGGGGCCAACGCGATGGTTACGCTCGGAGGTTCGGGGCTAAAGCGGCGGGTTTACTTTGCATTCCCAGGGCTTGGACACTGCCATTTGCGCTTTTGACAGCGGAGCAAGCGGAAAGAATCTGTGGTCTCACCGAGGATCGATTTCCAGAGGTCGTTGGACTCGAAAATATCCGTCGGCTCGGTGAGTTGGCAACTGTTACCAAGTCGCTGTATGTGCGCTCTAGTGTAGTGGGCGAAACGATCTGGGATCGTGGTGAATATACTAGTCAAACAATAGCTTTTAACGAGGGAAGCTTCGTCTCGGATTTGTTGGGGGCGATTGATGTCGTTAGGCGGTCTGCTGACGGAAAACCTTGTGGTATTGTGGTTCAAGCTGCTGAGTTATCGCCTACGGCGTTAGGAGAATTTGGAAATCTCATCAGGGTAACCAAGACTAGAGATCAGTGGGAGCTCAGTTACCGACACCCCGCGCCAAAGGTGCTGAGGTATAATAGCCAAAGAGATGTGGCGGCTTCTCCTTCAAATTCACTTACGCTCGTGTCGAATGCGCAGACAGCAAGATTTTTTGGAAAAATATCTGCTTGGATAAATAACGAGTTGGTGCGGGGGTTTGGAAGCCGCGTAAATTGTGAATGGGTGATAGTAGATCGGAATCTGTTTTTGGTCCAAATTGACGAAGAAACGGAAGACCCGTTTGGTATAAACCCGTATCAGCAGAGAATCCGGCCAATAAAAGACTCAGGTGCATGTGGCGGAGAGTTAGTGCGAATGCCGGACCAGGTTGACTACGCTGCGTGGGACAAGTTGAAGGTAATCTCTGAGCTCTGGGCACCTGATGAGGATGATCGGCCTACATTGTTTTTTGTACCATTAGAAGCATATGACCGCCTTTCTGACGAGGAAGCGTGCCTCAGAATGTCTGATGAGTTAAAGCAATTTGTGGGTTTGGACGATATCGTTGTTCGAACTAGCGTTCGAAGCGATCGTGAGAAAGTCC
The DNA here is from genome assembly GCA_965229935.1 of Alphaproteobacteria bacterium. Classification (GTDB taxonomy): domain Bacteria; phylum Pseudomonadota; class Alphaproteobacteria; order SPJN01; family SPJN01; genus SPJN01. The sequence goes on from CBDDKB010000002.1 coordinate 2,910,437, forward strand.
TGAATCTCCCTCGGACTGAAGGAGTGACTGCGGTAGATGCAGCAAATTGGTGCTTGGCGAAGAAGAACGAATTTCTTGAAAGGGGAATTAGCCTTTCAGATAGAGCGTTTATAATTCACAGGTTCTTAGATGCACGTTCCTCAGCGTGGGTGAAAGCTGAACCCGATTCTAGCTATGTGGTTGTTCACGGACTGTGGGGGTTGCCGGACGCGTTGCAATTCTGCCCGTACGATAAGTGGGATGTGCACGTCCAATCAAAAGCGATTACTGAGTACGCGGAATATAAATCTCACATGTTGGTGCCGAAGGAAAGCGGGGAGTGGAAGCTTGATCGAATTCAAAATGATCTAGGGCGTAGTTTGTCTTTGTCGCGTTCTCAGGTGTTGGAGGTTTCTGAGCGGACGGTTCAGATTGCAAAGAGAATAGGGCGTGCGGTTCATGTTATGTGGTTTGTTGGATGTGATCATCCGGTCAGAGGCAGTATTTGTATTCCTTGGTATTGGGTAGACGCACCGACGCACTCTGTGAATCCAGACCGAAATAGATATAGAGAGATAACGATTAAAAATTTCAACGATGTCGATCGCATTGTTGAGGGACAGCTTAATCTTGCGAACGCTGCATTGAAGTTACTGCCGGAAACCCAAAGTCTGATGCGTAACAAAAAGCTTATTTCAAAAGTTGCCAATTTTTCGATTGATAACTCTGTTCCAGTATTGCTTGAGGGGTCGACGCTTGCGCACGCATACTATGAATTGCAACGAGCTGGGTGTGTGGTTGTCGCGACCGGAGAAAAGGATCATGAGCGTATCCGACGTCCGCAATTGTTTGGCAAATTGGTTAGGGACAAAATCCCGCAGAAAATCTTAAACAATGATGAATCTGAATCTACCTTTATGGTGCCCCAAAACCTAAAGGAGCGATTCCTTGTCGGGAAGTTATTGGAAGAGGCGATTGAGGTTCGCGAAGCAGGTGATCAAGAAGATCGACTTAGTGAGTTGGCTGATCTGTATGAGGTTTTTAAGGCTCTCAGTGAAGTGGCAGGCTTGAGCATTGATGATATTGTGCTGGCCGCTGAGAGTAAGAAAGAGAAAGCTGGCGGTTTCGATCAAGGGCTTGTTTTGATGCAAACAGGTCTTTTGGGGGCCAAGCGTGCCGGGGTGACGGGGCTTGAGAAAATGACGCCTTCGGTCATGTTCAATAAGATTGCAGATGAACTGTATGAAATACCATTCTCATTTTTTGGTTTTGCTGGCCTAGGTGAACCCTGGACGCTGACATTTCCCGACAACGGCGTGCAAGTTGTAGTCCATTTACTACCAGACAGGATCAGCATCAAAATCGAGCGCTTAGCTGAGCAGTTGGGGTTCGAATTCTAAAGAGTTGCCATGCGAAGCTATCTTGCCTGTTGGGAGTGTTAGGGGCTTTGAGCGCGTAGATGGCGCGACTGCGTGTTTGGTGCTCCGCATATAAATTTGCGGGGGAATGAATTATAAATGTAGAGGGTACGGTAGTGACGGGCGATTGGTTGACACACAAGTCGACTTAGAACAGATTTTCGATCCTATGACTGGAAAATCTGATTGCAAGTACATTGCCTACATTGATGAGGCGGGTGACGATGGGCTGAAATCGGTTCGACCGTTGGACCCGACTGGGTCCAGCGAATGGTTGGTTTTGTCAGCTGCTGTGATAGATGCATCGCGTGAGGAAGAGATTCCACAATGGAAGGATGCTATCCATACAAAGCTGTGGAATCAGCAGTCCCGCGATCTGCATTTTCAGAAGTTGAGTGCCAGCAAAAAGTTGATTGTTTGCCGCGAAGTGGCGAAACTTCCAGTCAGGTTGTTTGTGGTTTGCTCAAACAAACAAAACATGCGGGGCTACCGGAATCCGCGAGCGGAGCAAATCCCTTCGAAGAACTGGTTTTATTGTTGGATGACCCGTCTCTTGCTGGAGCGCGTGACCCATTTTGTTGCCTGGCATTCGCAGCAGAAATTTGAGCGAACTGAAAAGGTGCGTGTTGAATTCAGTAACCGTGGCGGGATGTCCTACTCACAGTTTCGTGCATACTTGACCTTCATGTGGACAAAGGGGGAGAATAATTTTTTGAGGGCTGGCAGTATCGATTGGGATGTCATCGACAAAGCAGAATTTTACACCTATCCGCACCATATTCGCCCAGGGCTATTTCTCCCTGATGTTACAGCTAGCGCATTTTTTAAGGCTTGTGATATTCACAATACTGGTGCGATTGACACCAGGTTCGCGGAAGCATTATCGCCGAGAATAGCGAGGCCTTGTGATGATATTGCCAATGATGCTTCTGGGTATGGTCTAAAATTGATGCCCCGATACTCAAATGCACCGATCACGGATGACCAACGGGCCATATTTAGACAATTCGGCTACCCAAAGGAATGGTGGGCCCCGGACCCGCTTCCCCCAAGCGCTTTCTAGGACAGCTGTCTTCGCTGACCGTCACTTGGGCGTCGTTACTCAGTTAAGGAACAACACGGGTAACCCGGCGACCGACAATGATTCTACGATCAAAACAAGAATCCGTCAATGAATCCAGGTGGATAATTGATATGCGCTTGTGGGGATTGAGGGGGCTGGGGAAGCTTAGTATTGGACCATGCGCTAACTTCCCTGGTTGTGTGGGGCGTTGATCTGCTGAGGATGTGGCTTATCTTCTTTCAAATCGCTGCGAGTTAGCCCTAGAGTTACATGTTCCGCATATTCAAAATTACGGCAGGCCGATGTCGTGATCTAAGCGTGGCTCAAACAGTACGACCATCTGCGGTCGCATCTGGCACTCACCATGAGGCCGCAAGCGCCAGAAACCATATGGCAAACTGGTGCATACAAAAGGGGGCCTTGCAAGGGCTGTGAAAAAGCTGAATCGTTTTGCGAAAAAACCCCGCAATGAACCAGCGGTCAGCCTAGGTGATGTATTTTCGATAAACGTTGATGAGCCCGGCTAGAATAAATGGCGATCCAAATGACAAAATCAAATAGACAATTGTTTCATTGTACTCGTTGCGAATTTCGCGCGAAAGCGGTTCAAATGTGAAGAGGATAAAGGGCGAAACTGCCATCCAAATCACGGACCAAAATGTCCAGAGGCGGACTCGTTTGTCCTCCCATCTGCTGGTTAGAGCCAGTGGGATAATAAACAGACACAGTGCGCTTAATACCCAAATTGTAGAGAATATTCCTAAATTTTGCATGATCTGATGAAGGGGGTCACTGCCAGCAATAATCAAAAAGAAGACGGGCCATGCAGCGATTGCAAGCGAGAGTATTTTGCGGTGTTGTGAGGCGGTTTCGCGAAAGGTCTTAAATTTGACTGTGGAGTTTTCGGGTTGCTTTTTGTTTGCATGTGGGGCGTCCATGACACGCGCAGTTTCGGGTGCCGGGGTCATTTCCGCCCACCGCCTAGCCAAATAAAATGAGTTTATCAGCCAAATAATGGGATTGAGCGAGAGCGCGATAAGTGCTGCAAAAGCATACTTGTTTCGCAGCAGCGCAGGTATGCCGAGGGCTATCCAAAACCCCCCTAGAAAAATTCTGATTGTTGCGACGTTCTGTGAGTTTGGCTTGTCTGAGATGAATTCTCCGACCCCTGCCAATAACACAAAGGTCCCCGCTGCAATCATCGAAATAGTCCAGTAGTAGCCCCAACGAAACCTTTTTGTACTAGGTTGTGCAGCCAACCTGTGTTTGTCCAAGTTTATCGCAAAGGGAATTGGGAGCAAAACAAGAAACAAAAAAAATCCTGCAACCAAGTACGCGACAAAAGTAGGGGGGCCTTCATTCACGTATGCTTGGGCTGGTGCGGTGAGCAGGAAGTTTGCGAATGCGCCGCCTGTGCAGGCTACCAAAAGTTTTTTCATGTGATCCCCCATATTTGGTGAGCCCAGATTATTCTGGAGCAACCCCTTTTGCGCGTTTAGTTGGTTCTGTGCAGCTGGGTGCATAATTGGCTTCGGTTTCGATGCGCGAATGACCGGCTTAACCATCGTCCTGTTTACCCTCAAACGGCAAAATATCCGCACCATTGGCCCGCCAACGCATAGTGTCGGCCATATGCTTGATTTTAGCTCGTCTTAGCGCTTCTGCCCGGTAGCCATCGGCTTCAGTTTCAGGCCTGTTAGCATCTCTGTCGAGGGCAGCAAGCTCTTCTTCAGTGCGCTGCTTCGGCGGGCGTGGCCGCAAAGGAATCACATTTTCCGCTGATTTTACCTGCAGCGCGGTTAGCGCATTTAGCACACGTGCTCTTACCTCTTCACGACTTCCCTCAGTGCCGATCAAAAAATATTGACCATTCCGCATTGCTTCAAATCGCTTTTCATCAATCTCGTCGCTCATAGAGACAGTCCCCCAGTGCTTGCTCGCTTTTCCCTAGAATGGGATGCAGACTGTTGGGGCTTTGAAAGTGAAGATCGGGACAATAAGCAATCAGACAAAACAAAGTTTCGCCGAAATATTAAACGTCGCATGTTTTTCCAAGGCACCCGTTTCCCTGTTGGCCGTGGTGCATGTCTTTTAGTGTGTTGAGCGTAAACACATACTCAGATTGAGTCAAACGACTTTGTTCGGGCACCAAGCGGTGCGAAACATATCATTGTTTCCACCGATTGTAGGGATAGTTTTTCGAGGTTGTTTATTATCCGTATGCCTTTGAAATGGCCGATGAGAGAGGGCACGAGGAGTTGACCTATTCAGTTTGGGGGCCCCGATAACAAACAGGCCCCCTAAAGGGGGCCTGTGTTATCTACTTCGCACATTCGGTCTTGATAACCGCCTTGTTATCGCAGATTTCTGTAGGTTTTACATGATAATGCGGTGCGTGGTAACTAACGTGTTATCAAATGGGGATATCGACTTTGTTATTCACCCTCGTCATTTTGGGCCCAGACCTTGTCCCTATCATAATCCAGTCCGCCCTTCTCTTTCAGGCGTTTTAATTGTGCGTGGCAATTCTTTTTCTTGTCCTCGCCAAATTCTCCAAGGAATGCATCTGTTAGCTCTTGTCGTTCCATTTCTCCATTGTGACTATCTAACTGAAACATGATGAAATCGGGTTGCCGGAACCGAAAACGGTCGCCACATGGAACTGCAACGGGGACTTCGTGCGTGACACCATGCCTTTCAATGGTGGTGGTTTTTAGCTCAAATTTGAAGATCATTCCGTCTTCAAAATCTTTTTGCTTTTTGGTTTTTAAAGTGAGGAGATTGCTCCCCTTCGTCTTTGAAAGAATGCCTATCATGTCGGCATTAGCATGTTTTGCTGAGGAGCCGCGCAGGCCTTTGTTGGTGTCTTTCCCAACATGGTCAATCAGCAGGACCAACGCGCCAGTTGTTTGAGCTAAGCCATTTGCGTTTTGCATATACTGCGCAACATCTTTTACGGAGTTTTCGTCGGTTCCGATGGTTGCCTTGCTAAGCGTATCAATAATAATAAGCGAAATAGGAAAGTCTAGCTCGCCCATCTCGTCGCAGAACGCTTGCAAAGTGGCGGGAGCACTTAAGTCGGGTGTTGTTTTTAGGACGCGTAGATTTGAGGGGCGGTCGTGGCTGAAATATTCCTCAACTGCAGAGAAGCGCTGAGAAAGCCCAGCTTGTCCCTCATTGGCTGCATAGATGACACCACCTTGTTTTACCTCATTAGGACCAATGTCCATACCTAGCGCAACATGAAGCGCAAAGAGTACGGCGAGAAAAGATTTCCCGTGCCCTGATTGGCCGCCCAAAATTGCAACCCCCGGCCCTTCAGGAAGAATATTTTTAATAAGTTGTTCGGGAAGTTGTTCATTTTCTAGCTCATCAAGTGTTAGGAGCTTTGGGGAATATTCCTGTGTAAAATGCTCGCCAAAGGTATTGGGCCCAAACCCTTTGTTGCGAGCGCCGTCGATAGCGGCTTGGACCTCTTTTCGTGTTTCGGTCTGTGTGTAATTCTCTGTGTCGCGATAGTTTTCCACAATAACCTGAATTGCATCGTCATGGAGTCCGTGGTGCACTAAGGCTGCAACCGAATCTCGCATATTGTTGTGCCAATTGATGCCTTTTCCCAGGTCAGCAAGCCTTTGTGCTAACTTGCTATTCGGTGATTGGCTTGCCTCCGTTAAGGATTGTGCGCGGGCGTAGCGTGTTGCGACGTCAGAAATGTCAGGAAGGCTCTCCGGAACTTTGCCCAACGTGGTTCCTGTGATTGTAATGTAGCGACGTGTCTGGCTAAAAATTTCCAACTCACCTTCACCAGGCTGAGGGACTGTCTGGTGAATGGGGCCTGCGTCGCCGCCGCCAAAGATATGTAAACCTGTGCCACTAGGGGAGACTTCCACAAGCCCGCCAGTGCTGTTGACAATCTGCTGGGCCCAATCAGAAAGTTGTCCTGTTTTTGCGTCACGACATTTGTCCAGATCGAAAACAATAGGCGCTGCCGCACCAGCTGTTGCGTCGAGCATGAGGCCAATGCCGCCACCCTCGGAGGAGGCGTACTTTTTTGCTTGTTCGAAGGTTCCCCATGAATCTGAATTGTTAACTGCCGCACGATTCTTGGTGATGGGGGAATAGGGACACTTCTCATTACCTTGCTCGATGCCCCAAACGACCCAACGCGGTTCGTCGACTAAATATTCCAGTGCTTTGGGAAGGGTCGGAACGTCAATTTTGAGCTTGTTTGCCGCCTTAGACATTGCCCGCCTCGACTTCTAACTGGAAGCGGTTAATCTCTTTTGCAGAGATCAATGTCGTGCGGCCACATTTGATCGGATTGATCTTGCCGTCTTTTACGAGCCTATAGAATTTCGTTTTGCCGATACCGAATGCTTGGCAAAATTCATCAACACGCCAGTTCAGGCGTGCGGGTGTTTGTTTTTTGGTGTCTTGGGTCATTCCTGATCCTCCGTGATTCTTCGAGCAAGGCTCGTTGATGAATCAAAAGGTACAGAAATGAATCTCCGCGATCAGACGATCAACTGCCAGAATCTGGCAGGTCATTGTCAGGTTCCCATAATCGCCAGGTTGGTGGTTGTTTGGTCTTAGATGCCTTGTTCAATTCCCTAGCGATCCGATGAAGATCGACTCTGTTTTTTGTGTCCTCGTCTGTGACCCACTCAAGGTTTTCGGAAAGGCGTTCCAGGTAAGCTAAAAAGTCTTCGTCGTTAATGCTGCCGCCATGATAGTGCCAGATTGCCCAGGCTGATTGCCCTAGCTGATGGCGAGCTTCGTCCCTTGTGCGCGTGGATAGGGATCGAATGCGCTCTTCGGCAGCCTGCAAGCCACGTTCAAAGGCAAGTTCAGGACTGCCAACGACCATCAGTGTAATTCTGGTCCCAGCGCCTATTCGTTTTATAGCGGCGCGGATTTGCTCGATGTCGCGAAGCGCCTTGCTCGGCTCTTGATCCAGTAGTCCGTCTAAGCCAGGTTTTGCAGTGTACTTCGCTTCTTCGACAATGAAATGGGAGCCGAATTCAAAATCAGCACGGTTTTCGTCAGGACATAGGTTAGTAAATATGCCAGCGTCTGGGTCGCTCCAGTCGGTGTTTTTCAAGCTCTTTCGAAATTCTGACCGATCAATCATGACGAAACCTTGGATGTGCAATATGTCGCCCATTTGGTCATAAGCTTACGACGCTTTTCAAGGTGATCAGAGCGGGCATAAGCGGCTTCTGCTTGGTTCTTGACCGTATGGGCTAAGCAAGCTTCCGCAACCTCCCTCGGGGTGTCAGTTGCCTCGGCGCACCAGTCTCGAAACGTCGAGCGAAACCCGTGAATTGTGATCTTCAGCTCAGCTCTGCGCAGAGGCATAGAAAATGTCATGTCAGAAAATGGTTGCCCTGCTTTGCTTCCTTCAAATACGAGACAATCGGGTTTGTCGTTGCTGCGGAGCGTCTCCATCTTTTTCAGTATTGCGATGGCGCGGGGTGAAAGCGGAACGCGATGGGGCCGACCAGCTTTCATGCGCTCGCCGGGTATCGTCCAAACTTTTTCTTTTAGGTCAAATTCACCCCATCGCGCGCCACGCACCTCACCTGATCGTGCTACCGTTAGGATGAGAAATTCTATACCCAGACGTACTGTCTCGCTGGCCTGGATGATGGTTGCCATGTTCTGGATGAAATTGGGTAGGTGTTTCCAGGCCAGGGCGGGCATATGTTTTTTGCCCTTAGGCTGCTTGGGGAGACCCCTTGCAAGTGACCTCATGGGCGCTTCACTGTCACGCCATCCTTTAGCGTAAGCAAAATCCAAAACAGTCCCAATCCGTTGCTTGACCCGTCTGGCCGTTTCGGGAATATCGAGCCATATCTCGATCAAAACATCGCGGATCATCGGGCCATCAATCTCGTTTACCGGGAGACTGCCTAATGTTGGAAAGACATAGGCCTCAAGTGTCGACGTCCACTGGTCGGCGTGTTTCTGGTTCTTCCAGGTTGGCTTGTGTTCTTCAATGACCTGAAGGGCGGCTTCTTTGAAGGTGGGGATAGTTTCAGATTTCCTCCGCTTTTCGACCAGTGGATCGATGCCTTTCTGTGCCCCTCTGCGCAGCTCGTAGGCTGCATCTCGAGCCTCTGCCAGAGTAACGGTTTTCAGTGAGCCAAGACCAATATCACGGCGTTTCCCGTTGTGCTGGATACGCAATATCCATTTGCGGGCACCTGAAGGCGACACCACCAGATACAGCCCATCGCCGTCACCATGTTTGCCGGGTGGTGCATTCTTGACTTTCGTGGCGGTGAGCTTGCCCATGATCGACTTCCGTAGTATTAGACCCACATCTGGACCCACACTTTCACACGGATGTCAGAGAACGTCAATGAACGAAACAGCACAAAAAATGGCAGTAAATAGACAGTATTTTACGCTTCCCTGAACGCGAAAGACTGGCAAGGGACTTAAGTTATAGGGACTCACTCTCCGCCAGAAGCCAGCAGCCCCTTTTGGGGCTGTTTGTTTATGGTCTGAGCGAGCGGTGAACGGACCCTCTTCGTCAGGCGAGCTGGCCATAGTGTCAATGAAAGCCAGCGAGACGGGCGGAGGGAGGAAAGTAAGCTTTCCGACTGACGACAATCCCTCACTCTCCGCCATTTATTTCCGCATCAGCTGAACCGTTCCCATGCAGATTGGCGGGATACGCCGAGCGGTTCTGCGATTCTTGCCCAGCTGACTTCGCGGGCACGCAGGGCGTCAACCGCGCGTGCGAGATGGTGGCGATAGGATTCGGCGGTTTCGTCCAATGCTTTTAGGCTACCCAAAAGCCTGTCTGTCGGCCAGTTATGCGGATCGAAATCAGCGTTTGAAATGTCGCTGCCATCCATGATCAGGCGGCAAACATCAACACATTCATTGCAAATATAAAGGCCGCCGGGACCAGCTGCCAGTTTGGCGATTTCATGATCGGACTTGCCGCAGAATGAACAATGAAGGCTACTCATGACTTGTCTCCTGTCAGGTATGTCCTGACAGTCAGGATATACCTGACAAGCGGAATGTCAAGCATGTGTATGAAACATGTGTATGAAAGAAGGGGTGCAAACTACTAAAACTGCAGTCGATAGGTGGCGCCGAACTTAACATCAGGCTTGGTTGCAAACTTGTGCTGATAAGATTGCATCTCGCCGCGCAGGGGCGCAGTGCCTTTCATCGTGCCTTTGATGGCTGTCGGCTCAAACCCTAATGACAGGGTGAGATTATCGGTCGGCGTAAACAGCGCCTTGCTACGATGGGTCAGACGCGCACCCACCAATGTTGCGCCAACAGAAGAGACAAAGCGGTCGCGATGGGCCTCAAACCGCGCATAGCCCAGATCTGCTTCAAGCTGTAGGCCGGGCAAAAGGTCAATACGCGCATGGGCGGATTGCGTGATAGAGGTACCCTGCCAAGCAAATGCACCTTCGCCCTTGGTGCCCAAAAACGCATTCATCTCAACAAGTGAGCTGACAAAGAAATTGCGATTGCCCAGCGTGGCGAGAATGCCATCTTCACCAGCGGCCACAAGAGAGAACCCGAATGACGTGTCAAGCAATGGCATGCGCCACACAGTTTCAAGCAGATTCAGTTCCTGATCATTGCCGTTCAATGTTGCTGAGAAATGGCGCTGATAGCTGTCTTCAAACGTATAGGTGACCGCACCGTCAAAGGCGCCGCTAAGGGCTGCGGGCACATCAAGCCGCGCGCTCTGCATGCTTTGTGCGCCCCCATCTGCGGTTTGAATGGTTGTGCCGCCTACAGGCCGCAGGGCCTTTTCAAGGTCAGGCATGCCGTGGCCAAAAATTTCATCCACGCCGGGCGCACCCAAATCAACGGCAGTATCAAACAGGATTTTGATTGCTGTTTCTGCGGTGACTTCGGGAAAGGCACTCATAATCAAGGCGATGGAGCCCGCCACAATCGGTGTTGCTGCCGATGTGCCGCTGAAAAATTTGATTGCGCCACTACCGTCGGCGGTGCGGATTTCATCCCCCGGTGCTGCCATGCACCAGTTCTTTGCGTCACCACAGGCTGAGCTGTAAGGGGCAAGCGTCAAATCAGCAGGATTGGTTGTTGTGGGATCAAAAGGCCCATCAATCGCAACAACAGTGATCATTTGCGTTTCAAGGGCAGGGAACCAGCGGGGCATCGCAGCCATATAGAAATTGGGATTGGCGTCGCCGCGATTGCCCGCTGCTACGACCCAAGCGCCGCCCTTTCCATTGGCGATTGTGTGCAGTTTTTCAAGCTGTTTGGCAACGTCGCGAAAGCCATCAACGCGAAAGGGTTCTTTATCATAGAAATAGTCGGGTTCGCCCATGACATAATCCCATGATTGGCTGAAGACCCGCGCGCCGCTTTGCATCATTTCTGTCACCATGTTCACCACTTGGCCAGAAGGGATGATGCGGGAATAATTATTGCGCGCGATTTTGAAGTCGATCAGTTTCGCGCCGGGGGCAATCCCGACCGTGCCAAGTTGATTGCGATCACCGACAAGGACTGAGGCCGCCAAAGTTTCATGCAGGTTGCGACCACTGACAGTTTCATCCTCAGTACCCGAATATTTTTCAAACAAATCTTCTTGCCGGAGGTATGAGCTGGCGAGTTCAGGCCCATCCGGCCCGTGCACGCCATTGCCTGTGATAGCGATGGTGACACCTTCGCCGGTAATGCCCCGGGCAAGGGCATAATGCTGCTTAACCGCCATATTGTGATGACTTGCAGTTAATTCTGTGGTGGCGAAGGTTAAGGCAAATTGATCATCTTCTGGTGTTGGTGCGGGGCCGCTTGCGGGAATGCCTGAATAGTCCGGCGTGCGGCGCGTTTGGGCTGGCTTGGCAGGAGCGTCATCGCCGCCGCCCCCTGACAGCGCATAGGCGCCCGCACCAATCGCTCCCAAGGCAAGGCCACCAAGGCCAACCCAGCCCCAGCCTGATCCACCGCTGGCGGTATAGACATTGCCTAAATAGTGATCCTTAGCTTCGCCAAGGTGCAGTATGCTGCGATTGGGATAGTTAACGCTGGATAGGTCCGTATTCAGGATATTGCGGATTTTAAGGCTGATGTCGGCAGTGTCGCCGTTAAACAAATCATCTTGGGATTGGTCGGCCTGTACCTGTGTCGTCAGCAGTGCTGACAGGATAATGCTGGTAAATAGGCGGGGCAAAGCCATGCCGCTTCTCCATCGTTAACTGGCGCTCCCCCCAGTTCGAGATGGGAGTAAGGTTAACGTGAATGGATTAACCATCGGTTACTCGTCAAGCATTCATTGAAAATGGGCGACGCAATAGGAGGAGCCCGCCGCCGATGGCGCGCTTTCAGGCGCAGTCTTTAGCTTTTGGCAATCTGGCGGCGGAAAAAATAGATAAGTGCAGGTGACATAAACAGCTGCGCACCGCCATAAAGCAAAATCGTAAACAAGACCAAATCGCCGATAGGGTCCGTTACGCCAACCACGGCGGGAAACAGCGATGCCTTGATCAGCAGGCCCAAATTCGTGTTGCGGATCACAATCTCGATATTAATTGCGGCTGTGTCTTGCCAATTCAGGCGCAGGCTGCGTAAGACGGTGATGGAAATCACCGCAAGGGCAATAATAAACCCGATGATCAGCAAGAAATTGTTTGTGCCCAGCGCCTCAATATCCAGCCGCCCTGCGCCCAATGCGCCGACAACGATAATCAAGATAACAAAAAGCGAGCCGCGAACAGACCATATGGAAAAGGCCGGTGCGATAGCTGGGGCCAGTCGCAACACCAACATACCAATCGCCAGCGGCAAGAGCAGGAATATAAAAATCTCGAGCGCAATTTGGCCTGCCGGTAACTCGACCTCGCCTGGTAACTGATCCCCGATCAGAAACTCCAATACGAACGGGACGGTCAACAAACAGGCAAGTGTTGCAACCGCGGTGAGGGCGATAGACAAGGCAACATGACCGCGCGAAAAATGCGTGAATATGTTTGAAACAGTACCGCCGGGAATGGCCGCACAAATTGCAATGCCAATCGCCACACCAACGATGGGAGAAAAGCCGATAATAAAGCCATAGGCACAAAGGGGCACCACCAGCATTTGCAACACAAAGCCGATGGAAAAGGCGCGTGCATCACGCACAACTTCCTTAAAGTCGCCGGGGGTCAGGGTGGCCCCCATGCCCAGCATCGCCAGTGTCAGTTGGGTCGCCGCAACGGCATATTCATGTTTGATATAAAGATCAAAGAAATCCATTGCGACGACAGTCCCGCAAGTAAGTGATGGGAGGTGTGAATTCGGGGCCGATTAAACGTCCAGAATCACCCGGCCAACGACTGCACCGTTTCGTAGATCATCCAATGACTGGCTGGCCTGATCAATCGGGCGATGGTCCATCGGAATGGCATCGATTGTGCCTTTTTTGCCAAGCTCAATCACTTCCTTGAACTCCTGCAAGGACCCAACAAAAGAGCCTGAGATGCTGATGGCGCGCATCGGCAACATGGGAATAGGCATGCCCATTGCGCCGCCGAACAGGCCAACGACTACGACATGGCCGCCCTTGCGTAGGCATCCATTGGCAAAGGCAAAGCTTGCTTCGGCGCCGACAAAGTCAATGGACCCAAAGGCCCCGCCATTTGTGGCTGCCATCAATTCTTTCAACGCGTTGGGGTCGGTTGAATTGTAAACAGCCTTGGCACCTGCTGCCTTGGCGGCTTCCAATGTTTTGTCATTGATATCGACAACAATAGGCCCACGCCCGTACAGCGCCTTGAAAAAGGCGATGCCCATCATGCCCACGCCGCCAGCGCCGACAATCACAACATCATCGCTGTCAGCAAGATCGCCAAGACGCTTGATCGCGGAATAGGCGGTTAGGCCTGAACAGGCAAAGGCAGCGGCCTGACCTGCGGGGATGCCTTCATAGTCAAGGCAGTAGCGTTCATGGGGCACGAAACATTCATCGGCATAGCCGCCGTCTTTGCCAACACCAAGCACAAAGCCCTGATTGCACAAATGTTCGTCGCCGCGCAGGCAGGTGGGGCATTCGCCGCACCCGATCCACGGGAAGACAACGACCTTTTGACCGATTTCAACATTTGTTGCGTCGGGGCCTTTTGCAGCAACTTCGCCAACAATTTCGTGACCCAGAACAAAGGGCAGTTCGCGTGCGCGCGTTACATCCAGTTTCTGATCATTGCCAAGGCTGAAATAGCCGTCGTGAATATGGACGTCTGAATGGCACACGCCACAATGTTTGACATTGACCACGACTTCAGCGCCTTCAGGCTGCCGTGTCGGTTTTTCTACGGCTTCGAGCGGCTGCCCATAGGTGGTGATGGCTTGTGCTTTCATAATAAACCCCAATAGCTGATCTAATAGTGTCTGCGATGGGGCAGAGTCTTATCAGGTCAGCCAGTTAAGGCAAGCAGCTTTGCGCGAATAGGTGTGGCGCTATTTTGCTGCGGCAGCGTTGGTCAGCGCCACCTTAACCGCCCCGACAACCGCCTTGGTCAAACTTGGCACAATTTCACTGTTCAGCCGTTCAGACAGGTCAGGCTGTTCTGTCCAAAGTTCAACCCCTGATTCAATGGCACCAAGCCCTGCATGGGCATAGGGTAGGACAATTTCATGGGCCTCATCAGCGGATAATTCTGCGGGTTTGAAGCCTGATAAGGCAACGCAGAGCACATCGATCAATAATTGGCGGAATTGGCGCATCTTGTCGGCAAGGTCCGAATCGGACAGGGCCGACACGCGGGCCTGCATCCATAATTTGTACCGCTCTGACATGATTTCCAGCAGCAGGGCGCCGCCTTTTTCAATCAATTCGTCAGGGTCTGTGATGCCCACAACCGATTGGGCCCGCTCAAGAATTTCTTTAACGATATCGTCGCTGACGGCCAGAAACAGGCCCTTTTTGCTGCCGAAGTAATTGTACAGCATGGGCTTTGTCACGCCGCAACGATTGGCAATCTCGTCCATATTGGCGCCCGCATAGCCCTGTTCCCCGAACACTTCTGCGGCAACGTCCAACATTTGGCGTTCCCGTTCAGCGCGAGGCAGTCTTTTCTGCGATGCAGCACTATCTATTGACATATCCGAAAGTAAGCCCTATATTACTTACCAGTAAGTAATGATACCGTTTTGGTTGTACCACGGTTGTTGCAAACATGCCTACCAAAAAAGGCAACAGCCCGCTAGGGCTCAAAAAAAAGGGAAGGAGACGCGTCATGTCAACGACGACAGAGCAGGCGCAAGGCCAGACTAAGCCGCAGGATCATCAAATTCTGCCACGCAATATTGATTTCGAATTGGGCGAAGATGTCACTTATGATTGGCACTCAGATTGCCCGGGTATCTCAAACATGTGGAACGGCTTGTCATTGCTGTTCCCAGAAGGTGAGACCTTCTTTGTAAAAAGTGCCCAGAACTATTTGAACATCGTTAAGGATCCGGCGTTCAAGAAGGAGCTGAAAGGCTTCATGACGCAAGAGATGATCCATACGCGTGAGCATGTCGTTTATAACGAGATGTTGAAGCGTCACAATATTGATACAGACCGGGTGAACGCTATTCTGAAATGGTGGGCGGTCCAGGGGCACAAATATCTGCCTAAATCTGTTCAGTTGGCGATCACGGTTTCCTTGGAACACTGGACGGCAACACTGGCGCAGGCGGTTCTTGATAATCCGCAAATTTTGGAAGACGCCCATCCCAAGATGAAGGCAGTCTGGCATTGGCATGCGATCGAAGAAACAGAACATAAGGCTGTGTGCTTTGACCTGTTGAAACAGGCTGTGCCTAACCCGGTCATGTTCTATTTGGTTGCCAATACCACGCATGTGATTGCCGCTCCGATTTTCATCATCTCGGCACATCTTGTGTATCTAGGGTTGATGGCGCGCACCGGCAATCTGACCAATGGCAAGGCCCATTGGAACATGTTGAAATTCAATTATGGCCGTAAACATGGGCTGATGCGTCGTGCAATGGGGTTGTGGTTCGACTTTATGAAACCGGGCTTCCACCCGTGGGATCATGATAATCGCCACCATATCAAGACATGGGATGAAGCTGCCAAGGGACGTCACGAAATCCCCGAACATTTGATAGCTGCGGAATAATCTGTTCGGCGCAGACAGTTATTGACTGTCATACTGACAATAATGTAGATTGATGGTTCGTCCATAAGGGTGTGGGCGGACCATTTGTTTTATGGCACCGGGGAATGAGTGCCAAGGGCAAGTAACAGGGGCTTAAATAGAGGGGCGTAATAGTGGCGCGTAAGGTTATGTGGGTCCAAGCGGCGTTGGCGCTTGGTATGAGTATCAGTGCATTCAATGTGGCTGCACAGGACACAGTCGGGGCAGAGGGTGAGGCGCAGGCCGACAGCCAAACAAGTGCCGAGGTGCAGACAGAAGCAGCCGCCCCAAGGGCACGGCGGCGTACACTTGATGAAGTGATCGTGACAGCACAGAAGCGGGCGCAAAACCTGCAAGAGGTGCCCATGTCCGTCACTGCAATTGGTGGTTTGCAGATTGAGGAATCCAATATGGAGGACCTCAATGATCTAAGCCGCTATACCCCCAATCTGAAGGTGCAGGCAGGCGGCGTTGCCAACTTTGTTTATATTCGCGGGCTAGGCTCAGGCTTTAACGAAGGTTTCGATCAATCGGTTGGTATTTTTATCGACGATATTTATTACAGCCGTGTCCATTACCTTGTTGCTGCTTTGCTTGATATTGATCGTGTCGAAATTCTGCGTGGGCCGCAAGGTACTCTGTTCGGCAAGAATACTGTCGCGGGCGCCTTGTCACTTCATTCGGCGGAACCTGACAATGAATTCAGCGTTGCTGCCGATCTGAATTGGGGGGAGCATGATCTGCAAACCTATTCAGCCGCGCTGAATGTGCCGATCATAGAAGACAAATTATCTGCGCGCGTTGCTGCCTATTACAGTGATCGCGATGGGTTCATGTACAACACAACCGTGGACAAGAATGATGGCGGGTATCGCATTCAGGCGATGCGCGCCAAGGTAAAGTGGAACATAACCGACGACTGGTCCGTTATGGGCACCTATCTTCATAATCGGGGTGAAATTCTAAGCGGGATTCGCACCCAGTTAAGTGCGGCGCCGGATCATTGGCTGACTTTGTTTCAGGCATTTGACGCTGAAACAGAAACAGACATCGAAAATTTCAACACGGCGATTGATGTACCTGCCTTTGGTGTGCAGGAAAGCGTTGATTATATTTTAAAGAGTGAGCTTTCCGCGCTGAACCACGATTTCACGCTTATTCTAGGGACTAGCTCATATAACCGCGATGGCGGCACCGACCTTGATGCGACCCCAATCCCTGTGTTTGCAGGCTATCTCAATCAAGAATATGATCAGTACAGTGCTGAGATCCGCATCGCCTCAGCCCCTGGTGTGTTTGAATATGTCGCTGGCGCATTTTATCACAAAAATAAAATTCGCGATTTCACGCATGTGGATGTCGCCTACACGGATAATCGACTGGGCTTTGCCCTTGATCTTGACCTGATCAACTCCATCACGGGCGGCTTGCAAGGGCCGATTGTCGATATTCTCGCCGGTCTTCCCTTTAACTCAGGTGAAACGGAACAACGCGATGCCCTGTTTTTGCAGGATGCAGAATCAGGCTCCGTCTTCGGGCAGGCAACATGGAACATAATACCAGAACTGTCGCTGATCGTCGGTGCTCGTTATGGCTTTGATACGAAACAAGTCGATTATGACCACCAGATTGGCACAGACCTTTTGATGCCGGGGCCGACGGTTATTTTGCAACCTTTGCTGCGTCTGGAAACCTTTGCCACAAATATCAAGCGGCGCGAGACAGACTTTGCGCCCAAGGTATCAGGCCTATGGCGTATGACGGATTGGGCAAATTACTATTTGACCTATGCCGAAGGTGGCAAGTCAGGGGGCTTCAACGCTTTGGCGCTGCCTCCGGATGAGACAGCGTTTGATCCTGAAAAGGCGCGCACCTATGAAACCGGCGTGAAGATGGAGCTGTTCGGCAATTCCATGCGCCTGAATGTCGGGCTGTTCAGGACAGAGTTTGATAATTTGCAAACCTCTATCTTTGACGGAATTGACATCATCGTGATCAATGCGCCTGAGGCGGTCAGTCAGGGCGTAGAGGTTGATATGAATGCAATCTTTGGCTTTGGGCTTAGTGCAGTGGGTAGTTTCGCCTATCTTGATGCCTATTATACCGACTTCAAAGAAGGGCCGTGTATCGCCCAATCCATTCTGGCAGATCCGATAAGTCAGGAACGACCGAAATGTGATTTGAGCGGTGAGGAACTGGCGAACGCCCCGAAAATGCAGGCGTCTCTGGCGCTTAACCAGATCATTCCGCTGGGACAATGGCCAATCGACCTCGCCTTGGGCACCGATATCCTTTATCATGGGGACATGCATTTGCAGTCCGACCTTGATCCGTTGGATGAACAGGACGCCTATTGGATGTTCAATCTGCGGGCCGGATTACAGGCGCAGGATCACAGTTGGTCACTGACGTTTTTTGTGCGAAACGTGACAGACGAGATTGTGGCGCTGGCCGGTGGAGACACCCCCCTGTTTGATGGTGGTCATTTTAAAGTCATTGACCAGCCACGGGTGTTTAGCCTGCATCTGAATATGGAGTTTTAGGGAGCGTATCATGTTAAAGAAATTTGCCCTTTCACTATCTTTGGTTCTTGTTGCACCGCTTGTGCAGGCAGCGGATTTCTGGTGGCCCACGGGTGGCGAAGAAATCGGCTATAATCTGTTTTTGGGCGGCAAGAAGGTCGGCCAATCTCGCCTGCGCTTTGATGTGAAAGAAGGTGTGCTTTATACGATTCAAGAACAGCGCATTAAGACCGAGATTGTGTCGGGCCTGAAAACACAGGTGCGCATCACGTTTCGCGAACAATGGCGTGGCGAGGAGTTTCTGGGCATGACGACTTTCGGCAAGGCGAAATCACCTGCCGGGGATATACGGATGCGGGTTGAAGCGGAACGGGACAAGGGCGGTGATTTGATTGTCGATTCTGAAATCGGCAAACGGTCAGCAGGCCCCGACCGCTTGCCCGCTACGTTTTGGCACCTGACCCATGTGACATCGCCGACCATTTTTGACCCATTTGTAGGCGGGTTCGCCTCGCTCGAGCTGGAGCCGCAGGGCCCCCGCTTGCTCGAAGTTGATGATGGTCAAAAAGAGTGCCTTGCCTTTGATTTGCACATCAAATATCAGGATCGTGATCAATTCGGAACTTTGCCGCCGGGAGTTGACCGGGATGACGTGCCGCTGGAACGGACGTTTAAGGCATGGTTTGAACCTGATGGTCTGATGTGTGCCTTGCTTGTCGATACGCCCATTGGCCAGATGGCTATGTTCAGAGCCTATCGAAAGACGGAGTAGTGACGGACAAGTCCGCAAACAAAATCCCTAAAACTGGTTGGGCAGCCTTTTGGCTGCGCCTGCAATATCGCTTTGGTTGGATTGATGGTGAGGATTTGACGCAAAAACATCAGGTCGGGGCCCTGCCATATCAAATGGTTGATGGTCACCCGGTCGTTTTGCTTGTCACATCGTCAACACGGCAACGATGGGTGTTGCCAAAGGGTGGCATCGAAGATGGCGAAACACCCCTTGAAGCGGCCTTGCGTGAAGCGCAGGAGGAAGCAGGTGTCACTGGCAAGATTGGCAAAACACCCGTTGGCTCATACAGTGATCTAAAATTGGGCAAGCGCCAATTGCGAGAGGTCATGGTCGACATCTATCCCCTGAAGGTCAAAAAGCAATTTGTCGATTGGGACGAAGATGGCAAACGCCACCGCCAGTGGGTAACATGTGATGAAGCACGGCGCCTTATTTCAATCCCTGACCTTCAGCCGATCATATCAGCGTTTGAAACCCAAATTTTGAATGACGCTGCCTAGACATCAAGCAGGGCGTGCGCAAGTGTTGCCATCAACCACCCCATGCCCACAGCGGCAGGTAGTGTGATCAACCAAGCAATGATGATTTTGGCGATACCGCGCCGCCTGACAAGTTGGCGATGACGCGTCTGTCTGGCCGTACGTACTGCTGCGCGCGGTGATTGATTAAGGCGCAGAATGCGGCCATCGCGGCGCCATTTGGGGTCGGTCAACATTTCGCGGGCAAGGCCGACGCCGAATATGGATGCCAAGGCAGTATGGGTCGAGCTGACAGGCAGTCCTAATGTCGACGCGAATAAAACAGTCATCCCAACCGCCATCAGCGCTGCTAATGTGGACAGGGGGGTCAGGCGGGTAATGTCGCGCGCAACTGATCGTGTCAGCCGCCCACCCAGCAGCACAACGCCCAACCCCAAACCGATGCCGCCAAGTGCCAACAAAAGGCGCGGCACAGTCATCGTGTGCAACAGCCCTGCATCATCGCTGGCGGCGATGTGCTGTATCGCGGCAAAGGGTGCAATGGCATTTGCAACATCATTAGCGCCATGGGCAAAGGCAAAGCTGGCAGCAGCAATTAGAATGGGAATGCGCAAATAATTGCCCGCCATCGCATTCAACGACAGCCCGTCATCGACGCGGGGTGCGAACTTAAGGCTTGCGGCCGCGACGGCAATACCCACTGATAGGCCAAAGCAGATCACCATCAGGGCAGTTGGGTGATCTACTATTTTCAGGGTGATGTAGCTGGTGATGATGGCGCTTAACAATCCGGTCAACAGGGGAAGTGCGCGGCTCAGTGCGTCGCGATTGTCTTCCGCCTCGATAATCGCGAACTGAATTGCAGCAAAGCCGCCCGCTGCAAACAAGAAACCAAGCGCCGGGGACCATAGCCATGCCAGCCCGATCTTGCCAAGTACGTCCCACGCAATCAGGTCGGGGCCCAACATGGCAAGGGCGGCACCTGTAATGGCACCGACAAGTGAATGTGTGGTCGATACGGGCAAGCGCATAAAGGTTGCGATCCCGATCCAAAGCGCTGCGGCAAAGGGGGCGGCGACCATCGCGACCAATAAAGGGTCGTGATATACAGCCGAATGGCTGGTGATCAGCCCTGAGCCGACAGTCTTTACTACCGCACGGGCACCGATCATCGCGCCTGCAATTTCACAGATGGCGGCAATGATCAGGGCGGCGGGAAGGCTGATCAATCGCGCGCCTACGGATGATGCCATCATATTCGCCGCATCATTGGCACCGATCATAAGCGCCATTAAAACTGCACCACATAGGCCCAGAATTAATGGCGTCGTCCAGCCTGACGTAGGGGCAAGCGATAGAATGACCAGCATGATCAAGGCTCCGAACAGGGCTGAAAATCCCAGTCGGGCCCTGCCGATACCGCTGATTTGTCTGGTCGGGCTGCTCATAATCGAACAAATATAGCTGATTCGCGTGATTTGACGGGAATTTTGAATTTTACCGCAGTCCTGTGCTGATTATCAGGCTTGCGCTTTGGTCTACCTTTCGCATAAATGCCGCATCCGAAATTGAACTGTATAACTGGATTTAGGAGTAAATGTCATGGCTGCCACACATCCCCGTTGGATGAACGAATCCCACATTGTTTTTGAAGATGCTGCCACAAAGTTTTTTGAGGCTGAGTTGGTCCCCAACATCGACAAATGGCGCGAGGCTGGCGTCGTTGACAAGGAATTCTGGCGCAAGGCTGGTGAGGCCGGCCTGATGGGCGGCTCTATCCCCGAAGAATATGGCGGGGCCGGTGGTGACCTTGGTCATGAAGTAGTGGTGCTGCGCACGCATGGTCAGACGGGTGATTCTGGCTGGGGCTATGGCGTGCAGAATATCGTCATCCACTATGTGAACGCCTATGGCACCGATGAGCAAAAACAGCGTTGGCTGCCCAAACTTGTGATGGGTGAATGGATTGGCGCGATTGCGATGACAGAACCGGGCACCGGGTCTGACCTGCAAAGCGTCAAGACCTATGCTGCTAAAGATGGCGATGATTACGTCATCAACGGGTCGAAAACCTTTATCACTAACGGCACATCGGCTGACTTGGTGATCGTTGTTGCCAAAACAGACCGCGAACAGGGCGCGCGCGGTATTTCACTGATCGGCGTTGAAACAGAAAATTGCCCCGGCTACCGGGTTGGTCGCCGTTTGGACAAAATGGGCCTGAAGGCGCAGGACACAGCTGAGCTATTCTTTGAAGATGTGCGCACACCGCAATCTTTTGTGATGGGTGGCGGCGAAGGTCAGGGCTTCTTCCAGTTGATGAACCAGTTGCCCTGGGAACGGTTGCAGATCGGCCTTGGGTCCTTGTCTGCCAGTGAAGTCGCGTTCCGCGAAACACTGGCCTATGTCAAGGAACGTAAGGCGTTTGGCAAGCGTCTGCTCGACTTCCAAAACACTCAGTTCAAAATGGCGGAAGTGAAAACAAAGCTCGAAGTAATGCGCAGCTTCATCAATGATTGCATTGAAAAATGTATCGCCGGTGAACTTGATGCCCCGACAGCCTCAATGGCGAAATGGTGGGGCTCGCAAACGCAGGGCGAAATCATTGATGAATGTTTGCAGCTATTCGGCGGCTATGGGTTCATGAATGAATATCCGATTGCCCGTCTTTATGCCGATGCCCGGGTGCAGAAAATCTATGGCGGCACGAATGAAATTCAAAAGATGCTGATTGCCCGGTCGCTTGATGGCTAAGGCTTTGGCCGGTTAGGCATCTAGCCAAATCGATCATGTTGGAGGGTGGCGCTGATGGCGCTGCCCTCTTTTCGTTTATGTATCGTATAAGTCTTTTGGTCGTCGCGCTTGGCTGCGATCATCGCTTCGATTTTCGGGTTGACGTCGCGTCTGTAATTCCATGTCCAAAGGTAAAATTCTGAATCAAAGCGTTCCGGGCATCCGGGCGCAGAGTCGGGGCGCACTTTGCCATAGGTAAAAATTGATCGCTTTAAGATGCCATGCATGCATTGCCATCGGGGAATATCAAAATAGACAATATGGGTTGCGTGTCGCGGAACCAAGTCACCTAGTTTTCCGGTGAAGCCGCCGTCCATGATCCAATTTGGTTCGGTGACTGTACGGGCGACGCGATCTTCAAACCGTCCTTCAGGCGGTTCCTGCCAACCGGGATCGAAATAAAGTTGATCAAGATGTACAAGCGGCAGGTCGAGCGTTAAGGCAAGATCTCGGCCAAGGGTGGATTTGCCCGACCCGCTGCTACCTGTGATCCATATGCGCATATCTTGCGTCATAATCAGCCTAAAAATCCATCGATGATATTTTCAACAATGGCGCCGCCCGTCCAGGTGCCAAGGGGGATCAAAAGATAAATGCCGTAACGGGCCAACACAGACCGATCAAAAGGCCATTCAGGTACAGCTTGTATATGGGCTTGGTAATCAAGCAGCGTATTTAATCTAGCCAGTTGATCGTGTGACATGGCCGTGTCACTGACGCCCCCTGCCTGCCTTGCGGCAATGATCTGGGCCGCTACTTGTTCAAGCTCATTGGCTTTGGCAGCAACGATGCGCTTGCGCAAGCCCAAGGATGGCAACATCAGGCCGACCAAGGAGAACAAAATAATGATGCCCATGACTGCGGCAAACAAAATCCAATAGCGTGGATCTACCAGAAAGGGGGTAAGCGTTGCTGGCAACAAAATAGCGATCAACGCATTGAATAGGCCCTGCCGTGCGGTTGCCGTGATCGCTGTACGATCAAACAGGTCGAATGGTTGTGTTTGCGCTGCCTTGTTTAGCCGATCAGCGTTAATCAGCATGGCACAGATCATCATGCCCCCTTCCCAGCCGATGAACCACGTAGCAATGCGGTGCCAACCGATGCTCCACCACCACAGCGAGACATTATAGGGGTTCCATGCGATATCCGATTGTTCCAACAAGGGGGCAGACCCCGCAAAGACCAAGCCGAACAGCGCCATCAGCGGATATAGCCACCAATAGGACCTTTGTGATGCAGATTTGTTTTCGGGTTGTCGCTGCTTGATCAACAGCGCATGTGCTGTAACAGCAAATACAAACATGAAGTTCAGCAAAATAGCGATAAGTATTTCGCCGAAATCCTCACCATCGCTATATTGGAAATAGGGGTGGGTCTCAGGGATGCCGCCAAAAACCCGCGTTCCTGCGATCAGAACCGCTGTCAATAACGCGAACAAAATCACGCCATTCCTGATCGGATGATCAGGACGCAGCAATATAAGCCGCGCTACTGAATAAATGGGTGGCTTTTCCATGTGACTTCCCAATCCCGTCATTATGTCAAATCAGACTGGTCCCCGGTCGCTGATTAGATTATTTTGCTATAGACTAGTAAGAAATTCTGTTTTGTCACCCTTGAGATTGTGCTTTTGATGTTTCGTTCCCCTGTTCGACGATTTGCAGCCTCTATTGCGACTGCACTAGGCGCATTTGTTGGCGCTATCGGTGGGGTTCAGCCCGGTTATGCGGGGGAGGAACTGCGCTATTTCCATTTATTGTCAGGCAATGCAGCAGGCACAGGCTATGCCATGGCTGAATCCATTGCCGCCGTTATCTCGGGTCCTCCGGGCGCGCCATCCTGCAGTTTGGATAGCCGATGCGGCGTTTCCGGGTTAATAGGGGTGGCGCAATCTAGTCCCGGTCCTATGACCAGTCTGGATCTTGTCGCAAAAGGATTGGCAGATGCCGCCTTAGTACGTGCCAGCCTGATCAATCATGCAACAAATCGGTCTGATAAGAGCGAGGCGAAGCTTGCAGACTTGCGTCATGTCAGCAATGTGGGGACGCACCAGTTGCACGTGATCGTGTCTGAAAGCGTCGTCGTGGACACTATTGCTGATTTGCAATCTTACCGTATCGGCGTTGGGTCCCCTCGTTCAGAGGTGCCGCGCATCGCTGCGGCCTTATTTGGGGTCGCGGGCATGAATGTCAAAGCCATGGACCTTCGCAGTGTTTCGGATGTAGACGCGGCTACCTTGATGGCAGTTGGCAAATTGGATGCGATGATCTTTGTTGGTCAGGGCCAGACACGGTTTGTTGCGGATATTGTCTCGTCCGGCATTGGGATTGATATGCCGATAGATGAGGCGGTGCTGGATGAGCTCGCCATGAAGGTCAAGGGCACCTACAAGATGAATTTGCCGAACCCTGATCGCGAAGACACGTGGCGACAGGTCTTGGCCTTTCCCGTCAGTCTGGTAGTTAATAAAGGGACCAGCGCGTCACTTGTCTCGTCTGTGCTGAACGCAATTTGGTGGAAAGGCAATCAAACCCAGTTGGAGGCAAATGGGCTGGGCCCGCTTAGTCTTGCCCAAGCGTTTGAGCTGATACAGTTGCCCTTACATGAAGGGGCCGGGGATTACTTTGCAGATCGTGGCGGCTTGCCACGTGGTGTGATTGTCGAACCGTAGGGCTTGTTAAACGGCGAGTGTTGTCCCTTTCGGGATCGGCAATCCATTCAATAGATCTTTGACATCCATTGGCCCTTTACCGGGGCGTTGCGCGCGGGTGATGGCAACCGCCCCTTCAGAACAAGCGATGGTTAGGTGATCATCCAACACCTCACCGGGGGTGCCGCTTCTTGCAACAGCTTTGGCCTGTAATAGTTTCAGGCGGATCGGCTGCCCGTCTGTTTGGGGCACAGGCGTCCATGCGCCGGGGAAGGGGGACAGGCCGCGAATATGTGCAGCAACCTTAGTTGCGGGCTGGTCCCAATTAATCTCAGCCTCTGCCTTGTCGATTTTTTTGGCATAGGTCGCGCCTTGATCTGGTTGGGGCGTCAGCACGGGCAACTGGTCAGCATCTGCGATCATTTGCAATGTTTCAACCATTGCAGCAGCGCCAATAGGGGCCAGCTTGTCATGCAGGCTGGCATAGGTGTCGTCTTCTGTGATCGACGTAGTGCGTTCCAGTGCAACGGGGCCCGTGTCCAACCCTTCATCCATTTGCATGATGGCGACGCCTGTTTGTGTGTCGCCTGCCATAATCGCCCGCTGGATCGGGGCTGCCCCGCGCCAGCGCGGCAGAAGTGAGGCGTGAATGTTAAAACAGCCAAACCGCGGCGCATTCAAAATCGGCGCAGGTAGTAACAAACCGTAAGCAACGACAATTGCTGCATCAAGATTTAGCGCAGCAAAGCGCGTCTGCTCTGCCTCACCTTTCAGACTAAGGGGTGTGAAGACTGGAATGTCCCGGTCAAGCGCTGCCTGATGAACGGGGGAGGGGGTTTCCTTCTTACCCCGTCCGGCGCGTCGGGGCGGCTGGGAATAGACCGCTGCAATGTCATGCCCGGCGTCGATCAATGCTTCAAGTGCCGTGACGGAAAAGTCCGGCGTGCCCATGAATGCTAAACGCAAGGGGTGGTCCTTTCACCGGATGGCGTGGGCGACGGCTAGGCCGCGTTCAGCGCCTTTTGCTTTTTCAGTTTTTTAAGGATCATGTTGCGCTTCAGGCGTGACAGATGATCCACAAACAAAATGCCGTTCAAATGATCCATTTCATGCTGGATACACGTGGCGAGCAACCCCTCCATATCCTGCACCTGTTCATTGCCGTCATAATCAAGATATTTGACTGTGCAGGTCGCAGGACGATCCACATCTTCAAAGAAATCTGGCACTGACAGGCAGCCTTCCTGATAGGTTGCCATATCGTCGGATGATTTGATGATTTCGGGGTTCACGAAATAAAGCGGGTTGCGGGCAGGCTCTGCCCCCTCATCATCCGCCTCGTCTTCGCGGTCCTGCAAGTCAATCACCAAAATCCGCAAAGGCTCGCCGATTTGGATGGCGGCAAGGCCAATGCCCGGCGCGTCATACATGGTGTCGAGCATGTCATCCATCAACGCGCGAATCTCGTCCGTCACCTCCTCAACAGGGGCGGAGACTTGTTTCAGCAGCGGGTCAGGCGCGGTTATGATTGGTCGAATAGCCATAATTATCAGATAAGACCCGGCGTCTGGTTGGTCAAGGGCAGCAAAGTCGCAGATTTGACCGGATTTGTGGGCTAAACACTACGTCTGGCGCGGAAAGCGGCGGCAATTGTGCCATCGTCCAGATAATCAAGCTCACCCCCCACGGGAAGGCCGTGAGCAAGGCCTGAGACCTTGGCATCACTATCCGCCAGCCGGTCCATAATGACATGGGCGGTGGTTTGGCCGTCTACTGTTGCGTTGAGCGCGAGGATGACTTCACTGATGCCGCCGTCACGAACGCGGGTCACAAGCTGATCTATGGTCAGATCGTCTGGCCCAATCCCATCAAGTGCAGACAGGACCCCGCCCAACACGTGATATTGGCCGTTGAAAATTCCAGACCGTTCCAGTGCCCACAGGTCGCCAGCATCTTCGATCACACAAATTGATCCTTTATCGCGTTCAGGATCGCGGCAGATCAAACAGGGGTCAGAGGTATCGAGATTGCCACATGTGCCACAGGTTTTGATCTTGCTGGCAGTATCGGCAAGTGATTGCGACAGGGGGATCATCAACCCTTCGCGCCGTTTGATCAGGTGCAATACAACACGCCGGGCCGACCGCGGGCCAATGCCGGGCAGCTTGGAAAGCAGCATGATCAGGCTGTCAATTTCTGGGCTGTTCATAGGCTTAGGTAAAGGCCTTCATAATGTCCGGCGGCAGGCCAAGCCCGCCTGTCAGCTCGCCCATTTTTTCCTGCTTCTGCGTTTCAAGGTTTGAAATAGCATCATTAAGCGCGGCGGCAATCAGGTCTTCGACAACGGTCTTGTCGTCTGCGCCTTCAGAAAAAAGCGATTGGTCAATCGTGACGGATTTGACAAAGCCCCGCCCATTAACGGTGACGGTCACCATGCCTGCGCCTGCCTTGCCGTCAACTTCCATTGCCAGCACTTCTTCCTGCATGGCGGTCATTTTTGACTGCATGGACTGGGCCATGGACATCATATCGTTGAAATCAACCATGTTACGGTAATCCCTACTTGTTGGACGGTTGGGCGTGCCTATTCAAATTCGCCATCGCTGTCAATCATGCCTGCATCGTCTGCATCAATGGGCATATCTGCCAACTCGTCAGAGGCGGGCAAAAGATCAGCAAGATTGCGGAAGCTTAATTCTGCATCGGGAAAGGCTTCTAGTACAGATTGCACGACAGGCAAGTCGCGTAATCGGTTCAGGGTTTGCTCCCGTTGTTCATCGCGGCTTTCGCGGATCGTGCGCAGCGGTGTGTCGACATCTACCTGCGGGGCATCTTCTGGTGCAGATACGACGATTTGCCAGGGCATGCCTGTTGTCTGACGTAGGGACTTGATCAAGTCACCGGACAGGCCGCGTGGGGCCCCGTCATCAACAAATATATCCAGCAAGCCTTCTTCGACCTTGCGGGGCCGAACATATTGTTCAAGCGCATAGCCCAGCTCGACATCTGTTTTTTTCAACAGGGCCACTATGTCTTCGAATGTTTCGAGCCGGGGCAAATCAGCCGTTCTTGCAGTGGCTTCATTTTGCGGTTGTGAGGCAGCGGGGGCTGCGCGGCCTGATCCTGCAACAGCGCGTAGGCGTGGCGTGTCATCCCGGTGGGCCTGCGTGCCGCCACCATTCCCTGTCGGGGCAGGCGAACCTGTTGCGGTTGTGCCCGCTTCGGTCAGTTTTTTTACAAGATCGCCGGGGCTGGGCAGGTCGGCGGCATAACACAAGCGGATGATGACCATATCACCTGCAGCGCGCGGATCGGGGGCGTTCTGCACCTCCCCAATACCTTTCAACAGGATTTGCCAAGTGCGTGTCAGAATGGGCATGGAAAGCGATTGGGCAAGGGCAAGGCCGCGCACCCGTTCTTCTTCCGGTTCGTCTGTTGCAACCTCTTCGCCAACGACTTTAAGGCGGGTGACGAAATGACAAAGATTGGCAATGTCTTGCAGTAAGACCAGCGGGTCTGCCCCCTGATCGAACTGGTTGCCAAATTCTGTCAGCGCGCCTTTGGCGTCGCCCTTCATAATCATGTCGAACAGGTCAACCATGCGGGCACGATCAGCAAGCCCCAGCATATCGCGAATTGTTTCGACACTGATTTCGGTTGTTGCATCATCACGTTGCGCGATAGCCTGATCCAGCAAAGACAAACCATCACGGGCCGACCCTTCGGCGGCGCGCGCCAAAAGCTGCAAGGCATCGGGCGCGATGGTTGCGCCTTCCTTTTTGGCAATATTGCCAAGATGGCCAGCCAGCATCCCTTGATCGAGCCGTTTTAGGTCAAACCGCTGACAGCGCGACAGAACCGTAATCGGCACCTTGCGGATTTCGGTCGTGGCAAAGATGAATTTGACATGCGCAGGCGGTTCTTCCAGCGTCTTCAACAAGCCATTAAAGGCGTTTTTTGACAGCATGTGCACTTCGTCGATGATATAGACTTTGTAGCGTGCGGATGACGGGGTGTAGCGCACTGCATCAATAATCTCGCGCACATCGTCAATACCCGTGTTTGAAGCGGCATCCATCTCCATCACATCAACGTGGGAGGAGCTGGCGATCGCCTTGCAATGGCTGCACACCCCGCAAGGTTCAACTGTCGGGCCACCATTGCCATCTGGGCCGATACAGTTCAGCCCCCGCGCAATAATGCGGGCAGTTGTGGTCTTACCGATGCCGCGCACGCCAGTCAGAATAAAGGCATGGGCGATGCGGTTCATGGCAAAGGCATTGGACAGGGTGCGGACCAGCGCCTCTTGCCCGATCAGGTCGGAAAAGTCCTGTGGGCGATATTTGCGGGCCAGCACCTCATAGGCTGCATTGGCCGTGTCAGCATCCCCAAGATCAAAGCCGGGCAGGGCTTCGCCTGTTGGGGCCTCGTCAGACCCGTTTTCGCTATCTGGTGTGTCAGAAAAAGAACTCATGGCCCGCAGAATGCCGTGAGTCCCACATGACTGCAAGCGAATGCTGCGAAGATCAGCCGATATAGGGAAAATAGGGTGAGAGACTGGACATCGACCCAAAGAAAAAACCCGTTACGGCTGCTTCCTTCCGGACCTGACCGGGTTGGCGGGCGCTTCGTCCGCGCCAGCCCCTCGGTGCTTTATATAGGCAATCTTACCTGTTCTGCCAAGGGGGCAATCCCGCGACCATTTGTGGGTGCATTTTGGCGTGCTTTATGTCAGGTTTGCGCCAGTTTGAAATTATGACGAGATTGTACGAGGTTAGCTATGGCGCTCGAAAATGGTGGAATTTTCGGTTCTCACCCGTTGGACCGGGCTGGAATTCATCGCACAAAGGAAGATTGGATGGCGCAAAGACTGGCTGCGCCGGAAAGCCTTGTTTTGCCGATTTATCATGGCCGTCCTTTTGTGTTGCCCCCTCGTGCGCCCGGTCAGGGCCGTGAATTGGGCTTTGTCCGCCTGTCTATGCTGGAAACCTATGTCAATCAGGGCATGCCATTGGTTTTTCTGGGCATTGATGACAAGGACCGGGCCTATTTTGCGATGGATTTGACCAGTGCCGGCGATGTGCGCCGACAGGGCCCCCTTGCGGAGCTGGGCAAGTTTGAAGATGGCCGCGCCCTTGCGATGGAACTGCCCGAAGGTGACCCGGCGCTGCTGTCACATGCGCTTGCACTGTTCAACTGGCACAGCACGCATGGCTTTTGCGCCAAATGCGGTGCCCAAACTGTTATGGCAGAGGCGGGCTATAAACGCGATTGCCCTTCATGCGGCGCGGAACATTTCCCGCGCACCGACCCGGTTGTGATTATGTTGGCGACAAATGGCGATCAGGCATTATTGGGTCGGGGGAAGGGCTTCCCGGATGGCATGTTCTCGGCCCTTGCAGGCTTTGTCGAGCATGGCGAAACGCTGGAGGAGGCTGTCGCACGTGAGATTGAAGAAGAGGCGGGCATCAAAGTCCGGGAGGTGTCCTATTTCCAGACACAACCTTGGCCCTATCCCTATTCCCTGATGATCGGTTGCTATGCTGAGGCAGCCAGCGAAGAGATCGTCCTTGGCGATGATGAGCTTGAAGAGGCCCGCTGGGTTAATCGCGGCACCATCATTGATGTGATCGAAGGGCGTGGCGATGGCTCCCTTTGGGTGCCGCCGCCCATGGCGATTGCCCATCATTTGATTCGCAATTGGGCCTATCAGGACTAGGCTAGCCCTCAGGCCTATTGCCTGCGATAGCTGTCAGCCTTGAACGTGCCAAGCCGCGTAATCTTGCTGGTGAAGAATTCAAGTTCTTCAAGCGCCAGTTTCAGCGGCGTGTCTTCGGGGTGGCCTTCCGCTTCCATATAAAACTGCGTCGCCTCAAACTTGGCGCCAACCTGATAGCTTTCTAGTTTGATCATATTCACATTGTTGGTGGCAAAGCCGCCCATGGCTTTGTAAAGCGCAGATGGGACGTTGCGGACCTGAAAGACCACGGCAGTGATCAGATCATCATCTTTGTCGAGCGTGTCGAGCGCCAATGGCTCCCGCGCCATCACGACAAAACGGGTCGTGTTGTCGGGCGAATCTTCAATATCCTGTTTCAGGATTTGCAGATCATAGACCTTTGCTGCGAGGTCAGAGGCGATTGCCGCCTGATTGGCGGTGCCCCCAGCAGCCAACAGGCGTGCAGACCCTGCTGTGTCAGCCTTGACAATCGGGGCGATATTCAGCTCTCGCATGATATTGCGGCACTGGCCCAGCGCCATGATATGGGAATGGGCCTCAGTGATTTGATCAAGCGACGTGTCTTTGCGGCCTAGCAATTGGTGATGCACGGGCAGGAAGGTTTCGCCAATCATATAAAGGTCGGATTCAGGCAATAGGTGATGGATATCGCCTACCCGCCCGGCTAACGAATTGTCGATGGCGATCATGCCGTAATCTGCCTTGCCCTCGCGAATCGCGACAAACGCATCGTAAAAGGTTGGGCAGGCCAGCGGCACCATATCGGGATAGACCTTCTGGCAGGCAATGTGGGAATAGGCGCCGGGTTCACCCTGAAAAGCGATTGTGTTGGCGGGGGCTGCGCCCTCGGCCTGCAATTGGGCGGCGCTCATCGCATCATAAAGTTTTCGATGGGACATGACCTATCCTCCCAACGCGTTGCGGGCGCGATCCAAATCTTCGGGTGTATCAACGCCCAGCGGGACAGAGCTTACCAAACGAACACCGATTGACATGCCAGCCTCTAACGCGCGGAGTTGTTCAAGCTTTTCCCGTTGTTCAAGTGCCGATGGCGGCAGCGCGACAAAGCGGGCAAGCGCATCCCGATGATAGGCATAAAGGCCGATATGGTGATAAAGCGGCCCGTCACCATAAGGCGCTGTCGTGCGCGTGAAATAAAGCGCGCGGGACCATGTACGGTCATCATCAAAGGCACAAACAGCTTTTACAACATTAGGATTGTCGCGCTCTTCTTCGCGCTTGATTTCGGCGCATAGTGTAGACAGCGACAATTCCGGCGCATCGCGAAGCGGCTCCAAACTTGCTGCAATATCGCCGGGGGAGAGTGTTGGCAGATCGCCCTGTACATTGATGATGATGTCGTGTTTGGCGTCTGGATCAGCCTTGTTGACCGCTTCCCAAACCCGGTCAGACCCGGATGGATGGTTCGGGTCCGTCAATATTGCTTCGCCACCGTGACTGGTCACAGCATCAACAATTTCCTGTTCTGCGGCAGCAACGATGATACGGCCACAATCTGCCTCTTCAGCACGGCGAATAACCTGCACAATCATGGGAAGACCGCAGATATCGGCCAAAGGTTTGCCCGGAAGCCTGACAGACGCCATGCGGGCGGGAATGACAATCAGAGGATTATGTGACACTATTTTCACGTTTTTTGTGGACGATTCGCCCTGTTTTGTCACAGTTTTAGGCATATGTCAGCAGCAAGCTGACTTTACTGGGGATAAGTACTGCGCTGGGTCATGTGGACGCATAGCCAGTGCGGGGCCTGTACGCTATCCCCAGACACGAATTTTTTGCCCGTGATTCCGGGCACCGACTATTGGAAGGATAAGGGACGGTCATGTTCGATTCATTTGAACTCAACAAAATTGCCGGGTCCGTTCTGGCTGGTGTGTTGCTATTGTTCCTGATTGACGCCGTTGGTGGTGCGTTTGTGCATACCGAACACGCGGAAAAGCAGGCTTTTGTCCCCGAAGGGACCGAGATGTTTGAGGCTGGCAGTGGTGGCCCTGCCCCTGCACAAGCGGCAGCGCCGGTCATTGAATCTTCAGTGCCTTTGATCGCAACTGCAGATATCGCAAAGGGCGAAAAAGTATTTAAGAAATGTGCCGCCTGTCATTCAGTTGACGCTGCTAAGGGGAACGGCACTGGCCCGAACCTAGCCAATATCGTTGGCCGCGCGATGGCATCTGCCGACATAGGCTTTGGTTTTTCTAGTGCCCTGTCAGATCTTGGTGGCACATGGGGCTATGAGGAGCTGGATGGCTTCCTCCGCAAGCCTAAAGAATATGTACCTGGCACCAAAATGGCATTTGCTGGGCTTAAGAAGGTCAGTGATCGTGCTGCTCTAATCGCTTATTTGCGTGCAAACACAGACAATGCTCCGGCTTTGCCTGTTGCCGAGGCAGCAGAAGAAGCAGCCGAAATGGTTGAGGATGCAGCCGACGCGATGTAGTCGCATCAACAAGCACCCAACAGAATAAGAATTTGGGCCTTGATCTTGCTGATCAGGGCCTTTTTCTTTGTCAAAATGCCGTCAGACGCCTTGATTTGGCCTAATCTGCCCGATAAGCCAGAAGGAGTTGAATTTTTAAGGCTTTTGGTTGGTGTTATGGTGAAAACAAAGGCATTTCTCGCAGCAATGGTGGCGGGTTTTATCACAGCCGCTGTCGCAGAACCAGTGAGCGCGGGCGCGGCAAAAACAGTACATGGCCTATCATTATTTGGCACACCTGCGTATGAGCAGGGGTTTGAACGGTTCTCCTATGTTAATCCTAACGCACCAAAGCGCGGCACGCTGAAACTTGGGGCTGTCGGCACGTTTGACAGTTTGAACGGCTATATCTTAAAGGGGCGCCCAGCCGCCGGTATTGGCCTGATCCATGACACGTTGCTGACCCAAAGCCTTGATGAACCGGCTAGCGAATATGGCCTCATCGCCACATCGATCACTGTGCCGGATGATTATTCCTGGGTGGAGTTCGAGATCAATCCCAATGCCCGTTTTCAGGACGGTCAACCGATTACCGCCCATGATGTTGTGTGGAGTTTTGAGGCGCTGAAAACAAAGGGCGCACCATTTTATCGCTATTACTATGCCAATGTGACCAAGGCCGAAATCCTATCCGACCATAAGGTCAGGTTTAGCTTTGACAGTGCAGGCAATCGCGAATTGCCCCAAATTATGGGCCAGTTGCCGGTTCTTGCGAGCCACTATTGGAAAGATCGTGAGTTTGAGGCGACGACCCTTGAAGCGCCCGTTGGCTCTGGCCCCTATCGCGTGGCAGAGGCGGTGCCCGGCAGGTCTGTCACCTATCAACGAGTGCGCGATTATTGGGGCGCAGATTTGAATGTGAATATTGGGCGGCACAATTTTGATCGCGTCTCGTTCGAATATTTCCGCGATGATAGCGTCGCGCTTGAAGCCTTTAAGGCAGGCACGTTTGATCTGCGCACGGAAAACACCGCAAAGAATTGGGCAACTGCCTATACAGGTCCGGCTGTTGAGCAAGGGCTGATCCGCCTTGATCTGCTTGAAACCAAGCGGGGCGAGGGGATGCAGGGCTTTGTCATGAACACAAGGCGGTCCAAATTTTCTGACCGCCGGGTGCGGCAGGCGCTGACATTGGCGTTTGATTTTGAGTGGACCAACAAAACGCTGTTTTACGGCCAATATACACGCACAGATTCATTTTTTGAGGGCAGCGAGCTTGCCTCATCCGGTGTGCCTGAAGGGGACGAACTGGCATTGCTGGAACCATTTCGCGCGCAACTGCCCGACAGTGTGTTTTCGACGCCTTTCGCGCTGCCCGTTACGGATGGCACAGGCAGCAGCCGCAAATATCTAAGGCAGGCATCACGCTTGCTAAGGGAAGCAGGGTGGCGCGTTTCTAGAGACACAGGCGTGCTGACCAATCAGGACACGGGCGAGGAAATGGCAATTGAGTTTCTGCTCGTCTCTCCAGCGTTTGAGCGGATCGTCGCCCATTATCGGCAGTCTTTGGAAAAGCTGGGCATCAAGGTCAGCGTGCGGATTGTCGATGTATCGCAATATCAGAACAGGCTTGATCAGTTTGATTTTGACATAGTGACGGGTCGTTTCCCGCAAAGCCTGTCGCCGGGCAATGAACAACGCGACTTCTGGGGATCAGAGGCAGCAAACCGGAACGGCAGCCGTAACATTATCGGCATTAATGACCCGGTTGTTGATGCATTGATTGACAAGATTATTTTCGCGCCGAACCGTCAGGATCTAGTGACAGCAACGCGGGCCTTGGACCGGGTTTTGCTGAACGGCTATTATTTAGTGCCCCAATGGCATGTCAAAGGTTCCCGCCTTGCGCGGTGGGATAAGTTCGGTCTGCCTGATCCTTTGCCCGATTATGGTTTAGGCATTGTGGATGTGTGGTGGTTTGATTCCGAACGTCCTGCTGCCAATCAAAATAGCAATGCGGCTGACTAATGCAGATATTTCGATCAGCGCTGTTTGCTGGTGCCTTAATGTTGGCGCCTATCGTAGCAAATGGGCAAGACGCGCCTGAATGGCGTCATGGCCTGTCAAGTTTTGGCGACCTGAAATATGAGGAAGGCTTTACCCATTTTGATTTTGTGAACCCAGACGCCCCCGTTGGTGGTGTGATGCCAACCATGGGGACGTCGGCACAAAACGGTTTTGATTCACTTAATGCCTATATTTTAAAGGGCGTCCCGGCGAACGGCTTTGCCGGTTCCGCAAGCGAGCCCATGCTGGTTTTTGACAGTTTG
This sequence comes from Alphaproteobacteria bacterium, assembly GCA_965229935.1. GTDB lineage: Bacteria > Pseudomonadota > Alphaproteobacteria > SPJN01 > SPJN01 > SPJN01. Next base: position 2,945,789 of record CBDDKB010000002.1, read on the forward strand.
ATGGTGCGTGCTGGTGACGAACCTGATGCGGTTTATGGGCTGGTCGCAAAATCGGCACGACTTGATCCTGATCGGCGCTTTGTTGAGTTCCGCTTGCGAGAGGAGGCACACTTCGCAGATGGCAGTCCATTGCGCGCACGCGATGTCGTCAAAAGTTTTGAGCTTTTGTCCACTTTGGGCGATCCCGTCATTCGTCTTGCCCTACGTGATGTGACAAAGGCGGTGGCGCTTGGCCCCCTAACCGTGCGTTATGAGTTTAAGGGCGAGGAACGTCGCGACCTTGCCCTTCGTGTTGCGCAGCTTCCCATTTTTTCCGCTGATTATTATGATGCGCATGAGTTTGAAAAAACAACGCTTGAACCACCCCTAGGCTCCGGCCCCTATCGGACTGCACAGGTAGAGCAAGGGCGTTACATCGTTTTTGAACGGCGCGATGATTATTGGGGCTGGCACCTTCCCGTCAATCAGGGCCGCTTTAACTTTCAGACCATTCGCTATGATTATTTCCGTGACAGGTCGATCGCGTTTGAGGCGTTCAAGTCAGGCGACTATCGCCTGCGGGAGGAGTTCACCTCCAAAACCTGGTCGGTGGAATATGACTTCCCGGCAATCAGGGACGGACGGGTCAAGAAATTCTCGATAGATGATGCCAACCCGTCTGGTTTGCAGGCCTGGTTCATCAATACGCGGCGCGATAAGTTTGCCGATGCGCGTGTGCGGCAGGCGCTCGATCTTGCCTTTGATTTTGAATGGACCAACAAGACACTGTTCTATGATCAGTATGAACGGACAGATTCAATTTTTGAAAACTCATCCCTTCAGGCACTGGATGGTCCGCCGCAAGGGGCCGTTGCCGATCTGTTGAAATCATTCGGCGATCAAGTGCTCGATGAAGTGTGGCAGGGCCGCTTTGTGCCGCCGGTCACCGATGGGTCTGGGCGCGACCGTAAAAATCTGCGCCGGGCGCAGCAATTGCTGGATCAGGCCGGGTTGAAAATCGAAAACGGTGTGCGCCTGACAAAATCGGGTGGTCCTTTTACGATAGAGTTTTTGATGTTTGAGCCAGGCTTTGAACGCATTGTGCTGCCCTATATCAAGCGGCTGGAACGGTTGGGCATTCAAGGCAAAATCAGGCAGGTCGATATTGCCCAGTTTGAGGCCCGTCGTGAAAATTTCGACTATGATCTGATCATCGCGCGCTTTGTGATGAACAATACGCCGGGCACAGAATTATCCCCCCTGTTCAGCAGTGCCGCTGCGATCATGCCCGGCAGCCGTAATCTTTCGGGCATAAATGACCCTGTTGTTGATGCCTTGATCACCAAAATAGCCTCCGCCCAGTCGCGAGAGGCGCTGGTAGTGGCCGCACGGGCGCTTGATCGTGTCGTCATGGCAGGGCATTATTTCGTCTCCCACTGGTATAAGGGGCGCCATGATATTGCCATGTGGGATGAATTTGCGCGCCCGTCGATCAAGCCGCTATATCAACGCGGTATTTTGGAAACGTGGTGGCATAAATCTGCCACGCAGGAGGGTATGACACCGCAATGACCAGCTATATCCTGCGGCGTCTGCTTTTGATGATCCCGACCATTTTCGGGATCATGATTATCAATTTCGGTATCGTCCAATTTGCGCCCGGTGGCCCGGTTGAACGTGTGTTGGCGCAAATTCAAGGCATTGATGTTGGCGCAACGGCGCGGATCAGTGGCGGCGGTGGCGAAGTTGGCGGTGCTGGGGCGGCTAATAATTTTGACCTGTCTAATGCCGGCAGTGGCGGCGGTGGCCCCAGCGGGCAATATCGCGGGGCACAGGGGCTTGATCCTGAATTTGTGGCGGATATTGAGCGCCAGTTTGGTTTTGATAAACCTGCCCATGAACGGTTCATTCAAATGATCGGCAATTATCTGCGCTTTGATTTTGGCGAAAGCTATTTCAGGGACGTGTCAGTGCTGGACCTGATCCTTGAAAAGATGCCTGTGTCGATCAGCTTGGGCCTGTGGACGACATTGCTGACCTATCTGATCTCCATCCCGCTTGGCATTGCCAAGGCGAACAGGGATGGACAGCCATTTGATGTTTGGACATCCGGATTGATCATTATCGGCTATGCCATTCCCGGATTCTTATTTGCGGTTCTTTTGATCGTCGTGTTTGCAGGCGGCAGCTATCTTGACTGGTTCCCGTTACGAGGGCTGACCTCAGATAATTTTGAGGAACTGAGCTGGGGCGGCAAATTGCTTGATTATTTGTGGCACATGGTTTTGCCGGTGGCAGCCATGACCATATCAGGTTTTGCGACCACAACGCTTTTGACCAAGAACAGCTTCTTGGATGAAATTAAGAAACATTATGTCACCACTGCGCGGGCAAAGGGGCTGACAGAACGGCAGGTCTTGTATGGGCATGTGTTCCGCAATGCAATGCTGATCGTCATTTCCGGCTTTCCCGGTGCGTTTGTGGGGATATTTTTCACCGGCTCTCTTTTGATAGAGACGATCTTTTCGCTCGACGGGTTGGGGTTGCTTGGCTTTGAGAGCGTGATTAATCGAGATTACCCGGTTGTCTTTGCAACGCTGTTCATCTTCTCGCTAATCGGGTTGGTGCTCAGCCTATTGTCAGATCTGACCTATATGTGGATCGACCCGCGTATTGATTTTGAATCGCGGGAGAATTAGGTCGATGGCAGGTTTGACCCTTTCCCCGCTCAACCAGCGCCGCCTCGCTAATTTCAAGGCGAACAGGCGCGGCTGGGTCTCGCTTTGGCTGTTCATGACCCTGTTTGTGTTGAGCCTGTTTGCAGAGTTCCTCGCCAACGACAAGCCAATCCTGATTATGTCGGATGAGGGGACCTATTGGCCTGTTCTTGTCAGCTATCCCGAAACCGCTTTCGGTGGTGATTTTGAGACGGAGGCTGATTATCGCGATCCATTTGTGGCTGAACTGATCGCGGAACAAAATGGCACGATGATCTGGCCGCCCGTGCGGTTTCATTATGACACGATCAATTATGATCTTGATGGACCTGCCCCATCGCCGCCAACCGCTGAAAATCTGTTGGGAACCGATGATCAGGGCAGGGATGTTCTGGCGCGCATCATTTACGGCTTCCGCCTGTCGGTTCTGTTTGGCCTCGTGCTGACGATCCTATCAAGCCTGATCGGGATTGCAGCCGGGGCGGTGCAGGGCTATTTCGGTGGCCTGACTGATTTGCTGTTTCAACGCTTTATTGAAATTTGGACGTCAATTCCGCAGCTTTATATTTTGATCATTCTTGCGGCGGTGATTGAACCAAGTTTCTGGATATTGCTTGGCATTTTGTTGCTGTTTTCTTGGGTGTCGCTGGTTGGTGTTGTGCGAGCAGAATTTTTGCGCGCCCGCAACCTTGATTATGTGCGCGCCGCCCGTGCGTTGGGTGTGAACAATCCAACGATTATGCTGCGCCATATGTTGCCGAATGCGATGGTGGCAACGCTGACCTTTATGCCTTTTATCCTGAACGGATCGATTGCGACCTTGACCTCGCTCGACTTTCTGGGCTTTGGGTTGCCGCCCGGCTCCCCCTCATTGGGTGAGTTGTTGGCGCAGGGCAAATCGAACCTGCACGCGCCGTGGCTTGGTTTCAGCGCCTTTTTCATTGTGGCGATTATGTTGAGCTTGTTGATTTTTGTCGGCGAAGCGGTGCGTGATGCATTTGACCCACGCAAAAGCATGATGGCGGATGGGGGTGGCGCATGACCCGTTTGCTTGATGTGCAGGATTTGTGTGTGCGCTTTGGCTCAGTCGATGCGGTACGCCATGTCAGCTTCCACATTGATAAGGGCGAGACTGTCGGCATCGTAGGCGAGTCAGGGTCCGGCAAGTCGGTTTCGGCCCTGTCCATATTAAAGCTGTTGCCCTACCCCGTGGCATCCCACCCCTCTGGCGAGATTATTTTTGATGGTGAGCCATTATTGCATGCGCCTGAAAAGGTGTTGCGGCAGGTGCGGGGCCGCAGGATTGCCATGATCTTTCAGGAGCCGATGACAAGCCTGAACCCGCTGCATAAGGTCGGTCGCCAAATTGCTGAGGTGTTGGATATTCACCTTGGTATGCGAGAGGCACAGGCCCGCGCGCGGGTGCTTGAACTGTTGGATTTGGTCGGAATTCAAAATCCTGATCAAAAGATCGACGCCTACCCGCATGAGCTTTCCGGTGGTCAGCGCCAGCGCGTGATGATTGCCATGGCCCTTGCGTGTGAGCCTGACTTGCTGATCGCGGACGAGCCGACGACCGCCCTAGACGTCACTGTGCAGGCGCAAATCCTTGATTTGTTGAAGCGGCTGAGGGAAGAGCTTGGCATGGCTATGCTGATCATCAGCCATGACCTTGGCATCGTACAGGAAATGTCTGATCGCGTTTATGTCATGCTTGACGGCGAGGTGGTTGAGGAAGGGGACAGCGATCAAGTGTTCCGCAATCCACAACATAGCTACACCCAACATTTGTTGGCCGCTGCCCCAACAGGTGCGCCGCGCGCTGTTGATAGCGCGGCGCCTGAATTGATGACAGCGCAGGACGTTAAGGTCTGGTTCCCGATTAAGGCCGGGCTGTTGCGCCGGACGGTTGATCACGTCAAGGCGGTGGATGGCATATCCCTGACCATCAAGGCTGGTGAAACCATCGGCATTGTCGGCGAGTCCGGTTCTGGCAAGACGACGCTTGGCATGGCGCTTTTGGGGCTTGTCAATGCAACAGGGGACGCGGCGTTTGAAGGTCACCAGATCATTGGCCAGTCAGTTCGGCAGTTACGCCCCCTGCGCCGTAACATGCAGCCCGTGTTTCAAGATCCGTTCGGTGCCCTGTCCCCGCGTATGAGCGTGGCTGACATCATCGCCGAGGGCCTGCTGGTGCATGAGCCTGCCAGCAACAGGCAGGAGCGTGATGACCGCGTTTGCGCAATTATGGAGGAGGTGGAGCTTGACCCTGCTGTCCGCCATCGGTATCCGCACGAGTTTTCCGGGGGGCAAAGGCAGCGTATTTCGATTGCGCGGGCGATGATCTTGCGCCCCAAACTTGTGATGTTGGACGAGCCAACAAGTGCGCTTGATATGTCAGTTCAGGCACAGATTGTTGATCTGCTGCGTCGGTTGCAGGAAGAAAATGGTTTGGCGTATCTTTTTATCTCGCATGACCTATCTGTTGTGCGTGCGATGAGTCATCAGGTGCTGGTGATGAGAAATGGTGTGATTGTCGAGCAGGCAACGACAGATGATTTGTTTGACAATCCACAACAGCCTTATACTAAGTCACTGATCGCCGCCGCCCGTCATTTGGAACAAGCATCATGACCGACCTTAAAGATTTGGGCCCTGCAGCCATTCGCATGGTGTTGCCGGGGCAGGTGCCTGCCCATTGGGCGCAGGCCTATATTGATGGTTTTGCCGCGCAGGGTCTGACCTTGCTGGCGGGTGATGACCCTGCCCACGCAGGTGCTCGTTACGCGCTTGCCTTTCGTCCTGTGCCGGGCGTTCTGGCTGAGATGCTGTATTTGCGTGCCCTGTTCAGCTTTGGTGCGGGGGTTGATGCCTTTTTTGAAGATGGCGCCTTGCCGGATGTGCCGTTGATCAAGTCGGTGACCCCCACCCATGCCATGCGCATGACTGAATATATCACCGGATATGTTTTGGCCCATCATCGCGAGATGGATCGTTATGCGAAGGCGCAAGCGAACAAGGCGTGGAAGCCAAAGCAGCATGCAGCAGCGCATAAACGGACGGTCGGGTTTTTAGGCTTTGGCAGATTAGGGCAGCACGCTGGTGCCGTTTTGAAACAACTTGGGTTTAACGTCATTGGGTGGCGGGCGTCAGATACGCCGGTTGCGGGGTTTGAGGTGTTTAGCGGCCAGCAAGCCCTGCCAAATTTTCTTTCCCGCTGCGATTTCATGGTGTGTCTGTTGCCGTTGACGCCTGAAACCACTGGGATTATGAACGCCGATTTGTTTACTGGCTTGCCCGATCATGCGGTAATTATTCATGCGGGCCGCGGACCGCAATTGGTTGAGGCTGATTTGATCGCGGCGCTTGATGGTGAAAAACTCGCCCATGCCGTTATTGACGTCTTTGCGCAGGAACCGTTGCCGCAAGACAATCCGCTTTGGGCACACCCCAAGGTCACGATAACACCGCACATTGCCTCAGCCCCCGATGGGGAGGAGCAGGCGGTGCAAATCGCAGAAGCTATTCGCAAGATAGAGGCGGGTGAAACACCGGATCATATTGTTGACCGGACGCGAGGATATTAGGAGACACAACAATGGTTGATTTCACCATAATGCCCTTGTTTGAGCGGCCTGAATATCGGGATGAAGTTGCGCAACATCTCTGGCGTCAATGGGGTAGGGATGATGGGCAAACGCTTGCCCGCCGCCTTGAGTATGTCAATCGCAATTCGCAAGACCCGGCAGTGTCACCGGATTGGCAAAATTTTATCGCGCTTGATGGTGACGGCGCAGCAGGGGCCACATGGCTAGGCACAGCAAGTTTCGCACAGGAAGATAATCCCTGCCCGTCCCAATATGCGCCCTATCTTGCCAGTGTTTATACCAAGAACGAGGCACGCCATCGCGGCGTAGGCAGGGCTTTGGTTACCCGCGTGGAAGAATGGGCAAAGACCCAGCAAGTAGATTCGCTGTACCTCTATACGCCTGACAAGGCGCATTTTTACGCCAAGATGGGATGGATCGAGATTGATAGCTTCATGAAGGGTGATGAGCGTGAGACGATTATGAAGAAGCAGCTTTAACGCCGTTTGACCGCTGTTATCTCTCCAAACTCGTTCGCAGCAATCCGTTTGCGCGCCTCCTCCAAAGGTTCAAGCGCAACCATCATGTGATGGGCGTTGGCGTGCACCAGCGTTTCGGCATCGGTCATCATGCCGACATGACCTTTCCAGAAAATAAGATCACCACGTTGCAGTGGTCCTTGCGGGTCAACCTCATCCCCTAGCGCGGCACATTGCATGTCGCTGTCACGCGGGCAGTCAATGCCGCAGGCGTCAAAGGCAATCTGGACAAGGCCGGAACAGTCAATCCCCCATGCGCAATTGCCGCCCCACAAATAGGGAACGCCCAAAAAATGCGTGGCAACAGACGCTGGGTCTTTTGCGGGTTGGTCCAGTGCCGCGCAGTGTCGTGCAGGCACAGCCCCCAAATAGTTGGCGAGGATCGCCCATTCGCCATCTATACGGTCGATGTTCAGGCGTGCGCCCATCGATAGCGCATATTGCGTTGGCGCCTTTAGATTGGGTTCGCGATAGATGTGGCTGGCAAATGCCTTAATGCGATGGGTCGGGGCAGGGGCGCCCGCCATCAGCGCACTGTCGGCGACCCAGCCCACATAATTGTCAAAGTCTGACTGTCCCCAGCTATAGCCTTCCATGCTGTCATACACGGTAAAGCCTGTGCCGAACTGCAATGTCGTCAAGCGTCCTGCATCCGGGCGCGGGGCGGACAGCATTGGCGCTTCGCCCGCAAGGGTGTGAAAGGCCTGCCCATTGGTACAGACCGTCCCGTCCTTGATCGGCGTTGTGCGTGGGTCAGCCGCCATAACGTTTTTCAAGCATGTGGAACAGGGCACGGATGGCCTGATCACGCCCGCCCTCTGGGCACTCGGGCAGATTTTTCGGCGTCCACCCATATATATCGATGTGCAGCCAGCTTTGCGCGCGACTGACAAAACGTTGCAGGAACAAGGCCGCTGTGATTGATCCCGCAAAGGGGGAGCTGCCGATATGATTGACGTCTGCGATCTTGCTGCTCAACATATCGTCATAGGGTGGGTAAAGCGGCATTTGCCAAAGTGCATCCATCGCATCATGTTGGGCCTGTGCCAAATCCTGTGCCAGCTTTATATCATTTGTGTAAAAGGGCGGCATATCAGGACCAAGTGCGGTACGCGCAGCACCCGTCAACGTGGCAAGGTCAATCATCAGCTCAGGGGCTTCTTCATCCCCATAGGCCAGCGCGTCGGCAAGGATCAGGCGACCTTCGGCGTCTGTATTGCCAATCTCAACCGTTAGCCCCTTGCGAGACCGCAGAATATCACCGGGGCGAAAGGCGCCCGCGCCAATAGCGTTTTCAACAGTCGGAAGCAGCACACGCAGGCGCAAGGGCAACTGCGCCTCCATAATCATATGGGCAAGGCCTAAGACATTGGCAGCACCGCCCATGTCTTTTTTCATCAATGCCATTGCGTTGCCGGGTTTGAGGTCAAGACCACCAGTGTCGAAGGTGACGCCCTTGCCGACAAGCGTCAGCTTGGGGGCATCAATCTCGCCCCACGTAATGTCGATCAGACGCGGTGCCGACGCTGCCGCACGGCCAACGGCGTGGATCATGGGGAAATCTTCGCGCAGTAATTCATGCCCGGTGAATACTTGCGTTGCCGCGCCATGGGATGTGGCAAGGTCTATGGCCGCCATTTCCAACGCCTCCGGCCCCATATCGCAGGCGGGGATGTTGATCAGGTCGCGCGCAAGATGTGCGCCATCTGCGATCAATGCCAGCCTTGTTTCGTCAAGCGTCTCTGGCAGCACAAGGCGTGGCCGTTCGTCAGGGTCGGGGGCGAGGCTTTTGTAGCGTGTGAACCAATAATGGCCGAGTGCAAAGCCGCGATGGGCTTCCTCTACCTCATGATCCGGCAGGCCGTGCAATTGATAGGTTCCTGCGGGCAAGGTGCGTGCCAAACGGCCTGTATGAAAGGCGCTGCCATCTGTGCCCAACCCAGCCAAATAGGCGCAAATTGCGCCGCTTTCGTCCGGAACCGCCAACAAATCGCCTGAAATTGCTGAAAAGCCTGACCCCTTGGCATAGGCCTGTGCCGCGGCGGGCAGTTTGTTCAATGTTGAGTCTAGCGTATCGGGCCGAGCAACATGAACCGAAACCGCATTGGCGGCTAGGGGGTCGTCTACAAGTATGAAGGCGTCTGACATATGGTTTCCGTTTATGGTTTGTTGGCCCGGTGGGCGGGTACATGCTTGTGCCGCATGGTCTGGGCCGCTAATCAGTTGTAAAGTCTATACAAGTTTTCGAAATTGAACAGGGGGCAGCAGCCCAGATCAATGGCCCGTTACAAGCTGACCATAGAATATGACGGCACACCCTTTGTTGGCTGGCAACGGCAGGTGAACGGCTTGGCCGTCCAGCAAGTGCTGGAGGAGGCAGCCGCACGCCTGACAGGTGTAGAAACGCTTGTCCAAGGGGCAGGGCGCACAGATGCGGGGGTTCACGCCCTGGGGCAGGTTGCCCATCTTGATTGTGACAAGCCGCTAACCGCCAACAAAATGCGCGAAGCCCTGAACTTTCATGTCAAACCCCACCCAATTGCCATTCTTGATTGCGCTATTGTGGATGATGAGTTTCATGCCCGTTTTTCTGCAACCGCCAGGCACTATGTTTATCGCATTTTAAATCGCAGACCACCGCCAGCAATCGACAAAGGGACGGTGTGGCATGTACCTAACAGGCTGGACGAACAGCTGATGCATGAAGGCGCGCAATATTTTGTCGGCCATCACGATTTTACAACGTTCCGATCAGTGCAGTGTCAGGCCAAAAGCCCCGTTAAGACCCTGACAGCGATTTCTGTCAGCCGTTATGATGAGGAGATTGAGGTGCGGGTCAGCGCCCCGTCTTTTCTACATAATCAAGTGCGGTCATTGGTTGGCACCCTAAAAATGGTGGGGGAGGGGAAATGGCCGCCCCTGCGGGTCAAGCAGGCGCTGGAAGCTGCTGATCGTGCAGCATGTGGCCCGGTCGCACCGCCAGATGGTTTGTATCTCGAAAAAGTAGATTACCCTTAAACGCTATCAGCCAGCGGGGCTGATAGTTACGGTGCCCGCGGGCAAGGCGAACTGTGCGATGGTCAGCGATAGGATTAGTGAGATTAACATGTCGAGCAGGAATATACCGATACCGAAACCCCAAGTGGTTTGCAGCGCATTCTTCGCTAACCAAGCACGGAAAGACAGGCTCCATATCGTGACAACCATGGCGACCATAACAATGGCGCCATTGTCAGGGTTCACGATAAACCATGCATAGGTCGGCACAGTTACTGCATACATCACCGCCTTGGACCAATTGTAGCTGATGATATAGCGGACATAATTGTTGCTGAATCCCAATTGTTTGGACACAGGGATCATGATCAGGGGAAAGATCAACCAATCCAGTAAGTAAGTCAGCGTTTGTGCGACCAACATGCCTGTTGTTTGCAGGCCAATATCGCTGGGTAAATTGCTGGCCTGAATTTCGCTGCCGATAAATTGAATTGGGGCAGCAATGATCAGGGCAAAAAATGACCAAAAGAATGCGTTGCTGGTTTTTTCAAACCGATCAAAGGCATCAAGCCGGTACATGACCAGATTAACAGCCGCGCTTAACGCATTCAGAATATGGGACAGGCTGGGCATATTATGCCGCCCATTCAAAATAGTTGACCAGAATTTGATAATAAATGTCTGTCAGATCACGAATGTCCTGCACGGGGACATGCTCATCCACCTTGTGCATGGTCTGGCCGGACAGGCCGAATTCGCAAACCGGGCATGTGTTGGTGATGAACCGCGCGTCAGACGTGCCGCCTGTTGTCGACATGTCAGGTTTGATGCCTGTCACGGTTTCGACGGCATTGGCAACCAGATCGCAATAGGGGCCGGGCGAGGTCAAAAACGCGTTGCCCGTTGTAATCAGGTCAAGCTCATACCCGCCACCAAGTTCTGTGACCATTTTGTCCAATGATGTGCGCAGCCATGTTTCCAACCCTTCGGGTGTTTGGCTGTCATTGAAGCGAATATTGAATTTGGCGGTGCCGCTTCCCGGAATGACATTTGTTGCACTGTTGGCAACGTCAATTGTCGTGAATTCCAAATTGGTCGGCGGGAAGTGGGGCGTGCCCTCGTCAATCACATAGGCACTTAGGCGGGAGACAATCTCACCCAAGCGCGGCAAAGGGTTGTCAGCCAAATGGGGATAGGCGACATGGCCCTGTGCCCCAAATACACGAAGCGTGCCACAGATAGACCCGCGACGACCGATCTTCATCATCTCACCCAGTTTGGTCGGGTTGGTTGGCTCCCCCACTAGGCAATGATCAATGTCTTCGTGATGCTCCCGCGCCCAGTCGAGCATTTTGACTGTGCCGTTGATTGCGGGGCCTTCTTCGTCGCCTGTGATTAACAGGCTGATGGAGCCTTTGAAATCCGGGCCCATTTCGCCCAGATAGCGGTCAGCTGCCGCCATAAAGGCACCAACCGCGCCCTTCATGTCTGCGGCGCCACGGCCCCATAACATACCATTTTCGATATGCCCCTCAAAAGGGTCGCCTGACCACGCAGCCTCGTCCCCCACGGGGACAACATCCGTGTGACCGGCAAAGCAGAAATTGGGGCCCTGGGTGCCAACGCGAGCGTAAAGATTATGAACCGGGTCGGTGCCTTCCTCTTCAAACAAAAGCGGATGACAATCAAATCCCAACAAGGTTGCCGCGCGCGCAAGCAGGTCCAACGCCCCGGCATCATGGGGCGTAACTGACGGACAGCGGATTAAGTCTTGAGTCAGCTCAACAGGATCAATTGGGCGCGACAGCTCAGTCATAATCAGTCCCGCAACAGTTCGTTGATGGACGTTTTGGAGCGTGTCTTCTCATCCACAGTTTTCACGATCACGGCGCAGGCTAGGCTGGGGCCCGGTGTGCCGTCTGGCAGGGGCTTGCCCGGCAGACTGCCCGGCACGACAACGGAATAGGGCGGTACATAACCCATATGTACTTCGCCTGTGTCGCGATTGATGATCTTGGTGGAAGCGGAAATGAATACGCCCATAGACAGGACAGCACCTTCGCCGACGATCACGCCTTCGGCAACTTCGGACCGGGCGCCGATAAAGCAATTATCCTCAATGATTACGGGTGCGGCCTGCAATGGTTCTAGCACGCCACCGATCCCTGCACCGCCTGAGATATGGACGTTCTTGCCAATCTGCGCACAGGAGCCGACGGTCGCCCATGTGTCAACCATTGTGCCTTCATCAACATAGGCACCCAAATTGACGAATGAGGGCATTAAGACAACGGTTGGTGCGATAAAGGCAGAACGGCGGACAACGCAGTTCGGCACGGCGCGGAAGCCTGCGGCGCGAAATTCTTCTGCGCCCCAACCATCAAACTTTGACGGGACTTTATCAAACCAAGTGCCATTATCACCGGGGCCGCCCTTGATGACGTCCATATCTTCGATACGGAAGCCAAGCAGCACAGCCTTTTTCAGCCATTCATTGACCTTCCAGCCATTGCCTGTCTTTTCCGCAACGCGCAATTCACCCGAATCAAGCGCCAACAGGGCCTGTTCGATGGCATCGCGCATCGGGCCAGTGGTGCTGGGGGTCAGGCTGTCACGGGCGTCCCAAGCTTCTTCAATGCTGGTTTGCAAAGCAAGCGTGTCTGAACTCATCAATCTTTCCTTTGGTCTAAATAGTCTGCTTTTTAGCGTTGAGGGGACAGTATCGGCGGGGCAGGGGAAGTCAAGCGGGCAAAGCGCCTAAGGGGCCGAAACCGGGCCTAAATGGCCTGCAAAAAACCCTTTAAATCGTGGGTGATGACGTCAATCGCGTGGTCAGTGTCATCTGCCTTGAACTTGTCAGCGGCAGGCCCTGCCCATTCATAATCATTCGGCACCAACAGGGTCGACAGTCCCAATTCCTTGGCAGGAACAAGATTGCGGGCGATGTCCTCAACCATCACGGTGCGGGTTGCTTCAAATCCGAAATGGTCCAACGCTGCTTCATAACCACTACGTTTGGGTTTTGGTGCAAAATCAGCAGCAACAATATCAAACACGCCATCAAAACAGTGACTGATCCCCAATCTATTCAGCACATTTTCAGCGTGCTGAACGGTGCCGTTCGTATAGATCGCCTTGCGTCCGGGCAAGGCGGTAATCGCCTCCCCCAAGTCGGGATGGGGATCCACTGGGCTAACATCGATGTCGTGAACATAATCCAGAAAGGCGTCGGGTGTGATGCCATGCTTTTCCATCAACCCGTTCAGAGTTGTGCCATATTCATAGAAATATGTTTTTTGGATATGTTTCGCCTCATCAAGGCCGACCTTGAACAGCTCCATGATAAAGCTGCCCATACGTTCGTCGATCTGGTCGAACAAACGACACGATGACGGGTAGAGCGTATTATCAAGGTCAAACAGCCAGCCTGACGCATCGCGCATCGCTGTCAGTCCGTCATCATTTTTGACGGTCCAGCTCATCTTTGGTTAGCCCATATCCCGGGTAACGGCTGCGCCTTGTTCGGCAATCAATGTGCCTGTGCCATGTTCTGTAAACAGCTCAAGAATGACAGTGTGCGGAATGCGGCCATCCATAATGACCGCGGCCTCAACCCCCTTGGCGACTGCGTTCAAGCATGTCTGGATTTTGGGGATCATGCCGCCTGCGATGGTGCCATCGTCGATTAGGGATTCTGCCTCTGCCGCTGACACATTGGTGATTAGCTGCCCTTCGCTGTTCAACACGCCTGCAATATCGGTCAGCATCAAAAGCCGTTTTGCGCCGACCGCGGCGGCGATTGCGCCTGCGGCTGTGTCAGCATTGATATTGTAGGTGGAACCATCTTCGCCAATGCCCACGGGGGCAATCACCGGAATAATGTCTGATCCTGTTAGTGTGTCCAGCACGGCAGGGTTCACGGACTTGGGCTCGCCCACATAGCCGATGTCACTGCCGGACCGGCTTTTGGTTTTTTGTGCGGTCAGCAGATTGCCATCCTTGCCCGACAGGCCAATGGCCTGACCGCCAGCCCGATTGATCGCGGTAACGATGGATTTGTTGATGGAGCCTGACAAGATCATCTCAACCACATCAACGGTTGCCTTGTCTGTCACCCGCAAGCCATCGACGAATTCTGTTTCGATATTCAGCCGTTCCAGCATTTTACCGATTTGCGGGCCGCCGCCATGCACAACAATCGGGTTCACCCCGACCTGTTTCAGGAGCACGATGTCATGTGCGAAACTTGTCGCCAGATCATCATCGACCATGGCGTTGCCGCCGAATTTGATCACGACATTGCGCTTGTCATAATTCAGGATGAAGGGCAGCGCCTCCTGCAAGGTGCGCGCGGTGCTAAGCCAGTGCCGCCGCATGGCGTCCCGCCGCTTTTCATCCTGTTTTTTGTCTTCGCTGGTCATGATCAGTCTCTATCAGTAATTCTGACTGAGTATTGGCAGAAATAGGGGTGCCCGATCAAGGGCTTAAAAGCTGGTCAGGCGCGCAATCTGGGCCCGTAATTCATTAATGCCCCACCCCTTGTCTGAGGATGTCAGCGCCAAATCAGGGTGCGCCGCCACATGTTTGGAGGCGATTTGGGCTGTCTTCGCGGCCACGCTTTCCATCTCTGACGGTTTCAGCTTATCAAGTTTTGTCAGCACGATTTGGTAGCTGACTGCGCTTTTATCAAGCAGTTTCATGATTTCAATGTCTGACGCCTTGGGGCCGTGACGCCCGTCAATCAGCAGCAAAACGCGCACAAGATTGGGGCGGCCACGCAGATAGCCGCGCACCAATGCCTCCCAAGACCTGACCTTCTTGGGGTCCGCCTTGGCAAAGCCATAGCCGGGCAAATCAACGAGGTAGAGCGCATCGTTCAGATTGAAATAGTTCAGTTCCTGCGTCCGGCCCGGTGTATTTGACGTGCGCGCAAGCGTATTGCGCCCGGTCATCGCGTTCACAAGGCTGGACTTACCAACATTGGACCGTCCGGCAAAGGCAATTTCTGGCCGGTCTGCAGGGGGAAGATGTTGAAGGCCAACAACGCCCTTCACAAAATCGCACGAGGCGCGGAAAAGCCGCCTGCCATCGTCTAGATCAATCCCGTCCCGTGTCTCTTCAGACAGGTGGGCCGGGATCAATTCCTGTGCTTTTTCTTCTGGTTTGTTGGCCATTCTCTGCCACCCCTGTCAGGTCAGGGTTATGACGATTTGTTTTCGGCTTCAATCGTCCCGCCACCGATGGCGACGCCCATACGGCGCATCATCACATATTGCTGCAACAAGGACAGAAGGTTGTTGAATGTCCAGTATACAACAAGGCCGGAGGCGAAACGCGCCAACAAGAAGGTGAAGAAGATTGGCATAAGCTGGAAAATGCGCGCCTGCATTTGATCGGTGGGCGGCGGGTTCAGCTTTTGCATAGCCCACATGGAAATGCCCATGGCAAGCGGCCAAATCCCGATCATCAGGAATTCTGGGGGTGAGAAGGGGATCAGCCCGAACAAGTTGAATATGGTGGTTGGGTCGGGCGCGGACAGGTCCTGAATCCAGCCAAAGAAAGGCGCATGCCGCATTTCAATCGACACGAACAGAACTTTATAAAGCGCAAAGAAAACCGGAATCTGGATCAGCATCGGCAAACAGCCAGCTAACGGATTCACCTTTTCTTTCTTGTAAAGCTCCATCATCGCTTGTTGTTGCGCCTGCGGATTGTCCTTGTGGGTTTCCCGCAGCTTCATCAATTCAGGCTGCACTTTTTTCATCTTGCTCATCGACTCATAGGACTTGTTGGCAAGGGGGAAGAAGGCAAGCTTGTAGATAAAAGTCAGCAGAATGATGGCGATGCCGAAATTGCCGACAAGGGTATAGAACCAATGCAATAGGATAAATGTCGGCTTGGTCAGGAAGTAGAACCAGCCCCAATCAATCGCAAGGTCAAAGCGGGTGATGCCCTGATCTTCATTATAGCCATCGACCACATCAACGCGCTTTGCCCCAGCGAACAGGCGGTGCGTGACGGTTACGTCTGTGTTGGGGGCAATGGTGCGCGCACCCATAATATAGTCAGACTGATAGACAGGTTTGCCGCCGACCTGACGATGGGTGAATTTGGCAGTCACCATTTCATCCTGATCGGGGACAAGGGCCGTCATCCAATATTTGTCTGTGAAGCCAAGCCACCCGCCTGTTGTTTCAAACTTTTGCGGACCGTCCTCGGCAAGTTCGTCATAATCGACTTCTTTCAGCTCGCCATTAAAAACGCCATAGGCACCTTCATGCAGGATATAGATGCCTTCAATCTGGGGCAGGCCAGTACGCTTGACCAACGCATAGGGGTAAAGCGTTTGGGCGGTATCGCCCTGGTTCACCACGCGGTCGGTGATGGTCATCAGGAATTGGTCATCAATGCTGATGGTGCGTTCAAAGATCAATCCGGAGGGGGCCGTATAGGTTAGCGTAACCGGGTTATCGACACTTAATGTGCCATTGCCTGACAGTGTCCACAGTGTGTTTTTTGTGGGCAGGCCAAGCGCACCGGGATTAGCAGCAGTCCAGCCAAAGTCGGCAAGATAGGGATCAGGGCTGCCAGCAGGGGATAATAGCGAAACAAGCGGGCTGTCTTCTTCGATGGTCTCGCGATAGCCCGTCAGGGTCAGATCGTCGATCCGCGCACCGCGTAACGAGATGGAGCCTGTCACATTATGGTTTTCTACTTGGATGCGGGGGCTGATGCCAAGGCTGTCTTCACGGCTAAGGCTGGGGTCTGTGCCCTGCGCGGGAAGCAGCGCGCCATCAGGTTGTGGCAGCCCTTGCGTGTTGCTAGGGGCAGTTGGCGCATTCGCCAAATTTGACCCTGCATTGCCTTGTGCCTGTTCGATCGCGGCTGGGTCTGTCGGCATTGGGGGTTCTGGCGCAAAAAACAACTGCCAGATAAACAAAATCGCGCCCGAAAGGACAACAGCCAGCAACATGTTGCGATTGTCGGAATTCATAGCAACAAAACTTCCCTTGGAATTTGGACCGCCGCTTTAGCGCGGGCGGGTAATTAGTGCAGGGTTTTAGCGGCCCCGACCCCCCGTTTGAACCCGCGAAAGGACGCACCGCAATGTAATATTTATTATATTCTACAGGTCATCATTGCCCGTCAGGCGCACCTTTATGACGGGGTGGGGGAACAGGGTCAAACCCCGAACTGCCACCAAGCCATGTAATCGGGTGGCAACGCATGATGCGCTTGAACCCCAACCAGCCACCGCGCAGTGCGCCATGTGTCTCAATCGCCTCCATCGTATAGGCAGAACAGGTCGGGGTGTAGCGACAGTTGGCGCCCAAAAAGGGCGATATTGTCGCCTGATAAAGCCAGATTAGGCCTTTGAACACATACGCTAATGGGCTGTTTTTCATTGGTTTTTCGCCAATTTGGCCTTGCCTTTGTTAGGCGCGCGGCTTTGTTTGGTCCTTGGTTCATTGACCCGATGTACGGCTTTTTCAAGGTCACTGGTTAGTTGGTCAAAGGGCGTGTCTGCGGTTTCGATTTTGCCGATAATCACATAATCCATACCCGGTTTGCCCATTCGCGACAAAACGTCCCGCGCCGCTGCTCGCAAGCGCCGTTTGGTGCGATTGCGGCGGACCGCATTGCCCAATCTTTTTGTGCAGGTAAAGCCGACGCGAATCGTGGCCGTTCGGCAATCTGCTTCCGGCGTTTGGCGGGCCTCGACAATCAGGCTGGGAAGGCGCGCCCGCTGGCCCTTACGGGTCCGCAGAAAATCGCGCCGCTCTTTCAGACTGATCAGGGTCAGGGATGGTGTCGACATTTCCATATCCCATTTTGCCCGCAAAATTACGGCCCCGGAAAGAGAAAAACCCCCGCAAGCAGGGCCGCAGGGGTTTTTGAAACATTATTTTGGGCGTTTTCGCCGCTGAATGACCTAAAAGGCTTTAGGCAGACAGGCTTGCGCGACCCTTGGCACGACGACGTGCAAGAACTCTACGACCATTTTTTGTCGCCATGCGAGAACGGAACCCGTGGCGGCGTTTACGAACCAGGCGGCTCGGCTGAAATGTCCGTTTCATAGCGGACTCCCTTAGTTTCCGGGGCGCTGCGCTTGATCAACACTGATCTGCGTGGCCCAAAGCCTGAAAGGCAAAATACGTTAGGTCAGGCCTGCGCCTGATTTGAATGGCGGTGTATAGGGCCACAAATTGCCCAAGTCAATCAAATCAGGCGCAAAAAAGCGGCTTCGTGCCAACCTGTCGCGCCTCTTGGCAGCTCGTAAGCTGCGGATGGATCACAAGCAAACACACTCGATCACAAGAAATTGTTTGCGGGCTGACTTTTACCGAAACCCACGCCATTGTGACGAAAAGGACAGGTAAAAGATGTCGTTCGGCAGATTAACACACAAATATTTGAGATTCTTGGGTGCATTGACTGTTGCGCTGGTCGTGGCTTTGGGGTGTCTTCAACACGCAAAGGCGCAGAATAGTGGCGTTTTCAATGTAGATCATCAGCCGTGGGATCGGATTCTGACCACCTATGTCAGCGGACATAAGGATGGTGTGAACCGCTTTGACTATCAGGCGGTGACCGCTCAGGACCGCAAGGCGCTGAATGCCTATCTAGATATGCTGTCTTCGCAGCCTGTTTCTGCGGCAGATCGTGATCAGCAAATGGCCTATTGGATCAATTTCTACAACGCGCTGACCGTAAAGGTTATTTTGGACAATTATCCGGTCAAATCGATTCGCGAGATCAAGAATGGGTTTTTCTCGTTTGGGCCATGGAAGGTGAAACGCGTCACGGTCGAAGGGGCGGCAATATCACTTGATGATATTGAGCATCAGATCCTGCGGCCCCAGTTTCGTGACCCGCGCATCCATTATGCCGTAAATTGTGCGTCTTGGGGGTGTCCCAATCTGCTTGGTCGCGCCTTTACCGCCGCCAATTTGGAAGTGATGCTTGAACAAGGCGCAAGGGATTATATCAACCACGAGCGCGGCGTTGCTGTATCTCAGGCGGGGCGTTTAATCCTGTCCAGTATTTACGACTGGTTCAAGGCCGACTTCGGCCATGATGATGAAAAAGTGTTAGCGCATATTCGCCGCTATGCCGGGCCGGAATTACTGGCGCGTTTGGATGGTCGATCAAAGATAGATGGCTATGACTATGATTGGACGTTGAATGCGCCTGATCGCAACAAGGGTGATTATTGAAATGACTGAATCCGTTCAGGAGAAAAAGTCCCTCCTCCGCCAATGGGGACCATTGTTTGTTTTGGTGGCGTTGGGCGCGTTGGTCTATGTGCAGGGCTGGCACAATTATCTGTCGCTGGAATTCGTTGCCGACAATCGTGATGCATTGCAGGCCTTTGTTGCTGATACTTATGTTTTGGCTCTTGTCGGCTTTGGCCTTGTCTATGCGGTTTCAACAGCCCTATCGCTGCCCGGCGGGGCAATTCTAACAATCCTTGGTGGGTTCTTGTTCGGCCCGATTATAGGCGGGCTGATTGTTGTTGTCGGTGCAAGCGTCGGCGCGACAGGGATTTTTCTTATCGCACGAACATCAGTGGGTGAGCCTTTGGCAAGGCGTGCTGGCCCTTGGCTTGAAAAACTGCGGGATGGTTTTCAGGACAATGCGATGAGCTATCTTTTGTTCCTGCGCCTTGTGCCTGCTTTCCCTTTTTGGTTGGTCAATTTAGCGCCTGCCTTGTTGGGCGTGCCTTTGCGGACATATGTAATAGGGACATTCTTTGGCATCATTCCGGGCACATTTGCCTTTTCATTTGTTGGCGGGGGGCTTGATTCCATCATCGCCGCGCAACGCCAATCCTTTGATGATTGTGTTGCGTCTGGCGCGGGGGATTGCAGCTTTTCCCTCGATCCCGGGGCGTTGATCACGACCGAATTATTGCTGGCCTTTGCCGCATTGGGGGTGGTTGCACTTATACCCATCCTTATCAAACGTCTGCGTTCACCAAATAAACAACAGGGCTGAGTATGTCTGAGATTTTGAAACCTGATTTATGTGTCATCGGTGCCGGGTCCGGCGGCCTGTCGGTGGCTGCGGGTGCGGCGCAGATCGGTGCATCCGTTGTTCTGATCGAAAAGCACAAAATGGGCGGGGATTGCCTGAACTATGGCTGTGTCCCGTCCAAGGCTTTACTGGCCGCAGGCAAGCATGCGCATCATATGGGGACAGGCGCGCCGTTTGGCGTTACCCCAATTGACCCTGAAATAGATTTCGCAAAGGCGATGGATCATGTTCATGAGGTGATTGCAAAAATTGAACCCCATGATTCCGTTGAACGGTTTGAGGGGTTGGGTTGCACAGTCATTCAGGACGTTGCCACGTTCATCAGTAAGCGTGAGGTGAGGGCAGGCGCTAAGGTCATTAGGCCGCGCCGTTTTGTAATCGCAACAGGCTCCCGCCCGGCAATTCCAGACATTCAGGGGCTTGATCAAACCCCTTACATGACGAATGAAACCCTGTTTGAAAATCGCGAAAGACCTGATCATCTTATCGTGCTGGGTGGCGGCCCGATTGGTCTTGAAATGGCGCAGGCCCATCATCGGCTGGGCAGTCGCGTAACAGTGGTGGCCCGATCGACCATTGCCAGTAAGGATGATACGCAACTTGTCGAGATATTGCGTGAGCAGCTGTTGAAGGAGGGGGTTGAGATCGTTGAGCATGCCGCGATCCAGTCCTGTGCGAAAACAGCCGATGGCGTTGCTGTGTCTATCGCTGTCGACGGCGCGACGCGGGAGATTGCAGGCTCCCACCTATTGGTGGCGACAGGCCGCGTTCCGAATATTGAAGATTTGAGTTTGGACGCAGCCGGGATTGACAGCAGTCCCGCTGGCATCACCGTTGATCGGGGTCTAAGAACGTCGAACAAGCGCGCCTTTGCCATTGGTGACGTGACGGGCGGGCCCTTGTTTACTCATGTCGCAGGTTATCATGCAGGCGTGGTGATACGCAGGGCTTTGTTCCGTACACCTGCCAAGATTGATCACAGCGCTATCCCTCGCGTGACTTATACAGACCCAGAACTTGCCCAAATCGGTCTGACAGAGGATGAGGCCAAGGCACAAAATATCAAGGTCAAGATTGTTGATTGGCCCCTAGCGGACAATGACCGCGCGATGGCAGAACGGCTTGATCACGGCCTTGTTAAAATTATATGTGCGCCCAACGGGAAAATATTGGGCGCGGGCTTGGTAGGACCCAGCGCGGGTGAGTTGATGGCGCCGCTTATACTGGCAATATCGCAAGGGATGAAGATTGGGGCGTTTGCATCGTTGATCATTCCCTATCCTACATTAGGTGAGGTGCCAAAACGTGCTGCCGGGTCCTGGTATACGCCCATGCTGTATAGCAATAGGACCAAAATGTTGGTGAAGCTTTTATCCAAGCTGGGATGATCCTAGCAGAATGTGATAGGCTGCCGATCAATGGTGGACGATACACAGCATAAAGAAACCCCAGACGAGGGGCGACGGGGCCTGAACCTGTCCGCCCGCGTGCTATTGTTGACGGTCGGTTTTATCATGCTGGCCGAACTGTTGATCTTTGTGCCGTCGATTTCCCAATACCGTATCGCGTGGCTTGAGGATCGCTTGGCCAACGCGCAGATTGCAGCGCTTGCCCTGCTTGCGGCGGATGATGAAATGGTGCCGCCGTCTTTGCGTGAAGAATTGTTGCGCAATGCTGAGGTGAAGTCCGTTGTACTGCAGCGGAGTGAGGAAAAGCATCTGATCCTGTCAGATGATATGCCGCCCGATCATGGTGCCTATTATGATTTGGATGACCGTGGCTGGCTGCAATCTATCGGCGATGCGTTGGGGACGATGTTACAGCAGGAAAGCCGCTACATCCGTGTGCGCGGTATGGCCCAGTATGAGGCGGGCGGCTTTGTAGAAATTGTCATCGCAGAGGAGCCTTTGTGTGCGGCGCTGATCGGCCACGCAAAAAATATTTTTCTGCTGTCACTGGCGATCGCGCTTATAGTTGGTGCGCTGCTATACTTAGCCTTGGCCGGTCTGATTATCACGCCATTGCAGCGCTTAATCAGTGCCATGACAGGCTTTCGTGCCGCCCCGGAAAGTGATGATCATCTCGTGACGCCTACAGGTCGTGCGGATGAGTTAGGGGCAGCAGAAGATGCGCTAGCTGCTATGCAGGTGGATTTGCAACATTATCTGAAGTTGCAGGGCAGGCAAGCTGCGTTGGGTCGGGCTGTGCAGAAAATCAATCATGATCTGCGCAATATCTTTACAACGGTTCAACTTCTATCAGATCGTTTGGCAGATAGTGATGACCCGGCGGTACAACGAGTTGCGCCGCGCTTTGTTGGTGCGGTGGACAGGGCCTTGTCCATGTCGCAATCGGTGCTGAAATATGGATCAGCAGAAGAAGAGCCGCCGAAATTGAAGCAGCTTAACCTTCATGGCCTAGTCGCGGAGGTCGGGCAGGCTGTATTGGTTTCCGGCGCTGACGTGGCCGATCATGGAACAATCAAGTTCAACAATAGAGTGCCTAGTGAGTTTACGCTTGTCGCTGACGCTGATCAGTTGTTCCGCGCTCTGATCAATATTTGCAGGAATGCTGTTCAAGCCTTGGAGGGCGCGGGTCAGTCTGGTGAGGTGACAGTTACGGCAGAGCGTAGCGGCGGTGAAGTTCTTATTGATATTCACGACAATGCGGGGGGCGTGCCCGCTGATATCCAAGAACGGTTGTTTGAACCCTTTGCAACATCGTCAAAAACGGATGGCACCGGTCTTGGGCTTGCTATCGCGCGGGAGCTGGTTGAAGGCCATGGCGGCACATTGATTTTGCATCATAGTGATCAAGATGGATCATGTTTCCGTATTTGCTTGCCAGAAGCCTGAAAAGACTAATGAAGCTGGGGGTCACCAATGGCGTGGGATGCTGATCAATATTTGAAGTTTGAAGATCACCGGACACGGCCGGCCCGAGACCTGCTGAATGCCCTGCCGCCCATTGCGCCTGAACGCATTGTTGATTTGGGTTGCGGGACGGGTACTTCGACAGCGTTATTACGGGTGGCTTTTCCCGACGCCGCTTTGTCTGGTGTTGATAATTCACCCGAAATGTTGGCGAAGGCTGCTGACATGAACCTGCCCGATGTTGCGTGGCAGGAAGCGGACGCTGCACTATGGGCAGAAGAAGTGGGTGATGCGCCCTATGATTTGATTTTCTCCAATGCATTGATTCATTGGCTGGGTGGGCATGAAATTTTGTTTCCACAACTCATGTCTCGCTTGGCATCGGGCGGTCTTTTGGCTGTTCAGATGCCGCGCAATTTTGATGAGCCTAGCCACAGTCTTGTTGTCGATTGCTTGGGGGATATGGGGCTTAACCGTCTGATTCCGCCCACATGGGTGCAGGGGCCGGTTGGGACACCAGCGCAATATGATCATTGGCTGCGCCCCTACAGCCTGTCACGGTCTATATGGACAAGCACCTATTATCATCGGTTGGAGGGTGATGCCCCGGTATTGAATTGGATCAAGGGCGCAGCCTTGCGGCCTATATTAAGTGCAATGGAGAAGGCGCAGGCAAAGGAATTTGAGGCGCGGCTGACGCGACTGTTGGCCCAAGCCTACCCACCGATGGAAGATGGGGCAGTACTGTTTCCCTTCACACGCCTATTTGTCATTGCTGAAAAAGCGTGAGGTGGCCTTTAGTCACCTAAAGCAACACCTTCGCGTCTGGGGTCTGCGCCGCCGTAAAGGGTGCTGCCATCATAGGTGATAGCGTGAAGGCCGCTTGTCAGTTCAGGCATGCTTATGATGTGCCCCATTGCTTTTAACTCATCACTTAAAAGTTCAAGGGGTGTGTCTTTCTCAAGCTCTGTCGTGCCATTGCGATTGACGTGATGGGGCAGGTTCAGCGCTGTTTGGGCATCAAGGCCCCAATCAAGCAATCCGACAAGCGCTTGCGCGACATAGGCAATGATGCGGCTACCCCCGGGCGAGCCGACGGCGGCATAAAACGTGCCGTCCTCGTTAAAGACAAGCATGGGCGACATAGAAGACCGGGGCCGTTTGCCCCCATCGACGCGATTGGCAACAGGCAGGCCGTCTTTTTCCGGGATGAAGGAAAAATCGGTCAGCTCATTATTCAGGAAAAAGCCGCCCGCCATAATATGCGCGCCGAAAGGCCCTTCAATACTGGCGGTCATGGAAACCGTTTGCCCCCACTTGTCCCGTACTGACAAATGCGTGGTGGAGGGGACTTCCAGACTTTCATCCGGCGCATAGGCAAGCGGCTGGTTGGTTGGGGGCAGACCCGGCGCTGCTTCTTGTTGGACGACTTGGTTCGGATTAATCAGTGCGGACCTGTTCGCAAGATAGGTCGGGTCCAACATGCCATAGACGGGGACGTCGACAAAATCCGGGTCGCCCACATACATATTGCGGTCAGCATAGGCAAGGCGGCTTGCCTCCGATACCAAGTGGACCGCCTTTGTTGAGCCTGGAGCAACCTGCGCCATATCAAATGGTTCGAGCAGGCCCAAGATCTGCAGCACGGTGACGCCGCCGGATGTGGGGGGTGGCATACCGCAAAGTCGCCAGGTGCGATAGGCGGTGCATAGGGGTGTGCGCTCAACCGCTTGATAGGTCACAAAATCAGCGACGGTCATATCGCCGGGGGCGCCAACGGCATTGTTGATTGTGTCCACCATTTCGCGGGCAAGCTTGCCACGATAAAACCCGTCACGGCCTTTTTCGGCAATAAGCTCAAGCGTATCGGCATAGTCGAGATTAAGCAGATATTCGCCCTGCCGGATGGGTAACCCATCTGACCGATACAGATAGTCCTTTGCGACCGGCATTTCTTTTAAGATCGGGTCGCGCAAAGCGGCCTTGTAAAGCCTTGGGCTAATAATGAAGCCATTTTTTGCCAGATCAATCGCCGGGGCAAACAGGCTTGCCCAATCAAGCCTGCCATGTTTTTCATGCGATAAGGCCATCATCGCGATCATGCCGGGCACGCCGACCGACCTGCCGCCGACCACGGCTTCGCCAAAGTCCATTCGTTGTCCATCTACCAAAAAACGGTCAGGCTGTGCAGCGCGCGGAGCCTTTTCCCGGCCATCATAGGCGTGAATGCCCCCAGATAATTCATCATGAACCATCATAAAGCCGCCGCCACCTATTCCGCTTGATTGCGGTTCAACAAGCGTCAGGACCAGTTCTGCAGCGATTGCAGCATCAACGGCAGAGCCGCCCTCGCGCAATATTTTCAGCGCCGCCCGTGTGGCATAGGGATTGGCGGTTGATGCCATGTGGGTAGAGGCGGCAACGGCCCCCTCCCGTGTTTGGTTGGCGAACCATTGGCGCGGGTCTTCTTCCTTTTCCGGTGGTTTCGGGAAAAAAGCAATGATCGCGCCTGCCAAAGCCACGACGCCGATCAATCCAAAAAAGGCAAGCATTCTGTTAGACATGATGGCACTATGCCTTTTCATGCCGATCAGGAAAAGCCGGAAAGGAAGAAAATCGCATGACGGTTAAAACGGGGCCTCGCAATCTGTTGACGGATGTTGACGGGATCAGTGTCGGTAATGCCGAAGATTTAAGTGTGCGGACAGGTGTAACGGTCGTCCTGCCTGATCAGGCCGCGATTGCAGGCGTTGATACGCGAGGTGGCGGCCCCGGCACGCGCGAGACAGATGCGCTTGATCCTGCCTGTTTGGTCGATGCGGTTGATGCCATCGTCCTCTCAGGCGGGTCAGTTTATGGGCTTGCCGCCGCGGATGGCGTTGTGAGCCATTTGGGGGCACAGGGGCGCGGCTATAGGCTCGGTGCTGCTGAGATGGCGTGCCCTGTCGTACCATCAGCCATTCTGTTCGATCTGATGAATGGCGGTGACAAAAATTGGGGGGAAGAGCCGCCCTATCGCGCCCTAGGCAAGGCTGCCTGTCAGGCTGTCGGTCAAGACTTTGCGCTGGGCAATGCCGGCGCGGGGATGGGGGCGATTGCCGGGCAGGTGAAGGGGGGACTTGGCTCCGCCTCTATCGTGACAGAGGATGGCTTGCAGGTTGCTGCGTTGATAGCGGTAAACCCTTTCGGGTCCACATTAATGCCAGGAACAGATTGTTTCTGGGCTTGGCCCTTTGAGATTGACGGTGAATTTGGCGGGCGACGCCCTGACGGGGGGGGCGGTGCCATAGGCTGGCCCGCTGATACAAAGGCAGGGCCAGAATTTGATGCAGGAATGTCAGCGTTGCAGGCCGCAGCGGCTAATCCAGCAGCAAACACAACGATTGGTGTGGTGGCAACGAACGCCACCTTGACACCGGGCGAGGCCAAGCGGTTCGCGATAATGGCCCAAGACGGTTTGGCCCGTTCGATTAGGCCTGTGCATACGCCTGTAGATGGCGATACGTTGTTTTCGCTTGCTACCAGCAAAGTGCCTTTGGCTGACCCGCGCCCCTTCCACCTTGCCCGTTTAGGGGCGCTGGCTGCAGACTGCGTTGCCCGCGCCGTCGCGCGCGGTGTCTATGAGGCGGCGGAGATTGGCGAGATTGCCGCCTATCAATGAAATCGCCCTTAGGTTGTGCGCGTATACTTAACGCTGCGTCATGTGCGACAATGCTACAACAAATTTTGCCCCATTAAGGCTGTTTGTCGCGTTCGCGTTGGCGAATTCTTGTGCAATTGTGCCGATAATTGGCGAGGATTCATTAATGCCATCCGAAAATTGTTTCGGAATAATGACAAAACAGCAGATTGGATGGGGATAATTCAATGAGCACTGAACACAAAAATCTTTGGCACCGTCATCTTATGATGGGGACTGTGCTGGCTGCTGGGCTTGCTGTTGCAATGCCCGCCAATGCACAGGATGCAGATGTTGATGTTGACGTAACCGCAGAAACTGAAGCTCCCGCACGATCAGGTCCTAAGTTGGATGAAATCGTTGTGACCGCGCAAAAACGTGCAGAAGATGTACAGGACGTTCCCCTGTCGGTCAGTGCCATCGGTGGTGAAGCGCTGAAAGAAAAGAATATCGCCAATCTTGAGCAGGTTGCCGACAATGTGCCGAACCTGCATATCGAGGCGGCGCCGACATTCAACTATATTTATATGCGCGGTATCGGCTCTGGATACAATCGTGGCTTTGAACAGTCAGTGGCGACGATTATTGACGAAGTTTTCTATGGCCGCCCCAGCTATCTTTCAAACGGTATGTTGGACCTTTATGCCATTGAAGTGCTGCGTGGCCCGCAAGGGACTTTGTTCGGCAAAAACTCAGCCGCTGGCGTTGTGCATATGCGCACGGTCGACCCCGAACCCGAATTCGCCTTTGATGGTGATGTGATGTACGGGCAGGACAATCATTATCGTATCCGTACAGCATTTCAGGGCCCGTTGATTACAGATGACCTGTCATTCCGCGTTGCCTTGCTGCGCGAAGAGCGTGACGGCCTGACATTCAACACAACGTTGGGCAAGGACGAAGAAAACGTCGATAATGTCAGTGCCCGTTTGAAGCTGTTGTGGGAGCCGACTTCAACATTGTCGATCAAGCTTTCTGCGACAGGCAATACGGTCAATCAGGGCGGTAGCGGTCAGCAATTGCTGAAAATCCTACCGCGCCATCGCGCTGCGATGGAAGTTTTTGACGATCAAGTCAATGACAGCTTTACCGATGATCGCAGCCACACTGATATTCCGGGTTTTGTTGATCGTGATACATGGGACACCACCATGACCGTCAACTGGGATATTGGCGAATACACACTGACAAATGTCTTGAACTATGCCGAGATGGATGAAGACGTCGGCTATGATGCTGACTTCTCTCCCATTAAGTTCTTGCGCCTCGACAATAACGAAAATTATGATCAAATCAGTCAGGAGCTACGTTTGACATCGCCACCCGGCACTTTGGAATTCGTGACAGGCCTTTATTATTACGCCAACCATCTCGTCGCGACATTTGATTTGACCGATTTCCTGACCTTGGTTGAAATCGGTAACGTGACCGGTCAGGTTGACCAGCAATATGACAATGAATTGTTGGGCACACAGGCTGCGTTGCAGATCCAGTTGCGCCAAACGCTTGATGGTGGTGCCCCGGTTGAAACATCAACAACAGTGTTTGATCAGGAATCAGAATCATTTGCGATTTTCGGTCAAGGCACTTGGCACATCACCGATGATCTGGGCCTGACGCTTGGTTTGCGTGGTACGATGGAAACAAAAGACCTTGTTTACGATCATCGTCTGTTCAACCACCTGACAGGTGGCGAGGGTGAAGTTAGCCCCACCAACCCCTTGGGTGCCAATGCATTCCCTGTTATTCAATCCGGCAATGTGCAATTTGCCACCACGCGTACTCGTAAGGAATATGACGTCAGCCCCAAGGCATCATTGGCCTATCAGTGGAATGACGAGATTATGACCTATCTGACCTATGCGGTCGGCTTTAAGTCAGGCGGCTTTAATGCGCAGGCATTGAATGAAAGCCAGATTGAATATGAGTCAGAGAACTCAGCCGTTTATGAGGCGGGTATTAAATCTGAACTGTTCTATGGCGCGATGCGTTTGAATGTCTCTGTCTTCTTGTCTGATTATCAGGACCTGCAAACAACCGCCTTTGATGGTGTGACTTTTGTGGTGACCAATGCGGCAAGCGCTACCATTCAGGGGATTGAGGTTGATGGCGCGTTCCTGCCCATGGAAAACCTGATGATCACATTTTCAGGCTCGTTCACTGACGCAACATTCGATTCATTCCCCACCGGCCCGTGCCCGGCTGAGGACAATGCGCAATTCCCGAACTTCCTGATTGGCTTTTTGCAATCACCGCCCCCTTGTGACCTTGCGGGCGAGCGTTTGGTCAATGTGCCTGAAGTGACATTGAACATGGATGCTGCCTATGATTTCGAGTTTGGCAATTCAGGCATCAATCTGCACTTGGGTGCCGGCGTCAATTATCAAACAGAACAGTTTATGGCACTGGATCATGACCAGTTTGATATTCGGCCGGAAACAGTGCTGTTCAGCGCCCGCATCGGCTTGCGCCAGTCAGAAGGTGCTTGGCAGGTTATGATCCATGGCACAAACCTGACCGATGTCGAGGAAATCTATACAACTGCTGACGTGCCGACATTTGTCGGTTCGCACTTTGGTACGCCGTTCCCCGAACGTCGTATTTCGGGTGAGCTGCGCGTGCAGTTCTAATCGCGCGTGTCAGGCAAAAAAAGAAGGCCCCGCAATGTCGGGGCCTTTTTTGTATCTGAACAGAATAACAAAACCTGATCAGGGGATGATCAACAGAACCGGGGTTGCCGCTTTCAATACGGCTTCACCTTCTTTGCCATCAGGGCTGCGAAATACAGCTTCCCCAGTTTTACGGACACGGGTCAGGTGGGCGATAAAGCGGTCCCCTGACTTTGGCGTCAAAACTGAAAGGGCGCCAACTGATGCCGTGTCGATATTGCTAGACTGGCGTTCGAACACCGCAACTGAATCATCAAGTGCGAGCAGGGGGCCCTTTTCAGCGCGGATTTGCGCAGCCTCCATCTCTTGCGTTTCATCAACGCGCAATGCGCCCTGAATGCGATAGCGCAGGTCTGCTGCAAGCGCGAGTTTTTCGCCAGCTTTGCTGATCGCGCCAAAGCCATCAATAACATGGTCCATGGTCACAAGGACCAGTCCCATGTCACCCATCAGACCGGCACGCCGCAGCGCCTCGTCACTTGAAAGGCGCAGATAACCGCAAACAGCTTCAATTTCATGTGGCTTAAACCAGACCTCGCCACGGAACTTTCGGCTCAGCAGCGACGGGTCCATCTTCATCTGGCGCGCAATCGCCCTAAGGGATTGTCCCGCCTCATCCAGTGCATCGTAAAACCACTGGCTATCTATTTTGGGTGGCCGTTTCATGCGGTGCATTGTGGTGCAAAGCGCAACAAAGTCAAGGCGGGTTGATCAGTCTTTTTTGGCGGATCATAACTTGATGCAGTGGTGTGGCTTAAAGGTTTCGGCAGGCTGTCTAAACAAATGTTGAAAAAAGTGCTTGACAAATGTTTAAAAATATGCAACAAATAATACAACAAACGGAATCGGGTGAAGCTATGCTGACTGAAAAACAAGAAGAGTTTTGTCGCCGCTATGTTGCGAGCTCAAACGCGCTGCGTGCTGCTGCTGAGGCGGGCTACCGCAAGGTTGGTCTGGAACGTCGTGTAACGCGCCTGCTGACAGACCAACGCATCAGAGATCGTATTCTGGCCCTTGGCGGCAGCGTTTCTCATATGAGTGATCTGACGCCTGAACGAGTGGTTGAAGAATTGCTGGCGATCGGCACCTTCGACCTGCGTTGTCTTTTTGATGAAACTGGTGTGCTGCGCAACATTAGTGAGCTGGATGCGCGCGCAGCCCGTGCCATTTCTTCGATTGAGATCACGACAAAAGTGAAATCGGACGGTGAAACCGAAACCATACACAAGGTCAAAACATGCTCGAAGGAGAAGGCCTTGGAATTGCTGGGAAAACATCTCGGCATGTGGGGCAGCCCAGTAGGTGAAGGAGAAGGTGAAACTGAAGAGGATGATGCCGCCTCCCTTGCCCGTGCATGGGATCGGGTGCGTGCTGGTACGGCGCCTGATGGCCCCAAGGTTGGTCTAACCGCTGAGGTGTCAGCATGACTGCATTCGCAACACTTGCCGGACAGCCTCAGCCGCGCATTGATCCCTTGATTGCCGCCGCCGCCCATTTCCGTGAGGACCCGCTTGGGTTCGTGCTATGGGCCTTTCCATGGGGAGAGGGCGATTTGGCAGCCTTTGATGGGCCAGATGAATGGCAGCGCGATTGGCTGGCTGATCTTGGCCACATGGTCAGGCAGCGGGGATTTGATGGATCGACGCCTGTATTGCCTGTCCAAATGGCGACAGCCTCTGGTCATGGGGTTGGCAAATCTGCGTTGGTTGCATGGGTGATCCTTTGGATTCTTGCAACACGTCCACACTCGCGCGGTGTTGTAACTGCGAATACAGCGGCACAGCTTGAAACAAAAAGCTGGGCGGAACTCACACGCTGGCACCGTCGCGCTCTTATCCGCGATTGGTTTCGCATGTCGAGTGCGCGTGGCGGTTTGCGGCTTGTTCATAAAAAACACCCCGAAACCTGGCGAGTTGATGGACAGACCTGCCGCGAAGAGAATTCAGAAAGCTTTGCCGGTCTTCATGCTGCCCATTCAACGCCATTCTACATTTTCGATGAGGCATCCGCTGTTCCGGATGTGATTTGGGATGTGGCCGAAGGTGGCCTGACAGATGGGGAGCCTATGTGGTTTGTGTTCGGGAACCCGACACGCAACACAGGCAGGTTTCACGATTGTTTTGGGCGTTACCGTCATCTGTGGAATACCCGCCGTGTGGACAGCCGCACAGCGCGCATGACCAACAAGAAATTGCTGGATCAATGGATCCGCACCTATGGCGCCGATTCTGACTTTGTAAAAGTGCGAGTAAAGGGGGAATTCCCCCATGCCTCCAGCAGGCAATTTATCTCAACTGCCGATGTTTCGGCAGCAGTGACGCGAGAGGCTGTCAGCCATTTAACGGACCCGTTGATCCTAGGGGTTGATGTGGCGCGTTTTGGTGATGACAAGTCTGTGATCTTTGCACGGCGGGGCAGGGATGCACGCACAATCGCCCCGCAATGTTATCAGGGTATTGATACGATGGAACTGGCGGCCCGTGTCGCCCAGACCTTTATTGATGAAAAGGCTGTGATCGCCTTTGTTGATGAGGGCGGCGTTGGTGGGGGCGTCGTGGACCGTCTTCATTCATTGGGTATTTCAGTTCGGGGCGTGAACTTCGGCAGTCGCGCAGATCGCGGGACGCTGGCCGAAACAGGCGCATCAGGGGAACGTTATGCCAATAAGCGTGCTGAAATGTGGGGTGTGATGCGTCACTGGTTGCGGTCAGGTGGCGCTATCCCAGACCACGCAGACCTGCGCGATGATTTGATCGCAGTAGAGTATGGCTTTCGGGCAGAGGGTGAAATCCTGCTTGAAAAGAAAGATGAGATGAAGCGGCGCGGTATGGCATCGCCTGATATGGCGGATGCACTGGCGCTGACTTTTGCGTGGCCTGTTGCGCCAATTGATCTGTTTCAGGATCGGGAGTTAAGCAATCACGCGCCCCTAAGTCACGATTATAACCCCTTTGATTAGTCGCTTTTTATTTCACTCACGTGTTGCAAAAAAGGAAACAAATTATGTGTGCCAGTAAACCGAAACTTCCCCCCGCACCACCTTTGCCGCCTTTGCCGCCGAAACTGGCTGATGCAGAAGGCGCGCGCCTGAAGGATGAACGTACCCGCCGCCGTGCCCGGAATTTAAGCGGCACAATTTTGACAGGCCCGCAGGGCCTTGGCGGTGGCGGTATCGGCCTTGGGGCAAATGGTTAGGAATAGATGATGATTGATCCAGATCGCTTTTACGCGAGCAGTGAGGCGTTGAGCAGGGATTCGGTGCCTGTCACCGCAGAACTGATGCCCGGACAAATTGTTGTGCCGCGCAGCCTGCTCGAATCTCATGCGCATTTGAACGAAATGCTGGCAGATGCCTTTACCGAACTTGGGATGAGCTTGCGTAGCTATACAATCGGCAGCGATGTGATGCCGCGCGATCCTGAAACAGGCAATGTCTCCTACCAGCGGGAGCCTGCACATCAGACAGGCACCATTCTGACAGGGCATTGCAGCCAGGATAGGGAGGGCTGAGTATGGAAACCCAGGAGACACAGGCCTTAAAATCAGCGCAGGCGAAAACACGCCAGCAGGCTGAACGTCGCCGTGCAGCAATTTTGGCGGAGCGGCAAAAGGATTGGGACAATCATTGGTGCGAGTTAAGTGAATTTGTGCTGCCGCGCGCTGGCCGGTTCCTCACCTCTGACACCAATCGCGGCAATCGTCGTAATGGAAAGATTATTGATTCAACGGCAACCCGGGCAGCAAGAACGCTTGCCGCTGGTATGATGAGTGGTATTACCTCGCCCGCTCGCCCATGGTTCCGTTTGCGTGCAGCCAATGCCGATATGATGGCCGACGCTGATGTCAAAGCATGGCTGTATGATGTTGAGCGGCGCATGCGAGATATTTTCGATGGCAGCAACATCTATAATGTGTTGCAGGCCATGTATGCAGAGGTCGGTGTCTTTGGCACAGCGGCATGCTTCTTATTAGAAGATGACGAAACGATTGTCCGTGCTGTGCCACTGACGATTGGCGAATACGGGCTGGCGCAATCCGCGCGCTTAACCATCGATACGTTAACCCGGTCTATGCAGCTTACTGTTGCCCAACTGGTCGAAATGTTTGGCTATGACGCGGTATCAGAAAATGTTCAATCATTATGGGATCAAGGCAAGCTTGATGAATGGGTTGAGGTTGCCCATCTGGTCGAACCAAACCGCCAGTCAGATGATACGCCCTCATTGACGGACAAGCCCTTTCGGTCGGTCTATTGGGAAGTGGCGAGTGCATCTGATCGGGTATTGCGGGTCAGTGGTTTTGACAGTTTCCCGGTATTAGCTCCCCGTTGGGATGTCACTGCTACTGACATATATGGCCGCTCCCCCGGCATGGATGCGCTGGGTGATGTTAAGCAGCTACAGATACAG
Organism: Alphaproteobacteria bacterium; assembly: GCA_965229935.1. GTDB lineage: Bacteria > Pseudomonadota > Alphaproteobacteria > SPJN01 > SPJN01 > SPJN01. The sequence continues at coordinate 2,979,276 of CBDDKB010000002.1, forward strand.
GAACGACGCAAGGCACAGGCAATCGACAAGAAAATTACGCCACCGATGAAGGCGTCCACGCAGCTACGAAATAAGCAGGCGTCGCTTTTGCCCGGTGGGGTGACCTATGTCGATTCTGTTGCGGGCGCGGTCGGGTTTGAGCCTGTTCATGAAGTTAATTTAAGCATCGCAGAGCTTGCGGCCGACATGGAAGAAACCCGCCAGCGTATTTGGAGCACGTTCTACGCTGACCTATTCCTGATGATTTCAAGTTCCTCTCGCCGTCAGATTACAGCGCGTGAGATTGATGAACGGCACGAAGAAAAGCTGCTAGGGCTCGGTCCCGTGCTTGAGCGTCTGAATGATGAGCTTTTAAACCCGATGATTGATCGCGTGTTTGCCATTATGGTGCGCCGTGGTCTGGTGCCGCCACCGCCGGAACTATTGGCGGGGCAGCCGTTGCAGGTTGATTTCACCTCATCACTGGCGCAGGCGCAAAAGGCGATTGCCACCCAGTCCATTGAACGGTTCACAGGCTTTGTTGGGACCTTGGCATCTATCAATCCTGCTGTTCTCGACAAAGTAGATTTCGATCTTGCCGTTGAACAATATGGTGAAATGGTCGGCGTGCCCCCGCGCATAGTCAAATCTGAAAAGGATGTTGAAGCCACCCGGCAGGAGCAGGCGCAGGCTGCGCAAGCGGCGCAGGCGACAGCCCTGATGCAGCAGGGGGCGGCAACGGCAAAGGACCTGGCGGGGGTTGATCCTGAAAAATCCCCCTTGGTGAAATCTGCGCTTGAACAATTGGGAGGAGCCAATGGCTGAAGATATTGAAACAGATATTGCAGGTGATGAATTCGATGCGCCTGCTACCCCATTGGGTCCGTCCCCCGATGACGAAGCATTGGAGCGTCTATTGGCATGGCCGTTCGGCAGATTGGTTGTTTGGCAAATCCTGCAGCATTGCGGGGTTTACAGAACCAGCTATGTCGGGGGCCCAGGTCAAGGTGAGATGAGCGCCTATTTGGAAGGGCGCAGATCTGTCGGTCTATTCCTAATCGACTGGCTGGAACGCGTCGACCGGCGCGCCTATCCGCAACTTATTCTTGAACAAATGACCAAAGCAGAAGAGCAGGAGCGAACCCATGACTGATGAAACTGCAACCCAACAGACCGATCCGTCAATTGAACAGGGCAAAAGCATGGCGGACGTATTTTGGCCGGATAGTGCAAATGCGGGCAGCGAAACCAAGCAAGCAACTGCGGACGAGATGTTCGGCAATGGCCATGATGCGGAAACGCTGCAACAAGACGGGGCGGGGTATGAGGCATTTAGCCTACCGCAGGATATGGAGATTGATCACGATGTTCTGACCGCGTTCCGTCCAATTGCAGCTGATCTTGGACTTGATCAGGCACAGGCCCAGTCATTGGTTGATTTCTATGCCGCGCAGGTTCAGGGCATGTCGTCCCGCATGGATGAAGCGTCTGTATTGGACCAAAATGCCTATATCAATCAGACGCGGCACGAGTGGGCGTCTGCTGCAAGGCGTGATGAAGAAATTGGCGGGGTGCGCCATCAGCAGGCGGTAAGTGTTGCGCAAAATGCATTAAGGCAGGTCGCAACACCTGATCTGGTGTCCATTCTGGCAGAAACCGGGCTGGGCGATCACCCGGAAATTATTCGACTTTTTTATCGGATCGGTACGCGGATCGGGGAAGACCCGGTTATGTCTGGGGGGCGTGGCCATGCGTCTGCCAGCCTTGCTGATCTGTTTTATGGCTCTCATGGCTAAAGGAAGGTAACGCATGGCTTTTCAACAAACCGGCGCAATGACCCTAACTGACTGGGCAAAGCGTCAGGACCCTGACGGTAAATCGGCGTCGATCGTCGAAATGCTGTCTCAAACCAACGAAGTTCTACAGGACATGATGTTCGTAGAAGGCAATCTGCCGACAGGTCACCGCACGACTGTGCGCACGGGCCTTCCGGCTGTTGCATGGCGCATGCTGAATTATGGTGTGCCCCAGGGCAAAGCAACGACTGCGCAGGTCACCGATACGGTCGGGATGCTGGAGGCATTCTCAAGTGTCGATAAAGATCTGGTCGAACTGTCCGGAAATTATAACGAGTTCCGGTTGTCAGAATCTCGTGCATTCCTTGAAGCAATGAATCAGGAAATGGCGCGGACTGTGTTTTACGGTGACACTGACCTTGAACCTGAAAAGTTTCTTGGTTTGTCGCCGCGCTTTTCAGACCTGTCTGCAGACAGTGGCGAGAATATTGTCGATGCTGGCGGCTCTACCGCTGCAGGCAACAGCTCTATCTGGCTTGTTTGCTGGTCTGATCAGACCTGTCACGGCATTTTCCCGAAAGGCTCAAAAGCCGGGCTGCAGCATGAAGACCTGAAGATTGAAACTGTCGAAGATGAAAATGGCGACAAATTCCGCGCCTATCAAGATCATTGGCAGTGGAAGGCAGGCCTTGTGCTGCGTGATTGGCGTTATGTTGTGCGTATTGCCAATATTGATGTTGATGCCTTGGTCAGCGACACAAATGCACCTGATTTGCTAGAGCTGTTGATCCGCGCGCATCATAAATTGCCGAACCCGAATATGGGTAAATGCGCAATTTACGCAAACCGCACTGTGCGGACAATGCTCGATACACAGGCGCAGCGAAAAAACAATGTCCAGCTTTACATCGATTCAGCTGCGGGCAAACCGCAGACGATGTTCTGGGGCATTCCGATCCGTACGTGTGACGCGATCTCTGTCACCGAAGATCCGATTGCGTAATTTAGGAAAGGATGGATCATGATTATTGATCGTGAAAATTTGCTGAGCCTTGATCAGGCGATTGCCAACACGGCAGATTCTGAATTTGTCATCGACTTTGGTTCAGACCGTGATGTTGGTGCGGGCGAGCCTTTAGCGCTCTTTATCCGCGTCACAGAAGATTTTGTCGGCACCGGCACCTTGATTGTAGTCATAGAGTCAAGCAATGACGAAGCGCTGACAGGGGATGTTGAGCTTCTTCGGTCGTCAACCTATGACGTTAGTGAACTGACAGCAGGCAGCAGGCTTCTGCCTGTGAACCTGCCGCGCGGTGTAAAACGCTATTTGCAATTGCGTTACTTGGTTGGGGGCGCAGCCTTTACCGGTGGTGCTGTAAAGGCAGGCCTTGTCCGCGACGTTCAGGACAAAAAATCATTCCCCAGCGGGATCGAGAATCTCGCCTAACTAAATATGCGGCGATTGTTGCAAATTAGTCTTCAATCGCCGCATTTCTTTGAAATTTACTCCGTGGGGTTGGTATGAGTTTGTTGCGGTATGGCGCAGAGAATATGACGCTGGTTGCGGTCAATCCGCAGGATCAGGGCGAACATCTACGTTCAATCGAAGGCGCCTTGGCGGTTCATCTAGATCACAGTGCGCAGCAAATCGCCTCGCGCCTTTTAGCGGGCGTTGTTCTTGACGGTCACCAGCTTTGGTTTGACTTGCAGGACCCGGCATTTCTTTACTTGCTAGAGGCCCCGGTTGGCACACTAAGCGATGTTGCTGACTTTGTTGGTATTCGGTTGCCGCGCAATCTGGTGGGGCGGTTGTCGGTAAACACAGGCGGCACCCTAAGTTTCGATAATCGAACAACAGATGGGGGGTGGGTCTAATGCCGGTAACCAAAGGCAGCGCATTTGTTAGTACGTCTTTTTTGACGGGCAAACGGTTTTTTCATTTTGGTACGCGTACCAATGGGGGGCAGAGCGCATCTGATCAACCTATTTGGCAGCTTGAGGCTGGTGAGCCGATTGAGCTGCGCTTTTGGACCGGCACCGCGGGTCTGCTTCCGCCGCCTGAACCTGGCATCGTTTTTTTGGATGTCTATTATGAAACCGGCAATGCCACATTGGTGCGCCGGGTCTGGAATTCCGGTCTGCCATCGAATGGCGCGCGGTTTACATTCTGGGCAACCGATGACGGCACTGAAACCGGGGAACCACGTTGTGGCACACTGCGCCTAAGCATACATGCCCAGTTCGGCACATTATATTTGGTGCGGTCAGATGGAACCGGCAGCGGTCTTGACGCCTGGTCGCAAGGATTGTTGCGCGCGAATGCGAAAGTGTCTGCAATCACTCATGATGGTTATCCAAATGGTGACCGCTATGCGCTTGGTGTTGTCGATGATGAATCTGTGACATTGCGCGCTGCGATTACGCCGCCCTTTGATGTGCGAGGGCACGAATTGTTGGCGTGGCGTATCCTGCATGATCAGGTCGATATTCATACAGACCCGTCCCATTTTCCCGACAGTGCCGGGCAGCTCTCGGTTAGTTTGCCGACCGATTCTGTATTTCTTGATGCATTGGAAACATATGGCGCGGGCCTCGCTGTCGATGGGAATAGCGAACTTGAACCGTCAAGCGGAGCGGTGGCATGGACGTCAATCTCTGCCGACAATGCAAACTTGGTTGATGATGCTGATGGTGTCAGCGATCCAGCGCTTTTTGATGTGGACCCCCGTGTTCAGTTTGCCGATGTCACCGCAGGGTCACCAATCTATAATCGGGGGCAAACAGCATCCATAGAAATAGGCTTGATCAACGCAAGAGGGGAACCTTTGCTGCGTGATCTTGATCTGGCTTTGGTCGATAGTTTGAACCAGACCCAATCGACGCAAACCCTTTCTGGTCCAATTTACGAAATGACCTATCCGTTGCCGGTCGATGCGGACGCGCGCAACGACCAGACAGGCGCTGAATGGCGGGTGAAATTGGTTGATCCCACCGTCACTGCAACGGGTGATCATGCTGCTTTCTATGTGTCGTCGCTATTGAACATATATGTTCACGCGCAATTGCACGACAATTTGGTTCTACCCTCATCTTGGCCGCCGATAAGTCCATCGCCCGCACAAGAATTCAAGATCGGTACAGATCAGATTTTCCTATGGGTGCATTCTGCGGGGGTGGGAAGCTCGCATCCCCCGATTGAAACAACAGGTGATGCCATTTCCGTGTCGCTTTACGACCCGGCAATGCAGCTTTCTGAAGCTAGGGTAACCGATAGTCAGGCGGGCCCGACAAATCAGAACCTTGTGGGTTGGTCACCGCGCCTGCAGTTCACGCCCCAATTGCCAGAGGGGGAGTGGCAGTTCGTTGTTTCGGTTTCACATGAAGGCAATAGCGGCTCTGCTAATTTGACAGCCCAATATTTGTTGATCGTGGACCGTGATCTTTTCGTTTTACTTGCGCCACCTGTTGATGCGCGACCGGGTGAGACGGCACGTATTCTATTATTGTGTGAACGCAATGGTGCTGCTGTTGAGGCTGACACAATTCCGCAATGGCGGTTGATTTCAACTGATGCTGACGTGCCTGCAATGGAAGAGCTGTCTTCGGGTGCCATGACATTCTGCGGCACGCAGGCTGACCCCCTTTATTGTGTTGATCTGACAATGCCGCTTGATGAGGGGCGCTATCTAATTGGCGCACATGCCCGCCTTTCAGGCCAGCTTGTCGGTGTTGCCGAACCGTTTGAGGTCAAAGCCCAGCAGACCATCACCCATCCATTGTCGTTCAGATTGGGCCCGTTTTCGGTGCCGTTAACAGGAGAATCCTATGTTGACTGAAGTTGAAATTTGCAATCTTGCCCTAAGTCGCATCGGGCAACGAGCCATTGACTCATTGGCAGAAAACTCGGCTGAAGCTTCTGCTTGCGCGCGCCACTATCAGATCGCGAGGGATTCTTTGCTGCGGTCCTATTGGTGGAACTTTGCAAAAGCCAGCGCCACATTGGTGCGCAATGGCGAGACGCCTGCTGAATGGGCCTATTCCTATGATCTGCCGGATGACCTGATTGCGGTGCGCTATCCAGTGCCTGCTGTTCGATTTGGTCGCCAACGGGTGAAATATGAACTGGCCGCAGGTGTTCTTTGGACGGACGAAGATGCGGTTTGCTTGCTTTATACCAAGCAAGTGTCGGAACCGCTTGCCTTCGACAAATTGTTTGTGCGGGCCCTGTTTCACAGATTAGCGGCCGACCTTGTTGGGCCATTGACGCTTGATCCGCGCAAGTCTGCGATAGAGGAGCAAATGTTCCTAACTGCGTTGGCAGAGGCGCGCGCCGCAGATGCAATTGAAGAAGCGCCGTTTGATGCGAACGAGCTGGGCGCAGCATGGCTGGAGGCGCGGGGGTAACAATGGTTGATTATCCAGTACAAATTTCATTCGCCGCGGGTGAGCTGTCACCCGGCCTTGACGGTCGGGTTGACCTTGGCCGCTATGGCATTGGGTTGCGGCGCGCCGAAAATGTCTTTGTGCACCCGCAAGGGGGCGTGTCTAACCGCGCGGGAACGCGTTTTGTCGGGGAGGCAGCGGCGGGCGGTGGCAAACTGTTTAGGTTTGTGTTCAACCGCACCGAAAGCCATGTCCTATCTTTTGGTGAGAATATCGCGCGCGTTTTTGATCAAGGCGCGTTGGTTGATGATGGCGGCGCAGTATATGAGTTTGCGACGCCTTATACTGCTGATGAATCCAAACAGTTGAGCATGGTGCAGTCAGCTGATGTGATTTACATCGCCCATCCAAACCATATGCCCCATAAGTTGGAGCGGCGCGGGTTAACCGACTGGCAATTTGTGCCGCTCGACTTTTCCATAGCAACAAGCACGCCAACATTAACTGGTGCGTTTCCTTCAAGGCCACAGGGTGTCAATCTTGGCACTTATTATGTAGCGTGTTCGCCCATCTTTCGAACGGCACCAAAAGTCCGCTTGCAACTGCCGGGCCGATACAAACTAACTTAACACCGCCCGGATCAACTATCCGCACGGTTTGGACGGCCGTCGATGAAGCCGTGCTGTATCGCTATGGGCGGGGGTCGTTAAATGATTTGCGCAGTATCGCAACCATTACTCCTGTTCCGGGGCAGGAATTTTATGAATATGCAGATCCCGGGGTCAGTATTTCTTCCGGCCTGCCGGCGGCAGGTAGCACAGGGCCGGCGCCAACCATCACTGATACAAATTTGGATGGGCGGGGGTTCCGGACGCATCGTTATAAGGTCACCGCGGTCAATACAGAAAATGGTGAGGAGTCGCTGGCCCAATCAATACCGCTAGAGGCTGCCAACTATCTTGAAGGCGGTGAGGGATTCAATGCGATTTATTGGGACCCGGTTCCCGAAGCCGATTTGTATACTGTCTATAAGGAAGAAAATGGCAAGTACGGGTTTATTGGCGCGACGCCTGAAACCAGATTTAAAGATGACAATATCCTGCCAGATTTAAGTGAATCGCCGCCGTCTGAAGTTGACCCGTTCGCGGATGGTGACTGGCCATCGACAGTGGCGCTTTACGAAGAACGCTTGGTCTTTGCAGGCATGCGGAATAGACCCAGAACAATTCTGATGAGTTCTACCTCCGATTACGAAAGCTTTGCAGAATCTGAACCCTCAAAACCCGATGATGCAGTCACATTTTCGCTGTTGGGACGTGAGGTGAACGAAATCCGGCATATCGTACCCTTACAAGACTTGGTGGTGCTTACGTCAGGGGGTGAATGGCGCATAACCGGGCAGGATGGCGGGCCAATTACGCCATCGTCCATTTTGGCGCGTGCACAAAGTTATGACGGGTCTGAAACGATTGCCCCTTTGGTGGTCTCGAACTCTGTCTTATTTGTTCAGGATCAGGGCAGGGCCGTCCGTGATTTAACATACCAGCTTGATGCAGACGGTTTTGCCGGTGAGGATCTGACAGTCCTGTCCCGCCACCTTTTTGAAGGACGGCGTATTGTAGATTGGACCTATGCCAAAACACCGGATTCGATCATTTGGATGGTGATGGATGATGGCAAGGTTTTAAGCCTGACATTCATCCGCTCGCAAAAATTGGTTGGGTGGGCCCGTCATGATTTTGGCGGGCATGTCGAAAGCGTGACGGCAATTCCCGAAGACGGAATTTACAAAGTCTATTTCCTTGTGCGGCGCGAGGTTGACGGAACAACACGTTATTATGTCGAACAGATGCAGGATCGCCATTTGGATGACCCTGCTGACAGCTTCTTCCTCGACAGTGCTGTGACATTTGAAGAACCGGCACCGACTGCCAACATTGTCGGCCTTGATCATCTTGAAGGGCATTTTGTGACCGTTTTTGCTGATGGCAAAGTGTTCCAGGATTTGCTGGTTTCAGGTGGTGGGATCGCTGTCCCTGAACCCGTCCAAAAGGGCGTGGTGGGGCTTGGTTTTAGCGCCCGAGTTGAAACGCTGCCGGTCAGGCTTGATGCACAACCGGCAACAGGGCTTGGCCGTGTGCGCCGGATTGGGGCGGTAACCCTAAAGGTTCACAAAACGCTTGGCCTGAAAACTGGCACCGACCCGGAAAACCTGGTGGCATTCAAGGATTTGGCTGTGCCTGCGAATGGCGTCGCCGATCAGTGGGTCACAGGCGATGTGCGCGTCGCGATTTTTCCCCAGTGGGACAAACAAGGTTCGATCATTGTCGAGCAGGATCAACCACTGCCGCTGACAATTCTGTCTGCGGCACCGGAAGTGGAGTTTGGCGGATGAGCAATCGATTTAACAAACGAATTGCAGTGAAGGTTGCAGCACCAGAAGATATGCGCAAGCTGGCATCCAGTTTGCGTCAGGCTGACATTGCAGAAGTCGCGGCGGCAACTGGCCAAACCGGGCTTGAGGCATTGCTGGAGGGGTTGGCGTTGACGCCGTTCTGCCTTTACGCGACCTATGACGGCGCGCCCATGGCAGCATTTGGAATTGTGCCAGACAAAGAAAATCCTGAGCTGGGGGTTCCTTGGCTGCTGGGGTCCGACGCGATTGCAAAGTGCCCGGTGACTTTTCTGCGCTATTCGCGGAACTGGCTGCGCACATTGGGCGCAGACTATGAAGTGTTGGCCAATTATGTGAAGGCAGACCACGCAGAGAGTATCACCTATCTGAAACATCTTGGTTTTTCGTTTGGCGAGCCTGTGCAAATGGGCCCCCAGGACGAAATGTTTATACCCTTTTCAAAAATCGTGAATGAAGGAGAGTAATAATGTGTACTCCGAAACTTGCCAGCGGAACCACCAGCGCGCTGCAAACAGGTGCGCAGTTTACTGATTTGCTTGCTGGCAATCAAAAGTCGAGATTTCAGCAACAGATGAACAAGCGTCAGCAGGCAATTTTTCGGCGGAAGGCTGAGAATGCAACAGCTCAGGCGCGGGAGGCGGGGCAACTGGCTTTGCAAAAAAATGCATTTCAGCGAGGGGTGCAGCGTGTGAATTTTGCGAAATCAGGCGTCAGCACCGCGTCAGGCTCTGCTGCAAAAAGCCTGCAGGAACTTGCGCAAACCGGACGGTTCTCAGCGCAGCAGCAACAGCATCAAGGTGCATCGCAAAGCTCAGATCTTCGACAGCGTGTTTTCGATTTGCAGGCTGAAAACGCGTTGGAAAAATCGCAGCGTAAGCTTCGTAACATTAGCGGCGGGTTAAGCCTGTTGGGCGGCGGCATCGGTGCTGCCAATAAGGCTGGCTGGATTAAATAGTAGTAGCGAACGGACAGTATGCAAAAGAGTCGTGACGTCTCGCCACATAAACTTGGCCGATGTACGTGTTACGTTCTTCATAATCAATTTGTGAAAAATGCAACATATGAGAAATAGGGGAGCTGATAGTGGCTAATTATAGACAGAATAAAAGGGACATCACAAATCATCTTGCGCCAACGACCGGTCACAACGCTGCTTTAGAATCTGGTCTGTTATCACTTGCAGCCGCGCTGGAACTGATGCGTAAGGATGTTGATGATCTGTTGGCGGATTATTACCATAAGCTTGATCAGAGCTAGGTCACAATGTTGCTTTAATTGCAATAATAACATTTTTTTGAGGAGGGGTTGATGAGCAAGATCGTGGATCAGATCAAGCGGGACGAGGGGCTGCGCCTAAAGCCCTATCACTGCACCGAAGGCAAGCTGACCATTGGATATGGCCGCAACCTTGAAGATGTCGGCATATCAGAATCCGAAGCAGAAGCGATGCTGGCAGCAGATATCAAAAATGTTGAAGACGCGTTGCATCAGCGCCTACCGATTTATACAAAGCTTAGCGAGGCGCGCGTGCGCGCTTTGACTAATATGGGTTTTCAGCTTGGTGTCGGTGGGTTGCTGAAATTTAAAAACATGATTGCTGCGCTGGAACGGGGCGACTGGGAAGAAGCTGCCCGTCAGGCGCTTGATAGCCGCTGGGCACGTCAGACGCCCGAACGGGCGGCGCGCGTCGCAGAACAATTAAGAACAGGAGAAGATTGAACATGGCATTGCCGCTATTACCCCTGGTGGGAGGGGTTGTTGACCTTGTTACATTATGGGTCAGTGGCCGCGTTGAAAAATCAAAAGCACGGATCGAGGCTGATGTCGCCGTCCAGAAACGACGTGCAGAAATCGCATTGACTGAAACAAAGTTGGAAGGCCAATGGGATTTGGAACAGGCAAGGGCGTCTGAAGCGTCTTGGAAGGATGAATGGTTGACCCTATTGGTTTCCATTCCTTTGATAATGGCCTTTTTGTCAGATGCCGCACGGGACGCTGTTCGCGCAGGATTTGATGCCCTTGCGATGATGCCAGATTGGTACCGTTGGGCCGTTGGCATTGTGTTTGCGGCAAGTTTTGGTGTCAAAAAAGCTGTTAACCTTATTGGGCGGTGGAATGGCAAATGACAGATGGGCAAGCAACAGCGACTTGGCGCTGGGCCGTCGGGCTTTTGATAGGCGCGATGATAACATGTGGGGGCTGGCTTTATTCCGGTATCCTTGAACGTACGCAAACAGCGCTTGAACGGGCAGATATTGCGCAGGCAATTGCACAAGAGAACGCCTTGTCAATCCGAGGATTGCTTGAGGTTGAAAAGGGAAATCACCGTGTTCGTGATGAATTGGTGGCACGATTTAAGAATGTCGCGGATGACCGTACAGCGGATATTGAGGCCTTGCGCGCAATGCAACATGAAACACGAAGAGAGTTAACAGCCCTTGATAGACGCTTGACGAGGATGGAAGCTGCGCTCAATCATTAGGAAAAGAAAATGATGGGGACAACAAATGCGTCGTGTTTTGAAAGTTACGTTGGTCTTATTTGTGCTTCTGACAATTGTTGGGGCAGGGTTGATACGATTTGTGATCCTGGCCCATGCAGACCTGAAGCCCTATAGACATTTGTTTATTGACCAGGCCGATATGGCAACGCCCGGCGAAGTGCGCGTCACATTTGCGGGTGTGTCAACCTTGCTAATCAGCGATGGCGAGACCAACCTGATGGTCGATGGGTTCTTTACCCGGCCTGATATCTTGCATGTCATGTTTGATGAGGTGGCGCCTGATCAACGGTCAATCGACTGGGCGTTGGATGAGCTTGGCGTCACAAAGCTCGACGCGATATTTCCTGTGCATGCCCATTATGATCATGCGATGGATACGCCCTATGTTGCTGCGATAACCGGTGCGATGATGCTGGGCGGTTCGTCTGCAGCTATGATAGCGCGTGGCGCAAACTTGCCCGAGGAGCAGATTATTACCGTTACAGAGGATGAGGCCTATATCTTTGGCGCATTCGATGTTCGTTTTGTGAAAGCGGTGCATGCCCCGGTCGTAACCCAACAGGCGATGCAGGCCGAGATTCATGAACCGCTGACACCGCCTGCCAAGGCATTTGACTATCCAACCGGCCAGCCATGGTCGATATTGATCGGTCATACAAATGAAAATGGTGAGCATCATCAAATGTTGGTGCAAGGTAGCGCCGGCTATGTTGAGGATGCTTTGGCGGGCGAGGATATTGACGCTGCCTTTTTGGGGATCGGTGGGCTTGGCTCGCGGCCTGTAGCCTATAAACAAGCCTATTGGGAAGAAACTGTCGGCAAGACGAAGGCAGAGCGTGTGTATCCTACACACTGGGATGATTTCTTCCTGCCCTTGTCAGAACGTTTGCGCGCATCAGGCGGACCTATAAATGATTTTGAAAGCGCCATGGACTTTTTGATCGTGAAGGCTGCTGACGAAGGCCGTGCTCTACATATGGTTGATGCATTCGCGACCGTATTACCGTTTCGTGCCGAGTAGGGCGGCTCAGATCGAGCCATTTCCGATAGCTTGTTGTCGTTCTGCATGTTATGGCACTGTAAATGACAATATATTCAGTTGCGGGAGCCAATCATGATCGAACTTTACACAGCGCCGACACCAAATGGCTGGAAGGCCAGCTGTACTTTGGAAGAACTTGGCCTGCCTTATGAGGCGCATGTCGTAAATCTGTCTGAAGGTGACCAGAAAAAACCTGATTTCCTAGCGATCAATCCGAATGGGCGCATCCCTGCTATTGTTGATCGTGATGCAGGCAATCAGCGCATCTTTGAATCAGGTGCAATTATGATTTACCTGGCGGAAAAGGCTGACAAGCTGCTGCCGACAAGTGGTGCTGCGCGTGCTGAAACACTTGGGTGGTTGATGTTTCAAATGGGTGGTGTTGGCCCGATGATGGGGCAGGCAAACGTGTTCTATCGCTATTTCCCTGAGCGTATTCAGGCAGCGATTGATCGCTACCAAAACGAAAGCCGTCGCTTGTTCGAGGTGCTTGATGGCCGTCTGGGTGAAAGTGAATGGTTGGCAGGGGATGAATTCACAATCGCTGATATAGCGAACTGGTGCTGGACGCGAACCTATAAATGGTCGGGTGTATCAATTGATGGTCTTGAAAATTTACAGCGCTGGCACGATGCAATGAAGCAGCGGCCCGCTTGCCGTAAAGGGATCGAAGTCCCGTTCAAGATTAATTCATTGCTGAAAGAGGATCGGGACGAAGAAGCTGAAACCTTCGCCCAAAACGCCCAAAAAATTGTGCAGCAATAATTATTGTAATTGCCGCTTTAAATAGGCGAGTGATTTTTCAAGTGCGCCATCATCCAGATGTTCTGTTAGCGTGGCATGTTGATTGCCGGGCAACACAATGGGGGTGAAGCCATCGCCCAGTTCAGCTTTCAGCCGTTCAAAGCGTGCATTCGGGCACATGGGGTCGGCGTCATATTTGATGCCGATCAGCGCATCTTTGCCCATATCGCGTACCTTGTCCTTTACCGCTTGCAGTTCCATATCTGACATATGAAGGGCGGTGGCGTTGCGGATCGGCAGGGATGGTTGCGCGGCAATCGCCGCATTCACAGTCGGCTCCGCAATCAATGTGATTGCAAAATTGCCCGTCAAACACATGCCGATAACACCTGCCTTGCCCCTGCCTTCCTCGCCGCATTCGCTTACAGCCTTTTCAAGTAGGGCACGAAAGTAGTCGACAATGGGGCTGGACCGATCAGCGGCCAGCATATGAAATTCCTTTGACACGCAAAGGCGAAGTGTGTTGCCCAGCAGAGACTTCTTGCCAACGCCGCCGAATAATAGGGGCAGGTAGACCCGAAATCCCTGATCAGCGATTGTGTTGCATAAGGCAATGCATTGTTGGGTCATGCCCGGCAGTTCGTGCATCACCAACACAGCGGGCCCGGTCCCCTTGCAAAATACCGGATGGGTCATGCCATCATGGGTAAAGTCATAAGGGTCTTCAAAGCCCGGTATACGTGATTTCGTCATGATTAGTTCTGCCAGTCTGAAAGTTTCATGCCCATGCGAATGTGCATGGGGACATCAAATGGGTCTTCTAGTTGTGGTAGACGGGTCTCCACCAGCGGGATCATGCCGACCTGCTGATAAAAGCGCACAGCCGGTTTGCGGCTACAGACATCAAGTAGCACCCAGTTAAAGCCATCTTGCTTGGCGCGGGTGAAACTGTCTGTCAAAAGACGAAAGCCGACACCGCGCCCCTGGGCGTGGGGTAGGGCTGCCAAGTTGGAAAGATAATAGGCGTCCTCAGGCACTTCAGGAACTATGGGGGCAATTTCCGGCCATGAATTTTGAACATGCTGGAATTCGTCTTCAGTCAGGGCCGCGAGTTGGGCATTGATATGTCCGGGGATTCTGTCTTCAAGGGATTTGCTTGTGAAACTTAATTCGATACCGATCAATTTGTCGTCAGCGTAAGAAGCAAATGTGTGTTTATGGCTGAACAGGCTTTCCGGCATTGGCCATGATTGTTCGATTGTTCGTACAAATGCATCTTTGTTGCCGTAATTATAGCCAAAAATCTCATAGCCTGAGGCCCAGATCAGTTCAGCGGCGACATCTGCTTGATCAGGCCTTGCCGGTTCATACCTGATCGTCGCAGGATCAATTGGCGCAAGCCTGTCTGCTTGTTCCTGTGTGCTCATGCCGCTATATCCCCCTTAGTTGATATTCACATTATAGAACTTCTGTTTGATTGGACCAGCCCGGAAGGGGTTGTTTACAGTTTGGGCGTTTGCTTGCATATTGAAAATATGAGGAAATTCCGACTTTTGCCAAACGGCAAAACAGGCTAGTTTCCATCAAAAGAACAGGGTGCGCCACTAGGCGTGGGGAGACTATTTTATGGAACAGGTGATCAGCCTGCTGCAACAAGCGTGGAATCATCCTGATTTCTGGCTTTACGCTGCCATTCCTGCAATTGCCGGCGGTATCGGATGGGCAACCAATTGGTTGGCGATCAAGATGACCTTTTTCCCGGTAGAGCCTATTGGCTGGCCGCCCTTTTTCGGCTGGCAGGGGGTTATCCCGTCCCGGTCTGAAAAAATGTCCGGCATTTTTGTTGATAACTCTCTTGCCAAATTGGGCACAACCGCCGAATTGTTTGAGGCGTTTGAAACGGATGAGTTAAAGGATCATTTGGTCCGCTCACTCAAGCCACGCATCGAAGAATTTATCGATGACATTATGCGCGAAAGCAATGTGGTGGTTTGGGAAAATCTGCCCAGTGTGACCAAGCGGTTGGTTTATGCGCGGGCAAGGTCCTCCATCCCTCGCATTGCAGATTCTATGATGCAAGAAATCAATGAACGGTCAGAAGAATTGATTGATATGCACGGCATGGCGACAGACCTTTTGACCCGTGATAAGACCTTGCTGAACCGTATGTTTATGGAATGCGGCGAGGCTGAGCTGAATTTTGTGATCAAGGCCGGCCTTTATCTTGGGTTCATGTTCGGTGTTGTTCAGATGCTGGCATGGATTTATTACCCTGAATGGTGGGTGCTGCCGGGCTTTGGTTTTCTAGTCGGGGCGACGACCAATTGGATTGCGCTAAACGCAATTTTCAGGCCACTTCATCCCTATAAGATTGGCCCTGTGACGTTCCTTGGCCTGTTCATCAAGCGGCAGGAAGAGGTGTCGAAAACATTTGCGCGCCTATCTACAGCAGATGTTTTGACGGTCGGCAATTTGATGGAAAACATCATGAATGGCCCAAACGAGATTAAAACCCGCAAGATCATTCGTCGTCATTTGCGTCCTGCCATTGATGACACGATTACCAAATTATTGGCGCAGATGACATTTGGCCCAACCGGCTATGTAGATTTGAAGGATCGTTTGGAAAACGCGACCTTGAGCCTTAGCAAGGAAATATTTGCGGACCAGAAATTTAACCGCGATCGCGCGCCGATGATTGAAAAAATGCTGTATGAACGTATGTCGGTTATGTCGCCCGAAGAATATCAAGACTTGATCCGTCCCGCCTTTAAGGAGGATGAGTGGATTTTGATAGCAATTGGTGGTGCGCTGGGCTTTGCCGCCGGTGTTGGTCAGCTGATGCTTTTGTTTGGGCAATCCTTCCTTTAAGTGCAATACTTCCTTCTTATAGTGGTGGGCAAACACTGCCCATTTTAACGAGGAGGATGAGATGCCAAAAACACCGCCAGATGGCGCGACCCGCATCATGCCGATGTTGAGCTATGAGAATGCACCTGAGGCCATTGAGTTCTTGTGTCGTGCATTTGGCTTTCAAGAGGCTTCCCGTTTAGATATGCCGGACGGCAAAATCGGCCATGCGGAGCTTTGCTATGAAGATGGCGTCATTATGCTTGCCAGCGCCTATCCAGATTTGGGCCTGATGGGCCCCCGCGAATTTGAAGGTCGCTATTCTCAACTTTATGTCTATGTCGCGGATGTTGATGCCCATTTCGCCCATGCCAAAGCAGAAGGCGCAGACATTATCGCCGAACCCGATGATATGTTTTATGGCGACAGACGCTATCAAGTTGCTGATATTGAAGGACATCAATGGTTTTTTGCAACCAAGGTACGTGATGTACCTGCAGAAGAACTGGTGATCCCAGAGGATTAGCCGGAGAAAAAGACAGTACATTTTCCTTGCGTCAAAGCGGCATGCTTTGCAACAATTCCTAAAATCACAAAGCACAATTAAAAATTAGGACGCAGATAAACATGCGCCTAACAGATGGGGACGATGATGACTGCACAACCGATTGAAACCAATGCACCTGATATAATGGAACGCGTTGCAGCCGAAGGGTGGGGCATAAACTTGCTGTCGCCGATTATCGGTGCCGAGGTGTTGGGTATAGACCTGACCCAGACAATGACTGAACAGCAGGTCGCGCTTTTACGTGACATTATGCTGGAATGGAAGGTCATGTTCTTCCGCGATCAGGACATCACGACACAGCAGCATTTGGACTTTTCAAAAAATTTCGGCCCGCTCGAAATTCATCCCTTTGGCCTTAATGACGCAGACTATCCAGAAGTGCTTTTTATCACTCATGATGAGAATAATAAGGGCAAGGAAAATGTATGGCATTCGGACGTGACATGGCGAGAGGCGCCGTCGCTGGGGTCAGTTCTGCGTGCCCGCGAAGTGCCTGATGTCGGCGGGGACACATTATTCTCAGACATGTATGCGGCCTATGATGGTCTGCCAGAAGCTGTAAAGAAAAAAATTGAAGGACGTAAAGCGCGCCATGATTTTTGGCCCTTCAAGCCAGGTATTTTGCAAGCCGAGAATGGCGAAGAAATTCTGAAACATATGGAAGAAAAATATCCCAATCCTTGGCATCCCATTGTCCGCACGCACCCTGAAACAGGGCGTAAGGGGCTTTACGTCAATGTCGCCTTTACAGTTGAGGTTGAAGGCATGGATGAGCAGGAAGGTAGTGCTCTGCTCGATCTACTTTATCGGCAGGCAGCTATACCTGAATATCAGTGTCGGTTCAGGTGGGAAAACAACTCCATCGCCTTTTGGGATAATCGATCCTGTCAGCATTATGCAGCATCAGATTATTGGCCCCATCGCCGTCAGATGGAACGTGTGACCATTATCGGTGATGAACCCCGCTAGACTATTTGTTAACGAATTAATCTAGGGCCGTTAACCATCCGTTTACCCTGTTTGTCTATTTTTCATGTTCAGCGATGAGCATAGCGATAGAAAGCGGGGAGAACGGATGTCATGGATTGGCGCGAAAGTGAAAATAAGCACAGTAAAACAGCGGCTTATGGAGTTTTGGGGCTGATTTGCGTGTCACTGGCTGCCTGCGGCGGTGGTGGCGGTGGTAGCAGTGCGGGCCGGACCAGCGTACCGATCACACCTTCTGGCAGTGGTGGCGGTACCGATAATTCTAATGACAATGGCACGAGTTTTACCGCAGCGGATTTTGAAACTGCAGAATATAATCGCCAACGTGGCTTAGGCCAATTGAATGCCAGTTCAGTTTATGCACAGGGCGCGACAGGTGGTGGTGTAACCATCGCTGTCATTGATACCGGTATTGATGTCGACCATCCTGATCTTGCTGGTCAAATTTCAAGCGCAAGCACCGATATTGTTGGCGGAAACCGCAACGATTTTAATGATACTATCGGTCATGGAACGGCGGTCGCAGGTATCATTGCAGCAGCAAAGAATAATGTCGGCACGCATGGTGTGGCATTCGATGCCCAAGTTTTGGCGATCCGCGCAGATGATATTGATCAAGGGCAGTGCGGTAATAATGGCTGTGATTTCTTCTCAACAGACACGGTTGCGGGCATCAACTATGCCGTGGCCAACGGCGCGCGTGTTATCAATCTATCGATCAGTGGACCTGACGCCATCGGCGCAGATTACCGGAATGCGTTGAACAATGCAGGCAATCAGGGTGTGGTCGTCATTGCCGCTGCAGGTAACAGCGGTGGCGTAGGGCCGGAACATCCTGCTGCCTTTGCTTCTGATGGGCGGTCGGCTGGCAACATGCTGGCAGTCGGTTCTGTCAACGCTAACGGCACAATTTCCTCGTTCTCCAACACAGCGGGGACAAGCATTTCGCATTTCGTTGTTGCCTTGGGTGAGAATGTGCGAACGCTGGGCGCGGGTGGGGGCGAGGTGCTTGCCACCGGAACGTCATTTGCGACACCCCATGTTGCTGGGGCCGCCGCTGCGTTGATCGATCTGTTCCCTTCATTATCGGCTGTGCAGGTTGTGGATTTGTTGCGCAGCACCGCCGCAGATCTAGGTGTCGCAGGTGATGACGCGATTTATGGCAAAGGCCTGATAGATCTTGCCGCCGCAATTGCACCCCAAGGCACAGCGCAAGTGCCGCAAGGTCAAACCACATCGGGGTCAAGCCAGCCATTGTCTTCATCTGGCGCGCAATTTGCTGCTAGCTTTGGCGATGGCCCAATGAGGGCTGCAAGCGCCGGCGGTCTGGATGAGGTGTTGTTTTTGGATGATTACAAGCGCGGCTACCGAACCGACATGACCGCTTTGATCGGAACCGTGGGCCCGTCAGCAAGCTTAGAAAGCTTTGTCACCAAAGGCGGCGCGCGCAATCATGCCGCGCTTGACTTGTCGTCTGTTGCCTCGCGCCTTGGTTTGGCAGACACAGCGATCTACGCGTTTGATGAAACAAACAATCGCAATCAGGCACAGGCTGCCTATTTAAGCTCTACAAGTTTAATCGAAGAAAAGGATGCGCCGGGCATGTCATTGACTGGCGGGGTGAGCCTTGGCCCATCATTTGGGCAAATGACTTTCAGTTTGACCCAAGGTGACGGCATGTCTGTTGCAGGTCAGTCCTCGCAAGCTATGCGGGCGTCAGGTGCAGCAAGCCTGTTCGGCCTGTCGGATGGATTGTTGAACCCATTGACGGACATTGCTGACGGTGGTTTGGCGGCTGGCGTTGAATGGGCGGTGAATGACCGTCTGCATTTCGGCCTGTCCCATATGGAGGGTGGGATTGAGAGGCCAGACATCTTCTCTGACAGTTCGAAGCAAATCACGAATGTCGGGGCAGGGTATCATAATACAAACAATGGCCTCGCTCGCGGTGTTGCTTTTGAGTTCAGCAAACTTGATGAAGATAATGGACTGCTCGGCAGTGTTGGGGCCGGGGCATTGGGACTTGGGTCGAATGCAGAAACTATTGTCGGGTCATTTTCAGCCTATTACAGCTTGCAGGTTCCTACGCTCAGTCAGGTTACTTTGTTTGGCCGCTATAGCCTGTCTGAAACACAGATTTCGGGTGGCGATGGCAGCCTGTTTTCCGACTGGGGTAAGGTTCGTGCCAGCGGATTCTCCTTCGGTGTGATGACTGACAATGTTCTGACAAAGGATGATCGGCTTGGCTTGATAATCGGTCAGCCGCTACGGGTTGATGATGCGCGTGCAACTTTGCGCGTGCCAAAGGTGCGCGGCCAAAACGGACATATCCTGTATGAAACTCAGGCCGTCAATCTTGTGCCAACAGGGCGTGAGATCAGCCTTGAATTGTCCTATAAAGCTGACCTGCCGCGCGAAGTGTCATCAGACGGCGGGTTAGCGGTTAGCCTGTTCGGGCGGCGGGAGCCGGGCCATGTTGCGGGTGCCCCCGCAGACATTGGGATTACGGGACGGATCAGCCTGCCTTTTTGAATGAAAACAGACATTTGCATTCGCAATTGGGCCATGAAATAGTGTGGCGGGATCAATGAGCGGAGCAGCAAGACCATGCGTATTTTGGTCGCCGACGATCATTCAATTGTGCGCAGTGGCCTAAAGCATCTGTTGCGCGACCTGTCTGATCAGGACGAGATCGAATTTATCGAAGCCAATTCGTTTGATGCGGCGCGCGAGGCTGCCTTGACGGGGCCTGTGCCTGATCTTTTGCTGTTGGACCTGTTCGCCCCCAATCCGGTCGAAGGCCCGGCGCTGAAAGCTTTTTGCGAGGCGGTTGCCCCCAGTCCGGTTGTGATCTTTTCCATGTCGGAAAATGTACAGGATATGCGCAATGTCCTTGACCATGGGGCCAAGGCATTTATCCCCAAGAATACAGACGACACATTATTCCTATCGATCCTTCGTATGATTATGGCTGGTGGTACCTATATTCCCCCGGTGATGAGTTCGGCAGGCATGGCGGAAGCATCTACCCCCTATACCCCAACAGGTGCTGGCGGTGGAGCCACGATAGACCTGAATGACAAGTTGATGAGCCTGACCCGTCGCCAGCGTGATGTTTTGACAATGATGGCTGAAGGCCTGTCAAATAAGGAGATCGGGGATCGATTGGGGTTAAATATCAATACTGTTAAGGGCCACGTCACGGCAATTTTGCGTGAATTGGGCGTCGAAAATCGCACACAAGCAGTTTTGATGATCAAGAAATAGTCTGATCTAACGCACTATCTGTTGCTGGTAAGGTCAGTGAAAATACGGACCCCCGTCCAACCGTGGATCTGACAGACAAGTCAAACCCCATCAGGGTGGCAAGGCGGCTTGAAATCGTCAGGCCCAAGCCCAGCCCTTCGGACTTATCGCGCCCGGGGTCAGATAATTGATGAAACTCGTCAAAGATTTTTTGTAAGTCGGCCTGTGCAATCCCGGGGCCTGTGTCATGCACCTCTACCCTGATTTGATCGCCGCGCGTGCGGCAGGCGATGATCACGCCGCCCTCTTCTGTATAGCGCACTGCGTTTGAAATCAGATTACGCAAGATCCGTTCTGTCAGCACGCGGTCTGCAAAGACTGATTTGTGGTGACCCAATACACGAAGGCGCAGCGCCTTGTTGTCCGCTAGCGGAGCCTGCTCCTTGACAATTTGGTCAAGCAGGGGGGCAAGCGGCCAGCTAACCGGGTGAAGCTCAATTACGCCCGCTTCGATTTGAGAAATGTCCAGCAGTGCATTCAACAGGCGACGCATCGATGCCTGCGCCGCGCGCACATCTGAAATAATTTCTTTCTGCGTCGGGTCGGTGGCCTTTCGTTCCAGCGCGCCAGCAAATAGGCCTATGGCTTCGAGCGGTTGTAGCAAATCATGCCCAGCGGCGGCTAGAAAGCGAGACTTAGCAAGGTTGGCCTGTTCGGCCTCCATTCTCGCGATGTTCAGGTCGGCAGTGCGGTTGGCAACTTCTTCCTCCAGCACATCATGTGATTGCGACAACGCCGCACTAATACGTTCATTCTCGGCGATTTCTTCCTCCACCCGCATCACCATGGGACGGAAAATTGTAAAAATCTCAAGCACAAGCGTGGTTAACAAACCGCCAAACATGATGAGTTGCAGCGTACCAATAATATCGAGAGCGGATTCGCCCTCGCGCTGATACAGTACAACAGCCTGATCAAGCGCAATGCCCAGCCTTTGTGATGTGTCGGTCACCAATGTTGTGACCAGCCCTGTTTGACGCCTGATCGAAAGATAGTCTTCGTCGGCAAGTGAACGCATTGTTGCCACATAGCGTTTGACTTGCAGATCCAGGTTTGATGGCGGCTCAAATAAGAATGTGTGCAGCTTTTCAGGTAATGTGTCGATCCAAAACAAACCTTTCCATGTCTGGGTCAGTTCCATATGGGTTTGTTCTAGTAAATCGACACGCAGAATAAGTATTTCGCGCGCCTGATCGAAGTCTTCTTCATGAGGGGCTGTTGCCATCCGCTGTAATTGCAGGGCTGCCCCTTCCGCCAGGACGCGTTGGCCTGCGATCATGTTCACAGCGTGGGAGACATCGCGCGAATAGCTGGTCGCCTGCTCGAACAAAACAAAGGACGCAATGACCAATCCGGCAATCAGGCTAAGGCCCAGCCGATAGCGCTGCGTCATCCATTGACGCGGCCTTGCTTCAAACTTCGTGCTATTGTCCGACATGTGTTGCTTGGGCTTTTGTTTTTTACGCAATCTATCCTGCCACCATGACATGTCAGGGCAGGACGACAAAGCCGGAAATCAGCAATTTTCTGCGAACCATTGATTGACGGCATCAATATCGCCGGGCGTTAGGTCCATATAAAGCTTGGTCCGACGATATAGGAAGTCACCGCCATTCCGGCAATCTTCCACCCGCACCGCATGCCAAAGTTCGGCAAGCGGGACCTGCGGCACCAATTGCTGCGCAAGTGACGGATCAGCCTCCACAGCCTGATAAAGGTCGGTGGTGACGCTGCCATAGGTAAAGGCCCAGCGATGACAAATGGCTTTTGATAGCGAGGCCGGGCCTTTCGTTGCCAACTCAGCAAGCGCCGGGCGGTCCAGCGCACCGCCGTGCAAAATCTGCTGATCCGTCCATGCGGGCCGAGCGGGTAGGCCAAGCTGTTCCAGACGTTTCAAAACCAACTCCCCCAATTTTCGATGGGTGGTCAGCTTGCCACCAAAAATGGTGAGCAGCGCACCATCACCGGACTTATGAACCTCAAGCTCATATTCGCGAGTGACTTTGCTGGGATTGTCTGACCCATCGTCCACAAGGGGGCGTACGCCAGCATAGGTGTCCAAAACATCCTGCGCACTAAGGTCGTGATCGAAATAGCGATTATGGGTCGCAAGGATATAGTCACGCTCGGCATCAGAACAGGTCGGGTTGTCCGGTGCGCCTTGATGGGGTTCATCGGTCGTGCCGATAATCCGAAAGCGGTTGTCGAGCCATGGAATGACAAAAACAACGCGCCCATCAGGGTTTTGCAGCAAATAGGCGTTTGGGTCGGCGGGTTCTGGCATGCGTACGATGACATGGCTGCCCCGTACAAGGCGCAAACGCCGATCAGTGCTGATGGTCTTTGCCGTGTCGAGCACTGAAAGTGCCCAAGGGCCACCCGCATTAATGACAAAACGTGCGGTTAGTGACTTGCCATCCGCAGTTGTCAGCCGATAGCCTTGCTGTGCAGGTTCGATAGACGTCACACGCCGACGATTATGAATGTCCGCGCCGCGCGCACGGGCATCAAGCAGTGTTTCAAGCGTCAGGCGCGCATCATCTGTCCAGCAATCAGGATAGTGCAGAACAGCCTTTAGTCCCTCATGATCCAAATGAGGAATGGCTATTGCCTCGTCTTTTGACAGTTTGCCCGTGCGTCCCAGAATCTTGCGCCCCGACAGGATGTCATAGAGAAACAGGCCCAAGCGCACGATCAAGCCGGACCGTTTCTGATCTTTGCGAATGGGCACCAAAAACCGCATGGGAAACACCAGATGCGGTGCCATTTTCATCAGCGCTTCGCGTTCATGAAGAGATTCGTACACAAGCCGGAATTCAAATTGTTCAAGATAGCGAATGCCGCCATGGATGAGCTTTGAGGAACGGGAGGAGGTGCCGATGGCATAATCCTCAGCCTCTGCCAGCCAGACGGTATGGCCGCGCCCCACCGCGTCACGGGCAACCGCAGCGCCATTAATGCCGCCGCCGATTACAGCAATGTCAAAGTCAGGTTTATGGGCCGCATTCATCAGTTTTTCCGCGCAGAACTTTGTTGGCTTGATCACGGGATTGAGCAAGCTTTTGCGCCGATTGGCAAGTTGCCTCTTGCCGCATCGGTCCAGGCTGCTGCCGCTGACGTAGGGTCAAGGTGAACAAACCCAAAATATCGCCGGAAAATAGGGCCAAATGGTTAAGAACGGTCTTGCACGGGCCATTGCGATCTATCAGGATGGCGACGTTTTGACATCATTGATAACTGTAACAAATGGGGAATGTCATGAATTTTGACTTTTCTGATGAGCAGAAAATGCTCCGCGATCAGGCCCGCAGCTTTCTGGCGGACAAATGTACCTCCCAGACTGTGCGCACAATTCTTGAAGGGGACGAACCCTATGACAAGTCACTTTGGGCAGGCTTTGCCGAAATGGGCTTTTTGGGTGCCGCAATCCCGGAAGAATTTGGCGGGCTGGGCCTTGGTCATCTTGAACTTTGCGTAATCGCAGAAGAGGTGGGCCGCGTTGTGGCGCCGGTGCCATTCTCAAGCTCTGTCTATCTTGCTACCGAGGCTTTGTTGGCCGCTGGGTCAGACGCACAAAAATCCACATGGTTGCCGAAACTGGCTGCTGGCGAGGTAATCGGGACTTTCGCCGTTGCCGAAGGGAACAAGCCTGCCACTGAAAAGAATGTGACCGCCAATTTTGACGGTGCCAATCTGACAGGGACAAAGGTTGCCGTGCCCGATGGCGATATTGCTGATATGGCCATTGTTGCCGCCAAATCAGCCAAGGGCACTGCGCTTGTGCTGGTTGATCTGAACGGCGCAGGCGTAACCCGCCGCACAGTGCGCACGGTTGATCCGACCCGTTCTTATGCAGAGCTGACCTTTGAAGGTGCCCCGGCTGAACTGATCGGTGATGACGGCGAAGGCTGGTCACTTAAGGAACGCATTTTTGATCGCGCTGCAGTACTGATGGCCTTTGAACAGGTTGGCGGCTCGCAAGCTGCGCTTGAAATGGCAAAGGAATATGCGCTGGGCCGCATTGCCTTTGGTCGTTCTATCGCCTCATTCCAGGCGATCAAGCACAAGCTGGCTGACATGTATATCAAGACAGAGCTTGCTCGGTCCAACGCCTATTATGGTGCGTGGGCATTGTCCACCGATGCGCCTGAGCTGCCCGTAGCTGCAGCCGGTGCCCGTGTTGCTGCCATCGAAGCTTACGGCTTCTCGGCACAGGAAAACATTCAGGCCCATGGCGGTATTGGCTTCACTTGGGAAGCTGATTGCCATCTGCATTATCGCCGTGCCCGTAATTTGAACTTGGCCCTTGGTTCAGGCCGTGTGTGGAAAGACGCGCTTGTGACGCGTCTTGAACAACGCAACGCCGCCTAAGCCAGTATAGAAGGGAGACATCAAAATGGATTTTAACGATACACCAGAAGAAGCAGCCTTCCGCGCCGAAGTGCGTGAATGGCTCGACAAAAACGCTGAAAAGAAGACCGACGGCAATACCAATTGGCGTGCCGGTCTTGATGATGCGCAGGCCATGGCAAAGGCAAAGGAATGGCAGGCAAAACGTGCCGATGCCCGCTTTGCCCAGATCACATGGCCCGAAGAATGGGGTGGTCGTGGCGGTACCCCGATCCAAACCGTGATCTATGGGCAGGAAGAAAGCAATTATCTTGCACCGCGCGGTTACTTTGAAATCGGTCTTGGCATGTGCATTCCCACCATGATGGCCTATGCCACGCCTGAGCAGAATGCCCGCTTTGTACAGCCCGCCCTACGGGGTGAGGAGATTTGGTGCCAGCTTTTCTCAGAACCTTCAGCAGGGTCTGACGTTGCGGGCCTGCGGACCAAGGCGGTGCGTGATGGTGATGACTGGGTGATCAATGGTCAAAAGGTTTGGACCTCAGGTGCGCATTATTCCGATTATGGGATTTTGCTGACCCGTACCAATCCCGATGTGCCCAAGCATAAGGGCCTGACCATGTTCTTCCTTGATATGAAGAGCCCGGGTGTCGAATGCCGCCCCATCAAACAAATGTCAGGTGATGCGAACTTTAACGAAGTGTTCTTTACGGATGTGCGCATTCCCGACAGCCAACGTTTGAGTGATGAGGGGAACGGCTGGAAAGTTGCCCTGACCACATTGATGAATGAACGTCTGGCGGTTGGCGATGCCTCAGGCCCTGATATTGAAGAGTTGATGGAACTGGCCCGTAACACGGAAAGCGAAACAGGCGGCCCGGTCATCAAGGACATGGATGTGCGCCAGAAAATCGCTGACTGGTATGTGCAGGGCACCGGCCTGCGTTATACCAAGTTCCGCACCCTGACCGCCCTGTCCAAGGGCCAGACACCGGGGCCAGAAGCCTCAATCTCAAAGGTTGTGTCAGCCCCGCGTTTGCAGGACCTGACCAGCTTTGCGCTTGAGCTGATGGACCAGTCAGGCGTCCAGATGGACCGTGAATTGACGGGTGAAAATATGCAATTCATGGCCTCTAACTTCTGGGCACCTGGCTTGCGTATCGCTGGTGGCACGGATGAAATCCTGCGCAATATCATTGCCGAACGTGTGCTGGGCCTGCCCGGCGACGTTCGCGTTGATAAGGACGTGGCCTATAAGGACCTGCCCAAAGGCGCAGGCTGACCAAGCGCTATATTTCGGAATTAGGAAAGGCGGTGCTCAGGCATCGCCTTTTTCTATGGCAAACTGCGCACTTCCCCCACCATCAAAAATCCCCTAACCATAGGGGATGGTTGAACAGGCCGCACATATCACCCCGTTAAGCCGCCGGTTTTCCGTCGCGCCGATGATGGACTGGACGGATCGGCACTGCCGCATGTTTCATCGGCAGATGAGCCGTCATGCGCTGCTGTATACTGAGATGGTGACGGCAGATGCAGTGATCCATGGCGATCAGGATCGTTTGTTGGGCTTTGATGATGGGGAGCATCCCATCGCCCTGCAACTTGGCGGGTCTGAGCCTGACAAGCTGGCCGCCGCTGTCAAAATCGCGCTCACTCACCAGTATGATGAGATCAATCTGAATGTCGGCTGCCCGTCTGATCGCGTGCAGTCTGGCAGTTTCGGGGCCTGTCTGATGGCGGAACCTGAACTGGTCGCCGATTGCATTCGCACCATGCGGGACGCAGCAGGCGCAACCCCCGTCACCGTCAAATGCCGTATCGGCATTGATGATCAAGACGAAGAGACATCGCTGCGGAACTTTGTTGATGTGGTTTCTGAGCGCGGTGGGGCGACCAGCTTTTCCGTTCATGCGCGCAAGGCGTGGCTAAAGGGGTTGAGCCCCAAGGAAAATCGCGAGGTGCCGCCGCTCAATTACCCGCTGGTCTATACGTTGAAGCAAGAACGCCCTGATCTTGAGATCGTGATCAATGGTGGTGTGCCCGACCTTGATGAAGCCGAACGCCATCTAGCCCATGTGGATGGGGTGATGCTGGGCCGCGCTGCCTATCAAACGCCGTGGTGTTTGGCTGATGTTGATCGCCGTATCTTTGGGGCTGAAAATCCAGTGCAGACACCACATCAAGGCATTCGCAATTACCTGCCCTATGTTGAGGGGCGCCTCATTGCGGGCGTGCCATTGAAAAGCATGACCCGTCATATGATGGGCCTGTTTGCCGGGGAAAAGGGTGCGCGAGCGTGGCGGCGTACCCTGTCAGAGGATGCGCATAAGGATGGCGCGGGAACTGAGGTTTTGATGAAGGCACTGGCCTGCGTCAGTGAGGAGCCCTATTTGGAAGGACATGCTGCGTGAGCGTTGATCTGTTGCTGGAATGGGCCCCCTTTATCCTGACGCTGATCGGGGCGGGGATCTTTGCGGGTATTCTGGCAGGCCTGTTGGGTGTGGGGGGCGGCATAGTCATCGTGCCCGTGCTCTATCATCTGTTTACCCAGCTTGACCTTGATGCAGCGATCCGCATGCATTTGGCGGTGGGGACCAGCCTTGCCACGATCATCCCAACGGCAATTTCGTCGGCGCGCAGCCATCACAAAAAACAGGCGGTGGATTTTGACCTGCTGAAAAGTTGGGGCATCGCCATCGCTATCGGTGTTGTGATCGGCGCAACGCTCGCCGCATTTCTGTCGGGGCAGGCGTTGCAAAGCGTGTTTGGTGTTGTCGCGCTGCTTGTTGCCCTCAACATGGCGTTTGGCAAGCAAAGCTGGCGCTTGGGCGATGCCCTGCCGCGGGAACCGGTTCGAGGTCTGCTCGGCGTTATCATTGGCGGCTTTTCATCCATGATGGGAATTGGTGGTGGCACGCTGTCTGTGCCGATCATGACGCTTTATAATGTTCCGGTGCATCGTGCTGTTGGCACGGCGTCCGCGATTGGTCTGATCATTGCTGTGCCCGGCGCGATCAGCTTTATGGTCAGCGGTTGGCATGTCGAAGGCTTGCCGCCATTCAGTTTGGGCTTTGTTTCCATACTGGGTTTTGTGTTGATTGTGCCGATGACAATTTTGGCCGCCCCTTGGGGGGCAAGGCTTGCTCACGCCCTACCTGTTGTCTGGTTAAAGCGGGCATTTGCCATATTCCTGTTTTTGACAGGGGTGCGCATGTTGGGCCTATTCGGCTGACCAACGATCCTTTGCGCTGTCATCGCTGGTCTTTGCCTCAACCCAATTGGTGGAGCCATCTGCCCGTTCTTCGCGCTTCCAAAATGGTGCGTCGGTTTTCAGATAATCCATAATGAATTGGGCAGCTTCAAATGCGGCCTGACGGTGGGATGATGTGGCGGCGACCAACACAATTTGCTCCCCAATTTTTAGCGTCCCAAAGCGGTGGATGATCGTCAGACCCAATAGGGGCCAGCGGTCAAGCGCCTGTTGCCCGATGTCGCGCAACGCCCTTTCCGCCATGGATTGATAGTGATCGAGATGAAGCGCAAGAAGTGGCGATGGCCCATCATCCAACCGCACGCGGCCGGAAAAGCACGCGGTTGCCCCAATTTGCGGATTGTCCTGTTCAAGCAAGCCAAGCTCCGCCGCGATATCGAAATCTTTTGACTGCACGCGGACTGAAAACGGCACCGCACTTTGTCCGCCTGTCATCGGGGGGAATAGGGCAAGCTCATCCCCGTCTGACAAAACAGTGTCGAGCGGGACGGTTTCTTCGTTGAGTGCGGCGCGGATTTTATCTTGGTCAGCAAAGGCCGCAGCATAGCCCTCGCTTTGTTTTGCAAGGTGATCGATTAACTGGCTGATCGTTTGCACTTGATCTGGCAGGGTCAGCTTTTCCTCGCCCTTGCCAATCTTGTCCTTGACCCATGAAAAATACAGCAGCGTCACATCTGCCATGAGACTATTCCCCGGCGCGAGCGCGGTCAGCGGCGATCACATGGGCTAGGCCCTGCCGCATATAGCCATAGCCTGTAATAATGGTCAGGATGGCTGCGATCCACAGGCCAATCGTGCCGATTGTCATCAAATGGGGAATGACCGTTTCACCGGCGGGACCAGACAGCAAGATACCAAGCGCGATCATCTGAACGGTCGTCTTCCATTTGGCGAGCTTTGTCACCGGGACAGAGACGCTTGCGCCCGCCAGAAATTCCCGCAAGCCTGATACCAGAATCTCACGCGTTAGGATGATAGCGGCGGCGATAACGCTGACGCCGCTAACCAAACCTTCGCCAACCAGCATAATCAGCGCAGCGCCCACCAGCAGCTTATCAGCAATCGGGTCCAGCAGCTTGCCAAACTCAGACACTTGATCAAGGCGGCGGGCAAGATAGCCATCAAAAAAATCAGTGATGGCTGCCGCAGCAAATAAGCCAACGGCAACCCAATATTGCAAATTGCCGGATAGGTAAAAGGCCGCCACAACGCCGGGCACTGCCAGCACGCGGAAAATGGTCAATATATTAGGTATCGTGAACATAATAGTGTCATAGCCCAAACAAATGGGTCTGCCTAGCCGCGGAAGTGATCATAAATGCGTTGGGCGACAGTTTCTGAAATCCCGTCAACAGCCTGTAAATCTCGAAGGGAGGCCTGGCCCACAGCCCGCGCTGATCCGAAATGATGCAACAATGCCTTTTTTCGTTTGGGGCCAATGCCGCCAATCTCATCCAGCGGGTTTTTCAGACGCGCCTTGCCACGTTTTACCCGGTGGGTGCCGATGGCAAACCGGTGTGCCTCGTCCCTCAGGCGCTGAACATAGTGTAGCAGGGGATCACGCGGCCCAAGGCTGATCGGTTGTGGATTGTTCGGCAGGAACAATCTTTCGCGGCCCGCATTGCGTTCCTCGCCCTTTGCAACGCCGACAAGGGCGACATCTTCGATCCCCAAATCAGCCAGCACGCGTAGGGCTTCATTCAGTTGGCCTTGTCCGCCATCAATCAAAACAAGGTCGGGGCGGTCGGCGGCATCGCCAGCCTCCTCAGATTTCATCAATCTGGTAAAGCGGCGGGTCAGCACTTCGCGCATCATGCCGAAATCATCACCGGGGCTAAGGGTCTTGTCCTTGATGTTGAAAGTTCTGTAGGCGCGTTTTTCAAAGCCATCGGGGCCAGCAACAATCATTGCGCCGATTTGGTCCGTGCCGCCTGTGTGGCTGTTGTCATAGACTTCGATCCGTTGCGGCATGGCGGGTAAGTCAAATAAATCTGCCAGCCCTTCAAGCATGGCAATATGGGTTGCGCTTTCTGCCAAGCGTCTGGCCAGCGCCTCCCGTGCATTGTCTATCGCATGGTTCATAACCGCGCGGCGTTCGCCCCGATGCGGGCGACTGATCCGCACAACCCGGTCCGACCGCATAGACAGCGCTTCCCCAATCAGTGCAGCATCGTCAGCCTCATGACTGGTCAGGATCAAACGCGGCGCGGGTTTATTATCATAAAATTGGCCAAGGAATGCTGCCAACACAGCTTCGTCGGTTTCGTCCTTGTCGTGACGGGGGAAATAGGCGCGGTTGCCCCAGTTCTGCCCGGCCCGGATGAAAAAGACCTGAATGCAGATTTGGCCGCCATCACGAGCAAGGGCAACAACATCAGCCTCAGGGATTGAATCGGGGTTGATAGATTCTGTCTCTTGCACATGGGACAGGGCACGGATGCGGTCGCGCAAGGCGGCGGCCCGCTCAAACTCCATCGCGGCGGCGGCCTGATCCATTTGTTCCGACAATTGTTTCTTTAATGTGCCCGCATCGCCTTTTAAAAAACGGCGTGCGTCTTCAACCAGGGCGGCATAACCATCCTGATCGATATAGTCGACGCAAGGGGCGCTGCAGCGCTTGATTTGATACAGCAGGCAAGGTCGCGTGCGTTGGTGAAATACATTGTCAGAGCAGGAGCGCAGTAAAAATGCCTTTTGCAATGTGTTGAGCGTGCGGTTGACTGACTTGGCAGAGGCGAAGGGGCCAAAATACTCCCCCTTACGGTTTCGCGCGCCCCGATGCTTGACGATCTGCGGGAAATCATGGTCTGAGGCAACCAATATATAAGGAAAGCTTTTGTCATCCCGCAGGATCACATTGTAACGGGGGCGATGACGCTTGATCAAATTTGATTCAAGCAACAAGGCCTCGGTCTCTGACGCGGTGACAATCACCTCCAGCGCCATGGTTTCGCGCACCATATAGGCGATGCGGTTGGTGTGATATCGGCCTTGCGCATAGGCGCTGACCCGTTTGCGCAGGTTTTTGGCCTTGCCCACATACAGGATTTCGGCGCCCTTGCCGACCATGCGATAAACGCCGGGCCGATTTGGCAATGTTTTCAAGGCCTGCTCAAGCACTGGGATGCCGATCAGGGCATCATTGCCGCCGTCATTGGCGACATGCAGTCTGTCCCAACGGTCAGCTTCGGCTTCAGGTGCTTTGGAATCGGTCATGACCCATTATGCCCGCGTCTAAGTGAGCATCGCAATTGTTCAAATTCTGATTGTTCAAGGTTAGATAGCGTATCTCGTCACCGATCTGTCACACTATCCACCGTTTCTGTGGATAAGTCTGTGTATTGTTCTGTGCCTATTCGATTAGCGGCGCATATTTCTTATGGAATCTTCAAGTTGCACAAAACTTAAGCAAAATCATAAGGCAATGATTTTACTTACTTATTTAAAGTCAACACGCGATATATAGATTCTTTTTCTTAATTTTGCAAATTGCAGACAAAAAACCGATCAGACTTATGTTGCTGTGCACAAAAACACACTTGGGAGAGGCAAAATAGTCTCAATATTGAAAATAGGTGCGGTTTTTCGGTATCAGAACAGGGGTTAGCGGCGTTTCCGCTCGATTTCCACACCAACACTGTCTGCTTCTTTGAACGCGGATGGCTTTTCGACACGGACACGAGTGGATTGAACCCGGCCATCAACCAAACAGGCATTGGCAATTTGCTCTGCCATTGTTTCTACCAGGTTGATATGGCCCTGATCGATGACACGCCGGACGATATTCACAATGCCTTCATAGCACAGCACTGAATCAATCTGGTCGCCCACAGGTGCCGCATCTTCGGTCACAGTTAAATCGACCGAAACAATGACGGGCTGTTTGACGTTCTGTTCATGGGGGTGAATGCCAATTTCGGCATTCAGACGCAAATTATTGACAAAGACATGCCGCAAAGCCTCGTCAGCGCTGGCGAGGCTAAGGGGACGGACTGTTGTCGAGTTACCGGTCATATTGCGTTTCCTATTCGACGATGCCGACAATGTCGGGCGTCTGCCAGCCCAAATGCTGACCACCGTCTAAAGCTATCATTTGTCCGGTCATAGAGCGAGCGGTCAACATGAAGCGGACAGCGTCGATAAATTCTGACAGGTCTGGACCCCGTTCAAGCACAACACCATCCAATTGTTTCTGAAAATGCTCATCACTTTGACGGGCATTGCGAAGGGTGGGGCCGGGGCCAATGGCGTTCACCCGGATGCGGGGTGCAAGCCCTTGTGCCAATGTCTGGGTCAGCGTCCACAGCCCGGTCTTGGACAGGGTATAGCTGACAAATTGGGGGGTTAGCTTCCAAATACGTTGATCTAGAAGGTTGATGATCAATCCTTCTGCATCATCGGGCAGGCGTTTGGCGACATGTTGTGACAGGACAAAGGGCGCGCGCAAGTTCGCCTCAATATGGGCGTCCCAAGAGGCGCGGGTGGTGGTCAAGGCATCATCATGCTCAAACAGACTGGCATTGTTGATCAACAGGCCTATGGGGCCACCCAGCGCTTGTTCTGCAGCAGGGATCAGCTCTTGCACCTGGTCTTCGCAAGTTAGGTCGGCTTGTAGAATTTCTGCTGTGCCGCCCGCAGCCTGTATTTCGTTTTGAAGGGCGGCTGCCCCATCTGCTGATTGATTATAGTGGATGACGACGGCAAAGCCATCTGCCGCCAGCCCCTTAGCCAAATAGGCACCGATGCGATGGGCTGCACCTGTGATTAAGGCGCGGCGGGGCAATGTGTTGATTGGGGCCATCTAACTCAGGCTCACCAATGTTGGCTGTACTGGCGCGCTGATCAATCCGGCACTGGCCTCGCCCTGCGCGACAACAGTTACGATATAGATTAGATAGGCGGTCACAAATATGATGCCGATTACGCGGCTGATCGCGACATGAAAAAGGGCAACCGGCACCAAAATGCAGGTTACCCCCAATAAAATCCATAGATCGAAGTTCAAGAAACTGTCGGGTACAGGCAGGGGTTTCACAATGGCTGTAATCCCCAATATCGCTAGAATGTTAAACATGTTTGAGCCGATGACATTGCCGATCGCGACATCTGATCGGCCGCGAATTGCCGCCACCACAGTTGTGGCAAGTTCGGGGAGCGATGTGCCCAAGGCGACAATTGTTAGCCCGATTACGGCGTCTGAGACATGAAATGCCTCAGCAATATCTGTTGCGCCACGGACCATTAGGTCAGCGCCAAGTGGCAGGCCGATAAGGCCGCCAACAATATAGAATATCGTTTTGCGTTTGCTGTCGGGAATGCCTTCTACTTCTTCGAGTGTGGCGTCTGCGCCGCTGCCTTGCATAGCGCGGTGCCCTGAATAGGCAAGGAAGCCTGCCAGCAAAAGGGTCATGATAATGCCATTGCCGCGTGTAAATTCGCCGGAACTTGCAAACAGAATAAAGACAAGCGTGGCGCCAACCATCATCAGCGTATTGCGCCTTACGCCGGACTGATTACACAGGATCGGCGCAATAATTGCCGGCACGCCTAGAACCAACAGCACATTGGCAATGTTGGATCCAACCACATTCCCGACAGCGATGCCGGGCACGCCTGCCATTGCGGATTGCAGCGAGATCATGAGTTCGGGTGCGGAGGTACCAAACGCAACAACCGTCAAACCGATAATGAGTGGCGGCACACCATAATGGCTTGCCAGTGCCACAGCACCGCGGACCAGCAGATCACCGCCGATTAGCAGTAAAATAAGTCCCGCTATGACCAGACCATACATCATATATTGGCGCTGTCCTTCGTTCGTTCCGGTTCGTCGTGTCAGCCAAATCTCATTTGACGGGCAGGCACTGTAAATATTGTTGTTGTTGGTCTGCATCCCGCCTTTGAAAGGCTTAAAGAACAGGACTGGACCTAAAAGTAAATATGGGGGCTCTCCCATGCGGCAAAAAGAGTGAAAGGTGCTGATTTCCTGCCACGCCGGATATTTGGGCATTAATTCCGGTCCCTAATTCCACAGCATAGATCGCTGCTTAGGGGCCCTTGCGTCGTCTGGTGCCGTTGCCCTTCTTTTTCTGTGTGCGTGTGCCCGGCCTGCCGCCGCCTGATCTTGGGCGGCTTTGCTTTTCAAGGTCACCGGCATTTGCGCGCGCCAGCGGGTCGTCGGCTATGGTCAGTTCCAATTCCTGCAGGCGCTTGATCTCGTCACGCAACCTTGCGGCCTCTTCAAACTCAAGGTCGGCGGCTGCATCGCGCATCCTGCTTTCCATATCCTTGATCGTGGCAGCCAGATTATCACCAACCTTGTGGGTTGCTTTATCATCATCAATGGCGACGGTGACATGGTCGCCTTCATATACGGAATCGAGAATATCGCCGATTTGCTTGCGGATAGAGGCGGGGGTGATCCCATGTTCCTCATTATAGGCGACTTGCTTATTGCGGCGGCGGTCAGTTTCAGCCAACGCGTTCTTCATGGAATCGGTTTCTTTATCTGCGTACAGGATCACGCGCCCATCCACATTGCGGGCTGCGCGGCCAATCGTTTGGATGAGTGAGGTTTCAGACCGCAGGAACCCTTCCTTATCTGCATCCAGAATTGCAACCAAAGCCACCTCAGGAATATCGAGACCTTCGCGCAACAGGTTGATGCCGACCAGAACGTCAAAAGCGCCAAGACGCAGGTCGCGGATAATCTCAATCCGTTCAAGCGTATCAATGTCAGAGTGCATATAGCGGACGCGTATGCCCTGTTCGTGCATATATTCGGTCAAGTCTTCGGCCATACGCTTGGTCAAGGTGGTGACCAAGGTACGGTATCCGGCCTTTGCCACAGCCTGACATTCGGCGACAAGATCATCGACCTGACTGGCAATGGGTCTAATTTCAACAGGCGGGTCGATCAGCCCTGTCGGGCGAATGACCTGTTCGGTAAAGGCGCCGCCTGTCCGCTCCAACTCCCAATTGCCGGGGGTGGCGGAAACAAAGACAGTTTGCGGGCGCATTGCATCCCATTCTTCAAACTTCAGCGGACGGTTGTCCGTACAGGACGGTAAGCGGAAGCCATATTCGGCCAAGGTGGTTTTACGGCGATAATCGCCCTTATACATCGCGCCGATTTGCGGCACGGTGACATGGCTTTCGTCAATAAAGACCAAAGCATTTTCGGGTAGATACTCAAACAGTGTGGGGGGCGGCTCCCCCGGTTTGCGGCCTGTCAGATAGCGGGAATAGTTTTCAATGCCGGGGCAGATACCTGTGGCTTCGATTGATTCAAGGTCGAATTGCGTGCGCTGGCGCAATCGTTCTGCCTCCAACGGCATGGCTTTTTTCTCGTACCATGCCAGCCTGTCCTGAAGTTCAGCCTTAATATGCTTGGTCGCCTGTTGCAGGGTCGGACGGGGCGTCACGTAATGGCTGTTGGCATAGATTTTGACTTGATCGAGGTTCGCGGTCTTTTCCCCTGTCAGTGGATCAAACTCGGTTATCGCCTCAAGCTCGTCACCCCAGAACGAAACGCGCCAGGCCCTATCCTCCAAATGAACGGGAAACAGCTCCAAGACGTCGCCACGAACCCGGAACATGCCGCGCACAAAATTTGCGTCATTCCGCTTATATTGCAAGGCGACCAGACGCTTGATCAATTCATTGCGGTCCATCTGTTGGCCGACCTTAATCAGCTCTGTCATGTCTGAGTAAGTCTCGACAGACCCAATGCCGTAGATGCACGACACTGACGCGACAATGATCACATCATCCCGTTCGAGCAGGGCGCGCGTTGCCGAATGGCGCATGCGGTCGATCTGTTCGTTAATAGTGCTTTCTTTTTCGATATAGGTGTCCGTGCGTGGGACATAGGCTTCTGGCTGGTAATAATCGTAGTAAGACACGAAATATTCGACAGCATTGTTGGGGAAGAAAGCCTTGAACTCCCCATAAAGCTGGGCTGCAAGCGTTTTATTGTGGGCCAAAATCAGTGCGGGACGTCCTGACCGTGCAATGACCTGTGCCATTGTATAGGTCTTACCCGACCCGGTGACCCCCAGAAGCACCTGATCTTGTTCATTATTATTGACGCCCTCCATCAACTCGGCAATGGCGGTGGGCTGGTCGCCCTGTGGCTCAAACTCTGAAACCAGTTCAAAGGCGATGCCGCCCTCGGTCTTTTCGGGGCGCTCAGGCTTGTGCGGTGTAAAGGTAACGGGTGTTGCAGTCATGGGAACATCATACTGATTTGCGCGCGTGGGGGGAGCGGAAATTGCGCAAAAATGCTCATGCGTCAGGATTGCCTGTCGTCCGCTGTTGCGGGGCGGGTAAGATTGGGGTATGGGCAAGGCGTTGCCCCCAAATATAAAGGGAAATTTCGATATGGCTTTTCTGTCAGACGCATTGGGCCGGGTAAAACCGTCCCCCACGATCGCCGTCACGCAAAAAGCGCGGGAGCTGAAAGCTGCCGGCCGTGACGTTATCAGCCTTGGCGCGGGCGAGCCTGACTTTGACACACCAGATAATGTCAAAGCAGCCGCTATTCGCGCGATCGAAGCAGGTGACACAAAATACACAGCCGTGGACGGCACGCCTGAGCTGAAGGCAGCGATTGTCGAAAAATTCAAGCGTGAGAATAATCTTAGCTATGAGGTTGATCAGGTCACCGTGTCGAACGGTGGCAAGCAGGTGCTTTACAATGCGCTGGTCGCAACCTTGAACCCAGGTGACGAGGTGGTCATTCCGGCACCCTATTGGGTGTCATATCCCGATATGGTGCTACTTGCGGGCGGGGAGCCTGTTGTCGCTATGACCACCATGGAAGATAATTTCAAGCTGACGCCGGATGCACTTGAAGCTGCGATCACGCCAAAGACCAAATGGTTGATCTTCAACTCTCCCTCCAACCCCTCAGGCGCGGCCTATAGCCGGGATGAGTTGAAGGGGCTGACAGATGTGTTGATGCGCCACCCTCATGTCTGGGTCATGACCGATGATATGTATGAGCATCTGGTTTATGACGGGTTTGAATTTGTGACACCGGCTGAGGTGGAGCCTGGGCTTTACGATCGGACATTAACCGTCAATGGCGTGTCAAAGGCCTATGCCATGACCGGCTGGCGTATTGGTTATGCTGCCGGGCCGAAAGATCTGATTAAGGCGATGGCCAAGGTGCAGTCCCAATCAACCTCCAATCCGGGCTCAATTTCGCAGGCTGCTGCGGTTGAGGCATTGAACGGCACACAGGATTTTATCCCAACACGTGCCAAGGCGTTCCATCAGCGCCGTGATCTTGTCGTTTCGATGCTAAATCAGGCCAGTGGTCTAAAATGCCCGACGCCTGAGGGGGCATTTTATGTCTATCCCGATTGTTCAGGCACATTGGGCAAGAAGACACCTGCTGGTGTGACAATCGAAAGCGATGAAGACTTTGCCCGCGAATTGTTGGAAGCAGAAGGCGTGGCTGTTGTTCACGGTGCTGCGTTTGGCCTGTCGCCCAATTTCCGCATCTCCTACGCCACGTCAGAGGCGTTGTTGGAAGATGCCTGTGCACGGATCCAACGTTTCTGCGGGTCGCTGACAAACTGATCATCCAAAATTTCGGTATTAATGCGGAAGAGCCGGGACGTGTTCCCGGCTTTTCCTTTTGGCGCAGCGCGAGCGTTGCAAAAAATGCTTGACATTTGTTTAAAAATATGCAACACGTACTGAACGATTTCATCAGTTACGGAGCAAGCCATGATTCGTGTCCCGCAGGTTCAGCAGCAATTGCCGGATATTTCCGGCGTCTTTTCAGGCGCAGGAACGCCGGGACCGAAAGAAGGTAAAGGGCTTGTTCCGCCGCAGCCAGCCGCTTCGCAAGGTGTCCATGATCTTCCAGTCTCTGATGAGGTGGAGCGGCTGGCGCGGGTTACACAAGATGCAGGTATCATTCCCGACGAAAGCGGCGCGCTGCGCAATCCAGCTGATTTGGATGAAGGTCCAAACTCCTTTGCCTTTGATGATGCAAAAATAGCTACAAAACAAGCGGCGATTAAAATCAAACAACAATCGATGGCGCACTTGCAGCAACTGGCAGCGCAGCCCGATGAAGATGATGCTGACCTTGAAGATGTCGCCGAAGGGGGCCAGGGGGCAGGCCCGCGCCTCTCGCTTTCCAAACAGCGTCAGGCACAGGTGGCCGAACTTGCAGAATCTGTTTTGGCCCAGAGCGCCGAAGTGGAGGATGACGAAACCCGCGCCTTAATTGAAGCCTATGGGGAGGCGTTGATCGCCGACCATGACGCCGCCGCAAAAGTCACCGTTGAAATGGCGCAAAAGGCCAAGGCGAAAAAGCTTGCCGCACAGGCGGTCGAAACCTCTATCAATTTCGCCGCAACCCTTGTGGACGAGCCTGAGGCCCGAGCACGTGAGTTGTTTGAGCTTGAGCAAGACATTGAAGAACAAGGCGCGCTTGAAGGGTGGGGACAAGATCGGGTTGCGCAGGAACAAACAAAAGCGCGCGCGCAGGTGCATGAACAAATTGTTGATACTCTTGTAGCAGTTGACCCCGCTCGCGCACGGCAATGGTTGACGACCCAAAATGCTGTCCAGGCTGAACGGAAGGATCGCCTGCTGGGTCGCGTAACTGTCGCGGCGCAGGCTCAGGAAACTGCGAAACTGGCTGATCAGCTCTTGGCAAGCGATGAGCCTCTGCCCTCAGAGCAGGAGTTTCGTGACCAGATTCTAAAAGACAAAAGCCAAGAAGCTTATACGGCAGAGGTGCAGGGCAGCATTAATGCGGACGTGTCATCCCAATATACGCGATTGGTAGCGGCGCGGAAAAAGCAGGAACAGGCGCGCTTTGCGGACACCTCGAATGAGGTTCAGGCTGGCAGGCTTGATCCACAGAAGCTTGCAAAGGTGCAAGACAGGCAAAAGGCAGACTTGATCCTGCTGCATCATGAGAACCAGGTGGCTGCGCGTCAGGGCAAGGCACGACCAACAGATGCTGAAATGTTTGGCCGATTGTTGGGGCGGGGGCTGAGAGATTTCGCTGAAACTGATCTGGTGGCAGAACGTAGCAGACTGTCAGAGCAAGACTTTCAAACCATGTCGGCCCTAAAGTCCCAATTGGCGGAGGCTGGTCCGCGTGATCGGACCCTGATGGTTCAATATTTTGCTCAACTGTCAGACCTTGCCGCCAGTGCCGATCGGCACTCTGCCCGGATGGATATTTTGGAGGCTGGCCTTGCTGCGTTTATGGAGGAGGGAAGCGTCCCCCTATTTGAGCGCCAGACAGAAATGCTGGACGCGATGGCCAAATCCTATCGGTTAAGGCCGCTGGGCAGCGCTGCTGAGCGTGATGAGGACGAGCGTTTGAGCGTAGCCGATCTACCAATGCCCGGCGATAGTCAGGAAGAGCTGGCGCGGAAGAGTGCGGCGCTCGACAAACGCCGCGACAGGATGGGTGGTGAAATTCGGGAACCCGTTTTGCACCCAGCGATCAACATGCAGGATAAGACAGAAGACGAGGCCTTTGAAGAATATTGGGCGTTAATTCAAAGCGCTGGGTCAGAAATTGCTCGCGCGACAGATCTTAAATTCCGCGCGCAGGTGCGGAAGGAGTTTGGGCAGTTTTGGTCTGCGACTAGACTGGGAAAAATTTCGTCAACAGGTAGAGGTCCTTTTTCACTAAAGCAGTTTGATAGCTTAATGGATGCTGCAACTGTTGTTGGGCGCCGCGCTGCCAGCAATGTCAAAAATATTCCCATCGAACAATTGGACGCAATTTTGGGAATTAAAAGCACCGCAGTTTGGATCGTAGAATCTGAAGGTGGGGAGCTACTAAAAGGTGCTCAACAACTCAATGCACAAATCGAGAAACAGGGCGTGCAGCGCCTCATTCTCAACGCGATTGATAAAGACGAGATCGCTGACTTCATGCAAAAGGCAGGGCGTACTGTTGGGCGGTCTCTGATCGTTCTGGAAATGGCCATCGCGTTCAAAAATATGTTTGACGCTGATTTCGAAACAGATGCCGTCGGCCGCGAGAGTGGCAAAGTTGTTGGTAGTTTGATAGGTGGTGCACTTGGGGGTGCGGGCGGCCTAATCTGTGCCTTGCCATGTTCGATAGCATTAGGTGCTGTCGGTGCTGAAATTGGGTCCCGTGTTGGCGGCTATGCAGGCGAGGGCATCGCCAATTGGCTTGAAGATGATGCTGTTCCTTTTGTTGAATCGATATTTGATTGAATTTAAAGTGGTATCTCAAAATTTCTATGCGGGCACCACTATGGAATTTACAGACAAGTTTCGAAAAGTGCGAGTTTTTCAGAATAAAAGTGATCCAAAGGTATCGAAATATTTTGACCAATATACATTAGGTGTAGGTGACGAAATTCTTGAGCTAAGCATGCAGTTATTCAAATTGTGTCCGGAAGTCGAGGTGCCAGTTTTAGTGTTTGAAGACGAGTATGTGGGTTCTTTCTCAAGCGAAGCCAAAGGATCATTGAAGTATCAATTTGTT
Organism: Alphaproteobacteria bacterium; assembly: GCA_965229935.1. Lineage (GTDB taxonomy): Bacteria > Pseudomonadota > Alphaproteobacteria > SPJN01 > SPJN01 > SPJN01. The sequence goes on from CBDDKB010000002.1 coordinate 3,019,979, forward strand.
GAAGACGATGATTATATCTTTTTGTCTGAACTTGCTACAGATAGTCGGTTGCTAAAATGGACTGGTAATCGCATCAAGCGTATCGAATCCAGAATCGTTGTTGAGCTTGAGCAATTCGTGGATGGGAAAAGTCCTGATTGGAAAGAAGGTGAAAACCCGGATTGGCGCTGCGCTCAAATACTGTCACTAGGCGGATGGTGCGTGCGTTGGGTACCAAAGTCTGACCGGGCGCAGGACGCCTCTAACCAGCCTGAAGCGATTTTTGATCCCGTTCCATTGGATGATGGAGCCTTGCGGTTCAAATGGATTTTGGGGGATGAGCTTTATGTAAAGATCCTGCCAGAGCCGGGACGGCGCGGTTTTGCGATGTCGCCATTTTATGGTCGATTGAAATGGGCGCAGCGTTTAGCAATGTTCCAATCGCGATTGCGGGTATCTCGTGTTGCGATGCATTTACCTTGGTATGATCGCTTACTAACGGGATTGCTTAAACTGCCTTATTGGCTGACACGGCGGGATGGCATGGAAAGCAATCTGTATGGCATTCCATCATTGAAAGATCATCCGCATGCCGCAGAGATAGAAATGTTGGTAGCCAAAATATCTGCTCTTGCAGAACAAAATCCGGATTCGTCTGCGGGGTTGAGCTCTGCGCCCGCGCTGACTGGTCATGGCAGGTAAAGCCTGTATGATGTTTGGGATCAGCCACAGGAACGATCCCAACAATGCAGCCAACCGACAAGTTCAGAACTGTTTCCCGATATGGCGATTTAAGTCCAAGTGATCTGGATTTGATAGATCGCACGTTGCTGAAAAACCCTGAAGTGAATCATGATGAAAACCGTGAAATTCAGGACATCATCCCAGAGTTTGATGGTCAGGTGACAATCTTTGATGATCGGGTGACATGGATGTGGCGTGTTTTTGTCTATTCCAAAATCCTATACGGCTTTGAAGGTCAGCGTGGCTATTTGCTGATTTATGATGTTGGGGCCAAACAAACCCTGCAAAAGACGTGGTTTGGCCCGATGGTCAAAACTGAATCGCGCTTGTTGATTGTGCATATGGTCGATGACTTGACGGACCGCACTCTGACTGGGGGCCACCAAGCGGTCAGCATTGGCGGCTGGGTTATGGATCGTCCCGGTCCTGAACATGCCCATATGGAGATGGGCAAGGATTATAAGGTCGGCCAACCGATCAGCTTCATTGAACCATCCGGTGATCATTCAGTACGCTTTGACTGGCTATTGGGTGATCGGCTTGAGGCAACAATCCATCCAGAGCCGGGACGGCGCGGTTTTGCGATGTCGCCATTTTATGGTCGATTGAAATCGGCGCAGCCTTTGGCAATGCTGCGACCGGACTAATCCCTCATCCTATTGTCAAAGGGATTGCTATTGTGGGTGGCGGTCTGATCGGCGCGGCCGCCGGCGCGTTGAGCTCGGATTTCATCTTCGACCAAGTTGAAAAATGATCTATAGTTTTGTCGATTAGAATAACGCGCTATAGGGGTGCAGCTTGAAATGGCACAGTTTGAAGAAATCGATGATTTCAGATTTGTTGTCTATCGCGACTGCTATGATCAGCAGATTATCAAACGAGCGGATATGCCGACTATCCACGATAGGCCGAAGGATGAACCCCTTCGGTCGTCGCTGATTGTTGATAAGGACACTCGTCTCAAAGTTTATGCGGATACAGAAGGGTGGGAGTGGATTCGGGTATTTAGCAGCGTGCGCCAATATCAAGTTGGGGACAAATATTTATTTTTAAGTGTGGATTTTGAAAGTAATCCCTATGAAACGATGGATAGAAAAATCCATCCTCTGCCATTTCCCTGGTTTGAGACAGTCTTTCAGGATTATAACTTCGTTCTCTATGATCAAAATTTTGGGCTGCTAGAACGATTTTATTTTCAGCGATCATATGATGCTGGATATTGGCATTGGAAATTGGGCGGGGCAGTACCTAAGTGGTGGGCAAGCTCATACGAATATGTTCGTCACATTCATGTTGATGGCGATCAACTGATCTTACCTCGCTCCAACAAGGCGCCATTAGCTGTTTCGATTCTGGACGAGCCTAAGGGTAAATGGGTTAGGGAATGGTCTCGGGAAAAAAGAAAAAAGAGATTCAGGCGCCTGAACTATTTACGGTTTTCTCGTGCGAGCACAAAGTGGTCTCAGTTTGGGCCAAGGACAGATGTCAGAATGCCTGAAGCTGACTATATAACGTTGATGTGTAAGCCATAAGGCGATCCTGCTAATCTTCGAGGATGAAGGCCAATATCCCGCGCGCGCAGGAAATCGAAGATCACTACCAGCAATTGGCAAAGGAACAGGGCATCACCCTCAAACCCTTCAGCCGCTCATTGATGAGGCGGAAGCGATAATTCCGACCCGATCATTTTACGAGATTGTCGACTCGGGTTTCGATTCAGACGTCATCATTGATGAGGGGGCATCCGCAGTCGGCGGCACAATCGGTGCCTCCATAGGGACGGTGCTTGGCGGTGTATGTGGTCCAGCCGCATTGGTATGTGCGATTGCGTTCAGTGGATTGGGCGGGGCTGTCGGGTCCTATGTCGGGGGAAAAACACGCGGTTGGGTTGAGGATTTGACACCCGCGCTGACTGGTCAGGGCAGGTAAAGCCTGTATGATGTTTGGGATCAGTCAAAGGAACGATCCCGACAATGCAGCCAACCGACAAGTTTAGAACTGTTTCGCGCTATGGTGATATTTCATCAGTAGATTTGAATCTGATTGAAAAACCTTTGAACCATTTTCCAGTATCAACCACCAAGAAAATCGCGAAATTCAAGAGATCATTCCCGAATTCGATACAAAGGTGACGATATTTGACAATCGGATTACATGGATTTGGAGCGTATTTACAGACTCTCATATTCTATACGGCTTTGAAGGTCAGCGTGGCTATTTGCTGGTTTATGATGTTGGGACCAAACAGACCCTGCAAAAGACGTGGTTCGGTCCGATGGTCAAAACTGAATCCCGTTTGTTGATTGTGCATTTGGTCGATGACTTGACGGACCGCACTCTGACAGGGGGCCGCCAAGCGGTCAGCATTGGGGGCTGGGTTATGGATCGTCCCGGTCCTGAACATGCCGATATGGAATTTGGCAAGGACTATAAGATCGACCAACCGATCAGCTTTATTGACCCATCTGGCGATCATTCTATCGTGTTTGACTGGATCCTGGGCGACAGGATCGAAGCAACCATTAATCCTGAACCGGGGCGGTTCGGCTATACCATTCCACGTCGCACGGGTCGCTGGGCCTTTCAAGGGTCGTTCTGGTTCTGGCGCAGGCAATTGAAGTTGAGGCGTCTGTTCCTGAAACAGGATCGGTCGCGCCGCTTTTGGACATTCTTGTTCCACATTCCTTTCTGGCTGTTCAGGATGGATGGCATGACAACCAATTACAAAGGTCACCCGAAACTGTTGACCAAGGATCAGTTGCGCCGCCACGACGCCCTCGCTGAAAAATATGGCTGGGATTAGTGTGCTCACACATTAGCGTGCTCACATAAGTGTGATTGTCATTTGATCTGGGAATCCAGCAGGCTAGCATGTGGATAGATAAGAGGTGCCCCCATGTTGATCAAAAACCCGCCCCGCTGGCTTATTCCCGAACGCGACGCAACGGATGAACATATCTATCTGAACCGGCGCGCTTTTATGAAGTCTGTTGGCGCGATAGGGGCAGGGGCCGGCTTGTTGCAGGCAAGCCCCAGCTTGGGGGCAGAGGACCCGTCAGCGGGGCTCTATCCCGTTAAGCGGAACGAGGCGTTCACTCTTGATCGGCCCATAACGCCTGAAGAGGTGAACACCACCTATAATAATTTTTATGAGTTTGGCTCCCACAAGCGGATCTATAAACTGGCGCAGCATTTAAAAATTCGCCCTTGGACAGTGAAAATTGACGGGCATGTCGAACAGGACATGACGCTCGATATTGATGATCTTTTGAAAAAGATGCCGCTGGAAGAACGGCTTTACCGTCACCGCTGTGTTGAGGCATGGTCCATGACGGTTCCTTGGTCAGGCTTTCCGTTGCGCAAACTTGTTGAGCTTGCGGCGCCCACCCACCGGGCCAAATATGTGAGGTTCCAAACCTTCAAAGACAGGCGGATGGCCCCTGGTCAAAAACAGCGTTGGTATCCCTGGCCTTATACTGAGGGGCTGACGATTGACGAAGCGATGAACGATCTTGCTTTTATGGTTACAGGTGCCTATGGGCGTCCCTTGCCTAAACAGATGGGCAGCCCGCTTCGGCTAGCGACGCCGTGGAAATATGGCTTTAAGTCCATCAAATCAATTGTGCGTATTACCTTTACAGATCGAAAGCCCGTGTCCTTTTGGGAGGATGTCCAGCCGTCAGAATATGGGTTTTGGGCCAATGTAAATCCTGAATATCGGCACCCCCGCTGGTCGCAAAGTACTGAGCAGGTTTTGGGCACATCAAAACGCGTCAAGACGCTGCTTTATAATGGCTATGCCGAAGAAGTGGCGGCACTTTACAAAGATATGCCGCAGGAACGTAAACTGTTTTTCTAGGGCGACTTGCGCTTTTTTGAAAAGCGGTTACGGTCCATCCAACTTGTTGAATGGAGAATGAGATGGGCCGGAAGATCGCTGTTGCTTTATTGGTTTTCGTGTTTATGGGGGCTGTTGGCCTGTTCGCTATGGAACGGTTTGCAGGTCAGATCCTATTCAAGCCCAAGCACAGTTTTGCCGAACAGCAAATCCCAACAGCGCCTGATTATGATGATCCGGCAAGTTGGGTGGCATTCCCAGATCGTGACGATGCAGCAGACATCGTGCCCGACGGATTTTCAGTATCTGATGACGACGACCGACCTGCGGATGTTTTCTATATTTATCCGACGGTCCTTTTGGATAAATCGAGTTGGCTAGCAGATACCTCAGACCCTGTAACGAATATGATCGCGGAACAAATGCCTGTGAAAGGGCAGGCCACGGCCTTTAATGGGTGTTGCCGTGTTTACGCGCCGCGCTATCGTCAGGCGACTTTGTGGACCTTTATGGCGAATGAGCCTGATAATCATCAGGCTATGGACTTTGCCTATCAGGATATCGCGCGGGCATTTGATCACTTTGTTGCAACTATCGGCCCGGATCGCCCAATTGTATTGGCCGGACATAGCCAAGGGACGCGCCATTTGGTGCGATTGGTTGCTGAAAAGATTAACGGAACAGCATTGGCTGACAGGATTGTGGTGGTTTACGCCATCGGCTCAGGCGTATTTACCGAGGTAACAACACGTGGCCTGTCAGACTTCCCGCTGTGTGACAGCCCATCCCAAACCAAGTGCTTGATAACATGGGATGCGGTTGACCAGGCAAAGGCGGGGGGCCGTGATATGGGAACGGGGCTTTATATGTGGCTTGATGGTGCCTATCAGCCCGCGAATGATCCCAGCCTTGCCTGCGTGAACCCGCTGACATGGCGTGCCGGTGGGGCAGGTGAAAAGGCCGATCATGCAGGCATGGTGCCGCTTGATAGTTCAGCCTTTGGTGGCGTGTTTATCGGTCGGCCTGCACCGCCTGTGGGGACGCAGGCCAAATTGGGTGCATTGATCCCGCAGTCCTTGTCCGCCTCATGCGCAGCGCAGGGCTTGTTGGTTGATGTGTCTGGTATCGGCGATCATGGCAAGACGTCAATGCCGGGCGGCAGCCTGCATCTAAAAGACTATAGTCTTTTCTATAAGGATATTTTCGACAATGCGGTTGTGCGCGTAAATGCGTTTCTTGCGGCGCGCTGATGGGAATTGACAAAATGACAGAGTTGCCCGCGCTGATTTTTGATTGCGATGGGGTGTTAGTCGATTCAGAGCCGATTTCAAATCGAGTTCTATGCGATCAAATCAACGCGCTTGGCCTGCGGATGAGCCTTGAGGAAGTCATGCATCGTTATATCGGCATGACGCTCGATGGCGTGTTTGAAGACCTTGAAAAGCGATTGGGGCAACCCTTGCCACCAAACTGGTCGGAGGAGCTTGACGAGGTTGCCGATGCGGTTTTCGAGGCTGAGTTGCAGCCTATCCCCGGCATAATTGAGGCGCTTCACCGATTACGCGATATTGGTCACGATATGGCGATGGCATCCAATGGCAGGCGCATTAGGTTTGATGAATCCCTGCGCATTGTGGGGTTGCAGGACTGGTTTCAGGGGTTGCGCTTTTCAGGGACTGAGGTGCCGCGCCCCAAACCTGCACCTGATCTGTTTCTGACGGCCGCAGATGCCATGAGCCGCGCGCCATCCGATTGCATCGTGATTGAAGATAGTTTGACCGGGGTCCGCGCTGCCCGTCAGGCGGGCATGCAGGTGATTCATTACGCGCCAGAGGGGCCAAGGGCCCAAGCCATTGGTATGGGGGCCAGAACCATGCAATCAATGGCGCAGCTTCCCCATGTGATATTGGCAATCAATTCCTGAAAAAAGCAAAAAAATGCCAGGTTCCCGAAGGAACCTGGCAAGTTTAACAGGGAGGCTTCACGTCAAAAAATGACGCGAAACAATCAGATCCCACAAATGGGGGGCAAAAGAGGATCTGATATACACCAGCAAGCTGGCGATGATTCGGACCGCGTGGTGCGGTGCAACAAATCATGCTTTCTACTTACGGGTAACCGACCTCAAAATCAAGTTTATTGTGCGCCGCACAAAAAACAGTCATCTTATGGTAAATGACTTAAGTATTTGATTTATATAGATTTTTATATGACGACCGTAATGTTATATGAGCGGTATTGAAGATGCGACAAGGTGCGCAGGCTGAAACCGCCATCCCTTGTAGAAAAAATTACGCCTTACTCATTTTCAGCAAGAAATTTCTCTGCCTCAAGCGCTGCCATACAGCCCATTCCGGCCGCTGTCACGGCCTGACGGTAGATCTTGTCCGTAACATCCCCGGCTGCGAACACGCCGGGAATATCCGTTGCGGTCGAATCAGGCGCCTTAATGATATAGCCGCCATCATCCATGGCGATTTTGCCCTGAAACACTTCGGTCGAAGGGGCATGACCAATAGCAATGAAAATGCCGTCTGCTGGGATATCGCGGGTTTCGCCTGTTTGTGTGTGCTTGATGCGCCCGGCTGTAACACCAAGCGGATCTTCGTCGCCCAGGACTTCGACAAGCTCATGGTCCCAAATCACGTCGATCTTTTCGTGGGCCAGCAGACGTTCCTGCAATATTCGTTCAGCGCGGAATTCGTTGCGGCGATGGATGATCGTCACTTTGCTGGCGAAATTGGTTAGGAACAGGGCTTCTTCGACTGCTGTGTTGCCACCGCCTATCACCAGCACTTCTTTGTTGCGGTAGAAAAATCCGTCACAGGTTGCACAGGCTGATACGCCAAATCCCTGAAACTTCTCTTCGGTGGGCAATCCCAACCAACGGGCCTGCGCGCCTGTCGCAATGATAACGCTGTCAGCCTCATAATGGGCGCCAGAGTCGCCAATGGCTTTGTAAGGGCGGGAGGAAAAATCTATATCGGTGATAATATCTTGTTCGATCTGGGTGCCGACTGCGCGGGCCTGCCCTTCCATTTGTTCCATCAACCAGGGGCCTTGGATCGGGTCAGCAAAGCCAGGATAGTTCTCGACATCCGTTGTAATCGTCAACTGACCACCCGGCTGTAAACCGGCCACAAGGATCGGGTTGAGCATAGCGCGCGCCGCATAGACCGCGGCGGTGTATCCTGCCGGACCGGAACCGATGATAAGGACTTTGGTTTTATGTGTGGTGGCCATGAGTTTCTCCGCTATTTCCGGCCTCTTACCTAAGGGGCAATGAGGTCAGATGCAATAAGGGGGTATCACTTTATTGAAAGTAGGGGCTTGATTGCCTTGAGCGCATCTTCAGCAGGGTCAAGCGGGGGGTAGTCCCAGTGAACCAGCGGGCCAGACGGGGGCAGGGGGCGCGCAACCCCGTAAAGCAGCAACGCTTTATGAAATTGATCGAATTTGAGGGTGCTGCGCGGCGGCAACAGCCCTTTCAATCGGCGTTTCCGGGTGAGGTCACACACAAAGACGGGCTTGCCCGTTGCAGCAGCTTCGCTTGCCATATTCACGGAATCTTCTGTGACGATCAGCATGTCTGCGTGGTTCAAAATATCGAAATAGGGATTTGCCCCGGTGCCATCCCAAAAGAAGCATTCAGGCACGTCGTTCAGGGCACGGCGGAGTATGGCCAACGCTTCAGGTCCCGTGCGGCGGGACGCGGTAACCATCAGGCTAAATCCATAGGCGGTGGAAAGGTTGCTTAGTCGTGCCGCGATTTGGGCCGCGCGAGATGGCGTCAGACTTAAATGTTTATTGTCGCCGCCAATCAAAACACCCAATCGCGGTTGCGGCAGGCCGTTTAGTTTAGCGGCATGGATGGTCGCAATTTCATTGTTCAATCGGGATTGCGTGACGCGATGGATGGACCCGATGGTCTTGATGACATTCGCCCCCTCGACCGGATCATGATCAGGCGCAATCACCAGATCAAAGTGATTGGGGTTGATGCGTGGGTCTTGCAGATAGATCGTTTTCACACCCTGCCGCCTAAAGTGCAGCAGAAGGGGGATGATGCTGCGGCCACAGCCGATTATAATGGCGGGCAAAGGGGCGGCGAGCAGCTCCCTAGATTGCGGTGTCAGGCAAAGGGGCAAAAAGGCGGGAAGCGCCGTGGGCCAGGCCTTGCCGATCCCCTTGAATGACACGGTTTTGTGTTGCCATGTCGCGCAATAGACCGCCTCCAACCGCTCACACAGGCCGACAACCTGATTGACCATACCGATGCGATCATCAGAAAGGGCCCAGATTTGGGTCTGTTTGGTGGCGGGTATCAATAGACCGATCCGTTCAATTTTCAGTAATTATATTGCGCAAAGCAGGGGGTAACCTGTATAGAAATAACAGGATCACAGTCGCCGATTCCTGCCATATTGGCAAGCCCGGCGGTGTTTAGCAAATGGGTAAAAGTCAGGCAGGTCATGGCAGGCAACGTCAAACTTGATCACATTGATTTAAAAATTCTACGCCTTTTACAGGATGATGGACGCATGACGAATGTCGATCTGGCGTCCCGCGTTGGGATTTCTGCCCCGCCATGTCTAAGACGTGTCCGCGCGCTTGAAGCTGCCGGGTTAATTGGCGGCTATTATGCGGCATTGAACGGTAAGGGGTTGGGATTTGCGGTCGAGGTTTTTGCCATGGTGGGCCTTGATAGCCAGCATGAAGATGACCTTGCACGGTTTGAGGCAGCGATGAACGCACATCCAATTGTGCGTGAATGTTATATGCTGAACGGCGAGGTTGATTTCATTTTGAAATGCGTTGCCCGAGACCTTGAAGAATTCCAGACATTCCTGACATCGCACCTGACGCCTGCACCGCATGTCGCCAGCGTCAAAACCAGCTTTGTTATTCGTCAGGCCAAGAATGAGCCAGGTTATCCAACCGAATTGTTAACTGCCGATGTGGCACCCGCTGGCCAAGGAGACTGACAATGCGCAAACGCGTGCGGTTTCTATATGGCGTCGTATTGATCAGCGGCTTGTTGATGAGCTTGATGTTCGTTGTAGAACGTTTTGGGACAACTCTGGTTGGGGTTGCAGAACGCAATGCCGAAACCTTTCAGACAGAAATTGCTGCGTTTAAGGCACGTGACGCCCGCGCAGGGTTTCGTGCAGACGCAATTGTTTTGGTCGGCAGCTCTGACTTTAAACTTTGGCGCGAAGTTGGCGGGCACTTTGCCCCGCGGGCAATTATCAATCGCGGGTTTGGCGGCGCACATATGCGCCATGTGCTGCACTATTATGATGATGTTGTGAAAGTCTATAAGCCGCGCGCATTGGTTCTATATGCAGGCGAAAATGATATTGCTGCCAGCGTCAAACCCAGTGTCATACTGGGCGATTTTGATAAGTTGATGGCAAAACTACGTGCTGACTTTCCGCAAATGCCTGTCTTGATTATGTCGGTGAAACCAAGCCCCGCGCACTTTGATGATCTTGCCATCCAGTTGGAGGTGAATGAAGGTTTCAAACAGCGTGCTTCAAAAGACAAAAACCTGCATTATGTCGATGTTGCGACGCCTATGTTACAGGCCGGCGAGCAGGGGGTGGCGGACGACTTATTCAGCGAAGATCAATTGCATCTGTCTGAAAAAGGCTATGACATTTGGGCGAGAGAGCTTGGCTGGTATTTTGATCGACTGTTTGGTCCTATCGAATTAGGGCCGGTCGATCGCGGTTAAGCCAAATAAAAAGGGGCAGCGTCTGACGCTACCCCATCTTAGTTGTCATTAAATGTGACGAAGCTTGTTTACTTAAAGCTAACGCTCAAAATCTCGTAAGACTTGGCGCCGCCGGGGGTGTTCACCTCGACCGAATCGCCAACTGATTTATTGATCAGCGCGCGCGCGATTGGGGAGGTGAGAGAGATTTGCCCACCCTTGGGGTCAGACTCATCCTCACCAACAATTTGGAACTTGCGTTCTTCGTCTGTGTCTTCGTCGACGATTTCCACGGTTGCACCGAATTTTACGGTGTCGCCGGAAAATTCAGAAATATCGATGACCTGCGCCCGGCTAAGTTTGCTTTCCAGTTCCTGAATACGCGCTTCGATATGACCTTGCTGTTCTTTAGCAGCATGATATTCCGCGTTCTCAGACAGGTCGCCATGCTCGCGCGCTTCGGCAATCGCCTGAATCACTGCAGGACGATCAACGGTTTTTAGCCGCTTAAATTCTTCTTCCATCCGCTGGTAGCCAGCGTTGGTCATGGGCACTCGTTCCATTGTGACCTCATATTTGCCGCTTTTCGGGCGGTCTTTTGCTATCAGGCAATGAAAAATCCGCCTCCAAACAGCGTGTTTGGAGCGGCAAACATTCCTGTGTCTGAAATAATCAGATCAAAATAGTGCTTTGATCTGAAAGATAAGGCGGCCCGTACCGGACCACCTCAACTCAGCGGGTAATGTAGGACTGAAGCGGCGCAACTTCAAGTGTGTCTCTGCGCTGTGCCCTGATGCCTGCTGCCGCAGCCTTTGCACCTGCAATTGTGGTGTAATAGGGCACCTTGTTGGTCAGCGCTGATCGGCGGATTGAATAGGAATCTTCAATCGCCTGTGTGCCTTCGGTTGTGTTGAAAACCAGCTGAACTTCGCCATTTTTGATGGCATCAACAATATGTGGGCGGCCTTCCAGCACCTTGTTGATTGTGGCTGTTTCAATGCCTTTTTCATTCAAAAAGCGGGCTGTGCCGCCTGTTGCAATGATGTTGAAGCCTTCTTTGGCCATCATTTTGACAGCGGGCAAAATCGCTTCTTTATCGGCATCTTTCACAGATACAAACAATGTGCCGCTTTCAGGCACCTTGGCACCGCCGCCAAGCTGACTTTTTGCAAAGGCGCGGTCAAATTGGTTATCAAGGCCCATCACCTCACCTGTTGACCGCATTTCAGGGCCCAACAAGGTATCGACGCCGGGGAACCGGGCAAAGGGGAACACAGCCTCCTTCACGGCAACATGCTTCAGCTTGGTTTCTTTTAGGTTCATGGCAGCCAGTTTTTCGCCTGCCATCAGGCGGCTGGCAATCTTGGCAACGGGATAGCCCACTGCCTTTGCCACGAAAGGAACTGTCCGGCTGGCGCGGGGGTTCACTTCGATCAAATAGACGGTCTTGTCTTTGATCGCATATTGTACATTCATCAACCCAACAACATTGAGCGCGCGTGCGAGCATGCGTGTTTCTCGCTTCAACTCTTCGATTACATCGCCGCTGAGAGAATGCGGGGGGAGGGAGCAGGCGCTGTCACCGGAATGAATGCCAGCTTCTTCGATATGCTCCATAATCCCGGCAATATGAACATCATTGCCGTCGCACAGGGCATCAACATCGACTTCGATGGCGCCATCAAGATAACCATCGATCAAAACAGGACTGTCGCCCGAAACATGCACGGCTTCGTTAATGTACCGCTCTAGCCCGGCGCGGTCCCGTACGATTTCCATGGCACGACCACCCAAAACGTAGGAGGGGCGAATCACGACGGGATAGCCAACCTCTTCAGCGATCTGGATTGCCTGGTCCTCGGTCGAGGCGATGCCGTTACGCGGCTGTTTCAGGTCCAAATCGGCCAGCAATTTCTGGAACCGTTCGCGATCTTCGGCAAGGTCGATGGCGTCAGGGCTGGTGCCCAAAATCGGGACACCTGCGGCCTCAAGGCCGCGTGCCAGTTTCAGGGGCGTTTGGCCACCAAATTGAACGATCACACCTTTGACGGTGCCATCCTGTTGTTCTGTTTCGATCAGGGACAGCACGTCTTCGCTGGTCAGCGGTTCAAAGTACAGTCGGTCTGATGTGTCATAATCGGTTGAAACGGTTTCAGGGTTGCAATTGACCATGATGGTTTCATAACCCGCATCCGCAAGCGCAAAGGCGGCATGACAGCAGCAATAGTCAAACTCGATACCCTGACCGATCCGGTTCGGGCCACCACCAAGGATAATGACCTTTTCGCGGTTGCTGATGCCTGACTCACATTCGGCGGCACCATTGTGGGGCGCCTCATATGTTGAATACATATAGGGGGTCTTGGCCTCAAACTCAGCAGCGACAGTATCGATACGTTTATAGACCGGGCGTACGCCTGCGGCCTTACGGGCTGATGTGACGTCTGCTTCTGTTTTGCCGACAAGTTGCGCAAGGCGGGCATCGGCAAAGCCTTTGGCTTTCAGGAACTGCCAATCGCGCGGTTGGGTAGGCAGGCCACGGCTCTTAATGGCGGCTTCTGTGTCGATCAAATCCTTGATCTGGCGCAGGAACCACGGATCAATAGCACAGGCCTTGTGAACATCTTCTTCGCTTAGGCCAAGCCGGAAGGCTTGCGCCACAGCAAGCAGGCGATCTGGCGTTGGTGTGCCGAGCGCCTTGCGGATCGCGTTTAAATCATCACCTTCGCCAAGGCCGTCAATCTCATACTCGTTCAGGCCGCACAAGCCGGTTTCGAGCGAGCGTAGCGCCTTTTGCAGGCTTTCCTGGAATGTCCGGCCAATAGCCATCGCTTCGCCAACAGACTTCATCGCGGTTGTCAGCAAGGGTTCTGAGCCGGGGAACTTTTCAAATGCAAAGCGTGGGATCTTTGTCACGACATAATCAATCGTCGGCTCAAAGCTTGCCGGGGTAACGCCTGTGATGTCGTTCAGCAATTCGTCCAGCGTATAGCCGACTGCAAGTTTGGCGGCGATTTTGGCGATGGGAAAGCCTGTTGCCTTTGATGCCAGTGCAGATGAACGCGACACGCGCGGGTTCATCTCGATGACAACAAGGCGGCCATCTTTCGGATTGACCGCGAACTGAACGTTAGACCCGCCTGTTTCGACGCCGATTTCGCGCAGCACAGCGATAGAGGCATTGCGCATGATCTGATATTCTTTATCAGTCAGAGTCAAGGCAGGGGCGATGGTAATGGAATCGCCCGTATGCACGCCCATTGGGTCGATATTTTCAATGGAACAGATGATGATGCAGTTGTCCGCCTTGTCGCGAACCACTTCCATTTCAAATTCTTTCCATCCCAAGACGCTTTCTTCAACCAGAACTTCCGTCGTGGGGGAGGCATCAAGACCACTTGAAATGATCTTGATATATTCTTCCTTGTTATAGGCGATGCCGCCGCCCGTGCCGCCCATGGTAAAGGACGGACGAATGATGGCGGGAAGACCGATAATGTCGAGCGCCTTCATAGCCTCATCAAGTGTATGAGCAATTTCTGACTTGGGGCTTTCAAGGCCGATTTTGTCCATCGCCTTACGGAACTTTTCGCGGTCCTCAGCCTTTTCGATGGCTTCTTGGTTGGCACCGATCAGCTCAACATTGAATTTGTCGAGCGTACCGTCATCCGCCAACGCCAGTGCAGCGTTCAACGCGGTTTGCCCGCCCATGGTGGGCAGCAATGCATCGGGGCGTTCTTTTTCAATGATCTTGGCAACCATGGCCGGGGTGATCGGCTCAATATAGGTCGCGTCTGCCAATTCCGGGTCCGTCATAATGGTGGCGGGGTTGGAGTTGACGAGGATAATGCGATACCCCTCTTCCTTCAGGGCCTTAACGGCCTGTGTCCCGGAATAGTCAAACTCACACGCTTGGCCGATAATAATGGGGCCAGCGCCGATGATCATGATGGATTGTATGTCTGTGCGTTTAGGCATGGGTCGCTCTGTCAGCTAATAAGGCGGTGGCGGCTTACGCGGCGTTATGGGTTTTGATGGCGGTCAGGAACCGATCAAACAGATAGAAACTGTCCTGCGGGCCGGGGCTGGCTTCGGGGTGATATTGGACCGAGAAGATGGGCTTGCTATCAACAGCAATCCCGCAATTGGTGCCGTCAAACAAGGAAACATGTGTTTCGCTGATCCCTTTAGGCAGTGTATCGCGATCAACTGTAAAGCCATGGTTCATAGAGGTGATTTCAACTTTGCCCGTTGTCAAATCCTTGACCGGGTGGTTGGCGCCGCGATGGCCTTGGTGCATCTTCATGGTCTTGGCACCAAGTGCGAGTGCCAACATTTGATGGCCCAGACAAATCCCAAAAATGGGCAGTTCGGTTTCCAGCAATTCCTTGATAACCGGCACTGCATATTCGCCTGTTGCGGCGGGATCGCCCGGGCCGTTCGACAGGAAAACCCCATCAGGGTTCAGTGCCAGAATATCGGCAGCAGAGGTTTTTGCGGGGACAATGGTCACTTTAACGCCAGTGCTGGCAAGGCAGCGTAGAATATTGTGTTTGCAGCCATAGTCGATCGCAACAACATGTGCGGCGGCGTCTGCGCTATCATTTAAAGTGCCAAAACCAGTGCCAAGGTCCCAGCGGCAGGTCAGCCAGTCTTCCGAATTGGCGCGGGTGACGTCCTTGGCAAGGTCCATACCTTCAAGGCCGGGCCAGCCAGCGGCCTTGGCCTGCAGGGCGGGAATGTCAAACTTGCCTGCTTGATTATAGGCGATGACGCCATTGGGCGCGCCTTGCAAGCGAATGCGACGGGTCAGGGCGCGCGTGTCGATGCCGCTGATGCCAACAAGCTTGCGATCCTTCAACCAGGCATCAAGATGCTGCTTGGCGCGAAAATTAGAGGGCAGGGTCACATCTGCACGCATGATCATGCCGTGCGCCGCACTTGTTGCGGTTTCGACATCTTCGTCATTCGTGCCGACATTGCCGACATGCGGGAATGTGAAAGTGATCAACTGACCCGCATAGCTGGGGTCGGTCAGAATTTCCTGATAGCCGGTGATAGAGGTGTTGAAGCAAACCTCACCAAGCGCCTCTCCTTCATAACCGAGGCCGATACCTTCATAGAAAGTGCCATCGGCCAACACCAATACAGCATTGGGTGTGGGCGCATAAAGAAAACCGGATGCCGAGGTCGAGGCTTCCGGGGTGACGGGCTCAGTCTGTGCCATGAACAGGGTCCTAAGATCAGTGAAGAGGCCGCGCTTCATCGCGGGGCATCAAGTGAAAGGCCTGCTGGCCTTAGATCAGTCTGCCCCAGAATCGTTTCCGCTTCCGTGAATTTTCAAGGTTATAAGCGAAATCAGCTAAGCAATCAAGCGGTGCCTGATTTTGTTTGATTTTGAAATCCTTTTAAAATCAATAACTTGCAAGTGTAAGAGCCTGTTGCGTCTGCCCGTCGCATGGGGTAGTGTCGCGATCCCGCGAAGGGCGAGGCTGTTGTGCCTGCGCTTTGGGGCGGGGATCGACAACGCTATCCAAGCTTAGGGTACTCTTCACTATGCGTGAGCAACTTAAACAAACGTTGAAGGACGCCATGCGCGCCAAGGATCAACGCCGTATTTCTACCGTGCGTCTTATTCTGGCTGCCATTAAGGATCGTGACATCGCGGCACGGTCAGAAGACAAAACCGATGGCGTTGACGAGGCAGAGATTCTGCAAATCTTGCAAAAGATGGTGAAGCAGCGCCGCGAGGCCGCTGACACCTATGAATCTGCGGGCCGGGTCGAACTTGCCGAACAAGAACGCGAAGAAATGGGCATCATCGAAGAATTCATGCCCCGGCAAATGTCGGACGCGGAAATTGATGAGGCTGTTTCTGCTGTGATTGCGGAAATTGACGCTGCGGGTCTGAAGGATATGGGTAAAACCATGGCCGCCTTGAAGGATCGCCATGCTGGCGCGATGGACTTTAAAAAGGCATCTGCGAAGGTGAAAGCTGCCCTTGGCGGGTAATGCATTTTGCAATCGAAGCGTCTGGCTATTCGCCAGCGTCAGAACTAGACTGCCCTTATGGCGATTTCAGATCAATTTATTGATGAGTTGCGCGCGCGCATAACCCTGTCCGACATTGTCGGGCGGCGGGTGACGTGGGACCGCAAGAAATCGAACCCGCGTAAGCGAGATTATTGGGCCTGCTGCCCTTTTCACGGTGAAAAATCTCCGTCCTTCCATGTTGATGATTCCAAGGGGTTTTATCACTGCTTTGGCTGTGGCGTGTCAGGGGATGCCGTAAAGTTTTTGATGGAGGCTGAGGGCGCCAGTTTCCCCGAAGCTGTCGAACAGCTTGCCGAGCTTGCCGGGCTTGAGGTGCCGCAAATCCGCCGCGCGACCCCACAGGAACAGGAACGACAAAAGGGCCTGCATGATGCCATGGCCTCTGCCGCTGCCTTTTTTCAGGCCCAGCTTGACATGCCGCGTGGGCAGGGCGCGCAATCCTATCTGGTGCAAAAACGTCAAATGGATCAGCCGACTATTGATCGATTTGCCATTGGCTATGCGCCCGATGACCGACAGATGCTGCGCAGCCACCTGAAGGCAGAGGGCTTTCAGGACAAGATTTTGGTAGAGGCAGGCTTGGTCATTGGCCCTGATCCTGATGACCCTTCGACCCAGAACCGCGAACCTTATGACCGGTTTCGAGATAGGATCATGTTCCCGATCCGTGACCGCAAGGGGCGCATCGTTGCTTTTGGGGGGCGTGATCTATCCGGTAAGTCACGGGCGAAATATCTGAATTCTCCTGAAACGCCGATCTTTCACAAATCAGCCATGCTCTACAATTATGACCGGGCGCGCGAAGGGGCGCGGCGCAATGGCAGATTGTTGGTGTCTGAAGGCTATATGGATGTCATCGCCTTTGACCGCGCCGGGATGGACTATGCGGTTGCACCAATGGGGACGGCGCTGACGGAAGATCAGTTGCGCCTTGCCTGGCGGACGGTTGCAGAACCCCTAATGTGCTTTGACGGGGACGAGGCAGGCAAGCGCGCTGCCTATCGCGCGGTTGATTTAGCCTTGCCCTTGCTTGAGCCGGGCAAGTCACTTGGCTTTATCATGTTGCCTGACGGGAAAGACCCGGATGATTTGCTGGCCGCGGGCGGTAAAAAGGCCTTGGTAGGGTTGTTGGATCAAAAACAGCCTTTGGCCGATATATTCTGGCAATCAGCTATTGAGGGGCAGCCACAACAAACTCCTGAAGAAAAGGCAGCGCTGAAACAATCAGTCGAAGAGGCGATTGGCCGGATCAAAAACCCTGATGTGCGTCAGCTTTATCAGGCTGATTTCGGGCAGCGCCTTGCTGACCACCTTGGTCTGGGGGCAATCAGCCTTGATGCTGGTGGCGGTCGCGGCGGCGGAAAACGTGACTGGCAGGAGGAAGTTGACCCGTGGGAGCCGCAGGGATTGCGCACCCAAAGGGGTAGAGATCGCCGGACCGGGCGTTTTGTGGTCAAAAAGGTCGGCCTGTCGCAACAGGGGCGGGAATCCCTGTTGGTTAGCCTGTTAAAGGGCGGAAAAGGCGCAGAACAGGCGCGAAATTTGCGAGAACGGCGGCTGATAGGCTTGCTTTTGGCTGATCCGGCCCTTGCGGAACAGCATGTCGAGGTGCTTGCCGAAATCGCCCTGACAGATCAGGGGCTTGACAAGTTGCTGGCAGAAATACTAGAAACCGTCTCTCACGAGCCCGGCCTAGATGCCGACGCGCTCCACCGCCACCTGACGCTTCAGGGCATGACAGAACTATTAGACCGTTTCGATGGGGCACCGTCGGGGCGTGTTTGGTCTTTGGAAGAGAAGGGTCATCAACTGGACGCCATTTTGGCCCAGTTTGAGGTGGATGCGGCATTATTGGATGTCCATATTGCCGAACAGGCCCTGACCTCCCATATGACAGATGACAGCTTGGCCCGGCTAACTGCCGCGAAAACCGCATTAGAGCGGGCCCAGGCAAAACAGAAACGTATCGACGACCATTCATCGCAATTGGATGGCGGCGAAACACTGGATGATGTCATCAATTCTTTGCGATCAGGCAAACCGCCGGTTTAGGTGGTAGATGCGCTGTCTGACCTGCAAAGTATTGATAGGGATGAGAGAACGCATTCGCAATGCAAAGAAAACCGCAGCTGCAGCAGAAGCACCCGAACAGGATAAGGAAAACACCGGTACTTCCGATGGCCCTATCCTTGATATGACAGACTCTGCCGTCAAAAAGATGATCGCAGAGGCAAAGCGTCGGGGCTATGTCACAGTTGAAGAATTGAATGCGGTGCTGCCGTCTGAAGAAGTTTCTTCTGAGCAGATCGAAGACACAATGTCTATGTTGTCCGAAATGGGCATCAATGTTGTCGATATGGAAGAAGCAGACGACAGCGATGATGATGGCGATGATGAAGGGTCACGCGCGCTAACAGAAACACGCACGACCGCTGTTGCCACAACAACCAAAACCAGCACCAGCGGCGAACGGACAGATGACCCCGTACGCATGTATTTGCGTGAAATGGGCTCTGTCGAGCTATTGTCACGCGAGGGCGAAATCGCAATCGCGAAACGCATCGAAGAAGGCCGCAATGCCATGATTGGCGGCCTGTGCGAAAGCCCGCTAACCTTCCGCGCCATTACCGTTTGGCGTGATGAATTGCTTGAAGCACGTATTTTGCTGCGTGATGTCATCGACCTTGACGCGACTTATGGCGGTGGTCCCGGCGCTGCGGTTGATAATTCTGCTACCGACAATGATGACGATGCCGAAGAAAAGGCAAAGGCGCCTGCCGCAAAGCCTGAGGAAGAGACAAAGCCCGCTGGTGATGAAACTGCCGAAGGGCAGGACGGTACAGATGGCGAGGATGACGAGGATGATGAGGCAAACCTCTCCCTCTCAGCCATGGAGGCCAAGCTGAAACCTGAAGTGTTGGAAATCTTTGACGAGATTGCCAAGACATTCAAAAAATTCACAAAGGCGCAGGAAACCCAACTTGATGCCGCGATGGCGGGTAAGGATTCCACTACCGCACAGGATCGTCGTTACAAAAAACTGCGTGACGAACTTGTTGTGCTGATGGAAAGCCTGCATATGAACAACACGCGTATCGAAACGCTTGTTGAGCAGCTTTATGCTGTGAATAAGCGGATCGTGACATTGGAAGGCCGCTTGATGCGGTTGGCTGAATCCAATGGCGTGGATCGGGCTGACTTCCTGAAAGAATATCGCGGCAGCGAGCTTGACCCCCAATGGGTGCGTCGCGTGGGCCGTCTGTCCCGCCCGGGATGGAAAGAGTTCGTGAAAAACGAGCGTGACGAGATCAAGGATATCCGCAACGAGATTACCATGATCAGTCAGGAAACCGGTTTGCAGGTGGGCGAATTCCGCCGCATCGTGGCAACGGTTCAAAAGGGCGAAAAAGAAGCAGCCATCGCCAAAAAGGAAATGGTCGAAGCCAATCTGCGTTTGGTGATTTCAATTGCAAAGAAATACACCAATCGTGGCCTGCAGTTTCTTGACCTGATTCAGGAAGGCAATATTGGCCTGATGAAAGCTGTTGATAAGTTTGAATATCGGCGTGGCTATAAATTCTCAACCTATGCCACATGGTGGATCCGGCAGGCGATTACACGGTCTATTGCTGACCAGGCCAGAACAATCCGTATTCCTGTGCATATGATTGAAACCATTAACAAGCTGGTGCGCACAAGCCGCCAGATGTTGAATGAAATCGGTCGCGAACCAACGCCTGAGGAGCTGGCGGAAAAACTTGGCATGCCGCTTGAAAAAGTGCGCAAGGTTCTGAAAATCGCGAAGGAGCCTTTGTCTCTTGAAACACCGATCGGTGATGAAGAAGACAGTCATCTTGGCGACTTTATCGAAGACAAGAATGCCATCCTGCCGATTGATGCGGCGATCAATGCAAACTTGCGTGAAACTACAACACGTGTGTTGGCGACATTGACCCCGCGTGAAGAACGCGTGCTGCGCATGCGCTTTGGTATCGGCATGAACACGGACCATACGCTTGAAGAAGTGGGGCAACAATTCTCTGTCACGCGTGAACGTATTCGTCAGATTGAAGCTAAAGCCCTGCGTAAGCTGAAGCATCCCAGCCGCAGCCGCAAATTGCGCAGCTTCCTCGATAACTGATCGAACATAATTAAAAAGGGGGCAGCCTTATGGAAGAGCTGACCATCCGCAATGCAGGTCCGTCTGACCAGCAAAACTTTCTGACGATTTTGCGCATCATCCGCGAGGAGATGGGCCATGATGCAGAAGATGAAGGCCATTTGGAGGAGCTAACGCACCTTCTTTGCACGCCGGCCTACGGTGGCCCGCGTCATCACTGGTTGCTGCTTGCGGAACGGGGGGGCGAGTTGGTCGGCTATTGCACTTTGCACCGCATTCCTATGCCGATTGTTGGCGGGTCTGAAGCCTATATCTCGGACCTTTTCATCCGGTCCGATCAGCGCGGTCATGATATTGGCCATCACATGATTGATTATGTGGAATCGGTTGCAAAGGAAGAAGGGCTGGTACGGTTGCACGTCATTAACCGCCGTGATCGTGAAAGCCATCAGCGCAGCTTTTATCCCAAATTGGGTTTCCGCGAACGCGTAGAAACGGCTGATTTCGTTCGCCCGCTTTAATTTTCTGCCCCCACTTGCGTTCTACAATTGTTCGCAATAGTGTTAATCCATTCATGATTGATTGGGGGCATATATGCAACTTCGTAGTTTGATTGTTCTTGGGCTTTTGTTGGTTGCCGGGTGTACGGCAACTGCTGAGCGAACTGTGAGTTTGGACAACAGCTTTGAGAGGAAGGAAGGCGATCCCATCAATCAAGATGCGCATTTTGAACTCGAAGATATTGCGCGGTTTAATCAGTCCGTCACTCTGGTTTTGCCGGTAAGCAAAGAGAAGTTTACAGTGAAAACTGGCTGTCAGGCTGGGGAGGCAATCGTCGAATACGGTCCTGTCATCAATTTTGTCCTGAAAGATGTATTCGAAAGCCTATTCACAGACGTAACTGTTTTGGAAGTGCCTTGGGAACAGGTCACTGATTTTATCGATTACCAAACGGTGCCGAATGCATGGACAGGATCTGACGTGATGGCGATGGGATTCAGTCTGATTTACAAAGATAAGGACCTGTGGGAGGAAACGCCTGAATGCTATTTCCCATTTGTGGCGTCGATGGTTATTTCGATCATGGACAACACCGCGACCCAGATGATTTATGAAGAGCGCGTTACTAAGAAAATCACGATTGATGTGGTTGAAATGGTTAATCGCGCGGCAATGGCGGGCAGCATGTCAATGGGTTTGCTAGCCCCGGTTTTGATTCCAACTGTAACTGGTGCATCTGCTGATGAGGGTGCGGCTCGTATTGCAGAGTTTGCGCGCAAGGCGGCGACTTCACATTATTCAAAATTGAAAAATGATAGCGCGCTTCCAAACAATTTGGCCCGCTATGCACGCCTAAATGCTGACGCGAACGGTGCGCCCACTGCACCCGAAATGCCGCAGGAGACACCTATGGCGCAGCCAGACCCTGTAGCAGAAACGGAAACCAAACAATCAGACCCTGAGACTGAGGCTTTGATTCGTCAGATTGAGGGGCCGTATGCGCCCTTTATGGATGCTACCGTTGTGATTAAAGCAGGGGGCATAGGCAGTGGATTTTTTATCACGCCATCGGGATATATTGTCACCAATCATCATGTGGTTGAAGGACATAGTCGCGTGACGATTGAAACGCGTGACGGTGGCATTGGTTTTGGTACGGTCGTTGCAACCGATTCTGCGCGAGATTTAGCAATTGTGAAAATGTCTCGCGCTACTTCACGTTTTTTGAATTTGGGGACTGTTCAGGACATGCAACTTGGCGCAGCCTTGTTTGCAATCGGCGCGCCTCGGGGATTGGAGTTTTCAATTTCCAAAGGCACCCTCAGCGGTATACGCGCTGATGAGAATGATGTGCTTTTCATTCAAACTGATACAGCGCTGAACCCAGGAAATAGCGGTGGCCCGATCATTTCAGAGGCGACGGGAAATGTCGTAGCGGTGGTTTCATTTGGTAAGCGAGACGGCGGCGATTCCGGACTAAACTTCGGTATTTCGGTCAATGAAATTTATGAATTGATTGACGAGGCCAATCTGACAATTGAATAAATTGTGATGCGACACCGTTCGCCACGTTTTTTTGAATAAATGCTTGCGAAAAAAACGCCTTGCGGGCAAGTTGCCGCTCGCAAGGCGTAATTGTCTCTATGTCTTTTCAGGGCCTGTAGCTCAACTGGTTAGAGCCGTCCGCTCATAACGGATTGGTTGGGGGTTCGAGTCCCTCCGGGCCCACCAAACCCCCTTCCTGAAATTATTTCTGATTTGAGTCCATTAGCGCGGCATAGGTCAGCTGTTGCAACTGGGCGCGAATGGGATAGGTGCTGGATGGCATCAATTGCGTCATGGACAGGCCGACAATATCTTCCACCGGATCAATCCAGAAAAATGTGCTGGCTGCCCCACCCCATGAATAGGTGCCGACGGGTGTTGTCGTCATGGCTGCTGCCTGATCCATCAGGACAGAAAAACCAAGGCCAAAGCCTGTGCCGTTCAACCCAACCTCGGTAAATGCTGAATCGCCCATATCAAGCATGGTCTTGTTGTCAGCCAGATGGTTGACGCGCATCAGATCAACTGTCCGCGGCGACAGGATGCGGACGCCATTGTGAACGCCGCCTTTGGCGACCATACGGCAAAAGATCAGATAGTCACGCATGGTGGAGACAAGACCGCCGCCGCCTGACAGAAAATCCTTCCCCGTCAGATAGGGGCTGGTTTCGGGCTTATCCTGTACGCGCACCGTGCCTGTATATTTGTCATAACAGGTGGCGAAACGGTCCAGCTTGTCCTCTGAAATATGGAAATCTGTATCGACCATGCCGAGCGGATCAAAGATGCGGCGCTTAAAGACCTTGTCAAGCGGCTCACCCTCAATCACTTCAATGACGCGGCCAAGAACGTCTGTCGAGATTGAGTAATTCCACCCGGTGCCCGGGCTGAACAGCAAGGGTAGTTGCGCAGCCCGATCTACGAATTCCTTGGCGCTGATGCCTTCTGCGCGGGCGCCTGCCAAACCGTTCTTGCGGTAAAGTTTGTCGACAGGGTGTTGCATCATAAAGTCATAAGTTAGCCCGGATGTGTGGCTCAACAAATCGCGGATCAGGATCGGACGATCAACAGGCTTTGTTGTGTAGTCATCCCATGTGCCGCTTTCCCAAACCTGTGCGTCTTTAAACGCAGGGATATAACGATGCAGCTCATGCTCCAGCCGCAGCTTGCCTTCCTCGAACAACTGCATGATGACGACCGATGTAATCGGTTTGGTCATTGAATAGATGCGGAAGATTGTATCAGCAGTAATCGGCGCGCCGGTGTCCCAATCCTGTACGCCCTGACAGGAAAAGTGGGCAATCTCGTCGCCACGCGCGATCAGCGTCGACAGGCCCGAGAATTTCTTGCTGTCCAGATAGGTGCTGAAAAATTTGGGAATACGGTCCAGCCGTTCCTCGTCAAAGCCAAGATTGGCTGGTGTGGTTACTGTGCCGAACTGGTCCATATTAGCCCCCGAAAAAGTCCGTTTTTAAGTTGCGTGGGCGGCAGTGTTGCTGCCTTTGGACGGATTTGCAAGCGTTGGTGACAATTTTTCATTTAAGGGTTGTGTTTGGCTGGAAAAGGGGATTTTCCTTGATCAATCGAGGTGAATTGGCGATACTCCCCGCAAACTTAGAAGAAAGGGTCTGCAAATGGCTTGGAACACACCGAAAATTATCGAGATTCCCGTTGGGCTCGAAATCAATGCCTATGCCTGTGCGGAGATGAAGCGCAAGTAAGGCCATCATATACTGACAATTGTCGGTTGAATGCGAACGTGGGGACAGGTCAGCTTGTCCCCCGTTTTGTTTGTGCTGCATGCGAAAAATAGAAACAAGCGCCTGAAAGGGACAGCAGTATGAAAATCAGGGTATTGGGGGCAGCGGCCGGCGGCGGCTTGCCACAATGGAATGCCAATGGCCCCTTTAATGAACGGGCCCGTGCACAGGATCCGACCTGTCCGCCGCAAACCCAATCTTCGATCGCGGTGTCAGCGGATGGTGACCGGTGGGTGTTGTTTAATGCGTCGCCTGACATACGCCAGCAGTTGAACCAAACGCCTGCCCTATGGCCCAAAGCGGGGGAACGGCGTCACACCCCAATTCGTGCTGTCGTGTTAACGAATGCTGATGTCGATCACATTGCCGGATTGCTGACCTTGCGAGAGCGGCAGGGTTATAGCCTTTATGGGTCGTCACGGGTGCTGGACGTATTGGCGGCGAACTCAGTCTTTAATGTGTTGAACGCCGATTTTGTGGAACGCCGCCCCACAACACTGAACGTCCCGTTTGAACCTGTTGATGAGGCAGGGCAGGGCATCGGCCTGTTGGTCCGTCTGTTTCCTGTGCCCGGAAAGGTCGCGCTGTTCCTTGAGGATGAAGGTGCTGCCAATTTCGGCACGACAGAGGGTGACACGGTGGGGGTTGAGATCACTGACCCGACCACAAATCAAACCGCCTATTATATTCCCGGCTGCGCCGCCATGCCGCCAGAGCTTGCCGAACGCCTGAACGGTGCCCCGCTTGTCATGTTTGACGGTACATTGTTTTCAGACGATGAAATGGTCAAGGGCAACGAAAGTCCCAAAACAGGCGCGCGGATGGGCCATATGAGTATTAGCGGACCTGATGGGACCTTGGCTGCGTTTGAACTGATTGACGTAAAACGCAAAGTGCTTATCCATATTAATAATACCAATCCCGTCCTTGCGCATGACAGTGATGAACGCGCTATTGTGGAACAAGCTGGATGGGAAGTGGCGTTTGACGGGATGGAGATTGATCTGTGACAAGTCTGGATGATCTGCGCGCCAACAATTGGCAATTGGTTGAGGCTGTTACGGCGGCCGAGCTTGAAACTGTGCTGCGTGCCATCGGCGCCGAACGTTATCACAATAATCACCCCTTTCATGAACGCATGCGCGAGGGCGCGCTGTCAAAGGGCGCTATGCAGGCATGGGCGCTGAACCGTTACCTTTATCAAAGCCGTATTCCGATGAAGGATGCCGCCCTGATGGCGCGCATGGTTGATACGGATTTGCGTCGCGAGTGGCGTCATAGGATTGAGGACCATGATGGTATCGAAGGTGATGATGGCGGCATAGAACGCTGGTTAAAACTTGCCGAAGGGTTGGGGCTTGACCGCGCTTATGTCATTTCCGAACAAGGCGCATTGCCCGCAACCCATTTCGCGGTCGAAGCCTATATCCGCTATGTCGCAGATCAGTCGCTATTGGCGGCCATCGCCTCCTCCCTAACTGAATTGTTTGCCCCGACCATTATTGCTGATCGTGTCAGCAGCGTGCTGGCGAATTATGACTATGTGTCGAAGGACAGCCTTGCCTATTTCGACAGACGGATGACGCAAGCGCCACGCGATTCGGGCTTTGCCCTGCAGTATTGCAAGGATCACGCGATTGAACGGCGTGACCAGCAGGAGGTGATCGACGCCCTTTTGTTCAAGACAGGTATGTTATGGGCCATGCTCGATGCGCTTGATTATTGTTATGTCAGCGATCATGGCGCGCCGCCACCCGGCTGCTTTGTGCCTGAGTGTGGTTGATTATGGCTGGGCCGGACACCATCTATCGTTTTGCCCCCGGCGTTATGCTGCGCCATGACAAGGTGCGGGATGCCTATATTCTGAATGCACCTGAAAAGCTGATTGTGCTGGACGGGCCAGGCCACGCCATCGCCAGCCGTATAGACGGGGCCCAACCGCTTTCGCAAATCATTGCGCAGCTATGTGAGTTGACTGGATTGCCTGACAGCCAAATCGGCCCGGATGTCACTGGATTTGTTGCGGATTTGGCGGCCAAAGGCCTTGTGAAAGAGGTGGTTGGATGAGCGTGGCACCCGCTGATCCTCCACTCGCCATTTTGGCGGAGCTAACGCATCGCTGCCCGTTGCGCTGTCCTTATTGTTCTAACCCAACCGCGCTGGTCGGTCGATCAGGTGAATTATCGACCGATGAATGGGCAGATATTTTCAAGCAGGCCGCCGATATGGGCGCGCTGCAGGTCCATATGTCGGGGGGGGAACCTGCCGCCCGCAAGGATTTGGAAGATCTGTGCGCCGCCGCCGTTGAGGCGGGACTGTATATCAATCTGATCACTTCCGGCCTTATGCTGGATGAGGATCGGTTGGCGCGTCTAGCGGCTATTGGTGTGCCGCATGTACAGCTTTCTGTGCAGGGCGCTGACGCGCAAATGTGTGACGCTGTTGGCGGCTATGATGGTGCCTTTACGATAAAGCAGCAATTTGCACACGCTGTCGTCAAGCAGGGAATGAGCCTGACAATCAACGCCGTGCTTCATCGCGCTAATTGCCATCAGGCCGGCGACATGATTGCCATGGCGCGCACGCTGGGCGCGGCAAGGATCGAGGTCGCCCACACACAATATTATGGTTGGGGCCTGTTAAATCGTAATGGGCTGATGCCAACCCGCGACCAACTTGACAAGGTGACAGCGATTGTCGATCAGGCGCGCCGCACACATGGCGCTGATCTGCAAATTGACTATGTTGTGCCCGATTATTATGCAGAAACGCCAAAGGCCTGTATGGCCGGGTGGGGGCGGCGTTTTCTGACAATCTCGCCTGAGGGGAAGGTTCTGCCCTGTCATGCTGCTGAGACTGTTGATCATTTGACGTTTGATAATGTGCGTGAAAAATCGCTTGAAGAAATTTGGTATAGGGGCGACGCGTTCAACGCCTATCGCGGCACTGATTGGATGCCTGAACCTTGCCAATCCTGTGAACTGAAGGAAGTGGATTGGGGCGGATGCCGTTGTCAGGCTTTGGCGTTGGTTGGCGAAGCAGGCGCGACTGATCCTGTATGCAGCAAATCCGGGCAACGCGAAAATCTGCTCAATGCCTTGACGGATGCAGCCGACTCCCCCAATGCTGGCCCGGACGTTTGGACATACAGACAATTTTAGGTCGCCGGATTTAGGGGCAGTTTATGGTTGAACTTATCGCAATAGGTGTCGGTGCTGTCGCCATCATCTTGCTTGGTGTTGTGATCATGCTGCTCATGCGCGCGCGCCCGGACGGTGGCGCTGATCAAGATCAAGTTGCGCCCCTTCGTGAGCAGATTGTCCGGCTTGAAGCTGAACGTGATGGGCTGATGAAATCTGTCGAACAATTGGGCGCGGACTTGTCAAAGATCGAACAAAGTCATACTGACCTTTCCGCCCATGCATCCGATGTGCGGGAAAAACTGGCTGCGCGTGAACAGGCGCTAAAGAATGCCGAACAACGAATTGTCGAGATTCAAGAAGCGCGTGATCTGATGCTGCGGGAGTTTAAGGCAGCGTCTGCTGAATCTGCGAAATCCCAAGGTCAGCTATTGCAGTCCCAAAATAGGGAGCAGATGGACCTGATCCTAAAGCCCCTAAAAGAACAGATCGCCAAGTTTGAGGGGGAGTTAAAGAGCGCCCACAAAGATGCCGGGCAAGAACGGGCTGTCTTGAAAGAACAGATTGAAACGCTTGGCGCCGTTTCGCAGTCCATGGCTGTAGAGGCACAAGGGCTGACCCGCGCGTTGCGTGCGGATTCGCAAAAGCAAGGCGCTTGGGGTGAATTGGTATTGGCCAGAATCCTCGAAGCCTCTGGCCTGCGGGAAGGCGTCGAATATACCACTCAGCAAAGCGTCACCATGGATGATGGCAGCCGCCTGCGTCCTGATGTTGTGATCAATATGCCGAATGGGCAAAAGGTGGTGGTCGATTCAAAAGTGTCGCTGACAGCCTTTTACGATCTTGAAAATGCCGAAGCCGGGGACGAGGCTGATCGCGCCTTAAAGGGGCATGTCCGGTCCATCGAAAGCCATGTTAAAGGGTTGGGCTCAAAAGATTACAAAAAGGCGGCGGGTTCCGATCTTGACTATGTGATCATGTTTGTCCCGATTGAGGGGGCATGGGCCGCTGCCTTGCGTGAACGGCCAGACCTGCCGATTTGGACGATGGATCAGGGCGTTACCATTTGCCCGCCTTCCAACCTGCTGGCCATTCTGCGCACGATCAACACATTGTGGGATGTGGAGCGGCGCAATAAAAATGCCGAGGAGATTGCCGCGCGTGCCGCCGATCTTTATGACAAGTTCGTCGGATTTGTTGAGACTTTTAAAACAGCACGCAAACAGCTTGGCAGCGCGATCAATAATTTGGACAAGGCCGAAGATCAGTTGGTCGAAGGGCGGGGCAATGTTGTGCGCCGTATCGAACAGTTGCGCGATATGGGGGTGGCGCCGAAAAAGCAACTGCCCCCAGAAATGACAGAACGCGCCATCGAAACCGATGACGCGCCCTTGTTGATTGATGATCCTGAAAAGCAGGATTAGCCGATTTACTTCATGCCCAATTCTTCAAGAATGTAATCAGGCATATATAGCGGATCTGTCGGCACATCACCTTCCTGTGCGCGGGCGATGATGTAGGCCTTGATAGCGCGGACATCTTCTGCTGTTACAACGTCAGAGAAGTTGGCCATGCCGCGTTCTTCCATTGCGCCTTCAAGGACGATCTCCTCATACATGTCGAAAACTTCAGGTGCAGAATAACGCAGGTCTTGAATGACCCCGCCTGAAACCGCGCCAATGCCATGGCAGACGGCGCAATTATCAGCAAAGGCGATTGCGCCTTGTTTGACAAGCTCAGCATTTTTGGAATCTTCGCTGGGGCCAATCGGCTCCGGCTGATCCATGACATAACGCATGGGATCAAGTTCAGCATCGCCGCCCAGGTTGAAGGTCAGGACAGTACCGCCACGGGCAACGCCTGCGGCCTTCGCAGCGCGGCCATAGGCCAGCGCGTAAGCGCCGCCCCAACCGGCCAGAACGGTGACATATTGTTCACCATTTTTTGACCATGTGACGGGCGGTGCGATGACGCCGGTGCCCGCAGGGGCTTGCCACAATGTTTTACCTGTTGTGGCATTGTGTGCCTTAACAAAGCCATCACCAGTACCTTGGAACACAAGATTGCCTGCAGTGGTCAGGACACCACCGTTCCAACCACCCCAATGCTGAATGTGCCAGCGTTCTTTCCCGGCAATGGGGTCCCAAGCGATCAGCTTGCCAGCGAAGAATTCCGGCGGGGCATCAAGCTGGTTGTCCATCGACTGACCAAGATTCCAAGACCCGGGACGGAATTTAAAATCATTCACGTCAGGTTCTGCAACAGATGTGATCTCCATTGCCGGAATGTAAACAAGGCCATTGTCCTTGTTATAGGCCATTGGGTGCCAGTTATGACCGCCGATGGGGATCGGGCTGACAACAGACCAACGATCTGTGTAGCGAGCGTTTGGATTTTCAACCGGACGACCCGTTTCAAGGTCAACATGGGTGGCCCAAACGACAGGCACATATTTTTCCGCTGACAGAAGCTCACCCGTTACACGGTCGATCACATAGAAGAAACCGTTTTTGGGGGCCTGCATCAGGACTTTGCGGGTTTCGCCCTTCCAGTCGAGCTCTGCAAGAATGATGTGCTGTGTCGCTGTATAATCCCAACTCTCACCCGGTGTGGTCTGGTAGTACCACTTCATTTTCCCAGTATCGGGGTCGATGGCAAGAATGGATGACAAGAACAGATTGTCTCCACCATCGGGGCTGCGGACATTGCGGTTCCAGGGTGACCCGTTGCCGACACCGATATAGATCGTGTTTAGCTCAGGATCATAGGCCATGCTGTCCCACGCGGTGCCGCCACCGCCCATTTCCCACCATTTGGCCCCGCCCCAAGTTTTGGCGGCCTCTTCAAGTTCGGGATGCTCAAACGGCTCATCAGGATTGCCGGGCACCGTGTAAAAACGCCAAACCTGCTCACCCGTTTCGGTGTCATAGGCTGTGACAAACCCGCGAACGCCAAATTCCGCGCCGCCATTACCAATAATCACCTTGTCCTTCACGATGCGCGGTGCGCCTGTGATGGTATAGGGGGGCTTGCTGTCGACAGTATCAACGTCCCAGATTTTTTCGCCTGTTTTGGCGTCAAGCGCGATCAGGTGACCATGAATGGTGCCGAAAAAGACCTTGCCGTTCCACACAGCGACGCCTCGATTGACGACATCACAGCAGGCGTAACGGCCCCAGCCGCGAGGCACTTCGGGGTCATATTCCCACAACAATTCACCCGTCAGGGCATCAAGGGCATAGACGATTGACCATGATCCGGTCAGATACATAACGCCATTATCGACGATAGGACTTGCCTCAAGGCCGCGATCAGTGCCGGTTTCAAATGCCCATGCAAGGCCAAGGTCGCCGACATTGCTGTCATTGATTTGATTTAGCGGGCTATAGCGCTGCTCTGAATAGGTGCGCCCGTGGGCCAGCCAGTTTTCAGGCTCGCTATCTGCATTGATGATCCGGGCACCGTTGATCTGTCCCGGTTCAGTTGCAACGACCTGCGCAACGTCCGCGTTGTCGTCTGGTCCGCCGCTTATATAGATCAGACCGATGATGATGGCTGCGACGATGGCAGCGCCAAGCGCGAGGCGGCTTGAATCACCCATAATATTCTCCCTGAATGTCCCCTCCGATTGGCTGATTGCCAATCTGTGTGCGGGCACTATACAGTCTTGCCAAGCTGGGACTCAAGCCAGAATTAACACGGTGTAAAGGTGGGGAATGGAACAGACCTATAAAACCCTGAAAGTCAGCCAAAAAGGCAATGTTGTCAGCATCGCCATGGACAGGCCGGGCAGCAATAATGCCTGGACCGGGCGTATGCATATGGAATTGCGGGCAGCCTTTGGCTTAGCTAATCAGGATCCGGATTGTGCCGTCATTATCCTGACAGGTGAGGGGGAGCGTGGTTTTTGTCCCGGCGGCGATTTTCAGGCGCTTGAAGGGCATGCAGAACGGGGCGGTTATGATGATGGGCTACCGCCTGATGTGGTGGATCCGGTGCCCGACGCGCCTGCCGAATTTCAGGCAACTTTGGCCTGGATGGTTGCGCTTGATAAGCCGGTGATTGCAGCTGTAAATGGTGCCGCTGCCGGGGTCGGGTTGGCTCTTGCCTGTTTGGCTGACATCAGATTTGGCGTCAGGTCGGCAAAGATGACAACGGCCCATGGCAAGCTGCACCTGCCAGCTGAATATGGCCTGTCATGGCTGTTGCCGCGAATTATCGGCTTGGGCCGGGCTAATGATCTTTTGCTCACAAGCCGCAAATTTACAGGAGCGGAGGCCGAGGCGATGGGGCTTTTCAATCAGGCCTTTGACGATGTGGCGTCGTTGCGCGCCCATACCGCGCTATATGCAGCGGATATGGCGGCGACGGTTTCTCCCGGCTCATTAAAGGCAACCAAGCGGCAGGTCTGGCTTGATCAAACCCGTGATTTGGCGGCGGCTGTAAGGGAGTCTGAAGCGCGGCTTGAGCAGATGATGACGGAAGCAAATTATAAAACGGGACTAAAGGCCCTGCTGAAACGGCAGGTGCCAAATTGGCTGCGTGAGTGATTGCTGACCGTTTGGCGGCAGGCCCTAGTAGGTGAACCAGAACAGGACAGCGCCGATCGCTGTAATGCCCAATGCCCCCAGAATTTCAAAATTAAGGGCAATGGCGCCCCCTTCACCCACCCGGTCAAGCACTGACCGCCGCAGGACGACGCTTAAAATACCAAGACTTGCCATAGTGATGGCCATGCCTAGTGAAATGGCAAGAACGACCAATACACCAACAAACACTACTGAATTAGCCAGCGCAAACAGCATAACTAGAATAGCCCCGGTGCAGGGCACAACGCCCACCAACATTGAGATGAAGGACCGGGTGCGGGTTTCGCCATCCTTATCATGTTCGTGCAGGGCGCAGCCACAACTGCCATGATGGTGGTCATGATCATGATCATGATGATGCGCGTCTGCGCGGCGATGTTTGACATAGGCAACAACGCGGTTAAAGGCACCGTACAACATATAAAGGCCGATGCCCGCGATAGCCGCATAGCTGATCAGTCTGACTACGCGATAATTCGCATCCTTGGCGGCGATAATGTTGCCCAGAATGAGGTCAGCGGCGACCACAATCAAAATGGCAGAGGTGACGTGAACAAGCGCGATTTGCCCGCCCATCAGCACGCCTTCTTTGATTTTCCCGCCATTTGCCAAGAAGTAGGAGCTGATGACGATTTTGCCATGACCCGGCCCTAGGGCGTGTACCGCGCCATATCCGAACCCGAAGCTTAACGCCACCCCAAGCGGTTTAAGGTCAGTGCCATAACGCAGCCCGTCTGCTGCGGCGACCATATAATTCTGGGCGCTGACCTGCATATGATCCAGCACCATGATGACAAAATTGCCAAAGGTCAGATTGGCTAGCGCGCCGTGATAGGCGCAGGCTTCGGCCGCCTGCGGTATGCAAGCGATAAAGGCCAGGGCAAGCCCTGCCGCGCCAATCTGCTTCATAGAGTTCTTGATCATCATTTTGTTCCTTTGGCGCAGTTTACAAGAATTCGCAAAGGTCGAAAAGGTCAAACTGGTTCATTGCCACAAGGGACATGATCAGGTACAAGCCGCGATCAGATCAAGCATCACAATTACTAGAGAGTAAGGGTTACCCATGGCCTCCTATCAATATGTCTACACCATGCAGGGCGTTTCAAAGACTTGGCCCGGCGGCAAGACGGTTTTGAAAGACATCCACCTGCAATTCCTGCCCGGTGCCAAAATCGGGGTTTTGGGGGTGAATGGCGCGGGTAAATCAACCTTGCTGAAAATTATGGCGGGACAGCACACCGACTATACGGGTGAGGCTTGGGCCGCCAAGGGAGTCAAGGTCGGCTACCTGCCGCAGGAACCTGATTTGGACCCTGAAAAAGACGCGCTGGGCAATGTCATGGACGGCGTTGGGGAGGTTGGTCGCCTGCTTGCCCGCTTTGACGAGATTTCCAACAAGTTCGCCGAACCCATGTCTGATGAGGAAATGAATGACCTGATCACTGAACAGGCAGAGGTTCAGGAAAAGATTGAGGCGATGGACGCGTGGGATATCAACACCAAGGTTGAGATTGCCATGGATGCGCTGCGGTGCCCGCCCGGCGATGCCGACGTTACAAAACTGTCCGGGGGTGAACGCCGCCGGGTTGCCCTGTGTCGCCTGCTGCTTGAAAAGCCCGACATTCTGCTGCTTGACGAACCGACCAACCATCTGGATGCCGAAAGCGTCGCGTGGCTTGAACGGTTCTTGCAGGAATATGAAGGCATGGTGATGGTGGTTACCCATGACCGTTACTTCCTTGATAATATTACAGGCTGGATCCTTGAGCTAGACCGCGGTCAGGGCATCCCCTATGAGGGCAATTATTCTGCGTGGCTTGAACAAAAACAAAAGCGCCTTGCCCATGAACAATCGCAAGAAGAAGCGCGCCAGAAAACATTGGCGAAGGAGCTTGAGTGGATTAGGCAAAGCCCCAAGGCCCGTCAGGCAAAGTCAAAGGCGCGTATCCGTGCCTATGATGAGTTGCTGCAGCAGGCTGCTGACCGCGCGCCGGGTAAGGCCCAGATTGTTATTCCTGTCGGTCCTCGTTTGGGTGATGTGGTCATTAAGGCAGAAGGCGTCAACAAGGGCTTTGGCGACGCGCTATTGATCGAAAATCTTGATTTCAATATTCCTCCCGGCGCTATTGTCGGTGTGATCGGTGCTAACGGCGCGGGTAAATCAACCCTGTTCAAAATGATCACAGGGGTTGAGCAGCCCGATGCCGGTGCGATTACAATCGGTGAAACCGTGCAGCTTGGTTATGTTGATCAGTCACGCGACCATCTGGATGACAACAAAACCGTTTGGGAAGAAATCTCAAACGGTGACGACATGATTGAGCTGGGCAAACATGAAGTGTCCAGCCGCGCCTATGTCGGCTCGTTCAACTTCAAAGGGTCTGACCAGCAAAAGAAAGTTGGCATGTTGTCAGGCGGTGAACGGAACCGTGTGCATCTGGCCAAGATGTTGAAGTCCGGCGCAAATGTTATCCTGCTTGACGAACCGACCAATGATTTGGACGTGGAAACCTTGCGCGCGCTTGAAGATGCGCTGGAAAGCTTTGCCGGGTCAGCCATTGTGATCTCGCATGATCGCTGGTTCCTTGACCGTATCGCTACCCACATACTTGCCTTTGAAGGTGACAGCCATGTGGAATGGTTCGAGGGCAACTATCAGGATTATGAAGAAGATTTGAAGCGTCGTCGCCCCGACCTGGCCGAAGGGCCGACACGCATTCGCTTCAAAAAATTCTCCCGCGACTAGGTCTTTGCCTCAGGCCCATTTGTGATAGCATTTTCCCGTTCAGGCTTTGGGGGCCTGTCAAAATGGGGGAATGACTATGGGATCAGTTGGTTTAGAGGTTGCTATTGCTGCGCCGCCACCTGTTGTGTGGATGGCCTTTTCAGTCGCGGACTATTTTGGCCAATGGTACACGCCTGACCCGGATTGGGTGCCAGAGATTCGCGAATTTTCATTCGAGGTTGGCGGTAAACGCATTGTTGCCTTTGGCCCGGAGGGGGAGCCTCCCTATGTGGAGGAAGATGTGCTGCTTGAGATCGTCCCGAATGAGCGGTTGGTATTTACCAGCCATATGCATCAGGGCGACCATCAGTTTGGCGAAACGCATTGCGTGATAAGTTTGGCTGCCGCAAATGATGGTGGCACAATCCTGACGCTCGATGAAACGCAAGTGCCTGATGATCAGATTGAGCCACGCATTGGTGGCTGGACCGGAACCTTTGACAGCTTGAAGCGTCTGTTGGCGGATGATGGTGTGGCGCAAAAATGGTCCGGGACTTTCGACGCGCCTGTTGATCAGGTGTGGCAGGCCTTTATTTCGCCTGACAGTATAGCGAAATGGTTCACACCCTTTCCCGGCGCTGAGATTGAGGTCCATGAATGTGGCTATGGCGTGGGAGAGCGACGCGCCATCACCTTTGGCCGTGGTGAAGACTGGGAGCACACAATCACAGAAACCTTTCAAGAGATTGAAGAATGGCGCGGCTGCACACTAGCTGTTGATATGGTGATGCAGGGTGTGAGCTTTAGCCAAATCACCGGGCAGTTACGGTTTTCGGCGGAAGGGCAGAACAAGACCCGCATAGATTTGGCGGTTACAAACGGGCCGACACCTGAACGGGTGATGCGCTGTGCAGGGTGGGGGGCAACGCTGGCAAATCTTGCGTTGGTCTTATAACAAAGAAAAAACGGCACCGCCGATGGCGATGCCGTGCTTGGTTCGTGCTCGCAGAAAGAATTATCCGGCGTTATCAGCAACCTTCGCATCAGAAGTACTGTCGCCTGTTTTACTGTCGTCGATCTTCTTTTGCATAATGTTGATCAACGGGGCTATGTCTTTAGGTGACTTTTGCATCACCGCCTTGAATTCATCGCGCTGTGTCAGAGCCATTGAGATGCCCTCGATCATAATGTCTACGATCTTTAAGCCTGCATCTGGGCCGCGATCACGGACACGCCAATCAATATTGATATCCTCACCACCATTGGTTTGACGGACAACCGATTTCACAATGTAACGGCCCGACTTTTCTTCAATAGCGGAAACAACCTCGATTTGTTCACCTGAATAGGCGGACAGGCGAGATGCGTTGGCACGGATCAAGTAGGTGCCATAAATATCGACATACTCATCAAGGCGGTCTTGTTGAACGGTACGCCAATAGCGGCCCAAAACAAAGCGGGCAACAAATTCCAAATCAACGTCACGGCTTAGCAATACCGTAAACGCGTCGATCTTTGCCTCATGGCCCTGTTCGTCATTGCCAAGGATGGAAATTGCCTCTGTCGCAAGGTTTTGCACCATTGCCTTGGCATCATCTGTTTGGGCTGCAAATGACGGTGCAATCGCCGTGACAAGCATAGTTGCGGCGACAAGCACAGATTTAAGGGGGGAAAAGAGTTTCATGTCAGTCTCTTGAAAGCTACGCAAACTTAATAATCAACATCGAATGGATCGACGTCACTGTCAGATGGTTCTGCAACCGCGCCATTGTTGATTTCCTTTTCGCGATCTTGCCTATACGCGCTACGGGCGGTGGCATAGAAATCAATGGCTGTCCGCTCAATCTCATCAAGCGTTTCGATGTTGCGTGACCGGCCATCAACAATGTCGATTGCCATAACTGTCGGCTGTACCCATTCTTCGCCAGCATGGTCAAAGGCGTAGAACAGCGGATTTGAATAGGCGTCGACAATGCGGCCAACACCATGGCGCACTGATGAGCTGTTCAGGAAGGGCACCACAAGATAGGGCCCCTCTGGCACGCCATAGACAGCCAATGTCTGCCCGAAATCTTCTGTGTGACGGTCAATGCCTTGTGATTTGGCGACATCAAACAGGCCGCCGATGCCGATAGTTGAATTGACAAGGAAGCGACCAAAGGTGGCGCCTGCCCGATCAAACTCGCCCTGCAACACATCATTGATGAAGGTTACGGGTTCTTGAATATTGTTCACCACATTACGCAGCCCGTCACGACCCTGTTCGGGGACTATGGTGCGGTAGCCCTTGGCGATGGGCTTCAGGAAATAGCGATCTATCCCAAGATTGAACTCAAAAACATCACGGTTAAACGGCTCAATCGGATCATTTGTGGTTTTGAATTCGGCAACGGCAACGGGGTCATCCGCCGGGGGCGGGGTTGCACAGGCTGAAAGGCCCGCCAACAATGTTGCGCCGACCAATATATTGCCTAATTTTTTCGTTCTTGGCGTCATAATCCGCTCGTTCTTTCCGAATCTATCGGTCAAATAATAATGACCAGACTGTACCTTAGTGGGGATTAATCGTGGCGCATCTGTGGCAAAGACTGGGCCAGATTCACAAGATCAGCCCTGTTCTGTGACAGATTCGCGACACTTTAAGTAGTGACCCCAAATTTGTTGCAGGCGCGGCATCCCGACCGCGCAGCAGAATTTTGTTAGCAGTTCGTTTTACGTCTGTCAGTAGCAAATCATGTGACGACTGACATGAAAAACACAAAATCTATAGGCTGTTACGCGCGTGATACGCAGGTGGATCACAATCCCTCCCCAGTTGTCTCTTTATACATAAACATATCTTTATATTTATCTTGCATTCTTCGGCTATGCCACTATGATGCACGAAGAAGGAGAAAAAGATGGACCAATTGCTTTCGGGCCTGAAGGCGGCGGCAGAAGTAACGCGTTTGCGTCTTGTTGCGCTTTTGGCTCGTGCAGAACTGACAGTGACTGAGCTGACCCAAATTTTGGGCCAGTCGCAGCCGCGTGTCAGTCGCCATCTGAAACTGATGGTCGAAGCGGGTTTGGTCGAACGGTATCAGGAAGGAACATGGGCCTTTTATAGATTAGCTGATCGGGGCCAGGGCGCAGCGCTGGCAGACGCGTTGCGGCAGTTGATTCCCCATGATGATTTGACGATCTCGCGTGATTTTGCGCGACTTGATAGCGTTTTGGCCGAACGGGCAGAACAGGCACAGGACTATTTTGCGGCCCATGCCGCCGAATGGGACGAGTTACGTCAGCTTCATGTTTCCGATGAAACGGTTGAGCAAGTGATGCTCGACGCGTTGAAAACATTCGGTGGCGAAAATGGTGTAGGGGATTTGCTTGATATCGGAACCGGGACGGGCCGGATTGTCGAAATTTTTGCCCCCTATTTCGACCATGGGATTGGCATTGATTTAAGTGCGGATATGTTGGCCGTAGCGCGGGTCAATCTCGAAAAAGCTGGCATCGACAATGTGCAAATAAGGCGTGGCGATCTTTATGCGCTGCCCTTTGCTGACCAAAGTTTCGATGTGGTTTGCATCCATCAGGTGTTGCACTTTTTGGATAATGTGCAGGCAGCATTGGGCGAAGCGGCGCGGGTTTTGCGCCCCGGTGGGTTGATGTTGATCGCTGACTTTGCGCCTCATCAGGTTGAATTCTTGCGCACAGATCATAATCACCGGCGCCTTGGATTTGCGGACGCTGAACTGTCAGAGGCAATGCGGCAGGTCGGCCTCATGCCCAGGGCGCCGCAGAAGATGCGCGCGCCGAAACAAAATGATGCGGACAGCCTGACTGTCACCCTTTGGCAGGGCGTGTTGGACAGTGCTGGGACCGCAATCGATAAAGATAATACGAAATTAGGTGCCGGATAATTGGCGATCAAATTAGAAAGCAATAGTTATGAGTAGTGTTTTGGCACACCAGTCCGATATTCGGGTGTCATTTGAATTTTTTCCGCCTAATAGCGAGGCAATGGAAGAAACATTGTGGGCGTCCATCAAACGGCTGGAGCCGTTGGACCCAAGTTTTGTCTCTGTCACCTATGGGGCGGGCGGGTCTACTCGTGAACGGACCCATCGGACTGTGACGCGTATCTTGAATGAAACCACATTGAAACCGGCATCTCACCTGACATGTGTCAGCGCCTCTCGCGCTGAGGTTGACGAGGTTGTGGGCCGCTATGCTGCTGAAGGTGTTGCACACATTGTGGCACTGCGCGGTGATGCACCCGAAGGCGTCGACCGGTACGAGCCGCATCCTGATGGCTATATCAATGCAGCCGACCTTGTGAAGGGCATCAAGGATCAGGTGCCGGATATGGAAATATCCGTTGCATGCTACCCTGAAAAACACCCGGACAGTGCCGACTGGTCGCAGGAGCTTGATAACCTTGCCGCAAAGGTTGAGGCAGGGGCGACGCGGGCGATCAGCCAGTTCTTTTTTGATCCGCATGTGTTTTTGGAATTCCTGTCTCGCGCCAAGGCGCACGGGATTACAATCCCGATCGTGCCCGGCATCATCCCGGTTCAGAATTTCAATCAGGTGAAACGTTTTGCCGAAGGGGCAGGGGCGTCTGTGCCCTCATGGCTGGCTGATCTTTATCAGGGCCTCGAAAAAGATGCTGAAACGCGCAAGTTGGTGGCTGCAACGGTTGCTGCGGAACAGGTCAAAGTGTTGCGCGGCGAAGGCGTGCAGGATTTTCACTTCTATACGTTGAACCGTGCCGATCTTGTATTTGCCATTTGTCATATTTTGGGGCTACGCCCGCAATCACCCATTAATGCATAAGGGTGGGAAGGAACAATCATGACCGACAATAGTCATTCCAAACCGGAAAACTACGAAGAGGTGAGGGCCGCTCGCGCTGATCGCCTTGCTGCATTTCACGCTGCAATGAAAGATCGCATCCTTGTGCTTGATGGCGCGATGGGCAGCCTGATCCAGTCCTATGGGCTGGAGGAAGCTGATTTCAGGGGCGAGATATTCAAAGGTCATGATCATGACCTTAAGGGTAATAATGACCTGATTGGCCTGACACGGCCTGATCTGTTGCAGGAGATTATCGGCAAATATCTTGATGCCGGGGCTGACATCATCGAAACTAACACATTTTCGGCAACGTCTATCGCGCAGGCTGATTATGGGCTGGAGGCCTATGCCTATCAGATCAATCGCGCTACGGCAGAGGCAAGCCGTGTTGCCTGCGATGCCTGGACCGCAAAGGACCCGGCCAAGCCGCGCTTTGTCACCGGGGTGTTGGGGCCGACCAACAAAACCGCATCCATCTCTCCTGATGTGAATGATCCGGGGTTTCGTGACATCACCTATGATGCACTGGTTGAAGTCTATTCAGAAGCCGTGCGCGGCCTGATCGATGGCGGTGTCGATCTGTTGTTGGTTGAGACAATCTTTGACACGCTGAATGCCCGCGCTGCACTTTTTGCGATTGACTTGGTTTGCGAGGAGTATGGCGAAAAATTGCCGATTATGATTTCCGGCACCATTTCCGATCTGTCCGGCAGGCTTTTGTCAGGCCAGACAGCAGAAGCGTTCTGGTTCTCTGTCATGCATTCACGGCCATTGTCTATTGGCCTTAACTGCGCATTGGGTCCCAAAGAGCTTCGCCAATATGTAGCGGCGCTATCCAATGTCGCTGATTGCGCTATTTCGGCCCATCCGAACGCTGGCCTGCCGAATGAATTTGGTGGCTATGATCTGACGCCAGAGGATATGGCTGCGGCAATCGGTGAGTGGGCGCAAAGCGGTCTGTTGAATATAGTTGGCGGGTGCTGCGGCACCACGCCTGATCATATTCGCGCTATCGCCAATGCGGTTGACGGCGTGACCCCCCGTAAGATTCCTACCAGCGAAGAAAAACAAGCGGCATGAGTGAACGTAAACCCCTGTTGTTGAGCGGCCTTGAGCCGCTTGTCGTCGATGAGGCTTTGGGCTTTGTCAATGTTGGCGAGCGGACAAATGTCACCGGGTCTGCCAAGTTCCGCAAATTAATCACCGAAGGTGATTTTGATGCGGCGCTGGATGTGGCGCGCAGTCAGGTCGAAAATGGCGCGCAGATCATCGACATTAATATGGATGAAGGGATGCTGGATTCCCAACAGGCGATGGTCACGTTCCTGAACCTGATAGCGGCAGAACCTGATATCGCCCGCGTGCCGATCATGATCGATTCATCAAAATGGGATGTGATCGAGGCTGGTCTGAAATGCGTGCAAGGCAAGGGGATTGTGAACTCAATCTCCTTGAAGGAAGGGGAAGAACCCTTCTTGGAACAGGCACGCAAGGTGCGCCGATATGGGGCCGCTGTTGTGGTCATGGCGTTTGACGAAAACGGTCAGGCCGAAACGGTCGAGCGGAAGGTGGAAATCTGTACACGATCCTACCACCTTTTGGTGGATAAGGTGGGCCTACCCCCCGAAGACATTATCTTTGATCCCAATATTTTCGCTGTTGCGACAGGGATTGAGGAACATAATGATTATGCAATCGCCTTTTTTGAGGCATGTCGCCAGATCCGCGCGACCCTTCCTCATGCGCGCATATCAGGCGGGTTGTCCAACGTCTCATTCTCGTTCCGCGGCAATGAACCTGTTCGCCGTGCCATGCATTCCTGCTTTCTTTATCATGGCATTCAGGCCGGGCTGGATATGGCCATTGTGAATGCCGGACAGCTTGATGTTTATGCGGATATCGACCCTGATCTTCGTGACAGAGTGGAAGATGTTCTTCTGAACCGTCGCGACGACGCAACAGATCGCTTGCTTGAAATCGCGGATAATTTTCGTGGTCAGGGCGCGAAGTCTGTTGAAAAAGACATGTCATGGCGTGAAGGCGACGTGAATGCGCGCCTGTCCCACGCCCTTGTTCATGGCATTGGCGATTTCGTTGATGAAGATGTCGAGGAGGCGCGTCAGGCCGCTGACCGTCCGCTTCATGTGATTGAAGGGCCGTTGATGGACGGCATGAATGTTGTCGGCGACCTGTTCGGGTCCGGCAAAATGTTCCTGCCACAGGTGGTGAAGTCTGCCCGTGTCATGAAAAAGGCTGTGGCCTATTTGATGCCCTTTATGGAGCAGGAAAAGGACGGTGCCCAACAAAGTGCGGGTAAAATTCTGCTCGCCACCGTCAAGGGCGATGTCCATGACATTGGCAAAAATATCGTCGGTGTCGTGCTGCAATGTAATAATTTTGAGGTGATTGACCTTGGCGTCATGGTGCCGGCGGCAACAATCCTTGAAACCGCCAAGAACGAGAATGTTGATATCGTCGGCCTGTCCGGCCTGATCACACCCTCCCTCGACGAGATGGCCTATCTTGCCAAGGAGATGGAACGGGAAGGCTTGGCGCAACCCTTGTTGATCGGTGGCGCCACCACAAGCCGCATTCATACGGCTGTGAAAATTGCGCCGGGATATAAGGGCAGCACAGTTTATGTTGTTGATGCCAGCCGCGCTGTCGGTGTGGCGACAAAGCTTTTGTCTGCATCAAACCAGAATGCCTATGCTGAAGAGGTGCGCGCTGAATATGACATGCTGCGCGAACGTCACTTGGCGGGCCGTGAAAAACGCGACCGCCAGTCTATTGCCGATGCACGGGCCAACGCGCCAAAGATCGACTGGGCCGGCTACACACCGCCTAAACCCACATTCCTTGGCAACAAAACATTCAAGAACTACCCGCTTGAAGATTTGGTGCCGACGATCGATTGGACGCCCTTTTTCGCAACCTGGGAATTGGCAGGGCAGTATCCCGCCATTCTTGACGATGACATTGTTGGCGAAGCGGCTCGCAGTCTTTACGACGATGCGCAAGCCATGCTGAAGCAAATTGTCAGCGAAAAT
This sequence comes from Alphaproteobacteria bacterium, assembly GCA_965229935.1. Classification (GTDB taxonomy): domain Bacteria; phylum Pseudomonadota; class Alphaproteobacteria; order SPJN01; family SPJN01; genus SPJN01. The sequence continues at coordinate 3,062,582 of CBDDKB010000002.1, forward strand.
TGGGTCACGGCAAATGGTGTTATCGGGTTCTGGCCTGCTAATCGTGTCGGTGATGATATTCGCCTGTATGAGGATGACGACAGGACCAACGAAAAAACCATGCTGCATTCATTGCGCCAACAGATGAAACATTCGCGCGACCGGGCAAACTTTGCCTTGGCTGATTTTGTGGCGCCTGAGGGCGGCGCACCTGACTATGTTGGTGGCTTTGTCGTTACCGCTGGTCACGGCGTGAAGGAACGTGTTGAAGCCTATAAGGCAGCAGGCGATGACTATAACGCCATTTTGTTGGAAGCCTTGGCCGATCGGTTGGCGGAAAGTTTTGCCGAACATATGCACGCGCGTGTCCGTCGGGAATTCTGGGGCTATGCCGCTGATGAAACGCTGGATAATGCAGCGCTGATCCGCGAAGAATATCAGGGTATTCGTCCGGCACCTGGTTATCCTGCATGTCCTGATCATACCGAAAAGGGGACCTTGTTTGATCTGCTTGACGCGGAAAAAGAAGCCGGCGTCGATCTGACCGAAAGCTATGCCATGTGGCCGGGCGCGGCTGTATCAGGGTTGTATTTTTCTCATCCGCAGTCCGAATATTTTGGTGTCGGGCGGATCGAAAAAGATCAGGTCGAGGATTATGCTGTCCGCAAAGGTATGGATTTGGCAGAGGTGGAACGTTGGCTGGCGCCGAACCTGAATTATGATCCTGAGTAAAAGCGGTATGGCGCGTTAGACACAAAAGACCCTGCCCGGAGGGTAACGGGCAGGGTCCCTTGGTGAGGTTGACCATTGGCCTTTGTCTCTTGTCGTTTCAGATGGCGACTGGTTTGCTGATCGCTATCTGATGCAACGCCATTGCGTCGTTTGCGCTATAGGGACTGACCGGTAGTCCGAAATCGCGCCACTGTCGAATCGCACTGGCAATTTGCCAACGGGTACATGAATATTGACTCTAAAACCGCAAAATGTGGAGTCTCTATCGTTGTTGCGGCGCAGCAATAATCGACCGAATTGGTTAAAAAATAGCCGATTTGATTAACCATAAAGGGCGAAAAAGCGCCAAAAAGGATCGAAATGTCTTTAATGACCCGCATCATTGCCGGTGTTGCTGCAGCAACCAAGGATGGCCCTTTGGGGCAATTGGCGATGGTGGTGGCTGAGGCCCTTGGGGTGGATGAAGACGAAATCGCCCGCGCTGCCGACCCGACAAGGGGTGATGCGTTCGCCATTGGGGTGATTGCCCTGTCTGCCAAAATGGCAAAGGCGGATGGATTGGTCACCCGCGATGAATTTGCCGCCTTCCGTAAAGTTTTCAGCTTTGCCGACGATGAATTACGGTCAGTGTCTATGGTGTTTCGCATGGCGCAGGAGGACGTCGCGGGGTTCGACAATTACGCGGCTGACTTGGCCCGGCGGCTTCGTGACCATCCCGCGGTGCTGGAAGATGTGCTCGATGGCTTGTTTTTTATCGGCAAGGCTGATGGCGAAATCACAGAGGACGAGCTTTTATTTCTGGAGGTGGTTGCCAACCGCTTCGGTTTTTCAGACCTTGAGTTTGAACGGATCAAGCTATCGCACCTACCCCCTGATGAGGCTAACCCCTATACCGTTTTGGGATTGGAGTCAGGGGCGGACTTTGCCGCCGTAAAAGCTGCCTATAAGCGGCTGGTGTTGGATAATCATCCTGATCGGTTGATAGCACGCGGCGTGCCAGAACAGTTTGTCGCGATGGCAACAGAGAAGCTGGCTGCTATCAATGCTGCCTACGACCTGTTGGAACGCACCGCGCCACGCTAGCGCGCAAATGATCGGCATCGCTTCATGAAACCTCAACATCTTGCCCTGATGATGCTGATTAATATGGTCTGGGGCTTTTCCTTTATCCCCGGCAAATGGGCTGTCGATGAAATGTCGCCCATTTTGTTTACCAGCCTGCGCTATATGCTGCTTGCTTTGGCGCTGTTGCCCTTTTTGCGGATCAAGCATGGGCAGATGAAGTTGATATTCGGTATCGCCATGTTCACAGGCGCGCTTCATTTTGCGTTTTTCTACACGGGGCTGTCGCTGGCGGACGATGTGTCTGCGGTGGCGATTGCAGGGCAGATGGGTGTGCCCTTTGCCACGATTGTTGCGATGGTGTTTCTGAAAGAACGCATCGGCTGGAAGCGGGCGACGGGTATCGCGCTGTCTTTTGGCGGCATTGTGGTCATGTCATTTGATCCACGGGTGTTTTCTTATATCGATGCGATGATTGTCACAATGACAGCAGCAATGCTTTATTCCTTTGCGCTGGTCTTTATGAAGCGGCTGAAGGATACGGGGCCCTTTGAATTGCAGGGCTGGGTTGCCATGTTCAGTTGGCCGGTTCTGTTGTTATTCTCGCTTGTCACGGAAAGCGGGCAAATCGAAACCATACAGAATGCTAGCTGGACTGCGTGGACCGGTGTTGCCTACACAGCATTGGGGGCCAGCTTGATTGGGCATGCCGGGAACTATTATCTTGTGCAGCGTTATGATGTGTCACTAACCGCACCTATGGGATTGCTCGCACCCATCTTTGGGGTTTGCTTTGGGATCTGGTTAAACGATGATGTTGTAACAGGGCGCATGTTAATCGGGTCAGCCTTTGTGTTGGGCGGGTGCCTGATTATTGCGCTGCGTAAAAAACATATGGAAACTGCCAGCCCGTGACACGATCGCACTCATACCGATCCCCAAATTTCGATGATCGCCCAGAAGGGCAGGCCATTGATATGATTGTGTTGCACTATACTGGGATGCAATCAGGTCAGGCTGCGCTAGAGCGTTTGTGTGACCCGGCTGCTGCCGTGTCTGCTCACTATCTGATCGACGAAGACGGGCAGCTTCATCGGTTGGTTGATGATCACTATCGGGCTTGGCACGCGGGCGTCTCCTACTGGCAGGGATTGTCGGGGGTGAATGGCTGTTCCATCGGTATTGAACTGGTGAACCCCGGTCATGAATTCGGCTATCGCCCCTTTCCTGAGGCGCAGATGGTGGCACTTGAAGCCTTGTTAAGTTTGTTGGTTGCGAAATATCGCATCGCGCCGGACCGGGTGGTTGGTCATTCTGATGTTGCGCCGACACGCAAACAGGATCCGGGTGAACTGTTTGACTGGAACCGATTTGCGGCGCTTGGGTGTGGTTTGGCTGTGCCGACAGGTGATGAATTTGCGGATGAAACCCCTGTTGATGATCATAGCGAATTGATGGGTCTATTGCGTCAGATCGGCTATGATCTTGAGGTGCCGCAAGCCGCGCTTGGGTCGTTTCAGCGGCATTTCCGGCCCATTTGTATCAACGGGATTGTTGATCAGGGGACGGTGAATGCAGCCAGATTGGTTGCAGAAGCGGCAAAAGCTGCTCGGGGTTGATTTTTCACACGGCGAAGCGCAATGTCCCGCCGTGCCAGATGGCCGGATGGCTGCGGCCCAACTTTTGTGGGGTCGAGGAAAGTCCGGGCTTCGCAGGAACACGGTGCCGGGTAACACCCGGCGGGGGCAACCCCAGGGACAGTGCCACAGAAAACAAACCGCCTTCTTTGAAGGTAAGGGTGAAACGGTGCGGTAAGAGCGCACCGCGGGACCGGCAACGGAACCGGCAAGGTAAACCCCACCGGAAGCAAAACCGAATAGGCGTGACAGTATGGTTCGCCATACAGATCAGTTTCTGGGTCGTCATGCGGGTTGGTTGCACGAGGCGGGCAGCAATGTCCGTCCCAGATGAATAGCCATCTATATTTGCACTTTTGGGTGTGAATGGGACAGAACCCGGCTTACAGGCCATCTGGCACAGATTTCCTTCAGAATTGATGGTTTTAGGGCTTCGCCAATGGGGAGATCGGTTCAACCGTGCATTTTGAATGGTTTTTCGCCTGAAACATCGCACTGGGGGCACTGCGTCCCAATCAGGCTGCGAGTGCCGGACTGAAACTGCAGCGGAATGTGCAGTTTGGTGTCAATAGCGGCAAGAACAGGAAAAGAACAAATGACCTTTGGGGCTGTTTTGCCCTGAAAATGCGCTTATTTAGGCACTAAATAGCACCAAAAACCATTGACGGGCACCATTTCCCAAATGTACCTTCTTTATTGGCGAGGGTTTGATGGGCCATGTGTCTGTTTAATCCATTTAAAGGCGGTGTCTTTGCTGGCGGCTTTGGGTCGCTTCAGCTGTGCTGAGGCGGGCCGACATTAAAGACCCAACAACCGGCGCAAATGCAGGGACTTTGACCGGACCCTGCCCAAAGGTCTCGTGAGGTGGCCGATGGAAAGCGCCCATCCCCTTGCCGATTGTTTTTGAGCTGCATTTTGCAGTTCTGATTTGAACAGGGACTTGAGCAGGGCCAATGGGCTTTTTTATTGGGGCAGCAACGAACAAGGTCGACCGGAAGGGGCGCGTTTCCGTGCCATTTTCTTTCCGTAAGGCCATTGCTGACTCTGCTGTTCAGGGCTTTGTCGTATTTCCCAGCCCGTCCCGTCAAAACCTCGAAGCCTGCTCGTATGAGCGTTATGCCGAGTTGATGGAAGACCTTGATTATCTTGAGCCTAGTGACCCTCGCCGGACCAAACTGTCTCAAAGATTAGTCTCCGATGCTTTTGAATTGATGCTCGACACAGAAGGGCGCATCGGCCTGCCCGCCGGGCTTGTTGCCTTGTGCGGCATCGACAATAAGGCGTCATTTGTTGGTAAAGCTCACCATTTCGAGATCTGGGGCCCTGACCAATATGAAGGCCAGGCTGAGAAGAACCGCGTGGTTGAGGCGGGTGAGGATGTCTCTCTTCCGTGGCTCAAAGCGCAGGCCAAGCAAGCCCGCAGTGGTGAGGGGGGCGCATCATGATCCCCAACGGCCCCCATTTCCCGGTTCTTTTGAACGAAGTCATTACGGCGCTCGCCCCGAAAGACGGCGGGCGCTATGTCGATGGGACGTTCGGCAATGGCGGCTATACCAAGGCCATTTTGCAGGTCGCTGACTGTGCGGTGCTGGCCATTGATCAGGATCCGGACGCCATCAAAACCGCTGAAAAACTTGCCGAGACATACGGTGATAATCGGTTTCACGTGAAACATGGCCGCTTTGCCGACATGCAATCGCATGCCGCCGCGATCGGTTGGGATAGTGTGGACGGCATTGCGCTTGATGTGGGTGTCTCCTCCATGCAGCTTGATCAGGCAGAGAGGGGCTTTTCGTTCCGCCATCAAGGGCCGCTTGATATGCGCATGTCGCAACAGGGGCCATCCGCCGCCGATTTGGTGAATGACGGGGATGAAGGCCTGATCGCAGATGTTCTCTACCGATATGGAGAAGAGCGTCAGTCACGCCGCATCGCCCGGGCGATTGTCCGCGAACGCGCCGCTGGCCCCATCGAAACGACGCAAAAGCTGGCGTCGATCATCGCAGATGCGTTGGGCCCCAAGGCCGTTGCCAAGATGAAGATTGACCCCGCAACACGCAGTTTCCAAGCCATTCGCATTTACGTCAATGATGAAGCAGGCCAGTTGGCTGAAGCTTTGTTGGGCGCTGAGAAATTGTTGAAGCCCGGTGGGGTGCTGGCTGTCGTCAGCTTTCATTCGCTTGAGGATCGCATGGTTAAGCGGTTCCTGACCGCCTGCGCCAAACCGAATGCTGGGCAATCTCGCCACCTGCCGATGAGTGCATCGGTAGCGCCAAGCTTTGATCTGTCACGCGGCCAACCAGTGCTGCCTAGCGATGAAGAATTGAATGTTAACCCGCGATCACGATCTGCCAAGTTGCGCTTTGGGGTGCGTACTGACGCTGCCGCGCTTGAGCCCCGTGATGCGATGATGAATTTACTGCCAGATTTTGGTGGTGCACGCGCCGCTGTGCGGCAAAGGGGGATGCAATGAGTAGGGCAAGTCTATTGGGGGCTGTCTTGACGATCCTTGCGTTGATCGTAGGCACCTATGAATTGAAATATACGGTGAAGGCGAAGGCGGCCGAGATCACCTCGCTTGAGCGTGACATTCGGCTGGAGCAGGAAACAATCGGCATTTTGCAGACCGAATGGACCTATCTAACCGACCCGACACGCCTTGAATCATTGGCGGCCCGCCATCTTGATTTGGCGCCATTGGGTGCGTCGCAATGGGTTGTGGTGAATGATGATCAAACGATCGCCCAAGCGTTGGAACAGTTGCAGGCGAATGATGCGGTTGAGGGAGACGATAAGGCAGACATGGGCGTAAGGATTAAGGCGCGCCATCGTCAATCTGCCCAGATGAGCCCGTCTCGTCTTTCTGCTGCGCTTCGTCAGGTGGAGCGCGTTGCCCGTAAGCATGGCGGTGAGTGGCAGGCACAACGGTCACTCGCCTATCGGCAAACGGGGACCCAGATCGTATCGCGATGACACACAAGGACAGCGAGACACATATCAACAAGGCTGCCTCGCTGTCAGCAACGGATGATCACGCCCAAAATCAGAATGATCAGACTTACGGCGCGCAAACAGGTCACAATGCCCGCGCCGTTCATGTTCCCTTGACCTATGCCAGTCAGGGTCGCCCTACCGCGAATATCAATCTTGTTGTCGATAGCACTGAAAAGGCTGCGATTGATCTTGCTGCCCGCAGGATAGGGCAGCTTGCCTTATTGTTCATGTTCGGTTTTATGGTGCTGGCCATTCGTCTGTTCGACGTTGCCGTATTCGGAACACCGCCCGCATGGCTGACCGCTGGGCCGGTTCAGGCGACGCCGGGTGCGCCGCCTCGTGCTGATATTCTTGATCGTAACGGTGTTGTGCTGGCTGGTTCGCTCGACACTGTGTCGCTCGCTGCCAACCCGCGTAAAGTAAAGCAGCCTGAACAATTGGCGCGCAAAATTGCGTTCGTTTTGCCGGATGTTGATCCTGCCGCGCTGACAAAAAAGCTGTCATCTGATCGGCAGTTTGTTTGGATCTCCCGTCACCTGACGCCGGAACAACATTATCAGGTGAATGCTATTGGTGATCCGGCGCTGATCATGACGCCTGAGGTAAAGCGTATTTACCCCCAAGGGGCATTGCTGGCGCACACGGTTGGTTATGTTGATGTGGATAATGCTGGACTGGCGGGGGTTGAGCTGTCGCTTGATGAGCGCCTGACAGATAACCATACCAAGCCTGCAAGGCTGACAATCGATGTTCGCTTGCAGCACGCCCTGCAACAGGAATTGATGGCTGCGCTTACGACGTTTAGGGCGCGTGCTGCAGCAGGTGTGCTGCTTGATGTCCGTACGGGCGAGGTTTTGGCCCTGTCATCCCTGCCGACATTTGATCCCCATAGTCCGGGCGCAACCAGCAGCTTTGCCCGCAATCATCGCGCGGTGAATGGCCGGTTTGAGCTGGGGTCCACCTTCAAATTATTTACTGCCGCGATGACTCTGGACAGCGGTGCGGTCAATCTTGGGTCCGTGTTTGATGCGCGCAAGCCGCTGCAATCGGGCGGCTTTGTCGTTAAGGATTATCACCCTGAAAACCGCAAGCTGACACTGCCCGAAGTGATAATGCACAGCTCGAACATCGGCGCGGCGATGATGGTGCAGACGATCCCAGTTGATGTGCAGATTTCCTACTTGCGCCAAATGGGAATGCTGGACGCTGTGCCGATCGAGTTGATGGAGGCAAGCCATCCGCTGCCGCCGCGCCAGTGGGGACCAACCGAACGACTGACAGTTTCTTATGGTCACGGCATTGCCGTTTCGCCGCTTCATATCGCCAGTGCGGTGGGTGGTTTGGCCAATGGGGGAGAGATGGTGGCTGCCACATTGTTGCCGCGTGATCAGTCTAAACCCCTGGTCACACGTCGAATCATTTCCCCCCAAACCAGTGCTGTCATGCGTAGCCTGATGCGTCTTGTGGTGGAACAAGGTACAGGTAAAAAGGCAGAGGTTGCGGGTTTGTATGTAGGCGGCAAAACTGGAACGGCCAACAAGCCGGACCGTGGCGGCTATAGCGCCAGCAAGAAAATCACTTCATTTGGGGCGGTTTTCCCTGTGCATGACCCGCGCTATTCGCTGTTTGTTATGTTGGATGAGCCTAAGGGCAACGCAGACACTTATGGTTTTTCAACAGGTGGCTGGACTGCAGCGCCGACAGCAGGTGCCATCATTCGCCGCGTTGGCCCAATTTTGGGATTGGTGCCTGAGGCTGAAAACTCAGACGAGATTAAGCAAGTGCGTGCCCTGTCGGTATTGATGGCAATGCATGATGAAGGGCGGGCACAATGATGAGCCTGCTGTCACTTGCCCCTGAATGTAATCATCCAGATTTCGCAACTGTTGAAATTACGGGTCTGTCTGCAGATAGCCGCGCCGTAGCGCCGGGCTATCTTTATGCGGCATTGCCCGGCACCAAAACCGATGGTGCGCTGTTTGTTGATGATGCAAAAAAGAACGGTGCAGTTGCATTATTGGCAAAGCCTGAACATGAGGGCTTGGCTCGCGATGCCGCATTGGCCTTTGTGGGTGATGACAATCCCCGCCGGGCATTGGCCTATATGGCGGCCCGTTATTACCCCAAACAACCTGATCATATCGCCGCTGTCACGGGGACAAATGGCAAAACATCAGTGGCTGGGTTTCTTGCGCAGATTTGGCAACAGCTTGGTTTAACTGCAGCAAGCATGGGCACATTGGGCGTTCGAGGTCGTGATTTTGCGATTGACCTTGGCCACACAACTGCTGATCCGGTTGCGGTCCACAAGGCGTTGGACATGGTGGCGGAACGGGGGGTCACGCACCTTGCGCTTGAAGCGTCAAGCCATGGGCTCGATCAATATCGGCTTGATGGTGTGCGTCTTACGGCGGCGGCCTTTACAAATTTAAGCCGGGACCATCTGGACTATCACAAGACTGAGGCGGCCTATTTTGACGCCAAGGCGAGGCTGTTTACCCAGCTATTGCCAGAAGGCGGCGGTGCTGTGGTGAATATGTGGCGGCAGGATCAGGCGCTTGCATCAAAACTGGTTGAGATTGCGCAGGACCGCCATCTGTCTTTGATGACGGTTGGTGTTGAAGACTCTGACTTGGCATTGCTGTCGCTCGAACGTTCGCATCAAGGCTGTGAAATTTCTGTGCGACTTCAGGATGCTGAATGGTCGGGCCTGGTGGCGCTGATCGGTGACTTTCAGATCTCAAATCTGTTAGTTGCTGCTGGCCTTGCCATTGCTATGGGTGCTGACGCGGCAAAGGTTTTTAACTGTTTCCCTGCCATGAGCGGTATTGACGGACGCATGGAATTGGTTGGCGTGACGAAGGCTGGTGCAGCGGTGCTGGTTGATTATGCCCATACGCCTGATGGGCTTGAAACCGCCCTCAAGGCAGCGCGTGAGCATTGCACTGGCAAGCTGATTTGTGTGTTTGGCTGTGGTGGTGACCGCGATCAGGGCAAGCGCCCTCTTATGGGACAGGTTGCCGATAGATTTGCCGATCAGGTCTTTGTGACGGATGACAATCCGCGCTCTGAAAACCCGGCAGCCATTCGCGCCGCTATTTTGGCAGAGGCGCCCAACGCAAATGAAATCGGTGACAGGGCAGAAGCAATCCGCGCAACGATTGCTGCGGCAAGTGCTGGCGACATCGTGCTGCTGGCAGGTAAGGGGCATGAACAGGGGCAGATCATTGGCGATCAAGTTCTGCCGTTTGATGATCGCGAAATTGCACGCAACTATCTTAATGAGGGAGGCGCAGATGGCTGAGCTTTCCTTATGGACCAGTCAGGAAATCATTGACGCTACCGGCGGCGCGCTGGTTGGCAATGCATTTGAGGTTTCCGGGGTGTCTATCGATTCCCGGTCAATTGCGGCAGGTGATCTGTTCATTGCCATCAAGGGCCCCAATCATGATGGGCATGACTTTGCCAAGCAGGCAGCGGAACAAGGTGCTGCCCTATTGCTTGACCGCACAGTTGCTGATCTGCCTGCAGGGGCAAAGGTCATCATAGTTGAAGATACGTTTCAGGCATTGAACGATCTTGCAATCGCGGCGCGAGCCCGCACGAATGCGGAAATCATTGCCATCACTGGGTCTGTCGGCAAGACAGGGACAAAGGAATTGATGGCTGCTGTGCTGGCGCAACACGGCAAGACACATTGCCCGGTTGGTAGCTTTAATAATCACTGGGGTGTGCCGCTAACCTTGGTGCGGATGCCGCGCGACACACAGTTCGGTGTGTTTGAAATCGGGATGAACCATGCTGGGGAAATTGGCCCACTTGCCAAGTTGGTAAAGCCGCGCCTTGTGATCATCACGACAATCGCTGGTGTTCATTTGGAAAATTTTGACCATATTGACGACATCGCCCGCGCCAAGGCTGAGATCTTTCAGGGTCTTGTCCCCGGCGGCATGGCGGTATTGCCGTTCGATAATGCGTTTTTCGGCATTTTGACTGACTATGCCCTGTCATTCGGTGCCTCGAATGTTGTCAGCTTTGGGGAGGGAGCAAAGTCTGCGGTACGGCTGGAAAAAGTTTCCTATCACCCTGACTGCAGTTGCGCACGCGCAAGGGTGCTTGGCCAAGATGTAACCTTTAAAATCGGCATGCCGGGACATCATTGGGTAACCAATGCCTTGGCTGTTCTGGCCGCAACGCAATTACTGACGGGGGAGCTTGCGCAAGCAGGTATCGCGCTTGCCCGGATGATGCCGCCAAAGGGGCGGGGTGCCCATCACAGTTTGAATTTCAAGGGCGGTACACTCCACCTGATTGATGAAAGCTATAATGCAAGCCCGCCCAGTATGCGTGCGGCGCTCGACATACTGTCAGTGCAGCCTGTGGAAAAACAGGGACGCCGTATTGTTGTGTTGGGCGATATGCTTGAGCTGGGTGATGAAACCATTGATGCGCATGAGGCGCTGGTTGACCCCATCGCGAAGGCTGGTGTTGATCGCGTTTATCTTGTGGGCAAGCACATGAGAAATTTGGCAGCAAAATTGGGGCGCGAGCGGTTGGCCCTTTGCGCCGATGATACTGAAAACTTACAGACGGTTTTGGAACGGGATATGCGTGCGGGTGATGTGGTGATGCTGAAAGGGTCAAACTCTATTGGCCTGTCGCGCATCGTCGATCATTTAACCGGCAGTTACCCTGAACATAACCCGTCGGACGAGCTGTTGTAGGAGCGGATAGCACATGCTGTATCTATTATTATCGCCATTGGCAGATGATTATCAGATTTTCAATCTGTTCCGGTATCTGACCTTCCGTTCAGGCGGGGCAATCATGACCGCATTGTTTGTGGCGTTCATTGCCGGGCCGCCGATCATCACCTGGTTGAAAAGCGTGCAAGGCAAGGGCCAACCCATTCGTGAAGATGGGCCGCAGCGACACCTGATTGAAAAGCAAGGTACGCCGACTATGGGCGGCTTTATGATCCTGCTGGCATTGAGCGTCGCGACCTTATTGTGGGCTGACCTAAGCAATGTCTATGTCTGGTCGGTTTTGATTGTGACAATCGGCTTTGGCGGGATTGGCTTTGCTGACGACTATCTGAAAGTATCACGGAAAAGCTCAGACGGGTTGCCAGGGCGTATGAAGCTGTTGCTGGAGGTTGCTGTCGCTGGCGGCGCAATCATTGTGATGACGCAACTGTCTGGCAATGAACAGGCAACAGCGCTGGCGCTGCCGTTCTTTAAAGACTTTTTGATGGACCTAGGTTGGTTCTTTATTCCGATTGCGA